>OZ253473.1:0-2751320 GCA_965261755.1 Nitrospirales bacterium | reverse complement strand
AACCGAAGCCCTGACGTTGGCGGCGAATCGATTCGTGAAACGAGCGTCTCAATGGAAGGGCATCGAAATCGCGACCTATGTCTTTCCCGAGGACGCGCACGTCGCCGATCAGTACGTGGAAGCCACGACGCGCTATCTCGAGTGGTACACGAAACTGCTCGGCCCGTATCCCTTTCCCAAATTCGCGGTCGTGGAAAATTTCTTCCCCAGTGGCATCGGCCTGCCGTCCTTCACGTTGTTGGGCAGTGGGATCATGAAGCGAGGCTATACCCAACCCTATTCCCTGGGGCATGAGGTCGTGCATTCGTGGCTGGGGAACTCGGTGCACAACCATTTCGAAACGGGCAATTGGATAGAGGGGCTGACGACCTATCTCGCCAACTACTATTACGACGAGCGGATGGAGGGAAAGGACACGGCGCGCGCGCATCGCAAACGGATGATCATGGAATATAACTTGTACGTGCAGCCGGCAGACGACTATCCGGTGGCGAAGTTTCATCATAAAGAGAACCGCGTGGATAACGCGATCGGATACCAGAAGACCGCCATGATCTTTCACATGTTGCGGCGCGAACTCGGCGACCGGGACTTTTTCCAGGCGATTCGTGCAATGATAGCCGGCTATTCGGGCGGGTATGCCGATTGGCCTCAGGTACAACGGGTCTTTGAAGAGACGTCGGGAAAAGAGTTGGCATGGTTCTTCAACCAATGGGTGCACGGGAGTGGAACGCCGCACCTCCGGATTGCGCAAGCGCATGTCGAACGCGATGCCCGAACGGGCTATTGGGTATCCCTGAAAGTGAAGCAAAAGGGGCCGGCCTATCGCCTGAGCGTCCCCGTGGTGGTGCAGTTGGAACAGGGGCGGGAGTATCGCACCCTGATCGACGTTCGCAGAAACGAACAGACCATGGCCTTTGGGGTTCCGGCCAAGCCCATGCGAGTGCAACTCGATCCGGCGTATCAGACCTTTCGACGGCTCGACCGCCAAGCCATGAGTCCGATACTCAATGGATGGGTCACGGACCGGCATCGAGCGGTGCTGTTGGCGTCGACCACGCCCGAACCCGAGCAACAGGGCTTGAAACCGGCGATTGACCGGATCCGATCGCAACATGACGACACGGCCTGGTTGGATGAACGGACCGTCTCGATCGAGGCGCAATCGGTGTTGGCCATGGGCCATCCCCAAACCAATCCATGGGTGGGCAGAATCCTTCAATGGTGCGGCCCACAGGTCAGGCTGGAAGAACAGAGCATCACGATTCAGGGAACCACGTACTCGGGAGATCACGTAGCCGTGCTGGTCAATTGTGTCAATCCCACCCATCCCGGACACGTGGGCACGGTCTTCTTCGGATTCTCCCCAAAAGCCGTTCAAGGACTGTCCCGGTTATTGTTTTTCTATGGATGGGACAGTTATCTTGTGTTTGAAAAAGGAAAGGTCACCGCGCGCGGTTCATTCGATCCCGCAGTGGATGATCTGACGGTCGTGTTGCACGGCCATCAATAGCTTGGTATGAAAATAGCCTACGACACCCCGAATCTGTCATCATGAGCGAAGTGAAGAATCTGCTTTCCCCTTCTGTCATCCTGAGCGCAGCGCCTGTCCTGAGCTGTCGAAGGAAAGGATCTCGTAGTTATCCTTTGCAGTTGTAGCCGCGCCATCTCCTGGCGCTCTTCACCCTCTCCCCTGGCGGGAGAGGGTTGGGGTGAGGGGGGTAACCGAATCCACCAATGAAAAAACCCAAGACATTCTTGTGCATAGGCATGGCGGCGCTGTCTGTTCATCTCCTGGCCGCAGGAGCACCGGCCTGGGCAGACGAACCGCCCGGTTCCGGCAAAGACGAACCGCATCTACGCAACATCCGGCAATTGACCGTGGGCGGCAAAAACGCCGAAGCCTATTTTTCCTTTGACGGGTCGCGCTTGATTTTTCAATCCACCAAAGATCCGGCCAGCCAAACGCTCGGCGCGTGCTATCAGATATACGTGATGGATCTGGAGGGCGAAAATATCCACCGGGTGAGTACGGGCTACGGGACCACGACCTGCGGATACTTTTTCCCCGGCGGGCGGCGGGTCCTGTATTCCTCGACCCATTTGGCCGGGCTGCAATGCCCGCCCAAGCCAGAGCGGGGCCCAAAATATCGTTGGGTCTTGGATGACCATGAAATTTTTTCCGCGCGCCTGGACGGCCGCGAACTCCAGCGTCTCACGTTTTCGCCCGGATACGATGCGGAAGCCACCATAGCGCCCAATGGGAAAAAAGTCGTGTTTACATCGGTGCGGGACGGTGATCTTGACCTGTATGCGATGAATATCGACGGAACCGGCGTCAAGCGCCTCACCGACGACGTCGGCTACGATGGTGGGGCGTTCTACTCTCCGGACAGCAAGCGGATCGTGTACCGGGCGCAGCACCCCAAAACACCGGAAGAACGTGAGGCCTACCGGGAATTACTGAGCCGGAATCTGGTGGAACCGGGGAACCTGGAACTGTTCGTCATGAACGCCGACGGGTCGGGCAAACAACAGGTGACCCAAAACGGCGCCTCCAACTTCGCGCCCTACTTCCATCCCGACGGCCACCGGATCATCTTTGCCTCGAGTGGCCCGAAAGCCGCACAAACAAAAGGCCGTCCATCGTTTCACCTCTATCTGGTACACGACGACGGCACGGAGTCGGAACAAATCACCCTCGACGGCCACTTCAACAGCTTCCCCATGTTCTCCCCCAACGGCAAACTCCTCGTATGGGTCTCCGACCGCAACGCCAAAAGCCCAGACGAATACAACGTCTTCCTGGCCGACTGGATCCCCTGACCCCCCTTTTTGTCATCCTCGCGAGAGCCTCTCTCCGCCCCTCCTTCTGTCATCCCGGACTTGATCCGGGATCCAGTGTCTTTGTATTCGGTCTCTGTATTCGGTCTCTGTCTTCGTCTTTTGCATTCGCATCCCCGCCCCCCTAACATTCGGGACCGGGGCAAAGGCCCCCGAAGGGCCACGCCCCGGCGCCCATGGTTTTGGGTCCTTTTGCCGAAACAAAAGGACCTCGTCGTGCGGGGCCGAAACCCCGCGAATATAACCCCGCAAGCACTTTTTCCCTCTCTGTCATCCCCGACCCGATCGGGAATCCAGCGTCTTTCTCTTCCCTTCCTTTGGAAAGAGAGCAAGGGGGGCAGCGACCGTCTGACAATCAAGCGTGCGGCTGGCAAAGCCTTCTCGACTTGGGCCAAAAAGCGCGCATAAAGCCAAAAAATCATCTGTTATGCAGACCACACAGATCGGCTGACTGTTCGAATATGGGTCGGTTTAGAATCGCCTTGAGATGAATGTAAGATACAATTACAATGACCGAAATGAGCGAGCCTAGTATGTCCACAAAACCATCAAACGCAGATCTCCATCTTCCAAGCCTGTCGGTCAGAGGATTTCGGGGAATCGAGAACCTTTCGATTTCGCGGTTGGGCCGCGTGACACTGATTGCCGGAAAGAACGGTGTCGGTAAAACCACCGTGCTTGATGCCGTCCGCATCTATGCCTCGCGCGGCCGCTATTCTGTCCTGACGAGCATATTGCAGAGCAGGGAAGAGCTTACTCAAGGTGTCGATGAAGACGGCGACGAAGTGCTTGCGCCTGATTGGGGGGCTCTCTTCCATAGTTGGAATGCATCATCAGATGCCTGCATTTCAATAGGCCCGGTGAGCAAAAACCAGCATCTCAGCATAAAGACGGTTTCGCTTAGTAGTGCAAAAGAATCTAAGCGATGGAAAAGGCTTTTCTCATCGTCTCCCGCAGACGATGATGGACCGTTGCTCAGCATCGAATTCCAAGGCGCAAAACAAGAAATCCCTGTGTTTTTACTTTCAAATGCAGCTGAAATCAGGTATCGCAGATTGTTGAGTGAGGAATCCGACCTTCCACCTGAAATTCGGTGCGAGGCTCTAGGGCCAAGTTTGTTGAGTAATTCGGACATGGCGAGGTTCTGGGACAAGGTAGCACTTACAGATGATGAAATCCGAGCAGTGGAGGCACTGAATCTGATCTTCGGCAGAAGGGTGGAGCGTGTTGCGATGGTCGGCGATGAAGGTCCACGTCGAAGGCCTTATGGCCGCCGGGTGGTTGCAAAGATCGAGGGGCAAGTTCGCCCTGTTCCTCTGAAAAGCCTCGGGGACGGGGCCGTGCGTTTGTTCGGTGTAGCCTTGGCGCTTGCCAACAGCCCAGACGGGTTTCTGGTTATCGACGAAGCGGAAAACGGCATTCACCATTCGGTCCAGTGCGCTTTCTGGGAGATGATTATCAAAACGGCGTATGAGAACAACGTACAGGTTCTTGCAACGACGCACAGTTGGGATTGCGTAGCGGGGTTTGCACAAGCGGCAACGGAATCAGAGGAAGTGGAAGGCGCGCTCGTTCGCCTTGAGACGAACGGAGACGGAATTCGCGCGGTAGAGTATTCTGAAGAAGAACTCCGAGTCGTAGCCGAGCAACGCATTGAAGTTAGATAGCTGATGACTAGCCTGCCTTCGCCGTCACCGGATCACATTCTTTTAGTCGAAGGACCGGACGACGAACACGTAGTTTCGCACCTCTGTCGCCGTCACAACATGGGGCCAACCTTTTCCATTAAGGCCAAGGAAGGCTTTCCCAACTTGCGCTCTTCGATTTCCTCCGAAATCAAAGCTCCGGAACGGCGGGCCGTTGGCATTCTCGTGGATGCAAACGACAATTTACAAAACCGTTGGAAGGCTGTAACCGATCAGCTGCTTGCGGCGAACATCGACATCGACCTACCCACGTCTCCCAACTCCTCCGGGACAATCATAGAGGGCCAAGACGGCTGGCCTCGCGTCGGCATTTGGCTGATGCCGGACAACAACGCATCCGGCGAACTTGAAAATTTCGTCACACAAATGATTCCCGCCGGTGACCCGGTATGGCCACGGTCCCAACGCTACATAGATGATATTCCGGAAGCAGAGAGAAAGTTTTCAGAGAGTAAGACACCGCGAGCCAAACTTCATGCTTGGCTCGCGGCTAGGAAGGACCCCAGGAAAATGGGTTTAGCCATAGGTGTGTGTGATTTGGATAGTAACGGCCCTCTCTGCCAGGATTTTCTTGCTTGGCTTACAAGACTGTTCGCTTAGCACCCCCCCATCCCCGCACAAAAAGGCCGCTCTCGTTTCCCCAGGCGAAATGCCGCGCGCTAGGCCTGCCGCAAGCAACACATCGCTCAGATTCACCCCATCGGACCACTTCCGCCATTAACCGAAAGAACTTCCCCCCGCCATGTCCCGGCGCCTGCGGGCGCGGCTGCGCCCCGGTCCCGAATCCAACATGGGGGCGAGGACTGTCTGAGCGCAGCGAGTTCCGCAGCCCTAACCTTCGGGACCGGGGCAAAGGCACCCGAAGGGCCACGCCCGGGCGCCCATGGTTTTGGGTCCTTTTGCCGAAACAAAAGGATCTCGTCGTGCGGGGCCGAAACCCCGCAAGAATCCCCCATTTTGTGCTACCATTCAGCCCAGTCGCGTGTTCAACCAGCAGCGAGAGGTCTCGTGTCTCGATTCAAAGCCCTCAGTGTGGTGTCCCTCTCCGTCGGCATCGTGCTCTTCTGTCTGTACCAGCTTTCCCAATTCGATTTTCAGACCGTGTTATTGATCCGGTCCCTGCACGACCCGTTCGTGGCACGCCTGGGAACGATCGGCAACCGGCTGGGGGACGGCCTCACGTTGGTACTCCTGTGCGCCGGGCTCTGGGGCATCGGTTATCTCCGGAAGAAAAAGGTGTGGAAACAAGCCGGGATCGATGGGCTCGTGGCGCATGGCCTGGCGGGACTCGCGACCCAAATCCTCAAGCACCTCATCGGACGGCCCCGTCCGCGGTTCACGCATCAGGAAGCCTTTGAATATGGCCCGTCGTGGCAAGGGGGGCTCGATGCGTTTCCATCCGGGCATGCAGCGGCGTCATTTGCCGTGGCAACGGTGCTGGCGCGGTATTTCCCCGAATGGAGGGGGCTCTGGTACGGCGTCGCCGTTTTCGTCGGCGTGGCTCGCGTGGTGAAGGGTTCCCACTTTCCCACCGACGTGCTGGGCGGAGCGGTGCTGGGGTTCCTCATCGCCTACATGTGGGCGCGCGCGCTCAAGGAATGGCGGGTGAACGCGGTGCACGCGTTGCCGCAAACCCTCCCGTTGATGATCGGCGGGTGCGCGTTGTTCTGGAGCATCTTCAGTCAACCGGACCCGGGTGCCGTGGCGGACGGCCTGTTCTGGACGGGACTGCTGTTGTGCGTGTCGGGGATCAGTGCCCGGTGGATCATGGCCTGGCAGGGGAGCGGGAACGGCCATCGAACGTTGTTAGCCAATATCATGATCGCGCTGGGCCTGGCGATCAGCACTCAAGCGTGGTGGGTCGTCATGGTGACCATTCTCGCCTCCGTCGCCTGGTGGTTGAACGATCAGGCAGGTCGACAACCCCCGAAGCTGCTGCACGAAGCATGGCTCACGAGCGCGTTGGTCGTCATGCTGGTGACGTTGCAGAGCCTCCACGGCCTGGTGCCGTAGCGGGCCATCACCCCTGGCCCTCTGGAGTTTCCCCAACCATCGGCTCGCGAGACAGGAGCAGAAAACCGTACCGCTGGAGAATCGGCTGAAAGGAATCAACAGGGTGGGGCAGGCGCTCACGAAGGTTGGCCGGCAGGATGACCATGATGCGGCCGTCCTTTTTGAGATGCGGTAAAAACTTTTTCCGTTCGTCAGGATTGATAAAATGCACTTTCCGTTTGGCATAAAACGTCAACGACGGCAGTTTTCGCCCATAGTGAATGAGCGTGTCCTGTGGCCCAAGGTTGAATCCGGCGATGGTCGCCAGTTCCTGGGGCGGGTTGATGAAATATTTCCCGAAGCGCGGCAAGGCAAACACGATCACGATAAGAAGAAACATCCCCATCATCCCCGACAGCACCCAAAAAGCCTGCGGCCGGCGGGCCTCCTCCCGGACCAGGTGACGAAAGATCGCCACGCCCAGAAACACGACGACGCCCAACACGATCGGCGCCGCCCCCACGCCGATCTTTGCCGCGGCCGGAAAATGTACGGCGATTTGGTGCCTCACGCTTTCAAAGATGACCGGCGTGGAAACCAGCGCAAGGCTGAACACGTACCCGGTTACGAGGACGAGGTGCGTCGAGACGGTCAGGCCGGCCGGCCGGGCGTTCTTCAAGAAACGGGACCAGAGCACGGCCACCAGCAGGGCGGCCGGTGGAAACAGGGGCAGGACGTAGTGGGGAAGCCTGGTGGCGGAGATGGTGAAAAAGAGAAACATGCCGCAGACCCACAGGGCGCAGAACAGCAACAATCCCGGCTCGCCTCGCGCGTCCGCCGTGCCCATCCGGAACGACTTCCACTCTTTCAGCACGTGCCATAAAGCCGCCGGGAGCAATCCGCTCCACGGGAAAAAGCCGAGCAGGAGAATGGGGAAATAAAACAGCAGCGTCCCGCCGTGCCCCTCCATGGGATTCGCGAATCGTCCGGTGGTATTGGCTTGGGCCGCCGCGGCATAATCCGCGCCGTGGATGGCGAGCATGGCGAGGTACCAGGGCGCGGCGATGAGAACACAGAGGGTCCAACCGGCCAGCGGCCGGCCCTCGGCGAAATAGGCCGTCCACTGCCGGGTGAGGGTCAGATACGGCACGACGGCCAACAAGGGAATCAGAATGCCCAACGGTCCCTTGGCCAACGTGCCCAGCGCCATGCCGAGATAAAACAGCCACAGGAAACGCCGGTCTCGACCCGGATCGCAAAAGCCCAGCCAGAAGCCGTAAGTGGCCAGCGTGGTGAAAAACACCAATGCCGGATCGGTCAGGACCAGGCGGTGAATGCCCACGAATTCCACGTTCAGCAGGAGAATGAGCGAGCCGCAAAACGCCAGGGCCGGTCCCAGCAAGCGATGCAGAAAGAGATAGTGGAGCACGAGCAGCGCGAGTCCGAAAATGGCCGATGGCAGCCGGGCCGTGAAGTCATTCACGCCGAACAGGGCATAGGTGCCGGCGGCGATCCAGTACGTCAAGGCCGGTTTGGCGTACCGCGGCTCATAATTCAGCGTGGGAGAAATCCAGTCCCCGGTTTCGAGCATTTCACGCGCGGCGCCGGCATTACTGCCTTCGTCGCGGTCGGTCAGGCCCACGTCGCCCAGTCCGAGCAGGAGCAGCAGACACCCGCAGACGAGCAGAAACACCAGATGAAGGGTGCGCGTGGAAAACGGGTGTCCGGCAACCGCGGAAGAATCAGTCACGAGGCGTTCGCTTTCGGTGGATCAGCATCAGATTCCGCAGGTAGACGAGGGTGCCGGTTCCCTGTCCGATAATGAACACCGGGTCGTGGCGATGAATGGCATACGCCAGCACGATCAGGCTGCCGGCCAGACTCATGTACCAAAATGCCACGGGGATTTGACTCTCCGCTTTCCGTTCGGATGCGATCCACTGAACCAACCAACGGGAGAAGAACAGGCCCTGCCCGAAAAAGCCGATACCCAGCCAGATGCTTTCCGCCGTCGTCAGGTTGGCGAAGTAGGCGCTGATACCGGAAAGAAGTTCGCTCATCGATTAGGACAAGGTGAGAAAAGGTGCGAGGAGTTCGTCTCCTGCACTCGCGTTGTCGAGTGGAATGACGGGTTGGCAGGGGGGCAATTCAATACTGTGGTTTTGACGTGGCCCGGCAGATCAAGCAACCTTCAAACGCGCTTCCCACAGGTCATATTCCGCCTGCATACGGACCCACATCTCTGCACTGGTTCCAAGTGCGGACTCAAAGGCGATGGCAAAAGCAGGTGAAATGCCTCGCCTGCCATTCACGATCTCGTTGATTTTTCCGGTCGAGCACCCACAGCGTTTTGCCAGACGTGTCTGGTTGAGACCCATCTTTGCCATATAAATTTCAGAGAGCACTTTGCCGGGATGGAGTGGCAGTGGATTAGAAATCATCATGAGCCCCGATGATAGTTCTTGATCCTGACTTCTGAAAATTCAGTAGTCGTAGTGTAATTTGCAGCCGAAGGTAACGCAAGCTGACGTATAAGTCCACTGCCTTTGGAACTGTTCCTGGTCGGGAGGGCTAAAGGTTTCTGAACGTATACGCCATGTCCCGAAGCCCCCAATGGTCGAGGAAGAGGAGGTCATTTAAGCAAAGCGATAGTGCGGGCATGCACCTCGTTCCAGGATAGCCTCATCTAGATGACGGTCAATGAGGCTGTATTTGCCTGCTTTGCCGCACTGATTGGAATGGAGCGGTCAAATGTGATGAACCGGCACTCGTTTTCAACGGCCAGTGCCAGAAGATAAATGTCCGTTAGCTGACGCGGACTCAGCAAACACGCATGGTCAATGGTGTCAGGGTTCAGAAGACTGACGTTATCCGTGACAAAACGATGATGTTTTGTGGAAACTGCTTTTTGCAGTCTCGCGACGATTTCAGTAACGTGGACGGCGTTGGGATAGCGAGGTTGTGACATAATCCGGATACAGCCATTCTGAGTAAGTGGACCGGAAGCCCAGCCATGATCGATGTTTTCTTCCAACCATCCCGTGGTCTCGACGTGGTGTGTATGATCTTCATCGAAGAGAGCGATAAGGACGTTGATATCCAGTAATGCCCTCATGGGTTAATCGCCCAATTCTTCCCGGAGAGTATTAATATGCTGATTGGTCACGACGCCACCACGGGAAGGAACAGGCTGGAAACCATAAAGATCCCTGTTCAAGGCCTCTCTCGTTTGCGCGCCGCCGCGCGCGCTCAGGGCCTGGCGTAGTAATTCCGAGATGACCTGCCCGGCTGTCTTGTTTTCCCGTTCTGCCAACTTTTTAGCTGCGACAAGCAGTTCGGCATCAATGTTCAAGGTGGTCCGCATCGCATGTCTCCAATAACCCTATAATGATAGATCGTCAGGACGTATAAGTCCACTACCTTTGGCATTGCTGTTGGCCGGGAGCGCCAAAGGTTTCTGAATGTATATCCCATTTTCCCGAAGAACCGAATGGTCGGGGAAGAGGAGGTCATTTCGGATGCTGGGACGGGACGTCGGAAGGGTCGATCGGCTCATTGACGATTGTGTAGTGCAAACATCGTGCCTGCATCCATCGGACGGCCAGGAGATCGTACAGGCCGGCAAAGAGGCGATTGCCGATTCCGTATTTGGAATGCCCATGGGCTCGCGGGAAATGTTGAACGGGCACTTCGGTCACGGAAAACCCGTGCATCCTGGCGAGTGCGGGGAAAAACCGGTGCATGTTGCGGAAGAGGGGAATGCGTTCGATAACCGGACGCCGGAAGATTTTTAGTGAACAGCCGGCGTCGTGAATGCCGTCGCGGAGGATGATCTGTCTGGCCAGGTACGCAAGCCGTGACGAGAGGCGCCGGATCAACGTATCGAGCCGCTGCCGGCGGCGTCCGCACACGAGGTCGTAGTCCTTGATCAACGGCAGCAGCAGGGAAATGTCCGCGGGATCGTATTGAAGATCGCCGTCAAGCGTGGCAATCAATTCGCCGCGGGCATGGCGAAAGCCCGCGGCAAAGGCCGCGGTTTGCCCGTGATTTCGGTCAAAATGGATCACCCGGACCTCGGGGGTGTGCCGGCGGATCTCATCCAGCAACGCGGAACTGCCGTCCGTGCTGCCGTCATCCACGTACAAAATTTCAAACGGGGCGCTGCCAGACGGCTCCAGGCTTCCCAGGACCTTCGTCAGTTGATTGGTCAACGGCTGAAGGTTGTCCCGCTCATCCTTGATGGGGATCACCATGGAGAGCCAGGGTGGTGGGGAATGAGTCATGCGCGGTGTCGGGGTGGTCCGTTCGGTTTCACGTGCCGGGTATCAACGCGCAGGCACGTCGCAAAGTGGAAGGAACGTCGTTCACGAAATCGGGCCTCCATTCTACGCATCCCCCCCAAACGGGTCAAACCACTGTACCCGCTCAGTACATATAAAACAGAACCCCAACCCCGTAACCCTATTCCCATCCCCGCCCCCTCCCATCCTTTTCTTTTCAGTCGTAGTGGCGGCATCTCATGCCGCCTTCTTCCAGGCTCTTCCCCTGTCCCTTTCCCCTTCAGTTGTAGGCCCCGCATCAAATGCGGCCCGCCCTCTCCGCCTTCTCCCCCCTCTGTCCTCCTCGCCTTCTCCCTCCTCTGTCCTCCTCGCCTTCTCCCTCCTCTGTCATCCTCGACATTAGTAATCGAGGATCCAGGGTTTTTTGCATGTATACCCCCGCCATCCCATGGCGCTCTTCTCCCTCTCCCCATGGTGGGAGAGGGTTGGGGTGAGGGGGAAGAGGTGGAGGCCCACTGAACGATGTGGAGCGTTGCGGAGGCTCAGGCTTTCGGCATCACCGTAAAGCGCAGGGTGCCCATGCGCGTGACGTCGTTGGCTTCGTACCCCACGAAGATGTCGACCCGGTAGAGTCCCGGAATCCAGCCTTCCTGCGACGGCGCGAAGAACTTCAGATACCCGCTTTCGTCCTCCAGCGCCAGGTAGGCGGTTTCCTCATCGGAGAAGGTTTCCCCGGAAAACCCCGGCACCTTCTCCGGAAACAAACGCCCGATAACCTGATACGCGCTATAGTGCTGGAACACCCGAAAGACCACGTGGACCGCCAGCGCATCGGAAGGGAATTCCTCGGTCGGCCGGATGGGGTAATAGCGCTGCCCACGCCGAAGATCCAGATCTTCCTCAAAGCTTTCCGCCAGGGTGATATGAAGAAACAGCCCGCCGGGCCTCTCGTTCGGGGGACCGGACGAATCAAGTGCCGGGTCCTTGTAATAGTCCAATGGGTCGGGAGACATGTCCTCCGGAACTGCGGGAATGGTATCGAACTGGGAAAAGCCGTGTTGGGTTTCATCGGGACTGAAGGGAGCCGGAGGCGCGTCCTGAGCCCGGCCCGGACCCGAAAGGCACAGGAAGAAAAGGATGAGGTAACAAATTCGCATACGGTATCGGCGCTCTCTTTGTATGGCGGGAAAAGCCCCCGCCCTCTTTGCTTTTCCCTTCATCCCCTCGCCCTGTCCTTATCCCCCTTCAGTCGTAGTGGCCGCATCTCATGCGGCCTTCCCTCTCCGCCTTCTCCCCCCTCTGTCATCCTTGTATGTGTTCAGTAATTCGTTGACAAGATTCGTTGATCTGTTTGGGGGTTTTCCCCTCCAGCGCCTGATGCGGGCGCACCTCATTGTAGTAGAGCAAATATTGCTCCAATTCGTCCCGGAACTCCGCCAGGGAGGCGAACGTGGTGCCGTCGATCAGGTCGTCGTTCAAGGTCCGCCAGAACCGTTCCACCTTCCCATTGGTCTGCGGCCGATAGGGCCGGGTATACCGATGTTTGATCCCCAACTCCAGCAACATCCGTTCAAACGGGTGCGTGTCTTTGGTGCGCGGGGCCGCGAATTCGGATCCATTGTCCGTTAAGACCTCGGCAAACTGGAGCTGGTAGCGCTGGTGGAGCAGATTGAAGCTCTTCAGGGCGCTGAACATCACCGTCAGGCTCTTCAGATCGGTCACCACCTCGGCCCAAGCCAGGCGGGTACAGGCGTCAATCACACACACCAGATAATAGCGCGTGGGATCGGTCGCGATGAGGTCCTTGCTCAAGTGATGGCAGTCCAGATGCCCTAATTCTCCGGCTTTCTGCTTCACAATCCGGCGTTTCTCCTCTCGCAGCTTGGGCGTTAAGCGGTTCAGCCCGTATCGCTGGGTAATCCGATAGACCGTACTCGGGGACGGCGTCAGGTGCTTGAGCTTCGGAGCCAGGAGCTGGCAAATCTCATACCGGTTGACGCCCAGCCGCCGCTGCTGCAGCACTTGTTGCTCAATATACCCGTAGACCCGCCGACTTTTCCACTTCGGGCCGCGTGGCTGAGGCACCAGGGCGTGCTCGGCTCCGCTCTGGCGGAACCGGTGGTAATACTTGAAGAAGGTCTGCCGGTGGGTCTGATGAAATCGGTAGAAATCGGCGACAAACCGGAACGTGGGATGCCGTTTCTGTTTGACCAACTCGTACTCCTGGATCAGGAATTTCCACTTGCGGACATAATTGCGATACAGGGTTTTGTCGTGGGTATTGTGTCGCATGGCTTCGCCTCCAGGTGAAAGGATGAGTCACCCTTCATTCTGTCAACGAATTAGTGAACATTTACAATCCTCGACATTAGTAATCGAGGATCCAGGGTTTTTTGCATGTATACCCCGCGCCATCCCATGGCGCCATGTCCCGGGCCGTGACCCAAAGAGGCCGCCATCATAGCAGCCAGCGGCGTTCCCTTGCGAGGCGAAACCCCCCTTTGCTAGAATCGCCTTCCTTTCGGAAGTCCGTATCGTCCTGATCCTGAAATGAGGCGGGTCTATGGTTGATCAATTGGCTGAGCAAGTCGCTGAGAACGAAGAAGCGTTACCCCAACTATTAGGGGATTTCGCGCCGATTGACGTCTGGCAACAGCATATGAATACCGTGTTCTACGGCCTGCGAGGCGAACGCCTGCGGGAACTCTATCAGACCTTTGCCGCGGCGGATTACCGCTTGGCGTACGCCTTGGCCGCGGATTACGTGGAACGGGCCACCCAACGCCAAAAGCTGGCCCTGAGCGGAGCGCAGCAGAGTCGAAGGGCCGGTCCCGGGACCGGAGCCGCCCCGCTCACCATTATGGAATGGGGCTGCGGCAACGGCAATTTGGCCGCCTGCTTTCTCGATCACGTCAAGGCCCTGGACCGGGACGCGACGCTCTATCCGCGTCTGCAATACGTGCTCATCGATGCCTCGGAGACCGTGCTGGCAAGCGCCAGGGCCAATGCGGAGTTGGCCGCGCACGGGGACCGCGTGCAATTCGTGCAGGCCACGGTGCAGGAACTGCAATCGTATCGCGACGGGTCGATCGATCGAATTGTTTGCAATGAACTGTGGAGCGAATTGCCCACCAAACTCCTGCTGCGCAAAGCCGGGGACGTCATGGAAGAACACATCCGGCCCAATTTGAATGAAACCCGGCTCGCGGACTTTCCCGATTGGCAGGGATTGGTCCAGGCGTTCGATCAAACCGATATCGCCGGGCTCAAACCCCTGCCGGCCTTTCTGGAAGACATCCTGTGGGAACGGGAGTATCACAAGGTCGAGGCCAAAGACGTGCCGTTCCGTCGCCTGGTGACGGACTTTTTAAAACTCTTCGATGAAGAACTCCTGATGCCCGTGAACGTCGGCGCCGCCGCCTCCCTCAAGGAAGCGCATCGGTTGCTGGCCCCGGACGCGCTCGGGTTCAGCAGCTTCGATGCCGGCACCGTGGAAGAAGCCGTCCTCAATGATCCGGAAAAACCCTGCTACAACCTGGTGGGCGGGCAATTCAGTTTTATGGTCAACTATGCGCTGTTGGAAGACGTGGCCAAACAGGTCGGCGGGGGACGGGTGACGGTCGAGCCGCAAAAAGAATTTGTCGGACGAAGCCTTGGGGTCAACGTCATGAGCCTCATGGACGTGCTGGCTTCCCATCCGAACGTGCCGCAGGGCGGACCATGGGAAATCGATCGGTTGATCCTGAAAACCATCGAAGCGGTGAATACCGGCTATGCGAGTCCCTATGAACGGACCATTCAATTGCCCATCGATCCCGCGACCCCGGAGGAGACGCGCCGGGAATTGGAGCAACTGCTGGAACGACAGGTAAAGCACGGCGTCGCGGATACCGTGGCCTACCTCACGGAAGAAGAGGTCATGCGTGCGGCGAGTCGACTGGAGGAACTGGGCTACGACCGGGGCACCCTCCAGGCCGCGTTCATGGTCCCGCCGCAACCCGTGGATTATTTCCATTTCCTGATGATGGGCCCGTAGAAACCCCTCGCCCCTGGAGGGAGAGGGTAGGGTGAGGGGGGCTAAGGCCCGTTCCCCTCTGTCATCCTGCACAAAATGCCGGAATGGTCATTCCAAACTGAGCAAAAAATCTGTTCAGCGTAAATTTTTTGTGGATTTCTTTATCATGTGTGCGTATACTGTTCCATTGCAATGGTTGTAAACGCACCGAATTTAAGTACCATCGAGAGGTTGTAAAATGATTGGTTCATTTGGGTGGATGGAATTATTGCTCATCCTGTTCATCGTCCTCATTATCTTCGGGGCGGGAAAAATCCCACAATTGGGAGAAGGATTGGGAAAAGCCATCAAAGGGTTCAAAAAATCCATTAATGAAGCCGACGCCATGGACGTGACGCCGCAGGAAGAAGGCATGGACACAACGCCGCCGCCGCAGCCACAGCCGGGCCAGATCACGGAGCCGGTCATGGCGCAAACCGCCGCCGTTCCTCCGGCAGGGGAACCGGTACAACAGGCCGCACCGGCACCGCAGCCCGAGGCGCAGGTTCAGGAAACCAGGCAGGCGTAGCACAAGCTACACCCTCTCCCCTGGTGGGAGAGGGTAGGGTGAGGGGGGAAACCCCGCCGCCACAAAGAACGCTTAGCGATGGAGAAAAAGAATGTTTGGCTTGGGGGCAATGGAAGTTCTGATGATTCTGGTCATTGCCTTTCTGTTGTTCGGGCCCAAGGAACTACCGGAAATCGGCAAGCAGGTAGGGAAAGCCGTCAAGGGATTTAAAGAGACCGCCGATGATTTGCGGCAGTCGGTCGAACCGGAAATCAATATGATTCAGCAGGAAGTGAAAATGGTGGAGCAGGATCTGCAATCATCCATGAAAGAAGCGGAAGACTCCATCAAGGGCGCAGGCGACGCGGCATCCGCCGGCATCAACGAAGGCAACAAACCCGCGTGAGGAAAAAAAGAAGAAAAAATATATTGGACCTATTGGACCTATTGCAATAAAATCTATTTTGGAATACATTGTTGCATATTATTTTTATACCCATAAATCCGAGAAATACAAAACAGGCAACCCGATAACGTCACTCTTAAACAAAGGAGGGAAATCACGAAGAAAAGGGAAGTGCCGTATCTAAGAAATTTTTCAAAGAAGAAATATGTAGGCCCCTATCTCATGGGCCAAAAAGGAAGTAAATAACAGGAAGAGGTTAAAATGATGGGCTGGCAGGGATAACGCGCTGCCCGCAGGGGGAATCAACTTACAGGAGGAGTCACGATGAAACGATTTAACCACGGTATTAAATGGACACTGGCAGCGGTCCTGCTCGCAGGGGTCACGGCGGCTCCAGTTATGGCCGAGAAAACCACGCCGGCCACGGGCAAGAACTCCGCGGTGCCGGCCGTGCCGCGCGCGATCCCGGATCTGATCCCATATCATAAATTCGATCCGCCAAAAAGCAAGCTGTTCGACATCAGCAAACTGACCATCTCCGGCGACCTGCGGGTTCGTCCGGAATTTCGAAACAACGGCAGCTTTGGGATAGGGAACAAGAACAATACGTTTATCGTGCAGCAATGGGCGCGGTTGGGCTTCAACTACTCCATCTCCCCGGACGTGACGTTCTTCTTACAGGCGCAACATTCCAAGAATTGGGGGGTCGCTCGGAACGTGGGGCCCATGGCAACCTCCAATAGAGGAGGGACCGACGCGAATGCAACCAGTGGCACCATCTTTGCCAGGCAGGCTTTTATGCTGGTGCGGAACTTCCTGGTGCCGAATCTGACCGTCAAGGTTGGGCGGCAACTGGTGGTCTGGGGCAACCATCGCATGTTCGGGCATTTCGACTGGAACAACGTGGGCTGGACCCACGACGGCATCACCACCAACTACAAGCTCAGCAAGACCGCCAACCTCCAAGTGGGCTGGTTGCGGACGCAGGAGGGAGACTGCAGGAGTGTCACATCAGGTAACTGTATTGGCCCTTCTCAGGTCGGTGGTGTAGCCGCAACCTCTGATGCCGACATTATCTACGTCCGGGCGCCCATGAAAATCGCGGGCTTGGTCCTGGAGCCTACCTACATCTGGCACAGCAGCGGAACAGGTGGAGCCGGAGCTACCAATGCTCGGCCCTCCGATCAATCCCGTCATACTCTCGGCGGCCGCGCCGTCAAGAAGTTCAATGCGGGAAGCGCCCGCGTGGACGCCACGATGGAAGGGTACTACCAATTCGGTGAGATAGCTAATAGCAATACAACAGGGTCTGACGCCTGCAGTGGCCGGTGTCTGGATATCGAGGCCTGGGCCTTCCATATCGACGGCGGCTTGACCCTGCCGGTGCCTATGGCGCCTCGCCTGAGCGCCGAGTACAACACCGCCTCCGGTGAGGTAGCCGGCGATGGCAAATTTGGCGGCTTTGATCAAATGTACCCCACCAACCACATTCACTTCGGGTACATGGACCGCATGTCCTGGAAAAACATGAACCATCTCGCGTTCGGTCTCCAACTGCGGCCCAACGCGGACAGCCACTTCGAAGTGACCGGCCACCTGTTTTCTCTCAAGGAGACAACCGATAACTTGTATCATGCCGGGCAAAGCGCCCTTGGTTTTGCGACTAACGCTAATACTACCTCTACAGCGATAGGGGAGGAAATCGACGTGGTCTACACGCACTTCCTTACGCCCGGGAACCACGTGGCTTGGCAGGTCGGCGCCGGTGTCTTCCTGCCTGGTCAGCGCCTTGATCAGGCGGCTGGTGCGGGTGGTGCTTCCGAACAAAGCTGGGGCTATACCCAACTCTGGGTGAACTTCTAACAAGAAGAAACCCCGTTATCTCAATCCCCGCTGAGGCTCAACCCTCAGCGGGGATTTTTTTTACTCATTGTCATTCCGAGCAAAGCGAGGAATCTGCTTTTTCCCCTTCAGTCCTTCCCGCTTTTCCCCTCCTGTCCTTCCCGACCCTCCCCCTCCTGTCATCCTCGACGCTGGTCCCGACGTTCTTAATCGGGGATCCAGTCAACGAAAGGATCCAGGGTTTTTTCTTTGTTTTTTGTTTTCGGCTCCGCGGCATCCCGGGTCAAAGCCCGGGAGATGCCTTATGCCGCTAATTCCCCTCAGTTATCCTCACCATCTCCTTCTGTCATCCCCGACCTGATCGGGGATCCAGGCTGCCTTTGCCTTTCGCAGTTGTAGCTGCAGCATCCCGGGTCAAAGCCCGGGACATACCTCATGCCGCTAATTCCCCTCAGTTATCCTCACCCTCTCCTTCTGTCATCCCCGACCTGATCGGGGATCCAGGCTGCCTTTGCCTTTCGTCTTTGTCGTAGCTGCGGCATCCCGGGTCAAAGCCCGGGACATGCCTCATGCCGCTAATTCCCCTCAGTTATCCTCACCCTCTCCTTCTGTCATCCCCGACCTGATCGGGGATCCAGGCTGCCTTTGCCTTTCGTCTTTGTCGTAGCTGCGGCATCCCTGGTCATAGACCGGGACATGCCTTATGCCGCCTAAAAAAGGCAATGGGATGGCGCCGCTACAAAAAGTGGAGAAAGAAGGCAGGATCATTCAAGAAGGAATGAAGAAATGGTCACAGACATGTGATAAAGGCTGGTTGACTATGGCCATCGAAAGGTCGAAGAATG
Source organism: Nitrospirales bacterium (assembly GCA_965261755.1). Lineage (GTDB taxonomy): Bacteria > Nitrospirota > Nitrospiria > Nitrospirales > UBA8639 > Bin75. The sequence continues at coordinate 2,732,843 of OZ253473.1, read as the reverse complement.
AAGGACGTGATTACTCGCCAAACAGTCGTCGATAAGCTCGCCGCCTATTTGCACCATGAGCTTTCACTTTCCGGTCTCGTCGCGTGGGCAGAAACCGCCCTCATGGATAGTGAATTTGACGGCAACCATTTCGGAGATATTCGAGACGTTGTGGCCCGGGTGGGGGTCGCCGACGTCCGAGCGTTTGGCCTGACTTGGGAAGACTGCGAACACCTGTTCCGGCGATTGGGCTATTCAGCCCACATCCATATCCAAGCAACCTGACAACGTGCAGTACGGCATCCTGCGTCATGGTCCGGGACAGGCCTTATGCTGCTTGGAGAGGCCGCCAAGAAGAAGCGCCATGAGATGCGCCGCTACAAATACAAAAGAAGGAGAAGGACACGGAAGGATGGATCCCCGCTAAAAACCTCGAGGATGACAGGAGGGGGTTCTGCGGGGATGAGAAAACTGCGGGAATTGTCAAAGAATGAGTGAACACATACAGGAATGACGGGCTACGTGACGTTTTCGTCAGGGAGGGGGCGATGCTGTACGCGTTCGATTATTCCGCCTGCCGGCTTGGCGCGGGACCGTGGTTATAACAGCTTGATTGCGGCGACTAGCAGGCTCATCGTTGCGATGTTGAGGCCAAAGATCCACTTGATGAGATCCACCTTTGCGGTTTCGATGAGAGCTTTGGTTTCCTGTCGCAAGGCTTCGATGTCGGCCTTGGTTTCCTGTCGCAATGTTTCGATGTCGGCTTTGATGGTTGCGATGTCGGTCTTAGTTTCCTGCCGCAAGGTTTCGATGTCGGTCTTGGTGGCGAGATTCTGTTCGAGCAGCCTTGCCTGTTGACGCACGACGGTCTCGGCTTGGCGCTCGGGCATGCCGGCGTTCACCAGTTCATGGACAGCCGCATGCGTGTCAAGGATCAATGTGGGCAAGTGTGCCATGGCTTAGATCATCAAGATTTTTTCATTCCGTCGCCGTCCACTTTGAGTGACCGGGTTGCGGGCGGTGTCATCCATGACTGCCATTATACCATCAAGATCATGCCACAATCTATCATCGGTATGGGGCAACCACTTTTGACCATTGGGTTGGTTGGGAGTGCTACGGGTTTTTGCATTCATGCAGCTACAAAAGAAGGAGTAGAAAGCGCCATGAGATGGCGCCGCTACAAAAGAGAAGAAGAAAGCGCGATGAGGCATGTCCCTGCCTCTGAACAGGGATCGCACGGCTACAAATATCAAAGACAAAGACACTGGATTCCCGATTAAAGCTGTCGGGAATGCCAAGGAGACGGCAGGGATGGCGCGGCTACGAAAGAAGAGGAAGAGGGGCCATGAGCCGACCGCCTCCCGGGTCAAAGCCCGGGACAGGCCTGATGCCGTGTAGTACACAACGATGGTTATGTTCTACATTGTGACGATTCGTACAATTTGTACATAGTGTACGTTCTATTGATATTTTTACATTTCTTTAAATATTTTATTTCTTTAAAATGTTTATAATGTTTACAATATTTTATTTTTGTAAACTTTGTAACATTCATCAAAATGTTTACAATATGTAAACTCCCTCATCTTTTTTGCAATTTGTAGTATTACGTATAATAATCTATCTCGCTGACAATCTCTAAATGGGATGATACATACGAATGTCTATACAAACGGTATACGTTAAGAATTGGCCAAATCTATGTGTCTGAGCGGAAGAAGGAGGAGATGACATGGGTCAAGTGAACTTCCGAATGACAGACGAGCGTCTGGCACTCATTGATCGGGCGGCTACGATTCGAGGCGTCACGCGCACCGAGTTCGTGCTCCGGTCGAGTGAAGCGGCGGCGATCGAGACGTTGAATGAGCGCCCCGTTATTGCGCTCGATGACGAGGCTTACGACGCCTTTGTCGCCGCGCTTGATGCACCGATCCAACCGAACGATCGCTTGAAAGAACGGTTTGCACGCCAGCCGCTGTGGGAACGATAACCCCGGGTCAAGCCCGGGGCAAGCCTAATGCCCCTGAGCCGCTTGGTGCACGTCATGACGTCTCGCAGTTCGACTCCGGAATCGACAGCCTCAATACGTGGCTACAACGTAGGGCCCGGCTGAACGAAGCCAAGGGTGGCGCACGGACGTACGTCGTCTGTGATGGCAACCGGGTGATCGCGTTCTACAGCCTTGCCGCCAGTTCCGTGGAAAGGCGCCGCGTCTCGTCGCGCGTTGGCAGGAACATGCCCGAACCGATTCCGGTGATCCTGTTGGGACAACGGGCGGTGGACGAGAACTATCAGGGAAGGGGCTTGGGATCCGACCTGTTGATTGATGCAGGGAAGAGAGCGTTGGTGGCTGCTGATGTAATTGGTGCGCGCGCTATCGTTGTCCAAGCGTTCAACGAAGAGGCCAAGACGTTCTACGAGCAGTTCGGCTTCTTGCCATTCTCGGATCGCGAATCACTCATGTTGCTCCTTCGGATTTCCGAACTGAGGGCGGTGCTTCAGGCTTAGACACGCTTCTGGGCTTTTGTTGACAATTCCCCTCTTTCCCCCTGCTGAATCTTTTCCTGTCGTCCCCGCAGTTTTTAGCGAAGATCCAGTAATTTGTCATTCTGAATGAAGTGCCTGTCCTGAGTCTGTCGAAGGAAAGAATCTGCCTTGCCGTTGAGAAAATTACCGTGCGAGCGGAAGGGCCAGGAGCGGCGAGGAGTCGGGAAGCAGAAGAGTGATCTCACTCGATTCTGAAGCGTTTTCGAGAAATTCGCCGACGGTGATGGTTCCGTTTTGGTTCCCGTCCGCACTGCCTGACAGCCCGGCCAGGACGTCGGCAGGTTTGCCGTTTTCTTGCCCGTGACGTTTACGAAGTTGGATGACGGGGGTTTCGTCCTGCTCCGACAGGCCGCTGGTCCAGCGCACCGAGGATCCATCGACAGATGCGTTCTGCCCGCCCTGTGACGCAATAGGAGTATCGAGGATGAACAGGGTCAACCGGTTGTGGAGTTTCCCCAAGAGGCGCTGAAGCGTTCGAAGGGAGATCAACTGTTTGGTCGTTGCCTCCGGCGATCCTTCATAAGGGACCAGATAGACCTCGCCGTTCGTTTGGTCCTTGACGGCCTGACCTGAAAAATACACGACCAGGACGGATTCCTTCCCGACTCGTTGACGAACCCACGTGAGCAGCGTCTGTTCAATGTCTGCTTTTGCTGCATGGCTTCCCTGGAGTACGCGGATGTTCTGCTCGAGGAACAGGCCGGTGGTTTGCAGGGTGTCCCGTAACGTCATGAGGTGATCTTCGGGTATGCGATAGGCCTGCGGCCAGGTGTCCTGATAGGCATCCATCCCGACGAGCATGGCTACGTACGCATCGGCGGCAGGAGGCGTCGGCTTTGTGATGGGAGGCTGCGGCTTGGATATGCCGGCTTGAGCGCCCAGTGCCGCGGTCCCGGGCTGGAGCGGCGCCACAATGCGGTGAGACCCGATGTGGGTTCCATCTTCGAGTTGCAACGAGACCACCAGTTCCGCCTTTTGTCCGGGCACGTCGATCGGCATACGGCCTCGAATCTCCGTGGTCCTGGTTTCTCCTGGCTGGAACGTGCCCATGGAGATGGGCAGCGGGGTCATTTGTGCAAAGGCTTCTATCAGGGTCGGGTTCCCCACCAGGTTGGCATGGGCCGTGGTTATGACGGTGCTCCCCAAATTGGTGGCTTCGATGATCAACACAATGGCTTCACCGCCTTCGAGAATCAGATTATCGTTGCCGTCCTTCAGCATCGTGCGAAAGGTAAAGAATGGCCGGCTTCCCGGTGCGGCGGGAGACGGAGCCGGAGCTGCGAATTGAGGCGTGGCCTGGGGTGCGAATTGAGGCGTGGGCTGGCTGAATGCCGGTTGGCGACCCTGTTGCGCCACCAGGGGTTGCGTGCCGCCGTCCTTGAGCAGTTGCGGGACCACTCCCACGAGTTGTTGTGCCAGTTCCGCCGCCGCATTGTTGATTTTTGCATCGTATTGTCCGGTGGTGCAGGAGACGGATTGGCCGGTGAGCGCCGGAGCCCAGATCCTGACCCGGCCTTCGAAATTGAGAGGGATTTGCCCCAGCGCGGCTCCGTTTCTATCGATAAACACCGCTTGCAGCTTGAAGTTGAGGTAGGCCAGATAATTGTCCTCTTCCGCCATACGGTCGATTGCCTGGAACGATTGGTTGACCATGCTGACCTGGATGATCAAATCACTCGGCTGGGTGGTTTGTACGGCTTCTCCGGTTCCTGCATAGGCCGTGACGGACTGAAAGGTTTCATGTCCCAGGGTGAGAAAGCTTTGGACAATACTCTCTCCCGTTTTCAGCGTATACGGAAGGTCGCACGCCTGAATTTCGAGTGTGGCTTCCGCGACGCTCGGATCAAAGGCATAGGCCACCGAGATGGGAATGGTCGGCTCCTTTGGTTTTTCTTCTTCAAATCCCAGGCTGGGCAGGCTGATGTCCGGGAAGCCCAAGTCCGGAAGACTGATATCAGGCATACTCACTTCCGGGATGTATTGGCAGCCTGAAAACAGGAGGATCGAAACGAAAACGAGGAGCCTCGGCAGGGTACACGTTCTCAGATACATGGCCTGTAACCTACCCGATGCCCTCAATGGAATGCAACCTCCTCGGCGCGCGTTGCTCGCGCCAATCCTCTGTCATCCCCGACTCCGATCGGGGATCCAGGGTTTTTGCTTTTTCTTCGCTTTGCGAGGAGAAAGGCGCTGGAGCCCCTAAATTCACAAACGAAGTGCAACACCTTGTTAAGGTGTTGCCATGGGACGCGACTATACACATCTCACCCTTGAAGACCGCTGTGAAATGGCCCGCTTACACACCACGGGACACTCGATCCGCCAAATTGCGGCAACTCTGGATCGCGCGCCATCGACCGTGGCTCGGGAGCTGAACCGCAATGGGTCCACCACCCAGGGCTACCAACCCGGCTATGCCGACCAACAAGCCCGGGCGCGCCGCTGGCAGGGCTCCAAGCTCGACCGCGACAGCACGCTCCGCGCCACGGTCCTGGCGCAGCTCCAACACGGCTGGTCCCCCCAACAGGTGGCCGGCCGCCTCGCTCGGGAGCAGCACCGACCGGTCATCTCCCACGAGACCATCTACCGCTTCATCTATGCGCAGATGGCCCGCAAAACAGAGTACGCCTGGCGCCATTATCTGCCGCAGGCCAAAGCCAAACGCGGGCGCCGGTGCTACAAGGGGCGCAGCCCGGCGTCCTTCATCGCTCTGCGCCGCCCGCTGGCCGAGCGGCCGGCCGCGGCCGCGGATCGTTGCACTCCGGGCCACTGGGAGGCCGACCTGATGTTGTTCCGGATCTACGGCCAAGCCATCTTGACCCTCCATGAGCGCCACTCCCGCCTGCTGATCGCCGCGCGCCCCCCCGGCAAAGCCGCCGCGCCCATCGCCCACGCCATCGCCACCCTCCTCGCGCCCTTGCCCCCCACGTGGCGCCAAACGATCACCTTCGATAACGGGACGGAATTCGCGCGGCATTATGCCCTCCATACGCTCGGCCTCGAGACCTTCTTCTGTGAGACCCACTCGCCCTGGCAAAAGGGCGGCGTCGAAAACGCCATCGGCCGCTTGCGCCGGACCCTGCCGCGCAAGACCGACTTGGTGGCCCTCTCCGATGAACACTTTACGCGCCTGGTCCAAGTATACAATAATACGCCTCGGAAATGCCTCGGCTATCAGACCCCCGCCGAGGTTTTTAGAAACCACCTGTTGCACTTCAAATGTGAATCCACAGCCTCGCGTTCGCAAGGATGACAGCATAAGCAATGACGACCCTGGATTCCTGCTTTCGCAGGAGTATCTGTGTTTCAAGTCAAGCTTTTTTACGATGCCGGGACTCCCTCATCCACCCACGGCGTGCCTCGCCGCGCAATCGCGTGCAGTTGCAACAGCAGCTTCCGCATCACGGCCACCAAGGCCACTTTGCCCGGCTTCCCCCGCCGCCGTAACCCCTGATAAAACCGCCCCAGGTCCGTGTTGGTGCGGATCACCGATAACGCCGCCATGTATAACGCCCGGCGCACCAGCCCGCGGCCGCCGCGAATCGCCCGGTACCCTCGGTGGGTCCCACTGTCCTGGGCCCACGGCGCCAGCCCCACCAAGGCCGTCAGCGCCTTCCCCGAGCCCTGGCCCAATTCCGGGGCATAGGCCAGCAAGGTCGCCGCCGTGAGCAGGCCCACCCCGCGCACACTCTGATACAAGGCCGCGCGCTCGGCCAACGCTGGCCGGACTTCGATGGCTTGCTGGTACTCGTCCGCCAGGTGCTTCAGCTCTTTGTCCAACCACGCCAGATGCCGCTGACAGGATTGCTTGACCCGCCCCCGCAACCCCTTCTCCAAGCGATTCAGTTCCTGGGTCCGTTGATCGAGCAGTTGCTGCCGCCGCCCCAGCAGGGCCCGGACCTCCTCACTGGCTTCCTCTTGCGCGGCCTCCACCGGCAACTCAAACACGTCGCCATAGTGTGCCAGGATCTGCGCATCCAGCGGATCGGTCTTGGCCCCCTGGCCCACAGCCCGGGCAAACGCCCGCACCTTCGTCGGATGCGCCACCGACACCGCGAGGTCGGTGATCCGGACCCGTTGCACGAGCAGGCGTTCATACCCCCCCGTCGCTTCACACACCACGTGGGTCACGGCTTGTCCCCGCCCCCACGCCAGAAACGCCGTCAGCCCGGCGCTGGTGTTGGGAAACCGGCGGACCGGCCCCCGCGCGACGGATACGGCTAATTCCTGTTTCCCGACATCAATCCCGGCCACAATTTTGTTCATGATGTTCTCCCTTGCTGAGGTGAATGGTGTTTGTCCTCCCCACTTGCAAATGCGGGGCTGTGAACCCCCTGGATCTGTTCGGAGCTACAAACTGGCCTGAGGGGTGTCCTACTCCTGCACGGTGCAACCTCGGAGTGCCCCGGGATTCACCTTATGACACGCGACGCGCCCCTCACGCCCACCTTACAAATTGGCCGATTTGCAAGGTGAAAGCAACATACAAATGACAGTTCGGGGTGCATTGACCCATTTCGTGATTCGGGGTAGCGTTGGCTACTATCGTACCAATATAATAGGAGAAAGGGTTTGATCTGTTTTGGACTGGAGAATCCATTGACCCTGCGTCGAACAATTCTTCCTGACGAGCCCGCCGACCGGAGGCCGGTCCTGGGTCTTCTCCTCACCATCCTGGGAATTTTGGGCCTCGTCTTCGGAGGCTGCGGCGGCTGGCCGCAGGCCCGTCTCGATTCGTACCTCGGGCAGCAGCTGACACACGATCTCTCACGGTTTGTGGGCTTGCCGGGCGCGGTACAAGCCGGGCTTGTGGTTTTCAACGATACGACCGCTCCGGATTCCGCCCCCAAACTTTCAGACGCCTCTTTCAATGCACTAACCGAACATGTGCGACAGCAATTGATGCATGCCGTTCCCCTCGAGATGGTGCGCGTTGTTCATTCCCCGAATCCGGGAGCCTCGCCCCCGAAGTTCACGACGGTGCTGCAATGGGGAAAAGACCAGCATGTCGATTACCTCATGATGGCCATTCTTTCGAGTTCCGAAATCGAGGTGCCGGAACGATTCCCCTGGCGAGGATCGACCGGGGGGGCGGTCGGGCGTGGCTTGCTGCTAGGGTATCGCGCGGAAAACCTGGCGCTTGCCGAATTGGCGTTCATCGACGTGCGTACCGGCCAGGTGTTGGCGCGAGTCGAAGGGAATGCCTGGGCTTCCCTGGACCGGCTGGACGTGCCTCTCGAGTCCAACGTCTACCCGGTGGTTCGACGAAACCTGGAGGATCCGCCTATTTACCCCGAGAAGGAAGCAGATGCTCATGACGTCATGCGAGCGGTCGCCGGCAATGATGCCGTGAATCAGGCCGTGATGCATTTGAAAGAGGTCTGGGACCGCTCCTGAATGGAGATGTCTTTTCCCCTCTCTGTAGCGGCGCCATCTCATGGCGCTTCTTCTAGGACGCATAAGGCATGTCCCGGGCTATGACCCGGGATGCGGCCCTACACATACAGAGAGACGATTGTGTCTAGCGGTAATTGACGAACTGCAGGTCGATACCGAAGTCTTCCTGTTTCAGAAAACTGATGACGGCCTGCAGTTCGTCTTTGTTTTTGCTCTGCACGCGCACCTGGTCTCCTTGAATCTGGGCCTGCGCCTTGAACTTTTTCTCCTTCAGACTCTTTGCAATGGCCTTGGCTTTGTCTTCGACGATCCCGCTTTGGACCGTGACGTGTTGCCGGACGGTCCCCCCCAGGGCTTGTTCCACCTTGCCGTAGTTGAGGGCTTTCAACGACACGCTTCGTTTTACGCATTTTCCCTTGAGGATGTCGATGACCGCCTTGAGTTTATAGTCGTCGTCCGCCACGATCTCCAGGATGTGGTCTTTTTCCTTGAGCGTGACCCCGGACTGTGATCCTTTGAAATCGAATCGTTGACCGATTTCTTTCATGGTTTGATCAACCGCGTTTTTGACTTCCTGTATTTCAACCGTGGATGTCACGTCAAATGAGAACGTATCCGCCATAAAGCCGTCTCCTTTTTATCTATCGTTGCAACGCCATTCTTGCTAGAAGGCAGGGACATGCCTTATGACGCTGTTTCCCAATATTTGTAGCGGTGCCATCCCCGCCCACAAGCGGGTGATGCGGCAGGTACGCATGTATCTCGTGGCAGCCTTTGCCGTTTAAAAAACGGGGGCTCGGGGTTATATGCCAGATCGTTACACGCTTCGTGGTTTGGAGCCTTTCAACTCAATAGAAAGTGCGTGTTTCCATAGATGTCTGATGGCGAGGTTTATTATTGTTTCTTCCATAGCGTCACCTTGAAATGATCTTCAGTCACTTCAAAGTCCGGTTCTCTCTCATTGTGTTGCTGCATTAATGGAATAACCTTTCGGCGAATACCTATACCCTGATCTTCAACGTAACCGTAATCTCTAAAAATTCTGACGGACGACGGATTACGTTGTAATTGCGCGCCGCTCCTGATTCTTTCGGTTGTCATGCCATTCGGTAAAGTACCCGGGCTGGTTATTTCCATGCGATTATTATAGACGACAACTCGTACATAATTTTGTTTTGTCCAATCTCTGTGAATAAAAGCATTAATCAAAAGCTCTCTTATGGCCTCAAATGGATAATCCCAAATCCGTCTGCGACTCATTCCCTGTAGCGCCTCATTACTGATATATGGCTGAATGAGTGTGCTTACTCTCTCATGCAATGCAGGCTCAATGGGATCTTGAGCGCCACCGCTTCCTCGGCGTTCCAGCAAAGGAGCATCCAATATCTTGTCATATATCGTGTTGTAATCCTTATCTTTGCCATCATAAACGGAAAGCCTTATGCCGGCTTGTGGCAGTCGCAACTGAGGCTTTTTTGCAAACAACGCATAAGCGAAATAGCTGCAAGCAAGGGGTGTGACGTCGCCGACCAGAAAGCTGTGGTTAACCATCATTTCCTGCAAATCTTCGTCCGGAGACTGTATCAGAATATCTCGAAAATATTCTTTGTAACGCTGTTCATCCAAATCTGAAACTGAAGATCCGTACACGGGAAATTTTTCCGCTGATAGTAGGCCGCCCAAACCAAACAACCTTGCCTGTTGTTCGCGACCCGCCAGTTGAGAGGTGTTGCCGTATCGGACATAGACATCTTGACGGTCTTTGTGTTTGAGAACATAAGGTTTACTGTTACCTTGAGGAATCTTCACGACGGCCACGCGCTTTCCTTCAACATTGATCTCCTCGTAATCCGGTAATATAAAGGGATGAACATACCTGCCAATGACCGTATCCATCAGCCACTCTTGAAGATTATTCCGCTGAATGCCACTAATGCTGCCGTCATCCTCGACACCAACTAAAACGATACCGCCGTTCATGTTGGCAAAAGCAACGACTTCTTTGGCAAATGTCTCGGGACGCTCATCATCACGCTTAAACTCCAGCTTTGCGCCTTCAGGCTGGTTGGTTAATTCCAGTAAATCACTGATTAACATGGGAAATCGTTTCTATTAGAAACCATATTTATTTTTACGCATATCAAAGGCTTCTCTGCCGCCTTCCAGAATTGATGCGGCTTGTTCGCGTATTTCTGTTTTGTCAATGGAACCTGCATTCGCAATTTTTCCTTTGTCTTTCCTGCTCTTTAATACTGCGATTAATTCAGCGTCACCGAAGACAGGTATATTGGCGTTGTGAGTGGCAAATAAAAACTGGCGATTGGTTTTGTGGTGTCTTAAATCCTGCACAATGCGTTCAGCTATAAAGGCATTATCCAGATTCTCTTCTGGTTGATCTATAATCAAGGGGGCGTCTCGGCTTAATAGCAAGAGATTCAATATTGCGGTACACTTTTGTCCGGTTGAAAGGTCTTCTAGTGGTACGAAATGTTCATCAGCATCGTCATGTGCGGTATTAAGTTGGATTTCCACACTATCCTTTAATTCGATTTCTTCCAGTTGAAGCCTTTCTTCCAAGCTCAATCCCAATAATTTATCGACAGTACCTGAAGTCAACCCTTTTTCTTTATACTTAGCCAAGAAGGCTGTCTTGTCCCTGTTTTTTATCCACTTCGACCACTCCAATAAATCCAAATCTCCTTCCAGTTGCCTTAACCACTGAATTTTGGAACTACCAATTCCATCAATATCAAGCAAGAATGACTCAAGCTGCTCCAAATTCCCTGCGCGTTTGATGTTAATTTTTAGTTTGCCGACGAGATGTTTGTTCAGTTTTTCTATTGCCTTACTCATTGATTCGAACCGAGCAAAGGCAGTATCTCGATATTCTCTTAGTATTTCTTTCCTTTTGTCGTCAGCATCACGGGTGATAATCTTTTGTTTTTCGTGGGTTGTTTTGTTCTTTCGAATATTTACTAATTTGGCAACAATGTTTTTATATTCTGCCCCCAAAGCTCTACCGCTTTTTCCGGCATGATCGGGCAGTTGCGCAATTGCTTGATTCAGTTCATCAAGAATTTCTCTAGACTGACTTTGCCAAGTTGAATGGATGGACTCATAGTCTGACTTGGCTTGGTTATAGCGACTAATAATTTTTTCAGCTAACTGGTTCAAATCGTTTTGCAGGGCTTCAAAAGTCTTTCGGGCTTTTACTATTGATGTCTTATTCGGTAATTGATCAATATCGTCTCGTTGCAGAAATAATAAATCGAAAATTTCCTGATAGCTGTTCGACCATTCTAAAATGGCCTCAAATTGTCCCGCGATTCTCGCTTCAATGTCTTTTTCTTGTTCGAGCAACTGGGCGTTTTTCAGTTTGTTTGCTATTCCCAAATTTTCAAACTGCTTCACTTTTTCGTCCAAGACCGGTTCTTGTGCGACTACTTCATCAATTCGTTCAAACTCTTTATGGGCTTCAACAATCTTTTTTCGACTCAACTCCAAACGGCGCTTTATTTCATCCATTTTTCTGTCAAATTGATTGCTGTCTTGGAGGAAACAATTTATCAAATTCAGCTTTGCATCCTCATCCTTTTCCAATGCAAGAATTTCATTCTGGCCGAGTAACTCAATATCGGGCAGAATGTCTCTAGGGGTCAGGTGTGAAATATCACCTTGTTGATTTTCTACAACGGGCTGCTCACCATAGCGCCGACTGATGCGATAGACTTGCCCTTGCTGGGCTTTTGAGAGTACTTCCAAAGTGATTTGCGAATCGCCTAAATTTTTTTTGCGAAGAGTCTCTATCCCTCTGTCGTCGCCTCCACGAATTGGTAGGTTTAGAACATAGCGAATACTTTCTATCAAGGTAGATTTTCCGGTGCCTCGACCACCAATAACAGCATTTAAATTTTTGGAAAAAACTAAGTCGCTGTTTGTAAAAAACCCTGCTCCTCGCCACTGTATAGATTCGATAACCGAATAGGGATTATCAGGAGTCTGGTGATTGAGCCGAATTCGTGATTCAGGATCAAAAAAAGCCTGCCTGAACGCGGAAAAATCAGGCGTGGTCATTTTGATCAAACAAGAAGCGGAAGGATCTGATAGCGTCTCCGGACGTTTTATATCTTTGGCATTGATAATCGCGATAGGTCTTTTTCGCCTGTAATCGGGATTTTTGTTTTGAATGATTTGTTGGTATTGATCCGGCAAGCCTTCTATCGGACCGGGAATCTGTCCGGCTATGACTAGCTCTTCTTTTTTCCACAGTTGAACATAGTTTCCGCCACCGCTATCCAGCTTTAGCAGGCCATTCTTTCCGGTCATGTGTGCAGCGTACCAAAAACCTTCTTGATGATTTATCACCTTATCCGTGATTTGTTCGCAGCTTAATGAAGATGGATGAGTTGGTTCTTGATCAAGTTTGGCGTTGTTTTCTCCCATCAACTGTCCAAGATGCTGATTGAGTTTTGCCAAGGAACTATCATCAGGGTAGAGGCAGACCATATGAATTTTTTCAGAACTGGTAATTTCAAATCCCGGAAACACGGTAATGCCGTTCTTTCGCAAGAGATTTCGCAAACCCTCTGAGTCTTCAACTTTTCCATGATCTGCAAGACCGACGACCTCAATATGATTGTCTTGACATTGCCGAAAAATTTGTTCGTTGTAGTCTGCTTCTTGCAGAGTTGTCTCTCCCTGATACTGGGCATAGCTAAAGGGATTGACCTGCAAAGCACACTTGTAGAAGCGTGATCCCTGATATTGAAGTTCGGTACTCATAGATTTATCTCCATCACCTTCAAAAACCGGCTCACCACCTTGCTCACAGATCTCGATAGTCATATTGAATGCTTTAATTTCATGAGGTGTGGGTCGTACGTATTATACCATGTCTGCAGCCACGATTTTATCTATCGTGTCGTGTAGGCGTCGTTTCCGGAGCCCAAGCAGGTATCAGGTCAGCAACATTTTCCTTCCGGGATGCGAATGCCTTCGCCGTCGATGATTTCCGTGTTGGTATACGGTTGTTTCAGGACCAGGTATTGGTACCATTTCATCGCGCTTTCGGTCAGGACGATGAGTGCCAGGACGGCGATCAGCCCGACCAGCGCCGCATTCAGCGCCATCGTGATGCGCGCCATCGGGTCCGCGGCGGTTCGCGCCCGGTCCAGAAACATCCACCACAGGTCATGGCAGCCCGTCAAGGTGATGACGCCCACGAATACCATCGGCACGGCCGTCACCCACAGGTAGCGGGCCTTGCCCATTTTGATGAACAGGGTCGTGCCGATACATAACGCCAGGGTTCCCAATAACTGGTTGGCGGCTCCGAACATGGGCCAGACCGTGGAGATCGTTCCCGTGGCGATTAACCATCCCCACGCCCCGACCACGAGTGCGCTCGAAAAGATGACGCCGGGCCACCAATTGATTCGGCGAAGCGGAGCATAGACATGCCCGCCCATTTCCTGAACGAGGTAGCGCGCCACACGAGTGCCCGCGTCGATGGTCGTCAGGATAAACAGGGCTTCGAACAGGAGCGCGAATTGATACCAATAGGCCATGAGCCCGGCCATCCCCGGCAGGGCGGAAAAAATCCAGGCCATCCCGACGGCCAACGATACCGCGCCTCCCGGCCGGCCCGAGACGTCCACTTCGACCAGTTCTGAGAGGGTGTGAATGTTCTCAACGGGGAACCCCATGGCCGCAAGCGTTTCGGCCGAGAGATGCGTGTTGATCGCAAAATAATCGCCAGGGACAAGCAGGGCCGCCGAGATCAGCGCGATCACCCCGACAAAGCTTTCCAGCAACATGGCGCCATAGCCCACCATGGCCTGAGATTCGCGGGCAATCATTTTCGGCGTGGTGCCCGACGACACGAGGGAATGGAATCCCGAGATGGCGCCGCACGCGATGGTGATGAACAAGAATGGGAAGAGGGGGCCGGGGATAATCGGGCCTCCCCCGGCGATGAATCCGGTGACCGCGGGCATGTGCAGGTCAGGGGCCAAAATGATCACGCCGATCGCCAGCAACCCGATGACCCCGAGTTTCATGAACGTCGAGAGGTAATCTCTCGGAACCAACAGCATCCACATCGGCAGTACCGAGGCCAGAAATCCGTAGCCGGCCAACAGCCAGACCAGCGTGGTCCGGTCATGCGTGAACCATATCGCCAGGTCCGATTGCACCACCATTTTGCCCAGGATAACGGACAGGAAAAGCAGCACGATGCCCATGAGGGACATTTCTCCCACGCGCCCGGGTCGAACGCGGTGATGATACCATCCCATGAGCAAGGCGATGGGAATGGTCATGGCAATCGTAAACGTGCCCCAAGGGTTTGCCACGAGCGCGTTGACCACGGCCAGCCCCAGACCGGCCAGGGCCACAATCACGATAAACAACACGGCCACGGCCGTGGCCGTGCCGGTGATCCATCCGATCTCCGCACGTGCGATTTCCGGGAGGGAGCGGCCATTGCGACGCAGGGACCCCACCAGGATGACGAAATCCTGGACCGCGCCGGCCATCACGGCTCCGATCACAATCCAGAGAAACCCCGGTAAAAACCCGAATTGTGCCGCCAGGACGGGACCCAATAACGGCCCGGCGCCGGCAATGGCGGCGAAATGGTGTCCGAAGAGCATGTATTTGTTCGCGGGATAATAGTTGGTGCCGTCTTCCAGTCGAAAGGCCGGAGTCCGGCGCTCATCATCGAGTTGCATGACGCGCCGGCCTAAAAATCCTCCATAAAATCGATAGGCCAGCACGTAAAAACAGCCGGATGCCGTCACCAACCAGAGCCCGTTGACTTTTTCCTCAGGGTTCAACAGTCCGGTGACAAAGCCGAAGGAAACGGCGCACAGGAGGGAGACGAGAATCCACGCGGTCGTCTTCACGGTCTTCATGGTTCTTCAGAAAATCGTGCGGGCGGTTCGTGTGCCGGGTTTCGCGATCTTCGCCCTTTTTGTCTCATCGGGACGGCCGTGAGCCCGTCGGTCATGCCGGCTGCGAGAACGGGGGCTTGCCGAACTTTCGTCGAATGGCGTTCATGGCCTGGAATATCATGGGTTTTGTGAGCAGTCGATGCTCGATTGTTCGCTTGCCGGGAAAATCGAGTAAGGATACTCCAATGACCATGGTGAGTAAACCTTGGCCCGGGAGGACGAGCATGGCAATCCCTGCCAGGAGAAAAATGAGGCCGACCGTGTTTTTAATGACCAGGCCGATGTAGCGCAGGACCGGATGGTATTCCGCCATCCACACGTGTTCTTCATCGTGCAAAAAGTAATCCACGGGCAGGCGGATGATGATGACGGGAATGAGCAGGATGGTCCCGAAGAACATCACGACCGAGACAATGGTGATGGCAATCAGGGCCTCTTGAGGGAGCAGGCCGGTGAGTTCTTCGTAGAAAGTCTGAATGGCGTTCATCGCGTGGGCTCTCTGTGTCGCAAGGGGACATAGCACGTTCGAAGCAATTCGACAAGCGTGGAACCACGTTCGGAAGTCGACCCGGCAACTCGCGATTCATCGTCGGGAGCCCGTTGAATGGTCGTGGTCGAACGGGATAGGATAGTCAGTCATTCGTTGACGATTTCTGCCTTTTCTTTCCCCTCCTTTGCTTGTCCTGCCTGTCCTGAGCTTGTCGAAGGAAGCGTAGCCGAAGGATCGGGAGGGGTGAGGGGAGGTAGAGGCATTCGGAGGCTCAGGCGATGCCCGATTACTGGTTGCTCAAATCAGAACCTTCGACGTTTTCCATTGAGGATTTGGCGCGTTCCCCCAAACGGACGACGTGCTGGGAAGGCGTGAGAAATTATCAGGCGCGTAACTTTCTGCGAGCCATGGCCGTCGGAGATTTAGCCTTCTTTTATCATAGCAATGCCGATCCTCCGGCGATCGTGGGCATTGTCGAGGTCGTCAAAGCCGCGTATCCCGATTATTTTTCCTGGCGGCCCGGCAGCCACTATTTCGACGAAAAAAGTTCAAAACAGAATCCGCGATGGGTGATGGTCGACGTTCGGTTGAACGAGGTGTTGCGAACGCCGCTTTCTTTGGAAAGCCTCAGAAGGGTGAGCGGTCTCGAAAAGATGGAACTGCTCCGAAGGGGCTCTCGTCTCTCGGTTCAACCTGTCCGCGAAAGCGAATGGAAGATTCTCTTGCAGTTGTCGAAGGCAAAAACCGGTTCGTAAGGAGGGTGGGGGGAGGAAAAGGCGGACATTCTGCCTTCTGTTCCCCTCCTTTGTAAGTGTTGTGTCCCGTGAGATTCTGTAACAAGTGCAAGGGGGCCTGATAGTTGAGGCACCTTAACCGGGTCCGATTGTAATTGTCCACCACCCGTGTGATGAAGGCGTTCCGCTCGGCGTGACTCCGAAACCGATTGCTGCAATGGGCCCGGAGCGTCGGCTGGCTCTGTAACGCGTCACTCAGCCGCCGGTTAAAGCGTTCCACCATGCCATTGGTCTGCGGATGATAGGGCCGGATCAGGCGATGTGTGATCCCATGCGCCCGGCACACGTGATCCAGGCGATGCGTCCCGCTCGGCTGGCCCGCGGGCTTGCCTTTCTTGTGCACGGCAAACCGATCGGTAAACGCGCCATCATTATCGGTCAAGATGGTGTGCACTTTGTGCGGAAACGCGGCCAGGAATTCTTCGACGGCCTGCGTCACCGTGGCGGCCGTCCGCCGGGCCAGCACCTTGACCCAGACATAGCGGGTGGCCCGGTCAATGGCCACGAACACATAACTGGGCTGCTTCTGTAATTTGCTTAACACTTTCAGATCCAGATGAATGTAGCCGCACGGGGTCGCCGCGAACCGCCCCACCGGCGGCGCGTCGGGGGAGGCGGGGGGCAAGCGCGCGACGCCGAGCCGCACCAAGCAGCGATGGATCGCGCTCCGACTCAAGGGCGTCGCACTGCATCGGTTCAGGACCTCCGTGACATCGTCGAGGGACAACCGCAATTGGGTGCGCAATTCGGCGATAAGGGCTTCCTGCTCGGGGGAGGTACTGGCATGGAGCTGGTGGCGGACATGGGAGCCATCGTGGACCCGGCCGGCGCGCTTCCATTTATAGATGGTAGTCACAGCGACCCCGAGTTCCCGGGCCAAGGTCGCGGCGCTTTTGGGGGCGGTCTGGATGTAGCGACGCGTGGCGGGGGTGGTGCGAGCTAACTTATGTAATTTAATGTCCATGGGGCCTCCGTTGGTGGACATATTCGATGCCACGCATGATAGCAGAAGAGTCTAGGGAATCACACGGGACAGTACATGTAAGGAGGGGTAGGGGAGGTAGAGACTAAAGAAATGCTGTGAGCGGATTGGGCAGCGAAAGCCTCGTCGAGGAGGCGTCATTCTTCTCCTTGTTGCCTGGGGAAGACCTGTTTAAACGGATGGATTTCGACTCGTTCAAATACTCCATGGGTGACGTAGGGATCATCGTTGGCAATGCTTTCGGCCTTCTCCATGGTGTCCGCCTCGATGAGGACCAGACTTCCGGCTTTATCCGTAAAGGGTCCGGCACAGACCAATCGGCCCTGCTTCTGTAAGCGTTCAAGATATTCCAGGTGGGCGGGTCTATGGTGCGGGCGGTTGCTCTGCCCTTCAGGTCCATCCCATCCAATGATCACGTACGTCATGGACTCGGCCTTCCCGTTATGGATTGTGAAAGGGGACAACCGGCTCAGGGCTGTTGCTGTTCACGTCGTGCTTTCGGGCAGGGCTTGCCGCCCTGTGTATCCGTCATCGATGTCATGCCACCATTCGATGGTTTCTTCACCGAGCCTCCAGCAGAGATACACCACTCGTCCTTCCAGGAGATACGGGAAGTCGCATAAGCCCATTTCCAGATCTTTGACAACCACTCCCATTTCATGGATGCCGTTGAGGTTTTCATAAATCGCTTCGAGTGCTTTGATGTAGCGAGGGCCCTCACAACTTCCGCCTCCGTACTGAGCGTTGGCGCTCGCTTTTTTGATTTCTTCTTTTGTTTGCTGCAGGATCGTTTTGCCGGCTTTGGCTTTGGTCAGGTGCGTCGCCAGTTTGGGGATCAGTTCCGTCGCCTCGGAAAAGGAGAAAATCCGTCCATGGGAGAAAGGCTCTTCGGGCTTGGCCATTTTCGTGCGGGTAGGTAGAGTTTTACGTTGAGAAGTCTTTCCTGCTTCCGTTTCATTTATCACAACGACCGTGGCATCGCAAACAAACAATGGGTGAAAGAAACTATTGACAATGAGGAGATTCATGTTATACAAAATGAATATACCTTCCAGATTGAAGAGACAGTTACTTCTTCCTACATGAGTTCCCAAGTTCCAAAATTGTAAATCCGGTTTTCACGTAATCCAAAACGCCAACGCTTTTCTGTCCAAAAACATGATGAATAGGTTTCCTTCATCAGATGCATTTGTGGAATTGTCTGAATAACTGTTCCAGCACAAACGCAGGACAGGCCGTTCACCATTTGTGAATAGTTTGCGAACCCGTCGATATGCTGCAAGACACGTTTCGGCTTGTCGTAACGGTTCGATGCCGGCGAGGGGAAAAGTTTTAACCACCCACTTCCATTCCTGCCTCATCCGTACCCCGGCTTGGGCGTTGCCAGCCGTCGGCCCGACGCGATGAAGGAGCAAAAAGTGAAGACAATGGGAGGTGCTTGTCTGTTGCGTCAGGCTACATTTGCTGAAAGACTGGTACTGGGTTCAAGTCCTTTCGGCTCCATGCTCACCCACCTTAGGAGAAGGTTATGCATCTTGCGGAATTAAAACAAAAATCCATCGGCGACCTTGCGGATGTGGCCCGTTCATTAAAAATCGAAGGGTGCGCGAATCTGAGAAAACAAGAACTGATCTTTGCCATCTTGCAAGGGCAGGCGGAGAAGAACGGAGTCATTTTCGGAGAAGGGGTCCTGGAAACCCTTTCCGATGGCTTTGGGTTTTTGCGTGCGCCGGATTCGAACTATTTTCCGGGTCCCGATGATATTTATATTTCGCCTTCTCAAATCCGTCGCTTTGGCCTGCGAACGGGCGACAGCATCTCCGGTCAGGTTCGTCCGCCCAAAGGCGGGGAGCGGTATTTTGCCTTATTGAAGGTTGAAACAATCAATCATGACGAACCGGAAATGCAGCGGGACAAAATTCTGTTCGACAACCTGACTCCACTCTATCCCGAGGAACGCATTTCCCTGGAGTTTGATCAGAAGGAATACTGCACGCGGGTGATGGAACTGACCACGCCCATCGGGAAGGGACAACGCGGGCTTATCGTGGCTGCTCCGCGAACGGGAAAAACCATGCTGCTTCAGGCCATTGCCCGTGCTATCTTGCACAATCATCCGGAGATCCTGCTCATTGTCTTACTCATTGACGAACGCCCGGAAGAAGTCACGGATTGGCAGCGCCAGGTCAAGAGCGCCGAGGTCATCAGCTCCACGTTCGACGAACCGGCCCAACGCCATGCGCAAGTGGCCGAGATCGTGATGGAAAAGGCGAAGCGATTGGTTGAGCATAACCGCGACGTGGTGATCCTGCTGGACAGTGTGACCCGGCTGGCTCGAGCCTACAATACGATTGCGCCTCCGAGCGGAAGGGTGCTGTCCGGCGGGCTGGATTCCAACGCGCTGCAACGGCCCAAACGGTTTTTTGGGTCGGCTCGAAACATCGAGGACGGCGGGAGCCTCACGATTCTGGCCACGGCGCTGGTGGATACGGGCAGTCGCATGGACGACGTGATTTTTGAAGAATTTAAAGGCACGGGGAACATGGAAGTCCATTTGGATCGTCGATTGGCGGACAAGCGCATCTTCCCGGCCATTGATATCAGTCAATCGGGGACCCGGAAAGAAGAGTTGCTGGTCGATCGGGACCGGTTGAACAAAATGTGGGTGTTACGCAAGGTATTGAGTCCACTGGGGACGATGGAGGCCATGGAGTTTCTCATAGACAAAATCGCCGGGACCAAGGATAATCAGGACTTTCTCCAGTCCATGAATCGATAACCTTCCCGCCCTTTGCCAACGCCCGGTCTTTCATGGTACATATAGGGTTTGAAACAGTCGTTAGGAGGAATCGGCATCATGAAAGCAGGCATTCATCCTGAATATTCCGAGGCGACGGTCAGTTGCGCGTGCGGCATGAAGTTCCAAACCCGTTCTACCGTGGGCGATCTCAAGGTGGACATTTGTTCCGCCTGTCATCCCTTCTTTACCGGCACGCAGAAAATCGTTGACACCGAAGGACGTGTGGAACGGTTTAAGAAAAGGTACGCCAAAAAGTCCCAAGTCTAGCCTACCCGCTCGACGCGATCTCGCGCTCCTCGATTTTCTCGCATACGTTTTTCCAAGAGAATTGGATGTGTTCATTCATTCGTTGACAATTCTCGCTCCCCGATTACAACCGGCGGCGACAGGATCTTCTTTCCCCTCCTTTGCTTGTCCTGAGCGTAGCGAAGGATCGAGAGGGGCGAAGGGGAGGTAGAGAGATTGCCTGGAAGAGGGAACCGCGCAGGGCACATCATCCTCTCTGGCATTTTATCAACAAATGAGCGAACTCTTACAAAAATGACGTTCTATGTCCGGTGACAAGATGGAGAACCAGTTTGAGGGATGGCTTGCCCAATGGGAAGCCGTGGCGAACCGCTACGACGAGTTGACCCATCGCTTGGCTGATCCGACGGTCCTCAGCCAGCCGCCGGTGGTGATTGCCTACAACAAAGAGCGGGCCGACATTGAAGAAGTCAGCCAGATGTTTTCAGAGTATCGGCGCCTGCTCCGGGAAATCGACAATACCTCGCGGATGCTCGATGACCCGCAATTGGATACGGAACTCAGGGCATTGGCCGCCGATGAATTGGGGACGTTACAAGAGAATCGTGCGCGGGTTGAAGAACGTGCGCTGCAACTCTTGCATCCCCGAAACGCCGAAGACGATAAAAATTCATTCGTCGAAATACGAGCCGGGACCGGCGGCGAAGAGGCCGGGTTGTTCGCCGGTGAATTGTTGCGCATGTATATGCGATACGCGGAACACCATGGCTTGCGGGTGCAGATGATTGATTCCAACGCGACGGGCATCGGCGGGATCAAGGAAGCCACTTTTCTGGTTGAGGGCAAAGGGGCGTACGGCGGCTTTCGGTACGAGAGCGGGGTGCACCGTGTCCAGAGAGTCCCGAGCACGGAGGCGAGCGGGCGCATTCACACGTCCACGGCGACCGTGGCGGTGATGCCTGAAGTCGAAGACGTCGAGGTGCATCTCAATCCGAGAGACCTTCGCATCGACACGTTTTGTTCTTCGGGTGCGGGAGGACAGAGCGTGAATACCACCTACTCGGCCGTGCGTATTACCCATATTCCCACCGGCATGGTCGTCACGTGTCAGGATGAACGGTCGCAACTCAAGAATCGGGAAAAAGCCATGCGGACCCTGCGAACCCGTATCGGCGACGCCGAACGTGAAAAACAGGAAGCCTCGATTGCCGAGCATCGTCGTTCCCAAGTCGGGACAGGTGAGCGAAGTGAAAAGATTCGCACCTACAATTACCCACAGAATCGTGTCACGGATCACCGGATAGGGCTGAGTTTGTATAAGTTGGAGTCGATCCTTGACGGGAACCTTGAGGAATTGGTGAAAGCGTTGAACGATGCCCGTGAGCCGGAGCGCAGGGGGGCTGACATCGCGTCCAGCAACTGACCATGAAGACTGATACGACGGCTCTGCACGGTTCCTTTCGACACCCGGCCACTTTTCTGTCCGCCTATCAACGAGGCATGGCAATCCTGGAGGCCGCCGAGGTAGCCAATTCAAACAATGAAGCGTTCTGGTTGCTGGAAGCCGGCTTGGGGGTTTCGCGTCTCAAGGTGTATTCCGACCCTCACGGCAGGATCGGGCCTGAAGATTGGGCACGAACCGAGTCGCTGTTTCGCCGCCGGGCGTTACGGGAACCCCTGCAATATATTGTGGGCACCCAAGCCTTTCGAGGCCGGGACTTTCTCGTGAACCCGAACGTGTTGATCCCAAGGCCTGAAACCGAGTTGCTCATCGAGGAAGTCCTGGCTTCACGCTTCTCAACTGGTCGCTGTCACATGGTGGACATGGGAACGGGTTCGGGATGCCTGGCCGTCTCTTTGGCCTTGGACTGTCCGGGAGCGACCGTCTCTGCCACGGATTGCAGTGCCCCGGCTCTTCGTATGGCCAGGGAAAACGCACAACGTCATGGCGTGCTTCGGAGGATACGGTTTTTCCGGGGCGAGTGTCTCGAACCATTGTCCGGTCGCACGTTCGCAGGAAAGATTTCGGTCATTGTCTCGAATCCACCCTATATTCCGGCGGATCAATGCGATCTCCTTCCCCCGGAAGTCCTGGCGTTTGAGCCGCTTCCTGCACTCGATGGCGGCCTGAACGGCTTGGAGTTCTACGATCGCCTTCTTGCGGAGAGTCCGTCACTGTTGCACCCGGGCGGGATCCTGGTCATGGAAATGGGAATGAACCAGTCCGAAGACATTTGTCGAAAAGTAAGCGACAAGAAAGAGTTCGTCGTCAAAACGATTCGGCGCGATCAGGCGGGTATCGATCGCGTGATCTGTCTGGAGCGAACGTCGTAAATATGGACAGTTTGGTCATGACGGGAGGGCAACGCCTCGAGGGGCGCGTCAGGGCGGGCGGTGCCAAGAATGCGGCGCTCCCCATTTTGGCAGCGACCTTGTTAGGGGGAGGAGAATGCACGATTTCCAACCTGCCGCAGGTGAGAGACGTCGCCACCATGATGACGCTGCTCAGCTTACTCGGCGTTTCCGTCAAGCAGGAGGAGAGCCGGGTGGTGGTCGACGCGACCCACGTCCTCTCTCTTGAGGCTCCGTATGATCTGGTTAAAACCATGAGGGCCTCCATCTTGGTGTTGGGTCCGTTGTTGGCCCGATTCGGGGAAGCCGTCGTTTCCCTTCCGGGAGGATGCGCCATCGGTCCCAGGCCGGTGGACCTGCATTTGGATGGACTGCGAAAGCTGGGGGCCACGGTTTCCGTGGATTCCGGCTATATCCGGGCACGTGCCGCGAAGTTGGAAGGCCAATGCATCAATTTCGAGATTCCAACCGTCACCGGAACCGAAAATTTGTTGATGGCCGCCTGTCTCGCGAAAGGCACGACGGTGCTCAACAATGCCGCCATGGAGCCGGAAATTACCGACCTGGTCGATTTCCTGATCAAACGCGGGGCCAGGATTTCAGGGGCCGGATCCGGGCGTCTCGTCATCGAAGGGGTCCCGGCGTTGCATGGCGCAGAGCACGAGGTGATTCCCGATCGGATTGAAGCCGGAACGTATTTGATCGCAGGTGCGATGACGGGAGGGCGGGTCCAAGTGGACCAGTGTGTGCCCGAACATCTGGAAGCCGTGATTTCCAAACTCAGGCAATGCGGCGCGGACCTGTCGGAGGGGGTACGGTCGATCACCATCGAGGCCGGATCCCGGTTGCAGGCCCAAGACGTGCAAACGTTTCCTTACCCGGGATTTCCCACGGATTTGCAGGCGCAAATGATGGCCTTGACGTGTCTGGCGGAAGGAACCGGCGTGATTACCGAATCGGTTTTTGCAGGGAGGTTTCTGCACGTTCCGGAATTGCGACGGATGGGTGCGGCGATTACGGTTGATGGACACCGTGCCGTTGTGAAAGGATTAGGTCGGTTGACGGGCGCGCCGGTTATGGCGTCGGATCTGCGTGCCAGTGCAGCGCTCCTGTTGGCCGGGTTGGCTGCCGAGGGTGAAACGCGGATTTCCAGGATTTATCACTTGGAACGGGGATACGAGCGCATCGAAGATAAACTGCAAGGCTTGGGCGCTTCGGTTCGTCGAGAGGGTTCCGGTTATGAGTGACATGGTGACCGTCGCGCTATCGAAGGGGAAACTCCTGGATCCGACGCTGGCCTTGTTTCAGAAAGCGGGCTATCTTGGCCCGGATTTGTCGTCCGGCGATCGCAAACTGGTTTTCGATGTGCCGCAGTCCGGGCTGTCTTTTTTGGTCGTCCGTCCCACGGACGTTCCCACGTACGTTGAATATGGAGCGGCCGACGTGGGCGTGGCCGGGAAAGATTTGTTATTGGAGCAACAATTGGACGTCTATGAACCCTTGGATCTGCGGATCGGGTGGTGCCGGATCTCCGTGGCGGCTTTGGCGAGTCTTGATGGTCGCACGCGCTTATCGTCAAAACTTCGGGTCGCCACAAAATATCCCAACATCACGGAATTGCATTTTAACCTGCAGGGGATTCCGGTCGAGATCATCAAGTTGTATGGGTCGATCGAGTTGGCTCCGGTGGTGGGCTTGGCGGATCGCATCGTGGATCTGGTCTCGAGCGGGGAGACGCTGAAAGCCAACAACCTGCAGGAAATGGAAACGATCGCTGAATCAACGGCCCGCTTGATCGTGAATCGTGCCAGCTTGAAAATGAAGCATCAGGCGATTACCACCATGATAAACAGGCTGCGCAAGAGTCGTCCCAAGACGGCCTGCGCCTGACGGCGTGATGAACGTTATTTCTTCAAAAGATACAATCTATCCCGAGGCGTTGGCTGAAGTCTGCAATCGTGCCGCCTGCCAGCACGCCAAGATCGAAAGTCGCGTGAAACGTATTCTGAAAAACGTCGAACGAAACGGCGATGCCGCGGTCTCGCGATACGTCAAAAAATTTGATGGCCTTGCCTTGTCACCGAAAAAGTTTCGGGTGTCCTCGAAAGAAATTCAGCAGGCGTATGCCGGCGTTCAACGAGCGGATCTGCAAGCCTTGCAATTTGCCGCGCGACGCATTCGTGCGTTTCATCGCAAACAACGGGTGTCGACGTGGTTGAGTGAGGAAAAGGGTGTGAAGCTTGGGCAGCTCATCACTCCGTTGGACGTCGTGGGTTTGTACGTGCCCGGCGGGAAAGCGTTGTATCCCTCCACGGTGTTGATGAACGCGATCCCCGCCAAAGTTGCCGGGGTGCCGCGGATCATCATGTGTAGCCCCACCACGTCCGGGGCCATAGATCCCCATTTATTGGTCGCGGCGGATCTCGCCGGCGTCGATGAAGTGTATCGGGTCGGAGGCGTGCAGGCGATCGGGGCGTTGGCCTATGGTACCAAGCAGATTCCCCGGGTGGATAAAATAGTGGGGCCGGGTAACATGTACGTGGCCGCGGCCAAACGAGCGGTGTACGGGACCGTCGATATTGATATGATTGCCGGACCGAGTGAACTGCTGGTGATTGCGGAGGAACCCTCCGATCCCGCCTATTGCGCAGCCGACCTGTTGTGTGAAGCCGAACACGATGAAGAAGCACGCGTCTATCTGGTGACGACCTCGACGTCGTTTGCCAAGAAGGTTGCGCGGGAAATTCGCCTTCAATTACCCAAACTGACGCGTCGACATATTGCCACGTCTTCCGTCGGTCGTTATGGTAAAATTTTCGTCGTCTCGAATCTGGACGAAGCCTTTGACGTGGCCAATGCCATTGCTCCTGAACATTTGGAGGTCCTGTTGCCCCGGCCCTTCGACTACGTGAAAAAAATTCGGCATGCCGGTGCGGTGTTCATGGGGAGCTATACCCCGCCGGCCGTGGCGGATTACGTTGCCGGTCCTAATCACGTGCTGCCGACCGGGGGCTCCGCACGGTTTTTTTCAGCCTTGTCGCTCGATGATTACGTGAAACGAACGAATATTGTGGCGTATAACAAGGCACAACTGAAAGTCGTCACCCCTTACGTCACGCGGTTGGCCGCCATGGAAGGGTTGCAAGCCCATGCGCGTTCCATAGAAAGTCGGGGGGCATGAATATTTCCAAGAAACTGCGATGGGCGGCGGTAGACCGGTCCACCTCCGAGACCGCCATTCGTGTGGAATTGGGGCTGGATGGGACGGGGCAACGCCAGATCGCCACGCCCGTTCCGTTCGTGGACCACATGTTGGATGCCTTCGCGCGACACGGGTTGTTTGATCTCGTGCTTGAAGCCAAGGGCGATACCCATATTGATGATCACCATACGGTTGAGGATATTGGCATGGTGTTGGGGAGCGCCTTGAAGGAAGCGCTCGGAGACAAAGCCGGGATCCGCCGGTTTGGGTGGGCCGCCGTCCCTCTTGATGAAACGTTGGCGGAAGTCGTGGTCGATCTGAGCGGACGGCCGTTTCTGGTCTATAACGTGACGCTGGTCCATCGGGAAGTGAAAGGGTTTGATCTCGGCCTGTTTGAAGATTTTTTTCAGGCCCTGGCGAATCAAGGCGGGTTGAACCTTCACGTCAACGTTCGGTACGGCCGCAACCCCCACCATATGCTTGAAGCCGTATTCAAGGCATTTGCGAAAGCCATGGATCAGGCGACTCGCCAGGACGACCGGGTGGTTGGAGTTCCTTCCACGAAAGGGGTCCTCGCCTAGCGATTCGCACGGGAGACGAACCGGAACGCAGGGGATAAAGCAAGTCATGATCGCCATTATCGATTATGAGAGAGGGAATTTGCGAAGCGTCCAAAAGGGATTTGAAACCGTCGGGCATCACGCGGTCCTCACGAGAGATCCTGCGGTCATTGATCGGGCGACCCACGTGGTTCTTCCCGGAGTGGGGGCCTTTGGCGATTGCGTGAACAATCTTCAACAATTTGGTCTGATTGAGCCGTTGCGCCGGACGATTGCTCAAGGCAAGCCGTTTTTAGGTATTTGCGTGGGGTTACAGGTCCTCTTTTCGGAAAGCGAGGAGTTTGGCGTACACCGGGGGTTGAATATTTTTAAAGGAAAAGTCAAACGGTTTCCTGCGGGATCGGCCCAGGCGTCGCCCTTGAAGATTCCGCATATGGGGTGGAACACGATTCAGGTCAAACAGCCGATGCCGTTATTGGAAGGAATCGGTTCTGATGCCCACGTGTATTTTGTCCATTCGTATTACGTGGAACCTGAAGAGGCGGACGTGATCTGTACCGAAACACGGTATGGCGTGCCTTTTGTGTCGAGTGTGACCAAGGGAAAGGTTTTTGCCTGTCAATTTCATCCGGAAAAAAGTCAAGAGGTTGGGCTTCGATTGCTCAAGAATTTCGGGGCATGGAATTGAACGTCTTCATGACCACCGGCGCGCGCCGGCGACACATGCGTTGGCTGTCGGCGACGCTCCTCCTGCTTTGGGGGTGTGGGGCATGTGCCCCGGACACGGTCACCATTAAATCGTATCCTCAGTTTGCTTCCCAAGCCATCGCCAAAGTGGCGATTGCGCCGTTTCGCGCCGTCAAAAGGGAGCGGGGAACCTCGCTCGCGTTCAGAACGTCGCCTCCAGCAGACCTTGAACATCCCCAAATCCCTCAATCGTTGGGGAGCGTCAGCGGTTCATCGGTTCCCGGCCGATCTCGCTTGATACAGGTTTCCGTACCGGACTCCGTTCCCGGCATGATCCAGCATATGGCGTATTCCCAGTTAAGGCTCAAGCCCAGGATTCAGGTCATCCCGCCTGAAACCGTCGGACAGATCCTTGGCAGTCAGGAGGGATCTGCTCGTGCCCAGGATCGTCAGGAGACGGCTCGGCTCTTAGGCCAACGGCTGGCCGTGGATGCGGTCCTTGAGGGCGTAATTCGGGTGTATCGTGAACGGGAAGGCACAAAGTTCGCCGCCTTACCCGCTGCCGTTGGATTCGAATTCCGATTGCTCGACGCCCGGGACGGCAGGGTGTTGTGGGTGGGCGATTATTTCGAAGAGCAAAAACCGCTGACTCACGATTTCAAGGGATTCCTTGAACGAGGGGGAACGTTTGTGACGGCCGAAGAGTTGGCGCGAGCGGGGGTCGCTCGCGTGCTGCAAAGCTTACCCTTGGGTACGGATTAGAGCGCGTTTCCGTCTCTCCTCACTTCAAAGGGGATGCCTCCTTCGAGGCACACACTCACTACAAGCATGTCCCGGGCCATGACCCGGGGATGGTGTTCAACTCATGATGGTCATTCCGGCAATTGATTTAAAAGATGGGCGGTGCGTGCGCCTGCGGCAAGGCGACATGGCGCAGGAGACGACCTATTCTCACGATCCCGCGGCCATGGCCCGGCGATGGGAAGCCTTGGGCGCCCAACGGTTGCACGTCGTTGATCTCAATGGCGCGGTGAACGGGAAACCGCACAATATGGAGCACGTGCGTGCGATTGCCGCCGCCGTTTCCATCCCGATTCACGTGGGCGGAGGGATACGATCGTTGGCCGTCATGAAAGACTATTTTTCCCATGGCGTCAGTGATGTGGTGTTGGGAACGGCTGCGTTGGAAAACAGGATGTTTCTCGCCGAGGCCTGCGACTGTTTTCCCGACAAGATTTTTGTCGGGGTCGACGTCAAACAGGGGAAAGTCGCGTTGCATGGCTGGACGAATCTTTCCGAGTCAACGGCTGAGCACGTGTTGGCTTCCTTGAAAGAGTATCCGCTTGCCGGGGTCATCTTTACGGAGATCAGTCGTGACGGGATGTTGGAGGGGCCGAACGTGTCGGCGCTGCGGGACGCGGCACAGGCTTCTCCGGTTCCTCTGATCGCCTCGGGAGGTGTCACGCGTGTTGAGGATATCCGTGCGATTAAACGGTTGGGGCAAAAGATCATAGGCGTCATCGTCGGCAAGGCCTTATACGAAGGCACGTTGGATCTTCCCGCGGCGTTGGCCGAGGCTCGTGCGTGAAACGGATGAGAGGATGTTGACCAAACGCATCATTCCCTGTTTGGACGTGAAAGATGGCCGGGTGGTCAAGGGCGTCAGCTTTGTGAATCTTCGCGACGCCGGTGATCCGGTGGAGGTCGCAAAGATCTACGATCAAGCCGGTGCGGATGAACTGTGCTTTTTGGATATCACCGCTTCTCATGAAAATCGGGAAACCCTTTTGGATATCGTGTCCCGGACGGCGGAGCAGGTGTTTATGCCGCTTACGGTCGGCGGCGGGGTCCGTACCCTCGAGAATATTCGGCAACTGCTGAATGCGGGGGCGGATAAAGTCAGCATCAATACGGCCGCCGTCGAAAATCCGGAGTTCGTGACGGCCGCCGCCCATCGATTCGGCTCCCAATGTATTGTGGTGGCGATCGACGCGAAACAGGTTCCCTCCAAGGAAGCGGGCCGCGCGCGATGGGAAATTTTCACCCATGGCGGTCGCAATTCCACGGGGTTGGATGCCGTGGCATGGGCACGACACATGGAGCAGAAAGGGGCCGGTGAAATTCTGCTGACCTCGATGGATCAGGACGGCACCAAAGACGGCTATGACCTGCCTTTGACCAGGGCCGTTTCGGAAGCCGTCTCCATTCCGGTCATCGCGTCCGGTGGGGCTGGAACCGTGGCTCATCTGTATGAGGCCCTGGGAGAGGGGAAGGCCGATGCCGTGCTCGCGGCCTCGATTTTTCATTATCAAACTTACACCATCAGTGAAGCGAAAACCTATCTCAAGGAACGCGGGCTTCCCGTGCGTATTGTGAATGGCCATGGAATCTGACCGGAGCACGACCCCCAACGACCTCAAGGTTCAGTTCGATGAACACGGGCTGGTGCCTGCCATTGTCCAGGATTGGCGTGACGGCGCCGTCCTGATGTTGGGATATATGAACCGGGAATCACTCGCTCAGACGTTCCAAACCGGTTACGTGCACTTCTGGAGCCGTTCGAGACGGAAGCTTTGGAAAAAAGGGGAGACTTCCGGCCATTATCTGCTCTGTAAACGAGTGTTTCTTGATTGTGACGGGGACGTCTTGTTGGTCAAAGCCGAACCCACGGGGCCCACGTGTCATACGGAAGCCCGCACGTGTTTTTTCGCGGAAGTGACGTCTCAAGGTGTGACCACGACTCAGGTTGGTGAAGAAGCGAACGGAGGAATTTTCGAGCGACTGTATGAAATGGTCCTGGAACGGAAGTCTCATCCACAAGAGCATTCGTATGTTGCCTCCTTGATGAAAGACGGGCCCGATCGCATTCTAAAAAAAGTCGTGGAGGAAGCCGGGGAAGTCGTGTTGGCCGTGAAGAAGGAGCACCGGGAAGAAATCATCCACGAGGTGGCGGATTTGCTCTTTCATTCCATCGTGGCCTTGGGACATTGTGAAATTCCCATGACGGCGATTCAGCAGGAACTTGGCAAACGATTCGGCCGATCGGGTATCAGGCATACGGGACCGGGGCCGTCCCGTTAAGAAACGGCAGGCCCTGCCGGTTGACTTGTCGGCCTATCCTTGTTATAGTGAAAAAAACAATTATATTCCAATAAGTTGTGACTATTTAGCTCTTCCAAAAGAGGGTACAGATAAAGGCTTCGGAGAAGAGCCTTGACAACGGCACGAGCTGGAATCCCTCCTTCTACCCTTCAACAAATCCGTGACTCCGTTGACATTGTGGATGTGGTGTCCCGCTATGTCACGTTGTCGAAAACGGGTCAAAACCTTCGAGGGCTTTGTCCTTTCCACCAGGAAAAGACACCTTCTTTTACCGTGACCCCCACGCGACAGATGTTTTATTGTTTTGGGTGTGGAGTGGGGGGCGATATCTTCACGTTCCTGATGCGGAAGGAAGGGTTGGAATTCCTGGAAACGGTGAGTGATCTTGCCGAACGGGCGGGAATCCCTCTTCCTCGGAATGCGTCACAGGGCGTTGCGCAATCCCAAACGGGTCAGCGAAAAAGGTTGGAAGGCCTCCATACATTGGCCAATACGTGGTTTCAGCAGAACCTGCATGATCCTGCCAAAGGCCGGTCGGCCCTGGCGTACCTTGCCGGTCGAGGTCTTGAAGTAAAGACTCTGAAAGAGTTCGGCATGGGATACGCGCTGCCTTCGTGGGACGGGCTCACCAACTATTTGACCAGACAAGGGGCGACCGCTTCCGATCTGGAGGCCTCGGGCCTGGTGGCGTTAAAAGATGCTCAGGGCGCCTCGAAGTCTGCGAGATTTTATGACCGGTTTCGCGGTCGGGTCATGCTCCCGATCTTCGACCTTCGCGCAAACGTGATTGCATTCGGCGGTCGTGTGTTCGAAGAAGGAACCCCCAAGTACCTCAATTCTCCGGACACTGCGCTCTTTCAGAAGGGGCGTGTGCTGTATGGATTGCACAAGGCACGTGAGACGGGCCATCAGCCTGATTTTCTGATACTCGTCGAAGGCTACTTTGACGTGTTGGCGCTGCATCAGGCGGGTATTCGTCAGGTTGCCGCGCCCTTGGGAACCGCACTCACGTCCGAGCATGCCGTCTTGCTTCGTCGGTTCGTCAACACCGTTGTGCTGATCTTTGACGGCGACGCGGCGGGGACGGGTGCGGTCTTACGCGCGCTGGACGTGTTTCGTGATAGTGGGGTCAGCGTCAAGGTCGTCGTCATGCCTCCGGGGCATGATCCTGATTCATACGTTCGGGCTCATGGGGCAGAGCGTTTTCTCGCGTTGCAGGACCAGGCCCTGACGTTGTTGGAGTTCGCCGTGGCCCAACGTCTGGAAGGGGCAACCCACGCGACGATTGAAGAGCGAACCCGGCGAGTCGACGACATACTCGGCATCCTGGCCAAAGTCTCGAATCCTATTGAAAAGAATGAACAGGTCCAACGCGTCGCCGAGCGACTGGGCGTCAGACCACAGCTTCTTCTCGATCGATATCCTGCCGTGCGCGATCGTCAGCAAGGCGGTCCTCGACGTGGGGGAAAATCGCCAACCTCCGACAATCGACGCAACGAAAAAAGTGAATTTCGAGAGGAACGCGAAATTGTCTCGTTCATGGTGCAGGGGGGCTTGCATCCGGAACATCTCAAAGGTCTGCGGCCTGAGGATTTTCAATCACCCCTCTATCGCCGGCTTTTAGAGATAGGATTGCGACATCTCGATACGGAAGGCGGTATCGACTTGTCGGAATTTTTCGCCGAAACCGGTTTGGATGAGACGTGTCGTGATTCGGTTGCGGAGTTGGTGGTATCCGTTACCCATTTTGAGGATCGGGATGAGTATATTCAGGGTTGTTTGAGAGCGTTGGTACAGAGAAACTTGAGAACCCGTCTGGATGAACTGATCGCTCAGCTTCGAATCGCTGAACGAGAGCAACGAACGGATGAAGTGGATAGTCTGAATTCAAAAATCGAAGCGTTGCGTGGAAGAAAAGCCGGGTTAGCCTCCTCCACTTTAGCACCATGATAGGGGCTTTTATGGCAAAGACGATCGCCTCCAAGCTAAAGAAAGAAGAGTTGGTATTTGAAAAAAAGAGCGAACGGGAAAAGAAGGTGCGCTCATCATCTGCAAAGGTTCGTCCCCCTGAAGTTCAACCCCGGAAGCCGTCCGACCCTGTTGGGAGCCCCGTTCTGAAACGCCTAAAGAGTGGGACGCCACAGGCTCAATCTCGTTCCGAAACGCCGATTGAGCCGGATTCAGTTTCCGGGAAAATCGAGGAACAGGACGATTTGCTGGAAAAGAACGCCCCGGAAATCGATCTCACCCCCGGCGATTTGAGTCGAACGGATGATCCTGTTCGTCTGTATTTGCGAGAGATGGGAGGTGTATCGTTGCTCAGCCGTGAAGGGGAGATTGAGCTGGCGAAGAAGATCGAAGAAGGCAAGGAGGAGATGACGCGGGCGATTGCGGGGATGCCCATGACCCTGGAGACCCTGGACGCGGTACGGGGCCGCCTGAAGAAGCGAGAAGTGAGCGTGAGCGACGTGGTGCTGGTGCATGACCCCGTGGACGAGGACCTGGACGAAGCGGAACTGGACGAAGCGGAACTGGCCGAGGCGCAAGAAGAAGAACTGCGGCAGCAGGCGCTGGCGGAATTGGAGCAAGTGCGGCGGTTGGGGAAGACGCTGCTGCGGCTCTATGGGCGGCGGCGGGCGGCCCCGGTGGCGCAGCAGGCGCGGTGGAGCAAGCGGGTGCTGGTGGTGCAGGAGACGTTGGGGGCCCGGGTAGACGGCCTGCATCTGCAACCGGCGGTGCGGGAGCAATTGGTCAACCAGATCAAAGAGGCGGGCCGGGCCGTACGGAGCGCGGAGCGGGTGCTGCGGGACTGTTGCCAGCGGCTGGGGCAAGACCCGCGGGACGGGCTGAAACTGTTACGGCGGCTGGGCCGGGGTGGGGCGGGGCCGGAGCAGCGGCCGGCGGGGGTGAGCGAGGCCCTGGTGCAGCAGGTCGTGCCCCGGAGTCAACAAGCGCAGACGACGTTGAAGCAATTGGAGCGGGGCGTGACGTGGCTGCCGACGGCGGAGTTCAAAAGCGTCCTGGTGGGGCTGGAATGGGCCGAAGAAAAGATGAAGCGGGGGAAAGCAGAACTCATCGAAGCCAATTTACGGTTAGTGGTGAGTATTGCGAAGAAATACACGAACCGGGGGCTCCAGTTTCTGGACCTGATCCAGGAAGGGAACATCGGGTTGATGAAAGCGGTGGACAAATTTGAATACCAGCGGGGGTACAAATTCAGCACGTATGCGACGTGGTGGATCCGGCAGGCGATCACGCGGGCGATCGCGGACCAGGCGCGAACGATCCGGATCCCGGTGCACATGATCGAGACGATCAACAAGCTGGTGCGGACGTCGCGGCATCTGGTGCAACAATTGGGGCGGGAGCCGACGCCGGAAGAGATCGGGGTACGGATGGAGATGTCGTTGGAGAAAGTGCGGAAGATCTTGAAGATCGCGAAAGAACCGATTTCGCTGGAGACCCCGATCGGAGAAGAAGAAGACAGTCATTTAGGGGACTTTATCGAGGATAAGAAAGCGGTGTCGCCGTTAGAGGCGGCGGTGCGATATGACTTGCAGCGGCAGATCGGGAAGTCGTTGGAAACGTTAACGGCGCGGGAGGAGAAGGTGTTACGGAAGCGGTTTGGGATCGGGGAGGCGACGGACCATACGTTGGAAGAAGTGGGGCAGGACTTTGCGGTGACGCGGGAGCGGATCCGGCAGATCGAAGCCAAGGCCTTACGCAAACTCCGCCACCCGAGTCAGAGCCGAAAATTGCGCAGTTTTGCAGAAGGGTTTTAATATTTGGAAACGGTCGAATGTTTGGCATAGCCGCATGAACCGAACCGAACGAAGACGACAAGCCAAGTTGACGGCCAAGTCTCCAACGTCGTCAAGCACGGTGTTTGCAAAACAACTGTTTGCGGAGGCGATCACCCACCATCAGGGGGGGCGCTTGTCTCAGGCCGAAACCTGTTATCAAAAAATCCTCACGCAGGATCCGACCCATGCCGACGCCCTCCATTTGCTCGGGTTGGTTGCGTACCAGCAAGGCCGGTATGATCGAGCGCTCGACTGTATCACGAAGGCCATTCAACGCGATGCGACAAAGCCGCTCTATTTTTACAACCTTGGGCTCGTTCATCAAAAACTGAATCAATTACACGAGGCTGAACGTTCCTATCGACAAGCCCTCTCCCTCAAGGGCGATTACGTCGAAGCGTTGGGGAACCTGGGCAACGTCTTGCGGGAAAAAGGAGAATTGGACGAGGCCTGTGCGACCTATAAACAGGTCTTGACGATTAAACCCGATCACCCGGAAGGGTACAACAATCTGGGCGTGGTCCTGAAGGAACAGGGCAAGAGCGACGAAGCAAGGGACGCGTACCAACGGGCCATTGCTCTCAATTCTGAAAATGCCGAGGCCCACTACAATCTCGGCGTGATCCTGTTTGAATGCGAACGTCTCGACGAGGCGATCACGCGGTTCCAGCAAGCCGTCTCCCTCAAACCCCATTACGCGAAAGCCCATCATCATCTGGGATTGGCCCGGTTGTGGAAACAGGATATGGATGGGGCCTTACACGAACTCCGCACTTCGGCCCATCTGATGCAAAACCATGGAAGGCCCGTACCGGTTGCTGCGCTCTATTCTTCACGGATTAAGCACGATGCAGAGCAAATCCACTACTTGGCCGAACGCGGATTGTGGGAGCAGCCCGATTCCCGATACAGGGAAACTCTCGTTGCGTTACGACAGAGGGTATTACGATCAGGGGAGGCGAACCAGCGAATCCACCTCAGTCAGGAAGAAGCCCGGGCCCTTGCTCCGTCAGTGAATCGAATCCTGCATTATGCCGACAATCCTGCGTTACCCCAGGGAGCGTTGAATCCGGAATTGGACGTGGAAGATATTGAGCGACGCTATAATGCGAGTCGCCCTGAAATCATCTATATCGATGCGTTGTTGCGGCCCGAGGCGCTCAAGGCCCTTCGGCAATTTTGCCGGGAATCGACGATTTGGAAAAAAGATTATGAAGACGGCTACATCGGGGCGTTTCTGGGCGAAGGGTTTTCCTCACCGTTATTGTTGCAAGTGGCCGAAGAATTACGCACCGCCTTTCCGGGCATCTTTCACCAACATCGATTGCTCCAGGCCTGGGCGTTTAAACAGGATAGTGCCCGTCGTCCCCTGAAAATCCACGCCGATGCGGCAGCCGTCAACGTCAATTTTTGGATAACCCCCGATGACGCGAATCTCGATCCTGCGAGTGGAGGCTTGATTGTCTGGGATAAGGAGGCTCCACGGGAGTGGGATTTCAAGGCGTACAATTCGACGGTGTTTCAGCCGAAGATTCGGGAGTTCCTGAAACAAAACGACGCATCGCCCGTGAAGGTGCCCTATCGGGAAAACCGGGCACTGGTCTTTAACTCCGACCTCTTTCATGAATCAGACACCTGTGTGTTTCGGGACGAATATGAATCACGGCGCATCAATATCACTTTCCTGTACGGCCGGCGACGCTGACTCTCTGATCAACTATTTTGCCGTTCCGCCAGCTTCCGGCATCTGCAACGTTTCGCTGACCGGCTGAAGAGACTGTGGCACAGGACACTTCGCCGCAGGTCGCAGAAGGATCGGTCTAGCTGGGACAAGATGGACCAACTGGTCGCAACCTACTGGCCGAAGATGACGATACGATACCCATAGCCGAGCCAACGACTGGCCGTCAATCCGACCCGAGTGAGGAGCCGGATGCTTTAGCGGGCACGTCCGGATCTGGGCGGCGGGTAACCGGCACCCCCAGGGAGTTCCGCGAACCTGAAACAGCAGCCGAACCGGCCGCGACGTCCGCGTGTACCCAAACGGGACGGCACATGAGGGCAGACTGGTCACACCTTCCGGCCCCACCAGGTGCGGTTTCCGTCAGGCGCCGTCTGTGTTCTCCAATGTTATTATGACATTGCCCAAACGGGTGCGCGTTTGTTCCCGATACCCCCGGGTAGCAGCGCGGGCTAGCCAGTCGGTTTGCCAGGCGCTGCTCCAACTGTATTCGGCAACGACTATTCGCGGTAGAAGCGGCTCGGGGGCGTCCCGAAAGAAGGGATCGAGGACGCGATCCTCGAAGCCCTCCACATCGACCTTGATGGCGTCGATCCGTTCCAGTTTCTCGGCCGCGGCGATGTCTAGCAGGGTCCGGATTTCAACGTCGATCGAACCGCGTTCCGAAACCCGGGTTGCCCCGAGGTTGCGATCGCCCTCCAGCAATCGGACCGTGCCGGTTCGATCGCCGACAGCACAGCCAAGTATCCGAATTGGAAAAGCGGGATTTATTTCTGCGTTGAAGGCAAGACGCTGCCGCATTCCGGGATGGGGCTCGATCGCGATGACCCGCCCGATCCCAGTGGAGGTTCCGACGAGGGCGCGGGAGATTCTCAAGGAGTAAAACCCGCAATTCGCGCCGACATCGACGAAGGCGAAGCCCGGGTTTACGAGATCGATTATCGACTTAATCTCGGTCGCCTCGAACGCCTCGGGGCGCAACAGAAGACGCGAGTCAGACACGTTGCCGCGCCGATATAGCCGCCAGTATAGGCCGAAGCGTTCGACATCGACGATCTCCTGCGTCCGAGACGAACACATCCGTTCCAACCATCGCAATCTGCCAAATATGCGGCGACCCAGCCAGCCAGCCTTGTAGATTTCGTTCATCGCTGCATGAATTTGACAACGAACAGGACCGGGGCTGTAACTTCCGAATGAGCTGGCATTATCAACCAGAATGTTCAACTGGATATTCCTAAGGTCGAGGTGTCCCACCTCTTCGGACAGTTTGGCGGCTGCCCCTGCTCATCGTGTTTCGCTCCGGTCTCTGCAGTGTGCAGATGGTCTGGATAACAACTGACCTTACTAGTATCAGGCCGTTGTAGACAATCTGCAACTTTCCACAAGGACGCGAAGCGGAAGTCTACTGGATGGTGGAGCAGGCTGCCGTGTTGCAATGGTGTTGATTTCCGCTTGGAAAGCTCCATCAGCTTTCCAGCGGGCTGAAAATAGTATTATAGTCAATGCATGAAAAGCACCAAATTGCAGGATACGCCATAAACAGCAACGTCGACAGCCGTTCAGCAGAGATTCGTGAAGAGTCATGAGAAAAGAGAGGGGAAACAGAAAACGGGCAGCCCGTTACAGGCTGACGAAGCGATCGCAGCCCGTAATGATTTGGGAGAGGACCACTAATCCGCAGAACGTCACTTCTTGACCATATCCTTCCGTGGAAACCTTGTGCTGCTGGCACCCGTACGCACAGACGCTTAATTTGACGCCTGCCGAAGTCAGACCGAGGATCGCCGGGTTTTCCAGGTTTTTCACGCCCTCATCGATGAGATACAAGTACACGTTCACGTGAGAACGCAGTGCTTCACGGCTCAATCCGGCGACCACGTCCGCATTGGGATGAGAAGGCGGGGTCGACAGAAGCAATCCCAGCTTTTTTCCTGCCAAATCGTTCATAGACA
Organism: Nitrospirales bacterium; assembly: GCA_965261755.1. Lineage (GTDB taxonomy): Bacteria > Nitrospirota > Nitrospiria > Nitrospirales > UBA8639 > Bin75. The sequence goes on along the minus strand of OZ253473.1, from coordinate 2,695,250 downwards.
CACTACTCAAAGAAAACGCACGACTCCGACTATACTGTCGGGGAAAGAGGCGGTCAAGAGAGTTGCAGGCATAGCGGAAGCGGTTCTTTGAAGGAATGGGCGTTATGAGCGTTGCCTGGATTGATGACGTTGGCGAAACACGAGCAGGTAAACGCCGCCGTTCAGGAGAAGCACAAGAAGACCGAGGAAGACTTGAATCTGTCCGGTCAACCCTGCCGGATAAAGAAGAGGCAGGACATAGTACTCAATGAAGCCGGATTGATACCCCCGTCCTCCTCCCATTGTCCGAAGCCAGTGTTCCAATGGCGTGAGCGGGCAGATCCAGCCGGCGAATTCAATCAAGGCCCCCCAACTCGCCGCAGGAAGGTGGAGCCATATCACCCACCGCCATTTCAGAATCAGGAGTCCTCCGAACAGGACAAAAAGAACGAAGGTGAAGTGGAGAAGAACGAGGAGATCAGCCAGCCGGTGATAGAAAAGCGTCGAGGCTATCACTCAGAACAAAAAACCCGAGGCGGCCTGAAAGAATTATTGCAACTCAATCGCACCTCCCTGCAGATCGACGTCCGCGTCTTTCAGTTCCATCTTATTTCCGACGTGCCAATATTCGGCCGTCACCTCGGACACCGTCCCGCCCGGCAAGTAAAATTTGGCTTGTGGAATCTGGATGCTGTTCTCCCCATTTGTTTTGACGCAAAGCACCACGCCTTTCAGCGTGTTATCAATCACCATCACCGATTCGGGATCGGTCTTGAGATCGAAGCGGTCTTGGTCATTGGACGTCCATTCGTTGCGCTCCAGCTTGGCAACCTGCGACCCGACAGGGTTGTAAAGCTGCATGCTCAAGAGGATGCTCCCGTCTTCAGCCTTGTGTTCGACTTTGATCAGGTCCTGGTCCTGTGCCACAAAAGTTCCATTCGTATTACGAAGTTGATTTGAGCCGATTGTGATATCCATGGTGTCCTTTGTCCGGGTTTCGTTGTTCGATGTGCTTGGGGATTTACCTTGGCCGAAAGCCCTTTCTCATCCCGATGGCAGAGACGAAGATACCGACTTGAAAAGCGAGGGTCAACCGGCAGTGACGCGGCCACGTCCGGTCCTTTCGTTTGATTTCCTCACGGCCCTGCGATAAACCTATCACCTCAACTAACTTTTTCTTAGGCGAGAGGGAACGATGCAAGTTTCATTGATAGGCACGGGCTTAATGGGGACAGCCATGGCTGAGCGGCTGATGACGCTCGGCCATGACGTCGTGGTGTATAACCGAACGGAAGAAAAATGCACGGCCCTTCAACAACGGGGTGCCCTCAGGGCACGGTCTGCCGCGGAGGCGATCGAGGCTTCGAAGTGCACCATCCTCATGTTGGCCGATGCGCCGGCCATACAGGAAGCCTTGTTCTCTTCGAGGAAGCCCAACGTTCAAAATCGGACGATTATTCAAATGGGGACGATTGCTCCATCTGAAAGTATTGCGCTCGGTCGGGAGATTCGAACGGGTATAGGAGATTATTTCGAAGCGCCGGTCCTCGGGAGCCTTGCCGAAGCGAAGGCCGGCCGCCTTCTCGTCATGGTCGGCGGAAAAGCCGAACACGTGGAACGGTGGGACGAAGTGTTGAAATGTTTCTGCGAAGCACCTTTGCTCGTGGGGCCGATTGGGCAGGCGGCTGCCTTGAAGCTGGCCTTGAATCAACTCATTGCAGCCCATATCACGGCCTTTTCCTTGAGCCTGGGCTTGATTCAGCGAGCGGGCGTTGAAGTCGAGACGTTCATGAACGTCCTGAGACAAAGCGCCTTGATGGCACCCATGTTCGAGAAAAAAATGCCGCGCTTGTTGGCCCGCGACTACGCCCGGCCCAACTTTTCTACCAGGCATCTTTTAAAGGACGTCGAGTTATGTCTGAACGCGGCGCGAGACGCGAACCTGGCAACACCGGCACTCGCCGGCATTCGCGGGATCCTGGAAGAGACCGTCGGGCAAGGCCTGCAAGACGCCGATTATTCATCGGTCTTCGAAGTCGTGGTCCCGGAAAAACAGTAGCGCCCCAAGACGTACTCCCCTCGACCGGGGGAAGACGGTGAAACCTGGGTCGGGGACCGGGTCAGGACGGCCGTTCGAGAGTGAACGTCCACGTTGCCACGCTACTCTGGAATGGGATGAAGAACATATCGTACCCCGTCAACCTGCACCACGGGCATGATCAGCCCCTGTTTCACGCCGTCGTGAGAAAAGGCATAGATGATGGATTCCCAGGGAAGCAGTGTGCCGGTAAAGAGGATTCCGATTTCCACCGGTTCTCCTTTGGCGCTGCGGTCTTGGAGCGTCCGCAGTTCGGTCGCTGAAGGTACGACGATCATTTCATGGGGCAGCCTCAGGGGTTTGAATCGTACAAGGCCCCAGGTCGTTTGGGTGTACTCGGGTCCCATGACCACGGTGAATCCTCGATGGGCTTGACGGTATTCGCCCAGGACGCCCGACCACCAAAACGCCACTCGCTGGCTTAGCAATGGATGCCCCTCCCGTGATGCATCCCGCTGCCGGTTGAAGTCAAAGAGCTTGGTTCCGAGTTCTTCACCGGGCCGGTCGTGCAATTGATCCCAGTCCGGCGGCTGCTTGTCCAATTCGTTGAGAAACAGCTCCTGGTCCATGGGCGTCAGGAGGGCGCGAATGGATTCGTCGATGAAAAGGGCGTGAGTTTGAGAGAGTTGCTCCAACGGTTGAATGCCCGATGGAGGGTCGGCCCCGGCGATACAGTCGATGGAGAGCAGAAGAGAAAAGAAAATCGAAGGCAGAACGTAAGACGCTATAGGGAAAAGAAACGTTCGGTGTTTCATGACGACGGCAATGGAACCCGGTTCTCGTTGATGAACAGGTGAAAGTTTTTCATGTAGGCCGTGACGGAATCTCCCGCGTGTTGTCGAAGGACGGGAGAGGTTCGTGCCACCAGAGGCTGTCCTTCGACGATGAGATACACCACGGAATCACCGCCAAGGTTTTCAATCACGTCAATGGTTCCGGCGACCGCAAGGTGTCTCGACCCCGGAGGATCGAAGGTCACGTCTTCAGGCCGGATCCCCAAGGTCGCGGTCCCGGAGTCTGCGCCTGCCGGGTCGTGAGCCTGAAACGGCACCCTGAGCGTCAAATCTCCCGCGCGGAATTCAAGGTCCCGTTGATGGAGGCGATAGGAGCCCTCGAACAAATTCATCGGAGGGTTGCCGATGAACCCGGCGACAAAGGGATTGCCGGGCTCATGATAAATCTGATCGGGCCGTCCGATCTGCTGAATCCTGCCGTGATTCATGACCGCAATGGTGTGCCCCAGCGTCATGGCTTCGGCTTGATCATGCGTCACGTAGACCATGGTAGTGCCCAAGCGCCGGTGCAATTTCTTCAATTCCACCCGCATTGAAGCCCGAAGGCGGGCATCCAAATTCGAAAGTGGTTCGTCAAACAGAAACAAGGTGGGCTTCCGGACGATGGCTCGACCCATGGCAACGCGTTGCTGTTGACCGCCCGAGAGTTCCCTGGGTTTCCGGTCGAGCAGGTCGTGAATTTCCAATAACGCGGCGGTTTCAGCGATACGCTCTTCGATGACGGGTTTGGGCTCACGGCGCATTTTCAACCCGAAGGCCAGGTTTTCTCTGACCGTCAGGTGCGGGTAGAGGGCGTAGTGTTGAAAGACCATGGCGATGTCACGGTCCGGAGGAGGCAGGGTGTCCACGCACTGTCCTCCGATGTGCACCGAGCCATGGGTTTGAGGCTCGAGCCCGGCGATAATGCGAAGCAACGTGGATTTGCCGCAACCCGACGGGCCCAGCAACACGACAAATTCACCATCACCGGCTTCAAGTGACACGTCATGCAAGACCCGGGTCCGGCCGAACGTTTTCTCGATGTTCCGCAGAGCAAGTCCGGCCATGCTTCACCCTTTCACCGCACCGGCCGACAGGCCGTTGATGATCCCGCGTTGAAACAAAAGGACGATGATGATTAACGGCAACGTGGCGATCACGGAGGCGGCGGCTATTTCTCCCCACGGCATGATGAATTCTCCCTGAAACAGGGCAATGCCCACCGGCAGGGTCTGGTGCTCGGGGTCGGTGAGAATCAGCAGGGCAAAGAAAAATTCATTCCACGCATAGATAAACGTGAGAATGGCCGTGGTAAACAGCCCGGGAGCCGCGAGGGGGAGCAGGATTCTGTACAACGCTTGCCATGCCGTGCAGCCGTCGATCCGTGCGGCTTCTTCCAACTCGAAAGGCAGTTCTTGAAAAAACGTGGTCAGGATCCATACCGCAAGAGGAAGGGTCAGTGAGACATAGGGCAGGACCAGTCCCCAATGGGTATTCAGCCCACCGAGGCGTTCCAGGATTTGCCACACCGGTCCCGCAATGACGATGTGCGGGAACATGGCCACACAAAGGAGCCCACCCAGGATCCACGCTTTTCCCGCCATCCGCAACCGCGCCAGGGCATAGGCGGCCGGAGTCGCGACGGCCAGCGCAACGATGGTGGTGGCACCGGCAACGATCACGCTGTTCCGGATGTAGTGGAACAATCGATGCTCGATGAGCGCCGACGTGTAAAAGCCGAGGCTGCCGTCAGGCCACCAGGTTGGAGGAATCGCTTCGACTTGGATTTGTGATTTGAACGAGGTCAGGACAAACCAAAGAAAAGGACACAGGCTGCCCAGCACGGCCAGGAGAATCCCACCAAGCAACGCCGGACGTAACGGTTTCGTCATGCCGGCTCCCGTTGCAGGAGTTTGGACCCGACGGTACGGACGTAGAACAGGGAGAGAATCGCTAGCGCGACAAAAACCGTGACCGAGATCGTGGTCCCATAGCCCACGCGTCCTTCGGTGAAGAGGGTTTTATAGCCGTAAAATTGAATCACTTGCGTGGCGTCACCCGGGCCGCCTTGCGTCATGACAAAGACGAGGTCGAATACCCGAAACGCATCGATCGTCCGAAACAACAGAGCGGTGAGGAGAGCGGGTTTCAGCAGGGGAAAGGTGATATGCCAAAACCGCTGCCATGCGGTCGCTCCATCGATACGAGCGGCATCGTAGGTCTCATCGGGAATGACTTGTAATCCCGCCAGGATCAGGAGGCCGGCAAACGACGACGTTTTCCAGACGTCGGCCAGGACAATGGCCCCAAAAGCCATCCACGGATCGGCCAGCCACGGGACGTAGGCATCCACCTGATCGCCGAAGAGAATCGCGTTGACGGCGCCGTATTGATCGTTCAACAGAAACCGCCACATCTGTGCAGCCACCACCGTGGGAATCGCCCACGGAATCAGCACGGCCGCCCGGGTCCATCCTCGCCCCTTGAAGCGTTCGTGAATGACCAGCGCAATGCCCGTGCCCAGGAGGAGTTCCAGGGTGGTCGAGAGCAGGACGAAACCCAGCGTGACGATGAACGCTTGATGGGCGACGGGATCCCGGAACAGTTCCGCGTAATTGCCGAATCCGATAAAGGACCGTTCCGAACCGGGGAATTCCGAGTAAAGGCTCAGCAAAAACGAATCCATTGCCGGATAGAGCGAAAAGACGGCAACAAACGTCAGTGCCGGAAAGACCATCAACGAGCCGGTGGCGCGATCTGAGTTCATGTTCGTCATGAAAAAATCCGTCGCGTTATCAAGAATTCGTACCACGAACCAAGGCCAAAAACCGATTGATCTTCCGATCGGCTTCTTGTGCTTCCTCTAGAATATCCGTTTTGGGAAAAGCCAACACGCGACTGAAATACCGCTGGAGAATATGCGAAACAATCGGATACACGGGTGTACGGGGTCGCGGTCGAGCGGTTCGAAACACCGGAAGCAGATCCTTGTACTGGGGGTTGGCGTGGAGCACCTCCGGGTCGGCATACAGCGCAAGGCGCGAAGGAGCCAATGAGGCATGGATGGCAAAATATTTCTGCGATTCAGGACTTGCCATAAACTCGATGAAGGCCCACGCCTCATCAGGATGTTGCGAATAGGCGCTGATACCGTAGAGCCACCCGCCCAAGGCGGACGTGCTCCTGCCTCCGGAGAAATGTGGAAGGGTGGTCACGCCGACCTTCCCCACGATCTTTGAATGCCGCGGATCATTCGCCAATCCCCACGCATATGGCCAATTGCGATGAAACACCGCTTTCCCCTGGCTGAACACGGCGAGGGACTCGGGCTCCTGATAGGTCAGCGCGGCCGGGGTCGCCAGTCGTTGAATGATCTGCTCCCGGACGAATCGCACCGCTTGTATGGACTCGGGCGCCGTCAAATTCGAGCGCCTGCCGTCTTCCGTCAGAAATGAGCCGTTGTGACTGCCCACGAACTCCAGCATGTCGCACACCAGCCCTTCATACTGCTTGAACTGACCGCTATAGCCCCTGAGGAGTGGGTGTGCGATTCGTTCTCCTTCCAGAATTGTCTGCGCCTGACGCACCAATGCATTCCACGTCGAGGGTGGTGAAAATCCATATTTCTCCAAAAGATCCTTGCGGTAATACAGCATGCCGCTATCGATACGAGAAGGTATCCCGTAGATATGGTGCCGATACATGCCCGAGGCGATCGTGGCCGGCAAAAACTTCTCGCGTTCGCCGTGGGGAAAGTAATCATCAAGCGGGAGGGCCCATCCCGAGGCGGCAAACTCCGCCGGCCAGATTACGTCCATAAAGAACAGGTCGAGTGAACCGTCGCGGTTCCTCAACTTCTGCGTCAGTAAATCGTGATAGGCCGTTGAGGAATGCGGCGCAATTTCCCGTTTGATGCGGACGTGGGGGTTGTCTTGTTCAAACCGTTGGATGGCCTCATCCCAGGCTTGGGGATGATCCGCCTTCCACGTCACGAAATGAAGGGTGATCGGTGATGAACCGGGATGCTCTCCTGGGGCAGGTAATTCCTGGCAATGCGTGAGAGGGACGTGACCGGCGCACAGGACTGCTACGGTGAAAAGCCCGGCTGCCCATGGCGAGAGGTGACGAAGTGGCGAGTACGCCGCAATGGAGAAGGAGGCGTGAAGGCCGTTCACGTAGAATCGGGAGAGGTCAAATCGGGACAACGTGAATGGTTTCAAAACGTTTCAGCCCGCGATTTTCATGAAAACAAAGAGTCGATACTCCAATCAGATTGCAATAAGACTGCAATAATTTGGGCATCAAACACAACATTACCCGTCGCTTGCCGTCGATGCCGGCGTGCCGTCCACCCCCATGAAGGTATTGACACCTCTTCCTGAAAAGCGATATATACATCTCTCTCTCCTACATTGACCGCCAATCCGCCTGGCCCTGCGAGAACGATCCTGGCAAGTTGGGTCTAAGTCTCGATACGCTCTTGAGTCGTCAAGCTTCTCTCAGCGCCTTGGCGTTCAACCGTTGGACTGCGAGAAGGCCGTATGAACAGTCATTGCGCAAGTTCTGAAGGAGTCAAAATTTTCCTATGAGCAAAATCAAAGTTGCCATTGTCGGTGTGGGCAATTGTGCAAGTTCCCTCATTCAAGGGATCTACTATTACGGTGATAAAAAGCCCGATGAAGCCATTGGTTTGATGCATTGGGAGATAGGCGGGTATCGACCGTCCGACATTGAGATCGTGGTTGCCTATGATATCGACAAACGCAAGGTCGGGACGGACGTGAATAAAGCCATCTTTGTCGAACCCAATTGCACGACGGTATTTTATGCTGATGTACCGGAAACGGCCGTACGGGTCAGAATGGGGAAAATCCTGGATGGAGTTTCCCCCCACATGAGTGAGTACCCTGATAAGTACACGGTTGTCGTCGGGAAGGAACCCGAACCGACACAGGACGACATCGTCGGGATATTAAAAGAGTCCGGCACCGAGGTGCTCCTGAACTATCTGCCTGTCGGCTCGGAGAAGGCCACGCGGTTTTATGCCGAATGTGCCTTGGAGGCCGGTGTGGCCTTTATCAACAATATCCCTGTGTTTATTGCCAGCGATTCGCTATGGGCGAAGCGGTTTGAGGAAAAAAATCTTCCCCTCATCGGCGACGACATCAAGGCGCAGCTGGGGGCCACCATTACACACCGTATGCTGACGGATCTCTTCAAAAAGCGAGGGGTCAAACTGGAAAGAACCTACCAGTTGAATACGGGAGGGAACACGGACTTCCTGAACATGCTCAATCACAGCCGGTTGGCCTCGAAAAAGGAATCCAAAACAGAAGCCGTGCAATCCGTTGCGGCCGAGCGGATAGACCAGGAAAATATCCATATCGGCCCGAGTGATTACGTCGCGTGGCAAAAGGATAACAAGGTCTGTTTTCTCCGCATGGAAGGAAAACTGTTTGGCGATATCCCGATGAACCTTGAGTTGAGGCTGTCCGTGGAAGATTCCCCTAATTCTGCGGGCGTGGCCATTGATTCCATCCGGTGTGCCAAGCTTGCGCTCGAACGCGGGCAAGGTGGCGTGTTAATCGCGCCGTCCGCCTATTTTTGCAAACACCCGCCTGAGCAGTTCAGCGATAGTGACGCCCATCACATGACCCAGGAATTTATTGACGGCGGGCGGGCGTGCTGAATGGTTTGACGATCTTATTGTCCACTTCGTGAAGGATGAAAAACGGATTGCGTTCATGCGCGGGAAGCAGAAGCTAAGGAGTGAATCATGGATGGCAATCCCACGATGTACGACCATTTTTCCCACGTCGCTTCTTCGTACAGACACATTCGACAAACCGATCCGGAGCCGATCCTTTTCATCAGTGAACGCTTAAAGGGTCTTTCCCACGTCCAGGCCGCGGACGTTGGATGCGGCGCCGGCCGCTATGACTTGTTGCTCTTCCAACACGTCAACAACCTGCATTTGACGTGTATCGACCTGAACGAGTCGATGTTGCAACAAGTTTCCGATTACCTCACGCATCATCACGTTTCACAATTCAAAACCCTCCGGGCGAACGGCAATGAGATTCTCCTCGACGATCGATCGATGGATTGCGTGCTGACCTTTAACGCCGTTCATCATTTTGATTTGGTCCGGTTTCTGGAAAATGCCGTCAGGGTGAGTAAACCCGACGGAAAAATTTTCATCTACACCCGGTTGAGAAGCCAAAACGCGAGAAATATCTGGGGACAACATTTTCCATCATTCATGGAAAAAGAAACCCGACTCTATGAACTGGATGAGTTTGAAGCAGGGATACTGGCCGTCAAGGGGGTACGCCTGGAACAGGTCCAACCGTTTCACTATCAACGAAAGGCGACCATGGCACAACTGGTGGAAAGGGTTCGGGCGAGGCATTATTCCACCTTTTCTCTCTATACCGAAGAAGAATTGAAGAACGCCCTGGAAATCTTTCAAGCGAGTCTCAAACGCGAACTCCACGAGACCGTTGATTGGGTTGATGAAAATACGTTGTTGGTTCTGGACAGAGGGAACTGATCTTCAGGTCTGTGGCCGTAAACGAATCAGGAACGCATCAAATACTCATAATGCTTCCGGTTCTCTCCCGATCCCCGGCCGAAATAATGCCATTTCGGAAAATTGAAGTCGGACGTGATGGATTTGGGCTGGAGAAGAACGGCTCTTAAGAATGATTCCAGGTCAGGCACGTTGTAAATATTCACGTCGAAATCCCATTCATCGAGCTGATTCAACAGGCCGGTCATGCCCGGCGTTTTCCAGCCCAGCGAGAAGCGGTTCATGCCCCATTTGCAAAACAGATCGAGGGTCTCCCGGGTTTTTTCAGGAAGGCTGATGATCATGGGAGCAAGAAAGTCGATGGGGCATTGGATGACGGCCTCGGGATAGGCCGCGAACAATTCGGCAAACCCTTCTTTTTGCAGCACGTCTACGTTTCCATTAAACCATAAGTCCGTACTCTCAACCTTGTGACGGCCGAGCAGGGCTAGAACTTTCTCAAGGAGGACGGCGTTTTCTTTGAGATCGAGTTTGACGGATTTGCCCAGTTGCAGCAGTGTTTCCAGGGCATCGTCCAAAAGGATGAACTCCTCACCTTCAACCGCGGGAGTCTTGGCAAAGGAATCATGGCGGAGGATGACGTGCTCTTTCATCGGATCGAGGCGCACGTCGAGTTCAGCCCATTGGACGTTGGACGTGGCAAATTGCCGTAAGTTCGCCTCGTCGTTCACACCATGCCAGACAAACTGGACGTGTCGGGGCAGGGTACGTTCAGGAATCAACTCCGTGATATCGTATTTGTTGCCTCTCACCGAATGGGAGGGTAACTGTTTACGCTTGGACTCAAAGATGGTATTGGCATGGAGCAGGAGAATCTCTTGATGGAGATCCTGTTCCGAGACGGCCAGAAGATTGTCCGGCTCGTTATCGATGTATCCGAATATGCGATATCCTTTTCGTTGAAAGTCCCGGATCCCTTCCGCCTTGGAAGCACTGACGTTCTTTTCCCAGCCATGAGGGTTCATGTACAGCAGATCATTCGAAAACGTGACCTTGTATTCCTTGCCTAACGCATTCAGGGAACGAAGGGTATCGGCTCGCAGGCGTTCGGGTCGTCCGGTATTGAGGCCCACCGAGGTATTCGGTTGCATCTGAAACCACCGGATAACCTCCATCACGCCTTCAAAGGGGCGGTGGGATTCCAGGACGGCATCGGAGGACCAGCGATAGGTGACGTACCAGTTCAGCACTTCTTCCCTCTGCCTTTGGGAAGGCACGAAGGTCCTGACTAACGGGTCTATCTGGTTTTCGTGCACCTTGATGTCCGAAACCGTCAACGTGTTGAAGAAACCGGTGGAATGCTGCCGGTCGAAAGACCTGAGAACGTACAGGATCATGTACCGCATATCCAGAATGGTTCCATCGATATCGAAGACGACCATGAATCGATCTGCAGGATGGAGAGTCCTTGTCTTTTCGTAATGCAAGGAAAGGTTTTTCATCCAATTTTTTTCTTTGACCATCATGGCAATCGTGACGTCTCTTCTGGAAACAGCCGGAAAGAATTTGCTGCGACAAATACCTAAGATCCTTATTCTAATTGTAGATCCACATTATTAAGTTGATATGAAACGAATGTTAAGACGGTGTAAAGATGAAGGCCGGCCTCGACGTACCACGAGATGACAACGGGGAAAAGCCGGCGCAATGATTGCCCTCACCCGCCGGCCCGCGTCCTCGCTTGTGAATTGTGAAATCGGGTACGTTCCTCGCGAAGAGATTGACCTTCATCTGGCGTTCCAACAGCATGAAGCGTATTGCCGGGCCCTGCGGCAAATGGGCGTTGCGGGGGAAGTCCTTCCACCTGAAGAAGCGTTTCCCGATAGTGTCTTTATCGAGGACAACGCCATTATCCTGGATGAACTGGCGGTGGTGACTTCGATGGGGGTGCCGTCGCGGCAGGGCGAACCCGCGTTGCTGTTTCCCGTTCTTGCCCGTCACCGTCGCCTCGTGACGATATCGCCGCCTGCAACGATTGAAGGCGGGGACGTGTTGCGCATGGGGAAAAGGTTGTACGTCGGAATATCGACACGAACGAATCGAGCGGGCGTGGAAGCCCTCCGGGCGATTGCGGAACCCTTGGGATACGGAGTGACGCCCATCGGAATACAGGCATGCCTCCATCTGAAGACGGCGTGCACGTCCCTCGACGATGAGACGTTGTTGGTGAACCCGGCCTGGCTTGATTCGGATGCCCTGGGGATGTTCCGGTTGTTACACGTTCCGGCCCCAGAGCCGTTTGCAGCGAACGTCTTACGCTTGCCCGGAGGGGTACTGGTTCAGGCGTCCTCCCCATTGACGCGCGACTTGATCGAGGCGCGGGGATATGCCACCACATGCGTTGAATTGGGCGAGTTTTCCAAGGCCGACGCGGGCCCGACGTGTTTGAGCCTTCTCATTTCCCCTTAATCACTCCCTCCTTGAGGGGGAGTCGGGGATCCAAGGGCGCAGCCCGCAGGCGAACCGGTGGGGGGTGAGCGAAACCCGATATTCCCGCTTGCATTGGGCCTGCCTCCCTACCTACAATCCGGGCACGGCCCATGACGCGTCCAGCTAAAACTACTAAAAAGTCCAAATCGGTTTCGTCTTCCCAAGTCAAACTTGATCGGGGAACAAAGCGCCGTTTTCAAATTCGTTTGCTCAAATGGTATGGCGAATGTGGACGCGATTTGCCTTGGCGGCGGACCGTGGACCCGTACAGAATTCTTGTCTCGGAAGTGATGCTTCAGCAAACGCAGGTCGATCGGGTCATTCCCAAGTACCACGAGTTCCTGGAAAAGTATCCGACGCTCAAGGATTTGGCCGAGGCCGAACCGGACGACGTTCGTGAGACATGGTACCCCCTCGGGTATAACGTTCGTCCCTACCGCCTCCATAGCATTGCCTGTGAGGCCGTGGCCCACTACGGCGGGAAGATTCCGCGAGAGTCCGAACAACTGCAGTCGATGAAAGGGATTGGCCGGTATACCGCCGGAGCGGTTCGGGCCTTTGCCTTTCATGAAGATGCCCCGATTCTCGATACGAACGTGATGCGGGTGCTGCATCGAGTCTTTATGGGAAAGGGCGATCCCAAAACGCAAAAATCGAAACTCTGGGCCCTGTCGGAAGCCCTGATCCCCAAAGGCAAAGGGTATGACTTTAATCAGGCCCTCATGGATTTCGGTGCGGTGGTGTGTACCGCGCGAAATCCTTACTGCCTGTATTGCCCGATGCGAGAATTTTGTAAGGCGTATCCCGTGGAGACGAAATAGGTTTGTCGGGTATGGCTGAGAAGAAGGTTCTCCAAGTGGCTGCTGCCGTGATTGAACACCGGGGGCGGTATTTGATCACATGCCGGGAAGCCGGCGTGCATTTGGCGGGCTATTGGGAGTTTCCCGGCGGCAAGCGCGAAGCGGATGAAACGTTCGAAGCCTGTGCACGTCGTGAGGTGTTTGAAGAAGTGGGGATTGAAATAACGGCACCGAGACCCTTGACGATTACGCACTATGAATATTCCGACAAGAGCGTGGAGTTGCACTTTTTCACGTGTTCCCTGTCCCAGGGTGACCCGCAGCCATTAGGTTGTGTGGACTTCCGATGGGTGAAGCCCTGGGAGTTGGCCGAGTATTCATTTCCTCCCGCCGATGGCCCGGTCGTGGCTCACTTGATGAAGCGGGCCGGGAGTCAAGACTTGTGAAGAAGGCGCATCGTTCGATTCACAGCCCATGAAGGTCGTACTGGACATTGAAACCATTCAGGCCCCACGGGAAGAATGGGCGCGTTTGGTTGGGGTTGATTCGGTCGCTCGCGAATCCTGCGAAGGGAGTGATACGGATTTATTCACTCATGCCGAGGCTCGTGAGCAAAGGAAGAAAGAAGATGAAAAGTATGAGCAGTCGTCGTTTGACGGAACCTTCAGCCGGATCGTGTGCATTGGGCTCCTGATGTTCTCCGACGCCATGGAGTATCACGGTGCGGTGAGTTGGTATGGCACGCATGAGCAGGAACTCCTTCGCCGGTTCTGGGCTCGTCTTGGTGAACTCCGGCCCTCTCTGTTCATTACCCATAATGGATTGGGCTTTGATCTCCCTTTTCTGAAAAAACGTTCGATCATTCACCACGTCAAACCGTCGATGGAGATCAGTTTGGCCAGATTCCGCACGGAGCCCGTCTACGATACGATGGCGATCTGGAGTAACTGGGACACGCGGGGATGGGTCAAACTGGACGTGTTGGCCCGTGCGTTACAAGTCGAAACCAAATCCGGAAGCGGCAAGCAAGTGGCTGAAATGTGGGCTCAAGGACGCAGACGGGAGATAGCCGAATATTGCCTGCGCGACACGTACGTTACCTATGCCTGTTACCAGCGGATGACGTTTCGGGCCCCGCTGGGCAGTGACGTGATCCTCAAGAATCCTGAACTGATCGAGGTGAGTTAACCCGGGTTAAGGCGATTCCCGTCGCTTCTTCAAGCGTTCTATTTCTTGTTTCTGCCTGGACAATTCGCGCCGCAAGGATCGCATTTCTTCCAGGAGAGCGTCGGACGGAGGGGATTCCAACCGGATAATGGGACGATCCGGAGGAATGACTAGCGGTGCAACGTGGCGTGGGGGAGTAACCTGGACTGGGGTGGCGTCGGGAGTCGAGAGCTTGCCGTCCTTTGAAACCGGTTCGTTAAGCGTGGCGAGCAATGCCGTATCAATGGTGAGAGTCTTTGTGCCCGTTCCCTGATCCCAGGATTTCTTGACGGCGCTCTTGGGCAGAAACGTCACAGTGGGCTTTATGACTCCCAGGGAATCGGGAGTCCTGGGTTTGGTTTTGGATCGAGGCCCCCGGCTCGATAAATCCGGTACAGTAAGGGCCATATGCAGGTCGTTATGCTGGAAGGACAGAATGCCGGTCAGTCTTTGAAAATCCGATGCCGACTGTAAAGGGATGCGTATGATGACCTGTTCTTCAGCCGTCACTTGCAGAAAGGCGCGCCGTAAGTGAGGAGCCCAAAATGCGACTTGATCCGGGGAAAGCAGGGGAGACGATTTTGCCCCGCTGTCCAGGAGTCGTTGAAGCCACCTGGCGGAGGACCGTCGATAGTGAATGCCGGTTAACACTTTTTCAAAGATTTCGACCGAAAGGTCGGCCTGATGGGAAGGGTGGTACGACGCCTCCGAGACGGTTCTCAGCACGACGGAGCCTTTCGGGCCCTCATAAATGGACGTCTCGATTTGCGGGGGACCCAAACATCCCCCCAACCATCCGCTGAGGAACAATGTCCCCAGAAAGGCAATCGGCAAAATCCGTGGGCGAGTATTCATGGCATCACCAGAGTCAGGATTCGTACCATATCAAAAATTCGAGAAGGTTGAAATGCCTTTTCTCGGGAAACCCGTGTTCTTAAGGCCTGCATCGGGTGCGTTGAACGCCCGGGATTGAAGAAGAAACCGTGGAACTGAGTGCGAAAACGCTATGGCCCCTGTTTCCCTTGCTCTTGTTAGTGGTGGTCGTGTGTTTGACAACGGCCTTGGTGGTGGTCGTTCGTCGGAAAATGGATCGGACCACTATCCGGATTCAAGCCGGAGCCCTCACGTGTTATGGCTTGGCGGCCGTCACGGCGATTGCAAGTGAAGGTGGCGGAATGTCGTCTCGCGTGCATCGGCCTTTTTCGATCTTGACGCAAGTCCTGATTGTGTGGGCGATTGCTCGATGTTGGGGGAAGCAACAGCGTTCCCTTGTTGCCTTGAACGTCACGGCGTGGGTGGCGATTCTGGGAGATACCGCTTTGCATTATCTTCTCGTGCGGTGACACACACGTGAAAGCATTGCGCCGGAACGCACGCGTGGTCAAGAGCGCAGGAGGGCGTTACGGCTTCCTGAGTCCGCAGGCCCGGGCAATTCCGTCGCGGTATTGGAGCCACACGTTCAATCCCGTTTCCAATTTTTCCAGGATCAAGGCTTTGGTGCCGGACTCTACGGCTTCTTTGGCGATAAGGTCATAGACAAGGGATCGGTTACAGGGTTCGATCATCTCGCGCGCGCGAACGAGGTCGAGATGTTCCGGAGAGAGCCCGTGGTAGACCACGAGGGGATGTTTTTTTACAATATCTTCAACGTCCGCTTGGGCCTTTGGTTCTTTCTGCGCCCTGACCTCTTCCCTGTCGTTGGCCGAACCTTGTACGAAAATGGTGAGGACCGCCGCGCCTACGATCCAGTCTTCCCGATCGCAGATTTCATCAAGCCATTTCCGATAGGCATAACTTCTTGATAACAACTCGACGTCGCGAAATTCAGCCCGCTTGTACCCCAGGCCCATCATCATTTGAAGGAAGAGTTCCTGGTGTGGTTGGCCAATCGAAAGCCCCCCGGTCTCTTCTTCATAAATCGTCGTCGCCAAGTGACGACGTACTTGCCAGGGGGGATTTTTCCCGACGACCCTCGCAAGCAGGACGGCAAAATCTCGCAGATACACCACATATTCCTGACGGAAGTGAACGTTGAGTTGCGCCTTGGTGACGGTGCTTCCGTTGAAGTGGGCTGTCGACCAATGCTGCTTGCGGCCAAGAACGTCGAAAATTCGGTCGCGAAATTGTTCAGCCGAAAGCTTCCACATCATGGAGCGGGATAGGGGGGAAAGGATTGATCTATGATGGAACGCAGGTTATGGGATAGGAGGTCTTTGAACATTATCGAAACACGAGTGACGAGGCGAGCGGCGTCCTTATTTGCGTTTCTCGTTTTTGTCACTCTACAATGTCATCTTGAACAGCATATCATAACTGAGGAAAAAACAACATGGCTTTTGATCCAGTCATGCTAGCGAATCCTGACGAAATCCTGACCTTTTTGTCGCACGTTGCCTTACGTGGAAAAGGGATGACAACCGAAAGCCTGATGGATTACGTATTGGATGAAGGATTTACGGAGCCGACCTATCTGAATGCCAAGGGAGAGGACTCGCAAGCGTTTTTCCAAGAACAGCCGAATGCCTGGGCTATCTACCAAATTCGTGAGTGGAAGCGGGTGCTCGTGGTCAGTGGAGGGGATGATCGGGAGCGGCGGGTTCAGATTACGGAAACCCCTTAGGGAGAAGCGAGGCAGGCCAAAAGGGCAACGGAGAGTTATTTCCACCCCCCCACCAGGACGCCTTCTTCAAAATACAGATAGCGGTGTTTGACGGATCCCGCGTCAATCCAGTCTTCATAGACCCATTCTTCCCGGCGAACTCCACGGTCGGTATAGGTGATGTTCATTTGGTATGGTGAGCCCCAGGCTTGCATGGCTTGCTCCCGCGTCATGCCCACGATGACGTCCTTGTCCTGGATGTGGCGTTCAAAAGTCGGGTCCAGGAGTCCAGGCAGAAATCCCCAGGCAAGCATGGAGACGGCAAAGACGCCCAGTAAGAGAGAGAGGGTCATCCGGACGGAGCGCCGGTACGGGAAGGGAAGCGATTGGCCGTGTGAGCCGTCCTCATGAGGAGCATCCGGGACGACTGAAGTGGGAAGCGATTCTTGAGGTTGCATGAGTCCAGTCTAGCAACCGTCGAAGAAAACCGTCAATATAGGGGCGACGATGTTCATCGAGGTGGAAGAGAACCCCAACTGTGAGACCTCCGTCTTTCTCCGGTTTAAGGAATTGGGCCCCGCGCAGCGTCTTCGACAAGTCAAGAGTTACGAACGTTCTTCTCGGGGTGAATGGTGTGACGTCGTGGGGTGGACCGATCATGAAGACCGTCCGGAATGCCCGGCACTGGCGCAACCCGTTGAGGAATCCGGACGCGGGGCGGCGTACGTGGTGTTCGGAGGAACGTGGGGAGTACGCTTGAAAAAAGAGGGAGTCCACGAGGCCTGGAGCCTGGACAGTCCCAACCAGTGGGGTGAAGCCTACATGCTGTTAACGGACGCGCACGATCTTCGATTGGAAGAAGGAGACTGAGGGAGACGAGGAAACGGCTATTCGGCGTAGACTGGAACCGGAATGGTTTTTTGGGGTTTGGGCGGTGCAGGGGGGCGTTGGGCAAATTCCGGGGAGTAGGGGTTCAGGATGGGTTCATGGGTATGCCGGCCGATTTGATGAATCCGCGCCAGGCTTTGAACGGTAAATTCCAACCGATCGATGGAGGAGTCGACGGTCAAATAGTCCGGAAGACCGTTAAGGGAAAATAATTGATACGCCAGCGACCAATCCCCGTCCTCCTTATCCCATTGCTCTACCACGAGTTCCGCCTCCTTCGACGGAGGGCCTTTGAACAACAGGACCCACAGATTCGACCGAAACGCCGGGTTCTTCGGCCTGACCGAAGGGCTGAAT
Organism: Nitrospirales bacterium; assembly: GCA_965261755.1. Classification (GTDB taxonomy): domain Bacteria; phylum Nitrospirota; class Nitrospiria; order Nitrospirales; family UBA8639; genus Bin75. Next base: position 2,677,528 of record OZ253473.1, on the reverse strand, counting down.
TCGTTGACTAACGAAGGAACGGCCTTCAAGGGGATACTGGGCGTGAATTCAACTTCAACCCGTTTGACGTGCAACGTGGGAAAATCCCGTGCCTCGCGGAAATCCAGCTTATAGACAAACGAATAGCGGACCTGAACACCATCGCGCGAGTAGGTGTACACGTCCTCGCCATACTGAGGAGACACGAGCTTACTGAAATATTTTTTCCAATCCCTGGGCGAATAATAGCTGAACACGCGAAGGGCGGACTTTCTCGAACGGATGGCGTGGGGAATGCCAAGCTTCGCATGGACTTCCTGTTGTGTGAGCCCGAGAAACCCGTCCTCGAAAAAGGGTTTGGCGTGCAGGGAGGCCGTCGGAAGAACAACCATCAGGCCGACGGTTAAAACAAAAACCAAGGGGAATCGCTGGAAACAAGGATTGTGCATGAATCGATTTCGATCAGACTCAATAATTTTCATCCTAACCTTGGACTGAAATTGAGTCAAGCAAGTGGCGGATGTAGAGGCATTTGTAGCGCGGTATACCAGGTCAAAGCCCGGGACATGCCTTGTCTTTTTCGGGTGCATCGTGCGGGTATTATTAGAAACTCTGAAGAAACGTGTTTGCGTTGATTGGAGGAAAGAGATAACATAAATTATGACTCAAAATCAGGAAGCTGATCCCGAACCGTCGTCTACCAAAGAGGGCCGACCGATTTCGCTCAGTAGCGAGTTGGGCGAATTGGTGAAACTTGTACGAAAACAATGGCTCGATCCTGTCTATCCAGGTGGGGACAGGGGAAGCGGTTTTTGATGGCGCTTGCGGGTTCCCTGACTTTCTTGGGGGTCGTCATTCCTGCCCTAAAAGAAAACCTCCCTCTATACGTAGTGACCGAGCCCATCATATTGCCGGCAGGCATCATTTATGCTTCCCTGTTGTTCGCATGGCTCGGAAGTTGGAAGGATGGCGGATACTCTCCAATGAGACTCTACTTTTCGGGTTTAACCCCACCCGCGATAGTAGCACTGATACTGAAAGAAGTTCTGAGCATACCCGAAAAAACAGGAATGCCCCAATAGTTCACATACAGAAGACGATAAGACATAAACCTATGCTGAAAATGAAAGCATTTAGCCGAGCCTCACTAGCCATGGTAATGAGCATAGCCTTTTTGTCGTTTGTTGAGACAGGGGTTGCACAAGAACCATCGAAACCGACGAAATCGTTGCCTACCTTAGATGGCAGCAAAGTCGAAGATGTGGGCTTGATGACCAGGGCACAATGGGTTGCACAATGGTATTTGTACCCAAAACATCTTCAGCCCACGGTTTCACTTTACGGATATCGGTACTCCGATGTTAAGTGTGCGTCGCCTGCCGATAGCAATATCGGGATGGCTGCCTTCGTCTGGGATAAAGATAAAACGGTATCTAACACTCGAAAGCTTACGGACACTGCTGGCCGCAACTTTATAGGTTCCAGCGCAAAGAGTTACACTGTGCAAGATATCTGCTCATTTTCTGAACCATCTAAACCGAACGAACGGACCAAAAACGAGACCGAAGAGAACCCCAGCTTATTCGTTATAACGCAGAAACCCATCCCCAATGTCTGGCCGACCCATCGCTACGTGGTGGAAAAAAAGAGAAAGACGGGCCAAGGCCACTAATCTTTTTAGCCCTTCAACTGCTCCCTGTGCGCGTTATCAAAGATTTAAGGGTATAAGTTTGCGTTCATTATTTGGATAGTGGGTTGTTCTGATTATATGAGAATCACGTCATGAGTCCGACAACCCGAATTGAAGAATTGAAAGACCGGCTTCACCGGCGGATCCTCGTGCTGGATGGTGCCATGGGCACGATGATCCAGAAACGGAACCTGTCGGAGGCCGACTTTCGGGGGACGCGGTTTGCCACGCATCCCTGTGACGTCAAAGGCAACAACGACCTGTTGGTGCTGACCCAACCGGATCTCATCGGCTCGCTCCATCAGGAATATCTGGAAGCCGGGGCGGACATGATCGAAACGAATACGTTTAACTCCAATGCGATCTCCATGGCCGACTATCAAATGGAACACTTGGCGTATGAGTTGAACCTGGCCGGGGCCACGGTGGCGCGGAAGGCGGCGGATGCGGTCATGAACAAAGATCCCTCGCGGCCGAGATTCGTGGCCGGGGTGCTGGGGCCCACCAACCGGACGGCATCCATGTCGTCGGACGTGAATGACCCGGCTTTTCGCGCGGTGACGTTTGAACAATTGCGGAAAGCGTACTACGAACAAGTGCGGGGCTTGGTGGATGGGGGAAGCGACCTGCTTCTCGTGGAAACGATTTTCGATACGCTCAATGCGAAGGCCGCCTTTTTTGCCATCGATCAATATCGCCAGGAACAGGGAGTGTCTATTCCGGTCATGGCTTCCGTGACCATTACCGATCAAAGCGGGCGAACGCTTTCCGGGCAGACGATTGAAGCCTTTTGGCACTCCATTGTCGATGCGGATCCCTTCAGTGTCGGGATCAACTGTGCCCTGGGGGCCAAGCAAATGCGTCCCTATATCGAGGAACTGTCGAAACGTGCCCCGGTCTACATCAGTTGCCATCCCAATGCGGGGCTGCCGAACGCCTTCGGGGGGTTTGACGAAACACCGGAGCGGATGGCGGAAGACTTGCGGGAATTTGCCGGGAACGGATGGTTGAATATCGTGGGCGGATGCTGCGGAAGCACGCCGGAGCACATTGCCGTGATTGCCCAGGCGGTGCGTGATCTGCCTCCCCATACGGTGGTCGAACCCGATCATGCCACGCGGTTGAGCGGGCTGGAACCCCTGACGATCCGGCCCGAGCTGAACTTCGTGAACATCGGGGAGCGGACGAACGTCACGGGCTCACCGAAATTTTCCCGGTTGATTCGCGAAGGTCAATTCGAGGAAGCCCTGGCGGTGGCCCGCCAGCAGGTGGAAGGGGGCGCGCAACTCGTTGACGTCAACATGGACGAAGCCATGCTGGATTCCGAAAACGCCATGGTGCGGTTCCTGAACCTCATTGCCTCGGAACCCGATATTTGCCGTGTCCCTCTCATGGTCGACAGCTCGAAGTGGTCGGTGATCGAGGCCGGCCTGCAATGCGTTCAGGGCAAGGGCGTGGTCAATTCCATCAGCTTGAAGGAAGGCGAGGAGAAATTCAAAGAACAAGCCCGCCTGGTCAAGCGGTACGGCGCGGCCGTGGTGGTGATGGCGTTTGATGAAACGGGACAGGCCGATACCATCGACCGGAAGGTCGATATTTGCACCAGGGCGTATAAGATCCTGACGGAAGAAATCGCGTTTCCGCCGCAGGACATTATCTTCGACCCGAATATCCTGACGGTCGCCACGGGGATTGAAGAGCACAACAACTATGCGGTCAATTTCATCAAGGCCGTTCGGCGGATCAAAGCCACGTTGCCGCACTGCAAAACCAGTGGCGGTGTCAGCAATATTTCCTTCTCGTTCCGCGGGAACAACGTCGTGCGTGAGGCCATGCACTCGGCGTTTCTGTATCACGCGATCAAAGCCGGGCTGGACATGGCCATCGTCAATGCCGGCCAGTTGGGAGTCTATGGGGAGATCCCCAAGGAGCTGCTGGAACTGGTCGAGGACGTCCTGCTGAATCGAAGGCCCGACGCGACCGAGCGGTTGGTCGAGTTCGCCGAAACCGTGCAACAGGAAGGCAAGGCGGTCGTCAAAGCCGATGCCTGGCGGGAAGGTTCCGTGGGAGCACGGCTCTCGCATGCCTTGGTCAAAGGGATCGTGGACTACATCGACGAAGACGTGGAAGAGGCCCGGCAGCAATACGACAAACCGATCAAGATCATCGAAGGTCCGTTGATGGACGGCATGAACGTCGTGGGGGAACTGTTCGGTTCCGGAAAAATGTTTTTGCCGCAAGTCGTCAAGAGCGCGCGGGTGATGAAAAAAGCCGTGGCGTATTTGCTGCCCTTCATGGATCAGGAAAAAGAAGCGTCGGGAAGTAGGGCGCAAGGGAAGGTGCTGCTGGCCACGGTCAAAGGCGACGTGCACGACATCGGCAAAAACATCGTCGGCGTGGTGTTGGGGTGTAACAACTATGCCGTGATCGATCTCGGGGTGATGGTACCCTGCGAAAAGATTTTGGCAAGAGCCAAAGAGGAACAGGTCGATATGATCGGCCTGAGCGGCCTGATTACCCCGTCATTGGATGAGATGGCCTACAATGCGAAAGAAATGACACGTCAAGGTTTCGATATTCCACTCCTCATCGGCGGCGCCACGACGAGCAAAGCCCATACGGCCGTCAAAATCGCCCCGGGCTATCCCGAACCGGTCGTGCACGTGATGGATGCGTCGTTGGCCGTGAACGTCGTCCGGCAATTATTGAGCAAGGAAGCAAAACCCGGATTTGTGGAAAAGGTTCGGCAACAACAACAGCAGTCGCGCGAAGCCTATGAAGGCAAGAAAACCCTGAAGAAGTTGTTGCCGCTGGAAGCGGCGCGGAAGCGGCGGACCCCCATTGATTGGCAAACGTCGGAGCGAACGATGCCGAGTTTCCTGGGAACGCGGGTGATCGACGATCAGCCGTTAAGCGACCTGGTGCCGGTGATCGACTGGTCGCCCTTTTTCCATACCTGGGAGTTGAAAGGGAGATACCCAAAAATCTTCGAAGCCCCGATCGTCGGAAGCAAGGCCAAAGAGTTGTTTGATGACGCCCAGGGGTTACTCAAGGACATTCTCGATAACCGGTTGCTCACGGCCAAGGCGGTCTATGGATTGTTCCCGGCCAACAGCGTGAACGACGATATTGAAGTCTATACGGACGAATCGCGCTCGGAGGTACTGACGACCTTCCATACCCTTCGCCAACAACTCGAAAAACCGGAAGGCGATGCCAATTACGCCCTGGCGGACTTTATCGCGCCCAAGTCAACGGGGCTTGCGGATTACCTGGGCGGGTTTGCGGTGACCACGGGAATCGGGATCGAGGCCCTGTGCGAGCGATTCGAAAAAGATCATGATGATTACAACTCGATCATGGCAAAAGCGTTGGCCGACAGGCTTGCCGAAGCGTTTGCCGAATGGCTGCACCGGGAAGTCCGTAAGGCATGGGGGTACGGCAAAGAAGAAAAACTGTCTGCTGAGGATCTCATCCGAGAGCGCTATCGTGGAATCCGTCCGGCCCCGGGCTATCCCGCATGCCCGGACCACACCGAAAAACGGATCCTGTTCGACCTGCTGGAGGCCGAAAAGGGCACCGGCATTTACCTGACGGAAACGTTTGCCATGTTTCCCGCTTCGTCGGTCAGCGGCCTGTACTTCGCCCATCCCCAAGCCAAATACTTCGCCGTGGGCAAGATCGACCACGATCAGGTGAAGGACTACGCCGCGCGCAAGCAAATGGACGTGGCCACCGTGGAACGATGGCTCTCCCCGAATCTACTGTAAGCTCCCTCTTCCCCTCCTCCATCACTCCCCCCTTGAGGGGGAGTCGGGGAGCCAAGGGCGCAGCCCGCTGGCGAACCGGTGGGGGGGTAGTATTTGTAGGGCCGTATCCCGGGTCGCGGCTTGGTAATGTCTTAGGTCGCCTTCTATTCCCCTCCTGTGCTCTTCTTTCTGTCATTCCCGACCTGATCGGGAATCCAGTGTCTTTGGCCTTCGCCGCCGCGTGATCCCATCGCGCCTGCTGTTCACTCCCTCTCCCCATTGCGGGAGAGGGCCGGGGTGAGGGGGAAATCCAGACCGTAGGTAGTATCAGCCCCCGTAGGTCGGGTTAGCGCAGCGTAACCCGACAGTCTCATAGCGTAACCCGACAGCCCCGCTAGTCAGCCGCCGCTTTTTTAAACACGATGTCCCCGAAATAGGCCACGGCGGATTCTTGAGTGTTGTCGGTATCCGTCATCACGGCCACACCGGAGATTGAGGGCGGGTCGTCCCCGAACGCCTTTCGATAATCCTCGTACAGGTTGCGCGATTCGGTCACCCACTGCCCGGCTTTTGCCTCTCCGCTTTCAATGACGATCATTTTCGCGCGATCCGTGTACGGATTGGGGACAATGGTCCCGATCGGGCTTCGACTCTCCCAGATGTAATTGATGGCTCCGGTCGGGGGGTACTGCCCGTGAAGCGCCAGGGCCATTTCATATTGGACTTGATCCAAAAAGTCGATTTTGCTCTCGTCATAGGCGAAAGTGATATACAACCGGGCGGGGTAATCGTCTCCCTCCTTTGTGGTGACGTCACCCTTTTGCAACACGTTCTCGATCTTCCAGCGCCATTCGACAATGGGATAGAGCTTGGGGTCGATGGTCACCTCTCGGGTCAACCCCGAGGAAGAACCGCGGCTCACGGCTTTGATGACCACGGTCCCGTCGTCTTCCACCAACGAGTACTCGGTATGCTCGTCGATCTTATGGAACGTGAGGGGCTTCCAGGAATCAGGGTAGGCCCCTCCAGCCTCTGCGCGAGAAAAGGTCCCCACGTGAATGGTGGCCGGCGATTCCGCCTGGAGGGTTCCGGCAAGCAAGACAAGACCCAACCCTATTCCGACACGCCCGGCAAAAGAATTCCACCCGCGCCTCATGACTTTCATGATCGAGACTCCTCCTTCATGATCCACGTACTTCGTCGAACCAACCTCAGCCGTTCGAATATGATTTCAAGGGCCGACAAGCCTTCCTGCGAGGATTATCTCAACTGCTCAAGGGCGTTCTGCTGGTAGTTTTTGAGTTGCACTAGAGTTCGAGTATTCTATGATTTGTTGTCTCGCTACGTCAGCATTTCTTGAATAAATAAATCCATCAGTTGCTCGTATCGCAATATCCTTATGCCCTTGTGAGAGGGCCTTATCTACTATCATTCGAAGTGCTTCATCGCGATTTCTAGAAAAATGCATAGCTAAAGCAAACTCTATGGCTTTTAAGGTAAAGTCATATTTTTCAGCCTTCAAAGCTTTATTGACTAAATGCATTAGCCCTGCATCTCTATTTCTTGTATAATTCATTTTTTTAGTAAGCAAAAAATCAGCTTCCAAACTTTCTAAAGTTAAGTCCTTTATTGGCTTTTGATTTGTTCCTTTTTTAGGGAATTCTGGAATATTGCTCTCCCTGTTTTCTTCTATTCCGTTCCCTTTGTGCGGTTGTGTACTGTCATCTGCTGTCAAATAATAAAAACTCAGAAAAAGTCCCAAAATACTAGCCACTGCTCCCCATAACGTTATTTGATTCTTAATCATAATCCCATCTCTACCCCATACGGCAATCCACAGAACGTGAAAAGCTGTGCTTGCTTCAGTGCCTCAATCCAACGGTCCAACTGTTTAAGGGCGTCTTGCTTGGCAGGTTTTGAGGTATATTGAAAAGACCGGGCAAGTGAGAGCGCAGAATCCCTCGTCATGTTCTTTGCCGCCATTTCCTTGGATGCCGACTGCCATGCATAACGGCAACGACTATGATCTGTTCATCCTCAATCCGAAAGTAGACCCCAAATGGAAATCGACGAATCAAGGCGCGGCGGGTGTTTCTGTGGACAACGGGATACATAGCCGGCTTTTCTGTGATTGTTTGGCAACAGGCTCAGCATCTCATCGAGAAATTCATGTCCTAGGCCCTGGCGTTGCCCCTCATACCAGGTTGCGGCCTCTTCGATATCTATTTCCGCTTCATGGCGGATAGAGACCTTGAGGCTCATAACTGCTTTTTTAAAGTCGTCACGATTTCGGAGGCTTCGCGGCCCCTAATATTGTCTGTTTCGTACGCATCCAAACGCCGATCGAGCTCAATCCTTTGTTCATCGGTCAGCGGCAGGACGGCTTGATCGGCGGCGATGCTGTCCCATAAATCTTCTACCCGTTGCATTCTTTTGCCTATCGAGAGAGTGCGTAGATCATCTGCCATCTTTAGTTCCTCCTTGACGGACCGTACCATTCGACAATTCGTATAACGTGTTTTCCGTTTAAAGCAGGCAACGCCGGCATTACACCGAAACCTCTATTTGCCGTGTTTCGATGAGCAAGGCAGCCCTGTTCCCACACATACCTCAAGGCACAGTGCAATAGCTTCCCGGATGTTGTCGAGTGCGTCATCCTTCGTTCGGTCTTGACTCGCACATAATCATCAGGCGGGCAGCTATCCTATATTAGCGCCCTGCCTGTCAAAATCAATCATTTTGTGTTTCCGGACTTCAGCCATGCTTCGGAATGCGCGCACTCCCTGTGGGGAAAATCTTTCAAGTTGTCGTTGCAGCGTTTTGCGTGTATCTGGCGCGGCTACAAATATCGAACATGCTTTTCGTGATGTGTTGTCCATCTGCTTGCAGTTTTTGCATTCTTTAAAGTATTTGACATTTTTTAAAATGTTTAAACATTGTAAAGTTTCTGGCAAAGTTTAAAATATTTAAAGTTTGTTTATTTTTTTAAAGTTTAGAAAAAGCGTGAAATATTTAAACTTTTTACAATTCGTCATTTCATTATCAATTTGTCACATTCTCAACGATAGTTTTTCTGCCATTGTCGGGTGGTAGCCCGAGTCACTGCACGGGATATGCTTTAAACTGCCCTTTGGCCCCCTCACCCCAACCCTCTCCCACAACAAGGGGAGAGGGGGACATTCTTGCCATATATATGGTTTAGCCATACGTCAGGCCGAGGCCAACCTCTCATGAAGACTACGCTCAATCTGGACGATCAGGTTTTACGTCACGCCAAGGAGCGCGCCGCACGAGACGGCGTCACGCTCACGCGATTCGTCGAAGATGCCCTGCGGGCAAAACTGATGGCCACCCCTCGCAAGGGGCCGGGCTTCAAGCTCCGGATCACCCCCGTAAAAGGGAAGCGCCCGCCCAACGTCGACATCTCGGACAGGGATGCACTCTACGACGTGATCGATCTGGAATGATTGCCGTCGACACCAACGTCCTGATCTACGCTCACCGCCCGTGTCGGATTACGCTGTGCTAATCCGACCTACTCACTTTCGGGCATTCCTGTGTGTGTTCACGCATTCGTTGACAATTCCCGACGCTTGTCCTTGATCTGATTGAGGATCTAATCGGGAATCTATTCCGAGGCACTGAGGAGGCTGGTAGATCAGTTAGAGGAAATAGCTGGTCATGTGATCAGTTTCACTAGCGCGACCGTGAGACCGACAATGCCGACGGCCATGATCCAAAGGTGGCGGTAGAGTCGGGCTTCCAATGCGGCAATCTCGGACCGTACGCCGGCAATCTCGGCAGCGATATCGGACCGTACGCCGGCAATCTCGGACCGTACGCCGGCAATCTCGGTAGCGATATCGGACCGTACGCCGGTGACATCGGACCGCACGGCGGCAATGTCGGCCTTCGTGGCCACGTTCTCGCCCATGGCGTCCCCGACTGTTGCGACCACGGCTTCGGCCAAGCGTTCATCGGCCCCGGCTTCCTTGAGAGCCTTGACCGCCTTGTGTGTGTCGAATGCAAGCGCGTTCATGCGGCCTAGGCTACTACGAGCGGCCGTTATCGTCAAGACGATGTGCTACTTTGCAAGAACGACCGTCGTGTTGTTGTCCTTGACCGGCTATTTCCCTAAAGCATAGAATGGCCGTCATCAAGCGGGTCCTTGTCCGGGATAGGCTTTTCTTCTGTACGGATTCGGCCATGAGGATTGACGATTATGAAAATCGACTATGATAAAGGCGGGTTGATCAGCCCGAAGCTCCTGAAGCGGCGTCGCACGGAATCCGAGGCGGACGGCGGGTCCAGGAAAAAGATCATGCTGCTCTTCCCTCCGGATTGGTATCCCTCCGAGCCCTACCTGAGTCTCCCGACGTTGACGGCGTTCCTGCGCCGTGCCGGGCATGACGTGGTGCAGAAGGACGTCAACCTCGAGATGTACGATTGGTATTTCAGCGCGGATTTTCTCAAGCGTGCGTTGAAACGCGTGCCCCAGCAACTGGATCGTTTGAAAAGACTGGCCAGGGATCGTGGGCTTTCGGATGAAGAAACCGAGTTGCAGTTGGCCTTGTGCGCATGTACCCGGTCTCGCATGGCTGACTTGATTGAGCAGGCGGAGCGCGCCAAGGCAATCGTCCGTTCTCCGGATTTCTACGACGCGGCGAAACTCGAATGGGCCATGAACGTCTTTCGGGACGTGACGTCGACCATTTCGCTGGTGTACGCCCCCGCCCGCATTTGTATGCCGCCGATGGAAACGGACCTGTCGTATAAACTCTTCATGTCCTCTGAGGTCCTGGCCGCGGTCGAAGATACGCAAGTCAACGTCTATCGCGACGTCTTTGACCATATCGTCAAGCCGGCCATTGTTGAGGAACAGCCGGATATCATCGGCATTTCCATTGTCTTGCGGCAGCAACTGTTTTCGACCATGACCTTCTGCGCCATGATCAAGGAGTCTTTTCCCGATATCCACGTGACCATCGGCGGCAATACCGTGACCCGGTTGCGCGACGTCCTGCCGACGACTCCCAAGCTGTTTGCGCTGTTTGACAGTGCGGTGGTGTATGAAGGAGAAACGGCGTTCCTTCAATTGGTGGACGCGATCGGGACCGATCGGGATTTCAACGAAATTCCGAACGTCCTGTGGCGGGATGATTCGGGCATTCATACGTCGCCGGTCACCTCCTCCGAGAACATGGCGGATCTGCCGCCCCCGGATTTTGATGGGCTCCCGTTGGATCGATACTTCGTGCCGGAACCCGTGCTGCCCTATCTCGCGACGCGGGGTTGTTATTGGGGGCGGTGTGAGTTTTGCGATCATGGCGAAGGGTATACGGCCGGCTATCGGACCAAGAAGATCCAGGAGATCATCGAGGAAGTTCGATTCCTCCGAGACAAATATCACACGCGGTATTTTCACTTTACCGATGAATCCTATCCGCCGGCCCTCTTCCGAAAACTGACGCGGCAACTCAAAGAACATCAGTTGGGCATTGCGTGGACCACGCACATCCGCTTCGAGAAGAGCCTGTTGGATGACGAGGTGTGGCAGGATGCCCAGGATTCAGGGTGTAAGTTCCTCCATATGGGCTATGAATCCGGCAGTGAGCGGGTCCTGCAACTCATGGATAAAGCCACGACCACTGAAGTGATTCAACGGAGCCTGGAACTGTCCTCGAAACACGGGGTGTGGAACCACGTGATGGGATTTTTCGGGTTTCCGGGCGAACGGTATGAAGACGCGAAGTTTTCCATGCAATTCCTGGAAGACAATAGAACGCACGTGCATTCCATCGGCTTCGGCACCTTCGATCTCAGCAAGCATACCCCTGTGGCCAAGGACCCGGAGCGATGGGGCATTACGTACTACAAAAACCCTGAATGGGACCTTGCCCTGGATTATTACTTCACCGTGAAAGATGGGCTGGGCGTGGAGGACGCCGAACGGGTGTTTGAAGAGTTCGAGCAGAATCATTACACCGGCTGGGATTTGAAGATCTACATCCGTGAATACGTTTTTCTCTACGTGGCCCATTTCGGCACCAACAAACTTCCGGCCCTGCAATTCCGCATCGCTCCCGAAGAGAGTGCCGAAGAATTGGCAAACGTCTGATGGATTCTTCCCTCATCAACATCGATAACGCGGCCTCCCCGGCAAAGAGCAGTCGGAAGTTGAAGACCATGCTGCTCTTCCCGCCGGAGTGGGTTCCCACGGCTCCGTATCTGGCGTTGCCGAGTCTCACGGCGGTCCTTCGGGAAAACGGCCATGAAGTCATTCAGCAGGACGTGAACATCGAAATGTATGAGTTGTTCTTTAGTGACATGTTCCTGATCTGGGTCAATGCGCGCATGGTCCAACAGCTCCGGGCACTCGAAGCGAAAGAACAGCGCGAAAGCTTGAGCGAAAAGGAGATCAATCAGAAAGCCTGCCTGCAGGAAGCCTTGGCGCTTGACGTGATGGAATTGGCCGCGAACGCCGAGGAAGCGAAACGCATCAACCGCAGTGACGATTTCTACGAAGCCGATAAACTCGAATGGGCGTTGAACGTGTTTCGTGACGTCATGCGGTATGTCTCCGCCGCGTATTTTCCCGCTTCCCTCGTGTATTACCCCATGGAGAGTCATTTGGGCTATCGGCCCGGTGTATCGAGTGAAGTCTTGGCGTGCTTGGACGATGAGCAGGTGAACGTGTATCGGGACGTGTGCCGGCAATTGGTGTTGTCGGTGATCAGCAAGGAACGCCCCGAAGTGGTCGGTGTCTCCATCGGGACGCAGATGCAACTGATCGCCGGGTTTACCTTTTGCAAAATGATCAAGGAGGCGTTCCCGGATATCCACGTCACGGTCGGAGGGAACGTGATTACACGGCTTCAGGAAGATTTGGCGAAACAGGAGCCGTTTTTCTCTTCCGTGTTTGATTCAGCCATTATGTATGAAGGCGAACACGCCCTGCTGTGGTTATTGGAAGCCCTGGTGGGTGATCGAACGTGGCAAGCGGTTCCGAACCTGATGTATCGGGAAAACGGACACGTTCGGACCAATGCGGAAATTTATACGGAAAAGACCACGGCGCTTCCATTGCCCGATTTCAAAGGGTTGCCCTTGGATTCCTATTTCGTCCCCACGCGCATCCTTCCGTACCTGGCGACCCGGGGATGTTACTGGGGGAAGTGTACGTTCTGTGATCACGGGCAAGGGTATTTTGACCAGTATCGCGGCAAGCCGGCCCAGGACGTGGTCCGGGAAGTCAAAGCCCTCAAGGAGATGTATCAGGCCGATCATTTTCTCTTTGCCGACGAATCGTATCCGCCCGCGCTCTTCAAAAAAGTGTCGCAACTCCTGATAGAAGAACAGGTGGACATCAAGTGGACGACGTTGATTCGCTTTGAGGAGTCGCTCCAGGACCCTGAAGTGTGGAAACTCGCCGCGCAGTCCGGCTGTAAGACCCTGTACTACGGGATGGAGTCGGCTAATGAACGCGTGTTGGAACTCATGGATAAGCACGCACGGAAGAGCGTGATTGAAAATAATTTGCGGGAAGCCGCGAAGGTGGGGATTTGGAACCACGTCATGGCGTTTTACGGATTCCCGGGCGAGACCAGGGAAGAAGCCGCAGAGACGCGGCAGTTCCTGCTCGACAACAACGCCGATATCCATTCCGTCGAGTTGTTTTACTTCGTGGCCTATCGCCATACGCCGATGGTCAGGAATCCTGAAAAATTCGGCATGACGATTCAGAGGCAGGACGAATACGATATGCCCCTGGATTATTATTACACGCTGAAGGAACCCGGGAGCCTGAGTTGCCTGGATGCCATGCAGTTGTGCGAAGAGTTTTATCAGAACGATTTCGAACCCTGGGCCGTGCGGATCAACGCCCGCGAGCAGATCTTCCTCTACATTTCACGGTTCGGCACGAACCGGTTGCCGCAAATTTATGCGACCCGGCACAGTCCTGCCGAAGCCGCGCCTGATACCGTCGCTGGATTGATTACGTGGCCGGTGGCCAAAGTGGACCCCGAAGGGGGAAAAGACGGGGAGCCGGGGATGACGCGGGTCGTCAGCCATTCGGCCACGTAGCGCATGGCCGCCTGGCCCGTGGACGGCCGTCAAACCGAAGAAGGCGCGTGACCGTGGCTTTCCATAAACTCCTTCAGCAGTTTATACGCGGCCTGCACTTCCTTGGTCATCGCCTCTGCTTTCTTGTACATTTGCATATACTTGGTGGGATTGTTGGTCAGGTTGGCGTATCGGTGAGGATGCCAGGTGACCAGGAGTTCCTGATACCGTTCGTGAAGGGTCGTGGGGCGAAGCGGCAGGGTAAGGTTGAAGAGTTCGAGAGCCTTGGTCATAGGCTCCTCAGATGCAGGGTCTTGGTGTGCAGGTGGTGAAGGCATAAAGGATCTCGTGAACGGGGCTCAAGTGCATCGAAGTGTGGCAAACGTGTCGTGGCGGTGTCAATAAGGTGTATGGATCCACCACTTTGACTCCCTCTCCGATTTCCTGCCTTAAGCGGGAAATAGGGAGAGGGTTGGGGTGAGGGGGGAATGGTCAACCAATGAGTGAACACGGACAAGGAGGACGGGGCTAGAAATGGGACGGGAACTGCCGGTCTTGGAGCCGACGCTGGTGCTGGAAGGCAAGGGGTATCAGGAAGTGTTAATCCGCGAAATGGACGCGGGAAAAATCCCCCTGAGCCTGGGGAAGAAGTGCCCGGTCGAATGCACCTTTTGCTACGAACTCGACCATTCCTACCGCGAGACCCAGGACCCGCCGAAGACCACGCAGGATGATTGGGAATTTATCCTCAATTACATCAATGCCAAGCCCACGGACCCCATGCAATATTGGTGTTTGGGGGGGAATGAATACATGGAATGGACCGACCTGTTCCTCCACCCCAAGGCCATGGAATGGGTTGAAGATTTTCTGAAATACACCGACAAGAACGTTCAATTTTTCACGGTGGGATTCGTCCACGTGCCGAAGATTCATCAGTTGGCGGAACAATATCCCGGGCGGATCAATTTTGAATTGTCGGTCATTACCCTGAGCCGGTATCGGGAACAGATGATGCCGCATGCGCCGTCCGTGCGGCACCTGATGAAAGTGCTGGACGGCCCTTCGGTGTCGTCGGCCAATTTTTATGCGTTTGACGAACATACCATGTCCAAGGACGCGAAGGAGATTTCGAAAATCAATCAGAAATGTGTGTTGTGGATGGGCTGTCTCACGCCCGTGGGCGGCCTCAAAGAGGAGACGGCCAATCTCATGCGGCAGGGGCGGAAGGCACTGGGCATTGAATCCGAACGGATTTATGACGCCGGGTTGCCGAATCTGACCACGATTCACACCGAAGCCTACGTGACGGCGTTTCTGAATCGAAAGCGAATCGTGAGTGCGTTCGATTCCCTGGAACTGGAGAAAAAAGATACGGTCGTGATGGCCCAGAGCGTCCATAAGATCCTGAACATGTATCGAAAGAACCGCGCTCGATACCTGTTTGTGCCGAATGCGACGCTCGGCGGAGATTCCGATTGTACCGTGCTGCTGACGTTTGACGACATTCGCGAACGGCTGACGAATCAGAAACGATTGCACGTCCCCAAATGCATCATGGAATCGGGACGGGGCACGAATATGGATATTAAGGGGGTGACCCTGGACGAATTTACGAAGAAGACCGGGGTGACGGTCAAAATCCTCCATAAAATCGATACCAAATTCGCCAACTCACGATTATACCGAAACGGGACCCTGCAAAATTTTGTGGAAGATTACGTTCGGAATCCCTGGGCTGCCGAGTATGAAGCCTTACCGTGCAGCGCGTAACGTGGTGACGACCCTCGTGGGTTCGGGCTCCATCGTTCGGCAAGGGACGTCGCTTCCGGTTCCCTCCGTATGACGATTCCCACCCGATCTCTCCAATTTTACAAGGCAGACGTCTTTGCGGAACAGCCGTTTGGCGGCAATCCCGTCGCCGTGATTCCCGATGCGACGGATTTAACCGAGCGCGAATTTCAGCAGATTGCCCGTGAGATGAATCTCTCGGAGACCGTCTTTGTGGTGCCTCCGACGGACCCGGCGGCAATCGCCAAACTCCGCATCTTTACCCCCACCCAGGAAATTCCTTTTGCCGGCCACCCGGTGATCGGCACCTTTTTCGTACTCAGTTCGTTACAAAAAGTTCCCTTGCCGCAACCGGTGACGCGGTACCTCTTCGAATGCAACATCGGCCTCTTTCCCGTCGAAGTGTACGTGGTGGACGGGCAGGTGGATAGCGTCGTGATGTCCCAGCCAAAGCCGCAATTTTTAGGCACGGTCGACGGCATCCAGGACCTCTACGAAGTCAGCCGGGCCTTGGGGCTGAACAAGACCGCCATTGCGGAAACCCATCTGCCCATCGAAGTGGTCTCGACCGGCTTGCCGGTCGCCATTGTCCCGGTCCGGACCCTGACCGCCGTGAAATCGATTCAAGCCGACCTGGCGGGCACGAAAGAAGTCTGCGAGAAACTCGGCGCCAGCGGCATCATGGTGTTTACGACGGTAACCGTTGAAGAATGGGCGCACGTGCATACGCGCATGTTCGCGGCACCCATCGGGATATGGGAGGACCCGGCCACGGGAAGCGCCAGCGGAGCACTCGGCGCCTATCTCGTCAAAAACGGAGTCGTGGACGTCGGCCCGACCACTGAGGTCTTCATGGAACAAGGGTATGAAATCGATCGGCCCTCACGGATTACGGTCCAGGTGTTCTCCGATGATGATGCCATTCAAGAGATCAAGGTAGGGGGGCAAGCCGTGATGGTGGCGGAAGGAAAGCTCCTGTTCTAGCAAACCCATGAAAGCCGTCACCTTCCATCAACACGGCGGCCCGGAACGACTCACGTTTGAAGACGTTCCGCTTCCGGCTCTCAAGGCCGGGGAAGTCCTGGTCCGGGTCAAAGCCTGTGCGCTCAATCATTTGGATATTTGGGTCCGTCAGGGGATACCCAATTACACGATCCCGCTTCCGCATATTTCCGGGTGCGACGTGAGTGGCGTGGTTGAACGGATCGGGGAGGGCACAGACGCGCCTTATCCGGTTGGACAACCCGTTGTCGTTTCCCCGGGCATCAGTTGTTGGCAATGCGAGTCTTGCCTGGCCGGAAAGGATAATTTCTGCCCGACGTACCATCTCCTGGGCGCCGGAGTTCACGGTGGCTATGCGGAATACGTCAAGGTCCCCGCGAGAAACCTCCTGCCGATGCCTCCCGGGTTGACCTTTGAACAAGCCGCAGCCTACCCACTGGTGTCGGTGACGGCTTGGCATATGGTGAAAACCCTGGCCGACGTGCGACCCGGAGAAACCGTGCTGGTGATGGGAGCCGGGAGTGGCGTCGGCAGCATGGCGATCCAACTCGCCCGCCTGCTTGAGGCACGGGTGATCAGCACGGTGGGAACGGACGACAAAATCGAAAAAGCCGAAGCGATCGGTGCGGAACTGGTAATCAATCATGCCAGGGAGGACGTGGCCCAACGCGTCCACACGTTCACCGGCGGCCGCGGTGTAGACGTGGTCATCGAGCATATCGGTCAGGCGGTATGGGACCAGTGCCTGCGATCGTTGGTGCGAGGGGGGCGGTTGGTCACCTGCGGCGCGACCTCCGGACCGGAGAATCTCCTGGATGCGCGATACGTCTATTCCCGGCAATTGACGATCAGGGGATCGTACATGGGCACCCGTGCCGAACTCCTGGAAGCCAGCCGGTTCATCGAGGCAGGGAACGTCAGGCCGGTCGTGGATTCGGTCTTTCCGTTGTCTGAAGCACGCCAGGCACAGGAACGGATGCTCGCGCGTAAGATGTTCGGAAAAATCATCCTGGTGCCCCAAGCCAGCGAACGCTGACCGCAAAGCCTGCGCTGTCATGCTCCTTCCCTTTTGTCATTCCCGACATTTTTAATCGGGAATCCAGAGTCTTTGTTTTCTGTCCCTCCATTCAGCGGACCCGCCTAAAACAAAAAAATCTCCTGGATCCCCGATCAGGTCGGGGATGACAGCAAAGTAGTGAGTAGGTCGGATTAGCGTAGCGTAATCCGACACGGGCTGGCATCGTCGCACCGCGAGGCTATCAGGTTACGCTTCGCTAACCTGACCTACGAACATTTCATTCTGTCAGAGCATGAGAGCCCATGTACGATTCCCGCCGATTCCACCGTCAATCGTTATCGGGTAGTCGAAGCGGACGCGTGAAGCCGGAGGCCCAGGGCACGCATGACCTTGAGCACGGTGGCGAACTCCGGGTTGCCATCTGGTGACAGTGCCTTGTACAGGCTCTCCCTACCCAAACCGGCTTCGGCAGCGACCGTCGTCATCCCCTTGGCCCTGGCAATGTCGCCCAACGCAGCCGCTATCAGTCCAGGATCGCCGTCTTCAAAAGCCGCTTCAAGGTAGAGAACGACGTCCTCCTCAGTCTCCAGGTAATCCGCCGCGTCCCACGGCTGGGTCTGCATCTTTGCCATTGTCGCTTCCTATAGCTCTCGCGCCAGATTGCGCGCCTTTTCGATATCCTGATCCTGGGTACTCTTATCGCCACCGGCCAGCAAGAGCGCCAAAAATTGCCCTCGCTGTACGAAGCAGCGTAGGTCGGGTTAGCGTAGCGTAACCCGACATGAGGCTACAACGACCAAAGACAAACGACGCTGGATTCCCGCGTTCGCGGGAATGACAGATTGGGGCAAGCAGGGCAAGCTCAGGAACGGATGCTTGCCCGCAAGATGTTCGGAAAAATCATCCTAGTGCCTTAGCCGACCCGCAAAGCTTGCCCCTACCGCCCCCTCACCCCGGCCCTCTCCCTATTTCCCGCTTCATGCGGGAAATCGGGCGAGGGGGTACAGAAAATTTCCTCTCCCTTGATGGGAGAGGATAAAGGTGCGGGTGATGAGTCTTGTAGTGGCCGCATGAGGCTGCCAAGCCGATGGGCGCCGGCTGCCGTGGTGAGGGGAACGTTATTTCCGCATTTCCCCGACAATGTGCGGAAGTTCAGGAAGGATCAGGGCTTCCATGGCCAAGCGCACCGCTCCGCTGGAACCGGGAATCGAGAAAAGCACTATTCCCTGATACAGCCCGGCCGTGGCACGGCTCAGCATCGCGGACGAGCCGATGTCTTTGTAGGACAGGTAGCGAAAGAGTTCCCCGAAACCCGGCAATCGCTTGTCCAGGAGGCTGTCCACGGCTTCAAACGTGGAGTCGCGCCGGGAAATGCCGGTGCCGCCGTTGATGATCAGGGCTTCGAGTCCCGGCTGCTCTCCCAATTGCCGGACCAGCTCCCGGACTTCGACCGGCTCATCTTTCACCACGTGATAGGCGCCGATGCGATGACCTTCTTGCGCGAGCAACTCTCGAATGAGCTGCCCGCTTTTATCGGTGTCCGGTGTCCGGGTATCGCTGCACGTAATGATGCCGCACTCAATGGAAACGGGCCCTCGGGCCTTGTGTTCGTCAGGCGGGGGCTGATGCCCGGGTTCATGCACGTGAGGGTCGTGATCCGCAGACATGATGCCTGCCCTGAGCGTAGTCGAAGGGAGAAATCCGGGCTAAGTCCAAATGGAATCGGGATTGCATTGAGCCACCGGAGTTCCTTTTTTGATATGTTCATCGAGGATCAAGGGCACGTGTTCTTCTTTGACCTGGGAGTACCAGATGCCGTCCGGGTACACGACCATGGTGGGGCCTTGCTCACAGGGACCGAGGCAGGTGCTTCCGGTCACGAGCACTTCTCCCGGTTGAACCCCCCGTTCCATCAGACCCATGTTGAGATTCATCAGGATATTTTGAGAGCCCGCTGCGCCACACGAGGGTTTCGGGTGACCCGGCGGTCTGGTGTTGGTGCATACGACAATATGATATTTCGGTTTGGGCATGACGACTCCTTTCGGGTGTATGAGGATTAGCAGAATATGATGGACTCAACAAATTGCACGAGGCCATTGACGGTACGAAGAGCTATGTCCGGGGTCGAAACAGTTCCCACATGTCGAGACATTCTTCCGGCAAGCCCCAGTGCGTGACTCCTTTCCTGACGAAATCCAGATAGTCATCCTTGACGCGGAATTTGCCGACAGGATTGGCCGCATGGGTGGTCACCAATTTTTTCTGATCGTCTTCCGTCATCACCGTCGCTTCCAGGTGCCGGAACGCCCCTTCCGGGACTTCCCCGTCAAAGGCATCCACGATCTTCAAATCTTCGTCGGTGAGTTCAAAGACCGCCCCCCACACGCGTTCTCCGGGTGACGGGGTGATGCTGGCCAAGCCGCATCGCCATTGTGAGGAAAAGCGTGGGAAGTGGATGGTATGGTCCGGGATGTAGCCCTTGAATAAAAACTTGTGCTCAGGGGCTCGTCTCTTCAGTTGAGTGGGATTCAGATTGTCAGCATAAATAAAGACTTTCATAGGGTATCGGCCTCGCTAAGGTAGGTAGCGTGTACAAACGTATACTTCTATCATACCGGTTCGCCGGCTTGTCAAGATTGTGCTCTATTGGGCCGCCTGCCCAATGGAGATAAAAAAACAGGATTGATAAGGAGCTGAATTTCTTCGCGCAAGGGGCTAGGATTGTAGCCGCAGAAATGCCGAAATTTTTTCCAGCCCCATTTCAAGCAAGGTTCCCCCGGTTTCATACGACTTGTTTTCTTCGGCATGCCGGTCCGCCCAATCCAGGGCAACAGGGAGGGGAATCAATCGTGCCGGGCCTCCGGTAAGCTTCGCCCACATCAGACTTAAGACCGTTGCGATGCGAAACGGCACGGAGACAGGTTTGACGGCAGGCTGCGTCATGTCCTGGCAGAACTCAGCCGGGGATGTCACAAGGTATTCCCGGCACGCGGCTGGCCGAAACTCGTAGATGCTGCACGATTCATCTTCGAGAAAGATACATGGCAGGCGCTGGGCGTAATAGGCTTGGTTGACGGGCTCCATATCCTCGTCGGACAACTGTGTGCGGGTTTCGGATAATTGCACGAGCCGGCCAAGGAGACCCGCCTTGTTTAAGGTGTCCTTAACCGTAGAAAGACGATGAAGATAGCGGTCTCGCTGGGGTGCAGGCAATTGCTCGATCCGTTTCTTGAGAGCAAAGGCTTCCGGGGGAGAAACCGGGACCAGCACGCGGCAACAGGCACCACACCCTTTTTTACAGGAAACCGTTTGCCCTGCCCGTTGGCGGTTCTCTTCTTCAAGTTTGAGGGCTTGTTCTCCCAAGGAACGCATCAAGGGGACGATGTCTGACACCGGAATAAAACTTGTCGGCACGGAAATCTCGGCCTGGAGGTCGCCGGCAGGGGTGGGGAGAGAAAGACGAAAGGTATCAAGAGTTTTTGACGAACTCTGTTGCTTCGGCATGGGATGGCATCACGGATATTCAGATTTTCACTATAGCGCGATGTTCCGGCAGGGCACAAGGCCGCTTGCCACGGTTCAGGGGTTTGGCTTATTCTGCGCGCGATGACGATCTTTCAAAAAATCCTGAACGGCGAAATTCCGTGTCATAAGGTCTATGAAGACGAGCACGTGCTGGCCTTCCTGGATATCTATCCCTTATCCCACGGCCATACCCTGGTCATTCCGAAAGAGCCGGCTGAAACGTTGGATCAACTGTCGGATGAATCCGCCGCCGCCATCGGTCGAGTGTTGCCGCGTCTGTGCCGTGCGGTGCGCAAGGCCACGGGGACCAGGCATTTTAACGTCCTCCAAAATAACGGCACCCCGGCTCACCAGGCAGTGGGGCACGTGCATTTCCACATCATCCCGAAAGAAGGCGATGGGTCAGGCTTGGGCATAGGGTGGAACGCCAAGTCTCTCGACGAAGGAACTTCGCTGGCCGCGAAGATCGCCGCCTGCCTGGAACCCTGACCGCGTTTTGACGAATCCCGTTCCTGGAAGACAGAGAACATGACGGACACTGCCGTAAGCCTGATTGCGCACCCCATAGGATTTATCACGGGCGCGATTCTCTACGCCATGATCCTGGTCCTGGTGTTGCAGACGCCCCGGACATCCGTCTCGCGAAACGTGGAAGGTGCGCAGGTGACGCCCTTGAGGCGATTGTCGTTGTGGACCGCCATCCTGGGTTTATTATGGAACGTGGGAGGGTTGGCCTCGTTTCTCCTTCCGGCCGTATCGCCTGATTGGCTGAATCACGTCCTGCAAGTGACGGCGCTGTCCGCCCTGGGGTTTCTCCCTGCCGTGGTGGTCCATTCATTTCTGCAATCCGGAATACGCCAACGGGGTAGGGGGAGCCGGCACGTCCTGCTCGCGGGAGCGTATTCGTTAAGTGCCGGCGCGGCCGTGTTCAACGTTCTGGCCGTCATACCGGGGACAACCGTCATCGCGGTCGAGGCGATGAGCCTGCTGGCCATGGGCTTTGTCCTGCTGCTGGCGGTCGTGCTGGCCGAGACCGTCAGGCGGCAAGGGTGGGATCACCACGCCGGGGTTGTGACCCTGGCCGTGCTGGCCGCGGCTGCGATGCCGTTCAGCCACCATCAATCCGGCGAATACGCGTGGTGGGTGGAGTTGATCGGGCACCATGCTTCATTGCCATTGGCTTTGGCCATTTTGTATCAGGACTTTCGTTTTGCCTTCGGAGACATCTTTTTAAAACGTGCGCTCTCGCTCATTGGATTGGTTGGCATTGCGATGGGGCTGTACGTGGGACTGGGGGCTCCTCAATTCGCCCCGCGTTCGGAGCAGCCGAGCCAGTTCATGGACGGGACCCTTATCGGGTTATGGATCGGGACCGCGTTGCTGTATCCCTATTTGGCTCGAGGGGTGTCGTGGGTCGTCGATACGGTGGTCTTGCGGCGACCGGATTACGAAAAATTCCAAGACGACGTTGCGCAGGAAATCATGCGAAGGGACACACCGGAAGCCATCCTGGACCAATGTTGTGCGATGTTGAAACCCGTGCTTTCCACGGAAGAGATCGAATGGGCTTCCATCGGGCCGCAGGAACGGGAGATCGACGGTCCGCCGTATCGTTCCCTGGTCTCGTCGAGAAAGCCGATCGTGACGCGTGACGCTCCCGACGTCATTGTGGATATTCCAACGGTCGATCCTCCTCAATATTGCATCAGGATCGGGCCACTCCCCCATGGGCGGCGGCTCTTATCCGATGACTTGTATCACCTGGAATCACTGGCGCATCTGGTTTCCCGTCGCATTACGATGGTACGGGTCACGCACGAACGCTGTGCGCAAGCCCTCCGGGAACAGGAGATACAACAGTTGGCGACCGAATCGGAACTGCGGGCGTTGCGCGCGCAACTCCATCCCCATTTTCTTTTCAATGCCCTCACCACAATCGGCTATCTGATACAGACGTCCCCGGCGAAGGCCGTTGACACGCTGATGCGATTGACCGACCTCTTACGAAGCGTGTTGAAGCGGTTGGATAAAGAATTGACGACCGTCGGGCATGAAATGGATTTGGTACAGGCTTACCTGGATATTGAACAGATGCGTTTCGAAGATCGGTTGACGGTTCATATCGAAATTCCGGAGTCGGTACGTGAAGTGCCGATCCCTGCGTTGATCGTACAACCATTGGTCGAGAACGCCGTCAAGCACGGCATTCAGCCTTCCGCATCCGGGGGGCGAGTCCGGATTACGGCATGGATTGAAGAAGCGGGCGATTGCCGGGAACGGCACCTCCCACCGCTGTTGCACCTGCAAGTGTGGAATACGGGGGGGGGAGCAGGGCCAGTCCGCAATGGGAATGACCGGGGAACCGGGCTTGGTCTGTCCAACATTAAACAACGGTTATCGCTGCACTATAACGAACGCGCAACGGTGGACTTCAAAAGTAGCGCGGAGCATGGAACGGTCGTGAACCTCCTGCTTCCACTTGACGGTCATGAGGCGACGCACGCCTCATCGCTTCACCAGGGACATGGAGAACAACTGGTATGAGCATGACGTTACGTGTGATCGTGGCTGATGATGAACGTCCGGCGAGGCAATTTCTTGTGACCATGCTGCGATCATTTGACGACGTCGATATTGTGGGGGAAGCCCAAACCGGGACAGAGGCCATTCGATTGATTGAACACACGCAACCCGACCTGGCCTTCCTCGATTTGCAAATGCCGGAAATGGATGGGTTGTCCATCGTCCGGTCCTTGCGCCACGGGCGAATCCCGCTGGTGGCTTTTGTGACGGCGTTCGATGAGCACGCCGTGAGTGCCTTTGAAATTGAAGCGTTGGATTACCTCCTCAAACCCGTTGCTCGAGACCGCCTTCGCACAACGATCGACCGTGCCCATGAAAGACTGGAACGGGCCGCCTTGGCAGAGCAGGAACCCTTCGACTCCGCTTCCTTCGACTTCGCTCAGGACAGGCAGGGCAGGCGTGACGGGCAGCCCGCACCGGCGGATCGGGTCTCTCCGGCGATGGCGGGGCAGTATATCGATCGGTTTCCCATTCGCAAACAGGATGATATTTATTTGTTACCCGTTCACCATATTGCTTCGGTGGTCTCGGAGGGCGAGTTGATGCACGTGACCACGCTAGGCAAAGAACGCTATACCATGAACTATCGCTTGAAAACATTGGAAGCCAAGCTGGACCCCAAGCGGTTTCTTCGAGTCGGTCGCGGGGCCTTGGTCAACGTCGAGGCCATCAGGAAGATCACCCCCATGCCGGGAGGCTTCTATCTCGTGACGTTGACGAATACCCAACAACTACGAGTAAGCCGCAGTCAGTCGAGAGCACTTCGTGGCCATCTCCTGCAGGTGTAATGCGTTGTTCTTCCTCCCTCTCCCCTGGAGGGAGAGGGTTGGGGTGAGGGGGAAAGTAGAGCCTGCCGTTAAGTTCCCCTCCTTTGCCTGCCCTGAGCGTAGCCGAAGGGTAAGGAGGGGTAAGGGGAGGTAGAGCCAAGAGAAGTGATACAGGATCACAAATTACTGGATTCCCGTTTCCGCGTGAATGGAGAAAGGTAAAGAAAGGTTGCAGAATGAAACTCGTTAGGATGTTTCTCGTGATGGCGAGTGCCTTGCTGGCAATGAGCCCCACGTTTGTATGGAGCCAAATCGACGATTTCACCCATGAGTCTGATCATTTAGAGGATGAGCACGTGGAGGTTCTGGAAACCGTGCACGTGCATGGACTCAGGCTGAACAAAGATCAACAGCGTGGTCCGGTCCCCAAGTACACCCCGTGGCCCACCATGCCGCCGGCGTTACAAGGACAGGAAGTTGATGACTGGATGAAAGCCCGCATTCTCGTCAGCAAGACGGCGGAAACTACGCTCGTGGTTTTGGTGCCCGCGAAAAATCGTCGGCTCAACCTGGCTGGAGTTCACGCTCTCACACAATGGACGTTCGATCCCCAAATGAATGGAGACAATCCCGTCGATGGAGAATTGACGGTCAGAATTCACTTCAGAACGCAAGAGAAATAGCGCCCGGCCGTTTTGAAGAAACCGAAAGAATCCGCACTATCTGCCCCGCGCCAAACGGTGCCTGTCAGCGCGTCCGATCAGGCAGTATGCGAAAAGTTATTTGCCATTGGATGCAATTTTTCTAGGTTGTGCAACACCGTCGCATAAGTATAACTTTACCAGGGTTTGATACGGCATGACGGAATGCTCAAGGCTATCTTTGCACTAACCCTACCGTCTTCTCTTGAGCGAATCGTCATGGGCTTTCTAAGTTTGGATGCATAAGGGTTTTTTGCAAGAAAACAGCGATGTCAAAGAACAAGAAAAATATAGAAGCGAACGATAAATCGCTGGAGTCCTGGATATGGGATGCCGCGTGTTCCATTCGTGGGGCAAAAGACGCGCCAAAGTATAAAGATTACATCTTGCCGCTTATTTTCGCTAAACGTCTCTGCGATGTATTTGATGATGAACTGAATCGTATCGCCACTGAGGTGGGCTCGCGAGATAAAGCCTTCCAACTGGTCGTAGCTGATTGGCGGAGAGTTGCGGATAAGAAAAAGGCAATGGTTCGTTTCTACCTGCCGTTGATGCCAAAAGATACAGAGCAGCCTGTGTGGTCGGTTATCCGCAAACTCTCCGATAAGATCGGCGAAGGCGTCACCACCCATATGCGCGAAATCGCTCGGGAAAACCCGCTTCTGAAAGGCATCATCGACCGTGTCGATTTCAACGCCACCACCCACGGCCAGCGCGACCTCGACGACGACCGCCTTTCCAACCTCATTGAGGCCATCAGCACCAAGCGCCTCGGGCTTAAGGACGTCGAGGCCGACATCATCGGCAAGAGCTACGAATACCTTATCCGCAAGTTCGCCGAGGGCAGCGGCCAGAGCGCCGGCGAATTCTACACTCCCGGCGAAGTCGGCGAGATCATAGCCCGCGTCCTTTCCCCAGACCAGGGCATGGAAATCTACGACCCCACCTGCGGCTCCGGTGGCCTGCTCATCAAGTGCGAACTCGCCATGGAGGCAAAAATGAAAGCCGCCAAAAAGACGAAAGACGCACCCCTACCCCTCAAACTGTTCGGCCAGGAATACGTCCCCGAGACCTGGGCCATGGCCAACATGAACATGATCATCCACGACATGGAAGGCCAGATCGAGATCGGCGACACCTTCAAGAACCCCAGGTTCCGCACCCAAAAAAGCGGCAAGCTCCGCACGTTCGATCGCGTCGTCGCCAATCCCATGTGGAATCAGGACTCGTACGCTGAGGCCGACTACGACAATGATGAACTCGACCGCTTCCCCGCCGGGGCCGGTTTTCCTGGCAAGTCCTCCGCCGACTGGGGCTGGGTCCAGCATATGTCCGCCAGCCTCAATGCCACCGGCCGCGCCGCCGTCGTCCTCGATACCGGTGCTGTCTCCCGAGGCTCGGGTAATGCCGGCACCAACAAGGAAAAAACCGTCCGCCAATGGTTTGTTGAGCAGGATCTGATCGAGAGCGTCCTCTATCTGCCCGAAAACCTCTTCTACAACACCACCGCCCCAGGTATCGTCCTGTTCCTCAACAAGGCCAAACCAAAAGCCCGGCAGGGCAAAGTCTTCCTCGTTAATGCCAGCCGGATCTTCGAGAAGGGCGACCCCAAGAACTTCATCCCGCCCGAAGGCATCGCCCGCATCGCGGACACCCTGATCAAATGGAAGGAAGAAGAAAAACTCAGCCGCATCGTCAATCACGCGGAGTTGAAGAAAAACGACTACAACATCTCCCCCAGCCGCTACATCCACACCGGCGACGCGGAGACCTATCGTCCAATTGCGGAGATTGTGGAGGAACTGAATATTATAGAGGCTGAAGCCAGGGAGACGGACAAGGCATTGCGGGAGATTCTGGGGAAGATTGGGGTATGAGTGTGGAATTACAACAAACCGAAATCGGCGAGTTCCCACCGACGTGGAAAGTCGGCCGCGTCGATTCTGTGTTCCAGATTCAACAAGGGAAACAGGTCTCAAAGAAAAATCGTGACGGCGACAATCAGCACCCGTTCCTCCGAACAAAGAACGTCTTTTGGAATCGACTGGAGCTGTCAGATTTGGACCAGATGAACTTCACCGAAACGGAGGAAGCCCGGCTCGAACTTCAGTCGAACGATCTTCTCACATGTGAAGGAGGAGACATAGGACGAACCGCGCTTTGGAATGGCGAGATTCAGACCTGCTACTATCAAAATCATCTTCATCGGCTTCGCGCAATCAACGAGCACGTCGAAGGACAGTTTGCCCTTTATTGGTTTTGGTATGCCTTTCAGATTGCGAAGCTCTACTTCGGTCGAGGCAACGTCACCACGATTCCAAATCTCTCCCGCTCAAAGTTGGCCGAACTGCCTATGGCCCTCCCCCCACTCCCCGAGCAGAAGAAGATCGCGCACATCCTTTCGACGGTGCAGCGGGCCATCGGAGCGCAGGAGCGAATCATTCAGACCACCACCGAGCTAAAAAAAACCCTCATGCACAAGCTCTTCACCGAAGGCCTCCGCAATGAGCCCCAAAAACAAACCGAAATCGGCCCCGTGCCCGAGAGTTGGGCGGTCGTGGAGTTGAACCAACTCGCAGATCTGAAGAATGGGTATGCCTTCAAGTCAAAGGACTACGTCGTCAAATCCAATACTCTGAATATTCGAATGAGTAACATCCGGCCGGGTGCCCAATTCGATCTCGCATACAATCCCCGATTTCTCCCTGATCAATTCGCTGACTCTCAAAAGTCTTTTTTACTTAAAGACGGCGACTTAATTATCGCGATGACCGATATGGCGAATGATCCCAAAATTTTGGGAATTCCGACGATCGTCAGGAACCCATCGAACAAAAGGCTGCTTCTCAATCAGCGGGTGGGAAAACTTATTCCAACCGATAACAGCAAGATAAACTTTGAGTTTCTCCGTTTCTATCTTTCACGGAAGCCTGCTCAACGTTACTTGATCTCGTGCGCCAAGAAAGGCGTCCAGGTGAACATCGGGAAGAAAGATATTCTTTCAGTGCCGATCACTTTTCCAAATCTAGAAGAGCAAGACACGATTGTTCAGTGCTTCAATACCCTGGACGACAAAGTAGGTGCAGTAGAACGGAAATCCGTAGCCCTTCAGGACCTCTTCCGCACGCTCCTTCACGAACTCATGACCGCAAAGATACGAGTGAACAATCTGTCCCGACCATGAACTCTCCCATTAATTCACGAGATCATTCCGACCCTGGTGATCAAGTCATTCGTAAGTTCCGCTATCAGCACGCTTACGGTGTCGTTCTTGCCATTCGTATGCTGAACCAAACTCGCCCCTATCGTGCGATTTGGTGTGAACAGCACGAGGACTTGCTGGCCGAAAGAACGGACCATTTATTCGAAGCCTTTCAGGTAAAGACTCGGAAGCCAGAAACGGGTTCCTGGAACGTTACTGACGAAGCTTTTGCTAAAAGCATAAAGCGATTCATCGATCTGGATTTGAAGTTCCCCCACAAGATCACAAAATTTCATTTTGTCTCCAATGCTGAATACTCGAATTCGGATGCGAAGTCGAGTGTTCATCTGAGCCCGATCAAACTTTCGAAAGCAGTTCTCGCCGCCGAATCGAAAAGCGATTTGGATGGTTCTGCATTAGAAGGATTTGAGGTGTTACAAGTTGCGACTAATCATGATGGTGACGATCTCTTCTCAGTTCTTCAGCGCCTTGAATTGGTGTCTGGGCCGACCGAGCGAGCGTTCGAGGATGAGCTTTGCCAAACCCACCTACCTACTCTTTCTCAGTGCAGCGGATTATCTGCCAGATCCTTAGCAAAAGTTTTGAATTCATTGATTGGCCTGATGGAAAGAGCGGCATCGCTTCAGAGCAACGATCCTCTCAGGCATTGTTTTGGATTGACCTCAACCGATGAAGTGGATCCTTATCTCCTTGGGAAGCGGGTGTGCGCTGATGGTGTCACACTCGCGCTCACGGATGCCAGTGATACTGGCATTCAATATCCTGAAGAACTCGCCACACTCTCCTTTGACAAAAATCAATCGGACAGCATCGTACTCAAAAAGAAACTAGATCGCGGAGGATTGGGATCTCGTTATGAGTCGCTGCGTAGAAAGGCGCTCACGGCTGAGTATGCGCTTTTAGATGTTTCCTCAAGGCCTGACGGTGGGAAGCAGAAGATCGCCCAAATTGAGAACGTGGTCCTTTCAGAATGTGATGAGGCCCATCTTCGAGTGAGTTCCCATCCAGCTCCGTTCGGACCGGCTATGCTAATCGACGTGTATGATCGGCTAAAAGCGATCGCGAGCAACGATCCCTCGAAAGTAAACCAGCAACCTTATGAAGTATTGGTCGGCGTTGCAGGGCTGCTGACCTCTGCCTGTCACGTTTGGTGGAGTGACAAGTTTCAAATGGAGGATGATCAATGAGCCTGAAGACCATTCATCTGGCTTCGGAGATTGAAAGTTCGGACGACTTTCACGTCGCGAGGCTGCTTCTGCTTTTGAAAGCATGCTCCAAGCGCAGAAACAAGCCTGTTGATGGCATCATGAAGCTTGCGAAGCTCGATTTTCTACTGCGATACCCGAATTGCCTTGTCCGTGTCCTTGAACATCTGGGGAAGAAGGAGGTCGCAAATAGTATTAGTGAGGAAGGGCGAAACACCATTGAAGCACGTATGATACGGTTTCGATTTGGACCGTGGGATGAGCGCTATCGAAAGTGGATTGGGTTGCTGGTATCGAAGCGCCTAGCCAATACATACGTAGATGGCAAGACAGTGAAAGTGCGGCTCACTGACGATGGGCTTACACTTGCAAAATCTATTGAAAGATTGCCGGAGTTCGAAGATCTCGCTACTCGCAGCAAACTGATATCAAGATCTGTTGGTGACTATTCGGCGACTAAATTGAAAAACTTTGTTTACGAAGTCTTTCCTGAAATTGTCAAGATGGATTGGGGGGAGGATATCGACCTATGAGGATTCGTTTAACTGAACTTCACCTGTCTTTCAAGAAAGGGAAAGAGTCGATTCGTTTCGCTGATTTTTCCTATTTCTACGGGCAGATGGGTGCTGGGAAGTCAACCATTGCCCGTTTAGTTGACTTTTGTCTAGGCGGAAATCTCGGTGAGAGTGAAATGACACCTGCTCTGCAAAACGAGTTCGTCTCCGCAAGCCTGGTACTTGAGGTCGAAGAAACTTTGGTCGATTTGAGGAGAGATTCAGCTTCAAATCGGATACGGGCAAACTGGAAGGAGGGCGATGATGTTATTGAAGTAATGATCCCTGCTCGCAAGGCCGAAGGTGAGGTCATACTTGGATCAGGCATCGAAGTGGTCTCAGATCTTATTTATGTATTGGCGGGACACACTCCTCCGAAGGTTCGAAAAAGTAAACAGAAAGAAGAGTCTGACTTGGGACGACTGAGCCTGAGAGATCTTCTTTGGTATTGCTATCTCGATCAGGACTCAATGGATAGCAGCTTTTTTCATCTAGATGGTGATGCTGAACACTTCAAGCGCCTCAAAAGTCGCGACGTTCTGCGATTCTTAGTTGGTTTCCACCAAGAGAAAGTTTCTGAACTCGAAGTCAAACTGGAACGTCATCGCACCGAACGACTGAAATGCGAAGCCGGCTCAAAGGCGATTAAGGAGGCGCTTAGTGAGGCTGAAATCGCTAGTGAAAATGAACTGGCTGGAGTTCGAAAGAAGCTTAAACAGCGGCTCATGGACGTTGAAGCATCGATCAAGAATAGTCGAGCCGATCTTAAGTCTGTTCGGCCCCACGCAATGGAAGGCCTCCAGTACAAGGCTAGGTTGCTGACGTATCAGATCGCCGAACTCGAACGTGACTCATCCGAGATTAGGGAGCTGATCGCCAATGACAAGGCGCACAAAAACGAGCTTCTTTCTCTTTCCACACGATTCCGCCGATCCCAGTCAGCTCGCGAAGTTCTTGGCGGTGTTAAATTTTCAGATTGTCCTCGCTGTGGCCGGGAATTGCCTGAACGTGAAACTAACATTTGCCGAGTTTGTGGACAGGCTCACGCCGAAGAAACGACTGGGAATCTAGATGAACTGGCAGAAGAGAGAGATCTGGATTCTCGCGTTGCTGAGCTATGTGACTTGATTGAACGGCATATGACGGCAGTACAAAGAAATGACAGACATATTCGGGAAATTCGTAGCGTTAAAGAAGCAGTTGATTTGGAACTGAACAGAGTTGCCATTGATTACGATTCCGCATACCTGGCAAATGCGCTCGAAGCTGAAAAGACCCGAGCTGCCCTTCGGCAAGAACTCGCAGACCTTGCGCGTATCGAAGTTCTAGTGCGACGTATTAAAGGATTGTCTGATCGCGTCGAAAAGCTAATTGTGGAAGAGCAAAAGCTGCGGAAGGAGCTAAAGGAAGCTCGTGAGAACGCCGAAAAAGACACTAAGAATCTAGCGCGCCTTCAAACACTTTTTCTCGATTGCTTACTCAAGGCGAAGATGCCCGGATTCTATTCTGATGACTCGGTAGAAATGACCCCTCCAAATTTTCTGCCCGAAGTCTCCTCTGCAGGCAGCGGTGATCTGGCAACTATATCATTTGGCAATCTGGGCAGCGGCGGAAAGAAGACTCTTTTTAAATGCTGTTTTGCGGTCGCGGTTCATCGGCTTGCAAGTGAGATTGACGCGTTGCTCCCGACATTTTTTATCATTGATACTCCAATGAAGAACATTAGTGAACGTGAGAATCGGGAACAATTTGAGGGCTTTTTTGAGATGCTCTACAGTCTATCTTCTACCGAGCTAAATGGAACGCAGTTTATCGTGATTGATAAGGAAGTTTGTCCTCCGCCTGACGATTACGCGCTCTCTTTTTTCAAGCGTCACATGCGACCGAATCAAAAGGAGACTGACCCGAGCACGAATCCTCTTCCTCCTCTAATCCGCTACTACATAGGAAAGTAGAAGCATGCCCACCCCCTCCGAACACAAAACCGTCCAAGCTCGAACTGCGGAGAACTACGAATTGGGAATAAGGAATGCCCGATCCATCCATAGAATTATGCCACATAACCTCTTTTTTATGGCACAATAAAGCTTGTTCGTCCTGGTAAATGCGCCATTTGAGAATTTTATGGCGCATTTACCTTGAATTTTGCGATCAAATATGTCTTATATGGCGCAATTAAGCTCAATCGCGCCATATAAAAATGCCGAAACAGATTCCTGCAACAGAGTTGGATGCCATCGTGCAAGTAGTCGGGCAATTCCCGAATGGTGCGGCAGTGTCTGAGGTTCGTGGTGCGTTGGATATCGAGCTTTCGCGTCGTACGCTCCAACGGCGGCTTGCGCGGCTGGTGGCGGCCGGTCGGCTGGAGACGTTCGGCGAGGGTCGCGCCCAACGCTATCGTGTCAGTCCGCTACTGGAGGAGGGCACCCCTCCGGTCACCAGAGAAACCGATGACGATGTCGTGGGTTCTCCGACTGCCGATGTGGGGGACATTCAACCCGGGGCTGAGCGACCGATTCGGGCGCGGCAACCGGTTGTTTGCAGCCCTGATCTTCTGGCGAGCTATCAACCAAATCGCACGTTTTATCTGGACGAGTCCACTCGATGCCGTCTGCGGGAGTTGGGACAGTCACCGGAGGGATTTCAACCGGCCGGCACCCATGCCAAGGAACCCTATCCTCGTTGGATGCTCGACCTGACCTGGAACTCCAGCCGGTTGGAAGGGAATACCTACTCGTTGCTGGAAACCTGGCAGTTCCTGCACACCGGTCAATCGGCTGAAGGCAAGGATGCCGGAGCAACGCAAATGCTCCTGAATCACAAGGGCGCCATTGACCTGCTGGTGTCCATAGACTTGGTAAATGGGCCGGATGGGATGGCCTTCAACCATTCTACCGTCTGCAAGCTACAGACGTTGCTCTCAGAGAATCTGTTACCCGATTCATCAACTTCCTGGCGGTCTCGGATCCCGGACGGCACGTTCCACTCCTTGCTACACAAGGCCAATGCGATTGCAGACCCGTTCGAGCAGGCCTTGTTCGTCCTTGTACACGTGCCTCGCCTGCAACCCTTTGCGGACGTGAACGCGCGCGCGTCGCGGCTGGCGGCCAACATTCCCTTTCTTCGGAGGAACCTGGTCCCGCTGTCTTTCGTGGACGTGCCCAAGAATCTCTACGCCAGCGGCTTACTGAGTGTGAATGAACTGAACCGTCCCGACCTGTTGCGTGATCTTTTCGTGTGGGCTTATGAACGCTCGTGCAGGCGTTACTCGACCGCACGTCGGTTGCCCGGAGCGCCGGACCTCTTTCGCATGCAATACCGGGAACCGATAAGAAAACTGGTAGCGAACGTGGTGCATGCACGCATGAACAAGGGTCGTGCCGCCGCCCGGATCAAGGCGTTTGCCCTTGGCTGGGTTCCGGTGGATGATCAGCCGCGTTTTATCGAAGTCGTCGAAACCGAGTTGCTGAATTTGCACGAGAGCAACGTCGCTCGTTATCGTATTCGTCAAACGGAATTCCGCAACTGGCAGCAGTGCTGGCAACCAGTCGATTTCATCAATTTCCAATGATCCATACGACCGACCCAATTTCTGCCTTTACCCGCGAGAGAAACATAGGGAATTGTCCATGCCTAAGCCAGGTGAACACAAAACAGTCTAAGCCCGTATCCTCAAATACGCCGAGGCCATCGGCGTAGCTTGATTCCAGCGAATGAACTATGCCTGACAAACTAATCCCCTCTCCTGACTACGGCGCCTGGCTAGGCGAGGTAAAATTGCGCATTCAATCGGCGCGGATCTCGGCGGCGCGCGCGGTGAACCGCGAGTTGATCCTGCTGTATTGGGATATCGGGCGCGGGATTGTGGAGAAGCAAGAGGATCTGGGTTGGGGGAAGTCGGTGGTGGAGCAATTGTCCCTGGATTTAAGATCAGAGTTTCCAGGGATGAAGGGGTTTTCCGCCAATAACCTCTGGCTCATGCGGCAGTTTTACTCGGAATACAGTTCCCCTGCATTTCTTGAACAGTTTGTTCAAGAAATGCAATCGCAACGCTTGGAGTCCCCGGAAGGAGGTGTTAGAGAATCGGTATTTCTTGAACAGCTTGTTCAAGAAATTCTGTCGCCAGTGCCCTGGGGGCATCTTGTTGAGATCGCCAAGAAAGTGAAGGTACCACGAGAACGACTTTACTACCTCCGGGCAACTGCCCAGTTGGGTTGGACGAGAGCCGTCCTGATGAACCAGATCAAAGCGGATGCCCACGGGCGCAGCCTGGCCGAAGGAAAAGCACACAACTTCCCTCTCGCTCTGCCGGAGCACCTCGCCGAGCAGGCGGAGGAAGCGCTGAAGAGTTCCTATAACCTGGAATTTCTCGGCATCGGTCGGGAGATGAAGGAACGGGAGCTGGAAGACAAGCTGATTGAAATGCCTCGTCGCCATTGAGTTGAAGATCGGCGAATTTCAGCCGGAGTTCGCCGGCAAGATGGATTTCTACCTTAATGTCTTGAATGACAAGGAACGGGCGACTGATGACAACCCATCCATCGGGATTATCCTCTGCGCGGAGAAGGATGATGTGGAAGTCGAATTCGCGCTGAAGTCGAAAGTTAACCCCATCGGTGTGGCGGAATATCAGCTAAAGCCAACCTTGCCGAAAGAGCTGAAAGGCAAACTGCCAACGGCGAAAGAATTGGGCGCGGCCATTGGATTACCCGCGAAGCGTCCTGGAGGCGCGAAGAACAGGTAGGGAAAACAAAACATGCCCACCCCCTCCGAACACCAAACCGTCCAAGCCCGGATCCTGAAATACGCCGAGGCCATCGGTTGGACGTTTGTGTCCCGTGAGGAGCCGAGCAAAGAAGAGGGGGCACTCCCGCTCCTTTGTCCCTCTTCTTCGACGACCTGCTTGATGCCAAGGTGCGGGAATTCAATCCGCGCTATGCCGAGGCCCAGGGGCTTTTGCTCGGCCAGTTCCGCCATCTCGACGCCGACATTTACGGTAACAGGGAATTCGTCGAACACCTGCGCAACCGGGGCAAGTTCTTCGATGTTGATGAGAGCCGCGAGCGCGACCTGATCCTGATCGATTACGAAGACCCAACGCGCAACGTGTACGAAGTGACCGAGGAATGGGCCTTTCACAACGGCCACTACGGTACGCGGGAGGATGTCGTCTTTCTCATCAACGGCATTCCCGTGTTGGTGATCGAGTGCAAGAACGCCAGCAAGGATGAGGCGATTGCCCTCGGAGTGGACCAGATCCGCCGTTATCACCGCGAGACGCCGGAGTTGTTCGTGCCCGAACAGCTTTTCACCGCCACCGATGCCATCGGCTTCTCCTACGGGGTGAGTTGGAACACGGTGCGCCGGAACATTTTCAACTGGAAAGATGAGGAGGTCGGCAAGCTGGAGGCCAAGGTGAAGAGTTTCTGCGCCATCCCGCAGGTGCTCGCCTTCTTGAAGGACTACATCGTCTTTGCCGAGAAGGATGAGGAGTTGAACAAATACATCCTTCACCAGCACCAGACCGGTGCGGTGGAAGCGAGCGTCGAGCGCGCCCTTGCATCTGACCGCACCCGTGGCCTTGTGTGGCACACCCAGGGTAGCGGCAAAACCTTCACCATGATCAAGGCGGCGGAATTGCTGTTCCGCGCACCCAAGGCGGCCAAGCCGACTGTCCTTCTGATGATCGACCGCAACGAACTGGAAGATCAGATGCTCAAAAACCTTGCCGCACTCGGCCTGGGCAACCTGGAACACGCCGGCAGTATCGCCCGGCTCAACCGATTGCTGCGGGATGATTACCGGGGCATCATCGTGACGATGATCCACAAATTCCGCGACATGCCGGCGAATCTCAACATGCGCTCGAACATTTACGTCCTCATCGACGAAGCCCACCGGACCACCACCGGCGACTTGGGCAACTTTCTCATGGCCGGTTTGCCGAATGCCACCTACCTCGGCTTCACCGGCACCCCGGTGGATAAGACGGTGTATGGTAAAGGTACCTTCAAGACCTTTGGCTGCGAGGATGACCGCGGCTACCTGCATAAGTATTCCATCGCCGACAGCATTGAGGACGGCACCACGCTGCCGCTCTACTACCAGCTTGCCCCCAACGAGATGCTCGTCCCGCACGAGACGCTGGATAAGGAGTTTCTCTCCCTCGCCGAAGCCGAGGGTGTGGCCGACATCGATGAACTGAACAAGATCCTTGAGCGGGCGGTGAACCTGAAGAATTTCCTCAAGGGCAATGAACGCATAAAGCAGGTAGCTGAATATGTCGCCAGGCATTACAAGGAAAACGTCGAACCTTTGGGGTACAAGGCGTTTCTGGTAGGTGTGGACCGCGAAGCCTGTGCCCATTACAAGCACGCGCTTGATGAGCACCTGCCGCCGGAATATTCCAGAGTTGTCTACACGGGAAACAATAATGATTCCAGGCTGCTCAAGGCATTCCACCTGGATAAACAGGAGGAGCGGCAAGTCCGAAAGGCGTTTGGAAAACTGGAGCAGCAACCAAAGATTCTGATCGTCACCGAGAAGCTGTTAACCGGTTTCGACGCCTCTGTGCTTTACGCGATGTATCTGGACAAGCCTATGCGAGACCACACCTTGTTGCAGGCGATTGCCAGGGTGAATCGGCCCTATGAAAACGAAGAGCATGGCATGGTGAAACCGCATGGGTTTGTGCTCGATTTCGTGGGTGTTTTTGATAATTTGGAAAAGGCGCTGGCCTTTGATAGTGATGAGATCAATGCAGTCGTCAAAGATCTCAAGCTGTTGAAGGTTTTGTTTCAGGACAAGATGGAACAACGAGCCCCGGCCTATATCAACCTGATCACACGGCATTTTGATGATAAGGATGTTGACGCACTCATAGAGCATTTTCGCGACCCTGCACGCCGTAAAGTCTTCTTCAAAGAATATAAAGAAATTGAAATGCTGTACGAGATTATTTCCCCCGATGCGTTTTTGCGGCCGTTTATTGATGATTATCGTACACTTTCAGAGATCTATGCCACGGTGCGCAAAATTTACACCAGGTATGTCATTGTGGATAAAGAGTTTCAGCGCAAAACAAACGAGCTGGTGCGAGAGAATATTCGCATTTACGAAGTGACGCCGCCGATTGAGTCATTGAAAATTGATGCCGCGACGGTAGAGGTCATCAAAGCTAAAAAAGGCGGAGAAAGCATAAAGGTCATCAACCTTGTAAAAAGCATAGAAAAGATTGCGGAAGAAAACAGTGATGATCCGTTCCTGTTGGCCATGGCTGAACGTGCTCGGGCTGTGCAACAGCAGTTTGAACGACGCCAGAATACGGCAAGCGAGGTACTGGAAGAACTCTTGCAAGAGATTGGGAAGGATGAAGAGCGAAAGAAAGAACAACAAGCGAAAGGATTCGATGGCTTTACGTTTTTCGTGTATCGCACCTTACTGGACGCGGGGGTCGGGGAAGCTGAGAATGTCAGCAGCAAGATAAAAGCGGCGTTTGTGGAATATCCTGATTGGAAGAAGAGCGAAGCTGCGTTACGGGATCTGCGCCAGAAAGTGACTTTCGCCATTTTTGCCGAATTTGACGACCCGGATAAAGTGACAACGATAGTGGATGATCTGTTTACACTTCTGGACAAGGCCGATCGAATCTAGAGCATGAGTGAAACGGAGCAAAAGAGGGTTTTTAAAGAGCGCGTGAGGGCATGGGCCGCAAAATTGGACGTGGATGTCGTTTGGCTGGGCGTGCGCCCGATGCGAAATAAGTGGGCCTCTTGCTCAACGAACGGGCATCTTAATTTCAATGCCGAACTGTTAGACCTCAAGCAGAGTCTGTGGGATTACGTCATTGTGCATGAACTTCTTCATTTTTCTGTGCCGAATCATGGAAAGTTGTGGAAGAGTTTGATGAGCGCACATTTGGGGGATTATGAGAGTGCGGAGGCAGAGTTGCGGGTGCAAGCAAAATGTGCGGACGGTATACCTTAACGTGCAGGCCGGACGTCGTCGCCGAGGAATTTCAGCTCGAAGCAATCCCGGACCTCCACCCTCGCTATAACGTGGCCCCCTCCCAAGGGGTTGCCTGTGTGAGAGCGGGGCTTCGGGAACGGAAACATGAGGCGGTCATCTTGCGGTGGGGCCTAATCCCCTCGTGGGCCAGGGATCCCGCCATGGGGATGAAGCTCATCAATGCCCGGGCGGAAACCGTAGCGGAAAAGCCATCCTTTCAAAAGCCGTTTCGAGAACGTCGCTGTCTGGTGCTGGCGGACGGCTACTATGAATGGAAACGGGAAGGCACAAGAAAACAGCCCTACTATATTCGGTTGAAACATGAGCGCCCGTTTGCGTTTGCCGGGCTGTGGAATCGGTGGAATGGTGAAGATGGGAAGACCATAGAATCCTGTGCCATCCTGACCACGAAGCCCAACGAACGCGTGGCCTCGATTCATGACCGGATGCCGGTCATTTTGCAGCCCGCGGCGTATGAGCCGTGGCTCGACCCAGGGGTGCAGGATGCGACACGTCTTGTCCCGTTTTTGACGCCTTACCCCGCAGACGCCATGATCGCGGCTCCGGTCAGCAGGCGGGTCAATGATCCACGAGTGGATGACGCGCGGTGCCTCGAAGCCATAGAAGCCACGGATGAATGAAACGCAGTAGTTGCAGGGCGGCAGCCCGGGTCAAGGCCCGGGACATGCCTTATGCCGCCTGTTCCCCTCCTTTGTAAGTGTACTGTCCCGTGTGATTCCCTAGACTCTTCTGCTATCATGCGTGGCATCGAATATGTCCACCAACGGAGGCCCCATGGACATTAAATTACATAAGTTAGCTCGCACCACCCCCGCCACGCGTCGCTACATCCAGACCGCCCCCAAAAGCGCCGCGACCTTGGCCCGGGAACTCGGGGTCGCTGTGACTACCATCTATAAATGGAAGCGCGCCGGCCGGGTCCACGATGGCTCCCATGTCCGCCACCAGCTCCATGCCAGTACCTCCCCCGAGCAGGAAGCCCTTATCGCCGAATTGCGCACCCAATTGCGGTTGTCCCTCGACGATGTCACGGAGGTCCTGAACCGATGCAGTGCGACGCCCTTGAGTCGGAGCGCGATCCATCGCTGCTTGGTGCGGCTCGGCGTCGCGCGCTTGCCCCCCGCCTCCCCCGACGCGCCGCCGGTGGGGCGGTTCGCGGCGACCCCGTGCGGCTACATTCATCTGGATCTGAAAGTGTTAAGCAAATTACAGAAGCAGCCCAGTTATGTGTTCGTGGCCATTGACCGGGCCACCCGCTATGTCTGGGTCAAGGTGCTGGCCCGGCGGACGGCCGCCACGGTGACGCAGGCCGTCGAAGAATTCCTGGCCGCGTTTCCGCACAAAGTGCACACCATCTTGACCGATAATGATGGCGCGTTTACCGATCGGTTTGCCGTGCACAAGAAAGGCAAGCCCGCGGGCCAGCCGAGCGGGACGCATCGCCTGGATCACGTGTGCCGGGCGCATGGGATCACACATCGCCTGATCCGGCCCTATCATCCGCAGACCAATGGCATGGTGGAACGCTTTAACCGGCGGCTGAGTGACGCGTTACAGAGCCAGCCGACGCTCCGGGCCCATTGCAGCAATCGGTTTCGGAGTCACGCCGAGCGGAACGCCTTCATCACACGGGTGGTGGACAATTACAATCGGACCCGGTTAAGGTGCCTCAACTATCAGGCCCCCTTGCACTTGTTACAGAATCTCACGGGACACAACATGTAAGGAGGGGTGAGGGGAGGTAGAGGTCGTTGTCGAGCGCCATCACGGGTCACGGCTTGGTTCTGCGCCCGGCCATTTTGGTGAGCGCATTCCGTGGAACCCATTTCGTCACCAGAGCCGCCAGCTTTCCTTGCCAGCCGATGGTGACCACGGGGCGCTTGTTCGATAAGGCGGCCAGGGACGTGTGCACGACCTGGGCAGACGTTTGCATGGGAAAGGGACCGGATGGACGAAAGCCGGCGGAGTCATGAAAGTCGGTCTCCGTTTGTCCCGGACAACAGGCCTGAATCAGAACACCGGTATCGCGCACTTCCTCGGCCAACGCTTCTGAAAATGACAGCAAAAACGCTTTGGTGGCGGCATATTCCGCGAAATACGGGATAGGGAGCATGCCGGCGATGGAGGCCACGTTGATAATGGTGCCGGATCCACGCTCGATCATCCCCGGCAGAAACAACCGAATACTTTCCACCACGGTTAGAACGTGCAAATGAAGCATCTCCTGGATGCGCGGCAGTGAGTGAGAGACGAATTCCCCGTACAACCCGAAACCGGCGTTATTGATCAGCATATCCGGGGTCTGCCGGTATTGCCGGCTTTCCACGAACAACTGATGAGCGGCATCGGGTTGGGCCAGATCGGCGATGAACACGTGGGCCTGAATGCGGTGGTTCGTCTCGAGTTCACGGGAAAGGTGCGTGAGTCGCGTCTCGTCACGGGAGACCAGCAACAGGTCATGGCCCCGGCTTGCGAGGAGGCGGGCATACTCGGCCCCGATCCCTCGTGAGGCTCCGGTGAGAACGGTAAAAGGATTCACGTTCGTTTGTTCGATGGGGAGCGATTCATGGCCAGGATTCGCCATGGTTCTTCCGGCCGGCTAAGGGGTGGCGGCAGCCTTCCAGTTGTTTCGCTGGGTTTGAGCATGGGCGGCATCCTGGTACACCACACGAATGATGATATTGCCGAACGGACGCCGTACGACCTTCAACAGCACAAAGCCCTCCGCAAACCCAATCACCAACTCCTGGGCGTGCCCCTCTTGAAAGTCCGTCTGTTCCTGGCCGGTGGGGTCGTGCTGGACAGGGTATTGCGAGGCCAATACCTCAAATAATTCCAGGAACCATTCCTGCGTATAGGTGCCCATTTCAATATCGATGTGACTCAGGGTGGCCGGCGGGGCCACGGCGGGCGCGTTCTGGCCGTTCTGGACGGGCCCATAGCCTAAGGTGAAGTAGCGATTTTTTCCCAAGAGGTCATACAGACATTCGGTCTGACTCGAGCAATCCTTCAGCGTCGCGACTTCGGCGGGGGTCATGCCGAATTGCAACGTCCCGACGCCCTGAAGCGGGGCGGCCTGGAGTGAGGGAGCCAAAGCCAGCAGGCTCACCAGGCTAAGGGTGGCGAGAGGCAGGAAGGCGGTCGGTCTCACACGCTGGGTCATGGGTACAATTCCTTCTGCGAGGAAATAATCATGGGGTCGGAAGAGATGGCTTCCCCGGGTCCACGACGGAACCGCGCGTTCGCTTTCCTTCCCGTCAAAGATTACGAGATACTTTATCATGCTCTGTCATGACGATGGAAAACAAGTATGAGGGGCGTTCAAGGAGTTCCCGGGGGCGCATGCCGTGCGATCGTGCGGCATGCGTATGTTGTAGGGGACGGTCTATGTGCCGTCCCGAATGGATCACGCGGCGGCATAGACAAAAAAAAGGAAGCAGGCGCCCTCCTTATAAGGAGGAGGAGGAACTCAAGAGGGCGCCTGCCGGGCGTGTGGCGTCATTCTTCCTAGAACGTCTTATACTCGAGCCACTTGCCGTTCAAGGTGATCTTGCAACGATCTTCTCCCTGACTTCCCTTGACCTTTTCCATATCGAGTGAAAAATCAATGGCGCTCATGATGCCGTCTCCGAACATCTCATTGGCCATCTCCCGCAAAGCATCGCCATACACGCCAATGACCTCGAGCAGTCGATACTTGAAGGGATCACTCATATTCGGAAAGTCCGCCCGCACCGGAAACCGGCTCAAGCTGGCGGTGGATTCCTGATCCAGGTCCAACAGTTGCCCGACGGTCGCCGCTTCTTCCGGCGTCAACCGATGATTTCCGTTTAAGGCGGCGGCCACAAAGGTCGGATTCTTTTTCACCGCTCCCGCGACCTCGGCAATCGTCACGTTTTTCTCCAGGCGTTTGGCCTTGATCGCAGCTTTGGCACAGTTCTCTTTCATGATGATGACTCCTTTTTAGTGTGATGCTGTGGTTTCATACTTTTTTGTCGCCTGATCACGGAAATTAATTTCGATGGGGGTGGACCGTTCCGCGGCATCCCCGCTCTCACCCTCTTGGCCGTGCGAGGCGTGGCGGACGAGAAAATGAATGATGTGGTTTCGGATCTTGTAATAATGTTCATCTTCGATAACCGTTTCCCGTGACCGCGGCCGGGGGATGGTCACGTCCACGATTTCCGCAATCCGTGCCGAGGGGCCGTTGGTCATGAGCATGATGCGATCGGAGAGCAGGATGGCCTCATCCACGTCATGCGTAACCATGAAGACCGTGTTGCGGGTGGTATTCCACATCTGCACCAGTTCCTCTTGAATCACGCCCCTGGTCAACGCGTCGATTTGCGCAAACGGTTCGTCCAGCAAGAGGACCTTCGGTTCAATGGAAAACGCGCGAGCCAGCCCGACCCGTTGTTTCATCCCTCCGGACAGGGCCGTGGGCTTTTTGGTTTCGGCCCCTTGCAGGCCGACCAACGTGATGTATTTCTGGACGTGCGCTTTGATCTCCTGCGCACTCCATGTGGGATAGGCCGAACGGACGGCGAGGGCGACGTTCTGATAGACCGTCATCCATGGCATCAATGCGAAATTTTGAAACACCACCATCCGATCCAATCCCGGACCCGTGACTTCCTGTCCGTTCAGAATGGCTCCGCCTTCGGTTGGCGTTTCCAGCCCGGCGATGATATTGAGCAGCGTACTTTTTCCGCACCCGGAATGCCCGATCACGGTGACGAATTCACCTTTGTGCACCTTGACCGTGACGTCTTCGAAGATGCAGACGTCGCCATCCCCGGAATGATTCGGGAAATACTTGCTCATATGATCGATAGAGAGAAAAGACATAAGGTTACTCCTGATAGGTGACCAAACCGGCCAATTTATTAAATCCCGAATCCAGGACCACACCGACGGCCCCCACCACCAGGATGGCGAAGATGACGCCGGCAACATCCAGGTTGTTCCATTCAATCCAACTCAGATAGCCCACGCCCAGTTCCCCGAGCAACATCTCCGCCGGCACCACGGCGACCAGCGCACTCCCGAACGAAATGCGGAGGCCGTTCACGATGGTCGGCGCGGCTCCGGGAAGAATCACCTTGTAGAGACGCTTAAACCACGACAATTGAAGAATGTCGGCCACCTGCAAATATTCCTTCCGAAGAGAACTCACGCCGAAGGCGGTGGTGGCCAGAGTCGGCCAGACCGCGGCCATGAACACCACCAGGATCGCCGTCCATTTCGGATCCTTGACCGTGTACAGGAGCAAGGGCATCCAGGCTAAGGGTGAGATGGGCTTCAGGATCTGAATGAACGGGTTCAGCGCGCGAAACAACATCTGGTTTAATCCCAAAACAATCCCCACCAGAATCGCCACCACGGAGGCAACAAGGAACCCCACGGAAAATCGTGAAACCGTATAGGCCACCAAATAGGCAATCCCATGATCATTGGTCCCTTTAATCACAAAGGCTTCGCTCAATTCGACCCAGGCTTTCTCCATCACCGTCAAGGGACCCGGCACCCCTTTGAGTTTTTCCTTTTCCGGATTCCACACGTACTGCCCGTCGTCGGTTTGCATGATATCGCCGTTGAACTCCATGACCATCAATTCCTCGTCCGTCTTGCCCGTGGGATTGAACGGGGGACTGATGGTGGCGACGTGCCACGCGAACAGAAAAATCCCGAGGAAAAAAATGGAGATGAAAAACGGATGCTGTGTAGACTTGATGCCCATTGTTATTCCAATCTGTGTTCACTGAGCCCAACCCCCGACATTGTGAAACGGGGGTTGATAATTTTCCCCCCTCCCAACTCCCTCTCCCCTGGAGGGAGAGGGCTGGGGTGAGGGGGCACTCTACACCATGCTGTGAATGGGAAAACTCTTGACGTAGTCTTCCGGCTTCAGGGGATCGAACGTCTTTCCCATAATGACGTGCGGCATCATGGTCTTGGTATGCGTGGGATAGCCAAGGCTCTTGGCCACCTTGTCGCAATCCGCCGCCCGATAGACCTGCTCGGCGACCTGCCGATAATTCACGTTCCCTTTCAAATGGCCCCACCGTTTCATTTGGGTCAGGATCCAGATGGCCATGGAATGCCAGGGATACGGATCGAAATCGATGCGATCCG
Organism: Nitrospirales bacterium; assembly: GCA_965261755.1. Taxonomy (GTDB): domain Bacteria; phylum Nitrospirota; class Nitrospiria; order Nitrospirales; family UBA8639; genus Bin75. The sequence continues at coordinate 2,633,511 of OZ253473.1, read as the reverse complement.
GCACCTTCTGAATCCCGCCCAAGCCATCGGCAAACGTCCCGGTCAGCACTTGTTCCAGCACGATTCTCGGCTGGTTCAGGTAATTCGCCGGGGCAATGGCCTTGGCGATTTCCTTCCGGTTGGCCGGGTTCGATGCGTAATGGGTGGCCTCCACGATCGCCCGGAACAACGCGAGGAACGTATTCGGATACGTCGTCGCGAATTCCTGTGAAATCGCAAACGCGCAACACGGATGTTTGTCCCAAATGTCTTTCGAGAGCTTGTAGATAAAGCCGACGTTCTCGTACACCGCGCGTTGGTTAAAGGGATCAGGCGCCAGATAGCCGTCCACGTTGCCGGCCTTGAGATTGGCGACCATTTCCGGGGGCGGCACCACGCGGATCTGGACGTCCTTGTCAGGATGCACGCCGCCGTCGGCCAGGAAGTAGCGCAACAGGTAATTGTGCATGGAATAATCAAAGGGCACGCAAAAGCGAAACCCTTTCATATCCGCGGCCGTTTTCACGCCTTTATGTTTGTTGTGCAGGGTAATGGCTTGCCCATTGATATTTTCCACGGCGGGCATATAGAACGGAACCTGAGGCGACCCCGCGCCCAGGGTGATGGCTAAGGGCATGGGCGAGAGCATATGCGCGGCGTCCACGTCCTTGTTGATCGCCCAATCCCGGACCATGGCCCATCCCGCCGCCCGTTTGACTTTGGCGTTCAAGCCATGCTTGCTGTAGAACCCCATGGGCTCGGCCATGATAATCGGCGTGGCACAGGTAATGGGAATAAACCCGATCGCGAGATCCGTTTTTTCCGGTTTGCCCACGGGGTCCGCGGCCAATGCCTGCAATTGGGAAAGAGGAAGAAACTCGCTGATCAGTCCGATCAACGCCGCGCTTCCGACACCGGCAAGCAGTTGTCGTCGACTCGGACCGCTTGCCTGCAGCACGGCCTTCGTCACTGCGACTTCGAGCGCCTTGGACAGGTACTCCTCAGAAGTGAGGGATTGCCCCTCATCAAGAATGTCGAGGCCTTGCCCTCGACGGTTGTAAGCGAAGGTGGAATCCCTTCTGTCATCCCCGACTTCCCTTCTGTCATCCCCGACATTCCTTCTGTCATCCCCGACATTTTTAATCGGGGATCCAGAGTTTTCAGTATGATGAATGGTGTGTGCCATGGCTTCTCCCAAGAGTTGAAAAATGTGAATATGCCGACTTTGTTTTTCTGCCGACCACGAAAACGCAAAAAAAAACGCCAGGCCGAGAGTTCTGCAAAACTCTCAGGCCTGGCGTCATTGCCAGAACTATTCTGACTTCTATGTCATGCTACGGGACTTCTGCCGACACCGTACTGTCGTGATAAAAGAAGATAAGCAAAAATAATGCCACATCCCTTTCCATAACCAAGTATTGAATATTATTGAAGTTTGACGAAATGGACACCGCGCATCTTTGTCAGAGTCACGACATCTTTGTCCGAACCCGACAATTTTGTCGGGTTTTGAGAGAGGCACCCGGCAGGTATTTCGTATCAATGACAGAAAGGAGGCATAGCGCGCCCCGATTGTCATCCTGAGCGAAGCGAAGGATCTGCTTTTACAGGCGTTCGGTTGTTGGGCGAGAGATTCTTCGCCTTCGGCTCAGAATGACAGATGTGGGGTATTGCTGGCTATGTTTGTATCAACGACAAAAAAGAAGGGTTGGGGCCGAGGGCGACGCGCACCGGCTCCGGGTGGTCCTGGAAGGCAGCCGGGGCTTCACGTGGGCAGAAGGCCGGACCTTGACCCCGACGCTGGAAGTGGGGCTGCGGCATGACTGGGGCGACGCCGAGACCGGCTTCGGCCTGGAAGTGGGCGGCCGGGTGCAATACGCGGACCCGCGCCTGGGCCTGACCGTCGAAGGGACGGTGCGGGGCCTGCTCGCGCACGAAGACAACGACTACAAAGAATGGGGCGCCAGTGCGAACGTCCGGCTCGCCCCGGGGATGAACGGCCAAGGCCTCTCCCTGACCCTCTCCCCAACCTGGGGCGCGGCGTCGAGCGGCGTGGACGGCCTGTGGTCGCGGCAGACCACCGCCGGCCTGGCTCCCCAAGGCAACCGGGCAGTCCCAACGGGCCGGCTGAACGCCGAAATCGGCTATGGTGTCGCCGCGCCATTCAGCACCGGCCTCCTGACCCCCTATGCGGGCACGGTGCTCACGGATGGCGCGGCTCGCACCTACCGCCTGGGCACCCGCTGGACCAGCATATCGGGCCTGACCCTGAACCTCGAAGCCCAACGCCAGGAACCCCCAGGCCAACAACCAATCAACCAAGCCCTCCACCTCCAAATAGGCTGGGGCTTCTGAGTCTTTCCTCTCTGTCATCCCCGACTCGATCGGGGATCCAGGGGTTTTCCTCTTCCCCTCTGTTGTAAAGAGGGAAAAGTCGGGAGGGAGAGGCCTTTGTCGCCGCGCCCTCGCATGGCGCGATCTTCGAAGACGAAGAAATGGTCATGCCGAGCGACGCGAGGCATCGGCTTCCAACGAATATCAAAACATCTCACATCATGGTTGCCGTTTCCTGTCTCCTCGTGCGTTCCGGTGTGGGACCGACCGCTGGGCCGGCTGTTCCCTTCTCTCTCTCGACGGGCAATTCGTGGGACAATCGTGGGGCTACTGTACGACGCTGAGATTGCAACCGCATGAAGAGAGGTGATGCACGGGCATGTGGCTCATGCCCGAGGAGTCACCTCGAGAGTCCTGCGTCTACCGGAGGATTCTCAAAGACCCACCTAACTCACCGAAGTTAGGTGGGGTCTTTGTGTAGTCTGGCCGTGTCTGTTCCGTTTGAATCCCATACAATCAAATCATTGAAGCGCGCGAAAGCCATGCGCGCTATGCCGTTGCCCACGCGACTCCGCGATGTGGGCTGAGGCGAAAAACCGGTTCCGCATGGCTTCCGCTCGCGTGTCCGAACAGGGGCGGGCGAACAGACGAACACGCCCACTGCCGTTCGTGAACGGTGTTGGGCTCACTCGGTGGGCCATGCGATCGAGAACGCCTATACGAGAACAGATCTGTTGACGAAGAGACAAACCTTCATGCGACGCCGGGCGAAGTCCGTATCCGGGACTCGCCAGAGACGCCATGTATTGGCACCTGAAGCAGATCGACCAGACACTCCACCTCTCCCGGCAGGCGGACCTGGTCCGGCTCGGGCCGATCGCTGAGTTGGGCTAACCGCCGCGCGATGCGCGTGCGCGGCAGGCCGTCCGGTGCCCCGCCGCGTTCCCCTCTCACCCTACCAATCCTGGAAGTGCTTCCAGAGCGCCAATCCTGTATGAAGTCTTACTTATAGATCACTGATATCGCGCACTTATTCACGAGCACAGTCCCGATGCGGTGTGGCCCCGGTTCACGCGCGCACTGGCAGCGGCATAGACGTGACCGCTCATGGGCAGCGCCTCGAGGGATTGGAGAGGCGGCGGTGCCGGGGCCGGCGGCGGTCCGGTGGACAGTTAAAGCGCGTATCACTGCATTGATAGGTGCTGTAAGCATGCGCGCGGGATCACGCGCCGCCGGCACCGCGGAGTATAAAACATGAAGGCGGAGAGAACAACAGCCCGCGCGGGGGCAGCTCCCCCCCCCCCCCCCCCCCCCCCCCCCCCCCCGAGGTCGAGGCCAAAGCCCGGGCCACCGCCCGCCGCCGCACCCGCCACGGGCGGAATCGAGACCGCGAGAGACCGCAGCAGCCACGGCGCCCGCACCGACAAGGTGACTGCAACCCCGCCGCCGGAAACGCCAAGTCGTGCATCAGAACAGCAGGGTCTTTCTCACAGACGCGGAAGGTCGTTCAGAATGCACCCACGCGGACAGTGTGACACGGGTGGAGACGCCGGAAGCAACGAGACCGCTCGCCAGAGAGCCGAACCGGGGCAGCCGGGACGTGTGCGCGTCCGCTCCCTCGCGGTGCGCGGTCTGGCCGCCGGGCTCCTCGTGGCCGCCGCGCTCCTGGCGCTGCCCCATCAAGCGCAGGCGCAGACAACGGTGAAGATGGTTGGGAACGGGACAGACTCATTAACCTACAGCTACCTTGGAACGAACTTCGATGGCGACTATCGAGAAGTCGCACAACGGTTCACAACCGGGTCGAATACAGGGGGCTACACGCTCAGCACGGCTGCCATATGGTTTGGGGCGTTGCCGACAAACGCGGCGGATATCTCGAACTTTGTCGCCGCCATATACACCAGCACATCGAACAGACCCGGGACACTGAAGTACACGCTGACCAACCCATCCGGCAACTTCGCGACGACTGGGAGAAAGGATTTCTCCGCCCAGGCCGCCTCGACCCTGGACGCGGGCACCAAATACTGGCTGGTGCTGAAGAATGACAACGCGACGGACGGCGAAAATGTCACTGTAAACTCGACGGCGTCCGGAGAGGACAGCGACTCGCTTGCGGGCTGGTCCATTCAAACCCAACGCTTCCAGCGTGCATCGAGATCGGGGTCGTGGACGTCGTCGGCAAGCCAACTGCAGATCAGGATCTCCGGGTACGCGAACGCCTCCGACGACGCCACGCTGAGCGGTCTGGAGTTGGAGGACAACAACGGCACCGGGATCACGCTTAGCCCGATGTTTGCCTCAGGGACCACCACCTACACGGCGATGGTGGGTAACCCCGTTGACGAAATCACCATCGACCCGACGGTAAACGACACCAACGCGGCATACGAGATCCAGAACTCCGGCGGCACGGCGCTCACGGACGCGGACTTGAACACGACCGGCTTTCAGGTGGATCTCTCGCTGGGCGCGAATACGATCAAGGTGGAGGTGACGGCGGAGGACAACACCACACAGACCTACACGGTCACGGTGACGCGGGCCGCCGCCAACACCGCCGCCACCGGCACTCCGTCCATCGACGGCACACCGCAGGTCGGCATGGTGCTGACGGCGGCGAAGGGGAACCTCGCGGACGCCGACGGCACGACCAAGGCGGACAACGGCGATACGGGCTACGCCTACAGCTACCAGTGGGTTCGGGTGGACGGCGGGACACAGACGCCGATTACGGGTGCGACGGCAATCACCTACACGCCGGTGGCGGCAGACGTGGGCAAGAAGGTCAAGGTGACCGTGAGTTTCACCGACGACGGGGGCACCGGCGAGGCGCGCACCAGCAACGCCTACCCGTCGAGCGGGACGATCACGGCGGAGCCGCTGCCGGCATTGTCGTTCGTCTCGAACGAGGTCACCGTGGACGAAGACGCCGGCACGGCGACGCTCACGATCGAACTCGACCCGGCCAGCACCGGGACGGTGACCGTGGATTTTGCGACGCGGGATCGGTTAGGCGATGCGATAGCAGGTGAGGACTATACGGCAACCTCGGGCACACTGACCTTCGCCGCGACCGAGACATCAAAGACGATCAACGTCCCGATCACGGACGACGATGCCTATGAGAACGCCCTTGAAGTATTCTACGTTGATCTCAGCAACCCCACCGGCGCGACGCTGCCGGATCCTCCATCAGCAGGGATCGGCATTAATAGCGAGGAGGCAGTGCCGACGGCGTCACTGGCGGACGTCACGGTCGATGAAGGGGCGGGCACGATGACGCTGATCCTTCGATTGAGCCACCCTAGCCAACTGGACATAGCTTACCTTACGAGAGCTGTCGATGTGACGGGCACGGCGACGGAGAGTGACGACTATGACGACTTCCTCCTGGGGCCAGGAAGAACAGCGAAAATCAACGTGCCGGCGTTCAATCTGTCGCAAACCTTCGACATCACCCTCGTGGACGACGGCGTGGACGAGCCGGACGAAACGATCATCATAGTGTGGCAGAAAAGCACTAGCGATGAGGTGACACCCGTCGAGATTAACTTCACCGGGACGATCGTGCCGGAGCCGCTGCCGGTGTTGTCGATATCGGGAATCACCGTGGACGAGGACGCCGGCTCGGCGACGCTCACGGTGGAACTCGCCCCGGCCAGCACCGGGACGGTGACCGTGGACTACGCGACGCGGGATCAGGTAGGCGGTGCGACAGCAGGTGATGACTATACAGCGACCTCGGGCACGCTGACCTTTACCGCCGGCCAGACATCGAAGACGATCACCGTCCCGATCACGGACGACGATATCTATGAGAACTATGAAGCATTCTTCGTTGATCTCAGCAACCCCACCGGCGCGACGCCGCCGGTTCACCCAACAGTAGCGGTCGGCATTGATAGCGAGGAGGCAGTGCCGACGGCGTCAATGGCGGACGTCACCGTCGATGAAGGGGCGGGTACGATGACGCTGATCCTTCGATTGAGCCACCTTAGCCACGAAGACATAGCCTACTCTACGGTTGATACCAGGGTGACGGGCACGGCGACGGAGGGCGAGGACTATGACGACTTCCTCCTGGGGCCGCCAGCAGGAGCAGCGAGAATCACCGTGCCGGGGGGCAGTCTGTCGCAAACCTTCGACATCACCGTCGTGGACGACGGCGTGGACGAACCGGACGAAACGATCGTCATATTGTGGCAGAAAGTCACTGGCGATGACGTGACCCCCACCACATTCACCTTCACCGGCACGATCGTGCCGGTGCCGCTGCCGGCGTTGTCGTTCGTCCCGAGCGAGGTCACCGTGGACGAGGATGCCGGACCGGCGACGCTCACGGTCGAACTCGCCCCGGCCAGCAGCGGGACGGTGACCGTGGACTACGCGACGCGTGATTCCTTTGCGAAAGCAGGTGAGGACTATACGGCGACCTCGGGCACGCTGACATTTACCGCCGGCCAGACCTCGAAAACCTTCACCGTCCCGATCACGGACGACGATGTCTATGAGAACAATGAAGCATTCTTCGTGGATCTCAGCAACCCCACCGGCGCGACGCTGCCGGATCCTCCATTTGCAGCGGTCAGAATTGATAGCGAGGAGGCAGCGCCGACGGCGTCAATGGCGGACGTCACCGTCGATGAAGGGGCGGGCACGATGACGCTGACCCTTCGATTGAGCCACCCGAGCGACGCGGAGATAGCCTACCTTACGATTTATGATGAAGACATTGAGACGGGCACGGCGACGGCGGGTGACGACTATGACGACTTCCTCCTGGAGACAGGAAGAACAGCGAAAATCATCGTGCCGGGGGGCAGTCTGTCGCAAACCTTCGACATCACCGTCGTGGACGACGGCGTGGACGAACCGGACGAAACGATTGTCATAGAGTGGATTAGAAACTCAAACGATGACGCGACACCCGACTTCATCATCTTCACCGGCACGATCACCGACAACGCCGCCAGGCGGCGCCCGCCGCCGCCCCCGCCGCCGAACACCCCGCCGGAGGTGGCGATTCCCCTGGAGGACCAGACGGCGACGGTCGACGTGCCGTTCACCTACGTGATCCCTGCGGACGCATTCACGGACGCGGACGGCGACCCGCTGACGTATACCGCGGCGCTGAGCGGCGACGGCATGCTGCCGTCGTGGCTGACGTTCGACCCGGACACGCGGACGTTCACGGGCACCCCGGCTCCGGGCGACAGTGGGCCCGTGTTCGTGACGGTGACGGCGAGTGACGGGACGGCGACCGTGTCGGACGAGTTCACCCTCACGCCGAACACCCCGCCGGAGGTGGCGAACCCTCTGGCGGACCAGGAGGTCATGGTCGACGTGCCGTTCACGTACGTGGTCCCTGCGGACGCATTCACGGACGCGGACGGCGACCCGCTGACGTATGCCGCGGCCACGAACAACAATGGCGGGCTGCCGGGGTGGCTGGCGTTCGACCCGATCACGCGGACGTTTACGGGCACGCCGGCGGCGAGCGACAGTGGGACCGTGCGCGTGACGGTGACGGCGAATGACGGGACGGCGACCGTGTCGGACGAGTTCGCCCTCAGGGTGCTCATGGTCGCCCCGTCGACGCTCCGGGCCTGGACGTCGCGGTTCGGCCGGACCGTGGCGACCCACGTCACGGACGCGGTGGGTGAGCGGTTTCGCGCGTCGCCTGAGCAGGACTCCCAGGTGACGGTGGGCGGCTACCGGCTGCCGCTGGGGAAACCCGCGACAGGCCGCGCCGGCCGGAAGACCACCGCGGAGCCGGAGACCGCCACGAAGCCCCAGACCGCCACGGACCGGCTGGCCTCCCTGCTGACGGGGATCGTGGGCCAGGCCTTGGGCCTGGGGCTGGCCCAATCGGAGCCCGGCGACGACGGGACGGACCCGCGCGCTGAGCAGCCCGCGGCGGACCCGCGTCTGGGGCAATCCCAAACCCTGCAACTCCCCACGGTCAGCCTGCGCGACGTCTTGCTGGGCAGTTCCTTCCGGCTGACCCTGGGGGATGACGCCGCCGCGCCCGGGCACCTGCGCCTGACCGCCTGGGGCCGGGTGGCCGGCACCCAATTCAACGGCCGCGACGGGGCGGTGACCCTGGACGGGAACGTGCTCACCGGCACCGTGGGCGTGGATAGCGAATGGGACCGGCTGCTGGCCGGCCTGGCGGTCTCCCATAGCCTGGGCGGCGGCTCGTTCTCGTTGACCGGGGCCGGAGGGGACGACAACCTCGACAATAGCACCCTGACCAGCATCCACCCCTACCTGCGCTATGCGGTCAACGAGCGGGTGGACGTGTGGAGCGTCTTGGGCTACGGATGGGGCGACCTGACCCTGGAGCCGGGGACCGGCGGCACCCTGGAGACGGACACGACGCTGCTGATGGGGACCTTCGGCGGCCGGGGCATCCTGCTGGCCGCGGGTGAAGGCGGCGGCTACCAACTGGCCACGCGCGCGGACGCCATGTTCACGCGCATGACGTCGGGGGCGGTCGCGGGCCTGGCCGAGACCGAAGCGGATGCGCACCGGATGCGGCTGGTCCTCGAAGGCACGCGGCCGGTCCTGTGGCCGGAAGGCCAGAGTGTGACCCCGACCCTGGAGATCGGGCTGCGGCATGACTGGGGCGATGCGGAAACCGGCTTCGGTCTCGAACTGGGCGGCCGGGTGCAATACGCCGACCCGACCCTGGGCCTGACCATCGAAGGCGCGGTCCGCGGCCTGCTCGCGCACGAAGACAGCGACTACCAGGAATGGGGCGCGAGCGGCTCCCTCCGCATCGCTCCGGGAGCCGGAGGCCAGGGCCTCTCCCTGACGCTCTCCCCAACCTGGGGCGCAGCCTCAAGCGGCATAGACGGCCTCTGGTCCCGCCAAACCACCGCGGGCCTGGCTCCCCAAGGCAACCGGGCAGCCCCAACGGGCCGTCTGAACGCCGAAATCGGCTATGGTGTCGCCGCGCCATTCAGCACCGGCCTCCTGACCCCCTATGCGGGCACGGTGCTCACGGATGGCGCGGCCCGTACCTACCGCCTGGGCACCCGCTGGACCAGCATATCCGGCCTGACGCTGAACCTGGAAGGCCAACGCCAGGCACCCGCCGCCGACCAGCCGATCAACCAGGGCCTCCAACTCCAGGTCGGCTGGGGCTTCTAAAGGTTCCCCTCCTTTGTTGTTGTGTCCCGTGAGATTCTGTAACAAGTGCAAGGGGGCCTGATAGTTGAGGCACCTTAACCGGGTCCGATTGTAATTGTCCACCACCCGTGTGATGAAGGCGTTCCGCTCGGCGTGACTCCGAAACCGATTGCTGCAATGGGCCCGGAGCGTCGGCTGGCTCTGTAACGCGTCACTCAGCCGCCGGTTAAAGCGTTCCACCATGCCATTGGTCTGCGGATGATAGGGCCGGATCAGGCGATGTGTGATCCCATGCGCCCGGCACACGTGATCCAGGCGATGCGTCCCGCTCGGCTGGCCCGCGGGCTTGCCTTTCTTGTGCACGGCAAACCGATCGGTAAACGCGCCATCATTATCGGTCAAGATGGTGTGCACTTTGTGCGGAAACGCGGCCAGGAATTCTTCGACGGCCTGCGTCACCGTGGCGGCCGTCCGCCGGGCCAGCACCTTGACCCAGACATAGCGGGTGGCCCGGTCAATGGCCACGAACACATAACTGGGCTGCTTCTGTAATTTGCTTAACACTTTCAGATCCAGATGAATGTAGCCGCACGGGGTCGCCGCGAACCGCCCCACCGGCGGCGCGTCGGGGGAGGCGGGGGGCAAGCGCGCGACGCCGAGCCGCACCAAGCAGCGATGGATCGCGCTCCGACTCAAGGGCGTCGCACTGCATCGGTTCAGGACCTCCGTGACATCGTCGAGGGACAACCGCAATTGGGTGCGCAATTCGGCGATAAGGGCTTCCTGCTCGGGGGAGGTACTGGCATGGAGCTGGTGGCGGACATGGGAGCCATCGTGGACCCGGCCGGCGCGCTTCCATTTATAGATGGTAGTCACAGCGACCCCGAGTTCCCGGGCCAAGGTCGCGGCGCTTTTGGGGGCGGTCTGGATGTAGCGACGCGTGGCGGGGGTGGTGCGAGCTAACTTATGTAATTTAATGTCCATGGGGCCTCCGTTGGTGGACATATTCGATGCCACGCATGATAGCAGAAGAGTCTAGGGAATCACACGGGACAGTACACTTTGTAAGGAGGGGTGAAGGGGAGGTAGAGGCATTCGTAGGCCCTCCTCCTTCTGTCATCCCCGACCCGATCGGGGATCCAGCGTCTTCCTCTTCCCCTCTGTTGTAAGGACGGGGACTTTTTCCGAAGAGGGAAAAGTCGGGAGGGAGAGGCCTTTGTCGCCGCGCCCTCTCATGGCGCGATCTTCGAAGACGAAGAAATGGTCATGCCGAGCGAAGTGAGGAATCGGCTTCCAAACAATATGAAAACCTGTCACATCATGTGTGCCGTTTCCTGTCTCCTCGTGCGTTCCGGTGTGGGACCGCCCGCTGGGCTGCCTCTACCCTTCCCTCTCTACATTGAGCAATTCGTAGGGAAAATCGTGAAAAAAAAGAGCCGTGCGTTCAATGCGCAGCATGAATAGAGGCTATTCAGGGCTCGATGGCTCACGTTGGGGACGTAGGGGATCCAGGCGGAACCGCCCCACGGGCACAGCCCGGGCGGCCGCCGCCTAGGGGCCGGGGCGAGCCGAGAATACAGATGTTGACGGTCAGCGAAATTCGAAAGGGAAAGCAGTTTCAACCTCCTACGGTTTCACGCCGGCAGGTTGCCCAACCGACGTTGTTTGGTCACACTGAGAGAAGATGGATTGACATGCGTTGCACACACATCCCCTCCCATGAACATCCTCCCGACGTGGTGACATATTCGCCAGATAATCCCAGCGCGACCAAGTATCATTGCCCTGCCCTTCCCTGCGGTGCGAAACCGGAGCACACGCCGTATACATGGATCACAGCGAGTGTCGCGAAAGCCCACCGGCAACTCTACACTCGTTGCCGCAAGTGCTTTAAAGGGTAAGCCCGAATCCTGTAACTCCAAAAGCTACAACACCCCTTCAATGCCCATTCAACGCCCATTGAACCAGCATGCATCCGGTGCCGATGTCGCCCTCCTTTTCTGTCCTCCCTGACTGTATCGGGTTTCCAGCGACTTTGTCTTTGGACACATCGCTGCGCCGGCTCATCGAACTCCGGTACAGCATCACCCGCGACTTGGGCAGCCCGGACGACTGCTGCAAGGCCTCAATGGTCGGCACATCCGGCCACGTCTTCACGATCACGTCCCGTAAGGCGAGGATGGCGTCCTGGCCTTTGCCGTTCTTCGTTCCTCCGTTCTTGAGGGCGGCCTTGGCTACCGGAGCCTTCTTCGCAATGGCTTTCTTCGAGGTGGACTTCGTGGCGGATTGTGATGCTGTGGACATGGCGTCCTTCTTGTCGTGAGGATTGAGTAAAGGAAGCACGACGGACAGGAGACGTAGCGTTTATCACGAACGAGCCTATCCTGCGGGAACACGGATAGACCGCACCGCGTTCTTCACCACGCTACTTTCGGCACCACCGCCGAAAATGCCGCCTTCCCTGATCGGAGAGTTCTCGATCCTCAACAACTTCTTCGAGTATGTTGATCAGGACCTCAAACGATCGGTGAAACGGTACTCCTCCGAACTTGTAGAGCAGCACCAGTGGCGTCATGACCTCAGTGATCTGACCCTGTTTATGGAATTGATAAAGCACGTGCTTGGGAACATAGAACGATACATCGCTCCTGCGGATGGTGCGGAGCACGGGGGAAAGGGACAAGGGAACAGGGAACACAGGCGAGCAAAGGGGAAGGGACGGGGCAAAGAAAGACGGGCTAAGATAGGGCCTTATTGGCTGTATAACTATCTGTATAAAAGCAAGCTGGTATTCAGCAAGAAACCTTATAAGTACAGGCGTTTGACTGGCTTCTATAGTTTTGGGAAGTAGATCACTGATTTCCTGCTTGCTTATTGCGGGCAGATTACCTGCCGAACTGTGGTTCCCATGAATTTGCCATTCTTTCATCTTCCACTATCTCTTCGTAGTCGCTGCAAAAGGTAAGGAGCGTCAAGGTTTTCTCGTAGTTTCCCAAGCGTACAACTTCTTCTTTCCCTTCCACATCAAAACCGTTATCAAACCAATCCAGCATGTTTATATCACCCGCGCTTTCACCAAGAGGGTCGGCGCTTTGATTAATTTCATACGTCAATGAACCTGCAGGAAGCGGCATATTTTTAGCTGGCCTTTTCATTTTCTTCAGTTCAGACATTTCTTTGGAAAAAAGAGAATAGAGAATTTTATCCTTTTCACTCACGACAACCGCTGATATTGATTCGGTTTCCTCAATGTAACGAATGGCCGTCGCTGTCAAAGAGGTTTCACATTTTTCAGCGAGATTTTTTATTGACTCCATGCCGTCGTCATTGGCGGACATAGCTTGTGTAAAGAGCGGATCGGGCATAAGCAAGCAACCAGCAAAATAATTCGCTTCACGTTCATATTTATCGCCGTAAAATCCAGGCGTTGAGTAATGAACATCACTATCCGATAATCGTAGATGAGCCATATGTCCATCTAACACAAAATGCCCGATTTCATGCGCTACAGTGAATTTCTGGTAGCCGACATTGGGAATATTGGTGGCATATAAAATGCCAAAGTCGTTGCCGCTTCTGAGCAGCGCGCCGGATATCCCGCCTTCCTGATTGCATGGCTTGGGGCGGATCGAAATATTGAGCCTGCCGGCAATAGAAAAAGGGTCCACCGGTAATTTTTTTATTCCAAACCGCTGTATTAATTCCTGTGCTTTGGCACGAATTTCTGAGTCGTTCACTGTTCTTCCTCCGACTGGTTATCGCCACGTCGTTTCCTTAACATCTCCATGAAATCCTGCATGAACTTTCTGTCTTCGTCGTTCATTTCCTGAAATCCACGATAAAGAGGGTCGGCATCCATCAATCCTTCTGTTTCGTCAATTCTGCCCAAAAGGAAATCAATGGTGACATCAAGAGTTTCTGCCAAACGGCGCAAGGTCTCGAAAGATGGTTTTCGTTCTCCCGCCTCAAAATGTGATATTGCCGATGGCGGCACGTCCGCTTTTTTTGCAAGGGACGCTTGACTTAACCCTCTGATTTCCCTACACTTTTTAAGTCTGTGTGGAAAATCTCTTTCAGGACTATTCTCCATTGAGAATAAAGCTCATTGCTATTTGAGATTTCCTGTGGCAAAGTAGTATTCGAGTCACGGATACTACTTTATATAGGAGGTGTCACAGAATGCAACAAACCCAAATTCAGCTTGACGGTGTGAACAAACCAATCCGTTCGGGACTTGTCCCGGTCACTGACCTCTACGAACTCGCCGATTGCCACGACAAACGAATTTTTCTGAACCGCGAAGATGGCATAGACATTCCCCTCGTTGCGGGTGAATATGTGCTTATTCATGGGGGCGAAAAATTTGTAGTCGGAGAAAGCTCCATAGAAAATAATCCCCCATTGCGTAATGAAGTGCGTCCTGAGTTCAACGGTTCCCGGACCCTTGCACTGTCAAATGCAAAAATTACCGGGAAATCGCTTAAAGAAAAGGATGACAAATTTCCAGACGGGCGCCTGTTTGCGGACATCGAAGACGGCGTCGACGTGGAAATTTTAGACGACATGATGATTGTCGTCCAGAATGCGGATTCGTATTTCGTCATTCCCCCCGCCGCCGATGATGGCGACGCAATTGACCTTGAGGAATGTGGCAAAAATGAGCGTAAACCACCGAAAGGGAGAAGGTATCGAATCCGCGTAGATGGCGCCAAGCACATCGTCGATTCCGCGACAATTACAGGATCAAAAATCTTGGGACTGGTCGGAAAAAGGTTCGATGAATGGTCACTCAACCAGAAACTGCACGGCGGAAAGCGGGAAAACATCGATGCCGAGACCGAAGTCGATCTGACGTGCCCCGGCGTTGAGCGTTTTGAGACCATCCGGCGACAAGCGCAACAAGGCGAGAAAGCCTTATGTGAGTTATTACCGGAAGACCTCGAATACCTTGAGGCACACTATCCAACCAAATGGCGGCAGGAATCGGAAGGCAACGGGAAATCCGGGTTACTCATAGAAGAATTTCCTATTCCTGGTGGCTATACAGAGAAGAAATCCACACTCATGTTGCTCATTCCGAGCGGCTATCCTGGGTCGGTGTTGAACATGTTTTATTTTGCCCCACCGCTAAACAAATCTGATGGTTCGACAATAAACGCACTGGCACCTGAAAGCCATTTCGGTCGGACGTGGCAGCGATGGTCGCGTCATTATGAGTGGAAGCCTGGAGTTGATTCTATTGTGACGCATATCGAATATATCAAAAACCAGATAGCCGAAGAATTGAAGCAATGAAAACCGCCATTATGGCGATGACCGAACATCGCTATAAGACGATTTTCAACCATCTTTTCCCTGGCGATGGGCTGGAGGTTGCCGCAATCCTGCTGTGCAACCAGGGAACGGGAAACCAGCACCACCGCCTCATTGTTGCGGATGTCTTGTCCCTGCCGCATCGTCAATCACAACGAAAGAAGTACTTTGTTTCCTGGCCTTTCGGCGAATATCTGTCGCCGGACAAAATCAGTGACATAGACCGGTGTGGACAGTCCATTGTGACTATTCACTCTCACCCCAACGGCCACGACCGATTCTCACGCGTGGATGACCGGAACGACCGCGAATTATTTGCCTCGGTTGGCAACTGGTTCGATGACGGGCGCCCGAACGGCTCGGCTATCATGTTACCGCATGGCGTAATCAAGGCACGCACCGTCGACGTACACGGAAAGTTCTCTGACATGACGACCGTCTCCGTAGTCGGCGACAATATCCACATCTGGAAACAACTGAGGCAAAAAAAACAAACTGCCTATCATGACAAGCTATCGCAGACCTTTGGTCAAGGAACCTTGGACCTGTTGCGTAGCATGAGAGTGGGGGTTGTCGGCTGCTCCGGCACCGGCAGCATCATCATAGAGCTGCTTGTGCGTAATTGCGTGGGAGAATTAGTTATCGTGGACAACGACGTTATAGAGGAGAAGAACCTGAATCGCATTATCAATAGCACGATGAGCGCCGCACGCAGGAAATGGCCGAAAGTATCGGTGAGCAAGCAGGCAATACGAGCAATCGGAATGAATACAAAAGTGGAAGCGATTCAAGGATTGACTGATTCGCCGGAAGTCGTGCAGGCTTTGGTGGATTGCGACGTGATTTTTGGTTGTGTGGATTCCGCCTTTGGCAGGTATCATTTGGATTGCCTGGCGAGTGCATACTTGATCCCGTATTTTGACGTTGGAGTGGATCTCGATGCCGACGGTAAGGGCGGGCTTATCGCCGCCGATGCGGTATCACATTACATCCATCCCGAGGGTGACAGCTTGCTGTCGCGCGGGGCATACACCATGGAGCAGGTAACGGCGGAAAATTGGCAAAGAAAAGACCCGGCATACTACCGGCAGCAGCATATGGCCGGTTATTTGGCGGCAGTCGGAGAGGAACAACCGGCCGTGATGTCTATTAACATGCAGGCGGCATGTATGGCTTTCAATGATTTCATGGCGCGGATTCACCATTACCGCTTCGACGATAATCTTGAATTCGGGTGCCAACGATTTCGCCTGGTGCATGGACACCACGAAAACACAGCAGACAAGAGGAACCCACACCCCTTGATCAAAAAATATATGGGAACCGGCGACGGGAGTTTGCTCGTGAGAAACAACACCAACCATGATTAGGTGGTTATTCAATTTTTCGGCGCGTTTTCGTCCTTATCATACAGAATGGGTGGAAGATTTGCCGGAAAACACTCAGAAGAATAGAGTGTATATCATCGGCGGGCGCAAGCACCCATTTTATGCGGCGGTGGTTTGTCCACGCCAAGCTTGCAGACAGATTATTCATTTGGATGTGTCACCACAGGTTGCCAAAAGGTGGCGCATAACGGAGCATTCGAATGGCCGGATTTCTCTATCGCCCTCGGTACATGTGACAGGTCTGCCCTGCGGGTGCCATTATTGGTTACGAAAGGGGCGAATTGTTTGGAGTGAAGCGCCACCTCTCTTTGTGCCGGAAAGCAACAAGCATGATTAACAAGGTCGTTGTCAATCATTTTAAGAAATTTGAACAGCAGGAATTCGATATTCCCCGGCATCTCGTTGTCGTCGGGCCGAACAACTCCGGGAAGACGACGCTTCTCCAAGCTATTGGCGCATGGGCGGAATTTGCCTATAACTGGGTGGAGACTAATCCGAATCTGGCGCGGGAGAAAGACGGGAACTATCCAACTACCAATCTTAACTTGTTAAAATTCTATTCGGTTCCTCTGGCTGACTTTAATCATCTTTGGAACGACAAGAACGTTCGGGAACTCGCATCGGTTTGGGTACATACGGATCAATGGAAGATCGGCTTTGAAATCATTTACCATGAAAATGAGTTATCTTACATTCGTCCAGCCAAGAATGTGAATGAAAACGATTTGGATAAGTATATTAACAAACGGCTCATACCCGTTTATATCCCTCCCCTCTCAGGGGTAGAGATTACGGAACCATCCTTTAATCTAGCTGATGTTCTCCCTGCTCGCCTTGCAAGAGCACAGGCGGGCACTCTATTGCGCAATTTGCTTCTTGCTGTCAGCCAGGACGAACAAAAATGGGCAAAGTTACAGGCTATCATCTTGAACTTTTTTGGCTACACGTTAGACCCACCAAGTGGCGGTGCACAGATACATGCCCGTTACCGGCATTCCGTAGAAAGCCAATCTTATGACTTGAGTAGTGGGGCAAGTGGTTTTTTACAAGTGCTGATGATATACGCCACGTTGTTAGCAAGGGAGGAAGCGCGGGTTTTTCTGATCGACGAGCCTGACGCACATTTACATCTTTTATTGCAGGATAAAATGTATCGTGACTTGTACAACTTTTCTCAAGAAACTCAATCCCAACTCATCATCGCCACACATTCTGAGCGCATCATAAACGCTGCTGCAGATGCCGATATAAATAATCTGCGCTTGTTGGCCGGTCACCTAAGAGCAGTCCCAAACAAACATAAATTGGTAGACACTTTGGAATTGGAAAATGTGGAAATCGTGCTGGCCCAAACCGCACCGGGAGTGCTGTACACCGAAGATCTCTCGGACGTTAACATATTAAGGGAATGGGCGCGGATTTTGGGGCATCCTTCACTGCCATTTTTGGAAAAACCTTTCTGGAAGAAAACAGCGCAACATAAACAGCCAGCGGTAGGCCATTTCTCCGCCCTCCGATTGCTTATCTCCGATGTTCGGGGGGTGGAGTTGCGTGACAGTGACAACAAAAAACGCAGCAAGTTACCCGATCCACCGGAAGGCATGAAGCGCCTGTTCTGGGAACGTTACGAGATTGAAAGTTATTTACTCCATCCCGGGAGTATCAGAAGGTACGTAGAATCAAAAACGTCACAGGAACTTGCCGAGAAAGCTGCGGAGTATATGAAGCGGCAACTGCCGACCGCATTGGACGAAACTCCGTTTGAATCCTACGATGTCTTATTGGACACCAAGGCAAAAAACATCCTTTCCAATATTTTGCAGGAAGCGAGATTATATGTAAAAGAATCGGATTTTTACCAAATTGCCGCGCAAATGACGCAAGAAGAAATTCATCCGGAAGTGATCGAAAAACTTGAGACAATCGCTGCTCACTTCAATTTGGCAGCCGACAAAAACAAGGCTGAAGATAGCCGTTAGTAAAACATACCGCGTTAAAGCTTGCCGGATCAGATTTGCAGAATGCGGCAAACTTCTGATTCATGACTACTGACATAGCCCAATGTCTCCAACCGCTACAGTCATGTCATCATTTTTGCAGCAATTCATCAGCTTTGACTTCCCCAATTATGCCTAGGCCGACCGTGAAGGCCTAGGCGCACTCTCTTTTTCCCCCCAACATCCCCGCACAGAACGTGCGCTCTCGTTTCCCGCCGTTGTACGGAGGCCTAGCCTCGCTTGAGCAGCAGGTCGCTCAGGTTGTCTCCGTCGGTCACCACTTCCGCCACCAACCGGAAGTAATTCCTGCGATTGATGAACCTGGCTTGATGTTTGATTTCTGCGAAACCAACGCGGGCGACGTGTGATTACGGGCCACGTCGTCCAAGCGTCTGGTCAAGTCCGCCATGGATCGAGGGACGACGGGGTGTCCGGCCTCATGGCCTTAGAGGGTGAAGCCTGAGAAGCCGGGTAGTGAGTCGCCTGTTCACGTCCTCAAACCTCACGGAGTCGGCAACGCTCGTTCGGTAAGAGGCGGGCTGGAGGAACGAATACGGGAAATATGTCGAGGGCAGCAAAAGCCGAAAGGATATAGCGGTTATCACGGCGCCCTTGAACGGTGAGGAACGGCTAGTCCTACCTGAGGGTCTGTGGGAAGAAGAAACCCATCGCTTCTGGACAAAGGAAAGTACCGGAGCCCTTGACAGTCATGCTGGCGACCAGTTCCGGGCCATGCGAGTTTAACCGTGGGCTGGCGGTTTCGTGGACGTGCTCGGCCAACAGATTGAAGCCGGGTCGTCGCGTAAGCTTCCCCTTATGTGACACATGCTGAAGTTGGAGTTTTCTGGCAGGATAACCCTGTAAGGAGACGACCAGGAGACGAAGCCGATTCACCGAGACGCAAATCGTAGCAATTTTACAAGAGGCCGAGGCGGGGAAGCAGGCGCGCGAGATTTGCCGCCAGCACGGCATCAGCGATGCGACGTACTATCACTGGAAATCGAAATACGGCGGGATGAGTGCCTCCGAGCTCAAGCGACTCAAGGAGATCGAGGGCGAGGTCACTCAATACAAGCGGATGTATGCGGAACTGGCCCGGGAGAACGACGCCCTGAAAGCATTGATTGCAAAAAAGCTCTGAGGCCACCGGCGCAGCGCGAAGCCGCGCACGACCTGGTGGCCCAATGGGGACTGAGCAAGGCCCGCGCCTGTGCTGCCGTACAACTTTCGCGCTCGAGTTGGTACCGGCCGGGGCGCGGGACGGTCCTCAAGGATCGGGAAGTGAGGGAGGCGCTGAACGGCGTGGTGGAGCACCAGCCCCGCTGGGGGTTTGGGCTGTGCGACCACCGCCTGCGTCTGCTGGGCCAGCGGTGGAACCACAAACGCGTGTACCGTGTCTATAAGGCCATGAAGCTCAATCTGCCCCGGCGAGCCAAGCGGCGCCTGCCCCAACGGGTCCAGCAGCCGCTGGGCGTGGCGGCCCGAGCCAACGCCGACTGGGCGATGGACTTCATGGCTGATACCCTGTATCACGGTCACCGTTTTCGCACCCTGCATAGTCTCGATGAGGGTGTGCGCGAAGCCTTAGCGATTGTCATCGACACCTCGATCCCAGGTGCGCGCGTGGTGCGTACGCTGGATCGGCTGGTGGAATGGCGGGGCAAACCGGACGCGATCCGTGTCGATAACGGCCCAGAGTATCTGTCCCAGGTGTGAACCGCCTGGTGCCAAGCTTAAGGAGTGCGACTCCACGACATCCAACCTGGCAAGCCGAATCAGAATGCCTACATCGAACGCGTCCATCGCACCTTCCGGCATGAAGTCCTGGATGCCTACGTGTTCGAGTCACTCCGTGAGGTCCGGGAAATTACTCGCCAGTGGATCACCGTCTACAACGAGGAACGCCCCCATGACAGCTTGGGAAGCATACCCCCGGCCATGTTCAGACGGCAGGCCGAAAAAACCAGAAACTCTACGTTAGAACTGTCTTATTGACAGGGAAGCTTACGCTGTGGCTTCCATCCATCGACGTCACGTCAGCCGCTTTATGGTCAAGGGCGTTCTATGAGGTTCGTGGTTGGGGGGCACCATCCGGCAAAGCCGTTTCCGGCTCTACCGTGTTTCTCTTGACGTAGATCTTAGTTCTTAATTCGGGGGAATGTTACTTTACCGAAACTCCGGAATAGTAGAAGGGAGTCCAACTCGCATAGAGAAGCGGGCAAATGCCTGAGAGAAATGTTCAAGGAATGGCGACTTTAATCTCCAGCGTTGACCTAATCCCGTTGCATGTCCTTCAAGGTATTTATAGGGAAGGCTATAGATTTCTCGAAAGTCTACGACAAGGGCTTCGCGGTTATCTCTAGGGTCATTTAGTGCTCCAAGCATATGAAGGCCTTCCATTCTTCCTTTCCTCACCTCATTCCAATTCTTTTTTCCCTTTTTGAAATCAGGATTCATCCCTTCAAATACCTCTATGGGACAAATTGGGCACATGGCTACCAGTCGAACTTTCTTTTGCTCAAGGTCACAACTTTGTGTGAGCACAATCATGTCAAAAAGGTCTACTGGAATGTTTTGTGTCTCTGAGGTTACCGTGGGATGAAGAAAAACAGGAACGGCACAATTAGTCAAATAGTCACCTTGACGCAATTGAGACCCGACAACTTTGTCCCAAAAAGATTCGGTCATTCTTTGTCGTCAATTTGGTAAGAGAGGGGCTCGCCGCGCCCGCGCAGATAATATCGGACGGGTACCGTAAAGGTACGCTTAGGTGGTATAGGCTCATAACCAATTGGTTCGAGACGTATTGTTTCGAGAGCCTCACGAAGAATATAGCTTTGTCTGCAACGACTTTCCCAATACTCAGAAAGTTTTTCCGCCAATCGTAAAAGCTCTTGACCTTCAAAACCCTGGAGAGGATTTGTTATATCCCCTGATAAAGAAATGTATTGCATCTTCTGTCGTGTTTGAGGAATTGTAAGCGCAGGCATTATCTGATTAACTTCCTTGTCTTGTTGGTTAGGCAGGCTTCAAAGACTTCATTTTTTCGATTCCGGAGCACCTCAAATTGTTTCCAAATATCTTGCTCCGAGCCAGGGACGTTCTCTTGGCAGAACAAGTCGAAATCCAAGATCACAGAGACCAGGTTTGGACCAGGAGGAGGAATGAGGGTCTGGTTTAGACACAACATAGCCCCTATATCCGGTTGAGGTAATTGCAATTGCATAAAATACCCACTTAATGTTTGCGACATGTTTGGGGAAATTTCCGGAGTTGTTCGTAGATAATCCTTCAAATCATTGAGGGGAAAGGGTAGATCCAGCCTATTGATATATCTGAGGGCCAAGCGTGTGATATTTTGGGGTTTGGCAATTGAACGATAAACGTTCCACAATCGACGAGCCTCGTCGCGAAAAGTTTCCCAGGTTTCATAAGGGGCAAGACGGTTGAAGGTAAACCCGTCAAATCGTGCCTGAAAAATCTGTCTCTTGTCTTGGCTGATAAAGCGATAACCCTTGAGAGCTTGCTTGGCAGAGGCCCCCACTTGTTCTCCCATGGACATTTCCCCAACGAAGAGTAGGCCTTTTTCTTGTTGTGGGTATCTTTCCTTTTCCCCAACCTGAACGCTTTTCAACTTAGCTGGAGTGATTTGACTTGGCAATTTGACACGTATATCAAGAATTGCCTCAGTCAGCGGCGCGTTGGGGTAATGAAGGACCTTCTTCCTTCTGCCATGAGCGCGAGTTGTCTGGCGGTCATCCAGGCGGGTCTGCTTGGAATTCTTTGCCTTTTTGTGATTCACCAGAATGCTCTTACTCTAGATTTCTTTCTTGATGGAAGGGATAAACATGTGCAGGTTCCTTCGCATTTTCGCACATTCTTGACAATGATTTCAGCTTTTAATGTTCCCCCACATTTGGGAATAGAAAAGATGTTAATCGACTCCCCAATTTAGGTACACGTCGAGCGTGAAGACATTGTGTCAGTATAGCTGTCGTGGTGGTTGTGTGGAAGTGGGCCGTATGAAGACTTGTCGATAATCATGTTGGCAAGCCGTAACCGTTCCCTCTTCTTCCACGCGTGAGTTTGACTTCCCAAATGCTTTTTTGATGGGTGGGGCCTGTAACTCGATGAAAGGTTCCGGCTCGCAAGAAGCTCTTGTTGCGAAGCTTAAGCAGGAAGGGATTCTGACCTTCCCCCCATAAAACGGTCCACTTCGAGGGTGAGTTTTCTCGTACAATTGAAGAGTCCGTGACAATCATCCGTGCAACGGGATCACGTCGGCACTTGGGGCGCCTGCGACGTAGTCGGACCACTTTTGTATCACCAACCGCCGCCGCTCGAACAGATCGGAGCGTTGATAGGACGCCTCAACTCCTTTGACGACATGGGCGAGACAGGCTTCAGCCACTTCTCGTGACACGTTCACGTCCGCACACCACGACCGGAAACACGCCCTGGCAATGGCATGTGGCACGCCATTGATCCCGTTCTCTCGGACCAGCTTGGAAATCGTCGTGTCGGACAGGGCCTTACCCCGTGCACTCGGAAACACCAAGGCCGACTCACTCCCGGTCTGGGATTCTCGCAAGATCTCACAAGCCCGTGAAGACAACGGCACCCGATGCTCTTTTTCCGTTTTCGTTCGGGCGGCCGGAATGATCCAGGTCCGTCTTCTGAGGTCGACTTCCTCCCAGGTCATCAAACGGGCCTCACTGCTTCGGGTGGCCGTCAAAATCAAAAATTCAAAACACCGGATGGTCGATGGATTCGCCTTGCTCGCCCGGACCGTTTCAATGGCCGTCCTGACCTCTTCATGGGGAATGGCCTTGAAATGGCCTTTGAGATTGTCGGCTTTGGGGAGCGCCACCTGGATCGCCTGCACGGGATTGTCCGAGCGATACCCTCGCGTCACGGCCCATGCCAACACCGCCCCAAGACGTCGCTTGACCTTTTTGGCTGTTTCGTGACGGGTGGTCCAAATGCCCCCGACAATATCGAGCACGTCGGCAGCCGTAATCTCCGGCACCCGCTTCCGGCCAATTTTCGGCATGGCATATTGCTTGAGGCAGGCCCGCCACGAGTCGGCCGTCCGCCCGCCATCTTTCCAGGTCGGTTGATGCAGCGCAATCACCTTTTCCACTGCTTCCTCAAACGTCGGGGCAGCTTCACGTTGTTTGGCTGCCAAGAGGTCTTCACCCCGCCGAGCCTGTTTCCGATTCTCAAATGCGGTCTCCCGTGCTTCCAGTAAGGACACGAGCGGCCAACCGCCCAAGCCCAGGTCATGCCGTCGACCCCGGATCACGAGTCGTTGGACCCACTGCTTCGACCCGCCTGGTGCAATCCGCAAGTACAGGGTTCCGCCGTCGCCATAGAAACCCGGCTCTTTCAACGATTTGATTTTGGCAAAAGTGAGTGGTCCCTTCATGCTTCGTCTCCTTCGACGATCCGGTCGATCAAGGACTCACAAGGCCGACCCGATTGTTAGGCCAATTTGATTTTTTTGCTCTCACCCATGATTCTTGTGACGAATTCAGCGCTACGATCAAGTCGTGAATAGTCACGGTCGGGGTTTCTTTATTGGGTCGTGGTGTCGTCATTCCTTCTCGGTAGCAGGGTTGCCTGTGTGCGGTGGGAGTGTGAGGGTTCAGGTGACAATCAGCTTGTCCAACATTTTGTCTAACACAAATGATGAGAATATAGAGGATCACCGTGGACCAGTCAAGACTGTAATAAAATAGAAATCGACAGTAATGACAATACGGTTTAGGACTTTAGTGGATCACTATGGACGACGTAGGAAAAGGGAGGTTGGTGCCGAAGGCGGGATTCGAACCCGCACACCCCAAAGGGCGCTAGACCCTGAATCTAGTGCGTCTGCCAGTTTCGCCACTTCGGCATGGATTGTCCTGAACGGAGTAAAGGAACTGGCAATAATTATCAGCTTTTGCCTGGAAGGCGTCAAGCCGCAAACCCCGTTGTGTTGTCGCGGCGGCATCTGTTCCTTCTTTTGTCTTTGTCTGTCATCCCCGACCCCGATCGGGGATCCAGTGTCTTTTCTCTTGCCTCTTTTTGCGAAGAGAACGACCCTGGATCCTCGATTAAAAATGTCGAGGATGACAGAAGGGGGAGTCGAGGATGACAGGAGGGGGAGTCGAGGATGACAAAAAGAGATAAGGCCCTGATCAAGTCGGGGACGACAGCAAGGGTCATGCCCACGAGAGCCTGCCCCGGACTCGATCCGGTGGCCGGGGTGAGTGGGCGAAAAGCTTGGTGGTCAAGTCCTAGGATCCACCTCATGGTGCCGAAGTGGTGAATTCGGAGAGAATTTATGCCTGCAGCAAGCGTCGTTGCAGCAACGCCTGCATGTCGCGCCGTCCATCCGCGATCACGAGCACGTAGACGTTGTTTCCCATCACCCGGTAGATGATGCGATAGGGCTTGAAGAAGATTTCACGGTACTCCCGAATTCCAATATCCAGTAATTCCTTCGGGTAATTTCCGCGGCGGGGATGCTTGGAGAGGCTGCCGAACGCCTGTTCGATCTGCTTCGAGCCTGCCCCCGACATTTTTAATCGGGGGTGATCCGCTTGGCCCGGCGTATCGTGTCGCTCAATGTAATCGCAGATCTCCTCCAAGTCGTGTGCCGCGTCGTCAGTCAACTGAACCAGGAAGAGCATCAGCGAGCCGGTCGTCGCTTCCGAAGCCGCGTGATGACATCGGCGGCGGGTTGGACCTGACCCGCTTCGATCTGGCGGCTACCCAGCGCGAGAATCTTGAGCAGCGCAACGGTCTCCTGCGTTTGTTCGTAGCTGTCGATATCCTGGATAACCACCTTGGCTTCGCCGTTCTGGGTGATGATCAAGGGTTCTTGCCGGTCCCCGAGGGTGCGCACGATCTCGGCGGCGTGGGCCTTGAGGTAACTGATGGGCTTGATCTGACTGGACAGTTTCATAGGCCACCTCCTTTAAGACTGAATATAGACCATAAACAGGTCAACAGGCAAGATGTCCTCCCCCGATCAGGGCCGGGGACTGCTTCATGGCGCCGAAGTGGTACGAGAGGGTTCGGAAAGGGGCTCCGGGTATTGTTGGCGCCAGAGTCGATTTGGGCCCTGAAGGTCCTGGGTGTCTCCGGCGATGATGATCCGTTCTCGAATGAGCCCGGCGACGCCGAGTAAAAACGGGGCCGGAACGTGGGGCGCATCTTCGACAATCAACACGTCAAAGCGAACGCGTTTGAATAAGGGATCGGTCACGACTCTTCCCGGGGTCGCCGCGACCAACCGTTTATTCTGCATGAAGGCTTGCCGATTGGTGGCCTCGCTCGCGGCCAACATTTCACGAACTTTTTGGGTGCCCCCCAGCCTGGAGATTTCGTCTTTCAACTCTTCGTATTCCGGGCGCATCTCTTTCGGAATCGCGGCCTCGGGAGACAATTCACGGATACGAGCCTGCGCGATCTCCACTTCTTTCATCAGTGCCGCAATGTTCCCCGTATAGATCGTCCGATATTCGCCCAGGGTTTCCACGTTTTTTCCCATGGTCTGCATACCGAGCCGTTTCCAGATGGGCAGGCTTTCGTATTTGGCGACCAGGTGATCGATGTCCTTGATTTTGCCTTGGAACTCACTCACCTGGGCCAGGAGCCGCCATTCCAGTAATTTGACTTCATCCATGTCACGCTGTTTTTGCCCTTTGTAGGCCAGGACCGGGATGAGTTCTCGAAATCGCTCATATTTGCGGCGAAGCGTATCCTTATGCGACCGGGACTTGGCGAAAAACTTGTGCATTTGCGCTTCGAAACCCAATTCGCCGAGTGGAAACCCTTCGGCTTGCTTGAGCACCGGGACCTCGTAGCGGCTCAACAGGCTGTGAAAGGGCAGGGCGGCATTCCGAAGGGTTTTGGCCAGGAACCCGAGCAGGCGATCCACGGCATCGTGCGTGGGCGCAACCAGCAGGACGCGTTTATTGTGTCGCATCAGGGTTACCGCCAGCGTGCCGAGTCTGGTCCAACGAGTGGCCTGGTCGTCATGCCAGACGGTCGTCAGCACGGCAGCCGATGCCCCGGTTCTGGCGGAGGCATTGTCTTCACGGTGCTCCGGGTCCAGCCATGGCACCAGTCGTTCGGCCGGCCCCAGGGCGTAGGATTCGGGATGGGCCGTCATATCGGCTAATCGCGCGGAAGCCAGGCGAAAAAACTCCGAGGTATCCGGCACAAGCGTATTGTCGACCGTCGATTGTCCCAGCGTATCCAGGGTTTGCACCAGGGCGGTGTCGCCCTGGCGTCGGAGCAGAAAACCGCCGGTGGGTTCCAGGTCTCCGGGAGGCACGATGGTGACGGGCACGTCTTCGAGAAACGTAGTTCCCGCCGGGACCTCCATGGCATACAGGTGCAGGGTGCCGGCCGTGCCGATCTTGTCGGTCGTGCGGGATTCGATCAACGTGTCAAGCGAACCCTCGGCGTCTTTATGGTTCGCCAATTGGGTGGCGAAAGCGTGGAGAAGGTCAGACAGTTTCATGGCTCGCGGCTTGGATCGAGTGCCTGCTGAATACAAATGGCCACACAGCCCAGTCCACCGGTGATTGGGCCTCGATCGTATGCGCATCCTCGATGCTCAGCGCAAGCAGTGACAAAAGGCACGTGTTGTGCGAAATCGAGGTCGGCGAGCACCTGGGCCTGCAGGCGGCCATCTTCCAGCATCGACAGAACGAGGACACGGGTATGGTGGTCATCTTCCAAAATGGCGGATTTCGGCGAGGGCGCGATCCTGGCTCGAGCCGCTTGGACGTGTGGCAGATCCACAACCTCTTTGACCAAGGACTTCGGCGGATGAATCGCCCGTTGACTCAGCCGGACGTTTAACCCGGAGCTCTCACCAGGCTCCGTCGCGAGGGCGTCGAGGCCGTCCCGAGCAGGCGCATCGGTCTGCGCCCGGGCAACGTCCCGAGCACGTTGAGGGACAAACGCATGGAGCATGACCAAGGCCAAGGCAAGACAGCCTACGCCCAGACACCACATAACCCCCGCTTTCGCGGGGGCAAGCCTAGCGCAATGACGTAGCATGCAGGCATTGTAGTGGACGCTTCCAGGACGTGTCCAGCGTGATGGATGCCTTTCTGTGTCATTCCCGCGCACGCGGGAATCCAGAGTCCGTATCCTCACGAACGGCGGAAAAAGCAAAGACCCTGGATCCTTTACTTGCCTGGATCCCCGATTAAGAATGTCGGGGACAAGCGTCGAGGATGACAAGAAAAAACGCAAAGGCCAAGCCTCTGGTGGTCTCTCTAGCATTGTAGCGGTGGCATCTTATGCCGCCCAAATTGACATTTCCTCATGTGGACCTTATGATGCTACCCCTTCGATAGAGAAAGGGAGGCAGGGTGACAATGAAGGTGATTCTTCAAGAAAATATCGACAGTTTGGGGTATGTGGGAGACGTGCTCGACGTGGCCGACGGGTATGCCCGGAATTTCTTGCTCCCCCGCCAAAAAGCCTTAGAGGCAAACCCCCGTAACGTGAAGGCCTTGGAACATGCCAAACGAGTGACGGCCCATAAGGCCAAGAAAGTCGAACAGGACGTCCAGGGACTGGCGGCAAAATTGTCCGAGGTCTCGCTCACCTTTCCGGTCCAGACCGGCAAGGATGATAAGCTGTTCGGGTCCATCACCACGAAGGATCTCGAAGCCGGGTTGTCGGCCGAAGGATTTGAGGTGGACCGCCGAAAAATTCAATTGGCGAATCCCCTGAAAGAATTGGGCACGTTTACCGTCGGCATCAAGTTGCATCGAGACATCGTCGCGAATGTGTCCGTGTCCCTTGTCAAACAGGATGGAGAGGCCCAAGTCGAGGCCCGGGTTGATGAAGCCGGAGACGCGACCGACGACGACGCTCCTCCCGAAGAGGCCTCTGAGTCGCAGGACGAGTGATGGGCTACGTCGTCGGGACCCTGAACGCCGTCAAACAAGAAGACCCTGAGGTCTACGCGGCTTTTCGTGCCGAAGAAAAACGACAGCGCGACAAGCTGGTGTTGATCGCTTCGGAAAATTATGCGAGCCCCGCCGTCCTGGCCGCGCAGGGGTCGCTGATGACCAATAAGTATGCGGAAGGCTATCCGGGGCGGCGCTATTACGGCGGCTGTCAGTACGTGGATGTGGTCGAAGAGTTGGCCATTGCGCGGGCCAAGCAGTTGTTTGGTTGTGAGCACGTCAACGTCCAGCCGCACTCGGGTTCCACCGCCAATATGGCGGCCTACCTTGCGGTCTTGAAACCCGGCGATACCATTCTGGGCATGGCGCTCTCGCAGGGCGGCCATCTCACCCACGGCAGCAAGGTCAATTTTTCGGGAAAGCTGTTTCAGGCCTTCTCCTACGGGGTCGATCGCAAAACCGAGCTGATTGATTACGACGCCGTGCAGCAAAAGGCGGAAGAAGTTCGCCCGCGCATGATCGTCGTCGGGGCGAGTGCCTATTCGAAAATTTTGGACTTCCCGCGGTTTCAGCAGATTGCGAAATCCGTGGGGGCGTATCTGTTGGTCGATATCGCGCATATCTCCGGCTTGGTGGCGACGGGATTGCACCCCAGCCCGGTTCCCTATGCCGATTTTGTCACCACCACCACCCACAAAACGTTGCGCGGGCCTCGCGCCGGGATGGTGATGTGTAAAGAAGAACATGCGAAAGCCGTGGATAAAATCGTCTTTCCCGGACTGCAAGGCGGGCCGCTCATGCACGTGATTGCGGCCAAGGCCGTGGCGTTCAAGGAAGCGCTGGCCCCGGGCTTTACCGCCTATCAACAACGGATCCTGGACAATGCCGGGGCCTTGGCGGACGGGTTCACCGCGCGGGGCTATCACGTGGTGTCCGGTGGCACGGATACCCACCTGTTCCTGCTGAATCTCAATTCCAGAGGAGTGACGGGCAAAGAGGCCGAGGAGGCGCTCGATGCCTCGGGAATCATCGTCAATAAGAATGCCGTGCCGTATGACGAGCGACCGCCGTCGGTAGCGAGTGGCATTCGAATCGGCACGCCCATCGCGTCGACGCGGGGAATGGGGGTGCCCGAGATGTCGCAAATCGTGGCGTGGATGGACGAGGTGTTGCACCATCCCACGGCCAAGCGAGTCCGGAGCCGGATTCGCAAGGAAGTCAAGGCGCTGTGCGCCCGCTTCCCCGTCTTTTCGGATGCGTAACCCGGTTCTTTCACTTCAGAGTCTGTCCTGAGCATAGCGAAGGAACCAACGTGGAATCCGTCAATCTTTCTGGCGGTGAGACGGCCTCTCGTTCTTTGGGAACGCGCGGAGGTGTTCCAGACCCGGCATGAAGTGTCCATTCTGCAATCAACTCAACGACAAAGTCATTGATTCTCGTACGGCCCGAGAAGGCGAAGTCATCCGTCGGCGGAGGGAATGTTTCGGCTGTCGGCGCCGATATACGACCTATGAACGGATTGAAGAAAATTTTCCCACGATTGTCAAAAAAGACAACCGGCGGGAAACGTTCGACCGTGCCAAAGTCATGGCCGGCCTGAAAAAGGCGTGTGAAAAGCGGCCGATCAGCAGCGCGGCGCTCGACGCCTCGGTGGTCCGGATTGAAAAACGCCTACAGGATTTGGGCGAATCGGAGATCCTGTCCAGGGTGATCGGAGAGGAAGTCATGCAGGAACTTCATGCGTTGGACCAGGTCGCCTACGTGCGTTTCGCCTCGGTGTACCGCGAGTTTAAGGATATTGATCAATTTATGGAAACGATCAAGTCCCTTGCACAGGATCGAGGAACCACCTGATGTGCAACGACCCTTCGCTTCGCTCAGGGCAGGCGCCAGAGGGTTCCTCCCCTTTGTAAGGGGAGGTCAGGTGGGGTAGAGGTACTCATGCCAGCCGCTAACCGTTCCGTTCAACGAGCCGGCGCCCCACGGGCGTCAGCCTCCCTTCCCAAACGGAAGCCCAAATCTGCGCCCAAACCGACGCCCAAACCGACGCGCCGCCGAGTGGCCCCTGCCACACGGGTGGCGATTTTGGGGGGTGGACATGGTGGACGGGCGCTGTTGGAGATTTTTGCGCAGGACCCGTTGGCCCGTATCGTTGGGTTGGGAGAGGCCAAAGCGCGAACACTCGGCACCAAGCTTGCCCGGCAGTTGGGGGTTCCGGTGACGCAGGATTATCGTGAAATTTTGAACATGAAGGAAGTGGACCTGATCATCGACGTGACCGGCAGTCCCGAAATCGAGCGGGCGCTACAGAAAATTCGAAAGCCGAGCGTGGCGATCATCGGCGGCGCGAGCGCCAAGTTTATGTGGCAGTTGATTGAGGCGCGGATTCGGGCCACGACGGAAATCGAAAAAACCCTGAGCCGGTACCAATCCTTGTTCCGGCGGTACGTGAAAGAGGAGGCCGAAAGCGCGGTCGATGAAGAGCGGACGCGCATCGCCTGTGAAATCCACGATGGGTTGGTGCAAACGCTGGTGGGCGTGAATTTTAAAATGGAACGGTGCGGGAATCTGATTCAGACGGAACCGGCCAAGTGCTTTACCCTGCTGAGTGAGACAAAGCACCAGTTAAAACACGGCATTCAGGAAGCGCGACAAGTGGTGTTCAACTTGCGCCCCGGTCAATACGAGCAGTTGGACTTGCAGTCGGCGCTGACAAATTATCTCGATGCGTATAAAAAACAACATCGTGTCCAGGTCGCCTTCTCCCATACGGGGAGCGATGCACGCTTGCCGGCCAAGACGAAAGTCTTTGTTTTCCGAATCATTCAAGAAGCCCTGCAAAATTCGTCCAAGCATGCCAAGGCGTCGAAGGTCTTTGTGCAATTGAACATTCAACCGCATCACCTCTCCGCGGTCATTCGCGATAATGGGAGCGGGTTCGACGTGCAGGCCGTGTTTCAGAACCCCGAAAAATGGGATCACTTTGGATTGCGCGGGATGAAAGAGCGGGGCAAATTGCTCAACGGCGAAGTCTCGTTGGAGTCCCGCAAAGGCGAGGGGACGACGGTCACGGTCTCCATTCCGTTGACCAGAAAGGAGAGCGCGCGAAATGGCAAAAAAAATTAAGGTACTGATTACGGATGATCATCGTGTCGTGCGTGAGGGGCTGACCGCTATTCTCGAGACCAAAGAAGACATCCAAATTGTCGGAGAAGCCAAGGATGGCGGCGAAGCCGTGGAAAAAGCCAGACAATTGCTGCCCGACGTGATCCTCATGGACGTGAGCATGCCGGGCATGACGGGTGTGGAAGCCACACGGATCATTAAACGGGAACTGCCGCATATCGGGATTATTGCCCTGACGATGTATGAGGATCATCAATATATTTTCGACCTGGTCCGGGCCGGGGCCACGGGCTATCTCCTCAAAGACTCGGATTCCGCGGAAATCATCGCGGCCATTCATGCCATTTTCCGTGGTGAATCGCTGATCCATCCGTCGGTGGCGAGCAAAATTTTAACCGAATTTTCCTTGTTGGCCGAAGGGAAGGGCAAAAAGAAATCTTTACTGGAACACGATCTGACGGAGCGCGAGATTACGGTCCTGCGATTAGTGGCGGATGGGAAGACCAACAAGGAAATTGCCAACGTGTTGGATCTCAGCGAGAAAACCGTGAAAAATCACGTGCGGAACATTTTCCACAAGCTCCACGTCTACGATCGCACGCAAGCCGCGATTTTAGCCATCCGGAAAGGCATCATCGAACTCGAACCGTACCCTGACCATCCTTGAGAAATAGAACCCTCTCCCTCCAGGGGAGAGGGTTATCAGGAGGCCCGCAAGCAGCGACGTTTTTTCCCTCTGTCATCCTCGACCTCCCCCTCTGTCATCCCCGCCTTTTCCTCCTCTGTCATCCTTGCGAACGCGAGGATGTGGATTCACATTTGAAGTGCAACAGGTGGTTTCTAAAAACCTCGGCGGGGGTCTGATAGCCGAGGCATTTCCGAGGCGTATTATTGTATACTTGGACCAGGCGCGTAAAGTGTTCATCGGAGAGGGCCACCAAGTCGGTCTTGCGCGGCAGGGTCCGGCGCAAGCGGCCGATGGCGTTTTCGACGCCGCCCTTTTGCCAGGGCGAGTGGGTCTCACAGAAGAAGGTCTCGAGGCCGAGCGTATGGAGGGCATAATGCCGCGCGAATTCCGTCCCGTTATCGAAGGTGATCGTTTGGCGCCACGTGGGGGGCAAGGGCGCGAGGAGGGTGGCGATGGCGTGGGCGATGGGCGCGGCGGCTTTGCCGGGGGGGGCGCGCGGCGATCAGCAGGCGGGAGTGGCGCTCATGGAGGGTCAAGATGGCTTGGCCGTAGATCCGGAACAACATCAGGTCGGCCTCCCAGTGGCCCGGAGTGCAACGATCCGCGGCCGCGGCCGGCCGCTCGGCCAGCGGGCGGCGCAGAGCGATGAAGGACGCCGGGCTGCGCCCCTTGTAGCACCGGCGCCCGCGTTTGGCTTTGGCCTGCGGCAGATAATGGCGCCAGGCGTACTCTGTTTTGCGGGCCATCTGCGCATAGATGAAGCGGTAGATGGTCTCGTGGGAGATGACCGGTCGGTGCTGCTCCCGAGCGAGGCGGCCGGCCACCTGTTGGGGGGACCAGCCGTGTTGGAGCTGCGCCAGGACCGTGGCGCGGAGCGTGCTGTCGCGGTCGAGCTTGGAGCCCTGCCAGCGGCGCGCCCGGGCTTGTTGGTCGGCATAGCCGGGTTGGTAGCCCTGGGTGGTGGACCCATTGCGGTTCAGCTCCCGAGCCACGGTCGATGGCGCGCGATCCAGAGTTGCCGCAATTTGGCGGATCGAGTGTCCCGTGGTGTGTAAGCGGGCCATTTCACAGCGGTCTTCAAGGGTGATGTGTGTATAGTCGCGTCCCATGGCAACACCTTAACAAGGTGTTGCACTTCGTTTGTGAATTTAGGGGATCCAGTGTCGTTGTATTTGGTCCTTCTCCTTGTCTTTGTAGGGGCCGCATCTCATGCGGCCCGCAAGCAGCGCCATTTTTTCCGTCTGTCATCCTCGACGCTTGTCCCCGACCTGATCGGGGATCCAGTCAAGTAAAGGATCCAGAGTCGTTTCCTTCTTTCGTCCCGCCGCATCTCATGCGGCCAACGGACAGCGCCATGAGATGGCGCCGCTACAGAAGAGGGGGCCGCCTTTTCCCCCTCTGTCATCCTTGTATGTGTTCAGTAATTCGTTGACAAGATTCGTTGATCTGTTTGGGGGTTTTCCCCTCCAGCGCCTGATGCGGGCGCACCTCATTGTAGTAGAGCAAATATTGCTCCAATTCGTCCCGGAACTCCGCCAGGGAGGCGAACGTGGTGCCGTCGATCAGGTCGTCGTTCAAGGTCCGCCAGAACCGTTCCACCTTCCCATTGGTCTGCGGCCGATAGGGCCGGGTATACCGATGTTTGATCCCCAACTCCAGCAACATCCGTTCAAACGGGTGCGTGTCTTTGGTGCGCGGGGCCGCGAATTCGGATCCATTGTCCGTTAAGACCTCGGCAAACTGGAGCTGGTAGCGCTGGTGGAGCAGATTGAAGCTCTTCAGGGCGCTGAACATCACCGTCAGGCTCTTCAGATCGGTCACCACCTCGGCCCAAGCCAGGCGGGTACAGGCGTCAATCACACACACCAGATAATAGCGCGTGGGATCGGTCGCGATGAGGTCCTTGCTCAAGTGATGGCAGTCCAGATGCCCTAATTCTCCGGCTTTCTGCTTCACAATCCGGCGTTTCTCCTCTCGCAGCTTGGGCGTTAAGCGGTTCAGCCCGTATCGCTGGGTAATCCGATAGACCGTACTCGGGGACGGCGTCAGGTGCTTGAGCTTCGGAGCCAGGAGCTGGCAAATCTCATACCGGTTGACGCCCAGCCGCCGCTGCTGCAGCACTTGTTGCTCAATATACCCGTAGACCCGCCGACTTTTCCACTTCGGGCCGCGTGGCTGAGGCACCAGGGCGTGCTCGGCTCCGCTCTGGCGGAACCGGTGGTAATACTTGAAGAAGGTCTGCCGGTGGGTCTGATGAAATCGGTAGAAATCGGCGACAAACCGGAACGTGGGATGCCGTTTCTGTTTGACCAACTCGTACTCCTGGATCAGGAATTTCCACTTGCGGACATAATTGCGATACAGGGTTTTGTCGTGGGTATTGTGTCGCATGGCTTCGCCTCCAGGTGAAAGGATGAGTCACCCTTCATTCTGTCAACGAATTAGTGAACATTTACAATCCTGAACGAAGTGCCTGTCCTGAGTCTTTCGAAGGAAAGGATCTCGCAGTTATCCCTCGCAGTTGGTCCCCGTAGTTATCCCTCGCAGTTGGTCTGTGTCTTCTGCAGTTGTAGCGGTCTTATCCCTCTCCCTGCGGAGGACGGCCGGGGGTGCGTGACCGGCCTGGCCGCGCCGCTCAGGCATGAAAAATGGACAAATACAGGAAAATTTCATGAAACAAATATCTTATTACTGCATTCCTTTACACCTAATTCACACAACTTCCTGTAAGATGACAAACAAATTTTTCCGCGGCGGCGCAGGTCCTGGGGGCTTCGCGAACCCCCGGCGGTTGGAATCGTGCGGTTCGGCGCAGGCCGGGACATCAGGGGAAGGGAAGACCGACATGGATAGTGCTTCAGAAATGAATCGTCCTTCAGAAGAACGGGCCGTCACGCCGCCTGGGTGCGTCATGTCTCGGCTAAGCGCAAGCGGACCGCACCGGTCCTCCCTGTGGCGGCGGCTCCGCCCGCGTGAGAACGCCGCAACCCTGCTGCGTGGCGCGCGGGCCTGCTGCCGCCCTTCCGCGCTTGGTGGCACTGTTTCTGGTTCTTGCCGCATCGCTCGCGGTTCCCCTGCCGGGCGCCGGTGGCGCGGCCCAGGCCGCGGTGCTGGTGAGCAATGTAGGGCAGACCGTGGTTGGTAGCCTTGGTTTGGAGAGCAACGATGCTGCCCAGTCATTCACGACCGGCACCAACGCCGCCGGCTACACCCTGACCAGTATCGAGCTTAGCCTCGAAACCTCGACCAGTAATGCCACTCCTACGGTGAATCTCTACAGCGGGTCCGCAAACGGAACGGAGGTGTCCACGTTTACCGGCCCGGCAACATTGGGTGGTGGAGCAAACGCAGTAAACTATACGTTCACGCCGTCTTCAACCGTCACTCTTGGTATGTCAACCACCTACTGGGTCGTGGCCGAGGGCGATACGAGTTGGGTATGGACTACCTCCACCAGCGAGGACGGAACCTCCGCCACGGGTTGGGGAATCGGCGATAATCAAGAATCCCGAAGCGCAAGTTCAACCAGTAGTTTCACGGTAAATACTGCTGGATTTCCCCTTCAGATCCGCGTCAACGGCACTACTGTTGGCGGCACCAACGCCGCCCCGACGGTGGCGAACCCGATCGATGACCAGACGGCGACGGTGGGCGTGGCGTTCAGCTTTACGTTTCTGGCCACCACGTTCGCCGACACGGACGCCGGCGCCACGCTGACCTACACGGCCACCCAATCCGACGATTCCGTGCTGCCCTCGTGGCTGAGCTTCGACGCGGCCACGCGCACGTTCTCGGGCACGCCGACGGCCGCGGACGTGGAGACAGTCTCGGTAAAGGTGACGGCGAGCGACGGCACCGACTCGGTCAGCGACACCTTCGACATCGTGGTCTCGGCGGCCGTTGTGGGCAGCGCCAATGCGCTGGTGAGCAATATAGGGCAGGTCGCGAGTGGTGTCGGTAGCTTGGGGAGCGACGATCTTGCCCAGCCATTCACGACCGGCACCAACGCCACCGGCTACACCCTGACCAGTATCGAGCTTAAACTCAACTCCAATCAGAGTACTGACACTCCTACGGTAAAGCTCTACAGGGGGTCCGCAAACGGAACGGAGGTGGCTACGTTTACCGGCCCGTCAATGTTGGATGCATCAGGCACAAACGACTATACGTTCACGCCGGCTTCAACCGTCACTGTTCTTATGTCAACCACCTACTGGGTCGTGGCCGAGGCCAATACGGGCAATGCGAGGTGGGCAGGTACTGTCACCAGCGAGGACGCAACCCCCGCCACGGGTTGGAGCATCGGCGATGTTGCTGAAAGACGAAACGCAAGTTCAACCGGTAGTTTCGGTACAGATTTTGGAGCTATCTATAAGATCCGCGTCAACGGCACCCTTGGCGGCATCGTCATCTCGAGCGACGCGACGCTGAGCGCGCTTGCGCTTGAGGATGCCTCTGACGATTCGGCCATCACCATCAGTCCGACATTTGCATCGGGGACGACGTCCTACACGGCGTCTGTGGATAACGGCGTGGACAAGATCACGATCAAGCCGACTGTGAACGAGAGCAGCGCGACGGTCGAGTACCTGAACAGTTCCGACACGGAGATCGCGGACGCGGACTCGGTGAAGGCCGGTCAGCAGGTATCGCTTTCCGTGAGTGCGAACACGATCAAGGTGAAGGTGACGGCGGAGGACACCACCACCACGAATACCTACACTGTGGTGGTGACGCGCGCGGCGGCCGTGCCGGGCACCGTCACGGTATCGGAATCGGCGCTGACGGTGACGGAGGAGAACACGACCGGGGACACTTACACGGTGGTTCTCGGTACCCAGCCGACGGCAGATGTCACGGTAACGGTCGCCGGGCACTCGGGCACGGACGTGACCCCGACCCCAGCGAGTCTGACATTCACGATGGCAAACTGGAGCACGGCCCAGACGGTGACGGTGAAGGCCGGTAACGACGCGGACTTGATGAACGATACGGTCACGCTGACCCACAGCGCGGCGAGTACGGACACCAACTACAGCGGGATCACGATCGGCAGCGTCGTGGTGACGGTAACCGACAACGACACCGCTCGGGTGACCGATGTGGCCATCACCTCGTCGCCGGACTCGGGCGACACCTACGGGACCGGCGAGAGGATCCAGTTCACGGTGACCTTTGACCATGCCGTGACGGTCACGGGCACGCCGGAATTCGAGTTCTGCCTGGGCTCGTCGGCCACGGTGTCCTGCTCGGTGGGCACGCCCCCGCCGGCTCGGCGGAGCGCCGCGCTCTTGAGCGGCTCGGGCACGACGGCACTCGTGTTCAGCTACACGGTGCTCGTCGGCGACGTCGACGACAACGGCATCTACGCCGGCAACCAGACGATCAAGCTCGACTCGGGAGACGCGATCCAGGGCACGGTGGGCGGGCTCACTGCCGTGCTGACCCACGATGAGGTGGGCAGACCGGACGGCCACAAGGTCAACGGCGTGGCACGGGGCGTCACGGTATCGAAGTCGGCGCTGACGGTGACGGAGCAGAACACGACCGGGAACACTTACACGGTGGTTCTCGATACCCGGCCGACGGCGGATGTCATGGTGACGGTCTTTGTGCCCGGGGGCACGGACGTGACCCTGACATCTCTTGCATTTACCTCCTCGACCCCGTCCTCGGGCACCCTGACCTTCACGAGGGCAATCGGAACAAGAAACTGGAACGTGGCCCAGACGGTGACGGTGAAGGCCGGTAACGATACGGACTTGACGGACGATACGGTCACGCTGACCCACAGCGCGGCGAGCTCGGACACCAACTACAACGGGATCACGATCGGCAGCGTCGAGGTGACGGTTGAAGACAACGACACCGCCCAGGTAACGGGGGTGGCGGTCACATCGGGCAACGCGGGGCTGTTGGTGAACTGGGTGGCGGTGGACAACGCCACGGGCTACAAGGTGCAGTGGAAGTCGGGCACCGAGAGCTACGACACCACTCGGCAGGCCACGATCACCTCGGGTTCGACCATAAGCCATACGATTCCCAATCTCACCAACGGCACGGAATACACGGTGCGGGTGACCGCGACGCGGACGGGCGCCAACGACGGCCCGCCCTCTGCGGAGGCGACGGGGACGCCGGGGGCGGCGGGCGTCACGGTATCGGAGTCGGCGCTGACGGTGACGGAGGAGAACGCGACCGGGGGCACTTACACGGTGGTCCTCAATACCCAGCCGACGGCGAGTGTCACGGTAACGGTCGCCGGGCACGCGGGCACGGACGTGACCCTGACCCCGTCCTCGGGCACCCTGACCTTCACGACGACAAACTGGAGCACGGCGCAGACGGTGACGGTGACGGCCGACACCGACACGGACACCACGAACGATACGGTCACGCTGACCCACAGCGCGGCGAGCACGGACACCAACTACAGCGGGATCACGATCGGCAGCGTAACGGTGACGGTGACCGACAACGACACGGCACAGGTGACGGGGGTGATGGTCGCATCGGGCAACGCGCGGCTGGTGGTGAACTGGGTGGCGGTGGACAACGCCACGGGCTACAAGGTGCAGTGGAAGTCGGGCAGCCAGGGCTACAACACCGGCAACCGGCAGTTCACGGTCGATTCGGGTACGACCATGAACCACACGATCACCGGCCTTACTAACGGCACGGAATACACGGTGCGGGTGACCGCGACGCGGACCGGCGCCAACGATGGCCCGTCCTCGGATGAGGAGATGGGGACGCCGGCGGTGCCGACCACGGCGGGCGTCACGGTGTCGACGATGGCGCTGATGGTGACGGAGGAGAACACAACCGGGGACACTTACACGGTGGTCCTCAATACCCAGCCGACGGCGGATGTCACGGTAACGGTTGCCGGGCACTCGGGCACGGACGTGACCCCGACCCCTGCGAGCCTGACTTTCACGACGACAAACTGGAGCACGGCGCAGACGGTGACGGTGAAGGCCGACACCGACACGGACACCACGAACGATACGGTCACGCTTACCCACAGCGCGACGAGCACGGACACCAACTACGGCGGGATCACGATCGCCAACGTCGTTGTGACGGTGGCGGACAACGACACGGCGCAGGTAACGGGGGTGACGGTCACATCGGGCAACGCGCGGCTGGTGGTTAGCTGGATGGCGGTGGGCAACGCTACGGGCTACAAGGTGCAGTGGAAGTCGGGCAGCCAGAGCTACAACACCGGCACCCGGCGGGCCACGATCACCTCGGGTACGACCACGAGCCACACGATCACCGGCCTTACTAACGGCACGGAATACACGGTGCGGGTGACCGCGACGCGGACCGGCGCCAACGACGGCCTTCCCTCTGCGGAGGTGATGGAGATGCCGACGTTGCTCGTCGCGCCGGGCGTCACGGTATCGGAGTCGGCGCTGACGGTGACGGAGGAGAACGCGACCGGGGACACTTACACGGTGGTTCTCAATACCCAGCCGACGGCGAATGTCACGGTAACGGTCTCCGGGCACACGGGCACGGACGTGACCCCGGCCCCCGCGAGCCTGACCTTCACGAGTGTGACCTGGAGTACGGTCCGGACGGTCAGGGTGACGGCGGGCAACGACGCGGACATGGCGAACGATACGGTCACGCTTGCCCACAGCGCGACGAGCACGGACCCTGGCTACAACGGGATCATGATCGCCGGCGTCGTGGTGACGGTGACCGACAACGACGTAGTGAGGCCGCCCCCGCCGCCGCCGCCGACGAACACCCCGCCGGTGGTGGCGAACCCTCTGGCGGACCAGGAGGCCACGACGGGCGCGTCGTTCACCTACGTGATCCCGGCGGCCGCGTTCACGGACGCGGACGGGACCACGCTGGCGTATACGGCGACGCTGAGCGACGGCGGCAGGCTGCCGTCGTGGCTGACGTTCGACCCGGCCACGCGGACGTTCACGGGCACGCCGGGACCGGGCGACGGCGGGACCGTGCGCGTGACGGTCATGGCGAGTGACGGGACGGTGACCGTGTCGGACGAGTTCGTCCTCATGGTGACGGTGAGGAACACCGCGCCGGTGGTGGCGAACCCCCTGGCGGACCAGGAGGTCATGATCGACGTGCCGTTCACGTACGTGGTCCCTGCGGACGCCTTCACGGACGCGGACGGGGACCCGCTGGCGTATACCGCGGCCACGCGCGACGGCGGCCTGCTGCCGGGGTGGCTGACGTTCGACCCGGCCACGCAGACGTTTACGGGCACACCGGCGTCGAGCGACAGTGGGCCCGTGTTCGTGACGGTGACGGCGAGTGACGGGACGGCGACCGTGTCGGACGAGTTCGCCGTCAGGGTGCTCATGGTCGCCCCGTCGACGCTTCGGGCATGGACGTCGCGGTTTGGCCGGACCGTGGCGACCCACGTGACGGATGCGGTGGGCGAGCGGCTGCGCGCGTCGCCGGAGCAGGACTCCCAGGTGACGGTGGGCGGCTACCGGCTGCCGCTGGGGCGGCAAGCCGCGGGCGGCGGCGGCCCTGACGCCACGGAGCCTGACGCCACGGACTCTGAGACCGCCACGGCGCCCAAGACCGCCACGGACCGGCTGGCCTCCCTGCTGACGGGGCTGGTGGGCCGGGCCTTGGGGCTGGGCCCGGTCCAGCCGCAGGGCGGCGGCACGGGCACGGACCTGTGGGCAGCGCCGCTCGCGGCGGACCCGCGTCTGGGGCCATCCCAAACCCTGCAACTCCCCGCAGTCCGCTTGCGCGACGTCTTGCTGGGCAGTTCCTTCCGGCTGACCCTGGGGGATGACGCCGCCGCGCCCGGGCACCTGCGCCTGACGGCCTGGGGCCGGGTGGCCGGCACGCAGTTTGACGGCCGCGAGGGGGACCTGACCCTGGACGGGAACGTGCTCACGGGCACCGTGGGCGTGGATAGCGCGTGGGACCGCTGGCTGGCCGGCGTGGCGGTCTCCCACAGCCTGGGGGGCGGCTCGTTCACCGGGGACGGGGATGGCGACCTCGACCGCAGTACCCTGACGAGCATCCATCCCTACCTGCGCTATGCGGTCAATGAGCGGGTGGATGTGTGGAGTGTGCTGGGCTACGGGTGGGGCGACATGACCCTGGAGCCGGGGACCGGC
This sequence comes from Nitrospirales bacterium, assembly GCA_965261755.1. Lineage (GTDB taxonomy): Bacteria > Nitrospirota > Nitrospiria > Nitrospirales > UBA8639 > Bin75. The sequence goes on along the minus strand of OZ253473.1, from coordinate 2,592,492 downwards.
GGCACCCTGGAGACGGACACGACGCTGCTGATGGGGTCCTTCGGCGGCCGGGGCATCCTGCTCTCGGCCCCGGACAACGCGGGCTTCCAACTGGCCACGCGGACGGACGCCATGCTCACGCGCACGACGTCGGGGGCGGTCGCGGGCCTGGCCGAGACGGAAGCGGATGCGCATCGGCTGCGGCTGGTCCTGGAAGGCACGCGGCCGGTCCTGTGGCTGGAAGGCCAGAGTGTGACCCCGACCGTGGAGTTGGGCGTCCGGCATGACTGGGGCGATGCGGAGACCGGGTTCGGCCTCGAACTCGGCGGCCGGGTCCAATACGCGGACCCGACCCTGGGCCTGACCATTGAAGCGGCCGTGCGGGGCCTGCTCACCCACGAAGACAGCGACTACAAAGAATGGGGCGCCTCGGGCACGATTCGGCTCGCCCCGGACCTGAACGGCCAGGGCCTCTCCCTGACGCTCGCCCCGACCTGGGGCGCGGCGTCGAGCGGGATCGAAAGCCTCTGGTCCCGGCAGACGACCGCGGGCCTGGCCCCCCAAGGCACCCGGCCGCGCCCCACGACTAGCCTGAACGCGGAAATGGGCTATGGCGTCACCGCGCCCTTCGGCACCGGCCTCCTGACCCCCTACGCCGGGGCACTGCTGTCCGATGGCACCGCCCACTCCTACCGCCTCGGCACCCGCTGGACCGCCGTCTCGGGCCTGTCCCTCACCCTTGAAGGTCTCCGGCAAGAATCGCCCGGCCAACAGCCGGTCAACCAAGGCCTCCACCTCCAAATCGGCTGGGGCTTCTAAGTGGTTTCTCTTCTCTTCTCTTGTTGTAGGGGCCGCATCTCATGCGGCCCAGAAACCGCGCTATTTTTTCCCTTTCTGTCATCCTCGCTTTTTCCCCCTCTGTCATCCTCGCCTTTTCCCCCTCTGTCATCCCCGCCATTTCCCCCTCTGTCATCCTGAACGAAGTGCCTGTCCTGAGTCTTTCGAAGGAAAGGATCTCGTAGTTATCCTTTGCAGTTGGTCCGCGTAGTTATCCTTTGTATTTGGTCCTTCTTCTTGTCTTTGTAGGGGCCGCATCTCATGCGGCCCGGAAGCAGCGCCGTTTCCCCCTCCGTCATCCTCGCCGTTTCCCCCTCTGTCATCCCCGCCGTTTCCCCCTCTGTCATCCTCGACATTAGTAATCGAGGATCCAGTGTCGTTGTATTTGGTCCATCCCCTTGTCTTTGTAGGGGCCGCATCTCATGCGGCCCGCAAGCAGCGCCACGAGGCATGTCCCGGGCTTTGACCCGGGATGGCGCCGCTACAGAAGAGGGGGCCGCCTTTTCCGTCTCTGTCATCCCTGCCTTTTCCTCCTCTGTCATCCTTGCGCACGCGAGGATCCAGTGTCGTTGTATTTGGTCCTTCCCCTTGTCTTTGTAGGGGCCGCATCTGATGCGGCCCGAAAGCAGCGCCATGAGGCATGTCCCGGGCTTTGACCCGGGATGGCGCCGCTACAGAAGAGGGGCCCGCCTTTTCCCCCTCTGTCATCCTCGACATTAGTAATCGAGGATCCAGTGTCGTTGTATTTGGTCCTTCTCCTTGTCTTTGTAGGGGCCGCATCTCATGCGGCCCGCAAGCAGCGCCATGAGATGGCGCCGCTACAGAAGAGGGGGAAGAAGCCGCGATGAAGTTTCCTCTCCCTTGATGGGAGAGGATTAAGGTGAGGGTGGATTAAGGTGAAGGTGCTGGCCCTCCCCCTCCCCCTCACCCTACCCTCTCCCTCCAGGGGAGAGGGTTATCGGGAGGCCCGCAAGCAGCGCCATGGGATGGCGCCGCGACAAAAGAGGGGAAGAAGCCGCGATGAAGTTTCCTCTCCCTTGATGGGAGAGGATTAAGGTGAGGGTGGATTAAGGTGAAGGTGCTGGCCCTCCCCCTCCCCCTCACCCTACCCTCTCCCTCCAGGGGAGAGGGGTTATCAGGAGGCCCGGAAGCAGCGCCATGAGATGGCGCCGCTACAGAAGAGGGGGAAGAGAGAAGCCCTCATCCTGCGCGAAGCGAAGGATCTGCTTTTCCAACCGAACACCTCAACGACGAGATCCTTCGCTTCGCTCAGGATGACAATGGTACTCAGAGCATTGACTGTTGTGCGGGATGATTGTCGGGTTACGCCTTCGGCTAACCCGACCTACCAGGCTACGCTTCGCTCAGGACAAGCGCTTCGCTCAGGATTGTCAATGTTCAGTCATTCGTTGACAGAATGAGTGGCTGACCAGGGAACCAAGAAAGAAGAACCGTCGTTTTCCTCCCCTTTGTAAGGGGAGGGTGAGCTAGGCATGCCCCCGCGAAAGCGGGGGTGGGGTAGAGCCACCCGACCATGGAGTACGGGGGTTCGCCATCCTGGTCACGGATTCTACCTCCCCTCACCCCTCCCGATCCTTCGGCTACGCTTCCTTCGACAAGCTCAGGACAGGCAGGACAAGCAAAGGAGGGGAACCAGATCCGCATATGATGCCGCCCTACAACGACGGAAAGAGCGACACATTCAATTACTTCCCCCCGCGTTCGCGGGTTGAATGCGTTCTATAAGCCCACCAGGATCATCGTGAGCCCCAGGAGAATTTAAGAGTTGCCCCATGGTCATGGGACCCAACACAAACCCCAGTGTAACTGAACCCTTCAGGTAGCGCGCGACTCCACGATCAGCTCACGACCGAGCACCCGCAGGGCCTTATGAATGCGGGTTGTCGCGGTCCCGTGGCGCGGATCAAGCATGCGGGCGGATCACTTTGTCGTCAACCCCGAAACGCTGAGCCAAGGCCACGCGAGACAACCCGCTCTTGCGGAACGCGAGGACAAGCGCGGCTTTCGCCGCCATATCTGCGGGGACGGCAATCAAATGCTCATCGGCACACCGGGGGCTTGGTGTCGGAATTTCCTCACCATCGTCGATGCGCCCAGCGATCGCTTCTTCCAGGGCATCAGCGGCTGCAGCCTGCGCTTCGGTTCTATTGGAGCCGGAAGTGAGACATTCCGGCAGGTCGCGGAACGAAACAATGATCTCGCCCGTACGATCCGGCTGAAACCGTGCGGGATAAATAAAACGCATACTCCTCCCTCCTTTCGACGGACTCACCGAACGGTCAGGTAGCGTTGAAGGGAACCCCGGCGACTCTGATGAGGTCGGTAGCGCTTCGACAAATTATTGACAGAGAGATCAAAGTGGCAGATGGGGGCCTATGTACCCGATTTCGATTTCTTGTGATGCTGGGTCGAAACGAAGGTGAATTCGTACACCGCTTCCAACACGGGCGTGCCATTCGAATAGTTCTCGCTTGCCACGCCGAGACATGAATCGACGTGCGTCGAGTAGTTTCTTATTGTTCTTCACCTTGTCGCTTTCAGGTGTCACTTTACAGGTCCACGGGGGGCTAGGCCCGCCGATGTTGTGCCATGCTGCACCCGACCTGTCGAGCTCGGCGAGTCTTTTAGCAATGGACCAGAAAAACCTTGATGGCAGTTCGACCTCTGGCCCGAATACAAGATTCGGAAACACCTCTTCCCTGTGTTTCCATAATGCCGAGGGATTTAGAAATTGGAAGAAGGCCGCATGGTGGCGCTCGCAGATCGAATGAGCGTGAATGGCTCGAGTAAGATAATCTATAGTTTCGGAGGTTTCCTTAAAGCTTCCGTCGGGCAGTAGCTCGTCGAATCTGACCGTGAGGCGGTCGTGATTCCGGACTGGGTCCGACGGAAACCCGACGGCAATACCGTCAGTTATGGCACAGAAGGCAAGCGGCTCTCCATCTTCCGGCGGCAAATCTTTTGCCTGAAACGCCAGAAGCCGATCCTTGACATCAAATTCGACCTCAGTCAGCAGCCGACTTTTCGAGAACAGATGCATGAGGTACGCATACTCTTCCTTGGCCCCGCTTTGCCGTACATCTTGGCAGGCATCCCATAGTGAGTAACCGGGCAGACAGCCAATCGCGAACAGGGGATGACGAGTCCTCAGGCTTGATTGTGCTACCTTTTTGGCGACGAGTTGCGCCATGCCGGTTGCTACGTCCTTCAGCCAGTCAACGGCCGTGCGGCGATCAGGCGACGTGACACTCGCGTGGTGAAGCACCATCTCGCGCATGTCAGGACGGGGGAGCTAGGAGTTTTGCCAGATTTTCTTCGTGCTGGTCGAAGAAGCCGGATGGCCACATGGATAGACGTCCGTCTGCATCGATTTGAGGCGAGGAAACGATAGTCTCCCCGTCAGTGCGCTCGAAGTAGTGGAATGCAACTCCCACTGGCGGGATCAACCCGTCGCGGACAGCAATGCGAATACCGTCCATGAAGTGATCGCTGTGGGTTTCGACGATGATCTGAACGCCAGCCATGGAGGCGCGAACCGCGAGTTCCGCCAGCTTGGTCTGCCCGCGCGGGTGCAGGTGCGCCTCCGGGTTCTCGATCAAGCATAACGTGCCCGCTTCAGCCAGCAGCGCAAGCAATACCGGCAATGTATATGACAGGCCGAAGCCCACGTTTGTTGCGCGATAAGGCCGTGTTTCAATGTCTCCAGGCCGATCGAATGAGAAACCGGCAATAAGGGCGTCAGCAGCGGGAACGGGCTCAAGTTGTAGATGGACGCCCGGAGTCACCTCCTGCAGCCATCGATTGACGACATGGAGCAGGTGCCGGCTGTGCAGGTCGGAGCAACGCGGGTCGTTGTCCGGCAACTGGTCGTTTTGATGCAGGTTCAAGTAGTTCAACGCGTACTCGCTACCTGACCCGAAGTCGCCTCGGCGCCCCAAAGTTTCCGAGAGCGGATAGAACTTTCGAGGGCCGATCCGTCCCGCATCAATGTAGATAAGGTTTCTTGAAAATGGAGGGATCTTACACCATTCCGTCGGTACGATGAGAGTCGGCTCATTTGGAGAACTAGTTTCGGCAGTCAATTGATCAGCCGGTCGCGAGTAAGCAAAAGAAAGGGTCCATGGCGTCGGGATTTGGTCTGAGTGAAGTTCAAAACCGATGCTGTCACTCTCCGCACCTTCGAAGAGCACATCGGCACCGGTTCCGAGATCTGCAAGCTCTCCGCCCAAGACCAGCCTGCCGTCATGTAGTTCCCCCGATGCAAACGACTGCCGAAGGACAAGCAGTGCTTGCATTACACTGCTTTTTCCCATGCCGTTCAAGCCGCACAACAGCGTCAACGGAGCGCAATTTAAATCCAGATTTTGAAAGCACTTGAAATGCGATAGCTTGATCTTCCTGAGCATCACGCCACACCCTTGACCAGCTTTTCGATCGCGCCAAAGCGTTCTTTTACACGCTTGGGGATTCCCGTCGAATACGAGATTGCCTTCTCGAACTCAGGGTCGTTGTTCATAAGCGATATGAACCGATCAATGACTTCTTTACGTTTATTGACCAGTCTACTGATTTGCTCGGGAGAACATCGCGCGAGTTGAACACTCCAGGCTTCGAACAATGCTTTGCTGACTGGACGCCGAGGATCACTTGGCGTGTAACGCTTACGAAACGCGTCAGGGCCGAAAAGGTTGCGAGCAGCACGCATTGATTTCTTGAAAACTTCAGCAATAGCGTTGCGTTGTGCTGGCGTCATTTCGTTAATCTTGATCATGGTCCCGCTGAGGTGACCATCGAGATCATTGGCGTCATATTCTTCCCACGGATCGATATAAAAGGCCAGGAAGCGCAAAACGCATTCGCGGTCAGCCATCCGCTGTGCTCTGATCGAATAATCTGTGGCCTTGAGGAATTCCTCGGTTGCAGCGAGTTTTTTTAGATAACTTCGAACGGGGTCGTGATGCAGAGCATTTCGGATTTCCTGACCATTCAGCGTGATGCCACCAGTGTTGATACGTCGAAAAATATTGAACTTCACGTCTTCAGGCGTTCCCGGTTCTATGACATTTACGATAAGTTGGGTCTCGTTGATCCGCCGCTGCATCGGTCGTGGAAGTTTACTGTATGGTAGATCGTCGAATTTGTACAGATATTCGAGTTTATTCAGGCGAAACTTGTCGTTCATATAAGCACCAAAGGTCGTTATCCGTTGAACGCCATCGACCACGGACCAATTTTCTTTCTCATCCGCGGCCACATAAAACACGGGGATGGGAATGCGCAAGAGGAGGGATTCTATCAACCGAGATTGGCGTTCCGTTTTCCAGACGAACGAGCGCTGAAAGTCTGGTGACAAGTCGATCTCACCATGCTTGATCCTCGAAACCAACTGTTCCACGATGATACCGTTCGTTCGAACCTTTATTTTCTCCGGATCAAATGGCCGTTCGATCTTTGTTATCTTTGGATCGTCCTGTTCGATTTCCAAGCCACTCTCTGGTTCTTCTTCGTAGTCCGGGGACTCTGTAACCTCTGCCGCTCTAGGTTTTGAGGTTCTTTTTCTTTCACGTGGAGTTGATGGGGCCACATCTAGGTCAGCCAAAACCTCCTCAATGAAATCATCCATATCACTCATTTGGTATACCCACATTCAATGTCGTCATCTGATTGAAAACTCTCTGCGGCAATATTACCGCTATGTGTTCCTGGTTTCCATCTTGATACTTTATCCAAGACGTTGCAGCCTTGTGAAAAGGAATCTTTTCATGGCTTGGTTGCGCGGGTCAACTTCGATACCCACCGACTCCAAGGCTGCGACGCAATGCGGCGGCACGCTATGCACGATGCTTGTAGAAGCGTTCACCACCGACCACAAAAACAAGAAGGCGCATGTCAAGATTGAGCATCCGCATCCCAGCGGAGGCCGGTCGTGAGGATATTGCCCCGAATCTTGATCTTGTGTCGCAGGCTGCCGATCAGGTCGGCGCACTGCTGGTCATAGGGAACGACGCGCGCGACCGGCATGCCGTGCTTGGTGATGATCAAGCCCTCCGTGTCCAGTCTGTCCAACAACGCCAGGCACTGCTTCTTGAACTGTGCGGCTTCAATCGTTTTCATGTCACGCCTCCATCTGAATCCACATTTTATACGACTGGTCATGAAATTTGTCCATTCATTCAGGGCTTTCTTCTTCTGCCTCGCTTGCGACGCGTTTCCGGTTAGTGGGGGTAGGTCGGGTTAGCCGAAGGCGTAACCCGACAATTCTCGCGTGACCCCACCGCCCCCTGCATCTGGGCGACCAACCTGTCGGATTACGCTACGCTAATCCGACCTACCCGCTACTCTTTTCGTTGAGTCCTAGAAAGCGCCATGAGATGGCGCCGCTACAAAGACCAAATGCATTTACAAAGACACTGGACTTCTATGGATCGCCTGGATCCCCGATCAAGTCGGGGACAAGCGTCGAGAATGACAGAGGGAGACGGTAGAGCCGCTTGCGACGCGTTTCCGGTTAGTGGGGGTAGGTCGGGTTAGCGTAGCGTAACCTGACAGTGTAACTTATCCGGTTGGGCGAAAGTTGACAGTCCTTTGATTTCTCGATGAGGTGCCGGCCATTCATGGGCGCTCCATATCTTTCACCCGCCGCCGAACCTCTTCCAGCAGCATTTCCACGCGTTGGACAGCCGTGTCTCGGTCGAGCGGCATCGCGCCAGGATCGCTGGCACCGTAGCGAAATTGAACGGCATAAGGGGTGTATTCCACCAACTCGTCAAAACGTGCCGCCTCCATGTCATGCGCTTTCAGCATATCCACCAGCCGTGCCAGATCGTGAGTGGCCGGATACGTCTGGCCAAGCAGAGCAAGCAAGGCCTTGAGCAACTTCTCCACCGCCTGTTCTGCGTGAAAGCCGAAGATCTCATCGGCAAAGACGGTGGCGTCTCCCATGCCGCGAAGGGCGGAATAATCCCGTTCCGCCGCTTCCAGAAGCGCACGGGCCTGCTTAAGGTCGCTCATAGAGCACCTCGCCTTCGCGTAGCGCACGCGCCAGGACATGGTTGAGGGAGTCGCGCCAGTACTCCACCTCGTCGCGGCTGTAGACCAGAATGTCCTTGGAAACGCCGAAGCCCGCCAACGCGCCCCACAGGCGCGTCGCTTCGGCGCGCCTGTCCCTGCCGTCCCCAAAAGGCACAGCTTCCACCACCACCAGATCCACGTCCGAGTCTGCCGTGGCGTCGCCACGAGCACGGGAACCAAACAGGATCACTTGCTCGGGATCTACCTCGTCCACGATGGCCTTTACCATCCGATGGAGGAGCGCATCGTCAACCCGTGTCATGTTGTTGTCTCCTCAAACCGCTGATAGGTTGGATCAAAGGACTCTGAGCAGATTGCTTTTACCCGCGGCAGTCGGTCCGAACAGAACCAAAAACTGAGCCAGATACATTTCAACGTCTTCAAGAGACTTATACCCTCGGCTAAGTATACGCTTCTGCACATTGGCTTCTCCACTATCCTCACGTTCCAACGGGTCCGCGTTTCGGTCTTTAGGCCAGCGGAACAACTTTCGAACGCCTGATGGCGCGGTCGCGCGTGAGTAGCGGCACGTTATGCGCAACGCTGGTAGCAGCAATGATCTCGTCTGCCGGATCGCTCTCGAAATCGAGATGGGTCGATGTTCGTGCAACGGCGAGGTCGGCCGGCCACACGTGCACGCGGTTCAATGCTTGTGCCACGTCGCGGTCGTCGAGGTCCCTATCTATCCGACCGAGTTGAATGAGCTTGGCCAACTCCCACAACACGATAGCAGAAACGGACCACCTGTTCTGCGCCAACAAGTCTTGCTCGGACGGCCGGAGTTCGCCGCTGACCGCGAGGACAAAGATATGTGTATCAAGATTGAGCATTTGCATCCCAGCGGAGGCCGGTTGTCAGAATATCGCCTCGAATCTTGATCTTGTGTCGCAGGCTGCCGATCAGGTCGGCGCACTGCTGGTCATAGGGAACGACGCGCGCGACCGGCATGCCGTGCTTGGTGATGATCAAGCCCTCCGTGTCCAGTCTGTCCAGTAACGCCAAACACTGCTTCTTGAACTGTGCGGCTCCAATCGTTTTCATGTCACGCCTCCATCTGAATCCACATTTTATACGACTGGTCATGAAATTTGTCCATTCATCCAGAGGTTTCTCCTGTTGCCTTGCTTGCGACGCCGTTCCGGTTAGTGGGGGTAGGTCGGGTTAGCCGAAGGCGTAACCCGACAATTCTCGCGTGACCCCACACCGCCCCCTGTATCTGTGCGACAAACCTGTCGGATTACGCTACGCTAATCCGACCTACCCGCTACTCTTTTCGTTGAGTCCTAGAAAGCGCCATGAGATGGCGCCGCTACAAAGACCGAATGCATTTACAAAGACCCTGGATTCCCGATTAAAGCTGTCGGGAATGACAGAGGGAGACAGTAGAGCCGCTTGCGACGCGTTTCCGGTTAGTGCTACCATGCCTTTCAGCAAAAGGAGCGCGTGGTATGGCCAATGTGACCTTATTAATCTCTTCGTCGTGTTCAGCCTGTCCTTCCGCCAAGAGTTTGTGGAAGCAAATGCGGGTGAAGCACAGTTTCAGTTACCGGGAAATTGATATCAGTACCCCCGATGGTCAGGAACTTGCCAACCGCCACGCGGTGCGAGCGGTTCCTGCCACGATTATCAATGGGCGACTCACCTTTATCGGCGTGCCCTCACGGCAAAGCGCGGAAAAAGCGTTGAGTCAACGTCGGGGTTAACCTTTAAGCTCGCCGCCCACCGGCGTCATAGGTTCTCCCAATGAGCACTTCCCTTCCGTTCGGGATGGATGAAGAGGATCTGGAGCTTGAGCTTCCGGTCCTGCCCCCCCGGCAAGCCGTCGCTGCCCCCGACTGTCTGTTCTGTGGAGAGCCGATGACCTTTATCGATGCGGAATGGGGCTGTACGGATTGTAACGGGGAACTGATCGGTCCCGAAACAGGGTAGGGGCGAACGTTCGTGCCCCTTTCCCGTGACGCGTATCCCCGAGCGTCGATTCTCTTCGTCAGTCTGCCATGCTTCACGTCGTTACGGGTCTCTTTCATCCGGATCTGGAGCGGGCCTTAGCCTCCGACCTTCGCTCGTTCACCGCCCCACCCTCGCCACCGTGTCTGATTCTCGTCCCCTCTGAAAGTTTACGCACGCACCTCAAGTGGACCTTCTGTATTGAGAATCGCCGGCCTCTTTTCAACGTTCATCTGTTGACGTTCCACCAGTTGGCGTTGCGGATGCTGGAAGAACAAGGCCGTCAGGTTGCCGACCACCTCCGAGGCGAATCCTTTTTTCGGGAATGGGTGCATCAGCGGCTGCGCAAGCAAGGAACGGATCTTGCCGGGCTCAATGAACTCGCCTCGATGCCTGGCGGATGGGCGGCGCTCTGGTCCACGATTAAGGATCTCAAGGATGCGAGAGTGGACGCCGGTACGGTGTTGGAGGCGTTCAGCCAAAGTCCGCTCTCGACGGATCGCCGGCTGCAGTCGGTCATCCGCTTGTACCAGGCATGGTGTGACGACCAGAACCGTCACTCGTTGTATGACCATGACGACGTCGCGGTATTGGCGCTTGACCTGGTATCCGCTTCATCGTGGCTTCGTCAACAGGCCCATATCTTTTACTATGGATTTTATGATTTGACCCAAGGGCAACTCGATCTCTTTCAAATGATCGTCAGGCAGTACCCCGCCACGCTGTATTTTCCGTTACTCAATCAACATCCGGCCTTTCGTTTCGCCCAGCAGTTTTTCGATCAATACGTCCACGGCCTCGCGACAGGACCGATCGAACACAAGATCGAGACCGCGTCTCCGTTTCAAGACTTGTTCGATCCTTCCCTGGCGTCTCGGTCCCGGAAGCCCGATGTGCCTCACGAGCCGCCCGCAGGCGGGACCGACGCGAACGTTGTCGCCGCGTGGCGACATGAGCATGAAAGCGCAGGGGCAAACGGGGCGCAAGGGTTCTGTCGTCTTGCGACGGTTTCGGGCGCGAACGACGAAATCGAAGTGGTGGCCAAGGAGATCCTGGCCCTGGTGCATGAACGGCAAATTCCTTTTCATGACGTCGGAGTGGTGGGGCGGACGTTGGCCGGATATGAAGACGTGCTGCCTCGCGTCTTTTCAGAGCATGGCATTCCCTTTCAGGCGACCCTGCGCCGGCCCTTGAGTCAGTATCCGTTTCCCCAAGTCTTGCTTCGCCTCCTCGCGCTTCGTCTTTCCGATTCTGACCGGAACGCAATCTTTGACGTGTTGCATTCTCCGTTCGTGAATTGGCAGACCTTTTGTCCCGACCTCACGACTCCGCGTCCCGGCGTGTGGGAGCAGGTGAGCCGGCAGGCCGGGATCGAACAGGGCTTTCGGGAGCGGGAGAGACTGGTCCGGTTTTTTGAAACCGGGGTGTCGATGCCGCACAAGCGAAGACAAGGTGAGTCCACGATTGCCGGTGAAGAAGTCCGGCACCTCTGGTACGTGCTGGATCGATTAACCCGGCTTCTTGACGTCTTCCCGGAAGAGGCGCGTTGGGAGGTCTTCACGGATCGGGCCCTGGCTCTCATGGATTGCGTGCTGATGAGTCCGTCATCGGACCAGGACGCGCACGCGCTTCAGGGAGAGGATGGCGTTGCCGTGAAGGGGACGGTTGAGTTCTCGCGCGTGTATCAAGCGGTGCAGGAATGTTTCGCAGAGATCCGGGCACTCACGGATGTCAGCGAGCCGGTTCAGTATGCCGAGTTTCTCGCGACGCTCACGCGGTTCCTGGAAGAACGGTTCGTGTGGAATCCTTCGCAACCGGAAAACGGGGTGCGGGTCGTCGATGCCATGGCGGCCAGGGGCCTGTCCTTTCGTTTCTTGTTTGTGATCGGGCTCACGGATCACGTCTTTCCCCGGCATATTCGAGAGGACGGGTTTTTCCGGGATTCGGCGCGCCGGTTTTTGGACGTGAACCTGGGGTTCAAAATCCAGGAAAAGACCAGGGGGTATGATGAGGAAAAGTTATTGTTCTACCTGTTGATGCACGCGGCACGGGAAGGGGTCATGCTGGTGGCGCAACGGTCGGACGAGGAGGGCCGGACGACCATCCCGTCATGGTATCTTCAGGAAGTGGAACGCTGCCTGCCGGGTCTTTCTCCCGTAGAGGTGCCCAGATCCGTTCTTCACAAACCTCACGCGGCTCCGTACGCCGATGAGGCACGATGGACTCCGCGTGAACGGCTCATACGACACGTACTGCATCGCCATAAGCCGGCCCGGGCAACCGCGTGGGAACCGGGGTGGTGGCAGATGATGGAAAAAGGGCTTGCGGCACTCCGCGTTCAGGAGAGCGAGCGGCCGCACCTGAACGCCTACGACGGCATAACAGGGCCTTTGCCCGAGTATGGGAAGTTTCTGGCCGTTCATGGTTTATCGCCGACCAGCCTTCAACGCTATGCAACCTGTCCCTTTCAATATTTCGCGCAGGACGTCCTGGGTCTCCACGTGCCGAGGACAACGTCCCCGAGTCAGGGCGTAAGCGCGTTGGAGGTGGGCACGCTGCTTCACGGGATTTTAAAAGAATGGTACGGCCGGTTAGCGCAAAACGGGTGGTTCGCGCAGGCGGCCCCGGCCGATTTCAAGCCCCTTGACATCCTGAAGCAGGTTGCGGACTCCGTATTTCGTGATTTTGAACGGCAGAACGCGGTCGGGCCTGCGCTGTTGTGGGAGATGGGGCAGGAACAGATCATGGGCATTCTCGAACGGACCCTTGAGCAGGATAGGCGGGAACTGGGTGACGAATGGCTCCCGGTCCTGTTTGAAGTCCCCCTGAAAGGGGAGATGCCGGTGAAGGGCTCCAAGGGGACGACGTTGCTCCCCATTGCCGGTCAACTCGATCGGGTGGATTGGTCGCCTTCCCGGCACCGGTATCGAATCATCGATTATAAATTTACCGGGAGCCGCGTCATGACGGACCAGGAGTTGGCCAGGTCGGTCGTGCGGGGAACTCGCCTGCAACCGTTGCTCTATATGGAATTGGCCGGGCACGGGATTCCGCCGTTGTTGGAACAACCGCTTGGACAGACCGTCACCTGCGAAGGCGTATGGTTTTACGTCGTGGCTCCTCGGGAGCTTTCTGAAGAACAAGGGTTTGTGCCCGTGGCCTTTTCAGCACACACCCGGGACAGCGTCGCCCCCCAACTGGAGACGATGATGACGACGCTTGTCGAAGGGATTCAGCAAGGAAAGTTTTTCATCGTTCCTGGCCGGCATTGCGAGTGGTGTGACGTGCGGCCGGTGTGCCACCTCACCCATCCGGCAAGCGCCCGGCGTGCGCGGGAGGATTATAAGCAGACCCACGCGCATCGAGACTTGCGCCGCCAGCAACCCCCGAAGCCACCTGCCAAGCGTGCCGAAAAAGACGAGGACTCGTGAAGGCGGCAAGGTCGTGAAAGACGTGAAAGAGCATCTGCCGGATAGCCACGCGCGTCATGGCGCAGTCACGGCTTCAGGGATCAACGTCGTGGTGACGGCAGGGGCGGGCACGGGCAAGACCTCGCTGCTCATCGATCGTATTCTCCACCTGCTGATCCGGCGCGACCAACCACTGTCATTGACGCAAATCGTCGCGGTCACCTTTACCAACAAGGCGGCCAGTGAATTGAAGCTGCGGGTGCGGCAGCGTTTGCGGCTCATGAAGGAACTCGCCACGGGCGTCCATGCCGGGGATCAACCCCACGGTTACGAGATCCAGTCGATCCGGACGCTTCAGGAATCCTCGGGTCTCACCGACGAGGAGTTGTCGGCGGTCAGCGACACGGCGATGCGTGAGGTGGAACGGGCGCATATTGAAACCATTCACAGTTTTGCCGGCCATCTCTTGCGGCTCTATCCCGTGGAAGCCGGTGTCGATCCTTCGTTTCAGGAAGACGACGGCACACGATTTCACGAGCATTTCAATCGCGAGTGGGACCAGTGGGTGCAGCACGAATTGGACGTAGGCGGGCGCCGGCATGACGTCTGGCGGCAGATGCTGGCGCGCTACAGCCTGGATGACGTGAAACAACTCGCGCGGGCGCTGACGGATGAATTGATCCCATTGCCCGGAGTCCTCACCCCGCAACCGGAGATCACGCCGCACCTCCGATCGTGGCTGGCGACGTTACGCGATCGGGGTTGCCTGTTACAGGAAACGTATCAGGGCACGCTGAAGATCAATCGTCTGCTCGATCAGGCCGTGGAATTGTTGGCAGGCTTGGCGATGGAACAAACGACGCGGCTTGAAGATACGGATGAGCGCTCCGCTGCCACGGTGCTTCAACAGACCATTCCCCCGAAGAAGCCGAAGGACTGGACCGACGAGGACTTTGAAGAAGCCAAGAATCTGATCAAGGTAGCCCAGGCAATTGAACAGTCGAGTTCGGGATCGTTATGGGAGACCGTGCAGTTCCTGTCCCCATTTGTCGCCCGGTGCCGGACCTCGTTCGTGGAGAAGGGGCTGGTGTCGTTTAACGGATTACTCGCGCGGGCGCGGGCCCTTCTTCGAGACCATCCGCACGTGCGTGCCGAATTGAAGGACCAGTATCAGGCGATCATCGTCGATGAATTTCAGGACACCGATCCGGTCCAATACGAGTTGATCCTGTTCTTAGCCGAGGCCAAAGGCGCCGAAGCCCGGGAATGGCATCGTGTTCAGCCGGCACCGGGGAAATTGTTTATCGTGGGCGATCCCAAGCAATCCATTTATGCGTTTCGACGTGCGGATATCGAAGCCTACGATACCGTTGTCCGGAACCATATCCTGGCGGCCCAGGGGAAACAGTATTCCTTGCAAGGAAACTTTCGGGCCCATGACCAGGTGCTGGATCCGGTGAACCGCTGTTGCGCCAATTTGTTTCCGTCCGCTTCCGTCGAAGGGGTGCAACCTCACTACGAACCGCTCATTCCCGTGCCATCGGACTCGCTTCCCTTGCCCCACGAACGGGTGGAACTCCGCGTCGTCACCCTTGCGCAGGAGGACGCGGATGCGGAAGCGGCCAGTCGCGCGGAGGCCGATGCCTTGGCGCGTTGGTTGCGAGAGGAAGTCCTGGAGAAAGAATCCCTGCTCCTGGGTGGTCGCGTGGTGCCGATCCAGCCGCGCCATATTGCGGTCCTGTTTCGAACGCTCACCCACCTGCGAATCTCCCTCGAAGCCTTTCGGCGACACCACCTGCCGTGCCTCGCCGAAGGGGGAAAACACTTTTATGAACGTCAGGAGGTGATCGATTGCAGCCACGTGTTGCGCGTCCTGATAAACCCCCGCGATGAACTGGGCGCGGTGGGGGTGTTGCGGTCTCCGTATGGCGGCTGTTCCGACCTCGAGATCGAGTCGATCGTGCAACGAGGATTTCCGGATGATTGGGCGCACGAGTCGTCCCTCACACACCTGCCGCCGGTTTTTTCGGCCCTGCGTTCGTTGCACATGGAGATACGGGTGCTTCCGGTTCCGGAGGCCATCCGGCACGTGTTCCAAACACGGCCCCTGGCGGAATTGGCAGCGGCCTCCCTCGACGGCGAACATGCACTGGCAAACGTGCTCAAACTCCGGGACATCATGCTCGAACTGGCTGCGCGGTCCGGGTTGACGTTTCGGGAAATCGTTCGCCAGGTGGGGCAATGGGTGGACGAACCGCCGGAAGAGGGAGAACGGGCCCTTGTCGAAGAAGGGCTCACGTCCCAGGGCCCGGGTGGAGCGATCCGGTTGTTGACCATCCATAAGGCCAAAGGGTTGGAATTCCCCATGGTGATCGTGGCGGGCCTGCACCGGGACGTCGATCATCGAAGAACGCCGGTCCGGACGTCCCACGACTGGCTGACCGACACCGTCGGCCTTCGGCTCGGCCAGGCTGCCGACCTCGGAGAAATTTTTATCGAAACGAAATTAGCCGAACGACAACGAGCCGAACAGGTGCGGTTGCTCTACGTCGCCATGACGCGCGCGCAACGGCGTCTGGTGTTGTCGGCGGCGCTTCACGGAAAAGGGGCGACCCCAAAGGGGACGTTTCTGTCGTTGATCACGCGCGGCCTGGATCTTGATTTGCCGGCAATGGTCGAGGCGGCAAAAGAACGGTCACACTGTGAGCATCTTGTCGGGAACGTGGCCGTGACAACGACCGTCGTGCCGGCTCCTCAGCCCATGAAGCCTGTCCTGAGCGACGTCGAAAGGAAGGCTCGGCCCGCTCACCCCACGTGGAAAGCGGCTATACCGGATGGTGCGGGACACCAACGCCGATGGGACGCATGGATGCAGCGAATGGAGATGGCCCGGAAGACCCCGCTGTTTCTTTCCGCGACACGGTCCCTGACGACGGGCGACACGTCGTTGCCGGCGATCCCTATAGTTCCAGGGGAGCCCGCCGTGAAATCCAAGAGGAAATCTCCGGGAAAATCCGTTGCCCCCCCGCGCAAGGAGACGGCGTCGCAGCCGGGGTCATCCGGTCGAAGCGCGGTCATCGGGACGATTGCCCATCGCGTGTTGCACGGTTGGGATTTTTCTGAAGACCCGGAGACGATGCCGGTATGGATCGAAGCCTGCTGCCTGACGTCCCTTCCAAGGGAATGGGCCCCGGAGTCGGACAATGTGTGTGCGGAGTTGCAAGAACTCTTCATGCACTTTGTCGGGTCCGAACCGTATGCCGTGCTCCGGCAGGCAGAAATTCTGGGCAGGGAAATTCCCTTTGCCGTTCCCTGGGAAAGAGTGGGGGCGGACGCGGAGCACACTCAGACCGTACCCTCGTGTGTGATGGAAGGGGTGCTCGACGTCATGTATCGCCGGGACCACCAGATTTGGATTGCCGACTATAAGACGCATCAGGTGGAGGAAACCTCCCTGGCGCAGGTGGTTCAGGGGTACCGGGCACAGATGGAGATCTATCGTCGAGCGGCAGAGTCGGCCTTGGGACACGGTGCTGTCCGGGCACAACTCATCTTTTTACGGAGTGGACTCAGCATCGAGGTTTGAGTAGGATAGGCAAACCTCAACTCCCTCTCCCCTGGTCTGAAATGAGGCGAAGCCCCCGACATTTTTAATCGGGGGGTTGGGGTGAGGGGGAAGTAGCGAAGCGAAGAATCTATCCGTTCAAACACGTGAGGAAAGGAGAACGTTCATGCCATTGAGCCGTTGGAAAATGGGATGCCTGCTATGCAGTCTTGTCTTCATCGGAGCCTGTAGCAGTACCAAGAATGTGAAAGTGCCAGCCTTGAATGCTCCAGGCGGGAGCAATCCCGAGGCGGTGTTGGCCGTGAAAGCAGGCAATCAGGCCTTTGCCGCCGGGCAGTGGGCGATAGCCAAACAGCATTACGAAACAGCCATCGGCGTCCAGAAGACCTTGGCGGAGGCGCATTACAACCTGGCCTTGACCCTGGATCGATTGGGACAGCGAAAGCAAGCCGAGGCACATTATACCGAAGCCGCGAATTTCGCTCCCGGGCATCAGGTCATTTGGAATTCACGGATCTACCGCCGGTATGGTGACGTAGGGGCAACGGGAGGCGGTGCCTTACCAGGAATCCCGGGACTTGGCGGGCTTGGAGGACTGGGCGGCGGCGGTGGTGGCGGTTCAGGGTTACCACCAGGCGGAAACTAGCCGGTCCCGTTTCAGATAGTTGTCGCGACGGCATCCTTCATTCCCCCTCCTTTGTTGTTGTGTCCCGTGAGATTCTGTAACAAGTGCAAGGGGGCCTGATAGTTGAGGCACCTTAACCGGGTCCGATTGTAATTGTCCACCACCCGTGTGATGAAGGCGTTCCGCTCGGCGTGACTCCGAAACCGATTGCTGCAATGGGCCCGGAGCGTCGGCTGGCTCTGTAACGCGTCACTCAGCCGCCGGTTAAAGCGTTCCACCATGCCATTGGTCTGCGGATGATAGGGCCGGATCAGGCGATGTGTGATCCCATGCGCCCGGCACACGTGATCCAGGCGATGCGTCCCGCTCGGCTGGCCCGCGGGCTTGCCTTTCTTGTGCACGGCAAACCGATCGGTAAACGCGCCATCATTATCGGTCAAGATGGTGTGCACTTTGTGCGGAAACGCGGCCAGGAATTCTTCGACGGCCTGCGTCACCGTGGCGGCCGTCCGCCGGGCCAGCACCTTGACCCAGACATAGCGGGTGGCCCGGTCAATGGCCACGAACACATAACTGGGCTGCTTCTGTAATTTGCTTAACACTTTCAGATCCAGATGAATGTAGCCGCACGGGGTCGCCGCGAACCGCCCCACCGGCGGCGCGTCGGGGGAGGCGGGGGGCAAGCGCGCGACGCCGAGCCGCACCAAGCAGCGATGGATCGCGCTCCGACTCAAGGGCGTCGCACTGCATCGGTTCAGGACCTCCGTGACATCGTCGAGGGACAACCGCAATTGGGTGCGCAATTCGGCGATAAGGGCTTCCTGCTCGGGGGAGGTACTGGCATGGAGCTGGTGGCGGACATGGGAGCCATCGTGGACCCGGCCGGCGCGCTTCCATTTATAGATGGTAGTCACAGCGACCCCGAGTTCCCGGGCCAAGGTCGCGGCGCTTTTGGGGGCGGTCTGGATGTAGCGACGCGTGGCGGGGGTGGTGCGAGCTAACTTATGTAATTTAATGTCCATGGGGCCTCCGTTGGTGGACATATTCGATGCCACGCATGATAGCAGAAGAGTCTAGGGAATCACACGGGACAGTACACTTTGTAAGGAGGGGCGAAGGGGAGGTAGAGGCATTTGTAGGAGCAGGGACAGGCCATGGCGCCGCACGCATTCTGTTATCCCCCTGCGCGTTCCCGATGCGTTCCGTAGCCCACCAGGATCATCGTGAGCCCCAGGAGAATCATGGGAAAGCTTAAGAGTTGCCCCATGGTCATGGGACCCAATATAAACCCCAGATGGGCGTCCGGTTCTCGAAACAATTCGGCGAAGCTTCGAAAGATGCCGTACCCGACGAAAAAACTCCAAAAGACCGTGCCGGGGGGCGTGGCCCTCCTTCCCAGGAACCAGAGAATCCCGAACAAGAGCATCCCTTCCAGAGCCGCCTCGTATAATTGCGAGGGATGCCGGCAGGCCGATCCACCCCTCGGGAAGACCATGCACCACGAGACGTCCGTGGGCCGTCCGTATAACTCCCCGTTGATAAAATTCCCCAAGCGTCCCAGGCCTAACCCGATCGGAGCAGCCAGTGTCGCCAGGTCCGCAATCGTGTACGGCGCGAATCCCTTTTTATAACAGAACAGCGAAAGCCCGACGCACGTGCCGAGTAACCCGCCGTGGAAGGACATCCCGCCTTCCCATATGGCCAGAATTTTCAGGGGGTTCTGCAGATAGTACCCTGTATTGTAAAAGAGGGTATAGCCCAACCGTCCGCCGAGGAACACGCCAAAGGCGGCATACACGATCAAGTCGGACATCTGGGTGGTGCCTAATGGGATGTTTCGCGCGGCGGCCCGATGCTTGATCAGGAAATACGCCGCCAGCAGCCCCAGCAAATACATCAGCCCGTACCAGCGGAATTGCAGCGGCCCCAACCGAAAAAAGACCGGATCGATCTCGGGGAAGGAGAGGGAAACCCACAACGGAGGGATGAAATCGTTCAAAACGGATATCCAATCGAAAGTCGTGATGCCAGCCCGGACCAATACAATGTGTGAAGCCATCCTAGGGAGGAGTTACCGGTTTTTCAAGGGAAGCCCCTGTCTCAAGCCTGTATGTGTTCACTTATTCGTTGACGATTTACGCCGTCTCCTTCTGTCATTCCCGACATTTTTAATCGGGAATCCAGAGTCTTGATCTTTTCCTCTCACCCGCCACAACAACCAAGACTGGATTCCTGCTTCCGCAGGAGTATCTGTGTTTCAAGTCAAGCTTTTTTACGATGCCGGGACTCCCTCATCCACCCACGGCGTGCCTCGCCGCGCAATCGCGTGCAGTTGCAACAGCAGCTTCCGCATCACGGCCACCAAGGCCACTTTGCCCGGCTTCCCCCGCCGCCGTAACCCCTGATAAAACCGCCCCAGGTCCGTGTTGGTGCGGATCACCGATAACGCCGCCATGTATAACGCCCGGCGCACCAGCCCGCGGCCGCCGCGAATCGCCCGGTACCCTCGGTGGGTCCCACTGTCCTGGGCCCACGGCGCCAGCCCCACCAAGGCCGTCAGCGCCTTCCCCGAGCCCTGGCCCAATTCCGGGGCATAGGCCAGCAAGGTCGCCGCCGTGAGCAGGCCCACCCCGCGCACACTCTGATACAAGGCCGCGCGCTCGGCCAACGCTGGCCGGACTTCGATGGCTTGCTGGTACTCGTCCGCCAGGTGCTTCAGCTCTTTGTCCAACCACGCCAGATGCCGCTGACAGGATTGCTTGACCCGCCCCCGCAACCCCTTCTCCAAGCGATTCAGTTCCTGGGTCCGTTGATCGAGCAGTTGCTGCCGCCGCCCCAGCAGGGCCCGGACCTCCTCACTGGCTTCCTCTTGCGCGGCCTCCACCGGCAACTCAAACACGTCGCCATAGTGTGCCAGGATCTGCGCATCCAGCGGATCGGTCTTGGCCCCCTGGCCCACAGCCCGGGCAAACGCCCGCACCTTCGTCGGATGCGCCACCGACACCGCGAGGTCGGTGATCCGGACCCGTTGCACGAGCAGGCGTTCATACCCCCCCGTCGCTTCACACACCACGTGGGTCACGGCTTGTCCCCGCCCCCACGCCAGAAACGCCGTCAGCCCGGCGCTGGTGTTGGGAAACCGGCGGACCGGCCCCCGCGCGACGGATACGGCTAATTCCTGTTTCCCGACATCAATCCCGGCCACAATTTTGTTCATGATGTCCTCCCTTGCTGAGGTGAATGGTGTTTGTCCTCCCCACTTGCAAATGCGGGGCTGTGAACCCCCTGGATCTGTTCGGAGCTACAAACTGGCCTGAGGGGTGTCCTACTCCTGCACGGTGCAACCTCGGAGTGCCCCGGGATTCACCTTATGACACGCGACGCGCCCCTCACGCCCACCTTACAAATTGGCCGATTTGCAAGGTGAAAGCAACATACAAATGACAGATTCGGAGTGTCGTTGGGTATTTTCATACCATGACCACCCTTTGAGCATTTGCCTCCGCGGTTGGTGACGGGGTAGAGTTTGCGCCGACACACATGCGATGAATGGAAACGGAGGATCAAGAAATGAGTGACGAGTCTACAACGCACGCGGGTCCGGGAAATCCGGCGGCCCAGGATGCCCTGTTGCCCGGCGTGAAACATATTATTGCGGTGGCGAGTGGGAAAGGCGGAGTCGGTAAATCCACGGTCTCCACCAATTTGTCCGTGGCATTGGCGCAGACCGGCGCGAAAGTCGGGCTGATGGATGCGGATATTTATGGCCCGAATATTCCCATGATGATGGGGGTGCCGAAACCCCCGGAGAAAGAGGGCGACAAAATCAAACCGGCTGAAGCGCATGGCGTGCAGATCATCTCCATGGGATTTTTTGTGCCGGAAGAAACCGCCATCGTGTGGCGGGGCCCTATGGTGCATACCGCCATCCAGCAGTTTTTTCGTGACGTGCTGTGGGGAGAGTTGGACTACCTGTTGGTGGATTTGCCGCCGGGCACGGGCGATGCCCAGCTCAGTCTCTCCCAGATCGTTCCGCTGACCGGCGTCGTGACGGTGACTACGCCACAGGAAGTGGCACTCTATGACGTACGCAAGGGCATGATGATGTTCAAGAAAGTCAACGTTCCCCTCCTGGGCGTGATTGAAAACATGAGCTTCTTTGTCTGCGGGCATTGCGGAGAACGAACGGAGATTTTCTCGTTTGCCGGCGGCGAACGTGCGGCGAAAAAGTTCGAGATTCCTTTCCTGGGTCGCATTCCCTTGGACCCTGCAATCCGCGAGGGTGGCGACGCGGGTAGGCCGATCGTCGTGTCGGATCCGAATTCTCCGCTCACCAAAGCGTTCCAGGGTGTGGCAGAGGCGTTGCTGACACGCGTGAGGGAACTCACGAGTGAACCCGCAGGGGCAACCCTGAGCGAGATGGTGAATAAGTTGAAAGAACCCATGGAGTGACGGAAGGCGCAGGTCCGAATCACCCTCTCCCCACTGCGGGAGAAGGCAGGTCGGTCCGAAATCACCCTCTCCCCTGGAGGGAGAGGGCAGGGTGAGGGGGAAAAGAGCCTGTCCTCGATATTTTTAATCGGTGGAGGATCCTGATGGCAGAGATGGTCAAAGTGGCGAATACGGATGAGTTGGAACCCGGGCAAGGCATGGTCGCCGAAGTCGGGGACAAAGAGATTGCCCTCTTTAACGTCGATGGAACGTTTTATGCCCTGAACAATACCTGTGTGCATCGCGGGGGGCCGTTGGGTGAGGGTGAATTGATCGGCGAAGTGGTCACCTGTCCCTGGCACAGTTGGGAATACAACGTGACGACCGGGGCCTGTGTCACGAATCCGTCCGCATGCGTGGCCCGATTCCCCGTCGTGGTGGAAGGGAACGAAGTCAAGGTCGACCTCGAACCGGCTTCGCCGGCTTGAGTTCCCCAACCCCGTTCTGTCATCCCCGACCTGATCGGGGATCCAGTGTCGTTGTCTTTGACTTTCGTAGCCGCGCCATCTTATGGCGCTCTTCACCCTCTCCCCTGGCGGGAGAGGGCAGGGTGAGGGGGGACAGTAGGGCAGAGGTATTGATACGAAAATAGCCTGAATCTGTCATTCCGAGCGAAGCGAGGAATCTCTCCCGCAATAGTCGAGCACCTCAACGACGAGATCCTTTCCTTCGACAGACTCAGGACAGGCGCTTCGCTCAGGATGACAACCTGTGCCACTCTTCATCCCTTGGACTGCAGGTGGCAAGCCTGCAGGAGGGATTCCGTACTCGAACAAGACCATGGTGAAGAAACTGACTAACAAGGTGAACCGGCTCAGCCGGCAGGAACCGATCCGGTTGCCGCGTCGTCCTCCCAGCCTGGCCAAGCTGGATATGACGAAGCACGTCGGCAGCAAGGAATACGAGACCAAACTCGCCCGGCTTCAGGTTCGCTTGAAGGAACTCTCTCTGGCCTACCAGTCCCAGAGACGGCGTGCGGTGATCGTGCTGGAAGGGTGGGACGCCGCAGGCAAGGGAGGCGTCATCAGGCGGATGCACTGGCCGCTCGATCCGCGTGGACTCAAAGTCTGGCCGATCTCCGCGCCGACCCAGGAGGAACTGGACCACCACTACCTGTATCGCTTCTGGACGCGCCTGCCAAAATCCGGGCAACTCGTCATCTTCGACCGCTCCTGGTACGGCCGGGTGCTGGTGGAACGGATCGAAGGCTATGCCACGAAGACCGAATGGCAGCGTGCGTACGCCGAGATCAATGAATTCGAGCGCATGCTGGACGACGACGGCGTCCGGCTCGTCAAGATCTTTCTGCACATCACACCGGAGGAGCAACTCGCGCGGTTCCGTGCGCGCTTCAACGACCCGCTCAAACGCTGGAAGCTCTCCGAGGAAGACCTTCGCAACCGGGCCCGCTGGGCTGACTACGAAGTGGCGATTGAAGAGATGTTCCAACGAACCTCAACCGTCCGCCGGCCGTGGATCGTGATTCCGGGCAACAGCAAGCCTTACGCCCGGCTTGCGGCGATCGACGCCATCGTCAAACGGCTGGCGGATGGAGTGGACGTGGCTCCGGCCGGACTCGACCCCGGCTTCGAGCAACGTGCGCGCAAACTACTCGGTCTCCACCAGCCCTCCGGACGAAAAGCACGATAGCGTCGGTCGGGCGTTACTCCACGCTTTTCAATTTCCCCGTCACGAATTTGTGCAGTGTGCTTGAGATGAGGGTTTGGTAGGGCATCCCCTCCTTTACCGCTTTTTTCTGAAGAGTTTCCAAATCGCGGGACGAGATCCGAATGTTGATTCGCCTGTCCTTCTGAAGGAAATTGTGTGCAGCCTCTTCCAATTGACGCTTCTCTTCCTTGAAGTTGTTGATGCTTGTCAATTCCCCGCGTTCAAAATCCTGGAGGATCTTCACTTCTTCTTCGTCTAATTTGAGAGAGTTTTTCATTGAAGAACCGCATCCTTTTCATCGTCCCAGTCAAATTCATGCATGGATGAGACTGTCCCCTGTTGTGTCCCTTTTGTCAACGCACTGTTGAGGGACTTATATACGTAAGTAAACAGAAGCCTTATGTTGTAATTTTGACACATGGGACTTTATAATTATTGAACAAAATGGCAGTCACGGGTATATTCCACTTATAGAAGTGGACATATACGCTATGTCAGTGTCTAAAAACAGTTCAAAAGATCCTCCCACTAGAAAGACGCCCAACCGTGGGCGTCCCATCATTAAAACCCTTCCTGACCCGATCCCTGATACACTAGAGAATGTGGCTTTATCCGTCTTGAATACTCCACCGAAGAAGGATCATGAGTGGGAGTATTTGAAGAAGGGCAGGTAAGGTTTATTCATATTTTTCTTTTTCGTTTTCCATCTTAAAAGAGGGATGCCAAAATGTTTCCAGGAAGTAAGCAAATAGATGATAAGGGACTTGGGAAAAAGCTCAAGAAAGCCTCTAGTGGGACCATGACAAAAAAGGAGCGTACGGAGCAGCGTATTTCATTTGTGTATGGTCAGATCGCGCACAAAGATGGGCGCACAAAAGAAGAAATAGAGAAATCTCTTCGTAAACAAGGGCTGGTATGATTCTCTTTGATTTAGTGGGGTATAAAGAGGGACATCCAGCCTATCAACAACTACACGCCAGCAATATAAACAGGCAATATGATTTTTTAGAAGCGATTGTTCAGGCCGCGCTCGCCGTGAAACGTCCGATGATTTCAACGGCGATTATCAAGGCATTAAACTATCATGCCATTGTCTGTCTTCATATCAATGCCGGGGAATATCGGCCTGGCCCCATAGTCGTTCACGGAAGTAGCCGTCAGTTCCCAGAGCATTATCAAGTGCCAGAACTGATGAATGATTTTATCAATATCGTTAATCGTCATTGGGATTCCACAGACTACCTCATGTTGTCCGCTTTCAGTCTTTGGCGATTGAATCATATACATCCGTTCGTCAATGGGAACGGTCGAACAGCTCGCGCTCTTTGCTACTTTGTTGTTTGTGCTAAATTGGGGGTGTGGTTGCACGGGAGACCTATTCTCCCCGAGTTAATTCACAGCAATCGTGAAGAATACGTAGCTCTACTTGAACAACTTGATGAAGCAGTGACGAAAAGCGAACCCGTCTTTAATGCACGCTTAAAGTCATTGGGTGGATTCATTGGAAAGTTATTGAGTCAGCAATTAGCGTCAATACGTGTTCGTCCCTGATTATTAGGACACCAAATCCTGATACCTTAATCTTTTCCCCACTAAGTTTCTCGCTATAAACGCCATTTGGTCGATCGTATCCTGCTCCCGGATATTGTGGCGTCCCGCAAATTCATTCACGTACCGCTGTAAGTGTTCCCGGCTCATCTTGTGGTACGTCCCATGGTATCCGGCTTCAATAATGCCCAAAAACTTTCAATCCCGTTCGTATGGGCTTGGTCGTTGACGTATTCCTTCACCGAGTGATTGACCTGTTCCAAGTTATAGCCTTGTTTCCGCAAGCCCCAATATCCTCGGTGTTGATCGCTGTAAACGGTTCCACCATGTTCCGTGTTGGTCTTCACAAACCGCTGTGAGGTCTTGACACTGACCGTTTGAAGGACTTCGGCTTTGATCTGGTTCGTCTCTCTGGATTTCATCCCTACAACGGGTTGTTTCACGCCGTAGGTATTGCCATGGTGTGTCTTCTTGCTCGCATGCTTGTTGGCATCAACCCCGCCGATATACGTTTCATCCACTTCAACCGGACCTGGTGCAACCTCTTGCGTTTGCGACCAACACTCCCTGATCCGATGGGCTAAATGCCATGCTGATTTTTGGGTAACGTCTAAGTCGCGGTACAATTTCATGCACGCTGTACCTTTAATACCAGTCGTTAAAATGTACATGACTATAGCCCAGATTTGATACCCAAGTTTGGATGATTCCATGACGGAACTTGTTCGCACGGAAAAGAATTTCCGGCAATCTTTACACCGATACGGCATTCGTGGGTGCGTGGTGGTACTGATTCTGGTTCGTTGGCAGTGAGGACGCTGCATGCCTTGAGGCCACCGAACAGAAGCGAACCATTGTTCGGCTACTTTATCGTTTGGAAATTTCTTAAAGGCATCGACTAATGAAATACCCTTTCGGTAATGTTTCCCAGGAGCTTTTCTTGCCATGACTTCTTCCTTTCCAGATGGTTTTAATTATGGAAATATAGCAACCAAGTCAGAGAAGGAAGTCAGGCCTTTTTTCAAGGCTGGTTACTTTTGTATATAAGTCCCACTGTTGAAACTATTCAACCTCACGTCGGCCATGCTATAAGACGACCATGGGAAAACAGCCCAGGCTTCGCTCCGGGCAAGGAGCCGCATGGCACCCGGTCGTTCTTGCGTTAACGGTCCTTTTGGTACTCATGAACGGCGAGCCTGCGAGTGCGGGAAGCGACGATGCCGCTTTCGATTTCGTTTGGGCGGAGACCTATGCGGGTGTCTTTGCCGGCTATGGTCGAATGGACAACCGGATCGTCGACGTCGACGGTTTTGCGAACTGGGGTCATCCCGGTTCGGATTTCAATTACAACGATGACGGGTTCGCCGGCGGCGTGCTGGTCGGGAAGAAGTTCCAGATCAGCGGCGTACCGTTCAGGATCGAGTTAGACGGCACGTTCGGCGACATGTCGGCGACAACGAACACACTCGATCCCGAGGGTCTGGATGAGACGGCGAAAGCGGAGTTTCGCTGGAGTGTCACGACGCGCGCCGGCGTCGAACACGCCGTCGGGCCTGCGACCGTCTTCGCCACTGGCGGGTTGGCAATCGCCAGGGTTGCCAATTCGGTCACCGACATTGATTCCAACCCGACACGCATAGACCACGACGATTCCTTTCGCGACAGCTCAACGGAAATCGGTTGGGTGATCGGGGTCGGGATTGAAACTCCGCTGGCTGATGCCTGGAGATTACGACTCGAGGGCTCATACCTGGATTTCGGGTCGAGTACCTATTACGTGAACCGCTCCGGCAACAACTCGTGTGGGCCGGGCAACCCCCGCAGGCCTTGCCTGTACCACGTTGAGAACAATCTTGCCCTCGTGCGCTTGGCGCTCATCTACCCGTTCCGCTGGTAGCGTGTATCCGGCACACCAGTTTGCAGAACCCGCCCGCATGGCATGAGCCTGTGGCTGTTCCCCTTGTATATGTTTGCTAATTCGCTGACGATTCCAACCTTTCTTTCTGTCATTCCCGACATTGTTAATCGGGAATCCAGTCCCGTAGGTCGGGTTAGCGTAGCGTAACCCGACAATCATCTAAACAGTTCAACAATGTCACGAAGAACATGAAAGTTGCAGATATTTCCAGCTGCACCATCCATTGGACGGCACGGGGGCCGTCCCCTACGGACAGGGACAGGCCTGCGTTAGCAATCAGGCATTCTGGAGATCAGCACTTCCCATTTTCATGTTGTGGTGCACAAGCTGCAATCTTGCACGGAGGATTTCCACCAGCGTACCGTGGCACATTCGCGTGAGGAGTCAAAATGAAAGAAATACATGATTGGGTGCCGTGGTTTCGAGAGTTGGCAGGAACAATTTTGGAAGGAGGCGAAGCATATCTGATTGAAAAAGCAAAGCAGGTTGACTGGGTAAATAAAAAGCCCGCTCTGCTTGAATTTGGTGATAAGGGTATTGATCCCTTCTCTTTCTTTTATTTTCTGGCTTCAAAAAATACCAAGCATCAACGGGAGCCAGTTTACAACAGTGTCGCTGATGTATTTGAAATTCGAAGCCGGCTTCCGACGGGAATAGATGACTGCTATATCTTTCCTCTTCCCACATTCAATATGCTTTTCCATAAGGATAAAGTCTTTCACTCCGATTTGCTTTGGCGTCTGTTCGGACAGGTGGCAAAGGAGGATCAAACGGTCGATCATGAAGATTTTCGGAAAGTTTTGGGCGTAAAAAACGTTGGAGTTGCGAAATTGACTCAAACCCTGTTTTTGATAAACCCCGAATACTTTCTGCCCATAGATGATACAACTTTCCATTTGTCAGAAGCCCTGAGTTTGCCAATGCTGTCGATAATAAAAAGGGAGATCAGGCAAGATGGTGGCTATGAAAAGTATCTGCGTGTTCTCGACAAGTTAAAGAACGCATTTCCTGGGTGCCAGCCTTATGAAATTAATATGTTTTTATGGCTGCAGCAATCCAGACGAGGAATAAAAGCAGGCAGTGACTTTTTCCATGTAAGCACTAAAGCATATGGGCATCACGAAGACGATTATTGGGAAGGCATGGAGGAAAGTTTCAAGGAAAATAATTGGGTTTATACGGGCGGACCAGGGGAAAAAAGGGAATATCCTCTGAATGTCCCCAAGCAAGGAGACATTATTCTGGTCAGAACGGGATTGTCCACAGGAAAAGCGATTGGCATTATTTATAAAAATGATTATGCAAACGATGGAGTTTACAAAAATAATACAAAGAAGGAATTCAACGAGGAAGGCGCAATTCATGTCTTGTGGATAAACAAATCGGAAGAAGAATTATCTGGGCAAACGGAACAATTCGGTTTTAACAAGGCTGAACTAGACAGTAAAACATATTCGGCTTTTAAAAGAACGGAGGGTTACACTCCTACGTTTGCTTTGATCAAGCATCTTAACTCGAAAGCAGATACGATGAAACATCCTTTAAATCAAATCCTTTATGGTCCGCCGGGTACAGGAAAGACTTGGAATACCGTTAATTACGCGCTGGTGATTATCGAGAAAAAATCTTTGGATGAGCTTGAACGTGAAGACCGTCCAGAAGTAAAGCGGCGATTTGATGAATTAAGAGGGGGTGGCCGGATTGCAATGGTGACGTTTCACCAGAACTTTAGCTACGAAGATTTTATTGAAGGCATCAGGCCGGACCTGGATGATGGTAAGAGCGAAAATATCACATATAGACTATTCGATGGTGTTTTCAAGGAAATAGCAAAGGAAGCCCGTGAAAAGAGTCAAGAAACATATGTCCTGATCATTGACGAAATCAATCGCGGTAATATCGCCAAGATTTTTGGTGAACTCATTACATTGATTGAGCCATCCAAACGCCTCGGGCAGGATGACGAAGCAAAGGTTACTCTCCCTTATTCGAAAAACGAATTTGGTGTGCCAGACAACCTTTACATTATCGGTACGATGAATACCGCTGACCGTTCCATTGCCTTGCTGGACACTGCATTGCGGCGGAGGTTTGAGTTTGTTGAGATGATGCCGGATTCATCCCATGAGGGAATCAGTACAGATATCGAAGGTGTGAACTGTCAAGAATTACTTGCCACAATGAACAAACGCATCCGTTTCCTGCTTGATCGGGAGCATCAGATCGGACACACGTATTTCATGGATGTTGAAGGTATCGATTCTCTCGCTATGACGTTGAAAAACAAAATCATCCCGCTGTTGCAGGAATATTTTTACGATAACTGGGAGAAAATTGACCTAGTATTTAACAACAACGGTTTTGTTCAAAAAATCCCGATCCCGGAAAATTTGCGCAAAGCCGACTTGGCAGACGATAACCGCGATGTCTTTGAGTTACTGCCCTTCAAGAACGATTATTGGAAAGATCCAAAAAGTTATCAATTCATCTACAAAGAAAAACAAGGCGAAGCCGACAAAGACGAACAAGCCACCTGATTATGCCCCTCATTAGAGAATATGAAGAACTGAGAGATCTTGATCAAGACGAACTGAGAGATCTGAAAGAGTTTGCTCTTGCGAATCAAACGGATAAACAGGGTAACTATCGGCCTGTTTTGGTGTCGAAAAATAACCGACTATGCGCACAAAACTATGTCGGTATTATCAAAACGCGCAAGGGAACGGTGCTCGAAATTTTGCCTAAAGTGGATTTTGCCGAAAACCAGGAAGAGACCAAACGAGTTTTTCTCGACATGTTGCGCACATGGCGCGGTTTCAAATTCGCGCAGTTCAACGAGAGCAACATCAAAGCTATGCGACACTTCAATATGCTGGAAGTGTTTGTCCACCTGTTTCTGAAAGACCTTGTTCTGCTGACCCAACGAGGCCTAGCCCGCTATTATCAACCTGTGGAAGACAACCTGCCTTGTCTACGCGGGCGGATCTTGTTTTCGCAGCATATTCGTGAAAATTCGGTCAACCGCGCGCGTTTTTACGTCGGCTATGACGAGTTTTCCGCCGACCGCCCAGCCAACCGGCTTATTCACAGCACCATTCACAAACTGATCGGTTCTGTGCGGCAGTCGAGCAATCAGCAATTGCTGTCCCAATTGCGTATCTGTTTTGCCGATATTCCAGTAGCCACTAGGCTCGAAAGCGACTGGCAACGACATCGCGTTGATCGTTCGATGCCACATTACGAGGCAGTGATGCAGTGGGTAGGATTATTTCTCTTTAATCACGGTCTGACCACCTTTGTCGGCAAACACGTCAACCACGCCCTGTTGTTTCCGATGGAGGAGGTTTTTGAGGATTTTGTTGCGTCCTGTTTTCGGCTATATCAACGGCAATTTTTTGTGCGTAAGCAGGGGCCGCGCAAGTACTTGGTTGAGGATAATCAAGGCAATGATGTGTTTGCCATGAAACCGGATGTCAGTTTGATGGAAAGGGGCGATGGAGTACGATTTATCCTCGATGCGAAATGGAAGCGAATTAACGAAGACGACAATGGCCGAAAGCACGGTATCAGCCAAACCGATATGTACCAGTTGTTTGCGTATGGGAAGAAGTATGGCTGCAAGCAGGTCGCGCTTGTCTATCCGAAGACAGAGCAGTGCCAGGATATGGAAAAGTTGCGCTTCAGGTTTGACGGTGCATTGTCGTTGGCTTGCTTTCCTTTCGATGTGACTGAGCCGGAAGAAAGTGTTCGTAACATAATCGATTGCCTGTCTTCTCCGGGGCAGCTAGGAATCAGTGCGGACGCTGCCTGACATCAACCGTGTATCGCTCGCCAAAGGAGATGACATTTTCATGAATGCCCATCGTCAGGCGTCGAACTCGCTTTGCAGATACGTGAATGCCCCATTCACGGCAGACGGTCTTCGGGTTCCGGCGGCTGACCACTTTTCCTTCGCAGAATGCGGCGTGCTGCTTTGATATCGGCTTTGGCGCCGCGCGAGGTGAAAAACTCGGCGGTCTTCATGGCGGAGATCTTCTCGGCAATCGCCGTCGCCACGAACTGATTGATGCTCGTGCCGTCTTCCTTGCTGATCTCCGCGACGGCCGCCTTTAGAGACGCGGGCAGCCGCAACGGGTAGGTTACAGTGCGTTTCTTCATGACGTTATCTTCCTCGATACCTCATTCATATCATATTCTCTTCTTCACCCTCACCCCAGCCCTCTCCCGTCTAGGGAGAGGGAGTTTTGGTGTTATCTCGGCACCCCGGTCGATCCCCGATTAAGAATGTCGAGGACAGGGTCCGGGACAAGCTCTCTGCCGTCACGTGAGGAGGGAGCCCCGTAGGTCGTGTTAGCGTAGCGTAACCCGACAATCATCGGGAACGTGACTAATGGATAACGAAATGCCTGAATGGGGAAAACGTGAACAATGGTGATGAATTTTGAAATATTAAAATAATAATAAAATAATAAATATTTTAAACTTTGTCACAAACATTAACATATTTATAAATGTTAAATATTTTTAAAAAGTGCAAAAACTTTAAAGAGAGGTGGCTCGGTTTCCTTGAACAGTTTGCAGGCTATTGATAAGTGGATCTCCGCTCTGGTTATGCCGCTGCCTGGATTGGCTTGGGCTGGTTGCCATAGGCTTGATCGGGCGTTTGTCCGCCAAGCGATGAATGTGGTCGGCGCCGGTTGTAGAACGCCAGATAACGACCAAGACCGCGACGCGCCTCCGAGACGCTTCGGTAGGCCCGGAGATAGACTTCCTCGTCTGTGATCGTCCGCCAGAGCCGTTCGACAAAAACATTGTCGCGCCACGCGCCCTTGCCGTCCATGCTCATCGCGATCTTGGCGTCCTGCAAGGCCGTGAGAAAGGCGAGGGAGGTGAACTGGCTGCCCTGATCCGTGTTCATGATTTCAGGCCTCCCATGCCGAGCCAAGGCTTCGCTCAACGCCTCCACGCACGGCGCCGTCTCCAGCGTCATCGAGAGCCGCCACGCGAGCACCTTGCGGCTGAACCAGTCGACGACCGCCACCAGATACACAACCCCCCGCGCCATGGGTACATACGTGATGTCCATTGCCCAGACTTGGTTCGGCTTGGTGACAGCCACCTTCCTTAACAGATAGGGGTCAAGCTGGTGGCCCGGGGTCGGGTGCGACGTGGTCGGACGCCGATAGAGCGCCATCATCCCCATCCGCTTCATCAGCGTGGCGACATGCAGGCGGCCCACGATAGAGCCTTCCTGCCGAAGCAAGCCGCGCAGCATCCGGCTGCCGGCAAAGGGATACTCCACGTGCAACGCATCCATCCGATGCATCAACGCCAGATCGGCCGGGGAAGAGGGCCGACGCTGGTCGGAGACGCTGCCCCGACTGATCCCAAGCAGCTTGGCCTGACGGCTGATGCTCAATTGGTGCTCGTGGTCGATCATCGTCTTGCGCTCGGCAATAGACCGGCCTTGCTGAGCGCACCCGCTAAAAAATCATTCTCCAGGGTCAGTTGCCCAATCTTCGCATGCAACGCGGTCACGTCGATCTCCGCTACGGCCGACTTCTTCACCCCGCCGTCGAAGACCTCGGGCACGCCTGCCAGCAGGTGCTCCTTCCACTGCTTGATCTGGTTCGGATGCACGTCGAACTGCTGGGCGAGTTCCGACATCGTCTGTTCTCCGCGGATGGCCGCCAGCGCCACCTTGGCCTTCAAAGCCGGACTATGGTTTCGGCGTAGTCGTCTCGTCATGGTTCCTCCTCATTGACGGCAATGATGCCGCTCGTGAGCAGAAATGTCACTTATCCCCCTTGTTCAGATTTCCCGAGCCACCTCTCTACTGTATCTTGTCATCCTTTTCTCTGTTAACATATAATCCCAATATGGCTCCCGTAACAAACAAAAGAACGATTCACAGTAAATCGGCACACTCCTTCACGTTCGATAAAGAACTGAATGAACAATCAAATACTGCAGGGATTTTTGTTTACGGCAATGAAATTCCTCTAAATGAACCCATTCGCTTTAGAAGAAACTTTGCCATCCCCGAAGATTTTGAGCATAAAACTTTCTTTGATTATTGGTCAGACATTTATTCTCCTCCAGACCAGATAGAACTCCTTCCATTAAAAAGAAATATCTTTCTGTCTTATTTATGGAACATTTACCGTGTGAATAATTTTATTAAAAAGGCATTTAAAAACCTTCCTCGCGTTGATGAACTAAAAAATGACGACTCACAAAGAAGACCTGCCTGAATCCCAACCCGAACCTGAAAATATTCAGAGACTCCTATCATCGCCACCCGGCGAGCCAGGACCGCTTATAGAGTTGCGTATAGGACCGCTTCCACCACCTAATGAACTGCGGCAGTATGAAGAAATCTTGCCGGGTTTCGCCGACAGAAACATGAAGATCATAGAAGATGAGCAAAAGGCGCAAACCAATGTACAGAATCAAATGCTCAGCAATGAAAGACTCAGGATAAATTAGTCTGGTGTCATTACCATTTTGGCAATTATTTCAGGTGTGGTTCTTGCTGGGCTAGGCTATCCTTTGCCGGGGGTGGTATTTGGTCTAGGTGGGACACTCTTCGGTACCATTCGATTTATTGTTAGGCGTTTTTTCACTGGACAGGGATAGAATTTATTTCGCAGCTATAAGTTGGGCGGAATAATAGAATGAAGTATATGATTTGCTACGACTTACAGAAACCCATCCAAGACTATCCGACTCTCTATAAGGTGCTGTTAGAAAACATTAATGCCAAACGCGTCCTTGAATCTCAATGGGTGTTTCGTCGAATTAATACAAATGCTGCTGGCTTACGAGATTATTTCAAAAACTTTTTAGACAGCGATGACCGCCTCTTGATTGTTTCCCTCGAAAACTCTGAATGGGCCGGATGGAATCTTATTGCTAAGATTAGTGAATAGTAAATTACTCGTCAAAAGTTCGAGTGCTTCACCTTCTTCTTTTGATTCCGGTTCCAGGTGAAGCCCGCCTTGCCACCAAAACATTTTTATGTTGCCCTCCTTGTGCTTGCGATTTAGCGATGTCTTTTCTGACTGGTGTATATTACTCCCAGATAAATTGTCTAGGATTGTCTATAAGTCCCGGAAATTGCGTTTATTTAAGTATGTAATTCACCTTACAAATGAAGGGAACGAGCCGCATGAGATGCGGCTGCTACAAATGCCAAATACAAGACACTGGATTCCCGATTAGATCCCCGATCGGGTTGGGGACAAGCGTCGGGAAGGACAGAGAACAAGCGCCATGAGATGGCGCGGCTACGAATGCAAAGACACTGGATTCCCGATTAAAAATGTCGGGAATGACAGAAGGGGAGAATGCAGAAATGCGATGCCTCTACCTCTGGTCAAGCCAGGGGCAGGCCTAATGCCCCCTTCGCCCCTCTCGATCCTGCGCTGTGCTCAGGACAGGCAAAGGATGGGAAGGAGCCGCATGAGATGCGGCCGCTACAAATGCAAAGACAAAGACACTGGATTCCCGATTAAAAATGTCGGGAATGACAGAAGGGGAGAATGCAGAAATGCGATGCCTCTACCTCTGGTCAAGCCAGGGGCAGGCCTAATGCCCCCTTCGCCCCTCTCGATCCTGCGCTGTGCTCAGGACAGGCAAAGGATGGGAAGGAGCCGCATGAGATGCGGCCGCTACAAATGCAAAGACAAAGACACTGGATTCCCGATTAAAAATGTCGGGAATGACAGAGGGGAGAGGCGGGGATGACAGAAGGAAAAAGGCGGGGATGACGACTGAACGGTTGCCGGGGTGGTTTAAGGTTAAGATCGAGGCGGGGCCTCATTATCGGCGCATTCAGTCGCTGGTTCGGGAAAAGCGGCTTCATACGATTTGCGAGGAGGCGCGCTGTCCCAACAAATGGGAATGCTGGAATAACCGGACGGCGACGTTTTTGCTGTTGGGCGACGTCTGTACGCGACGGTGTCATTATTGTTCAGTGACCACGGGTCGCCCGGACCCGGTTGATTGGCAGGAACCGGAACGAGTGGCCGAAGCCGTTCGAACCTTGGATTTGCGGCACGCGGTGCTGACTTCCGTGAATCGCGATGAACTGGACGATGGCGGCGCCTCTATTTTTGCGGCAACCATTCATGCCATCCGGCGACTGCTGCCGGCATGTCATGTGGAAGTGCTGGTGCCGGATTTCCAAGGCAAACCGGCCCCGGTCGAGACCGTCCTGGCGGCGACCCCGGAAATTTTTGCGCATAATATCGAAACCGTCCCACGGTTGTTTCCGGCCGTCAGACCGCAGGGAAATTATGGCCGCTCTTTAGAGGTGCTTCGTTGGGCGAAGGATCGGGGGGCGTGCACGAAATCAGGATTCATGGTCGGGATGGGCGAGACGAACGAGGAATTGCGGTCGGTCCTGCGCGATCTTCGCGCAGCCGGCTGTGAGATTGTGTCGATAGGCCAGTACTTGCAGCCGACCAAAGCCCATCTCGTGGTGCATCGATATTACGAGCCCGAGGAATTCGAGGATCTGAAACAACACGGGATGGCCCTGGGCTTTCGGCACGTGGAATCGGGGCCTTTGGTGCGCAGTTCTTATCATGCCGAACAACAAACGCACCGGGTTCTTGTATAAAGAAACAACGATGCTGAGCCGGATTCTGTTATGCTGGGCGAAGCGGTGCCATCTCTACCTCCCCTAAGCCCTCCTTACCCTTCGCTTAGTTCCTTCGCTTCGCTCAGGACAGGCAGGGCAGGCAAAGGAGGGGCAAAGACGTGGTGCCCCCTCACCCCAGCCCTCTCCCTCCAGGGGAGAGGGGGTTAGAGATGAGAATCGTCAATGAATGAGTGAACGCAGATAAGGCTAAGGCTTCTTCCATCCCATGCATGTAAAACGTTGGCTTCTCCTCGCCCCGCTGCTGCTGACGCTCTTGTTGTTGCAGTCCTATTTTTGGGTGCCGACGTATGAAAAACAGGCGACGGGTAATCCGGCGCGCCTGGTGACGTATATCGAAGCGTCTTCCGGCGATGCCAAGATTCTCAATCCGATTTTGAACGCGGATACGGCCAGCTCGGGTATTGTGGGCCACGTGTTTGAAGGGCTCCTGGACCTGGACGAGAACCTGGACTTTCGGGGACGGTTGGCAACGGACTGGACGATCTCCGAAACCGCCTATCTCCTCGTCAGTCCCTCCAACCGGTTGCCCGACGGCAGCGAAGTCACGGGAGCGAACCTGGCCGACCGGATTCGAGCCGCGCTTCAAGGCGAGGCGTTTTCCGAGTTGGCTGACAACGTCCGCTCCATCGACGTGTTACCTCCCGCACGCGTGACGCACATGCTGTCCGTCCAAGTGCAGGACGCGGATGGCGACCCGGCGAGCCGGGAAGTGGAGGTCACCTTCGACGTTCCCGAGCGGGTGGCGTTTTCGTTGCACCGGGTGGACCAGGACTTTTTTCAACGGCTTTTCCCGGTCATCGGCGATCGCTATCTCGAAAATTTTCCGTATGAGCGGCACCTCACCTTCCGCGAGGAGGTCCCTCTGACGATCAAAGCCCGGGTGTTCGCGCAATTGCCGGACCTGTTCCCCGTGGCCGAGCACAATCCCATCATCGATTTTCATCTCCGTACAGACGTCCGGTTTCACGACGGCCATGCGTTCGACGCCGGCGACGTGAAGTTTACGTATGACGCCATCATGAGTTCCAGGAATCTTTCCCCCCGCACGTCTGATTTCGAACCGATCAAGGCGGTGGAAATTCCTGATGCACAGACGGTGCGCGTGGTGTACAAACGACTGTTTTCTCCGGCGATCAACGCCTGGACCATGGGCATCCTTCCCGAACACCTGCTCAACGCCGACGCCATGCAACGGGAAATGGATGACCGCGGCCTCTCCGACGCCGCCCGGGAAGCCTTCGGCATGCGTGACAGTCAATTTAATCGCAACCCCATCGGCAGCGGGCGATTCCGTTTTGTCGAGTGGCACAGCGATGAATACATCCATCTCCGGCGCAATGACGACTATTGGGAAGGGCCCGCGGAATACCAGGACTATTACATGCGGATCGTGCCCGACCTGTTGACGCAGGAAATGGAATTTCGGGCCGGCGCGGTCGATTACTACGGGACTCAACCCCACCAGGTCGCCAGGTACAAGGAAGACGACACGTACCAGTCGTTTTCGAGCCTGGGGTTCGGCTATTCTTACATCGGCTACAATAATCGCCGTCCGTTGTTCGCCGACCCCGCCGTGCGCCGGGCGCTGGGGATGGCGATTAACGTCGAAGATTTTCTCCGGTACTTGTTGTACGGCGAAGGGGAACATATCACCGGCCCTTACCCCCCCAACACCCCGTGGTACGATAAGACCGTCGAGCCCTTGCCTTATGATCCCGAGGCTGCACGGGCCTTGCTGGAAGCCAAAGGCTGGAGCCTCAATGCCGACGGCTGGCTCGAAAAGGATGGAAAAATTTTCGAGTTCAATCTCATCACGAACAGCGGCAATCCCCTTCGCAAAAACATCATGACGATTGCGCAAAACGCCTGGAAGAAAATCGGGGTGAAGTGCAATACGCAATATTTCGAATGGGCGGTGTTTCTGAAGGATTTCGTCAACCCGGGGGATTTCGATGCCGTGGTGCTCGGGTGGAGCATGGGCATCGATCCCGATTTATATCAACTGTGGCATTCGAGTCAGGCCGGGCCGGAGCAATTGAATTTCATCGGGTATCACAACGCGCACGCGGACGACCTGATCGTCCGTATTCGGCAGGAGTACGATCAGGACGTCCAACGGACATTGACCCACCAATTGCACCGGCTGATTGCCGAGGAACAGCCGTATACGTTTCTCTACGCTCCGTTGGGCACGCGGGTGTTGGATAAAAAGATCGTGTTGGTCAATAAGGCCGATGACGGATCGGAACGGTACGAAAAAATTTACCCGATCCCGAGCGGCGACATTACGTTTCACTTTCATCAATGGCGCAAGCTCGAATTGACGCCTGCGTTTTGAGGGACATGTCATCCTTATTTGTATGTGTTCAGTCATTCGTTGACAAATTTCTCCTTCCCCTCCTTTGTAAGTGTACTGTCCCGTGTGATTCCCTAGACTCTTCTGCTATCATGCGTGGCATCGAATATGTCCACCAACGGAGGCCCCATGGACATTAAATTACATAAGTTAGCTCGCACCACCCCCGCCACGCGTCGCTACATCCAGACCGCCCCCAAAAGCGCCGCGACCTTGGCCCGGGAACTCGGGGTCGCTGTGACTACCATCTATAAATGGAAGCGCGCCGGCCGGGTCCACGATGGCTCCCATGTCCGCCACCAGCTCCATGCCAGTACCTCCCCCGAGCAGGAAGCCCTTATCGCCGAATTGCGCACCCAATTGCGGTTGTCCCTCGACGATGTCACGGAGGTCCTGAACCGATGCAGTGCGACGCCCTTGAGTCGGAGCGCGATCCATCGCTGCTTGGTGCGGCTCGGCGTCGCGCGCTTGCCCCCCGCCTCCCCCGACGCGCCGCCGGTGGGGCGGTTCGCGGCGACCCCGTGCGGCTACATTCATCTGGATCTGAAAGTGTTAAGCAAATTACAGAAGCAGCCCAGTTATGTGTTCGTGGCCATTGACCGGGCCACCCGCTATGTCTGGGTCAAGGTGCTGGCCCGGCGGACGGCCGCCACGGTGACGCAGGCCGTCGAAGAATTCCTGGCCGCGTTTCCGCACAAAGTGCACACCATCTTGACCGATAATGATGGCGCGTTTACCGATCGGTTTGCCGTGCACAAGAAAGGCAAGCCCGCGGGCCAGCCGAGCGGGACGCATCGCCTGGATCACGTGTGCCGGGCGCATGGGATCACACATCGCCTGATCCGGCCCTATCATCCGCAGACCAATGGCATGGTGGAACGCTTTAACCGGCGGCTGAGTGACGCGTTACAGAGCCAGCCGACGCTCCGGGCCCATTGCAGCAATCGGTTTCGGAGTCACGCCGAGCGGAACGCCTTCATCACACGGGTGGTGGACAATTACAATCGGACCCGGTTAAGGTGCCTCAACTATCAGGCCCCCTTGCACTTGTTACAGAATCTCACGGGACACAACAAGTAAGGAGGGGTGAGGGGAGGTAGAGCTGGAGGCCGTGTGTGGTCAGTGCCCTTTGGGGATGCGACTCTACCCCACCCCCGCTTTCGCGGGGGCAAGCCTGGCTCGGCCTCCCCTTACAAAGGGGAGGGAAAGAATACGTCGCTATCTACTCAGGGTGACCAATAAGCTAAAGGATTAGTCGCGGATGCAAGCCTTTATTCTTCGCAACGTGCTCCAACGTCTTCTGCTGGTGTTCATCGTTTCCATCCTTGCGCATTCGGTGATTCACCTGGCTCCCGGCGAACCCAGCGAGGTCGATCCGGCGAATCCCCGGATGAAACCCGAAGACATTGCCAAGATTCGAGAGGCGTTTCACCTCGACGATCCTCTGTATATGCAATATGCCTATTGGATACGCGATCTCGTGTCCGGCGAGTTGAAGTCATTCAAGGACAGCCAGCCCGTCCTGGGAAAAATCTGGCGCCGGTTTCTCAATTCCCTGCCGCTCTTTATCTGTGCCACGTTACTGGTGTGGACCCTGGCGTTTCCCACCGGCATTCAGGCGGCGATCCATCGTGGGGCGGTGTATGACCGCACGACCACCTTTGCGGCGTATACCCTCATTTCCGTGCCGGGCTTCTTTTTGTCCTATATCGTGATTCTCTGGGTCGTCGATCTGTTCGGTGTGCCCGTGATCGGCTTGAAAACCTTCGGGATGGAACTGGCTCCCCCTCTCTCTCAAGTGATGGACCGGATCTGGCACCTGGTGATTCCTTCGCTGATGTCCGCCCTGGGCGGGATGGCGATTCTGTCCCGGTACGTCCGCTCACAGATGCTGGAAGTCGTGGGGCAGGATTACGTGCGAACGGCGAGGGCGAAGGGTGCTACGGAGGACGTCGTCATCTACCGGCACGCGCTACGCAACGCGTTGTTGCCGTTTGTGACCATGTTCGGGTTTTTGCTGCCCGGGCTGATCGGCGGCTCGGTCATTTTCGAGCAAATTTTCGCGTGGCCCGGGTTGGGCCGGTTAGGCTATGAAGCCATTCTCGCGAGAGATTTTCCGGTGATCCTGACCTTGAATTTTTTTGCCGCGGTCTTGACGTTGGCAGGGACCTTGCTCTCGGACATTCTGTATGCCGTGGTAGATCCGAGGATCAGAACGGGGCTTCAAGGGGACGCATGATGCTTGCCCCCCTCACCCCAGCCCTCTCCCTATTTCCCGCTTAATGCGGGAAATCGGAGAGGGAGGAGATGAAATTTCCTCTCCCTTGATGGGAGAGGGTTGAGGTGAGGGGGAAAAAGAACTGAAGGCGGCATCGGTTCCTCCCTTTTTTGAGGATAGGGCAAGGAGTAGGGATTCGGGAGAATTGGCCGTCTTTTTCCTCCCCTTTGTAAGGGGAGGGTAGGAGGGGTAGAGCGCAATAAACATGATGCATGGGCAACGAATACAACAAGGACTTCCAAAAACGCTTGCTCAGAAAAGGCGGCTTCGGAGTTCCATGACCCCAACCGAACAGTTGCTCTGGACTAAGCTCCGTGCAAGACAATGTCACTCATTCAAATTTCGTCGGCAACATGCCATTGGTCCGTTCATTGTCGACTTTTTTTGTCCGGAACAATTGCTCGTGATTGAAATTGATGGCGACGTTCATGCCAGAAAGACGCAACGAACAAAAGACCTGCTACGCGAAAGGCATTTGCGTTCTTTGGGACTTCGAGTCATTCGCTATACGAATCATGAAGTGCTGACCAATCTGAATGGTGTTCTCGAACATCTGCTTGCAATACTAACCGCAGGCTCTACCTCCCCTTCGCCCCTCCTTACAAAGGAGGGGAAAGGCGGAGCGGGAATTATTAGCGAATGAGTGAACACATACGGGAATGACAGAAGGGAAGTACAGGCATGACAAGAAGGCAGAGCGTTCAACCCTGATGAGGGAGCCGTGGAAAACGTTGTGACAAAGGACTCGACGCATCCTGGCGAAGAACTTCCGCCTTTGGAAACGCCGTGGCAGGAGTCCCTCCGGTTGTTTCGCAAGGATCGTCTTGCTGTGGCGGGGGCCTACATCCTGGTGTTGCTCTTGTTCACGGCGGTGTTCGGGAAAGCCCTGACTGAATGGGTGGTCGTGTTCGATCCCGAAGTCGTCCGCCTGCCGGAAAAATTTCTGCCGCCCTTGACCTTCTCGTCGCCGGATGAGATCCCCGTCCATGATCGACCGTTCGGCGGCATTTATCTGTTGGGGACGGATGAGTTGGGCCGTGACGTGTTCGCGCGCATGCTCCAAGGGTCTTTCGTGTCGTTGTCCATCGGGTTTATCGCCGTCGGTATTTCCTTGGCGATCGGCATCGTGCTGGGCGGGCTGTCCGGGTTTTATGGCAACGTCAAGCTCGGCGTGGTGACGGTCGATACCCTCATCATGCGGTTTACCGACGTGATGTTGTGTTTTCCGACTTTTTTCCTGATCCTCACGGTGGTTGCCCTCCTGCCGCCCAGCATCTATAACATCATGATCGTGATCGGGATGACCAGTTGGATGGGGACCGCCCGGTTCGTCCGCGCCGAATTTCTGGCGTTACGCAAACAGGATTTCGTGGTGGCCGCCACGTCGATCGGTGCCCGGGATCGGCGCGTGATTTTTTCCCACATGGTCCCTAATGCCATGGCCCCCGTGTTGGTTTCGGCCACCATCGGCGTAGCCACGGCCATCCTGACCGAGTCGGGCTTGAGTTTTCTCGGGTTCGGCGTGCAACCGCCGTATGCCACGTGGGGCAATATCCTTGCCGACGGGAAGGGGTTTATCTTCGACGCCCCCTGGCTCTTTTTTATTCCGGGCTTTGCGATTCTGGTGGTGGTGTTGGCGTTTAATCTGGTCGGGGAAGGACTGCGTGAAGCCCTCAATCCGAAATTGCGGAAACGCTGAACCATGAATGCCTCATCCCATCTCCTGGAGGTGTCGCACCTCTCGACGTCCTTCTTTTCGGACCAGGGTGAAATTCGAGCCGTCGAGGACGTCAGTTTCTCGGTTCAGCCGGGACAAACCGTGGCGCTCGTTGGAGAATCGGGGTGCGGGAAATCCGTGACGGCCCTGTCCATCATGCAGTTGGTGGATTTTCCGGGAAAGGTGGTGGGCGGGCAGGTGGTGTTTAAAGGCTCCGACTTGCTGACCTTGCCCGATAAGGACATTCGACGGATACGCGGCAACCAGATCAGCATGGTCTTTCAGGAACCCATGACGTCGCTGAATCCGGTCTTCACGGTCGGCGACCAGATCGGCGAGGTATTGGAGATTCATACGACCCTGACCAAGCGCGAGATCCGGCGGGAAGTCCTTCGCCTGCTGGAGAAAGTCCATATTTCTTCACCGGACAAGCGCATCGATCAATACCCGCACGAAATGTCCGGCGGCATGAAACAGCGGGTGATGATTGCCATGGCCCTGGCGTGCCAGCCCGACCTGCTCAT
This sequence comes from Nitrospirales bacterium, assembly GCA_965261755.1. GTDB lineage: Bacteria > Nitrospirota > Nitrospiria > Nitrospirales > UBA8639 > Bin75. The sequence continues at coordinate 2,549,869 of OZ253473.1, read as the reverse complement.
CGCCGATGAGCCGACCACGGCGTTGGACGTGACGATTCAGGCCCAGATCCTGGAACTGCTGAAAGAACTGCAACGGGAAATGGGTATGGCGATCCTGCTGATCACGCATAACCTGGGCGTCGTGGCGCAGTTCGCGCAGGACGTCATCGTGATGTACGCCAGTCGAATCGTGGAACGCGCGAGCGTGCTGCAACTTTTTGCCACGCCGTCGCATCCGTATACGCGCGCGTTGTTGCGCTCGTTGCCGAAGCCCGGTGTGCGGGAAACCCGGCTCGAATCGATCCCGGGCACGGTTCCTTCTCCCCTGATGTATTGTCGGGGCTGCCACTTTTCGACCCGGTGTCCGGACGTGTTGGCCCGTTGCCCCGATGAGGAGCCGCCGCTCATTGAGATTGAGCCGGGCCATGAAGTCGTGTGTTGGTTGCATCAACACGGGAGAACGTAACGTTGTGGACGTGAAACCACCTGACCCTTCGCTTCGCTCAGGGCAAGCTCCCCCAAGGCCCCTGCTTGAGGTCACGCGCCTCAAAAAATATTTCCCCGTCCGAAGCGGCCTCTTCTCGAACGTGTCCGCGTGGGTCAAGGCCGTGGATGACGTGACGTTCGACATCAAGTCCGGAGAGACCTTCGGGTTGGTCGGGGAATCCGGTTGCGGTAAAACCACCGTGGGACGAACCGTGCTCCGGTTACAGCCGCTCACCGGCGGCGAGGTGTTTTTCGAAGGCCGGAACCTGTTCGCGATGGATTCCAAAACGTTGCGGGCCACGCGCCGACGGATGCAGATCGTGTTCCAGGATCCCTACAGTTCGCTGAATCCTCGCATGACCGTCGGCTCCATCGTGGGCGAGCCGCTCAAGGTCCATCACCTGGCCAAAGGCCGTGACTTGACGGAGCAGGTGTGTCGACTCCTCGACCGCGTGGGTCTGAGACCGGATCATTCCTCGCGCTATCCGCATGAATTTTCCGGAGGGCAACGCCAGCGAATCGGCATTGCGCGCGCCCTGGCGCTGAACCCGAAGCTGATCGTGTGCGATGAAGCGGTTTCGGCCCTGGACGTGTCCATTCAGGCGCAGATCATCAACCTGCTCAAGGATCTGCAGGCGGACTATGACCTGTCGTACTTATTCATTACGCACGATCTGAACGTGGTGCAGTATCTGGCTAATCGGATCGCCGTGATGTATTTGGGAAAACTGGCGGAAGTGGCTCCTGCCGACACCTTATTCTCCAACGCCAAACATCCCTATACCCAGGCCCTGCTTTCCGCCAACCCGTTGCCGGATCCCACGGTGAAACGCGAACGCATCCTGCTGTCGGGTGACGTGCCGACGCCGCTGAACCCGCCCGCCGGCTGCCGGTTCCACACCCGATGCCCGCAGGTGATGGAGCAGTGCAAAACCACCGATCCCCCGCTCATCCAAATCGGAAAACCGGAAGCCGGTCACAAAGTCTGGTGTCATTTGTATTAATGACGGCGATATAAATGAGGGAACAGTTTTGATGTTGTCTCTAACATAGGCTGGCAGAGTAACTTTGTGAAATTCTCCTTGCCGGAAATCCGTCATAGTCTACCAGGGTTTGAGGCGTTGATCCGTCTGAATGCCGAAGTAGATAAGCAACGGTTCTCTAAGATCGAGATCGACATGATGAATGCCTCCTGGTTTGATGCAGACATGTGCGCGCCATTTGGAGCCATTCTCTATCGTATCGGGCATAACATGAATGCGATCCACTTGACCAATCTGCCGTCTGGTGTTGAACAAATTCTTTCCCAAAACGGTTTCCTCAGTCATTATGGGCGTATGCCCATTCGGGATACCTATGGCACGACGATTCCCTACCAACGCTTCGACGTGAAGGACGATCGATTTTTTGCCAGTTATGTGGAATCGAAATTTGTCCGCCGTTCGGAACTCCCTCGCATGACTCCGAGCCTTGTGAAACGGTTCCGTGAGAGCGTGTTTGAAATATTCAGTAACGCGGTGATCCATTCTCGCACACAGTTGGGCATTTTCAGTTGCGGCCAGTTTTTCCCCAAGCGGCACCGCCTGGACTTCTCTGTCGCAGACTTAGGTATCAGCATTCGGCGCAATGTCAAAGAGCATACCGGTCTTGACTTGTCGGCCCATGAAGCGATTGAATGGGCGACCCAAGCGCAAAATACGACGAAGCGTGGGCGCATACCCGGGGGGCTTGGACTTAAGCTTTTGAGCGAGTTTATCAATCTTAATGGTGGCTGCCTGCAAATTGTCTCTGATAGGGGCTATTTGAGATTGGAAAAGGGGCATACGCAGACTGAACGCTTGTCGGAACCCTTCCCTGGTACCGTGGTCAATGTTGAAATCAATACGGCCGATACGCAATCTTATAAACTTTCGTCCGAATTGAAAGAAACAGATATCTTTTAGCTTTCTTTCCAGAAAAGATGCTCCATGAGTAAAGAGATCGTCATTTCTCCTTTTGAAATTGTTGGCAGTCCACTTTGCGTTGCTTCTGATGATGGGCAAAGGGTGTATGAACGCATCGATACGGCCCTGCGTAATGGGCAGAACGTCATCGTCTCATTTCATAATGTGACGAGTTTGACGTCGGCGTTTTTGAACTCGGCGATCGGGCAGTTGTATGGTTCCTTTTCGGCGGCTCAGATTCGAACCACATTACAGGTGAAAGACATGGTGGCCGAAGATCTGGCGTTGCTCAAGCGTGTCGTTGATACGGCAAAGGAATACTTCAAAGATCCCGAACGATTTCAGAAAGCCGAGCAGGCCACACTAGGGGACATGGATGGCTGGCACGGCCTTCCGCATTGATCGGCACACGTTCGATGCGGGGGATCAACTGCTCTTTGATACGAACGTCTGGCTCTTCATTTATGGGTCCCAGTATCGGACTCCCGATAAACGTGCAAAGCTTTATTCTGCTGCATATAAGCGCATCAGAGAAGTCAAGTGCAGAATTTTCATTGATGCCATCATTCTCTCAGAATTTGTAAATGTCCTTTCCCGGCTGACCTACAATAGCTTGCCTGCTGCGAAGAAACCTCAAGATTTCAAAACATTCAGACGAAGTGCCGCATTTAAAACTGTTGCCGAAGGCATTTCCGATGCCTGCAGCCGAATCGTGAAATCCTGCACAAGAATTGAGAGCGGCTTTTCCTCAATTGACGTTGACGCGTTGTTAGATCGCTACAAAGAAGGCAAGTCGGATTTTAATGACCAAATCCTCACTCACCTTTGTAAACGTCAAGGCTTTACCTTAGTCACTGACGATGGAGATTTTCGGGTGAGTGACCTACAAATACTCACAGCCAATCGGCGTCTGTTGGCTTGGGGTGCTGCAGGAAAATAAACAAGAGCAACTATGCCCCACATCCGTGTGATTCATGACCCTGTCGGTGAGACGTTGACCGTGTATTTTGCTGACCCTCGACCCGATCAGGTGTGCGAAGAGACTGGTAAAGGGGTGATCCTGATCAAGGATCGTCAGAGTGGCGAGGTGATTGGATTTGAGCGACTCTATTACAAGGCAATTCCCGGCCCGAATACCGTCACGGTGGAAACGCTGGTGGGGAACGAGAAGTAGCTGCGTAGGTGTTGTGTCCCGTGAGATTCTGTAACAAGTGCAAGGGGGCCTGATAGTTGAGGCACCTTAACCGGGTCCGATTGTAATTGTCCACCACCCGTGTGATGAAGGCGTTCCGCTCGGCGTGACTCCGAAACCGATTGCTGCAATGGGCCCGGAGCGTCGGCTGGCTCTGTAACGCGTCACTCAGCCGCCGGTTAAAGCGTTCCACCATGCCATTGGTCTGCGGATGATAGGGCCGGATCAGGCGATGTGTGATCCCATGCGCCCGGCACACGTGATCCAGGCGATGCGTCCCGCTCGGCTGGCCCGCGGGCTTGCCTTTCTTGTGCACGGCAAACCGATCGGTAAACGCGCCATCATTATCGGTCAAGATGGTGTGCACTTTGTGCGGAAACGCGGCCAGGAATTCTTCGACGGCCTGCGTCACCGTGGCGGCCGTCCGCCGGGCCAGCACCTTGACCCAGACATAGCGGGTGGCCCGGTCAATGGCCACGAACACATAACTGGGCTGCTTCTGTAATTTGCTTAACACTTTCAGATCCAGATGAATGTAGCCGCACGGGGTCGCCGCGAACCGCCCCACCGGCGGCGCGTCGGGGGAGGCGGGGGGCAAGCGCGCGACGCCGAGCCGCACCAAGCAGCGATGGATCGCGCTCCGACTCAAGGGCGTCGCACTGCATCGGTTCAGGACCTCCGTGACATCGTCGAGGGACAACCGCAATTGGGTGCGCAATTCGGCGATAAGGGCTTCCTGCTCGGGGGAGGTACTGGCATGGAGCTGGTGGCGGACATGGGAGCCATCGTGGACCCGGCCGGCGCGCTTCCATTTTATAGATGGTAGTCACAGCGACCCCGAGTTCCCGGGCCAAGGTCGCGGCGCTTTTGGGGGCGGTCTGGATGTAGCGACGCGTGGCGGGGGTGGTGCGAGCTAACTTATGTAATTTAATGTCCATGGGGCCTCCGTTGGTGGACATATTCGATGCCACGCATGATAGCAGAAGAGTCTAGGGAATCACACGGGACAGTACACGTAGGAAGGGGAATGTCGGATTACGCTATGCTAATCTGACCTACCACTACTTTCTGTCATCCTCGACATTTTCAATCGAGGATCCAGTGTCTTTGTTTTTTCCTTCGTTCGCAGTCAAGTAGGTCGGGTTAGCCAAAGGCGTAACCCGACAATCTGAGCCCCCCTCACCCCAGCCCTCTCCCGCCAGGGGCGAGGGAGTGAAGCGCATGTCCTCTCCCTTGATGGGAGAGGAGAAAGGTGAGGGTGGTAAGTCCCTAGTCTCGTAGGTCAGGTTAGCCGAAGGCGTAACCTGACCTTTTCGCTGTTCGACGAGCATAGAACCTGTCGGATTACGCTACGCTAATCCGACCTACTTGCCGCCGGTTTCCAGTTCCTTTTCCCACTCGAACACGTTGCGCTCGATGACGACAAAGGCGGCGATCCACAAAAAAGCGTCCCAGAAATCGAGGAAGGTGCCGAAGATTCCCCAATACACCGCGGCGCCCACGATGACGGCGTAGAGCAGATACTTGATGCGCAGGTTTGCGGCTTCGAACCAGCCCGGGAACAACCCTTTGACGTCCGGCCGCACGTCAAGTTCCAACAGGGCCAGGATCAGGAGCCAGGTGCCGGAGTTCACGACGTCAACCCAGGCCAGCCGTGTTGCCTGAACCAGGGCACCGGCTTCGGCCAGCGTCCTGGTCTGCTCGTTGACGAACAGTGCTCCGGTGATCCCGGCACAGTTGCCAACGGTCAGGACCCGGTACTCGTCGAGTTCAACGAGCAGGGCGAACTGCTTCATCGCCAGGGCGCAGGCGTCCATTGCGCCCGCCGGTACGTACAGGCCAAAGCCGAGTGCTTTGCCGAGATAGCCGGTAAAGGCGTAACCAATGACCATGTAGCAGAGGGCGCGCAGGCTCCTGATGGCGAGGCCGATGGGGCGTTTCAGCACCTCGTCGGAAAGCTGGCAGGTTTCAAGTTCGAACAGCAGCAACAGGATTACCCACGCGGCGGTGTCGATACTCGGCGCAAACCCTTCGATGATCTGCGCGAACGGCATGCCATCCCGGAATACGTGGGAAGCGGCTTCCCAATCTTCCTTGAAGAACAGCGCCACGTTGGCGACCAGGGCCGCGTACACCAGATATTTGAAAACGGAAAACCAGTCGGGTCTGTTCACCTGGAGCGTCCGGTCATGCATGTCTGTGTTGATTCATTCGTTGACAATTCCCCCTCACCCCAACCCTCTCCCCACCGTGGGAGAGGGCAGGGTGAGGGGGGTAGCGTAACCCGACAGCGGGGCCGTTACCAAGTCCCGCCTTGCGGGAGCGGAAGGCCGGTCCGTATAATCGCCAATCCGTGCGAAGAGAACCTCGCACATCGATGATACCGAAAGAACAGGAGTATGCATGACAGAGCAGGGCAACAATCCTAAACCGTACCCGGCGCTTCGCAATATTCAATATTCGCCCATGAAGCAGGGGGAGGAGCACTACATCGTCTTGTGGGATCCTTCCGGGTTGAGTTCCGAAAAACTCATCATCCCGCTCAACTTTTTCCATCTGTTTCAATTTATGGATGGCGAGCATTCCCCGGAACAAATTGGCGTCGAATACCTGAAAAAATATGGCGAGTTCATGATGCCGGACAAGCTCGACCGGCTCATTGCCGACCTGGACCAGAAGCTGTTTCTCGAAGGCGACCGCTACGAGGCGGCGAAAGCCCGAGCGTTGACGGCGTATCGTGATGCGCCGACCCGGAAACCCCGCTTCGCCGGTAAAAGCTACGAAGCCGATCCGCAGAAACTGCGCGAACAGCTTGCCGGATTCTTCACGTCCAAGGAAGGGCCCGGCCCCGATCCCTCCGATCATCAGGGGAAGTTGATCAAGGGGCTGGTGGTTCCGAATTACGAAGTGAACGTGGCCGGGCCGCTCTATGCGTGGGCCTACAAAACATTGCATGAGGCGGAGGCGCCGGACGTCTACATTCTCTTCGGGACGGCCCATGCCGGGTTGGCGGAGCCGGTGGCCGTGACGGATAAGGATTTCGAAAGCCCGTTGGGGGTCGTGCCGGTCAATCGGCCTCTCATGGAGGCTTTACGGTCCAAAGGGGGGGACGGGCTGTTCGCGGATGAATTGCGGCATGACGCGGAACACAGCATCGAATTTCAGTTACCTTTTCTTCAGGAGACCGTGGGCACGCGGCAGCCCATCTCTATTGTCCCGGTCTTGTCTGCGTTTCCGCCCGGGTGTTTGATCGATCCGGCACTCAAGGATTTCGCCGACCAGGTTGAGCAGGTGGTGTCGCTGTTGAAAGACGTGATTGCCGCGTCGGGTCAGCGGGTCTGTCTTATCGCCAGTGCGAATCTCGCGCATATCGGTCTGCGCTACGGCGATGACAAGACCCCAACGGATTTTTCGTTCCACCGCTGCATGCAAACCGACCTGGAAATGCTGAAGCACGTCGAAAACGTCGATGCCCGGGGCTTTGCCGAATTTCTTCTCAAGGAACAGGACCACCGCCACGTCTTGGGCTTCTCGGCGATTTATCTGCTCTTGCGACTGATCGAGGCGGAAAAAGGCGAGATCCTGCGCTACGATCGGGAGATCGTGGATCAATTCAACTCCACCACCACCTACGCCAGCGCCGCGTTTTTTTAACGCAAGCCCCTCTCCCTCTTACTCTTCCTCCACGTGGACCGTCATGGTCACAGGTTCCAATGGATTGTCCTCGGGGTCCCGTTCCAATGCCACGATCTTATCCACCACCTCCATGCCTTTCCTGACTTTTCCGAAGACGGTATAGGTCCGGTCCAGGCTGCTCGTATCTTCCACGCAGATAAAAAACTGTGACCCATTGTCGTTGACGTCACGGGTTCGATCGTCGTTCCGGGGCATTTTGGCCATGGAGACCGTGCCGCGGCGGTGTGGCTGGTCGCTGGGTTCCGGAGTCAGGCTGAAGCCCGGTCCACCGGTTCCATGCAGGCTTCGATCCGGTTCCTTACTGAGCGGGTCTCCCCCTTGGATGATGAAGCCGGGGATGACGCGGTGAAAAGCCGTTCCATTGTAGAATCCGATTTTGGCGAGGCTCAGAAAGCTGTCCACGTGGCGAGGGGCCACGTCCGGGTAAAACTGGATCGCGATGTTCCCGAATTTGGTGGAGATGACGACCTTGGGGTTTTTTTTCTTGAAGGTCAGGGGCGCATTCATCGGCGGACTCTATCAAGGCAAGCGGACATTCGGCAACCATTGCCGTTTTTCTTCTTGTCATTCTCGTCTTTCCTTTTCCCCTCCTTTGTTGTTGTGTCCCGTGAGATTCTGTAACAAGTGCAAGGGGGCCTGATAGTTGAGGCACCTTAACCGGGTCCGATTGTAATTGTCCACCACCCGTGTGATGAAGGCGTTCCGCTCGGCGTGACTCCGAAACCGATTGCTGCAATGGGCCCGGAGCGTCGGCTGGCTCTGTAACGCGTCACTCAGCCGCCGGTTAAAGCGTTCCACCATGCCATTGGTCTGCGGATGATAGGGCCGGATCAGGCGATGTGTGATCCCATGCGCCCGGCACACGTGATCCAGGCGATGCGTCCCGCTCGGCTGGCCCGCGGGCTTGCCTTTCTTGTGCACGGCAAACCGATCGGTAAACGCGCCATCATTATCGGTCAAGATGGTGTGCACTTTGTGCGGAAACGCGGCCAGGAATTCTTCGACGGCCTGCGTCACCGTGGCGGCCGTCCGCCGGGCCAGCACCTTGACCCAGACATAGCGGGTGGCCCGGTCAATGGCCACGAACACATAACTGGGCTGCTTCTGTAATTTGCTTAACACTTTCAGATCCAGATGAATGTAGCCGCACGGGGTCGCCGCGAACCGCCCCACCGGCGGCGCGTCGGGGGAGGCGGGGGGCAAGCGCGCGACGCCGAGCCGCACCAAGCAGCGATGGATCGCGCTCCGACTCAAGGGCGTCGCACTGCATCGGTTCAGGACCTCCGTGACATCGTCGAGGGACAACCGCAATTGGGTGCGCAATTCGGCGATAAGGGCTTCCTGCTCGGGGGAGGTACTGGCATGGAGCTGGTGGCGGACATGGGAGCCATCGTGGACCCGGCCGGCGCGCTTCCATTTATAGATGGTAGTCACAGCGACCCCGAGTTCCCGGGCCAAGGTCGCGGCGCTTTTGGGGGCGGTCTGGATGTAGCGACGCGTGGCGGGGGTGGTGCGAGCTAACTTATGTAATTTAATGTCCATGGGGCCTCCGTTGGTGGACATATTCGATGCCACGCATGATAGCAGAAGAGTCTAGGGAATCACACGGGACAGTACACTTTGTAAGGAGGGGCGAGGGGAGGTAGAGGCTGTGCCTAGGACGGCGAACCCTCGTGCTCCATGGATGGGTGGCTCTACCCCACCCCCCGCTTTCGCCGGGGCAAGCCTAGCTCAAGTGCCCCCCTCACCCCAGCCCTCTCCCTCAAGGGGCGAGGGAGATAATCCCCGCGTCAGGCCGTCCGCCGGTCGGATTCCGAGCCAGCATAATGCGCCTATGAATGCCAGGACGGCCGCGACCCCGAGTGCGATGGTCCATCCGAATTGGTTCGCGATCCAGGGCGTGAGCGTGGGGGAGAGGGTGCCGCCCAGATTGGCGCCGGTATTCATCACCCCGGAGAGGGTTCCGGCGTGGGTTTTTGACAGGTCCACGGTTGAACTCCAAAACGCTCCGATGGTGAAATACAGCCAACCCGCCCCCAAGGATAACAAGGCCAGGGCGGTGAAGGGTTCCTCGATTGCCGCTCCCCCGATGATCGAAAGGGCTGCCAGGGCCATTCCCCAAGCCCCGACCCATGGGCGTCCTTTGTTCAAGCCGAATCGTCCGGACAGGCGGTCCGTGACCCAGCCGCCGATTGGACAAAAGATCATCATGGCTATAAAGGGACTTGCGGCGAAGAAGGCACCTCGCAGCACGCTGAAGTGTCGTACGTCCACGAGGTAGAGGTAAAACCATGACAGATACACGTAGGCCACGTACCCGAAACAGGTATAACTCAAGACCAGCCACCACACGCTTGGGGTTTGTGCAAAGGCTTTCCAGGGAACGGGCGTCGGAGCCTCCGGGACGTTCCGCAAAGGCGCGTTGCCGCGGATCAGCGCGGCTTCCCCGGCATTGACTCGTGGATGCGCTTCCGGCCGGTCCGTGGCAAACCGGAACCACAGCATGGCGATGAGCATGCCGAGGCCTCCGGCCCAATAGAAGGCCATCTGCCACCCGTAATTCACCATGATCCAAGCTGTGATCGGGGGGGTGAGCGCGGACCCGACCCCGATGCCGCTGATCGTGATCGCGATGCCGAGTCCTCGCTCATGCGGGCCGCACCAATTGGCCACGGTTCGGTTGAAATTCGGCAATGCGGCGGCTTCCCCCACGCCGATCAGGAATCGTACGATCATCAGCGATCCCCAAATGCCCACGACCCCTGCGAGAAACGACGACGGGGCCAAGGCGGTCATCGCCGTAAAGAGCGACCACCAGACCACGGCGAGGGTCAGGACCGTTCTGGGGCCCCATCGGTCTCCCAGCCGGCCCCCGGGGATTTGAAACAGGGCATAGCCCAGGACGAAGGCTGAAAAAATCTGCCCCATCTGGACGTTGGTGAGCCCCAGGGCCGGGATCATCTGCCGTGCCGTGACTGAAATATTGACCCGGTCTATATAGGTAATAATGCTTATTGCAAGCAGGAGGGCCAGGATGGTCCAGCGTGTGTGGGATGGCTTGAGTTCTGCTGCGGGCTGGGACATGAATTCTCTCTTTCCGGGTGAGCACTGTAACGGGGTTTGTTGGAGAATGCCAGATGGTACGTCTATTGAGGGGAAGTTACTGGTTGAAACTTGGTCTTGGTCCGTGATAGAGGGAGCTTTGGTATAGGGCTTTGAGGCATATATCCTTACGCCATACAAAATCAGGAGGTAAAGGAACCAATGGCAACGAGAGCCCGGGAAACAACCAAAGCCAAGGAGAAAAAGTCTGGGTGGTCCGCATCCAAAGCCAAACCCAAGGTGTCGAAGTCCAAGGCAAAGGTTTCCCCTTCGACTCCGCTCAGGGCAGGCTCAGCCAAATCGAAACCGGCGAAACCGGCGAAGGCGGCAAAGGTGGCCAAAAAGGATGCACTCAAGTCCAAGAAGGCGAAGAACCCTTCCAAGGCTTTGCTGAAAAAGAAGGTGACGAAAAAGACTGCGATAAAAAAGGCCACCGCCAAGAAAGCTGCCGTGAAGCCCGTACAAAAACGTCCGGCCAAAGGGAAAGCACGCGAGACGGTCGCGGTGAGCCCGAAGAAAGTTACCAAGCCCGCCTCGACACCTGAAGCGAAGGCCGTGACGCCGGCGAAGAGCCTCTCCCCCGGTGAAAGGGAGAAGGTGTCTCAAGACGTGACTGCTGCCGTGGTCCCTGACTCACCTGAATCGGATTTGTCCGGATTCGATGATGAGCCGGCCGATGAGTTTTCTGCCGATCTGGACGATGACATGTCCGGGGACATTTCCGCTGACTTTGATGACGAGGCAGGATTCGGTCCTCTTGCCGAAGACCGCGATGATGATCTGACCGAAGATTTGTCCGAGGAGTTGGAAGCCGAGAAATATTTCAGGGAAGCGGAGGCGGTGTTGGATGATGACGATTTGCCTCGTGGGTGGTAAAGGGACTGCGGGTGCGAACACCAATGGTCCCGTTGCGATTGGGTGCATGAACGACCTTTGTAAAGGAGGATTGAATGTCTGAGGCTGAAGGCTTACCACGAATTGGCGAGAAAGCCCCTGATTTTTCTGCGGGGACCACCTTGTCTCAAGATTTTGAATTTAGCGCCTGGCAAGAGCAGGATTGGGTCGTCTTCTTCTCCCATCCCGCGGATTTTACGCCCGTGTGTACCACGGAATTGGTGGAATTTTCCCGCCGGCACGAGGACTTCAGAAAAAAAGGCGTCAAGTTGCTCGGGGTTAGTGTAGACAGCATCCATGCCCATCTGGCCTGGCTCGTGAATATCAAGGAGAAACTGGGCATGACGATTCCCTATCCCTTGGTGGCGGACGTCGATATGCAGGTTGCTCGACTCTACGGCATGATCCATCCAGGGGCCAGTGCAACCGCAACGGTTCGTGCGTTGTTCGTGATTGATCCCAAACGCGTGATCCGGGCCCTGATCTACTACCCGATGAACGCCGGGCGGAACGTGGACGAAGTCCTCCGGTTGGTCACGGCACTCCAAACGGCTGACAACTTTTCCTGCGCGACCCCGGCCAATTGGCAAGAGGGTGAAAAAGTGGTCGTGTCGCCCCCCAAAACGGTTGAGGAAGTCGAGGAACGGCTCAGCCATTCCGATCGGGAAGTCAAAGATTTTTACCTCACCTTGAAAGATCCGAAGCCGCAAGCCTGAGGCCGGATCGTCCTCGACTGGAGAATGCCATTTCTCCGAAGCCGCGCTCTTCCTTCGGCAGTACCGCTGTCGGGTTACGCTACGCTAACCCGACCTACGGTCTCCTCTCGTTCCCTCCCCTTTGTAAGGGGAGGCGAGGTGGGGTAGAGTTGACCGCTCATGGAGCACGAGGTTTCGCCGTCCTACCCGCAGGCTCTACCTCCCCTCACCCCTCCTTACAAAGTGTACTGTCCCGTGTGATTCACTAGACTCTTCTGCTATCATGCGTGGCATCGAATATGTCCACCAACGGAGGCCCCATGGACATTAAATTACATAAGTTAGCTCGCACCACCCCCGCCACGCGTCGCTACATCCAGACCGCCCCCAAAAGCGCCGCGACCTTGGCCCGGGAACTCGGGGTCGCTGTGACTACCATCTATAAATGGAAGCGCGCCGGCCGGGTCCACGATGGCTCCCATGTCCGCCACCAGCTCCATGCCAGTACCTCCCCCGAGCAGGAAGCCCTTATCGCCGAATTGCGCACCCAATTGCGGTTGTCCCTCGACGATGTCACGGAGGTCCTGAACCGATGCAGTGCGACGCCCTTGAGTCGGAGCGCGATCCATCGCTGCTTGGTGCGGCTCGGCGTCGCGCGCTTGCCCCCCGCCTCCCCCGACGCGCCGCCGGTGGGGCGGTTCGCGGCGACCCCGTGCGGCTACATTCATCTGGATCTGAAAGTGTTAAGCAAATTACAGAAGCAGCCCAGTTATGTGTTCGTGGCCATTGACCGGGCCACCCGCTATGTCTGGGTCAAGGTGCTGGCCCGGCGGACGGCCGCCACGGTGACGCAGGCCGTCGAAGAATTCCTGGCCGCGTTTCCGCACAAAGTGCACACCATCTTGACCGATAATGATGGCGCGTTTACCGATCGGTTTGCCGTGCACAAGAAAGGCAAGCCCGCGGGCCAGCCGAGCGGGACGCATCGCCTGGATCACGTGTGCCGGGCGCATGGGATCACACATCGCCTGATCCGGCCCTATCATCCGCAGACCAATGGCATGGTGGAACGCTTTAACCGGCGGCTGAGTGACGCGTTACAGAGCCAGCCGACGCTCCGGGCCCATTGCAGCAATCGGTTTCGGAGTCACGCCGAGCGGAACGCCTTCATCACACGGGTGGTGGACAATTACAATCGGACCCGGTTAAGGTGCCTCAACTATCAGGCCCCCTTGCACTTGTTACAGAATCTCACGGGACACAACAACAAAGGAGGGGAAGGGAAAGGAGCCAAAGCTTTTTCCCATAGAGTCGTATGATCGTGATGCCAATGTCCAGATGGTCCGTGAGCGTCCTTTGCGTGGTCGTCTGGGTCGTGGGGTCGGCCATGTCCTGGGGTGTCTGCCGGGTCGAAGAGGGTGCGGACCCCCAGGTGATGGTTCGCCAGTTGGAAGGAACCTGTAGCGACGAGGACCGGTACGCGCTGGCCGTTTCGGCGGACGACGTGTTGACGGCCTTGCACCAGGGCAGGGGGGTGGTCTTGAAAGGGGTCGTGCTTGCGGGCGATCTTTCCTTGGACAGGTTGAACCTTCAGCCCTTTGAACCGGGGTTGATCCGGCATTCGGCGATCGCCGAACGCATCGAAGCCGAGCAGGTGTCCGCGGTTCGCGTCATGCACGGGTCTTTCATTCTTGAAGACGTGGAGGTCCAGGGCATTCTTGCGACCAACCTCATCAAGCCCGGGTACGTGGTGGTCCGAGGGCCGGTGAGCCTGCGGGGAAGCACCATCCGGCGGTCCTTGGACTTGTCCCGGATGGTCTTCCTGGATCGAGCCGATTTTTCCGACATGCACATCGGCCATGAGGGATTTTTCATTCGAGCCATGTTTGCCCGGGATGCCGATTTTACCCGGACGTCGTTTGGAACCCATTCCCGGTTTCATCAGGCTCGGTTTCTGGGGAAGGCTGCGTTTACGGGGGCGCGGTTTCACGGCCTCGCGGAATTCCTGGAAGTCTCCTTTGCAGAGGACGCCGGGTTTGCGCGCACCCGGTTTCATCAGGGGACGGGCTTTTCCGGGAGCCGGTTTCACAAAACACTGGATGCGTCCGAGGCCAGGTTTGACCGTGAAGTGTATTTTCGGTTTACCGAGTATCAGGGTAAGGCGGATTTCCACCGGGCCCTGTTTCGGAACACGGCGGACTTTACGGAAGCCCGGTTTCAAGGAGCCGTCGATTTTCGAGGGGTCGTTTTCGAGAAATCTCCCCTGATTTCCGGTGTCGATCTTCCCGACCAAGGTGGCGAAGGAGGACCGAGCGTTCAGGACCGCGATTTCCTCTTCCTGCTCTTCATTCTGGCTCTCCTGGGGTTGATGCTGCTGGCGGTCTGGAAGAAAAAATCCTGGTGAGAGGACAGGCACGCAGGCCTGTCCCTACACAATCCCAAATCCACAATATATAGAAGTTTCTATTGCCTCTCTCCACTAAAAGTGGTATACCAATTTACTTAAGTTGCGATGCTGGAATGGCAGGGCGTCTTCCCATTTTCGAACGTGAAGCCGGTGGTATCATATGGAGCAGGTCGAAATCGCATATGAGGTGAAGCTCGAGGCCTTCAGTGGTCCTCTCGACCTTTTGCTCCACCTCATTCGCAAGCATGAAATCAATATCTACGATATCCCCATTGCCCTGATCACCCGGCAATATCTCGAGTATCTTCACGTCATGAAGGAACTCGATCTCTCTTTTGCCGGTGACTTTTTGGTGATGGCCTCGACCCTGATTCATATCAAGTCTCGAATGCTGCTCCCGCAGGAAACGGGACCGGAGCCAGGGGAAGAAGAGGGCGAAGATCCTCGGAGTGAGTTGGTGCGTCGGCTCGTCGAGTACCAGCAGTTCAAGGAAGTCGCCGGGCGACTGTCCGATCAGGAAAGACTGTGGCGGCAGATGTTCCAACGGGAGCCCGAACAGATCCAGCCGCTCCGGGAAGTGTTTTCCGATGACGTGCACGTCTTTGACCTGTTGAGTGCCCTGCAGGAAGTCCTGGCGCAGACCGACGCGTCCACGGGGATCGAGTTCACAGCGGATACCATGACGGTTCAAGACCGTATCAACAGCGTGATCGAACGGCTGGAAGAGACCCCGACCCTTAGCTTTGCCGCGTTGTTTGAAGGTGCGACCGATCGGTTAATGGTGATCGTCACCTTTTTGGCGTTGTTGGAACTCGTGCGGATGAAACTGGTCCGTATGACGCAAGTGAATTTCGGGGGTCCTATTCGGATTGCCCGCACGTTTCTCGCGTGGCAATCCGAAGGTGACGGTACACCGCCCCAGGCAACGAACAATGATGACCACAATGGAGGCTTCAATGGGAATGGAATCCTCTGATAAAACATGCATGCCTGCCCTGAGCCCAGTCGAAGGGACCGAGTTCGTGGAATCGGCCCAGGACCACTCTCCCTCGTCTATGGCCGGGGACTCTTCTGATGAGCGTTCGGAGGGTGAAGTCGCGGGCCTCGCCGACGCATTGAGTGAGCAGGAACTCAAGGGGATCATCGAAGCCCTGTTGTTCGTGTCCCGCGAGCCCCTTCTCCTCGACAAAGTCACCACGGTGTTGGCGGGACCGCCCAAGGTGGCGGTGTATAATGCCGTGAAGGCCCTTCAGCATGATTATGACCAGGAAGGTCGTGGTCTCCAGATTGTCGAACTGGCCGGTGGCTACGTCATGATCACGCGGCCCGATTGCGCCCCGTGGATCACCAGACTCAATAAGGTCAAAGCTTCCGTCAAAGTGTCCCGGTCCGCCTTGGAGACCTTGGCGATCATTGCCTATAAACAACCGACCATGCGTGCGGACATCGAACAGATTCGCGGGGTCGAAACGTCGAGCGTGTTGCGGACGTTGCTCGACCAAAAACTCATCCGCATCGTCGGGCGAAAAGACATTCCCGGTCGTCCGATCCTGTATGGCACGTCCAAGACCTTCCTTCAAAAATTCGGACTTCGGGATCTTCGGGATTTGCCGCCCCTTCGTGACTTCGCCGCACTGGGGCAGGGAGAGAATCCCGAACTCTTCGAAGAAGAATCGGATGGTCATCATCAAGCCGGTGCCGATCCGGTCGTCCAGGAACCCGCCCCGCAGTATCCGGAGCCCGTCGCCACGTAGGGGCGGATCTGCGTGTCCGCCTTGCTTCCGTCGCCTGAGGCGGATCCTTTCTCTTTCCAAACCATCGCCTTTCTCGATATAGTGCCCTCTACGCTTGCGTGAAGCACGCGCTTTTCCCGCAAGCCCGGAATCCCGGAAGAAGGAAGACGTATGGATCTCGTGCTCCCCGATAAACGCTCGGCCATTGGAACGGATCTCAGGCGCCTCCTTGACTCGACAAAGGTCAAGGATGACGTGTCCACCTTACGTGCGTATGCGGTCGATGCCAGCATCTATCGCCTGACGCCACAAGTGGTGGTGCTCCCGGAACGTGAAACGGATATCGACGTGGTAATGGATTATGCCGTGACACGCGGCATTCCCCTGACCGCGCGTGCCGCGGGGACCAATCTCACGGGGTCGGCCATCGGGTCTGGCATCATTCTGGACGTGTCGCGTCTCAATCGGATTCTCGAAGTGAACCCCGAGGAGAAATGGGCGCGCGTTCAACCCGGGATCGTGCTCAACGAGTTGAATGCCCAACTGACCTCGACCGGCCTCATGTTCGGTCCCGATCCGTCCAGTGGCGAGATGTGCAAGTTGGGAGGGATGTTGGCCAACAATTCGTCGGGGCCGCACACCCTGCGGTACGGGTCCGTTAAAGACAATGTGATGGCCATGAGAGTCAGGCTTGAGTCGGAGGGGTGGCTCTCCGCCGGCCGTGAGCCCGTGGACGAGGCAGGCTTCCCGCGGACACTCGCGGGTTTCCAGGGGTTGCACAGGGTTTTTGACCTCGTGCGGGACAACCTGGATTTCATTCAATCCAAGCGTCCGCGCGTCAGTAAAAACAGCGCGGGGTATAACCTCTTTGACGTGGCGGAAGGCCTCACGCAAGGGATCTTTGACCTTCCGAAGCTGTTTGTGGGGAGCGAGGGCACGTTGGGCGTGTTCAGCGAAGCGACGATCCGGCTCGTCGATCGCCCGCGCTCGACCGTGACCGGCATGATTCATTTCCGGGACCTCGAAGAAATGGGCGAGGCGGTGCATCACTTATTGCGGCTTGATCCGTTGGCCTTGGAAGTGATGGATGCCAACACGTTGGACCTCATCGGCCGGTCGCAGTACCGGATTCCTGGCGATGCCGCGGCAACCCTGCTCATTGAATTCGATCGAGAGGGAGACCACGGCGGGATTGCGCAACTGCAGGCGGCCTGTCAGCACTATCGTCTGGCCTGCGATCCCGTCGTCGCGACCGATCCGGGGCATCAACAGAATCTCTGGAAAGCCCGAAAAGCCCTCTATCCCACGTTATATCGGTACGACGCCAAGAAAAAGCCCATCAACTACGTCGATGACGTCGTCGTGGCCGTGGAACACATGGGCGAGTTGATTCGCTATCTGGATGGGGTCTTCGGCCCCGCGAAGGTCCGGGTGGCGATTTTCGGACATATCGGCAACGGCAATGCCCACGTCGTGCCGTTGTTGGACGTGAATGACGAGAGGGATTTTCAGCGAATGGTGGACACGTATTATGAGGTGCATGACACGATTCTCAATCGGTTCCAAGGATCCATTTGCGGGGAACACGGGGATGGCCGAGTCCGTGCCGAAATGGTCAGGCGGATGTTCGGCGAAGAGTTGTACGGTCTCTTCGTCCAGGTCAAGCATGCGATGGACCCGGCCGGGATGTTGAATCCCGGCGTGAAAATCAGTGAGACCGCCTTTACCGAACACATCGACTTTGAACGGTTGGGGAAATCCTGTGCCACGTGTGCGAAATGCAATTCGGTCTGCCCGGTGTACGACGTGTTTCAATCTGAAGATATGAGTTCCCGGGGGTGGTATGAAATCGTCACCGCCCCGGACTACAGCTATCTGGAGTCCAAGCGAGTCGTGGAGGCGTGCTTGAATTGCAAATCGTGCCGGACCATCTGCCCGGCGGACGTGGACGTGTCCGAGCTGATTTTGCAAAAACGGGCGGAACATCCGAATGCGCTCGCCGGGAAAATCTTTGCCCTGCACGCGCAACAGGAGCGTTTCGGCAGGTTGATCAAGCTGGCTGCGAAAACTCAAGCGCTCTGGGATCGGCCGCTTATTCGGAAAATCGGCGAAGTGCTGTTGCGACCGTTTCTGGCGCGACTCTCCGAGCGTGCACGGCTTCCCTGGGACATGAAACTGCCGCGCCTGGCGACGTCGCTGTTGCGTGAACGGCATCACGCGCTCTGTGTGTCGTCTCCTCCCGCTCTCGTTCCGGGAGACGAAGACGGTCACGGAACGAGGGAAGGCGACTCCCCACCGAAGGTCGCGTATTTTCACGGGTGCGCCGCCAATTACTTCGACGATGGAGTGGGTGACGCCGTGATCAACGTCCTGAGGCAATACGGCGTGACGCCGGATCTTCCTCCGCAACGATGCTCCGGGACGCCCCTTGAAACGTATGGGCATCGTGCCTTGGCCCGGGAAGGGGCTTGTTATAACGTCAACAATCTTGCCGGGTATGACGTGATCGTCACGGGCTGTGCCTCCTGTACGCTGGCGCTCAAGGATTATGCCAAGCTTTTCCAGGGTGAACCCGAGGAGCGACAGGCCCGGCGGGTTTCGCAAAACGTGAAGCATATCGCGGAATACGTCATGGAGTTGGACCCTCATCGCTCCAAACCGGCTCAGTCGAAGGAGACGCGCAAGGTCACGTATCATTCGTCCTGTCACCTGCGCGCGGCGGGCGTGGCTTCCCAGCCCCGGCAGTTGCTGGCCACGATCCCGGGCCTCGACTACGTCGAGATGCAGGACGCCGACCGCTGTGCGGGCGGTGCGGGAACCTACATCGTGAAAGAGTATGATACCGCACAAAAAATTTTCGAACGGAAGCGACGGGCGATTGAACGGAGTGGCGCGGATATTGTGGCGACGAGTTGTCCGGCCTGCATGATTCAATTGAAAAACGGCTTGCCCGCCGGCACCGCCGTGAAGCATATTGCCCAAGTCCTGGACGAATCGATTCGAGAGCCCGAACGTCGCTTGCGCACGGGCCAGGAGCACTGAGGGCACAGTCCGGGGCCTTGCAGAAGGAGGATTCTCACCATGGTGACGATACGAGTGTTTGGACAGGTTCTGCTCCCTTGCGTGGACGAGCCGGAGATTCAATGTGAGATTTCCGCGCCGGTCAGTGTGCGGGAATTATTGGAGGGAAACCCGGAAACCCTGGGCGGGTTAATGGAATTCCTGCAAAAAAGCGAATTGATGGTCACGGTGAACCAAAAAGTCAGTACCTTGGAATCGAAAATCAAAGATGGCGACGAGGTGAAATTGACGCATCAGTTTAATCCGGAACACGAAGGGGCCCTGTGGCATAATCCTTAACCCGGATTTCCGACCCGTTCTCTCCTCTCCCTTGACGGGAGAGGACAAAGGTGAGGGTGAGAAAGCTTGTAGGTTGGCTTCACGTAGCGTAATCCAACAATTCCGTGAGAATAGTGTCGGGTTAAGCCTGCCCTGAATGCTCTTTTGCTCGTCATGGTCTTCGTTTCTACCCGCAAAGCTGCTGAGCCATTTCAGGTCAAGCGCCTTGGCGAAGCAGGCCCGGTTGTCCTGTTCCTCTCCGGGCTGAACACCCACGGTAACCTCTGGCACCCTTGGATGGAGTCTCTGGCGGCCAGTAAACGGGTTATCGCGGTCACGCCGGCGGGCTTCGCCGGGGTCGAAGTCGCCGGACTCGAACACGGTTTCTTCGAGCGCCTGATCCCTGCCTTATCCCGTCTCCTGGCGGCGGAAGGGGCGCAGGGGGTGACAGTCGTCGGTCACTCGCTCGGCGGCTTGATCGCCCTGATGCTGGCTCGGGCCGAGCCGGAACGCGTAGGAAGCCTTCTCGTGGTGGACAACCTGCCGTACCTCGCCGACTTGTTCATGCCCGGTGCGACGCCTGCGCAGGCGGCCCAGCAGGCAGCAGCGCTGGTACAATGGATGCTCGACGGTAACCGGCGGGTCAGGTTGCTGGCGACCTTGACCTCCTCCCCGTCGTTTCTCACCACGCTCGAGGTATGGTCTGACGCCTCCGATCTGGCGACCTCGATAACCGCCTTCAAGGAGATCCTGTCCACGGATTTTCGCCAGGCGCTCAAGGACATCACCCAGCCGATCACGGTGTTGGCTGCCTGGCATCCCGCCATGAGCGCCTCCAAGGCTCAGCGGGAATCGCTCTTCATTGAGCAGTACGCCAAAGCGCCAAACGTCAGGATCCTTGTCGTGGAAAACAGCCGCCACTTCATCATGATCGACCGGCCTCATGCGTTCGATGCCGCACTCGCCACGGTACTCGACCAATGACCTGTGCGCCGAAGCCTGTTATCATCGGAAATTTCGTTTCGGGATAAGAAATGTCGATTTCAGGGGCTCGTGTGTGACGTCGGATGACACTACGCTCATCCGACCTATAGAAAATCTGGCCGTTTTTTTCCAGGACGACCTACCGCAAAAACTACAAATATGCCCTTGACGGCATATGTCTTTTAGGTCATATTTAACCCATGAGCTGGGAAGTCAGTCTCGATCCGGCCTTCGACCCGGAATTCGATGCTCTACCGACCGCAGTGCAGGATGAGCTACTTGCGCAGGCGAAGCTTCTCGAGACATTCGGGCCGACGTTGGGCCGCCCACGGGTGGACACCCTGAACGGATCGCGTCACGCCAACATGAAGGAGCTTCGCTTTCAGGCCGATAACGGCGTGTGGCGAGTCGCTTTTGCCTTTGATCCCCAGCGGAAGGCCATCCTGCTTGTGGCCGGCGACAAATCCGGCGTCGGCGAAAAACGTTTTTACAGACAGTTGATCGAGAAGGCGGATGAGAGGTTCGATACGCATCTGGACCGGCTGAAAGACGAAAGGAGTTCAAGATGACGACTCTAAAGGGGAGAATGGACAAGCTCCCCACGGTGCGCCGGAAGAAAGTGGAGGAGCGAGCGAAGGTGCTGATTGCTGAAGAGATGTCTCTACAAGACCTGCGCAAGGCGCGGAAACGGACGCAGGTGCGCGTGGCAAAGGAACTTCGGATCAATCAGGAAAACGTATCCCGTATCGAAAAGCGTAGCGACCTGCTGATATCCACGCTCCGAGGCTACGTTGAAGCGATGGGTGGAAAATTGAGCTTAGTAGCGGAATTCCCCGACCGTCCCCCCATCGCACTGAGCGGCATTGCAGCTTTGGACAAGGAAGACCCTCCGGCAAAGTCATAGCCCTGCCCAAAGCTCGGCGGCCTATAAGCAGTCGTGAAACCCTCGTGGGAAACCCGGAAACCCTGGGCGGGTTAATGGAATTCCTGCAAAAAAGCGAATTGATGGTCACGGTGAACCAAAAAGTCAGTACCTTGGAATCGAAAATCAAAGATGGCGACGAGGTGAAATTGACGCATCAGTTTAATCCGGAACACGAAGGGGCCCTGTGGCATAATCCTTAACCCGGATTTCCGACCCGTTCTCTCCTCTTCCTTGACGGGAGAGAACGAAGATCCCCAACTTTCCTCTCCCTTGACGGGAGAGGATTGAGGTGGTCAGACGTTGGCGATGGCGGCCATTTGGCGGAATTTTTCGTACCGGTTTGCCAGGAGTTGTTCCGTGGACGTGGCGAGCAGTTGGCTCAGTTGGGTGTGGAGGGTTTGGGCAACGGCTTGACTGACGGTATCGACGTCGCGATGCGCTCCACCGAGTGGTTCGGGAATGATTTCGTCGGCGATTCCTATTTTAAGCAGTTCCGCGCCGGTCATTTTCAAGGCCGCGGCTGCGGCTTGCTCCACCACCAACAAGCGACATAACATTAAACCAGAATGAGCCACATCCTCCTATACACAGAAAGGCTCAGCAGTCCCATTCATTTTGACGACGGACACACTGACGGCGAAAAAAGAGAATGAATTAAATGGAACTACTACTCTTAATTGGAGGAATCTGGCTTCTTTTTTTGATTTTTAAACGGATTCGCGGGCACTCTGCACGAAACGCGACTAAACCAGCAGGTCCGCGAGTCTACCGTCCTTCCTCTCTGCCAGATGGTAAATCCCCTATCACCTTCCCAACCAATAACCCTTCTCACTCAGACGCAGGCATCCCTACTGCCGCGGAACTCGGCCACCTGCATGATGCTTTTACGGGGGCACCACTCAATCCCACACTAGGCCTTTACCGATGTTCGTCTTGTCAGGTCTACTACCACACTGAGAGCTATCAAGTTCTTGCCGAGGAAAATGGGGGCCGTTGTGTCGCGTGCTCTTCAACGACTATTATCAGTCTCACATCGGAAAAGGCACGGCAGCAAGGTGGCAGAGATTACAGCCCAGATGTTGTCACGTTGGATAACTACCGTCAGCATGCGGGACACGTGATCACATTCGAGGGTAGAGTCAATAGGGTTCTCACTAGCCGCAGGGGGTCCGACTACGCTGTCATGTTCGAAAATAAGAGTTGGACCAAAGGGCTCAAGCTCGTCTTTTTCCGCGGAGCCGTCAGAAAGGTTGGGGGCAGCCGCTACATTAATGGGCTGACTGGAAAGTCCGTTCGAATGCGCGGTTTGCTGATAAACCACGAGACCTTCGGCTACGAGATAATTGTTGCAGAAAAATCGATGATACTGAGCGTTAAATGATCAAGTGGCGAGATAAAGCAAAAGACTACCAAAGCTGGCTTTCGGCTCTCGAGAGCATGACTCCCTATGAGATACTAGGCGTTGAGCGGGGTGTAACGCCTTCTGACCTAAAAGCTGCATACCTGAAAAAGTTGAAAACGCACCACCCTGATAAAAATGATCCGTTTATGAAGAATTTCGCAAACCAATACTCAAAAATTATCAATGCCGCATATGAACGCATTAAGAACGAGGATGAAGAATGACGTTAGAGCGCTATCAACGTCACTCCCTTATAGATTGGTTCTCACAAGACGCTATCCAATCGAAACGGATATGTATCGTCGGCGCTGGCGCAGTTGGCAACGAACTAATCAAAAATCTCACTTTGCTAGGCGTAGGAAGAATAGACGTTTTAGATTTTGATAAAATTGAAACACACAACCTCACCCGTAGCGTTCTTTTCAGAGAAAAAGATATTGGGAAACCAAAATCATTAGTGGCCAAAGATCGAGCAAAAGACCTGGATCCAAACGTTGATATTCGAAGCTACTTTGGTGATTTTTGGGATATTTTAAATATTTCTCAATTAAAGTTATTCGATGTGATCTATTGTTGCGCAGATAATTTCGAGGCAAGGCTAAAGCTTAATAAACTTTGCTATCTTTCATCCATTGATCTTGTGAACGTGGGGATTGATAGCCGTTTCGGAAGCGTCGAGGTTTTCCCATTTAGCCGTTCTCCAGGTGTCGGGTGTTACGAATGCACTCTTCCGCCCACGGTCTATACTCGGGTCGCCCAGCGCTATTCATGTGGCTGGTTAAGAAAAATCACATACGTAGAAAAAAAGATTCCAACGACAATTCTAACCGCCAGCGCATC
This sequence comes from Nitrospirales bacterium, assembly GCA_965261755.1. Lineage (GTDB taxonomy): Bacteria > Nitrospirota > Nitrospiria > Nitrospirales > UBA8639 > Bin75. Next base: position 2,526,252 of record OZ253473.1, on the reverse strand, counting down.
AGCAAGCTTGGCTGTATCTCTAGGTTTGCGATTGGGCCATGACAACGATATTCCGGCGCCCGCAAGCAAAATTTTGATCGATACAATAACAGGTCGGTCTCAGATCTCAGAGGTTCAACGAAAACCAGGCTGCCCCTGCTGTGGTCTTTTTGACCCAGCCACAGTGATCGTCAAGGCCTCTCCTTTCATCGATGATCGTTTTTTCGCAGACATCAAACCCCGAAATGGAAAGGTGCCACTGTGGTCGAGTGATCCGATTCTTGTCGGCTATCGTCTCGCCGGTTCTATTGATGAATCCCGGCTCCACGTTGTTTTTGAGCGGGCCTCAAAATACAATGACCAATTTGCTAAATCAATCTCGGACGATCCCGACTCCGTCCTTGTCGAAATCCGAGATCAGTTCGAGCTTGATGAGCTACAAGACCAGTTTTGGGGAAGAACGATCCCTGCAAAGTTCTTTGTGATTATGGACGGGGATAGAACCATCATAGCAGATTTGGAGGATGAAGCAGATGCCTGAAGTAAACATCATAATCCGCACAGCCGATCAAACCCGAAAGGCTGAAGTGAGTATGTCGCGTGAGCATACTGGGGGCGACGTAATCCAGGCTGCTGTCGACAATTGGTCTTTGCCAACGGATACCGACTACACGCTAGTCAACTCATCAAACAGTAAATCTATCCTACCAGACCAGCCTCTTGCCGAGGAACTAGTAAGGAACGGTGACATTTTAGAGGTCCAGCCAGTGCTGGTGGCAGGATAAATTATGACGGCGACTGCATTCAACGAACGCCGAGATCAGGATCTCCGAAAACTGGAAAATCTAGCGGAACAATCCGGTGGAATGATTCGCGTCGTCTCAGTTAGCAGGAACCCGATAAGCCAGATAGTGGTGGAATTACGATACAAGACCGCATCGAACAAAAGCTACCCACGTGAAATTTTTGAAAAGACGCAGGTCCAAATTAATCTCTCCAGCCGATACCCTTTCCAAGAGCCCAGCGCAGTTATTAAGACGAAGATTTTCCATCCGAATGTTTACAGCTCAGGAAAAATCTGTTTCGGCATTAAATGGCTTCCGACAGAAGGGCTCGACCTTTTGGTAAAGAGAATAGTTCAAATCATTACTTTCGATCCGGCGATCCTTAATGAGAAATCCCCCGCTAACGGTGAAGCTTTGAATTGGTACCGTTCAACAAAATCGAGGTCCCCAGATGCTTTCCCTACACAGCCAGTAAGGTTCCCAAATTTTGAAGAAATGAAGAAGATTCGTTGGAACGATATGGAGTCCCCGCAAAGACCAGAAAAGGTTGTAGTCAGTTGCCCATCGTGCCGAGGAGCGCTACGTGTCCCCAAAGGTAAGTTGGGTAAAATACGATGCCCTTCCTGTGCCTGTCTTTTTGAAGCAAACACCAGATGCGTTGGATAGATCAAGCACCAGACATATTTTTTCGATCACTTTCGGATTGGAGGGGACGCCTGACGCTGATCGAAATATGTAAACTGGTCTACGGAAAAGACCCTATTCCTCTAATCGTTTTCCCTGACAGAGTTCGGGAGAAAATTCTTTCCCACCTACGCTCCAAAAGAACCGAACTAGGAGGGCTAATATTTGGGAAGGTCTATCGACTATATGACTTAAACACGAGTACCGTGGGTATCATTGAGATTTCCGAATCTATTGAAAGCACATCCTACGAAAGTACAGGTGTCTCTCTGCGAATGGATACCGAGATATGGAATAGAGCCAGTTCACTAATCGATGGCGCGTCGATCATAGTCGGCTGGTACCATAGCCACCCTAATTTGGGCGCTTTTTTTAGCGGTACAGATAGACATAACCAAGCAGCCGTTTTTTATCATGATTACAGCCTAGGACTGGTAATCGACCCCATCCGAAACGAGGAAAAATGGTTTATTGGAAATGCCTCTCGCGAGGTTCCTACGTACCACATAGCGGATAACCAAAGATGAGTTGGCGTCTTTTCAAACGATTCCGGGAAGCGGAAGAGTTACGGCTACTACACAGCAAGCCCGACGCCAAGATCGCGCCTCTTGTCGATCTCGGAATCGCCGTGCTGCGCGCAAGTAAGTCGCTGTGTCAGTAGGGCCTTGATTCGACCTGCTCACTTTTCAATAGCAAAGAAATTGATTGGAATAAGGAATGCGTACCCAGAGGACTTCGGACGGGTTGACCGTGCAGGCGGTAGCAGGGAGCCATGTTATGCTACTCGGATGGGATTTTCCGAAGAGCAAGTGCAAGAGGCTGGCGGGTTTTGGGGTAAACCGGACCTTCCATGAGGAAGAGGAAGCATTTTGGCTCCGCGGCATGAAGACCTTCGAGGCCACTGAGGGGCAGATTGTTTCGCACGATTTCTACGGACGTAATTTTTCAACAGCATCTGCACTCAGCTAGCCTCTGGCCAGGATTGAGGTGGTCTCCGCGACCACCTCATCGACGGTGTTGGGGATGTGTGTACGGGTCCCGGTCCTCCTTGGCGCGAGGCAGGGGAAAGGAGCGTCGTGGATGCCGCAGAGGACAGAACGATCGCCAAGAGTCGTTGAAGTCTGCTTGACACCGCGCGTGGGCGATGCCATCGGCACCCAGAACGAGTTCCATTCTTACGGCCGCTGTCCGGTGAATACCTACCGGAGGCGGGTTAGGAAATGTCGATTTCAGGGGCCGTGTGGGATGTCGGATTACGGTACGCTAATCCGACCTACGACTCTTTCTCACCCTCACCTCAATCCTCTCCCATCAAGGGAGAGGAGATTCGGGGCGGTCAGACGTTGGCTAATGCGGCCATTTGGCGGAATTTTTCGTACCGGTTTGCCAGGAGTTGTTCCGTGGACAGGGCGAGCAGTTGGCTCAGTTGGGTGTGGAGGGTTTGGGCAACGGCTTGACTGACGGTATCGACGTCGCGATGCGCTCCACCGAGTGGTTCGGGAATGATTTCGTCGGCGATTCCTATTTTAAGCAGTTCCGCGCCGGTCATTTTCAAGGCCGCGGCTGCGGCTTGCGTCTTGGTTGCATCGTCCCAAAGGATCGCCGCGCACCCTTCCGGGGAAATGACCGAGTAAATCGAGTGTTCCAGCATCACGATCCGGTCGGCCACCCCCAAAGCCAACGCCCCGCCGCTTCCTCCTTCTCCCGCAATGATGGCGACGATTGGAACTTTGAGCCGGGACATCGTGAACAGGTTTCTGGCAATGGCCCTGGCCTGGCCCCGTTCCTCGGCTCCGATGCCGGGATAGGCTCCCGGCGTATCGATAAACGTGACGACCGGGCGTTTGAATTTTTCGGCTAACTGCATCAGTCGCAAGGCTTTTCGATAGCCCTCAGGATTGGGCATGCCGAAATTGCGTTTCACCCGTTCCTTGAAGCTTTGTCCTTTTGCATGGCCGATGACGCAAATGGACCGGCCCCGGAATGTCGCAAATCCGCCGACAATGGCTTTGTCGTCTCCGAAGGTTCGGTCGCCGTGGAGTTCGAGAAAATCTTCGCACAGGCGATTCGTATAGTGCAGGATCGACGGGCGTTGGGGATGGCGGGCGATTTGCGTCTGCTGCCAGGGGGTCAGGTTGCCGAAGATTTCCTGTTCCGTCTTGGCTAACCGGGTTTGGAGCATGCGGATCAGCCGCGGGACGGCTTTCCTGTCGGAACCCGATTTCTTCAGCTTCTCAAGCCGTTCCTCGAGCTCTTTCAACGGCTTTTCAAATTCCAGAAAATCACGCATGGCAGACTCGTTGTGTACGCGTCAATGAAACGTCACGGTCTCTTTTCCGAGAATTTGCTCCACTTCATACACCAGGTCCGAACTCGGCAGGACGGTTAAGTTCGGTAACGGGGCACTCTCCGCTTGCACCTGGGAATCGAGATGGAAGTGAAAGGCGATCGGGGCCGGCCCCGGGTGACGGTGTAACACTTCCTGCAGTTTCGGGAGCTTGCCCCACGTTTCCGGCGTTTCCGCGAGGCGTATCGTGACCCGTTTCACCGTTCTGGCTTGCAAGTCGTGCAGGGGCTCTAATTTAGTGGCCTTGAGACGGGCTCCCGAATCCATGTGATCCACCGTACCCATGGCCTGGACGACGGTATCCGTACTCAGAAACTCCGAACAGTTTTGAAAGAGTTCGGGAAACACGATGACTTCGACCAAGCCCTGCAGGTCTTCCAATTGAACGTAGGCCATCCGATTCCCTCTCTTGGTGGTGGTGATTTTGATGCTGCCGATCACGCCGCAGATTTTCACTTCCCGGCCTTCGTGCGCCTCGTGTAAGGTGGCCGTGGTATGCGTCGACAGCAGGCGGATGGCTTCGGTGTGTTGGGTCAACGGATGGGCGGTGATATAGAATCCGGTGAGTTCCCGTTCAAATTGGAGAATTTGGGTCTGTTGCCATTCGTCGATCGGGGGCAGCGGTCGAGCCAAGGCGTACGAGTTCGAGGAATCGGTTTCCGCGTCCAAGGCTTCAAATAAGGAAGTCTGTCCCAAGGCGCGCTCCTTTTGAATGGCGCTGGCTTCATCCAGCGTGTGTTCCATCACCGCCATCAATTGAGCCCGTTTGGGCCCCGTGGAGTCAAATGCGCCGACCTTGATCAAGCCTTCCAGCACGCGTTTGTTGACTTTTTGCATGTCGAGCCGGCAGCAGAAATCGAAAAATGACGAGAAGGGCTCCTCTGCTTCCCGACGCGCGATGATGGATTCGATGGCATTGCCACCGACGTTTTTGATGGCCGCCAGCCCGAATCGAATGCCTCCCTCCACGATGGTAAAGTTTTTCTGGCTTTCATTCACGTCCGGCGGGAGGATGGGAATTCCGCGTTCACGACATTCGGTAAAATAGCCCACCATCTTGTCCGTATTCCCCATTTCGCTCGTGAGTAACGCGGCCATGAATTCCGTGGGATGATGCGCTTTCAGGTAGGCCGTTTGGAACGTCACCATGGCATAGGCCGCCGAATGGGATTTATTGAATCCATACCCGGCAAAGTACGCCATCTGGTCGAAGATCTTTTCCGCTTTCTTTTCCGTGAACCCATTGGTCTTGGCCCCGTCGAGAAACCGCTCTTTTTGCTTGGCCATCTCATCGTGCTTTTTCTTCCCCATGGCCCGGCGGAGCAAATCGGCTTGCCCTAAACTGAACCCGGCCATGCGATTGGCAATGGCCATGACTTGTTCCTGATAGACGATGACCCCGTGGGTTTCTTTGAGAATGGATTCCAACTCCGGAGGGTCGTACGCAATTTTCGAGGGATCGTGTTTGCGTTTGATAAAGTCGTCCACCATGCCGCTTTCCAAAGGTCCCGGCCGGTAGAGGGCGAGGATCGCGATGAGATCTTCAAAGCATTCCGGTTTAATGCGGACCAATAAATTGCGCATGCCCGAACTTTCCAGTTGGAAGATCCCGGAGGTTTTGCCGGAGGCCAGGAGTGCATAGGTCTTTGCGTCATTCGGAGGAAGCCGTTCAATATCGAGGTGTTCTTCCGGGGCCTGTTTTTGGTTCACCATGGTCACGGCCTGGTGAATCATGGTGAGGGTTTTCAGCCCGAGAAAATCAAACTTCACCAAGCCGACTTTTTCGATGTCCGTCATCGAATATTGCGTGACGATTTCGCCGTTGCCCGTTTTGTACAACGGGACGTGTTCGATGAGGGGCTTCTGTGAAATCACCACACCCGCCGCGTGCGTGGAGGCGTGTCGCGCCAAGCCTTCGAGGGCTTGGGCCGTTGCCATGAGTTCCTTCATCCGTGTGTCCCCGTCGACCAACTCTTGCAGGCGCGGCTCTTGGGTCAAGGCCTCTTTCAAGGTGATGTTGAGTTGTGTCGGCACGAGTTTGGCGACGCGGTCCACTTCGGCGTAAGGAATATCCATCACGCGTCCTACGTCCCGGATGGCGGCTTTCGCGCCCAACGTCCCGAACGTGATGATCTGGCACACGTGGTCTTCGCCGTATTTCTCGATCACGTAATTGATGACTTCTCCCCGGCGGTCCATGCAGAAATCCATGTCGATGTCCGGCATGCTCACGCGTTCGGGATTGAGGAACCGTTCAAAGAGCAGGTTGTACGCGAGTGGATCCAAGTCGGTAATGGAGAGGGCATAGGCAATCAAACTCCCGGCCGCCGATCCTCGACCCGGTCCCACCGGAATGCCGCGTGACCGGGCAAATTTGATAATGTCCCAGACCACCAGGAAATAGCCGGCATAGCCCATCTGCGTGAGCACGGCCAGTTCTTCTTGAAGGCGCAGTTGGTAGGCTTCCGGCGGAAGGCTCGAAGGCCGGGCCGCCAGGCGCTCGGCCAAGCCTGCCTTGGCTAAGGTTTCCAGGTAGGTTTCATGGGTCAATCCCTCGGGCACCTGGTAGTGAGGGAGCGATAACGTGCCATAGTTCAGGTCCGGACTGCATTGTTCCGCAATGCGACAGGTGTTCAACACGGCTTCCGGCAGTTCGGAAAACTCCGCGATCATCTCTTCCGTGGACTTGACGTACAGTTGGTCGGTGTCGAACTTCAGGCGATTGGTGTCGCTTAACGTTTTGCCGGTTTGCAGGCACAGCATGATTTCATGCGGGCGCGCATCCTCTTTTTTCAGGTAGTGGCAGTCGTTGGTCCCCACCAAAGGAATATCGAGTTTTTTATGGATGTCCACGAGGCCCCGGTTGGCGATCAATTGATGATCGAGCCCATTGGCTTGGACTTCGAGATAATAATGGTCTTTCCCGAAGATCTCGCGGTATTGTCCGGCTGTTTGTGCGGCTTTTTCCATATCCTGTTGGCCGATGAGATGGGGGACTTCTCCGCTCAAACACCCGGATAAGGCAATGAGGCCTTCGTGGTGTTCCTGCAAGAGCTCCTTATCCATCCGGGGTTTGTAGTAAAACCCTTCGAGATAGGCCTTGCTCGATAGCTTGATGAGGTTATGGTAGCCCTTGAGATTGGTGGCCAGGAGAATCAAATGGTAATAGTCGTTATGGGCCAACAGTCCTTCGCGTTGTCGCCGGCTGCCGGGCGCGAGATAGGCTTCACACCCGATGATGGGCTTCACCCCTTGGGCGGTGGCCTTTTCATGGAAGTCGATGGCTCCGAAGAGGTTGCCGTGGTCCGTGATGGCGAGAGCGGGCTGTTGAAATTCCCGGACCTGCTTGAGAAGCGGATTCAGTTGATTCGCGCCGTCCAGCAGGCTGTATTGGGTGTGGAGGTGCAGGTGAACGAATTGAGAAGACAAGGGGGGATCATCCTTTAATTTACGGCAGCCCGCCCTTCAACAGGCTCAGGACAGGCCCAAGAGAGCTTCCCGGAGTCCGGAAAAATTCTAACCTTGGGTCCGGGTGATGTCAACGAACGTGTCCGTCTCCACCGGGATGCCGGGGGTGACGGGATCGTGAACAGTCGGGTGGTTGAACGTGATTACTGTTTCCCCAAACTGAGTTCGTATAACAGCGCTTTCCAGCCTTGCTCTTCCGTAATGAACCCCTTGGGTTGGACGACGGGCAGCATGCCGGTACCCGGGACTCGTCTCGATTGGCCCATGCTTCCGTTTTTCATGACCCACATCAGTTCGCCGGGCGTTCGTAAGGTATGAAATTTCGGATTCGTGAAGTTGCGGGGTTGGATCGGCAGGTTTTTGGCGGCGGCGCCGTCGCCTTTGCCTTCGGGGCCGTGGCAACTGATGCACCCTCCCATGCCCAGGAAGATGGCTTTGCCTTCCGCCAGTATTTCCGGAGTCGGTTCAAACGGTGGCTTGACTTTCTTGGCTTTGGCTAATGCGCTGGATGGAACCCGGGAAACCGTGATGTCGTATTCTCCGCCGGCTTGTCCGTATCCGGTCGGATTCACGCTCCAGGCCACTCCTGAAAAACCCACACACAACCCGGCACTCAACGCGATGCATAACACACTTCTTCTCACGGCAATCTCCTCCTCGATGAATTTGATAATCGGTGTGAAACGGATGCGGAAGCTGTTTTTACTCTAACATTGCCGAAAAACCCCGGGCAATCACGCTGTGCTCGTGCGCTGTTCTCATCCCGTTGGGAGGCAGGGGAGGGTTTTGTGCTAGAATGCGGATCGATCCATTCGGGACGGCACGCAGGCCGTCCCCTACGGCCGAGAACATGATGCTGACACGAACACCATGGGGGCGTAGCTATGCCTTTTGACGAGCGGGCCAAGGCTCGCTATTTCTCAGGCATGCGTCGCCGGCTCGTCGAATTACGAGCCCAATCGGAACGCAGCCTGGATTTTGCCATCGACACGATGATGCTGGAACGCGCCGAGAGTTACTTTACGGTTGAAACCGGTCTGGCGGAAATCGATCGGATGGTGACGCTCATCGAAGAGGAATTGGATGAGGTCCGGGAACTGACCCATGCCCACCGCCTGGAAGCCCGCCTCGAATTCATTGAGGATCGTTTTGAAGATTTCAATAGCGAAATCTATCAACGTCCCAAGCGACGTCGGCGAAAAATCAACCTGTTCGATTTCTTCAGGAAAGCGACCGGAAGCGGCGAAACCACGGCTTCTCAAGGAGAAATCAACTCTCACCAGGAAGCGTATCAGGCTTTGGGCTTGGACTTCGGGAGTTCGATGACGGCGGTGACCCGGGCCTTTCGTCAAAAAGCCAAAAAACTCCATCCCGATATTAATAAGGGTGACCGTAGCGCCGAACCCGAATTGCGGCGCATCATCGAGGCCTACCAATTTCTCAGGGCGGATTCCAGTATTCCGCGCACCGAAGCTCACGGCACGGAAGATCAAACACGGTAAGGCCCGGCGCCGTCAGGGTTGTAAAGATTCACTAATACCTCTACCTCCCTTTGCCCCTCCTTACAAAAGAGGGGAATAAGGAGAGAATGCCCGTCTTTTCCCTCCCCTTTGTAAGGGGAGGTCAGGTGGGGTAGAGCCAATCTGCATGAAGCACGGGGTTGCGCCGTCCTGACCATAGGGCCGTCGGATTACGCTACGCTAATCCGACCTACGCTGGCTTCGACGGGGATGCTATCATGCTCACGACTGTTCCCAGAGTTGCTTCACCGTTTCCGGTGGCCGGGCGAGGATGACCGTTTGGCCTTGTTCGACCAAGGGGCGTTGGAGTAGATCGGGATACGTGATCATCAGTTCGATCAATTCATCTTCGGACTTGTCGGTTTTGGCGAGGCGTAACGTTTTATATTTTTCTTCTTTCGCGCGCAGCACGTCCCGGGCCGTGAGGCCACCCTTTTTCAGTAAGGCTTTGAGCGTGGTTTTCGACAATGGCTTTTCGTAATAATTGACGGCCGTAAAGGCGTGTCCGCTTTCCTGAACGAGCTTGATGACTTGCCGACACGTCGAACACGTTGGTTTCTGGTAGATGATAATGGGTGCCATCGTCTCCCCCTTTCACGAAGGCTGCTCGTTTTCTTGACGGAATTTTTCTGCGTGTGCTACAAGCTGGACACTGTCTTTAACCTTCTTGTACGAGACTGCAACTCCCACGATTATGGCGACCCCAGAGGCTCCGGAAGCGACCCAATTTGAGTTGGCGATAGATTCCCATCGCACCTTAAAAGATCTTCGTGCACGCAAACCCGGGCAACCCGTTTGCGTCGTGGGGTCCGGTGAGGATCGGAAAGGCAGAGAAGCTGTCTTTCAGCATTTCAACGTGCGCTTGGCCATCGTGAAGTTTCCCGATGGAAAAACCCTGGGCTATGACCCGCAGGACCTGTTGCTGCCGTGCGAGATTCACGAGGATGGAGAAGCGTTTTTTGAAATTCGCTCCTGTGCGACGTGCAACCAGATCTTTCCTTTGACGTCCGATGAGTTTCGGGCCGAGCAGGAACGCACCGAATGCCCTGAATGCCAGCCGTGATCGTCTGGGGACGATCTTTGTTCCGCCATCTATGTCGGCTCCTTTTACCGAATTCGATCATATCGGTCACGTAGAAGTGCCACTCCCGTGATTCTTGGCCGGCGCTAGACATGGACGGCATCCCGCTCCACATGGGGACGCAGTTCCGCCCGCAGTGCCTTTTCGGTTACCAGATCGACGGAACGGCCCAGCAGGTCCTCCAGGTAGAACTGGGCGCCGAAGTATCGTTTCCAGTCTGTCGGTTCGTCGAAACGAACCAGGATGTCGACGTCGCTGTCTTCTGATGCCTGATCACGAGCGATTGAACCGAATAGGGTGAGGTCTGTAACCCCAAAGCGTTGCGAAAGGGGCACCTTGTGCGCTCGGAGTACGTTCAGGACTTCATCTCTGTTCATCGGTTCTCCTCTCGTGGGTTAGCCGTCTCCCCATTTGAGTTTATTCCTCAAGACATCATAATACGTCCGGTCGGGAAAGCGGATGAGGCGCGTTCTGTGGGGTGAGGCGCTGATCGTGACCGTGTCTTCATGCTCCATGGCAATCCCGATTTGTCCGTCAAACGTCACGGTGCCCCCCTCGTGGCTGGTTAATTCAATCTCCAACAAGACCTGGCTTGGGACAAGGAGGGGACGGTGGGTTAAGGTATGGGGGCTGATGGGCGTCAGCACCAGGGTTTCGAGACTCGGGTCCAGAATCGGGCCGCCGGCGGACATGGAGTAGGCCGTGGATCCGGTTGGAGAGGCAATAATCAACCCATCACCTCGGAGCGTCGTCACGAATTGTTTGTCTACCTGAATGCTCGTGGTAATCATTCGTCCAGAAATCCCTTTGCTGATGACCGCGTCGTTCAATGCCGTTCGTTGCTGCTGTTCTCCGTTTTTGTGACGGACCCGGGCATCGAGGCGTAGACGGTGATCCACGTAGAAGTCTTGCGCAAAGACTTTTTCCAGGGAGTCATACATGGTGTCGATCGTGCTCTCCGTCAGAAACCCCAACCCTCCCAAATTGACCCCCAGGATGGGAACGGATCGTTCTTCGACGAGTCGGGCCGCCCGCAACATCGTCCCGTCTCCACCGAGCACGAGCACGAGGTCGGCCTCAGCGGCGATTTGCTCATCGATCTGTTGTGTGCCTTCGTGAAAGTATTCCCCGGAGGAGGAGCCGAACAGCACGACTTTCTGTCTCCGTCCGAGCCAGTCGAGCAGTTCCTCAAGGAGAGGACGCATGTCGGGAAATTGAGGCTTGGTCAGGATGCCGATGACAGTCACGAGCGACTCATGCGTTTATGGAAAAGATGGGTCAGTGAAGGGGAACTGAAACGTCGAGGCGTGCCCGCGCGATTCTGCAGTGACGAAAATCGAATTGTATCGTTCACCGCGTTCCGGAGTCAACGGAGAAATGTTGCGGGCGTTCTGTTCCTCTTGACGTCGGCGTCGGAATGTGAAACCTTACGTTATCAGCATCAGTCGCCGTCTTGCCTTGACAGTTTTCAGAGGGGATGGATAGACTAACGATCGTATGACGGTGTGATTGATCTGACGAGTACGGGGTGAATTCTTTACCCCAAAGGAGGGAAGATGTTCGAGCGATTCACGGACAGAGGTCGCAAGATTATTATTCTGGCCCGCGAAGAGGCTGAACGCCATCAGAACGACTATCTCGGCACGGAGCATTTAGTCCTGGCCATTCTCCGTGAATCCGATGGCATTGCCCTCATGATCATTAAGAAGATGGGGTTGTCTCCCGAACAGATTCGTTTGGAGGTGGAACGCAGTTTGCCCAGTGGTGGGACGACCGTCACCTTCGGGGAAATTCCCTTCAGCCCCCGCGTCAAGAAGGTGATTGAATACGGTGTCGAAGAGGCGCGGCTTCTGGGACACAATCACATCGGGAGCGAACATCTCCTGTTGGGCTTGTTGCGGGAAGAGGAAGGGATCGGCGGGAAGGTGCTTCGCAGCCTGGGCGGCAATCTGCTCACGGCGCGTCAATTGACCGTGACCTTCTTGCGGAAATCCGGAACACGGGAGCGGGACAAGAAAAGCAGTACCCCCGCGCTCGATGAATTCGGCAGGGACCTGACGCAATTGGCGCAGGATTCCATGTTGGATCCCGTTATCGGCCGTGGAGATGAAATCCAACGGGTTCTGCAGATCTTGAGCCGCCGTTCCAAAAACAACCCGGCTTTGATCGGCGAATCCGGGGTGGGCAAAACCGCGATTGTCGAAGGGTTGGCCCAACGAATCATCTCGATGGACGTTCCCGATAATCTCTTGAACCGGCGGGTGATCGCCTTGGACCTGGGGTCCCTGGTTGCCGGTACGAAGTATCGGGGACAGTTTGAAGAACGGCTGAAGGTGGTCATGAAGGAAATCGTTCAGGCCGGCAACGTGATCCTGTTCATCGATGAGTTGCATACCCTGGTTGGGGCGGGGGCGGCTGAAGGATCGATCGATGCCGCCAATATGCTCAAGCCGGCGTTGTCTCGGGGCGAGATTCACTGTATCGGGGCGACCACTATGGATGAATACCGAAAACATATTGAAAAAGACGGCGCCTTGAAACGGCGGTTCCAGCCTATTTACGTAAATCCGCCTTCCGTGGAAGAAACCATCAAGATTATTCAGGGCTTGCGGGACCGCTATGAAGAGCATCATGGGGTGGAAATTTCGGATGACGCGGTGGTGGAAGCCGTAAAATTGACCGATCGCTACATCACGGATCGATTTCTTCCCGACAAGGCGATTGATTTGATTGATGAGACGGGGTCGAGAGCCAAGTTGCAATCTTATTCACTGCCTCCGGAGTTGAAATCGTTGGAGCAGGAACTCAAGCGCGTGGCACATGAAAAAGAAGTCGCCATCGGGCTGCAAAGCTTTGAAGATGCCGTGAAATTTCGGGAAGAAGAAGAACGACTGCGGAAACTGTTGGAGGATGCCAAGCGTGATTGGAAGAAGAACCAGGAGCAGCATAAGCCGGTGATCGGGGCTGAAGAAGTCAGTTTTGTGGTCTCCAAGATCACGGGCATTCCGCTCTTTAAACTTGAAGAGGAAGAGTCGGAAAAGCTGCTGCACATGGAAGACTTTCTCCACAAGCGTATCGTGGGGCAGGAAGAAGCCATTTCGGCCGTCTGCCGCGCCATTCGTCGCGCCAGGGCCGGTCTCAAGGAGGCGCGCAAGCCGATCGGGTCCTTCATCTTCCTGGGACCGACGGGTGTCGGAAAGACCGAGTTGGCCCGAGCCTTGGCCGGGTTCCTGTTTAATACCGAGGATGCCCTGATTCGAATCGATATGTCGGAGTACCAGGAGAAATTTACGAGTTCCCGGTTGTTCGGCGCCCCTCCGGGGTACGTCGGCTATGAAGAAGGCGGGCAGTTGACCGAGAAAGTGCGGCGGCGGCCCTATTCGGTGGTGCTGTTCGACGAAATTGAAAAAGCCCATCCGGATATCTTCAACGTCCTCTTGCAGGTCTTGGATGATGGCGTGCTCACGGATAGCCTTGGGCGGAAAGTCGATTTCAAGAATGCCATTCTCGTGATGACGTCCAACCTGGGAACGAAACTCATTCAGAAAGGTGTGTCTCTCGGGTTCCAAAAAGTCGAAGAGGCGGAAACCCGGAAGCGAATGAAGAGTGATATTCTGGATGAATTGAAACGGAGTTTCAGCCCTGAATTTTTGAATCGGATTGATGAGTTCGTGGTCTTCCATTCGTTGGAAAAAGAGCATCTGCTGAGCATCGTCGATATCCTGATCCGCGAGTTGAATGAACGGTTGGCGGAGCAGCGTGACGTCCAATTGGAGATCGGTGACGACGTCAAGCAATGGCTGATTACACAAGGGTATCAACCGCAGTATGGAGCCAGGCCCATGAGGCGAGCCATCCAAAAGCTCCTGGGTGATCCCTTGTCCGATGAACTCATTCGAGGGCGCTTCAAGGATACCAAGAAAATTAGAGTCGCACTTCGAGACAACGCTCCAATTTTTGTTGAAGAAGAGGCGATGGCGAGCGTCTGAGGAACCTCTGATGCTGCGTCGGTTGCCGTAAGACAACAGTCATTCACAGATTGTTTCCCTTCCCTTGATAAACGACTCTCGTTACCCCGCGTGGCGAGAGTCGTTGTTTTTTATGACGACTTTTCTCCGGTGATGCGTCAAAACGGCCAAGACCCCACGAGTCCTCCCTCGTGTATGCCACCCCCGAGTCTCCTGGGAATCGAAACGTCTTGTGACGAAACGGCTGCCGCGGTGTTATCGCTGCAAGGGCATCTGTTGTCGAATCGTGTGGCGTCCCAACACGAGGTGCACGGCCGTTTCGGCGGAGTCGTGCCGGAGCTTGCTTCGAGAAAACACCTGGAAAGGATTGAAGGGGTGACGCAGGCCGCGCTTGATCAGGCGGGTGTCCGTTGGTCGGATCTTCGGGCGATTGCGGTTACGCAAGGGCCGGGACTTGCCGGTGCGCTGGTCGTCGGGGTGAGTTTTGGAAAAGCCCTGGCGTACGCCTTGGGCGTGCCGTGCATCGGCGTGCATCATTTGGAAGGGCATATGGCCTCTGCGTGGTTGGAATATCCTGATTTTGTGACCCCCTGCATCGTGCTCGTGGTTTCCGGAGGTCATACCCACTTGTATCTCATCCTCCAACGCGGTGAATACCGGCTCCTTGGAAAAACCCTTGATGACGCCGCGGGAGAGGCGTTTGATAAAGGCGCCAAGATGCTGGGACTCTCCTACCCGGGTGGTCCCGCGCTCGATCGTCTGGCGCAATCGGGGGATCCGTCGGTCGTCCGGTTCCCGCGTCCGTACTTGAACCGGGGAGGGTTCGATTTCAGTTTCAGTGGCATTAAAACCTCGTTGTTGTATTATTTGAGGGATCAGAAGTCACGCCAAGGGTCACCCTCGCCGGCGCATGTCGCTGCGGGATACCAGGAAGCCATTGTGGACGTGTTGGTTGAAAAATCGTTTCGGGCGGTGCGTCGTCATCACGTTGCCGGATTGGCGGTGGTCGGCGGGGTTTGCGCGAATTCTCGCTTGCGGGCGGCCTTACATGCTCGCGCGGAAAAAGAGGGGATTCGTCTTGCGTTGCCGCCCATGCATTTTTGTACGGATAATGCCGCGATGGTGGCCGCTGCCGGGTGGTGGGCCTACCAACAACAGCGGTGGTCTTCGTGGGACTTGGATGCCCAGCCCAGTCTGGCTATCGAGGCCATGCCGACGGGGAATGGGGCAGGTGTCACGACGTAGCAGGTCGGTGTAGTCGAAAGGGACTCTCTATTCCACATGCCATTGGACATCTGACCGGGTTGAAACCCAGCCAGGTTACGCGGCTTGAACGTCTCTATCGCCGGCGCGTACCCGTCGAAAAAGTCATTTCTCCGGAGTTGGCTCGCTCCTGCACGGAATTGTCGCATGAAATTCGACGGCAAATCGGGCTGTTGATCAATCGACGGGGCATCATTGAATCCGTCATCATCGGAACGGACCGTCAGTTGGTAATCCCGGAACTGGCGCGGAGCCGGTCGGGGCCACGGTTATTGCGAGGCGTTCGGTTCGTGCATACGCATCTCAAGAATCAACCGTTAACCAAAGACGACCTGACCGACCTTGCGCTGCTTCGCTTGGATTTGATGGCGGTGCTTGGCGTGGGAGACGGGGGAGAACCTGTTTCCATCTCGTTAGCCCACCTGCTGCCGCCCAACACGCAAGGGAAAGTGTATGAGGCATGGGCGCCGCAAAGCTTACAGACGTTTCAGTTCCGGTGTGATCACTTCGTGCAATCGCTGGAGGCTGAAATTTCTAAAGCAACCCCGGCGCTTCGCCGAACGGATGGCGAACCCAGTGCGTTGCTGGTCAGTGTCACGCAGGGGAACCGGGCCGACCAGGAAGAACGGCTGCAGGAGTGTCAGGAATTAGCGACGTCGCAGGGCATTCAAGTGGTCGGAACCGTGGCTCAACGATTATCTCGTATCAATCCCAAGTACGTGTTGGGGGTGGGGAAGATTACCGAGGTGATCATCCACGCGCTTCAAAGCGGGGCGGACTTATTGATTTTCGATCGGGACCTGACCCCGACCCAGATCCGGTCGTTATCCGAGATGATCGAGTTGAAGGTCATCGATCGGACGCAGTTGATCCTGGATATTTTTGCAAGCCGGGCGCATTCCCGCGCCGGGAAAATTCAAGTGGAACTTGCGCAGCTCAAGTATCTGTTGCCTCGGTTGTCTCAATCCAGCACGGCGTTCTCCCGTTTGGGAGGAGGCATCGGGGCCCGAGGGCCTGGCGAAACCAAACTGGAAACCGATCTGCGACGAGTACGGGATCGGATTCATCATCTCGAACGTGAATTGAAGGATTTGAGTCGTCAACGGGAGCAGCAACGGCCCAGGCGTTTGCGCCAGGGTACTCCGGTCGTGTCGATCGTCGGCTATACGAATGCCGGGAAATCCACCTTGCTGAACACCTTGACCAATAGCCACGTCTCGGCCAAAAATCAGCCGTTTGAAACCTTGGATACCGTCAATCGACGGCTCAGGCTTCCTTCGGGCCGGAACGTGATTCTGACCGATACCGTCGGGTTCATTCGAGACCTGCCCCGGGATCTCCTGAAAGCCTTTCGCACGACGCTCGACGAACTACGCCAGGCTGACTTGCTGGTGCACGTCGTGGATGCGACCGCGTCGGATCGTGATCAGCAGATACACGTTGTCGAAGGACTCTTGCATGAACTTGAACTGCAACACGTGACCTGTGTCCTCGTCATGAACAAATGCGACCGCTTGTCGCCGGAAGACGTGGACATTCTTGAGCGGCGTTTTCAGGCCTGCCCTGAGCGAAGTCGAAGGGCCCTGTGTGTCTCGGCTCTCAGGAAAGAGACCATGGCCCCGCTACTGGACGCGATTGCCGACGCCTTGGAATCGACTGTGCCGGTGGCGGAGGCGGCCTGGAGGGGGGAACCGTCGTCGGCCTTGGTTGCCGGGGCTTCCGGAAGCAGGACGTCGAACCATGACTGAGGCTCGTGGTCTTACGAAAGGTGGGACGTCGTCCCCATCCGTGAAAACCCGTGCCCGTCGGATTCTGAAACGCCTTCGAACGCAGGGCCCGAACGCGCCGGTGGAACTCAGCTACACCACTCCCTTTGAATTGCTGGTGGCGACGATCCTGTCGGCCCAATGTACGGATGAACGGGTGAACCGTGTGACGCCGGCGGTGTTTGCGACCTATCCCGGGGCCCGGGAATTAGCCCGCGCGTCGCAAGCGCAACTCGAAGCGCTGATCAAACCAACGGGGTTTTATCGGAACAAGGCGCAACATTTAGTGAAGTGCAGTCAAGTCCTGATCTCGCAGTTTGGGGGGAGCGTGCCGGGGACCATGGAAGAATTGACGTCGTTGCCCGGGATTGGAAGAAAGACGGCCAACGTGCTGTTGGGTGCCTGTTTCCGCGTGCCGGCGATTGTCGTGGATACTCACGTGAAACGCGTGGCCCAGCGATTGCCACTCACCAGGAATACCGACCCGACTAAAATCGAGTTTGACTTGCAGGCGGTCTGGCCCGCCCGGGACTGGATCGAAGGCTCGCAACGGATTTTGCTCCATGGCCGTTACGTGTGCCTGGCGCGGAAACCCCAATGTGCCTCCTGCGTGCTGTATGAAGACTGTGAGTGGGAAGGAAGGCTGCTGCGACCATGTTGAAAAGCATGACGGGTTTTGGAAAAAGGGAGGGAACCTGTCACGGGCTCGCCGTGGACGTGGAAGCCCGGTCGGTGAACCATCGATTTCGGGAAATCGTCATTCGGGTGCCCAAAGGCGGGTTTGAGTGGGAAGAGGAACTGAAAACGCTGGTGGCCCGAAAATGTCGCCGGGGAAGAATCGAACTCAGCGTCGCCTATGGGAGAGGCAATGAACGTGGCAAACACGTGACGCTTGATCGTCCTCTGGCGCGGCACTATTATCAGGCCCTCGAAACGTTACAGCGGGATTTCCGGTTGGGGGGACAAATCGACATCGATCTCCTGGCTTCATTCCGGGAAATTTTTCGCGTTGCCGAGACCCCGCTCGATGACAAACACATGAGTCGGATGGTGAAGCGGCTCGCGTCTGGTGCGCTTGCGGACCTTGACCTCATGCGGTCGAAAGAGGGGAAAGCTCTACAGGTCGATATCGCAAACCGGCTGAAGGTGGTTCGCGAGCTTCACCGGTCGATACAGCGCCGTCTGCCCTTCGTTGTCAAAGGCTTCCAGGAACGCATGCGCGCGCGTGTGCAGGCGTTGGTCGGCTCGACACAGGATCAGGAGACGCGGCTCAACCATGAATTGGCGCTCTTTGCCGACCGGTGTGACGTGACGGAAGAACTCACCAGGTTCCAGAGCCATGGCACACAATTTGAAGAGATGATAAAAAAACGGGAGCCGGTCGGACGGCAGGTGGATTTTTTGTTGCAGGAAATGGGTCGTGAAGTGAATACGATAGGGTCCAAGGCGAATGACGCGGAGATCTCGCAGCACGTCATTCAGCTCAAAAGTGAACTGGAAAAGATTCGCGAGCAGGTGCAAAATGTGGAATAATGCCTCGTGCGGAGAAGGCTTGTCTGATGTCGGCTGACGGTGTCTTGGTTGTGGTGTCGGGACCCTCCGGTGTGGGGAAAAGCACGTTGTGCAAAAATATCGTGACCCGGCTGCCGAGTACCACGTTGTCGGTGTCCTATACGACAAGGGGGCCGAGGCCGGGCGAGCGAGACGGGGTCGAGTATTGTTTTGTCGATGATGCAAAGTTTCAGGACCTGGTTCAGGCGGATGCGTTTGTCGAGTGGGCTGAAGTGTACGGCCATAAGTACGGCACCCCGAAACAACCGTTGTTGGATGCTCTGCATAAAGGGTTCGACGTGTTGTTGGATATCGATGCCCAGGGGGCAAAACAAATTATGGAACGTTTTGCCGGGGCCGTGTACGTGTTCGTGGCTCCGCCGTCGCTTGAGATCCTTCGAAAACGGCTCTGTCGACGAGCCTCGGATACCCCGGAGGAAATCCAGCGTCGTCTCCACAAAGCGAGTGATGAAATTGCGAATTTCAAAGCCTATCATTACTTCGTTCGGAATGAAGAACTCCTGCAGGCGACGAAAGAATTGGAGTCCATTATTCTGGCCGAACGGGTGAAGACCAACCGATTGGATCCTGAATCCCTTGTGGAAAATGGGTTGGTCGAACCCGTGACAATGAAGAAGAGTACCACGTAACTTTATTCACCAAAGGAGTTTCGATCATGATTGATACGCTTCCACTGCTTCCGGACGATAGAGACAGCAAGTTCGATTCTCGTTATCGAGTCGTGCTGGTCGCCGCCCAACGGGCGAAACAGATCATGCGCGGGAGCACGCAACCGCAAACGAGTAAATTTGCAAAAGAAACCTCCATGGCTCTTGAGGAAGTGTTGGGAGACAAGGTGCCGTATTTGATGGGAGAGGACGCGCGTCAGGCTCTTCGTGAAGCCAAGAGAAGCCTGGGCGGTGAATTCGAACCGGCCCTGTTGCCAGAGGCTAATGAAGACACCAAGGAAATCAAGCAGCAACTCAGCGTCTACGTTGACGATTCGCCGAAGGAACCCGCCGTGGAGGCAGAGCCCGAGGCCCAGGCGTGAGAGCGGCCCGCCGCCGGTTCCCCTCCTTTGCCTGCCCTGCCTGTCCTGAGCTTGTCGAAGGAAGCGTCGCGAAGGGTCGGGAGGGGTGAGGGGAGGTAGAGGCTGAAGCGAGGACGGCGCAACCTGGTGCTCCATGAGCGGTCGGCTCTACCCCTCCTACCCTCCCCTTACAAAGGGGAGGAAAAGACGGGCGTTACTTCCTGGTTCCCCTCCTTTGTTGTACTGTCCCGTGTGATTCACTAGACTCTTCTGCTATCATGCGTGGCATCGAATATGTCCACCAACGGAGGCCCCATGGACATTAAATTACATAAGTTAGCTCGCACCACCCCCGCCACGCGTCGCTACATCCAGACCGCCCCCAAAAGCGCCGCGACCTTGGCCCGGGAACTCGGGGTCGCTGTGACTACCATCTATAAATGGAAGCGCGCCGGCCGGGTCCACGATGGCTCCCATGTCCGCCACCAGCTCCATGCCAGTACCTCCCCCGAGCAGGAAGCCCTTATCGCCGAATTGCGCACCCAATTGCGGTTGTCCCTCGACGATGTCACGGAGGTCCTGAACCGATGCAGTGCGACGCCCTTGAGTCGGAGCGCGATCCATCGCTGCTTGGTGCGGCTCGGCGTCGCGCGCTTGCCCCCCGCCTCCCCCGACGCGCCGCCGGTGGGGCGGTTCGCGGCGACCCCGTGCGGCTACATTCATCTGGATCTGAAAGTGTTAAGCAAATTACAGAAGCAGCCCAGTTATGTGTTCGTGGCCATTGACCGGGCCACCCGCTATGCCTGGGTCAAGGTGCTGGCCCGGCGGACGGCCGCCACGGTGACGCAGGCCGTCGAAGAATTCCTGGCCGCGTTTCCGCACAAAGTGCACACCATCTTGACCGATAATGATGGCGCGTTTACCGATCGGTTTGCCGTGCACAAGAAAGGCAAGCCCGCGGGCCAGCCGAGCGGGACGCATCGCCTGGATCACGTGTGCCGGGCGCATGGGATCACACATCGCCTGATCCGGCCCTATCATCCGCAGACCAATGGCATGGTGGAACGCTTTAACCGGCGGCTGAGTGACGCGTTACAGAGCCAGCCGACGCTCCGGGCCCATTGCAGCAATCGGTTTCGGAGTCACGCCGAGCGGAACGCCTTCATCACACGGGTGGTGGACAATTACAATCGGACCCGGTTAAGGTGCCTCAACTATCAGGCCCCCTTGCACTTGTTACAGAATCTCACGGGACACAACACTTTGTAAGGAGGGGTGAGGGGAGGTAGAGAAAGAGGCTGGTGGGGAGGTAACGAGAAAAAGGATGGCCGAACATGGAGAACCCATGATGAGCGAGAAGGCATTACAAGGCAAACGGATCGTCCTCTGTGTCACGGGCAGCATTGCGGCCTATAAAGCCGTGTCGCTGCTTCGGACGCTTGTCGAGGAAGGGGCGGAGGTGTCCGTGGTCCTGACGTCGTCTGCCACGCAGTTCGTGGCGCCGTTGACCTTCGAAGTGTTGTCCGGCCGGCCGGTTCTTCAACGGCTCTTTACCGATTCCCAATCCCTGCCGCACCTGAGAGCGACTGAAGAGGCGGACCTGATCCTGGTGGCCCCGGCGACGGCGAACTGCCTGGCCAAATGTGCGCTGGGCTTGGCGGATGATCTGCTGAGCACGTTGTTCGTGGCCGCACGATGTCCCATCGTGATGGCCCCGGCCATGGATGGCGAAATGTGGGACCATCCTGCGCTGGTGGCGCATACGCGGACGTTGCGCGATCGCGGGATCGTGGTATTGGATCCGGAGGACGGCCCCCTGGCGTCCGGCCTGCTCGGAAAAGGACGGTTGCCTGCCGAACGCGTGATTATGGAGGCGGTGCGTTCCCGTCTCGCTCTTCGGCGGGACTGGTCCGGGCAGCGGGTGCTCGTCTCAGCCGGCCCCACGCGGGAACCGATCGATGCGGTACGCTTTATCACGAATGCCTCTTCGGGAAAAATGGGATACGCAATGGCGGAAGCCGCGGCCCAACGGGGGGCGGAAGTGCTTCTCGTCAGCGGACCGACGGCGCTGCCGTCTCCCCCCAACGTGACGCGCGTCTCGGTGCTGACGGCTGAAGAGATGTATCAGGAATTGGATGCCCGGTTTGCGTGGGCCACCGTCCTCGTGATGACGGCGGCGGTCGGAGACTTTCGGCCCCGGCACCCTTCGCCCGCAAAGGCCAAAAAACACGAATGGACCGGCGAGCCCCTGGAACTCGAGCGGACCACGGACATTCTGCAAGCGTTGTCACGGAAACGGACGCACCACGTGCTAGTCGGCTTTGCGGCGGAATCCGAGGACCTGCTTGCCAACGGCCGCAAAAAACTGCATCAAAAAAACCTCGATCTGCTGGTCATCAACAGGATTACGGGAGCGCAATCGGCATTCGGCAACGAGACCAATGAAGTCATCCTCCTCCCTCGTCAGGGAACACCCATTGAGGTCGAACGATTGCCGAAACGTCTTCTTGCCGATCGCATTTTGGATACGGTCAGGGAGCATTGCGTCATGTCCCCACCCGCTCGTTCTCAGCAACCGCATGAAGGAATCCGCCGGATTCAGTAGTGCCCCCAGCGTCCATCCGCCTACGCCATCATTGTCATTCCGGTATGTGTTCACTCATTCGTCGACCATTTCCCCCTCACCCCAGCCCTCTCCCACCATGGGGAGAGGGGGCTCTTTGGTTCCCCGGTAGGGAGGTAGGTCGGATTAGCGAAGCGTAATCCGACAGTTGGGCGCATGGTCAGGGCATGGAATCGTCGGGTTACGCCTTCGGCTAACCCGCCATACGGTCTAAGGATCAATTTTGTATACTTTTGGACCTATTATGCATACATTTAGCATCTTTTTAGATCTATTTTGGCGCTGTTTTGCACCCTTTTG
Source organism: Nitrospirales bacterium (assembly GCA_965261755.1). GTDB lineage: Bacteria > Nitrospirota > Nitrospiria > Nitrospirales > UBA8639 > Bin75. The sequence continues at coordinate 2,503,887 of OZ253473.1, read as the reverse complement.
GCGCCATGCGGTTCTTTGTTTGTTGTTGGCCCAGTTAGCCGGGGGAACGATCTTTCCCTTACAAGACGCTGCCGGCCAAATAAGACCTGTCTTGGCTGGTTCTTTGTCTTGGCAACGTCCCGTACCCGTTGCTGAAACAAAAATCCCTGAACCCCTGCCTGAGTTCGACCCGGACAATCCTCTGGCAATAGGGATCATTCTCGCCTTTCACCGCTGGCCCGATGAGGACGAACAAAGAATCATTCTTGAAAAAACAACGGAGGCGGGACTGATGAAGACGAAAGAGATCCCCCGTTTCAAAATCTGGCTTTTTGAATGGGATGAATGGCGAAAGGCGGCAACGGCTGAGAAGGTCTGCCGCAGCCTGCAGGACCTCTCCTCCCTGGAGTACTGTGAGCCCGATTCTTTACTCGGCCCTGCCGCCGGCTCCGTCAACAAATGCCGATTGCGAGCAGAAATACCACTTATCTCCCGTGTTCAGATTTCCCAAGCCACCTCTTTGTATGGTCCCAGATGACTACGAGCCGACTCAGGAAGAGATCGAACGAACCTACCTAGTAGATCCCCGTCTTCATCAGAACAGGACAAGGCTGATCAGTCAGTCGTAAGGGTGGACGGATAGTGATGAAGGGACTATCTTTGTGGTGAAGGTGGAGGGGGAGGCGGCGGAGGGGGAGGGGGCTCCGCAGGAGGGCTTGGCGGACCAGATTCCCTGCGTTCCTCTGGTTCCCGGTCGGGATGATAATTATGCTGCATGACGATAGCGATTGGTGAGGTAGGCGTAAGCTTCCTTTGCAGCCCGACTATTAAGCCGTTCACTCGTTCCAACGTCAAACCTCTCCAAGATGGCATAAATCTGATTGAACAATTCATTCGATCGTCTGATTGCCTGGTCGTCAGTTAGAGAGCCTGATTCGAGTCGATCCCAAAGCGTTTCATATTCAAGATGGAGACGCCCCATGTCCTTCCCGATCCTGGCAAGCGTTGCAGCCTTGTCACTCGGATCTTCGATTAGGTCCCATACCGCAACACCAGCCAAACCGATAGCTAGACCGTGAGTAATTAAGGCAGAGTCAACCCCAGACAGAAAGACGCTGAGGAGGCCAGTGCTGCCAACACCAATCATCCCTTTACTAACGAAACGATGGATCCGATACCGTTTGTACAACAACTCATAGTATCGGACATACCTTTCCATCGAAGCCAGCCGATACCAGACATGCTCTCTTGTCTGTTGCGTCACCATGCTGATGTAGTATACGCACACGGGCTTGGAACTGTATACCCTAAACCCCGTGAGTTTCATCTTCTGCCAATGCAACCCTTCCTCGTTCAAGGAACCTTCGGAAACGAACCAGTAACGCGAGCAGCACGCCGCCAATAGAGCGAAGTTTGATAATCGGAATATTTTGAAAGAAAGTTTTCCGTGTCGGCCAACTCTCTGATCCCTGCCCACTTTCCCTCAGCCACTACGGTGGCTATACTGCCGCCATTTCCTCACGTTCGACCTCGACCTAAATTGGGGGAAGGTCACGGGAACCTTGGAGGATCAATGGCCGCGTCGTTTCAGACAATACAAAACACGCTTTCCGGTGGGGAGTTCATGGCTGTCCACTAGTGAAAAATGTTTGAAGGCCTCGGACTCAAAGGCCGACAGGGTATACCACGGATAGACATCCTCTCGGTTGGCAAGGAGTTTCTTCACCATAGGATCCGATTTGGGCACAAACTCAACAATGACGTACTCGGTCTCAATAACCAGAAGCAAATTGAAAATATACTCAAAGGGCACATTGTGTGTGAAACAGAGATGGTGCAGAAGGGCCAACATGAACACGACGGTCGGCTTCCCTCGATTCAGGAAACTCTGCCGCTCAACGTTGTTCCATCCTAAGCCGGGCGAGGGATTCGTCACATCCAGGACCAAAGGTAAAATCCCTGAAATTCCGTTTTCTCGACAGTAACGATAGAGGCGATTCACTGATTCCGGATCGGCGTCCGCCGCGATTACCAGATCAGCATATTTTCTGGCAATTAAGGAAAATTCTCCCGTATTGCACCCAAGATCCCAAACGGAATTTGGCTGTATGTCCTGCAAATGTTTTTCCACAAATCTCTGCTTAGCTTCAATTTCCGGAGCCGTATAAGATCGATTCTCAGAGTAGCCGGCCCAATGACTTTCAGGGCCAGATGAGGATAATTGGGTGACGACCTTTTTCATGGCACGAATCAGGGACGTCACATGATCCAGAGAAAATTTCAGTGTTTGAAAGCTCGACTTCAGAGCAGGGTTATCAGCCTGAAACCCGGTTTGAAAAAAAGATTGGAGAATAACGTGTTTGAACATGCCGGCTTTTCTCCAGCCTAACCCTCCAAGAAGAGGTTTCATCACATGGAGCGGAATCCCCTCAAGATAACTTCTCAAGAAGTGTTGAAAATGGACGCCTCTATGGGCTGTCAAAGCCAAGGGAAACAAGAACTGTTGGCAGAACTGCGTATAGCCAGTCCATGGTGTGCCAGGAACATATTTCCCGATGGAGAGAATATCAATAAAAATCGGGCGACATCCCAAAAATTGAACGTTATAGGTGGTAGCATCCTTTAGGGTAAATCCATAGTGTCCACTATGAAGCAGAAGATCCAGAGTGTGTAATGCCGCATCCTTCAACATATCGAATGACCATTCATAGGGATAGCTGATGAAGGGAATACGGCTCTGTTCAATGATTCCTGTAACCTCAGGGAACTGCGCGGCAATGGCACCCGCAGACGCGGCATCATCAATTTCCCACGTTCGAGTTATCCAATCTTCCTCCTCCAGCCGTTGACACAAAGAGCTTTGGCGAAAGTCATGGTACGAGGCCAACCCATCCTTCGTAAGTGCCCGAAACACCCGATTATCCTGAAAAAAGACAAACCCCTCGGGATCACGGTAGGATCCTGAAGCCCGAACAAGATCGGGGGAAGACTCAGGGTTCATCATCCCGTTCCTTACGAAAAAGCTTGGTGATTTTTCCCCAATACAATTTGACCAAGACCCCAATACCGGCAAGTCCTCCCAGTAATATTTGAACCAGCAAACCTCCAGCGGACGGATCAATATAGGCCAGGGCATAATCAGGCTCGATCAACATTATTCCTAATAAGAAGGCTCCGATCGTTTTTCGCATCATCTTCTTCCTTTTCTGAATCACAGTCACTCAGGCGGCAATTTGTTCTGGTGTTTTACCTCTTCCATTTGGTCCAGTAAAATCTCAAAAAACCCGGATGTATCAACTGGTCGCGGATTCACCACACCCCGGGTTTGTCCGGGCGATTTGATCAAGAACGGCACACGGTCCACCTGCTCATGCTCAAGTACGCGGCCAGGCTTTAGGGGATCAAAACTTATTCCATGGTCGCTCATGACCACGATCCATGATTGGTCATACAGTTTTTTGACCTTGAGTTGGGCAACAAATTCTCCAAATAAGGCGTCTGTATATGTCACCTGTTCTCTGTAGAAATTTTGCAATTCTTCAAGTTCGTCGGAACTTAACCGTTTCGATGGCCCAGATCCATATGTGTTGCTCGCGAGGTCACCATTACTTTTATATTCATAAGGAGAATGGGGTAACTCCTCATGAATATATGTAAAAGTGGGATGATTGAAAGATTGCCCCATGTTGAGCGCAAGAGCAATCGGGTGTTGTCGAATCGCGGGCCCAAAAATCAGCAGACGTAATTCCTTGAGCGTTATGGTGTTGCGTAACATCCCGGGGATGGCTCTATGCCAAATATGCCTGACCAGTGAGACAGAGTCGGTAAATCCTGTCTTAGGAAAAACCCGACACCTCTCAGCGATTTCCTGAAAAGCCAGACAATAGGGCAAATGATATCCGAAGATAAAGACCTCCATCTTTCGGGCCATGGAAGAAAGATAATTTTGGGGATCGAAGTCGTATAAAAATTGCTGCTTGAAATCAGTGACATCTTTCTTTCCCAAAAGCAATGCTGGAATGGCTTGTTCGGTCATTGAATGGAGAGTTCGCGCATGAGGGTACCACGTACTGGCCTGGGAGAATGTTGCCAAATTTGGAACAACGTTCACGTCAAATTCACCGCTCTCCAAACTCTGGACAAGCGAAAATTCATCGAAAATTATCCAAAAGACATGATGCCCATCCTCTTCTAAAACAACCTGTCCTGCCCTGTTATGGGCGGACTCGATGTTGGCTTCCAATTCATGTGCCTGAAGAATGACCCGACCAAAATTCAATACTTCATATAAGAAAAGGATGAAAAAAAACTGATGCACAAGAATGACCGTTTTCTTCTGTCCCCGTAAAAAACCTATTACAGCCGGAGCAAGCACCACGATGCAAACAATGACATACAGGGTATTCATTGAGGAAGGAACCGTAGTCAATTGAATAAGGTGCAAGAAAGACACGAGGGCCACAATCGAGAGAGATTTTTGAACACGCAAAGCAATCTTTTCACCTCCCCACCAATTCGCCAAAAACAGGGAAAAGCCCACCACGAGTATCCCACCCCCGTAGATTCCGCAAAGACAGGAAAGACAGACCGGTTCATAGGAATGAGCCAAGATGAGATTATTCAACGGAGCTATGAACATTAGCGTGATCACATTAATGGCAATAAGAATAGCCGCAAAAACTGAGCCTGAATTCATTGTTCTTCTTTTATGGGTACTGGTGGCTGAAAAAAGTTGGAAAAGTCTTTTCGTGGAAGGTCGAAACGGCCAGACACTCTACTTTAGAAATGTCTCCATGACGGGGAAGCTTACGGTTCGAATGCAAGAATGGCACTCGGCGTTAATTGCATGCAACCGATGGAGATTTGACAAATCCCTGAATTTCATCGATCGGCTGCCCCGATTCACACCTTTATCGTTATACAGAGAAATCTAGATTCTAATTGCCAAACTGAGTTTCGTCCTCTAAATTACAAAAACATATCACCTTCGATTTGTGTTGAAAATCATGCCTGTTAATGTCATCACAATCAAATGGGGCGATCATCTTTATGGGCCCCACTATGTCAATCGCTTGTATGCGGGGGTTCAACGAAACTTAAGTGCCGCATTCAGATTCGTCTGCTTTACCGACAATTCGCAGGGGATTCGCCCCGAGGTAGAAGTGTATCCATTACCGGAAATAAATCTCGAAGCCGCAACTCACTTCAATGAGGGTCGAAAACTGGGACTTTTTCAAACCGGGATAGGCGATCTCGAGGGCCCCTGTCTATACTTCGATCTGGATGTCATTATCGTCCGATCAATCGACTGTTTTTTCGAATATATGCCGGGCAAGTTTTGCGTTTGCCGCGAGTGGCTCCCACCCAATAAGCGCTTATTAAATAAACTGTTTAATAAGCCAATTGGTGTGAACACTTCGATTTTCAGGTTTGAAGCAGACTCAATGCAATTCGTTATCGATAGGATGAACGAGACACCACAGATCTTGAAGAACACTAAACTTGAGCAGGATTGGGTCACCCACGTTGTGGGAGATCAAGTCAATTGGTGGCCTTCAGAGTGGGCAGCCAGCTTCAAGCATAGAAGACCTGTTTATCCGTTCAGCTTTTTCTGGCCACCCGTACTGCCCCGCAGAACACGGGTCATGGTATTCAACGGACCCTTGAAACCCTCACACGCAGTAACAGGAAACTTTGAGTTATCGCCGCGGCGCGTATGCCGTTCTGCACAATGGGCAGAACAGCACTGGATTGACTAGAAACTATCTCATAAATAGAAGGAGTTATAGACCGGCTCCTGGTGGCCTTTACCCGGGATTTAGAACGGCACGGCAATGAGGTGGTTCCGCCTTATCGTCCAGATTGGCGGCTTGATTAAACGAATCTGTCCACGTCAGCGGTCCACTCAAGGCCAGTAGAGATTGATGTACGGCTGCCTTATCAGCTTGGCCCTTTCCCGGAGTGCGTTTACGCGCGGCTCGTGACCGGGTATCAAGCGTTCATGTGTTTCCGCGAAGATATGGCCGATACGATTCAGGATGTCGGGCCTATCGAACAGGGCTTCGAGTATATCGACCTCCGCGCCTTCGATATCAATCTTGAGAAGGCCGATGTCTTCATTCAGGTTTTCGAGCTACCTGATGAAATCCACCTGTCGGATCTCAATGGCTCCCTCTTCACTGATATTGCTTTTGCTGGAGATGACAGAACTCGATTGCGAACTCCAGGCGGGGTCCTCCTCGAACCGAGCGTGCCGGTAGAGCAGAACCGTCCCCTCGCTGGTGCCTGCAGCCGCATTTTCGATTTTGACGTTGTCCAGATCGGCAACATTGGTCTGAAGTGCCGCATAGGCCCAGGGATCGGGCTCGAAGGCGATCACCTGTTTGGTTCCCGATGCCATCTTTCTGGTGTATTCGCCAGTATTGGCACCCAGATCGATGCACGTCATGCCCTCGGAACGGTGTATCGCCTCCTCGAATTCCGTCTGGGCCTCTAGCCTCATATATTTGCGTTCGTAGCGGCGACCCAGCTTTCCGGGCAGTTGGCGCAACGCTGCATATATCGCCAGCTTCCTGCCCGTAATATACTTATTCATCTGTTGACGGCCCAAAAGCATGGAGCGGCCCCTTTTCGATCTGACCTTCCCCTCAATTCTCACGGGCGGAGTTCAGGCCAGTTGGAGGAGAGGGTAATTCATTGCCATCGTTCAGTCCGGCGCGGATGAACAACTCACCGATGCGGGCATCGGATACGTGCTGGCTTACATCGAAGCTTTCGACTTCTTCGCCGACATTTCGCTCCGGTCTCCAGTTCGTGTTGAGACCACGGAAATGGTAAAAGAATATTTCTTCGGGACTCGGACACCGAAGCGCAAACTGATTCGGAAAGAAAAACCGGAACATTCGTTTGGAAGATAATCTTTTCAGAACGCTTCCGTAGAAAAGGAAAGTCTTGCCGTATAGACGAGGCAATCCAAGCAACTTGGCAAAGACCCGGTTTTTGGGATATGCCATGTGCGGTCCAACGAATTCGATGTGCCGAGGCTTGAAGGCAAATTTCAACGCGTAGTCTCGACGTTCGCGATTGCGGAACCAGTATGAGCTGACACGTCGATTTGCTATCGCTGGCTGTCCTTGATGCGGTGGTACGATGAACGAGTCGAACAACACTTCTACAACGCCGTTGCTTTCGCAATCACGCAAATATTCTTTGAATGTCTTTTTTCCACTGACCACCAGGCACTCATCTATATCCAGCATCAGGCACCATGCGTCGACCGAACCAAAACGACGCAGGTAGTGGTTTTGTGCCCCGATCTGGCCGAAGCGATTCTTGTGACTCCGTCTTGGTTCATAGGGGAAGGGCCAGTCGACGAGCACGACGTCGACCGCCTCGCTCATCTGAGCCAATGCCGCCGCGAGGTCATCGCGGTTGTCGCTGGCGTTGTCGTAAAGGACGAGGCGGGACACGCCATGCAGGCGGTGATGCCAGCGGCACCAATCGAGGATCCACGGGAGGGGATTATTCCGCTGTAGCGTCATCAGGCCCAGATGGGGCGTTTCTGCCGAAGAGGACAAGGGCGGCGGCGGCACCTCGATTTCCACGTCGAAGGATGGGAACGAGAACCGGAGCGGCAGGTTCTTCCCGGCATTCACGGTTTGGTCATATGTCAGTTCAAGGACGCAAAGCCTTCGATACTCTCGCTTGCGGTGAGGGATTATCCGTCCGCCGCAGGTGATCCTCAGCTTCTCCAGTTCATGCCGCAAATTGACCGGCGGAGGACCGATCGCCACCACTTTACGGTCGTCGTCACACCGGAACACGTCATAGAATATCGTCCGCGAATCGTATTCGCGGTAATCGGCCTCTATCAGGTGGGCCGTGCTTTGACGGGACAGAAAGTCTCTCCTGCAGGCACTTTCTTCCGGTATCAGCACCGGAGTCGGTCGATAAATCAGAACCCCCATGCTCACCGCCTCCATGACTTGGCAAACACAAGAATACAGCGGCAGTAGAACATATCAGTGATCCTTCCAAACGTGCGTTCTGCGACGAAAGGCAAGACGCATTTTGATGACTTCCGCAATCATGCTCCGGCATCGACCAGCGCGAAGTCCGCTTCGTCGAGGTTCCGCCATTGGCCATTCAACACCGGCGAATCACAAGACGGCGGCACTTGCACGACACGGAACAGGACACGCATACTTAGGCCGATTTTGATTCACTTATTGTATCTCTCTCGGGCACTGTACGTAGCCAGTAAATCATAAGACCCTGAAATCACTCAACCATTTTCAGCCGAACGCCAATCATCGCAGACGAGAGCAACGGTCGATCATAAGTTATTGCCAGTACTTGAGAGGAATATGACAAAACTCAACTCGATAACGATTCGCGGTTTTCGGTCAATCAAAGAGGCGACGTTGGAACTTCAACCTCTCAACGTGTTGATCGGTGCCAACGGCGCAGGCAAGAGCAACCTGATCTCGTTCTTCAAGATGATGAACGAACTCACGGCCGGACGTCTCCAACAATATATCGGTGAGACGGGACGAGCCACGGCTAACCTGTATTTTGGCCCCAAGGTTACGTCACAAATGGAAGCAGAACTGAACTTCACGGTGAACAATGCAGTTGACACTTATCAAATGCGACTCTTCCACGCTGCCAATGACTCACTGATCTTTGCAGAAGAGCACCTGTCATTTTTCACTGAAGGTCACACGACTCCCAAGAGAATGGATTTCGGAGCAGGTCACGCGGAAGCCTTGATTCGAGACGAGGCTTCCAAGGGTGAGCCAACGGCAAAGACCCTCTTGTATGTGCTCAAGCACTGCCGCGTCTATCATTTTCACGACACCGGACCGACTGCAAGAATCATGCGGTATTGTTACGTAGATGGCGATCGTTGGCTCATGCCTGATGCCGGGAACCTGGCTGCAGTTCTCTACCGGCTGCAATTACAGGACGAGACCGCCTATCGCCGAATCGTGGCAACCGTCAAGCAAGTCGCTCCATTCTTCGACGACTTCGTTCTCGAGCCTACCGGACCAGGAAAAAGAGATATCATTCTGAACTGGCGGCATCGCCAATCAGACTTGGTTTTCGGCCCACATCAGCTTTCGGATGGGACGCTTCGGGCCATTTTCCTGATCAGCTTGTTGATGCAGCCTGCAGAAGAATTACCTCACCTGATTATCGTTGACGAACCGGAGCTTGGTCTGCATCCCTACGCCCTGAACGTCATCGCTTCATTATTCCAATCCGCAAGCCACCACGCCCAAGTCCTGCTGAGCACCCAATCCAGTGCATTTCTCGATCATTTCGACGTTGAAGACATCATCATTGTCGAACGCGACGGCGAATCATCCAAATTCGTTCGACCCAATGCGGAAGAACTGAAAGACTGGCTGCAGGATTACTCCCTCGGAGAAATCTGGGCGAAGAACGTCATCGGCGCCGGCCCTCACTGATGGCAAGCCTCAACCTTTTTGCCGAAGGCCAGACGGAACAAACGTTCGCGGACACCGTGCTGAAACCGCATTTGGCGCAGCACGGAGTTTACATGCACGGGCCGATCCTGATAGCTAACCTTTACAAGAAAGGTAAGATTCATCGAGGAGGTGGCAGAAACTTCGACGCGATGCAAAAAGACATCATCCATTCCCTTAGGCAGAATTCTGCGTATGACGTATTTTTCACGTCGATGATTGATCTCTACGCCTTACCGCACAATTTCCCGGAACTAAAGAAGCACCATACGATAACGAATCCCTACAGACGCGTCGAAGCTCTCGAAGAGTCATGGGCCGAGAAGACGAATGACGCGCGATTCATACCCCACATCCAACTCCATGAATACGAGGCTTACCTGTTCGCGGATATTTCGAAACTTTCGTTTTTTTACCAGGATGACTCGGCAATCCGAAAGCTGCAACGCATCGTCGATGGTGTAAGTGGATCGCCGGAACTGATCGATGACGGACAACAAACCGCCCCCTCAAAGCAAATCACGAAACATCTGCCAAAATACGCAAGCGACAAACCCATCGTTGGGCCGCAGACAGCAGAACGAATCGGTTTGTCTAAAATTCGCAGTCAATGCCCTCATTTTGCGAAATGGCTCGAACGACTCGAGAATCTCGCATAAATACCCCATAGCTCCATCAAATCCTCCTTTTTCAGCGACTTTTCTTAGCTTCCCACAGCTTCACATATTTCACGAAGGTGTAGTGGGGGAATTGACAGTTGGCAACGCTAAGGGAGTAGATCAGTATGGACCGCAGTTCGTGAAAGCGTCATGGCCCGTCTTCACCGCCATCCAGCAGCTCTCGGTAGAGCGCGTTGAGCGTCGCTGCTTCGTCTTCGATCCTAAATCTTTCCTCAACGTGGCGCCGGGCTGCAGACGACCATTGCTGCAGCGTGGCGGGTGAGGCAATCGCGGCATCGACCGCCGCGCGCATCTGCTCTGTATCACCGGGGGGAATCAGTCGCCCGGTCTCGCCCTCCACCACCAACTCGTCGAATGCGCCGACAGTCGTCGCGATTACCGGCACACCGCACGCCATCGCTTCGAGCGGGGTCAGCCCGAAGCCCTCCCAGCGTTGCGGGGCCACGAACAGGTCGAGCGCCTGATACCAGCGCGGCATTTCCTCCACCGGCACTTCCGGCAGGAACAGGATCCGGTCCTGGAGCCCCGCCCGTGCCACCTTCTCGCGCAGGTCCTGCAGAAACGGTCCGTGCTTGTGCGCGGCGCGGCCCATCACCAGGGCGGTCACCCCGACGTGTCGGGGCAGCACTTCGAGCATCGCGTCGACGAACACGTCCGTGCCCTTCTGGCGCCGGATGCGCCCGTAGCACCCGATGGTCACGTTCTCGGACAGGCCGAGCGAGCGCCGGTGAGCGCGCCGGTCGGGGGGTGGGTGGAACATCCCTGTGTCGATCCCGTGCCCGATCACGCGCGACGAGCGGCGCAGATAGGACGCGGATTTGCGTGACGTTGCGACGACGGCATCCATACCCGAGATCAGCAGGCGGGTATAGCGCGTGTGATTCCTCTGCGAGGCGGAGGTGAACACGAGCTTCAGGCGCTTTCTGAGAACGTGACGCAGGATGAGACCGAGGAGCATCTCGGTGTTGCGCCGCGCATGCCAGACCCGACACGCCCGACCGGACATCCGGATCACGGACCGCAGCGGGATGCATGGGACGTGGGACGGCAGGCCCGGCCCGGTCGCCACGATCCCTATCGATCGGGCCTGCACCGGCAATAACCGCGCGATCGTTGCCGTGACACCCGACAGGCGTCGTTTGAGATTCGGCGCGATCACTTCGATCTTGTCGGGCGTCACGGCTCTCCTCAACATCAGCTATTGGCCGGGCATCGATCAAGTGTCGGGTTGGGCGGTTTTTAAGTCGTCCAGGGTGAACAGACTGATCAATGAGACCCCTTGCGCTTCGATGGTCCGTTTACCCTCTTGTTCTTGCCGGTCCACGATCACCAGGGCGTGAGAGGCGTGCAATTGCGCGTCCCTGGCGGCACGGAGGGCTTGCAGGAGCGATCCGCCGCTCGTCAGCACGTCATCGACGACCAGCACGCGATCATTGGCCTTGACCACGCCTTCGATTCGTTTTCCCAGTCCATGCTCCTTGGCCTGTTTGCGCACGATAAAGGTGTCGTAGGTTTTCGACGGTTGAGTTGCAAAGGCATAATCGGATATAGCTGTGGCCAGGGGAATGGCTCCGATTTCCAGGCCACCCACCGCATCAAGGGAGAGGTCGCGGATGGCCGCGCACGCGAGTTGCGCGACGAGCCACCGGGCATCGGGATGCGCAAGGAGGGCCCGGCAGTCCACGTAATACGGGCTGGTTTCCCCGGAGGCGAGCACAAAGCCTTGGTCAGGGTCCCATTTGAACGCCTCGTATTGCCAGAACAGGGTTGCCAGTTGTCGTGAGGCATCCATGAAAAGCAGATCTAGCATTTGACGACCTGGAATGACAACGTTCACTGATTCCCTTCGACAGGCTCAGGACAGGCGTTGACAGAATACAGGGCTGACTCCATCCTATTTGTCATGATGAGAAAATACCAGAGTGACGACAAATTACTGGATTCCCGATTAAAAATGTCGGGAATGACAGAGAGGGAAAAACAGGAATGACAAGGACTACGCATGTTCAAGATAAAAAAACGGCCGCTTAAACCGGCCAAAGAGCCTCAACTCTATAACGTGTTGGAGAATTATACGGATTTCGATCCTCCGGGGAACGTCATGGTGTGCGCCATGGCCGGTGAGGAGAATATCGAGCATCACGCGCAGGTTCTCGGGGAAAGTTATGAGATCCCGGTTGACGAGATGCACCAGCTGTTGACGGAAGGGGGGCTGTATACGTATCCGGAAACCGGAGGAGTGGTGACGCGCGGGTTGTTCGTGTGCAGGATCGATCCGACCGGACAGGAGCCCAAGCAGACCTGGGTCCTGGATTTGGAGCAGACCGCGCAGGCCGAACAACTTGCGAGGTTTTCGGATATTCCCTTGCCCGAGGCCTCGGCGCGTGTGTTTTACCGTGGGCTTTCCGAGGCATTGCAGGAACGCCTCAAACAGAAAAATCTCGGGCTTGATTACAGCAAGCTGGAGCGGTCGGTGGCTCAAGGGGGAGATATTCGCTATATCGATTTTCGTAAAGACTGGTCGCCCTATTTCAAACGCAAGTGTTCGATGCCGGACGGGTCGATGGTCGAAACCGGCGGGATCGGGGAGTTTGCCGAACTCCACGGCATCACGGTCGCGCAGGCGCAGACGTTGATGGAGGAGGGAGGGACGTTGGACCTTGAAGACGGGGTGCTGGCGTGCCAGGTGATCAATAACCAACCGACTGCCGCCCGCTTCAATGCCAAACAATATGCCAAGGCCAAAGAGTTGATGGAAGCCAAGGGCCTTCACGTCATGGATGCGCTGAGTGAGATGGCGTTGGACGACCCCGTGCTGATGCGCGCGTTGAGACGGGCCGAGCAGGAAAGCACGGGCTGACAAAGAACGCGTGGTTCACCCACCTTCATGTCGCTCGACATCGGGGCCCGATCGTTTTGGCGTACAGAGGAGATATGATGACGAAGATTGCAAGGACGCTGGTTGTCGTTGCGTGTGTTTTCACGGGAATGGGTGGGAACGATGCCGTCAAAGACCGGGCTCACGCGGACGTGGCCGTTTCGAGCAGGGATGGCGCACCCATGGTGGGCATTCCTGCCGGTCCGTTTTTTATGGGTGTGCCCAAATGGGCACGAGACGGTGGGCTGGATGAATACCCCAATCACGAGGTGGAATTGGATGCCTATGCCATTGACAAATATGAAGTGACCAATGGCCTGTATTTGGAATTTATTCGCGCGACCGGCCATCGCACGCCTTCGCACCCGACCGATCCATCGAAAAATTTATGGCAGGGTGGGCTCATGCCGGAGTCCATTGCTTCCTTGCCGGTGGTCAACGTGGATTGGTTTGACGCCGATGCCTATTGTCAATGGGCGGGCAAGCGGTTGCCGACCGAAGCCGAATGGGAGAAGGCCGGGCGAGGGACCGATGATCGACGGTTCCCTTGGGGGAACGTCGAACCCACGCATCGGCATCTGAATTTCAACCAGTCCTGGCAGGGTGAAAAGACCTTCGTGCCGGTTGGGATGTATGAAAAGGGCCAAAGCCCCTACGGGGTCTACGATATGGCGGGCAACGTCTGGGAGTGGGTCGCCGATTGGTATGACGCGACGTATTATTCCATGAGTCCACGCCGGAATCCTCAGGGGCCCTCGACGGGGATCCGCCGGGTCATTCGCAGTTCCGGGTGGCAAGTGGAAACCCCACAGGTGAGAATTTTTACCCGGATCGCCAGCGATCCGCTCGACCGGAATCATTCGACCGGGTTCCGATGTGCCGCCACTCTTCCGACGCCGTAGCGTTGCCCCGCAGGACGAGGGGGAGGGGGGAAATATTTGCGGGGTTTCGGCCCCGCACGACGAGGTCCTTTTGTTTCGGCAAAAGGACCCAAAACCATGGGCGCCCGGGCGTGGCCCTTCGGGGGCCTTTGCCCCGGTCCCGTTTGCTTGGGCTGCGGAACTCGCTGCGCTCAAACAGTCCTCGCCCCCACATCGAATTCGGGACCGGGGCGCAGCCACGCCTGGAGGCGCCCTGGGGTGGCGCCATGGGATGGCGCGCTACACATGCAAAAGCAAAAAGGGCGGGCCGCATTAGATGCGGCCCCTACAACTGAAAACACAAGCAAGGCCCTGGATCCCGGATCAAGTCCGGGATGACAGATTGGGGAGAGGGTGGGACGCGAGGGGTCGCCCGGTTTTGTGGGGGGGCAGAATTGGGGGGAACGTCAGTAGGCTGACCTAGAAGACACTCTTTATCACAGAATTTACCCCAGCAATCAGTTCGTCAACTTGCTCATCGGTTGGTTCTGAGGTCTTTTGATGGGCACAGTCATTTCGAATGTCAGCGAGCAGCTGAATCTTTCTCCAAATTGGCACAGCATGAACTCCCTTTTGCTTCAGTGGATCATTCAAGTCAGCGATGGTCGGGGCCTTCTTCCGAATAGGTATCTTATGATTCACTGCGACTCGTTGGAGATGTCTTTCAAGAACAACCCCTGCCAAAGCGCCGGCAGCACGCCTACTGACCTTCTTGAGTCGCACAGCCGCACTAAGCTCTGAATCTTGTAGCTCTGCAAAAAGGTGGCCGGTCACGTCCTGCAGCACATTATCTACACGCGATGAAAGAGAAGCGATGATCTGTATTTGATTTGTGATCCGTATCACTACGCGAGAATTCGCATCCCAAGGAGGTTTCCTGCCACGAGTTCCTCTCGGACCAATCTGTTGGAGGTAGTCCTGAATTACATAATTGGTGATGTCTATGTCTATAATCTTCCGCTTAGGATCGATGAGATAATACGATACGAATTCCTCTAACCGTTCAGGTGCGAGAGATTCAACTAACTTATAAGCCCGTGAATACCAATGCTGATAGGCAGTGCCAAAAGCGATTATGTCTTTTGTATCGCGGGTAAGCTTTACCAGATCATCCTGCTTTTCCAGCAGATCCTTGAGCTCTTTCTTGATGCTTTCTGCTGTGGGCATCGGTTTGACCGTCCTCTGCATTCAGGTTTAAACGAGCATTTATTTATTGACAAAACAAGGGACAGCCCTCTTCGCCCTCTGTTGTTGTTGCGCGATTCCGGTCCTCGATCGGAGTCGAGGGCAGGCGCTGTTCGGGGAGCGAGGATGGGCTGGAACACGAGTCGGGTGATGAGGAAGGAATAGATCGGTATTTAACTGTTACGGCGAACAAGACGGGCGCGGTAGGCTAAGGCGCATCCCACCATTTCGCAAGCGTGGCCAACTCAATGGCATGTTGTATTTGCCCGTCACGCCGCTCTTTATCGTCGCGCAAATTCAGAAAAATATCGGCGTGATATCTGTTGAATTCATTGGGCGTCGCCCTTACGGTTCTTCCGTTGGATGCCGCGGCGTTGACTGTCAGCACCGCCCAACCGTGAAAGTCTCGACGAGGGGTCCTGTTTCGTCCCGTCTGTATCGAGAGTGCGGCGAGAGCCCTTCGCGTCACGTGATCCATTCGGTCTACGGAGATCGAGTCTGCTTCCAGGCTTTCAAGAAAAACGTCGTGGATGACTGTCCCTTTCCTGGCTCGCTTCGCCGCCCTGCGCGAGAAGACGCTTCTTCCGATATTCTCGGTCTTCCTCAACGCAGGCAGCAATTCACTCATGTGTCTTTCGAAAACGCCGGTACTTCCAGCAACCGTAACTGTGCTTTCACGAATTCATCAGGGAGTTCGGTGGCATCTTCATACCGGGCTCGACGATTTTTCCCGTCGATGTACGAAAAACACGCGGCCTGGCCATCGTTTCCCACCAAGATCAGAACGGACGACGCTGAAACGGGTGATTTGAAATACAGGGCGACCTCGCCGTCCGCCGTGGGGTAGACCGTCGGCGCAACCGGCTGTGTGGCTAATGCGGACATAATCGCCCTTGCCTTATCCTTGGTATGGGCCTGAATCTCCGGCAGTGCTTCCTCGGTTACTTCGTCGTCTATAGACTCCAACTCTTCGATCGCATCCTTCAGCCAATCCGGACGCGGGCTGTTCCACGGTGTCGCAGGCATGTGTGTACGGAAAAAACACTGGTAACCGATGTCCGACATTCTGCTATGACTGTCCTTCTCTCTGGCGGGAAAGGCGCGTGGCTGGCCAGCTACCTTCTGAAAATTCAAAGGACGTTCAGCCTCATATCGTGCCTGCATGATATGCTGAGCCCCGCACACTTGCCTGTCATCTTCCCGGGCCACCCGTTCATGACTGAATGCCGCGAAGTTATGTGCCGCTTCGCTAAGAAGCTGCGTCATTGGCATTGCCTCCAGAAGGCTGCTGTCCGACTGCCTGATCGGCCAAGTCATAGATTCGCTGGACCAATTGGGCTTGATCTTCGAACGACATCAAATCAGGCGATGAAACATCAATGAACGTCGTGACGAAGAGCCCATCGGGCAGCCACTCGGATTTTTCGACCGAGCGATGTACTACCCAGTTTACCGCGTCATCCGAATTATCCGACAGTATGACTTTTACGGCTGGACTATATTGTATTCTCGAATCGGTCTTGGCTACATCGGCAACTTGTTTCACGGCAAACTGCTCAAGGTACACGCCGGCAACCCCTTTCTCGACCGTTCCGACGTGCAGGTTGGACGACAGCGACACACGCTCCCTTGTATAGCCACCGATATCTTTCGACAACACATCTTTCGATCTTCGGATTATCTCCTCTACGGTTGGATAGTCATTTTCACTCAGGTTCACAAAATTCAACTGCAAGGCACCGGGATTGAGGACGATGGTGCTTGCACCTCCAAAGATCCGATATTTGCACCACGATTCTCCAAGCTCGGACGAAGGGTTTGCACTGAAATCCATCGCGCGCACGGACAACACATCGCGTAATTCTCTGGCGATTGCGGCGATGAACCTCGTCTGTGCCGATGCCCAATCGGTTATGAACGGGGACAACACGAAGTTTATCGAGAGGTCTTCTCTCGCCGGTTTCTGTATATGGATTTTCACAATTCGACGTCTCTACCATTGGACTCGTTGCCACGAGCCGATTGATTTGCAAAGAACCTTTCTCTTCAACAGACGAGCCTGCCAGGGGGCACGGCCAACCGATGTGAGAAGACACGTTGTATTCTATTATTTACTTCACCAACCAACGGGTCAAGACCGTGTCTGGGGCCTCGCCCTTGCAGTTGTCTCTCTTGCTCGGAGGCAAGCTTCACGGGAATTGTCAATGTTCAGTCATTCGTTGACAGAAGGAAGAGAGGGGCTTGCGGGGTTTCGGCCCCGCACGACGCGGTTCTTTCGACTTTCGCTCAAGACAGGCTCTTTTGTTTCGGCAAAAGGACCCAAAACCATGGGCGCCCGGGCGCAGCCACGCCCGCAGGCGCCCTGAGGTGGCGCCATGGGATGGCGGGGGGTATAACTACCAAAGACGAAGGGGGAAGGCCGCATTAGATGCGGCCACTACGACTGAAAAGGAAAGGATGGAAGAAGGCGGCATGAGATGCCGCCACTACGACTGAAAAGAAAGGGATGGGGCGGGGATGATGAGGGCGGGCCGCATTTGATGCGGGCACTACAACTGATAAGAAAAGAATGTCTTTGGGGGGAAAGGGCGCGATTGGCTGGATGACTCCTTGCGGCGTTGAGTGTATACTTTCCAATTACATGGGCCTTTATACTTAACTGCACAACCACAAAAGAAGGAGCGGTGGGCGCCATAAGGCATGTCCCGCCTCCGAGTGGGAATGACAGTAAAAACCGGTAATGATAATGTCTGAGAGATAAAATCCAAATTAAGTGCTTGACAGAGGCGTGCGTTCAAGTTACATTTTCAAGTCAAGCAGGCACGCCAGAAGAAAAATATGAGAAAAATCAATTGGTTTGGTAGAAACAGGTCTTTCTTGACTGTTCAGTTCGTCTTTACGCTCTGTCTATCAGGGTTTTTCTTTAGTGCCGGCGACGTTGTCGCTTCCGGAATCCCCCAACCGCTGAATGCCGCAGTGACGTCTGCTCTGCCTTTACCGGCGAGCCCCAGGGGTCTTGTTTATTTCTCCCCGGCCCCCCGACCAGGTTCTCCTTCTCACGCCCCCCTCGCCTCAACTCCCGGTTCGAGTCCAAGGCAGGCTCTCTCCCCTCAGGGGCGCAGGGATCATACGTATGAAAATGTTCCCGTTATCATCAATCCCGCGGTCGAACGCAATATTCACTATTTTCAAAACGTGATTCATGACCGCTTTCAAGAGTGGTTGCCAAGATTCTATGCCTACCGGCCGTTAATCGAGCAGATCTTCGTCGAGTTCGGCCTGCCGAAGGAATTGATTTATCTGTCGTTGGTCGAAAGTGGATTTAACCCAAGGGCCTATTCGCGCGCGCGCGCGTCGGGGCCGTGGCAGTTTATCAAGAGCACGGGCCGGATTTACGGCTTGAGGGTCAATTGGTACGTGGATGAACGCCGGGACCCCATCAAGTCCACGGTTGCGGCGGCGGCCCACTTGCGAGATCTCTATGATCTTTTTGGCTCGTGGCCCCTGGCGCTTGCGGGGTATAACGCCGGGGCCGGGAAAATCGGTCGCGCGATTAAAAAAACCGGCACTCGTGATTTCTGGACGATCGCAAGGAGCCGTTATATCCGCCGGGAAACGAAGCAATACGTTCCCAAATTCATGGCCGCCATGATTATCGCCACGCGTCCCGAGCAGTTCGGTTTTGACGCCCGTTCCCAACCGGTTCATCAATACGAAGAGATTCGTATGGCCGCGTCCATCCATTTGCGATCCGTTGCCAAGGAGACGGGGATTCCTTTTGAAGAGCTTCGGCGGTTGAATCCCGAACTCCGTCGCAGCGTCATTCCACCGGATCAAGCCGGTTATTTTTTAAAGGTTCCCGTGGGAACGGCAGGGCACGTGGAGCAGGCCAAATCCCGAATGAAGACGTGGACACAACCCCCGTCTCAACGGTCTCAACAGACGTGGTATCGCGTGCGCCGGGGAGACAGTCTGTCGGTGATTGCGCATCGCTTCGGGACGAGCGTCAGGCAATTGAAACACCTCAATGATCTCCCGGGGAGTTTGATCAGGGTCGGACAACGGTTGCGCGTCAACAAAGACGTGACGAAGGTCGGGGAGGCGACGTGGTATCGTGTGCGGCGTGGCGACAGCCTCTGGAGTATTGCCAAACGGTTTCGGGTGTCGGTGCAGGACTTGAAGTTGTTGAATAATTTGCGAAGCAGTCTGATTCGAGCCGGGCTGATGTTGATGATTACTTCCTGAGAAAACCCTTCCTGTCTCCCGTTATTCCTCGGTTTCTTTCCGTTCCTGCATCTTTTCCTGTTCGGTTCCCTCGCCTCCGGCCGGCTCCTCAGCGGGCGGTTCGAGAATCCTGACTCGCAAGGCGGCTTCACTCGCATAGGGCGAGTTCGGATGTTCATCCAATAACTGTTTGTAACGGGCGAGTGCCTCGTCATGGTGTTTTTCATATTCCTCGAGTTTTGCGAGTTCGAAAATCACCTGATCCTTGTTGAGCGTTTGAGGCATTTGAAGCACTTGCGTGTAGGCGTTGATTCCCTTTTCGCGTTCCCCGTTTGCCAGATAGCTGGCCCCCAGTCGCTGGTAGACCAATCCGAGCAGAGCGGGAGGGTTTCCCGCCTGGCCAATGAAATGCTGATATGCGTCGACGGCCCCGGCGTGGTCGTTTTGTTCGGCTAAGGCATTTCCAATAAAATACCACGCCGATCGGGCGCTGGCGGAACGCGGAAATTCCTCGATGAGCTGTCGATACAGGGTCACGGCTTCTTGCAGCTTCTCTTTTGCGGCATCGACGTCATCAAGGGACCGGTCAAGGTAGGCTTGGGCGGCTCGATGTTCAAGGGCCAGCGCTTCATGTCCCTGTTGGTGCTGCATCCAGAGGAGGACCCCGAGAAGGATCATCACCAGGAACGCTACGATGATTCCGGCAATGAGCGCCCGACGATGCTGTTCGGCAAAGAGCCACACCCGTTCGGTTCGGGATAACAATTGCGGGTTCTCGGCACCTACCTCTTTGCTGATGTGTCTGATTTTGTAGGTCATTGTTCGATCCCGGCGTTCATCTCATCATGACGAAATTCGCACTGTAAAGGGTTGTGCCCCTCTTTCTCAAGGGTGCTGTCGATTTTTGTGCCGACGTGGTCATGAAACGGTCGGCATTCCTTACGGTTGACAGAGTATACTTGGCTGATATAATTAAAAAAGTGTTGGATTCTTGAATACATGGGGCGTGGGGCGGATAGCTCAGTTGGGAGAGCGTTGCCCTTACAAGGCAAAGGTCGCAGGTTCGAGCCCTGTTCCGCCTACCATATATCTCTGACTATCCATAGAGAGTGTCGAACGTGTACCCTGAAGGGATTCTTGCCTTAGGCAGGAGGCTCGGTTCGACATCGCAATCATAAAGCTACCCCCTTACGTGAATGGGGCCGTCGTTCAGCCAGGTTAGGACGCCAGATTGTCAATCTGGAAGTCGCGGGTTCAAATCCCGTCGGCCCCGCCATTCACTTCGTTGTAGCTGCGCTCACTCGCACGGTGAGTTTTCATTTTTCACGTTACAGGCTGATTGTCATATCCAATGTTTTCAACCGACCCTCTTGAACTGCTTGGTTCCCTGGGGACCATCTCTCTCATCGTCTTATTGATCCTGCTGGGATTTTCCGTCATTTCGTGGGGCATCATCCTGTATAAATGGCGCATGATCCGGCGGCTCAAAAAAGAGGAGCGACAGTTCCTCCAGGCCTATCAGGAGGGAGACGCGTTCAGCGAAAAGGCGCTGCAACCACTTCAACGCCTGGCCGCGGAATTGCCCCATAGCCCCAGCGGTTCAGTCTTTCTTGAAGTGTTGAATCGTATGGGGCATCTTGTCGATTTTCACGTGGGCGACGTCACCGTGACGGCCAGGAAGGCGGGTCAATGGCCGGACCGCCAGTATTTGGAAAAAGTCGTACAGTATCTCGTTCAAGAACAAATCGCCCGGCAGGAAGCGTATCTCCCCTTCCTGGCCACCACGGGAAATATTACCCCCTTCATCGGGTTATTGGGGACGGTCGTCGGTGTCATTAATGCCTTTCATCAAATCGGCATCGAAGGCACGGCCAGTATCGCTTCGGTGGCTCCCGGTCTTTCCGAGGCCCTGCTTGCGACCGCTGCCGGACTGTTTGCCGCGATTCCCGCAGTCGTCGGGTATAATTATTATCTTTCCCACATTCGAAAAACCGTATTCGGCGTAGAAGCCTTCGGCATCGAATTTTTGAATGCCCTTGACGCGCCGGCCTTTACCGGCAAAAAAGGTCGAAGTCGCCCGTGATTTCCGAACCCCGGCATCGTCGGTTTCTTTCTGACATCAACATCATTCCTCTCGTTGACGTGGTTCTTGTGCTGTTGGTGATCTTTATGGTGACGACTCCGATGCTGCACCGGGGTATTGATATTTCCCTCCCGCGTTCGCAATCGAATACCGTTGTCCCCATGGAGCGTCTCGTGATTACCATTGAACCCGACGAACGGGTCTACCTGGGAAAAGATCTTGTCACGCTGTTTCATTTACGGAAACGTTTGGATGAAGCCAAAGCCCTGAACCCCCTCGTGTCGGTGTATCTTCGAGCTGATCGTCAGGTTCCCTATGGTCGGATTGTCCAAGTCATGGATGAAGTCAAGAAGGCGGGAATCGAACGGTTGGGCATGGTCACGAACCCCCAAGGGACTGTGGTTGAAGAAAAGGTCTTCGAGCCTCTGTAAGTTTGGATGACGCAATGTCGCATGCGGCGCCTTTCAGTCTTTTGTCGGTTCATCTGCCGGATCGTGCCGACTCGGCGGAAGAACGATTTACGTGGCCCCTTGCCGGTTCGCTGGTCATTCACGCGGTTGTGTTGATCGCGTTCATGAGTTTGCGTTTCGCCTCATCGCTCGAACAGTCTGCAGGGGCTTACGAGGTCACGCTCGTCACGTTTCAGGAGATCTCGGCGTCTCCGACTGCTTCACCGGAAACGCAGTCGAGGCCGGAACGGAACGTCGATAAGGTTCCCCCGCCCAAGGCGGAGGTCCGAAAAGCCCCGAAGGCCGCACCGCTCCAAAAAGCGGTCAGTCCTCCCATCCCCGTGCCCCAGGAGAAGCCGAGGGTGCCGGAACGAGTGACGGATTCGCTCATGGGCGCGCTGGATTCCGTGGTTGTGCCAAAGCTGCAAGCCCCGGCATTGCCCCAAAAAGCTGAGCCCGCGCCGGCTCAGGCCCCTCCTCCTATCAGGCAGTCGCCTGCCTTGGAGATGGACGTTCAGCCAATCCAAGCGCCCCCGCCACCTCCGAAATTAGACTCAGACGTCGTTCCCAAGAAACAAGCCCCACGTGTCGACCCTCTGGCCCAAACACTGAAGCAGGCTGTCGGCACCATCGCCGCCCCCAAGAAACCAAAGCAGGTTTCCAACCGCGTGAGTCCGGCGGTCACATCCGATGCCGAGCAGAAACCGGATAGAACCAGGACTCCTCAATCGTCAGGCATTACCTTACCCTCCCGGGCACCCCGCCTGGCGGACGTCGCGCCGCCTGAGGCGCCGAAGAAGGAGACGCCGCTGCAAACTGCGCGGAAAAGCAGTACTGTGGAATCGTTGACGCAGGCGCTTCAATCGGTGCGGATCCCCGCGAGTATGACGACCCAACCGGCCCAACCAGTACCAGAAGCGGTTCCATTCGTTCCTGAAGCGTCGCCGAAACTCCCAAGAGCGGCCGAGCCTCCGGACATGCCAATTGTCGTGCCGCCCCAGGCTCCGCAGCTAGCCAGGTTGCCTGTCGAGCAAGACCAGGTTCCTTCGCAACCCGCGGTTCCCATGACCACGTCCGAACCGGATGCCCTCGACCGTCAGATTGCCAAACTCACTATTCCACCGGACTTTGATGCCCAGCCGGGTTTCCAACAAACGGAGCGTGGCACGCAGGACATGCTGGCCCTGCGGGTGGCGGGATCTTCTCCTAAAGACAATACCTATTGGGATCTAGTTAGGAGCAAGATTGCCAGAAGGTGGATCTTTTATCGTAGTGAATTCAAACGCAGTCAGCCGCTTCAAGTGGTCTTGCGTTTTCGCCTTTTTCCAAATGGTCAGCTTGAGGATAAGGAGGAGAAAAACGAAGTGAAAAAGGAACAGATCTCCGTCGTCCGATCCTCGGGAGACGGCGATTTTGACTTATTTGCCAAACGTGCGGTCGAGACGGCTATCCCGTTACCGCCCTTTCCCGAGAACATGACGAACCCTTTTTACGACGTCAAATACACGTTTACGGGCCCGCGGAATTGATGATGAAAAACGCCACCGTCTTGCTTGTCCTCTCTTTTGCTCTGCTGTTCTTCGCTGACGCGGAGGCATCCGACGTGTCTTTAGAAGCAAAAAAGTCGGAATTTCAAAAAATTCCCATCTGGATCATGGGATTCTCCGGTAGTGAGACCCGGCAGCAACAGGATGACGCCGAAATCGGCGAGCAGGTCGACGCTATTCTCAAGGCTGATTTGCGGCGCACCCAGGTGTTCGAGGTCATTGAGCAATCGACGGACACGCTCCCCCTTTCCCAGGCAGGGTGCCGGGGGAAGGCACCCATAGCGAAAGCCAAGGAGAGTACGGCTCCGGTGGTCACCTGGGGAAGAATCGGTCGCAAAGATGGAAAATTGTTGATGGAGGCCTGTGCCTACGATGGAGGGGAGACGGATTTGATCGCGGTTGGCAAACGGTATACCGGTGGTCCGATTACCACACGTCTCCTGCGGTCGATGGTTCATCGTTGGGCCGATGAATTGGTCTCGCATTACACGGGGGATCCCGGCATTGCCCAGACCCAAATCATCTATGTTTCCGAAGATAAGGCCGGTCGACGGGATTTGTTCGTGATGGATTATGACGGGTTCGGTCCCAAGCGCGTGACGTCGGATCCCCAATTAAGCCTCATGCCGAACTGGTCGCCAGACCGGCGCTCCGTCGTGTATACGACCTATCGCCACAACAATCAGGAAATCGTGCGGTTCGAGTTGGGCAAAGGGAGCAGACGAATCCTGGTGCCTCCCGAAACGCTGAATATGACTCCGGCGGTTTCCCCGAATGGTCGACTTTTG
This sequence comes from Nitrospirales bacterium, assembly GCA_965261755.1. Taxonomy (GTDB): domain Bacteria; phylum Nitrospirota; class Nitrospiria; order Nitrospirales; family UBA8639; genus Bin75. The sequence continues at coordinate 2,479,663 of OZ253473.1, read as the reverse complement.
GCGTATGCTTCCGCCAAGGATTCCGCCACGAAGGGGAATTCCGATATCTTTATAATGAACTTGGGCACGGAAATGAAAAAGCAATTAACGGATAAAGCCAGTGCGGAATTGTCGCCCACGTGGTCGCCGGATGGACGAAAATTGGCTTTTACGTCCGACCGGAAAGGCCGGCGGCCGCAGATTTACATCATGAGGGCCGACGGCTCAAACGTCCGCCGGTTGACTTTTGAAGGGCGTTACAATGCCGCACCGGCCTGGTCTCCGCGGGGAGATTGGATTGCCTACGTCTGTCGCATACCCGGCTATGGACTGAAGTTGTGCCGGATTTCTTCGGATGGGAAGCGGCGTTTTCGAATAACGAGCGGCCCCCCCGGTGAAATCGATGATTCTCCTTCGTGGGCGCCGGATGGCCGTCACCTGGTCTTTAGTTCGACACGAGGCGGGCAGAGTCACATTTACATGATTCATTTCGATGGCACGGGGTTGGAACGGTTGACGAAAGGCGGGATACACTATAGTTCTCCCGCCTGGTAGTCATTGGTTCCCGCCGAGAGAACCCGGCCATTGGCAGATTATCAACGCACGAAGTTCGGCGAACGAGTCGCCTTCCTGGATGCCGGAGCATGGGAAGCCATGCAAGAAGAAATCGTAAGGGAGTGAAAAACCATGTGGATTGATCGTGTCTCTTCCTTGACCTCGACAGGCTCAACGCGAAAAGCCATTCGTCACCTGAAAACGGGATTGTGCCTGATCTGTCTGGCATTCAGCCTGACCGCCTGTGCTCAGCAGTCCGATTTGGTGAAAGTGGAAAAAGATTTTGCGGGTAAAATCATCAAATTGGACCAGGAGAAAAAAGCCCTGGCCCGAGTCGTTCAGCAGGCCAAGCAGGAAATAGCCACCGCCCAGGAGCAACAAAAAGCCGAGTTAAACGATGAAATCGCGAAGGCCCGTGCGCAACTGAACAGTGAAGTGCGGAGCCTGCGAGAGGAGACTTTGCCCAAAGGAATCGGTGATCTGGAGACACAATTGCATCAGGTCCGCAACAACTTTGAGAAGGCTCTGGTGCAGCATGGTCAAAAAGTGAGGGCCCTGAAGGAACGGCAGGAACAACGTGACCTCGACCTGTCCAATCAGATCACCGCTTTGGATAAACGCCTTGGGGCTACCCTGGAGCAGCAGGCCCAAAAGGTGAGTGCCCAGTTTGTGGAGTTTCAACGTTCATTGGGTCAGTTTAAGGAAGCCTTATCCGGGGTCGATCAACGATTGGGCGAGGAAAGGAAGCGGGCCACGAGTTCCGAGACGAACCTACGACAGGACTTCGACAAGCGGCAGCAAGCCTTTCGCACTAAACTCGATTCTGATACCCAGGCGTTGAAAACCTATTTGGAAACCGAGGTCAAAACTGCCATCGAATCCCTCAATACGGCACTGAATGAGGGCAATCGGAACTTGAAGGCTGACATTGCCGCCCACGTCACACGATTGTCCGAGATCGATGCCAAGCTGGGCACTGAACTTGCGGGACTCCAACAGACCGATACGCGGCACGGCAAACACCTGGAGGAGGTGACCCGGTCTTTGGCTCAACTCCGTGACGTGTTAGGGACGACCGGGACCCAACTCGGCACCAAGCTGGATAGCCAAGGGCAGGAAACGGCAAAACGGATCGAGCAATTACAGGGTCAGTATAAGGCGTTGGCTAAAAAGTTGGACGCCGATATGAAAGGCCTTCACGGGTATTTGGAAAAGGACGTTCGACCAAGTTTGGCATCCATCGCGAAAGCGTTTGATCAGGAAAAGAATCGAGTCTCTCAGGAGTTCGTCAAATTCAAATCCAGTCTCCAACGCGTCGAACAAACGAGCACTTCCAACGTGACTCAAGCTCACACGCAATTGGACGCTCAAGCCAAACACGTTCAGGAACTGAGGGAAACGGTCGCAGGCATGCGAGAGGTGTTGGATTCCATGGCCGGCATGTTGGGGACCCGCAGCGACCACCAAATGAACCAGTTGGGGCAGTTGACGGCACGACTGGAGCGATTGGAGAAGGAGCAGTCCGCCGAAGCCGCCAAGCAGGCGTCGAATACTCAAGCCGTCTCAACCCATCTCAACGAGGTGACGGCGAGCGTGCAATCGATCGGGCAATCGTTCGAGCAATTCCAGAACGTGGTGTCTGCCAAGCTGAACAAACAGGCTGACCGGCTTCAGGCACAGGCCCGGAAGATGGTGGCGTCCTCTACCGTCTCCAAGGTCCGGAAGGGCTTAAAGGCCAACGTCACGCAATTGAATGAATTAACCAAAGCCATGACGAAGTTGAAAGACGTGGTCAGAGCCATGGGCGAGAAGCTGGGCTCCAAGGTGGATGCGCATGAATCCCAGATCATAGAGATGGAGCAGGCGATCAAGAAATCCGGGAAACCGGCTCGCTCCAAGTAGCCTGGTTCCCCTTAGCCGAAGTAGGATCAATCGACGGATCACAAGGATTCCGTCACAAAACGTTTCGCATGGAGTCCGTCGAACCCAGAATCAAAGTCCTCCCGGAGTCCGTGGCTTCTCAAATCGCCGCCGGAGAGATCGTCGAACGTCCGGCGGTAGTCGTGAAAGAATTGCTTGATAACAGCGTGGATGCCGGAAGTACGATGGTCTCCATCGATATTGTCAACGGGGGGAGGACCCTGATTCGGGTGATCGATGACGGCGAGGGGATGAGCCGGGCCGACGCCCCGTTGGCCTGCCAACGATTTGCCACCAGCAAGATCAGTCATCCACGCGATCTTTCGGGCATTGCCACCTATGGGTTTCGCGGGGAGGCCTTGCCCAGTATTGCCGCGGTTTCGCGCTTTCGGATGCTCACGGCCCGGCATGATGCTCTTGCAGGGACGGCCGTGGTGATCGAGGGGGGAGACGTCCAATCGGTTGAAGAGCGAGGTGCCGCACCGGGGACACGAATCGAGGTCGAAGAGTTGTTTTTCAACACGCCGGGCCGGCGGAAATTTTTGAAGACCACGGCCACGGAGTTTTCCCATATTACGCACGTGATCCAGCAAGCCGCTTTGGCGAATCTTCACACGCAATTGCGATTGACGCACAATGCCCACGTGGTGTTCGACTATCCCAAGGTTGCCGCGTTGGAGGATCGACTGCTCCAGGTGTATGGGCCGAGAGTCATGGATATGATGTTGCCCATTCACTATGAGCAGGCCGGCGTGCACGTGCACGGGATGATCGTCAACCCACATCATTCGAAAACCAGTCGAACCCCCCAGGAAATTTTCGTGAACCGGCGTCCCGTCAAAAACACGACGATTGCGCATGCCGTGTATGAATCGTATGGCTCCTTTTTACCGAAAGGACGACATCCGACTTTTGCGCTGATGGTGGACGTCGACCCCCATGAGGTGGACGTCAACGTGCATCCCTCAAAACGGGAAGTGAAATTTCGCAGCCCCGACCTGATCCATCGCGCGATCAAGGCCGCGGTTCGTGGTCCACTGCAAAAAAACGTGATGGGGTCGTCCCCCTTTTCACCCGGATTTGAAGGACGGGCGCCTGATGCCGTCGAGAAGGAGAAGCCCGTACAGGCGTGGATGGGCGAGTCGTTTGTCGAACGTTCGGCTCCTTCCGGTGCGAGCGACGTGCAAACGGCTTCCGGGACAGGTCAAAGAAGGGAAGCGGACCAGGTCAAAGAATCGCCGGTCCTCTATCCGCTTGAGCCTGAGGTTCATATTCTCGGGCAAATCCATGCCACCTATATCGTCGCGCACATTGGAGATGAGTTACACGTGCTGGACCAGCATACGATTCACGAGCGCGTGCTTTTTGAAGGGTTGTGGAGAGAGTGGGAGGGTCGCCATATCCGGACCCAGCCGCTGCTGATTCCCGAACCGGTGGACGTCCCTGTCGCGGCGGCGACGCAGTTGGCGGAGTTCTTGCCGGAGTTGGCCAACGTGGGTCTCGAACTTGAGTGTTTTGGCCCGTCCTCTTTCGTCATTCGTTCGGTGCCGGCGCTTGTCGGACAGATGGACTATGGGGCTTTAGTCGAAGATATCCTGGAAGACCTTTCGGAGTGGAACTCCGTTGATTCTCTGGACAAACGTATCCGGTCCGTCCTGGCGTCGGTGGCCTGCAAGGGTGCGGTCCAGGCCGGCCGCCGGATGGAAGCGCCGGAAATGAAACACGTGGTGCACGATTGGCTTCGTGAAGGGAGCCCCATGACCTGTCCCCATGGCCGAAGGATCTCTTTACGTTTTGGCAGTGAAGAATTGCATCGAATCTTTCGGCGTCTATGAATCCACCACTCGAGTCTCGCTTTTCTTCGAACCACGGGATCCGCACCTTGGTAGAGTCTTCCACCGCGTTGCAGCCCCTCGTTGTCCTGGTGGGCCCCACGGCAATCGGTAAGAGTCACATTGCCATTGACGTGGCCCAGGCCCTGGGAACGGAGATCTTGACCGCGGATTCGACCCAGGTCTATCGAGGGATGAATATCGGGACGGATACCCCCTCGGAAGAGGACCGGCAACGCGTCCCCCATCGGTTGGTTGACCTGGTGGAGCCTGATGAGCCGTTTAATGCCGGCGAGTTCCGCCGGCGGGCCCTTCGAGAAATCTCCCGTCTGTATGAACAAGGCCTTCTCCCTTTGGTGGTTGGCGGGACGGGACTCTACGTCCGGGCGTTATTGAACGGGTTATGGGCCGGTCCTCCCAGCGACCGCATTCTTCGCCGGACACTCGAAGAAGAAGCGCGTGCCCGTGGAGGGGAATCGATGTATCAGGAATTGGGCCGCGTGGATCCTGCAACCGCGCGTCGCCTGCATCCTCGCGATACCGTGAAAGTGCGGCGGGCCCTGGAAGTATACCGGCAAACCGGCGTTCCCCTTTCGAAGGCCCATGAAGAGCATCGTGAACGGGCAACCCCCTTTCGCGCCCTGGTCTTGGGGTTGACCATGGAGCGTGCTATTCTCTATCAACGGATTGATCATCGAGTCGACCTTGAATTGGCAAAGGGACTGGTTGACGAAACCCGGACCCTGTTGGCGAAGGGATATTCCAGAGACCTTGTCTCGATGAAAAGTTTGGGCTATCGTCAAATGGCAGGGTATCTGGAAGGAGAGTATTCCTTCGACGAAGCGGTGAGGCGATTGAAGCGAGACACTCGTCATTTCGCGAAACGGCAACTGACGTGGTTCAGAAAGGAACCGGGTCTGACGTGGGTCGAAGTGCAACCGGACGAGTCCGTTCGATCGGTTTCTCAACGCGTCGTCACGCTCATTGACCGATTCGTGAACACCCTTCAAGGATAATCGACAAGGAACAAGCCCGTGCCAGCGAAACCACGTGCCGATATTGCCGTTATTGGAGGCAGCGGGTTGTACGAAATGGATGGCCTGGAACACGTGCGAGAGACGCGCGTGTCCACCCCGTTCGGACGACCTTCGGATGCCGTGATTCTGGGAACCTTGTCCGGCAGGCGCGTTGCGTTTCTCTCGCGTCATGGGCGGGGTCATCGTATCAGTCCCTCCATGATCAATTATCGGGCAAACGTGTACGCGCTCAAATCACTCGGCGTGACGCGGATTTTTTCCGTCAGCGCGGTGGGGAGCATGAAAGAACGCATCCACCCGGGTCATATGGTCCTTCCCGATCAATTTATCGATCGGACGACCAGGCGACTGAGCACGTTTTTCGATCAAGGGCTTGTGGCGCACGTGACGTTTGCCGATCCCGTTTGCCGCGCCCTGGCGTCTCAACTGGGCGAGGCTGCCCGGTCGATGGGGGCCACGTTCCACGTGGGGGGAACGTATCTCTGTATCGAAGGGCCGCAGTTTTCAACCAAAGCGGAATCATCGTTGTATCGGCAATGGGGCGTGGATGTCATCGGGATGACCAACGCGACGGAAGCCAAGCTCGCCAGGGAGGCAGAAATCTGTTATGCCACGTTGGCCTTGGTCACGGATTTCGATTGCTGGCATCAAAGCGAAGAGCCCGTCTCCGTCGAAGCGATTTTAAGCGTGATGCACGCGAACGTGGCCCAGGCCAAAACTCTGCTCCGGGACGCCATTCAACGGACCGGGGAGGCGAGAGCCTGCCCCTGCGCGACGGCGCTTCGGCAAACCATCGTGACCGCACCGAAAGCCGTGACGGCCTCCGTGAAGCAGCGCTACGGCCTCTTTTTGAAACAAGCGACAACATCGAACAGGAGTAGGTGACATGGGTAGATTGTTGGTGGTGGGTTCCGTGGCGTTTGATACGGTTCGCACTCCTTTCGGGGAAGCGACGGAAGTGTTGGGAGGATCGGCCACGTATTTTTCCACGGCCGCCAGTTTTTTTACCGGCGTTGATTTGATCGCGGTCGTTGGAGAAGATTTCCCGGACGAACACGTTGCATTTTTGAAAAGTCGAGGGATCGATGTGTCCGGTCTCGAACGCCGCAGTGGAAAAACCTTTCGCTGGCAAGGGGAATATACGTATCAACTCAATGAGGCCCACACGCTTGATACCCAACTCAACGTCCTGGAGTCCTTCCGTCCTAAGATCCCGGACCACTATCGCACTCCAGATCTGTTGTTCCTGGGGAACATCGACCCCGAACTTCAAATGGACGTGCTGAATCAAGTCGAACGGCCTCGAATCGTCGCCTGTGACACCATGAATTATTGGATTCATGGAAAACGGGAAGCCCTATGGAACGTGTTGGAAAAGATCGACGTGCTCGTCATCAATGACGGAGAGGCTCGTGAACTCGGCCAGGACTTCAGTCTGGTCAAAGTCGCCAAAGACGTTCTGGCACGCGGGCCCAAATATTTCATTATCAAACGAGGAGAGTATGGCGTCTTGATGTTTCATGAAAAAGGCGTCTTCGGCGCGCCGGCGTTTCCGTTGGAAATGGTGAAAGATCCGACCGGTGCCGGTGATACGTTCGCCGGAGGTTTTATGGGGCATCTGTCGTCCACGGGAGATTTTTCCGATATCGGCTTGAGGCGGGCGATTATTTTCGGAAGCGTCATGGCTTCCTTTACCGTAGAGGGCTTTAGTCTCGACCGCCTGCGGCAACTGGAATATAAGGACATTGAATCCCGTTTCCGAGACTTCAAACGTCTCACCCATTTCGAGGACCTTTCGTGAGGACGTTCTTTGGAGGTTGACGGTTCGCATTCAACGTCGGAGCATATGGATTCGTTAGGCAACACGTTCAAAACCGCCCGTGAGTCTCAAGGGTTGACCCTGGGGCAGATGGCCTCAAGGACCCGGATCCAAGAGCCGCATTTGAAGGCCTTGGAAGAGGGCTCTTTTGAGCAATTGCCCGAACAGGTGTTCACCAAAGGCTTTGTCCGAGCCTACGCCCGATCGCTCAATCTCGACGAAGAAGAATGTCTGCGGTTGTTTGTAGAAAGTTCCGCGTCGTTCTACCAAAAAGAAGGCGAGGGTCTGCCCAAATTTTTTCTACTGAAGGAAGACGAGTATAAAAGGAAAACCAGCCGAACCATGGTTGTCCTTCTCGTTGTGGGACTCTTCCTGCTGGGGGGACTGGTATTACTCCAACAGCAATCCTCTTCAACATCCATATTTCCCCATTTTTCGCAACGGGCCGTAAAACCGCGCGAAGCGGTGTTATCGAAACCGGAGCAACCCGGTCACGCGAACGAAATCGCCGAGGACCGCCCGCCTGCTGGGATCGAAGGGCACGTTGACGCTTCAGGAACGACAAATATGGAGCCAGCCTCAGAGACGGACGTCGCCGAGATTCCTTCGGCATCTCCGGTTGATGACGGGGCGCCTATGTCTTCCTTGTCACCTCCGGACCCCGAGCCAATTCTCTCTCCTACGACAGAGTCGGAAGATGGTCCGTTGGTTCTTGAATTACGGACGTTGGAAATGACCTGGGTCGTGGTTCGTTCCGATGAAAACGACCCCGAGGAAGCCTTATTGCAGGCGGGTGAAATCGTGCAATGGCAGGCCAGTGAGCGGTTTCTGTTGACGCTTGGGAACGCCGGAGGGGTCGAGGTCAGGCTCAATGGCCAGTTGCGCGGTCCTTTTGGTGGAGCCGGCATGGTGGCTCGAGATTTGGAATTAAGACCGTAACCACCGACTTTGACTTCTTGACAGGGGAAAATCACATTGCTATGTTCGGCAAGTTTGGAGGTTTTGAAATTGATTTTGATGAGGGTGTAGTATACAAACATCGATGCTCTGATGGCCTTTCCCCTCAATCCAAACGGCCTTCCAGACAAGGGATGCAATCATTATCAAAGGAGGGATTCATGAAGCGGTTTTTAGCGATTTGCAGTTTGTTGACGGCATTTGCCTTCGCCGGTGGCGACTTGGTCTTTGCCGGAGCCGAAAAAAACCCGCTGAAACCACGGGTTCCGAGGGCTGAACGCGGGAAGGCCAAGAAAATCAAACCACCCGCCGAGTTGTACAAGAAAACGAAAAAAGCCTCCGACGAGATCGTCGCCGAAGGCAAGAAGATTTTTGAAGGTAAAGGCACCTGCGTCAATTGTCACGGGAAAAAGGGAGACGGCGCCGGTCCGGCCGGAAAAGTGTTGAATCCCGGCCCGCGGAACTTTACCAATTGCAAATTCCACAAGAAACGGAAAGATGGTGAATTGTTCTGGATTATCAAGAACGGCAGCCCGGGGACCGGTATGGTGCCCATGATTCCGGCGACCATCACAGAAGAAGAAGCGTGGAAGGTGTTGGCCTACGAGCGAAGCTTCTGTACGAAATGGCGCAAGAAGAAGAAGTAGTCGTTTTGTCACGTGAGTCAGTGCCCGAAGCCCCGTTCAGGCTCAACCCTGAACGGGGCTTTTTCTCTTAACCGAACGTGCAACCCGTACCACAAACTTTCTCATTCACATCCTTGGGCAGAGGCCTGCTGGTCGTGAGCCTGGGTCTGATGAGTTGGGGCGCCGGTCCCGCCACGGGCTTGGCTGAAGAAGTGCAACCGTTACGTCCCAGGGTGCCCGTGAGTGAAAGAGGATGGGCCAGGAAATTGGTCCCGCCCTTCGGTTTGACGAAAACGGCTTCGCCCGAGATCGTTGACGAAGGAAAACTCCTGTATGAAGGAAAAGGTGCCTGTGTCTCGTGTCATGGAAAAACCGGCGTGGGAGATGGTCCGATCGGCAGGCGCCTGAATCCCGGTCCTCGTAATTTCACCAATTGCAGGTTTCAGAAGAGACGACACGACGGCGAACTGTTTTGGATCATTAAGAACGGCAGCCCGGGGACCGGCATGGTGCCGATGATTCCGGTGACGATTACCGAAGAAGAAGCCTGGAAAATATTGGCCTATGAACGAAGCTTCTGCAAAGACTGGCCTTCCGGTTCTCTCTCATCCGGAGTGAGCGAGTCTGCCCCGGACCCGATCCGGGAGCCGGGGTGAGAGGGGCTGCGTTCCCCGGGACAATCCTGCCTTCTCCAACCCCACCGTGTGTCTCAATGCCTGTCCCCGCAGTTTGGCCTTGTTCTCGACGTCTCTGTCCCCTACCTGATTGGGGTTTTGATAGGGCAGGGGATCTATCGGGGAGTGATGGATTGAGTCGTCCGGTTGACACCCGTAAGAACCGTTGACTAGACTCGGCTGTTCAATGATCAAGAGTTGTCTAACGTGTTGAGGGGAGTGCAAGAATGGCAAACAAGCGAACGAAAGAGGATGATAAGGCTGTCCTTGAAAAAAAGGTCAAGGAAAGACGAGCCAACAGTGAAAATCCCGAAGGGGACAAGGACGCGCGACAGTTGCAAAAACGCCTCAAACGGGTCCAGCGAAAAATTCGTTGCAAGGCGGGACGTATAGCCAGGGCTGCCGGGAAAAAAGCCAAAGCGGCGTAACTCCGGAAACCGGGGGGTGCCAACACGCCTGCTGAATTCAGTGAAAGGGGAACGTTCATGACTGACGATATGAAATCTTCCGCCGAAGATCCTCAAACGCAAGAAGAGGAACCCGATGCGATCTCTCAGGATGAAGTGACTGATGAGTTCGTGGACGAAGTATCGGAATCCTTGTTGGGAAGCGACGCCGTTGCGACGGCGGAAGCCAAAGAAGGAGAAGCCGAGGAAGGAGAAGCCGAGGAACAGGCAGAGGAAGAAGATCCTGAATTAGAAGAAGAGAAGGTCAAAGACGAGATCGATATCCAAATCGACCTCCTGCAGGACACGGATTGGGTCGTCCGACGTGAAGCCGTCGTCACCCTTGGTGAAATGGGAGACGAACGCTGCGTCGAGCCGATAGTCAGAACGCTTCGTGACGGGGACTGGCAGGTCCGGGAAGCGGCAGTTGAAGCTATTGCTGGAGTGGGGTCTCCCGCCGTCGAGTTGTTGCTCAGGTACGTGCGCGATTGGGAGTGCAGGAAGTACGCAATCCAGGCATTGGGGAAGATCAATGATGAGCGGGTGTTGGATCCCCTGATATCGATGCTGCACAACGATGAGTTTAAGGATGATGCCACGAGGGCACTTGTTGAGTTGGGGAAACCAGCCGTGCCCAGATTGATTGCGGCCTTGGCCGATAGAGAAGAGTTCGTGCGCAAGCAGGCGATTTTGGCGCTTGGCACGATCAAGGATTCGGAGGCGGTCGATCCCTTGATCGCCATGCTCCAGGATCAGGATTGGATGACGCGTTTGACCGCAGCGGCTGCGTTGGAAAAAATCGGGGACTTGCGTGGCCGGGATGCGGTCAAGCCGTTGATGAAAGATCCGGACCTTGTCGTTCGGATGCGGATAGAACGTATTCTCGCAGCGTGGAAAAAACAGCCGGCCAACGCCTGAATCGAGTGTCCTCTCAATACATTCCTCTTATGTCCTCCAGCCGGCCGTCGCATGACGGGGTTGCACGTCATCAGCATGCTTCGGGATTTCGCCCGATCGTGCGCGCATTCACGCCTGCAACAGGAGGGCTTCCAGCTTTTCTTGAGCTTCCTCCAATGCTTCCTGAGAGACCGCTTGGCCATCGGTCAAGGATCGTCGAAGATCTCCTATCTTCGACATGGTTTCAGGAGTGCGTCCGAGAGTTTTTTCCCCTTACTCCTGGGATTGTTTCAAGTCATCAAGCGTTTCGTTCAGATCGGTGACGGTTTCATCAAAAAATTCTTCTTGAGGGAGCATCTCCTCCGCTTCCGGGCCGATCGTTTGCTCTATCACTTCTTGTGACAACTCCCGAAGTTGCTGTTTGACTTCCTCCGGTGGTTGTCGCCCCACGTAGTATCCCGCCAAAAAGACAACTCCCAAGATCAGGACGATTACCAAGATTTTTTTCATCGTTGGGTTCCTATCTGTGGATTCGAGTGGCTGGTTTCAGATGAGGATATATTATGGACTTTATGGGAATAAAAAAAAAGAGTGAGGAGAATTTCTTTAAAAACGGAAGAAGAAACACATGCCGTTGATCAGGCATTCCCAACGGGCGGGTCGGTCTTGCCTAAGACCTTGGCGGATTCGATGGCAAAACGGTCGCCCACGATCTGGGCCACACGATTCATATAGTCGGTGAGGGCTGTCACCTGATCCGGCTTCAGGTCGCGTCGAAATTGAGGGAGCAGACCCCACCGGGTTTCAAATTCCTCTCCTGAAATTGAGGCCACCACGCTGATCAGTTTGATCAGTTGGGTGCCGGAAGGGCCGGATGATTGCCCTGCCGCCTGGGGTTGAGTCGCAGGCGGCGTCCTGCCTTCGGGTTCCGGGGTTTTCCCTTCAAAGAGAGCCGCCAATGCGGGGATCACGGCACTGATACAGAGGGTGGCCGTCGACACGATGGCCTGGTTGTTGACGGCACCGGCCCGGCCGGCCACGCGTTCACCAACGTGTTGCATAAAAGCATTTCGCTCTTTGGTGTCTTCCGAAAACACAAATTTGTAGGGTTCATAGGTCTCGCGGCTTTCAGCCACGGTCCGGCCGATGGCGACGACAATTTCCTGCTCATCGATTTGGGCGGAACTCAGAGAGGGAGCCAGCAGGGTTTTGAGCCGCTCACCCACGTGATCTTCGAGACTGTCCATGAATTCGGGTTGCTGTTGGATGGAGACGTAGAACGCGGAAACGCGATCCACCAGGTTGAACAGGACCTTCAGAAATTCCAGGTAAATTTCCCATTCCTGTTGTTGACTCAGGTTGATCGTGGCGGCGTGGTCGCTCCGTTTAATCAGCGTCACGGATTCCCGGCACACATCCAATATGGTGTTCGACAAGTCGTTGAGAAGGGATTCGTGCTCTTGGATGGATTGCTTCATGAATTGAAAAACCTGAGGCGTATCTAAGCAAATGGAGGGAAGGCTTCGCAAGTTTTCCCGGGAGGATGGAAACGGCGCATGGTTCCGCCCCGGCCCCGTCATTGCACGGGGGCAGACCCTATGTTATACACGACGGATGGGGCTAGTGGTAGGAAAAGAGCCAACGGCATCCCGAAACGATCATTCTTGTTGTAGAGCGGTCCGGGGTGAGGGAGAAGACAAAAAATACCTGGATTCCCGATTAAAAGCGTCGGGAATGACAGAGGGGGGATTGGTACGAAAATAGCCCGAATCTGTCATTCCTGCGGAAGCAGGAATCCAGTGTCTTTCTCTTCCTTCTCTCTTCTATCCACCACACAGTGTGCCCTATTTTCCTTCCTTCGTGTGCAGGCAGCAAGCCTGCATGAGGGATTCCCATGAACCAATTTCCCGTATGCCCTTGATGGACTCTACCAATTCCAAAGTCTACGTGCTGAAGCGCGCCGAGGCGCCGGTCAAACCCCTTTCTCGAGATTACGCACAGGAATTAAATCCCCAGCAACTCGCCGCGGTGGAAGTCGTCGATGGTCCGGCCCTGGTCATTGCCGGCGCCGGAAGCGGCAAAACCCGGGTCCTTGTGTATCGCGTGGCCAGGCTGATCGATACGGGCGTCGATCCGGCCTCAATCCTGCTGTTGACGTTCACTCGAAAAGCGGCGCAGGAAATGTTGGGGCGTGTGGGCCTGCTGATCGGGCCGCAAAGCGATCGGGTGATGGGAGGGACGTTTCACTCCGTGGCCAACGTGCTGCTTCGGCGCTATGGCCGAGCTATCGGCCTGGAGCCGGGATTTACGATTCTGGATCGCGGCGATTCCGAAGACCTGGTCAACCTCGTTCGTGCCCAAACCGGTCTCACCGAGACCGGTAAACGCTTTCCGCGCAAGAAGACGATTGCCGACCTGTTCAGCAAATGTGCCAATACCATGCAACCGCTCGAGGACGTGCTCCTGACCGAATATAGTCATTTTGGAGAATATCTCGGCGAGTTGACCAAACTGCAGGAAGCGTATGAATCAACCAAGCGCCAGAGGCAGTTGGTCGATTATGATGACCTGCTGACCCGTCTCCGGGAACTGCTGACGGTCGATGAACAGGCCCGGCAGACGATCTCGGCTATCTATCGCTACATGTTGGTCGACGAATATCAGGACACCAACCGGCTTCAAGCGGACGTGGTCCGGAAACTTGCCGCCACGCATGAGAACGTGATGGTCGTCGGAGATGATTCGCAATCGATCTACTCTTTTCGCGGCGCCACGTTTCGAAACATTATGGAATTTCCCGCGTTGTTCCCGGGGACCAGAATGTTCAAGCTGGAAGAGAATTACCGAAGTACGCAGTCCATTCTGGCGTTGGCCAACGACATCCTTAAAGGCGCAACGGAAAAATACAGTAAAACGTTGTTTACCCAAAAAGGGCAGGGTGAACGACCGGCCCTGGTCGAAGTGATTGGTGAAAACTCGCAGTCCCGGTTCGTCGCGCAGAAAATTCTGGAGTTGCGGGAGGAAGGCGTGCCGTTGGATGAAATGGCAGTCCTGTTTCGCTCCAGCTTTCACGCCTTTGATTTGGAAATCGAGTTGACCAAACGGGACGTTCCGTTTGTCAAACGAGGCGGGTTCAAATTTCTTGAGACCGCGCACGTCAAGGATTTACTGGCCCATTTGCGCATCGTCTATAACCCGCTGGATACCGTCAGTTGGAACCGTTCGTTGCTCTTGGTTGACGGAGTGGGTCAAAAGCGGTCGAGAGACCTGCTGACCCAACTCGTGGTCAGTGAGGCGCCGTATGAGGTATTACGGCAAGGGGGCGGTCGGTCGGCCTTGGGGTTGCGCAACCTGGCCGCGGCACTGGAGTCCGTCGGCAACGTGGAGGACGGATCGCCTGCCGATCAAGTCAATCGTCTCCTGGAATATTATTATCCGATCCTCAAGGAGCAGTACGACGACTATCCCAAACGCATTCGGGATTTGGAGCATCTCATGGTTATGGCTGAACGCTATGGGGCCTTGGAAGAGTTTCTTGCCGACGTGACGCTCGAACCGCCGAACGAGAGCGTGACGGGTATCGAAGCCCAGGACCGCGATGATGAACGGCTCGTGTTATCCACCATCCATTCCGCCAAAGGGCTTGAATGGCGATGCGTGTTCGTCATCTGGCTGGTCGATGGACGGTTCCCGTCCTCCTATTCCTTTCTCACCGAGGAAGAACTCGAAGAGGAACGGCGGTTGCTGTACGTCGCGGTGACCCGGGCCAAGCAGTTCCTCTACCTGACGTTTCCCGTCCAGGTCTATGATAAAATCACGGGGTCGGTGCTCTCGAAACCGTCACGATTTCTCGATGACGTGCCCGCTTCCCTGGTCGAACCCTGGAGCGTGGTTGAACATGGCGAATCCTGGAGGTAAACAGCCGTGATGCCGGGAACGATAAAATGGATTGTCGCGATTCTCTTGTTAGGGTCCGTGCTGGGCCTGACCAGGTTTGCCCACAGTGCTCAGGGTCCCGACAGGACCGTGAATACCTGGATCAACCTCATGGAACAAGCCGAATCCCTGGATTTGCCGACGGGATTCCTCAAGGAGATCGGCCCAGATTTTGTCACGGTGACGTTCGAAGACCTGCGGACCTATGCGGCCGAATATCATCCCGAAGATCATCGCATGATTTTGAGCATGCGGTTGTCGTTCAACAAGGCCGGTGGGGCGTTGATGGAGTTGGAACGTATGACCCACCATGATATCAGTCTCCTGTATCATGAACTGCTCCATTCCTACCTGGATTACCTTTTCAATGGTCCGGGTCCGGAGACGTTGAGTCCCCAGGCCAAGCGGGTCCTGGGGTTTGCCCAGGAGCAAATGCGCTGTCATTACCGTTTCGTGCGCATTAATCCGATTCGCCAGCGTCGGGATATGACGGAAATCCGGTTTCTTTCCGAAGAGGACGCCTGGGAAGTGTTGAACGAGACCTGGGCGGTGTTCATCGGGTGGCAAATTTGGACGAAGCTGGAACAGCAGGACAACGGGATTGGCCCATGGACCGAGCCCCTGATTGATGCCTGGGCGGCGTTGCTGTCGAAGGCCAATACGAGCGGGGAATTACTCGGATATTACGAACCGGACGACCCGGAGGAACGCCGGGTGGCACGCAAACGGTTTATAGCGCCCTCCAATGGGCTGACCCCGGAAGGCACCGAGCTTTTGCTGGCAGTCGTGTTGGAAGAACCCGATGCCGTCGTCGATGAGGGAGGCTTTGTCATCAAGGCCACCAAAGATACCACCGCCCAAGCCCTTTCGTGTGATTAGTTGGATGAGTCATTGACACGAAAAGAGCCTCTTTCTGTCATTCCCGACGTTAGTAATCGGGAATCCAGAGTCGTTCTTTTCGCAGACGAAGGAAAAAGCAAAAACCCTGGATCCTCGATTAAAAATAGCCTGTCCCCGACGTTGGTAATCGGGGATCGAGGATGACAGAAGGAGAGAAGACCATATACGGGTTAGCGTAGCGTAATCCGACAATCGCAGATCTGGACAAGCACCATGCAAAGATGCTAGCGTCGCTTCGGGCGTTTCAGTCTTGAACGGACCAGAATTGAAAGAGAAAGCGCCTGTAGCTCAGTGGATAGAGCACTGGCCTCCGGAGCCAGGTGCCGCAGGTTCAAATCCTGCCAGGCGCGCCATCACAGACATCCCGCCTCTTGAGTGGGTCGTTAGCTCAGCTGGTAGAGCAGCTGACTCTTAATCAGCGGGCCACAGGTTCGATCCCTGTACGACCCACCATTTTTTTAATAAGTTATGGCTGACTCTTTGGTGGCAGAAAAATCAAGTCACCAATAAGTCACCATGATGCAATTGACGAAATTTTTGTCAAGCGTATAGTGTGGCATGTATAATTGCTATATCGGATTGTACATACACAGAATGTCACCATCTAAGCGCAGTCCCAAGCGTCCCACTATTAAAGTTTTTCCTGCCCCGATCCCGATGCATTTGAGAATGTGAATTTTCTCGAAGAAAATCTGAATGTCAATAAGTTTTAAGATGAATGAAGACAAGGCCATTGAGGCCTTAGTTTGGCTAGCAGAGAAACAGCTAGGGATCACTCCGTTTTACGTATCAAAAGTTCTGTATTTTGCAGATAAGGCGCACCTCAACCGCTTTGGCAGGCCCATTCTAGGGGATATATATATCCGAATGCCATTTGGCCCTGTGCCGTCCGAAACATATGACTGGATTAATGGCTCGCCTTCAAAGAAAAAGTACTCCGAGAAATTACGGGAAGCTGTTGATGTTCAAGAAGGGGCCTTGCGTCCCCTTCGGAAACCGAACATGGAAATGTTTTCACGCACGGATATAGAATGCCTGACAAATGCTTTAAAAAAATATGGGTCCTTGGATTTTGGGAAACTCAGCAGGATTTCCCATAGGGAGACTGCTTGGAAGAATGCCCCAGAAAATGGGAGCATGGATTACGAAGACATGATTGACCCAAGTCCTAACCGAGAAGAGATCATACGAAACTTGAAAGAGCATTCACGTCAAATTGTATTTTAAGCAATGGAGTCCTGTGAGGTCTTTTACCATCACGTTCGTATTATCAAACCCCCAAAAAAGAAGTTCATACTCTGCATTTGCCCGAAAGAATTCCTATTCTTTTTCATAAATTCCGACCCACCACCAATCGAGGTAGACGCGGGAGTCAAAATTACTCCAGAAGATCTTAATTGTTTAGAGTACGAATCTTACGTGGATACGTCCCAGATCATAAAACTTGATTCACACAGAATAGGCGAAACATCAAGCAGAGGAAAAATACAATTGCCCATGCGCAAGAAGATCGTGAAATGTGCCAGAGCACATGGAATTCTTCCAGGAATATTCATGCAGATATTGGAGAGTAATTTTCGTTAGTAGTTTCGGAAAATGTCGAACAGTGTGTGAGATTCTCAATCGAGAATCTCAAGTAGAGAAAGGTTTGCTACTCGACTTCCACGCCATCAAGCCGGAGACCCCCGCCGCTTTGCTCACCGTGCAACGCAAAACGGAATAAACAGAGAACTTCCCGCCCTCACCGAGAGCGGGAAGTCGGAGGTTCACGGGTTCCCCTTGGATGAATCCGTTACCGGCCAAGGCACCCAAGGGAATGCGACGCCGTGATGCCGTGGAAATTACCCCTGGCCGGATTCGTCAATTACTCCTCATTACCAATGAGCACACCGGACAATTTCGCCGCCTGATCTAATGGCATACCCCCGGCCACCATCTTTTGGAAAGTTTGCGCTCTTGAGACCATATCCATCGGATACCTGTCGAAACGTAACGTGACGGCAGTCTCTTAATCAGCGGGCCACAGGTTCGATCCCTGTACGACCCACCATTTTTTTATGGATGGCGCAGATGTTGGGGTGAAAAGGGATGCCATGGATGACAAGCGAGTTGGTCTCGAGTCTTATCCTTTATCTCGTCTTTTTGTTCGTAACGTATTGGGTTTGCCTACAAATCTTTCGCTTAACCACCTACCACAAATATTTTCTTAAATCGTTACCGTTACTCATTGGTTATTCCATCCTGGTTGGGGGCTTAATGGCTTCCATTCAACCGTTTCATCAATTTTGGCTTATCCAAATTTAGGGAAGTGCCTTGCTGTTTGTTTTTGCTTGGAGAACGCAGGCCAAGGAAACACAGGAGTTTTTTGAAACCATTGGTGAGGATGCCGAAGAGCGAAGTTTCGTGAATCTGTCGGTAGCCAATACCAAAGTCCATTTTCTTCTCAGTGTTCTTATCTATTTGGTAGCGTATGTCATTGCGTTCATCTGGTTCTTGAATGCCTGATACTATGGTGGGATTGGCATAGGCTCTCATTCAACACGATGGCGGTCGTCTCTAAACTTTTTCGCCGGACAGCGGGGAACATTTTGTCACCCGTTACGTGACATGTTATATTCGGTTACGTGATTAAAGGCTTCAAGCATAAGGGACTCCAATGGTTTTTCGAGGCCGGCAACAAAAAAGGTATTCAGCCCAAGCATGCCAATCAGTTGAAGGATATTTTAGCTGCATTGGATGCGGCGACCTCTCCCAAGGATATGGGGGCGACTAACTTCCGGTTACATCTCTTGGAGCCTCGCGGTGCGAAGAGGTGGTCTGTCTATGTGGCCAAGAACTGGAGCGTGGACTTTCGGTTTCGCGGTGGGCACGCCGAAGACGTGGATTACGTGGATCATCATTAGGAGACAGTCATGAGAATGCACAATCCTCCTCATCCTGGCGGGGTGTTGCTGAGACAGTGGATCGAACCGTTAGGGATTTCCATTACCCAGACGGCCAAGCATCTCGGTGTTTCTCGCAAGGCGCTGTCCGAGCTTGTGCACGAGCACACAGGGGTGAGTCCGGAGATGGCGGTGAGGCTTTCCATTGCGTTTGAGACCAGTGCAGAGCTATGGATGAATATGCAATCCAGTTATGACTTGTGGCATGCCGAGCAGCACAGGAGAGAGCTCAAAGTCGAGTCTCTGGTTGCCGGGTAGCGGAGTGAGACTGCAGGCGGGCAGGAAATCCTGCCCGCTTGCGTGTTGCGATTCACGTGGAGGGAAAGACGTCCGTCACATGTCTCCTTTAAGCATTTTGACGTGGCCTAGAAGGATCTTGGAATTCTGAATGTCGGGATTGTCTTTGCCGAGGTCCTGGGCCTGTTTAAACTCCATGGCTGCCGCCTTGTGCTGATCCGACTTGTCCAACGCGAGCGCAAGGTTGTAGTGCGCTTCCGCTGACGCCGGATCGGCTTCGACCGCTTTCTTGAAGTGGCCGAGAGCCACGCCCCAATGCTCCTGGTTATAATGCTCGATGCCTTCATTGTTCGCCGCGTGGGCTTTGGAAGCAGCGGCGGTCATGAGCGCCGGGACAGCAGCGGCTTTTTCTTTCATGGCGCCTTCTTTTTTGTGGTTTGAATCGGCAACGGCCGTTCCAATGCCGAAGCCCACCATGGTTAAAAACGCAACGAAAGAAGTACAAAGGAAAACTCTAAAAAAACGCTCCATCAGGAAACCTCCTCTTTGAAATGTAAATGAACGCGCACAATGTCATCCCTCATGCGGGCATACCGCCTGCACCCGAAGGGATGAAAATGGACCAGGTTGTCATCCTGAGCGAAGCGCTTGTCCTGAGCAACGCGAAGGAACTATCTGCTTTTCCATGCGTTCGGTTGTTCAGTGAGAGATTCCTTCCTTCGAAAGACCTTCGTAAAACTCAGGGCGTACTCAGGACAGGCGCTTCGCTCGGAATGACAGCTATCGTTGGTTACTTTCTTACCAATAGACAAATCCGAACGGCCTGTAAAATCCGTACGGGCCCCCGTAGGGTCCGGCATACCAGTAGGGATACCCAAAAGAATAGGGAAAGCCGTAGCGTCCGTACCTGGGAGGAAGTTGCATGGCTTCGGGCCACACTTTGAGGAATTGGATGGTGACCGTCGGATACGTATAGTCCATTTCATCAAGTAACTCGGTGGTTGCTCCCGAAATTTTCCCGACGATCGTGATCCGGGTTCCATTCGGTACCGTGGCCGGATCCAAAAACTCTGTTTGAAACGCAAGAAAGCGTCCCTGGGACTGCGTGCGGTCCCTGGCCGGTTCGTGATTCCGTACAGTTGGAAGCTGAAGCACGGTCAGGCGGGTGTGCTCTTTGAGCCGCGTGGCGTCCAGGATTTCACCGCCCAGGACAATGACCTTTCCCAGATGAGTCGCCGGCGCTTCTTTGACCTGGGTAAACGAAAGCGTTGGATCAATCTGCTTTTCGATATCCAACGGGATCATCGACTGCCCGGCACAGGCCGGAAGCAATAAGAACGCTGCCTGGAGCATTCCCAAACGGGCCATGGATGTTTTCCTCTGCATGAACTCTCTAGCTGAACAGAGTCCCTGACCTATACCGTTCAGACTACTCCCCAGGTTATCTTTTCTCAAGTTCTGGAAAGACACACAACGGCCGACTCTCGTCTGTTCCCTGGCTCCTGTCCGGAAAAATATCAATCGAAAAACCTTCCAGCCACCCCATAAATCACTGCCAAAGGTGAAAAGGTCTTCAGAAATACGAATGCAATGAACGTAGGGTTTTTCGTGAAGAGGTGCGGCGTGCCAGAGAACGCACCCAATTGTGGATCCGGCATGAGAGGAAGAACGATCAATGCCGGTATCAGGTCGAGCCCGTCACCGCTTCAGATTTCTTTTTTGGTTTGGTGGCTATGGACATGTCGAAAATGCCGGCTTTTTTCAGGGAATCCATGACCTTGAGCACGTCCCCATGAGAGCATTCTGCATCGGCGTTGATCACCACGGCCGGTTTCTCTCCGTAGTATGAGAGATCTTTCAACCGCAGCTCAATCTCGGAGATGGCGATGGCGTCTTTATTAAAAAACACCTCGCCAGGCTCGGTGATCGATATGGTGACTTGTTCAGGAAGAACGGTATCCATTGATGATTCCGCTTCAGGCAGGTTGACGGGTTGGCCTTTCTGGTCAGTCATGGAGAGGGTCGCGATCATGAAAAACACCAACAGAAAAAACATGGTGTCGATCATGGGAATAATTTCAATGCGGGCTTTGTTCAGGGGGGCGGAAGACAATTTCATGAGGCTACCTTTGCACCCGGGTGTGGATCGAGGAACAATGTTACACGCCGGTATCCGGTTGTGTCCATCACCTATGCTGCTTTGCGGGATATGGATATATTGACAATGCCGACATTTCTGATGGAATCCATGACTTCGATGACGCGACCATGAGAAGCCTCTTCATCGGCCTTGATCACCACGAGGGGTTCTTTCCCATCGTACAAGAGTGTTCGCAGCCGAGCCTCAAGTTCGAGGATGGAGATCTTCTCTTCATTATAGAACATGGCACCGCTCTTGGAGATCGCGAGTGTGACTTTTTTAGGAGGGTCATCCGCCGAGGAACTCTCTGTCGGCTTCGGCAGGTTGAGGGGCATGCCTTCCAGCGTCGTCATGGTCAGGGTCGCGATCATGAAAAACACCAACAGAAAAAACATGGTGTCGATCATGGGGATAATTTCAATGCGGGCCTTTTTCTTGGCCCTGGAAGACAATCTCATGAGGGTGCCTCGGCGGACGCTGTTGCCACCCCAGATTTTAAGGCAGATTCGGTTTGCGTGGCATAGTTTTCAATGTGTTCGGCCATGCGTTGCGAGCGAGCCACGAAATAGTTGTAGGGGACGAGGGTCGTCACGGCAACGAGAATGCCGGCGGCCGTGCAGATGAGCGCTTCGGCGACGCCACCCGTGACGGCGTGTGGTTGCCCAATCCCTTCAACGGCCATGACGCCGAAGGAATCGATCATGCCGATGATCGTCCCTAATAACCCCAATAAGGGTGAAAGGGTGATGATGGTGTCCAAAGCGGGTAGTCCCCGGTTCATATGCTGGACTTCTGCCATGCCGGCGGATTCCATGGCTTTCTCAGGTATGGCCTTGCGGGTGATGATGCCTGCAGCCAAAACTCTCAGGACGGGATGAGCATTCTTGCCTTCCGCCAGCGACAAGCCTTCGGTGAATTTCCCTTGTGAGACGAGCATGATCATATGATCGGCATGCTTGAGAGCCGGCATGCGGAAATAAAACCATGCCCGCTCCAGAATGATGGCACCGGCCACGAGGGAGCATATGACAATGGGAACGATCAACCATCCGCCAGCCATGAGAATTTTGATGAAAACCAATGATATTTCAGTCATGAGCCAATGCCTCTTTTGTCAAAAGGTGATTATCCTTGTTGCGTCAATGAAAAATGGACCGGGAGTTTTACGCTACTGCGAATCGGGATGTTCCCGTCTTTGGCTGGGCTAAAAATCCATTTTCGTACCGCGTGTATCGCGGCATTATCGAGAACTTTATGCCCGCTACTCTTGTCCACGGTGATTTCCGCAGGCTTGCCTTTCACGTCAACTACCACGAGAAGGGTCACCGTCCCTTCCCATCCTTCTTTCTTGGCAATTCTTGGATAGATCGCCGGAACGGTGTATCTCAGTCCAACGCCTTTCTTTTGAAGCCCTTTTGAACTCAGGGCTGACCGTAATGTTTTTATCGCGGCGTCTGCGTCTGCAGCGAAACGTGACAGGGTATTCGGGACTCTGGTCGAGACTCCCCTTAAGGCAGCGACGGCAGAAATAGCCGGGATGTTCATTGGGGTCGAGGCATCGCTGGTTTTGGCTGACGTCGAGGGGAGGTCGCTACGGGTCGCTTTTGTGAAACTTTTCAACTTCAAGTTGTCGCTGGCGCTCTTATCCTGAAGGACTTGTCGTTCCAACGGTTGAAGAGTGGTTTGTTCGGGCGTGGGTTGTTCGATCATGGGCAGTTCAGCAGGAAGAGGAACCTGTTGCGGCGTCGGCGTAATCGGTCTCTGTGTGATCGGTAGTGGCAGTCGTTGGGTTTTGAGCATCGCCGGTTCCGGGACTTCTGCAGGGGCCGGTTCCTCCGGGGGTTCTTCAATGATGGTGACCCTGACCGCTGGTAAAGGTTTTTCCACGGTATGCGCGTAGTGGACGAAACTCAAGGCCACGAACACGCCGATGTGGAACAGGACGGACCACGTCACGAATTCCACATAATTCGGTTCATGGTAAGGCTTAATGACTGCGATGCTTGTGCTCATGATCCCTTGGTTTTTTTCAGCAGGTTCACTATCCGTTCGTCTTCCCCGCCCAGTTCGACGTATTTACGATATTGGGCGAGAGCGAGGGCCGTATCTTTGCGATGAAATTCATAGAAGACCCCCAGGTTGTAATACGCTTCCTTCAGCTTCGGATTGAGCGAAATGGCCGCCTGGTACGCTTCTTCGGCCTGGTCGAGTTTGTCGAGGTTCGCAAACAGCACGCCCAGGTTGAGGTGGGCTTGGGCGTGTTTCGGGTTGAGGCGAATCACCTCCTGGAAGTGGTCCGCCGCTTGGCCCTGGTCTTGGTCTTGCAAGAGAAACCCTAAGGCGTAATGCGCTTCAAGCAAGTCAGACTTTGCTTGTAAGGCCGTTTGGTACGCCTGAATCGCTTCCTTCGGCTGGTTGTCTCTTTCAGCCAACTGGGCCAACAGCATCCACGTCTCGGCATCCTTGGGATTCAGTTTCGTCAAGGCCTGCAATTGCTCTCTGGCTTTGGCCGAGTTCCCTGTTTGCGCATAGAGGTTCGCCAGATTAAACATGGCGGTGGTGTTTTGGGGATCCATCTTGAGCGTGGCCTGGTAGGCGCCGATCGCTTCCGCCTGTTCCCCCAGTTGGTCGTGGACGAACGCCAGATTCAGTTGCGCCTCGTCGAAGCGCGGATGGATTTTCAGGGCTGTCTGGATCACCCCCTTGGCCGCCTCCAGGTTCTTCTGATTTTGATAGACCAACCCCAGATCCAGATAGGCCCGAGCGAAATTGGGATGCAGTTCAACGGCTTTTTTCAGGTGGGTGACGGCCTGTGCGGGTTGCTGCAACCCGGTAAACGAGACGACTCCCAGGAGATGATGGGCCGCCGCAAAACGAGGAAACACTTCCAAGGCTTGTTGCAGGGATTTGGCGGCTTGCTGGAATTCCTGTTTGTGAAGGTGGGTCAGGCCCTGGTTATACAAGGTTTGGGCATCATCGGCCAGGCTTGTAAAAGGAAAGCCGAGGCCAAGAGTCAGGATCAAAACACCGATGGATATGGTTCGCAAACGTCGCATGTTCATAACGCCTCTATATTATTCTTAAGGGGTTGGTATTGAAAACGGGACTCCCCACGTTCAAATTCAGAAGAAGAACAGCCCCCCTAGCCCTCTCCCTTATGGGAGAGGATGGGGGTGAGGGCTTGGTTGAGGGTCGGTCAAGGTGGTTAGAATGCATACAATGCCCTCAGGTAATAGAATCCGCCGTTGAAGCCAAAGGGCGCATACTCCGGATACTTCGTGCCTGAAACCCCAGGCTGCGATCTGTCCGGAAACGACTCGAACAGGTTTTGCGCCCCTAATGAGACCGTCAGCCCGGTTTTCATGGTGTACGAAGTTTCAAAATCCACGATCCACTGCGGACCGGCGTCGACACGGGTATCCTCTTTACCGTCCGTCGTAAACTCCGTAAAACCGTTGTACATGTAGAGCCGGCCCAGGAAGCGCCAGGGCCCCTGTCTGTGATCGCCTGTCAACGTCATTCGGATCCATGGCAGAGTTTTTTCCAACTGAGTGATCCGCTTGGGATTGATGGCATCCGGATTATTGGTATCGGTGACCTCGGTTCGGTTATAGTTGCCCGCAAACGTCCAGAGAGTGTTCCCTCCAGCGAACTGCATCGGGTAGGTCGCCACGATGTCCACCCCGTTTGTGGTGGTATCGAACGCGTTGGCATAGTAGGCCAACCTTTGGGCATCGATGTCCTCATCACGCAACGACTGAATCTCACTGGCACTCAAAGAAATATTTGCACCGCGTGCGATACGGTCCCGTACCTGCACCCGGTAGTAGTCGACGGTCACGGACAGCTTGCCGACGTCCAACACCGTGCCCGCGGACAGGTTAAAGGATTTTTCCGGCTTCAGCGGCTGAGCTCCGTTGTCGGCTGCAATCTGATGGGTCACCGGCAGGGTTACGACGTTACTGAGTCTCCCATCGACGAACGCCGTGGTCACGTTCTGAATGTTCGCCTGTCCCACGGTCGGGGCGCGGAACCCCGTGCTGACCGAGCCGCGAAGCGCCATGATGGACGTGGCTTGCCAACGGGTGTTGAACTTGCCGTTCAGGGTGTCTCCGAAGGTTTCAAACTTCTCATACCGTCCGGCCAAGCCGACCAGCAGGTCCTTGGACACGTTGGTTTCCAAATCGACGTAGCCAGCGTAGCTGCCCCGGTTGTGTGTCCCTGCGATTGCTGGGGGGAATCCGTTAAATCCGTTTGATCCGATGCCGAAATCCTGGTCTCTAAGACCACCAGGATTTCTGTCACTAAACCAGGAATTCCTCCCGCCGGCCGTGACCTCGAATTGCTCCACTCGATATTCCAGGCCGACGCCGACGTTCAGGGGGGAGGGCAACATGGCGGTCTGCAGAGACCTGGCGAGATCCAGGTTGATCGTGTGATCCGTCTCCGTGTACATGCCCGGGTTGTAGTTCGTCGGAATGTTCGACACGTTATATTCAGGTCTTGCGACGAGTTGCGGATTAATGGTGTTCCTCATGAAGAAGTCCGTGCTGTGTTGACCGAGCACGGCGCTGAGGTCATAGTGCCAGTCGTCAAACCAGGGATTGTTGCTGGACAGGTCCCCGCGGATACCCCCGCCAACGCTCCAGTCACTTACCGTTCCCCCGAAGAACGGGGTAAACCCGCCTGGGAACTTTTCGTTGAAAATGAAGCAGTTCTCGGGAAGAGACACGTTACTGTAGTCAGCCGCATCGTTCGTCGGCACGACAGGGCAGTCCCCTTGGGCCGGGTCCAGGTTTCCGACCTTAATTGTGTCTCCAGGTCCGTCGAATACCCCCCCGCGCGTATTGGGATTACGGTAATAGAACCCGCCTTCTATTTTGCGTTGGGAATAGTTGCCCCAGCCGTAGAGTTCGGCCTTGCTGTTCAGTTTTGCCCCGAAGTTGCCGAAGAGTTTGTAGTCATAGAGAACCTCGGGTGCGCCCCAGACCATGGCAGTGGGACTCCGCGTGAACCTGCTGTTCAGCACGTCCTTGTTGCCCGCGTCAATCAGGCCCTGCGCATCGTCGCGTTGGATGCTGCGGTCGGTCCAGTCTGACGCTCCGTATTCGAAGCTGAAGTTGGCAAACCCAGATTGAATGAATGGGAGGGGCAGGGGCACGCCAAAGTTGCCCGCAATACTGGCTGTGTCGCCGTCTCCCGCATAATACTGACCCCAGCGGGTTTCCACCGTGCCGCTGTCGGGGGCGTCTTTCAACACGAAGTTCATCACGCCGGCCACGGCATCGGACCCGTACTGGGCGGCCGCGCCGTCGCGCAGTACTTCCACGCGCTTGAGGGCTATGGCCGGGATTACGGCCAGATCAGGCGCGTGCGCCCCGTCTGAAATGCCGCCGCCCAGGAACGTGAGCACTGACCCCCGGTGACGTCGCTTGCCGTTGATCAGAATCAGGGTGGAATCCGGGGGCAGGCCGCGCAGGTTCGCCGGGCGCACCAGCGTGGCGGCGTCGCCGATGGGTTGCTGGTTGACGTTGTAGGACGGCACGGTGGCCCTCAGGAGGGAGTTCATGTCCCTGACCCCGTAGTTCCTCATATCCTTCGCTTCAATCACGTCTATGGGCACTGGCGAATCATGTGCCGAGCGGCCCTGCACCCGGGACCCGACCACGACCACTTCTTCAAGTGTCGCCACTTCTGTGTCCTGCCCCGCGGCTTGCTGTGCCACAGCCTGTTGAATCGGAAGAGCCAACAGGAGCATACAGAACATAAAGGGTAGTATACGATAACTTTTCATTAGAGGACCTTCTTGGGGTGGTTTGTTGGTGATTGTTGTCTCTTATTGGTCTTTATATTCCTCAAGGTCGAATCTGACGGGCAGGTCGACCGAGGTGGAAATGGGAACGTCTCCATCTTTCGCCGGAGCGAATCGCCACGTTTTGACTGACTGTGCGGCACTCTCGTCAAGCGCGGGAAACCCCGAGCTGGTTTGCGTGATGACTTTTTCCACGTCCCCGCCGGTGCCGATGGTGATTCGTAACACGACCGTGCCTTCCCAGCCCTCCTTGCGGGCCACTTGCGGATACAGGGGACGGTCGGATTTGATCAGTCTGGCGGGTTTCTTCTCCCGTACGGGTTCAGGCTCAGGTTCGGGTTCGGGTTGCGAGACTTTGATTCCATACTCGTCAAGGCTGAATCTGACGGGCAGGTCAACCTTCGTGGCAATGGGAAATTCTCCATCTTTCGCCGGAGCGAATCGCCACGTTTTGACTGACTGTGCGGCACTCTCGTCAAGCGCGGGATGCCCCGAGCTGGTTTGCGTGATGACGTTTTCCACGTCCCCGCCGGTGCCGACGATGATTCGTAACACGACTACGCCTTCCCAGCCCTGCGTGCGGGCCACTTGCGGATACGGGGGACGTTCGGATTTGATCAGTCTGACGGGTTTCCGAAGTCCTTTGCGGTCCGCAATGGAATCCCGCACCATTTTACTCGTCTCTCGCGAGACGGTGGGGGTTTTGGCGATTGTGGCGACGACGAGGCCGTTTAACGGCACGATCGTCGTGGTATCCGGTTCGACTATGCCGATGGGCCACTCTTCCCGGATGCTTGCTCTGACGAATTTCCACATTCCTTTGCGATCCGCGATGGAATCTCGCACGATTTTAGGACCGTCTTGCGAGACGGTGTGGGTTTTGGGTATATCGGCTGCAATGAGGCCGCTTAATGGCATGATCGCCGTCGTATCCGGTTTGGGTATACTGAATTTGCGCTCCTCTTGGACGCTGAACGTGCCCGACACTTCCATGCCTTCGAGGGTTTCGATGGGTTCGTCTTGTGCCACAGCCGAGGGGAGCCAGACGACACATCCCAGTAGCAGCACAAGAGCCAACCCGATAACCTTGGAGATTACGGAGACCATTTTGGCGGGTTTTCTGTGTTTGTGAGTACTGTCAACTGCCTTGGCTTTTAAAACGGTCGTAAGTATATCATATACAATGAAAGGAATTAAACTCCTTTCCGTATATCATATACAATGAAAGGAATTAAACTCCTTTTAAAGGAATTAAACCCCTTTCCAGGGCAGGAAATTCTACCTGGCCGGTTGGCTTCTTTCAATCAGGGGTTCGATTCATGAACCCATTCAGGTATACTAGCCGAAAAAGGTGTTCTGGACCAAGTGATTCGTTTTGTTCAGGTCACCCCCACAATTTCGCTTATTTCTCCAGAGGTATTGATCCCATCATGTTTGTGAGACTGCTCAATCTGCTGTTTGGAAGCAAAAACGATCGTGAGTTGAAGGCGCTTCACCCCCTCGTCGCGCGGATTAACGCATTGGAACCCGGCTTGCAGTCTCTTTCCGACGAGGCGCTGACGGATAAGACCCAGCTTTTCAAAAAACGCCTTGACGCGGGAGAGACGTTGGATGCGCTGCTCCCCGAAGCCTTTGCCGTGTGCCGTGAGGTCTCCCGGCGAAAAACGGGCATGCGCCACTTCGACGTCCAACTCGTGGGGGGCATGGTGTTGTACGCGGGGAAGATTTCGGAAATGAAGACGGGTGAGGGCAAGACGTTG
The DNA here is from genome assembly GCA_965261755.1 of Nitrospirales bacterium. GTDB lineage: Bacteria > Nitrospirota > Nitrospiria > Nitrospirales > UBA8639 > Bin75. The sequence goes on along the minus strand of OZ253473.1, from coordinate 2,451,194 downwards.
GTCGCGACCCTTCCCCTGTACTTGAACGCATTGGCGGGGAAAGGCGTGCACCTGGTCACGGTCAATGATTACCTGGCGAAACGTGACGCGCAATGGATGGGCCCCGTGTATCATGCGTTGGGCTGCACGGTTGGCGTGATTCAGCATGAATCTTCGTTCCTGTTTGATCCCGAGTATGAGGCGGCGGATAAACGCTTGAACTATCTTCGTCCCTGTACGAGGCCCGAAGCCTATCGTGCCGACATCACCTACGGCACCAATAATGAGTTCGGGTTTGATTACCTTCGGGATAATTTGGTCATCAATGATCTTCGCCAGCGAGTCCAACGGGATTTGTTTTACGCGATCGTGGACGAGGTGGACAGTATCCTGATCGATGAAGCGCGAACGCCGCTCATCATCTCCGGTCCGGCCGAACAGAGTACGGAACTCTACAATCGGATCAATCGCCTCATTCCCAGGCTCAACGCCGAACGGGACTATACCGTCGAAGAAAAATCAAGGACGGTGGCGCTGACGGAAGAAGGGAACGCCCGCGTGGAAAAATTGCTGGCGGCGGACGGTCTGTTGACGGGCGACAACCTGTATGACCCTAAAAATCTCGACGTCGTGCATCACGTCATCAAAGCCTTGCAGGCCCATGCCATTTATAAACGTGACGTGGACTACGTGGTCAAGGACGGAGAAGTGCAAATCGTCGACGAGTTTACGGGACGCCTGATGCCGGGCCGGCGGTGGAGCGACGGGTTACACCAGGCGGTCGAAGCCAAGGAAGGCGTGAAAATCGCCAACGAAAATCAAACCCTGGCGTCCATCACGTTTCAAAACTATTTTCGGATGTATGAAAAATTGGCGGGCATGACTGGAACGGCGGATACGGAAGCCGCTGAGTTTGCCAAAATCTACAACCTGGACGTCAACGTCGTGCCGACCAACCGTGCGATGGTTCGACAGGATCATTCGGACGTGGTGTATCGGATGGAGAAAGAAAAATTCGAGGCGATTGCCCAGGAAGTCATGGAATACCATGAACGGGGGCAACCCGTGCTGGTGGGCACGATTTCCATTGAAAAGTCGGAGCGGCTCTCCACAATTCTCAAGCGCAAAGGCGTGAAACACCACGTCCTGAACGCCAAGTTTCATGAAAAGGAGGCGGAGATCATTTCCCAAGCCGGGGGCAAGGGCGCGGTGACGCTGGCCACCAACATGGCCGGTCGAGGAACGGATATTGTTTTGGGCGGCAACCCGGACGCGTTATACAAGCAACAGGTGGTCTACCGGGGCGAAGATCTGACTGAGGAACAAAAACAAGCGGCGTTTGAAAAGATTCAACGGCAATGCGAAATGGACAAGGAAGCAGTCCTGGAGTCGGGCGGGTTGCATATCGTCGGCACCGAGCGGCATGAAAGTCGCCGGATCGACAACCAGCTTCGAGGCCGGTCCGGTCGCCAGGGCGACCCGGGGTCGTCTCGCTTCTTCTTATCCCTGGAAGACGATTTGATGCGCATTTTTGCGTCCGAACGGGTCTCCAACCTGATGTTGAAGCTTGGGATGGAAGAAGGCGTGCCGATCGAACACCGGATGGTCAGCAAGTCCATTGAAAATGCCCAGAAAAAAGTCGAAGGGCATAATTTCGACATCCGGAAACACATTCTTGAATACGATGACGTCATGAATAAACAGCGGGAAATCATCTATGCCCATCGAGCCGGTGTCCTTGGGGGCAGTTCCATTGAAGACGACGCGGAGTATTGGCTCGTGGACGTCGTGGACACCTTGATCAATACCCACTGCCCGGAAGAAACCTATGCCGAAGCCTGGGACTTGCAGGGGTTGCGTGAAGCCGCTCTCGCGCACTTCGGCACGGAAGTCATGGCGACCGAGGACATGTCGGACATGGGGCGGGATGGCCTGCGGGACGAATTGCTGGAACACGTCCAGACGCTCTTCAAGCAAAGGCAACGGGAACGGGAAGAACAAATCGGTTCCGAGATTCGCTCTCAACTTGAACGGAGCCTGGTGTTACAGGTCATTGACCACCATTGGAAGGAACATCTCCTCGGAATGGATCAGCTCCGGGACGGCATCGGGCTCAGAGGCTATGGACAGAAAGATCCGCTGACGGAGTATAAACGGGAAGGCTTCGACATGTTTGTCGCCATGATGGACCGCATCAAGTCCGATTCCCTGGAACGACTGTTTAAAGTCCAGGTCGTCAAAGGGGAACGACCGCCCATCGAAGACGACGCGGCCCTGCCCCCCATGGTCTTCAACCGTGGAGATGGCGGGTCTGCGTCACGGACGGTCCAACGGTCCCAGGAAAAAGTCGGCCGAAACGATCCCTGCCCGTGCGGTAGCGGCAAAAAATATAAAAAATGTCATGGGGCGTAACTGACGAGACGTCAGTTTTCCTCGCCCTGGAGAGGGGATGGGATTGGCTCGACACTTGGGAACCGCATCAGCCCCAGTCCTCCTCGCCCCACGGAGGGGGGAGAGGATTGAGGTGAGGGGGGCAATGAGAATTTGGAAATCGCACATTGCGACATTCAATTCATCCCTCTCTATTGGGCCTGAGCTTCTTACCTACAACAAAGCAGCGGAGTGGTTCGGGTCGCCACTTCCCCGCTTGTACGCTCAAAGGCATTGATACATCTCTTCCCTTAGTCTTAACCGTCCAGAGCCCCTCCCTTCCCTTGACGAACAGCCGACGGATAGCTAATTATAGATCTTTTGGCCCATGGGGGCCTGGGTCCTATGGGGTTGGTGTCAAGACAAACCCTCTACCTCCCCTCACCCCTCCTTACAAAGGAGGGGAATGAAGGCGGCTCCCTCTCCCCGCCAGCGGGAGAGAGCCTGCCTTGGACTCGGTCCGGGAGGCGGGTGAGCAGGAATTGTCAATGAATGAGTGCAGGATGATAATCAAGCCATGGAATCGCCGGATTCTCCTTTCATGCAGCACATGACCACGCTCATTCGGGAAACGGGTCCGTTGACGTTTGCGCGTTTTATGGAACTCGCCCTTTATGATGAGGAATATGGGTACTATATGACGGGCGGAGGGCTTTCCCGCACGACCTCTCCGATTGGTGGGGAGGGGGGAGATTTTTTTACCGCCCCGTGTCTTTCCCCCGTTCTGGCCAAGTGTCTGGTCCGTCAACTCGCGGAGATTGATGAACGACTCGGTCATCCCCCTGTTTTCCATCTCGTGGAAATGGGGCCGGGAGAAGGGACGTTGCTCAGGGATATGTTGCAGGAGTGTCACGAGCAACAGGCCTCGTTTCTTCCCCGTTTGGCGTGCATCCTGGTCGAACGCAGTTCGGCCTTTCGCCGGCGACAACAGGAAACGCTGGCTGCCTGGAAGGAGCAAGGGGGGAGGATTCGATGGGTTGACGATCTTCAGGCGATTTCGGACGGAAGTCTGACCGGAACGTTGCTCTCGAATGAATTGGTGGATGCGTTTCCGGTCCACAGGGTTCGCATGGGGGAGGACGGTCTCCAGGAATTGTACGTAACCAGCCACGACCATGCCTTGCAGGAACGATGGGGAGAGCCGTCTACGCCCGAATTGTCGTCGTTCTTGTCCGACCTGGGCGTGGAGTTGCCCTGCGGGTTTACCACGGAAATCAGCCTGGAAGCCGTGAAGTGGATCAAACAGGTCGCCAGGTTGCTTGATCGTGGAGTCGTGATCACGATCGATTACGGCCATACCGCTCAGGACTATTTTGCACCCGAACGAAAGAACGGGACCCTGATGGGGTATTACCGGCATACGGTTTCGACGAATCCCTATGCACGAGTCGGGGAACAGGATTTGACGGCGCACGTGAATTTTTCGAGTCTTGCCACCACCGGCGAACGGGTCGGGTTAACCACGACGGGGTTTACGAATCTTCAGCATTTTTTGATGAGCATCGGGATTGATGAATTGGTCCGGGGGTGTGACCAGGAATCAACAGTAGTCCAGGCGGCAGCCCAATTGTTGCGACCGCACGGCATGGGCACCACGTTTAAAATTCTGATGCAACACAAGGGGCTGGATATTTCAACGCTTCGTGGCTTACGCCATCGTCCGTTTTTTGACTTGGCGTTGGCTGGAACTAGCTGATTGAATGGGGAATTTTTGATTGCTGATTGCGGATTACTGATTGAGAAATCAGAAATCCACAATCCACAATAAATTAAGGGGCTAACCAAAGATGGGTGGCGAGTCTGTTCCGTTAAACTATATTCCCATCGCCCTCTTTGCCGTCATTGCGCTGGGGTTTGGCGTGGTGTCGCTGGTGGCAGGATGGATCGTGCGGCCCAGCCGGCCCTATCGCGCGAAACTTCTTCCATATGAGAGCGGGAGTCCGCTCTTCATGGACGCCCGCATTCAATTTCCGATGCGGTATTACATTATCGCGATGTTGTTCGTCGTGTTTGATATCGAAATCGTTTTTATGTTTCCGTGGGCGGTGGTGTTTCACAAGTTGGGACTCTTGGGACTCATTGAGATGGGCGTCTTCATTGCCATCCTGGTCGTCGGGTTTTGGTACGTCTGGAAAAAAGGTGCATTGGAATGGGATTGAAGCTCAGCCTTGCACTCCCTCTCCCCTGGTGGGAGAGGGTTGGGGTGAGGGGTCCGGTGGTTTGGCCGTTTGTGTCATTCCCGCGGCACAGGGTAGCAAGTCGGGTGGCTCTTGCAACGCGGGAATCCATCCTCCACGCTTTGTTTGCATGATGAAAGATAAAAAACCATGAGCATGCTCGAACGACAGTTTGACGCCAATATCCTTACTACCAATCTCGATTACCTGGTGAGCTGGTGCCGGAAGTCGGCCTTGTGGCCGATGACGTTCGGACTCGCCTGTTGTGCCATCGAGATGATTGCGTCGGTGTCTTCCAGGTACGACATCGACCGGTTCGGGGCGGGGGTCTTTCGGGCCTCTCCCAGACAATCCGACGTCATGATCGTGGCCGGAACCGTGTGTCGAAAGATGGCGCCCGTGATCCGGCGGATCTATGATCAAATGGCCGAACCGCGATACGTGATCTCCATGGGGTCCTGCGCGACCTCTGGTAACCATTACAACAGTTACAGCGTGGTGCAGGGGGTGGATCAGATTGTGCCGGTGGACGTCTACGTGGCGGGCTGTCCCCCGCGTCCGGAAGCGTTGTTGGATGCCCTGATCAAGTTGCAAGAGAAGATTCAGAAGGAAAAGGTATTCGTGAAATAGCGTGAAAGAAGTCTTCTGCGAGTCATTCCCAGTAAAGTTCCGGTATGCATCGAGTTCTTGAAACCCTACACGAGCGTTTTCCCGAGGCCGTCCTGTCCGTGCGCGAGGATCCGCAACGGGGGGACCTCTCGGCCCAGGTGCGAGCGCAGGATCTCGTGGACGTGGCGCGCTTTCTTCACGATGATCCCGGGATGGCCTTCGATCATCTTACCGACATTTGCTCGGCCGACTATCCCGATGACCTGGAACGGTTTGAAGTCATCTACCACTTTCTCTCCCTTTCGTATAAAACCCGGATTCGACTGAAGACCCGGGTGACGGAAGAGAAGCCCACCATCGGGACCGTGACGTCCATCTGGAAAGGCGCGAATTTCCTGGAACGTGAAGTGTTCGACCTGATGGGGATCACGTTCGAAGGGCATCCTGACTTGCGACGGATTCTTTTGCCCGACGATTACACGGAAGGCCATCCCCTGCGAAAAGATTTTCCCACCGAGGGCAAGGGGTGGAGAAGTACCTTTGATTTTATTCCCCGCTTGGATGAGCCGGCGAGTGAATGGACAGAGAGCGAAATTCCGCAGGATCAGCGGCACGTCTTTATGTCCGGGGATGATCCTGCCTCCTCGAAGCGCACGACCGAATTGTTGCTTAACATGGGACCGCAGCATCCCAGCACGCACGGCGTCTTGCGGGTGGTGTTGGAACTGGACGGCGAGCGCGTGGCCAAGGCCGTTCCCGATATGGGGTACCTGCATCGCGGCGTGGAAAAGCTCGCCGAGGGGCTCCATTATATGCAGATCATTCCGCATACGGATCGCCTGGATTACGTGTGCGCCATGACGAACAATTACGCCTACGTGCGCGCCGTTGAAAAATTGGTCGGCGTGACGATACCGGAGCGGGGCGAGTACATCCGGACGATCGTGGCCGAAGTGCAACGAATCGTCGGCCACCTCTTCTGGTTGGGCACGCAGGCTCTGGATATCGGGGCCATGACGGTGTTTTTTTGGACGTTCCGTGAACGGGAGGTGTTACTCGATTTTTTTGAACAACTCTGTGGCGCGCGCTTGACGCTGAATTATTATCGAATCGGAGGGGTGGACAGCGACCTGACCCCGGCATTGGTCGAACGCCTGCGCGAATTTTTGAAGACGTTTCCCGAACACGTGCGGGAATACGACACGTTGCTGCAAAGGAACCGGATCTGGGTGGCCAGGACCAAGGACGTGGCGGTCATTTCGGCTGAAGACGCGATCAACTTCGGTCTCACGGGGCCGACGCTTCGCGGGTCGGGCGTGGCGTATGACATTCGCAAACTCGAGCCGTACGGCGTCTATGACCGGGTGGAGTGGGACGTGCCGGTCGGCAAAGGCGGGGACACTTATGACCGGTATTGGATCCGCGTCGAGGAAATGAAGCAAAGCGCTCGAATCATTGCGCAATGCCTGGATCAGTTGCCGGAAGGTCCCATCATGGCGGATATGCCCCAGGTGATTCCCCCGGCCAAACCCAACGTCATGCGGGACATGGAAAGCCTGATCCATCACTTCATCATCTTTACGCAGGGGTTCAAGCCACCGAAGGGGGAAACGTATTGCGGGACGGAGGTGCCCAAGGGTGAACTGGGGTTTTTCCTGATCAGTGACGGGAGCCCGAGGCCCTATCGGATGAAAATCCGCTCGCCGTCGTTTGTCCACATGGGCGCGTTCGATTTTATGGCCCGTGGCTATCTGATTTCTGATATTATCACTATCTTCGGCACCTATGACATCGTCATGGGCGAGTGTGATCGGTGAATGGGAATTGCTGATTTTGGATTGGGGATTTTGGATTGAGGATGGACGAGAAGCCGACATGATCTTCGACAAGCATCAAGACACCGTTGACGAAATCCTGAGCCGGTATCCGGTGAGGCGCTCGGCGCTCCTGCCGTTGTTGAACCTGGCGCAGAAGGAAGAGGGATACGTGAGCCAGGCCGCCATGCGGGAGATTGCCGGGATCCTGGATATCACCCCGCCCCAGGTGTTCGAAACGGCGACGTTTTATACCATGCTCAATCTCAAACCCATCGGGAAATTCCATATCCAGGTGTGCCGGTCGTTGATGTGCGCGCTGGTTGGGGCCGACCCCCTGATTGAATGGTTGCACAAACATTTGGGTGTCGGCATGGGCCAAACCACCGGGGATAAGCTGTTCACCCTGAGTACGGTGGAGTGTTTGGGGTCGTGCGGAACCGGGCCGATGATGCAAATCAATGACGACTATTACGAACGGCTTACGGAAGAAAAAGTCGGACGGATCGTCCAAGACTTGCGGGAATCCGGCGATTGTTCAATGAAAAGCGGTCCCTTTATGGTTCCCGAACGGGGCAAGGACGTCGTGTCGTCATGAAGACCTTTGAGAAGATTCTCTTGACCAATATGGAACAACCCGGCTACACCGGGTTTCTTTCCGATTATGAAGGGACCGGCGGGTACAAGGCGTTGAAAACCGTCCTGGGGAACGTGCCTCCCAATGACATTATCGAGATAGTCAAAAAGTCCGGCCTGCGGGGCCGGGGCGGGGCGGGCTTCCCCACCGGCGTGAAATGGGGTTTCATTCCCAAGGATTATCCCGGTCCCAAGTACCTGTGCTGTAACGCTGATGAAAGCGAGCCCGGCACGTTTAAAGACCGTCAATTGATGGAGCGGGATCCCCACCAGATCCTTGAAGGCATGGCCATCTCCTGTTATGCCATCGGCGCGCAAACAGCCTACATCTATATAAGGGGTGAATTCCGGCTCGCAACGAAAATCCTGGAGCGTGCGATTGCCGAAGCGAACCAGGCAGGGCACTTGGGCTCCGATATTTACGGTAGCGGGGTCACCGTTCACGTCTACGTGCACGTAGGGGCCGGAGCCTATATCTGTGGTGAGGAAACCGCGCTGCTCGAATCGCTGGAAGGAAAGCGGGGGAAGCCTCGAACGAAGCCGCCGTTCCCGGCCACGCACGGCCTCTACCAGAAACCCACGGTCGTCAACAACGTCGAGACGCTGGCGAACGTCCCCCATATCGTGAATCGGGGAGCCGAATGGTTTGCCTCCATCGGTGCTCCGCCCAAGAGCACCGGAACGCGGGTCTTTTGTTTGAGCGGCCACGTGAAACGTCCGGGGAATTATGAATTGCCCGTGAACGCGACGTTCCGGGATCTGATTTATGAGCTTGGCGGGGGCATGCGGTCCGACAAGCCGCTCAAGGCGTTTATTCCGGGCGGGGCCTCGGCGCCGTTTTTGACCCCGGACCACGTGGACGTTCAATTGGATTTCGAGTCGGTGGCCCTGGCGGGCTCGATGTCGGGGTCCGGTGGGATCACCGTGATGGAAGAAGGCACGAGCATGGTGTGGGCGGCCCTTCGATTGATGGAGTTTTTCTATCATGAGTCGTGTGGAAAGTGTACGCCTTGCCGGGAAGGCAGTGCCTGGATCGTCCAGATTCTCCAACGAATTCTGCACAAGCAGGGACGGCCGGAAGATTTACGGACGCTCGCGGAAATTTGCGAAAATATCGGCGGTCGAACGGTGTGTGCGTTCGGCGACGCGGAAATCGCCCCGGTTCAGAGTACGTTGAAATATTGGCGGGCTGAATATGAGGTCCTGATTGAAGAGGCCGAGGCACTCAAGGGTAGCAGGAAAGAAATCCCCGTCCTGAGTCTGTCGTAGGAACCGACCATGGCGAACACCCCAAACATGCTGACGGTCATGATCGACGGAATCAAGACACAGGTTCCTGAAGGCACGCTGGTGATCGAGGCGGCTCGGCAGGTGGGCGTGATGGTGCCGCATTTTTGTTACCACCCGAAGTTGGAGCCCGACGCGAATTGCCGGATGTGTCTGGTGGAAATCGAAAAAATTCCAAAACTCCAGACCTCGTGCAGCACGCGGGTGGCCGAAGGCATGGTCGTACGGTCGTCGGTGCCCCACGTCGAGGCCGCGCGGAAATCGGTGTTGGAGTTGTTGTTGAGCAATCATCCGCTCGATTGCCCGGTGTGCGACCAGGGGGGCCGCTGTGATTTGCAGGATTTTTCGCACGAGTACACGCCCACCGTCAGCCGGTTTAATGAATTGAAGCGGGTGTTTCCGAAACAATACCTCAGCCCGGTCATTGAAACACAGATGAATCGTTGCGTGTCGTGCATGCGTTGCGTGCGGTATTGCGACGAGGTGATGGACGCACAGGCGTTGGCGGCCGAAGGACGCGGCACGCTCACGCAGATTACGCATTGGGCCGGCAATGAACTCGAATGCGACATGTGCGGCGGGTGTATCCAGATTTGTCCGGTCGGGGCCATTACCAGCCGGTTGTCGATGTATGACTATCGCCCGTGGATGTTGAAACGAACGGAAACCATTTGTTCCTATTGCGGAGACGGGTGCCAGATCACGGTCCAGCAAAAAGATAATCAATTGATCGAAGTGAATTCGGCGTTGGGGGCAGGCCGAAACGACGGGGATCTCTGCGTCCGTGGGTTTTTCGGCTATCATGCCGCCACCCACGCCGACCGCGTGCACCATCCGCTCATGCGCCAGGTCGACGGCTCCTTTGCCGAGGTCACGTGGGAAGAAGCACTGGAACTCGTGGCCCGGCGATTCACGGCTATTAAAACGACGCACGGGGCCGATGCGATCGGCGGGCTCATCACGGCTCGATGCACCAATGAGGACCTGTACCTGTTTCAGAAATTCATGCGTCTCGTGGTCGGGACGAATCAGATCGACAGCAGCGCACGGTACGGGTATATCAACGGCGTGCGCGCGCTCCGGCGGGTGCAGGGCACCCATCGGTGGACGGTTCGCTATGAGGACGTGGCCCAAGCCGACGTCATCATGCTGGTCGGCACCAACGTCAATGAGGCCAATCCCATTACGGCCTTGCACGTGAAGAAGGCCGTGAAACGCGGTGGGGCGCAACTGATCACACTTGAATCATTGCTTCCGGTCCGCTCGACGGTGAGTAACGTTGCGACGCTTTCCCGGCATCACCTGACCGTGAAAAGCGGGCAGTTTGCCGCGGCCATCCTGGGGCTGTTGAAGGCCGTTGTCGAGTCGGACCTGGTCCATGAGGATATCGCCAAACAGGCGCCGGAGTTCGTGCAGACGATACGGACCAACGTGGCCAAGGTTTCCTGGCAGGCGATCCAGGAGCAGTCCGGTCTCCCGCAAACGGACGTTGAAGCCGCGGCTCGGACGTATACGCAGGCGCGACGCGCCGTCGTGCTGGTTGGCCGGGAGGTCCTTCGTTCGCTGGGCGGGGAGGGGATGGTGACCAACCTCCTGGATCTCCAGATCCTCACGGGGCATCTCCGGAGTCAGGGCTCGGGTCTGGGCTGCCTGGCCGAGGAGAATAACGAGCAGGGCGCCGTGGAAATGGGCGCCGTGGCCGAATATCTTCCGGGTCCCGCGGACCTTCATGACGAAGAGCGGCAAAAGATCCTGACGCGAGCCTGGGGGCAAGCGGTTCCGGAGGGAGCCTCGGCCACCTTGCCGGATATGTTGAGCCGGGCCGGGACCTGTACTCTCAAATCGTTATTCATCGTTGGAGAAAATCCGGTTGAATCGTTGCCGGGTGACGCCAACGTGACCGAGGCGCTCGATGCGCTGGAGTTTTTGGTCTGCCAGGAACTTTTTTTGACGGAAACCGCGAAGCGGGCTCACGTCGTGTTTCCCGCGTGTTCGGCCATGGAAAAGGACGGCACGTTTACCAATACGGAAGGTCACGTCCAGCCCGTGCGGGAATCGATCGAGCCGTTGGGGGAAAGCCGGCCCGATTGGGAAATGTTTTCGGCCCTGTCGGTGGTGATGGGACATCCCATCGAATACGGTGAGGTTAAGGAAATTTTCAAAGAAATACGTGGCGTCATTCCGGGGTATAGCCTTTTGGGCCCGGCTCCCACGCCGTCGAAAGTCGACGAGGATACGGTCACGCATTACGTGACCAGGGGGTTCAAGGAGGATATCGACCGGCGGTATACGCTCGATCCTCCGTCCCCCGCGCCTGAAGGGTCGATGACGTTGCGGTTGGTCCAGTCCCTGTATCATTCAGGAAAATACAGTACGCGCGCGAAGGGATTGATGGAAATCGAAGGAGAAGGTCTTCTTCACGTCAATTCCCGTGAGGCCCGGCGATTGGGGATTGAAGAAGGCAAGACCGTCCTGCTTTCGAATGATTGCGGGCAAACCACCGTTTCCGTGAAACTGAATGACCGCGTGCCCGATGCCGTGGCGTGGTTCCCCGAGCATTTCGATCAATCCGTGCGGGCGTTATTCTCGTTGAAGGTCGATCCGCATACCCACGTGCCCGTGTGGAAGACGACGGCGGTCAACGTGGGCAGGGTTCGGTGACGTCGTGTTCGTAAACAGGATGATCGTGTCCATCTATTTGTCAGCCTGTCCCGGATATTGATCCGGGATCGAATCGAGGAGTGTTCCCGTGTTTGAGACCAGCATTAAATTGGCCTTGACCGTATCGCAAATCGGGGTCGTGATGGGCGTCGTCCTGCTGACCGTGGCGGTGCTGACCCTGTTGGAACGAAAAGTGCTCAGTTGGATGCAGGACCGTATGGGCCCGATGGAAGTCGGACCGTATGGAATCTTGCAACCGGTGGCCGACGGGCTGAAGTTGTTTTTCAAGGAAGACCTCATCCCGGCCGGCGCGAACAAGATCCTGTTCAGCCTCGCCCCCATTATCGTGTTGGTATCGGCCTTGATCGGGTATGCCGTCATCCCGTTCGGTCCGAACTGGACGATCGACGTCCTGGGGGTTGCATTCAAGCCCTTCGTGATCAGTGATATCAACATCGGCGTGTTGTACATTCTGGCGTTCACGTCAATCGGGGCGTACGGGGTCATCCTGGGCGGATGGGCCTCCAACAGTAAATACTCCTTGTTGGGCGGCCTCCGGGCCGCCGCGCAGTTGATCAGCTATGAACTCAACGTGGGCCTGGCGATCGTCGGGGTGTTATTGTTGTCGGGAAGTTTGAGCCTGGTCGAAATCACCGAAGCACAAGCCGGCGGTTTTTGGAACTGGTTTGCCTTCGATCCCTTGCCCTTTCCGCAATTTATCGCCTTTGTCGTCTTTTTGATTGCCTCCGTGGCCGAAACCAACCGGCTGCCTTTCGATCTACCGGAAGCGGAAAGCGAATTGGTCGCGGGCTTCTTCACGGAATACAGCGGCATGCGGTTCGCGTTTTTCTTTATGGCGGAATATTCGAACATGATCCTGGTGTCGTGCATGGCTACCGTCCTGTTCTTCGGCGGCTGGCACGCCCCCTTTCCGTTCTTGCAGGCACCCGGCAACTTTGCCTGGGTAACGGGGATTTTCTGGTTTACGGTGAAGGTCTATTCTTTCCTGTTTTTATTTTTCTGGATACGTGCCACGCTGCCGCGATTACGGTACGACCAGTTGATGCGGTTCGGGTGGAAGGTGCTGTTGCCCATTGCCTTGGGGAACGTGGTGGTGACGTCGGTGCTCGCCTATATCTTCCCCAATTAGAATAGATCCCCGATCGGGTCGGGGACAAGCGTCGAGGGAGCCGGGTCGATGAAACTCAAAAAGTGGATTCAGTCTCTCATCTTTTTTGAAATCCTCTTGGGCATGAAGGAGACGCTCAAGCATCTCCTGAAGTATCGCCCCATCACCCTGGAGTATCCCCACGTCAAGAAACAGTTGCCCGAGAATTATCGGGGCATGTTGGGCTTACTGCGATACGACGATGATACGGAGAAATGCGTGGGGTGTGACCTGTGTTCGGCGGCCTGTCCCTCTCGCGTGATTCGCGTGGTGAGCGCCGAGGTGCCCGGGGAGCCCACCAAGCGATACGCCAAGGAATATTACATGGACATGACTCGCTGCCTGTTCTGCGGGATGTGTGTCCAGGCCTGTCCGGTGGACGCCTTGGGCATGTCGCAGGAATTCGAGTGGGCCGTGTACGATAAACGCGATTTGCATCTGAACAAAGAACAACTGTTGGCAATCGGAGATCGGTCGTTTCCGAAACGGGAAAAACGATTGGAATTCCAGCATCCCAACGTGGCCTATTTCAACGTCTCCTTCAAGGATATTCCGGAAAAGGAATTTTAATTTTCGCTCGATTCACCTGTCCCGATGCCTTTCCCCCTGTCTGATCAATACGCATGCGTCGTTAATGGGAGCAACGTGTAACGGTGGCCACATTCGTCTTCCTGTATTTTGCCGCAGTCATCGTGACGGCCGCTTCGCTCGTCGTCGTGCTCCGCAACCCCATCTACAGTGTCCTGTCCTTGCTGGTCATGTTTTTTCACGTGGCCGGGCTTTACGTCACGCTGCACGCCGAATTTTTGGCGGCCATTCAGATCATCGTGTACGCCGGGGCGATATTGGTGCTCTACCTGTTCGTCGTGATGTTACTGAACGTGAAACGCGACGAGAGCTACAACCAACAGGGGACGGTGGCGTTGTTTCTCGGCGTGGTGTTGTTGACCGAAGCCGTGTTGCTTGCGGTCAGTCGCGGGTTCACCGTGGCGACGCCCGATCCCGGGCCGGAAGGGGCCAAGGCCGTGGGGAACACGGAAGCCATCGGGGAAGTCTTGTATTCCACCTATCTGTTCCCGTTTGAAATCGCCTCGCTCATCCTGCTGGTGGCCATGATCGGTGCGGTCATCTTATCCAAAAAAGGGATCATGGAGTCGAAATGAGCGTGCCCGTGGAATACTACATGGTGCTGAGCGGGCTGGTGTTCATCATCGGGCTCGTCGGCGTCCTGGTCCGGAAGAACCTCATTGTCATCCTGCTGTCCATTGAACTGATGCTTAATGCCACGAACATCAATTTCGTGGCCTTTTCCTCCCATTTCGGCAATTTGGCCGGACAGGTCTTCGTGTTTTTCGCCTTGACCGTGGCCGCCGCCGAGGTGGCCGTAGGCCTCGCCATTATCATCGCTCTCTATCGTCATCACGCCAGCATCAACGTCGATGATTTCCGCTTGTTGAAATGGTAGCGCCATGCTGTATGCCCTGATCCCTCTCCTGCCCCTTCTGGCCTTCATCGTGCTCGGCCTGGCCGGACACGTCCTGAGGGATCGCGCACACCTGATCGCGGTGCCCGCGGTGGGGTTGTCCTTCCTGTTGTCGGTCCTCGCCTTTTCCGAAGTCGCCGGCGGGCGCGTACTGGAAATACCCTTGTATACCTGGGGGGCTTCCGGGGACCTCACCATCAGGCTGGGGCTCTACGTGGACCAGTTGACCGCGGCCATGTTGCTGTTGGTGACCATCGTCAGCGGCTTGGTGCACGTCTATACCATCGGATACATGCACGGCGAACCGGGTTACGCGAGGTTTTTCGCCAACATCGCGCTGTTCACGTTTTCGATGCTGATGCTGGTCATGTCCGACAACTTCCTCCAACTGTTCGTGTTCTGGGAAGCGGTGGGCCTGTGCTCCTATTTGCTGATCGGTCACTGGTATGAACGGCACACGGCAAGGGCCGCGGCAACCAAGGCGTTCGTCGTCAACCGGATCGGTGATTTCGGGTTCCTGCTCGGCATCCTGTTGGTGTTCGTGGTCTTCGGGACCTTGCAGTACCAACCGGTGTTCACCGAGGCCGCGGGTAAAGCCGGCGTCGCGATCGACGTACTGGGCACGTTCGGCGGCGGGTGGGAGGTATCCGCGATGACCCTGATCTGCCTGCTGCTGTTCGTCGGCGCCGTGGGAAAATCCGCGCAAGTCCCGTTGCACGTATGGCTGCCGGATGCCATGGAAGGCCCCACTCCCATTTCGGCCTTGATTCACGCCGCGACCATGGTGACCGCCGGCGTGTTTATGGTGGCGCGGTTGGCCCCCCTGTATAACGTGTCTCCCACGGCCATGGCCGTCGTGGCGGTCGTGGGTGGCGTCACCATGTTCGTCGGCGCCACGATCGCTCTGACGCAAAACGACATCAAGCGCGTGGTGGCCTATTCGACCGTGAGTCAACTCGGGTACATGATGATGGCCTGCGGGTTGGGGGGATACGTGGCCGGTATCTATCACTTGCTGACGCACGGCGCCTTCAAGGCGTTGCTCTTCCTGGGATGCGGGTCCGTCATTTTGGCCGTCCATCACGAGCAGGACATGCGACGAATGGGCGGGCTGAAAGATAAAATGCCCATCACCTATTGGACCTTCATCATCGGGTCATTGGCGCTGGCCGGATTTCCCTTCACCGCGGGTTTTTTCAGCAAGGACGCATTGTTGCTGTCCGCCTGGAACGCGGGGGCATTGGGGCAGACCCTGGCGGTGGCGGGGATCCTCACGGCGGGGCTGACGGCTTTCTACAGTTTCCGGTTGGTGTTCGTCACCTTTTGGGGAGAGTCCCGGGTCGATCCGCATCATGCCGGCCACGTGCGGGAACAGCCCCTGGTCGTGACCGCGCCCCTGGTGGTGTTGGCCGTCCTCAGTATCGCCACGGGGTACCTGGGCATTCCGGAGTTTCTGCAACAGGCCTTCCCCGGCAGTGAAGGCGGAGGACACCATGGCGCGGCGGCCACGGGCATTATGCTGGCGGCGACGTTGGCCGGCGTGGTCGGCATTGCGGCGGCCTACGTCTTCTACGTGAAGTCACCCGACTATCCCGATCGCCTGATGAACCGGTGGCAGGCGTTGTATCGCGGCTCGCTCAACAAATGGTACGTGGACGAAGCCTATGACAAGGCGTTCGTGAATCCCACGTTCGTGCTTGCGGACCGGATGTGGAAAAAAGTGGACGTGGCCATCATCGATAACGCGGTAAACGGCGTAGCCCGCGGGTTTGCCTGGTGGGGGTGGATGGCCCGCCTGATTCAAACCGGCGAAACGCAAAATTACGCGCTGAGCATGACCATGGGCGCAGTCATTATCCTGACCGCGTACCTGCTTTTCTAAGTAGGGGACGGCCCCCGTGCCGTCCCGAAATGAAGGGATTTTGATCGACATGTCCTCCGGCGGATTTCCATGGCTGACCCTGGTCGTCTTCCTGCCCCTGTTGGGCGTGGCGGCGATTCTCCTGGCCGAAGAAGCCCTGGCCAAATGGGTGGCCCTGGGGTGCTCATCGCTGGTGTTCCTGGTCTCGCTCCCCCTGTGGGTCCTGTTCGATGAATCCACGGCCGCCATGCAGTTTGTGGAAACGCATCAATGGATTGCGTCGCCCTCCATCAACTACGCGGTGGGCGTGGACGGGATCAGCCTGCCCCTGGTCCTGCTGACCACCCTGCTGACGCCACTTTGCGTCCTGGTGTCTTGGACGTCGATCGAGACACGAGTTAAAGAATTCATGATCAGCCTGCTCGTGATGGAAACCGCCACGCTGGGCGTGTTCGTTTCGTTGGACTTCGTGCTGTTCTACGTGTTCTGGGAAACCATGCTGATTCCCATGTACCTGTTGATCGGGATCTGGGGCGGACCCAATCGCGTGTACGCGGCCATCAAGTTTTTCCTGTATACCCTGGCCGGTAGCATCCTGCTGCTCGTGGCGATTATCGTGCTCTATTTCTACGCCGGTGAAGATTCGTTCGACATCCTCACGCTGAGCAACGCCGAGTATCCGCCCTGGCTGCAAGCCTGGTTGTTCTGGGCCTTCTTTGCCGCGTTTGCCGTGAAAGTGCCGATGTTTCCGTTTCATACGTGGTTGCCGGACGCGCACGTGGAGGCTCCGACCGCGGGTAGCGTGATACTGGCGAGCGTGTTGCTCAAATTTGGCGCCTATGGGTTTCTGCGTTTCTCGTTGCCCATGCTGCCGGACGCCACGCAGCGGTTCACCTCGGTGGTGCTGTTCTTATCGGTGGTGGCCATCATCTACGGCGCCTACATGGCCTTTGCCCAGGCCGATCTCAAAAAACTTATCGCCTATTCCAGCGTGAGTCACATGGGATTCGTCACGTTGGGCATTTTCGTGTTGAACGCCCAGGGGATCGAGGGCGCGATCCTGCAAATGGTCAATCACGGCATCACCACCGGCGCGCTCTTCCTGTGCGTGGGCATCGTGTATGAGCGGACGCACAGCCGGGAGATCGTCGACAATTCAGGACTCGCCGCGTCCATGCCGGTCTACGCCACGTTCCTCGTGATTTTCGCGTTGTCCTCCGTGGGGTTGCCGGGCATGAACAGTTTCGTCGGCGAATTCTTCGTGCTGGTCGGGGCCTTCATGTGGAACAAGGCGGTCGCCACAGTGGCAGCCTTGGGGGTCATTCTCGCGGCAGCCTATATTCTATGGATGTTGCAACGCGTGGTGTACGGCACACCGGCGCAACACGTGGCACCGAAGCTCTATGATATGAACTGGCGTGAAATCGGCACGTTGGCGCCCCTGGCGTTCTTGGTGTTCTGGATCGGGCTCTATCCCAAGCCCCTGCTGGACGTGATGCACGCCAGCGTCGATCACCTCGTGCAACAGCAAGCGAAAGTCATGATGGTGGAAACCGGGCCCTCATCCTTCTCGCCAATGCCTATGACGTCAGACGAGGTATCCCCTCTCCCTCGATGGGAGAGGGCAGGGGTGAGGGTGAAATCCATGGAGCCTGAAACGCGATGATGATTCCTCTCGCAGATCTGGTCACGATCCTCCCGGAGCTGATCGTCGTGTCCGTCGCCTGTCTCCTGTTGGCACTGGACCCGATCACCCCGTCGCACAGGAAAGACCTGCTGGCGTGGATGAGCGTCGCCGCGCTCGCGGTGTGTTTCATCGTGACGGCGAGCAGCATGGGTGACCGGGTGTATGCGTTCAGCGATCTCGTGGTGGTGGATAGGTATGCCTCGTTCTGGAAACTGTTGCTCTACGTCGTGAGCGGCATGACGATCCTGCTCTCCATCGGGTACCTCAAGGAAGAGCGGATCGACCTGGCCGAATTCTACGGGTTCGTGCTGCTCTCCATGACGGGCATGATGATCATGGTCTCCGGCGCCGACCTGTTGGTCATCTACCTGGGTATTGAGTTGATGTCCATCTCGCTCTACGTGCTGGCGGGCTTCAAGCGGTTTGAAGCCAGGTCCATCGAATCATCGGCCAAGTATTTTATTTTGGGCGCGTTCTCGTCGGGCCTCCTGCTCTACGGCATTTCACTCATCTTCGGCGCCGCGGGCAGCACGCGGCTCGTCGAAATTGCCGCAGTGGTCAATGCGCGGGGTCTTGACGACTCGTTGATCCTCATCGCCCTGATGCTGGTGATCGTGGGCTTCGGCTTCAAGGTGGCGGCCGTGCCGTTTCACATGTGGACCCCGGACGTGTATCAGGGCGCGCCGACCTCGGTGACCGCGTTCATGGCCGTGGCATCGAAAGCCGCGAGCTTCGGGGCGTTCCTCCGGGTCATGCTCGAAGGCTTCGGGGGCATGAAACCGAACTGGAGCGGGCTGATTTTGGGCATGTGTCTCCTGACCTTGATCCTGGGGAACCTCGTAGCCATCGTGCAAACGAACGTGAAGCGCATGCTGGCCTACTCGAGCATTGCGCACGCAGGCTATGCATTGATCGGGTTGGTCGTGGCCGGCTGGGTCGGAACCGGAGCAGGGGTGTCGGCAAAAGGCGTGTCCAGCATGATGTTGTACTTGGCAGTTTATTCCTTCATGACCCTTGGGGCCTTCTCCATGGTGGCGATTCTTCGACGAGGGGGTTGCGAAGGAGAAGAGCTGGACGACTTCACCGGGCTGGCCAAACGCCACAAGGGCGCGGCGTTTTTGATGCTGCTCTTCATGATCTCGCTCGCTGGCATTCCGCCGACTGCTGGATTCATCGGAAAATTCTACCTGTTCATGGCGGCGGTCAACGCCGGTCTGACCTGGCTGGCCGTGGTCGGGTTGATCTTTGCCGCGGTGTCCGCCTTCTACTATCTGCGTATCGTCATGGTCATGTACATGCGCGAACCGTCGCCCGACCAGGAAGGCGAAACGCGCCTGGCCCTGTCCCCCACCGCAACCGTCGTCCTGGCCCTTGCCGCCGCAGGCGTCGTGCTGTTCGGCATCTATCCATGGCCCCTCGTCTCCCTCACCGTCTCCGCCTCGCTGCCCTGAGAAATTCTCTCATAAACTGATCAAGCGATCTTCCCGAACGCCTCCATTGCCGTCATCTTGGGCGAAGGCACCAGCTTGGTCATCCTGAACGAAGTGAAGGATCTGCTTTTACTTATCTGTCATCCCCGACCTGATCGGGGATCCAGTCAATCTACGGGGATCCAGGGTTTTTGTCTTTTCCTCGGTGCCTCGGAATGGATTCCCGATTAGCAACGTCGGGAATGACCGAAGGTAGAGGCTATTTTCATACCAATGCCGGAAAGCGGGAGAGGAAACGGAAACACTCTACGACATGTTTTACGACATTTCGACTTTGACGGTAATGGCGTGAATCTCCATCACTTCGGTCGAGGAAGGTTTGGTGTTGAGCGTCTGAACAGCGTGTGTTTCATTCGTGGCTCGGACCATGAGCGTGTATTCCCCTGATTTCGGAATACGCCATTCATAGCTCCATGGAGTCCATGTATACGGAGACAGTTTGGGGAGGAGCGTGCCCGGCTTCCACGTTTTTCCTGCGTCCGTACTCACTTCGATGTTTTGAATGTTGTTCCTTCCATTAAAGGCGATGCCTTTGATCGTGAAACGCGGCGTCGTGATGAGTTCCCTGTCCCCCGGCACGTCAATGCGTGAGGACAGTTTCACCAGCGCGGTATCCGACCAACTTTGTTGTTGCCAATACCCTTTATAGTCGTGAGGCACAAGGTCCAATCCGGTCAACCATTTGACGTTTTTCATGCCGTAGATGCCCGGCACGATCACCCGGGCGGGATACCCGTGATCGGGCGGCAAGGGCACGCCGTTCATTTTCACGGCGAGCAGGACGTCGTCCTCAAGTGCCCGGGATAATGGAAAGCTGTCGGAATAGTCGTCCGCTCCACGAAGCACAAGGTCGAACGCCTGGGGGTCGAATCCTGCTTCATCGAGCAGGTGATTCAGCTTCACGCCCTCCCACTCCGCCGTGCCGATCGAATAGCCGCCGACCGTATTGCCGATACATTCCAGCGTTGCAATCATTTTCGTTTGCGGGCGTTTCAATAAATCCGCGAAGGACCACGAGGTTGGACGTGTGACCATCCCGCTGACGTGTAATGACCACTGTTCCAAGTCAATCGCCGGCGTCAGGTCATAAGAGGTCACGTAAAAATCTTCATTGGAGGTAATAGCCGGCGTTTCGCGGCCCTTGCCGATAAATAAGCCGAACAACTGTGCTTGCACGAGAGAAGAGGGATTCAAGAAAGCCAGACCCAACGAGGCTAACAGACTTTTCCCGAACGTTCTTCTGGAAATGAGGGACACGCGCAACTCGCTTTCTGCTTACAGTATAGTTCCTTTCCCGGCGGAAATGAATCGCCTGTGGATAGTGCATCGAAAATGGTGATCGGCTTCCGTCTCGTTGATGAATGGTCGTTGTATGAAAACTGATAAACGACCATGCCGTCGTATGACAAAGATTGACTTTAAGTCGCAAACAGGTTATCTGCCTGGTCAGAATTCACCTTGAATATTTGGAGGATGTATGAGCAAAACGTGGCAGGTACAAGAAGCGAAGGCACGATTTAGTGAGCTCCTTGAGACCAGCCTTGCTGAAGGGCCGCAAATCGTGACGAAACGGGGCGTAGAGGCGGCGGTATTGGTTCCGATCAACCAATGGCGACGATTGGAGCAAATGGCAAAACCCACCTTGAAGCAACTGCTACTCGCACCCGAACCGCGAGCCGACCTCCCGGTACCGCCCCGCACGAGACAACCCCATCGGCCGGTGACGGGTTTCGATTGAACAGATGTATCTCCCCGACACCAATGTCATCTCGGAAACGCGTCGCCCTTGTCCCGAAACGGGCCATGGCATCTCCCCGAATACCCGTTAAAGATTTCGGGGACAGACTCTTCTCCCTGAGTCATCCCCGACCTGATCGGGGATCCAGCGTCTTTGTTTTTGCATTTGTAGTCGCGCCATCTCATGGCGCTTTTCTTTTCTCCTCCTTTGTAATCCCAGACAAACTCTTGGCCTGTAAGCCCGGATCGGCTATAAGTACAGAGTCAACAATCGCTTGGGAAGCACGTGAAGGAAGCCACTGCCCGCAAAAAGAACCCGCTAGCCGGCAAGGAACAGGCCAAAGGTAAGCCGCTGAGAAACTGACGTGCCCGGCCAATTATTCACCCACTACTTCCTCACCGACGGCATAAAGGCCACAGCCGAGTGGAAGGCCTCCCTCGCCCAGCCGGAAGTGTTTGCTGCGTTCAGGGACGGCGTGCGTCAAAGGTACGAGGCCCTCAGCCGTTCCGCAGACCCCAACGAAGCCGCGACCGAGCAGGACTTGATCCGTCCCGTCCTGGATCTGCTCGGATGGGCCGACTACCTGCCGCAGCAAGGCTCGATCCGTAACGAAGACATTCCCGATCACCTGCTTTTTGCCGACGCTGCCGCCAAGCAACGTGCTGCCGCCAAGAGGAAGCCCCACGATCGCTACCTGGACGCGTTGGTAGTGGAAGAGAGCAAGCGGTTCGGCCGCGCTCTGGATACCCGTGATAAGGACGGCGAGACCATGGCCGGTACGCCACACGGGCAGATACTCAGGTATCTTTCGACAGCCGAGAGCGCTTCGGAGAACCGCATTCGCTGGGGCATCCTGACCAATGGTGGCGTATGGCGTCTCTATGACTACCGTTCCCGGCCCCGCGCCAGCGGCTACTTTGAAGCTGACCTGAAAACACTGCTCGATCCCGGCAACGAAGACGGCTTCCGTGTCTTCCATCTCCTGTTTCGCCGCGACTCCTTCACTCTTCAGAAGGGCGCCACGACCACGTTCCTGGAAGCCGCCCTGGTAGAGGGTCGCCGGTACGAAGAGCGGGTCGCGCAGGATCTTTCGGGTGTGGTGTTCAAGGATGTCTTTCCCAGCCTCGTAGCGGCGCTTGCGGACGCCACGGGCAAGAGTCTCGCAAGAATCCGGGAAGCCGCCCTGATTTTCCTGTATCGACTGCTCTTCGTGCTGTACGCCGAAGACAGGGGACTCCTGCCGGTCAATGATGAACGTTACGACGACTATGGCCTGCGAAAGCGAGTGCGGGACGATATCGCATGCAGGAAGGCCGACCGAGACACCTTCTCGACCCATGCCACGAGCTACTACGACCACCTGATGACGCTTTTCAGGCTCATCGACAAGGGCGACACGTCCATCGGCCTGCCGCCATACAACGGGGGGCTGTTCGCCTCCGAAACCGCGACGTTGCTGGAAGAAGTTCGCCTGCCGGATGCAACGATCGCTAACATCATCTACGACCTGAGCCACATCAAGGGCACGCAGGAAGATCGACGTTTCGTCAACTACCGCGATATGTCGGTGCAGCAACTCGGCTCGATCTATGAGCGCCTCCTTGAGCACGAGCCGGTCCGTGACGGCGACAAGATCGTCATCCGCCCCAATCCGTACGCCCGCAAGGACAGCGGCAGCTTCTTTACGCCCCAGGAACTTGTCGATCTGATCGTCGAGCGGACGTTGAAGCCACTGGCCGAGGAGCGTCTCAAAGCGTTTGAAGACAAAGCCGCCCAGCTCAAGGGCGACCGCCGGCCAAAGGCTCAGCGGAAAGCCGAGTTGCTCAAACTGGACCCGGCCGAGGCCGTCCTGAATCTGAAGGTCCTGGACCCGGCCATGGGAAGCGGCCATTTCCTGGTCACCGCCGTGGACTTCCTGTCCGACTACGTCGCCGAGCTGATTGAGCGTGTTCCAGTTGTAGCAGAATGGCTGGACGGCGAGTATGTTTCACCGCTGGTGAAGCGCGTGGCGTCGATTCGCAAGGAGATCCTCCAGCGAGCCAAAGAAGCGGACTGGGTCATGGACGAGTCCCAGCTTACCGACCAGGCCATCATCCGTCGCATGGTGTTGAAGCGCTGCATCTACGGAGTCGACAAGAACCCTCTGACCGTCGAGCTGGCCAAAGTGTCACTGTGGCTGCACAGCTTTACCGTGGGCGCGCCGTTGTCCTTTCTCGACCACCACCTCCGCCACGGCGACTCGCTGGTCGGGTTGCGGGTGGGGGATGCCACCGATGATTTGCACCGGCTCGGTGGGATGTTTGCCAGCAGCGCCATAGCGGGAGCGGAAGCCGCTACGGCAGGTATGCAGAGTATCGAGGAAATGTCGGATGCCGACGTGGCAGAAGTGCAGGAGTCGGCAGCGCTGTTTCAGGGAGTGGAGAAAAAGACCGCGGAGCTACGCAGGCTACTGAACGCCCTCTGTGGCCTGCGTTGGTTTGCGTCGGGAATGAAGCAGAAAGATCGTGCCACAATTGAGCGACCGCTGGTGCGGATGCTCACCCTGCAGCCTGCGGAAGCCTACAAGCTCCTGATCCGAAGGCCTGAGCACGTGGGCGACGTTCCATCAGATTGCGATGCCATCGCGTGGTCGGAGCATGTCGAATTATGGCAGAAAACCGTATCCATCGCCGAACGGGAAGGTTTCCTGCACTGGGAAGTCGCTTTTCCGGGGGTGTGGCGAGATTGGCAAAGCACGTGCCCGGAAGGCGGTTTTGATGCCGTGATCGGCAACCCGCCGTGGGACCGCATTAAGTTTCAAGAGGTGGAATGGTTGGCAACTCGTGACCCCGAGCTAGCTCGTGCTCCGACTGCAGCAGCACGACAGAAAGGCATTCAGCGGCTGCGCGACCAAGGATTCTCCCTGGCAGCCGAGTTCGACAACGCCAAGGAACGCGCGGACCGGCTCGGTCAGGTGATTCGTGCTTCCGGCGATTACCCTTTGCTCAGCGGCGGCGACCTCAATCTCTACTCGCTGTTCGTCGAGCGCGCCATGAGCCTGATCAAGCCGGACGGATTTGTCGGACTGCTGATCCAGTCGGGCATCTACGCGGACAAGACCGCAGCCCGCTTTTTCAAGTACGTTTCCACGAGTGGACGGGTGAATGGCCTGTATGATTTCGAGAATCGTCGTCCCGGAACCAACTTGCCGCCTTTCTTTCCAGACGTAGATGACCGCACCAAATTCTGTGCCCTCATCTTAGGCGGGGAAGCACGACGGTTCGATGAGACCAAGTGCGCCTTCTTCCTGCACGACACGAAAGAACTTCATGACGAAGACCGCTGCTTTCCATTGACACCGGAGGACTTCTCCCGTGTCAATCCTAATACCGGCACGGCACCAGTGTTCCGCAGTCGTCGTGACGCCCAGATTACCCGACGCATCTACGAACGCCATCCGGTGCTGGTGGATCGTTCAGGAGTTGAGAATCGCAAGGCGTGGCAGGTGAAGTATGTGCGCATGTTCGACATGACCAATGACTCCCACCTTTTCCGCACCGCTCAGCAACTCGAAGCCGAAGGTTTCTACCCCGTCGAGGGTAATCAATGGAAGCGGGGCAAGGAACTGTACTTGCCGTTGTATGAAGGGAAGATGGTACAGGCATACGATCATCGAGCCGCCAGTGTTGTAGTCAACCCTAAGAATCTGAACCGACCTGCACAGTCACGAGACGCTACTCAGGAAGAACATGCTGACCCAAATTGGCTACCGGAACATCAGCACTGGGTGCCGGCATCTGAATGCGGCTGGAATTCGATATCGAATTGGGTCCTTGGATTCAAGGACATCGCATCACCTACAAATGCGAGGACGTTTATTGCCGCGCTTTTCCCTTTAGTTGGGTTTGGGAATAAGGTGCCGATTCTCAAGTCGGAAACGGCAGACCGCGACGAATGGTTGCTAGCCGCAAATCTCAACGCGATGAGCTTCGACTTCATCACGCGGCAAAAAATACAAGGCCAGACTCTGAACCTCTTTATTGTCGAGCAACTTCCCGTCATCGCCCCAGCCGACTACGATCGCTCGTTTGGCTCGACGACTGCCCGCGACCTCGTCCGTGACCACGTGCTCCGTCTTACGTATACCGCCCACGACATGGCGCCCTTCGCCCGGGATCTCGGCTACGACGGTCCACCCTTCGTCTGGGACGAAGAAGAACGCCGCCACCTACGCGCCCGCCTCGACGCGCTCTACTTCCATCTCTACGGCCTGACCAAGGAAGACGCGGAGTACGTGCTGGACACCTTCCCCATAGTCCGCCGTGAAGACAAAACCGCCTTCGGCCACTACCGAACCCGCGACCTCATCCTCGCCTACATGAACGCCCTCTCCGCCGGAGACACTGAAACAGTGGTGGCAATTTAAGAGAACGCATGGCTAAGGCTGGAAAAACGGTTGATGTTGCTCAAGAGGTAGCAAGAAGCTCTTTGGAAACCGGCATTGTCCAGATGCGGCGAGAGGTAGTGGAATGAACTCAGACCTTACAAAGTTTTTGTGCCTTTTGGAAGAACTGAAAACATCGTGCAAATTGATTAAAGCCGGTTTGGGATCTCTCCAAGAGATCGACATGGGCAATGACTTCTACCATTTGCCCCACCAACTAATGGCAAGCGGTTTTGAGCGTTTCATGAAATGCTATATCTCGTTGGTCTATGAAGGCCGAGAAGGTTCGTATCCTGACAAGAAATACATGAAAAAGCTTGGCCATGATCTGGAAGTTCTTTTCAGAAAGATCTGCACTGACTTCTACGGTGGCAAGACTCGGCTTCTTGTTCAGGAAGAATTCGACTTCATCGCGACTGATCCGATTCTGCAGGAGTGTATCCGAATCCTCTCTTTGTTTGGCCGGAAAGGGCGCTACTACAACCTCGACATAGTTGCTGGCAGCCCTGATAACCCGATAAATCCGGAGGACGAGTGGGAACGCCTTGAGTCGAGCATTGAGGACAGCACACCATACCTGAACGATACCGAGTCGCTTCATCGAGACTATTTTCCGCGAGTTCATTCTCAATTAATCGCAAAGCTGGAACGATTCATCAGAGCGATTGCACTGCAATTCACCATCGGTGGTCACGCTGACCAAAACGGGAGACTCCGTCAAGCCTCAGTTGAATACGGAGAATTTCAAAGCCTTCGTGGTGAGCAACTTGGAACCATTGACTATCGCCGTTCCGTACAGATTCTTCGGCAAAAACAAGAAACCTGGTTCAAGCGGTCTGAACAGGAGATTGTCAACAGCAAATGGCCTACACGCATAGTCACGAAAGCTGAGTTTGGCAAGGAGTGGCCATTCAGAACCGATCGCGTCATTGTTGAATGCCAAGAGAATCTGTTCTGTATTGTCAACATCGATGGCTATGCCTTCGCGCTCAACGGGTCTGCACAAAGCCGTTTCAAGATGCCGTTTCCACATGACGCGGGTCTTGCAGTGCTTGGGAAATCGGTCGGCCCCTTCATCGAAATGGCCTTCGCCCTTCGTAAGGAGGCAGACTTGTAACTTCCAACTCGGAGTAGGTGTCCGCGACTCAGTCTTGCGTTCAGATAGAAGGAGGCGCAAAGGACAGCGGAAGAACTCTATAGGGCAATAATGGAAAGTTGCCCCTTACGTCGCCATCTCCCCTAAGCCGTTTTTAAAGAGGTATTCTCCCCAGCATGAATGAAGAAACACCGAACGAAAAACAACCAATGCCGCTGGTACTAACCGGTCAGCAGAGGTCGGTGCTGGAAGCATTGCAGGGTAAAGAGACCGAGCAATACCCCCTGAGCAAGTGGTATCTGGGCGCACTCTACGCATTGGAAAATCCCTATAATCCGGACTGTGTTTCGCAGGCAGCACAATCACTACGGGAGCTTCTTGAAAAACTCCCGCGAGTCGTTCGGGAAAGTGATGCACAAGGCAAGGCGTTTGACTTTGCGGGAATGCGACGTGACATAAATACACGCATTCTTGAAGACAAAAAGCGCTATCATGGAGGGTGGGAAGGCAAAGAAATTGACGGCCAACTCGACAAGACTCTTAAGAAAGTTGACCGCTACTTTGAGCTTAATCAGCAACCAACTCGGAGAGAGCAGATACAGAATGCGGTAGCGACCATTGATCCGATGGTTGCCCAATTGAACAGTGAGATTCGACAAGCGAAGCTGGACGAACTGTACAAATTGGGGCGAACATTAGAGAGCTTTGCGCACCATCAAAGAAAATCTGATATTGAAAAATTCAGAGAGTACTTGGAGATACTGGAAAGAATAATATTCGACCTTCTTGCTCCCATAACCGCGCAAGATCAACATGAGATTCAATCAATTTTGAAGCGTTCTGACAGATCTGAAAGTGATGTAGAACGGATGCTGTTATTAATTGAACGTAGAGGAGCGAACTTCGCTTTCTTTTTCAGTCACGTGACCGATACCGCGTGGATGCCTGTCCTCAAGGAGAGGGGTTATTTCGTTCAACCGCCGAAAGTGGAATTAATCGATGACGGCAGGATAATTTTCCCTTTTTGGTTGCCGCTTCTTTATCTTAAGCGGGTTTCCGTGACCGATTCTTGTCTCGTGGTGAACACCATCCTGAATTTTCAGAATACCGACAACCCTCGTATTTTACACGAAGTTTCTGAGATCGCCTTGAAAGTGGAGCCAATTGAGCAGTCTCTTCGACTCAAAGACTGGGTATTGAAATACGTGCAAGCTCCTGATCCTTTGAGTGACTCCGATCTCATCGAGAAGCTCATGAATCGTTGGGCGAGTGCTTCTACCGATGCTCCGGATGCAGCATTGGAACTCATGAAGGTGGCGGTTTCATTTAAGCCTGATCCGAAATTGCAGGATAAGCTAGCACGCCGCAAAGCCGAACGAGAAGAGGTAACAACTATGCTGGATCCACAACCGCGTTTTGGCGAGTGGGAGTACCAGGAGATTTTGGAAAAAGGTGTTCGACCTTTATCGGAAAAGAGGCCATATCAAACCGCTCGACTATTGATCAATGCTACTGCGACCATGATCCGTTTCCAATTTCATCAGGACGAACTTGAAAGAGTCGGAAGTAAAGACCATTCAAACATTTGGTGCCGGCGCGTCAACGAATCCAGCAGAGACTATCAGGACTCAAAGGAGGATCTTGTTCTTGCGCTCACGTTCGCATGTGAAAAAGTCTATGAGAAGGCACCGGAGTCTGTGTCGCCGCTGGAGCACGCGCTGCGTAACCAGCATTGGGACATTTTTACGCGCATCCGTCAGCACCTTTACGCGCTGCATCTGACGGAACAAACGAAGCCTTGGATTCGTGAGATGATCCTCGCCCATGAAGACTACGGCAAATGGCAGCACCACTTTGAATTTCAACGCATGATTCGTCTTGCATGTGAACAATTCGGCGCTGATTTGTTCACCAAGGCCGAAAGAGAACGGATATTTGAGGCTATTCTTAACGCTCCATCGGAACAGGATTTTCGAGAACTTGTAGGAGATCAGTTTACTGAAGAATCGTTCAAAAAGCGAAAACGCTCTTTTCACCGGGTACAACTAAGACCGTTTGCCCCAGTTCTCTTCGGCCAATACACCGACTATTTCCAAGAGTTGCTAGCAGAGGAAGATAAGCCGGTTACGGATGATGATTATGCGCCATACAGGTGGGAGGGCGCGAGGGCTGGAATAGAGCGCAGTCCGAAGCCAACTGACGAATTGGCAAGAATGTCGGATGCGGAACTCATATCGTTTTTGAACGAGTGGGAAAACGTTCAGCGTGACCCTGATGAGTGGTGGGTGGATATCTCTTTCGCGGGGCTTGTGCAGGCGTTTGAGTCGATCTTCAAAGAAGCTATCCTGCCCGACGAATCCCGGCTACACTTCTGGATCGATAATCGGGATCGGATCCAGCGCCCCATCTACGTGCGGGCGATGGTGTCTGCGATTCATGAGCGGGTAAAGGCCAAGCAGTTCGACAGTCTCGACCAATGGTTCGATTTCTGCGAATGGGTTTTGTCGCATCCTGACCGGCCAAGGGAAGAAGGAGTCAATCGTAGTGACTTATCCAGAGAGCATCAGGACTGGGAGAGTTCCCGTCGAGCGGTAGGAGATTTTGTTGAGATGTGTCTGGAAAAGGATGTCAATGTCCCTATCTCAGCGCGCAACCGTCTTTTCTCCTTGTTGGATAAGCTTTGCACCCAATATGACAGACGATTGGATGATGATGAGCCCGTTCTTCTAGGCCAGGACGACCAGCTTTCCGAAGCGATCAACAAGACACGAAGTCGAGCGCTAAAGAGTTTGATTGATTTCGGTTATTGGGTGCGCCGCCAATGGGAGGACGATGAAGCGGACACGCCTGAAGTTTTTACCATCCTTGAAAAGCGAATAGGTTCGGGATCTGGGCGACAATTGACTCTGCCGGAATATGCCATACTCGGGATGCGCTACATCGGTATCTGGGGTTTGAATAAGGAGTGGGCGGCCGAACACAGAAAAGACTTTTCCCCGCAAGAAAACCTGCGGGCATGGATAGAAGCCTTTGGAAATTTCCTCAAATATAATCGGCCCTATAGGCCAACTTTCTACCTTGTCCTGGACGATATCGAGTTTGCGCTTGAAAATATTGATCAATTCAAAATAGACAGCCTCGGCCCCATAAAACTTATCGATACGCTCGGCGAACACTTATTTATCTATTATCTCTGGGGAGTTTATCCGCTTACAGGAGACGGCAGCCTCCTGGAACGGTTTTACCAAAAGACCGAGAAAGACAGAAATCGCTGGTCTCATTTGTTTGATTACGTAGGACGCTTCTTGAAAAACAGTGGCAAGCAACTGGAAGAAGGCCTCAGACAGAGAAGCATCGAGTTTTTCAACTGGCGTTTTGAGAAGAAGGAACCATCCGAACTTAAAAAGTTTACGTTTTGGCTGGAGGTGCAGTGTCTGGATGCCGACTGGCGTCTGATGTCATATTCAAAGATCCTTGATATAGGCGGACCAGAGAATATCGCAATATTCTCTCAAATGAATGCCCTACAAGGGATGCTTGAGGACAATACTGCCCTGGTCGTCGAGTGCTTTGCCAAGCTGACGGACTCCGTTGTTAAGAATAGAAGCACCTTTTACATTCAGCCGGATAAAGCGAAACCGATTCTCCGAGCCGGGCTGAATAGCGAGGATGAGAACGTGCGAGCAAATGCCGAACGGGCTCGCGAGAACTTGCTTCAAAGCGGACGCTTTGATTTTTTGGACGAAGAAAACTAACCCCACCTGCTCATTAATTATGATAACCAGATATTTGACCTGCCTTCCGTGGTGGTTGTGGGAAAGAGGGCGTGAGCTATGGACAGAATCGGTATCGGCCTTTATGCAAACAGTACTCCGACCTACAGCGCTGAGTACCAAGTCAACACGGGTAGAAGAAGCTGGTGTCACTTTGATTTGAGGAATTTAAAAATCAGTTTTTTAGAATTTTGGAAAATTATTACAGGATATGGCCAAATATAAATTTACGAGTTATTTTGAAAAGGAAGTTTTGAGAAAACGCCCCTACTTGAAGAAGGAATGGTGTATGCATGTATTGGAAAATGCCATTCAGTCCGAACCTCAAGAGTATAATAGATACCGGTTTTGGGCCGCTGTGCCAGAACTTGATGGCCGATACTTGAGGGTTATTACCCTTGAGGATAAACTAACCATACATAATGCTTTTCCTGACAGGGAGTTTAAGCCATGAAGCTGAACTATCATCCGGAGACGGATTCTCTTTATATCGATTTGTCAGGGCGTCCCAGTTCGGAAAGTAAGGAAATTTCGGAAGGGGTAGTACTTGATTATGATCTGGATGGCCGGTTGGTCGGGATTGATATCGACAACGCGAGCAACAAGGTTGAACTGAAGAAACTCATCCTTAATCAATTGCCGGGCACAGTGGAGAGCATTTCCCCGCACGCTTGAGAACTCTCTTGAGCGGCCACTTTGGCTAATTTCAAGACCACTACAGTCAAGATCAGCCTGTCAAGCAAATGCTCAGAAAATGAGTCGTTGGTCAGATTGGCGGAGTTTGACTCCGAAAGCTTTTTCAGATTCGTGCCAATCCCTTCCACCCTAAGCCTGCACACCAGGGGATGAAGATGGAACACGCTGGCCTCCGGCCCCGCTGTCGGGTTACGCTACGCTAACCCGACCTACGGCTTATTTTTATGCCAAGAGGGTTTTCAAGAAGTAGCCCTGCGGAATTTACCGTTGAAAGCCAGGAGGTCATGATGACCAGACAGTTGACAGCAATTATTGAACGCGAAGGCGATGGCTACGTCGCCCTCTGCCCTGAGTTGGACATTGCGAGTCAGGGAACAACCGTGGCTGAGGCGCGGGAAAATTTGAAGGAGGCGCTGGAGTTATTTTTTGAGACGGCTCCAGCCACCGAAATTCAGCATCGGCTGCACGAGGAAGTGTACGTGACGAAGGTGGAGATCGTCGTTGGCTGACCCACCACGTATATGAGCGCGGAGGATGGATGTCATGAATGCGATAAGCCCACGGATGCAGCGATCCTGGACCCAGGTGAGTGACTTGTTCAGCATTCGAAACGAGCAGGACTATGATTTAGCGGTGGAGCGCCTCAATACACTCCTTGATGAGGTGGGCACCGATGAACGGCATCCACTCTATTCTCTGCTTGATACGCTTGGCACCGTTCTGCACGCCTGGGAAGAACAGCACCATGCCATGCCCGAGTTCGGGGGAGCGGATTTGCTGCGATTTTTCATGGAGGCGCACAATCTGAGCCAGTCGGACTTGCCTGAGGTCGGTTCCCAAGGGGTCGTTTCGGAAATCCTGAGCGGCAAACGGGAACTGAACGTCAGGCAGATACGCGCTTTGTCAGAACGCTTCGGTGTCTCACCCTCGGTATTTGTCTAGGCTCAACCAACTGAAAAGGTGTACGGACCTGTTGTGAACTCAAGGGTGCGATGATGTTTCAGTTATCTTCTACGCATCATTCTTAAGTAGGGAAATAGCTGGTTATCCCCAACTATGTTTGATCCCTGATGGACATTGAAGATATTCTCAATGCGATACGGCACGATTGAGTACGCATTACGGATCACGCGGATGCAGAGACTCTTGCAGAACATCTGTCATTCGATGAGGTGATGTCCAGTGTCAGGCACGGTGAAATAATCGAAGATTACCCTGATGACAGACCTTAGCCGAGTTGTTTAATTTATGGAGATACGCCTACGGATGACCCTGTCCATAGTGTTTGGGCTTACAATCGAGAAACCGGGGCGGCAGTCCTGATCACGACGTATAGGCCTGATCCGGCGCGGTGGGTCAATTGGCGTATACGTATAAGGAGGGCAAGGTGATTCCATTTGATAAGTGTCCCGTGTGCGAGGGAGAAGTCGTTGCGAAGCAGACCGAGAAGCTGCTGCGCGGGGGTGTCAATCTCGCTACGATGACCGTCTCCGCAGAAGTCTGTCTGCGCTGTGGAGAGCGTCTCTACGCTCCCGATACGATTCGCCTGTTTGAGCAGATCCGCCAGAAGCTCAGCGATCAAGACGTGGAAGAGTTCGAACCGTTGGGAAGAGCATTCCGGGTTCCTGGTTAGCTGACTCGTCCCCGTGAGATGCTTGAACTCTTGGGGCAGCATTTCGCGCCGCCATCGTTCGTGCCGGCAAGGGCAGGCTCGGGCCGATGGAACTGCTTGGAGTGGAACTGTCCCTGTCAGGGCTGAAATGTCTCGCATGTAAAAATATTTTACATTGCCGTTGAAAAGAAAATGGACATGACTTATACTAAGAAAACATTCGCGTCGTTAAGAAGCCGAAGCATCACCATCACGCGAATAGAAAAAGGCGAAGCAGGATAGAACGATGCTTGGAAAATTTATTCAACGGCAACGCACCGAGCGCAACATGACACAAGAACACCTTGCGTCAGAGCTTGGGATGTCTCGCCCCACCTATATGCACATTGAGCACGGTGAGCGGGAGCTTACGGTCATCGAAGCCCGAACGCTTGCGGGGATTTTTGGTATGTCGCTTGAAGATTTTTTGGCGGGCCGCAAGCCCAAGCATACCGTGACACTCACAAAACAGTCTGCGCGAAAAACCGGAGATCTTCGCATTCGCGTTGAGAAAAAAAATCTCGATATATTCAAGCAGGTGCTTCTTTATGTCTTGAATAAAGTCGGCGGCAAACCGAATGTGGGTGAGACCGTGCTTCATAAGCTGCTGTATTTCATCGATTTTGATTATTACGAAAAATTCGAGGAAAACTTAATGGGCGCGACGTACATCAAAAATCATCATGGTCCCACGTCGGTTGAATTGAGTGCGATTCTGCAAGACATGCAAAAGCATGGAGAGATCGAGGCAGTCAACAGTCAATATTTTAAATACGGTCAAAAGAAATACCTCCCACTCAAGCGTCCGAACCTTGCCACACTCTCTGCTCGCGACGTTGAACATATTGACGGTGTGTTAGCCCGTCTCTCCGATAAAAACGCGAAAGAGATAGAACACTATTCACACGAAGACATTCCATGGAAATCCGCGCAAGACGGCAGGCCGCTTTCGTATGAGAGCGTCTTTTATCGTGACGAGCGGTACTCCGTGCGAAACTATGACGATGACCTTTGATGAGCTGCCGGAATTTCAAAAAGAACGGAAGCGTCTTGCCAGGAAATATCGATCACTTTCCGACGATCTCCGGGAGTTTCGGAACGTTGTTTCCGTTGTCCCGCTTGAGAACCGGAAACATTTTGCCGTCATCGCACAGAACGAAAATTTGCACATTGTCAAAGCCCGTTTATTTTGCCGATATTTGAAAGGATCGTCACTTCGCGTCATCTACTCGTATTTTGAGCAGGAACAACGCATTGAATTTATCGAGATGTATTTCAAAGGAGACAAGGAAAACGAAGATCGTCATAGAGTGAAAGCGTATTTGACCAAATATCAAGACTAACCCCACTCACCGCTCGCCAAGCAGTCCCATGTCGTCGCGGAAATCAAAGCTGAGTTTGGCCTCGTTGCTGCCAACCGCGAGTCAATCAAGCGCTTCAAGCAAAAGACTCACGCCGCCAGCGCCAGCGCCTGCAAGGCCGGTCCTGGGCGAAGACGAGGCCATCATCGGCCGCTACCGCACCCGCGACCTCATCCTCGCCTACATGAACGCCCTCACCGCCGGAGACACCGAGTCAATGGTGGCTATTTAGGTCTGCCAGATAAATGCAGTGAATAATAGTAATTTTTACAATAAATTCACTTATATTGTTTATAATCAAGTGAATTTGTTACAATAGAGGCATGGCAACTTCGAAACCGATAAAGAAACGAATCCAGGCATTGAAGGAAGAATACGATGCGTTGCGTCCGGGGAAGGAATCGCTGCTGGCGATGATCGACGACGTGGAAATGCCTGAAAACGTCTACAATTCCAACGCCATCGAAAACTCGACGCTTACCCTTGAGGAAACAGAGAAAATTCTGTTGGAGCAGACGCTGTCCCGGAACGTCTCGTTGCGGGAGGTTTTCGAAGCGAAAAATCTGGCACGGGTTATAGAATATACATGCAAGAAAGTGAAGGAGAGCGAACTGGGTAAGGACCTGATCGTGCTGGTCCATCAGATGCTTATCGGCGGCATAGATGATGCGATCGCGGGTCGCTTTCGCGGAAAGGGAGAGTATGTGCGGGTGGGTGCGTATATCGCCCCGGCGCCCGAGCACGTGGAGCGGATGCTGGAGACCGCCTTGCTTGAATATTCCAGTGATCTCGGCACCTATTTTTTGGACAGGATTGCCAGATTTCATCTGGATTTCGAGACCATTCATCCGTTTTGCGACGGCAATGGCCGTATCGGGCGCGTCATCATCAATTTTCAATTACTGCAACATGGCCTGCCGCGCATTATCATCCGCAACAAGGAAAAGGACGTCTACTATCGAGCGTTCAGCGATTACCGGGAGAAGAAAACGACAAAGACAATGGGAGGCATTCTGTCGCTGGCCCTCGTAGAGTCGCTGCACAAGAGGCTGAGTTATTTGAGAGGGGAGACGATCATCAGGCTCTCTGATTATATCAAGCAGAATGGGCTTTCGGCGCCGGCCGTGACCAACGCCGCCCGCCGCCAGACCATTCCCGCCTTCCGCGAAAAGGGGGTATGGAAGATCGGATTATGACTGCCCCGCGATCCCGCAAGGCCGGCAGTGGCAGGTCCGGGGCGAGAACGAGGCTGCCACATCGGCGGCGTGAGCCATGGACGAAGCTACTTGAAAAACACATAGGGAGTTGACTGGTCTGACTGGTTAGAAGGATGAGTATGGGTATTACGTATTCGGCATGCGACGCCAAGGCACGGTTTTCTGAGGTCCTCCGGCAGGTACGCGATGGGAAGACAGTCACGGTTTCCTATCGGGGAAAGCCTGTGGCCGAGATTCGCGCGATCCGGGACTCGCCCGCGACGATCGAAGCGCGACTCGATGACCTGAAACGGCAAGGGATTGTGGTTTGCTCTGGCGAGCCCAGGAAGCCCATGGAAGCGGTCGGGCGACGGTCAGGCGCCCTCAAGCGGTTTCTCGCTGAACGTGACGAATGAGCGTCGCCTACGTCGACACGTCCGCACTCTCTGCTATCGCCTTCAATGAGCGAGGTCGGTCATAATGATACATTCGTGATGAATATGAAAGATTGTTCAATGACAGTGCGAAATGTATAATTTGTAAAAATATTTAAAAGTTTAAAGTATTTTACATATTTTAAAATGTTTAATAAAATAATTATTCGTTCAATTCTTTAAAGTTTGTAAAAAAACGTACAGTTTTGCAAAATATTAAAATATGGAACACAGGTAAAACATGGTCAAAAAAGTCAGTACGGTAGAGTTGCGAAAAGATCTGACGGCGCTTTTGGCCCGCGTGATCAAAGGCGGCGGGCAGGTGATCGTCGAGAAAAGGGGCAAGCCCCTGGCTGCACTGGTCAGCGTCGATGCCCTCGAACTGATCAAGCAGCAGCAGACGACCTCTGCCAATCCTCAAGGTGCCCTGGCCCTGGCCGGTGCTTGGGGCGAATTGAAAGATCGGGACATGGACGCTTTGCTTGCGGATATCCGGGCCGAACGGGGCGGAGACGCCTGTCGCACGGAGGGGAAAGCCTGATGTACCTGCTGGATACGGATATCCTGGCCGACCTGATGGGCCGTTGTCCCTCGACGGCGTTGATTGCGAAACTGGCCTCGGTGCCTCCCGAGCAGCAATGCACGTCCAGCATCACGCTTGAGGAGTTGATCGTCGGCGTGAGCCGGCTTGGCCGGCGAGCGACTGCCTTGCTGAGCCAGATCGACACGCGGCTCATCCCCAACCTGCAAGTCCTGCCCTTCGATGCGGCGGCGGCGAGGCGTTACGGCGAAATCAGTGCTTCGTTAGTGCGGAAAGGGTCGCCGGTGAGTGAGACGGCCCTGCGTATCGCTGCGATCGCGCTGGTTCGGAACCTCACCCTGGTCTCCGGGAATCCCCAATATTTCCAGCGGGTCCCCGGCCTCTCCGTGGAGAATTGGTTGTTGTAAGCCCCCGCGTTGATTCGTCTGCGGTCGTCACCCTCACCTCTGTCCTCTCCCATCGAGGGAGAGGAAGCTCCGGGACACACACCGCGAAGGTGGGCTCAATAGGTTTGGCGTTCCACGAGGGGTTTGATCTCGACGTCCCCGAGCAATTCCACGCCGAAGCGCGTCCCTTCACTCATTTCATTGGCGTAGAGCCGGCCTTTCGGCGCATCGATCTCAATCGGCAAGTCCGTGGTGCCGTTGGGCGTGATCGTCACGGTATATTCCTTGTTCACCATGGGATGCCAGACCTGGACCGTATAGGTCCCCGGGGGGATGTCGGAAATGGCATACGCGCCGTCTTTCGCACTCAGCGCGTAGTAGGGGGTTTTGACCGTAAATCCCCAACTCTCCATGTAGGCGTGAAATCCGCATTGCATCACGAACAGATTGCGCTGTTTTCCCATTTTGATGTGTTGAGTCAGGACCTTGCCGGCTCGATCTTTGACCGTCTTGCCGGCCAGCAACACTTCCTTGCGCAGTTTTTTACTCATCGGCAGGGGCACGTTGAAGAGCACGCGGGCTCCGAACTTCGATGTTTCATAGCCTTGAATGTCGTGAAACACCGGGTCCATATTTACGACTTCTATGTCATACCTGTCCCGGACGATGGTGATATACGGCTCGAACGTGCAGTCGACCGCCGTAATCCGGGGAGGGACGTAACGGAAGGGTTTCCCCTTGTGAATTTCTTCAATGTAGATGACGACGTTTTTGAATCCGCCATTGGGGCCGATGACAAAGGGTTGCAGGAGACGCCATCCCGTTCCGGTCGAGATGCGGCCGCAATACACGGCATCCGGTAAGGTGACGAGGTTGTACCCCTTGGGTTTGGGGACGTCCCCGAGCAATGTGACCACCCCCTGTAAGGTTCCCCCATCGGAGACGGGGATTTCTTCATATCCCCAGCTCGGGCTTGTGGCCAGTCCAACCGCCAATCCCAAGCCAAGGAGAAATCTCACTGGTTTCATGTAGAGCCCTCCTTCTCA
Source organism: Nitrospirales bacterium (assembly GCA_965261755.1). Classification (GTDB taxonomy): domain Bacteria; phylum Nitrospirota; class Nitrospiria; order Nitrospirales; family UBA8639; genus Bin75. Next base: position 2,413,571 of record OZ253473.1, on the reverse strand, counting down.
GTCGTCATGAACATCCTGCTGAAACACTAAAGCATTTATTGTAACATTCACGGGCTCAAGATTAAAGAATTGGTTATCAGGACCATCAAGAATTTGCAATGATCCGGCTCCGTGGAACGGGAGCCACGCCCACATGCTTTGCCTTGACCTGCTTGAAGAAAAGCCACTAGACTACATAATATGGTGTTTTCCTGGAAAAGGAGAGGGTGGATGAGAGTGAGTCTCGTAGGGATGGTGGTGGGGTGGAGTATCCTTTTCTGTGCATCGACCTCCCTTGTGGAAGCCGGCACACCGGCTTCTCGACCGGCGTATCTCATTCCGGTCCAAATCCCCTATAACGCCCCGCCCGAGCCGGAATTCCCGGAAATCGAACAAGCCACCCCTGCCCCGGAAGTCCTTTCTGAAAAGGAACTGAAACGGGCGGAAGCCTTGTTGCCGTTATTGGAAGGACGCCAGGAACTCTACATAATCGCCGAGTTTGTCCACTTGGGCAAACCGGTCGTGCCCGTCCTGGTGAAAGCCCTCAAGATGCCGGGGAGCCGGCTTCGCTATAACGCGATTGAAACGTTGAAGATTATCAATGATCCACGAGCCGTCCCGGAGTTACTCGACGTGGCCAGGGATGACGGGGAAGCCACCAGGGTGCGGGCTCATGCCCTGCGCGTGGCGGTGCGGGCGGCGCCCATGGAGGTGCTGCCAACGCTGCAAACGTTGGTGAAGGATCACGCGGACACCATTCGGCGAACCGTGGCTTTTGAGTGTCGTTACGTGAAGCGTCCGGAATCGGTGTCTCTCCTCATCGAGTTGCTGGCCGATCAGGAAAAATACGTTTCCGTTACGGCCCTCGAGTCGTTCTGGCGGTTGACCCGATGGGTGGGGCCGCCGCATGATTGGCAAAGTTCGACTCATGAACAGCGGGTCGCATGGGCCAAGGAATGGAAGGCGTGGTGGGACGAAACCCTCAAGAATCGCGAGGCTGCGCCGAACAAGCAACAATCCGAGCCTGTTTCCTGACGACGTGATGTTCGGGATTCTGACGGATAGGGAGTCGCACCAAAGGAGTACGGAATGGCAACGTTGCCGATTGCAAAAATAGGGAATCCCGTCTTACGGAAAATTGCCGAGCCGGTTGATCCGGCGATCATTCCCACGCGTGCCTATCAACAATGTATCGACGACATGTTTGAAACGATGGATGCGCACGAGGGGATCGGGTTGGCGGCCCCTCAGGTGGCACGATCCGAACAACTCATCGTGATGCGATGTGAAGGCCAGGATGCGTTTCCCGAGACGGTCCTGCTCAATCCCAGGATCGTGTTTTATGGCCCTGCTCAAGTCGAAATGTGGGAAGGCTGTTTAAGCGTGGATGGGTTGCGCGGGAAAGTGACGCGGCCGTCTTCCATTCGGGTCCAGGCGTTGGACCGGGAGGGGTGTTCCGTCGATTTCGAGGCGTCGGGTTTGTTCGCCGTGTGTATCCAACATGAGATGGACCATCTGCTCGGAAAACTCTTTTTGGACAGGATGACGGATTTGTCCACGTTGACCCAGTTGAAGGAATTTGACGTATATTGGAAGCAAGAACCCGCAACGGTCATCTAGTGATTTATTGCGCTATCGGGCGCATGGCGGCGTTGTGTCCTCGCTCAACCCTCGCCTATCTATGTTGATAAGCCTCGGGTTTCGCTGCGGGACGCCTTGCCCTGCATCCCGCTATCACAATAAACCTGTCATCGAGGCTTGTCCCCGACGTGATCGGGGATCTCATCAGGGCTCAGAGGTTGTCCCGCCTGCCTTGTCCTCCCTCTGTCGACATTTGCCCGTTCTCACGCGGCCGTTTCTGAAAGGCCGGGCCCCGGTTGCTTCGTCATGGTGTGAAACGCGATGAACGTTCTCTTTCGCATTCTCGGGTATTTGCGGCCCCACCGTTCCCTGACCCTGACGACTCTGTCCTTCGCCGCCCTGGCAACGGTGTTCGATCTCTTGCCGCCCTGGCTGCTGAAGGTGATTATCGACGACGTGATTCAGGCGGACCAATTCTTCCTATTGCCATGGGTGCTGGGCGGATTGGTGCTGGCCTATGCCTTCAAGAACGTCGCGAACTCCCTGCGAATCCGGCTCAACAATATCCTGGAGCAACGCGTCGTGTTCCAACTCCGGCAACAGGTGTTTCACGCGCTTCAGCGGCTCTCGATCGGGTTTTACGAGGATCGCTCGACCGGAGAGATCATGTCGCGCATCATGAATGATACCGAACACGTCGAGCGTATTTTTATCGATGGGTTGGAGGGCATGGTGACGGCGTTGTTGACGTTGATCGGTATTACAGCGGTCCTCTTTGTGGTCAATTGGCAATTGGCCCTCCTGGCGTTGGTCCCTATCCCGATTTTGATGGTGTCCGCCGTGAAATTTTCCCGTCGGGTCCACGGGTATTACCGCGAAATTCGACACAATACGGCCGAACTGAGCGGCTATCTCCAGGATTCCCTTTCAGGCATTCGAGAAACCATGGCCTTTAATCGGCATGCGTTTGAACGGGAACGATTCGACGCCAGGAATCGCGAGGTCAGCCGGAGCAATCTCAAGGCCATGTTTCTGTGGTCCATCTATTCACCGGCGATGATTTTTCTCGGGGCCATGGGCACGGTCCTCATTCTGTGGGTGGGGTCGATGGACGTCGCGCAGGGGAACCTGAAAGTGGGCGAACTCGTGATGTTCGTGTCGTATCTGGCGCTGTTCTACGTTCCGGTGAATCAAATCCATTCCGTCAACCACATGCTCCAGCATGCCCTGGCGTCGAGTGAACGCATCTTTGAAGTGTTGGATGCCGAATCCGACGTGCAGGACCGCCCCGGGGTGGTGGCTCCCACCGCCCGGTTTCACGGAAGTGTGCAGTTCGAAGGCGTGGACTTTTCCTATAATCCGGAGGTGCAGGTCTTGCACGATGTGTCCCTTGACGTGGCGGCGGGAGAGCGGGTGGCCCTGGTGGGTCCGAGTGGCGCGGGAAAGAGCACGGTGATCAAACTCCTGATGCGTTTTTACGACGTGCGGGGAGGCATGCTGGCGTTGGACGGCGTTGACGTCCGGAACATGCCGCTGGCGTTTCTGCGATCACAAATCGGTTTAGTGCAACAGGAACCGTTTCTCTTTAATGGGACCGTTCGAGAAAACATCATCTACGGTGACCTCAAGGCCACCGACCACGCCATCGAACAGGTCGCCATCGCGGCTCGGGCTCATGAGTTTATCATGGAACTCCCCGAACGATATGACACCCGGATCGGGGAACGGGGCGTGAAATTGTCCGTCGGCCAAAAACAGCGGGTGGCGATTGCCCGGGTGTTGTTGAAAAATCCTCCGATTGTGATCTTCGACGAAGCCACGTCGAATATTGATACGGAGACGGAAGTAAAAATTCGCGAAGCGTTGGCCGTGCTCACTCGAGGTCGCACCACCATTTTCATCGCGCATCGTCTGACCACCCTGCAACAGGTCGACCGGATCATCGTGCTGGAGCGGGGACGGGTGGTCGAAGAGGGAACCCACGCCGAATTGTTGGGCGAAAAGGGGCTGTATGCCAATTTGTATGAAGCGCAATTCCAGATTTGATTCGTTGACAGGGTGACGACCCTCGTGCTGCACCGGCCCCGTTACCGGCTCTCTTTTCAGGTGTCGTGAGTATAATGTTATTGACAGATTTCGTGATCTGTGATAAACGGTTATGGAACTATTATTCTAGTTAGGCTTTCAGAGTGACGTTTATTTCATAAGATCTGCCGCAGAAGACGAAAAGTCTGCCTGCGGTTTTTTTTTAGGGCCTTTTTGGGGCAAAACCGTGGTTTTTCCTGGTCCGTGATAAGGGAGGTGCCTATGAGTGATCGAAAGTCGGGGACGGTCAAATGGTTTAATGATCGAAAGGGCTTTGGATTTATCAAAGTCGACGGGGAACAGGATGTCTTTGTGCACTATTCAGCCCTTCAGGGTGAGGGATTTAAAACCCTGAAAGAAGGCGAGTCCGTTGAATTTGATCTGGTGGAAGGAGCCAAAGGGCCACAAGCGGCTAACGTGGTCAAATCGGCAGCGGTCCAGGAATCGGCCTGATACAAAAATTTGTAAATTTTAAGAGTCGGCTTGGCCGGCTTGAGAAACGCGGTACAACCCAAAAGGGCTGGAAATTCAGCCCTTTTGGGTTTTTTTATTAGGTCAATTTCCTATAGGGAGCGTGGGGGCTTTGCCGGTTGACTGGCTTTTTCCGGGAAGCGTATACTTTTTTCACGCTTGAACAGGTACAATGTGATGGTATGTTTACCGGTCACGATCATTCAGAAAGTTTTAATAGAGGAGGAAAAATATTATGGCACTTCGCTTAGGTGATGAAGCCCCCAATTTTACTGCCGAAACAACGGCAGGAACGATAAATTTCCACGAATGGCTCGGTGATGGATGGGGTGTTTTGTTTTCCCATCCCAAAGATTTTACCCCGGTGTGTACCACGGAGTTGGGGACCGTGGCGAAAATTACCGATGACTTTAAGAAACGCAACGTCAAAGTCCTTGCCGTGAGTGTGGATCCCTTGGACTCGCATAAAGGCTGGATCAACGACATCAATGAAACGCAGCAGTGTACGGTTCAGTATCCGATCATTGCCGACCCCGATCGACAAGTCGCGAACTTATACGACATGATTCATCCCAACGCGTTGGACAATATGACGGTGCGCTCGGTTTTTGTGATCGGGCCTGATAAAAAAGTCAAATTGACTCTCACCTATCCAGCATCGACTGGAAGGAATTTTGATGAGATTCTTCGTGTAGTGGACTCATTGCAACTGACGGCCAAGCATCAGGTGGCTACCCCTGCCAATTGGAAGGACGGGGAAGATTGTATCATTGTCCCTGCGGTGAAGGATGAGGAAATTCCCTCCAAGTTTCCCAAGGGCCACCGGGCGGTTAAGCCGTACCTTCGGTACACGCCACAGCCTAACAGATAAGGTCTTCCGCAGGCCTCGTTCATTCCGAAAGAGCCGCCCCATCATGGGGCGGCTCTTTTTTTGATGTTGCCGCTGCCGCTCGTTTCTGGCCGGCCGTATAAGATCCGAAGGAAGCGACCGGGTTATGGTTGATAGGTTTCGAACAGGGAGATCGTCGTCTGAAAACCGGCTCGGCATTCGCGGCAACGAAATTGGACGACGCCACGCTCCACGCTCACTTCCGTGACGTGCAGGGCTTCCTGATGGTGGCTGGCACAGGTCCCCAGTTTGGTGCTCGCGCCTTCCTCGCATAGCTCAGAATCCCCGATGATGCGAGTCACGGTTCCGACGGTCAGGCGATGCCGGGATTTGCAGTTCACGCAAAAAATGCCAATGGTGTCGGGCATGGTGAACATTTTAAAACTCAGCGACAGGGGGTGGACGGAAAAGCATTGCTGCAAAAATGCGCCCGATTGAAAAACATTACCCATACGGCTTTACCTTTTGTTGACGTTCACCCATCCGGGAACCATGCGTGGGAAAGGGATGTCGGGTCAGGATAAGAAAAGGTCGGTTGCCCGGCCTTGACGCGTTTCCGTCGCGACGTGGTCATAGATCGGTATCAGCGCAGGCTTCCCGCATCCAACGTTCGAGGATCTTGGTGGCTTCATCAAACGTGAGGAGATAGTGAAAACAGAGAGGCCTGGTGCCTGGATTCAGAGGATTGTTGGAGTTGCCACCGAGTCCCATCATGGCTCCCACGCCTTCGGTGGCTTCGAATATGCTTCGCCCCAGCTTGTCGACACCCATGGGGTCGAGATCATCCTGGGTGAGCGCATAGCGATAGATCCACGTCGATTGACTCTGTAGCAGCGAGATCTTTTTTTTCCATGGTTCCCCGAGTTGTTCAACGACCTTTTCTTGCGAGGCTTTCTTCAATGCACCGTTGAGATATGACTCTCGCCAGGAGCTACAGGCTGGAAGGGACAAGATAAGGAGAAGCACGACGGGCCATACCAACCGTCCCGGCATGGGGCGCACATAGGCATTTCGGAAATAAAAATGCATCAGTCCTGGTTATTCCGTGACGGCATTTTGTGCATAATGGTTCGGTAGAACGCATACAGTTGGGCGCACAAGCCCGTCACGATGAGGACGAGTGCGATGGGCAACCAAATCGAATCCGGCTGATTCAGGCCTTCGATCCCAAGCAGAAACCCTGCCGCGATCGCAAGAATGCCGATGACGCGTGGAATCAAAATATTGGGTTGGGTCAGGAAATGCACACTGGTTCTCCCATGATCGTGCCCGGTATTCTGCCACAACTCGCATCCAGCGGCAATGAGCCGGAGGGGACAGAGTCAGACATGCTTGGATATTCAGTTTGAAACGCCTGTTGCGAATCTTTTAAAAAAGGCTAGTATCATACCGGCATCCGTGGGAAGTTTGTGTTTTATAAGAACACGCACATCTCACCTTGAAGATCAGGAGGCTCTATGGCTGAACCGGATTGGGTCGATGTGGGAAGCGTCGATGAACTGCGGACTTCTTCTCTCCGACAGGTCACCGCGCGTAAAACCAAAATTGCACTTTCGTATCAGGATGACGAGTTTTGTGCAATTTCCAGCATGTGCAACCACGTCGGGGGACCCTTAGGGGAGGGCACGTTGGATGGCGAGTTTGTGGTGTGCCCATGGCACTACTGGAAATTTCATCGGAAAACGGGGAAGGGGGAGCCCGGATATGAGGAAGATCAAGTGCCTTCGTTTCAGGTCAGGGTGGACAATAATCGAGTCTTGATTGATGTGTCCTCTCCCACCAAGCGGTGTCAAAAGCCTCATGCCCCTCATCCGTTGGCCCGTCCCCCTAAAAGGGAAGAAGGCCCGATTCGCGTCGTGGGCATTTCCACGACGGTGATGGATGTGACTCATCCCCGCTACAGCACCTCCGAGGCATTGCTGAAACATGCGTTAGCCTATGCGCAAGAGACCCTCCAGGTTGAGACCCAATGCATTCCATTACGAGAGCTTCAGTTTCGACCGTGCGAGGGGTTCTATTCGAAGTCCGCTCGTGCGTGTACGTGGCCGTGCTCCATCACGCAAATGGATCCCTCCGACGAACTCGATCGAGTCTATGAAGCGTTTGTGCATTGGGCCGACGTCATTCTCGTTGCCACGCCGATTCGGTGGGGTGCGGCGAGTAGTCTGTATTACAAGATGGTCGAAAGGATGAATTGCATCCAGAATCAAGAGACCATTGCCAACAAACATTTGCTGAAGGGCAAAGTCGCCGCCTTCCTCATCACGGGTGGCCAAGACAATGTGCAGAGCGTGGCGGGTCAATTGCTGGGATTCTTTGCCGAGGTGGGGTGCCAGTTTCCGCAGTTTCCTTTCATTGCCCATTCTCGTGGGTGGAGTGCCGAGGATATGGAAAACAACGTTCGGTACGTGCAACGGAGCAAGGCGTTGCATGAAGGTGCCGAGGCCTTGGTTGGCCGGGCAGTCGACATGGCCGGGTTGTTGGTTGCCGGGCACGTCCCCGAACGACGGCTTTCCCGTGGAGGCCGGAAAGCGCATGAGTTGGATGTGAAGGCGCAGATGTGAATGTCCAAAGAATTGGAGAAGGATATGGCAACGGACGGGCACGAGAAGACCTTCGAAATCGGCGTGAGTTTCCGCTACGTGCAAGAGCATGAATGGGTCATTCAAGCGATGACGGGGTTTTTGTCGGCCTATTTCATGGAAGATGCACGCTTTCGGGTCAAGCGGCATCTTCACGAATTGGAAACGGGCATGTACGTGTGGATCTGCGAAGCCCCTGGAGAAAAATTCATGCGACGGTTGTTGAAGCGTTTACAAGTTGATATCCCGCCTTTTGAACTCTATCAGCGCGACTCGGATTCAGATGAGCCAACGCGTCACGTCATTGATTTGCCGTCTCTTCATTCCAACCAGGAAGGATCGGCCGCCTCCTGAATCACCACTACCGCAAACGAGCGAACACGTGAAGGTCCCAATTTTTTTCCTGGGTTGTCTGCTCTTGTTGCTTTCGAGCGTGGGCGCCTCGGGCCGGCAGGCCCCTGAGCAGGGCCCCAGTCTCCAATCTTCCAAGCCGACGTTGTTGGACGGCTTTGGCTTCTCAGTATCCGGTGAAGGAGATCAGATCCTCGTCGGTGCACCCCATGCGGCAGGGGGCCGTGGACAAACGGGAAAAGTGTTCTTGTTCGAGCGTGAGTCCGGCACACTGCTTCGGGCGTTCGTCCCTCTTTCGCCGATGGGAAATGATTTATTCGGCCTGTCCGTGAGCCTCACCGCGAACCACGTGATCGTCGGTGCTCCCAAAGGAAAAGGGACGTTGCGTCGACCGGTGGGCTCGGTATCGGTATTCGACCGGGAGACGGGAACGTTGCAACAGGTAGTCGTCAGTCCCAATCAATCAGCAGCGGCGTTTGGGCATGCCGTGGTTGCCCGGGATCTGCAGGTGGCCGTTGGAGATCCCGGGGCGGGTACCGCCACGGAGTTTGAGGTGGGAGAAGCCTATCTGGTTGACGTGACCAATGGGGAGGTCCGCCGGACCTTTGCCTCTCCACACGCGGAGAACCGCAACTCGGATGGGTTCGGACATGCGGTGACGTTTCTGGGCCCCATGCTTGCGGTGAGTGCCCCGCTTGCCGGCACGGACCCGGTTGATCATGGACAGGTGTTTCTCTTTGACCGGGAAAGCGGACGGTTGCAACGTATCATCGAATCGCCCGATCCCCAAACGAAAGAGTATTTTGGATGGGCGTTGGCAAGTGATGCGGAGTTGTTGGTTGTCGGTGCTTTGGGACGAGGGACCACGCAACCGGACGCCGGAGTCGTGTATCTCTATACGAATACCGGCGAATTCCTGCAAACGCTGGAAGCCCCGGAACCCAAGAAGGGCGATCACTTCGGAGAAGCCGTGGCTCTTCTCCCTGAGTCCATCATCGTCGGCGCACCGGGACACGATTCCGCCGGTGTCGATGCCGGTGCGATTTTCGTCTTTAACCGAAAAACCGGAACCCTGCAAGCCATGATGGCCAATCCTTCGGCAACCACCGGCGTGGCCGACCTCTTCGGACTGTCCTTGAGTGGTGCCGGAAATGACTTGGCCGTGGGCTCGCCCTATGGAGACCTTGACGCGATGCCCGACGCAGGGCTCGTCCATCAGTTTCGCCTGCCCTTATCTCAAGAAGGAATGTAAGGCATCCCGAGAGGTCGAACTCCGGCAGGCACGTGTGCTTGTGTATGGACCGCCGTCATCGGCCCCTGTGATAGACAAGGCAGGCCTTTCTTCGCTATGATCAAAAACATGCCTCTGGACCAATCATTCCAAGCGTGGCGGAAGGCTCGACAATACTCTATCGTTAAGTTGGCCGCCGAGTCCGGTGTCGAAAGTTCCACGATTGAAGCGATCGAAGCCGGAGAGACGGACCCCTTTGTCTCAACGGTGGAGGCATTGGCCAAAGCCCTCGCGCTTCCTCCCTCCTGGTTGTATAGTTCCCCCCAAGCTATCGATTTATTGTTGGGGGATCCTGACGAAGAAGGCTCCCTCGATCCCAAGCTTGATTCTCCTGATCCCGTGACCGAACGGATTCTCCGAGGGAGTCGAACCGAGCGGGAGTTGTACGTGCTCCTCACGGCCTTGCTTCGCCATGGTGAACCCAAACTCCTCCGTGCCGCCGAGGTCAATCTTCGGAGTCTCCTCAAGCAGGCCAGGACGACGACCGTCCCCTGGCAGAGTCGTCCATCCGGTCATTTTGAACCGCCGAGTGATTGAATGAAGAGAAGAGAGCCCGATGAGACAGCGGTTCTCGTTTCGTGGGGTTTCTTGCAATAGTTGTTTCTTTTTCAATACGATAGGGTTAGCCGGTTTTTCATACGGTCTCTCCTTGTGCTGCGAAAACGAAGTCATTATTCATTGCCGAAAAAGTGGAAGAGGAATAGAAGAGATGCCCAAAAAGAGTGGCCTCCGGAATATGAAACCGATTGCGGGTCTGAAGAAAGAACCAATCAATTTTGAAGGGGTGAGGGAGCCCTTGCCGCCGGAGAAGGGATCTTCGGAAGAGTTTTCCACTTTGTTTCCCGCGTTTGAAGAGGAGACCGTTGAGCAAACGGGCACCTTTCAAAATGAAGGCCCGGATTCCCAACGGAAGACGGAGCCCGTCGACGTGACGCCGGTCAATGAACTTGATGAAGCGTTACCGGATACTGAGAAAGAAATCGATCTGACTCCCGGTACGGTCAACAGGATAGACGATCCCGTTCGTTTATACCTCAACGAGATGGCCGGCGTTTCTCTTCTCTCAAGGGAAGGGGAGATTGAGCTGGCGAAGAAGATCGAAGAAGGCAAAGAGGAGATGACGCGGGCGATTGCGGGGATGCCCATGACCCTGGAGACCTTGGACGCGGTACGGGGCCGCCTGAAGAAGCGGGAAGTGAGCGTGAGCGACGTGGTGCTGGTGCATGACCCCGGGGACGAGGACCTGGACGAAGCGGAACTGGCCGAGGAGCAAGAAGAAGAAGAACTGCGGCAGCAGACGCTGGCGGAATTGGAGCAGGTGCGGCGGTTGGGGAAGACGCTGCTGCGGCTCTATGAGCGGCGCCGGGCGGCCCCGGTGGCGCAGCAGGCGCGGTGGAGCAAGCGGGTGCGGACGGTGCAGGAGACGTTGGGGGCCCGGGTGGACGGCCTGCATCTGCAACCGGCGGTGCGGGAGCAATTGGTCAACCAGATCAAAGAGGCGGGCCGGGCGGTGCGGAGCGCGGAGCGGGTGCTGCGGGACTGTTGCCAGCGGCTGGGGCAAGACCCGCGGGAAGGCCTGAAACTGTTACGGCGGCTGGGGCGGGCCGGGGCGGGCCCGGAGCAGCGGCCGGCGGGGGTGAGCGAGGCCTTGGTGCAGCAGGTCGTGCCCCGGAGTCAACAAGCGCAGACGACGTTGAAGCAATTGGAGCGGGGCGTGACATGGCTGCCGACGGCGGAGTTCAAAAGCGTCCTGGTGGGGCTGGAATGGGCCGAAGAAAAGATGAAGCGGGGGAAAGCAGAACTCATCGAAGCCAATTTACGGTTAGTGGTGAGTATAGCGAAGAAATACACGAACCGGGGGCTCCAGTTTCTGGACCTGATCCAGGAAGGGAACATCGGGTTGATGAAAGCGGTGGACAAATTTGAATACCAGCGGGGGTACAAATTCAGCACGTATGCGACGTGGTGGATCCGGCAGGCGATCACGCGGGCGATCGCGGACCAGGCGCGAACGATCCGGATCCCGGTGCACATGATCGAGACGATCAACAAGCTGGTGCGGACGTCGCGGCATCTGGTGCAACAATTGGGGCGGGAGCCGACGCCGGAAGAGATCGGGGTGCGGATGGAGATGTCGTTGGAGAAAGTGCGGAAGATCTTGAAGATCGCGAAAGAACCGATTTCGCTGGAGACACCGATCGGAGAAGAAGAAGACAGCCATTTAGGGGACTTTATCGAGGATAAGAAAGCGGTGTCGCCGTTAGAGGCGGCGGTGCGGTATGACTTGCAGCGGCACATCGGGAAGTCGTTGGAAACGTTAACGGCGCGGGAGGAGAAAGTGTTACGGAAGCGGTTTGGGATCGGGGAGGCGACGGACCATACGTTGGAAGAAGTGGGGCAGGACTTTGCGGTGACGCGGGAGCGGATCCGGCAGATCGAAGCCAAGGCCTTACGCAAACTTCGCCACCCGACCCGGAGCAAGAAACTGCGCAGCTTTGCCGAAGGGTTTTAAAACGTGACTGAACGTTCTCCGGGGCCCATAGCTCAGTTGGTCAGAGCGGCTGACTCATAATCAGTTGGTCCCAGGTTCAAGTCCTGGTGGGCCCACCAACTTTGCTATTTGTACGGCAGATGAGGTAAGGTATTTGATCATGAATGGTTCACTCCTTTCTTACGCGCAGAGGCGTTTTTGAATTTTCAACTTTCCCTCCTGGTGCAACTCCAGCAGCATGACCTGAAGCTGCACGATCTCGAAAAACAGCGACAACAGATTCCCCAACGTCTTCACGCGGCACAGTCGCCGGTTGAACAGGCTCGGAAGCGGTCGGAAGACCTGAAGACCTTGCTGGAGACCATTGCGGCTGAGCGGCGGAGCAGCGAACAGGATTTGAGTGCGCATGAGAGTCACGTCCACAAAATGCGCGGGCGGTTGAACGAGTTGAAAACGAATAAGGAGTATCAAGCCCATTTGTTTGAAATTGAAATGGCCAATAAGAAAAAGGATGCACTCGAAGAACGAGTCCTCCTGGCCATGGAGCGGGCGGAAGAGAAACAGAAGGAATTGGAAGAAGTCGAGAAACTTCTTCAGGACGTGACGCAAACCCTGGAGCAGGAAAAGGTTGCTCTGGAGGCCTTATCCGCACAACTGACGGATGAGGTCACGCGGATGGAGCAAGAGAAGCAAAGCCTGTTGGCCTCATTGGAAAAGCCGGTCTATCATCGATACTCGATACTCAAATCGTCCTTGCAACTCATCGTGGTGGCAACCGTTCACGGTGAAACCTGCCAAGGTTGTCAATTGCAAATTCCCCCCCAGTTAGTCGCCAGCGTGAAGCGGGCCGATGAACTGTTGACCTGTCCCTACTGCTATCGCATTTTGTACCATGAAGAAGCTCTCAATGAAACGCCTGAATGCTTGAGCGTCCAGGAACCCGTGGCTCAAGAACACATGGACGGATAACCGTAGCCGAAAGCCCCCTTCCGTTTTCCCTGAATCTCTTGTTTCCAAGCTAGGCATTGCGTATCATAGTTCCCGGGTATGAGGGCGTGGGTCAGGTGGCCGCTCATCTGTTCGCAGGTGAGAGGAAAGTCCGGACTCCAAAGGGCAGGGTGCTGGGTAACGCCCAGGCGGAGCAATCCGACATGAGCGCCACAGAAAACAAACCGCCCCGGGACGATCTTCGGATAGGTGCCGGGGTAAGGGTGAAATGGTGGGGTAAGAGCCCACCGCGTCCACGGCGACGTGGATGGCAGGGTAAGCATCACCCGGAGCAAGACCAAATAGGAGGACGCTCCGAACGGCCTGATCGGCTTCGCACGGCGAAAGCCGTTTGCGAGGATGAGTCGAAGACGTTCGGGAGAGGCCGGCCCGGCCAAGGTTCTCGGGTAGGTCGCTGGAAGCTTATGGTAACATAAGCCGTAGAGACATGGTCACCGCCGTATGCACGATCGATACGGAACAGAATCCGGCTTATCGACCCACCCCATACCTTTTTAACGTCAACTCGAGCGTGACCCACCGTTCCCCTCCTTTGCTTGTCCTGAGCGTAGCCGAAGGATCGGGAGGGGTGAGGGGAGGTAGATCATCATCAACCCATCCCGAATGCTAAAGCCTGTCCGCGATAGTGTAATCGGGGAGTGGTGGCCCCATACAGCGGTTTGACTCGGTCCGATCCCCACTGTTAGCATGCGCTCTCTCTGAGAATTCTCCTCGTGTCCCTATCGTCTAGCTTGGCCTAGGACGCCGGCCTTTCAAGCCGGCAACACGGGTTCAAATCCCGTTGGGGACACCAACCCTCGATTCCATAGACTTCCATCTTAGTCTCATGAAACCACGTACACCCTTTCAGGGAGCGTGGTTTCGTGTTTTGGCGAGTGTCGAGGTTGCTCGACACGCCGTCATCGTCGGTCTCGACACTCGAACGCTGCCCGATGCTGAAACCCTTCACGCCGTGTGGCGACTGAAGAAGAAGCGGCCCGTTCACCACGCATCGTTGAAATCCCCCCAACCCCGTGCGCTCCTGCCGGCACCGACGGCCGCGCCCCGCGGGTGAGCGTGATCATAAAAAAGGGCAAAAAAGAAGAGAACAACGACGGGAGGGACGGCCGTCAGGCGTCGCCCGGCCGGGCCATACGGTACCCGACGCCGCGCACGGTCTCGATGTAGGTGGGGTGGTCCGCGTCGTCGCCGAGTTTCTGGCGAAGCTGCTTGACGAAGGCCCGCACGAGCGTCTTCGGCTCGTCGAAGGCCCGCCCGAGCCAGACCTGGCGCAGCAGGGTGTCGTAGGCCACGACCCGGCCGGCGCCGAGCGAGAGCAGGCGCAGCAGCTCGTACTCGCGGGTGGTGAGCTTGACCGCGCGCCCGGCCACGCTCACTTGGCGCCGCTCGTAGTCGATGGCGAGGTCGCCCAGCACGAACGGGTCGGGCTGCGTGCGCCGGCGTAGTGCCGCCCGGACCCGGGCGATGAGTTCCGTCGGCGAGAAGGGCTTGACAATGTAGTCCTCGGCGCCGGCCTCGAAGGCGCGCGCGATGGTCTTGTCGTGGCCGTAGCCGGAGATGAAGATGACCGGTCGGTCGGCGAGTGCCGGGACGCGCTCCATCAACTCGATGCCGTCGGTCCCGGGCAGGACCAGGTCGAGCAGGACCAGGTCGGGCTGCTTCGTCTCGATGATGTGGGCCAGCTTCGTGTAGTCGCCCGTGACCAGCGCGGCATAGCCCGCCGCGGTGAGCGTGTTGCGGATGTAGCGCAACGTCTGCGGGTCGTCGTCCACCACAAGGATGCGCACCGGTTCGCCGTTGTCCCGCGGCGCCTTCGGCCGGGGCGGGGCGGCGGGACCGCCGACCTCCTCGGCCACCGGGAGCGTGAAGGTGACGCGCGTGCCCAGGCCGACCCCGCCGCTCTCGGCGTGGATGCGCCCGCCATGGGCTTCCACGAGCCCCTTGCAGATGGCGAGGCCCAGCCCGCCCGCGCCGCCGCGCGTGTTGTCGTCGCCGTATTTGCGGAACAGCGACGGGAGCCGCTCCGGCGCCACGCCCTGCCCCTCGTCGGACACCGAGACCGCGACGTGCGCCCCGTCGCGGACCGCCGCGATCCGGATAGGGGACGTCTCGGGCGCGTGCCGGGCCGCGTTGGCGAGCAGGTTGTTCAGCACCTGCACGAGGCGCTGCCGGTCGGCCTGCACCCGGGGCAGGTCCGGCGGCAGGTCGAGGAGGATGCGGTGCCGGCCACCGCCGGACAGGAAGGTGTTCCGCGCCTGGTCCACCAGCGCGGCCACGTCCGAGGGCTCGGGGGACACCGAGAGCGTGCCCGCGTCGATGCGCCCGGCATCGAGCAGGTCGCTGATGAGGCTGCGCATGTGATCGGCCTGATCGGCGATGATTCGGAAGAACTCGTGCCTCTCCGCCGGGTCCAGTTGCGACGAGGCTTCCAGCAGCGTGGCGGCCGAGCCCTTGATCGAGGTCAGCGGCGCGCGCAGCTCGTGGCTCACCATGCTGAGGAACTCGGCCCGCAGCCGCTCCAGTTCCTCGAGTGGCGCCAGGTCCTGCATGGTGACCACCACCGACGCGACCGCCCCGTCCTCGGCGTGGATCGGCGTCGCGTTGACCAGCACCGACACGCGGCGCCCGTCGGGCACCGACAGCACGATCTCCTCGGCGCGTACCGTCTCGGCGTGGCTGAGCTGCTGCGCGAGCGGGAACTGATCAAGGGCGATCTCGCGGCCGTCGGGAAACCGGCAGGTCATGACCTCGAGCAATTGCTCCACGGGCTGGCCCGGCATGCGCAGGCGCTCCATGAGCCGCCGCGCCTCGCGGTTCAGCGCGACCGGCCGGCCGGTGGCCGTGTCGAACACGACGACCGCGACCGGCGAGGTGTCGACCAGCGCCTCGAGGTCGGCGCGGGCGCGCCGCTCGTCCCGGTAGGCGCGCGCATGGGCGATCGCCGCGGCCGCCTGCGCGGCGAACAGCAGCAGGACCTCCTCGTCCCGGTCCGTGAAGGCCACCCCGCCTTCCTTCTCGACGAGGTAGAAATTGCCGACATGCACCCCGCGATGGCGCAACGGCGTGCCCTGGAAGGTCTTCGACGGCAAGACGTCGGCCGAGAAGCCGAGCGAGCGGACATAGGCGGGCACGTCGGGGATGCGCAGGGGACCCGGCAGGTCGCGGAAGAACTCGAAGAGCTTCGGCCCGTCGGGCCATTCCACCATGGCCCGGTGTTCTTCGTCGGTGAACCCCGAGGTGACGAAGTCCTGGGGCCGGCCGGCCTCGTCGATGGTGGCGATGGCCCCGTAGCGCGCGCCGGTCAACGCCCGGGCGCTCTCCACGACCGCGTTGAGCACGGGTTCAAGATCGAGGCTCGCGCCGATGCGCAGCAGCGCCGCGGTCAGGCCGGGCTCGCGCTCCTCCGGCGTCTCCTGCCTGCGTCCTGGCTCATCCTGACTCGTCAATCGTCGATCCTCCTCGCACGGTACCGCCGATGCCCCGGCGCCACGCTACACGCGTGACTCGCGCGTGGCAGCGACGACAGCCCGCCAAATGCATAAAATTCATGAAAATAACATATAAAACACGCAACTTTGCACACCAATATCACATTATTTCGTGTATGAATTCAAGCTTCATTATCTAAATTTGTTTAGTAAGATTTGTCATCTAAATATTTTTTCATAATAAGCAAGCTATGTGTGCAAGTACCCTGCGGACTGAAGCGAGCGCAGAGGTATCCACGAAAATGGGGAATCAGTGGAAGAGAGTCAAAGACAAGGTGAGAACAGATCGTGTGAGAGTTGGAAACCGTGCACGGACATACGCGTCCCCGAGTGGCTGCCGGAGGTTTCGTCTTCCCGGTTCAGCCTGTGCCCCGTCGCCGTTTGCCTGACGCCGGGCGTTCCCCTGCCCCACTCTAGGCACCGGTCCGTGGCGCGCGCGCTGGCTGGCCTCCTCCTGCTCGCTGTTGTCGCCGTCCCGGTCCTCTCCCTGGGGGCGAGAGCTCCGAACAAACCCTATCAGAACAACCCCTTGTGCGAATGGAGTCAATAGTTTTGCTCAGAAAAGATGCACGGATGATCGACAAGGCGACAATGCGGGGAGTGAGGGCAGCGTGCGGCCGCGCTCTGGCCGGGGTGCTGGTGCTCATCACCGTCCTGGCGGGCAGTGCCGGAGAGGCGCGGGCCGACGACCTGGTCAGCAATATCAACGTCTTTCCGAACTTTCATAACGATGCCACCAGTACCTTCGTCGATGTCAGTGGTAGAAAGGCGCAGGGATTCACAACGGGTTCCAACGAGGCCGGGTATACGCTGGAGTCGGTGGTCGCGTATATCATGGTCCTCCCCAACTTTCCCGCTGGCAATCCCGGCCAGCCACTGTTGAAAATCTATTCGTCCACGACGGCCGCGGCCGACGCTGATAAACGCCCTGACATGCTCCTGTACATGCTGGCCAGCCCGGCGACGCTCAGTGTGGAACCCACATACGGCACGTATGACCTGACCGCACTCAATACCTTCAACGCGGCCAATGCGACCCTTCATGCGGACACGGACTATTTCATCGTGTTCGAGAACACGGGCACCGTCCAAGGTGATAATTCCCTGGTCGAGTACAGCGACTATATCCTTCCGTTTGTCTTCAACGGCAATGAGGATTCCGGCAAGGCCAGCGGATGGAGTCTCCATGACATGTACTGCACGGGCACTACCACTTCATGGACCAGATGTACGAGTGGCGGTAAGCCGTTACGCCTGAAGATCGTAGGCACCGTCAACGTCAACACCGATACCACGGCGCCGAGCCTGGACACGGCGACGGTCGACGGGACGTCCCTGGTGCTGACCTATGACGAAGCGCTGGACACGAGCTCGGAGCCGGCAACGAGCGCCTACTCGGTGTCCGTGGCCGGGGGGACCGGCGTGGCGCCGTCGAGCGTGAACGTGAGCGGCATGACGGTCACCTTGACGCTGGGGACCGCGGTGACTGCCGGACAGACGGTAACGGTGACCTACATCGTGCCGACAAGCAACCCGGTGCAGGACGCCGCCGGCAACGACGCGGCGGCGTTGACGAACCGGAGTGTGACCAACAACACCAACGCCCCGCCGGTGTTTGCGAACACGACCGCGACGCGCACCATCACCGAGACGTTCGCCGCGACGACCGTGCAGACGGCCGCCACTATCGGCGCGGCGATCGCCGCGACGGACACCGACAACGATACGCTGACCTATACCCTTGCAGGGGTGGACGCGGGCAAGTTCAGCATTGTGTCGGGGGCCTCCGGGGGGCAGATCACGACCAAGGTCGGCGAGGCCTACGACTACGAGACGACGACGAGCTATACGGTGACGCTCAGGGTGAGTGACCGCAAGGGTGGCTCCGATACGATCGCGGTGACCATCACCGTCACCACCACCACCACCGAGATCCCGCTGGTGCCCGCGGCGCCGGCGGTGTCGGCGACCTCGGGGAGCACGACGAGCCTCGACGTGACCTGGACGGCGCCGAACAACACCGGTCGCCCGGCGATCACGGGGTACGACCTGCAGTACCGCAAGGGCAGCAGCGGCACCTGGACCAACGGGCCGCAGAACCAGACCGGCACGCGTGCGAGCATCGCGAGCCTCGATGCGAATTCGGCGTATCAGGTCCAGGTGCGAGCCACCAACGCCGACGGGGACAGCCCCTGGTCATCCCCCCCGGGGAGCGGCCGGACGGCCAACAATGCGCCGGTGTTTACGGACGGCACCAGCGCGCAGCGGAGCATGGCCGAGACGGTGGGTGATGCGACCGTGCAAACAGCCGCGAATATCGGCGACGCGATCGAGGCGACGGATGCGAACAACGACACGATCACCTACAGCCTAGAAGGCACGGACGCGGGCAAGTTCACCATCGTCGAGGGGACCGGGCAGCTCCGGACCAAGGGCGGCGAGGCCTACGACCGCGAGGTGAAGGCGAGCTATGCGGTGACGGTCAGGGCGAGTGACGGCACGGGGAGCGACACGATTGCGGTGACCATCACCGTCACCAACGAGACCGAGAAACCGCTGAAACCAGTGGCGCCGACGGTCACGACGACCACGGGGAGCACGACGAGCCTCGACGTGACCTGGACGGCGCCGAACAACACCGGCCGGCCGTCGATTACGAGCTACGACCTGCAGTACAAGAAGAGCACCGAAACCGACTGGACCGACGGGCCGCAGAACCAGACCGGCACGAGCGCGAGCATCTCGAGTCTCGACGGGAACTCGGAGTACGAGGTGCAGATGCGAGCGACCAACGCCGACGGGGACAGCGCCTGGTCAGAGCCGGGGAGCGGGTCGACGGCCAACAATCAGCCGGTGTTTGCGAGCACGACCGCGACGCGCAGCATCCCCGAGACGGTGG
Source organism: Nitrospirales bacterium (assembly GCA_965261755.1). Classification (GTDB taxonomy): domain Bacteria; phylum Nitrospirota; class Nitrospiria; order Nitrospirales; family UBA8639; genus Bin75. Next base: position 2,394,456 of record OZ253473.1, on the reverse strand, counting down.
GCGAGGCGACCGTCTCGACGCCCGCCAATATCGGCGAGCCGGTCATGGCCACGGATCCGGACAACGACACGATCACCTACACCTTGGAGGGCGCGGACGCGGGCAAGTTCGGCATTGTGTCGGGGGCCTCCGGGGGGCAGCTCACGACCAAGGTGGGCGAGGCATACGACTACGAGGCCCTGCCGGATATGAAGAAGAGCTATGCGGTGACGGTCAAGGCGAGTGACGGCACGGGGAGCGACGTGATCACGGTGACCATCAACGTCACCAACACCACCACCGAGACGCCGCTGGCGCCTGCGTCGCCGACGGTCACGACGACCGCGGGGGTCACGATGACCCTGGAGGTGACGTGGACGGCGCCGGACAACACGGGCCGGCCGTCGATCAGGGATTACGACCTGCAGTACAAGAAGAGCGCCGACGCCAACTGGACCGCCGGGCCGCAGGATGAGACCGGCACGAGCGCGAGCATCACGAGTCTCGATGGGAATGCGACGTACGAGGTGCAGGTGCGGGCGAGCAATGCCGATGGCGACGGCGACTGGTCCTCCCCCGGGAGCGGGGAGACGGTCAACACCCTGCCGGTATTTGCGGACGACAGCGCAGTGCGGTTCTTCCCCGAGACCGTGGGCGCAGAGACCGTGCAAACCGCGGGCGACATCGGCGCGGTCGTCACCGCAACGGATCCCGACAGCGTCGACACGCTGACCTACAGCCTGGAAGGCGCGGACGCGGACAAGTTCACCATCGTCGAGGAGACCGGGCAGATCCGGACCAAGGTCGGCGAGGCCTACAATTACGAGGCGACGACGAGCTATGCGGTGACGGTCAAGGCCGATGACAGCAAGGGCGGCACGGATACCATTGAAGTGACCCTCACCGTCACCAACGTGACCGAGTTCGTTTCCGCCTTCGTCCCCGAACAAGGCAAGTTTGTTCATGTAATTTTCGAGGATGATCTCTCCACCACGCCCCCTCCGATTTCTGCGATTACTATTACGGTCGACGGTGAAGCGGCAACGGTCGAGTCCGTGCGTGTTAACGGTAATGACCTGGTCTCTCTCTCTCTCTGGTGAACCTGATCCGCCAGGGCCAGACCGTCACGGTCAGTTACGCCGACCCGACCCCCGGTAACGATCCCGAGGCCATCCAGGACGTAGCGGGCAATGACGCCCACTCGTTCACCGACCAGCCGGTCGAGAACCGATCCACCGAGATTCCTCATGCTCCGCTAAAGCCGACGGGCCTCACCGCGACCGCCGACGGCTCAACCCGGATCGATCTGTCCTGGACCGCCCCGGTCAACAATGGCGGGCGCGTCATCGAAGGCTACACGATCCAGAAATCTCCCGACGGGCGCACGGTGGGCTTGAATGCGTGGTGGAGAGATGTGGTCGCGCACACGGGCAATTCAGACACGACCTACACCGAGACAGGCCTGTCTCCCGGAACGACCCGCTACTACCGTGTCTTCGCCCTCAACTCGGTGGCGCCCAGCAGTGAAAGTTCCAACGTTGCTACCGCCACCACGCCGACGACCGACGGCACCCCGAGCCCGCCCAGAAACCTGAAGGCCACGGCAATCGGGAAAACGCAAATCGATCTGTCCTGGGACCCCCCCGGCGACGAAGGCGATAGCGCCGTCACGGGCTACAAGATCGAGGTGTCCGAGGACGAGGGCACGGACCTGGTGGCCAGTCAAACCGCCACCACTTACGAACACACCGGCCTCACTCCCGAAACGATCTACGCCTACCGCGTGTTCGCGATCAACGCAACGGGCACCAGTGCCCATAATGCTGAGCCCGACGGCAGCTCCGTTAACGCCCAGACCTTCGCCCTCGACGACGCGGACCCGCCGGAGAACCTGCACGCCATACCGGGCGACCGGCAGGTGACGTTGATCTGGGAACCGCCGGCTGAGATCGACCCCCTGGCCGAGATCACCGGGTACGACTGGGATATAGACATGGATGAAAACTGGAGTAACACGTTGGCCTTCGGCGAGTGCAACCCGTGCCGGCGGACATACCTGGGGTTAACCAACGGGCAGACCCACACCTTCAGAGTGCGGGCGGTGATCGCCTTTTTTGTGGAGGAGGGCCATAGGAGGAGAGGCCTAGGGCGCCACGGCATCCCGACGGATGGTGTTGAGGCGATGCCGCGCCGTCCGTCGGCTCCGCCGGGGGACAGGACGCCGGACGATGAGATGCTCGCCGCCATGAACATGCCGCCAATGGTGGCGATCCCCCTGGTGGACCAGACGGCGACGGTAGGCGTCGCGTTCACCTACGTGATCCCTGAGGCCTCGTTCATGGATGCGGACGGCGACCCACTGGCGTACACCGCGGGGACCGGCGCCGGAGACGCGCTGCCAATGTGGCTGACGTTCATCGCGGCCACGGGGACGTTCACGGGCACACCGGAGCCGGGCGACGGCGGGACCGTGAACGTGACGGTCACGGCAAGCGACGGGATCGCGGCCGTGTCGGACGAATTCGCCCTTACGGTACTCGTGGCCCCGCCGGTGGCGATCCGGTCGTGGACGGCGCGGTTCGGCCGGACCGTGGGGACGCACGTCACGGATGCGATCGGCCAGCGGCTGCGCGAGGCCGTGGATTCCCATGTGACCGTCGGGAGTTACCGGCTGCCGCTGGGGCAGCAACCCGGGGACGCCGCGGAGCCGGAGGCGCGGCAGTCCCGGCTGGCTTTGGGGCCGGCGGGGACCCGGCAGGCCGGCGGCGGCGCCGGGACCGGGCCGCCGCGGTCCGGCAGCGTCGCACCCGACCCGTGGACGGACCAGCCGGCAGCGGACCCGCGTATGGACCGCTCCCAGACCCTCCGGCTGCGCGATCTGTTGATGGGCAGTTCCTTCCGGCTGAGGCTGGGGGGTGACGACGCCCAACCTGGCGCCATGAACCTGACGGCCTGGGGCCGGATGGCCGGCACGCAGTTCAGCGGTCGCGATCAGGCCGTGGACGTGGACGGTGACGTGCTCACGGGTACCCTGGGCGTGGATGGGGCCTGGGACCGCTGGCTGGCCGGGGTCGCGGTCTCCTATAGCCAGGGCGACGGCTCGTTCACCCTCCCCGAGATCGACGGCACGGGTGAATTGGAGAACTCCCTGACGAGTCTCCATCCCTACCTGCGCTATGCGGTGAACGACCGGCTGGACGTCTGGGGGGTGCTGGGCTACGGCTGGGGGAATCTGACCCTGAAGCCGGTGACCGGCGGCACCCTGGAGACGGACACGAATTTGATGATGGGGTCGTTCGGCGGTCGGGGGATTGTGCTCCCGGCCCTGGAAAACGGGGGCTTCGAACTGGCCACGCGGACGGACGCCATGTTCACCCGGCTGAGTTCGGAGGCGGTGGCGGGGCTGGCCGCCGTGGACGCGGACGCGCACCGGCTGCGGGTGGTGCTGGAAGGCAGCCGGCCGGTCACGTGGCCGGAAGGCCAAAGCGTGACCCCGTCAATGGAAGTGGGCGTCCGGCACGACTGGGGCGATGCGGAGACCGGGTTCGGCCTGGAACTCGGCGGCCGGGTGCAATATGCGGACCCAGGCCGTGGCCTGACCATTGAAGCGGCGGTGCGGGGCCTGCTGGCGCACGAAGACAGCGACTATAAGGAATGGGGCGCCTCGGGCACGATTCGGATCGATCCGGGACCCATGGGCCAGGGCTTGGCGCTGACGCTGTCCCCGGCGTGGGGCGCGGCACAGAGCGGGGTCAACGGCCTGTGGTCCCGGCAGACCACCGCGGGCCTGGCACCCCAGGGCGGCACGCAGGCCCAGGCCGGCCGGCTGAACGCGCAGGTCGGGTATGGGTTGTGGCTGCCGTCGACCGGGGGATTGGTGACGCCGTTCACCGGGGTCGCAATCACCGGCGGAGACGGGTGGCGGACCCGCGCCGGCTTGGTATTCGACCGCCCGGGCACGTGGGGCGGCGGCCTGCGCGTGGAACTCGCCGGCGAGTCCAGCACCACCGCCGTGGGCCAATCGGAACAGGCCATCGGGTTGCAATTGCAATTCACATTCGGCAGCGGCCGTCGCGCCGCGCAGAGTGACAACGGCCGTCGCGGCGCTCAGGGTAACAACGGCCGTGGCGCCAAGGCTCGGTCGACGCCGGTCCCGTCTCCGACCACCCCTGACGGAGTCGTCACCGGGCCACGAACACCCACGCCCACCCGCGCCGATAAAGGCCGGCACCGGGCTGCCGTGAGGCATCATGCCGCGGCGCAGTCGCCGGCATGGCTGCAGAAGACGCCACCCGTCCGGCCCTCGACCTGTCCGGCGGTCGGCAGTATGTCGTGCAACTCGGGACGTTCTCGGATCACGCCGACGCGATCAAGGCAAGGACGGAACTGGCCGTCGACCTGTCGGACATCCTCCGCCATGACAATCGCCCGCTGACCATCGTCGCGTCGGAAAAAGACGGCCTCCTGCGCGTCGTGTTCGCGCAGGCCTTTCCCACCCCCGAAGCCGCCGCCGCTCTGTGTGCGGTGATCAAGGCGCGCGACCTGGACTGCTCCGTCACAAGAGCTTGCCTAAACCCGATCAGGCCTCCCGCGGCCTGCACGTCGCCAAGCTCCGCGGCGGTCGGTAAGGCCGTGGCGCCAATCTCGTGGGGAAAATCGTGAGAAAAAAGATGAGCATGTTCAATATTCATCATGAATAGAGGCTATTAAGAGTTTGATGGCTCCCGTTGGGGACACCAACCCTCGATTCCATAGACTTCCATCCCAGTCCCATGAAACCACGTACACCCTTTCAGGGAGCGTGGTTTCGTGTTTTGGAGCGTGTCGAGGTTGCTCGACAAGCACCTCGACGTTCACGGCGGCTCCATCACCACGAAGGGCGTCGCCTCCGTCGGCATCTATGGAAATCATTCCGGCACCGGCACCGGCGACATGGATCTCGATGACGGAAAGCATCGACCTGAATCCGACCTGCGACGACACTTTGTCCCACGGCATCTATGCTAATCAAATAGGTATGGGAGACGTCGACATCGACATTCAGGGCGGCTCCATCGAGACGAGGGGGGCCTATTCCTACGGCGTCTATGGACGTCTCACAAAGGCCGACCACGGCGGCCTGCTCTCGATCCGGACGGGCGGCGGCCATACCATCACCACGACGGGGAAAAGCGGCCACGGCATCGTTGCCTACAACTACGGTACGTTGCCTACCAGCACCACCCCCATCAATGTCGGAGGGAACATCACGACCACCGGCGCCGGCGCGCAGGGGGTCCGCGTAGGCGCGCTCTCCAGCGGAGCACCGGTTCGCGTGGCCGCCATAGGCGATGACGGCTACCGTCAGCAGACGGTCATGGTGAACGGTTCCGTGATGGGCAATGCGGTGGGTATTTTCCTGGCGGGCGGCGGCAGGGTCGTCATCGGGCCTCGGGGGAGCATCGGCGCAACATCCGGCATCGCAATTCTGGCGACGGGCGACACGCCGGGCGCCGACCCCTTGGATCCTCTGCTCAAACCCAAGCTTCGGGTCGACATGAATCTCGGCGGCCGCCGGGTGGCGCGAGCCATCGGCAGAAACTGGATCATCAACGACGGGGCGAAACCACCATTGCAGTCAACGGCGTTGTGCTCCACGAGGGGGCGACGGGTGTCACGGGACTCACGGCCCGGAACGGGGCGTGGAATGTCCGCATGAGAGAGGAGGGCGTCAACGTGACGGACTACACGGACTCCGACCCGGCGAACTGGGTGGTCAGCGAATCGGCCGCAGGCGTCGTGGCCGACCGGGATTTCTCGGCGCAAGACTTCAACGAACGCCGCAAACCGACACCCCCGCCGCCCATGTGTCCGCCGGGACAAGTCGGAACGCCCCCGGACTGTTCCGTTCCGGAGGAGCCTGAACCCGAGCCTGAAACTGGGACGCCCATGTTAGTGGAGGAATATGCTCCCCGTGCGGCCCTGTATGAGGTATTACCCGATTTTATGCTCGCATGCAAAATTGGGCGCCAACCAGGCAGCGTCTTTTCTTACCGGAATCGCCTGTATACATCAGGCTCCTGGGGAGCATGGGATCGCAAGAGTTCAAACGCTCGACTGTGAATGCGAACTATGATGCGGGTCGGTTTGCTGTGGAGGCGGGTGTGAAGATTCCCCTGAGCGAGGATTTCGGTAGACAAATTCACGGATGCCGTGGACTCACGGGTTTCGTTTTCTAATACGGATCGTTTCACCGGTGGCTTGGGCGTGATGGCTGAGTCGGTGCGGACAGAGTATGGCGGGGAGCTTTTACTGCGTGGCTCGCTGGACTTTGAACAGAAGTTCGGTGATTCGAAAACGGTTACTCTGGTATCCGGTGAGAGGTTGAGCGCTGAGCCTGAGAAAAGCAGCGCTCTTTTGAGCCTGAGTGGTACCTGGCATAAAGGACCCTTCAAGTTCAGCGCAGAGCTTTCAGCACGTCAGGATTTTAACTCCGGGGGTGAAGATTATTCAGGTGTCATCCATGTGGGAATGAATTTTTGATCACTTGTGTCAAGTTCCTTGGGAATGTCCCAGGGTTTGAGAGTGAGTTGGAACGATGCTATCCGGCACAGGCGGTCGGTAGAGGATGGCCATTTATCGGCAATATTCACTATATCAGCACTTATATGATGCGACTTTGCACACACTATTCACAAAACTTCGTATAGTATTACAATCGGTTTCAGTGGAAGTGCAGTGCGTACTGCAGCGCTGATCACAGGTTGATACAGACAAGGACAAGTTCACCATTTATACGAGATGCTTTTTATTTAGAGAGAGGCCAACCATGAATTATCGAGCCATGATTATGGCAGCTTCGCTAAGCGCGTTAGTTGCATGTGGCGGGGGTTCCGGAGGTTCAAGTGCGGTGACCGTGCCTGAGATTCCTGAGACTCCTGCAAAAGACCCTGTACCAGTTGTAGACGTGACCCCTCCACCTGTTGACGTGACTCCTCCACCTGTTGACGTGACTCCTCCTCCTCCCCCTGTTGAGGATCGGAACGCAGCGATACTAGGGAGACGGCTTGCTGACCGCACGAAGTTGTACAACGGACATAGCCCGTTGGAGGGCTACAAGTTTTCCGGCGGCACCGTTCGGGATGACAATTCAGACCCCTTGGACGACCCGGTCCGGGACACGATGCCCTCCATCATCAACGTGCCAGGCTGGCCTGGTTCCAAGTGGGTTCGCACGTTAGGTGATAAACATGGAGACAGCGTACCAGGGGGCCTAAGGGACGAGTTTGTCATTTTTACCGACAAGGAGGACGCCTCGGACATGCATTACATGGACCTGGCGTACTGGATTCGGTACATACCACCCGATTCTGTGCCTTTTGAAGACATACACACAATGACGACAATTTCCATTGGCAGTACGCTGTTGCCGCCGGGTGCTGGCCATGCCAACGGGAGCGCCACGTACTCGGGCCCTGCGATGGGGCTGTACGCAAAGAAGGTGAGAGGGGTGTATCAGGAGTCTGGGGAGTTTAGAGCAGATGCCGAGCTGATTGCGGATTTTAATGCAACGCCACCACCTGGCGTTATGCATTGGAAGCCACCCATAGCCGTCAGCGGTACGATTTCCGGCTTCAGGGACGCGCAGGGCAACGTCATCGACAACTCATGGAACGTGACGCTGCAGGAGCACCTGTACGATGGATCAACACTTAAATCCTACCAATACCGCACCGGCACTACCGCTCGCGGCAAACCCTACACGTTCAACTTCTTTGGCCCGGCTACCGCGGATGGCAATAATGATATCAACCCTGAATACATAGGCGGGTCATTCAGGGAGTCGTTTGGTAACGGGGCCGTGAGCGGGGCGTTCGCAGCCAAGAGGGATGAACCGGGATGATCTCTCTCCTCTCCCTGCTCGTCGCGTTCGGCCTCGGCGTGACGACCGCATCGGCGCAGACCACCGCCGTGTGCAGCAACACGCCCGCAACCGGGGAACGGATAAAATGCGAGGAAGACGCCACCTCCACCAACAATATTGATAGTGACACCTCGAACGTCACCATCAGTACGGCGGCGGATGGCGAGGACGGCATCGAAGTGACCCATCTGGGCAGCGGCGACGTCGACATCGACATTCAGGGCGGCTCCATCGAGACGAGGGGGGCCTATTCCTACGGCGTCTATGGACGTCTCTCAAAGGCCGACCACGGCGGCATGATCTCGATCCGGACGGGCGGCGCTTCGCGCTGACCGGGGAGGTGCAGTTGACCCCGCGGGTCTGGGTGGTGGGTTCCCGGGTGACCGTGGACAGCTTCACGGACGCCGTGGACGCGCGCGTCTCGTTCCCCGCTACGGACCGCGTCATCGGCGGTCTCGGGTTCGTGGCCGACACCACGCGGCCCTGGGGCGAGGGGGAGTTCGTCCTGCGGGGCTCGATGGACGTGGAGCGGCTGCTCAGCGGGCGGAGACTCGCGTGCAGGTGTCGGGCGAGCGGCTGAGCGCGGAGGCCACGGAACACGGCCTGCTGGTGGGGCTGAACGGAGTCTATCGCCAAGGCCGCTTCATGATCGGGGCGGAACTGGCGGCGCGGCAGGAGTTGGGATCAACCGACAGCGAATACACCGGCTTCCTCAACCTCGGCATCTCCTTCTAAGCCCCCCTGCTGTCATCCCCGACTCCGATCGGGGATCCAGGGCCGTTGTAGTTGGTCGTTGTATTTGGTCTTTGCATTCGTAGCCGCGGCATCCCGGGTCAAAGCCCGGGACATGCCTCATGCCGCCGTTTTTCCCTCTCCCCCTGGGAGAGGGCAGGGTGAGGTACAAACTGGGTACAGAGTTTACATTTTAAACCGGGGACATGGTTTACAATGGCAAACTCCACGGCAACGGAGGGCCTGCCCATGCCGTGGGTGGAGAGCAACATCATAGACCAAGGGGACACTTATAAGGAGAGACCGTCAACTATTCTCGATAATTCCCTTTGTAAGGAGGGGTGAGGGGAGGTAGAGGCCTTTGTAGCCACGCGTTCTCGATTTCCCCTTCTCTCTCAATACAGGGCAATCTTGTGGGGAAACTCGTGAGAAAAAAGAGCAGTGCATTCAACATCCAGTATGAATACAGGTGATTCAGAGATTGATAGCTCACGTTGGGACACCACCATAAAGCAGCCGCCGGACCCGGTTTCAGCGGCTCTTTTTTGGGGTCTGCGTGATTCTGGCACGGGGTCTTCATCGATACGATCGGGGGTTTTATCGGTTGTGATCCCCATTTTCACTTTGTACAATGGGGAAGCAGTCCTGAATGGGTGAAGGTAAGCCAACGGAATTCAACACCATAACGACGTGGAGTTGGGGACGGAGGAAGAATCATGAATCGGCACATAAAGCGTGGAGCGTGGTTGACCCTTGTCATCGGAATGACCGGGATGGTTCTGGGCTGGCACCCCGCGGCGGCTGAATGGAAGTACGAGTCGACCGAGCCTCCAATCGAATCCCAATTTGAAATGATCGAGGGGAAGGATGGGGCTCCGATGATCAGGATCCCCGAAGGGGAGTTTCTGATGGGGGCCAATGACGGGTCGAGGAATGAACGTCCGGAACACATGGTCAGGTTGGACAGTTATTATATCGATCAATTTGAAGTGACGATGGAGCGGTATCAGAAGTTTCTCGATGAGACCAATCACGACTTGCCTCCGTTGTGGGATGATTATGCGGCTCTTGAAGAGGCGAAAGATCGGCCGGCCGTCGGTATGGCGTGGGACAGTGCGAAAGCCTATTGTGAATGGGCGGGTAAGCGGCTGCCGACTGAAGCCGAATGGGAAAAGGGTGCCAGGGGAACCGATGGTCGCCGGTATCCCTGGGGGCACATGCAGCCGTTCGTCGATATTGCACGGTACAACTTCGGGACGACCGGATGGGTCAGCTATGAAGTGACGTTGGCGTCCGTGAAAAGCGGAGTGACCGGAATGAGTATCCGCCATGGATTAAAGCAGGGGACGAAAAGTCCCTATGGCTTATATCACATGGCCGGGAACGCTTCGGAATGGGTGGCGGATTGGTATGATCGGACGTATTACGAAATGAGTTCGGAGAAAAACCCGACCGGGCCCAAAGAGGGAGAGCGGAAAGTCTATCGTGGCGGGTCGTGGGAAGATCCACCCAAATGGCTGAAAGTGACTACCCGGCGAAGCGCCGAGCCGAATTTCCCCATTGACGCGAATGATTTGACCATCGGGTTCCGTTGCGTCATGGACGCGAAGAAATAAAACTACGAACACCCCGTGGTTTCACCGCAGTTTCTGCAGACCAGGCACATCCCGTTGCGGACTAATTTGAACTGTTTGCAATTGGGACAGGGGTCGCCTTCAAACCCTTTCTGATACGCCGTCTTTATTTCAGTGGCATAGGCGACGGTTTCCCGCCTTATTTCGAGTTTGTGTGAGACGTTTCCGTTTCCCTGGCCGTTTCCGGTCGCGGCGTCGCCTTGAATGTGATGTCGAGCGGGAAACAGTTCAGGGTTGATAGCCGTCGTCGTGATGGTTCTGGGATCGGCCGGTTCATCCTCCGTGCATTCGGGATCCTGTTTGACGGAATCCCCGCGCAGGTCGTCCTGGTTCACCTGTGCGAGTTCTTTCTTATCGAGATAGGTGATGGCCAACTCACGGAAGATGTAGTCGATGATTGACGTCGACATTTTAATATGGTCATTGAGGTTGACCGGGCCGTTGGGTTCGAAGCGAGTGAACAGGAAGGCCTCGACGAATTCTTCGAGAGGGACGCCGTGCTGGAGCCCCAAAGAAATGGCAATGGCAAAACAGTTCATGAGGCTGCGAAACGCCGCCCCTTCCTTGTGCATGTCGAGAAAGATTTCTCCGAGCGTCCCATCGTCGTATTCACCGGTGCGAAGATAGATTTTATGCCCGCCGATCATGGCCTTTTGCGTATATCCCTCGCGGCGTGAGGGAAGATGGCGACGTTTGGCGAGATACCGGACCATCACCCGTTCGGTCACCTGTTGGGCCACTTTCATGACGTTGTCCTGCCGTTCGGATTGTTCGGTCAGGTCAGCGGAGGCGTTCAAGGGTTGGCTCAGTTTAGACCCGTCTCGATACAAGGCCACGGCCTTGAGCATATGCTGCCACCCCATCAGGTACGCGGCTTCCGCGTCCCCGACGGTGGCATCCGAAGGCATGTTAATGGTCTTGCTGATTGCGCCACTGATAAAAGGCTGTGCCGCGGCCATCATCCGAATGTGCGCCTGGGTTGAAATGTATCGTTTCCCGATGCGACCGCACCGGTTGGCGCAGTCGAAAATCGGAAGGTGTTCGTCTTTGAGATGAGGCGCCCTTTCTACCGTCATGGTCCCGCAGCAAAAATCGTTGACCGCAAGAATTTCTTTTTGGGTAAACCCCAACGCGCCGATCATATTGAACTGGGGATCGTTGAGTTGGGCGTCGGAGAAGCCGAGGGTGTCCCGGCAGAAGTCCTCACCCAACGTCCATTTATTAAAGGCGAATTGAATTTCAAAGACTTCATCCAACGTCGATTCCAGGCGATCGAGCACTTCCGGCGTAAACCCTTTGGCACGGAGCGCTTCGTGATTCAGGAACGGAGCCTGTTTCAGGGTTCGGGTTCCCGTGGCATAGGTGATGATGTCGTGGATCTGTTCCTGGGAATACCCCAATTTCTTTAACGCCGGGGGGAGGCTCTGATTGATGATCTTGAAGTACCCGCCTCCGGCCAGTTTCTTGAATTTGACGAGAGCGAAGTCAGGCTCGATCCCCGTGGTATCACAGTCCATGACCAACCCGATGGTGCCCGTGGGGGCAATCACCGTGGCCTGGGCGTTCCTGAATCCGTGGGTTTCTCCCAATTCGATGGCGCGGTCCCAGGTCTCTTGCGCGGCACGCAGGAGCGCGGCAGGGGCGGAGGTCGGGTCAATGCCTTTCGGCGTCATCGTCAGGCTTTCATAGTCGTCAAGCTTGGCCTGATACGCCGCCCTTCGATGATTTCGCATGACCCGCAGCATATGGTCTCGGTTTTTCTCAAACCCGTGGAATGGGCCGAGTTGCGCCGCCATTTCCGCCGAGGTGGCATAGGCTTCGCCGGTCAGAATGGCGGTCAGGGCCCCGCAGATAGACAGCGCCTTCGGAGAATCGTAGGCAATGCCCAGCTTCATGAGCAGGGACCCGAGGTTGGCATACCCCAGCCCCAACGTCCGAAAGAGAAAACTTTTCTCGGCAATGGGCTTGCTCGGGAATCCGGCCATGAGTACGCTGATTTCCAGGACGATGGTCCAGAGTCGGATGGCGTGTCGATACGCCGGGACGTCGAATTCACCTTCCGGGGTGAGGAAGGCGCCCAGATTCAGAGACGCCAGGTTACACGCGGTATCATCCAGGAACATGTATTCACTGCATGGATTGGAGGCGTTGATGCGCCCGTCGTCCGGGCACGTATGCCATTCATTGATCGTCGTATCGTATTGCATACCCGGGTCGGCACACATCCAGGCCGCCCAACAGATTCGATCCCACAGATCCTTGGCCTTGAGTGTCTTGGCCACGGCTCCGTCCGTCCGGCGGGTGAGGTGCCACTCGCCGTTTTCCCGTAACGCCTGAAAAAACCCGTTGGGTACCCGAATGCTGTTGTTGGAATTTTGCCCGGACACCGTTTGATAGGCTTTGCTGTCCCAGTTCGTGTCGTATTCATGAAACACGAAATGGGTATAGCCTTCTTGAGCATAGGCAAAGACCCGTTGGATATAGGCTTCGGGCACGCCTGTTTGACGAGCCGAGCGGATGGCCTCCTTGAGTTGACGGTTTCGTTCGGGGTCGAGTTCGACCGTCTCGAGCCCGTCGGCATTTTTTTGACGACAGGTTTTCAGAACGGCGTTCAACTGGCTGGCGCATATCCTGGATCCGGTGACCATGGCGGCCACCTTTTGTTCCTCGATCACCTTCCAGTCAATGAACGCTTCGATATCGGGATGGTCCAAATCCAGACACACCATTTTGGCGGCCCGTCTGGTGGTGCCTCCCGATTTGATCGCGCCCGCTGCACGGTCCCCGATCCTGAGGAAGGACATCAGCCCGGAGGATTTCCCCCCACCCGACAACGGCTCGTTTTCTCCTCGAAGCCTGGAAAAGTTGGTTCCGGTGCCTGACCCGTATTTGAACAATCGCGCTTCCCGGACCCACAAGTCCATAATCCCTCCCTCGTTGACGAGGTCGTCATCGACGGATTGGATGAAACAGGCGTGAACCTGGGGGCGCTCGTAGGCGTTCCTGGACTGGTTGAGTTTTTGGGTGTGGGGATCGACGAAATAATGACCTTGCGAGGGGCCGCTGATGTCATACGCGAAATGCAGGCCCGTATTGAACCACTGCGGTGAATTGGGGGCTGCCATTTGTTTGGCCAGCATGAAACACAGTTCGGCATAAAAGGCCCGGGCGTCCTGGTCCGTATCGAAATACCCATGGGTCTCACCCCATTGCGTCCAGCAGCCTGCCAGTCGATGAAATACCTGCCGTGCATCACGTTCGCCGCCCGTCACGGGGTTCCCCTGATCATCCTTGACTGGCTCGCCATCGGGATCGAGCTGCGGCACTCCGGCTTTCCGGAAATATTTTTGCGCCAGGATGTCCACGGCCAGTTGGGACCATTGATCGGGGACCTGAATGTCATCGAGTTTGAACACCACGGAGCCGTCAGGATTCCTGATTTCCGAAGACCGGGTGGAAAAAGGAATGCCTGCGTAGGGAGATTCTTCGGCTCGGGTAAAACGGCGTTCGATTTTCACAACGATTCTCCCTACGCCCGACCGGTATCAGGTCAGGAGGCCGAGTTTATGTGGTTTTTGGGATCGGACAGCACGCCCCTTCCCTCGTAGCTGCCTTCGGCAGTCGACTCGATTCCCTTGGCTGCCTGCCGGCCATGAACGGGGGGCACTGCCAGGACAACGCCGGATTGGCTTCGGGCGATTTGGCGACTTGAGTGTACGATCAGCCTCTTGTGGTCATAGCGTAATCTGACACGTGACTGATCCATTTCTTCACCTAGAGGGGAAAACCTAAGGATTGTGACTCTAGCGAGAGTTTCTTGGAGTCACACAATCTATAGAGTCTAAGAGGAATTGTCAATACTAAATGTTGTGCTTTCATCTCAATAACTGGGGATACAAGTGGATAATCTGGGAACAAACAAAACCATTGTAATTCAAAACGTTAGAACGAGGTTTTTGTGTTATCCACAGGATGAAAAAGAGGACTTTTTCCTTCATCAACAGGACAGGGTTGTTCAGGAATCCATGCCGATGGAGGTGGGAAAATGGAAAAACGTGAGATCTTGTGGCGTTTGAGTCTCGATTTTTGCCGGGATCCGTACTATTCTGTTGATTCCCCAAAAGGGAGAAGCTCACCTTCAAATTCGAAACATGATCTCTCTCACAAAGGAGGCGTGAATTATGTACGTGTGGAGTAAACGGCTTGTCGTCACCTTATTGGTGGCGTTCGGCGTCTTGCAAATTGTATTTTGGAGTACCGCGACGGGTGAGAGTACCAGTGAACTCGCCACGCGCACCACGCACTGGTTGGGGGTCAACTATTTCCTGCTGGTGGTGTGGGTGTTTGTCTGGATGGTTGACCAGGCGCGTGTTCGTGGGAAAAATGCGTGGGTCTGGTTGGTCCCCCTCCTGATTGCCCCGCTGCCCACCCTGATGGCGTTTGTGTTGATCCTTCAGCGGCGGCTGAAATAACCGGGCCCCACGGTCTCCCTTATCCAATCATGACTCGGGATTCCGGGAAGCGATACCGGGGCGTGGTCGTGGTGTAAATGGCGAACAGGCCGATGAGGAGCGGCCCGAAACGGCCGATCAGCATCGAGGCGATGATCACCAGCTTGCCGAAATCGGTGAACAGGGCGGAGAAGCTTCGTCCGTCCCCGTCTCCGAGGGACATGCCGACGATTCCCATGGCCGACGTGACTTCGAACATGATGCTCAAAAACGGGCGTTCTTCCGTAAAGGCGAGGACCAGGGTGAACAGGGTGATGGCCGTGAATGCCAGGATACAAAGACAAAACGCGCGGACCACCAATTCTCTCGGTATTCTCCTGTGAAAGACTTCGACGTCGTGCCGGCGTCGAAGCACCGCCCAGATCGTCAGCCAGATAATGGCGAACGTCGTGGTCTTGATGCCTCCCGACATGCTGCCGGGTGAGCCGCCGATGGTCATCAGGAGCAGCAGAAAATACAGGGTGGCGTCATTCATCGCACCGATATCGATGGTCGTAAAGCCCGCGGTACGGGACATCGCGTGGAAATGCGCCGTGGCCAGGCGTTCTCCGATACTCAAGGGTTGCAACGTTTGCGGATTGTTCCATTCGAGAATCGTGATGCCCAGGGTGCCTGATACAAGAATGATGAGGGTGACCACGACCACGAGTTTCGTATGCGTTTGGAGCCGAAAGCGGTGGCCTTTGAGATTGTCCCACGCGTCTTGAAAGACCAAAAATCCGATACTGCCCAGAATGACCAGAATCGTCACGATCAGATTGATGGACAGGTCGCTTCGATAGGAAATCAGGCTGTCGGAGAACAGGGAAAATCCCGCGTTGTTAAAGGCGGAGATGGAATGGAAGAGTCCGGAGTAGAGGGCTTCCCCCCACGGCATGTCCCGTGAAAAGCGTATGGCGAGAAAGAGAAATCCCAATCCTTCCAACGCCACGGTGGCGATGGCCACGATTTTGACGTAGCGAATCGATCCGGCCATATCAAACGTGCTCAGCGTTTCGGCCAGCATCATCCGGTCGCGTAATCCGATTCGGTGTCCCAAGGCCAGCAGGATGATCGTCGCCAGCAAGGCATAGCCCAGTCCGCCGATTTGAATGAGCAGTAAGATGATGAGTTGCCCGAAGGTGGTGAATTCATGAGGGGTATCCATCACGATCAACCCGGTCACGCACACGGCCGAGGTTGCGGTAAACAAGGCGTCGAGAAACCGTAATTCCACGCCTTCCGGGGTGGAGAAGGGGAGCATGAGGAGGGCCGCGCCGACGAAAATCAGGGCCGCCGCGGCTAACGCAACGACCTGACCGGGTAGCAGGCGAATGGACGCCAGGCGGTTGCGAAGGGAGGATTGTGCCGTTTGGGACCGTTCAAGAGCTGGCATGGGGCCGGCATCGCGTGATTCTGATGAATGGGTTTGTGCCTAGTCGCATCCGGGAGAGCGCCGCAATCCCCTGAAGGGCAAGCGGAGGACGGAAGCGTTCAGCAGGGTTGCCCGTTAAACAGGCAGGGTTTATAGCGGGTGGCGTCAAAATCAACGTCTTCTTTATAGACGAGTTCGTTGCCGTTGACTCCATCTTGTTCGGGATCATTCCACATCGTATGGTTCCACCAATAAAACAACGGATAGGGCTCAAGATAGTACACGGGATTCCCGTACACGCTTCTCTGGTGCTCCCATACTTTTCTGCCGACCACGTAATCGAATTCTTCCGTCCCTTTCAGTGAATACAAAAACATGACCATGCTCGTCTCATAGTCATAAATTTCCTCCAGCCGGGTTTCTTCATCAGGTTCGATGGGAAGGGAGTACTGCGCCTCGCTCAGGTCGGACAGGAAAAGCCCCAGGAGCGCTGAGAGGAATATTGGTGCAATCGGAAAAGGGTGGGTCATACGGCACCTTCCATCAAGAAGAGGCATCGTGCAGCTATTCCTGTTGCAGCTTCTATTTATTGTACTCCTAACCGGTCCCCTCGGCAATTTGTTTTTGTGATTGACGCTTAGCCAGGAGATGCGTTTTGATGACGGTCTCGAATGCCGCTTCGCTGGTGCGCTTCTCATTATAGTCTTGATGCGCTGGAGCCTGTGCCAGACACGGGGCATTGCTCTCTCGTCCGAATTCGTAGGATAGACCATCATAGCGTCTTCAATCGATCCAACAGTGCTTTGGCGTGTGGACATGCGGCCTCGACGCGGGCAGGGTCGATTTTTTCCAGCAATACAAACGAAATTTTGCCCTTGGCATAGGAGACCGGGCAGTTGTTAGTAGCCTTTTTTAGGGCGTCGAGGACTGTTTTCTTGCGCACAGCTTCCAATTGGGGCCATCGTTTGAGGGCGGTTTCTTTAAATTGCTCGCCGAAGTGCTTCTTCAACGCAGTCCGGTCAGCCAGGAGCCAGGTTTCCATGAACTGGACTATCAGAAAAGCCTGATCTTCGCGCGAGCCATCGGGCTGACTCCACTTATCACGTGCTTGCAGGTGCTTCCAGACGGAGTGTCCTGCTTGAACTGGTCCCTCGCTGTCTACGAGAAGGAGCGGTACCCGTTCGGAGTCAGGGTTCGCAATAGCCGTGGCAAAGCGATGAAAAGTTTGGTCTCTTGGCCCGCCGCGTACGACTCGCGGCATACGTCCTCTGAGCCCCGCGGATTCAAAGAACTTCTTCCAGGACCGGCGGAAAAGAGATTCCAGACTCTCGTTCCGGTTTCCACCGCCTTCGATATAGATTACGGCGCTCACCAGCGATTACCGCCGAGTTCCCCCGAACGCCAAAGCTCACCCAGACTGTATTTTTCCAACCAAGCTTTCAATCTTTTTTCATCTAGCCGCGTAAACCGCGATTCCCCATTTTCCTTCTCGCAGACGATAACGCTCGACGGATGGTCCGATAGAGCGTCCACCAACATGCGCGAGTGGGTTGTGACTACAACCTGGGTACGTTGGGAGGCTTTAACGAGCAACTCCGCAACCTTCGCGACGACGTCGGGATGAAGGCCCAACTCCGGTTCCTCGATCGCAATGAGCGGTGGTGGTTCAGGGTGCAACAGAATCGCCAGCAGGCACAGGTAGCGTAGAGTACCGTCGGAAAGGCGGCTCGCCGGAATCTGTTTCCCGTTCTCTTCTTCCAGAAAGAGTGACACGGAACCGCTCGTCACCGGACAAGTGACGTCGACAATGCCGTCGAAGAGCTCCTGTAATGCCGCGACGAGTTGCCTTTTGTTCTCTCCTTGGAAGTGCGATAGCACGAGCGCCAGATTGGTTCCTCCTTCGGTCAGGAAGTCAGTGCGATCATGTGCGCTCTGGTTCTGGCGCAACGGGGTCGAAGGGCCAAATGACCAATCCCGGTACAGACGAATTCGTTTGTATTGTTCCTGTAGGTGCCAGAGTGCCGGATAATCCGGGCTGGCAATAAAAGAAAGCAAAGATTCTTCTGGATGAAAATCATCCGCGAACTCGACGACAGCACCTTCGTTGTGGCGGCCTACCAATCGTGAGGCCGTCGAAGCTCGCGGACGCAAATTTTTTGAACTCTGCTTGGCCTTCGACCTCGATCGCGCCATTAGCAACGAGGTTTGTTTGTTTTGAGGAGGGCGGTAGTAGGACAGCGCATCTCGCTCGATGGAACGTCGTTTCGAGGGCTCGATTTGTTCATCAACGACGATGGGGAGGCCGCCTCGATCGGCCAATACCAGTGAATGCCTCAGCCCGCCAGCCTGCGGATAATCGACCAAGGCCTCGATTTTGATCGTATTAGGTGCTCTTGGCCCCTTCCATAGCCACTCGCGAATGCCATCCCGTCTGAATGGTTCCGAAATGTCGCGCGGCGCGGATCTCAGCAATGCCACCGCCTCCAGAAAGTTGGACTTTCCCGAACCATTCGGGCCAATCAGGACATTCAGGGCTTTCATCGGCAGATCAATGCCTTTTGGCCCGAAAGACAAAAAACCTGACAACTTCAGTTGATGAATCAGCATGCGGGTTCCTTATCTGGCTCGAATCGTACGCGGTCGAGGCCTCACAGGCAAGCGCGTTGTATGCTTAGTCCAGGTGCCATTGATCGTTCGTGCTAACTCCTCGGAGTTGAGCTTGCACAAGTTGTTGCTTCACGCCACGTTGCTTGCCCTTGCGAGCACGCAGTCGAAGCGGCGCAACACGGTCATGGGCAACATGACGCGCTCGTACTGCGGCGGGCGGTAGGGGCCACGTAGCAGGTCAGCGATTTGCCAGATGAGGTTGGCGAAGTAGCCGTGGTCGGGCATGGTTACACTTGCAGACTAGGCTTTTCTTGCGGGGCTATTAGCGCACACGTCACCCTTGGTGTCAACCACTGAGAGTTTGCATTATGATGGAGATAGCAAAGAGAAGGCGCCATGAGATGGCGCCACTACAAAAGAAGGAGAAGAGGCGCCCTGGAAGTGGAAGGCCGGCCCCGGAGTCAGCCCCTTATTCTGTCAATTAATGGCTAGACACATACCCCGGCCACATCACGGGGTATCGACGCCGAAACAGTCGGCGGTTGTGGGCTTGAGGGCGGTTCTCTATAATGTGTCTCCTTAACCGAAACCCGGGACTCATGAAGAAAAAAGTCGCATTTTACACGGCCGGATGTCGTCTCAATCAATCGGAGACCGCTGTCCTGACGGACCGGTTCACGAGAATGGGCTACCAAAAGGTGCCCTATGGAGAGGCAACCGATTTGCTCGTCTTGAATACCTGCACCGTGACGGAGAACGCCGAGGCCGATTGTCGAAGGGTCATTCGCCGGACGTTGCGCCACTCCCCGAAGGCGTTTGTCGCGGTGACGGGATGTTATGCGCAAACCGGGCTCAACACCTTGCAGCATCTTCCGGGTGTGGATCTTGTGTTGGGCAACCAATACAAAATGTTGCTGCCGGACTATCTGGAAGAGATGCCTCACGTTCAAAAGCTTTCATCGACCTTCGTCAGGCATTCAGGATCAATGGGCAGAGAGGATTTCATTCAGGATGGGGTGGGGGAATACGCGACGACGCGAGCCAATTTGAAGATCCAGGACGGCTGCAATTTCATGTGTTCCTTTTGCCTGATCCCTTTTGCCAGGGGACGTGAACGAAGCCGGTTGCCCGACGACGCGGTTCGAGAAGCTGAACAACTGGTGGAACGGGGCCATCGGGAACTGGTGTTGACCGGGGTGAATATCGGGCGGTTCGCGAATGGTTCCGGAGGCCTGCTCGACCTGATCCAACGGTTGGAAACCATTCCCGGATTGGCACGCATCCGCATTTCTTCCATCGAGCCGACGACCATACCTCCCGCGCTCATCGAGTATATGAGTACTTCCCGGAAGCTATGCCGGTTCTTACACGTTCCCTTGCAGAGTGGGCATGACGAGATTCTGTCGGCCATGAACCGTCGTTACTCCGTGAAAGAGTATCGGGCCTGGGTGGAACACGTCGTGCAAAAGATCCCGGACGTCTGCGTGGGAACCGACGTGCTCGTGGGATTTCCCGGGGAAACGGATCGCCAGTTTTCCGCGACCTGTGAACTGGTCCGGGATCTGCCGTTGGCCTATGCCCACGTCTTCAGCTATTCCGCTCGACCGGGGACGCCGGCCGCCCGTTTGGGCAATCCCGTACCTCCGGCGGTGATCAAAACCCGGAATCGGCTGCTCTCACGGCTGTCTCAGGTCAAGCGGGCGCAGTTCTATCAGCGATTTCTTGATCGGGATTGTCCGGTGCTGTTTGAATCCATCGGCAAAGATGGATTATGGAGCGGCCTGACGGATAATTTTATCCGGGTGGGTGTCGCCTGTTCCGGCTCGTTGGCCAATCAGTTACGGCGGGTCAGGCTGACCGGGGTCATGGAACATGCGGCCCTGGGGACATTGGTGGACGAGGATCCGCCGCGGCCCAGGAGATTCCCGATTCCGGTGTTTCAGTCTTTTGAAAAGGCAGTCGCGGCTCCGTCACTTACGTAACGAACTCCCGCAGGGAAGCAACGGCTCAAGAGGTTCTCAGGTGTCCTATCGCGTCTACATTCAAACGTTCGGCTGTCAGATGAATGAGTATGATACCGAATTGGTGCGGTCGCTTTTAAAAGACCGTGGGTTCGTGTTGACGCCCTTCCATGAGCAGGCCGACGTACTTTTGATGAATACCTGCGCGATCCGGGAAAACGCCCATAATCGGGTTTACGGCCATTTGGCCGAGTGGAAAGCGATGAAGCAATCACGGCACGTGGTGATCGGCGTCCTGGGGTGCATGGCCCAGAATCTCAAGAAAGAATTGATGGAGTCGCAACCTTTCATCGACGTACTCGCGGGACCGGATTCCTATCGACAATTGCCGGATCTGCTGGCGAAGGCCCTGGAACGCCGTGAACAGTCGATGGCCGTGGATTTGTCGGAATACGAAACCTACGAATCGATTCTTCCGGAACGCACGCCCGGAGTCAACGCCTGGATTGCGATCATGCGAGGCTGTGATAATTTTTGCAGTTTCTGCGTGGTGCCCTATACCCGTGGGCGAGAACGGTCTCGCCCCGCGCAGGGGATTCTCGAAGAAACGCACGCCCTTGTGGCTCAAGGGTACAAACAGGTCACGCTGTTGGGGCAGAACGTCAATTCGTATCAGAGCGACGACGTCACCTTTGCCAAGCTCCTGTCAGACGTGGCCGACGTTCCCGGAATCGAACGCGTCCGCTTCACGTCCCCGCACCCCAAGGATTTTCCACCCGCCCTCATAGAGGTGGTGGCGCATCATCCGAACGTGTGCAGGCAGATTCATCTTCCTCTTCAATCGGGAAGCGACCGCATCCTCGACCTGATGGGCCGGTCGTATACGCGAGCGGACTATCGCGAATTGGCGGCTGAAATCCGGAAACAGGGAGACATTACTTTCAGCACGGATATCATTGCGGGCTTTTGCACCGAGACCCACGAGGAATTCCTCGAGACCTATGAGCTTGTGCAGGAGATCGAATTTCAATCGGCCTACGTGTTCAAATATTCGGAACGAAAGAACACCATTGCCTATCGAAAATTTCCCGATGACGTGTCCGACGCCCTCAAATCAGAGCGGGTCACGCGGTTGGTCGAATTCCAGCGAACGATTTCCGCCGGAAAAAACCGGCAATTGATCGGAACGGAAGTGGACGTGCTGGTGGAAGGCAACGCGAAAAAATCCTCTCAGCAATGGATGGGGCACACGGAAAGTAACGTGACCGTTGTCTGGGACAAAGGCGTGACCCCTCTCACCCTCGGAGATTCGATCACGATCAAGGTTGAGGACGCCTCGGCCTCCACGCTCTTTGGAACCCCCGTTTCCTCACTCGTATCCGTTGTCTGAAATCATGCCGGCAATCCAATGAAGCACGGGTTCCTCACCTGAACGGCCGAGTTGACCCGGCTCCTCAGGGCCTTGTATAAAATGGGCTGCCTAGTATCGGGTTTTCCTGTGGATCACTTCCAGCAAACGGCCAGGTATCGCGCCCGTAGCTCAATGGATAGAGCACTTGACTACGGATCAAGAGGTTAGAGGTTCGACTCCTCTCGGGCGCGCCATTTCATTTGTGTTTCAGGCAAAAACGACCTCTTGTGGTTTTTCTCCTCTGCGCCGGGGAGTGACTTTCACCGTGACTTTGCGGTCCAACTTATTGAGAAAGGCAAACAACCGTTCCTGGGAAAAGAGCGTGTAGCGTCCATTCATCAGGTTGGACACTTCAGGCTGTTTGATCCCCAGTAGTTTTCCTATTTCCCGTTGTTTCAGATTCCGTTTCTCAAGGATCATCCTCACCGAATGCCCAAGCTGGGCTCGGGTGAGCAGTTCTTCGGGATGGTCCAGACCCAGATCGGCAAAGACATTCCCCGAACTTTCTTCAAACTCGATTTGGGGGTTCTTCTTCATGACAAATAACAGGCTTTCATTCTTTGTATTCCACAGCCTCTCTTGCAATTATATAAGTAAATACTTATATAACCAAGAAAAAGTGGCGGTTCAACTCCTCTCGGGCGCGCCATATAACTTGTTGAAATACAATGATGTTTTGTTTTTATGCTGCGCCGTCATGACCCAGCGCCGTATCGGACGCGCGCTCCGGCTGGCGGGGTGGATGCGAAGGTCGAGCCCTCTTATCCGGTTTCCTCCGGGAGCCCCAAGCGCCTGCATGAACTGTTGATTTTCAACACCCGAGTAGTTTTCTCTCCCTCTTTCCACCGCCAAGCCCAGCACAATAAAACTTAAAAAGACAGAAATAGCTCAATCTGTTTTTTGACAAATTATCAATATTTTTCTATAATTCAAAACTTGATGATTTATCAAGCTAAGCCGCTAGGAGGGCGACGACTTAAGTCGGCGATCAGGGAACGCTGGAATAACAACGCTGTCATCATTCGGCACCATGCCCGCAAGCGTATGACCGAACGGAACATCACAATCCAAGATATGAAAAACATTTTATGGTATGGCCAGTTAGTTGATCGCTCCATGCCGGAAGGGACTTGGCGTTATAAAATCGAGGGGTACGCCCTGAATAATAAACAAGGGTCTTGTGTGGTTGAAATCGAAGACGCACTCATCATCGTTACGGTCATTGCTGAAAGGAGGATCTCATGAAATGTCTAAAATGCGGAGGCGCCTTGGTGCCGGAACGCACGACGATTGAGAAGCCTTACCGCTTCGTGGAAAGTGGGTTGAGCAATATCTACCTGGCCGGTGTCACCTTACATCATTGTGCATCTTGCCGTGAGTATGACGTGGAGATTCCCAAGCTTGGGCCTTTGATGGATGTCATTGCTGGGAACTTGTTGCGCAAACCAGGGCTCTTAACGGGTCAAGAATTGCGCTATCTCCGCAAGCATACCGGCTTCCAGGCGCAAGAGTTAGCGGCTCTTTTGCGGATCAACCCCGCCCATCTCTCGCGGGTTGAAAATGGGAAATATAAAAATCTTGGTGAAACCGGCGATACCTTA
Source organism: Nitrospirales bacterium (assembly GCA_965261755.1). GTDB lineage: Bacteria > Nitrospirota > Nitrospiria > Nitrospirales > UBA8639 > Bin75. The sequence goes on along the minus strand of OZ253473.1, from coordinate 2,370,763 downwards.
GCGCGTGTGCTCATTCGAGAAGCCAGTGCAGGCGAGTCCGGCAAGGAAGCCCTGCTCGATTTTGCGAAGCGACTCATGATGGTGAAACCGCCCAAGGGGAAGAAGAGGAAGCCCACCTTTCAACTCATCAAGAATCAATGGCGGGTGGCGGCATAGACTAAGAGAAGGAGGAAGCATCATGAAAAAGGCTAAAGATCGGTCCAGACCATGATCCAATCACCTGATCGTCCGAAGTATTTCTACAAATACAAATATATCGATGAAGCTGCTCCAGAACATTCCAGCCGTATATTCACTCATAATGAATTGTATTTTTGTACAGCCGATGATTTCAACGATCCATTCGATTGCAGGTTCAGAGTCGAACTTATCGGTTCTGACGACGAGAAACTTAAATTCTGCGAGAAGTTATTAAAAAGACAAGACCCATCTCTTAACGGGCAACAGCTTCGCGCGAAAGCTATTCAATTCAGAGCGTATCTAAATAGTCACGATTCTAAAAAAATGGTGCAAGAGGCCGCCATAAAAGAAGTCGGGACGTATGGAATATGCTGTTTCTCCAAAGTCCGAGATAACATTCTCATGTGGGCACATTATGCAAATACCCACCACGGGTTTTGTCTGGAGTTTTTAGTGGAAACGAAGCCACGCAGAGAGTACGAGATCCTAGAACCACACTGGGTCAAGTACTCCGACAAATATCCAGTCGTCAATCGGCTTCACGACACGGACAAAGCATTGGCAGAAAAAACGATTCTTACAAAAGCAAATCAGTGGAAATATGAGGAGGAATGGCGAATGGTGGATCCAAACGGCCCAGGGCCGCATCAGTTTCCGTCTCGATTTTTAACTGGAGTCATCTTCGGCTGCAGGATGCCGAAAGAGCAGAGGAAGATGATTCGCGATTGGTGCAAGGATCGGGAGACGACCGTGGAATATTATGAAGCACGGCTGAGCGACGATAGCTATTCTCTCACAATCGTTCCAGCCCCGTGAACGGTGCTATTGACCTATCGACCGCCGCTCCACATAGCGCAACGCCACTCGTGTTAGCAGCCTCTGTAGAACTTCTCTATACATTCACGAGCACGTTTCTGTGCTTCTGCAATTTGTGAAGGGGTCATCTGTTCTGCAACAAATTCTCTAAGTTCTGTCCCTTCCTCATTTCCGTTGGCACCGGCAATATTAGCCCACATGTGGGCTCTAACGTAATCTTGTAGTACTCCTGCGCCCTGGGCATACATCACCCCAAGATTGTGCTGTGCTTGGGCATCTCCCTGTTCAGCGGCAAGCCGGAACCATTTGGCTGCTTCCCTATAATCTTGGGGCACGCCTTTACCGTTGTGATACCTCACCCCGAGATTAGCCTGGGCATCAACATGTCCCTGTTCAGCCGCAAGTCGGAACCATTTCACCGCTTCCCTGTCATCTTGAAGCACACCTTCACCGTTGTGATACATCCACCCAAGCGCAGCCTGGGCAAAAACATATCCCTCCTGTTCGGCCGAAAGTCGGAACCATCTCACTGCTTCCCTGGCATCTCGGGGAACTTCTCTGCCTTGGTGATACATCTCCCCCAGAGCATACCAGTAATGAACATTTCCTGGGTCAGCGACAAGCTGATACCATTTCATGGCTTCCTTAGTATCTGGGAGCACGCCGTCACCGTTGGCGTACATCCATCCGAGGTTAGCCTGGGCTTTAACGTCTCCCTGGTCAGCGGCAAGCCGGAACCATTTCACCGCTTCCCCGGCATCTTGGGGAACACCTTCGCCTTGGCGATACATTAGCCCCAGAACATACTGGGCAACAGCTACTCCTTGGTCAGCGGCAAGCCGGAGCCATTTCACCGCTTCCTTGGCATCTTGAGGAACGCCTGTGCCGTTGCGATAACTCCGCCCAAGAATAAACTGAGCTTCAGCATGTCCCTGTTCAGCGGCTAGTCGGTACCAGCGTGACCCCTCGGTAACATCCCCGGCGACTCCTCTGATAAAGCCCGAGGAAGACCACAATCCGAGCTTAAACTGAGCTTCAGCATATCCCTGTTCAGCCGCAAGTCGGAACCATTTCACCGCTTCTTTATTATTGTTAGTATTGAAGGGTGCGCCTTTACCATTGGCATACGTCAGTCCGAGCATATACTGGGCCGTGGCATCTCCCTGTTCAGCAAGTGGCCGCCACTCCTTCAAAGCGTTGTCGTAATCACCTTTCTTATAGGTATCAAAGCCCTTCATTGAATCAGCTGAATAAGCCATCTGACCAAATAAACCGGAGACGGCGATCAAAATTATGAACGCGAGACGCTTCCTCATCAGACCTGGCTCCTTATCTCATCATTGACACCGATGCAACCCCTTGGCGTAACAATACCATAGCTTTGAGAACGTTGGCAGCCTTGGTACATGGGAGAAATACAAAGAGTAGGACAATCAAAGAGGGTAGAGGCATTCTCCCGCCAAGGCATTGTCTTGGATTCAGCGGCTCGTGCGACACATCGACGCAGAAATGCAGGTGCAACGAAGCCCGGCTCTACTCATCGGTGTGAGCGGAGGGGTTGATCTGCCAAAGGCTCCAATCCACGGCTTCTCTGAGTTCCTGCATGAGTGGATCGTTTGAACGGGCGGTCCACGCCTTGAGTCCAAGTTGTTCAAGGGGTTCGACCGACCGGAGATCCGGCGTTTTCCCGATGGCTCTCACGACTTCCGTCTGAACGCGAAGGTGAACATCGGGCGCTTGCATCTTGGCCAGGAGGGGCGGCACGATGTGGACGTTGCCGCTGTGGGCTCCAATTTCCCCGAGCGCTTCCGCTGCGGCGGCTTGAATGTCCACTGAAGAGGATGGATCGGCTAAGAGATCCATGAGGGTTGGAATGGCAGGTTCGCCCATAAACCCCAAGGCGACCGTGGCGGGGGTGGCGAAGTCAGCCTGGGCTCTGATCCGTTGAAGGGCTTGCAGCATGGTGTCTCCCGGCATGTGGCCGGCGAGCGAGAGAATTTTGAGCTTGACGGCCTTGTCGGTTTTGGGATCGGTCAAAAGGGAAGAGAGCAGCTTGGCTTGTTTCCATTCCGCTGCAAGATCAAGCGGGAAGGCACTTTCCCTCAACGCCTGGCTGAGGTGCTGCAATGCGAATTGGCCCGAATCCTTGTGCCCATTGGCTCGAGCTGCCTCCCACGCATTGTCGAAAGTGGTCCGTACCTCATACTGCCAAGGCCCCTTCCGGCCGTCGAACACATAGCTTAACTGACAGGCCGGGCCTTTCCAATTTCGAGAAGGCGCTCCCGGTTGCTGGATCTCTCCATCGGATTTCCTGACGCCTTCCCACGGTTTTCGCTCATCACACTTCACTTTCAGCATGACGTCATGCGGCTCGCTCCGCGTCGTAATGACCGTGAATCCGGTTGCGGTCAGCCGGTCGGATGCCGCCTTCTCGATAACGGTCGGATCGACCAATCCCTTTTCCGTCAGCGTGAGCGCCTTAATGAAAATAGTCTTGACTTGTTGAAGCTGCGACTTCTGCTGCGGGTTGAAGATGATTCGACCGGCGGAAACGTGATCCGGAACGTAACAGGTCCCTAACAGTACGAGGCCGATAAGCCAGGATAATGGGATACGCATACCCGGTGTACTCCATTCTGAAAGTCAGGACGGATCGTCCTTACGGTTCGGACATCTGCATACCAAGGAGAACGTACGAAAAGCAAGGGAGGGACAACATTTCGATGAGGATTAACGCGGCCTGTTCCGAGACTGGCCTTCGGTTCCTCCCTTTTGTAAGGGGAGGTTAGGTGGGGTAGAGGTCTTGCGAAGGGGGGTGGGGAAGGATCGGTTGGAGCGACGGGAGCGTTGGCGAATCCCCGTGGGCAGAGGAGTCGCAAGGGCCAGGGTGCATTCGAGTCGAGGATTGTCCCGATCCAGGGCCTTATACAGGTGGATTTCCATAATGCGATTGTCATTGAGGCTCATGGCTTCACATAAGGCGTCTTGAGCGATTTTGAGCCCACCGTCAAGATCGCGCCGTAACAGGGTTGGAAAGTAAAAATGGATCGTCAGGGTCAGGGAGTGTTCTTGTGCCGCACGCAAAAAGGCGTGCCACTCGGAGGAAGGGGCGGCAGTCATGAGCAATTGCCCGACCGTCCCTTTGTAGCGACGCCCCGCTGCCGACAACACTCGACGTCCGTTGACCGTGGCATATTGCCGGTTGATGCTGGGCGGAATGGGCAGGGTCATTGAAAGGGCGTTCCTAGTCAGGGAGAACGGCGGTGCATGAACGAAGGCATCGGCAACGCCGGGGGACGACTTGCGTTTCGTTCGAGAAATCAATGAAGCGTCGATGGCGGTTTTCCGTGAAATCTTGGACCCCAGTTCGATGGAGACGCCGGTCAACCTGGCTGGTCCCCCGCGACTGTTTTTTAAAACGTATTGAGGAAGGTCTGGGGAGGGCACGGGTAAAATTCGCAGGGTGTTTGAAAAAAATCGCTCGGGCGTTTGGAACGTGTGGGCACCGTGATACGGGACCTAGAGAAGATCGAGCATCTTCCCAAGGTTTTCTTCAAATTGCTCATCATGCTGCTTGAGATAGCGACGCCATTCGGAAGGATTCCAGATTTCCAGCCGGTGAAACATGCCCACGACCACGACTTCCAGGTCGTCTTCCAGCGGGATGACTTTTCTCAGCCGTCCGGGAATGAGGATTCTGCCCGTCTTGTCGATTTCAGAAGACGCGGCTTCAGCCACGACGAAGTGCATGAAGAGCCGGCTTTGATCTTCATTGAACGTGTCTTTGACGCGTGCGAGGACTTTTTCCCATTCTTGAACCGAGTAGGCTGCCAACGGAAGGTCCTGCCCCTTGACGAAAATTACGCGGTCTCCCTCCGATTCCATCTGCTCGCGCAAGGGAGTCGGGATCAGGAAGCGACCCTTTTCATCGAGTTTGCAGTGATATTGTCCGGCAAACATGCTGTTCTTCCTTTGCAGAAAACCTGTCCGTGGACCAGATTCGGGCACCAGTCTCAGGTGTTTAGACTAGATAAAACCATCTATAAAGTCAAGTGGTTCTTTTCGTCCCGCTTCAATGTTCATGGGCTACCATCCTGGCCAGGGTTTGAACGTAGACGGCCTGAGCTCCGGCTTTTCTCAGGGCTTTGGCGCATTCATTGACCGTGGTTCCCGTGGTGAACACGTCATCCACGACCAGCATGTTTTTCCCCTCAATGGCGGAAGGGGTCGCCACGGCAAAGCATTGTCGAAGATTTTTCAAACGCTCTCGTCGTGTGAGGGACGTTTGGGGAGGGGTGGGTTTCGTTCGCCTGAGCACGTCGGTGAGAACGGGAAGATTCCAGTGTTTGCCCAAATGGTAGGCTAACAGGAGAGCCTGATTGAATTCCCGTTCCCGGAGTCGATCGGGGTGCAACGGGACTGCGAGAATCGCATCCACGTTCGGTGGGGCAGGAGTGGTTTGGGCTATCAGTCGAGCGAGCGATGGTGCCAATTGAGTCTTTCCGCGGTACTTCAATAAACCGATAGCCTCCTTCAATGGGGATTGATAGGCATACGGCGTCCAGGCCCGGTTATAGGCCGGTGGGTGCTTGCGACAGGATCCGCACACGTATCCGGGACGAAGCGCGTGCGGAGAAGGAAAGGGATGCGCACACCGAGGGCAACTCGGCGAACGGATCGGCGTAATCTGGTCCCAGCATCGCTGACAAAAGAAGGGAATGGGGTCGTCATCGAGGGCATTGTCGCACGTACGACAATGCATGGGAAACACCGTGTGGAGGAGGCGGCGAAGCAATCGAGCGGTCATGTTTTTCCGGCTAGGGGAGTGAGCGAACATCTCAGGAAAACCCTAGGAGCCGGCCCACACCCTGTCAACTCGTGTTGTTGGATGTTTCGATCATGTGCTATAGGGAGTCGTCATGATAAGGCCGCCTTCACATGCTCGATCGAACCGTGTCGAGAGGGGTATCGGTGTCTACGGTCACCTTGAATCACGTCTGCAAAGTCTATGAACGGGGAAGCGTCACGGTGTCCGTCCTTCGGGACGCGGACCTCCACGTTGCCTCCGGAGAATTTTGTGTGATCATGGGCCCGAGTGGAAGCGGGAAAAGCACGCTGCTGAATGTGATTGCGGGTCTCGACACCGTGACTTCCGGAGCCATTCGTCTCGATGACCAACCGACTGACCGGTTTTCCGACGCGGAGTGGACCAGGTATCGACGGGAGACGATCGGCATGGTCTTTCAGGCTTTCCATTTGGTGCCCGGGTTGACGGCCGCCGAAAACGTCGGGTTGCCTTTACGGCTTCAGAAGACGTCTTCGGCATTCATCCGGCAACGCGTCGGGGAGACGCTCGAGCGGGTGGGGGTCCAACACCGGGCCGGGCATCGGCCCTGGGAATTATCCGGAGGGGAACAACAACGCGTGGCTTTGGCTCGCGCCCTCGTCCATCGGCCGCGCATCCTGTTGGCGGACGAACCCACGGGAAATCTCGACTCGCAGACCGCCAAAAAGATCGTGGCGCTTATCCGGCGCGTGTCCAAGGAAGAAGCCCAAACCGTCATCTTCGTCACCCATTCGGAATCGGCCGCGCGGGTCGGTGATCACGTGTACGAACTGGACGGCGGGCAACTGCATCAGTCTTCGATGGTCCGTGTCCCGGGAGCGACGTGAGATGGATCTTTCGACCACGATTGCCGATGTGCGTTTTTCGACCTGCCTGATGAATGCCGCGGGGGCCTTGTGCGTGACCCGGGAAGAGCTGGAGGCCTTGGGCCGATGCCGGAGCGGGGCGATCGTCACCAAGTCCATGACGCCGGCTTTCCGGCAAGGAAACCCGGAGCCCCGGTATTACAGCTTTCCCGGGGGCTCCATCAATTCCATGGGGCTTCCCAATCTCGGCTATCCGGCCTACGTCACCATCATTCCAACTCTTCGAAGGTTTGGGAAACCCGTTATTGCGAGTATCGCCGGGCTCAGTCCCCCGGAGTTTCTCGAAGCGGCTCGGGCGATCACGGCCGTTTCGCCTGATCTCATCGAGGTCAATCTCTCCTGCCCGAATATCCAGGGAAAGCCGCAAATCGGGTACGACGTGGAAGCCTCACGCTCGTTACTCCTGGAACTGAAGGACATCGTCACCGTGCCGATGGGCGTCAAGCTTCCTCCGTATTTCGACCCGGTGCACCATGAGGCGACGGCCCGGATGTTACAAGACGTTGAAGTCGACTTTCTGTCGGTCATTAATTCCGTGGGCAACGGGTTGGTGGTCGATCCGGACAAGGAACGCGTGGTGATCAAGCCCAAAGGCGGATTCGGCGGCCTTGGTGGAACCATGATCAAGCCCGTGGCCCTGGCCAACGTGCGGGCGTTCTGGAAGTTGTTTGCCGGCCGGATACCCATCATCGGGACAGGGGGGATCGTCTCGGGCACGGACGTGTTTGAACATATTTTATGCGGCGCGTCCGCCGTGCAAATCGGAACGGCCCTCGTCGATGAAGGCGTCAGCGTGTTTCAACGGCTGGAAAAGGAACTCGGCGAACTCTTACAACGGAAAGGCTACACCTCTCTCTCGGAATGTCGCGGAACGTTACAGGAACTCTGATCAGAAATCCCACTTTCCGATCTGTGGCCGCAAGTCTTCCCTCCTCATGATCCATTCAAAGACAGTTCGGTCGTTGGGCTGATTCGAGCGACCTTCAAGGGACGTTTCAGGATGGAGAAACAATCAGTTCAGTGGGCTTTACTGGTGGGGACGGCATTTTTCGGGATAAGCCGTAAGAGCAGCGCTTGCCTGAGGAGCTGGGCCACGTTTCGCACGCGGAGTCGTCGCATCAGGTTAAACCGGTGGACTTCAACCGTACGGACGCTGATATTCAGTTGTTCGCCGATTTCTCGATTCGTGTGACCCTGGGCCACGAGGCGAAGAATTTCCTTTTGACGGGAAGTCAGCGAGAGAACTTCTCCGGTTTTTTCTTTGGAATTGCCTTTGTTCTCTTGAGAAGCTGACTTGACTTTGGCCATAAGAAACACACGCGCGTTTTTCAGAACTGCATTCGTCAATTGAAGTTTTTGTAAATTACCACAACTGGATTTTGGGAAACAACACTTTTTGGACCGTTTATTCCTACTGGCAATGCTGGCTTTCAGACATTTGACGAGCCGGCCTTTCAGAACTGCGCTTACCGTGGCCGGGGTCAGCGTTGGAGTGGCGGCCGCCCTTGCCATCTATCTGGCGAATCAAACCGTCTTTAAATCGTTTCAGCGAGCCGTCACCCGGGTCGTTGGAGAGGCCACGATTCATATCTCAGGGGCGGAACGTCGACTCGATGAAACGCTCATCGAACGGATTCGCCTGCACCCTGACGTCCAAGCGGTCCATCCGTATATTTCACAATCCGTCATACTCGAAACGGGTGACGGGAACACCCGCGCCAGCATGGTGTGGGGGCTGGACCTGTTGGAGGTACTCGGTGAGGAGACGGGCGTGCGGCAATCCTCCGCCCAGGAGGAATTCTCGCTGGATCCCCTGCTCAGCCCGGATGCGATTTTTGTGGATCGCGAGTTGGCGACCGGCTTGGGCGTGGTCTCAGGTGATCCCGTGACGGTCCACGTCGGGCTGCATCAATTCGAGGCAACCGTGAGTCGGGTGTTGACGTTTTCCGACGATGAAAAACGATGGGATTCCATGGTCATCATGGATATTGCCGCCGCCCAAGTGCAATTCAGGCGGCTCGGCCAGCTTGATGGGGTGGATCTGGTGACGACCCCCGGCATCTCCGTGGATCGCGTGATTCAGGAGCTTCAGGCCCGTTTGGGCCCTTCCGTCCTGGTCAATCGTCCGTCCCAGCGTGACGCGCAGGTGCAGCGGATGCTCACCTCCTTTCAGTTGACCCTCACCACGCTCAGTATGGTCGGGCTCTTCGTCGGCACGTTTTTAATCTATAACGCCGTAGGATTTTCCGTTGTCCAATATCGACGGGAGATCGGCATCCTGCGAGCGATCGGTATGCTTCGCGGGCACATCGCCTTGTTGTTTCTGGGTGAAGCGATCATTGCCGGCGCCGTTGGAGGATGCCTGGGGGCCGTGTTCGGCAGCGGGTTGGCGCAGTGGCTTGTCGGGCTCGAACGGGAAACGGTTTCCGAACTCTATGGAATAAAGACGATGGGAGAACTATCATTCACCCTGCCAGTGCTGTTGGGAGGATGCCTATTGGGAATGGCGCTGTCCGTGATCGGGGCGTTGGGCCCATGCCTGGAGGCGAGTCGGACCGCCCCGGCTCTGGCCATCGCGCCAGGGCAATATGAAGCCACTCGTCACCATCATGGCCGATGGACCGTCCTGGCCGTGGGGGTCTTGGGTTTGGCCGGACTTCTCTCCTTGCCCGGTCCGGTCAACGGCCTTCCCGTTTTTGGATATGCCGCGGCGTTTTGCGTCCTGCTGGGATGCACGCTGCTCGCACCCTTGGGTATTCATCTGCTGAGTCTGGTGACCTTCTTCAAACCATCGTCGGGGTCCATGATCCGCCTGGCCGTGGATCAGATTGTCCGGTCTTCGGGTCGAAACAGCGTCACGTTATCGGCTTTTATGGTCGGCATTGCGATCGTCGTGGGTGTCGGCGTCATGGTCGAGAGTTTCCGGGATACCGTTGAGCGATGGATCGACCAGACCCTCATGGCGGACCTGGTCGTGACGCCCCATGAAGAAGGATTGGATGCCGACCCACGCGAGAACGTCTTTCTCATTTCACCGGAAACGGTTCAGCGTGCCAGAGCGGTGCCGGGAGTGGCAGCCGTTGATCCCTACCGTCAAGTGCGCATACAAGTCGGCTCCACCCAAGCCTACGTCGCGGCACGCGATCTTGCCCTTCACGCGGAACGGAGTCGATACCTGTTCGTGAACGGCGATTCTTCTCACCGGCTTCGCCAAGCCATTGAAGAACAGGGAGTGGTGGTCTCGGAAGTGTTGGCCCAGCGACTCGGGGTCAACGTGGGCGACGTGCTGTCTTTGCCGACCGGCGTCGGGCAAAAGGATTTTCCCGTGGTTGGCGTTTTTTACGATTATGCCACGGATGGCGGAAAGATCGTGCTGGACCGGTCGCTCTATGAACAATGGTGGGGTGATCGCACGGCAACGGTGTTGGCGATGTATCTTGAGCCGAACGCGAGTGGTCAACGCGTACGAGACGACCTGAAAAAGGCGCTCGATCCGCTCATGCCTGTGTCGATCATCAGCAACCAGGAACTCAGGGCGCACATTCTTGAAATTTTTGATCGGACCTTTCGGTTGACCTATGGGTTGGAAATCCTCACGGTGATCGTCGGCTTGCTGGGGATTATCAATACGCTCTTGACGACCGTGGTCGAGCGACAACGGGAGTTTGCGACGTTTCGCGCGATTGGAGGCAGTCGCAGGCAAGTGCAAGGGTTGGTGGTGCGTGAATCGCTCTGCCTGGGAATGTTGGGGTTGATCCTTGGGTTAATGGGCGGAATCCTGCTCGCAATCTTGCTGATCAGCGTGATCAACAAACAGTCTTTTGGCTGGACCATTCACATGACCATTCCCTTCAAGACCATCCTGGAAGCCGTTCTTGTCGCAGGAGGCACGGGGCTGCTGGCCGGCTATCTTCCGGCTCGCTGGGCCACCGGCGGCACCATCGCCGACGGGTTACGGTACGAGTGATTAGACAAATTTCACTAATGAGGGGGACTCGACTTAATGATACCCCGTTGCCAGACAACCATCATCGAAAATCTTTTAACTTCACCATCAACAATTTTTCTCTCATATTAGACGTCATCTGTCCGAAGTCATACCGCTCAATTACAGATTGAAAAAGTTGATCAATGTTTTGGCTGGGATTTTGGCGATCAAGGTAATTCATTAACGTCTTCAATTCCGAAGGAGGAATTTCGTCGAAGTCTCTCTTTCCTCGTTTGCGTACTACCGCGGCCGGTGTCCCAACCTTGCGAACTACCCGGCAATACAATTCGCGATTTCCGTGTTCATCTCTTCCTTCAATTAATCCTTGTTGTAAAGCTTGACTAATTGCTTTATCAAAAGTTGATCGGATTTGTCCTCCCACTCTCATTATTGGCGGCTTGACAGCGCTGGCATACAAAAAGTAGGCCCTGTGACAGACAATCGGCCCTTCCACTGAAATTATTGCGAGGAGACCGCTTATGATTTTATCCAAGGTAGCGGACCGAGGATCAGGAAGATCTGTTTGGTTCCAGTTGGCATAAGGTGCCTGGCATCCATCGAATTCAATTTCTTCATCGATACCTTGGTCTAACAGTGTGGGGCCGGAATCGGGGTTTTCTATTTCCTCATCCTGTGGGGAAGGTGCGAGGTCTAAAACTTTTTCGTGTAGTGATCGACTTTCTCCTGGGTGTTGATCATGTGCTTCTCCCTTGATTGTAGGCCCAGTAACTTGTCTGAGAAGCTGGGCTACATTTCGCACGCGGAGTCGTCGCATCAGATTAAACCGGTGGACTTCAACGGTCCTGACACTAATGTCCAGTTGTTCTCCAATTTCCCGATTTGTGTAACCTTGGGCCACAAGGCGAAGAATTTCTTTTTGACGAGCAGTTAGCGTGAGGATTTCTGCGGAAACAGGGTTTTCTATTTCCTCGTCCTGTGGGGAAGGTACGGGGTCTAAAACTTCTTCTTGTAGTGATCGACTCTCTACAGGGTGTTCATCGTGTGTCTTTGCCTCGACAGTAGGCTTAGTAACGGAGTGGGTATATGCCAATTTGTCTACATGATGTTCATTAGGCAGTTTTTCTTTATGCTTGTATGTTTCATCGGGTTCCTCACCGGAAGAGCTAACTGGGAAGATGTTTAGCTCTCGAAGTTTCATCCACAGGCATTCCAAGTCCTTTTCCCGATTGGCATAAAATGAGCTTTCGCGAATTCGGTGGAACTGCCATCCTGCGCGCTCAAGTTTTCTTTGTCGTTCCATATCCTCTTGATATCTGTCTGCTCCATGCCAATGCTCGCCGTCGCATTCGACGGCAAGTTGGGATTCTTTACCCTCAACAACGAGATCGATATACTTCCCCGCAATCGGGTATTGCGGCACGACCCGATATCCTCTTGCAGCGATAGCCAAGCATACGTCTACTTCGAACCAGCTATCATACGGATTTGGTGGTTTCTCAATTCCACGGTTAGCAGAGCGTGCCTTTTCTCTCAATTGCTCGGCTTCTTCTCCAAGTGCCTGAGTAATTTGGCTTTCTGGGTTGTTGAAAAATTCAAGGAGCCGCCTTCGCAAGCAAGTGCCGCTCAAATCATTTGCTGTTGCCGTATGGAATAACCACATTTGATCTTTGGCGCGACTAGCCGCTACATTGAAGCGTCTTTCATCTGTTGCTTTTGTAAAAGCTCCAATACGTTGGTTGGGAGCGGCGACCATGGAAAGAAATATAATCTCTCGTTCATCCCCTTGAAAAGCATAAGGGTTGCCGCAAATCAGCCCTCTCTTTTCCATCTCTTCCGCCCCCAACTCTTTCACCAACATACTTTCAATGAGCTGAGCCTGTGCTTGGCCTTGCAATATAATCACTCCCATGGTTTTGTCGTTGTAACGGTCGTCTTGGCAACATTGGACGATCTGCTTCACAATGGCTTCGGCTTCTGGAAGGTTAATGGCCCTTGCACCATCCCCTTCTCTATACCCATTTGGGACGTGAATGACATTTAGTGGTTCCAGCCGTTCCGGTGGATACCGGCGAAGAGGGATAAGGGGCGTATCGTGATAACATAGGTCGTTACTGAAACGGATAATTTCAGGCATACACCGAAAATGTTCTCGTAACACAATCCGATTGCCAAAACGGCGGCGTCCATGGGCAAATAAACTGCTTTCCATATCAAACGAATCAGCATGTTCAAAGCCATGCAAATGTTCCTGTATGAGTCGTTGCCGAGTATTTTCATCAATGCCTACGACCTCAGGGCTGATCTGCTTATCGTCTCCTACTACCAGTAGTTTTTTCCCAAGGTACATCAATGGGAGTGAATCGGGCCCGCATTGGGATGCTTCGTCTACGATAATCACGTCGAACATGCCAGGGGATGGATCGACGGTATCCCACAGACGATGAAGCGGCATGACCCAGGCAGGAACCGCCTCCCGACATTTATTAAAATGTTGTTGAGCGTTTAGGCGATGTCTTGGGGCACTCTTTCCGGTACCTTTCGGGATTTTCCTTATTTCCTGTTGCCATCCAACGAGATGTCTCCGATGTTCCTCCTGTAATCTCATGAAGCAAAATTTCCAGGCCTGCTCTTCAGCAAGATTAGCCAGAGTATCTTTCTCGTCTTTCTCTAGTTGTTTCGCTCGACGTTCTAGGCTGGGAGCATCTTCAGCATTGAGAAAGTCACGAAGCCAAGAATGTGCTCGTGCCCAGTTCCAAGCCTTTTCTATTGAATGCATTCGGTTAATCCATTTTTCGTCTTGGCAAGACTTCTTCAGTTCATTTGCGAAAACCGGCGCAACAGACCTAAGGCTATCCAAGAGCGATTCGGTCCATGTTAATCGCTTTGACAATTGTTGAATGTCGACAAGTCGACGCACAATAGCCTCATAGGATTCCATATCTCGGCTTCTCATGGAATTCAAAGCTTTTTGTGCCAAAGGATGGCATGACTTATGGTGCAAAAATTCTCGAATTCCGGATATAGACTCGCTCAATTCTTGTTGGACGCTTTCCAGGTTGCTTTTCTTAATGACAAGTTTGCAGGTATCCACGAATTTTCTGAGAGCATCCAAGTCATGCCACACCGGTTCGGGCATTCTTGGATCCTGTCGGACGCGAGTTCTTGCATTCTCTAAGAGATCATAAAGGCCGACAACGCGAGTTAAGGCCTCAAGGAGTTCTTCGAGTTCCGCTATCTGAATCAGAAAAGAGCCTTCCCGCTTGTTGGCTTTTCCTTTCCACATACTCCAACTGTATTCAATGGTTTGTTCTATGGAGAGATATTCAATGAGTTCTGTCAGCACTTTGGCTGCATTGCAGAGATGGCCATCAATGCTTACATGTTTAATGAGATCCTTATTGTTTCTGACGATTTTCTTATTGATGAACCACGGCCATCTGACTTTTCCACCATGGTTAAAATATTGTTTTAGCTTTTTTGCATCGTTTAAGAGCTTCCGTCGGTCAAGGCTGCTTGGCGCATCAAGTTTTTGCCGATCAACGTTGTCTGCACGTTCTCTTAGCCCTCTCAAGTTATCGTCAGAGACGCGTTGGAGTTCCTTCCATGGGCGATCGTTATCGGATAACATTTCATGGACAGCTGACTCGATCCACGGCATGGGCCGTGATTTGATGCTTTGAGCCTCAGCGACAAGTGATCCTATATCTTTGATTATTTGACCAAGGTGCTGAATGTCTACCAATTGGATCGTATCTATTGGGGAATTCAACAATGCCTGATTTGATTCCAGGCTTTCGCTTAATTCGATTTCTTGTTGAACAAGTTCCTTAAATCTTTCTACGTTAATAAGGTCTTGTTGCGGATCAGGTATGCTCAATTTCAGTTCGGCTTCTAATGCTGGGGTAAAATTGGTCAATTCCTGTCTCAGTCTCTCCAGATCATCGGGAGCGGCTGGCACTTCCTGGTCATATTCTATGCGATCAGTTAGCCAACCATAGGCAGCTGACTCTTGATCTAGTTGCCGTGAAATTTTCGCTGCGGTTCCGCGATAGGCTGCATTTAGGATGGACTGTTCATGCGTTTCTGATTCGCGAATCGATTGGAGTCTAAAGTTAGTTTTAGCCTTTTCCTTCCGTACTTGATGAAGTTTTTCACTGAGTGCAGTAACTTTTGAGGTAGCGGTTGATTCATTCCAATCTGTCTCCCGATCTAAGATCCCGTTCACACTCGCATTGAGCGCGCTTTGTTCACTAAATCCTAGACGCCGGTCTGGGTATTTGACCACCTGTCCACTCCCCAAGAGACTAATACATAAAGGACGAATCTTTTCCGGAAGATGGTCGTGCAGTACTTTCAGCGCCCTTGGTGTTTGTGCGGTTACCAGCACTCGTTTTCCGGTTGCAAGTAGATGACAAATTAAATTTGCAATAGTGTGCGACTTCCCTGTTCCAGGAGGCCCTTGTACCAATACTCCATTGGTTGATCGAAAAGTCTTGATGATTCGACGTTGTTCCTCATTTGATGGTTTGGGGAAATAGATTGTTGGATCGTCATCCGGTTTGCCCATGCTGTGGTCATAGGGTTGATCTGATTCACTTCCTTTACGGCTCAGTTGTCCTTCAGCAAGATCCAGAAATTCAGGTGGCAACTCAGCACCCTTGCTTATTTGGAGATGCATTTTAGCTAAGGTTTCTTGAAGCCCCTTTAAGGATCGTTTTCGGAAAATCAGTGCCGGAGCGAATTCGACAATGGGTTTTTTGTCAGCCTTCGATTGACGCGGTTCCAGAGATTCCTGGTGGTATTCGCCAAGAGCACCCAACTCTTTTGCGAGTACATGGAGGACAGTATCAACAGAAGCGCGATTCCAAGGGTTATCCTCCGCGGAACGTAACCCTTCCATTGCCGACTGTTGAGCACGTAAAGGTTGATCTGTGGCATCCAACATATCTAATTCGGCAGAGAGTTTTGCGCCATCAGGGTCGGGAACAACTTTGAATTTACCGAGTTCGGCTTCGAAGTCTAAAATAGCCCTTGCTGTTACAAGATGGCGATGGACGGTGTGTCCTGAAGGTGTTTGCCAAGTCAGAAGACCTATGCCCACGAGCAATTCATATTCCTCACCTAGACGTTTTTGTCCTTGATGTATGGTGAACAGTTTGGTGTAGACCTTTTGCACAGTGACCCACCTGTGATGTAATTCCATCCAGGATAGCCACTGTTCCAGGTATCGGTCCCAAGCTCTTTGAACATCGGGATAGTCTTCTAGTTTTCGTTCTTCATACACTGGCGAAAATGGATCTTCTTGTTTGTCTTGCTCCTCTACTTCAACACTGATTGTGGAGAAAAGTTCAGGCAACTCAGCAGCATTCTCTAACGCTTCTTTGTCTACCCATGGATCGCAGATTTCTGGAACCTTCGGTCGAACTGGTTCATCCCTTTTTTTAACTTCAATCCAAATATCTGGCTCAATATCATCATTGGGACCCCATGCTTGCGTGAAACATCCCTTTTCACGAGGAATTTCGTGCAACCAGAGAATGTTTTCATAGTCTCCGACGTCTCGAATGATTTTCGTACGAAGAGAAGCTAACGCTTGTAGGTATTGTATAAGGCGTAAGGCGCGATCACGGGTAGGATGAAGAGGTGTATCGCGGTATTCGCGTACGGCGCGCAGCACAAGCTCAGGATCACCAAAATTTGAGGAGGTATAGCTCTCTGCATCTTCCATAGGGATTTTAAGGATACCACTACTGCTTTTGAAAAAACACTATGAGAATAATTGATAAATATTGATAAATATTGTCATTGTCGTCATACTGAAAAACGAAAGGAGGAAAGACGCTTATGCATGTTTCATTGACCCCGGAACTCGAAAATTTGGTTAAAAAGCAAGTTGAAAGTGGTCGCTATCATTCATCCAGCGAGGTTGTTCGCGAGGCACTCCGTTTGTGGGAAGAGCAAGAAAATCTGCGTGAACTGCGAATGGAGCAGCTTCGCAAAGACATTCAGGCGGGTTTTGACAGCGGCCCAACGAAGAGACTGGATTTCGAGGACATCAAAAAACGAGGCAGGGAACGGGTAAAGAGCAAGAAAAGAGAGCGTTGACGGATGCCGAGGATTGTTCATCGTCCCCTCGCTCTTCAGGACCTCGATGAAATATGGGATTATATTGCCCAGGATAATCCTCAGGTTGCCGACCATTTTATAGATAAGGTTGAAAAGCAGTGCCGTCTTTTGGCCGAGTTTCCGAATATTGGAACCCGTTGTGATAATATCTCTCCTGCCCTGCGTTTTCTGGTCGTGGACAAATATATTCTTTTCTATCTTCCGCTTGAGGATGGCATTGAGGTGGTCCGTGTTCTGCACGGTGCAAGAGATTTGGAAAGTTTGTTCTAAGGGTGCGCACCGAATGATTTGCCAATCGGTGGAACGTACGCAGGAGCTATTGAAGTTGGATCAAGCTTGATGGGCAGGATGTTTCCCCGCCACTTCAAAGCCCATGTCTGCGAGCATCCGTTCGACCTCGTGGCCGGGTTGTCCGGGTGTCGTGAGATAGCCGTTGACGAACAGCGAGTCTGCCACGTACAGGGCCATGGGTTGCAGGGAGCGGAGATTGAATTCTCGTCCGCCCGCCGCGCGGAGTTCCCGCCGTGGATGGATAAAGCGAAACAGGCAGAGGATTTTTAGGCATCGTTGCGGAGTCAAGTGGTTGGCGTCGGCTAATGGCGTTCCCGGAATCGGATGCAGCATGTTTAACGGGATCGAGTCGGGGTTGACGTCCTGCAGGGCAAAGGCAAGGTCCACCAGATCTTCGTCGGATTCTCCCATGCCGACGATACCGCCTGAACACAATTCCAGGCCCGCGGCTCGCGCGTTTTTCAAGGTGGTCACTCGATCCTGATACGTGTGGGTCGTGCAAATGGAGGAGTGATAGGCTTCGCTCGTGTTCAGATTGTGGTTGATGCGATCGACGCCGGCGGCCTTGAGTCGTTTGGCCTGGGGTTCGGTGAGAAGTCCCAAGGAACAGCAGACCTGCATGGGGAGTTCCTGTTTGATCCGCTTCACCGCCGAGGCAATGTCGGTCACTTCTTTTTCGAGAGGACTTCTTCCGCTGATCACCACACAGTATCGTTGGGCTTTAGCCTCATGGGCTTGGCGAGCGCCTTTCAGCATTTCATCGGCAGACACTAACGCATACCGGTCGATGGGAGCGGTGGAGATACTGGATTGCGAACAATAATGACAATCTTCCTGACAGGCGCCGCTCTTGGCGTTGAACAGCATTTGGATGGTGACTGTTCGACCAAAATAGGCATGGCGAATTGTATAGGCGGCGTTGACAAGGGGTAAGAGTTGGGCCTCGTCGGTTTGGAGTATCTCCAAGCCTTCTTCACGGGTGACTGAATGGCCCTCCAGCACCTGTTCCGCGAGAACGTCGAATTGCGTCATTCGCTTACTCCCTTTGTGCCATACGGGGTGGTTGCAAACAATACCGCGTCAGCTTGCTTGATGAATCATCTTCGTGGATTCGGAAGGCTGTGGGTGCCCCAGGGCTTGCGAATCATATTCCGTTGGCGGGATTTGCGGGGCGTCTCTCCACATGTTCTCGATGCCGTAATACGTCCGACTCTCTTCCTGGAAAATATGAATGATGATGTCTCGATAATCGAGCAGAATCCAGTTCGCCGCGGTTTCTCCCTCCATGGTGCCGTGGTCCCCGAAACGATGCGCCATTTCCTGCCGGATGGCTTCGGCAATGGCTTTGACCTGGCGTCCTGAATTTCCAGAGCAAATGACAAAATAGTCGGCAATCGAGGTGAGGTGTCCTATTTCAAGGACCATGACATCGGAGGCTTTTTTATCAAGGGCGATGCTTCCGATGAACAATGCTTTGCGTTTGATGTCTGAAATAGGGCGGCTCCTCAACGCGGGACGTACAAGTTGTGTTGAATTATATAAGAATGGACCGGGGGTGGCAACCAGTCCGTGACGTCCAAGCCCTTCCGGATTCGTTCTCGGACGGCGGACGCGGAGACCTCACAGGGGTCAATTCGCAGGAACGTGATCGTGGCCTGGGGACCGATGGGGAGATCCAGGCGTTGTTGTTGACCTTCGTCCAAACGTTGCAGTTGCGTGGCCGGGAGGGAAGGTAACAGCGTCAGCGAGGCCACTCGGGAAAAGGGCACGTGTGGCCTCGACAGCACGAGAAAGTTCGTCAGGGCCAATAAGGTTTCGGCCGATTTCCACCCTGCAATCTCGAGAAACGCATCGAGACCGATAATAAACCAGAGTTCACCCTTCACAGTTTCCCGAAGCGTTCGGACCGTGTCGATGGTATAGGATGTATCCGGCGCGTTGGCTTCCACGTCGGAAACCGTAAAGTCCGGCAGACCCGCGACGGCGTGTTGCACCATGCTCAATCGATGGTGCACCGGGGCCAACGATTCACGCGACTTGTGGGGTGGAGCGCCCGAAGGAATGAAGAGCACCCGGTCGAGCGCCAAGGCCCGTTGCGCTTGCCCGGCAATCGACAGGTGGCAGTTGTGGACCGGGTTGAATGTGCCACCCAGCAAACCGATCCGAGTGAAGGGGGAATCGCTCACCGCGTCACGAAGAAGGATCAAGGATGAGGTGGTCAGACCAACAGCGCAAGATTATCCCGGTGGATGACTTCTTCATATTCGTGCGTGCCCACTCCCTGGGCAATCTCTTTCGTTCGACGCCCCTTGATTCCGGAGACGACGTCCGATGAAAAATTCACCAATCCCTTGGCAAACTCTTTTCCATCCGGGTCCACGCAAGAAACGGGATCGCCTGCCGCAAACGTCCCCTTCACGTCGACGATCCCGGAAGGCAGCAGGCTCTTCCCTCGACTGGTGAGCGCCGTGACGGCTCCGGAATCCAGCACGAGTTGTCCCTTGGACCGTAGCGTATAGGCGATCCAATGTTTGCGGCTGGGGAGTTTCCGGCCTTGGGAAAAGAACAGGGTGCCTTGTTCGGACCCGGCAAAGACGCTCGGCAGCAAGTCCGGGATTTCACCATTGAGTAATAACGTGGGGACCCCGAATTGACGGGCCAGTTTGGCCGCCTCGATTTTCGTCACCATGCCCCCGCGGCTTTCCTGGCTCTGCGAGGTTCCCGCTCCTCGTTCGATATCGGGTGTAATGTCCGTCACGTGTGAAATCAACGTGGCCTCCGGATCATGTCGCGGGTCCCTGGTGAACAGCCCGTCGACGTCCGAGAGGATAATGAAAAGATCCGCATCGACCAGGTGAGCGACCTGCGCCGCGAGGGTGTCATTGTCGCCAAAACGAATTTCATCTACCGAGACGGCGTCATTTTCATTGACGATGGGAATCACCCCCAATTGAAGCAACGTCGTGAGCGTGTGCCGTGCATTGAGAAAACGTTTTCGATCGGCCAGGTCTTCATGTGTGAGCAACACCTGGGCTATTTGTTGCCCCGCTTCCTGGAAACAGGTTTCATAGGCGTGAATGAGACGGCTTTGTCCGGCTGAAGCCGCGGCCTGTTTCAAGGGGAGGGTTTGCGGATAGGACTTGAGGCCGAGTTTCCCGATGCCTGCCACGATGGCTCCCGACGACACCAGGACGACTTCCCGTTCGTCCTGTTTGAGCCGGGCGATTTCATCGGAGAGGCGTTGAATGTGGTCGAGTCGCAATCCCGCCGTGGCGGCCAGGATGCTGCTGCCTATTTTAATGACGAGCCGCTTGGCGTGTGGGAGGATGAGATCTCTCATGCTGCTTCGATTTCATGAAGGTGTTGCGCAAGAAACGCGCGTAAGGCATCGAGCCCCTCACGCGTGGCCGAAGAGATCGGGAAAAAAGCCATCTGCCCTTCCCGGCAATAGCGCTGGAGATCCCGGTGCCGCTGCCCGTTGCCCTGGCTGTCGACTTTGGTCCCGACGACGGCAAAGGCACGCTGCCCCAGGGTCTGATCGAATGAGGAGAGCTCTTCCTGTAAGACGTGCAACGCGTTCACGGGATCATCCGGGGTTCCCTCGGAAATATCGATAAGATACAACAGGAAACGCGTGCGTTGAATGTGCTTGAGAAATTGATGCCCCAGGCCCTTGCCTCTATGGGCGCCTTGAATGAGTCCGGGAATGTCGGCCATGACGAAACTGTCGTAGTCGCCCAGGGGGACGACTCCCAAATGCGGTTGCAGGGTCGTGAAGGGATAATCGGCAATTTCCGGTCGCGCGGCCGAGAGCGTGGAAATCAACGTGGACTTTCCGGCGTTCGGAAACCCCACGAGCCCGACGTCGGCCAGGAGTTTCAGTTCCAGTGCGAGCTGTAACTCTTCGCCGGATACACCTTCCTCAAACGTCTGGGGTGCCCGGTTTGTGGAGGTGGCGAACCGGGCGTTCCCTTTCCCGCCCTTTCCTCCAACGGCCACGATCGCGGATTGCTCTGGTGTCACCATGTCCGCCAGGATATCGTGGGTTTCCGCATGTTTGATTACGGTCCCTACCGGCACGGTGATCGTCACGTCGGAGCCGGAACGGCCATGGCGATTGGCTCTTTGCCCGGAAGCGCCGGATTTGGCCTCATAATGACGCCGGTATTTCAGGTCGAGCAACGTCGTCATGCGGGTCGAGGCCGTGACGACGACGTTGCCTCCGTGCCCGCCGTCACCACCATCCGGCCCACCATGGGGGACGAATTTTTCCCGCCGGAAACTACAGCCCCCGTTCCCGCCGTTGCCGGATCGAACAAAAATTTTTGCGTGGTCGATAAACATAAGGCACCACGATTGTCATAGGAAGATGGGGAAGAAAGAGCCCGGGGAGGAAGATGAGTCGTTTATGTTGAGGGATACACGCTGATCTTGCGTCGTGCTTCGCCTCCCTCGAATTTCACGATTCCCGAAATTTTGGCAAAGAGGGTATGATCCTTGCCCATCCCGACGTTATAGCCGGGATGAAACTTGGTGCCTCGTTGGCGAATGAGAATGTTGCCCGGTTGAACCCGTTCGTCGGCGTATCGCTTGACTCCCAGATATTGAGGATTGCTGTCGCGGCCGTTTCGAGTTGAGCCGCCACCTTTTTTATGTGCCATGCCCGGTCCTTTTCCTAGCCCGTGACGATGTCATCGACGCGGAGTTGGGTGAATGCTTGACGATGCCCGCGGGTTTTCCGGTAATTCTTTCTTCGTTTCTTCTTGAACACCGTGATCGATCGGCTTCGGCCGTTCCGAATAACCGTGGCTTGCACGTGAGCCCCTTCGACAACCGGTTGTCCCGGAAGGGGTTCTTCGTCCGTCGAAATGAATCGAACGGGCTTCAATTGCAAGGTTTGGCCGATTTCGGCGTGAAGCGCTTCGACCTGAAGGACCGATCCGCGTTCGACCCGATATTGTTTCCCACCTGTTTCCAAGATCGCGTACATGAGAGCGTTATCCTTTCACTGCCTGCACATGTATCATGCATTTTAAGGGAGTGTCAAGACATGTTGAGGGATTGGAGCAGCCGGATTGACAGGTTGAGCCCC
This sequence comes from Nitrospirales bacterium, assembly GCA_965261755.1. Taxonomy (GTDB): domain Bacteria; phylum Nitrospirota; class Nitrospiria; order Nitrospirales; family UBA8639; genus Bin75. The sequence goes on along the minus strand of OZ253473.1, from coordinate 2,348,597 downwards.
CCTCGCTATAAGCTATAAGTATGGAGACGCATTTCCGGGAACGGAGCCGAGAGCAGAAAGGGGAGTCATGGTGACGCCGAGTGAAAAAATCTGGATGGATGGAAGCTTTGTGAATTGGGACGAAGCCTCCGTCCACGTGTTGACGCATACCTTGCATTACGGCTTGGGAGCCTTCGAAGGCATTCGTTGCTACCGGGGGAAAGGCGGGTCGATGATTTTTCGCTTGCAGGAGCACGTGGACCGGCTGTTCGAGTCGGCGCATATTGTGATGATGAACGTCCCCTACAGTCGCAAGGACGTGTTCGAAGCCATCGTGGAGACGGTTCGGATCAACAAACTGGAATCCTGTTACATCCGTCCCTTGCTGTACGTGGGGTATGGGGAAATGGGCCTGTATCCCGGGAACAATCCCGTCAAGCTGGCGATTGCCGCTTGGCCGTGGGGCACCTATCTGGGAGAGGATGCCCTGGTGCATGGAACCCGGGCCAAGGTTTCATCGTTTACCCGCCACCACGTGAACGTCTCCATGCCCCGCGCAAAAGTCTCCGGGTATTACGTGAATTCCATTTTGGCCAAGTGTGAAGCGAAAAACGGGGGGTACGACGAGGCCATTCTCCTGGATACGGAGGGCTATGTGGCCGAGGGGACCGGAGAAAACGTGTTCATCGTGTCGAAGGGCGTGCTCAAGACCACCCCTTTGACCTCCATCCTGGAAGGCATCACTCGTCATTCCATCCTGGATCTGGCCCGGGAGAAAAAGATCCCGGTGGTGGAGGAACGGTTTACCCGGGATGCGTTATACGTGGCCGAGGAGGCGTTCCTCACGGGAACGGCCGCCGAAGTGACGCCGATTCGGGAAATCGATGACCGTCAGGTCGGAACCGGAAAACGGGGACCCGTCACAGATCTTCTGCAGAAAGCCTTCTTTGATATCGTGCAGGGCGAAGACGATTCCCATGCCCATTGGCTGACTCCTGTGTAAGCCCCGGTGTTTTTCTCAAACACGATCAAGAAAAGGCGACAAACTCCTCGCGAGAATCCTCCTTCTGTCATTCCCGCAAGTTTTTAGCGGGAATCCAGGGTCTTTTATCTGCACGAACGAAGGAAAAAGAAAAAACCCTGGATCCCTATAGATCGCCTGGATCCCCGATCAAGTCGGGGACAAGCGTCGAGGATGACAGAAAAAAACAAAGGGAAAAATCAATGTGCCGAAGAGGGCGTCTCGGATGAGTCAGCGGGGGCTCCGGATGCTTCAGGAGGAGCTGATTCAAGAGGGGCTTCCGTGCTTTCCGGAGCGGAGGAGGTTGCTTCACCGGACGTAACGGGAACGTCAATCACCGAAGACGCGACGTTCTCCTGTCTGGAAAGTAACGCCAGGCTGAGCGAGGTCAACATGAAAATAATGGCCGCGCCCACCGTGATCTTGCTGAGAAACGTTCCGGGGCCGCGACTTCCGAAAACCGTTTGGCTGGATCCGCCGAATGCCGCGCCGATTTCGGCACCCTTCCCTGCCTGAAGCAGGATCGCGGCAATCATCAAGAAACAGACGATGAGATGGAGAATGACGGTGACAGTATACATGGATGCTTCCCGATGGCCTTTTTGCAACGAGTTCAGGAGGCCATCCGGCAGATTCTAGCAAAGCCTTCAGGATCAAGACAAGCTTTTCCTACGAGGGCCCCATTGATCTCATCCGACCTAAAGAGTTCTTGGGCATTTTCAGGAGAAACGCTGCCTCCATAGATGATCCGCATGGTGTGTCTGATTTGCGGCCATTCCACGTTCAGGATCGAGCGGAGAAAGGCGTGTACTTCTTCAATTTGTCGGACAGTGGCGGCGTAGCCGGTGCCGATAGCCCAAACCGGTTCATAGGCAATGGCGAGACCCGTCATCTGCTCGGGAGGCACGTCGCGTAAAGCCTGGAGCATTTGTTCTTTGACCACGTCTTGCGTATGACCGGTTTGTCGTTCCTCCAGGGTTTCCCCCACGCAAAGGATGGGAGCGAGATCATGCTGCAAGGCGGCTTTCAGCTTTTTGTTGACCTGGGCATCGGTTTCCGCCAAGAGTCGCCGGCGTTCCGAATGCCCGACGATGACCGACTGGCACCCCACGTCTTTCAGCATGCGCCCGGAGATCTCACCTGTGTACGCGCCTTCCTCTTCCCAATACAGATCCTGCGCGCCCAGCCTGAACGGATCATCGGCATGGAGCATTTGCCGGATGCCGTAAAGAGCGGTAAACGGGGGAATGAGCAGGATCTCCACGGAGACGTCGGGAGCCAGGGCTTGTCGAAACCGGTGGACAAACTCGACAGCCTCGGCCGTCGTTTTGTGCATTTTCCAATTGCCTGCGATGAGTTTGGGATTCACGAAAGCGGTGACCGTAAGAGATCAGGGTAACAAGGAGGCGACGGATCCATTACCGGGCCGGTAGTGCCGCAAGCCCGGGCATGTCCCCCCCCTCCAATAAGGTGAGCGCCGCACCACCCCCCGTCGAAATAAACGACATGCTGTCGGTTTCGCCGGCGCGGTGGATAGCCAGGGCGGTTGAGCCGCCCCCGACGACCGTCAGGGCATAGGCATTGGCGATGGCGTGGGCCATGGCTTGAGTTCCCCGGGCAAAGGCGTCTCGTTCAAACATGCCCATCGGCCCGTTCCAGAGGATGGTTTTGGCATTTTCAACGGCCTCGGAAAAGAGTTTGACGGAGGCCGGGCCGATATCCAGTCCATACCATCCTTCGGGAATCTCTTGAATGGGAACGATTTTCGTTTCGGCACCGGGGTCCAGGCTGGCCGCAACCACGCAATCCACCGGAAGATAAAATTTTATCTTTTGGTTGAGGGCGTGTTCGTACACGCCTTTGGCGAAATCGAGCATCTCGTCTTCGACCAGGGATCGCCCGATTTCAAGGTTCATGGCTTTCAGAAACGTAAACGCCATGCCTCCGCCGATAATGACTTTATCGACTTTTTTCCCGAGGTTTTCGATCACGCCGATTTTTCCCGAGACCTTCGCTCCCCCTAAAATCGCCACAAAGGGACGGATGGGATTTTCAACGGCCCCCTCGAGGTACTCCACTTCCCGTTTCATCAAATAGCCGGCCGCGGATGTTTTGATGAATGCGGGGATTCCTGTCGTTGAGGCATGGGACCGATGAGCGGTCCCGAACGCATCGTTGATAAAGACGTCACCCAACGAGGCCAGTTCCGAAGCGAAATCCCTGTCATTGGATTCCTCTCCGGGATGAAACCGGAGATTTTCCAGCACCAGGACTTCGCCGGGTTGTAATTGACTCGCGAGGTTTTTGACGGCCGGACCCACGCAGTCCGGTGCAAACGTCACGTCCTTCTCCAGAAGACGTTTCAGGCGTTTGGCCACCGGCGCCAGGCTGAGTTCCGGGCAGACCGTTCCTTGGGGGCGCCCCAGGTGGGAACACAGAATCACACTCCCCCCTTCGTCGACCACGTGATTGATGGTGGGAATCGCCGCGCGAATCCGGGAATCATCCGTAATTTTGAGAGACTCGTCGAGCGGAACGTTGAAGTCCACGCGAATAATGACGCGCTTCCCTTGCAGGTCCACCTGATCAATGGTTTGTTTGGTAATACGCACGACACATCCTTTCCTCCGGACCCGGCAGGATACGGTCAACCGGACAGGAGGACGAAGCCTGAAAACTTAGTTTTTCGAGGCTAAAAACTTAACCAGATCCCTCAACCGGCATGAATACCCCCACTCGTTGTCGTACCAGGCAAATACCTTGACGAACCGGCGATTCATCACGGTCGTGAGCGGGGCATCGACAATCGCCGAATAGGAACTCCCATTTAAATCGATGGAGACAATGGGCGCTTCGGAATACCCCATAATGCCGTTGAGCGGGCCTTCGGCGGCCTTGGCAAAGGCGGCATTGACTTCGGCGGCATCGCAATCCCGTTCGGTTTCCACGCCCAGGTCGATCAGGGAAACATTGGGGGTGGGGACGCGAATGGCGAGCCCGTCGAGCTTGCCCTTCAGTTCCGGGATCACCAAGTGCAAGGCTTTGGCCGCGCCGGTAGAGGTCGGGATTATCGAGAGGCCCGCGCTTCTGGCACGCCGCAGGTCCTTATGGGGTAAATCCAGAAGTTGCTGGTCATTGGTATAAGAGTGAATGGTGGTCATATAGCCGTGGTCAATGCCGAAATTTTCGAGCAGGACCTTGGCGACCGAGGCCAAACAGTTGGTCGTACAGGAGGCATTGGAGATGATGTGGTGAGACTTGGGATCATACGATTGTTCGTTCACCCCTAACACGACCGTGAGGTCGGCATCCTTCCCCGGGGCCGAGATCACCACACGGGGAGCGCCGGCTGACAAATGTTGGCTCGCCCCTTCCCGGTCGGTGAAACGACCCGTTGCCTCTATGACAACGTCGACCTCCAGCTCTTTCCAGGGTAATTCTTTGGGATCCCGTTCAGCGAAGACTTTGATGCGTTGGTTATCGACAAGCAGGTGATCGTCTCCGGCCTCGACCGTTCCCTGGAATCGGCCATGGACCGAGTCGAAGGTCAGCAGATGACTCAGGGTTTTGGAGTCGGTCAAGTCGTTGATCCCTGCAACGTGAATATGAGGGTCACCTAAGGAGGCTCGAAGAAAGTTTCTCCCGATTCGTCCAAACCCATTGATTCCGACACGAATAGCCATAACTGTCCTGGATGTGAAATGGTTTAAAAATTCGCAAGGAGAGGGAAACTCAAATAGTACTTACAGGAAGTGGTGAAGTCAAATCTTCATGGCTTCCTTGACTTCTCCGAGGGTTTGGCGGGAGACCTTGGACGCGCGTTGACGTCCGGCCTCCGCCACTTCGTCGAGCCTGGCGGGGTTGGCTTCGAGCGAGCCGCGAGCTTCCCAAATGGGCGAGAGTTGCGCCACGACGCGATCCGCCACAAATTTCTTGCAGTCGATGCAGCCGATTTTTGCCGTGCGACATTCTTCGTTGACCTGGTCGATGACCGCGGAGTCGGAATAGATCTTGTGGAATTCAAATACCGGGCAGATATCAGGGTTCCCCGGATCGGTTCGCCTCACCCGGGCCGGGTCGGTGACCATGGTCTTGAGGGTTTGCCGGACCGTGGGTTCGGTGTCTGACAGATTAATCGTATTCCGGTAACTCTTGCTCATTTTGCGACCATCGGTTCCGACGACTTTGGGAAATTCCGTGAGCAGTTCCTGCGGTTCCACCAACACGGGGGTATAGAGACTGTTGAATCGTCGCGCGATTTCGCGGGTCAGTTCCAGGTGGGGGAGTTGGTCTTTGCCTACCGGCACGGCATCGGCTTTGTAGAGCAGAATGTCCGCGGCTTGCAGAACGGGATACCCCAAAAACCCATGCGTGGAGAGGTCGCGTCCCTCGAGTTGTTCCTGCTTTTCCTTATACGTCGGATTGCGTTCCAACCACGAGACCGGGGTCAGCATCGAGAGGAGTAAATGCAACACGGCATGTTCCGGCACGTGGGATTGAATGAAGACCGTGGACCGTTCGGGGTCGATCCCCGACGCGAGCCAATCGATCAGCAATTCCCTGACGTAGGCCGTGACGTGGCCGGTGTCTTCGTAATTGGTGGACAGCGCGTGCCAATCCGCCACAAAGAAGAAACACGTATGGTCGTCCTGCAGGGTCTTCCAATTCGTGAGAGCCCCCAAATAGTTGCCCAGGTGCAGGCGTCCGCTGGGCTGCATGCCGCTGACCACGCGCATCAATCACTCCTTCACAATCGGTTACAATACCAACCTCGAGAGAATATGTTCGGTCATGTATTGGAAGATCGTTCCGATAAAGCCGCTGACCACGTGAATCCGTGAATCGAAAAAGATCAGGCCGAGGATCACCAGCATGCCATAGGGTTCCAGCCGGTTGAGAAGGAGGGCCGGTTTGAGCGGCAGGCTGCTCATCAGGATCCGGCCTCCATCGAGCGGGGGGATCGGAAGCAGATTAAACGCAAAGAGCAAGGTGTTGATGATAATCGAAAACAGAAGCATGGCGACCAGCGGCAACAGGAGCATCCCCAACAGGTCGGTCCTCGGGGCGACTCCCGGCTGGGGAGGCCAATTCTCCTGTAGCGTCGGATCGATGGTGAACAGGACGCTCAACAGGATTCCGCTCAGAATGGCCAACACGAAATTCATCGCCGGACCGGCCGCCGCCACAAGGGCCATATCGCGCCGGGGATTGCGCAAGCGTCCCGGAGTCACGGGAACGGGTTTTGCCCAACCGAACAGGAATCCTCCCGGCATCAGCAGACAGAGCAGGGGAACGATAATGGTGCCGAAACGGTCGATGTGGACGAGTGGATTGAGGGTCAACCGGCCGTGCTCCCGAGCCGTGCCGTCTCCGTAATAATTTGCGACCCAGCCGTGAGCATACTCATGCAGGACCACGGCCATCATGAGCGGAAGGATCACATAGGACAGGGTGTAAAAGAATTGGACCACGGAACCTCAATGCAGTTGGATGAATCGACCGTTATGAATTTGGATCATATACACTTTGCGGGTGAGGATGCCACCCTCATCGAATTTTTCCAATCCGCCCAGGGTGGGAAGGTCGTGGCGGACAAAGAGTTGCATGCGGACGTCGGGGCCGGTGGTGGCCCCACGGCGGATCGCGTCGAGGATCACGTGCATGGCATCGTAGGCCTGTAGCGCAAAAATGGAAGGGTCGGCCTGAAACCGTTCACGATAGGTGGTGATAAAACGCCGGGTTTTCGGATCGGTGGTCTGAAGGAACAGGGCGTCCCCGAACAGCCCTCCCTCGATTGAGCTACGCCCCCATTTCAGGAGATTGGGGTGGTTCCAGGTATTCGTGCCCAACAGGGGCACGTTCACGTCGAAAAAGGCGAGTTGCGCGGCAAGAAAGGCCACGTCGGTCGGATGTCCGGGCAGAAACAGGGCATCGAAGCCGGGAGCATACACCAACGGCGCGTCTTCTTGCCCGTCCTCCGGCGTCGGTTCCTCCGTGACGGGACTGTTCTCCGGATCGACCGGCTCCTCGGTTACCAGGGGCAACATTTCTCCATAGAGGCTCAAATCCTTCTCTTTGATACGAGTGATTTGCATCGACGCATCGGTCGTTCCCGGTTGATACCATTCAGCGGCAATCATCTCCCCTCCGTTTCGAACCACGGCTTGTTGAAAAATGTGATGCAAGTGTTTGCCATGGGGCGTGTGAGGGGCCAGGATACAAAAGCGGGTATGCCCGAAGTGCTGCATGGCATAGTCCACCAGACGGTTGATCTGAAGGGAAGGCGTCATGGCGGTGCTGAACCAATACCGTCCGAATCGTTTGACGTCCGGCAGGGTCGCGGTGGGTGTGATAAAGGGCACGGCCGCGAGGTCCGGGGTATCGGCCAGGAGTTGAACCTCTCGGGCCAATAAGGGACCGATCAGGGCAACAGGGGTAAATTCGTCGAGCAGTTGAGAAATCTCGCGGCGAAATCGGGCGGACGGCAGGACGCTGTCTTTGACCACGAGCCCAACGGCGTTGGAGTCCCAAAAGGCCTCCTCTTCTTCCAAAGCCAACCGGACGCCATTGAACGCTTCGGTCCCAAAGGGTTTCATTTGTCCCGAGAAGGGCAAAACCGCGGCAATTACGTGGCGATGAGCTTTGATCCCGACAACGGCGGTTCGCAGAAGCGCGACCGCGGTTTGGGCATAGGGATGATCGGGAAAGCGGTGAAGGAAGGCGCGGATATCCCGTTCGGCCAACGTCTCGTCGCCCCGTGATTGATGGAGTTCGATGAGACGAATCAAGGCCAGATCGCCGGGATACGTGCTCGAAAAGGCATCCAGGACCTCGCCGAGCGCTTGGTCGTCCATTCTGTGCAGGATGAGACTTTGAACGTAGTCCCGGAGATCCCGTCGGGCGTCGCCCCCTGATTGCTCAGCGTGAGTCAATGCGGTTTGAATCGCCCGAAGGGACTCACCATTCGATTCGTACGCGAGGAGCAATCGATGGAGGGCCTCGACGCGTATCGTTTCGTCCGATGTCAGGTCCAGCACCCGGGACAGGATGGGAATGGCACGGTTAGGCCGTTGTGATTCGATATAGAGAGTCCCCAGCTTTAACCGGGCATCGTGGATCAGCGGAGAACCCGGATATTCTTCCAGGAATTGTTCGAGGGTGATGATGGCCTGGCTGTCCTGACCCTGAGCCTCCAGGGCTGCGGCGTGCAAAAAGGTGAATTGTTCAATGAAGGCGGGCGGCTCGGATCGATCGAGAAACGGTTCGATCAGTCGCAACGCCGTTTCACCGTGTTCCTGTCCGAGTTCAGCCCTGATTCGGGCGAGGGCCTGCTCCTCGGTCAGTTGAGCGGGTGACACCTGTGCAAAGGTCGTCCCCGGCCATACACTGATGCTGATGAGGAGGAACCAAAAAAGCGTGGAGGAAAAAGAGAACGTGGCGATGATCATGAGACATTGTTGCGTATTGTGGTATATAAAGCCAGAGTCGATGACTGTCAAGAAAGGCCCGACAAGTTTCTGGGTTTTTCGTACGGTCATTGATACGGTAACACACCCGAATCTGTCATTCCGAGCGTAGCGCCTGTCCTGAGTCTTTCGAAGGAAGGAATCTCTCCATCAATAACCCAGCGCCTCAACGACGAGATTCTTCACTTCGTTCAGAATGACAGAATATCCCACAGTTGTTCAGGGGAAGAACGGAACCGCGTATGAATGACGAGCCGACGACGCAACCGTGGCGCATGGACGATCTGATCGACCAGTATCTGACCAATTTGCGAGTCGAGGGCGGCGTCGCCGGCAATACCGTCCAAGCCTATCGCCGCGATCTTGAGAAACTGCACGCCTACCTGGCGTTGCAGGGCATGACCAATCCGCTGGACGTCCCGCCGCACCTGACCGGGTTTCTGAATCACCTGCGCGCGCAACAATTGTCTCCGGCCTCGGTATCCCGATGTCTGGCGGCCATCCGTGGGTTTTACCGGTTTCTCAGTACGGAGCACGGGGCCCCGGAAGTGCTGTCACAATTACCCGGGGCGCCGAAGCAATGGACCAAACTGCCCAAGACGCTATCCGAATCCGAGGTCACGGCCCTATTGGAATTGCCGGTCGGGCAAGGACTGGAGGACATACGGGATTCCGCCATGGTGGAATTGATGTATGCGGCCGGCCTCCGGGTATCCGAATTGATCACGCTTCCCCTGTCGGCGGTGAACGTGGAAGTGGGGTACGTGCAAGCCACCGGAAAACGCGACAAACAACGGGTCGTGCCCATCGGCGAACTCGCGCGTCAAAAGCTGGTGGCCTATTGCCGGGAGGTACGGCCGGTCTTGCTGAAAGGTCGATCGACGCCGGCGTTGTTTGTGACGAGGCGGGGGGCTGCCATGACTCGGCAGAGCTTTTGGACCATTCTCCGGAAGCGGGCGTTCCGAGCCGGCATTCACAAGCCGATCTCTCCGCACATGTTGCGCCATTCGTTCGCCACGCATCTGCTGGAACACGGCGCCGATTTGCGCGCCGTGCAAATGATGCTGGGCCACGTCAACATCGCCACTACCCAAATTTATACGCACGTGGAACACATGCGGCTGAAGCAGGTCCATACCGAGCGGTTCCCCAGAAAACAACGACGCGGGTCGCCCGGGAAACCGGCTTCCCAGGAATAGGCTTCGTCGCTTACTTGGTTGCAAAGGGGAAATTCCCTATGGCAGGCTTGATCGCCGAGTGTCTTTGCCGTTCGCCTGAAGGAGGAAGAGGATGAAATCTAAGCGACAAGTGCATTACGTCAAAGGGGTCTTTGTCTGTCCCAAATGCAATCAAACCTTTGTTCAAGAACGATGGGTCGAAGAGTGGCGTGTTCGTTGTCATCGCTGTGACTATCGCGGCACCCTCACCCATGTTTCCGTAGAAGAACACATGGAAGAAGAAACCGAGCGTACGTAACGATCGAGGCGGTCGCCCACCGCCGCCGCGTGGCATACGGGTTCTTCCCAAGTTCAATTTCCTTCCAGTTGTCACGAATCCATCCATGGCTGCTTCTTTTGCTATCCGCTTTGTTGTCTTGCCCTCGTGGTTTTCAGCCGGTCTGCGTGGGGTGCGATTAAGCGGGAGCCAAACAAGATGGAACCGATGCAATGAGCGACACGCCTGACGTCAGCCACCTTCAGTGGACCGTGTATTGGGAGCGTGAATACACGACCGCTCTTGCGCCGGAACGGTTGAAACTCGATTTCCATCCCCACCGGCCGCTGATGACCAACATGCCCTTGTACGAACAACGGGCATTGGCCGCCGATGGCTACAAAGTGCTTCCGGATGATTGCGGACCGGTGCGCATGGTGGGCCAGTACGGGTGGCTGGTCCGGTGTCCGGTGGATTGCAAGCTTCGCCGGACGAAAGATGGATTGAAATGGCAGGCGCCCGAAATCCTTCCCGAAGAACGGCTGCTTGGATACAAATCGTTTTCCGGGATGTACGTGGATACGATTTTAAACAGCGGCTATGCCAAACTCTGTTGCGGAATCCGATTTTACTATCCCAAGCAGCTCGGCATTATGCTGAAGGATATTCCCAACCATTTTTATCATTACCCGGAACGCACGTTTTCCGTCTGGGAAGGGATCAAATCACAGGAATACAAGCTCACGCCCAATTTGTACGACTTCCTTCCGGACTACGACGCGTTCGTGGCCAACGTCCTCCTGCAATTGGAAAAACCCACGACGCTGAAACGCGGCGATCCCGTCGCCCTGGTGGTCCCGGTCCTGCTCCCCAAGCAGTTTCGATTGGAGGAACTCACTCCCGATCGCAAGCAGGCCGGACCACCGCGGTAAATCCGATTCCATTTCAAGTGTGGAATCAGCCATTCATGCAAAAACATATGCTTGACCTATGCCAAAATCCGGCTTACTCTGTGCCAAGGTAAACAGTTCCGATAAAGGGGTGTGTAATGAGAACGGCCAAGTTATTCAGAAATGGGAAAAACCAGGCGGTCAGGTTGCCCAAACAATTCGAGTTTGGAGGCGTCAACGAGGTCAATATCCGCAAGGAAGGCAACGCCATTGTGTTGCTTCCCGTCAGGAAAACCTGGGTTTCTTATGCCATGCTGCCAGCCGCTGATGATGATTTCATGTCGGCGCGCCCTTCGCTGCTGGATGACAAGAGAGTGGCTTTTTGAGTTTGTACGTGTTGGATACGGATACCTGTAGTTACATTATCAAAAGACGCCCCGAGTCAATATTGGAGTCCATGCAGATGACGGCAGGGCAGGGACACAGCCTAACGATTTCAGCCATTACGTATGCCGAATTGTTGCTTGGGGCGGAGCGTTCGGACAACAAACGGAAGCACCGGAAATTAGTATCCGAGTTCGTTGAACGTCTGGATGAAATATTGCCTTGGGATGCCAGGGCCGCGGAGACATTCGCAACGTTGCAGGCGTATTTGTATAAGAAGGGCTCACCCATTGGGCCGAACGATACAATGATTGCCGGGCATGCGTTGAGCCGGGACGCCATTGTCATCACGAACAACGTCAAACATTTCAGCAAGGCACCAAGACTGAAGGTTGAAAATTGGGTGCGGCACGATCATTGATCGGACCACCCCACGATCTTCAAGCACGGTCATCCTGTCGTACTTCCTAAACGGTTTTGCCTGGAGGACCCGATCGGAAGCGTTCCGTCCCGCCCGGGTAGCGGTCATCCGAGTATGGGCCAATCATGGCTCTTCCCACTTTTCATGACGTGGAACGCGCGGCGGCCCGCTTAAAGGGGATCGCCCGTGAAACGCCTATCCAGACATCTCGACGGCTTGATGCCCATTCGCACGCCACCGTGTTTCTGAAGTGCGAAAACTTTCAGCGCGTGGGGGCGTTCAAGTTTCGAGGGGCGTACAACGCCGTGGTTCACCGGTCATCGTCGAAGCCCGTGGTGGCCCTTTCTTCCGGGAATCATGCCCAGGGCATTGCGCTTGCCTGCCTGTTGTTGGGAAAAGAAGCGCACTTGGTGATGCCGGAGCCGGTTAATCCCATCAAACGGGCGGCGGTTCGAGACTACGGGGGCATTGTCCATATCCCTGCCGATCCCCAAGATGCGGAATCGTTTTCCCAGGATCTGTTGCGGGAACTTCAGGGGGAATGGATCGAAGCGTTTAACGATTCCGACGTGATTGCGGGGCAGGGCACCGCCGCCCTGGAATTGCTGGGCCACGTGCCGGATCTCGATGTCCTGCTCGGCCCCATCGGCGGCGGGGGGTTGGTATCTGGCACGTGTTTGGCGGCTCATGGCCTGAATCCCGGGATCCAGGTCTACGCGTGTGAGCCGGCCGGGGCCTTGGACGCTCTGTATTCCGTGCGGGAAAATCGTATCGTGCCGCAGGAGCATCCCCGGACCATCGCGGAAGGGTTACGGACGAGCGTGGGGACCCTCACGCTGCCTATCCTGCGCGACCACCTGGCCGGATTCTTTGTGGTGGAAGAACGGGAAATCCTCACGGCCATGCGGTTCATCTACGAACGCATGAAACTGGTGATCGAACCGGCCAGCGCCGTGGCCGTGGCGCCGCTGCTCCGTCAGGAACCCGCGTTGCAAGGCAAACGCGTGGGCGTGATCATCTCCGGCGGCAACGTAGATCTCTCTCAATACTTTGACGGGCTGTCGAGTTCTTAAGTTCCTTATTCAGGAGGGTTGCGGAAGCGAATCCCGGAGTTCTTCCAGGTTTTTGATCACGAGCAGGTCGCCGTTGGCGGTGGCGACGTCGATGCCTTGCGTGCAGACCGTGCGGCAATTATCCGTTTGGTTGGCCTGTTTGAGGGATTGCGCCAGGGCAAAAATGGCCGCGGAGTAGGTCGGTTTCACTTTGAGGCAACTCTCAAGGGCGGAGATGGCCTCTTCCCAATTTTCATCCCCCATGTACGCCTTGCCCAACCCGAACCAGAGGGTCTCGTCATTGGGGTCCATTTGTAAGACTTTTTTGAATTTGTCTATTTTGGGATCTGCCATATGGTGTCCTGTTGAATGTGTTGAACGTTTTTGGAGTTCTGTCTGGTAACGGACTGTAGCAGAGCAGTCTTCGCGTTGTCTAACCACGGACCCTGTGTTACCATCCGATTCCCGTTTTTTCCCTCCCCCCACTCCCCTCACCCTTCCCTCTCCCTCAAGGGGCGAGGGTAAAAGACCTCAGAGGGCAAGAGTGAAAGAGCTCAAGGGCGAGGGTGAAAGGGTCTAAACTGGGACGGCACGGGGGCCGTCCCCTACAGCGCAAAGCAACTCATATTCTTAAGGATTCTGTATGGGTCGTGTGGGAATCGTGACGCATCCGGCGTATCTGGAACATGATATGGGGCGGCAGCATCCGGAGTCGCCGGAGCGGCTGCGGGCCATTGTCGCTCGACTTGAATCAACCGGGACGATGTCGAAGTTGACCCGGGTTTCTCCACGAAAAGCTGAAACGAAGTGGATTACTCACGTGCATGATCCGGCCTACGTGCAGCGGCTGGAAGACAGGGCCCCGAGCACGGGCTATGCCTCACTCGATTCGGACACTTCCCTGTCACCCGGTTCGTTGCCCGCCGCTCATCTCGCCGTTGGCGGGGCCTTGGCGGCCGTCGATGCCGTCATGTCGACTCAAGTCGATCAGGTCTTCTGTGCGGTTCGTCCGCCGGGGCACCATGCCGAGGCCAATCGCGCCATGGGGTTTTGCCTGTATAATAACGTGGCGATTGCGGCTCGGTACATCCAGGAACGTTATGGCCTCGAGCGCGTGCTGATCGTGGACTGGGACGTGCATCACGGTAACGGGACGCAGCACGCGTTTGAAGACGATCCCTCCGTTCTCTTCTTCAGCACGCACCAGTATCCCTATTATCCCGGGACCGGGGCGGAGGCTGAGCGTGGCACGGGCAGGGGAGAAGGTGCGACAATCAACGTGCCCCTGTATGGGGGGCAAGGGACGGATGAGTACCGGGACATTTTTCATCAGGTGTTGGTCCCGGCGGCGGCGGCGTTTCGACCCGAGTTCGTGTTGATTTCGGCAGGATTCGATGCCCACAGGGATGATCCGCTGGCGAGCATGGGGATCACGGATGAGGGGTACGGCGAACTCACTCGTATTGTGGGGTCCATTGCTCAAACCCATTGTGAAGGCCGCATTGTGGCCTGCCTGGAAGGAGGCTACGATCTCCGGGCGCTTGCCGCTTCGGTGGAACACCATATTCTCGCGTTGATGGAAACGTAAACGATGGACAGACTGCGACAAAGACGACGGAGCAGAAGCAGGTTGTATGTGTTGTTGGGGCTGTTGGTGGCCGTCCCGGGCTTGGTCTATTATTTTTATACGGAGATCCGGCCCACCGTGATTTTCGGATTGCGTGACGATTATGCTCATGCGATTCCGTTCCAGCAGGTCCCGGCGGGCCTGGACTCTCTGAGTGCGGAGTCATGCGGGCAATGCCATCAAGCGATTTATGAAGAATGGAAAACCAGCATTCATGCCCATGCCTATCGGGACCCATTTTTCCAGGCCTATTGGAAAAAGGACGGGTACGTCTGGGTCTGTCTCAACTGCCACACGCCGTTGGAAAATCAGCAGCCCACGCTCATCAAAGAAATTCCGAATAACCGGGTTGAACAGGCGGTCGAGGTTGAGAACCCGCGCTATGATATGGCCTATCAAGCGGAAGGCGTCACCTGCGCGGCTTGTCACGTGCGCGACGGCAAAATTCTGGGGCCGTTCGACGATTCGGCGGCTCCCCACCCCACGGAATACGATCCCGCCTTTCGCACGACCGCGGTTTGTTATCGTTGTCACAACGTGGTCTCCGGGCCTTTTCAATTTTATAACGTGGGGCCGTGCGGCACGTATGCGGAATATGAAGGCGAGTTTTTCATGAAGGAACAGGGATTCACGTGCCAGCATTGCCACATGCCGGAAATTTCACGTCCGGTGGCCGAGGGAGGGCCTATTCGACAAGGCCGGCAACATATATGGCGGGGCGGGCATGACCCGGAAATGATCAAACGGGCGGTTGCCATTCAGGTCCGGGCCGATCCTCCCACCCCCAAACAGGGAGAGACCGTCACGATGACCCTCACCCTGATCAATGCCGGGGCCGGGCATAAGATTCCCACGGGCGACCCTGATCGCCATTTTACCGTGGAATTTTACGTCAAAGATCGAGCGGGTCGGATTCTCGAGCAGCAAACCGACACCATGGGCCGGTGGATCCTCTGGCAACCCGTCATTCTCGAAGTGTATGACAATCGCCTGCTGCCGTTGGCCAGCCGTGACTATCAGTTTTCTTATGACATCCCCGAAGCCCGGTCGGACTTGGTTGTGGAAGCTCGGGTTCGATACCATATTTTGACCGACGGCCAGCATGCCATGTTGCGGGAGACCTATGGGTTGCGGTCGGATGACCCGTACCGGTATACGATATACACGCGTCAATTTCCTCTTAATGACACATTGGAGACGGCGTTGGATATGGAAACGCCGGTCGAGACACGTTTGGGATGCTCCGCTCAGGAGAACGGGGTTCATCCCGAAAATCATACTAATATTTTAACGGCGGGTTGACTTATGTGGAGCACGTACCTCATCGATACGGAAACGTTATCCCTCAATCTTGGCCGGGATGATTTGGTGATTATTGACGTGCGTGGCGAAGGCGCGTACACCTCTCATATCCCCGGGGCGGTGCATAGCAGTTGGCATGAATATAGTGATCCTCAAGCGACGGCCAAAGGGTTGTTGGATCCTGATATCGCCCGGTTGGAGAAGCGGCTCCAGGCCCTGGGCGTGAACAATTCGAGCGACGTCGTGGTGTACTCCAATCCTTTTGACAATTGGGGCGATGAGGGCAGGATGTTTTGGATGTTGCACTATCTCGGACACAAGAGCGTCAAGGTCCTGGACGGCGGTTGGCCCAAATGGACGGTGGAACATCGACCCTATGAACACCAGCCGGTTCGTCTGAAGCCGGGCAACTTTAAAGCTTCGGTTCAACCGGACGTGATCATTGAAAAACAGGAACTGAAAAAGTTGGTCAAAAGTCCCCATCGGGACACGGTGATCGTGGATGCCCGAAGCGTGGAGGAGTACGCGGGGAAGGAAATCGATGGGTTGCCGCGACCCGGACATATCCCCTCCGCGGTCAATATCCCCTGGAACGGGTTTCTCCGGCAGGATGCCACGGTCAAGCCCCTGTCCGCTATTCGGGACATGTTTCATGCGTTTGGCATGAACGAACGACAAGAAGTCATTACCTATTGTTTAGGCGGTCTTCGATCGGCGTGGGTCTATTTCTTGCTCAAGTTGGCGGGATATGAGCGGGTGCGGAATTATCCCGGGTCCTGGTGGGAGTGGAGCCGGGATTTTGCGGCCCCCGCTGAAAAAGACATGAAATTGCTCTACCAGGTGACGGCCAAACCCGAAGAAGAGGCGTCTTGAAGAAACCGCGAAGGTATGCAAAAATCAGAGGAAAGATTTGTTTCTCTAATCCTTTAGAGAGGAGAGCTGACATGGTGAAAAATTTTCTTTTTGGCGGCGTACTGATTTTGGCAGTGTTTGCATTGGTGGCCACGTCTGGGTGCTCCGAAGAGAAAGCGCCTGAGAAAGCAGCGCCTGCTGAGAAAACAGCACCTGCGGAGGCAGCGCCTGAAGAGGCAGCACCTGCGGAGGCGGCACCTGCGGAGGCGGCACCTGCGGAGGCAGCGCCTGAGAAGGCAGCACCTGCGGAGGCAGCGCCTGCGGAGGCAGTAGAAGGGAAGTAGGATTAACAGGGAGGTGTGGAATGGCAAAGAAGATTTTTCTCGCCGGATTGGTGATTTCGGCGGTGTTCGTATTGGTGGCCGCGCCGGCGTTCGCCGATGGGAATGCGCATGTTGGTGAAGCGATTGCGCACGCGGAGGAAGCGGCAGAGCATGGTGGCATGGGGCATGCCGATGCCGTTGTCACACATGCGGAAGTCGCGTTGGGGCATGCTCAAATGGCTCAGAAAGAAGTCACAAATCCTCATCTTGATGAAGGCGTAGGCGAATTGGAAGCGGCCATCGCGCATGGCAAAGAAGGTCATGCCGAGGTGGCGACCAAGCATGCCAGCAGTGCCGTCATGCATCTGAAGGAAGTCCATTGATTGTGCCGAACCGGTCACAATGCGGTTTGAAAAAACGGGCAGGGGGTTCCTGCCCGTTTTTGTTTTGAGGGACGTTTAAAGAGTCAATTGATGAAAGTCGGCTATTTCCAAACGCATCCTGAATTCGGGGACGTGCAACGAAATCTTGAGCAGGTGGCTTCTCGACTGGGTTCGGTGGAGTGCGACCTGCTCGTTCTGCCGGAATTTGCCTTCTCCGGGTATCAATTCGTCAATCAGGAGGAAGTCCTCGAGTTATCGGAACGGGTTCCGGACGGCCCGACGACCCAAGCCTGTATTGAGCTTGCCCGCCAACATCAGATGCATTTGGTCGTGGGGTTGCCTGAAAAGGCGGGTGAGGAGTGCTACAACTCGGCGATCGTGGTGGGGCCTTCAGGGTTCTTGGGGTGTTACCGCAAAACGCATTTGTTTTGCGAGGAAACGTTGTTCTTCAGCCCGGGCGACTCGGGGTTTCTGGTCTGGGACATTGGCCAGGCTCGTATCGGGGTCATGATCTGTTTTGATTGGTACTACCCCGAAGCCGCCCGTACTCTCGCTTTACAGGGGGCGGAGATTGTGTGCCATCCATCGAATTTGGTCCTGCCTCATTGCCCGGATGCCATGGTGACGCGTTCCCTGGAAAATCGGGTCTTCAGCATTACGGCCAATCGAATCGGTCAGGAAGCCAGGGGAGGCAAACCGCCCCTGACCTTTATCGGGAACAGTGAAGTCGTGTCACCAAAAGGCCATATTCTTTCCCGGGCTTCTGCCGATGCCCCGGAGTTCACGGTGGTCGAGATCGACGTCAACGAAGCCCGCAACAAGTCGATCAATCCGTACAATGAGTTATTGAAAGACCGGCGCCCCGCGTATTATCGCTCCTGAGCCCCAGGGCGCAGTCCGCACACATTCGGAGACGCAAAAGCAGTTATGGCTATCAAACGCAACATTGTTGACACTTCAAAATTCAACAAGGAAGCTCAACCGCCCTACGAATTGCGCCGGCAGGATTTTCAAATGGCAATGCAGGACGTCTATGATCTCTTTTACGACGTCAGTTCGCATCTTACCGGTAAAGGGTTACAACGGCTTGATGACATGCTTCGTCCCGCAATCATGTCGGGCCTGCTTTCCGATATGTTGACGGCGAGCCTCGCCAAACACTCGCGCGTCTTGACGGAAAACACCTACTTCAATGGTCATCCCGATCTAATCGTGCAAGGAGTATACGTCGATAACGCAGTCCAGGCAGGTGCCGAAGGCGTGGAAGTCAAGACGACAAGAAAAGCCGGGGGCGCAGTCGATACTCACGGCGCGCGAGAGCAGTGGATGTGTGTTTTCGTCTACACGGTAGATACTGCCTCGGAACCAGCCATGGACCGAACGCCGATGACTTTCACGGAAGTCTACCTGGGAGAGGTTACAATGAATGATTTCAGGAAGAATCCGAGAGGAGAACTGGGAACACGCACCGCGACGCTTCACAAGGATGGCATCAGGAAACTTCGGGATAGCTGGATATACAGGCTCTAGCCCTCCTGTTCGTTTCGAGTGCCGCCAGTTTCGGTATCGACTCGCAGGCCAAGGCGAAAAATTCAGGGTCCTTCTCCACGCCGATGCTTGCATAGCCTACGGCCTCCGCTGCCGCCAGCGTGGAACCGGCACCGGCGAATGGATCGAGAATCACCCCTTCCCCCAGGGGCAATGAGGCATAAACCACCTGTCTCATGAAAGCTTGCGGCTTCAAGCTCGGATGAGAGGCAAGTAGTTTTTCATTCTTTCTCGTAGGCGCCGAAGCGATCACGTCACCAAAAGGTTTATCCGGCATGGGTCGCCGAAATCCCCCGGTTTTCCATTTTCTCAGGTTGTCCTGCACGCGGCCGTCGACGGGCTTTCTACACACGATCCATGGTTCCCACATTGAGCGCGGCATGACGCTGATTTCGCCGAATCTTTCGTGAGCGCCCTTGGGTCGGTCGCCGCCGCGCATGGTCATGGTCAGGCGTACGATTTCTCCCCTTCTTTCCAAACCGGCATCCACCAAGGCGTTCGACACGATGTAGGAAACAAGTGGGTTGGAGGCAACGACGACGTGAGCGCCGGGAACGAGTTTTGGAAGCAGCAACCGGCCCCAAACAAAGAAAAACAAACCCAACTGTTCCAATTGTTGCGGCGTCAAGGTCGTAAAACGGGGAATGGGTGAACGTCTGTGGCCATCGAAAGACGGGGGTATTCGCCAAACGCCGCCTTTCCCTTCACGCAGTTTTTGCTGCTGCACCGGCGAGTATTCGTGTAAACCGTAAGGCGGGTCGGTGACAACCGCATGAAAACTGTTTGGTTCCCGGCTTTCTATCCAATCAAAACAATCGGCGTTCACCATGGTGGATTTTCCGTAATCGAACGGCTCTTCCCACCGTTGGGGATAAACGAGTTCCCGCTGGATGCCTCCGGAACTGCGCGCCCGAAGGCTGTAGACGCCACGTTCCTCGCGAACGAAGGTGTCCGGCGTGTTGAGCCTCAAGTAGGATCGTATGGACGATGGGGGCATGGGCCCGGCAATTCTTTCCACCCGGTTTTCGATTTCCTTGATGGCCAACGGCCTGGATGTCAACGCCAACACCTGCAGGATGGCGTCTCGTACTTGCCCGGGGTAATTTCGAGACACTTGCCGTTCCATGAGGCGCAGAATAGACGTCCAGACGTCAGGTGTCAAGCGTTCATTCTCCTCATACCCCATTCCGTTTGCTCGGTACGTATGACTAGGCGACTACACTACGAGGAGAATGATCGTCCCGAGGACGACGCGGTAATAGCCGAAGATCTTCAGCGTGTGTCGTTTGACGTAGGTGAGAAACGCTGCAATCACGGCCCAGGCCACCAGAAAGGAAACCACCAGGCCAATGCCCAAGGCCAGGAGATCCTGGGCGTTGAAGAGATGAGATGATTGCGCGAATTTGTAGCCGGTGGCGGCGAGCATGGTTGGAAGCGCCAGGAAGAAGGAAAATTCCGTGGCGACTTTTCGCTCCAACCCCAGGAGAAGCCCTCCCACAATGGTCGATCCCGAGCGCGACATGCCCGGAATCAACGCCACGCACTGGGCGAGTCCGACTCCCACGGCCCTCGATAGGCCGATGTGTTCCAACACCGTACAACGAACGGGTTTGGGCCAGGTTTCCACGATGAGAATAATAAGCCCGCCGATGATGAGACTTAGGGCCACGGTTCGAGGAGAAAAGAAGTGCTCCTCGATCCACTCATGAGCCAGTAATCCCACCAACGCCGCGGGCAAAAACGCCGCGCCCAAGCCGATGAGAAACCAGAGATGGTGATGGGTGCCGGCGGAAGTTCTAACCATCTGCATCAAGGAAGAGGTGGAGGGTTGCAAGTGGCGTCGCAAGCTATACCGTTCCTGGTTTGCCTGCCTCAGCAAGGAAAGGATTTTGGTGCGTTCGTAGGCCACGACGGCCAACGCGGCCCCCAACTGGATACAAATTTCGACGCTGATCGCCACGTTACCCGTAAATCCTACCCAGTGCCCGAAAAGAATGAGATGGCCGGTCGACGAGATAGGGAGATACTCCGTGAGTCCCTCCAAAAGGCCGAGCAGAACGGCTAAACCTGGTCCGAATTGTTCCATGGGTGACGGCGGCGGTTCATGCGTGAGTCCGCGGGGAATGGTGCGATGCTGAAGGTCGAATCCTCGTCGTGCGAACTGTTGACAAAACATACCAGGGATTTCATAGTAAATACTATGGGTAAAGACCCCAAAATATCACGGTGTCTGCAGGACGAACGGAGGCGTAACGTTTTGATATTAAAAAGAACGGACGAGAAGACCGGGCGGGCAGGCGTTTGGCGATACGGCATGTGGGGGGCGAGCTTTCTCTGTGGTGCCGGCCTGCTTTTGGGCGGCTGTGTCGTCACCAAGGACAAGTATGAAACGGCTGTGGCGGATATGGAAGTTGCCAAGATGGAACTGGAAAAGAGAGGGATGCAATATGAGTCCCTTGAACAAGAAAATGAAAAATTACGAGCCGATCATGAAACGGCGGCTCTTGATTTGGAAATGCTGAGCGCTGAAATTCAGGAGATCAAGGAAGGTCGAAAAAGCGAACGAGACCTGCTCGCAACTCGTGAGGCGGAGTTTCAGAGGGATCGCGAAGCGATGGTCAGTAAACTGCGAGAAATTCAGCACGTGTATCAGAAGTTGAAAAGCCAGAACCGCACGTTGCGGGATACGGTGCGCCGCTATGAGAAAGAGCTCAAAGAAGCCCGTGAAGCCAAAGTGAAAAGCGCGGCAGCGGCTCCTAAGACCGTGAAGCCGAAAAAGAGCGTCCCTGAGGCCCCACCCGTGGTGGCCAAGAAATCTTCACCCGAGCTGGCCCTACCTCCCGTCGCCGTGCTTTTCAATGGGACGGTGACACCCGTCAATATTAATACGTCTTCCGCGAATGACCTGGTGTTGTTTTTAGGGCTCACCAAGGAACTGGCCGACAAGGTCGTTTCGAATCGTCCCTATCGGCTTCGCGGAGAGTTGGTCTCCAAACAAGTGGTGCCCAAAGCCACCTTTGACGTCATCAAAGACAGAATTACGGCAGCCCCCCGATAAGCCGGCATTCCACTTGATCATAATGGAACGGCCCGGTGTGAGGTTCAACTACCGATCGGCTTTTCCATGATGCTAACAGCAGGCAACAAGCCTGAGTAGCTCGAACAATGGAATTCCTCGCTGTCCTTGCCATCGCGACAATCTTCCTTCTCTTCCTCTTCAAGGGCCTGTCGAAGAAACGGCCCGGGAGCACGATCACCGGCAAGGCATATGTGACCGATGGTGACGGGATAAAGGTATCCGGGTACAACATACGTCTTGCCGGCCTCGACGCGCCCGAGTGGGATCAGTTGGCGAAACACCAACACGGCTACTGGTTCAATCAAGGAAGGCGCGTCAAGAGTGCATTGATTCAAGCGATCGGCGGTAAGTACGTCCGAGTCAAGGTCGAGGGATACGACAAGTACGGCCGCGTGATTGGCACCGTGACGTGCAACGGCAAAGACGTTGGGGAATGGCTCGTCCGAAACGGACACGCAATCGCTGCATTTGGAGACCAGTACAAGCACCTCGAACGAGAAGCTCGCAGAGCCAGGCGTGGGATGTGGGGTCATGACGAGGCCTACGACCCAAGGGCATGGCGGCACAGGTAACCAACGAAAGGTTGGCACTAGTTACCGATTGCCCGCCATCGTCGTGGTGATCACGTCCCCCCGTCGCTCCGCTGCCTCGACAAGATGATCGTCCGCGAGGTGGGCATAGCCAGCTGTCGTGCGATGGCGACGGTGCCCGAGCAGGTGGCTCGTGGTATCAACGGCGCGGCTCAGCCTGGTCGAGTTTGTGCGTGTCCAAATTTCCCGTTGGCTCGTCTGCCAAGTTCGGGCTGTGAATGAGCACGTGTGCCACGGCCACTCGTAGCCGTGGTTCTACAGAAGTTTTACTGCGTGAATCTGAGAGATCAGGTCTTCTTGGAAGGAGGGCGGGTTCATCACTTATCTCGATCAGGTTCGACTGCCTGGCGGCGAATCCGCATTCTTTCCGGCGAAATGGCACTGAAAACAAAGAGCAACTCGTGGCCTTCGTTTCCGTAGATAACCCTGCTAGGCGCAGAAGCACGACGCCCGCAGGATCTGTCTCCTACGAAAAATGAGCTCGCCGAAGTCTTTATCTGCCGTAATCAAGGCGTTATTCCGTGCAAATCCTTGTTCGTCTGAGACTCTTCCACCGGCTTCATCCATGCCGGGAGCGCGATCCCTGTAGCCTCCGCATACAAGGTCTCCGGTGCTATGTCGATCTCGTTGCCCCACGTCAAAACCCCAAGCTCCTTGTTGATGGAGAAGCTCTGGAAGAACTCAAGGTCCCTGAATCGCTCAAATACACCCCGCCTCTCCAAATACTTTGAGAAATCAACGGTTCCGCGTTGCCCGTCATCGAACTCTATCTCGATGAGGTAGTCACCTCGATAGATAGCTGAAACAACGTCATGTAGCATCTCTCTCTCCTTTCTATTGAAGTGGTGGTATCTTTCTGGGGGGCTCGTCGCTTCGCGCTGCATTCCAGTTGTCCATCAGCTCCGGCTGATGTTGAGACGCCCACTCCACGATCAAACCCAGCACTCGGGGAGGCAGTTTTCCCTCCAAAATCCGTAGCGATGAGATCTCAATGGCCGCTTGGTCTTCCCCGTAGCGAGCATGGAAGTGTGGTGGGTTGTGATCATCATAGTACATCAAGATGACTATGCCATAGAAACGGGAAATCTCAGGCATCTTTTATACCCCCGGTCATTTTCGGCCTCTCAACAACCGCTCAGTTTTTCCGTGGATCTCTGCATCTGGGGCAGTAAGGCCGGGCCAAGCGGTCCTTCAGAAATACCACGCGAGGCTCAATAGCAGACCGACTTCATCAGGGTTCACGCGCGTTGGGACATTGACTCCCACGTCGTCGAACCAGGTGACCCAGCGTTCACTGGCATATTGGGTGTAACGCGTTTCGATGCGAAGCGCGAGTTGTTCTCCGAGCATCTTTTCCGTGCCGATGCCGTACGTCCAGGCCGTAAAATCAAGGTCGCGGCTGTCTGTTCCTTGAGTAAATTCTGCGGATGAACACGTCCTGGGAAGCAGGCAGCCGTTATAGTGGTTCGTAAACTGCGCTTGGATGAGACGGATGCCTCCGAGTGCGTAGATGCTCGTGTCCCATGACCGCAGCACTCCTGGGCTACCGCCCAGCTTGAGCGTGAAGCCGTAGCTTCTGTCTTTTTCGAAGGACCAGCGGTCCGGCCAGCTTTCCCCGGGTTGATTGCGCCCTGCGGAAGTCCCAACCCCCCGAAGTTGTCCCTTCGCCTTGCCGCCGTGAAATGCGAGATCTACCTCGCCGCTCAGGTAGAAACCGCTCTCGGTGAGGGGGAGTCGATAGCCGGCCAGCAAACCGATTCCATACGCGAAGGTATCGTCGGAATCCCCATCATGAAACACCATGCCGCGTCGTGGCTCGGGCACCCGGTTGCTCGGGTGGGTATTGTCGACGGTTTTCTTGTAGGAGGTATCAAGACGTTCCACCGGGACAGTAACGCCGACGTAGAAGCGCCGGTCTTCAGCGAACGCCGTGGTTGTCTGGGCCGATATGACCGGGAGAGCCAGGAGCATTGTCAACGTGAAAGTGGTCAACGGACTGGATATCCCGTGCGGATTGTTTCGTATGGGTGTCGTCTCCTTTTTTCCCGGTGGCTTATACAGTCATGCGTGCCTGCTTTACTCCCCACGTCCATTCACGATCCGTCCATCCACTACGTGGATCGATCGATCGGCCTGTTGAGAGAGGCGTTCGTTATGGGTCACGATCACGAATGCCGTCTTGTGTTGTTCGTTTAACTTTCGCAACAAGGCAAACAGCGTTTCGCCGGCATGCGTGTCCAAATTTCCCGTTGGTTCGTCTGCCAGGACCAGGTCCGGGCTGTGAATAAGCGCACGTGCCACGGCCACTCGTTGTTGTTCGCCTCCGGACAGTTCGCCGGGTTTGTGATGCAAGCGTTGGCCCAGGCCGACTTCCGAAAGGAGCGTGCTCGCTTCTTCGATGCACTGTGCGATCGGTCGTTTTTGCATGAGGCTGGGGAGGTAGGTATTTTCCAGGGCCGTAAATTCAGGCAGGAGGTGATGAAATTGAAACACGAACCCGATGCGGCGGTTTCGAAAATGGGCAAGTTCCTGTTCGGACAAACGGAAAATATCCTGCGATTCATAGAACACCGTTCCCTTCGTCGGTCGATCCAGGGTTCCTAAAATATGGAGCAGGGTGCTTTTCCCTGCGCCCGACGCCCCCAGCATGGCGAGGATCTCACCTTGCCGGACTTCGAGGTTGATGCCTTTCAGGACCTCGATGGTTTGATTGCCCAAGAGGAACGATTTGGACAAATCGTTCACTTGCAGAAACGGCGATACTGGATCAGGAGAAGGGCTCATGAGTCTTACTCGTATCGAAGGGCGCTGACCGGTGCGAGCTTGGCTGCCTGCCACGAAGGATACAGCGTGGCGGCAAAGCTGATCAGAATGGCGGAACACGAAACCAGGATCACGTCCAGGGCTTTCACGTGGACCGGAATGTGTGAAATGAAATACACGGTTTGATCGAAGGTCCAATAATTTTCGATGAGGTAGAGAAACGTATACCCCAAAGGTATGCCGATCGCCGTGCCGGTTAAGCCGATGACCAGGCCGTTCAACATGAAGATGCGCATGATGGCTTGAGGAGTGGCGCCCATGGCTTTCAGGATGGCGATCTCACGCTGCTTTTCGTTGACGATCATGGTGAGGGTGCCCACGATATTAAAGGACGCGACAAGCGTAATCAGGACCAATAACAGAAACATCATGGTCTTTTCGAGGCGTAAGGCCGAAAACAAGTTACGGTTCAAAAGCATCCAATCTCTCGCCATATACTCCGTCCCGAGTCGTGCCGCGATCCGGTTGGCAACGGCGTCGGCGGTAAACACGTCTTCCACTTTGACTTCGAGTCCCGTTGCGGTCTTGCCCAGGCTGAAAAACCGCTGGGCCTCCTCCAACGAGATGTAAGCCAGTGAGGCGTCATATTCGTACATGCCGGACTCAAACAAGCCGACGACCTGAAACGGGCGAATTTTCGGTGTCATCCCCAACGCACTGATGGGGCCCACGGGGGACACGACGTTGATCCGGTCGCCGACGATTACGCCAAGGCGCATGGCCAATTCTTTGCCGACAATGATACCGGGTTTCCGGTCGGTTTGGGTGGGAGCATCCGCAGAGGCAGGCGTTGGCGGCCGTTGAACGGCCAGATCCTGCACGTTGCCGGATTTCACGTTCTTGGTCATTTCGGTGACCTCGGGCTCTTTATTCGGATCAATGCCACGCAGGGCAACACCTCGAACGCCGGCTTTTGAAGTCAGCAGCACTTGTTTGAAAATATAAGGCGTGGCCGCCACCACTCCCGGTATTTCCTCCACTTGCTGAATCAGGTCCGAATAGCCGGCCATGGTTTGCTGCCCCCGCGCCTGGACAACGACGTGCGAGGTGGTTCCTAAAATCTTCGCCTGCATGTCTTCCTTGAACCCCGTCATGATCCCGAGGGTCCCGATGAGCGCGGCGACACCCAACGTAATGCCGGTGATCGAAATGAAGGTATTGAGCGAAATGGTCCGGGTTCGACGTTTGGCCCGGAGATACCGGAGCCCCACGAAGATTTCATACGGCACGGTCACAACGGTTTCTCCGGTCGCAGTTGAGGAAAGAGAATCACGTCGCGGATCGAGGCTTGATTCGTGAACAACATTACCAGGCGATCAATGCCGATGCCTTCTCCCGCCGTCGGCGGCATCCCGTATTCGAGGGCGCGCAGGAAATCTTCATCGAAGTAATGCGCTTCATCGTCGCCGGCTTCCCGTTGAGCGGCTTGTGTTTCGAAGCGTTGGCGTTGGTCGAGCGGATCGTTCAACTCGGAAAACCCGTTCGCCAGTTCGCGTCCGGCGACAAACAATTCGAACCGGTCGGTGAGGCGCGGGTCCGTATCCTTCCTGCGCGAAAGCGGAGAGATCTCCGTGGGGTAGTCCGTGATAAACGTGGGTTGCGTCAGCCGGTGTTCCACGGTTTCCTCAAAAATCACGTTCAGAATTCCGACCAGTGAGGCGTCCTTGGGAACGTCCAACCCGAGTTGTCGAGCCGCGGTTGTTGCTGCCCCCTGATCTTCGAGAACGTTTCGGTCAAGGTCATTGTACTCGACGATGGCTTCGAAATAGGGGAGACGACGCCACTGGGGAGCCAGGTCGATCTCGTGACCCTGGTACTCCAGTGTGGTGCCCCCGAAGAGATCACGCGCGAGTGTGCCGAACAGGTCTTCGGTCAATGCCATGAGATCCCGGTAGTCGGCATAGGCCTGGTAAAATTCCAGCATGGTGAATTCCGGATTATGGATGGTCGAGATGCCTTCATTGCGAAAATTTCGATTGATTTCAAACACGCGCTGGAATCCGCCGACGATCAACCGTTTGAGGTAGAGTTCCGGCGCGATGCGCAGGTAGAGGTTCGTATTCAGGGCCTTGTGGTGCGTCACGAACGGGCGGGCCGTGGCCCCTCCGGGAATGGGTTGCATCATCGGCGTTTCCACTTCGAGGAACCCGTGTTCGGTGAGATAGGTGCGGATGCCTGCGATAATCCTGCTGCGCGTTTCAAACACGGTTTGGACGTTCGGGTTGGCAATCAGGTCCACGTAGCGTTGCCGGTATCGGGTTTCGATATCCGTCAAGCCGTGCCACTTTTCAGGAAGGGGACGCAGCCCTTTCGATAGAAACGTCAGCGTGCGCACTTCAACGGTCAACTCGTCGGTTTTCGTGCGGAACAGCCGACCGTCCACCCCGATCCAATCGCCCAAATCCAATTCCTGGGAAAGGCGAAAGGCGTCGTCTCCCAACACGTCTTTTTTCAAATAGACCTGGAGCTGATGCGCGCCGTCCTGCAGCGAGGCAAACGCGGCTTTGCCGAACCGGCGAAGCGCCACGATGCGTCCCGCGATGCGACAGTCGATTGCCCGTTGCTCGAGTTCGTCTTTGGCCGTTGTCCCATAAGCCGCCAGGAGGGGTTCAACCCGGTGAGTCGCCTCGAAGCGGGCGCCATAGGGTTGAACCCCCATGGCCCTGAGCACGTCGAGTTTTTGAATGCGTTGCGCGCGTTGTTCGTTCGATTCATCCATCATGTCGTTCCCATACGTCGCAATGAAAAAAACACCCGTTCCGTGGACGGGTCGTTATGCACTCGCCGCGGCCTGTTTCAAATAGGCTTCAATGAAGAGGTCGAGATCCCCATCCATGACCGACGCGATGTTCCCGGATTCATGATTCGTTCGGTGGTCCTTGACCATTTGATACGGTTGGAATACGTATGACCGGATCTGACTGCCCCAGGCGATCTCTTTTTTTTCGCCGACGATGTTTTGAAACTCGGACTCCTTTTTCCGTTGTTCCAACTCGAACAACTTCGCTTTCAGGACGCGCATGGCGCCCATGCGGTTTTGCAACTGCGAGCGCTCGTTTTGACATTGCACGACGATCCCGCTGGGAAGGTGCGTCATGCGAATGGCGGTTTCGACTTTGTTGACGTTTTGCCCGCCGGCCCCGCCTGCACGAAACGTATCGATCCTCAGGTCTTTTTCATCGATCTCGACCACGACGTCGTCATCCAGTTCGGGATACACCGCAATGGCGACAAATGACGTATGGCGACGTTTGTTGGCGTCAAACGGAGAGATCCGCACCAACCGGTGCACCCCGGCTTCCGATTTCAGATAGCCGTAGGCATAGGGGCCCTCGATACTCAGCGTGGCACTTTTGATGCCGGCTTCATCACCGGGTTGGATGTCGATGCTGCCGACCTTGAATTTTTTGTTCTCGGCCCATCGCACGAACATCCGCATCAACATTTGGGCCCAATCCTGGGATTCCGTTCCGCCGGCACCGGGGTTGATACCCAGAATGGCGGATCGACCATCATGCTCACCGGCCAGTAACTGCTCCGTGCGCAGGTGCTCCAAAAGCGTTTCCAGCGTCTTGATGCCCTGGGTTAATTCAGCGTGGAGTTCGGCATCATCCTCTGTCCCGATGAGTTCGAGCGTGGCTTCCAGGTCGGCCTGCTTTTGCTCGAAGTCGGCGACGCGGGCGATGTCCCGTTCAATCGTGGCTTTGCGCCGTCCCACCCTGGTGGCGATTTGCGCATTTTTCCAGAAATCGGGTTGGGCGCTTTCTTGCTCGAGTTCCTCGAGTTCGTTCCGTAGTCGAGGCAGGTCAAAGACACCTCCGTAAATCTTTGATGCGGTCTCCGGTGGTTTGCAGACGGGTTCGAATGTCTTCAAGCATGCCTGGCTCCTTTGCGTCGCGTTGAAAAGCGGGTATCAACTGCGGATGGTCCGTAGAAAAAACGAGCAAACGATAACAAAACCAAGGCCATTATAACACAGGCCCACGCAAACACATCGCCAAATCGTGTATACAACGTCGAGGGTGCGCTCAGGGGGATCGATCCGATGATGGCGTGTTCGGTAAAAATGGGCGTCGCCATAAGAATGCGTCCGGTCGGATCGATCAATCCGGAAACGCCGGTATTGGCGGCGCGGGCGAATGCCATACGGTTTTCGACGGCGCGAAAGACCACCATCCCGAAATGTTGGTGTGGGGCGACGGTTTTCCCGAACCAGGCGTCATTGGTGATCGTGACCAAAAAATCGGCGCCTTCGTTGGCGAGTTGCCGCACAAGATCAGGAAAAATGACTTCATAGCAAATGGCGACCCCGAACCGGGTCTGCCGTTGGTCCGACCCACGTGCAAAGGAAAGCAGGGTCGGGCCTGATCCCGGCTGAAAATCGCCGATGCCGACGACCAACTTGTCCAGGAAAAAGAGAATCCGTTCCAGTGGTATGTATTCACCGAAGGGGACGAGATGTTGCTTGTCGTACCGGCCGGTGATGTCCCCGGCGGGGTTCAGGAGGTACGCGCTGTTCAGCAGGTACGGGGTGCCGTCGCTTGCACGCGTGAGAGCCGGACTTCCAAACACGAGCGGCACCCGGGCGTCCTTCGTCATCTCAGTCACCAGCGACCGATAGCCTGGCTCTTGTTCGAACATAAAAGGCGTGGCTGCTTCAGGCCAAAGGATCAGATCGGATTTGGGACTGACGGCTTCCGTGAGCCGGCGGTATCGTTCCAACGTTTCCATGCGATAGGCCGAGTCCCATTTATGCGCTTGATCGATATTGGCTTGAACGACCCCGATGGTGAGTCTGTCCGAAGGAGGAAGATGAAGTTGATTCAGCCCATAGAGCCAGACCCCGAGGATGGCCGCAACGGCCGAGGCGAGCGGAATCCAGGGCCGAAGGGGGTACTGCGATTTTTCGGCCCAAAACCAACGGAACAGGAAAAACAATGAGACATTCACCAGCACGATGAGAAATGACACGCCGTAGACGCCGGTGATATTGGCAATCTGAATAAGAGGCAGCCGTTGAAATTGGGAGTAGCCTAACAATCCCCATGGCAATCCGCTGAATGCGTGGGTGCGCACGTATTCCAGAGAGACCCACAAACAGGGTGCCGCTATCCAGGCTGCGGCAGCCCATCGTTGTTCCAGCCGGATAAACCCCCAGGCATACAGGCCGACGTACAGCCCCAGGTACCCCGCTAAGACAAGCATGAGCCCGACGCTGATGGGGAGGGGGACTTTGCCATAGAGATGCATCGCGATCACCACCCAATACATCGTGCCGGTAAACGCCAGAAATCCCGCTAGCCATCCGCGCAAAAAGGCCTGACCCGTCGTGGCGCCGATCAGCACCCGGTGAAGGGGCAGGAGGGCAACCCAGGCGAACACACCCCAGGGAATCCCTTCAACCAGATTACAAACCGAGAGCGAATACGCCGTGCCCGTCAGCAGACAATAGAACCACACACGCGTTTTTGACATAAGACGGTACAGTAGGGGAAACTACCGGTTGTTGCAAGGAAGGCCCGTTCTCGGGTTGGGCTTCCCATTAATGATTGACTGATCTCCGGTGTCTCGTGAATCCGTTTCCACCTACCAGTCAAGGGTTCGAATTCTATGCCGGTCTTGAGCCGTCACTGGGAGAGCTTTCTCTCGTGCATTCACCATCGAACCATCCCCGTTCTTTGATCAAAGAACTGCAGACGATCTCTCTTGAAGACTTGTTGGGAACCGTGGTGTCCGACCGGTTCATGGCGCAGGCCGTCAGAGCGGGGCTGTTACTCGTTGCCGATGCGTGGCATGAAGCGCATGAGGTGGCCCAGGAGTTGAATACGGTGGAAGGCAGCTACTGGCACGGCATCGTCCATCGTCGAGAACCCGACGCGGGAAACGCAAGATATTGGTTTCGTCGAGTCGGGACTCACCCTATTTTTGCCCAATTGGGCACGTGGGATAGCCGATTGCCTCTTCCCGCGAAGCAGGTCTTCGACAAGCTCATCCCATCCGGCACGTGGGATCCCTTCACGTTTATTGATGTCTGCATGGGAAATTCCGACTTCGATTCTCCGGACCGCACATTCGTGACCATCCAGGCTCGGGAAATCCGACTGTTGTTGGACTATTGCATTCGGAACGCAACGAATACGTGAATGCCGACCGTTGCCCAGGCTCTAAAACAGGCCGATGGCGTGAAGAAGGACAATAGAAACCGCGATAGGGGCGATGACGCGAATCGAGGCGTGCCAGAGGGAATAGCCGACTTCACTGTTCATGTCGAGTTCCGCTTGGCTCATGTGTTTGGACATCACCCAACCGGCAAAGATGGCCATACAGATCCCGCCTGCCGGCAGCATGAGGTTTGAGGTGAGAAAATCGAGGTGCTCGAAAAAGGTCAGCCCCAATACCTTGACGTCCGCCCAGACGTTGAATGAAAGGACCGTGCCGAATCCCAAGAGCCACGTGACCAGTCCGGTCCAGAAGGCGGCCGCGTAACGAGTCATGTTGAACTTTTCGATCAGCATGGTCACCGCGGGTTCGACCAATGAAATGGATGAGGTCCAAGCCGCAATCAGGAGCAACACGAAAAAGAGTGTTCCGAACAACGTCCCGCCGGCCATGTGGCCGAAGGCTACTGGAATGGTTTCAAAAATGAGACTGGGCCCGGCTCCGGGTGTGAGGGCATTCGCAAAGACAATGGGAAAGATCGCCATGCCTGCGATGAGGGCTACCGCCGTGTCGGCGACGGCAATGGCCACGGAGGTGCCGGCAATGGACGTGCCTTTGGGAACATAGGACCCATAGACCATGATGGTTCCCATTCCCAGGCTCAAAGTAAAAAACGCATGCCCCAGGGCCGTGAGCATGCCGGCGCCCGAAAAGTGGGTGAAGTCGGGTGAGAATAAAAAGGCGAGCCCTTTCATGAAGTAGCCGGTGGTCATGGCGTAGCCTAAAAGAATGAGCAGCAGCACAACCAGCGCCGGCATGAGATAGATGACGGCTTTTTCCAATCCATGCCGCACCCCTCGGGCCACGATGGCCATGGTGATGAGCATGAATGCCGTATGCCACCCCACCTGAACCAGGGGATTTCCGACAAAGTCTCCAAAGAGGCTCGTGGCTCCGTCTCCGCTGAGGCCCGAGAAATCACCGGTGGCTGCATGAAAAATATACCCGATGGTCCATCCGCCGATGACGCTGTAATAAGACAGGATCAGGATGCCGGCCAAGGTGCCGGACCACCCGATGAGTTGCCAGCCTTGGCTCGCGTTGGTTTCGGCAGCCAGAAACCGCATGGTATTGATCGGCGTTCGTTTGCCGCGGCGTCCGAGCATCACTTCTGCCATCATCAGCGGAATTCCCAAGGCAGCCACACAGAGGATATAGAACAAAACAAAGGCGCCTCCCCCGTTCTCCCCTGTAATATAGGGAAATTTCCAAATATTACCGAGGCCGACGGCAGCGCCGGTCGCCGCCATGACAAAGGTCAACCGGGAGGACCATTGGCCGTGGATGGATTGCTGGTCGGGTGTGGTCATCTCTGCGTTTTTTCCGGTTTTTCTCTCTTCTGTAGGGGCCGGCCCCTGTGCCGACCCGATCCCGTTTCGAGGCGGCCCGAGGAGGTTTCTCTATTGGGTGCGGAGTGTAGCCATCCGAGTCTCACGTTTCAAGGTGCTTTCGTGACGTTGTTGTGAAGACGTGATGACAGAGGAACCCGTACGACTTGAGATTGGACTGGTTGCCTGACTATAGTGAACTGCCTCAAGCAGGTTAACTGGATTCGGCAAGAGAAGAAACACGTCATTCATGTCCGTCGAGGAAAAAAATACACGCCGGGTGATTGTCCTCGCGCCGATGCCGCCCGAGAAAGCGGCCTATGCCCTTGCGCGGTACAGCCGTTCCCCGGATTCCATTGAAGACAGTTTGCAATGGGTCCATGGACACTCGTCCGAGAAGTTTTGGGAGCAGTTCTATTTTGCCTATGGCCATGCGTCGATCGCCGACCTCGGGCACGTGACCGTGTGCCTGGAAGGGATTTCCGAATTGGCGGCCATTCGCCTGGAAGATGAACCGCTGTGGGACGGACAGGCCAAGTCCAGCCGGTATCAGAACTTTGCCGTGTCCGGCTGTTACGTGCCGTCAACCATCCGGGATTCCGAACCCGAGGCGTTTTATCGCGGGATTCTCGGCAGCTTGTTCAATTTCTATCGAACGTTCCATGATCCGCTGCTCGAACATCTTCAACGGCACTATCCCAGACCCGATTCCATGAGCGAGGCGAATTACGGTCGGACCCTGGCCGCGCGTGCCTACGACATCACTCGTTATCTGTTGCCCCTCGCCTCCACGACGAACGTTGGACAGGTGGTGAGTATCCGGACGCTGGAAAAACAGATCACCCGGTTCTTATCGACCCAGCTTCCCGAACTCCAGGCTCTAGGCCAGGACTTGAAAGAAGCCTGCGCGAAAGCCCCCTCGAACGTGTGGGGCGAGTTGTGCGGGGAGACCGGGAAACCGGCGGAGCCGCTCGCGCCGACGTTGGCCCGTCACGCCAAGGCCAACGAGTACCAAACGGAGGTCTATCGTGATCTGTCGAAGCATGCCAAGAAAATCTTGCACAAGGCGGGCTTGGATCTGCCGTCGGCTTGGGCCGATCAAGTGGTGCCGGTCGATCTTGTCGAGCCGCATTCGCTGATGGATGAACTGGTCACGAGTGTATTGTATCGCGTCAGTCATGCGCCGTATCGCCGGATTTTGGAATTGGTGCGGGAGTGGCCGGAGAAGGAAAAGCAGGAGACCCTTGAAGTGGCCTTACGCCGTCGCGGACCCTATGACGAGTCGATCAAGGAGTTTCGATGCGGCTATCCCCTCATCTTCGACGTGTTGATGGATATCGGCGGATGGCGGGATCTGCACCGGCATCGACGGTGCCAGCAGATCCAACAAAACTTTACCACCGTGCATGGCTATGAGATCCCTCCTCCGTTGTATGAGGCCAAACTGGATCGAGAGTATCAGATGGCCATGGACGCGGTTCGACACGATATCGAACGGCTGCGGGGCATGGATCAGGAAGCCTCGATTTACGCGATTCCCTTCGGGTTCAAGGTGCGGTGTGTCTTTAAAATGGACTATGCCCAAGCGGAATACCTGTGCCAGCTCCGGTCAGGGGTCAAAGGCCATTGGTCCTACCGCACGGTGGCCTGGGAAATGAAACAGCAAATCATGAAACAGTATCCTTATCTGGGCGAATTGATTGCCGCCACCCCACCCGACGTCGAGGATACGCTGAGGCGCTGAGGCGGGTGGCGCGCACTTCAGCGCACCTTACTTTTTTGTACGAAAGAGGAACATGGTCACAGCATGAGTGAAGAACAGACGATCGAACAAGCTCTTCTCAGAGGGGAGTGGGACGCGGTGATCGACGCCGCGACTCACTGGACGCAGAGTGAGACCGCCGGGCCCAGGGCGTTTTTTGCCTTGAATGTCATGTACCTGTTGAAAGGCGAATTTGCCCTGGCGTGGCAGATGTATGCGAAGTCGTTACAGGAGGAGGCGGATATTGCGGACGTCCGCGAATGGATTGATCGCCTGAGTAAGACATATCCGGAGGAAGGCTACGTGCATTTGCTCCATGGTATGTTTCTGGCGCAGTCCGGCCAATCGGAGCAGTCGATCAAGAGTTACCAAACGGCGATGGAATTGGCCCCCGACTCGCCCTTTCCCCATTTTTTTCTGGCTCAGATTTATCAACGGATGGCCCAAACGGATAAGGCCATCAAGGCCTATCGCCAAGCCGTCAAATTGGATCCGGCTTATTTAGCCGCTCGATTGAACTTGGGCGTGGCGTATCAGGAACACGGCCAGTTGGAAATGGCCATTCCCCAGTATCGAGAACTGATTAAACTCGCACCCGATGATGCGTTGGGATACGTGAATTTAGCCTGTGCGCTTGCCGAACAGGGAAAGATCGACGCGGCCATTCGTGAATATAAAACCGCGCTGACGCTCAATCCTGACGACGTGGAGGTGCACTATGCGTTGGCCGGGCTCTGCGAACAAAAAGGGCGGCGCGACCTCGCCCTGCGGGAATATCAGGAAGCCTTGCGAATCAAGCCGGACTTCGGACCGGCTGCGACGGAAGTGGGGTGGATGTTATTGGAAAAGGAGCGGGTTGATTCGGCTCTCGATAGTTTTAACGTTGCGCTCAAGGCCAATCCCAACGACGCGAGGGCCATGTTTGGCGTGGGGCGAGTCTATGATCTCAAACGCAAACCCGACATTGCGGGGGATCATTATCAACAAGCCCTGAAACTGGAAAACGATCCTTCGAAGAAAACCGCCATCTTGAATTTTATCGATAAGATCGTGGGCGGATATCACGATTGACGGGGGCGGGCCTTATGTTGCCGTCTGTTTCCCCTCCTTTGCTTGTCCTGAGCGTAGCCGAAGGATCGGGAGGGGTGAAGGGGAGGTAGAGGCCCTAGTGCGCCTTCTTTAGAGTTCCTGGAGCGATTGCCGGAGCATGGACATCTGTTGGGAGGAATCGCCGATTTTCAGTAATTCGGCTTTGATTTGGTCTTTGAGGTAAGAGGAATAGCCTATCCGGTCCAGGAAAAATTCCAGAAATTGACCGCCCAACAACATGCTGTTCTTTTTTAATTCTTCCACGTCCTCGTCACTGATCGGCACATACGTACTCCCGATGTGCAGGATGACCTTGTAATAATCGCCTTCGCCGCGCCGCTCGAATCGTAACCCGTGCATGTTCGTGTCTTCCGCTCCTCAGGCCAGTGAACCGAGCCGCATTGTATGCAAACCGACCAGGCGATGACAAGGGAGGAACTTTTTCAGTGCAAGGCAATAGCAAGTCGGACAGTGCCTGGCGTCGGCTGGTATCCACCAGAGAATGGATAAATTCAGAAACCTTTGACTCTCCCATCCAGGAGGAGTGCCCTCCACTGCCTTGACTCCGGTAAGGGTTCCACGGAAAACTGCACGCGCGGAAGCGTACGTCTCAATGCCGGGAAAGATGGCCATCAGCGACGTAGGTCGCAGCCATGTCGCTGATATTCCGTGGGCCGTTGAATGGAAGAGTCTCGTCTTAGGATAAGGAGAAACAAGCCACATGAACGAAGCGAACGGCGATCCGCGATATACGATGGGACGTGACAGAGAAGAGACGGATCGGTTGATTCAGCAGTCGCGATTGTATGATGGTCTGACGCGGCAACTTTTCAACGACGCCGGCATCAGGAGCGGGATGAAGGTTCTCGATATTGGGAGTGGGGCCGGAGACGTCTCATTGATCCTGGCCGAATTGGTCGGTCCGGAAGGGAAGGTCATAGGCGTGGATGGCAATGCGGAGATTCTCGAGACGGCCAGAGCACGGGCGAAGGAAGCAGGATTTGCCAACGTGGAATTCCTGGCGGGGGACGCCCGAATGCTGGAGTTGGGAGGCGACTTCGATGCCCTGGTTGGCCGGCTGGTCCTTATGTATATGGCCGACCCCGCAGCCGCCCTGAAACAACTGATCCAACGCCTGCGTCCTGAGGGAATTGTTGCCTTTGAGGAGACTGATTTTACGATCTACCGGTCGTTTTCTCGTCCGGATACACCCCTGATGAATAAACTGGTGGAGTGGTTGCTCGCCGTGTTTGAGCGTTCAGGGGCGCAGTGGCAATGGGTTCCGACCTGTACCGTACGTTTGTCGAAGCCGGTCTGCCCGAGCCCGTCTTGCATTTTGAGGCCCCGATGGGCGGTTCGGAAACGTGGGCAGGGTATCCATACATCGCCAATTCCTTTCGAAGCCTTCTCCCGCTCCTGGAAGAGTTCGGTATTGCGACTGCCGAAGAGGTTGACGTCAATACGCTGGCCGAGCGGGTTCGAAAAGAAATCGTTGCCTCGAAATACCCGGTCGTCCTGGCGTCGCACGTCACCGCCTGGGCAAAGGTTGCGACGTCAGGACCTGGTTCTCACGATTCTTGACCCTCCATAGACCATATGATAGCGTAGCTTTTTTTGGTCTTCATCTTCACGAGACCTCCTGATCTACCAGTCTTCAGGTTCATGACTCAGTTGACGTTCATGGTCGTACGGTGGCCTTGGGGTCCATTCACGTTATTTCATCCAGGAGTCTTTCATGTCGCGAGTGTATAACTTCAGTGCCGGCCCGGCCATGTTGCCTGAGGCCGTGTTGCAACGAGCCCAAGCCGAATTGACGGATTGGCACGGGGCCGGGGCCTCCATTATGGAGATGAGCCATCGTGGGAAAGAGTTTGTCTCGGTCCATGCCGAGGCTGAACGGGACGTCCGTGACTTATTGGGCGTTCCCGATTCGTACAAGGTGCTCTTTTTGCAAGGAGGAGCCACCGGGCAGTTTGCCGCCGCCCCCATGAACCTTTTGCGCGGGAAGAGCAAGGCGGATTACGTGTTGACCGGGGCCTGGGGCAAAAA
The DNA here is from genome assembly GCA_965261755.1 of Nitrospirales bacterium. Taxonomy (GTDB): domain Bacteria; phylum Nitrospirota; class Nitrospiria; order Nitrospirales; family UBA8639; genus Bin75. Next base: position 2,310,976 of record OZ253473.1, on the reverse strand, counting down.
AGCCATTGGTGAGGCCAGGAAATATTGCGAAGTGAACCTCGCGGCTTCTTCCGAAAGCCGGAAATTCTCCGCGATCCCTCCGTTTGAAGATTGGGCGTTGAGTGCGGAGGCGGCCTACGTGCATTATACCCCCAATGAAACGATTGACGGCGTCGAGTTTCACTGGATACCTGAGACCGGTGACGTTCCGCTCGTCGCCGATTTTTCGTCCACCATCCTGTCCCGCCCCATCGAGGTCAGTCGATTCGGGTTGATTTATGCGGGCGCCCAAAAAAACATCGGGCCGGCCGGCGTGACGTTGGTGATCGTGCGAGACGACCTGATCGGTGAAGTGTTGCCGATGACGCCCAGTGTGTTTGATTACGCGCAACAGGCCAAAGCGGATTCCATGCTGAACACCCCGCCGACCTATAGCCTGTATATCGCGGGCCTGGTCTTTCAATGGGTGAAAGAGCAGGGCGGGCTTTCGGCCATGGCCGACCGCAACGAACGGAAGGCCAAGAAGCTGTATGCCGCGATCGATGGTTCCGGTTTCTATCGGAACCCGGTGGACCCATCCTGTCGATCCTGGATGAACGTGCCGTTCGTCCTGGCCGATCCGGAATTGGACCGTGAGTTTCTTGCGGGAGCGGACCAGGCCGGATTGACGACGTTGCAGGGTCATCGTTCGGTGGGTGGCATGCGTGCGAGTATCTATAATGCCATGCCTGAGGCCGGTGTTGATGCGTTAATCGACTATATGGCGGATTTTGAAAAACGGAAAGCGTAGGGAATATTTCATGAACATTCTGATTAGTGACAGTTTATCGCCACGAGGGGTTGCCGTTCTTGAACAGGGCGGGTTTCGTGCTGACGTGAAAACCAAGTTGTCCAAGGAACAGCTTCTGGAAGAAATCAAAGAGTATGATGGGATCATCGTTCGGTCCGGCACGAAGGTGACGGCTGACGTCATTGAAGCCGGGAGCCGTCTCAAGATCATCGGGCGCGCCGGAACGGGCCTCGATAACGTTGATTGTGAAGCCGCCACCCGGCGTGGCATCGTCGTGATGAATACGCCCGGCGGGAATACGACTACGACGGCGGAGCACACGATCGCCATGATTGTGGCCATGAGTCGTAAAATTCCCCAGGCCGTCGTTTCGACAAAGGCGGGTCAGTGGGAGAAAAGCAAATTCATGGGAACGGAGTTGTATAACAAAACTCTCGGCCTTGTGGGGTTGGGGCAGATCGGAACCTACGTCACCAAGTTGGCGCAGGGCTTGGCCATGCAGGTGATCGGCTATGATCCCTACTTGGCTCCGGGTCGCGCGCGGGAGTTGGGAATCCAGGCCGTGGAATTGGACGAATTGTTCAGACGGGCCGATTTCATCTCGGTTCATACCCCGTTGACCAATGAGACCCGGTCTTTGATCAACGCCCAAACCATACGACACATGAAAGACGGCGTCATGATTGTGAATTGTGCGCGTGGGGGCATCATCAATGAACACGATCTCTACGAAGCCCTCAAAAGCAGAAAAGTCGCCGCCGCGGCATTCGACGTGTTCGAGGAAGAGCCCGTGAAGCCGGATCATCCCTTGCTCACCCTGGACAACTTCATCTGTACGCCTCATATCGGTGCCTCGACCGAGGAAGCCCAGGAAAACGTGGCCATTGGGATTGCCGAACAATTTGTCGACTATTTCAGGAAAGGCGTGGCTCGGGGTGCGGTGAATATTCCGTCGGTTCCGCCTGAAGCCTTGCTGCAACTCCATCCTTACCTGGGGTTAGCCGAGCGGATGGGGTTGTTTCAGGCGCAACTGATTGATGGAGGCATTGAACAGGTCACCGTGGAATATCGTGGAGAGGTGGCGGCTCTCTCCTTGGCTCCCCTGACGGTCGCGGTCCTGAAGGGCTTGTTGACCCCGATTTTACAAGATACGGTGAATGCCGTGAATGCGCCCTTTATTGCGAAGCAGCGTGGCATCGAGGTCAAGGAAGTGAAGGGGGGCGACGCGGGAGATTATACGAGTTTGATACGTCTTCACGTGAAAGCCGGTGAACAAACGCATCAATTGGCCGGCACCCTGTATCACAAAAAAGAGCCTCGCATCGTTGAAAGCAATGCGTACGCGGTTGAGGTGATTCCCGAAGGCCATATGCTGTTGATCTATAACTTCGACCGTCCCGGTGTCATTGGAACGGTTGGGCGTATTCTTGGGGAACACGACATGAATATTGCCCGGATGCAATGTTCTCGTGCGCAAAAAGGCAGCAATGCGTTATTGATCCTGGGGTTGGATGAGCCGCCACCCCTTCACCTGCTGGACAGCATCAAACGCGAGCAGGACATTCTTTCGGCTCGCCTTGTCGATCTTTCACGCGTATCTTAACGGTCCGCTCTTTTCGATGGCTCGCCGTCTCCAACCACGCTCGAAACACCACACGGTTTCTTCAGGGACAACGCCCCGTGCCCTTATCCCGATCGGGATGACGACCCTGTTGCCTGATGCGGCTGAACGCGTTCGTCATTTGGAACGCGAGTTATTCGAGGGGTTTACCCGATGGGGCTATCGCGAAATTATCCCACCGACCTTTGAATACCTGGACGTACTCTCTGCCGGGTTGCCGGCCGATATCCTCGAAAAGTGTTACAAAGTCGCCGACTGGACGACCGGACGCATTTTAGTGCTTCGTCCCGACGTGACCGCGCAGATCGCGAAAATTGTGGCGATGGGGATGGCCGGGCGCCAACTTCCCCTTCGGTTGAGTTATCGCTCCACGGTGTTTCGATATGAACCCGAACACGCCGGCCGGGAACGGGAAGTGTTTCAGTTGGGGGTCGAACTGATCGGGGCCGACGACGCGTCGATGGATGCCGAAATTTTGATCTTGCTCATCGAGTCCCTCAAGTCCGTGGGGCTGCCGAATTTTAAAATTTCACTCGGACACGTTGGCTTCTACCAGGCGTTGCTGGCGCAGTCCGGACTATCGGAACAAGGGCGCAAGCAAGCGGAACTCGCGGCGGCGCATAAAGACCTGCCAAAGCTGGAACGAATCTTGAAAACCGAACGCGTGCCACCCAAGCAGGCCCGGCCCATCCTTGAAGCACCGGGGCGTTATGGACGGGAAGAAGTCTTGCAATGGGGCCGAGCCCTCGCCGGTCGTAATGCACGTCTGCTTGCTCCCATTGAGCGGTTGACCAAGGTCTATGCGCTTCTCGATGCGGCTGGTGTCCAGGAGCATCTGCTTCTGGATCTGGGAGAGTTTCGGGGGTTTGATTACTATGATGGAGTCGTGTTTGACGTGTTCTCCGCCAACGTCGGCTGTGAACTTGGCGGGGGCGGGCGCTATAACCATTTAATCGGACAATTTGGACAAGATCTCCCCTCTACGGGCTTTGCCTTGGATCTTGATCGATTATTCCTGGCGTTTGGGAAGGAGGAAGAGAAATGGGCCCTGGAAACCCCCAGCGTGTTGGTGGCTGCGCCCGATTCTCATTTTGGCCAGGCGTTTCAAACGAGTCAGTTCCTTCGTTCGCATGGGTTGGTGGTGTATCAGGAAACCGTGCCCCGGTGGGATTCGACCCGACTCCGAAGGATGCGAACCCGTATCCAGGCTTCCGGCGCGTCCTGGGCCGTGATGGTGGGTGTGCCTTCTTTATCGAGCCAGGAAGCCGTGGTCATGGCGAAAAAGGCAAAAACCTCACGGACTGTCCGCATCCAAGACCTTCCCACCCTGATCCTCAAAGGTACGCATGCCCACGTCTGACGTCTCCGACCTTCGGCTGCCTCCCCAGAACGTTGATGCCGAGCAATCCATCCTCGGAGCCGTTCTGTTGGAAAATAGCGCGCTTAGCAAGGCGCTTGAGGTGATTGTCGAAGAAGACTTTCATCGTGGTGCGCATCGAACCATTTTTGCGGGGATGATCGAACTGTCTGAACGGAATGAAGTGGTTGATCAGATCACGTTGACGGAACTTCTGAAAACAAAAGGCCAATTGGAGCAGGTGGGCGGAGCTGCGTACGTGGCTGAATTGGTGCAGGCTGTTCCCAGTGCTTCGAATATCCGATACCATTGCAAAATCGTGCGGGAAAAATCCCTGTTGCGTGGGTTGATCCGCGTCGCCACCGATGTGGTGTCCAAAGGGTACGATGAACTGGTGGAGTCGGGCGACCTCTTGGAATACGCGGAGCGGGAAATTTTCAGGCTGGGCCAAGGACGCGTGGATCGGTCGTTTGTCGCCATGCATCAAATCGTCAAGGAAAGCGTTGAGCTTGTCGATCGATTATTCAGCCGCAAAGAACGCATTACGGGAGTGCCGACCGGGTACCGCGTGCTTGACGATATTACAGCCGGGTTGCAGCCGTCCGATCTCATTATTATTGCCGGTCGCCCGAGTATGGGAAAAACCAGTCTGGCCCTGGGTATCGCCGAACATGCCGCGATTCGCGCGAATTTAACCGTGGGCATTTTCAGCCTGGAAATGTCTCAAGCCCAGCTTGTGCTTCGGATGCTCAGTTCCCAGGCGTTCCTGGATTCTCATGCCTTGAGGACGGGGCAACTGACTCCTGAAGATTGGCGTGCGTTGTGTGACGCGGCCGATCGTCTGGAAAGAGCCAAGATTTTCATCGATGATTCAGGATGGCTCACGGTGCAGCAAATGCGGAGTAAGGCCCGGCGCCTCAAAGCGGAGCAAGGCCTGGATCTTCTGATCATCGATTATCTCCAACTCATGCAGGGGCACAGTCGTGCAGAATCACGACAACAGGAAATTTCTGATATCAGTCGGTCGCTCAAGGCCTTCGCAAAAGAATTGGATATTCCCGTGCTTGCGTTGTCCCAACTCAGTCGCGCGGTCGAGAATCGGAAACCACCTATCCCGGTTTTGGCTGATCTCCGGGAATCCGGGGCCATTGAACAGGATGCGGATATCGTGATGTTCATTTATCGCGATGAGGTTTATAATCCTGAGACGGAAGAAAAAGGCCTTGCCGATATTTTGATTCGGAAACATCGCAATGGCCCGACGGGTGATCGGCAACTGACTTTCCAGGAGCGGTATGCGAAATTTGCCGATCTTGAGACCCATCATTCCTGATGCCTTAGATTGAGGGAAATGGCCCACCCAAGACGAAGGTGGTTTTCTACAGGAGCGGGCGTGCTGCCCGGCGGATGGCAGGAACGGGTGCTGATCATGTTCCTCCTGATTCCGCTGGTGGTGGTGTCTTGTGCCGCGGTACCCGAACCTGAACCCGACTCCGTCACCCAGCCTGAATTCGTGCCGCCACCCCTTCCTGCTCCGGCGTATTATCATTTTTTACAAGGGTATCTGGCGGAACTCGCGAATGATGTCCCCAAGGCCGTGTTCGAGTATCGAGCCGCCCTGCAATTCGACCCGAAGTCGGTCTTCCTGCGCGTGAGGTTGGCCGCGCTGCAATTTTTGTCGGGGAATATGCAAAGAGCCGTAGCCACGTTGGATCGAATCCAGACAATTCGGGTCCAGGATGCGGGCGTGCTGGCTGAAATGGCCAAAATCTACGCGGGCGGAGGGAAATTCGATCGCGCGTTAGGGTTATATGACGAAGCGATCCGTGTGAATCCTGAACGTGAGGAAACCTATTTTGATAAAGGGGTCTTGCTGCTCAATCTCAAGCGACCCCTGCAGGCCGAAGCGGTTTTTGTTCAGGGTATCGCCTATGCACCGGAGTCTCATTTCGGACATTTCTATCGGGGAAAAGCCTTTGAGGCTCAAGGAAAGGGAACGGAGGCCAAGGAGGCCTACCGTCAAGCGATCAAAAGGGCCGAACGGTTTGAACCGGCGTATCAGGCCTTGCTTAACCTGTATGAGTCCGACGAGGACCTTCAGGAAGCGATTCAGCTCTACCAGCAATTTGTTTCGTCAGTCAGGCCTCGTGGCAATATGTTCCGTAAGGACTTTATCCGTTTTTTGGTAAACCAAAAAGACTACGAGCGAGCCTTGGATATTCTGGATCAGATGATCGTGGATGACCCCAAGGACGTGAAGGTGCAAATCCAAAAGGCTCTTGTCTACGTCGAAATGAAAGATCCCCACCGTGCCATGACGGATTTGAAACGGATCGTCCAGGCCCATCCATCCGAGCTTCGGGTTCGAGATTATCTGGGATGGTTGCACGAACAAATCGACGACGTCGAAGGGGCGATTGAAGCGTATCGGACCAATATCGATATGGATTCGACGTTTTACGATAGTCGTATTCACCTGGGAATTCTGCTGTATCGACTCACGCGCTATGATGAAGCGGCGCTGCATTTGACCCGAGCGGTCGGGCTGAAACCCGGCAATCCGGAGACGCATTTTTTGCTGGGCTTGAGTTACCTGCAAGCAGAGGCATTTGAACAGGCGACGTCTGCGTTTAAAGAGGGGCTGGAGTATCACCCCAATGATGAAATTTGCGATTTAATCTTGGTGCCGCGTATGACAAACTCGACCGGTTTCCCGACGTGGTCCGAGAAATGGAAGCGGTGCTGGCCCTCAATCCCGAGCATGCCGACGCGCTCAATTATTTGGGCTATAGTTACGCCGATCGAGGCATCAATGGGGAAAAAGCCGTGGAATTGACTCGACGCGCCGTCGCGCTCAAGCCGGACAATGGGGCGTATGTCGACAGCTTGGGGTGGGCGTTATTCAAAATCGGACGGGTGGCTGAAGCCCTTCGAGAAATTCAGCGAGCGGCCGAACTCGTCAACGATGACCCGGTCATTTTTGAGCACTTGGGAGAAATTTATCTGACCCAAGAGCATCAAGAGGCGGCCAAGGATGCTTGGATCCGGGCGCTGGAATTGGATCCTCGCAATGAGAAATTAATCAAACGATTTCGTGAAGTGGGCTTTGGGAATCCGCCCAATCTGCAAGGAGAGCAGTTGGAGGATGACGCTCAAGTGAGCCAATACGCGGATCCCGTCATTCCCGGGTCCCCCGTTCCCAAGGCAACCTTCAGCGAGTAAGCCCCTGAGGCATGGCGTGAGGTCTGCATCGAGGCAGGAATGGTGGAGGGAGGAACGTATGTTACATGCCATTCGCAATCGGCGAGGGTTCAGCTTGACGGAGTTGATGATCGTCGTGGCCATCATTGGGATTTTGGCTGTGATTGCCATTCCGAATTTTCTTACATATCAAGCCCGGGCCAAACAATCGGAAGCAAAAATCAACCTGGTGGCGCTTCATACCAGCGAACTGGCCTATTTTGCCGAGAAAAATACCTACGTCGACGATTTCAACGCGATAGGGTTTGCCGTCACGGGTTCCTCTCAATTGTATTACTATGAACTGGGAGACGGCAGTTCCGGAACACTGCCACCCGGCTGTACGGCTTCGACCTTGGATCACGTGTCGGCGACGGGGTTTACGGCCGTGGCCACCGCCAATATCGATGGCGATCCGACTTGTGACGTATGGACCATTGATGAGAAGAAAACGTTGCTGAACGTCACGAATGACGTTGCCTTATAGTCTCCCGTCGGTTGAGAAAAGACGGCCTGAGGAGCGGAAGGACAATATCGGAACCACTATTCCATAATGGTCTTTCGCTCGTGCGTTTGCCTTCACGTGCCATGGTAATATCCTTGACTCTCTTCAAGATGGTCTGTTATAAGCCACCAACCTCCTGATCATGGGGGGAGCATGAGTGAAATTTCCAGTCGTTGGACGTGTCCACGTCTCTCGACGTATCCTGTTCGATACCAGTTAGTTTAGATATGGATCTCCTCATAAATTTCCTGGGGCGGCTGTCCCAGAGTTTTTTCCCCTCTGCCCCCCATCAGGTCCAATCTCGTCCTCGGAAACCACACAATCCTTCCCTGAAGCTTGTCTTGAATAACCCCGACGTGGCGAGGGAGGCGAAGTTCGTTCAAGGTCGGTCCGCCCCATCGACCGTTGGACATGCGGAAGCCGTCGAAGAAGCCTTGTCGCGGAGCACAAGGTGGCTTCTCGAACAACAGCATCCTGAACATGGCTATTGGGTGGAGGAATTAGAGGCGGATACGACGTTGACCTCGGAGTATATGATGTTGCGCCGGTATGTCGGTGCCGTTGATAAAGAGCGGGAAGCCAGAATGGTTCGGTATCTTCAAGGCGCCCAACTCGAAGATGGCGGGTGGCCGATTTATACCGGAGCCCCCATGGACGTCAGTGCCTCGGTCAAAGCCTACTTTGCCTTGAAATTGGCCGGGGTCCCCCAAGATGATCCGGGGATGCATCGAGCCCGACAAGCTATCCTGGCCAAAGGCGGCGTCGTGTCAGCCAACGTGTTTACGAAAATTACGTTGGCCTTGTTTGGTCAATACGATTGGATCGGGCTTCCGAGCATGCCTCCCGAAATCGTACTGGCACCCCAAAAGTTTGCGTTTAACGTGTACGCCATCTCGTATTGGTCCAGAGCCGTCGTTATTCCGCTGCTTATTGTTTTTGCCGTTCGCCGGGAATACCGGGTTCCCCCAGGACAAGGGATTGAAGAGTTATTCTGTACGCCCCGGGATCAAATCAACTATCGCCACGCCCCGCCGTTTCAAAAAGATCCCGAGTTCATCAGTTGGCGGAATTTTTTTGTATGGGTCGATAGAATTCTCAAGATCTACGAGAAATATCCTCTTCTTTTCGTACGGAAAAAAGCGATCAAGAAAGCCGAGGCATGGTTGCTGGATCATATGCAGGGTGAAGGGGGGCTTGGGGCGATTTACCCGGCCATGGCAAATTCGATTTTTGCCTTGACGGCCCTCGGATACCCCGTGACGCATCCGTTCCTCCAAAAGGCCCTTCGAGAAATCGAGGCTCTGGAAATTGAAACGCCGGCGTCAGCCAATGGACCGTCCACGCTTCACCTGCAGCCGTGTCATTCTCCAATTTGGGATACGGCGTTAACCATCAATGCGTTCGTTGAAAAAGGTCTCCCTGTTGACCATGAAGCGCTGTCGCACGCCTCTTCCTGGCTGCGTTCTCGACAAACGCAGAGGGCGGGGGATTGGATCGTGTCTTCTCCCGCGGCCACACCAGGCGGATGGTATTTTCAGTTTGAGAATGAGTGGTATCCCGACGTCGATGATACGGCCGCGGTCCTGACTGCCTTGGCGAAACTTTCACCTCTTCAGCCCGCTGATCAGGATGAAGCCATTCGGCGTGGGCTGAACTGGGTGTTGGCCATGCAAAGCTCTAACGGGGGGTGGGGAGCCTATGATCGGGATAATGATCAACTGATTTTCAACAAGATTCCCTTCGCGGATCATCAATCTTTGCTCGATCCTCCCACGGCTGATCTCACGGGGCGGTGTCTGGAGATGCTTGGCGCCATGGGATATGACCGGTCCCACCCTGCCGTGGTCCCGGCGCTTGAGTTTCTTCGACGAGCGCAAGAACCCGACGGCGGTTGGTATGGGCGATGGGGCGTCAATTACCTCTATGGGACGTGGTGCGTCATCGTCGGCCTTCAGGCCATTGGAGAGGACATGTCCGCTCCATGGATCCAACGGGCCGGCGCTTGGGTTGAATCCAAACAAAACGTGGATGGCGGATGGGGAGAATCTTGTTTGTCGTATGCGGACCGGACGTGGGCCGGAAAGGGCGAAAGTGCTCCTTCTCAAACGGCGTGGGCCCTCATGACTTTATTGACCGCAGGCCTGTCCGACTCTTTGAGCGTCGTGCGCGGAATCAATTTTTTGCTTCGCCATCAACGGGATAACGGGACGTGGTTCGAACCGTTCCATGCCGGCACCGGGTTTCCCCGAGTGTTCTATCTTCGATATCATGGCTACAGCAAATATTTCCCCATGTGGGCGTTGGCTATGTATCGTAACGTTCGGATGCACGGGGAGACGAAAGCTGAAGCATTGCAACACATCGCGCAATCAGCCAGGCAACGGCAATAGCCTCTGATTGGCGTCGTCCTTTCTCACTTCAACGGTTTCAGGAGCGTTTCCTGGAGAATATCGCCGTCTTTGCCGCGACCCCTTGGGAGTGTAACGCTATTGCGCACGCGTTGCCCGGGAGCCGTGTCGAGCGGGTGGATGGGGTCAAATGGCGTCGATGGGCGAATGCTTCCTGCTTCGTTGCCGTCATCCAAACCGGTGTTGGGCCGGCGAAAGCGCAGGCCGCGTGTGAGGCAGTTTTCGATAAGAGACCCTGGACCGCGTGTATTGCATCAGGGTTTGCCGGAGCCTTGGTTCCCTCACAAATCGGCGGTTTGGTGATTCCTGAGCAGGTTGTCTGTCAGGACTCGATCACTTTTCCCCATGCTTCGATTTTCTGTAGTGCCTTGTATCGACAAAAAGCTTGTCACACGGCACAATTATCAGAGAACACGGTTCTATCCGGACGGTTGGTCACGGTCCGGAATATTGTGTGGTTGGCCAGAGACAAGCAGGCCATCGGCCGGGCCTTTGAGGCGAGCAGCCTGGATATGGAAAGTGCGGCAATCGGGACGATGGCTGCCCGACGGGGCATCCCGTTCTTCGTGGTCCGGTCGGTTTCAGATCGTGTAGAGGAAGATTTGCCCCTTGACCTGAATCTTTTTTGCCGATCAAGCACATTCCTTCAAGGGGTGTGGGCCGTTGCCCAAACCCCGGGAATATGGCCGGCGTTTAATCGACTGCGTCGGCAAAAAAACGTGGCGTCGACCCGGCTGACTCAATTCTTTGCAACTTTCTTTTCGGTAGCAGAACATAACGCCTAAACTATTGGTCAACGACTCTATTGTGTCAAGGTTGAGAAATACCGTATAGGTGCGGCTAAGAAAGGAAATGGTTATGCCTCAGCTACCTCCAGGAATCGCAAGAACGGTTGAAACACGAGTCCAAACCCTGATTGGTGCATTGATTCTTGGGTTGTCGGTTTTTGGATTTTCAGCATACCTTTCAGCGGAGATGGAGACAGGTTCCGCCACGGAGGCTATGAAAGGGACCATCGATCAGGTCTTGAAGGTTTTGGGAGATGAGTCTCTTAAGTCATCGGAAAGAGCCCAGGACCGCTTGGAAATCCTGGAGGAAATCATCGGAAAGCGGTTCGACTATCAAGAAATGGGGAAAAGAACCTTGGGAAGGCATTGGCAGAAGTTAAACGAAGCCGACCGGGAAGAATTTGTGCGCCTTTTTCAGCGATTTCTCTCTAAAACGTATGCTGGAAACGTTGATGGCTATTCCGGTGAACAGACTGAATACCTCAAAGAACGGAGAAAAGGAGATTTTGCCGAGGTTCAAACGGCGGTGACCTCCGACAAGTCAACCCTCTCCATCTATTACCGCATGCTGAAGAGCTCGAATGCCTGGAAGGTGTATGACGTGGTCTTGGACGGCGTCAGTCTGGTCAAGAATTTTCGAAGCCAATTTGGACGGATCATCGAGGCCGAGTCGGTTGAGGGTCTTCTTGAGAAATTACGAACCAAGACCACCCGGCTTCAATCTTAGAGTTGCCTGTAGCCAACCTTCATCGTTGAGGCCTTGCCCTTCAGCCCAGGTACCTGACCGAAACGTGATCGGAACGTTTCGGTAAGATCTCCTAGTGGGATTTCTTGACAGCATTCCCTGATTTTGCGAAACTACCCGTGGATGTTTTTCTTTTCCCATCAACGAGTTGGGAAAGCGCTCCTGCATCGCTCATAAGAAGGATACGGGTATGTCTCTCCTGCAAGGAATCGAAGGGCCGTCCGATCTCAAAAAGTTGTCACCCGAACAATTTCCGGATTTGTGCCAGGAAATTCGTGACCAGATTCTTGCCGTGATCTCGAACGTCGGCGGGCACCTCGCTTCTAATCTCGGTGTCGTTGAATTGACCGTCGCTCTTCATTACCTGTTGGACACTCCCAAGGATTTGATTGTCTGGGATACCAGCAATCAAACCTATGCGCATAAGTTGTTGACCGGGCGTCGAGAACAATTTCATACCATTCGGCAATTTGGTGGATTAAGTGGGTTTTGCAAGCGGGAAGAAAGTGTCTATGACACGTTTAATGCCGGTCATGCGGGTACGGGTGTTTCTGCTGCGGTGGGCTTTGTGGCAGCCCGTGAGCAACAAAAACAATCGCATAAGGTCGTCTGCGTCGTTGGAGACGGCGCGTTGACTTCAGGGTTGACCCTCGAGGGTCTTCAGCAAGCCGGTGATGGCCAGAAAGACCTGTTGGTGATTTTGAACGATAATCAAATGTCGATTTCGAAAAACGTCGGGGCGATATCCGCCTATCTGAATCGGACCATTACGGGTGAATTGGGCGTTCGCATACAAGAAAAGGCGAATCGAATCCTGGAGACGATTCCCCGCATTGGCGGACAGGTGAAGAAAGTGGCCAATCGGGCTCAAGCGTTGGCCAAAGGGTTGGTGTTGCCCGGGATGTTGTTCGAGGAATTGGGGTTTCGGTACATCGGGCCCCTTGATGGCCACACATTTGAATATTTGCTGCCCACCTTGGAGAACGTGCTCAAGCTGGATGGCCCGACGTTATTGCACGTGCTCACGAAAAAGGGATTGGGCTATAAACCGGCAATGAACGATCCCGTGTGGTTTCACGCCAGTTCACCCTTTGACCTCGATACGGGAAAGCCCAAGAGCAAATCCGCGCGGCCGTCGTATAGCAGCGTAGCCGTCAACACGCTTATTCAATTGGCCCAGGAAGATCAGCGTATTGTGGCGATTACGGCTGCGATGTGTGAAGGGACGGGGTTAAACGCCTTTGAGAAGGTCTTTCCCGAACGACTCTATGACGTTGGGATCGCGGAGCAACATGCCGTGACGTTTGCCGCAGGAATGGCCACACAGGGCATGAGGCCGGTGATTCCTATCTATTCGACCTTCCTGCAACGGGCCTACGACCAGGTGATTCATGACGTGGCCACGCAGAATCTGCCGGTGACGTTCTGCATCGATCGAGGGGGGCTTGTGGCGCAGGACGGGACGACCCACCATGGGGTGTTTGATTTTGCGTATCTCCGGCATATGCCGAACATGGTGATTATGGCCCCCAAGGATGAAAATGAATTACAGCATATGATCAAGTCGTGTATCAGTTATGACAGACCTGTCGCCGTTCGTTATCCTCGAGGCTCGGGGTTGGGGGTGAAAATGGACCAGGTCCCGGAAGTGTTGCCCCTGGGCAAAGGTGAATTGTTACGAGAAGGCACGGACATTGCCCTGGTGGCGATCGGGGCGACGGTGCATCAAGCGATGGCAGCGGCCGAGCGGTTGGAGCAGGAAGGGATTTCCGTTGCGGTGCTCAATGCCCGTTTTGTCAAACCGCTTGATGGCGATTTGATCGGAACCGTGGCGAAACAGGTGAAGTGTCTGCTTACCGTAGAGGAAGCCTCGGCAATGGGCGGATTCGGCTCCGCGGTTCTTGAGTGCCTTTCCGAGGAAGGCATTACCAACGTGCCGACGAAGTGTGTGGGGTTGCCTGACTGGTTCATTGAACAGGGACCTCAAGATTTACTCCGAGAGAAATACGGCTTGACGGCAGACGGCATTTATCAACAAGCCAAAGAATTATTCACTCGCGTCTCCGTTGGATCGGTCTTGACCTGAAGAAGCGGTTCTATGAGAATTACGCGAAAAAAAACCAGACAGATCCAGGTGGGTTCCGTCAAAATTGGGGGCGGAGCTCCCATTACGGTCCAGTCCATGACCGTCCCGCATCCGAGTGATGTCCAGGGAACCGTCGAACAAATTCATCAGATGGAAGAGGCGGGGTGTGAACTGGTACGGGTTGCCGTGCCTGATCAAGACGCCGCGGAAGCCCTTCCCAAAATCAAAGCCCGGATCTCGATTCCTTTAATAGCGGACGTGCACTTTGATCATCGGTTGGCGCTCAAAGCAGCCGAAGTCGTGGACTGTGTTCGCATCAATCCCGGAAACATCGGGCCGTGGTGGCGGTTGGCCGAAGTGATCAAAGCGGTGCAAGACCGAGGCATTCCCCTTCGGGTTGGCGTCAACGGCGGTTCGTTGGAGCGTCCACTGTTGGAGAAGTACGGGTATCCCACGGCAGAGGCCTTGTCGGAATCGGCGTTGAATGCCGTCCACGCCATTGAGGATATGGGCTTCACGAACATGAAGGTGTCCTTAAAAGCCTCTGATGTCCATATGGCCATTGACGCGTATTGGTTATTCGCCCATCAATCGGATTATCCGCTTCACATCGGGATCACCGAAGCGGGGACGGCCAGGACCGGGTCCGTCAAATCCGCCATCGGATTGGGTTGGTTGTTATCTCAAGGTATCGGCGATACCTTGAGGGTGTCTCTGGCCGCCGATCCCGTGGAAGAAGTGAAGGTCGGCTTTGAAATTCTCAAGTCCCTGGAACTTCGTCATCGCGGAGTGAACGTCATCGCATGTCCGACCTGTGGTCGGGTCGAAATTGACGTGGTGCGACTGGCCAATGAACTGGAAAAACGGTTAAGTCATATTAAAATGCCCTTGAACGTGTCCGTCCTGGGCTGTGTGGTGAATGGCATTGGTGAAGGGAAAGAGGCGGATATCGGCATTGCGGGCGGACAGGGCATGGGAATTTTGTTCAAAAAAGGGAAGCTTGTAAAAAAAGTGCCGTCAGAAGAATTGATGGATGTCCTCATTGAGGAAGTCGAGTTGATGGCGTTGGAACAGAATGACGCCCATGAAGAAGTGTCCTCCCCATCCGCTTCGCATGCTTCCCAGGTTACCATTGCTTCTCATGATTCTCACGATGCATCCGTGAGTCGTGAACTTCCCGTTTTGCCATCACACTAGCTCGCGCAGTCCACTGGAAGATTCTTTGCGAAAGGTCAGTCGTTGGGTTCTCCGCCGTCTCCTTGTCAGGGGTCGGGTGCCTCGTTATAATGTCGGGCGGGCGCCGTACCCAAGTGGCTAAGGGAGCAGTCTGCAAAACTGCGATTCAGCGGTTCGATCCCGCTCGGCGCCTCCATTTCGATTTCATCCTGTGAGTTGAGTAAAAAGGGTCCCTGGAAAATTATGGCTGTTCCTCTCTCCCAGATGGCAACTGTTGTCAGCTACGTTGTCTCGCAAAAACTCAAGGGCGTCAAACGCTATCCGCTGGTGTTGATGTTGGAGCCGCTTTTTCGGTGCAATTTGGCCTGTGCCGGTTGCGGAAAGATCCAATATCCCGAGCATGTGTTGGATCGACGGTTGACGCCTGAACAATGTTGGGCGGCGGCTGAAGAATGTGGAGCTCCTATTATCAGCATTCCCGGCGGGGAGCCGCTCATTCATCCCGAGATGCCGGACATCGTTCAAGGGTTGGTGCAACGCAAAAAATATGTGTATTTGTGCACGAATGCGATTCTATTGGAACGCAAAATTGACGAATATGAACCCTCCAACTATTTGACCTTCAGTGTCCACATGGACGGGTTACGCGATGAACATGATCTCGCGGTGTGTCGTGATGGGGTGTATGACGTCGCGACGAAAGCGATCAAAACTGCCTTAAAAAGAGGATTCCGGGTCACCACCAACACGACCCTCTTTAACGATGCGAATCCGCAACGGGTACGAGCCTTTTTTGACGAGATGATGGATCTTGGGGTGGAGGGGATGATGATATCCCCTGGCTATAGTTACGAAAAGGCGCCGGACCAACATAGCTTCTTGAAGCGACATCGGACGCAGGAACTGTTTTCTTATGTACTCGCGAAGAGAAAACGCCGGTGGCGATTTAACCAATCGCCCCTGTTTTTGGAATTTCTCGTGGGCAAGCGTGATTATCAATGCACCCCATGGGGAAACCCCACCTATAATATTTTCGGCTGGCAAAAGCCCTGCTACCTTTTGCAGGATGGATATGTGTCGAGTTTCCGGGAATTGCTCGAGTCGACGGCGTGGGAGCAATATGGCGTTGGGCGAAATGAGAAATGTCAGGACTGCATGGTGCATTGCGGGTACGAAGCCTCCGCCGTAGAGGACACATTTAGTTCGTGGTCCGGGTTTGCCGGAACCGTGAAGGCCACGCTTTTCCCCAACATGACCTGATTCCCCTCTTTCCGGTTCCATTTCACGGTGCCTATGTCTCAGGATGCGCCTGAAGAACCTTCTGAACAAAGCCTCCAGGGAGCGGTCTTTCGTCCAACCTCTCTGGAAGAGTTGCTCAAAGTCATTGAATTGGCTTTTGGGTACCGAGGCGATATGACCCTGGAACTGAAGTCCCGGGAATTCATCAACGGCTATCTCTTTAATCGCGTGTTGGATGGCCCGCGTTCCTACTTGGAGATGTTCCAACCTGATCATCCCGGTTCCCGAAAAATTCCCTGCCGCGAGATTCACGCCTTCCATTTTACAGGGCAAGATACGGCTTCGGGAGAATCCTGGGAAGCCTGGGTGCGGAAACGCCAGGAGGAGAGGAAAAACGAAGGGCAGAATTTCTCCCGATCTTAGACCTTTTCAGACGCCTGATTATTGACAGATGAAAGCCCCATATGCTAGAAGTCACGGACCTTTTGCCTAGAATTTTCCTTCCTGTAAAACGGTTGCTTAAGGGTTGAGGTGTGGTCTCTCCAAAGGAAAAGCGAATTATCTGGAAAGGCTCTCCCAAGAGGCAAGTCCCGGACTCGATTCCAGGCAACCCATCACATGCGATCCCTCACCATTACCACGTGGCTCGTCGAGGGGGCCATGGCGCTTGAAAACATGACCGTCGGTCTTTCTTGCTGTATAGGCAGATAGGGGAAGAAGGCCAAGGGATTCGAGAAAAAGTTTGTCACAAATATTATGGAGAAAGGGTTTCCCTTCGTTAGGTTGAGGGAATGTTTCCTCAGGGGAAGAGAAAGAAGAAGGAGCCGGCTTTTTGACGCTCAGACTATTCATTGACATAAAAAAGCGAAGATGGGAGTTCTTTATGGAGAAGAATACAAGCCGAAAGATGTTGGGAGTTGTTGCCGTCGTGGCAATGGGATGGACGTTGTCAGCCTGTGGGGAAGCCAAGCCGCCGGCTCCTCCCCCCCCGGCACCGCCGGAATATGCCGATATGCATATGCCGGAAGGCTATTGGAACAATCCGGAAATTATTGAACAAGGAAAGCAGATCTTTATCGGTGCGGAAAATATCGACGTCAATTGTGCCAGTTGTCATGGGAAAGATGGGAAGCCCCTGAAGGCCGGGGCCAGAGATTTTCGTCAGGGTGAACACATGCAGTTGTTCTCTGATTCCCAGTGGTTCTGGCGTGTCTCCGAAGGGGTCAAAGGCACCAAAATGAAGGCCTGGAAATCCAAGCTTTCCGAGGATGACCGGTGGAAAGTGATTGCCTATGAATCCACGTTCGGCTTGAAAGGCATGGAATACAGCGTTGCTCAAAACAAATGGGTTCCTGAAGGAATGGCCGATGCTCCGGCGGCTGAAGAGGCAGCGGCTCCGGCGGCTGAAGAGGCAGCGGCTCCGGCGGCTGAAGAGGCAGCGGCTCCGGCGGCTGAAGAGGCAGCGGCTCCGGCGGCTGAAGAGGCAGCGGCTCCGGCGGCTGAAGAAACAGCGGCTCCGAATGGGGAAGCTGCTGGAGGAGAATCTTCTGAAGGAACTCCCCAGTAGCACGGGCGATTTCCACGTTCTTGTTGGGGCACAAACAATAAGGAGGGCCACCACCCTTGAAAACCTTAACCCGCAGTTTTCTTGTGTTGTTAGGACTTGTGTTCGGTGGACTTGCCGTCGCCTATGCCCAGGCCCCGGCCCCCCCACCCGTGGAGTTCCCTTATACCGGGAATCGAACGGCGGTGTGGATTGTGGCCCAACTCCACATTTTGTTTGCGGCCTTTATTCTGGGAGCCCCGATCTTTGCCGTCGTGTCGGAGTGGTTGGGTTATAAAAACCAGGACCCGAAATATGATCGATTAGCCAAAGAAATCACCAAAGTCACGGTGATCTTATATAGTATGACCGCATTGACGGGCGGGCTGTTCATTTTTGTCCTGCTTGCCACCTATCCTGTTTTCACCACCTGGCTCATCCAACATTTCTTCCTGATTTTCGCCCTGATCTATCCACTCCTGTTTATTCTCGAAACCATTATCCTGTACGCGTATTTTTACTCCTGGGATTCTCTGAAGGGTGAAAACAAAGCCCGGCATATTGCCCTGGGGGTCTTGCTGAACGTGGTGGGAACGGTCACGTTGTTTGTGATTGACGGTCCCACGTCGTTTATGAACACGCCTGCCAAATCCGCGGAAGGGATCTCGCTGATTCAATTTGTCCAAACGGCGGGCTTGTGGGACAAGGTCGCCAATTACAGCTGGATGCCCTTGAATCTTCATCGGATGGTCGGAAACGTGACGTTCGGTGGGTTTATAGCGGGATTGGTGGCGGCGTATATGTATATGGGAGCCAAGACGGATGAAGAGCGCTCGTACTATGACTGGATGGGGTTCGTGGGAAATCTGATCGGCGTGGGCGCCCTCTTGTTTCTCCCCTTCATGGGGTATCTCCTGGCCTATGAACTGTGTGATTATGACGCGTCCATCTGTCCGTACATGATGGCGGACCAGCTTTCGATGTTTTTTGAAATGCAGGGAGCCATGGTCGGCCTGATTTTCCTGGCCAGCAATTATTATATCTGGCTGAGTATGAAGCGGATTCAAGGCGTGGAGCGGGTTCGTATGTCCGGGCTGGTCATGGTCGCCGTCATGCTCATCCCGGTGGTCATGGGGGTCGCCTGGAAAATGTTCCCGCCGCCGGAATGGCAGTCGCTGATCTTCCTGGCGTTACTGATCGTTCTTCCGCTGGTCCTGGGCAGGCTGCCGGGGTTACGATTTACCGTTTCGTCCTTCACCATGATCAAGGTCGGATTTCTGATGATTGTCGTCGCCAACGCCATCTGGATGACGCCTCACGGATTTGTGGCGACACAGGCGTTGTCCACTGAAGAATTGGAGCTTCCCTCCTGGGCAAGCGAATTGGCGCTGATGCCGGCGAAAAATGCCGCCGCGTTCACGTTGGTCTTTCTGACCATCGTCAACTATATTCTCTATAACCGGGCCATCAGGAGCGGAACCATTATCTGGGGGAAAATCGACTTCACGTCCCAGTTCGTCCTGATCTTTTTGGCGTTCAGTGCAATCTGGACCATGGGCTTGATGGGGACGGTTCGCTCCCTCACGAGAAAATATTTCCACGTGTATAACCTGGTGCCGGACTTTACCCCGGAAGCCTTTACGCCCACGTTGGCCTATTCCGCCTGGTGGATTACGGGTGTCACCCTGATCTTTTATCTCGTCGTGAGTTTCGCCATTGTCGTGACGTTAAGAGCCACCGGCCAAAAGACCGAGTCGCCGCAAGGGACCCCGGTGCCCGCCGGTGCGAAGTAACGGAGGTTGGAAGCGCATATGGCTGAGCAAAGTTTGACACGAAACATCATCAAAAAAGGCGTCGTAGGCGTCATCATTGGGATTGTTCTGGTGGCGGTGGCCAGAGCCACGCATTTCCCCCTCATTTTCCAGGGTATGTTCTTTATGTATGCCATGCTCGGCGCCGCCGTGTTTATCCTGCTTGATGCGCCCTCCCTGAATCGTCTCGATGGAGTCAAGGCCGTCATCGGCCTGGTGTTGTTTTACCTTGTTCTTTCGGGGGTGTACATCGGCGGGGCAAGCAGCCTGCCTCAATACGATCCGGAAGTTGAAAAAGGAAAAATCGAAAAGCTCCTGAAAGCACGTCGAGCCAGGACCAAGCAGGGGAAAGCCGAAGAACTGATCGCGCGGGCAAAAGCCCTGAATGCGCGGGCCGTCTCCATCGAGCAACAATTAAGAACCCTTGGCGGCGGCGTTCAGGTCGTGGAGGACGTTGCGGTGCCTCCCACCTCATCGGCTGAGGCCGGTGACTTGGTGGCGCTTGGCAAGGAGCAATGGGAGTTGCAAGAGTGTTACAACTGTCACAAACTCTTTGGAAAAGGCGGAAAGAAGCGAGGGCCGGAGTTGGACAATATCGGCAATCTCATGACGCCTGACGCCCTCCGGCAAAAAATCCTCGACCCCAAAAGTTGGAAGGCCGAAGGGTTCGACAAGCAGTACAAAAAAGGCAAAATGCCGGACAAATATAAAGACTTGATGTTCGATGAAGAGGTCGACGCGCTGGTGGCCTTTTTGGCGACGTTGAAAGATGCCTCGGTGAAGACACCGAAGGCCATCAAAATGAAATAACTTCAGGATACAGTGTTCGATGCAACCGAAAATTAAGGCAAAAGCGCGGTGTGCCGACGGGGAAGTCGGCAGTATTTCCAAGGTCATTGTCGATCCGCTCTCCCTTGAGATCAGTCACGTGGTAGTCAGGGAAGGTGACGGGCAAGGCGTGGACCGACAGGTTCCGGTCGACCAAATCCAGGAAATCCCGAATGAAGAAGAAATTATTCTACGGGGGTCGTTGGAGGAATTCAGAGCGTTTCCCGTGCTGGATCGCGAGGCCTACGTCACGCATCATGACGTGGAAATTGCCCACCTGGAAGATCGTCTCCACGTGGAGCCCGGCGAAATTCTCGTGCCCTATCCCCGGCTCGAACAGGGGGTGCCCCGCCGCAGCTTTTTCATGAACATGACGCATGCCATCGGAACGTTGATTGCGCTTCCGTTGGCGTTCCCTGTTTTAAAATTTCTCATGAAGCCCATGTATAAGCCGTTTGATAATTCGTGGTTTCCCGTTGGGAACGTCCGCAAAATACGAAAAGACAACATCGGATACCAGTTTAAGTTTACGCGGGGCTTTAAAGAAGCCTTTATGCCCGAGCAGCAAATCGAAAAAAATATCTGGGTGGTAAAGGCAACGCCTGAAGTGCAAAAAGCCGTCTACGGCGGGAAAGATAAAAAGTTTTATGACCAGAAGGGGAACATGGTGTGGGTGAATAAAGCCAAGGTGCCCTACATCGGCTATTCCGGAAAATGTCCGCATTTGGGATGCGGGTACAAGTGGCGCAGAACAAAGAATTTTCCCGACGGGGTCTTTTTGTGTCCCTGCCACTTAAGTATCTATGATGAGGCGGGCAAGGTGCTGGACGGCCCGGCACCGCGGCCTCTCGATGTCCTGCCGATGCAAGTCAATGCTGCCGGGGAAGTGCAAATTATTGACGTTGAATACAAGGCCGGGGTCAAAGGCCAAATCCGACTCCTGTAACGCGTGATGAACGGCGATACCACCAACGCACCCAATGCATTTGAGAAAGTCGTCGACTTTGTCGATGAACGAGTCGGGCTGAAATCCATTCAGGCCAAAATGTTGAATGAGCCCGTTCCCGGCGGGTCTCGATGGGCCTATGCGTTTGGATCGTGTTTGCTGTTCATCTTTATTATGCAGGTGGTGACGGGGATTATGTTGATGTTTTACTACGTCCCGAGTACCGATCATGCGTATGCGAGCACGCAATACATCATCCATGAAGTGGATTACGGCTGGTTTCTGCTGAGTTACCATTTCTGGGGTTCCACGGCCATGGTGGTGGTGGTATTTGCCCATATGTCTCAAGTGTTCTTATGGGGGGCGTATAAAAAACCCAGGGAACTGATTTGGTTGGTCGGACTGGCCCTCTTTGGCTTGGTCATGGCATTTGGCTTTACGGGCTACCTGCTCCCATGGGATCAACGGGCGTATTGGGCCACGGTCGTGGGTGTCGAGATTATGGATAAGACCCCGGTGATCGGGGATTTCCTGAGTCGATTTTTGAAAGGAGGGCCGACCCCGGGTCAAATGACCCTGAGCCGGTTCTTTGTCATTCACGTGATGATTTTGCCGGCGACGTTAATGGGCTTGGCCGGTCTCCATATTTTTCTGTTCCGGAAAGCCGGACCCGCCGGTCCGTTCCGTGGAACCCCTGAACAAATCAAGGCGAAGACGGATTATTTCTTCCCCAGACAAATCTGGAAAGATATCGTGGCCATGGCCACGGTCTTCCTGATCATTTGTACGTTGACGTTTATTGAGCCGGTGGTGTTGTTGGAAGAGGCGACACCGGACCCGGGGGACTATCATCCTGAACCTGAATGGTATTTTCTGTTTCTCTTCCAGATGTTGCGATTGAAAATTTTTGCCGGAGAATTCGGCCAGTTTTTAGGGGCCATCGCGCTTCCCGGAGCGTTTATGGGGTTCCTGGCGGCGTTGCCGTTTCTTGACAGGAATCCGGAACGGAATATTTTCAAACGGCCGATTGCATTGATCGGCTGGATTGCCATTATGGCGGTGATTTTGATTTTCACCGTTTCCGCGATTCTCAACAGGGAATTTTTGGATTAATATGTCGAACGCGAAACTCGGTCTGTTAATCGTTTGGCCAACATTCTGGACGGGCTTTCCCCTGAAATTGGTCATCGCTCTTCTGCTGTTGGCGGCCGGTGTCCATCCCTGGGAAGGTACCGGTCTTCTGGCGTTGCTGCTGCTCTCCACTCCCATCGACGTGTGGGCGCTTGGCCTGTGCTCCCGAACCGTTTTCCTTGAAAGGTTGAGCGTTGATCCCCCCAAGGGGGCGGGTTTCCGCTTATGGGGGCAGTGGATGATCTTTTCCGTGGTGTATCTTCCCCTGTTGTTTGTGATCATGAGTGAAGCCAAGTCCCTTGCCCAATCCGCGGTCGAGGCCACGCTTCATTTTGTTGAAGGCAACATCATGGTGATTCCCATTGCCGAAAAAATCAGCTTGGAATTGGTGATGTGGGGAGCGCCGGTTACCATCGTTTTGATTGTCCTGCTGTATGGCTGGTTGGTTGGTTTGGGTGCCTTGGCTCAACGCGTTGTGCGTGCTTCGACGCCCGTTGACGGGGCGTTCCAGGATATCGTGTCGAAATGGGATCTTCTCCGGATCCCTCGAGATCAACCGCTCTTGCTGACGGCCTTTACGGGAAGCGGCGTCGTGCTGATTGTGTTATTTTGGGTCTTGCTCCCCGTGAGTACCCCTCATCCTCATGAAGAATACGAATTTGTGGACGTACAAAAGGTGGAAGAAACGATCGTTCCCAAAAAGGTCATTCAAAGCGCGGAGCAGACCCTGGCTCGTGCCGAAGCCACGTTGAAAGAGTTGGAGAAAGACAATCCCGCGGGGGAAACGCCGAAAGCGGAGAAGCAGACGGCGGCCCAAGAGAAGGCGGCTCCCCAAGAGAAGCCGGTGGCTTCGGGTACCCCCGGTTCCTCCGGTCAGGAGCACGACCCTGCCGATCATAAGCATTGACGAGAAGATATGTTTAAGGAAAGATTATGAGACTGGCGGCGATGTGCTTGGCGATGGCGATGGCGGTGAGCGGGTGTGTGGGTAATCCGACGTTTGATGATGCGCACCTGATGCTCAATAGCGTGTTGGATGGAGCGTGCAATCAACCGACGTTCAAGCGCCCGTTATACCGCCATGAGTATGGGATGTACTCACAGGATCTGATGATCTTGCGGGCGACCTGTCAGAGCATCGCCCCGCTGTTACCCCACAACTATCGAGGGAACGATGAAACGGTTCAATGAGGGATCACACATGAAAAACCACGGCATAATCGAAACGCTGAAGTCCCGGGTGCCAACGGTGAACCCCTCGTCCCTCTTCGGATGGAGCGTCTTTTGGGCGCTGGTACTTCTCCCGGCGGTTGTCTGGGCTCAGGATGCGGCGACACAAGCGATGTCGGTAGAGTATCGGGACATTCCGGGAATCGGAAGCCGCAACGTCGTCTGGATCGTGGCCCAGCAGCATTTACTGCTTGCAGGGTTCGTGTTGGGCGTGCCGATTTTTGCCTGGGTGTGTGAAATCGTCGGATGGAAGACCAAGGAAGCCCGCTACGACAAACTGGCAAAAGAGTTTACCAAGCTGTTGACGTCCGCGTATGCCACAACGGCGTTGTTCGGGGGTATCCTGCTCTTCCTTCTGATCGGGCTGTACCCGAAGCTCATGGCCTATTTGTCCGATATCTTTTTCCCGACCTTCATCGTGTACTGCCTGTTGTTCCTGTTGGAAACCGTCACGCTGTACCTGTACTGGTACGGATGGGACGCCATGCAGGGAAACAAGAAAACGTTCCATCTTTTTCTGGGATTCCTGCTGAACGTCTTTGCCCTGTTTATCATGATCGTCCCCAACGCCTGGGCGACGTTCCAGGCCAGCCCCGTCGTCGTGGGTGATGGGACGGCGATTGAGCGAGCATGGGCGGCCATGTGGAATCCCACGTGGTGGCCGGTTAACATTCATCGATTCATTGCCAACGTCGTCTTGGGCGGGTTTATTTGCGGCGCCTATGCCGGCATCCGCTATCTCCTGGCGGCCAGCCGGGAGGAACGGGAACATTATGATTGGATGGGCTACGTCGGAAACTTCATCGGCGTGTTCGGCATGCTTCCCCTTCCCTTCGCCGGTTATTGGCTCATGCGAGAGATCTACCAATATAACCAGCAAATGGGCATTACCCTCATGGGAGGATTTCTGGCTTGGCTCTTTATCCTGCAGGCAATGCTCATCGGGGTGCTGTTCCTCGGAGCCAATTACTATTTTTGGATGGGCATTACCTACCGGATTCCGGGCTCCGAGCGAACGTACAGACGACCGATCCTTGCCATGCTGATTGTGCTCATGGTGTGTCTGGGCGTCTGGATGACCCCCCACTCCCTTGTGGCCAGCCTTGAAGAGGCCAGAAAAATGGGCGGGACCCATCATCCGCTGCTTGGGGTATTCGGGGTGATGTCCGCAAAAATGACGGTAGCCAATCTCATGATCCTGGTCACATTCATGAGTTTCATCATGTATTGGCGGGCCGGAAAGCAGGAAACGGCCGCTTGGGCGAAGATTGCCAAATCGGTGATGGGCGCCTTGTTGGTGATCGCGGGCATAGCGGTCATCGTGCTCGGGGTATGGGGGTATTTCGTTCCGGCCATTATCCGGATCAACTATTTCTCCGTCGCCCAGGTATTGATCGTCTTGTTTGTGATGGTGACGTTCACACCCTTGACGGCTTTGCTGATGAGAAGCGCCAAAATCACGACGGAAATGGTCTGGGGGCAAATGCCGATCCGGGCCGGCTATGCTTTGGTGTCCAATGCGGTCATGGTGATCCTGTTGATGTCGCTGATGGGCTATGCCCGCTCATCGTCCCGGGTGCACTGGCACGTGTACGGTGTGATAAGAGACACCTCGGAATACGCCTATTCTCCTGCGTTGGGATACGCGGCCGCCTTCATGTCCCTCAATACCTTCGTGTTTTGTTTGCTGGTGGCGTTTATCTTTTGGGTGGCCACGATGGGTGATAAGGGGACGAAAGCCCCGGACCAGGAACAACCTGAACCGGCCAAGATCCCCGCAAGCGTCACGCCGGCCATGGCCGGAGGAGCCCCACGAGAGGTGTCTGAAAACGTAGAAGGGATGAGATAGCTTGCTTGAGAAACCATTGACGTTGGTATTCCCGAACCGGAGCGAGGACCCATGAGTGAAGTCGCATTACTCCAATTGATCGGTCTCACAGTCGTAGGATCAGGAATCTGCATCCTGCTCTTTATCAAGGCGAAATTCCTCAGGGTGGTAGGCTTCGTGGTGATCGTCTTGGGGACGTTTACCTTGATTGCGTTGGGGGTGCCGCAGATGGCCTCTCTTCCTCCGGCTATCGAGACGTTTGATATTACCGAAGTCAAAACGCCGGATGACTTGGCCTCGATTGGTCAAAAGATTTTTTTCAGCAAAGGGCAGTGCGCCTTGTGTCATTCCATTGGTCCCAGTGAATCAGCCAGGTGTCCGGAGTTAAAGGGCATCGGGGCCAAACTCGCGCCGGAGTTCATCTATGAAAGCCTCACCGAGCCGCAAGCCTATGTGTATCTTGATTTCAGACATGAAGGTTTGCCCAAGGAATATCCGGCCCGCATGCCCTATATCCACAAGAATCCGATTGCCTTGTCGCAGCAAGAGATTTATTCGGTGATTGCGTTTCTCCAGAAAATGAGCGGGGAACCCATTAGCGTCAAGGTCGCAGACGTGATGAATATCGGCAAGGAAGAGGTGGAAGTCGCTTCCCTCACCGTCAATGGAGCACACTAACCAGAAGGGTGAAATATGAAAGGTCCCCTTGCGAAAACGGTCATCCTGTTGGTGGGAATGTATGTATTTCTCAAATTCATACTCCCGTTGTTCACCGCGCCGCTCCCGGCCAGTCTGATTTTCCTGTACCTGGCGCTGACCCTTGCCTCTGCGATGATTTTCTATACCATGAGCGGGGGAAGTCTCGACGAATTCATGGGACCCATCGGGCGGTTCCTCACCGGCACGGGGCAGACGGGCATTGCCGGCACCGCGCGTATTCTGGTGTTCGTGTTGTTCCCCTTGTTGGTGGGGTGGCAAACGTATACCAGACTCGCCCCAAGCGATATGCCGCCGGCGGAAAATCGAACCATTCATCCCGCGCCTCCGGGGGAGTTTGTCGGTCTGGCGAATCCTTATGAGAGCACGCAGGACAATGTCATGATGGGGAAAGGCCTCTATGCGGCGTTTTGTTCTCCCTGTCACGGAGCCAATTTCGACGGGAAAGGCCCGGCGGCGGTTGGCTTCAATCCGCCTCCGGCGAATTTCGTCGATCCCGGAACCATTGCCCAGTTGCAGGAATCCTATCTTTTCTGGCGGATCAAAAAAGGAGGCGTCGGCCTTCCGATCGAAGCAATGCCCTGGAAATCAGCCATGCCGCGATGGGAAGTGGAATTGCCGGACGAATGGATCTGGAAAATTATCATGGGTGAATATGCCGGCGCCGGCCAGTCTCCACGGACCTGGGAGGAAGAGGAATAAGGAGCGGGGAGAGGGTGTGCCCTCGTAGTCCGATGATCGTTGGATTTGCCGAAGGAAAGGATCCAAGGAGCAGGAAAATGGGATATAAGAAGAACTATTACGTCGCGCTTGGACTCATCCTCATGGTGACGGGAGTCGGGGCTTCCTGCGTGTTCGCGAGCGATCCGCCCCAGGAAGGCGGAGCCGAAAGTGTGGCCGTTCGTCTGCATTTGACTGATGAATCAATCCCTGCGGATGATCCGAACGCCGCGGTGTGGGACACGATCCAGCCGTCAGAATTTAACTTGGCGCCACAGGTGCATTGGCCGGATCGCATTCAGGAAGTCACGGTGAAATCCGTCAAGGTTCGTGGGATGCATAACGGCCAGGATATGGCCATCCTGCTCGAGTATGCCGACCCGTCGGAAGATGCCGCCGATGCCGCCGCGATCGAGTTTATGGTCGGCGATAAAATGGCCCACTTTGCCCATGGACAGGAAATGCTCCAAGTCGAAGGAGGGGCGGTCAATATCTGGTACTGGAAAAAAGAACACGGTAAAGCCACCGATATGAATGCCAAGGGGTTCAAAACGATTCGGGCACAAGAAAATCAGAACGTCTCGGCAACGGGCGCATGGCAAGCAGGAACCTGGCGCGTCGTGTTTTCCCGGCCGTTACAAACGGGTGATGAACATGACGTGCAAATCACGCCCGGTGAATGGAAAAACCTGGCGTTCGCGTTTTGGGATGGGGAAATCGTGGATGGGGCGGTCAGGGAACAAGGTTCACAAAAAGCCGTTTCATCGTGGTGGTACGTTCGGGCCGAGCCGCCACCGGACAATTCCATGTATGGATACGTCGTGTTGGGTATTGCGCTTGCTGCCGGCTTTCAGTTTTTCCTGGTGAGAAGAATTCGGAGGGGTAACGAATCATGAAGGGAGAACGAGGCATGCAGCGGGTACTGGTCAAGATCGCCGTCGTTGTCGTCGCCGTGTTTGCGGTGACGAGCGGATGTGCCTTGTTTGAAGATGAAAGAACGGCGAAAGGTCGGAAGCTCTATCAACATTACTGCATGCACTGTCACGGCGAAAGTGGAAGACAGCAGGAAGGCTTCAATTGGGCACGCATGCCGGACCCCCGTCCTCGCGACCTGTCGGAATCCGCGTCGATGTCGACCTTCTCCGACAAGGAAATCTTCGACACGATCTCTCGGGACATGCGGGATACCTCATTGCAGGAAGTGCTTGACGACGAAAATTACTTCGCGGTGCCCACGATGCCGACCTTTAAATATACCCTGTCCGAAGGGGAACAGTGGGCCGTCGTCGGATACGTCCGAACGCTTCACGGTGGGTCGCTGACGTTTGACGTTGAAGGACGGATGGCCGAGTTGGAGTCCCGATTTCAAGCGGCCAGTGCAGAACATGATCAAGCCCAGCAGGTCATGGAAGAAGCGCTGGCAAAACAGGAAGTCGAAGAATCCGCTAGGGCCGCCGCTGAAGAAGAAGCCGAAGAAGCCGCCAGAGCTGCTGCTGAAGGAGAAGCCGAAGAAGATGACGAAGATATGGACATGGAAGATGACGAGGACGATCTAGAGGAAGACGAAGAGGAAGAAGAGGAAATCGTGCTTCCCGAAGAAGAAGCCTATGAAAAAGTGGCGGAAAGCTTTGAAGCCGCCAAGACCGCTTGGGAAAATTTCTCGAAACGTCCGAAAATGACTCAAATTTCGCGTCCGGACTTGACCATGGTGGAGCCCGAAAAAGCGACCCTGCAAGATGAAGGCAAAAACCTGTATTTCAACAAATATGGGTGTAACGGGTGTCACAGTATCGGAGACGTCGGTGGCCTGGTCGGACCGGCCTTGGACCGTGCCGGATTCCGTCTCAATGACACGTGGGTCTATCGCTGGATCCGCTACCCGCAAGGCATGAAAAAGCACACGCGGATGCCGAACTTGGGCCTCGACGATCATGATGCACGAGCCCTGACAGCCTATCTCGAGACCCTGCGGGCCCCAAAACCGGACAAGCCCATCCCTCCCATGGAATAACGCAGTCAACGCTCTTCTAACCCTCTCCCCATCGTGGGAGAGGGCAGGGGTGAGGGGGCCTGACCGAGAAGACCGTAGGTCGGGTTAGCGTAGCGTAACCCGACAACACGACTACAGCGTCCCCACCCAAAGCCCGATCAGAATAACGAATCCGACGCCGATGTGTTGTTTGAACATGGCAAAGGCCTCTGAGGGGGCCACTTCGCCCCGCAGGCGACGGACTTGTTGGCTCAGGAACCCCGCGACTCCGGCGAGTCCCCCATAAAACGCCCCATTGAGATTCTCCAGCCACCCCGCCGTCGCTAAAAGTCCCAGCATGGCCGTCTCGATGGTTCCCACGGCAATCCACACGTGAGAGCCAAAGAGTATCGCCGACGAATTCACCCCAATGCGGAGATCATCCTCGACGTCCTGAAGAGCATAAATGGTATCGTAGGCCAACGCCCAGCAAATCGTGGCGGTAAAGAGCAGCCATACCGCAGGATCGAGTTGATTGCGAACGGCCGCCCAGGCCATCACGGCTCCCCAACCGAATGCCAACCCGAGAAAGAGTTGAGGGACACGAAAGAACCGTTTCGTGAAAGGATAGATCATGGCTAATCCCAACGCGACCGGGCCGAGCCGTATGGCCAGCGGATTCAAGAAGAACAGCAGGCTTACCGCTCCGGCAAGCAGGCCACCGAGTAACAGGACGGCGTGCCAGGGGCGAAGTGCCCCACTGGCCAGCGGCCGGCTTTGGGTCCTGGTGACTTGCCGGTCGAACGAACGATCGGCCAAATCGTTGATAATGACGCCGGCACTTCGCATGAGGAATGATCCCGCGATGAAAAGGACGACCAGCAGACCGGAGGGGAGGCCTTGTGACGCCAGGACTAAGGCCCACAGGGACGGAAGCATGAGCAGGAGGGTTCCCGTTTGATTCGACAGCCTGATCAGAGAACACAGATGAGCAAACGAGAAATGAGGAATCGACGCCGGAGCAGATCTGCCAGCAGGAGAGGTCATCGTGCCACGGTAGCGCAGAAGAAAAAATTCTGTCAATCATGCTCTGCAGGCTCCCTCTCCCACTGGCGGGAGAGGGTCGGGGTGAGGGGGGACGACAACGGGACCACCTAGGCTTGGGCCCGGGATGTGTCTCATGCGGCCAGGTCCTGAATGACAGTTGACACGACTCGTTTCAGAAAATAAGATGGCCTTCTGGCTGGAAGCAGCCGTCTCCCGCCAAATGCACGATACGTTCTCTCCCAGGCCGGCGTAGCTCAGTGGTAGAGCAGCTGATTCGTAATCAGCAGGTCGGTGGTTCAATCCCACTCGCCGGCTCCATTCACGCCACACGTTTTGTGTGCTGCCCGCATGCCGTCATCGAAGAATAAGGTTTGCAATATCAATGGAATATGGCATGATACAAGATGAGATGCCGTTGAACGATGACCCGGTGACGCCTTGTTCATCGCACGGGAAGGAGATCTCGATGAAATTAAAGGCCGGCAATTTTGTCGTGTATCAAAAAGAGAAAATCTCGACGCATCCCAGCCCGCGAGCCGAGAACGTCTTCCCCGCTCGACACGGTGACACCTATTCTTACGTGATCAAGAAATTCTGGAAGGTGCTCCGGGTCTTTGACGATGACACCATTGAAGTCGAAACCCGTCGCGGGAAACGCCGTACCCTGGCGCCCAACGATCATCGTCTGCGCAAAGCCGGACTTTGGCAACGATTGTTTTTCAGAGATCGTTTCTTTTGAAGAACATGCCTTCGTGCCGTGGTTACGAGTTCTTTTTGCCGTGACCCAAGGCAACACACAAGGCGCCTCCGACAAAAACTCCAACCACAAACACCATACTGAAAGCCAAGCCTGTTTGCAGTTCAGCCCAGTTACGCAGCAGGTTGGTTAACAGTGGAGACGGAGGGATATTGACGTGCCCCTCCCAGCCCAGGGCTTCATCAATGGTGGGATGTTCCGGTGATGGGTGATGTCCGACGTGATTCATCGGTCCTGAAGAAAAAGCCGTCATGATACGCGCTCCATTATGGCTAGGGGCATCCGTTGAAAGATTTCGCCAGTATGGTGTCAGTCTCTTTGTTCCGTGTCAAGGCCTTGTCCTGAACCCTCACCCTGTTGTTCTTCTGTCATCCCTGTAAATGTTCACTAATTCGTTGACAGAATGGAGGAACCGACCACACCATGACTGTCATTCCGAATTCCTTCTTTGTCATTCCGAGCGAAGCGAGGAATCTCTCACTCAACCACCGAACGCGAGGAAAAGCAGATCCTTCACTTCGTTCAGGATGACAATGCTGGTGCGTTGTGCAGGATGACAGATTAGGCGGTCTTGTTTCATCAATGACGTCCAGGCCGAGGTTGTGGAAACTGGTGGTGCATTCGTGCAGCCACGGTCGCGGCACCGGTTCCCGACGAGGGTCAGTCGGAATACGGTGTCTGGTGACGCCGTGGAGGTGAAACATCGGATTGTTGTTTTCCCTCCAATTCCATCACCCGTTTATTGAGTTCCGCAATTTCCTGTGACTTCCGAATGCGGGCCGGCATGGAAGCCAGGATATGAATCACGATGCCCAGGCACAGGGTGGTCAGTAAAACCAGGACG
The DNA here is from genome assembly GCA_965261755.1 of Nitrospirales bacterium. Classification (GTDB taxonomy): domain Bacteria; phylum Nitrospirota; class Nitrospiria; order Nitrospirales; family UBA8639; genus Bin75. The sequence goes on along the minus strand of OZ253473.1, from coordinate 2,279,671 downwards.
AGTGACCCTTCGAACGTCCACCTGAAAAATTGGATGGAAACCGTTTGGTCGTTCTGGAGAGAAAAGGCAACGGTCAAAAAAACGATGACAAGGATCGCAATTAATGAAAAGGGCATTGGTCAACACCCAGGGCCGTATCGATGAGTTCCTCTAGTATATAACGAATCTGCCGTTTACGTACACCCCGAGGCGAAAGACCGAGGAAACCGGATTTCAGGATCAAAGGAGCCGTTCTGCCCGGGCAGCCACGGTTGTGTCAGGTTCGCGGAAGTTTCGTTGAAGCTGATGCGACGCATTTGGTAGGCTTGATCTCTACGTTCTTTTTTCCTTTCATTTACTTTTGAATTGACCATCGAGGGGCGAACAATGGGCAAGTTGAACCATGCGTTGATCAGTGTGTCTGAGAAGACGGGTGTCGTGGAGTTCGCCAGGGGACTGGTCGAACTTGGGGCCACTATTCTTTCCACGGGAGGCACGGCCAACGCCATACGCACGGCCGGAGTGCCGGTCACGGAAGTCTCTTCGCATACCGGGTCGCCGGAGATTCTGGGCGGGCGGGTCAAAACCCTGCATCCCAAAATTCACGGGGGCTTGTTGGGCCGGCGGGGGCGAGCCGAGGACGTCCGGCAAATGCAGGAGCAGGGGATCGTGCCCATCGACGTGGTGGTCGTCAACCTCTATCCGTTCGAATCGACCATTGCCAAACCGGAATGTACCTTCGAGGATGCCATTGAAAATATCGATATTGGAGGACCTTCCATGCTCCGGTCGGCTGCCAAGAATCATGAGGACGTCGTCGTGGTGGTCGATCCTGGTGACTATGGTCGTGTGCTGGAGGCATTGCAGTCCGGGTCGGTCCCCTTGTCGCTTCGTCGTGAATTAGCCCAAAAGGTGTTTCAACACACCTCACGGTATGATGGCCTTATTGCGAATTATCTGGGCCGGCCGGCTGACGACGGCACCGCCGACAAATTTCCGGCAGGCTTGTCTCTGACGTATGAACGGGCCGAAATCCTGCGATACGGCGAAAATCCTCATCAGGAAGGAGCGTTTTATCGAGAAATCGGCAGTACGGAACCTTCGATTTCCCTCGGCCGCCAACTGCATGGCAAGGCCATGTCCTATAACAATTATCTGGACGCCAACTCGGCTTTGGAGTTGGCGAAAGAATTCGCCGACGTGGCCGTGGTGATCATCAAACACAATAATCCGTGTGGAGTGGCCCTTGGGGCGACTCCGGTCGAAGCCTATGGAAAAGCCAGGGAAACCGACCCGGTCTCTGCCTTCGGAGGGGTGATTGCCTGCAACCGGCCCGTGGATCTGGCCATGGCCAGGGAAGTGACTGCAACGTTCGTCGAAGTCTTGATCGCTCCTGCCTTTACCGACGACGCATTGGCTGAGTTGCAACGGAAAAAGGACTTGCGGTTGTTGACGGTGGGTTCGCTCGAAAGCCGGACCCGTGAGGGCTATGATCTGAAAAAACTCGTTGGAGGGTTGATCGTACAGGATCGTGACCTGGGTGCCCTGGCGGATGTGAAAACCTTGACGGTTCCGACCAAGCGAAAACCCACGGAGGACGAATACGCAGCCTGCGCCTTTGCGTGGAAGGTGTGCAAACACGTGAAGTCCAACGCCATTGTGTTTGCCAATGCCACACAGACCGTGGGCGTCGGGGCAGGCCAGATGAGTCGTGTCGATTCCGTCAAATTGGCCGAGATGAAGGCCAATCTGCCGCTCAAGGGCTGCGTCATGGCCTCGGACGCCTTTTTTCCGTTCAGGGACGGGCTCGATGCGGCCGCCCAGGCAGGGATAACGGCGGTCATTCAACCGGGAGGCAGTATCCGGGACGAAGAGGTGGTCAAAGCTGCCGATGAACAGAATCTGGCGATGATATTGACGGGCATGAGGCATTTCCGGCATTGAGGAACATTTATTGCGCTATCGGGCGCATGGCGGCGTTGTGTCCTCGCTCAACCCTCGACTATCTAGTTTGATATGTCTCGGGTTTCGCTGCGGGACGCCTTGCCCTGCATCCCGCTATCACAATAAACCTGTCCCCGACGTTCTTAATCGGGGATCAGAAGTTCCTTGAGCCGTGTTTGACGATTATGAAGATCCTTGTTATCGGCAGTGGTGGGCGCGAGCATGCCTTGGTCTGGAAACTTGCATCGAGCCCTCGTGTGAGCAAGCTCTATTGCGCTCCCGGGAACGCGGGAATCAGCCAACTGGCCACGTGTGTGCCTATTTCGGTGACGGATTTGGCGGGCCTGAAAACGTTCGCTGAAGAGAAAGCCGTCGATCTCACCGTGGTCGGCCCTGAAGCGCCATTGGCGCTGGGCATCGCGGATCTGTTTCGACAAAGTAAACTCAAGGTCTTCGGCCCCACCAAAAACGCCGCCAAGATCGAATCCAGTAAAGTGTTTGCCAAGAACCTGATGATGCGCCAACGGATTCAGACGGCGGATGCTCATACATTCGACAGCGTCAGGCCCGCGCTCACGTACCTGGAACGCTGCTCGCTCCCCATCGTGGTCAAAGCGGATGGGTTGGCCCAGGGCAAAGGCGTGGTGGTGGCCCGAACTGTGCAGGACGCCAAGGATGCGGTCGTCAACATGCTCGAGCACCGAGCCTTCGGCGACGCCGGCAAGCGGGTGGTCATCGAAGAATATCTGGAAGGGGAGGAGCTGACCCTGATGGCGTTTGCCGACGGGAAAACCGTGGTGCCCATGCTGGCCGCGCAGGATCATAAGCGGCTGGGGGAAGGTGATACGGGCCCCAATACCGGGGGCATGGGGGCCTACGCGCCGGCACCGTTGGCCACGCCGGCGTTACGCTATGCGATCATGCGAAACGTGTTGCACCCCGCGATCGAAGGACTGTCGCGCGTGGGCAGTCCGTTTTTTGGGGTCTTGTACGCGGGAATCATGGTCAAGGACGGGACGCCCTACGTCCTGGAATTCAATGCACGGTTTGGCGACCCCGAGACGCAAGTGGTGTTGCCGTTATTGAAAACAGATCTCGCCGACGTCCTGGAAGCGGTTGTGGAACATCGTTTGGATCAGATCCATCTCGAATGGGCCGAAGATTCGGCGGTATGTGTGGTCCTGGCTTCGGGCGGGTACCCGGGCAAGTACGCGCATGGCCTGCCGATCACCGGGCTCCCGGACGCTTCCGACCAGGACCGGGTCTCGGTCTTTCACGCCGGGACGGCCTGGAACGGCCAGGACGTCGTGACGGCCGGAGGCCGGGTGTTGGGGGTGACGGCCTGGGGGTCTTCTCTCAGGGCGGCGCATGACCGGGCCTATGAAGCGGGTAAGAACATCACGTTTGAAGGGCAATATTTTCGAACCGATATTGCCGGACGAGTGCTGACATAAGAAATGAGTGGAAAAGGCAGGCACTCACAAATTCGTTGTGACAATTTCCTCGTGGAGCTAACGCGACCAGAGTTGTCATCCTGAGCGTAGCGAAGGATCTCGTCGTTGCAGTGCTCGGTTGTTGAGTGAGAGATTCCTCGCTTCGCTCGGAATGACATATTGTGGTTATTTTCGTACCAAAGGCCGTCGCTCGTGGCCAGGATCCTCACAGTTCCTTCCGATCCTCCTCCTTCCTTTTTTGTCCCGATTGTGGACCTCGTTCGTCGTGGCGGATTGCTTGCCGTCGGCACGGAAAGCTCGTATGCGTTGGCTGCATCGGTGTCGGTTCCTCATGCCCTAGACCGGGTTGTCAGGTCTAAAAGGCGGCCTTCAGGGAAACCCCTTCTCGTGCTGATTGGGGAACGGAGCCCGCTCGATTCCCTGGCCGGGACCATTCCATCCTGGGTCCACACGATGGTCAACGAATTCTGGCCAGGGCCGTTGACCGTGATTGTTCCCGCGCAGCCCGGGGTCTCTTCCGTGTTGACGGCCGGGACCGGGACCATCGGAATTCGAGAACCCGCGCCGGCGTTCTTGCGGTCCCTGTTACGATACACGGGTCCGTTAACCGGGACGAGTGCCAATCGATCCGGGCACGTTCCCTGCTTGACCGCCGAAGAGGTGGAAGCATCATTGGGTCATGACGTCGATCTGATTCTGGATACCGGACCGTGTCCGGGAAATCCACCTTCCACCCTGTTGAGCGTGGTGGATGAACCGACCATCCTCCGTGCAGGACCCGTTTCCGCCGAGGAGATTCAACGGGTTTTGTCGAAAATCGGGCTTCTTGTTCCCGTCAAGGGACTGCCGTAGAATAAAGAAGGGACGTTGAACGTACTTGCCTCGCTCAGTGGAGGGCCGACGATGATTGATCTGCGAAGCGATACCGTTACCAAGCCGACTCCGGGCATGAGGGAAGCCATGGCTCAGGCCGAGGTAGGCGATGACGTGTATGGTGAAGATCCAACGGTCAATGTCTTGGAAGCCAAGGCTGCTCGATTGTTGGGAAAAGACGCGGCCCTTTTTGTGCCCACCGGGGTGATGGCGAATCAACTGTGCCTTCGTCTCCATACCCGTCCGGGAGACGAGGTGCTCGTGGAAGGCACGGCCCATATTATTCGTTATGAAGGTGGCTCGGCCTCCGCCTTGTCGCAAATCCAATTATGCTGCGTTGAAGGAGACCGGGGGCTGTTGACGGCGGACCGTGTTCTGGCGGCAATTCGGCCGAAGGATATTCATAATCCGCCGACGACCCTGCTGTGCCTGGAACAAACGCATAATTTCGGCGGAGGTTCGGTCTATCCCCTGTCCACGATCCGGGAGATCACGAAGTTGGCGGGAGACCAGGGCCTGGCGTTGCATTTGGACGGCGCACGATTGTTCAATGCAGCAGTGGCCTCCGGGGTACCCGCCGCCGAGTGTGCGCAGCCGTTCGATACCGTGTCGTTCTGTCTGTCCAAGGGGTTGGGGGCTCCGGTCGGCTCATTGATCACGTCGACCAAAGATCGGATTACCAGGCTCCGGCGCTTGCGAAAAATGTTCGGTGGCGGCATGCGGCAAGCGGGCATTCTCGCTGCCGCGGGCATCTATGCCTTGGAGCACCACGTCACCCGGCTGCAAGAAGACCACGACAACGCCAAAAGTTTCGCACTGCAACTGCAACAGATTCCGACGGTGTACGTGGACCCCGACCGCGTCGAGACGAACATTGTCGTGTTCGAGGTCGTGCGAAGCGAGCACTCGACACAAGAACTCCTGCAAGCGTTCAAGGAAGCCGGGGTCTTGTTGAATGCCATCGGCGATCACCTGTTTCGAGCAGTCACCCATTTGGACGTGTCGAATACGGACGTAGAACAGGCAACGCACAAAATCGGCAAAGTGTTGGCAGTTGAATAGGGCAACCCGGGGCCTGTATTTTTCTTTCTGTCATCCTTGTATGTGTTCAGTCATTTGTTGACAGAATGAAGGAGCCGACCACACCATGGTTGTCATTCTGAACGAAGTGAAGAATCTCTCGTTCAAACACCGAACGCCAGGAAAAGCAGATCCTTCGCTTCGCTCAGGATGACAGATGAGGCGTGTTAGCCCTGTGCTGTTCTTCTTGTCGGTTCCTCCCCTTTGTAAGGGGAGGGTGAGCGAGGCTTGCCCCCGCGAAAGCGGGGGTGGGGTAGAGTCGCATGCCCAAGAGGAACTGGCAACGACCACCACACGCGGCCTGCTTGCCCCCGGCTCTACCTCCCCTCACCCCTCCTTACTTGTTGTGTCCCGTGAGATTCTGTAACAAGTGCAAGGGGGCCTGATAGTTGAGGCACCTTAACCGGGTCCGATTGTAATTGTCCACCACCCGTGTGATGAAGGCGTTCCGCTCGGCGTGACTCCGAAACCGATTGCTGCAATGGGCCCGGAGCGTCGGCTGGCTCTGTAACGCGTCACTCAGCCGCCGGTTAAAGCGTTCCACCATGCCATTGGTCTGCGGATGATAGGGCCGGATCAGGCGATGTGTGATCCCATGCGCCCGGCACACGTGATCCAGGCGATGCGTCCCGCTCGGCTGGCCCGCGGGCTTGCCTTTCTTGTGCACGGCAAACCGATCGGTAAACGCGCCATCATTATCGGTCAAGATGGTGTGCACTTTGTGCGGAAACGCGGCCAGGAATTCTTCGACGGCCTGCGTCACCGTGGCGGCCGTCCGCCGGGCCAGCACCTTGACCCAGACATAGCGGGTGGCCCGGTCAATGGCCACGAACACATAACTGGGCTGCTTCTGTAATTTGCTTAACACTTTCAGATCCAGATGAATGTAGCCGCACGGGGTCGCCGCGAACCGCCCCACCGGCGGCGCGTCGGGGGAGGCGGGGGGCAAGCGCGCGACGCCGAGCCGCACCAAGCAGCGATGGATCGCGCTCCGACTCAAGGGCGTCGCACTGCATCGGTTCAGGACCTCCGTGACATCGTCGAGGGACAACCGCAATTGGGTGCGCAATTCGGCGATAAGGGCTTCCTGCTCGGGGGAGGTACTGGCATGGAGCTGGTGGCGGACATGGGAGCCATCGTGGACCCGGCCGGCGCGCTTCCATTTATAGATGGTAGTCACAGCGACCCCGAGTTCCCGGGCCAAGGTCGCGGCGCTTTTGGGGGCGGTCTGGATGTAGCGACGCGTGGCGGGGGTGGTGCGAGCTAACTTATGTAATTTAATGTCCATGGGGCCTCCGTTGGTGGACATATTCGATGCCACGCATGATAGCAGAAGAGTCTAGGGAATCACACGGGACAGTACACTTACAAAGGAGAGGAAGGAAAAATTATGGCAACACGTGATCGGGATTGGCCGGGGTATACGGTTTGGTTTTTTTGTCCAGGCTGTGAGCGGCTCTGGACGTATCAAGGCGTGAACGTGGTCGCCTTGGACCATCAACTTGCCCTCGGGCCGGCTTCCGCCAGTGAAGGGATTCACAGTCAAACGTGTGTGAACTGCGATGGGTCGAAAGACGCCTCTGCTGCGGAGATTTGAGGCGTCTACCCACCAAACGGCAAACTATTCCAAGGAAACGGCTTTTCCCTTGAGGTCGGTTTCCCCGTCCTGCACCGTTGTTCGTTCCAGGGTCCATTCCGAGGGAGTAATCGTGAAGGTATGCCCTTTCAAGGTATAAAACTCGCCGTGTGAGATCACGAGCCGGCCGTTTTCTTCAAGGGTCATGTGGAGGATTTCCTTCCCGCTGCCTTGATGCCGCATCACCAGACTCGTAAGACTTCTTTCCACTGAATAGGCTTGGCCTTCATTAATGGCCAACGTGCTGTCGGTGAGTTTCGCCGGCATTTTCCCATTATCAAAGAGGGCAAAATTGACTTTCGGGAATCCTCCCGAAGAACGCGGCTCGATGTCGATCTGCGGCACACCTTCGATTTCAATCGTGCCGTTGCTGTTGCGGTACAGGTGAGATCCGATTTGAATGTCCATTCAAGTCCTTGTCAGAAAGTGGTTGCTCGGTCCAGGTTCCGATAGTGGATGGCCTCCGCCAGATGTGACGGTTCGATAGCCTCAGAGTCTGCCAAATCCGCAATCGTTCGTGCAACACGAAGTATTCGCCCATAGGCTCGCGCCGAGAGCCCTAATCGGATAACGGCTTGCTCCAGGAGTTGTTTGCCGGTTTGGTCGATCCGGCAATGGGTTTTCATGTGTCTGGGTTTGAGTTGGGCATTGGTAAACAGGCGCTCGGTGGTATACCGATGCGCCTGGATAAGACGGGCATCGGCCACGCGTTTCCGAATGGAGTCCGAGCCTTCAGCCGATTGCTCGTGCCCCAGGTCCGACACGGGAACTGCAGGCACTTCCACGTGAATGTCGAGCCGGTCGCGGAGCGGGCCGGAAAGCCGGCCCCGATACCGCCGGATTTGTTGAGGGCTACAGATACAGTCTCGCATCCGGTCACCATGATATCCGCACGGGCAAGGGTTCATGGCCACGATCAACATGAATCTCGCCGGATATTGAAGCGACGCATTGACCCGCGTGACGGTCACGGCGCCTTCTTCGAGCGGCTGGCGTAATCCATCCAGGACCGATCGCTTGAATTCCAGAACTTCGTCCAGAAATAAAACGCCGTTATGCGCCAAAGACACTTCCCCGGGTCGGGGAATGGTCCCGCCTCCAATGAGGCCCGCGTCCGAGACATTGTGATGGGGAGCTCGAAAGGGTCTGGTGGTCATCAGCGATTGGTTCGTCAGCAAGGTGCCGGCCACGCTATGGACCCTGGTGGTTTCCAGGGCTTCCTGCACGCTGAGGCGAGGCAGGATCCCGGGAAGGCGTTGGGCCAACATGGTTTTTCCTGAACCCGGTGGTCCGATCAGGAGGACGTTGTGTCCTCCGGCTGCGGCGATTTCCAACGCGCGTTTGGCGTGAAACTGACCACGAACTTCTGCGAAATCGTCTTCCGGTGTGGCGGATGCCTGGAAAAACGATTGACGGTCTACGGTGAGAGGAACGGCGTCCCGTTTTCCGGTCAAGAGCTCCACCACTTCGGGCAGCGTATGGACACCGTACACTTCGACTTGGTCAATAACCGCGGCTTCCCGTGCGTTCTCGTCCGGGAGAATCAGCGGATGCCGGTTTTCACACAGCATGCCGATGGATAATCCTCCCCTGATGGGCTTGATTCGACCATCCAGGGACAGTTCACCCACCAACACGTAGTGTTGAGCCGTTTCCTGGGCAATGATACCTTCGGCCACCAAGATGCCGACAGCCATGCTCAATTCGAGCCCGGCCCCCTCTTTTTTCAAGCCGGCGGGAGCCAGGTTGACCGTGATTCTTTTTGGGGGAAACGCGAACCCGATATTTTTGAGGGCCGCACGAATTCGGTCCCGGCTTTCCCGTACGGTTGCATCAGGCAGACCGACAATGGAAAATTGAGGAAGGCCGCCACCGATATCGACTTCGACCTCGATCAAATGGGCGTCTAATCCGAGCAGTCCAGCACTGAAGACTTTTGCGAGCACGGCTGCCTCGTAAGTGGGGTGAACAAGATATCGAGCGTGCCGCGATTATAGTGGCTGATTTTGATGGTTTTCAACTGAACGGTCTGTTTGCCTTTTCTCTGGCATAAAAATAGGTAACGACATCCAGCATCTGTCATTCCGAACGAAGTGAGGAATCTCTCGTTCAACCACCGAACGCATGGAAAAGCAGATCCTTCGCTTTGCTCAGGATGACACCCCTGGGCTATTTTCATATCAGGGGAACCAGAAAGGAATTGCCAGCGAAGGAGTGAATGCCTACACATGATGACGCCTTGGAAACGTGATCGACCTGGAAACCCAGACGGGCGTGTTTGGTTGTACACCCTCATTCTGGTGCTTTCGTGCGTACTGTGCGGGGCCGCAACGCGGGTCACGGCCGAGGACGTGCCTCATACGGCCGGTGAATCCGGTTCTGGACATTGGATGACCGGGGCTCCGGTGCCGACGGCAAGGACCGAAGTGGCCGTGGCGGCGTTGGATGGATTGATTTACGTCGTCGGAGGGTTTGAACAATCGAGCCCGTGGACGATATGGCAATCATCCGTAAGCACCAAAGTCGAGGCGTATGATCCGGCGACCAATCGCTGGTCTTCAAAGCCGGATCTTCCCGTTGGGCTGCATCACACCAGTGCCGCGGTGCTCGATGGATCTCTGTACGTCGTCGGTGGATTTACCGGATCTGATGACACGCCGTGGAACCCCTCCAGCCGGGTGTTTCAATTCAATCCAACCGGCGAAACGTGGGTGGAACGGGCTCCGCTCCCCACGGCTCGCGGGGGATTGGCCGTGACGACGTTACAGGGGAAGCTGGCTGCCGTCAGCGGCTATGATGGACAACGGAACCCCGCGGCCGTGGAAGTCTATGATCCGGGCCTCGATCAATGGGCCGCAGTGGCGCCGTTGCCCACCCCACGCGATCATCTGGCTGCGGTAACAATTGGCGAGACCCTCTATGCGATCGGAGGCCGGGTACGGCTCGACTATCGGGAAAACCTGTCCACGGTAGAAGCCTATCATGCGGAATCGAATCAATGGGTTCCCAAGGCCGGCATGCCGACGCCGCGGAGTGGCATTGCCGCCAGTGTGGTAAACGGGTGGGTCTACGTCTTTGGCGGAGAATCCGGTGAGGGAACCTTTCATCAGAACGAACGGTATAGCGCGCAATTGAATCGTTGGCAGACGATGGCGCCCATGCCCACGGCACGCCATGGCTTGGGTGCCGCAGAAGTGGATGGAGACATCTATGTGTTGAGCGGCGGTCCGCGACCGGGAGGATCGTATAGCCGGCTCAATGAGATTTTCATTCCGCCTTCCCCGTCTCGCCCGATTCAATCCGGACGGACGCCGGCTGCTCATATCGGATCGGTCATGGCGATCCTGGCCACCTTTCACGAGGCTGGAGTGTTGCCGCCGGAGTCCAGTTCTGAAGCTGACCGACTCATCCATGCCCTGATCCAGTCTCAGTCGGTGTTTCTCAAAAGTCCTCACCCCGTGGTGCGGGATTTTTTTTCATCCGCACTGTCCGAGAAATTTGACGCGAAAACGGTGGCTGTGTTGACGCAGGCTTTCCCCTCGACGGGTTGGACCTCGGAGACGCTTGAGGCGCTGGTGGACTATTCCGCGCAACGGTCGATGGTCGAGGAACCGCGTTTGCCGGAGGTGTTTCAGGGCTATAACGTCACAACGACCGATTGGAAATTCGTTGAGCAGATTTTTATGAAGGCGAGGGAACAGCTTCTCAAACAAGGGAAGCAGGTGCATGCGGTGTTTGCCGCCCAACGTGCGTCCATGCCCGGCGCAACGCAGACTCCGCCTTGACTCCCTCGCCCCTGGCGGGAGAGGGCTGGGGTGAGGGGGGCAAAAGAACTGGATCCCCGCCAGTCTGCAATGTCGGATTACGCTCCGCTAATCCGACCTACGCCGGCTCAATGCGGATAAAGCAAAGAGGATCGCCAACGATGGCGGTCGGGTAGCGTTTTGCTTCGACGTGAAACGGGATCTGATGCCGTGTGAGCCAATCCGTCACCCACGTCACTTCTTCTACCGTGGTGGAGAGAAGCCCCGGGCCTGAGAGTGTGGGCAAACACGCATTCAGCAGCCTTTGGATGTGTGTCCGCTCCCGTTGAAAGGCCACGGGATCGAATCGCACGGGATCAGCCCGCCCATACGATAACGCCGAGGTTTCCGGAAAACATTCGGGATCATTGAGCACGCTGGCTATCCAGAGGTGATCAAAGGTGCCCCGGGCCGTTTGGGCATCGGTCGCCTGAATGGTAAACGGCAGGCCATGACACGCCTGGTCGAGAATGTCCGCTTCCCGTTTCCGAAGGTTATAGGCCTCGACGGTCCGATTCATGTCAAGGGTTTCCAGCACCAGCATGGGAAGTTCAGCCACCCCTGCTCCCACGTAGAGGCTTCTTCCTTTTTGGGAGAGTCGCTGCTTGAGTGTCTCGGCGATCTTGAGTCCCAGCGTTTGGCATTTTTTCCTATGGACGTTCCAAAAGGCCTCGCCGCCTTCCTCGCAATAAATTTCCCCAAGCACGGCATAGTCCAGCTTGGAAAAGACGTCCCTGATGACCTGACGGGTTCGGGTGTTGAGCGAATGGGAAGGTCCGTTGAGGTTCCGCATGTTCGGCGGCATGGTGCTGGATTGTCCTCCGGTCGTCAACGTCAGCCGAATCGGCTGTAGCGTAGAACAACTTAAGTTTAACAACCGAGGTGGCGTTGACTCCGATTCAGAGAATATGCTGAAGTATTTTCTTTGTGACGCATCGAGAAGGCGATTTCACGCGTTATTTGGTATGAAGTATGAAAAGAGCTGGCAACACCCAGAAGCTGTCATTCCGAGCGAAGCGAGGAATCTCTCGTTCAACGACCGAGTGCCTGGAAAAGCAGATCCTTCGCTTCGCTCAGGATGACAACCTGGGCTATTTTCATATCAGGGGAATAAGAGACCGTAGGCCGGGTCAGCATAGCGTAACCCGACAGCGGGGCTACGAGTGTTGACCATGGACGTCCTGGCTGAAATTCAGCGAGTGATTGATCTGGAAGTGCGGACGATCAATGCGCTCAAATCGAACCTGGGTCCGGCGTACGAAGAAGCCGTGCGATGGATCTTCGACTGTCACGGGAAAGTCGTGGTCACGGGCGTGGGAAAATCCGGCATCATTGCGCAGAAAATTGCGGCGACGATGGTGTCGACGGGGACGCCGTCGTTGTTCCTGCACAGTGCCGATGGGCTGCATGGCGGCGTCGGGATCATCAAGAAAGAAGATATCGTGCTGGCCGTCGGGAAATCGGGTGAAAGTGATGAAGTGCTCGCGATTCTCCCCGTGGCCAGGAGAATCGGCGCGAAGGTCATTTCGATTACGGCCCAACCGAATTCGGCGATGGCCAGGCATTCCGATTTGATCCTGCATACTCCAATAGAGGAAGAAGCGTGCCCGCTCAATATGGCACCGACGTGCAGCACGACCGCGGCGCTGGTGGTTGGCGACGCCTTGGCCATGGCGCTCATGAAGTTACGCGATTTTCAACCGGCTGATTTTGCCATCAATCATCCCGGTGGCCAACTGGGGAAGCGGTTGCTGCTGACGGTTGGTGATCTCATGCGCTCCGGTGAGGCCAATCCGGTCGTGCACGGGGCGAGAGACGTGCGGTTCATGCTGACGGAGATGACGCGACAACGGGCAGGCGCCGTGTCTATCATTGATGATGAGCAACGGTTGGTGGGCCTGGTGACCGACTATGATATTCGTCGGGTGTTGGAGGCACACAAAGACGTGTTCGGAATGACGATCCAGGAAATCATGAACGCGACTCCGGAGTTCGTGTTGGAGGACGAGAACGCGTACGCGGCCCTGGAAAAAATGGAAAAACGAGCAAAACCCATTTCCGTATTGCCGGTCTTGAATCGCCAAAAAGAAGTCGTCGGGATGATCCACCTTCATGACCTCGTGGCCCATGGGCTGTAGAGAGAGGAGTCCCGGGCCATTCCCCTTATTTAACCTTCGTGCCCGGCTTTATGTCGACGTCCTCGAACGTGACCAACCCTTGGACTTCTTGATCGCCTGCCGCCAAGACCATGCCTTGAGATTCCACGCCCATCAGTTTCGCCGGTTTTAAATTCGCCACCACCACAATCGTCTTTCCAATAATATCCTCCGGGCTGTATTTCTTTCCGATTCCCGCGACGATCTGTCTTTGTTCGGTGCCAAGGTCAACCTGGAGTTTCAGAAGTTTGCTCGACTTGGGTATGCGTTCGGCCGTGAGGATTTTTGCGACTTTCAATTCGACATTTTGAAAGTCCTGGATGCCGATCAGGCTGTCTTCATCTTTCGAGGCAGGTGTGGACGCCTCAGGGTGAGGTTTTGCAGGGGATTGCACTACGGGCGTCTCGATTCTCGGGAATAAGGCTTTGCCTTTGACCACGGTGGTGCCTGATCCCCCGTCACCCCAGGCGATGGGGTTTTTCAGGAGCGCTTGTGAAAAATCATGGGAAAGACCCAGTTGTTGGGCCATTTCTTGCGCAGTATTCGGCATAAAGGGGTACGTGGCCAGGCAGAGAAACCGGAGGGTCTCTGCTGCGTGAAAGAGCACGGTTTGGAGTCGTTTCGCGTTGGCTGGGTCTTTGGCGAGGACCCAGGGCGCGGTTTTGTCGATGTATTGATTACCGAGTTGAATCAATCCCCACGTCGCTTCAAGTGTGCGATTAAATTCTATCCGACGTACATGATGGGGCATGGTTTTTTGAATGAGCGATTCGGCGGCGGCTTGAAGTTCTGTTTCGAGTTCGGTGACTTCGGAGGGGTGGGAAGAAGGCACAATGCCCTGGCAACACCGCTGGATCAACGTGACGGTTCGACTCAGCAGGTTGCCCAGGCCATTGGCCAGGTCGCTGTTGATGCGGCCGATAAAAGACTCGTGCGAAAAATCTCCGTCCTGCCCAAAGGGGATTTCGCGTAGCAGAAAATAGCGAAACGCATCCGCGCCGAATTGGTTGACCATGGTGTACGGATCAACGACGTTGCCACGGCTTTTGGACATTTTTTCTCCATTCACCGTCCACCACCCATGCGCAAAGATCGTGTGAGGTAAGGGAATCTCCAACGCCATGAGCATGGTTGACCAGTACACCGCGTGCGTCGTCAAAATGTCTTTGCCGATCAGGTGCACGGTTGCCGGCCACAAGCGATCAACCGATGGCTGGGGAGGCAGGTATTCCAGCCCCGAGATGTAATTCACCAGTGCGTCGAACCACACGTACGTGACGTAGTCCGCGTCGAAGGGCAGTTCAATGCCCCAGGACAAGCGTGACTTGGGACGGGAAATCGAGAGATCTTCCAGCGGTTTTTGTAAAAAGCCCAGGACTTCGTTACGGCGGGATTCCGGACGGATGAAAGAAGGATTGGCTTCGAGATGGTCGAGCAGTCGTTGTTGAAACTGCCCCATGCGAAAGAAGTAATTGCTTTCGCTGAGTTGTTCGACCGGCCGTTGACAGTCGGGACAGAGACCTTTTTCAACGTCCTTCTCCGTCCAAAAACGTTCGTCGAACGTGCAATACCAGCCGGTATAGTCCGCACGATAGATGAGCTGCGCGTCGTACAGTTTTTGCAACAATCGTTGGACCACGGTTTGATGTTGGGCATCCGTGGTGCGAATGAACCCATCGTTGGAAATGGCGAGCTTCTGCCAAAGGGTTTGAAATTGTGGCGCCAGTTGGTCGCAATGCGCTTGTGGCGCAATCCCGGCTTTTGCCGCAGCCTGCTGGACTTTTTGGCCGTGTTCGTCGAGGCCCGTCAGAAAAAAGACTTCTTCCCCAATGAGGCGATGCCAGCGTGCCAGGACGTCCGCCGCGATGGTGGTATAAGCATGCCCGATGTGTGGAACGTCGTTCACATAGTAAATGGGCGTGGTGATATAGAAGGGTTTAGGCATCGTCATTTACATTTCATTCCTGTAGGTGTTCAGTCATTTGTTGGCCATTTCCGCTGTCTCCTTCTGTCATTCCTGCTGTCTCCTTCTGTCATCCTCGACATTTTTAATCGAGGATCCAGGGTCTTTGTCTTTCTCTCACCTTGGCCGACCCTACAACAAATAGGACTGGATTCCTGCTTCCGCAGGAGTATCTGTGTTTCAAGTCAAGCTTTTTTACGATGCCGGGACTCCCTCATCCACCCACGGCGTGCCTCGCCGCGCAATCGCGTGCAGTTGCAACAGCAGCTTCCGCATCACGGCCACCAAGGCCACTTTGCCCGGCTTCCCCCGCCGCCGTAACCCCTGATAAAACCGCCCCAGGTCCGTGTTGGTGCGGATCACCGATAACGCCGCCATGTATAACGCCCGGCGCACCAGCCCGCGGCCGCCGCGAATCGCCCGGTACCCTCGGTGGGTCCCACTGTCCTGGGCCCACGGCGCCAGCCCCACCAAGGCCGTCAGCGCCTTCCCCGAGCCCTGGCCCAATTCCGGGGCATAGGCCAGCAAGGTCGCCGCCGTGAGCAGGCCCACCCCGCGCACACTCTGATACAAGGCCGCGCGCTCGGCCAACGCTGGCCGGACTTCGATGGCTTGCTGGTACTCGTCCGCCAGGTGCTTCAGCTCTTTGTCCAACCACGCCAGATGCCGCTGACAGGATTGCTTGACCCGCCCCCGCAACCCCTTCTCCAAGCGATTCAGTTCCTGGGTCCGTTGATCGAGCAGTTGCTGCCGCCGCCCCAGCAGGGCCCGGACCTCCTCACTGGCTTCCTCTTGCGCGGCCTCCACCGGCAACTCAAACACGTCGCCATAGTGTGCCAGGATCTGCGCATCCAGCGGATCGGTCTTGGCCCCCTGGCCCACAGCCCGGGCAAACGCCCGCACCTTCGTCGGATGCGCCACCGACACCGCGAGGTCGGTGATCCGGACCCGTTGCACGAGCAGGCGTTCATACCCCCCCGTCGCTTCACACACCACGTGGGTCACGGCTTGTCCCCGCCCCCACGCCAGAAACGCCGTCAGCCCGGCGCTGGTGTTGGGAAACCGGCGGACCGGCCCCCGCGCGACGGATACGGCTAATTCCTGTTTCCCGACATCAATCCCGGCCACAATTTTGTTCATGATGTCCTCCCTTGCTGAGGTGAATGGTGTTTGTCCTCCCCACTTGCAAATGCGGGGCTGTGAACCCCCTGGATCTGTTCGGAGCTACAAACTGGCCTGAGGGGTGTCCTACTCCTGCACGGTGCAACCTCGGAGTGCCCCGGGATTCACCTTATGACACGCGACGCGCCCCTCACGCCCACCTTACAAATTGGCCGATTTGCAAGGTGAAAGCAACATACAAATGACAGAACGGGAAGGATAACGGTGACAGAAACATGTGCGATTGGCTGGCATAGCTCCAATACATAGCATGTCGTTCAGGCGGCGTCACGGTGAATCGTTTGATGAAAGCGAAACAGGAAATTTTCCAGGCAGAGTTGGAGATTCGCATTTTGCGTGGGCGCATGCTCCAGTGTTTGCAGGAAGTCCAGGAGATCGACGATATCCGTCGGGGTCAGCGATTCGGCTATTTGTTGAAGCACAGGGAGTTGCGTCTGGTGTAAGACGAAATTTTGCCCGGTTCCGAGAGTCACCAGCAGCACGTCACGCAGTCCATGCGAGAGCCAGTCGATCACGTCTGGGAATGGTTGGGTTTTCGAGAGTTCTTCGGCTTGTTGGAGAACGGCCGTGGGATGGGCGAGGGTCTCGTATCGGCATAATTCAAAAAACTGGTCGTGCCGGCTGCGCAGTTGGGAAAGGTCCGTGCGCAGGGCCACGCCGATACGGTTTCTACAAAGCTGAGAAAGAAATCGGACGTCCTCGGTCGCCATGGCCTGCTTCAGGGCAAGGGCCCCTTCGAATTGCCCGGGAGTCGCGGGCGAGAACCTCAGCGCCAAACAGCGTGACCGCACGGTGGCCAACAGACGCAAGGGCTGGCTGGTCACCAGGATAAAAAGGCTGTGTTCAGGAGGATCTTCGAGTGTTTTCAAAAACGCGTTGGCGGCATTGACGGTCAGGCGATCGGCATCGTCGATGACACAGATCTTGCGTGCGCTCAGCAGCGGCCGGTAGATCATGTGGCGTTCGATCTCGCGGACCCGGTCGATTTTGATTTGCGGGTTGGCTTTCTCCTGCTCGGGTTCGATGATCAGGAGATCGGGATAGGTTCCAGAGGCGATTTGCCGGCAGGCTCGACATTGGCCGCAGGAGTCCGGTTGTGACGATGAGGGCGGGGTTTCGCAGGAGAGGGCTTGCGCGAAGCGCACGGCCATGAGGCGCTTGCCGATTCCTTCGTCTCCCGAAAAGAGGTACGCATGGCCAATGGCCTGCTGGGCCAGCGCCGTCCGGATTTTCTTTTTCGGTCCTTCCTGACCGATGACGTCTGCAAATGGCATATGGGTCGTCGAACGTGTTACGAACGCTTGACCGCAAGGCGTCGCGTCTTCAGGCCCTCTTCGAGCAGAGGGTCGATCAACGTGATGAGTTGCTGGGCAATCGCCTGGGCCGACCGGCCGGCGTTCAGGGTATGAATGCGTCGCAACGGTTGTTTGGCCAGGCTCAGGAATCCTTTCCGCACGCGTTGATGGAAGGCCGCGGTTTCATGATCCAGGCGATTCACGTCTTTGCTGTTCAATCGTCGTTTCAATCCTTGGGACACGGGCAGATCAAACAAAAAGGTCACGTCGGGAGTCAAGCCCTTTGCGGCCCAGCGCGTGAGTGACCGGAGCTCGCGTAAAGGTAATCCTCTGCCGAATCCCTGGTACGCCAGCGTCGAGTCGGAAAACCGGTCGCAGACGATCACGGCCCCTTGCTCTAAGGCCGGCAGGAGCAGGTTGGCCACGTGTTGGCTTCGAGCCGCCAGGATCAGGGCGACTTCGCATTCCGGAACGAGAGGATCGACCGAGCGAAGTTTGCGGGTGGGACGAAGAAACACATCCCGGATGTGTTCGGCCACGGGGGTGCCACCGGGTTCGCGTGTTTCAATAACCAAGAATCCTTTAGACCGAAGGTACTGGGTGAGGGCATGGGATTGGGTGGATTTTCCACTTCCTTCGATCCCCTCGAACGTGATGAAGAGGCCCTTTCGACGGGAACGTTTCGGCCCGGACGGGGTTCCTTGCGATCTCCTGCTTGCCACGGCGCATCGTAATCTAACCCATTGATATTCGCAAGAAAAGGGGTTGCAGGAAATACCCCAGGTTTGTAACATTCGGACCACTATGTCCAGCACGGCATTCAAGCGATATTTTCTGACGGGCCTATTGGTGGTCACTCCTATTTGGGGGACGGTGCTCGTCCTCAAGACCCTGTTTGTCGCCGTGGACAGCATTCTGGGGAATATGCTGGCCGAAGTGGTGACCGAAGACTACTACGTGCCCGGGTTGGGGATCCTGACGCTTCTTTTTCTGATCCTGTTCGCGGGGTTTATGGGGACGAATTATATCGGGGACCGGTTGGTGAAACGGTGGGAAGAGTTTTTGGAACGGGTGCCCGTTGTCCGGGGGATTTATGCGACCCTGAAATCGATGATGGATATCCTGTCGTTCAAACAACGAAAAAAATACAACAAAGTGGTGATGATTCAATTCCCCAAAGACGGGAACTACTGTTTGGCCTTTGTGACCGGGGAGACCAGGGAAGAGGTTCAAGCCTTGGCCCCGGAACCCTTGATCCACGTGTACGTCCCGACCTCGCCGAATCCCACTTCCGGGTACTTCCTGTTGGTCCCGGAGCGGGAAGTGGTTGCCGTGGACATGAGCGTGGAAGAAGCCATGAAATTGATCGTTTCGGGCGGGCTCTATTCTTCCGGTAAATCCATGAACGTGTCGACCTGCGATACTCACGAACCTTCCGCGTTTCCCGAACGGAAGGTCGAAGTCAGGACGGGATAGCCTCCACATTTTCCGCAACGCCTCACCGTGAGGCACAATCAATGAAAAAGTTTTCCGCGATTGTCATCGCAGCGGGCCGGGGAAAACGCATGCGGTCCAAAACGGCCAAGGTGTTACACCCCGTGGCCGGGCGACCCCTGGTCTGGTACATGGTCTCGTTGGCCGGACAAGTCGCGGACGCGCGCGTGGTCGTGGTCATCGGCCATCAGGCCGAACGGGTCCGGGCGTTTCTGGAACAATCCAAAGCGGAATTCGAGCCACTCGATATTGTCCTGCAACCCGACCAGTTGGGGACGGGTCATGCGGTGCAACAAGCCCAAGCAGCCCTGATGCCCAATGGGAAGGCCGCGTGCAAGCATTGCCTCATCGTGAATGCGGATACGCCTTTGCTGACCCGAGCGACC
This sequence comes from Nitrospirales bacterium, assembly GCA_965261755.1. Lineage (GTDB taxonomy): Bacteria > Nitrospirota > Nitrospiria > Nitrospirales > UBA8639 > Bin75. Next base: position 2,260,426 of record OZ253473.1, on the reverse strand, counting down.
ATGGCGCGGTTGTTGGCCCATCATGAAAAAGCCAAAGCCACCCTGACTATCTTGAGTACGGATTTGCCCGATCCCCAAGGCTATGGGCGCGTCGTGAGAGACAAAAATGGGCACGTCGTCAAGGTGGTGGAGGAGCCGGATGCCACGCGGGCCGAGCGCGCCATCCGCGAAGTGAACGTCGGAACCTACGTGGTCGACACGTCGTTTCTGTTCAAGACATTGGCCCGGATTCACGCTCATAATGCGCAAGGAGAGTATTACCTGACCGATATCGTGGGCTTGGCCGTGGCCGAAGGACGTCGTGTGGCGGGCATGAAGACCGCCGACTCCTCGGAATGTATCGGGGTCAATACCCGGGAGCATCTCGCCTTTGTCGAACAGGTGATGCGGCAACGTATCCGGACGCGATGGTTGAAGGCGGGCGTGACCATGCTCGATCCCCGGACGACGTTTATCGATGATACGGTCACGATCGGCACGGACACCGTGCTCTACCCGGGCGTGACGTTGGAAGGTCGAACGGCAATCGGGACCGAATGCATCATTCGATCCCATTCCCGGGTGACGAACAGCGTGGTTGGGAAGTCCGTCACCATCGCGGACAGTTCCCTGGTGGAGAGTGCGGTCCTGGAGGACCATTCCACGGTCGGGCCGTTTGCGCACCTTCGTTCCGGTTCGGTGCTGAGAAAAAAGTCCAAAGTCGGCAATTTCGTCGAATTGAAAAATACGGAACTGGGTGCCGGGTCCAAGGCGAATCATTTGACGTATCTGGGTGATACGTCCGTGGGGGAACGGGTCAATATCGGGGCGGGGACGATCACGTGCAACTATGATGGATATCGAAAGGAACGGACGATGATCGAGGATGAGGCGCTCATTGGCAGCGATACGCAATTGATCGCTCCCGTCAGGGTGGGGAAGGGGGCCGTGGTGGGCGCGGGATCGACGATTACCCAAGACGTTCCCGCGGATGCGCTCGCGTTATCGAGGAGCCCGCAGGTCACCCGCGAAGAATGGGCGGCTCGACGGCGAGCCTACTATGCGGGACAGTCCTCCCCCGATCCGAAGTCCGGCCCCGCTTCCCGTGGGAAGAAAAAAGGTTCTAAGGGTGAGCCTTGAGACGATGTCATTCAGAGCTTCCTGCTGTCATTGGTATGGAAATAGCTGGTAACGTCTCGAATCCGTCATTCCGCCCCAATTTGTCATTCCGAGCCCCAATGTGTCATTCCAAGCGAAGCGAGGAATCTCGTAGTTTGGATAGCCGATCAACTACGAGATCCTTCGCCTGCGGCTCAGGATGACAGATGGGGTGAGCTGTGCAGGATGACCACGCCGGTGTTCCATAAAAGGTGACAAAAGGATCCATTATGATGCTAAAAGTAGTACAAAAGGCATCAAAAAGTATCACAAATGGTGCCATTTAGGTGACAAATAGCGCATGTGTGGAATCATAGGATATATCGGGGATGACAATGCCGCCGGCGTGCTCATGCAGGGCCTGAGGCGGCTGGAGTATCGAGGCTATGATTCGGCGGGGATTGCCGTGTTGCAGCATGGCCGGATCGAGATCCGTCGAAGCGTCGGCAAATTGCTTCACCTGGAAGAAGCCCTGAAAGAAGAGCATCTCTCCGGAACGGTTGGAATCGGACATACGCGATGGGCCACGCATGGCAAACCTTCCGAGCAAAACGCCCATCCCCATCGTTCCGGAAACGTCGTCATCGTGCACAACGGCATTATTGAAAATTACCTGGCCCACAAACGGCGTTTGGAACACGCGGGGTACCGGTTCGAATCCGAGACGGATACCGAAGTGATCGCGCATTTATTGGCGTTTCACATGAAAGAGGGGCATTCCCTCGAGCATGCGTTTCGAGCGACGGTTCGGGAATTGCATGGGAGTTATGCCATTGCCGGCATGTGCGTGAGCGAACCCGGTACCCTGGTGGTGACCCGGTCGGGCTGTCCCCTGGTTCTGGGGCAAAGCGAGAAAGCCGCGTTTCTGGCCTCCGACGTGACGCCGTTACTCGCCTACACCCGCAACGTGACGTTTTTGGAAGACGGGGACATCGGGACGTTGACGCCGCTCGGCATAACGGTGACCGGTGCGGACGGCCAACCCGTCAACAGGGAGGTGGTCGAAATCGACTGGAACGCGGAAGCCGCGGAAAAAGGCGGGTACCCGCACTTCATGCTCAAGGAAATTCATGAGCAACCACAAGCCATTCTCGATACGTTGCGGGGTCGATACAGTTATGACTCGGGTGAAGCGGATCTGCCGGATTTGGCGATCACGCCCGACGAACTGAGGAATGCCCGGTCGATCTGGATCGTCGCGTGTGGAACGTCCTGGCATGCCGGACTGGTTGGGAAATATTTGCTTGAGGAACTCGTTCGCAAACCGGTCCAGGTCGATATCGGCTCGGAATTCCGGTATCGCAACCCGCTGGTTCAGGAGGGGGACGTGTTTATCGCTCTGTCTCAATCGGGAGAAACCGCGGATACGCTGGCTGCCGCCCGTGAGGCCAGGCGATTGGGTGCGCACGTCCTGTCGATCGTGAACGTCGTCGGCAGCACGTTGGCCAGGGAATCCGACGGCGTGATTTACACCCGTTGCGGACCGGAAATCAGCGTGGCCTCGACCAAGGCCTTCACCGGCCAGGTCATAGCCCTGTATCTCCTGGCCTTGCACGTCGGGAGAGTGCGTGGGGTCTTGAGCGTGGCAGATGGTCAATGGTGGCTGGATCAATTTATGGCACTGCCCGGACACGTCGAACGCGTCATCAAACGGGAAGCCGAATTCGTGGCGATGGCGAAACGGTTCTATCGGAAGAACAACTTTCTCTATCTCGGACGTGGGATCAATTATCCGATTGCGTTGGAAGGCGCACTCAAGCTCAAAGAAATTTCCTACATCCACGCGGAAGGGTATGCGGCCGGAGAAATGAAACATGGCCCCATTGCCCTGATCGACGAAGACATGCCGGTGGTGGTGCTGGCCCCGCGGGACCGGTTGTACGAAAAAACCGTGAGCAATCTGATGGAAGTCAAGGCGCGGAGCGCGCCGGTCATTGCGTTCGTCAGTGAGGGAGAGCAAGAACTTGAAGCCTTGGCCGATTGCGTCTTCAGGATTCCCAACACCCATGCATTGCTCTCACCGATTCCCTTCACCGCCGCGCTTCAATTATTGGCGTATCACATCGCGACGTTGCGAAACATCGACGTCGACCGCCCGCGAAACCTGGCGAAAAGCGTGACCGTGGAGTAACCGCGCGTCGAGCCCTGTCCGAGCGGTCCTATCGTGAGTACGTTCCATCTCTGGCTTGTCCCAACGGGTACGGTGTATGACCGGCTCGCCGGCGTGATCTCCGACTTGAGTGCTCTTTATCGTGGCCCGACGTTCGATCCCCATCTCACCCTGCTGGGAAAACTCGAGGGAGAGGAGAAATCCCTTACCGATCTCACGAAACAATTGGCGCGCGCGCTTCATCCGTTTGAAGTTCGACTCAAGGAGCCGGGCTGTGAACCGCACTACTTTCGATGCCTCTTTCTTCCGGTCGAGCCGTCTCCGTCTCTCCTGGAGGCTCATCGACAGGCCAAGCAGATTTTCGACGGGACGAGCGCCTTTGACCCGCACGTCAGTCTCTTGTACGGGGTGTTTCCCGAAAGCCTGAAGCAAGAGATTATCAACTCCTTGCCCCCGGACCTGCCAAGCACCTTTCCCGTCACACGACTCCAACTCATACGAGCCGATTCAGGGAACTCGCAGGATTGGCAGGTCGTGGAAACCCTGGATCTGTGACTGTCATCCCGCACAACACTCCAACTGGTCATTCTGAACGAAGTGAAGAATCTCTCGCTCAAAAGCCCAACGCTTTAACTACGAGATTCCTTCCTTCGAAAGACTCAGGACAGGCGCTACGCTCGGAATGACAATTCTGGTGCGGTCAGCCCCAATTTTGTGAACGAATGAGCGAACTTTTACATCCGGGAATGAGAGGGATATTGCGGCGAGGAAGACGTGTTCCTATTGTCGGGCAAAGGCAAACGTATGGGTGGATTTTTTTTGACCGTTCTCGAATACCGTCCATTCATGGTTGATATGACGGTCGTCGATAAAGGTGATGGTGAGTTCGTGCATATGCTTGTCGTGAAAGGAACGCATGCCCGTGCCGTCGATATAGGACAGGGTCATGGAATTGCCATTCACGCGGCTACCTGTTCGCATGCGCGGCTGGTTGCCCAACAGGCAGTAATGCGTCATGACCATCTCGTGCCCGTCTTGTGCATAGATCGAGACCATTTCCTTGGGCGTGCCGGGGTACATGCGTTCGATCACCGCCGTGCCTTTCGCCGTTAATATATATTCGACGGTAATGATTTCCTGCCCGTCGAGTGTCTGTTTGCTGCCCTGCCAGGTGCCCACTAATTCTTTGACCAGTTCAAACGGCATGGGAAGTAGGGAGGGATGTTCGGCCATTGCCGGTCCGGACCAGAGCCCCCACAGGCTTCCTCCCAGCACGAGCAGGAGGACGTGCGGCCGCATCAACCCGCTCTTCGTTTTGGCGGTTTGGATTTCGGGTTGGCGTAAGTTATTCTGTCGCACCATTATTTACTATAAAACGTCGGCAGCGGAGAGTCAAAACGAATTCCGGTGAAATCGGGGGCAGGATCTGTGTCCAGGAAGACTCGGGGAGCAGCAGGCCGGCTTGAAGCCATTTGGATCAAGCGCATGAAGCGTGGTCCCATGGATTTCGTGGAGCAGGCGACCCTGGAGTCGGGAACGGGGTTGGTTGGAAATACGAATCAAGGCGGCAGGCGACAGGTCACCATTCTTGAACGGGAAGTCTGGGCGGAGTTGATGGCGGAAGTCGCCGGCACGTTGCCGCCTTCCGCGCGCCGGGCGAATCTGTTGATCCGCGGCCTCAGCTTGCACCATTCCCTGAAGCGCATCCTGCGTATCGGGCCGTGTCGCATTCGCATCCTGGGTGAAACCAAGCCGTGTGAACGCATGGAAGAAGCCTGCCCCGGACTTCAAGAAGCCATGTCCCGGGCTTGGGCGGGTGGGGCGTTTGGTGAGGTGTTGGACGCCGGCGAGATCGTGGTCGGAGATCCTGTTGTTTGGGTGGAGGAATGAATGAGCCGGTGTCATGATTGTTGAAGGGGCCTGCCTCTGGACCTTGTTTCTGAGCGCCTTCCTTGCCGCCACCCTTCTGCCCGGTGGGTCCGAGGCCGTGTTGGCCATATTGGCCGTGCGGGGTGAGTATGATCCCTGGATCCTTTTGGCCGTGGCCTCGGCAGGGAATACATTGGGCGGGATGAGCACATGGGGCGTCGGCCGTTTTTTCGGGTGGTGGTATCCGGCCTCACGTTTCACTCAACCCAGGTATCACCGGCCTATCCGGTGGTTGCGGCAATGGGGGAGCCCGGCCCTGCTCCTGTCCTGGGTGCCCGTCGTGGGAGATTCGTTGTGTTTGGTTGGTGGGTGGCTCCGCGTGCATTGGCTCTCGGCGTTGTTGTGGATCGCCATCGGGAAAGCCGCACGGTATGGCGTCATCGTGTATGCGGCCTCGTGAGCCGTTCTCTGCAACCCGGAGCGCCTGCGTGCCACACCGGCAACGGGTCAGGGTTGAGGCGGGGGCATGATGGTTCCCACGTGAACCGGAGCATGCGCGCCGTCTTTGCAATAGCGCTCCAGTATTTCGTGAATCACCCGAAACGCCAGCTTCGACCATGGAATGTCTTCTCGTTTAAAAAGATCGACTTCCAGACTTTCCGTCCCTGCGCCGAACGTGGCCTGTTTCATGGTTCCGCGAAACACGACATAGATCTGGTTCACGTGCGGAATGCTGAACAGCGCGTAAAGCCGGGAGATCTCGACCTCGGTTTCGGCTTCTTCCAAGGTCTCACGAGCCGCGGCTTCTTCAAGGGTTTCGTCCTTTTCCATGAACCCCGCGGGAAACGTCCAGAGGCCTGAACGTGGCTCGATGGCTCGCTTGCACAGGAGGATCCGGTCTTCCCATTCGGGCAGGCAGCCCACCACGATTTTGGGATTTTCATAGTGAATGGTGTGACAGCGTTCACAGACGAATCGAGGCAACGTATCCCCATCGGGGATTTTCATGATGAGGGGTGCTCCGCAGGTGCTGCAATAGTTCATGACGTTCGATCGTATCAAGACAACGGGGCATCAAGAACGGTTGACGTTTCTGACTTGCTCGTTCCCGTCAGGTATGTTTGAATACGCGGTCCACAATTGACCCATGATAACAGGAGCGATGCGTTTCGTGAAGGTTCCTTTGTTGGATTTACAAGCGCAGTTTCAGCAGATCCGTTCGGACGTCCTGTCGGCGATCGAAGAGGTCTGTCATGAACAGAGCTTCGTGCTCGGTCGACGGGTTGAGGCCTTCGAAACGGCCATTGCCGAATATCTTGAGTGCCGGTACGCCATCGGTGTGGCCTCGGGGAGCGATGCTTTGCTGCTTTCCCTGATGGCGGCGGGGGTGAACCCCGGTGATGAAGTGATCACCGTGCCGTTTACCTTCTTTTCCACGGCGGGCGGTATCTCGCGTTTGTATGCGGTGCCGGTGTTCGTCGACGTCCGGGCCGATACCTTTACGATTGATCCCGAACAGATTGAAAAGAAGATCACGCCTCGCACGAAAGCCATCATCCCCGTGCATCTCTTCGGTCAATGTGCCGATATGGAGCGCATCATGGAAGTGGCTGATCGACGTGGCATCAAAGTCATTGAAGACGCCTGCCAATCCATAGGCGCCAGGCGCCGTGATCGAAAAGCCGGGGCCTTCGGGTATTCCGGGTGCTTCAGCTTTTTTCCGTCTAAAAACCTCGGAGGCGTGGGTGATGGAGGGTTGATTGTGACGGATGACGGAGACCTCCGCGAACTGCTTCTCGCGTTGCGGGTCCATGGAAGCCGGTCGGACTACCATCATGACCATATCGGGCTCAACAGCCGGCTCGATGCCCTCGAGGCGGCTGTGTTGCGCGTCAAGCTGCAACACCTGGACGGTTGGAACGCAAAACGAGCCCGGAACGCGGCGAACTACCAGCGGCTTTTTACCGAGGCCGGGTTACTGGAGCACGTGACGTTACCGACAACGGATCCACGCAACGTCCACGTCTTTAACCAATATACCCTGCGTGCGCAAAAACGCGACGAGTTGATGGCCTATTTGAAAAAACACGACATCGGCCATAAAGTGTATTACCCCGTCCCCCTGCACCTTCAGGAATGTTACCAACCTCTCGGCTATTCCAAGGGGGATTTTCCGGTTTCCGAGCAACTGGCGCAAGAAGTGTTGTCCCTACCGGTGTATCCCGAACTCACCGACGCGCAGATGGAATCGGTGGTCATGCGGATCAGCGAGTTCTACAACGGCCGTTAACACCGTTTTACCCGAGGAGCAATGGTCAACCTTTGCGAAGTCGGGACCCGCGTCTTTCTTGCGGGTATTTCGCTCGAATGGTGCTGCTGAGCCCGCCGCGAGCCGTAAAGGTTCCGGTCACGATGGCCCATTCGGGCCGGCAGGCTTTCACAAAATCCTGGAGGATCCGGTTGACGGCGTTTTCGTAAAAGATGCCGACGTTGCGATAGGCGTGGATGTAGAGTTTCAGCGACTTGAGTTCGACGCAGGCTTTGTGCGGCATGTAATGAATGGTGATCGTGCCGAAGTCCGGGAGTTGAGTCTTCGGACAAATGGCGGTGTATTCCGGGATCTCGATCGTGATCTCATACCCGGGAAACTGGTTGGGCCAGGTTTCCATAGGGGGGAGAGGCGTGGCAATCCCGCTTTCGGCGTGTTGTTTCGTATATCGCTTTTCCTGTACGCGTTTCATGGACTCCACGCTCCGTGTGATCCACGGCACGTTCCGTGAGTCACGCGTCAGAGTGTACCCTGCCGCACTAAATCTCTGCAATCGTGCGAGGCGTTTTCAAAAGCAATCGGCTTGTTGAGAAGCGCGCAACCTCTTCGTTATAATCGTTTCGTCAGGCGGGTCAACGTTCACTGATTCGCTGACAGAATGCAGAGAGGAGGAATGGTCCCGCGTGGGCCTTCTTCTCTCGTTCCCTCCCCTTTGTAAGGGGAGGTCAGGTGGGGTAGAGCCACCCGTTCTTGAAGCAGGGTTTCGCCATGCTGAGAGAGTCTCTACCTCCCCTCGCCCCTCCTTACAAAGTGTACTGTCCCGTGTGATTCCCTAGACTCTTCTGCTATCATGCGTGGCATCGAATATGTCCACCAACGGAGGCCCCATGGACATTAAATTACATAAGTTAGCTCGCACCACCCCCGCCACGCGTCGCTACATCCAGACCGCCCCCAAAAGCGCCGCGACCTTGGCCCGGGAACTCGGGGTCGCTGTGACTACCATCTATAAATGGAAGCGCGCCGGCCGGGTCCACGATGGCTCCCATGTCCGCCACCAGCTCCATGCCAGTACCTCCCCCGAGCAGGAAGCCCTTATCGCCGAATTGCGCACCCAATTGCGGTTGTCCCTCGACGATGTCACGGAGGTCCTGAACCGATGCAGTGCGACGCCCTTGAGTCGGAGCGCGATCCATCGCTGCTTGGTGCGGCTCGGCGTCGCGCGCTTGCCCCCCGCCTCCCCCGACGCGCCGCCGGTGGGGCGGTTCGCGGCGACCCCGTGCGGCTACATTCATCTGGATCTGAAAGTGTTAAGCAAATTACAGAAGCAGCCCAGTTATGTGTTCGTGGCCATTGACCGGGCCACCCGCTATGTCTGGGTCAAGGTGCTGGCCCGGCGGACGGCCGCCACGGTGACGCAGGCCGTCGAAGAATTCCTGGCCGCGTTTCCGCACAAAGTGCACACCATCTTGACCGATAATGATGGCGCGTTTACCGATCGGTTTGCCGTGCACAAGAAAGGCAAGCCCGCGGGCCAGCCGAGCGGGACGCATCGCCTGGATCACGTGTGCCGGGCGCATGGGATCACACATCGCCTGATCCGGCCCTATCATCCGCAGACCAATGGCATGGTGGAACGCTTTAACCGGCGGCTGAGTGACGCGTTACAGAGCCAGCCGACGCTCCGGGCCCATTGCAGCAATCGGTTTCGGAGTCACGCCGAGCGGAACGCCTTCATCACACGGGTGGTGGACAATTACAATCGGACCCGGTTAAGGTGCCTCAACTATCAGGCCCCCTTGCACTTGTTACAGAATCTCACGGGACACAACAACAAAGGAGGGGAAGGGAAGCGCCTGTCCCTGACTGGATCGCTGCTGACAATTGCGGGGAAGGGGTGGGAATTGTCAACGAATGAGTGAACCTATCGAGGAACGATGTTATGGCCGTGATTGACAGTGATGATTTTGTGAAGGCGCTCGAGGATGTCGGGTTCGATTTTTTTACCGGTGTGCCGGATACCATTTTGGGCGGGATCATTGCAGTGTTAAGCGATCGCGGGCTCTATACGCCGTCGGTTCGTGAAGACGAGGCGGTTGCCATGGCCGCGGGGGCGTTTTTGGGTGGGAAAATCCCCGTTGTGCTTATGCAGAATTCGGGGTTGGGGAATGCCCTGAACGTGCTCATGTCACTCCATCTGATCTACAGGATCCCTTGCTTGCTGATTGTTTCCTGGAGAGGATTCGAAGGGAAAGACGCGCCGGAACACCTGGTGATGGGGCAAACCATGCCGCAGTTGATGGAGATGATCAAGATTCCTTATCGAACGTTGTCACCGGAAACGCTGGTCGATGATCTTCGATGGACCGCGCAGACCTTTATGGATCAACGCATTCCCGTGGCGTTGTTCTTGAAAAAGGGCGTGGTGAAAACGATCCAACCTTAATGGGTGACGGACGAGAGAAGGCTGAAGACTATGCGACCTGAAGAAGGGGTGATGCAGAGCAGAGCACAGGCGATTCAATCGCTTTTTGACATTCTCGTCGATCAACCGGTGATCGTTTGTAATGGGTTTCCTTCGCGGGAAGCCCAAAAAATCAAGGACCGGGCCGGCACGTTTTACATGATCGGGTCGATGGGCGTTGCGGCTTCCATCGGGTTGGGGCTGGCCTTGGCTCAACCGGATCAGCAGGTCGTGGTGTTCGACGGCGACGGGAACGTGCTCATGGGGATGGGCACGTTAGCCACGATCGGAGCCGTACGCCCCAAGAATCTGACGCACGTCGTGTTCGATAATGAGGTGTATGGGACGACCGGCAATCAGCCGTCCTATTCGCGAGTCGTTCGGCTGGACCACGTCGCCAAGGCGGCCGGGTACGCCACGGTCGAACGGGTATGGGAACGGGAAGATATTATGTATGAATTCAAATACATGCTCGCAAACGATGGTCCTCATTTCCTGCTGATCAAGGTCAATGAACAGATAGAAGACGCGGATCGAGTCGCGCTGGATCCGCCTGATATTACTAAACGGTTTCGTGCGGCCGTGGGTCACGTTTAGCGAATCAATGCCTCCATGGAACCCTCTCCCCATGGGAGAGGGCAGGGTGAGGAAACAAAGGATAACAACAACTTATGATACTGCTCAATCCAGGTCCGGTAAACGTTTCGGATCGCGTCAGAAACGCCTTGATGGGTCCGGATATCTGTCATCGGGAATCCGAATGCGCGGAATTGATCGGCACTATTCGTCGAAAGCTGCTGGAAGCCTTTGTCCCGGGTGCGGAATCGGATTACACCGCGATTCTTCTGACCGGCTCGGGCACCGCCGCGGTGGAGGCCTCCATCATGTCGTGTCTGCCTCTGGGGAAACGGTTTGTTCACGTCAATAACGGGGTATATGGAGAACGGATTTCTTCCATCATTGCGACGCAACGCCTTGGGATCGCCGAAATCAAGTGCAAGTGGGACACCCCGCCCGACCCGGAAATGATTCTGAAATCCATGAAGCAACAGCCGTCGGCGCATGGGGTGGTCATGGTTCATCATGAAACGACTCTGGGGCTTCTTAATCCGGTTCACGAAATTGCGGAACACGTTGATAGCCGCGGGGGCGTCTTTATCGTGGATTCCGTCAGTGGGTTGGGCGGGGAACCCTTGGATATTGCCGGTCGTCACATGTACATGGTGGCCGGGACCGCGGGAAAATGCATTCAGGGATTTCCGGGGGTCTCGTTTGTCCTGGTTCGCAAAGGCTTTATGGAAAACGTGGTGAAGTATCCCAAACGCTCGTGGTATTTGAACCTGGGTAATTATTACGAGACACAGGAAAAAAGCTGTATCCCCTTTACCCCGGCAATCCAGTTGTATGCCGCGTTGAATGAAGCCTTGTCGGAACTCCTGGAAGAAGGGGTGGCCAATCGAATCAACCGATACGGGCGGATGGCCGCTCTGATCCGGGAACGCATGGAAGTCCTCGGGGTGCGAGCCGTGCTTCCCCCCGAGCGGCAGTCGAATTCGTTGACGGCCTTTTATTTGCCGGAAGGACTGATCCTTCGACATGGCCCAGGACGGGCGTATGCCGTTCTGCACGACCGCCTGAAGGAGCGTGGCTACGTCATCTATGCCGGCCAGGGACATTTGGAGTCGGAGATCTTCCGCGTGGCGAATATGGGGGCCTTGCAGGAAACACACATTGAAGAGTTTCTGGGTGCGTTTGAAGAGGTGTTGAAGCACGAGAACCGGGTAACATGAAAGCGGTCATCCTGGCTGCGGGGCTGGGGAGGCGGCTTCACGTGCTGACCCAACATCGTCCCAAGTGTTTGATTGAAATCGGGGGGAAGCCGCTTCTTTATCGCTACTTCGATGCCCTCTTGCATCTGGGCGTGACCCGAATTTGCCTGGTGGTCGGGTACAAACAGGAATGCATTCGTGAGGCGGTGGCGTCATACCCCTCCACGGTGGACGTGACGTTCATGGTCAATCATGCATTCGAACGTGGAAGCATCGGCTCGTTGTGGGTGGCCCGAGAGGCGTTGGATGACGACGTGGTGATCATGGATGCCGACGTCCTGTTTCATCCCGCCATCCTCGATCGATTGGTCGCCTCTTCGCAGTCCAATGCCCTGTTGATGGATGAAACGGTGACGCAACAAACGGAAGAATGTATGGTCGTGATGCGGCAGGGACGGGTGGTGGCGTTGTCCAAGCACGTGCCGGAAGAGTATGACCTGGTTGGCGAAGGCGTCGGGTTTTTACGTGTGGAGCATGCTGCCGTGCCGCGGTTGCTGCGATCGGTGGAGATGCGCGTGAATCAGGGACGACTGGATATGGAATACGAAGATGCGTTGGAAGACTTTTTCCGCGAGGTCCCTGTCGGGGTCGAGAAAATCGGGGGCCTTCCCTGGATCGAGATCGACTTTCCTGAAGATCTGGAACGAGCGGAGCAAGACATCCTGCCCCGGTTGGTCGGCTCCCTCTCCCCTGGCGGGAGAGGGCTGAGGTGAGGGGTGGTCTCTTTCTGTCATCCTCGACGCTTGTCCCCGACGCCTGTCCCCGAACCTGATCGGGGATCCAGTCAAGTAAAGGATCCAGGTAATCTACGAGGATCCAGGGTCTTTACTTTTTGCTTTGTCCGTGAAGAGAAAGACTCTGGATTCCTGCTTTCGCAGGAATGACAAAAGGAGAGCAGGAATGACAGAAGGAGAGCAGGAATGACAGATTCGGGGTATTTTCGTATCAATGACCAATTCGGGTGTCATTGGGTATTTTCATGCCAATGACAGGAGGCCGGCGGAATCCCACGTCCATGGATGGAATACTCAACAAATCTGATACCGGCACCCTTGATACGGCCATCGTCCTGGCCTCGTCAGGCGTCTTTGATTTGGTTGGGACGGACGAGCACTCCGCTGTCGGGGCTTTGACTCGCGTCGGTGGGATTACGCTCTTTCAACGAACCATTTTCACCCTTCAGCATGCCGGGATTTCACAGATTCTGACGTTGGTGGGTCAGGAGGAACAACCGCTTCGTTCGCTGATTGACGGCGATCATCGTATTCGCGCGGTGATTCGCTGGCTCCCTGTTCGGGAATTTCCTCCGTTGGATCCTCAGACGTGGGCAATCCTGGCGAGCGAAATGAAGGGGTCGTGTCTCATTCTCGGTTGTCACATGGTTTTTTCTCCATCGTTGATCAAATCGCTTAGGGAAGAAGGGCGAGAGGGACGGGCCGTCGTGGCAGTCGGCCGTCCGGGTGAATCCGGGTGGAGTGGCAATCCGGGCGTGGTGATGCGGGCTGATCCTTATACGGGCGGGCACGTCCATCGAGTCGTCTTTTGTGACCGACAACGCGACAGGATGGAACCCGTGGAGTTTGAAGAAGGCAAGGGGTTTGCCCGTGCGATGGACCTGGTCGTTTTGCCGGCTCGATTGTTAGGGATATCCGGCTCCTGGAGCACCCCGGAAACGAGTCCGATCCGGCTGGCGTTGGAGCAGGCGGCTGCGGAAGGAGTCGTGCAAGCCCTGTCTGCTTCGTCCCATGGCTATCAGGACGTCCGAGGCCCCGGTGGGCTCCATAAAGCGGAACGCACGTTGTTCCATTCGTTGCAAAGCGTGCAAGGCACCCTGGACGGGTTCATTGATCGCTACGTGAATCGGCGGTTATCGCAGTCGTTAAGCCGGCTGTTCATGAAATTGGGATTCTCTCCCAATGCCATTACCTTTTTGTCGATGGTGATCGGCCTCATGGGTGCGGCGTGTTTTGCCATGGGCTCGTATCAGTGGGGTCTCATGGGGGCTCTCCTGTTTCAATTCGCGGTGATCATCGATTGTTGCGATGGAGAAGTGGCGCGGCTCACCTTTGCGGAATCCCGATTGGGACAGAAATTGGATCTTCTATCGGACAATATCGTGCATATGGCCGTGTTTGCGGGGATTGCCTGGGGGACGTATCAACAAAGTCCCGTGCCCGCCGGCTACCTGCCGCTGCTCTTGGGAGCGAGTGCGATTGTCTCTACCGGGTTTGCTCTGTGGTGTGTGAACCGGGTCAAGTCCCTGAAAGCCAACGTCTTGCATTGGCGACGCTTGCGTCAAGCCTCCCGAACCCGTTTCGATTTCATCCTTGAGCGCGTGGCCAATCGTGATTTTTCCATCGTGGTGATGGCCTTCGCCTGTTTTGGCGTGCTGCCGTGGTTCTTATGGCTCGTTGCGGCAGGGACAAGTTTTTTTGCGGGCATGATGGCATGGAGCCTGTATCGAGTATTTTCCTTTCATCGATCCTGACCGGTTCTTTACGCGTGGTCCCGATCGAATCGACACGTTGATTTTTTTTGCACCAGTCCCTTTCTCTCACCTTTTCGCGCTGAGTTCATCCCATGATTCGGCTGTTGTTTCTTGCTGCAGGGCTTGTTGTCTTGGGCGGGTTGATCTGGCATATCGGCCTGTCTCAAGTATGGGAGACGGTGGAACGCGTCGGGTTTGTCGCGTTCTGCATTATTCTCATCCCGCTCCTGGTGGTGTATCTTCTCGATACTTACGGATGGTTTTTGACCCTGGGGCAGTGGGCGGGCCGGGTGGGGTTTGTCCGGTTGTTCATGGTGAGGATGGCCGGTGAAGCCATTAACGTGACGACCCCGATGGCGATGCTCGGCGGCGAACCCATGAAGGCCTACCTGCTGACACGCTATGAGGTCCCCTTGGTCGAAGGGTTGGCATCCGTGGTGACGGCCAAGACCATCATGTCCCTTGCCCAGATCCTCTTCATGTTGTCGGGGTTGGGCGTGATGCTGTGGCTCGTCGGAGGAGGCGAGCACAACGTCCTGGTCGCTTTCGTCAGTGTGGGCCTGCTTGGTTTCGGAGTTTTCTTGTTTCTCGTTGTCCAGCGCTATGGGATCGGAAGAGGGCTGTTAACGGTGGCCGAAAAGTGCCGGATTCGATCTCGGTGGCTGGAGGCCTATCGGCCGCAGTTGTTGGAGTTGGACCGGACGATCCGAACCTTTTACGGACAGCGCCGCCGGACGTTCCTGTTGTCGATGGGTGTCCACTTTGTCGCGTGGTTGACGGAGTTGTTTGAAGTCTATGCGATTTTATATTTCCTGGGAGCGGAGGTCGGCTGGTTGTCGTCGTTGTCTATCGCCGCGATCGCGGCACTGATCAAGGGAAGCGTGTCGTTTGTTCCCGGTGGACTGGGAGCGCAGGAAGGAGGCTATCTTTTTTTATTGATGGCATTGGGGTACGGCGAGGTGACGGGGATCGCCTTTGCCTTGATCCGCCGGATCCGCGAAATCGTGTGGATTCTCATCGGACTCGTTTTTCTGGCCGTGCTACGGGATAAAGCAGCGCTTGCCACAACGTCATAGAGGTTATTTTCGTATCAATGCCAGAAAGGAGACCCACGCCCCATGTTGTCATCCTGAGCGAAGTGAAGGATCTGCTTTTCCAAACGTTTGGTGGTTGAGCGAGAGATTCTTCTCTAGGTCCTTCGCTTCGCTCAGGACAAGCTCAGAATGACAGATTCTGGTGTTTCTGTCTATTTTCATACCAGGGGCAATGAAGGCGAAGCTCTCGTCTCCTGACAGGCTCTGCCGATTATACCGATTGAAACGCGTCAGCAGTCGCGATTGACCATGTAATCGGCCACGACGATGAGGGCACGTTTGGCAGTGGAATCTTCAAAGGTGGTGAGATTCGAGAGAGCGGCATCGATGTATTCCCGGGAACGAGCCCTGGTGTATTGCAACGATCCATGCTGGTGCATGTGTGCCGTAAGCTGGAGCAAATCGTCCTCTTCAATGGCGTTGCGTTCAATTTTGGCGACCAGGATCCGTCGGTTTTCATCCGGCAGACACGGCAAGACGTGGATCAGGGGCAGGGTGACCATCCCTTGCATCAAGTCTTGTCCAAGGGTTTTCCCAAGGTTCTTTTCATTGGCCGTGTAATCGAGCCAGTCGTCGGCCAATTGGAAGGCAATGCCCAGGTTTAACCCGAATTGATGCAATTCTTCCGCTTGAAGGGGAGAGACTCCGCCCATCAGGCCGCCTACCTTGCACCCGGCCGCCAATAAGGCTCCGGTTTTGTACTCGACGATCCGGAGATACTCCGACTCGGGTAGCAGCGGTTGCCGGTTGGCGCACAGTTGAAGAATTTCTCCTTCCGCCAACTTCCGGCAGGCCATGGCCATGGCATCATTCACCTCGTGGTTCTTGAACGCGGCAATATGATGCATCGCCCGTGAGTACAGGTAGTCGCCCGCCAGAATACTGGCCCGATTGCCCCAAATGCGTCGAGCCGTCGGTCGCCCCCGGCGAAGAGCCGCTTCATCCAGCACGTCGTCATGCAGCAGGGTCGCCGTATGGATGAACTCGATGAGGCTGCCGAGGACCAGGTCGTTTTTGGGGACGTAGCCCGTGAGTCGGGAACAGAGACTCAACAGGAGAGGGCGAATGCGTTTGCCGCCACCGTCGAGAATGTGGGCGGCCATTTCGTTAATGAGGGGAGCCTCGGAATTGAGGTTGCGACGAATGTGCGATTCAATTTCTTCGAGGTCCTGGCGATAAAGATCCCATACCGCGTCCATCGTCAGGGAACGTTGAACGACTGGTTGCCCACTGCCCATTTCAGCGATCCTATGGACAGGGTCCGGTGTTTGTCAAGGCAGTAGGGGCGAACCTATGTGTTCGCCTACATCGATATTTGAACGAGATATTGCAGGAATGGACGTGTGGTTTTACAGGATCTGCCTTGACACTTTTTTTCCGTATCCAGTAGATTTCTGTCTTGTCTCTGTTTCTCCTCGGATTGCCTTCTTCTTTTCATGAGTCAGGCGACATGACCGGTGAGGCGGGGATGAGGAAGCATGAGATTTCCGACTCGTGGAGAGACGTTTGTGAGACGAGGCCCTGATTGTTTATGAGTCCCCAACGACCCCTATATGGACTGCCCCCCAAACAGGGGCTCTATGACCCGCGGTTTGAGAAGGACGGGTGCGGCATTGGCTTTGTCGCCAACATCAAAGGGCACCAGTCACACGATATCATCGAAAAATCGTTGAATGTGTTGAAGAATTTGTACCATCGCGGGGCGCAGGGTTGCGATCCGTGTACCGGTGACGGCGCGGGGATCCTTCTGCAAATCTCTCATGAATTTTTCAGGCGTGCCTGTCAGGACGTCGGCCTGCAACTGCCCGAGTCGGGTGGCTATGGGGTAGGGATGGTGTTCCTGCCTCAGGATGAACTGCTTCGCCGGCAATGTGAAGGCCTCTTTGAATCGATCATTCGTGAAGAAAGGCTGAGGTTTTTGGGATGGCGCGACGTCCCGGTGAAGCTCGAATACGTCGGCGATCTGGCGCAAAAGACCCTTCCCCAGATGCGACAGTTTTTTATCGCGCGCGATATTCTGAACGAGGCCCAGTTTGAACGGAAGTTGTACGTCGTCCGGAAACGTATTGCCCGGGCGATTCGCGAGTCCGCGTTGGTGGAACGCGGTCGAGTCTATATCTGTAGTTTGTCTTCCAACACCATCGTCTATAAAGGCATGCTGTTGCCGGAGCAACTCGGAGGCTTTTTCCCGGACCTGACTGATGCCAGCATGGTCTCGGCCTTGGGGCTCGTTCATTCCCGTTTCAGCACGAATACCTTCCCCACGTGGTCGTTGGCACACCCCTATCGGTACATCGTGCACAACGGCGAAATCAATACGTTGCGCGGGAACGTCAATTGGATGCGGGCGCGTCAAGGGCGCCTGGCGTCCGACCTGTTTGGCGATGATCTCGAAAAACTCTACCCCATTATCTATGAGGAACAAAGCGATTCGGCGTGTCTGGATAATGCGGTGGAATTTCTCGTGATGGCCGGCAGGTCCCTGCCTCATGCCATGATGATGTTGATTCCTGAACCGTGGGTCGGGAACCCTCACATGGATTTGAACCGGCGGGGTTTCTATGAATATCACGCCGCGATGATGGAACCCTGGGACGGCCCGGCGGCCGTCGCGTTTACGGACGGCAAACTGATCGGAGCGACGTTGGACCGGAATGGGTTACGGCCCTGCCGGTATCAAGTGACGACGGATGATTTGGTCGTCCTGGCGTCCGAAGCCGGAGTCTTGCCGACCGACGTGAAAAATATTCGTGAAAAAGGGCGGCTCCAACCTGGCCGTATGTTTTTGGTTGATACGGGACAAGGCCGGATTATCGACGACGAAGAAATCAAGGCGGAAATAGTCGGGCGTAAGCCCTACCGCTCCTGGGTGACCCAGTATCGGGTGTCGTTGGATGAGCTGCCGGAGCCGTTGAGCGTGCCGCAACCGGATCACCCGACTCTCCGCCAACGACAGCAGGTGTTCGACTATACCATCGAGGAAATCAAGATGGTGTTGTCGCCGATGGGGATCAACGGCGAAGAGCCCGTTTCGTCCATGGGGACGGATACCCCCTTGGCGGTGCTTTCCAACCGGCCGCAACTGTTGTCCAAATATTTCAAACAACTCTTCGCTCAGGTGACGAATCCCCCGATTGATCCCATTCGGGAACAGTTGGTCATGTCGTTGGTCACGAATATCGGACCGAAGCCCAACCTGATGGCTGAGATACCGGAGGCCTGTCGCAGGATCAAGGTCCAGCAGCCGATTCTGACGAACGCGCAGTTGCAAAAGATCCGGGATATCGAAGATCCCCATTTCGTCAGCAAGACGTTGCCCCTGTTGTTTCGCGTGGCCGACGGGCCCGAGGGGTTGGGGACGGCCGTCGACCAACTGTGCCGGGAGGCGTCCAGGGCCATTCAGCAGGGCTTTAAATTTTTGATCTTGAGTGATCGCGGGGTGAATGAGGAGTGGGCGTCGATTCCCAGCCTGTTGGGGATTTCCGCGGTTCACCATCATCTGGTGCGTGAGGCCACGCGAACGGAAGTCGGCCTGATTCTTGAGACCGGCGAGCCGCGAGACACGCATCATTTTGCGTGTTTGCTCGGATACGGCGCCGGCGTGGTCAATCCGTATCTCGTGTTTGAAACCTACAAAGACCTGGAACGCGAAGGCTATTTACCGGAAGGCATTGACGCGGAAACCGCGTCGGGAAAATTTATCAAGGCCGTCAACAAGGGCCTGCTCAAGATCTTTTCGAAAATGGGCATTTCCACGGTGCAGTCCTATTGCGGCGCACAGATCTTCGAAGCCGTCGGGCTGAACGATGAACTCGTGAACCGGTACTTCACGGGGACCCCCTCACGCATTCAGGGTATGGGCATGCGGGAAATTGCCGAAGAAACCCTGCGGCGTCATCTGGTCGCGTATGAACCGGTTCCCATCCGGCAGTTGGACTTCGGCAGCGAGATTCACTACCGCATTCAGGGCGAACATCATAATTGGAATCCGGAGACCATCTCCACGCTGCAGCACGCGACGCAAGCCAACGATGCCGAGACCTACGAAGCGTATGCCCAATTGGTGAATGATGAAACCCAACGCCGATCGAATTTGCGTGGGTTGTTTGATTTCAAATGTTTGCCGGATCCCTTGCCGTTGGAAGAGGTGGAACCCGCCCGGGACATCGTGAAGCGGTTTACGACCGGCGCGATGTCGTATGGGGCCATCAGTAAAGAATCCCATGAAACGCTCGCCATCGCGATGAACCGGATCGGAGCCAAGAGTAACACGGGTGAGGGAGGGGAAGATGCGGAACGCTTCATTCCTTTGCCGAACGGCGATTCGAAGAATTCGTATATCAAACAGGTGGCCTCGGGGCGGTTCGGGGTCACGGCGAATTATCTGGTCAATGCGAAAGAACTGCAAATCAAAATGGCGCAAGGAGCCAAACCCGGTGAAGGAGGGCAACTGCCCGGTCATAAGGTCGACGACGTCATTGCCAGGCTGCGGTTTTCCACGCCCGGCGTGGGACTCATTTCCCCGCCGCCGCATCATGATATTTATTCGATCGAAGATTTGGCCCAGCTCATTTTTGATTTGAAAAACTCGAATCCCGCCGCGGACGTGTCCGTGAAGCTGGTGTCCGAAGTCGGCGTGGGCACGGTGGCCGCGGGGGTGTCCAAAGCGCATGCCGACAAGGTGTTGATCAGTGGCGATTCCGGTGGCACGGGGGCGTCTCCCTTGTCGTCGATCAAATCTGCCGGGATTCCCTGGGAGTTGGGCCTGGCGGAGACCCATCAAACCCTCGTCCTCAATGACCTGCGGGGACGCATCAGGGTTGAAACCGACGGGCAGATGAAAACCGGTCGCGACGTCGTGGTGGCGGCGTTGCTCGGGGCCGAGGAATTCGGATTTTCCACCGCGCCGTTGATTGTCGAAGGCTGCATCATGATGCGGAAATGTCATCTCAACACCTGTCCGGTCGGGATCGCGACCCAGGACCCTGAACTTCGCAAACGGTTTGCAGGCCAACCGGAGCACGTGGTGAATTTCTTCTTCTTCGTGGCGGAAGAGGTTCGACGGTTGATGGCGAAACTCGGGTTCCGAACGTTTCCGGAGATGATCGGCCGCAGTGACAAATTAAGAATGCGCAAAGCCATCGACCATTGGAAGGCGAGCGGCCTGGATCTCTCACCCTTGCTGTGGAGCCCGGAGGTCGGGTCCGAGGTGGCGAGGTATAACGTCCAATCGCAAGACCACGGGTTGGATAAGGTGTTGGACGTGAAGTTGGTGCAGTTGTGTGAGCCGGCGATTGAACGGCAGGAAAAGGTGACGCTGGATTTGCCCATCCGTAACACCGACCGGACGACCGGGACGATCCTGTCCAGTCGTATCGCACGGAAATACGGGGAAGAAGGATTGCCCGCCGATACCATTACCATCAACTTCAAGGGGTCTGCCGGCCAATCGTTCGGCGCCTTTGTGGGCAAAGGCATGACCCTCTATCTCGAAGGCGAGTCGAACGACTATCTGGGCAAAGGGCTCTCCGGCGGCAGGATCATCGTGACCCCGCCCCCAGGCGCGACGTTTGAACCCGAAAAGACGATTCTGATCGGCAACACGTCACTGTACGGGGCCACTCGCGGCGAGTGTTATTTTTATGGGACGGCCGGTGAACGGTTTGCTGTGAGAAACAGCGGCGTCCGCACGGTGATCGAGGGAACTGGGGATCACGGGTGTGAGTATATGACGGGGGGCGTGGTGGTGGTGTTGGGCAAAACCGGTCGAAACTTTGCCGCCGGGATGTCGGGTGGTGCAGCCTACGTCTGGAATGAAGACGGAAAATTTGAATCCCGATGTAACCTCGGGATGGTGGAATTGGAAAAGGTCGTGGAGCCCGAGGACGTTCAGACCCTGAAGACCCTGATCGAGAATCATGCGCGCCATACGGGAAGTCGCAAGGCCCGGATGATAGTGGACTCCTGGCCGATGATGCTTCCCAACTTCGTCAAGGTGATGCCGTTGGATTACAAGCGGGTCTTGGCGGAACGCAAGGCGGCGATGAAAAAAAGCGCCCGGGAGAAAGAGGTGGTTGCTCATGGCTGATCCCCGAGGGTTTTTGCATTTTGCGAGGGAAATGCCGACCCGGCGTTCGGTCGAACTGCGGGTGTTGGATTGGAAGGAAATGTATGAACCGTTCCCCGAGGAGAAGCTGCGCAACCAGGGCGGACGGTGCATGGATTGCGGAGTGCCGTTTTGTCAGGGCAACACCGGATGCCCGGTGATCAACCTGATTCCCGAATGGAATGACCTGGTGCATCGTGGCCGGTGGAAGGATGCCCTCAAGGCGCTCCATTCGACGAATAATTTTCCCGAATTCACCGGTCGATTGTGCCCGGCGCCGTGCGAATCGGCTTGCGTGCTGGGTATCAATGCCGATCCCGTTTCCATTCGTGCCATTGAATGGAACATCATCGATCGCGGGTTCGAGGAACGTTGGATTGAACCGGTCATGCCGGTGGCCAAAACAGGCAAAACCGTGGCGATTGTCGGGTCAGGCCCCGCGGGCCTGGCAGCAGCGCAACAATTAATCCGGGCGGGACACAGTGTCACCGTGTACGAAAAAGCGGATCGCATCGGCGGGTTGCTGCGCTACGGCATTCCGGATTTCAAAATGGAAAAGTGGGTTATCGACCGACGGCTGGACCAGATGATCATGGAAGGCGTGAAGTTCGAAACCAACGTGAACGTCGGTGTGGACATAACGGGAGACGCCCTGGCCCTGCAGTTCGATGCGGTGTGTCTGGCCCTGGGGGCCGAACACCCGCGTGATTTGCCGATACCAGGTCGTGAACTGAACGGGATCCACTTTGCCATGGAGTATCTCATCCAACAGAACCAAGTGAATGCCGGCGATAGTCTGCCGGTCGAACAGATCACCGCCAAAGATAAACGGGTCGTGATTATCGGTGGCGGTGACACCGGATCCGACTGTTTGGGGACGGCGCATCGCCAGGGGTGTCAGGACGTTCATCAGTTTGAGTTGTTGCCCGAGCCGCCTCCCCAGCGCGCGGAATCCACGCCGTGGCCCCTGTGGCCCATGCAGCTTCGTACCTCACATGCCCATGAAGAAGGCTGCGACCGCCAGTGGAGCGTCTCGACAACGAAGTTCTCGGGCGGCAACGGCCAAGTGAGCACGCTACACGCTCATCAAGTCTCGTTTGACGGGGGAAAGTTTATCCCGGTCCCCGGAACGGAATTCGAGATGGGGGTCGATTTGGTTCTTTTGGCCATGGGCTTCACCGGGCCCGTCAAAAACGGACTGCTCGACAGCTTGGGCGTGGAGTACGACGTTCGTGGAAACGTGGTGGTGGACCGGAATTTCATGACCGGCAAAGAGGGCATCTTTGCCGCCGGAGATACCAAACGCGGTGCCTCGCTCATTGTCTGGGCCATTGCAGAGGGCCGCAAAGCCGCTACCGGTGTCGATGCCTACCTCAAAGCAGGGAACAGCTTGTCTGCTGTGTCCCGCTCGCGTTTCTGATTTCCTCTTCCGCTCTAGTCGGCTATTTTCGTATCAATGCCTCATACTGTCATCCCCGACTTGATCGGGGATCCAGGGTCTTTGCTTTTCCCTTCGTCCGTGAAGAGGCGGGACGGCACGCAGGCCGTCCCCTACGAAGACAGGGACAGGCCTTATGGCGCCTTCCTTCCTCTCCCCAAGGCGGGAGAGATTCGGGTTAAGGGGTCTCGGAGGGCGCCGGTTGTTTTTTGAGATCCTCGGGCTTGGCTGGCTGATTGAGGGCTTGCTGAATGGCCTGAATTAATCGATGTTCGATTTCCGTGACTTCTTCTTCGCCAACCTCGACGATTGTTCCCCCCGGGGTCACCTCTTCATAGTGGGCCTTGACCTTTAGCGTGGTCAGGTTGTCGGGTTGCGCTTCCAGTACCATCAGGTACTGGTTTCGGTACCCGAGCAACTCGATCGAGGGCGAGGGTGAGGTTTTTCGTTCCGTGATAAACACCGATTTTTGGTCGGTTTCCATCTTCGCCATCAACGTGTAGCCATTTTGCGCCAAGGTCTGCAAGGCGGCTTTGGTCACGTCCGGCAATTTGTGTGACAGCTTGCGCACCTTCACCTTCTGGTTGTTGGTTTGCAGGGATTGCCGAACAAGTTCTCGTTGCTTGCGCAGCCATTGGGCATCGTTTTTGAATTTTCGGCCGTCCGCATGCAGTTTCTGATTGTCTTGAGTTAAGTCGGCGATTTGTTGACGAAGGTCCTGCTTTTCAGTGGAGAGGCCTTGCCCGGTTTGTTGTAAGAGTTCGAGTCGTTTGCGCAGTTTTTGGGCATCCAGCTTCAGTTTCCGGTTGTTGTTGCTTAAGGCCGTGACTTGTTGAAGAAGGTTTTGTTTTTCAGTAGAAAGGCCTTGTCCGGTTTGTTGCGAGAGTTCGAGTCGTTTCGCAAACTTGTCCTCGTTTTCTCGAAGTTCCTGATTGAGCCGATCGATCTGTTCCTGCAGCACATGGTTCCCTTCTTGAAGGGTTGTCATCAGGCTCTCCTGTTTGACGATTCGTTTTTTGAGCCGTTCGTTTTCCTCGATAAGGGGCGTGTTGTCGGGAGGACACCCGGTCAGCAGGACCCAGGCAAGACTTATGAGGGAGAGCCGGACCAGGTGCCGGCCCAGAGTTGGAATGACTGGTTGCTCGAGCATCACAACGGGGTATCAGTTCCTCGCGGGCGCTTTCTTCAAAGAGAAAATGTTACACTGCACTGCGAAACTCGACTTCGTTAAAGTTGATTGTAGGTGTCTTCACAGGCTAATGCAAATCCGGCGGTTGTCTGAGCGGGCCGTTTCATGACCATCTCCCGTGGTGGCGTTGGCTGCGCATAAGGAAAGAGAAGACGATTCGTGCGGAATTTTATTCTAAAAACCTTTGCGGTTCCTCCCCTTGGGTGTAATTGTTCCATTTTAGGGGACCCGGAATCCAACGAGGCGGTCATTGTCGATCCGGGAGGGAATGCCGAGCAACTGCTTGCTGAAGTGCGGCGTCTTGGACTGACGGTCGTTCGTATCCTGCACACCCACGCCCATTTCGATCATTTTTTAGCTTCCGGAGATATTCAGAAAGCCACACGGGCGCCGCTGTGTTTACACCCCCATGATGAGGCGTTATGGAAGATGCTTGACGTTCAATGCCAGGCCTTTGGGGTGCCGTATATCCCTGCACCCGACCCGGATTGTTGGATTCAGGATGGGGAAACACTGTCATTCGGGCACGTATCCGTCCAGGCATTACATACTCCGGGCCATACTCCGGGATCTCTCAGTTTTTATTGTGCCGGCCAACAATTGGTATTGTCGGGGGATACCCTGTTTCGCGGCGGGATCGGACGCACGGATTTGTGGGGAGGCGACGCGCATGCCATCCAGTCTTCCATCCGGGAGCGACTGTTTTCCCTGGATCCTGACACTCGCGTCATTCCCGGACACGGCCCGGCTACGCAGATTGGACTTGAACAGGAGCATAACCCTTTTGTGTCGGGATAAAAACTAAAGGAGTACGTCATGCGACATCTCCTCAGGCTGTTGTTGCTTATTGTCGGATGTTTGGCGGTTGGCGCCACCCAGATTCAGGCGCAACCCTTCTCTCCTTCGGGGCAAGTCAAGGTGGATACGGTGAAAGTCGTTTGGTCGGAGGTAGGGCCCGTGGTGTTATTGGCGGCACGGGAATCCGTGATCCCCATTTTCGTGGACCCGACGGTGGCGGGGTCCATTCATGGGGCGCTGACCGGAAAAAAGTCTCCACGCCCGTTATCTCATGATCTCATGCACACCATTTTGCAGGCCTATGGCATGACGGTTGTTCAGGTTCGGATCAGCCTGAAAGAAGAGGTCTATTATGGTGAGTTGATGATGGCCGTCGCCGGCCACACCCAAGTATTTGATTGTCGTTCTTCAGACGGGATTGCCTTGGCGATCCATTTCGGCACCCCCATCTTTGTCGAAGAAGCGTTGTTGGAAAAAGCCAGAAAAGGGGACCATCCCGCGGATTCGCAAATCGTGCTGTAACGCTACGGTTCCACCATGATATCGACAATGGCAGGCACGCTGTCGGCCCCTTGGCCGTCCGTGACCCTGAGGGTAAAGCGAAAGAGACGGGGTTCCGTCACGAACGGCGCGAGAAAGCTGGCTTTTGCCGAATCGGGATCGAGCAGGGCGATTTTGCTGCCTCGAATTTGCGCCCAGGAGTATTGCAGGGAGCCTCCTTCAGGGTCATAGCTTTTGAGGCCGTTGAGGACGACCGTCTCGCCCGAATACATGGTCCGGGTAGGACCCGGGTCACCCACGGGTGGTTGGTTCAGTTCGGAATTCACTTCCACGAGGACGTCCAGCTTCTTTTCGACCCCGCTATTTTTCACGGTCACGGTCGTGGCGCCGTTGCCGACCAGCCGAAGCCGCCCGTTTTCGTTGATGGTGATGACGGATTCATCGTCGACCCGATAGGTCGTTCCCGCGGCTGCGCTGCGAATCGATCGTAGCGCGCCGTCTGAAAAACGTCCCACGACGGGAAGGTCGATCGTTTTTCCCAAAAAATCCAGTTGATCATAGACCCGAACGGCGCTCGCCCGCCCGAATTTCAACGGTTTGTCCGTTTGAAAATCGATTTCTTTCAACGAGCCGTGGGGTTGGATGTGGAGGAGCACTTCGTCGAAGACCGCCCATTCTTCATCGTCGGCTTGCCGGTTTTCCTGTTCGGCGACGGCCAGAAGGCGATAGAGGCCCGTGGCTGATCGAGGCGGCCGCAGGTTCGCTCCGAACGGCGGAGCGGTTGCGACGCCGGCCAATTTTTCTTCGACGAATGCCTTGAGCATGTCTTCCTGTTCTTCGTACCAATAGAATTGGACTTTGGTAATTCCCGTTGCCGCCCCTACGTCGATGACGACTGAAACGGTTTTGTTTGAAGGGTGGATGCTGCCGTTTTCCGGTTGTTCGATGGAAAAGGCTGCGGCTTCCGGCAGCATGTCCGAAAACGGCAAGATGATGGAGAAAAAGAGGCTCAGGGTAACGGGAAGGAGGAAGTTCATGGCTTCCTTGCCACGACTCAACATAACTGTAACCACGTCTCCACTCTACCTTCTGGGAAGATCACCATGCAAGGAAAAAGTCAACGGTTGAAAGGGAATTCCATACCTGTTGACCGTCCCCCCGCCACGGCCGCCGGCGCCGGGTAGCATCAACCTGAAGCCCCACAAGCGATGTAAACCATGTGTCTGGTTTATTTTGTCAACCATGTCCGGCTTGCACACTTTTAGGGAGAGGAAATCGGCGTCTTGCCCGGCACCTCATTCTTCTGCTCTCTTGACCTCAAAAACAGCCTTGCGTCCTATGGCGGCATGTGCTATAACTGGCATCCACTGCGCAAGAAAATGGTGCAGAATGGTGCAAACAAGTAGGAGTGTAGGGGTTCTTGGAAAACATGAGTGGCCTTGATGTTTTTAAGCGGCACTTTTTTATTAACGTCATTTTTATAGTGAGGAGGCAGGCAATGCACAAGGTGCTTCTATCCGTCCTTTTAAGTTTCATTCTGGTGGCAGCAGGTTCTTCGGTCGCCCTTGCCTTGCAGTCCGGTGGTTTCACAACCGGCGATCTCGAAACCGGGTCTGTCGTTGGGCAACCCTTTAAACATCTTGATGTCGACCTCGAGTACACCGCTTTAATGCTTGGTGGAAAAAAAGCCTGGTATCCTGGAACTGCCATTTTGGATCTGAGAAACCAGGGAACTTTAGGTCGGAGAGGTCAGCCTATTTTAATCAAAGTCACCAATGCCCTGGATGGTGACCATGGATTCAGCCTTTCTGCCGATTCGGCCTTTGCTGGTCCCACATCAATGCAAGTCAAGATTGTCGTGAAGGCTGGGGAAACCAAGTATATTGGTATTCCCATGA
Organism: Nitrospirales bacterium; assembly: GCA_965261755.1. Taxonomy (GTDB): domain Bacteria; phylum Nitrospirota; class Nitrospiria; order Nitrospirales; family UBA8639; genus Bin75. The sequence goes on along the minus strand of OZ253473.1, from coordinate 2,233,236 downwards.
GCGATCTGACGTTTGTTACCGCTGCCAGGAATATGAAGGTCAGATGTCAGCTTCATGCGGCTCATCTTGCTTCGAGTCTCGTGATCTTTAAGTAAAAGCAAATCCTCGGTTTGTGGGTAAAAAAAGCCCCGTTCCATATTCACGGAACGGGGCTTTTTTGTCGCCCGCTCTCCAAGGATTACACTTCTTCGTCCGTTCCGCAGTCGACTATCGCGTTGAGGGGGATATTTTGGGCGGCAAAAACCTGCCCATCGAGGATTAGCAGTAAAAATCGGTCTTCCGTGGGAGTTGCCCCTTCCTTTTGCGTGACGAAGGTATTGATGTCCACGATCATTTCCCGTTGTGTTTCCTTTTTGCTGTCGTTCACCACCCAAAAGTAGTGACTGGCCTCGGGGAAGAGGGTGGCGACAAAATGGTCGATGGTGATGGACGTGACCGCGGATGAAGTGCCTGTCGAAATTGAAAACGAGAGGGATAGGGTAATGCCTGCAATGAAGAAGACTCTGAGCGCTTTTTTCTTCATGGCGAGATCTCCTGGTCAAAGGTGAAGGGGGCGGGTTTGAGAAGTCTCTATTTGACACTATAAATTACGGAGCTATAAGTTATGGGCTTGACAAATGTTTCGTGATCGGCTATACTCTGTTCATCATTCAGTGAACGGAGGGCCACCATGAATCTCATTAGCATCTTCACACGTTTTCCCGATCAAGAATCCTGCTTAGAGCATCTCGAAACGCTCCGGTGGCATGACGACCCTACGTGTCCGCACTGTGAAAGCCCACACGTGGCGAGAAAAGCAGACGGCGCCAGACAAGGCCGGTGGAACTGTCATGGGTGCAAATCCAGTTTCAACGTGCTGTCCGGCACTATCTTTGCCAAGGGTCGGATTCCCTTACAGAAATGGTTTCTCGCCATAGGGCTTATTGTGAACGCTAAAAAAAGTTTGTCAAGCTGCCAACTGGCCCGTGATCTTGCCGTGACGCAACCGACTGCCTGGTATATGCAAACCCGTATCCGTGGGGCCATGGCCTCCAAACAGAAAGGGCTCCTTCAGGGGATCGTCGAAATGGATGAAACCTTTCTCGGTGGACAGCCACGCAAGGCCAATAAGAAAGAAGACCGGACCCTACATCTGAAAGAGCGGGGACGGGGAACGTCAAAAACCCCAGTCATGGGGATCGTGGAACGCGGGGGAAATGTGACGGCCAAGGCGACGGCCTTTGTCACGGGCAAAGGCATCATGCGGTTCATCAAGGAATCCGTGGACCCCGAAGGCTCGTTACTCATCACCGACCAATACAAGGCCTACAATGCGGTGAAATCACTACTGGCCCATGCCACGATCAATCATCAAGTCCAATATGCCGACGGCGATACGCACACGAACACCATTGAGGGCTTTTGGTCGCTTCTGAAACGTGCTTGGTATGGCACGCATCATCACTACCGCAAGCAGTATCTGCCCCTGTACGTGGCCGAAGCCTGTTGGAAGTACAATGCCCGTAAGCAGAGCAATCCCTTTGGGGTCTTTCTCCAAGGCTGTTTCGCATGAGGCCACGGCGTTCACCGAAACCAGAGCCGACGTTTGCCAAAAATCGCCTCTACTATGGCGATTGCCTCACGGTCATGCGTGACTTCATGAACCTCGGCAGCGTGGATCTCATCTACTTGGACCCACCGTTTAATTCTAACCGTGCCTATAACGCCATTTACAAAGACGAAACGGGTCGGCCATTGCCTGATCAGGTCGAAGCCTTTTGTGACTTATGGGAACTGAACGAAGAACGTGAGGAATCCTTGCGGCATATGCCGATCCTCATGCGTGAAAGTGGCATTGATGATAGCGTGGCCCAAATATGGAAACACTGGCTGAATGCCTTACGGGGAACACAGCCAAAACTCTTGGCCTATCTGTCCTATATGGTCGAACGGCTCTTGATGATGAAAACCGTCTTAAAACCCAATGGCTCGATTTACCTGCATTGCGACCCCACGGCCTCGCACTATATCAAAGTCATGATGGACGCCATTTTCGGGCACAAGAATTTTCGCAATGAGATCATCTGGTCGTATCGACGCTGGCCCTCAAAAGGCCGTAAGTTTCAGACTATGCATGACGTACTGTTGTTTTACGCCATGGGCGAGAAGAACACGTTTCATGTAGATTATGAGGCGGTGAGTCCGAGCTACTTGAAGCGGTTTAAAGGGAAAACGCAGGTGTTAGACCCAGAAACACGAACACGCAAATTAACAGTGGATGAACCAACGAAGGGCTTGCCACTTCGTGATGTGTGGGATCTATCCATTTTAGCTGGATCATCACGGGAGAGGCTCGGCTATGCCACACAGAAGCCTCTAACCGTGCTGGAACGGATTATTCAGGCAAGCTCCAATCCTGGGGAAGTGGTCTTTGATCCCTTTTGTGGCTGCGGCACGACCATGGAAGCGGCCCACAAACTGAAGCGGCGCTGGATCGGCTGTGATATTGCGGTTCATGCCATTAAACGAGTGGCCCGAACAAGGCTGGAAGAGCGCTGTGGGTTACTTGAAGACAAGGATTTTGTCATTGAGGGTGTCCCTCATACGCTTGAAGGGGCAAAGGATTTATGGACTAGGGACAAATACCACTTTCAGAAATGGGCAGTGGAGCAGGTCGATGGATTTGTCACGACCAAACGATCAGCCGACGGGGGCATTGACGGACGGCTTTACTTTGTCCTCACGCATGAGCGGGAACTACAGACTATGGTGCTCGAAGTGAAGGGCGGGAAGCATGCCACTCTTGAGCAGGTCCGGGCCTTACGTGGCGTCCTCGAACGTGATGAGGCGTTGATGGCCGGATTGATTGTCATGGAAGAGCCAAACCCGACCCAGTTACGGAATTTTCGACGGGAGTTTTCCACGGCGGGGACCCTGGAAGTCCTGGGCCTTCCCTACCCCAAAATGCAGATGCTGACCGTCAAGGAAATTCTCGCAGGCAAGCGATTTCAGACCCCGACCGTGGCGGGCCGGAAGGCCGCACAACCGACACTGTTTGGGTAAGACGGCCTCTCAAGCCCATAACTTATAACCGCGATAAATTATATAGGCCAAATGGTAAATAGTGTTGTGGGAGCATACCGTTTTGAGTGGGCGGGAGGTATGCCGGGGTGTGCGTATGGTGTATATTCAAACAATGGTTGCGTTGGACATCTGTTCCGAGAGCCTGATATATCGGAGAGAAGCCTGACGGCTTACCGGATCCGCGCGTTCGCGAGGATGACAGAAGGGACAAGGCGGGAATTGTCAACGAATGAGTGAACACCTACACGGATTGTAAAGGCATATGGGTTCAAAAAAGACTCGTGCGGCGGAAGGCCCGTTGACCCCCAACAAGAAGCGAATCCTGTTTCTGGTCTTGATGGCGCTGTTGTTGATCTCCGGGGCGATGATGTTTAATGCCCCCAAAGGAACGGAAGTCATCGAAATCCGGTTTCCCAGTGGCACCAACCTTCAGGCAGAGGTGGCGGAGACTCCGGAAAAGTTATTGTTCGGGTTGGCGTTCCGAGAGACTCTTCCGGAAGATCACGGCCTGCTTCTTCTTTTTGAAGAGTCCGGTCTTCATAAAGTCTGGACGAAACAGTACCAGTTCAACGTGGATTTGATCTGGGTGAATGAAAGCAAACACGTGGTTCATATCGTCGAAACCGCGGTCCCTTGTGCGAGCGATCCCTGTGAGTGGTATGGGCCGCCCCCTGAACGGGCGCGATATCTGATCGAGGCGAACAGCGGATTTGTCGATCGGGCTCAAGTTGCCGAGGGGCAGGAACTCGTTTTTGCCTTGCGGTTGTAACATGTCAAAGGATGCTTGATGGAAGGGAGTTTTCCGTTCGTCACTAAGGAACCCGTGGATACCATGGAACCTCAATCATCAGACAATTTCGTGCCAATCGGCAAGGCAGAAGATTTTCCTCCCGGCAAATCAAAAGCCGTCAAGGTGAAGAGCAAGACTATTGCACTGTTTAACGTGTCCGGGACGTTTTTTGCGATCAATAATATCTGCCCGCATAAAGGCGGGCCGCTCCATAAAGGCAAGTTGAAGGGGTACGTGGTGGGGTGTCCCTTGCATGATCTCCAATTTGACGTTCGTAACGGATTCGGGACGGATGGAGGCGGGTATTGTGTCGCCAGCTATGACGTCCGGGTGCAGGATGGAGAGATTTTCGTCAGTTCCACGTGCAGGGAATGATAGCGTAACCGGGAATGGATAGCCTGATGAACGAAGAACGATCTGATTGCAAACCGCTGTATGCCACGGTCGGCATGTCCTTGACCGTCAATCTTTGGGAGGATCGAACGCGGGGCGAGCAGTGGGTGCCTTCTTATGATTCGAGTCAACTCGTGCTGACGGCGGATGAGTTTTTCCGGACGACCAGCAATAATGCGGTTGAATCGGGTCAGCGTCAATTCGAATTCGAGCCACTTCAACCCGGGACGCACCGCCTGGAATTTCAGAAACGGATGGCCTGGAAATTTACGCCCGAAGCCAGGCGCGTGTTTCTGGTCCACGTGCAGGAGCCGGGTTCCTAACGTTCGTTACCCTTATGCCCATTATCGCATATGTCAACGGGCACTTTTCCCCCATTGAACAGGCGACAATCTCGATTGAGGATCGAGGCTTTCAATTCGGCGACGGCGTCTATGAGGTCGTTCGGACGTATGGGGGGGTTCCTTTCCGGCTTCACGATCATCTCTCGCGATTGGAGGGGAGTGCCCGGGCTGTTTCCATCCCGGTCCCGCTCTCCCGAACCGAATGGGAAGCGTTGATCCGGGAAGGCCTCCAAAGAAGTCAGTATGCCGAGTGCCTGGTTTACATCCAATTGACCCGCGGGGTGGCTCCGAGAGCCCATCTCTTCCCGAGCCCGGCGAAGCCCACCGTCGTAATCACGTTTCGAGAAATCCCTGAGACCGAGGGCGCGCTTCAACGACAGGGCGTTCCGGTTGTCACCCTGTCCGATCTTCGGTGGGGCCGGTGCTCGATCAAGAGTTTGAATTTGCTTCCGAATGTCTTGGCCAAACAGCAAGCGAACGATGCCGGTGCCCTTGAAGCGATTTTGGTAAAGGATGGGTTGGTGACGGAGGGCTGTTCAAGCAACGTGTGCCTGGTCAGGGACGCAAACATCATCACGCCTGCATTGAGCGACCGATTGTTGGCCGGAGTCACCCGGTCCGTTGTATTGGAGTTGGCGAGAAAGAACGGGATCCTGGTCGATGAACGGGAGGTGCCTGCGGAGGAATTGACCCGGGCGGATGAACTGCTTTTGATTGGGACGATGATCGAGGTGTTGCCCGTTTCCACGCTGAACGGCGTTCCGGTCGGGGATCGAATCCCGGGAACGGTGACTCAAGCGGTGCGCGAGGCCTTCCACCGCTGTATTCTGTCCGAAACGGGACAGCCGCGTAGGTCGGATTAGCGTAGCGTAATCCGACTTGGAGCTAGGGTGACTGTCGGGTTACGCCTTCGGCTAACCCGACCTACGATCTGTCTCACGAATGCCCGGACCATCCCCCCTCACCCCAACCCTCTCCCACAAGGGGCGAGGGAGAAGAATGGCCAGGCACGCTTGACACTTCCAGGTTATTTTCAGTAACTTTTCTTTTTACCGTTTGTGAGTATTCTACGAGAATTACTATCAAGCTAATTTTTCCTGCCTGGAGATGGAATTTACTTTCTGAAGGAGGCCGTTCCATGTTTCATTTTAATCCTTTTCCCCGTTTATCCATGAAGCACTTTGCGTTTCTGGGAGGGGGAAGCCTGTTAGCCTTGGCGTGCTTTGTGCTTCCTCTTGCCAACGCTGAATCCGACGTTTCCGATTCAACATCAGTGATCAAGACCTCAGGGATGAATCACCAGTCCCCTGCATGGGCTGAGCGCCTCAAAGGGCAGACCATCGTCGAAAATGCCCAGGAGGGGAGAGCCGAACGCGCCGCACTCGTTGAAAAGCAACATGAGCGGTTGATGCAGCAAATGCAGCAGGAAATGTCTGAATCCCCCACGGGTAGCTACGACACCATGTCCATGATGCATCAATACGGTGCCGGAAAAGGCAACTACCTGTTGGCTTCCGATAGCGACATCGAACCGGTCGCGATGACGGGCGGAGGAAAATGCCCGGCGTCGGCTCCGGTGAAGCAGTATGACATTTCCGCCATCAACGTGGAAATCACCTTGAATCAATGGCTGGATTACTATCCCGGCTATATGTACGTGTTGACGGAGAATATCGAGAACGTCCGGGAAGAGGAAGCCAAGAACGCGGAAGCGCGTGAAGAAGAGGGACACCATAATCCCGGTGGCGTCAAGAACGGGATCCAGGGTCAATACATCCAACCCTTGGTGATTCGCAGCAACCAGGGCGATTGCGTGAAAGTTACGCTGCGGAACCAGTTGGAATTCGGTGAAGACGTGAGTTTCCACGTCAATGGGTCCAGCATGGTGGTGAGCAAAACCGGCCAACCCGCGACGACGACGAACCCGGATGCCATTGTCTATGGCCCGGACGAAGAATGCGAAGAAAATTGTGAAACCATTCCCGTGGAGATGGAATGGTATATCCATCCCGGCACCCAGGAAGGGGGCCGGCAATTCCACAGTTACAGTAATGACCGTGAGTTGACCGTGATGGGTCTGTTCGGGGTTTTTGTGGTGGAACCTGCCGGTTCGAAGTATCTGGATCCTCTGGGGCTGGGTCCGGCTCCCGAGATGTCCAGTGGCTGGCAAGCTATTATCCAAAATGGAATGGGCCCGGATTTCCGGGAGTTCGTGTTGATTTATCACGAAGTGGGTGATGAAGCCTTCCGGCCGGTGAACAAACATGGAGACTTCCTGCCGCAACGTGATCCGTTAACCGATGCTTACCGGCCCGGAGCCAGGGCGTTGAACTACCGGAGCGAACCGTTCGGCATTAACAATATGCACGTTCAACATGAGTACTTCGGCTTTGAAGATGAATCCATGGCCTATAGTTCCTATACCTTCGGCGATGCCGGTCCCACGATTCCACGGAGTTATTTGGGGGATCCCGCCAAGTACCGGCTGGTCCACGGCGGGTCCGAAGTGTTCCATTCCCATCATCCTCATGGCGGAGCCATCCGGTGGGCCCGAAGCCCGCGAGCCGTCGATCAGATGCCGATGTGGCACAAGGGGCAGAACGGGCCCGTGAAATATCCGCTCATTCGTGCAAAATCAGACCGGGTGGACGTGGAAGTGATCGGGCCATCCGAAGCGCTGGATTTGGAAACCGAATGCGGCTCGGGGCTCTGTCAATATCTGGCGGGCGACTTCTTGTTCCATTGCCACGTGGCGCACCATTACGTGGCCGGCATGTGGGGGTACTGGCGGGTCTACAACACCCTGCAAGTGCCCGGCATCCAAAACGACGTGATGGCCCCGCTTCGTGAATTGCCCGATCGTATCGGGCGTGTTGCCAGGCCGGTGACGTCCGACCAATTGGTAGGCACCACCGTGAGTTGGTTCGGCAAGAAGTTCAACCTGGTCGATAACAGCCAAAAAACCGATTGGGATGCCAATCCGTCCGTCGTTCGGATTTATGATTGGGTCGAAATGCAATTGCCGACTCGCGGTCTTCCCGGTCATACGGAAGACGAGATCGGCCAGCTTAAATCGTATGATGCGACCGTGATCGATTGGTCCTGGGACGGCGAACGTGCGATGAGTGAAAAAGAAAGCACGACCGAGAATCCCAAATACCATCCGGAATGGCAGGGCTATGAACAGGGAAAACGGCGGCCGATCTGGTTCGAGCCGACGACGGGAAAAGTCGCGTGGCCGTGGCTGACGCCTCACTTCGGCAAACGGGTGCCATTTTCTCCGGACCGGAATCCTGCTCCGTGGTTGGAAATGATCCACCTGGACGAAGATGGCCAGCCGTCCGTAGAGCCGGCGAAGCCGGGGGAAAACGGGCGGTGGAGCCTGTGTCCGGACCGGGCGGGTTCTCAAAAGTATAACATCCACTTCATTAAGCTTCCGATCGAATTGTCCGCGGCCCAGGGCGATCAACCACCCGTGGTCGATCCGAATGGGTTGTTGTACGTCGTCCACGACGAGGAAGAAGCGATTCGAAACAATAATGATTTGAGGGTGCCGTTGGTCTTCCGTTCCAATATTTATGATTGTATGGATTGGATGTTGACCAGCGAATGGCTGGACGACGACTTTACGAATTTCCAATCTTCAAAGATCAACACGCACTTCCATTTCGTGCAGTTTGATAATCAGGCTTCCGATGGAGTGATTTCAGGATTTTCTTATGAACAATCCATGAGGCCCTTTACCCAATTCGAAAAGAAAAAGGACAAGGGGTTGCCGGTGCCTATGAACGCCAAGTTCACCAAGGCGACCAGCAAGGGTGATCGGACCATTCACGTCACGAACGCCAAGCAGTATCACGTCGGCACGGTGATTCTCGTGGGGGCGGATAACGTGGGAGGCTCGGAAGTGAAGCGTATTGTCGCCATCGGGAATTCCGGCGAAACCGCCTCGGCAGGCGGCGGCGGCATGTATACGGTGAACCCCGGGGACACCCTTGGGGTGATCGCGATGCAGCACGGCACCGACGTGGCGTCCCTGGTCAGTTTGAACGGCTTGGCGAACGCCAACATGATTTCCGTGGGTCAGCAATTACAGGTGCCCGGGGCCGGTGGGGGAGAAGCGGCGCCGAGTGGTGGGGCGCAGACTCTCACCTTCAAGACCCCGTTGGAACATGATCATCCGGTCGGGGACATTGTGACCGTGGAATTCGTGCGGCAACGTTTTTGGGTGGATGCCGACGTGGGTTCCGTGTTCTGTCATGATCATGCGTTCGGCGGAACCACGTGGCCCCATGGCGCGGTGTGTTCTTTCCTGATCGAGCCGTTCGGATCGACGTGGCATGATCCGGCGACCGGTGAAGCCAAACGGACCGGTCCGGTGATGGATATTCACACGGTGGAACCCGTGGGATATGGGGTCAGCGGAAGTTTCCGTGAATTGATGGTGCAAATCATGGATACGGTTCCTCATACGGTCAACGTGGTGACGGCCGGGAATCCTCCCGGTCAGCCCGTGGAAGTGGCGTTGGAAGCCGGGCGAACCGTGTCGTTCCAAATGCCGGCGAACGAGCTGATCAAAATGACGCCGATGCCGTTCCTCAACGGAGGGACGCATACCACGGGTGGCGCCTTGAATTTCCGGGCCGAACCCTTTGCCCAACGGTTGGCCAATAACCCGGAAACCTCGCAGTTGTTCAGCAGCGGCATTCATGGGGATCCGAGTACGATCATGTTGCGGGCGTACCTGGGTGATGCCATCGTTTTTCGGCTTATCGACGTGACGATGAACGAGAGTAACGTCTTTACCGTGTCCGGTCATAACTTCCTGACCGAACGCTATGCCGGTGACGCCAACCGGAAGAATTCCATTCACATCGGCATTGCCGAACGGTATGACCTGGTGGTGCCGCAAGCCGGTGGGCCGAGACTCCAATCCGGGGATTACATGTATTTCAATGGCCGGAGTTCGAAGCTGTCCGAAGGCTCGTGGGGTTTGATTCGGGTCTTGGATAAGGAAGTGCCGGATTTGAAACCGTTGCCGAATGCGGCGTTCGGTGCACCGGGCCTCAAGAAGTCATTGCCGGTGTGTCCTGCCGATGCCCCGGTGAAGAATTTCAACGTGGTGGCTATTGATTATCCGCAGATGGCCTTTAATCCCAACGTGGAAGAAGCCATTGAAGTGGACTTTGAACGAACCATCGAAGTCCGGAACCCGGATGCCAAGATCTACGTCCTGGAAGAAGAAGTGGCGAAGGTCTCCGGAGAATTCCAACCTATGCCGCTCACTTTGCGAGCGAATCTCGGTGATTGTCTTAAGGTGAAACTCACCAACAAAATGAAAGAGAGCCGGGCTTCGTTTTCGGCCTTTTCCCTGTCGTTCGATCCCAAGGATTCTCAGGGTGTGAACCTCGGCAACAATCCCGGAGATCAAACCTTGGCTCCCGGAGAAAGCCGGACCTATACCTATTATGCCGATCCGTCCGTCGGGGAAACGCAATCCCTGGTGTGGGATTGGGGTAACGTGGCCATGAACCCGCGAAACGGGTTGTTCGGCGGGGTGGTGATCGGTCCCAAGGGGTCCCAGTATCGTGATCCGAAGACCGGGGCCGACATTTCCGAGAAGAATAGCTGGATCGCCGACGTCATTGTCGATCGGACGGTTCCCGGAAATGAACAGCGGGCCAATTATCGCGACGTGGCCCTGTATTTCCAGGATGAGGACAATATTATCGGCACCAGCTTCATGCCGTACGTCCAAAACGTGGCCGGATTGATAGGGGTCAATTACAGGAACGAACCCTATCTGTACCGTGAAGAACAAGGGTGTTCGTTGGGCCGGATGTTCCAACCCTGTAACGTGGACGAGCCGAATGAACCGGCGACGCCGATTATCGAGGCCCATGCCGGTGATGCCGTTCGGATCCACGTGTTTGGCGCCAGCAATGAGCAAAACGGGATGTTCACGCTGGAAAAACATGAGTGGCCCATCGAGCCGTTCATGCAAGGGGCCGACCAGATCAGCGTCGTGGAATTTTCGGGGTCTGAGGGGATAGACGTGTTTATTTCCTCGGCCGGCGGCCCGTATTCCATGCCGGCGGATTATGTGTACAGCAATGCACGCTTGCCGTATTCCCAGTCCGGTCAATGGGGATATTTCCGCGTGCTGTCCAAGAACGATCAGCGAATCCTCCCGTTGAGCGGGGCTTCCCCCGGAGTCAAGGAAGCCAAGGAGGTTCAACCTGAACAGGGTAGCGTTCGACCAATCTCGTTTAAATAACACGGGGTTGGGTACGTGAGCGGATGAAAAGGGCGGGGAAGCCGGGTGCCGGCTTCCCCGTTTTTTTTCCGTGAGCATCTATTGGCAGGCGTTGGTTTTCCGTGCCTCACATGAGAGGCATTGATCAAGGATAAGGGGAGGGCTTCATGGCAGTGCGGACGTGGATGTTGTGCCTGGTCTTGGGGCTTTTCGTGTCTCCGGGATGGGCTTATGATGAGATATCGGTCACGAACGGGGGAACCATCAAGGGGCACGTGACGATCACCGGGGAGAACCCGCGGCCCATGGCCTTTAATTTAGTGACGATCCCGGACGCGGTGTATTGTGGACGCATTTCCACCGGGACGGGATGGCGGATCGTGGAAGATTTCATTATTGGGCCGGATGGCAGCCTCAAGGACGTGGTCGTTATGCTCAACGGGATTGAAAAGGGGAAGCCGTTCGGGTTGCCCAAAGTGCTGATCGAGGCCATCAACTGCGATTTCCTGCCCTTCGTGAACGTGTTGCGTGACCAGGACGAAATTACGGTGGTGAACATGGATCCCGTTGAGCACGATATCCAAGGATACGAAACAGCCCGGGTGAGAGGAGCGAGAGTGTTGTTTAATCGACCCTTGCCCATGAATCCTTTTCACAAGATGTTGGGCATGTTGCACAGTCATAAGCATTTACCGGGTAAGCCCATGATTCAAAAGGTTCATCTCAGGAAGGAACGAGACATTTTCGTCATGCAATGCGGGTTCCATCCCTATATGTTCTCCTGGGGCGTGGTCGTCAAAAATCCTTATTATGCCATTACGAAGGAAGATGGAGGGTTTGAACTGACGGATGTGCCTCCGGGAGAATATACGTTGACGGTCTGGCATGCCGGCATGAAAAAATACCTGGAACGGAAGGTGACCGTCCCTCCCAACGGCACGGTCGCGTACGACTTCCAATATGAAGCCGTGAAAGGGCGCAGAAGCGTGCATGAAATGCAGGAGAATCCACACTTCGGATTGGAATTGCTCGGAGAGGGCGTGGAAATTATTCCATCGGTCAAGCTACAGCAGCCCTAACGGCTTGGAGCGTTGATGAAATCTTTTCTGATAACCGGCTTGTGCCTGATCCTTTCGATCCCGGCTTCCTCTGTTTGGGGATACGACGTGAAAGAGATCGCCGGTGGCGGAACGGTTCGAGGAACGGTCACCCTGTCGGGATTGGTGCCTGATCCGAAGGCGTATAACCTGGTCATTTTTCCGGACCCCGAATATTGCGGCCGTATCTCCAACGGGAACGGGTGGCGACTCCTTCGTGATTTTCTGGTGAACGAACAGGGCGAGGTCAGGAACGTGGTCGTGTTATTGGAAGGGGTCATGGAGGGCAAGCCGTTCTCTCTTTCCGTCCCGCGGGTCGAAGCGCGGGATTGTCGATTTTTGCCCTTTACGACCGTCGTACGAAGTGGGCATGGCATCGAAGTGGTGAATATGGATCCCGTGATGCATGATATTCAGGCCTACGAGACCTCGACCGCAATGGGGACCCGGGTACTGTTCAATTCACCGCTGTCCTTCAACCGCCGTCATCACCGAGGCGATTTGCACGCGACCCATGACCATAGGCCAGGAGAGTCGTTGGTCCGGCAATTCCAGTTGAGCAAAAAGCGCCGGACGTTTGTCATGCAATGCGGATTTCACGCGTATATGCAAAGCTGGGCCATCGCCGTGGACAATCCGTACTACGTACTGACTGACGAGAACGGGCGGTTTTCTCTTGAAGATGTTCCGCCCGGGACGTATGACCTTCGGGCGTGGCATCCCGGCATCAAACGGGTCGTGAAGCAGCAAGTGACGATTGAGCCGGGAAAGAACCTGACGGTCGATTTTCAGTTGCCCTCGCCGGGCCGGCGAAAGACGGCGCTCACGGTCCGGACGCCTCCCCGGTTCACTCCCGCGGCGTTGGGTCGAGAATTCACGATCGAGCCTCTGCTCGAGCGCCAGTAACGTATGGTTGTCACCGCCCTCCGTCCCACCAGACCGGCGTGGTCTCGGTTCCTTCCCGTGTTCCTGTTCCTCCTTTTCCTTGTGCATGTTCCCGGCGTTCATGCTACTGCCGCGGGTGTTCAGGCACCACGGGATTTGGAATTTTCAGCCCGTCTGACGTGGCGGACCGGTGGAAAAATCTCACATGCCCAATTATTCGTGAAAGGGAATCGCTACCGGATTGAACATCGAGGAGGGATCAAAACGGATTTGGGCTATGCCACGGTCACGATCGTCCGGCTGGACAGGCAGCAGGTGTGGTATATCCTTTCCCAACGCCGTTTGGTGATGGAGGTGCCGTTGACCCTGGACTACGTGCTTCCTCTTGCGGTGACCTTGGAGGGGGAAGTGGCCCGGTCCCGGATCGGCGATGCCATGGTTGGCGACCAGGAGGCCACGTTGTATGAAGTGGTGGTGGATCGCTACGATCGCCGGGAGACGTATTATCAATGGGTCGATGAAGCACGACAGTTGTTATTGAAATTAGTGAGTCAGGATCGGGATTGGTCGGTGGAATATGGGCGAGTCGTGCTTTCGAAACAACCGGATTATTTTTTTGAAACCCCGTTGGGGTATCGGAAATTCCAAGCGACCGAAAAGCAGGAGGATAAGGGATAAGTGAGGGTGACGGTGGGGAAATGGAGAGCGGTCTTCACGGGCGTTGTCTGTAGCGTTCTGTTGCTGGGCGGAACTGGTGCGGGACAAGCCGATCCGTCTCCTGAAGAGAGGCTGGGTCTTGCGGAACAGGCGTTCGAGCAAGGTGATTTTCAGAGGACCGTGGATCTCGTCGAGCCCCTCCTCGGCGATGCCCGATGGCAGCGAGCGTCCTCCCGGTTCAAGATGCTGAGTTTGGTGCGGCTTGGAAAAACCGCGGAGGGTCTTGATGCCTATGAGCAATTCGTCGCGGCGGGAGGGGACGAAGGGCTTCTGCGAGAACTTGCCGTCCAGAGTATTCTGCCCTTCCGGTCGGATATGCGCGAGCAGGTGAGAGGGGCGGCCTATTCGGCGTTGAAGGAGATTCCTTCCGACGACGTGGTCCCGTATTTTCAGGACGGGCTCAGCGACGGGTCCGGCATGATCCGGGTGTTGGTGGCCGAGGGTATGGGGAAGTTTCCGGTTGGGCGGCAATCGGAAAGTTTTCGAGGCGCCCTCAAGGATCAGGCGGGATTGGTCAAGGTCACGGTTTTGAAAGCCCTTGCCCGGTTGGGAGACCCCGCGTTCATTCCCCTTATCACTCCGTTGCTGAATGATGAGCAAAGGGTCGTGCAGGTTGCGGCTGCCGCGGCGTTGTATCGACTCGGGCAAAAGGAACATTGGCAAGCCGTGGAGCAGGCGACCAGCGTGCCGGAGGGCTATGAACGAGGAGCAGCGTTGCGGATGCTTGGCGAAATCGGGGATTCCAAAGGGTTGCCGCTGCTCGAGCGGGGGCTTCGCGATAAACAGCCGTCGATTCGTGCGGCGGCGGCGGCCTCGCTGGGGAAACTTGGTTTGGTCGAAGGCGTTCCTTTCCTGATCAACGCACTCGCCGACCCCGTCCCTGCCGTCCGAAGCGTGGCTGCCGTGACGCTGGGGACGCTCAGGGCCGAACGGGCGATCTCTCCATTAACGCGAGCTTTGCAGGATCGCAACAGGGGCGTGCGGGCCGCGGCGGTCGCGGGATTGCTGCAATTGAACAGTCCATTCAGCGTCGTGGCCGAAACCGTGCGGGAATTGATGAGTCAACAAAATCCCGGCCTGCGTTCCTCCGTGGCGAAAGCGTTGGGTCATGGCCGTGCCCGCGACGTTGTGGGGCCCTTACTTCTCCTGCTCAACGACCCCGTGCCGAAACCTCAAATTTCAGCGGCTAGATCATTAGGCAGGGTGGGTGGACGAGAGTTGATCCCCCATCTCAAAAGGCTTATGAAAGAGACGAACGAAGCGGTACGAGCCACGGCAGCGGGAGCCATTGCGCGTATCCTCTCTGCTCAGCCCGAGGCCTGACGTTCCGGGCAGTTCAACAGCAAACGTCCCATTTGAGCAGGTGACGACCTTTCTCTAGAATAACCGGCCATGAAACATTCCAGCATTCGTTCTTTTCGAGGTCTATGGTTCATTCGTCACTTGATACGAAAATATCTGATGCCACCCCGAATCTGTCATTGGTATGAAAAGAGCCACCAATGCCCCGAACTGTCATTCCTGCGAAAGCAGGAATCCAGGGGCTGGATTCTCACAAACGAAGGAAAAAGCAAAGACCCTGGATTCCCGACTAAAAATGTCGGGAATGACAGAAGGGGTCATTGGTACGGTGTACAGGCTGCAAGACTGCCTGGGGGATTCTTACGTGTATGGATAGCAGGACTCCTCTTACTTTCAACGCCCGTATTGGCGAGCGATCAACGCGAGACTTCTGCACCGGCCTGGTCAGGATGGGGAGCGAAGTCCTTTGAGCGTGCCCAAGCCGAAGACAAGCTGATCCTGCTCGATCTGACGGCCGTATGGTGCCATGCCTGCCACGTGATGGATGAGACGACGTACGTCGATCCCGCGGTGGTTACGCTCCTGAATGCCGAATTCATTCCGGTCAGGGTCGATACCGATCAGCGTCCGGATATTGCGGCCCGGTATGAACACGGCGGGTGGCCGACCACCAGTGTCCTGCTCCCTTCTGGAGAGATTCTTTTCCAGGCGAATGCCTTGACCCCTGAAGCGATGCTCGAAGTGTTGCGCACGTCGGACGCCTTCTACCGGGACAACAAACGGGATATGGCTGAACGGGTCGCCCGGATATGGGAACGGGTGGAATCGACGCAACGGGCTAGCCGGCAGCCTCGAATTCGTATTTACCCGGAGATGCTGGCCCATATTCTTGAAATGATGAAGCAGCAATATGACCCCGTGTCCGGCGGGTTCCGGGATGCCCCGAAATTTTTTGAACCCGAGGCTATCACCTTGGCCTTCTCCCATCATTTTTGGCATCGAGATTCGGGATGGCAGCGGATGGCGTTGTTGACCCTGGATCAGCAGTTGAAATTGTATGATCCCATCTGGGGCGGGTTTTTTCGCTATGCCGAGCAGGCGGATTGGTCACACCCGCATTATGAGAAGTTGCTTTCCATTCAGGCGTCCAACCTTCTCAATTATCTGGAGGCGTATCAAATCACCGGGCTGGCGCAGTATCGCGAGGTTGTGGAAGGGACCATGCGTTACGTGACGCGGTTTCTTGCCGACCGGGATCAAGGCGGCTTTTATGCCAGTCAGGATGCCGACGTTCGAAACGCGGAGAGTTCAGACGCTGCTGTGCGCGGGGACGAATTTTTTGCCTTGGACGAATCACAAAGACTGTCCATCGGCATTCCCTTTGTAGACCGGACGAAGCTGACCGACTGGAACGCATTGATGATCAAAGCCGCTCTCAGGGTTTCACAGGTCCTGGGCAGCACGCAGGCGCGAGAGTTCGCCCTTAACACCCTCGGGCGGCTGTACAAGGAACGCTATCAACCCGGGCGTGGTTTGGCTCATCTCCTTCATGACGGTCATCCCAAGGAATTCGGGTTGCTCGCCGACCAGGTTTTTTTTGCGGACGCCTTGATCGAGGCTTTCTTGACCACCGGCTCGTCCCATTACCTGGAACAGGCTGAAGCGGTCATCGAGGATTCCATCCGGCTGTTCGAAGACAGCCAGGGGGGAGGCTATTTCGACCGGACGCCGTCTTCTTCCTCATTGGGATTGTTGAAGTTTCCCCATAAGGATCTTCAGGTCAATGCCGCGCTGTCCCTGGTTTTTTCCGACTTGTTTTATCTCACCCACGACCTTCGATACCGGGAAAAGGCCGAGAATATTCTGCAAATGATCGTGGAGACCGGCCCTCTGCCGGTTGCGCAAACGGGTCGTGCCATCCACCGGTTTCTTTACTACCCCGTTCACATTGTGGTGGTGGGTGAAAAATCTCAGGCTGAGGCCCGACATCTCTTTGACCGCAGCTTGGCCATGTATGCTCCCGGGAAATTGGTCAGGTTTTTGGACCCCCGCGTCGATTCCCTTTCCATTGGAGAGGTCACCTTCCCCAAGGTATTAGGCCCGTTTGCCTACGTGTGCACCGATCGGTTGTGTTCCAGCCCCATTGCGCGGGCCGATGAGTTGCCGGACCGTTTCCAGGAAATGTTCACGGCACTGGCGGACGCGCGGAAACCCTTCGCGACGAGGAATGGCCCGCCCGCCTTGAATGTCCGCTGAGGCACTGTAACGCAAAAAATAGTGTCAATGAAGCCCTGAAAGAGGTTGACTTGACACCCTCTTTTCAGGTTGTTATAAACGAAAATTGTTGCGTTGAAGAAGATTCGAGGAATTTCTCGCCTATCGTATGAATTTGAGGCGGCCCGGGAGCTGAAAGCCGTCAGGTTTTTCCCACCGACTCGCAAAAAAATTATTCTCAACCAGGAGGAATATCTATGAGGAATCGTCGCTCGCTTACTTTGTCTGTTTTCCTTGGTGGGTTGCTGGTTGCAATGCCACTGATTGCTCAAGCCGGCGGAACCATTAAAGGCAAAGTCATGTATTCCGGCAAAGCCATTCCTGCAAAGGAGTTTGCCTTTTCCAAATTTCCCAATCCGGCTTTTTGCAAAAAGAATCCCAGTCAAAAAGGTGATGATACGCGTTTGTTGAAAGAAGTCGAAGTGGACGCAAACAAAGGACTCAAAAATGCGGTTGTGTCGGTTCGCGGCATTAAGGACAAAGGCTTTAAGACTACACCTGAAGTGATGGCCAAGTTGTGTGAGTTCCTGCCTTATACCGGAGTGCTGGTGAACAAAGGCAACTTCATCGTGGAAAATGGCGATGCGGATCTCAATGATCCCAAGTCCAAAGAAGGGGTGTTGCATAATCCCCATAGCTTTGACGTGCTCGGTGCGAAATCTTCGACCCTGTTTAATATCGGGTTGGCCAGAAAAGGTGACAAGCTGAACAAGAAAATCAAGATGCGTATGGCCAGAAGAGGTTCCGTTCTGCGGTTGCAATGTGACCAGCACGAGTTTATGCAAGCCTGGTTCCTGCCCGTGACCAACGCCCATTTCGGCGTGTCCGGTGGCGACGGGTCTTTTGAGATTAAGGACGTCCCCGCAGGCAAGCACAAGGTCTTGGCTTGGCACCCGGTGGCCGGCAACGTGACGATGGAAGTCGAAGTCAAGGATGGCGCGACCGTTGAAGCCAACTTCGACATCAAGAAGAAAAATAAGTTTAAAGGTAAGTGACGTTTTCGTTTTCGGGAACATTGAAAGGGCGGCAACGGCTTCTCGTTGCTGCCCTTTTTTGTCGCGTGCTTTCCCTTGCGTTCGCCGGTTCCCGCCCGCTACTATCTCAATAGATTCAACCGGTTTCTGCTTTTCGTGTCGGCAAGGTTAAGGATTTGTTGTGCCTCGAGAGCTTTCTCTCGCAGAAATATTTCAGATCGGGTATTACTGGGAGACGAAAATTCTCCTCACGGCGATCAAGCTGGATCTTTTTTCAGCCTTGGATGGTCGTTCCGACTCTCCCTCTGAGTTAGCCCATCGCTTATCTCTCGATGAACGGGCGTTGAGCCTTGTCTTACACGCGTTGGTCGCAATGCGGATCTTGACCAAACACGACGGTCGCTTTGCGAATACCGGCGTCGCCCGGAAACATCTGGTGAAAGTCAGTCCCGACTACGTGGGGCATCTGCTGGTTCTTCACGATTCGGAATGGATGAATTGGGGGAAATTGGAAGAGACCATCCGAACCGGTGTGTCTCCGGTCCGCCGGCACGTATTTGAAACCGATCCGGAAATGGGCGCCAACGTGTTGGCGGTGTTGGATCGGATCGGCCGGGGGAGCGGAGGCAACCTCGCGAAGTTTCTGCAACTGGACGGCGTTGAACTGATGCTGGACGTCGGCGGGGGAGCCGGAACGAATGCGATTGCCTTTTGCCGGGAATATCCCCATCTCAAAGCCACGGTGTTTGATCTGCCTTCGACCCTCCAGGTGACCGAACGGTCTATCAAGGAAGCCGGGTTGGAAGATCGTATTGCCGTCATGCCCGGCAATTTCAATACGGATTCATTGGGAGGGCGCTATGATCTGGTGCTTTTGTCCGACGTTCTCCATTACCAGGATGCGCAAACCAATGCCGGGTTGGTGCGCAAAGCATGTGCTCATTTGACGGACACGGGGCGGTTGGTGATCAAGGATCGGTTTCTGGACCCGGACCGAACGAGTCCGGCCTGGACCACGGCATTTGCCGTGCATATTCTGGTCAATACGGAAGAGGGGGAATGTTTCACGACTCAGGCGGCCATGGATTGGATGACCCGGGCCGGCTTTGCATCCGTCACGGAACTGGAACCGCGGGCGATTGTTCAGGGAATCAAACGAGGAGAGGATTAAATGTCTGAATGGTTAAGAGATCCGGGGTTCGTCGGGACGCATGCCACCATGGGGGCCGATATCAGTCAGTTGATGGCGACGTTGTTCACCGGGCTGTTTATCGTCGGGTGGATACAGGCCAAAAAACGTAAAGCGGACGGTCATCATTGGTTGATGCTGGGCGGCATGATCGCCATGCTGGCATTTTTTACGAGTTATTATTTGTTTCGCCAGCTCGGCGTGTTGGCCTTTGAAGGCAAGGAAGGGTTCGGCGGGTCACAGGCTTTGTATGACAACGTGTTCATTCCCCTCCTGACCTTCCACATTTTTTTGGTCGTGATCGGATTGGTCATGGCCATTTACATGATTGTCCTGGGATTTCGCTCTCAGACCTTCGTCAACGGCCAACGAAAGTTACGGGAGGCCATTTTGCAGACCACCGGGAAAAAAATCGCGATCATATTGGGTGGGGTGACGACTCTGGTGCTGCTGTTATTTTTCAGTCGCGTGGCCGCCAGCGGGTTTTCCATGGGCAAGTTCGGCGTCTATCTCGGGCTTCTCATGCTCATTGCCCTTGTGTTTGGTGTCGAGGTGGGCATCCAACGGATGTGGCCGAATGGGGCGCGACGCCATCGGATCCTGGGCCGGTTTACCATGGTGGTGTATTGCATTTTGTTCATGACGGGTAGTATTACCTATACCATGCTGTATATTTTGTATCCTGGAAAAATCGGGTAGTCCCGTGATGCAATGTGCCTGCGGCTCGGATTTCCGATGTGAGGCTCTTGAAGAATGGGACGACGTTCAGGCCTTTCTTCGTTATCGTTGCGACCATTGTGGTTTTCGGCTGGGAATCGAAACGGACCATCGCAATGCCAGCTTGCTGTTCGACCGCCTAGTCTGGACTGATGAGGCCCAACATCGGTTGGACCGGTTGCCACCGTACGTGGAACCTCTTGTCCGGCACGAGGTGGAAGACTACGCGGATCGAAAAAGCATCAAAGTGATCTCGACCGACCTGATGACGGAAGCCGGGAACCATGGGATGGTGTCGTGGCATCCTGATGCGAAACGTCGTTTGTCACGAATCCCGGGACCGGTTCGTGCGATGGCGCGCGTGGAGTTGGAACGTACGGCTCAGGACAGAGACATGTCTGAAGTCACCGTGGAGTTGATGGAGGAAATCAAGGTCCGCTATTTCGGCATGGCGGCCCCGAAGTCGTAACGCGTAAGACGGCATGCTGTCAACGAATGAGTGCACACATACAGGAATCCCTCATGCAGGCGTGCAGCCTGCACCACAAGAGATGAAAATGGGGACGCCTGTCTAATCCTGTCATCCTCGACATTTTTCATCAAGGATCCAGGGTGTTTGTTTCTTTCGTTCGTGAAGACAAAAGACACTGGATTCCCGATTACTAACGTCGGGAATGACAGAAGGGGGCTATTTTCATGCCAATGACAATTTCTGTCCTTTGAGAGATCCCGATGCTCCATCGACTCGTGCTCCGAGTGATTCCCCAACTGAACGCGGCTGTCACTGAACCCGCCGTTCGAAAGCGGAAGCGTTGGGTCATGCTCGTTCCGGGGTTTGTGGCCTTTGCCCTCTACCATCTTTCAAAAGACGTTCTTCCGCTCTCCGACCCGATTGCGTTGTTGGCGATGAGCGGTGTCCTCTCGACGCTCACCGCGTATTGGGCGTATGCGATGGGACGGAGGCAGTCTTTTCCCCAGGTTTGCCAAACCGATGGTCCCGGCCGTCTTCTCTGGGTGGGTGGATGGATCGGGTTTGTCTACGGCGTGCAGCTTTCATTGCTGGTGTTGGCGATCCTGGCCCTCTTTGTCAATTATGATTTTCTGCTTCATCCTGAAGGGCCGGCCATGATGGCTTTGATTATTTCCTGCACGGCGGTCACTCGGGACGCCTTTGAAATCGGACACGTGGTTCGCATGGAAGCCCAGGGCGTGCGTATGGTGACCTTTCCCGACGGCGGGTCGTTTCGCGAATTGCTCCAGCGTGATTTTTCTCATTTGGTCCCATGGGTGGGAGCGGGCTTCGTTGCCGGTGGCACGGCTGCGGCCGTCTATCGCCTCGGCTGGACAGCGGAAGGGATGGAGGTCGGACAGGCGGTGCTGGTCTGTGTCGTGGCGGCGTGTTTTGCTCATGGAGCATTTTTGTCCGGGAAACATCCACTCGAACCCTTCTCGGATCGCTTCAAAATACACTCATGGTGGGAAGCCTGCCGGTTTTGGACGTGGCCTTGTTTGACTTTTGCATTGACTTACTATTTAGTGCAAATCGGCTTCATTGCCTTTGTTTTGCAGGTTGCTGAAGAGCCTTTTTTCGTTCATCCGGTCGTTGGTGGGGTGACCGCGGGGCTGATGGCGGGGTATGGCTATTTCTTGGGGGCTCGGGTCTTTGTGGAGGCTCAAACACAAGGCGGATTCTCCGAAGGGTTGACGCGTTGTCCATTCGTGATGGAAATTTTAGCCAAAACAGGGTGGGTGGCGTCAGAACGGAAGCCCAACCCCGTCGAGATACGGTAGGGGGAACCCCCGCGAGAGTTGCTTTCATGAAGATCGGTTTGCCAGTTTTGTTCGTCCTGCTCTGTTCACTCGTTGCCCCAACGCCGGGGTGGGCTGGTCCGGATGCCTCCTCCCTTACTCCCCGGAACCACGACGTCTATTATAAGATCGAAGGAACCCCTCAAAGCCCTCCGGCCGCAGAAACTGTATCCGCTTACCCACAATGGCAACCGCTCGATAACCGGATTGTCATCTGGCTCGTCACCCAGCAGCATACCTATTTCGGAGGGTTTGTCCTGGCGCTACCGTTATTTGCGTTTCTCCTGGAATTTTTGGGCATGTCCCGTCGTGATCCGCAGGCAGCTACACGCTACGATGGACTCGGTCGCGATATTCTTCGCGTCGGGGTGCTCTCGCTCTCGGTCACGGCGCTGCTTGGCAGTGTCATGCTGGGTGCGTTTTTGACGTTCTATCCCGGCTTTATGCAGTACATGGGATCGACGTTTAAACAGATGATGCCGTTTTATGCCGCGGTGTTTTTGGGCGAATCCTTTCTCCTCGTGTTGTACTACTACAGTTGGGATCGCCTGGCTCACGGAGCCGGGAAATGGGTGCATCTGTCGATCGGGGTCGTCGCGAATGCCATGGGTGTGCTGTTACTCCTGTTGGCCAATGCCTGGGCGTCTTTTATGATGGCACCAGCCGGGGTGAATGCCGAGGGACAGTTTCTGGGAAACGTCTGGCATTTATTGCATTCACCGTTATGGAATCCGCTCAATGCCCATCGGTTCCTGGCGGATATCATGTCCGGGGGAGCCGTGGTCGTGGCCTATGCGGCGTATCGGTTTTTGAAGACCCGTGTCCAGGAAGAGCGGGCGTATTACGATTGGGTGGGCTACGTGTTCATTGTCGTGGTGGTGTGTGCCTTACTCCCCATGCCCTTTGCCGGGTATTGGCTGATGCGCTCCGTGTTTGAATTCCGTCAGGAGATGGGCATGACCATGATGGGCGGGTTGTTATCCTGGCTTTTCGTGGTTCAGGCCACTACCATTGGCGCGCTGTTTCTTGGCATTAATTATTACGTCTGGCAGTCCTTGGGACGGTTACGTGACGGGGAACGCTATCATCCCTATTTCAAATTCATTCTCGGGGGGCTGATGGTGTCGTTTCTGGTCTGGTTCACGCCTCATACCATTGCCATGACCCCCAGTGAAATGAAAGCCATGGGCGCGGCGCAACATCCCGTCATTGGGCAATTCGGGGTGATGTCTGCAAAAAACGGCGCCATTAATATCATGATCTGTCTGACGGCCTTGAGCTACCTGTTGTATCGCCGCGCCAATCGGATCATTACCGTCCCTTGGGCTGCGGCGGGAAATATTGTGATTGTGGTGTTGTTTGTCGCAGGCATGGCCAATATCGTCTGGGTGGCGATTTACGGGTTTTTTATTCCCGCCCATATCCGGATGGGTTTGTCCATTCCGCAGGGCGCGACCACGGCGACGGTCTTGCTCGGCGGGTTGGTGATCAATCATTTTCTATTGAAGGGGAGCGAGATTCGAGGTCCCATCCAATGGGGCAGGATATCCGTCCGAGGGATGGTGGCGTTGTTTGGGGTCGCCGCGACCTTTTCCTGGGTCATGGGGTTGATGGGATATATCCGGTCAGCCGGTCGGTTAGGGTGGCACGTGAATGAACTGATGGCGGATCTTTCTCCTTGGGCCTTTACCCCTCACATTTCCTTTGTCGCCAAAATGGTGACGATTAATATGGTGTTATTTTGGGTTTCGGTGTTTTTCATGTTTTGGTTGGCCACGAGAGACAGCCGGTTGGCCGTGGCGGAAAAAGACGCACCGGCTGAAACCGGACGCGCGTCTTTCGTGCAGGCGTTCTCGAGAGAGGAGTCGGCATGAGGATGGGAAAAACATTCAGGAAGTGCCTTGCCCTGTTTGTGCTCCTCGTTCCCTTTTTCATGGCGAGTGAACAGGCTTTCTCGCAGGCGGTGACGCTTGAAAATTTTCAAAATCCGGATGAGGCGCAGTTCCCGAAAGGATGGGACGGGTCACGAAGTACGATCACCGCAAAAGAGACGTACTCCCTTCATCGTCAAGGGGACACCGTGTTTTTGAAAGGCAAGGGGGCGAATCAGCGGGTATATACCAAAAACATTGATTGGAATCCCCAAACCCACCCGATTTTAAAGTGGCGGTGGCGGCTGCACGTCGTCCCGGAGAAAACCGATTTTATTGCGGCGCTCTTTGCGAATTTGGATACGGATTTGCTGTTTATTCCGGTGTCGACGAAGTACATCTGGAGTGGCACGAAACCCATGGGTTCCATCACTGATGGTGGCTTGTTCAGTGCGGCGAAGGTCGTGGTTCGTTCAGGCCCCCATCCGTTGGGTGAATGGGTGGAAGAAGAGGTCAATGCCTACAAAGACTTCAAAGAGATTCATGATCATGACCCGGCTCCGCGGGCGTGGGGCATTTCTCTTCAGAGTGGCCCAGGGGTGGAAATCGATTTCGGTTCAATCGAGGTTCGTGCGGAATAACGCCTTGCGGCCTCGTGGCGAGGAGGAAACCTTCGATTTCTAAAGGAACGATTATAGACGTGTTCCTGGGCGTGGTGGTCATGGGTACGGTCGGGGTGCTCATTGGAATCCTCCTGGGCGACTCTTTTCTTTATTTTGCCGCAGGGCTGGGGGTCCTGTTAGGGACCGGGATCGGCCTCATTGGTGGGCGGCGGTTTTTTTTCGGGATTTTTGTCGGAACGGTTTTAGGGGGTGCGCTGGCCTGGGCCGTTTCCGGCCCTGAAAATATTACGGTCGGCGCGGGATCCGGCGCGGCGATGGGTGGATTTTTGGGGATTTGGATCTCGATGTTGATTGACGTGTTTTGGCGAAAACCGGTGCAGGCCTCTTCCGACCACGAAGCGTAAGGCTGGAACGGGAAGGGGGTTCCCGGTTGAACCTTTCTAGGGGACCAACGGGAGAGTCATGGAAAATCGCGCGGTACTTATCGGCTCCATCATCTTTGTCTTTGCCTCGTTTATCTTGATGATGGGTATGCTGATCTACGAAACGTATAAAGGGAAACAGGAATTGGACAGGTTGGTTTCGAATTCTCAAACGGCCAAACCTCGGGTCATCACTCCGGTGAAAGTCCGTGATTTTTCGATGTATCGTACGCTGGTCGGAGATGAAGGCCGTGAGATGGTCGAAATCCCCGAAGGGCCTTTTACTATGGGGTATGATCAGGGGGATCCCGATGAAGCCCCTGCTCATCCGGTGTACGTGCGGACGTACTTCATCGATCTCAAGGAAGTCACCCAGTCGGAATACGATCGTTTTGTCAAGATGACCAAGCGAGGGAAACCCCAGGTGCCGGTCTTTGAAGAAGATATTGCAAAACTCGTCGATCCGGATTTTCCCGTCGTGGGCATTGGCTGGAATGATGCCTTTGCCTATTGCCGGTGGGCGGGGAAACGACTGCCGACCGAAGCCGAATGGGAGAAGGCCGCTCGTGGGGAAGGCCGACGACTCTATCCTTGGGGGAATGAGTTCAGCTACATGGTGTCCAATATTGACGGGGAAGACGATGGGTTCAAGTATTTGGCGCCCGTGGCTTCTTTTGAAGGCGGGCGGAGTCCGTATGGGGTCTACGACATGGCGGGAAACGTGGCCGAATGGGTTACGGATACCTATGACTCCCAATATTATCAAAATTCACCATTTCGCGATCCTCCCGGGCCGGACAGCACGGAATTTAAAGTCATTCGAGGAGGAACCTGGCGTGATTCCAAACTCAACGCGAGATTGACCAAACGGTTTTCAGCCAAAATGTGGCGAACCGACGCGACGATCGGGTTTCGTTGCGCCAAAGACGTCGAGGCCGTCAAACAGGCATCCTGACGGCGTTAGAGTAGGGCTATCGAGGTTGCGCGACCATGGACGGGAGATTGAAACTGATCCTGCTTGCCGTGATTTTGTTCATGGTGGGCATGCCGGTATCAGGCATTTTACGTGGGACCAGGTCTCCTCCCCCTGATCCCGATCTTGCGGAGGTTGTCCAACCCATTCAGGCAACCGGCTCTTCTCCCTCCGAGCCCCCGCAGCCGATCATCCAAGAAGAAATGGTGTTTATTCCTTCCGGGCAGTTTGTTCAGGGGACCAGCCAGGGCGGGTTTAATGAACGCCCCGAACGTCTCGTGACCCTTGAAGGATTTTGGATTGATCGGTATGAAGTGACGAACCACCACTATCGCGCATTTGTGGAGCAGACCGGTCATCGAAAACCAGGCCCTCCGTCTCGCTATGCCAAACGGTTAACCCAATTGCGTGGGCCTAATCAGCCCGTTGCCTATGTCTCCTGGTATGATGCGGATGCCTATTGCAAGTGGAAAGGAAAACGTCTGCCCGGGGAAGCCGAATGGGAAAAAGCGATACGAGGGATAGACGGCCGGTTGTGGCCCTGGGGAAATTCTCCGAGAATCCACAAGGCGAATCTGGGAGGGGGAGAGGATGGATATGAAGCCACGGCGTCCGTTGGCTCGTTCCCATTGGATAGAAGTCCTTTTGGCGTGCATGACGGCTTTGGAAACCTGATGGAATGGGCCGACAATTGGTATGAAGAGCAAATTCGCCATCCCAGTGAACCCGGAGAGGCGAATTTTGCCGATCGTGGGGGGTACAAGACTCTTCGGGGTGCCGGGTATACCAGCCATGGAAGCGACTTGAGGATTACGGCCCGGAATTTCATGGTTCCCAACTTTCGGGATGAAACCATAGGCTTTCGTTGTGTTGCGTCAGAGCGGAAGACGCCTGACCGCAAGCTGGCCGCTCGTCCACAGGATTAGCGAAGGCTAGAGAAAG
Organism: Nitrospirales bacterium; assembly: GCA_965261755.1. GTDB lineage: Bacteria > Nitrospirota > Nitrospiria > Nitrospirales > UBA8639 > Bin75. The sequence goes on along the minus strand of OZ253473.1, from coordinate 2,206,595 downwards.
TCAAAGTAATACAGTATCAAGAAGACGGCTAAAAGAATATTGACAACCATTCCGGCCAACACTATAATGTCGAACAATTTTGCATTATTGCGCATTCATTTCACCATTGTGCGAAAAGAAAAAGTATATGTTCAGTATCATATCTTGAAGAAATGTGTCAAGCGTATAATTTATTAAGGTCAAACATCTACAAGGAAAATTGAGATGGCGAAAAGCGATCCGCTCGAGATCAAGTTGGGCAAAGGGATATTCTATGTGACTTGTGCCGTAAGCTTGTGGTTTTTTTATTGGCTTGCCGGCATCCAATGTCCTTGTTGAAAAAAGGAACTGAGAGATAAACAGGAGGTTTTCATATGCAGACGGCTCTGTACCTTATCATTTCAATCGTGATTTCCGTGGCATATTTTCAGTTCATCGACTGGGCTCTGATGGATATGCAGGGTTTGGATTATTTCTATATCCTGAGGTGAGAAGCCTCATTGTCAGCAGTCATCTTGAAAAACTGGACAACTAGAATAAAAGGTTTATTATTCTTTGAATAATTTCAAAGAAAGAAGGAGGTTGGTCATGGGTCGCCTCAAAAGTGGACAGGCCGGGAAGAAATTCCTGGCAGTCACCGGTCTTTTTGCAATGGGAGTCATGCTGTTGCTCCCGATATTTGTGGCACTGCCGGCCTTGGCCGGTGGTGCTCCCGCAGCAGGCGGGCCGCCTCCCGATGTCGTAGCCGCCCAGGAAACCGAAGGGGTGGAAGGCGAAGAAGCGAAAGTCGAAATCGGGAGGGACGTCTACTACAAAACAGAGGGTCCTGCCGTCGGTGCGCCGGCTCCAAAGACTGCCGATACGGAAGAATTTTATCCGCGATATAACTTCGAAAGCCGGGTCCTTCTTTGGGTGGCCAATCAGCAGCATCTGTACTATGGCAGCTTTGTGTTGGCCGTGCCGATCTTCTGTATGTGTATCGAGTTTGCCGGGTTGGTGAGCAAAGACAAGGCGATGGCGAAAAAGTATGACCAATTGGCATATGACTTTGTTAAAATCAGCCTGACCGCCTACTCGCTGACTGCCATCCTCGGTGGTATTCTCATCTTCACGTTCCTGACGTTGTATCCTGCTTTCTTTGGTTATCTTTCCAGTATTTTCCGCCCGGTGATGCACATCTATGCCTTGATGTTCGTGGCGGAAAGCGGAACCCTCTACATCTACTACTATGGATGGGACAAGATGAAAGATGGGTTATTGAAATGGCTTCATGCCAGTATGTCGGTGGTGTTGAACGTCATTGGGACGGTGTTGATGTTCCTGGCCAATTCCTGGATTGGCTTTATGATGTCGCCCGCCGGCGTGGATGAGCAGGGACGATATCTGGGAAATATTTGGCATGTCATCCATACGGCGCTCTGGAATCCTCTGAACGTGCATCGGCTTCTTGGGAATATGGCCTTTGGTGGTGGCGTGGTGGCGGCGTATGCTGCGTATCGGTTCCTGTCGGCAAAGAATGATGAAGAGCGTGCCCATTACGATTGGATGGGATATATCGCGATGTCGCTGGGCGTGGCCTTCCTGATCCCCCTGCCGTTTGCCGGCTATTGGCTCATGCGCGAAGTGTATGCCTACCGTCAACAAATGGGAATTACCTTGATGGGCGGGCTGTTGGCTTGGTTGTTCATCATTCAGGCCACAATGATCGGCATCCTGTTTTTGACGACGAACTATTATCTCTGGCAAGCCCTCGGAAGAATGACCGGGGGGGAGAGGTTCCAGCGTTACATCAAGTATTTTGTGTTCATTTTGGTCGTGGGACTCTTGGTCTTTATCACTCCCCATACCATTGTGATGACGCCGGCTGAATTAAAGGCCATGGGAGGTCAGCAGCATCCGGTGCTGGGGAACTATGGCGTGATGTCGGCTAAAAACGGGGGAATTAACGCAATTATTATGACCACGATCGCCAGTTTTATGTGGTATCAGCGTGGCAACAGGGTTCCGGCGGTCAAGTGGGCAAAATTCGGAGATATCTTCCTGATTACATTTTTTGTGGTGGCCCATCTCAATAACATTTGGGTGGCCTGTTACGGGTATTTCATCCCGGCCAACGTTCGAATAGGCCTCTCGGTTCCTCAGGTCGCCGGAACGCTCTCATGCTTATTTATCGGGTCGGGGTTAAATCTGGCGATGTTGAGTAAGTCCAGAGAACTCGGACCGATTCGATGGGGTCAGATTGCGCCACGATCACAGTACGCCTTGATTATGTTGGCAACGGCTTTCACGTGGATGATGGGATTGATGGGGTATATCCGGTCATCGGTGAGGTTGTTCTGGCACGTCAATGAGATTATGCGCGATAATTCACCTTGGGCGTATACGCATACCATTGGGTTTGGCGCGAATGTGATCTCCTTTAATGTGTTGTTTTTCTGGATCACGATTCTCTTTGTCTTTTGGCTTGGAGCGCTGGGGGCCAAGAAAGCGCCAGTTCCTGCGACGCAACCCGTTCCTGGTGCCGCGCCGCAACCTGCAACTGGTCATTAATCATTAACTTTGCATGAAATACGTGATGCTGAGGCTATCCTGAACGTAACAGTCAGGGTAGCCTCATTTGTGGAGGGGCAAAGTGGTTGAATTAATTACGGAAGCGATCTCGATTGGATGGCCGGCATTCGCCTTTTTGATCGGGCTTATGTTGTATTTTCAGGCTAGATCGAAAGACCCGGTTCAAAAGAGAAATGTCACGTTTAAGACGTTTATCGGTATCCTGTGCGCGTTCATGGCCTTTATGGCCATTGCGAACTACAAGAATAACTTTCATGGGGAAAGTCGACTGCTGCCCGTCTCATTGGTGATGATTACCTTTTTGACCTACATCATGGGGATTTATTTCACCAATATCGGGGCCCTGATGAAAATTGGGGGATTCATGTTTCTTGTGGCTGCGGCGCTTTCCGGGTATGGCAATTGGTTGCCTCAGGTTGAAGGGGGATTCCCGCCGCCGGAAGTGAAGCTGGACTTCCAGAGCATGGCGCCTCAGCAGCTGGCCGATGAAGGGGAAAAAATCATTTTCGGTGGTCTTGGGCAAAGTAAGGTGCAGGGGGCTATAGGCAAAGGCCAATGTCCCTTGTGTCATGGGTTCAATAAGGGATTCTTAAGTGAACGGGCCCCGAATCTTTGGGATGTTCCTGCCCGGGCAGAAGAACGGTTGAAGCACGAAAAATATCATATGAACGATCCTGCTGCGCGGGATACGGTGAAAAAAGAGGCGTTTGAGGGATCGGGGACAGCCACGACCGGGCAGGAATATATTGCCGAGTCGCATGCCTGTCCGAATTGTTTTGTCGTGCCGGGATTCGGCGTGAAAGGAAGCAACGACACGGAAAGCCCTATGCCCAGAATTCACAAGCCCCCGATTTCGCTGACCTTGGGAGAATTGGCCGCGGTGGATACCTGGCTGTACATTCGTGAAGGGAAAGAAGCACCCGCGTACGAAGAAATTTCAGCGTCTTACGAAAAATTTATTCCCGAAGGAGACCGTCCGCAGGCGAGTGCCGACGGGGATGAAGCCGCAGGCGGCGTGTTGGCTACCGGTGAGGAGCCTATTACGGATCTCTTCATGAAAGCGGGTTGCCCTGCCTGTCATACGATTCCCGGCATTAAAGACGCAGTAGGGAAAGTGGGTCCCTTGTTGATGGAAGGCAGTAATGCTCCCCAACGGCTGAAGGATTCAGGGTATAACGGACATGCGACGTCGACCCGTGAATACATCACCGAGTCGATTCTGAATCCCAGTATGTATGTCGTGAAGGATTTCCCGGACAATCAGATGCCAAAAAATTTCGGACAAGTATTAAGTGCTGGAGCCGTCAACAAAATCGTGGATTATCTGTCCAGTTTGAAAGAGGGGCAGGATCTGCCTTCGATAGAAGATTTCAATTAATCCTTAAACTCTGTCATTTAGAAAACAGGAGTTTAATACGATGACCTGGTTAAAGTTAGTAGAAGGCTACATGCCGATGCAGATGATTTCGGAGTTAGCCGGTTCGATTTTAGTGTTTGTGTTGGTCAACTGGGCGCTGAATCGGGCGGGCATGGCGATTCCCAAATTCTGGGCTGGGGTAGGGGTGTGGATTTACATCCAGCTCTATTTGAAGTACCGTATTTATCCCCCGATCCCGTTTAGTGTGCGGGCCATCTACGGCACGGTCTCGGCGTGTGGGATTTTCATGTGGGTCTCGGGTTCGGAAGGCGAGTGGCAGGAGTTCAAGCGGCCGATCCTGAACGTGATGGACGGGATCAGCGGGTTTCACAAGAACATGCGCACGGTGGCATTGATCGTGATTCCATTGGCGTTGGGCGGGTTTGCCTACTCCTCGTTTCTGCCGAGTTTTGAAGAACCGATCGAATTACGGACTGTGCATCCGGCGCCGCCGGCGACCACGAAGGTGCACGGCAAGACCTTTGTGCTGCAAGTGGTGAAAAACCCCTATCGGATGAATAACGAGGGCAAGTACGACCAGGCGTATACCGATGCCAGGATTGTGGAGCAGTCCATGGGGCGGTTGATGAAGGACGTGAACGACCCGAACTACAATCCATGGGATCCCAACGCGGAGGGCTACACCAAATACGTGCGGGAAGGCGGCGAGATCTTCTTTCAGAACTGCCACTTTTGTCACGGAGATAATTTGAATGGCCGTGGCCTGTGGGCGTATGCGTTCAACCCGATTCCGGCGAATTTCACGGACGCGGGCACGATTGCGCAGTTACAAGAGACGTTTGTGTTCTGGCGGGTGTCGAAAGGCGGGATCGGGCTGCCAGGGGAAGGCTTCCCCTGGGCCTCGGTGATGCCGCCGTGGGAAGAGCACCTGACGGTAGACGAAATCTGGAAAGTAGTGATGTTTGAATACTGGCACACGGGCTACTATCCCCGGACCTGGGATTAGCGGAGAGGAGCGGAGACGACCCATGAGCAAGAGCAGATATGGAAACAACGTGGCCCGGTGGGGCGTGTGCGTGGGGGTGAGTGTCCTGCTGGGGTTGGGGCTGCCGCTGAGCAGCGTGGCTCAGGAGGACCTCCCGGAAGGCTTCAAGCAGCAAGGGCTGCCGACGCCCCCGCCGGCGGAGCAGATCGAAGCGGGCAAGCGAGTGTATTTTACCAAATGCGTGTGGTGTCACGGTGTGGAAGGGGCCGGGGACGGCCCGGGGGCGGTCCGGCTGTGGCCGCGGCCGCGGAACTTCAACTTGGGCACCTTCAAAATCCGGCACACGGCCAGCGGGCAGCTCCCCCTGATCGACGTGGACCTGTTGCAAACGGTTACGCACGGCCTGCCGGGGTCGGCGATGCCGTCGTGGGAAGGCATTCTCACCGAGCAGCAACGCAAGGACGTGCTGTCGTTCGTGACCACGCAGTTGGTGCAGGACCGGTCGTGGCAAGACGAAGAATTTGAAGAATTTTTCGTGCTCGACCTGGAAGGGTTACCACCCAAGCCTGGGACGCCAGAATCCATTAAACGCGGATCGGAACTGGTGGTGGAGAGCAAATGTATCGAGTGTCATGGTGTGGAAGGCCGCGGGGACGGGAACGCGTTCAACCTCAAGGACGACTGGGGCTTTTCCATCCAACCGGCGGACTGGCACAAATGCTGGAACTTCCGGGGCAGCAGGCAGGATCCCTACAACGTGAAGAATATCTTCCGCACCTTTTCGACGGGGCTGAACGGGACGCCGATGCCCTCGTTTGCCGACAACACGAGCGTGGACGAACGGTGGGACATCGCCAACTATGTCAATTCGCTCTGTGAACGGGAGCAGGAGATTGATGTTGCCAAGGGGGAGATAACCGAGGAGATCGCGCAAACGCTCTCGACAAGTCAGCCGTTGGGGATCGATCCTTTGACGGACAAGCCCAAGAGTACCTTTGTGGTTCCGTCGAAATTCGTGGAAGGTGACCTCCCCATGGATGAACACGACGAGCGCTGGAACCTGATTCCGCGGCGGTGGATCGCCATGGGCGGGCAGATTACGCATAAGCCGAGGAACTTCGTGAACCGCATTGACGATATGTGGGTGCGCGCGTTGTATAACGAAACGCACATCGAGTTCATGTTCCGGTGGAATGATCGGACCAAGAGTGTGCAAGAGGAAGAAGTAGACTGGGATCCCACGGAAGTAAACCTGGAGGATTACGGCGTTGAAGAGCAAGCGCCGCAAGGGACGACGTTTGAAGAAGACCCCTTCCATCAGGAATCGATCGCTGCCAAACAAAAAGACGGGTATGCCGTGTACAACGATGGGGTGGCCTTCCAATTTCCCATCAAATGGCAGGAACTGCCGGCGCCCAGGAAACCCCGCTATTTGTGGGGCGATGAGATGTTTGCCGCCGATATTACCAAATGGACGGCGGATGGGACCCTGGCGGTGTATGAAGGCACGGGCTGGGATCAAGACTTCAACGAAGTCGACGACTTTCAGGAGGAAGTCGAAGTGGTGAAAGCCGAGTGGGCCAACGGGCAGTGGACGGTGATCGTGAAGAGGCCATTGAAGGGGGACTACGAAGAAGTCGCCTACTTGGAACCGGGCAAATACATCCCAATGGTGTTCTTTGCCTGGGACGGGCACAACGGGGACGTGGGGCGGAAGATGGCGGTGTCCGCGTTCTATTACCTGGTGATGGAACCCCTGATTCCGATGACGACCTATCTCTATCCTAGTCTCATTACCGTCGGAATCGTGATTATTGAAGGTTGGGTGTTAGGGCGGCGCGCCAATAAGCGCAAAAAAACCCAGGGACAGGCCTAGCTACGGGCTAGCGCCAAAAGCCCAAAAGGGGGGTGGAGCGGTCCACCCCCTTTTTTTTGTTTAGCGGGTGACAATGTGATTCAAGAAATTTCAGGTGTGGTCTTAGCCGGTGGGAAGAGCAGAAGAATGGGGATGGATAAACGATCTTTATCCATTCATGGAAAACCGCTCTTGGATAGGGTGCTGTCTGTTCTGCTTGATGTCTTCCCGGAAGTGTTGTTGGTGTTGGCTGAAGAGGATATATTAAGACAAGAGGATAGAATAAAGATCGTCACTGATCTTGTACCGGGATGTGCAGCCGTGGGTGGGCTGTATACAGGTCTGTATTATTCCCGATATCCCCGAGTATTCGTTGTGGCCTGTGATATGCCATTTATAGACCAGGCTGTCATTGAGCTTTTTTCCCAAAAAGTCGATGCAACGGATATTGTCCTGGCTCAATTGGTGAATGGGCTTCAGCCTCTGCACGCGCTGTATTCAAAAAAATGTCTTCCGTTTTTAAAGGAAATGATTGATATCCAAGACCTTCGTCTTCAAAATATTGCCGACGAACAGGGTCTTATCGTGCATCGTATTCCCGAATCGGAGATTAAAATCCTGGACCCTCAACTCCTTTCCTTTCTGAATTTGAATTCACCAGCCGACGTTGAACTCGCGAAAAAAATCAACCCTGGCTAATTCCCATTCATATGCTATTCATCGAACGGCAAACTGGTTTGATCATCTAGCCCGGAGCTGTTCAGCCGGACACATGCACAACAAACGCCGATGACAGAAGAGCCCCTTTGCTTGCGAGGCCCGAAGAGGCTGTGTTAGATTCCCAGCCCACTTCCCCTTAAATCCCTGCGTATTTTTTCGATAGCGTCATGTCTGCCGGAATTATTCAAGAACAGGTTGCCTCTGCCATTACCAATGCCCTGCTGCAAGCGCAGCAACGGGGTTCCTTGCAATCAGCGCATTTTCCTCAGCCCGTGGTTGACTTTCCCAAGCGAGAAGAATGGGGAGATTTGTCTTCAAGTGTGGCCATGCTCATTGCGAAACAGGAAAAACGACCACCGTTGGAAGTGGCACACGTGATCGCCGATCAACTCCAGGCTTCCTGTGCTTTCCTGGAAAAGGTGTCGGTGGCACCACCCGGATTCTTGAATGTCACGCTTCGCCCGGACTGTTGGTTTTCGGTACTTGAAGAGATTGAGCGAACGGGCGACCGGTACGGGCACAGCAAGATAGGACAGGGGCAACGAGTTCTTTTGGAATTTGTCAGTGCCAATCCTACGGGCCCGCTCCATATGGGACATGGACGTGGGGCGGCCCTGGGTGAAGCCTTGGCTAGGTTGTTGCGAGCGGCCGGGTATGAAGTCGATAAAGAATATTATATCAATGATGCGGGTCGCCAGATGAAACTGTTAGCCGACTCGGTGTATGCCCGGTATCTTGAACTGCATGGCCGGGAGTGTTCTTTTCCCGAGGATGGCTACCATGGAGACTATATCAAAACCCTTGCCCAAGCGATGGATCGAGAGAAGAGCACCCACCTTTTGACTCTGAACCCGGAAGACGCACGACGAGAATGTGGCCAATGGGCCTCTCACGAACTCGTGCAAGCCATTAAAGAGGACCTGGCCCAATTCGGGGTGGAGTTCGAGACGTGGTACAGCGAGGCGTCGTTGTTTTCTTCGGGAAGAATACAGGCAGCCCTGCATGATCTTGAAGAACGGGATTTGGTATTTACACAGGATGGCGCGACGTGGTTCCGGTCTTCTCGATTTCAAGATGAAAAAGACCGCGTAGTCTGCAAGCAGGATGGTGACTATACCTACTTGGCCTCGGACATCGCTTACCATTTTGATAAGGTACGTCGGGGCTACGAATGGTTGATTAATATTTGGGGTGCGGATCATCATGGATACGTCCCACGCATGCAAGCCGTGATCAAAGCCTTTGGCTATGGTGACGATTGCTTGCGGGTGGTCTTGGTCCAGATGGTGCGTTTGTTGCGGGGCGGAAAAAAAGTTGAGATGTCCAAACGGGCTGGAGAATTTGTCACGCTTCAGGACGTGGTTAATGAGGTGGGTGCCGATGCCGCCAAATTTTTTTTCCTGATGCGTCGTTCGGATACCCATCTTGAATTCGATCTGGAGTTGGCGAAAAAGCAGTCCGCTGAAAATCCCGTCTATTACGTTCAGTATGCTCACGCGCGACTCGCCAGTTTATTCAGGACGGCCCAAGAACGAGGGTTTCTCGTGTCTCCGATTAGCGAGGCTCCACTGTCCGCGTTGGTGCAGCCGGAAGAAATTCGGTTAATCAAACAGTTATCGAGTTTTCCCGGGTTGCTTGAAGCGAGTGCCAAGGCCTTGGAACCTCATCGCATCACGTTTTATCTGCTCGAACTTGCAGGATTTCTCCATGTCTTTTATTACAAGCATCGCGTCCTCCCGCCCAGGGTCGATGACGTCAAGGAGGAAGCGTCCGTTGAACCCGATCATGACGAGGAATCGAGTGAATTGGTCCGGGAAGTCTTATCCCGGGAATTGACCATGGCCAGATTAGTGCTGTTAAAACAGGTTCAAACGGTTATTAAAAATGGACTCCTGTTATTGGGCGTCAGTGCCCCGGAAAAAATGTAAGGATTTTGAGGACGTTGTGTGGTTGATCGTGAATCGGTTATCGAGTGTTGTGCAGCTTTTATGATTGTCCGGTCGTTGACGAAACGTCGATATGATTTGGGTGAGCGCTTATCGTGATTGTCTTCTCCGTTCTACAGCATGACCCGCAGAGCGCTGCCCGCTCCGCCGTTCTGGCCACCCCTCATGGCACCATTGACACCCCGGCGTTTATGCCCGTGGGCACGCTGGGAACGGTGAAAGGGATTGCGCCCGATGAGCTTCGGGGTTTGGGATTCGGATTGATGCTGAGTAATGCCTATCACTTGTACTTACGACCCGGTCATCGGCTCATTCAAGAGCAAGGTGGGCTTCACCGATTTACCGGATGGCAGGGTTCGATTCTAACGGATAGTGGGGGCTTTCAATTAGTCAGCCTTGCGGATTTGCGTCAGATCACGGATGACGGGATTTCCTTTCGATCGCATTTGGACGGGTCCACACATCATCTCACGCCTGAGTTGTGTATGGAAATTCAAATGGCCCTGGGATCAGATATTATGATGACATTGGATGAATGCCCGCCGCATCCGTGTTCAAGAGAGCAGGCCCGGGTCGCGGTCATGCGGACGACGACGTGGGCGAAACGCTGTGCCGTGGCCGCACATGGCCGGCAACAGGCTCTGTTTGGTATTGTGCAAGGAGCGCTGGATGCCGATTTTCGCCGACAGTCCGCCCGTGAGCTGGTTGAAATAGGATTTGATGGGTACGCCATCGGTGGTCTATCGTTGGGAGAAGATAAGCGTGCCTTGCTTGACATGCTTGAAGTTTCGGTCGACGAGCTTCCCCCATCCCACCCTCGTTACCTGATGGGGGTCGGTCTTCCTGAAGACCTTGTCGAAGGTGTCATGCGCGGCGTGGATTTGTTTGACTGTGTGATTCCATCCAGACATGGGCGGACGGGATGGTTATTCACGACTCAGGGACGGGTCTTGATCAAACAGGCTCAATATGCGAAGGATGATGCACCGATAGATGGGCAGTGCGAATGTCCGGTTTGTCGGAAGTATTCCCGAGCCTATCTTCGGCATTTGTATCTGTCGAATGAAATGTTGGGGGTGCGACTCAACACCATTCATAATCTTTGGTATTATCAGACACTTATGGAGACGATGCGTTCAGCGATTCAATCAGGAGCCTTTCTCTCATTTCGCCGGAACTTCTATGAACAACGCCGTCATTATGCGAAAAGTGCTTCGTATGCCGAACTGGTAGGCGTCGGTGATCCGATGGCTGCCGAGGGATCGAAAAAAGGAAAGGATGGGTGAATGGGAATGGAGATGGCCTCGATAGCTTGGGCACAGGCAGGAGGGGCTCCGGAGGGAGCAGCGGGGTTGTTTTCTCTGGTTCCTTTCATTTTGATTTTCGTGGTGTTTTATTTTTTGTTGATCCTGCCGCAGCAGCGGAAGCAAAAACAGCATAAGGAGATGTTAACCAAGTTGAAGAAGGGCGATAAAATTATTACGTCCGCCGGTTTTTGGGGGGCCATCACCAGGTTGGAGAAAGACACCGCTACCGTGCAAATCGATGATAATACGAAAGTGAAGGTTCAACGTGAGAATATTGCCCGGTTACGGACGGATGAAGAAGGGTAGAGGACAAAAGGCAACAGCATGAAAAAAATTCGTGGCCGCTTATCTCTTGTTTTGTTCCTGTCCGTGGTTTCGTTCTATCTTTTTCTCCCTTCTTGGCCTGGGCTTTATGACCGGATCCCGGAGAGCGTCAAGTGGCTGATCCCCTCTCGTGGAGTATCGCTTGGTCTCGATCTGCAAGGCGGTATTCATCTGGTGTTGGAGGTGGAAGAGGATCGAGCCGTCGAGATTGCCGTCGACCGTGCCGCCAAAGCCATGCAAGACCTGTTGACTGATAAAGACATTGCCTTCGACAAAATTGAAAGAGTCGGTGGCATCCAGGTTCAACTTGATGTATCGAAAGACGGAACAATTGAAGAAACCGCAGAGCTTATTCGCGATGAGTTCCCTTCGTATTTCCAGGTTTCCCGTGAGAGCCGGACCTTGGTCGTGGAACTGCTCACCAGTGAAGTTGATCGGATCAAGAACGCTGCCATTAATCAAGCGTTGGAGACGATTCGAAATCGAATCGATCAGTTCGGCGTCACGGAACCTCTGCTGCAACGCCAGGGGCGTACGGAGTTGGTGATCCAGCTTCCCGGAGTCAAGGATCCCGAGCGGGCGAAAAGCTTGATCCAGGATACGGCCTTGCTGGAATTCAAAATGCTCGACGAGGACAATCAACCAGGACTCGGGTTGCCCGTGCAAGTCCAGCGAAGTGAAGAGTCGAGCATTCGAGAGAAGTTTGCCGACAAGGTTCCCGAGGGTTCGGAAATTTTGTTTGAACCCATCCCTGATTCCAAGGGTGAGGTTCCGGTATTCAGCCGGCCGTATCTTGTTCGAAAAGGGGCGGTGTTGACCGGGGACGTGTTGCAGGATGCGCGTGTCAATTATACCGAATTCAGCGAAGTGTACGTGGGGGTGACGTTCGACAGCAAAGGCGCGAAAGAATTCGGGCGTATTACCAGTGCCAACGCCGGTAAGTTCATGGCGATCGTCCTGGACGGCACGATCTATTCGGCTCCGCGTATTAACGAACCGATACTCGGCGGACGGGCTCAGATCACCGGGAACTTTACCACGGACGAGGCGAATGACCTGGCCATTGTCCTCCGAGCGGGTGCGCTTCCCGCACCGATGAAAACGATACAAGATCTGACGGTGGGGCCTTCGTTGGGACAGGATTCCATTGAGAAGGGCCTCAAGACCACGATGTTTGCCGGCATGATCGTGTTGATCTTTATGGTCATCTATTACCGAATGTCCGGCGTGATTGCGGATGCGGCTTTGGCTTTGAATCTCCTCTGTTTGTTGGGTGCATTATCCGGACTCAATGCCACGCTGACGTTGCCGGGTATCGCGGGTATTATTTTAACGATCGGGATGGGGGTCGATTCCAATATTTTGATCTTTGAACGCATTCGGGAGGAACTGAGGCAGGGGCGCCCGGTCCGATTAGCGGTTGATGCGGGGTATGATAAGGCCTTCTTGACGATTGTCGACGCCCACGTCACCACCTTGATTACCGGGTTGGCGTTGTTTTTATTCGGGACCGGGCCCATCAAAGGTTTTGCCGTGACCCTGTGCCTGGGCATTGCGATCAATCTGTTTACCGCGTTAATCGGGACCAAAGTCGTCTTTGATCTCATCAATCGACGCAAGCTCGAACGGTTGAGCATTTAGCATAGCTTGAGGTTGAACATGTTGGAAATTGTTGGAAAAACGAATATCGATTTCATGGGGAAACGCCACGTGGCCTTCGGTGTCTCCAGCCTGCTGGTCCTGATTGGATTGATCGCCCTCGTTCAGATCGGGACCGGAGCCGCCAATCTCGGAATCGACTTTGCCGGTGGCACGGCCGTCCAATTGAAGTTTGAGAATGAGATCAGTCTTGAACAGGCCCGTCAGGCACTTGGCAAACATGGGTTACATGAAGCGGAGCTCCAGGAATTTACCCAGGATCATAAACTCCTGATTCGAGTGAAGACGGAAGGCACGCTTGAACAAAAAATTGCGGAAAGAATCGTGGAGGTGTTTAAAGAGGAGTTCAGTCATAACAAATTCGTGATCGATTCCAGCACGGAAATCGGCCCGACGATCGGGCACCGTCTGCAACAGGACGCTTTGCTGGCGATTACCATTTCCCTGATCGGGATCATTCTCTACGTTGCCACGCGTTTTGAACTGCGATTCGGGGTTGCCGCGGCGATTGCAACCTTTCATGACGTGTTGGCCGTCCTGGGCATCTACTATCTCCTCGACAAAGAAATTACCTTATTGGTCGTGACCGCGTTGCTGACCTTGGCCGGGTACTCGCTGACCGACTCCGTTGTGGTCTTCGACCGCATTCGAGAAAATCTTCGTGCCCGGCGACGTGATTCCATCCTGAACATTATCAATGCCGGGATTAATCAAGTGCTCACCAGAACCTTGATCACGACCCTGACGGTGGTGCTGGTGTTAGTCCCCTTGACGCTGTTTGGGGGTGAAGTACTCCATGATTTTTCTCTCGCGCTGTTATTGGGAGTGCTCATCGGGACGTATTCCTCTGTGTTTGTGGCGAGTCCTCTCCTGTTGATGTGGCCGGGTGGCAAAGGCCGGCTGTTAAGTCGAGGCGCCTAGGCTCACCGCTGTCTCGTGTTGCAATCCTTGACAAGGGTTGACCTCTCTGAAAACATTCTCTTGAAAATTGATACGTTACGCACCAGTCCGTCTTTTGGGGTATCACGGCAATGAAACGGTGGATTTGGTCACAGAGTCTCCAGCGCAAAACGATTCTCGGAATGGTGCTGGTCGGACTTCTCCCCCTTGCCCTTTCGCTATTTCTGACTTACGTGGAAGAGCGTCGAGCCCTTCGAGAAATTACGGGTTCAAACTTTAAGGGCATTGCCGTTGAAGTGGCGAGAAAAATCGAGACTCAAATCATGCGAGGCATTAATGAGTCTCAACAGTTGGCCACCATCCCCTTTATTCGTGCCGCGGTGAAGGAGGCGAACCGGAGTTACGAAGGGAGAGATCCAGAAAAAATCAAGGCCTTTATCGATGAATGGAAAGAACGGTGGCTGGCTCGAAAAAACCCTCATGAATTTCCCGTCTTTGTGAACCGGATTGCAACGAATTACCTGATTGACTGGCACGCCGTCAGAAAGTCTGACTATTTGGGGATTTTGGTGACCGATAACCAGGGAGCCTTGGTCCTCAGTTCCTTGCCTCAAGTGAGGTTTTATCATGGTGACACGGAATGGTGGGAAGCCGCGTTTCAGCAAGGGCAAGGGCAACTTTACGTGAGTGATTTGAGCTTTGATCCCTCATTTGGAACCCATGTGCTGAACGTGGCCGTTCCTATTTTTGATCAAGATCGCCACCAGGCGTTGGGGACCGTCAGTATTTTGCTTCGCCGGGATTCGTTGTTTCGTTCGATTTCCGAAGTGACCGCGGGCGTCACTGGCCATGCCATGCTCATCGACGTGGATGGGACTCCCTTGATTTGTCCGGTCTTGTCGCTGGAGCAACACACCGTGACTCCGGCCATGGTGGCTGCTATTAACGAAGATCGGGCGGGATGGGTCCAAGTGGCACAGGATACCCATGGAGCGCAGGATTCACTGGTTGGGTATGCCCATTTACGGATTCCGGAAACGTTGGCTTCTGAAAGTTTTCGGGGCAGACGGTGGCTGACGATTGTTCGGCAGAATCCCGAGGAGACCTATGCCCCCCTGCAACAATTACTGGTGAAGGTGGCGATATATGGCGTCGTGGTGTTGGGCATTTTGTGGTTGGCCGGACTCATTGTGGCTCGAAAAATCGTGAGCCCGATTCAAACCTTGCATGAAGGTGTGCAGCGAATCGACGCGGGCAATTGGGATCATCCCCTCGTGCTGAAGACCGGCGATGAAATTGAAGCGCTTGCCAATGCCTTTAATAAAATGGCGGTCAACCTGAAACAGTCGTTTTCGCAATTGAATACGCAAATGGAAGAAATCCGTCTTCTCGAGGAACGGTACCGTGATCTGATTGAGAATTCTCCCGAGATGATTCATCAAATCGACAAAACCGGGCGTTTTGTTCACGTCAATGAAACCGAATTGGAAAAATTAGGATTCACATTGATAGAAATGCTCTCGATGCATTTGTGGGACATTCTCCCTTCCGAGAGGAAAGCGGAAACGCTTGAATACGTGAAGCGGTTGCCCCAGCAACCACGGAGCACGATTGAAACGGTGTTTCTCACGAGACACGGTACCCCGATCGAGGTCGAGATTCACTCCACGGCCTTGATTGATTCGGAAACGGGTGACCTGGTGCACACGCGTGCGTTTGTCAGAGATATTACCGAACGGAAGGTCCTTCAACGACAGATTGATCGGCATACCACCCAGTTGGAGCAGGAGGTGGCTGCCCAAACGCAACAACTTTCCGAATCGGAAAAGCGGTATCGTGTGCTTTTTAATCGCTCCGCGGATTCGATCTTTATGGTGGACCCATCCGGCGTCATCGTTGCGGTGAATGAACGCGAACAAGAGGTGCTTGGCTATACACAAGCCGGATTGCTCTCTCAATCCTTACTGATGCTCGTGCCGGACTCATACAAAGAAACGGTCATGCAGTTATTGGAAACGGTGGTTTCTGATGAAGAAAAAGTCCCGGCTACCGAATTGGAGGTGTTTGATGCCCAACACATACTGCGAGCGGTGGAAATGGACGTGATTCGCGTGGGAGAGGGCTCGACTCTTTCGATTATGGTGCAACTCCGTGACATTGCGGAGCGAAAGCTGTTGGAAGAGCAACTCCAGCGGCATAGTGAAGAACTTGAGGGGAAAGTCCAGGCACGGACGCGGGAGATTCAGGAAACGCAAAAGTACTTGGAAAGTCTGCTTGAAAATGCCAACGACGTGATTTATACCCTTGATCGCGATCAACGCTTTACCTATGTCAACAGCAAGGTGGAGAATTGGGGCTATCGCAAAGAAGATCTGCTGGGGCGACCGTTTTTGACCTTACTCGCGAAGCGCCACCGTGGGCGTCGTCTGAAAGATATTCTCGAGCTGGAAGTCAAGCAGGAATATGAAGTGGAGGTGATCAGTCAAAGCGGGGAACTCCGGTCGGTGCTGGTGAGTGTCTCGCCTCTGGAAAATGAACGGCACAGCGTGGTTGGTGTCCTGGGCATTGCCCGTGACATTACGGACAGAAAGATCATGGAACAGCAATTTCGAAACACCGAACGACTGGCCTCCGTCGGGAAGCTGGCGGCCGGAGTTGCGCATGAAATTAACAACCCGTTAGGCGGGATTTTAAATTGTCTCTATAATATTCGGAAAGGGACGTTGCCGGCCGAGCGTCAGGAAGAATATTTGACGTACATGGAAGACGGCCTTCGGCGCGCCCAAAAAATCGTTCGGCAATTGTTGGATTTCTCCCAACAACACGAGCCTGAATTTTCCATGAATGACATGAACGGACTGGTCGATCGTGTCCTGGTGCTGACGAATCATGCCATTGTCGAGAAAGGTCTTCAGTTACACAAAGTCTATGACAGCGACCTGCCGCCGTTGTTTGTCGATCCGCAAATGATCGAGCAGGTGTTGACCAATTTGATTCTCAACGCTGTTCAGGCTACCGACGAGGGCGGGTCGATCATCCTGCAAACCCGAAGGGTCCACGAGCGCTGTGAGATCGACGTGGGGGATACCGGGTCGGGCATTCTCCCCGAAGTCCGTCCCCATATTTTCGATCCTTTTTTTACCACGAAAGGCACGGGCGAGGGCACGGGCCTGGGTTTGTCGGTGAGTTTGGGAATCGTTGAACGACACGGCGGGCAATTGACCGTGGAAAGTGAAGTCGGGAAGGGAACCGTCTTTACCGTGGGCCTTCCCTTGAGTGCCAACAGAGTTGCGCTGGCCAAGGTCTCCTGATGACGCGATCAGTCTTAATCATTGATGATGAGCCGCTGATGCGGTTGTCCATGTTGGATGCGCTCAAAGCCGAGGGATACCAGGTCCAGGAGGTATCCAATGGTGAGGAAGGCATTCAAAAAACCAAAACGAATCGATACGATTTGGTGATCACCGATTTGAGAATGCCCGGGAGTGACGGTCTCCAGGTCGTACGGGTGTGTAAGGAATATTCTCCTGAAACCGAGGTCATTGTGATTACCGCACACGGCTCGGTTGATACGGCGGTCCAAGCCATGAAACTTGGGGCCCATGATTACGTCACCAAGCCTTTTTCCATGGATGAATTATTGATGACGGTGGATCGAGCGACCAAGGTCCAGGCGTTGCGGCAGGAGAACACGGCCCTTCGACAGGAACTCGAAGGAAAATTCAATTTCGATGGCATGGTCGGCAAAAACGAGCAGATGCGGCAGGTATTGGAAAAAGTCAAACTGGTGGCCACCACGGATGCCACGGTGTTGATTGTTGGTGAAAGCGGAACCGGGAAAGAAGTCATTGCGAATGCCATTCATCGAAACAGTCCACGCTACGGACAGGCCTTGATTAAAGTCAGCTGTGCGGCCTTGCCGGAAACCCTGCTGGAAGCCGAATTGTTCGGGCATGAGAAAGGGGCCTTTACCGGAGCCTTGAAGCAACGCCTGGGTCGGTTTGAATTGGCCCATAAAGGCACCTTGTTTTTGGACGAAATCGGGGAAATCGCTCCGATGGTTCAAGTCAAGTTACTCCGGGTCTTGCAGGAAAAGCGGTTTGAACGGGTAGGAGGCATGGAGACGATTGCCAGCGACGTTCGGCTGGTCTGTGCCACGCAAAAAAATTTAAAGGAGGAAGTCGAAGCCGGACGATTTCGAGAAGATTTGTTCTATCGTCTCAACGTCGTGCAGGTTGCCCTTCCGCCCCTGAGGGAACGAAAGGAAGACATTCTGATTTTGACGAATCATCTTCTGCAACGGAGTACGAGTCGGATCCCGTGTGCCATGAAAGGCTTTTCTTCCTCGGCCCGGGACGTGCTCCTCCGTTATTCCTTTCCGGGAAACGTTCGTGAACTGGAAAATGCGATTGAACGAGCGGTGGCGTTAGCGCAGGAACGGGACGAAATTCAGGTTTGGGATCTCTGTGGCCAGACCGTTTGCCCTTTTTTAGGAGGGCCGTTGCAGTCCGGGTGCGGGTTTTGTCAGGAAGGGTTATCGAACGTCACGAACATTCAACAAAAAGGCACGCTTGCTGAAGTGCGAGAACGTTGTGAACGGGAGTATATTTTGACCGTGTTGGCGCAGGAAGGATGGAGTCGAACCGCGACGTCAAAATCCTTAGGCCTTTCGCGAAAAGCCTTGTGGGAAAAATGCAAACGATACGGTATTTCAACTCCCGATGACGGTGAGGAGTCATCAGATTAAAGAGGGGCTTGGAACGCGTTCAACCTTCTGAACCGTCCCCTCCTTTCCACAGTTTCACCGTGCGGTCCCAGGAGGCGCTGGCGAGATACCGGGCGTCCGGGGAAAAGGCAATGCCCCTGACGGGTCCTTTGTGGTCTTTGATCACGCGAACCTGTCTTCTGGTCTGAATGTCCCACATCTTAATGGTGTGGTCGTCGCTACAGCTCACCAGGAGTTTCCCATCCGGAGAAACGAGCAATCCTCGAACCCATTCAGCGTGGCCTTTAACGGTGTGGGTTTCTTTCATGTCGGGCATCTCAAAATATTTGATCGCTGCGTCCCGACTTGCGGTTATCAGGGTCTTTCCATCCGGCGTAAACGCAATCGCTCCGATCCAATACGCCATCGGTTTTTGGAACGCGCCAAAGTCATCGACATAAAAACCTCGCTGTTCGGTTTCTTCATCGTCGGGCTCATCACGCCAATGGCCGTTATGCACGAGTCTCTCTTCCCCGCTGGGCAGGACTTCGTACAATTTCAATTTGCCGATGTCGCTTCCGCCTACCAGATGAATGCCATCGGGAGAAAACGCCGTGCAGACCGTCCAATTGTGATCATATTGATCTTTGCCGAGGAGCGTCATGACTTCGGTGCCCGTGGTGACTTCCCAGATTTTTATATCTTTATTCTGTCCGGCCCTGGCCAGCATCAGACTATCCGGGGAAAAGGAGAGGCTGGCGACCGCGTGATCATATTGGGTGAAAAGAAGCCGTGTCGTTTCCCCCGTATGAGGGTTCCAGAGTCGGATGGTTCTGTCGTCACTGCCGGTTGCGAGTATCTGGCCGTCGGGGCTGAAGGCGACTTGCCGTATATCGTTGGTGTGCCCTTTCAGGGATTTGAGAAGACGACCGGTTTCAATTTCCCAGATGCGAAGGAAACGATCCGCGCCTCCGCTGACGAGCGTCAATCCGTCATGGGCATACGCCACGTCCCAGACGCCGTGAGAATGTCCCCGAAAGGTCCGGACTTCCTGTATGCCTGCTTTCCAATATTCCAGGGCATCGATGGGCGGCAATTCAGGTTTCGGTTCTTCCGTGAACGCCGAGGGTGCACTGTGTGGAGACGGGGGTTGATTCATAACACGAACGTCCTTTCAGCGTGATCCATATCGCCGGGGGGCTTGCGTATAAAAAAAAGGCCTGACTATAATGCTTGCGACGTTTCCGGAAAAGGATACTAGCGAGCCGTTACATACGTCGTCAAGCAGGGACGGGATGCGACACAAGACGTTTCCCATGCTCGTGGTCACGGTCTTTCAATGCAGGAGTCGAGACAGGTAAGGAGTGAAAGGATGGAAATTCGATTTCAGCCGGCCTTGCTTCAAGAGGTCATTGATTCTTTTGCCGAAAAAACCGAGCGTGAGGGAGACCCCACCTATTACAATGAGTTCCATGAATTAGCCGATCCGGTTTACGAGAAATTTTCCTTGGACGACCGGGAGCCTGAATTCAAGAAATTATATCAATACCTCTTTGCCAAGTGGGGCTTTTCCGATATCTTGAGAGAGGGCTTTGAGGAATTTTCCGACTTGAAGGAAAAGGTCGGCATTGTCCTCGTTCGAGGCGTGCTGAAAGAAGATCAGGAAGGTGTGGACGTCCTCAGAAAATGGGGAACCGTGGAGGAGAAACTGGCTCGTCAATTTGAGGAAAAAGGTCAAAAGGGCGTGGGGATTAAACTGATCCCTCGACGGTTTTACGATCCGGCCATCAACAGGTATCTCCGCCATGAGTTGACGCATATCTCCGATATGCTAGATCCCGTTTTCGGATATGACCCTGACACGAAAGTTGGCATGAATCCTGGTGAAGAACATCTCCTCCTGAATCGGTATCGCGTGCTGTGGAGTTTGCACGTGGATAGTCGGATTGCCCGGTTGGGGAAAGACCCGATGTTCAGTCGGGAATACCGCTTGCGGGAATTTCGTTCCTGGTACCGGAAGATTCCTCCAACACAAGTTGAATCGGTATTCGAAGGGCTTTGGCAGACGGAATATTTCACCCATGCCGAATTAGTGGAAATGTCTCAAGATACCATCCGGGTGATGGGACGGGCGGTTGAAGTCGAAGAAGGGGAACTTCCCGCGGATGTTCCTGCCAAGCCCATACTGATGCCAGGGTTTCCGTGTCCTCTCTGTCGATTTCCCACCTATTCCTGGGTCGAGGATCTTGAAGAAAAAGTTGAACCCTACGTGCTGGATTACATCAGAGAAAATCATCCGGGGTGGGACGTCGAGTATGGTGCATGTGACCGTTGCGTGGAGGTGTACAGGCTTCGTGCCGCCGGTGTTGTCTAGGAGATGAGGCCATCGCCTCCCGCGTGGCGAGGTTGATGAGATGTCGAGCGAACGAAGTACTCCAGTGTTCAACCAGTCACACGTTGACCGCATGAAAGAAGGGCCGGTGCATGGCACAATCTCCTCCAGGGTCCTCCAAAAATCCTGAGCCGTCCTACGGGCGAAGGAATTTTCTCAAACAGAGCGTCGTTTCCCTGGGTGTCACGGTGCACGAGTACGTCAAGCATCGGGACGCGGAAGACGGCAAGGAGGAAAAACCGGAGAAAGTACGAACCGATTGGTTGCGGCCCCCTGGTGCCCTCGAAGAAGCCCAATTTCTTGAGAGTTGTACGGGCTGCGGAGAATGTGTCGATGCGTGTCCGCACGAGAGTATTCGCGTCCTCGAAGAAAAGCATGTCTCCGACGTTCTTTCTCGGAGAGAGACCCCCGTCATCTATCCTGATGAACAACCATGTTACCTCTGTGAGGACTTTCCTTGCATTGCCGCTTGTGAACCAGAGGCGCTTCGGCCGGTCGGCACCCTCAAAGAGGTCAATATGGGCATTGCCGTTGTTTCTCAAAGGATGTGTACGGCCGGGCAAGGCTGTAACGCTTGTGTAGCCCAGTGCCCGACGTGGGCCCTTGCGATGGATTTTGCTTCTCTGTCCATTCGGGTTGAGAGGGACCTGTGTGTCGGGTGCGGCATTTGCGAACATATTTGTAAGACGGTGAATGATCATATTGCGATAAAGGTCGTTCCTGCGAGATTGGAGACATTGTCTTAAGTTGAGAGGCGTATCTGTCTCGACTTCCCAAGAGGAAACGGTCAAAAAACCATGAATATTTTACGAGTTCGGCCTTATATTTTTAACTGGTTTTAGAACTTGACTTCGATAAGCAGTTGGCCTATTATCTGTCCCCACTTCTGGTTGAGGGAAGTTCCAGAGGCTCTCTTGGTAAAGCGAAGCACGGGAACAAAAGCCAAGCCTGTTCCTGTTGAGAGAAGAGGAGGTTTATGGCTACGAAAGTCACGGAAGAACAAGGCGGGGGTTCATCAACCTCTTCCGTCACTCAACAAGCTGGGTCGTCCTTGAAAGATTCCCCGGCCGTTGAGCGTGCTTTAGCGAGAAGTAAGCTATATCTTCTTCTGTCCTGGAGTTATCTTTATCCCGAAGATGATGAATTTTTGGATTATCTGCAAAGTGGAGAGTTGGCTGAGGATGGACGAGCCGCACTCGATAGTTTGAGAGCGGTCTTGCCGACTCCCATTGATCAGGAAACCGAAGAAGTCTTACAGGCGATTGCGGGCCATTTCGACGCGGTGGAGAATTGGGTGTCATCGGAGGGCATCAATTGGGATATCCAAGACCTGAGGGATGAGCATAGAAGGGTGTTCAGTAACGTCATCGCCTTGGACTGTCCACCGTATGAAACCCTGTTTGGTAATGATCACGTGTTTGGCCAATCCTACGTCATGGGAGATATTGCGGGATTCTATTCGGCTTTTGGTGTTCAGCTTGCTCAAGACATCCATGAACGTCTGGACCATTTAAGCGTGGAACTTGAATTTTTGCATTTCCTGGCATACAAAGAATCTTATGCGTTGTGCCATGATGGCCAGGAAAAACTCAAAACGGTGATAGAGGCAGAGAAAAAATTCGTGAAAGAACACGTGGGAAGATGGGTTCCTCTATTTTCCGGCATGTTGAAGAAAAAAGCGGAGTATGGTTTCTATAAAACCGTTGCGGATTTAACTGCCCAATGGGTGGCTTTCGAAATTGCCTATTTGAGCGTGAGTCCTCAACCCTACTCCGAAACAGACTATCGTCCGGCTAATTTTATCTCTCCCGAAGGGCCGTCTTTTGAATGTGGAGCGCAAGATAAAGGAAATGAGCTCAGTCTCTTGATGAATGAGGTGGGGGCTCAGGACTATTTGGATAAAGAGAAACCTGAATAGGGTCAATCAGATACGGCGTAGACCCAGGACCGTGGAGATGTGCGATAACGTGTCGTGTATGAGTGGTATCCGTAGTGCAGTTTTAGAGGAAGTAGGCAGTTCGCAGTCATTTTTCATTAATCTTTATCAAAGGAGGATGCGTCAAAATGAGAGTGGTGCAGACGCGTAACAAAGGATTGGTGTTCGGCATTCTTCTCTCTGCCTTGGTCGTCGGCGTGATGTTGACGATGGGGCAGGTCCCTTTGGCCGTCAGTCAACCGGTGACTATTCCGGTAGGTAGCATTAGCGGGCCGATCCCGATGGATGCAGCCAACCCGGTATGGGAAACGGTTCCTGGGATTGTGGTGCCCTTGAGCGGCCAAACGATTACGACTCCCATGCATCCCAACATCTCGGTGAAGACCGTCATGGTCAAAATGGCCACTAATGGCAAGGAGATTGGGGTGTGGGCTAACTGGGGTGATCAAACCCTGAACAACACCGTCATCGGGCCGCAGGATTTCCGTGATCAGGTGGCCGTGCAATTTCCAGTGCAAACGTCCGGGGCACCCCCGTTTCAATGTATGGGGCAATCCGGTGGCACGGTGAACATTTGGCGGTGGAATGCGGAATGGCAGCGGGACATGGGCGCAGGCGTGGCCGGGATGTGGGACGTGGATCAGCAATATCCCTCGATCGCCTGGGACTTTTACTATGAAGAGCCGGCAGGGGGCGTGACCTATCCTGACCGGATCGGCCGGAGCTTGGGACCGTTCAATCCTGGGATTTGGTCGGGCAACATCATGTCGGATCCGGATATGCGGGTCAGTTCGGTGGAAGATCTTAATGCAACCGGGTTCAGCACGTTGACGACGCAGGCGTCGCAGGACGTGATGGGCAATGGGCTGTGGGAGCCGTACGGGGCCTTGAAAGGCGGTTGCTGCAGTGGGCCGACGTGGCGCGTGGTGATGAAGCGGACGTTGGCGACGAATGATGTGAACGACGTGCAATTCGGCGCGGGACAGAGTGTGCCGGTGGCGTTTGCAGTGTGGGATGGCCAGAACGTGGAGAGGAACGGCATGAAGGGTATCTCCACCTGGTTTACCGCCAAGATGCCATAAGCTCACTGACTATTTTTGCAAGTAGCGAGTTGAAGAGACCCTGGGGTCCTCCTGAAAAGAAGGGGCACGTCAGGGTCTTTTTACATGTGGAGTGTTTTGAGGAATCCCTCGTGCAGGAACCCTTAATCCGATTAGGCTGTAGAAAAAGCATTCGTCCTTTCGTAGCAGTTGCTAAGAAACCGGAAGCCGTGTATAAGAATTATTGAACATTCAGCGCATGATTTCAGGAGAGAAACATGTCGATGATGAGAGACATTTTCATACGACGCGGGAACACTTCATTTAAGGAGGTAATGTGAAAATCTCTTTGCTATTTCCTCCAAGTTGGCATCCCTCACAACCCTATCTGAGTCTACCGTGTTTAACGGCTTTTCTTGACCAAGCTGGGATTACTGATAAAAGCCAACGGGATCTGAACATTGAACTCCTCGATACTATTCTGTCGAGAACGTATGGCTTGGAAGTCTATGAAAAACTTGTTGAAAAACTGAAGAAATTAGAGCACTCACGTGAGCGAGAGACGGGACCGGGAAGTGATGAACATTACGGTCGAATTGTGGAAGCCTTGGACCGGTTTCCCCATTTGATCGATCAAATTGAACCGGCCAAAGCTTCACTGCGTGGAGAAGAGTTTTATGATATTGAGCGTTATCGGGAATGCCTGTTTTTAATCGACCGCTGGTTGGAAGTGGTATCTTCGATTTATTTCCCAACCAGGATTACCGTGGTCGACAACCAATTTTCCTATTCTATTTATTCTTCTCGAGACATTCTCAAAGCGATTCAAGATGAAGAACAAAATCCGTATCTGGACTTGTATCGACAATACTTTCTCTCTTCCATCGTTGATGAAAACCCGGAGTTGGTTGGCGTATCGATCACCGCAACGTCCCAGATCATTCCCGGCCTCACCCTGTGTCGACTCATCAAGGAAGCGAATCCTGACATTCATGTGACCGTTGGAGGCAGTATCTTTACCCGGCTTGTGGACAATCTGCGTCGTTGCGAACGGATGTTCCAGGTTGCGGATGATTTTATCGTATTTGAGGGAGAGACGGCGTTATTGGAGTTGGTGAATCAATTGGAAGGGAAAAAGAATTTTGCCAAGGTTCCTAATCTCATCTATCGGGAAAACGGAAAGGTTATTGTAAATCAGCCGTTTTATTCCGAGAATTTGGCTCAACATCCGGCTCCCAATTACGATGGATTTCCTCTCGACCGATATCTTGCTCCCAAAACGGTCTTGCCGGTGCAGTTTTCACGAGGGTGTTACTATAAGGACTGTGCCTTCTGTGCCTTGACGTTGGACCATCAAAATTTTCGCCAAAAAGATCCCATCAAGGTCGTGGATGAACTCCAGGCGCTTTCTCAAAAATATGACACACCCTTTTTCTTCTTTACCGATGAATGCCTGGCCCTATCGCCCACCCGCCGGCTGTGCAAAGAAATCCTGAACCGACAATTCGACATTCAATGGACGGCCGAACTTCGTTTTGAGAAGAATCTCTCGAAAGAATTACTGTCCTTGATGCGAGATGCCGGGTGCCACAAAATTGTGTTTGGATTGGAAACCTACAACAAGCGCATGATGGATTTTATGCAAAAAGGCATTACCCCGGAGAACGTCGACCGGATTTGTTCGGATTGCGTTGACTTGGGTATCGGAGTCCATTGCTATGTCATCGTCGGCTTCCCGACTGAAACGGAAGAGGAAGCCAGGGAAACCATGAACTTTGTCTTGGAGAATACAAAGTTGAATGCGTCGTATGGGTTTTCATGCCAACCCTGTCTCTTCGATCTTGAAAAAGAAGCTCCCATCATGAACGATCCGGGAGGCTACGGGATTCAGCGTATTATGCGACCGGCCGGGGAAGATTTAAGCTTGGGCTTTTTCTATGAAGTCAAGCAGGGCATGACGCCTGAACAGGCCGAAAAACTGTATCAACACGTGTACGAGAAAATCAGTGAAGTGGTCGTGGAATTGCCGTTTAATTATTCGATGGCTGATGGATTGCTGTACATCGCCCGACACAAACAACAACATGCCCCGGAATTCACTGCCGTTTCTTAATTGCGAAGAGCCGTCTGTGTTTTCTCAGCGCTGTGACGGGAAAGAGAAGGACAAGGCGGAACGGATATGACGGCAGCGCCGACATCGGGTCACGAAAGCGGAACGAATCCAGGGATCCTGTTTGAATATGCGTTGAAGTTTCTCCTGCTTTCGGCGTTTCTGGAGCTTGTTCTCTATCGCTTGGCTTCTCGGATGGGCATGCACATGGCCAAGCTCGCCGAAAAATCCGAAGCCGTCAGGCTGACGTTTAAAACGCTTTCCTCCTTGGGATTTGTTCTTCTCAACGTCACCTCTATTCTGCTGTTCCTGGTTTTGTTCATTTTGCTGATTCAAAAATTGCGGCAATCTGTGTGGTCGGGGCGTTTTGACGGGTTTCTGGTCCCGGCCGTCTCATCGCTCGTCGTGTTGACCGTTGTCTATCTCATCTTTCCACCTGCGATGCTGGGTGCAGTCGTCTATAATCTCGTGTCCCTGGTGATTCTTTCCATCCTGATGGCGGAATTTCTGGTGACGCATCGTCTTTGGTCGCAACGAGTCACCGTGGGGTGTTTTTTACTGGGAATTCTCGGGTGGATTTATTACCAGACGGTGTCCACCACGTATGGCTTATTGGGCATTGTCGCTTCGCCTCCTCTCGTGAATGAAATCAGTCGGGGAGGCGAAGCCTTCATGGTCCTGGCGAGTATCCTTGTTTTTTGGTCGTACGGCAGCACGTCGCTTTTTACCAAAAATAAAACTCAACAGAAATGGGCCATCACCCTTCTTCTAAGCGGGAGCGTGACCTTTTTGGTGTTGCTCTATATCGATTTTTTCCTGTCACTGTATAGTCCCGCGCTTGCTGAAGACGCGAGAAAAGCAGGGCAGGGGATCGGCTGGGTGTTTCAAATGGGCATGGGGTATACCTTTTATTTACCCTTTGCCCTCTATATGGCAGGTTTTACCTGCTGGGCGTACACTGTCATTAAACTGGTGTTAATCGGTCGTTTGGCAGGGTATGGCTTGGGGTTGATGTTTATGGCAGGATATGCCCTGCAGTTATCACATTTGACGTTGATGGTGGTTGTTGGGTTCATGCTGATGACGCTTGATAAGCGGGGCACGCTGGGCAAATTACGAAATAAAGCAGGAACAGTGACCTATTCCTCGGTGACTCCTGCGTTCAGTTAAATACGTTGAGAGGGTATGTAACAATCATGGAATCACAACATGTCGTAACAGAGGAAGAGGGCGGGGTGGGCGAGCCGCAGGCTCAGGAACAGCCGTTGACTTCGGACGAAGAGATTGCGGAACTTGAAAAGTTACTCAGCGAAGAACCTGACGATTTTCAAGCCCGTTGCCGGTTGGGGGAACTGTATTTTGGAAAAGGGAAATTGGAAGACGCCTTGACCGAAGTCAAAAAGGCCATAGAAATGGCTGAGGGTTTGAGAACGGAAATGGATCGCTCCCTAGCCATGTATTATTCCAACCTGGGAACGATCTACGGCACCAAGGGGATGATGGATGATGCCCGTCCTCAATTTGAGCGAGCCTTGGAGTTGAACAAATATGACGTGTTGTCCTTGTTCAATTTGGGAAGGCTCTATCACGATAAGAAAGCGTATATGCAGGCAAAGGAGTACTTTGAACGCTTAATCGAAATTACCCCTGAAGATCCGATTGCCTGGTATAATTTGGCAGGAGTCTATGAAGAGTTGGATAATCCTCAAGTATCGGATTACAACACCCTTGATATGGCGGTTCAAGCCTATATGAAGGTGTTGGAATTTGATCCCGCACATTTGGAATCCAGTTTTAAACTCATGGATATTGCTTTTACGTTGAAAAAATCAGACATGGCTGTAAAAATTATGGAAGAAGCCGTTGAGCACAGCCCCGATGAGCCGTTGGCGTATTACAACCTCATCAATACCTATGAAAAATGTAAAATGTTTGAACAGGCTGAAGCGGCGCGGCAACGTTTAAAACAACGGTTTGCGAAACGCCCCCGTGCCTAACGGCATTCTTGTCTCAAAAGGAGAAATCAATCATGTTTGGGAGTTTAGGCTTTACCGAGTTGATTCTGATACTCTTCATTGTTCTGATCATATTCGGCGCCGGGAAATTGCCGCAGCTCGGTGAAGGGGTCGGGAAGGCGATAAAAGGCTTCAAGAAATCCGTGAATGAGGCAGAAGCCATTGAGCACGAAGCACAACATCAGGCGGAGCAGCAGAGCCAGGCTCAAGTGAATCCGCAAGCTTCAGACGTGGCGCCGTCGCCGGCGCCACAAAATGATCAAACGGTTTCTCCAATACAAGCCACAGAACCGGCTCAGACGTCGAAGAGTTAGAAAGAATTTCCTGCGGTTCTGACGCGAAAACAAGATTTATCCTAAGGAGTATGATATGGAAATGAGCGTAGAGTCAGCGGTTGGAAGAATCGAAACCTTTGCGGGAAATGGAAAATCCCGAAGTACAGGTGACGGGAAACGTGCGAAGAAAGCAGGGATCCCCTTGCCAAATCACATTTGTGTCGACAAGGAAGGCCGTTGGCTCTACATTGCCGAAAACGGGTCGGACCGGGTTCGTCGGGTCGATCTGGAAGCCGGGACCCTTCATAACTATGCGGGTATTGGAGAGACCTGTTACAGCGGGGATTACGGTCCTTGTGGAGAAGCCGGGTTGTACTTGCCGTTGAGCGTGGCGATTGATTCCAAGAACGATTTGTATATTTGTGATTCCGGATGCAACCGCATTCGCAAAGTCGATCACGAGACCGATATTATCACGACGGTCGTGGGTTCCGGACAATCCGGCTTTAATGGTGACGGCCCTGCGTTGGAAGTCAACCTGAGCTATCCCGGGGCGATTGCATTCGATTCGGAAGACAATCTGTATATTGCGGATACCCAAGCCCACCGTATTCGAAAATACGATCCTCGAACAGGCGTGGCGACCACCATTGCGGGGACGTGGTCCAGAGCAGATGAAGACTGGATTAGTCCATTGACCGCACAAAACCTGGTCGTACTCTCTGGTGATGCGATTGGCATTGACTTCACTGATGACCAGGGATGGCTTCGCCCGCAATGTTCGGATAATTTGGATCTGTCCCCCTATCTTGACGATGGCCTGCCGGCGCTTGAAGCGAAACTTTGGGATATCGTGGCGATCCACGTGGACTCATGCGGAAACATCTTCCTCACGGATAAGGCCAGTAACCGCATTCGAAAGGTTGATGCACAAACGGGCATCATTTCGACCGTAGCCGGGGTGTGTCGCTTTGGGTATGATGGAGATGGAAAACTCGCGGTGATGTCCATGTTGAACGTGCCGGAGGCAGCCATTGTCGATCAGGACGCCAACGTCTATATTGCGGATTCGATGAATCATCGTATCCGCAAAGTGGATCATGCCACGGGCCTGATCGAGACCATTGCGGGGAACGGAGACAGTGGCTACGACGATAAAAACATGGGGGGGTGTGGCGCCGCCCGTTTTGTGGCCAAGGAAGATGCCGGCATGCTGAAACATGGTGACGGGAATCTGGCCGTCGATGCGGTGGTGAATGCCCCGTCAGGCTTGGCCTTTGATGGTCAAGGCTATCTCTATATTTGCGAGCGCAACGAAAATAAAGTCCGGCGAATTAAACTTTGGTAAGGATGGCAGATGAGTGAAACGGTGTATCCAAACGATGGAACCCATCTTGTAAAATCGAAACGAACGCTTCCCCTTCCCCGCTCTCTTATCGTGCTGGGATCAGGCATCGTGTTTTTGGCGGTGGTGCTTGGCTGGTTCGGCATCCCCGTGGTGAGCTCTCAAGGGATTGTCATCCGGTCCCATTTTACGGAAGGCACGATTCCGACGAAGCCGGATGATGCGGCATGGGAGACAATAGCGCCCATTCCCATTCCTCTTAGTGGTCAGATCATTACTCGACCGGTTTGGCCGGAACCGAGCGCCAAAGTCATCTCGGTCCGGTCGGTTCACAATGGCACAGACATCTCATTTCTGGTGGAATGGCAGGATGCGACCAAAAACGAACGGCTGACCCCCGGCGTGTTTCGTGACGGGGCGGCCTTGGCTCTCCCGTTGGGTAATGCTCCGGCGTTTTTCTGTATGGGCCAATTGGATCACTACGTCAATATTTGGCATTGGAAAGCGGATTGGCAAAGCGACGTGGATCGGAGAAAAGCCAGGGCCAAGGAAAGGGGACGAAAAAAAAGAGGCATTCGGAAATTTGAAGTGATCCCTCGCAGGCCTTCCTCGGTCGAAGATCTCATTGGCGGCGGATTCAGTACGTTGACGAGCAAGAACCGGCAAGGCAAGGTCAAAGGCGAAGCCGAATGGGAAAAAGGGTTTTGGCGCGTCGTGCTGAAGCGTCCGTTGACCAAATCCGGAGATGACACGGAGAACGAAGCCCTCCTGGTTCCCGGCCGCATGCAAGCCGTGGCATTTGCCGTCTGGAACGGCGAGAATAACGAAAGAAACGGACAAAAAGCAGTGGCGTCTTGGCTGCAACTGCTGGTCGATCCCGTCGGTGGCCCAATGGCTTCGACGAAATCATGAGTCATCGGCAGCCCAACGTTTTCCTCCTGTGTTTCTCTGACTCCCATACCATGTAGGGCGAAATACGATGATCAGATGGTCCCTCAGTGCCGTTTTGGCGTTTTGTATCAGTGGCTTTGTGTGGTCGTCTTTTCTCTCTTTTGCAGAATCCGTTGACGGAGGCATGACGGAAGATCGAGCCTATGCCTTGGCGGAAGAATTTGGAATCGACGTTGGCGAAGTCGATGAGGAGATCAAAGAAATTCTCGGCCTGAACAAGGCCGAAGGCGTGGTGGTGTTTGGGGTGATTGGAAGCTCGCCGGCAGATCGTGCCGGCATCAAAGTCAAGGCCATCATCAAAGAGGTGGACGGAAAAGACATCCAGAACATGCTGGAGTTGGGAAAGGCGCTTGAAAAGGCGCTGCCGACTCGGAATTTTTCGGTGGCGACGTTTGAACCAGCCGGTATCGATGACCAAGGCGTCGGTGGTGGGATGAATTTCCACTTCGTACGCATTAACCAAGATTAGTGAAAGCCATGCCATCTTTTCGAAACGACGAGAGCCGTACAAGCAGGCTTGGGAAGATGAGAAGCCGTTTATTGATAGTTCTGATGGGAATCCTGTGGATTCCACTCCCGTTCGCGAATGCGCAGGAAGAACCGCAGGTCCCTGAAAGCCACAAGTGGATCAAGGAAATTGAAGAAGTTTTTCTGCCTTCCGTTCATTGCAAACAATGTCATGATCGTCACTACGAGGAATGGAAAGGGATGCGAGAGCAAACCCCTGACCTCAAAACGTTTGGGCGCGTGGATGGGGCCCTGTTGCATGGGACCGCGCTCACGTCTCCCGTGTTCAAAACCGTCCTCGGCCTGTGGCTCCAAACGGGACCGACCGCAGAAGAAAAAACCCGATGCCTGGCATGCCATGTTCCCGCGGTGACGGTTTTTCCTCAACATACTGAAAAAATCATCGCGCAGGTCCTGTCGGCAAAGCCGAAAAAACGAGGCAGAAGAGCGAAAAAAACCCATGGCGTGGAAGGGATCAGCTGTTCATCCTGTCACCTGATTGATTCGGTAAAAGAGGATCACGCGGACTTCCCGGCGTTTAAGATCAATCCGGGAAAAACTTTTTTCGGGCCCTATGCCGATGCCGAAGACAACCTCGTGCATCCCTCGAAACAGGCTGCGGTGTATAAGGGCGCTCAGTTTTGTGCTTCCTGCCACTTCAGTAAAGTCAAAGACGTGACCCAGGAGGAATTGCCCGGACAAATTTTGAAAGGGACGATTTGTCAGGATTGCCACATGGAGCGGTCGACGGGGAGTTCCACCTCCAAACGTGGCTCGCTGACGCGACCCATCGGACGCCATTGGTTTCAAGGGATTGTGATCCCGGGCATCATGCTCAGCAATCGAAACCTGCAAGCAGAATGGTTCCCACGGGTGGATCTTGACGTCCAACAGTCGGGGAACGACATTGAAGGCAGGGTGTTAGTCAGGAACGGGAGTCTCCCCCACGTTTTTCCCGGTGGCGACCCCGTGCTGAAGCAGTTTTTCGTGACGGTCACCGTCAAGGACGCCGATGGGCACGTACTTGGGACCCAACAGGAACGATTCGGGTTGCCGTTTGAGCAAATCCTTCGTGGGCCGATTCCGCAACCGCTTGTCAATGGCGGAACAACGCGGAAAGTGCCGTTCTCCATACAGGTCAAGGCTGGCGCCTCACCGAGTTACGTGGAAGCATCCCTGAGTTATGCCTTGATTCCCGAGCCAAACCAGGCGTTGATTGATCAATATCTCGGGACCCTGGAACACAAACGGGAGAAAAAGAAGGCCGTGGAGATCATTGAGGATTATTCATCGCAACGCCTTCTGACGTTCCGGACGAAGTCCTTATAACCAAACCCTGATCACTTTTTTCACGAATTCCAACATGATCGATTGAGGGCGACTTCATGAAAAAAATTTCCCAGGCAATGGGTTGGGTCATAGGCGTGTTCGTGGCGACCAATGTGTTCGTGTTTGCCGTTGATTTTCCTGTATCCCAAACCGTGGCCGCTCAGAAGAGCTCCAAGAAACCGTTGACGAAGGCGTTCCCCGATTCCCAGAAATGCAAGCGGTGCCATCTGCGAGTATTTGAGGAATGGGAGGCTTCCGCCCAATCCCGGTCAATTCTGAGTTCTTCCTTTCGGGTTTCGTTAGAGCGCTACCGATCGACCTCCGGTGATCAAGAAGGCAGAATGTGTTTCCGGTGCCATGCGCCGAGCGTGTTGGAGTATCCGGATCATACGGGGGTCTATATCAAGGAAATCGAATCCGGTGATCCCCAGTTGGACGGGGTGGGGTGCTCTCAATGCCACTTGATCAAGGACGTGGATCCCAAACAGCATCCTCCGCATCCGATCTATCAACTGGAACGGACCGTCTTCGGCAGCTATAAAAAACCGGTGGAAAATCTGGCGCATCAATCCGTCCCCACGGAACTCTACAGCCAATCACGGTACTGCGTGACCTGTCATGAAAATTTGCCTGGACATGAAAAACTTCCGGACTTGCTGGGTCCCTGGCAGCAAACCGAAACCCAAAAGGCAGGCAAAAATTGTCAAGCGTGCCATATGCCTGAGGCCTTTGGCGAGTCGGCCAACGGAGAACGTAATCGAAAAATTTCGAACCACAGTTTTCCCGGACGCTTTGGCAAGGTGCGTGCCGACGCCGTGAAAGTGGAAGTCAGGACCGAAGTCAAAGGTGAGAAATCCGAAGTCAAGGTGACGATCCAGAGCCTGGTCCCGCATAATCTTCCTTTACCCCATCCGGGGTGGTCCCGCGTGGAACTCAATTTGACGATTCTGGGGAAAAATTTACGAAAAGCCTACGTTGAAAAACGCTACTATGAACGGGTGTTTGGCGCCAAAGACGGAAAAGCCACCATCTTCGACTTTGAAGCCGTCAAGGTCTTGAAAGACAACGTCCTCAAGCCTGAAGAAAAACGGATCGAAACGTTTACCTTCCCGACTCCCCAGAATGCTCCATCCATGGACGTGATCGTCACCATGACCTATGCCCCCATTTATGGGCCTGAAGCATTCGTCAAAGAAGTCGAACAACGGGCCTCCCTGGGGAAAAAGGATCGTGCATTCAAGCCCGTCCAAATCATTCGGTACAAAGAAAATATTTTATTACAGGACTTCAAGAAAGCCGCAGGGTAACGACCGCACTGTTTGAGGCGGACAAAGGCGGGAAGGGTTGTTTCCCTTCTCGCCTTTTTTGTGTTTTTCAGGCTGGTTTCGGCCCGGAAAGAGTCGTCAGGTGATGGCACCTTTTGACGCCGATGAGACGGCACGAGCGTACTTTGCGAGGACCCCACTCGTGTACTTCGGAGGAGGGGATGTCCATTGCTGCAATCGAGCATCCATTTCATCGGTGGGAATCATCAGGTCAAGCCGCCGATTGTGGACGTCAAATGTAATCGCATCTCCATTTTGAACCACTGCAATGGGGCCGCCTTTGGCGGCTTCCGGAGTGACGTGTCCGGCCATCAACCCATGCGTGGCGCCGGAAAACCGGCCGTCCGTCAGCAGGGCAACGGTTTCGCCAAGGCCGGCGCCCACAATGGCACTGGTCACACCCAGCATTTCTCGCATGCCGGGTCCTCCTTGAGGCCCTTCATACCGAATCACGACGACGTCGCCATCCACGATTTTCCTGTTCTGTACCGCAGCAAAGGCGTCTTCTTCGCAATCAAACACCTTGGCAGGACCGGTATGGGCCAGCTTGTTATGGCCTGCGACTTTGACCACGCACCCGTCGGGAGCCAGGTTGCCGTGCAGAATCACCAAGCCGCCCGTGGACTTGATCGGCTCTTCCGCGTGATAGAGGACTTTTTGGCCCGGCGTTTCCGAAGCGGTGTGGGCTTCTTCCCTGATGGTGCGTCCCGTGACGGTCATGCATTCGCCCTTGAGCAGGCCTGCCTCAAGCAATCGTTTGGCCACGAGACGGGTCCCGCCGGCTTGATATAAGTCTGCGGCCATATACCGCCCGCCCGGCTTCAAATCGGCGATCAGGGGTATTCGTTGGTTGACGGCGTCAAAATCGTCAATGGCCAATTCAACGCCGATTTCATGGGCCACGGCTAAAAGGTGAAGCACGGCGTTCGTGGATCCGCCGGTTGAAGCCACCGCGGCAATCGCGTTTTCCAAGGCATCTCGCGTGATAATGGTTTTGGGCCGAAGGTCACGTTTCAACAGGTCCATCACGAGATGTCCGCATTGGGCCGAGACGGATTCCTTGTGGGAGTCCAAAGCGGGAACGCCGTTAAATCCCATCGGGGAAATACCCATGAACTCGAAGGCAATCGACATGGTATTGGCGGTAAATTGTCCGCCACAGGCCCCTGCTCCCGGGCACGCCTCACTCTCGAGATCGTGCAGTTCGGCATCCGACATGGTGCCGCGAGCATGAGCCCCTACCGCCTCGAATACTTCCTGAATCGAGACGTTCCGGCCCTGGAATTGGCCGGGCATAATGGAACCTCCGTAGAGCATCAGCGATGGAAGATTGAGCCGGGCCAGGGCCATGACTGTACCGGGAATGGTCTTATCGCAGCCGGAGATGGCCACCACGGCGTCAAATAAATGACCGCGGACCACCAGTTCGATGGAATCGGCCACGACTTCACGGCTGATCAGGGAGGTCTTCATGCCCTCGGTACCCATGCTGATACCGTCAGATATGACGATGCTGTTGAACTCGAGGGGGACCCCACCGGCCTCGCGGATTCCCGCTTTGACTTTTTCGGCAAGATCACGCAGATGCAAATTGCATGGGGTGACCTCGGACCAGGTATTCGCGACGGCGATGAGCGGTTTGGCAAAATCCTCATCCCGAAGCCCCACGGCCCGTAACATGGCCCGGGCCGGTGCCCGTCCGGGGCCCTCGGTCAACTCACGACTTTTGTGTTTGAGATCCGAAGCCATAAGAGTCCTCCAACCATTTCTTCATCTTCAAATGCTTACTGGACAGGAAAAACGAATGTGGCATAGTCGACGTGGTCCGGTCAATTTTGGGGACCGGAGGGAAAATGACAGGCAAAGTCATTAATTGCAATAAAAGTTATAAACTTTAATAAATAAGCGAAATTTTAAAATATTTAAAAAAATAAAAAAACGTACCAAAGTTTAAAAAATTGCAAAAATGTGAAAACGCGAATGACGGAGCAGGAAAATCCATCCCTATATCGAAAGCATCAGGGACAGGTCTGCGGCACAAAACACCAAAAGGTCATTCCCCGATAGTGGTCTTCGTGACCGTCTTTTGTCTCCCCGATTATGAGACGTGGGCTTTGGCTTTGGCCATCATTTGGCAGTACGAGCAGACGATCACGGACGTCGGTTGCCCGCAGGTCGTGCAGGGGTGGAGGCGTTGTCGATCCTGTTCGGCAATGTTCCCGGCTGTTTCCTGCTGTTTGGCTTGACGATCCAAAAAGTTCAGATAAAAGGTATGTTTGGTCCCCGGCGAGTCGGCTTCCAGTCGATTCAAGGCGTGTTTGTAAGCCAGCAACTTGGAGCCTTTGGCCATCGGGCATTCCTCCACGATGTAGTCGATGTGATGGATAACCGCATAGGCGGCGATTTCACGCTCCGTCAGGCGATACAGGGGTTTGACTTTCTTGGCAAACCCTCCGAGTGAGGCAGGCAAACTCGGCGTTTGTTTGTCCAGGTAATCCGTCTGCCAATGCAGGACGTTTCCCAATAGCCTGGCTGCTTCATCATCCAGATTATGACCGGTTGCCATCACGTCGTAGTCCTGCTCAACGGCCACGCGGTTGAACTGATAGCGCTTCATGGTCCCGCAGGTGGAGCAGGTCGGTCGATGGACCAGCGTCGCCAATTCCCGAATGCCGGCGCCTTGCTCCTGTTCCACCGTATGAACGTGGAGTTTCGATTGATAGGCGGCAGCGACGGTGTCGGTGAAGCGTTGGACCTTTTGCTTGGACCGAAGTGAGTAATCACCAATACCCAAGTCGACGTATAAGGCATCGGCCCGGTACCCGAGCTTCAAAAGGACGCCCAAAAGAGTGAGGCTGTCTTTGCCCCCGGAGACGGCCACTAAAATGCGGTCGTCGGGAGTGAACATCCGGTGGGATTTGATGGCTCGACGGACTTGGGTATGCACAAACTCGGTAAAGCAGTCTTTGCACAACGAGGTATTGTGCCGAGGCATTTTGATGACAGCGGGATGCGCACATTTTCGGCAACGCATGGAGTGGCTACCCCCCGGAGATGACCGACCTGATTTCAATCGAGTCTGAATCCTGAAGCACCGTATCCTCCGTGACCAACTCGTCCCCACGGATGACCAGGTAGGCTTCCGGAGTCAGGTCGAGCCGTTGCAGGAGTTGATGGACCCGGGTAGGCCCCTGGATTTCAAGCTCCTGACGTGGATTGGTCACAATGATTTTCATGGCAGGTCGTATCATAAGGCCGGGAGAAGCCGGTTTGCAATGAACCGTTGAACCTCCGACACCCGCTGCCCTTATTTGGCAAGACCCCCTTCAAAAAGGTATTCTCCGGTTTGTATGTGTTCAGTAATTCGTTGATAATTCGACCTTTCCTTCCCCTCCTTTGCCTGCCCTGAGCGTAGCGAAGGGGGTGAGGGGAGGTAGAGCCGCGCCGGAGTGAGCAGGCCGCGGGTGGTGGTCGGTGCCGGTACCCTCTGGGTATGCGACTCTACCCCACCTAGCCTCCCCTTACAAAGGGGAGGAATAAGACGACCCTGCTCTCCTGGTTCCCCTTCTGTAGCCGTTCATTCTGTCAACGAATTAGTGAACGGGTGACTAAGCGTTTGCCGGAACAACCGAACAATCTGGAAAATTTACATAGATTCCCGTGAATCGTCACCACGGAAGGATAGCATGAAAGGGATGATGACTATGTCAGGGCAGCAATCCGTAGAGCAGCTCAGTATCAACACCATTCGTACGTTGGCGATGGATGCGGTACAAGCCGCGAACTCCGGTCATCCCGGCACCCCCATGGCCCTGGCACCGGTGGCCTATTGTCTGTGGAACCGGTTTTTGCGTTATGACCCCGGTGATCCCGGTTGGCCCAATCGTGATCGATTCGTTCTTTCGGTGGGCCATGCCTCCATGCTGCTGTATGCCATTCTTCATCTGTGCGAAATCGAGGAGATCGGAGATGGGCATGAACCGACCGATGAGCTTGCGGTGACCCTGGATGACATTAAACGGTTTCGGCAGTTGGACAGCAAATGCCCGGGGCATCCTGAACAGCATTGTACGACTGGTGTGGAAAGCACCACCGGCCCCCTGGGACAGGGATTGGCCAATAGCGTCGGCATGGCCATTGCCCAGCGATGGATGGCCCGGTACTTCAATCGCCCTGGTTTCGACGTCATCGATTACGATGTTTTTTCTCTTTGTGGAGACGGGTGTTTGATGGAGGGCGTTTCCAGCGAAGCCGCCTCGCTTGCGGGCCATCTCAGGTTGTCGAATCTCTGTTGGGTGTACGACAACAACCATATTACCATTGAAGGCAAAACCGCATTGGCCTTCAGTGAAGACGTGGCAGCCCGGTTTCGAGCCTATGGATGGGACGTCTCACACGTCGACGACGCCAATGATTTGGAATCGTTGACTCAGGCATTCGATTCGTTCAAGAACCAAACCGAAGGCCCGAGTCTCATTATCGTTGACAGTCACATCGCGTTTGGCGCACCCAATAAACAGGATACGCATGGGGCACATGGCGAACCGCTGGGCGAAGACGAAATTCGCCTGACGAAGAAAAACTATGGATGGCCCGAAGAGGCGAAATTTCTGGTGCCCAAGGAAGTGTTGACGCATTTTCGGTCAGGCATAGGAACGCGAGGGAAGGCCGAACGAGACGCCTGGACGACCATGTTTCGCGCGTACAAGGAGAAATATCCTGAACTGGCGGATCAACTGTCTAAAATGGAATGCCGCCAACTCCCTGAAAGCTGGGACAAGGAATTGCCGGAATTTCCTGCGGATCCCAAGGGCGTGGCGAGCCGGGCATCTTCCGGAAAAGTCCTCAACGCCATTGCCCGGGAAGTCCCCTGGTTGATTGGCGGTTCTGCAGATTTGGCGCCTTCCACCAAAACGCTCCTGACGTTCGAGGGGGCCGGAGATTTTCAAGCCGGATCCGAAGGGGGACGCAATTTGCATTTCGGCGTTCGGGAACACGCGATGGGTTCGATTTTGAGCGGGATGGCGCTCTCGAAAGTTCGTCCCTATGGCGCCGGGTTTTTGATCTTCAGCGATTACGGGCGACCGGCCATCCGCCTTGCGGCCATGATGAAGGTTCCCGTGATTTACGTGTTTACGCATGATTCGATCAGTCTTGGCGAAGATGGGCCGACGCATCAACCCATCGAGCACTTGGCGTCGTTGCGCGCCATTCCCGATCTCCTGGTGATCCGGCCCGGGGATGCCAATGAAGTCGTGGAAGCGTGGCGGGTCATTATGGAACTCCAACGTCAACCTGTGATCTTGGTCCTGACGCGGCAGGCCATTCCGACGTTGGACCGGACGCGGTTTGCGCCGGCCAGTGGCTTGGCCAAAGGAGCGTATGTCCTGGCTGATGCCGAGGACGGCAAACCCGAAGTACTGCTGTTGGCTTCCGGGAGCGAAGTGTCCCTCTGTGTGGACGCGTATGAGGAACTCAAAAGGCAGGGAATCCACGCGCGAGTCGTGAGCATGCCGGCCTGGAGACTCTTTGAGCAGCAAAGTCAGGAGTATCGGGACAGTGTCCTTCCTCCTGAAGTGACCGCCAGGGTTTCCGTTGAGCAAGCGACGACGTTCGGTTGGAGTCAGTACGTGGGATTGACTGGCACGAGCCTCGGTATCGACACCTATGGGGCATCGGCACCACTTAAGGATCTTCTCGACCATTTCGGATTTACCGTGGATCAGGTCGTGGCCGCTGCCAAACAACAGTTGACGACGGCGGTCAACGCGGAAGTACGTTAGTTGCATTTGTTGACAATTTTCGCTGTTTCCGTCTGTCATTCCCGACATTTTTAATCGGGAATCCAGGGTCTTTGCTCTTTCCTTCGTTTGCAAGAGAACGACCCTGGATTCCTGCTTTCGCAGGAATGACAGTTCGGGGTGCCTTGACTATTGTCGTATCAATGACAGGTTCGGCTGTCTTAGCTATTTTCATGCCAATGACAGATTGGGGCTATTCTTACACGAAGAACCTCGGTTGTTTGTTGAATCGGACGCATGAGTAAAAATGGTCAGAGACAGTCGCCTGATCCGGGGATGAACCACCAAACCTACATGGTGGGATCATTCGACGAGGCCGTGCGTAACGCACTCGACGATTTGCAGGCCAAGGATTTTGTCCGCAGGATTTGGGCGAAAGATCCCACACTCTGGCATGAGGACCCCGCCCATCAGGCCATCATTCGAAACGCCCTCGGTTGGCTGTCCCTTTCTGAACAACAGATCCGTCACGTCTCGCGGTTGCAGGCGTTTGCCGATGAAGTAAAAAACGCCGGGTTTACCCATATCCTCCTGTTGGGCATGGGGGGCAGCAGCCTCTGCCCGGAAGTGTACCGGATGACCTTTGGCGTCATCCAAGGCTATCCCGAACTGCACGTGTTGGATAGTACCGTTCCCTCGCAAGTGAGGAGTTTTGAAGCAAGAGTCGACCTCGAACACACGCTGTGTATCGTGGCGAGCAAGTCCGGTTCGACCACCGAACCGTTGGTATTCCAAAAATATTTCTTTGAACGGATGCGACGGATCAAGGGGGACCGCGCCGGCGAGAATTTCATCGCGATTACCGACACGGGTTCCCTCCTGGAACGCTTGGCCCGCGAACTCCGGTTTCGAGATATTTTTCCCGGTGTGCCCGACGTCGGAGGACGCTATTCGGCCTTGTCCAACTTTGGCATGGTGCCGGCCGCCGCGATGGGTGTGAACGTTGAGGCTCTTTTGCGTCAGGCCGAACGCATGCGCCAGAGCTGTGATTCGACCGTACTCGTTGCGGACAATCCCGGGATCACGTTGGGGGTGGTCTTGGGCACGTTGGCCAAAGCCGGTCATAACAAGGTGACGTTCATCACCTCTCCCGCGGTCAGCGATTTGGGAGCCTGGTTGGAACAGTTGATTGCCGAAAGTACGGGGAAAGAAGGAAAAGGCCTCATTCCGGTGGATGATGAACCGTTGGGAGTCCCGCACGTCTACGGCAACGATCGTGTGTTCGTGTATATCAGCGACGCGGATGGAGCCGTTCCGGAGCAGGATGCCACCGTCGATGCCTTGCAATCGGCCGGACATCCGGTCGTGCGTATTGATTGCACGAGTTTGATGAACCTCGGGCAGGAGTTTTTCCGGTGGGAAATGGCGACCGCCACGGCAGGGTCCCTGTTGGGAATCAACGCGTTCGATCAACCTAACGTCCAGGAAAGTAAAGAGTTCACCAAGTTCTATCTCGAAGAATTCAAACAGAATGGACGATTGCCGGAGGAATCACCCGTCATCACGGATGGCGACGTTCGCATCTTTGCCGATGACGCGAATCGACAAGCCTTGAATGGCGCGTCTTCGTTGGCCCACGCGGTGGCCGCGCACCTCTCCCGTGTACGGACCGGTGATTACGTGGCGATCAATGCGTATCTTGAACGGACGCCCACGGTTCACGACGCCTTCCAGCGTATTCGCACCATCATCCGTGACGCGAAGCGAGTCGCGACGACGTTGGGATATGGCCCCCGCTTCCTTCATTCAACCGGCCAACTCCATAAGGGCGGTCCCGATTCCGGGGTGTTCCTGCAGGTCACGGCGGATCAGAAAGCGGATCTGGACATCCCCGACGAGCCTTATTCCTTTGGCACGTTGGCGACCGCACAGGCCTTGGGCGATATGAAGAGTCTTTGCACGCGTAACCGGCGGGTGCTTCGGATTCATCTCGGCTGCGACGTTGACGCCGGGCTCGGGCGAATCCAAAAGGCGGTCGAGGAGGCCCTTTCCCTTGCCCCTCCTTTGTAAAGAGAGGTAGGCTCCCTCGCCCCTGGTGGGAGAGGGTTGGGGTGAGGGGGGTGGAATTGTCAACAAATGAGGGAAGACGGCGGCATAAGATGCCGCCCTACAATGCCGGCGTCAAACCAACCGCCATTGTTGCCCGTCGGTTGCGATGAGCTTGTCCGCTTCAACGGGTCCCCACGTGCCTGCGGGGTATTCAGGCAATCCTCGGCTGTCCAAAGCTTTCCAGCCGTCCAGAATATCCGTAATCCAGGCCCATGAGGCTTCCACGGCGTCGCGCCGCATAAACAGGGAAGCATCCCCGGCCATCACGTCCAACAGCAGCCGTTCATAGGCTTCAGGCGATGGAGCGGAAAAGGCATCGCCATAGTTGAAGTTCATGTCCACGGGATGGGTTGCTGCTCGACTGCCTGGAATCTTGGACATGATCCTCAACGCCATTCCCTCATGTGGTTGAATGCGAAACGTCAGCACGTTTGGTGCCTGGCGCGTTAGGGAAGCGGCGTTGAAGAGAATTTCCGGAATATCTTTGAATTGAACGGCGATTTCCGAGGCGCGACGCGGCATGGCTTTCCCTGTTCGCAAATAAAAGGGAACTCCCGACCACCGCCAATTTTCCACGTAACACCGTAACGCCACGTACGTCTCCGTCGTCGAATCCGGTCGGACGCCTGCCTCGTGCCGATACCCGGGAATTTCCTGGCCTTTGATGAATCCCGGGGCGTATTGCGCACGGACGGTGACATGCTCCACGTCTGTGCCACGGATGGGGCGGAGAGAACGGAGGACCTCCATACGGCTATTGCGAACGACGTCCGTATCCAATGAATACGGTGGTTCCATGGCGATCAGGCAAAGGAGTTGGAGGATGTGATTCTGCATCATATCCCGGAGCGCTCCGGCGTGTTCGTAATAGCTGGCCCTGGTGCCCAAACCTTCCTCTTCACTCACGGTAATTTGGACGTGGTCGATATATTTATGATTCCAGATGGGTTCGAAAATACTGTTGGCGAAGCGGAGCACCATAATATTCTGCACCGTTTCTTTCCCGAGATAATGATCGATACGGTAGATTTGAGATTCATCGAATACTTCACCGACCGTCGTATTGATGGCCTTTGCCGACTCCAGATCATGGCCGATGGGTTTTTCCACGATGACTCGGGAGACGCGATCAGGCAGGTCAGCCGGATAGATCAGCCCGGCGTGCCGTAATCCTTCACATGAAGGTCCGAAGGAGGTGGGCGGAATCGCCAGGTAGAAGATGCGATGGCCCGGCAAATTGAATCGGGTCTCGATTTCTTCGATCCGTCTGCGGAGCCCTTGGTACATCGTGAGATCTTCACTGGCTCCGGAGAAATAATGCAGTCGTCGTGCAAAGTTCTCCCACGTGTCCTGTTGGAGAGACTGCCGGGAAAATTGCTCGATGCCGCCGTGTGCTATCTTCCTGAACTCGTCCTCACTCCAGGGTCTGCGTCCGATTCCAATCACGGCATAGTTGTGAGGGAGCAATCCATCGAGCTCCAGATTGTAAAGAGCCGGCAGGAGCTTGCGCCGGGTGAGATCCCCGGACCCCCCGAAAATAACGAGGGTACAGGGTTCGACTTGTGCACCGGAGTCGGGCTGTCTCGTCAAGGGCTGCTCGTGTTGTGTGGGTCTTGTCATCTCATCCCGCTCAGGTTGACGTTGATCACCGTTTGACCGTATGGCCGCCGAAGGCACGGCGGAGAGCCGCCAACATTTTCTCCGAAAACGACTCTTCCTGCCTGGACCGGAAACGGGTGAAGAGCGCAGCGGTCAAGGTGGGGACCGGGACGTCCTTGTCCATCGCCTCCATCAGCATCCATCGACCTTCACCCGAATCTTGCACGTATCCCTGTAATCCGGCGAGCGTGGGATCGTCCTTGAGCGCCGTGGCCCCGAGTTCCAACAGCCATGACCGCACGACGCTCCCATGCATCCACAGACCGGCAATCTTAGGCAGATCAAGGTGGTACTCGCTTTTCGACATCAATTCGAACCCCTCGGCATAGCCTTGCATCATGCTGTATTCAATGCCGTTGTGCACCATTTTGACGTAATGTCCGGCGCCGTGACCGCCCACGTGAGCCCATCCATCTTGTGGGGCCAGGGTGGTGAAAATCGGTTCAAGCCGGTGGACGAGTTTTTCTTCGCCACCGATCATCAGGCAATAGCCGACCTGGAGTCCCCAAATGCCTCCGCTGGTTCCGGCATCGATGTAATGAATCCCTTTGGTTCGCAATTCCGCAGCCCGGCGGACGTCGTCGTGAAAGTTGGTGTTCCCTCCATCGATGATGACGTCGTCGGGGTCCAACAGGTCTGCAAGGGCTTGAACGGTCTCTTCCGTGGGCGCACCGGAAGGGACCATCATCCATAGGGCGCGCGGCTTGACCAGTTTCGAGACGAGGTCTTGAAGCGAAGAGGCTCCGACCGCTCCGATTCCTTCAGCCTGCGTCATGAGGTCCTGCGCCCGGTCGAACACAAGCACCCG
This sequence comes from Nitrospirales bacterium, assembly GCA_965261755.1. Taxonomy (GTDB): domain Bacteria; phylum Nitrospirota; class Nitrospiria; order Nitrospirales; family UBA8639; genus Bin75. The sequence continues at coordinate 2,162,724 of OZ253473.1, read as the reverse complement.
ATGATCATCCTGCCGGAGCCGCGTCACCATATTCATGCCCATTTTGCCGAGTCCGATAAATCCGATTTCCATGCTTGGTCCCTTCCTTATCGTGTCAATATGCTTTTTAGGGGTGAGGCTTATCGTATGAGGGGACAATGGCTTGTCATGAGCGGGTTCGACCTTTCAGAGAGTCCTCATTGTCCAAGGGTTATAGCTTACCTTTGGGTATCCAGATATTGCAAAGTGACAGGGCAGGTGAGACACCTTATAATTTCCCGGTATGAGTCCTGAAGCCGTTTCTTCCCCTCCCGGACCTGATCCGGTGCTGTTGGAGACGACGCTGCGGACCCGGCTGCCCTTTCGGGCCGAGCTGGTGAACGTCGTGCCGTTGTGTGGGGATGCATCGAACCGGCGGTATTACCGGCTTGAGTTAAAGAACGGGCCGATCCCTTCGCTGATCCTGATGCAACTCGCGGACCCGGAGGGATTCAAGGTCTCGGAAGAAGCCGTGAGCGGGGCAGCCACGGATGTCCGGGAACTTCCGTTTCTGAATATCCTGCGGCCATTGGCCCGGTCCGGGATCCCGGTCCCCGCGCTTCATTTTTATGATGAAGCAGCCGGGCTCCTGTATCTCGAAGATTTCGGTGACCTGACCATATTTCATGCATGTAGCAGAGATGGGGAATCTGCCGTTCGGAAATACTATCCGTTGGCCATCGATACGTTGGTCCGGATCCATCTTCAACTGACGGCATGCGGTGCCGATGCCGATGATTGTCAGGCCTTCTCCCGCTCGTTTGATGCGTCGCTGTTAATGTGGGAGTTCGAGCATTTTTTGGAATATGGCATTTGGGTCAGGCGCGACAAAAAGCCGATATGTGCGGATGACGAAAAGGCGATTCGCAACGGGTTTTCCTTCATCGCCGAATGGCTTGCCTGCCAACCACGGGTGTTTACGCATCGTGATTATCATTCACGGAATTTGATGGTGGATGGTGAGCGACTGGGGGTCATTGATTTTCAGGATGCGTTACTGGGACCGGCAACCTATGATCTGGCCTCTCTTCTCCGGGATTCCTACATGGCGTTGGATGAAGCGTTTGTTGAGGAGATGATTGATCGATACGTCACCGGGATGTGTGCGGGGCTGGAGCCGGACGGACGGGAGCGTCTGTTGTTGACGGACCGTGCGGCGTTTCGGCGGCTTTTTGATTTCACGAGTATTCAACGCAATCTGAAAGCAGCCGGCCGATTCGTGTATATTGATCGAGTCAAAGGGAATCCCAAGTTTCTTGCGGATATTCCCCGGACGTTGGGCTACGTGCGACGGAACCTGGAAAAATATCCCGAGTTGGAATCACTTCTTTTGCACCTCACACCCTATATTCCCGAATGGCGGTGAAGACGATTCCATGAAAGCCATGGTATTGGCAGCGGGTCTTGGCATACGACTCCGTCCGTTGACGGAGTCCGTTCCGAAACCGCTCTTGCCCTTGGGACCCTATCCTCTTCTTGTGTGGAATCTCCTCTTGCTGCGTCGTTATGGTGTCGAGCACGTGATGATCAATCTTCACTACCTCGGTGAGCAAATCAGACACACGTTGGGCGACGGCTCGCAATGGCACATGCACCTTTCGTATTCGTATGAACCGGTGTTGCTGGGAACGGGGGGTGGCATCAAACACGTCGAAGAGTTTTTTGAGGACAGTCCCTTTCTTGTGTTGAACGGAGACACGATCGCGGATCTCGATGTATCCCAACTGGTTGCGTATCACCGGAAAAAAGAGGCGCTTGCCACCATGGCACTCCGTGATGACCCCGACGTCGAGCACTGGGGCGTGGTCGAGACGGATGAGGATGACCGGGTCTTGCGCATTCATGGAAAAGGGCGTACGGCTAAAGAGGACGACGTGACCCCGTGCCGTCGCATGTTTGCCGGTGTTCACGTGCTTGACCCGTTGATGCTGCGCCACGTTCCTCAAGCGGGTTTTTCGTCGATCATTGATGCCTACGTGTGGTGGCTGGAACGAGGCGCCATGGTCGCCGGGTACGTGTTTTCCGGGTACTGGTCCGACGTGGGGACACCCGAACGCTATGCTCAAATCCAACGCGACGTGGAGGCGGGAATCGTTAACGTTCCCGAATGAGAGCCGGTGATGAGGACATTGATGTCGGAAGAGCTTGTTCCACGTGACAGCCACTTTGTCACCGACTCCCAAGGCATCATCCAGTCGGCGAATCAGGAGGCGGCCAATATGCTCAATCTGCCGCAACGGGCTCTGATTGGACGGCATTTGCCGGCGTTGTTGGCTTTGGATGAACATTGCCAGGCCCACCTCCAAAAGCTCGAGAAAACCGAGTCCGGCCTTGAATGGGAAATGACGCTTGCTCCGAATGGCCGCGCGGGTTTTTCCGCATGGCTCACCATCTCTGCGATGCGGGGTCCATCGGGCCGGATTGACGCGCTGCATTGGTTGATTCGAGACGTGTCGGTCCGGAAGCGGTTGGAGGCCGGTGACCAATTGCTCCAGGACCTGGGCGAACACATGCTTGAAGGGGTTTCTCTTTCACAAAGTTTGTCGCGTCTGTGTCATCAATTGGTTCAACGCTTGTCGTATCCCTTGGTATGGGTGGCGAGACGAGAAGCCGATGGAGAAATTTCCGTGTGCGCACGGGCCGGCGAATCCCGTTTGAACCCTGATCCATCACGGGACGGGTTGACTGACGAGGAACGGCGTGGCGTGGAAGCCGTACTGGAGACGCATGAAACCCTTCATCTTCAAGAGGAACGTAACCGGGTTGATGAGGCTACCCGTCTCGTGGGAGGAAGACCATACCCGGCGCAACTCGTGGTTCCTCTCCGTACGAAGGATCGAGTGTTCGGTGTGCTGGCCCTCTATGGTGCGCAGCGGGACGCGTTCGATCCGTTCACGATTCAATGGGTTGAACAACTCGCGAGGCACATGACGATCACCGTGTCCTTGGCCACGGTTCGCAAAGAGACGGAAGCGCGAATATTCCACCTGGCCCATCATGATCCCCTGACCGATTTGCCCAACCGGCTTCTGTTCTCCGATCGACTCAAGCAGGCATTGGCCCAGGCCAAGCGCCATGGACGGGGAGTCGGAGTCCTCTTCGTAGACCTGGATCATTTTAAACAGATTAATGATTCCCTGGGTCATGAGACGGGGGACGCGTTGCTCAAAATCGTGGCGGATCGTCTGGTGAGTTGCGTGCGTCGCACGGATACCATCGCCCGGCTCAGTGGCGATGAATTTACCATGGTGCTGCAGGATCTGGGCCGGGGGCAGGACGCCGGGCACGTGGCGCAAAAGGTCCTGGAAGCCGTCGGCCAACCGGCAACCGTAGGCAATCGGACGATTCCGATCACGGTCAGCGTGGGCATTGCGTTGTATCCCTTCGATGCCACCGATCCTGATGCATTGATTGCACAGGCTGATCGGGCGATGTACCGTGCAAAAGAAAAAGGCGGGCATTGCTATCAATTCGTGTCCGAGGAAATGAACGCGCAGGCATGTGAACGGCTCCTGTTGGAAAAGCAGCGTGGTGCAAAGCGTTGACTAAAAGCAACGCGTGTTGAAAAAAAACATCAGTTATCCCACCCGTTATGGGTCTGGCCTCCTTCTTCGGCATTGTTCCTCTTTTGGTCATCTCTCCCTCTTGAAAATCCGTTTGGCCAATACCGGAAACCATTGTCAGCATTGGTGATTGGCCCGTTCGACGCTTTTGGGAGCAACAACCCACTTTCGCATCGCTATAAATTGGCCCCGTTCTTGCATGTCCTTGTGATAGGCATAGGCAGAAGCCGTGCAAGCGTCTTCGGAAGAAAGAAAGCGTGCCGTGAAGGAAAGATAGGGAATAAGCAATATCTGGTGAGTTGGAAGGAGGGTGGACGATGAAAACACATCAACCAATTATTGTGGTCACGTTGTCGTGTTTGCTCATGTTGACTTCGGCTTGTGGAAAGAAATCGGTTCGTGGTGTCAGTGGAGTCGAAGATCTTTTTTCAAGCGAGGGCAACCATGAGGTGACGGGTCATGACAAAGACCTCTACGGTGATCCACTGGTGCAACTTGGGGAAACATCTCTGGGAGACGGCTGGGATGCCGGGGCAGTGGAAGCGTTATCAGCCGCCGATCTTCACGACGAGAAAGGCGGGACCGCGCTCGCTGGAGGAAGGCAAGGGGGCTCTTCGTTCGTTTTCCCTGTTTCGATGAGAAGCAGAGTAGTGGGTTCTTCCGGGGGTCCTTTTGGGAGGGGAAACAGCAAAGGCATGTCTCAGTCCTTGACCACGGATCAGTTTGCGACATCAGCATCGTCCGGCACGTCTGCCGCTCATGAGGATGCCCGGAAAAATAGCGCACATGTTTCACAGCGTCTCCGTGATGTCTTTTTTACCTATGACAGTTGGCGACTTGCTGAAAAGTCTCACCGGATTTTGGAATCCAATGCAAAGTGGCTCAAAGCACACCCGCATGCCCGCATTACCATTGAAGGGCATTGCGATGAGCGGGGAACGCAGGCGTACAATTACGTGCTCGGCGAAAGACGTGCCCAGACGGCCAAACAGTATTTGTCGCATTTGGGGGTTCCGTCACATCAAATGGTGGTGGTCTCTTTCGGGAAGGACCGGCCGGTATGCCACGTGTTCAATACGGCGTGTTTCCAGTCCAATCGTCGAGCGCATTTTTCCATGGACATGAATACGGCGTCACGTGACTAGAGTCGTGAAGCACGGTCCTTTCTTACCCTGTATGCGTTCACTCATTCGTTGACAATTTCTGCTCCCCAACACCCTCTCCCCTGGAGGGAGAGGGCTGGGGTGAGGGGGCGTCTCTTCGTCAAACAGCATCGGGTGGCTCCGGCTCATCAGTTCATCACGGTGCCGGAATACGCGCTCTCCGGGCGTCTATCCGTTCTGCCTCCTCGATACGATTCGACAGCCGAAGCAAGCCGGCATATTGTTCAAGGCTGGGAACGACGCTGGGATGATCAATGCCAAAGGACTCTTCTCTAATTTTGAGCGCCTGTTCAACCAAGGGCAGAGCCTTCGTATATTCTTTCCTGGTTTCAAAGACCAACGCCAAGCTGCTTAAGCTCATGGCCATGCGGGGATCCATAGCCCCGACCGAAGCCGCCCACACGGGGAGCGCCCGCCAGAAATAGGGCTCGGCCGCAGCCAAGTTCCCACGGACCCGATACAGTTCACCGACGTCATGCAACGCTGCGGCAAGGGCGCTATCCGGTTGTCCTCCGGCTTCGGCCTCGCGAAGCGTTTCTAAAAGGACGAGTTCCTTCTCCGCATCGTCACCTGCCCGTAACAGGCTGTGCTCAGAGGTGGAGACAGGGGGCGAAGGTACATTTTCTTCGCAAGCCACGAGGAAGAGAAGAAAGAAACCCCCGGCTATCGTTTTGTGCAAAATCGGTTTCATCATCACGGGATCATAAAAAAATCCGATCGGTTCGCCAACCGTCGCGGTTCTCGTGAAGGGGGAGTTGGTCTGGACTTTTGGGCATGTCCGTTGTAGCTTACGTAATTATCAGGGTATCAGGTGAACTGAACCTATTGAAAGCACTGGGCATGAAGGAAAAGCCGTGAACGTCTTGCATCGAATCGAGAAATTTTTTCGCCTGGATTTGTGGCTTCAGGACTCCGCAACACTCCAGGGCTTGGCGGCGTTTTATATCAAACCCCTGCGGTTGATCGTGGTGGCGATCTCGGATTTTCGTGATGGCGTGCTCAGCATCCGGGCGACGAGTCTGGTCTCGACTACGCTGCTGTCCCTCGTTCCTTTTCTGGCGGTGATGTTTTCCGTGCTGAAAGCCTTCGGCGTGCACCAACAATTCGAACCGTTGCTCGTCCAAGGCCTGGAACCGTTGGGGGAAAAAGGCTCGGAAATCGCCGGTCACATTGTCGAATTCGTCAACAACCTCAAAGTCGGTGCCCTGGGAGCAGTTGGTCTGGCAGGGTTGTTTTATACCACGTATTCACTGATCGACAAAATCGAAGAGGCACTCAATTATATCTGGCGGGTGCGCGACGCGCGACCTCTGACCAGAAAATTTACCGACTACTTGAGTGTGGTCCTGGTGGGCCCCGTGCTGGTCTTCACGGCCTTTGCCACCATTGCCTCGGCCCAAAGCCACTGGCTCGTACAAACGATATTACGAATCGAACCCGTGGGGATCGCCGTGCTCTGGATGACGGCCCTGATGCCGTTTGTGCTGATTTGTCTCGGGTTTGCGTTTTTGTACAAGTTCGTTCCTCATACGCAAGTGAGCGTCGCGTCAGCCCTGGTAGGGGGAGTGACGGGCGGGATTTTGTGGAAAGTCGTCGGGATGCTGTTTGCGTCTTTCGTTGTCGGAGCGACGCGCTACAGTGCCATCTATTCCAGTTTTGCCATCTTGATTTTGTTCCTCATCTGGCTCTACGTCGGCTGGCTTATTGTCCTGGTCGGCGCGCAAGTGGCTTATTATCATCAACATCCCACTGCCTATCTGACTCGCCTCCGATGGAAACAGCACACCGCGGCCTTCCAGGAACATCTGGCCCTGACCATGCTGGTCCACGTCACGCGCCAGCATATGGCCGGTGAAGCACCCTACCAAATCCAACAACTGGCGGCGAAATTAGGGGTGCCCCTCTCCGCCCTGGAAGCCCTCGTCGAAAATTTTGTGAGCCACGGTCTGATGTATCGAACGGCCGAACCCAAAGGCGTGATTTTGGGACGACCACCGGACCAGGTCACCGTGCTGGAAGTGCTTCAACTCGTCGCGCATAAAACCCTACACCCACCGACGTGGTGCAGGAAGGCAACGATCTCGTCGGCGCGCTTCTGCGCCAACGTGATCAAGCCGTCCGTAAGGCCTTGGACGGTGTGACCCTTGCTATGCTCGCCGCCGAAGAGCCCGCCGCCCTGCCCTCTCCCGAACCGTCTTCCCTCCTCGCGGATCAGCCGGTATCGTGACGGCGGTTATTCTATTGCTTACTATTCTCTGTCAGGTACAGTACCCTTTCGTACGCATCACGTTTTATCAGGTCCGCTTCGTCCGGATCTGATAACTCCAGAAACTCGGCGATATGCGAAGGACTCACGTGTTCCGGAGAGTCGAATTTCTCTTTGAGAATTTCCAATGCTTCTTGTACCAGTTTGTTCCCTTTTAGCAATTTCACGTGCCCCACAATTTTTTCTATTCCACCCGGGAAATATCGCAGGCAATAATAGACGTCATAAGGATCTTTCTGTTTCAGGCGGTCACGCATGGCCATGGCCTTCATCACGATGAAAGGCACGATGCCGGCAACAGGAATCGTCACCGTATCTTTTGCGCCATCGGGTAACTCTCCCGTTATTGTGACGCGGACGGGTTCATTAAACGCAAGGTCGGCGCCTCGTGCTTTCCGTGGACGCACGTCCTGTACCGCTTGCGTTCTATGATCTTTACCCGTACCGCCGTATTCACCTGAAAGCAAATCCACCTGAACGCTGACGCTATTGCCATCCCTCACAACTGTGCGTCGATAAATAAATGGCTGATCCCTGTCTACTTGATAATCGTGCTGAGTCAGTATCGTATGTAACGTTTGATAACCCGGTTCATCAAACCGGCGATGATCCAAAGCGAGATCAACGTCAGTTGTTCCGACGTGGGGCTCCTCCGGCTCCGTGATCAGATATCTTGGTACCATGCCTCCTATGACGACAATGCTATCGAGATATTCCCCGAGGATATGAACGAGTTCCAGCAGTACCGACTCGGCCGCCTTCACCGCTAGTTCCGGATAGTTGTCTTTCGTCACTGCCATGACGGTTTTATTACCTGTTCAAACAACGCCCCGGCCGCTTCTTCACCCCTTGCTTTTTCATTTTTCAGGTCGAGATAACACTGTATGGCCGATGCGACGGTTTGCCCTCGGATATTGCGTGTTCCATAATAAACCCCTTCGTCGTAGGCGGAGATAATTCTGAGGTTCGCACCGGACGTCACGGGTTTAAAAGGCAGGTCTCCGAGATAGTTTGCATCCACGGTATCCATGTAAACCGTAACCGTTTTGTACGTTGTGAACGGAGCATAACGCGATGCACCTGAAAAACCGGTGAAGGCATATCTGATCTCCTTTCGATCACAAATGGTCGCGATCGTTGCTTCAATCTCACCTGCCGATCCCATGTCATAAAACTCGTACACGGCATTCCGATTCGATTGATAGCTGGCCAGCCAGGAATCAAGCAGTTGCAGGGGCTCGGTCAGCTTGATGCCCCGTTTTTGATCCTGTATCCACTCACGCTCCAGGAGAAGCTTGCGAACATTGGAAACCTGGCCAGGGCTGACACCCACTGCCTCGGCGAGTTCCGCTGTCAGCCATTGGCGTTCCGGTTCATGTAACAAGGCGCGCAAGATCCGCTCGGCTTTGGGTTTGAACAACGATTTCAGTTCACTTTTTCGACTAAAACGATTGGGATTCCCCTTTATCTCCATAAAGATCGAGTCGAAGTGCAACCAGCAATTGCCAACGAAATCGATATACCCAATTCCGTTATCCTGACAAATCGTGGCAGAGGCATCGGAGATATACGGCGCGACAAATACACCATAGGAGCCGGGCCGGTTTGACCGAAGCACAAGTAATGAATTCACGGCAGCACGTGCCAGACGCGGCTGGCCGGACGATTTGACTTCAACCAATAAGGTTTTCCTGTCGTTCTGTTTTCGAAACGAGACAAGGAGATCGGCTCTATGTTTGTCTGTCCAGGTTTCCGGAGCGACCTGAATATCCGCCAACTCCGGGATTCGCCATAAGGCCGACAAAACCGCCTGTCTCGCTTCTTCAATTCTAGTGTTTTCTTTTATCATTAAAATAGCTATATTCAATAAACGTTGAAACTGCTTTAAATAGTGAAATAACGATGAGAGAATATAGTCATGCTTCGGTGGCATATATTCATAACTTATTATTTATAATAGATATAGTATAATTGAATAGATGACGATGAGCAACAATTTTCACAAGTGAAATTATTGCAATATTTATATTAATGTTGATATAAATAGCGGATATGGCAAAAAAGACAACCGTAAAGAAACAACGTCCAGCCGGAACCAGACTTGAATCGTCCGTTGATACCAGGGAACGGGCTGCGCTGATGACGGCCTTACGGGAGCACGTGCAACAACGTACCGGGACGCAGGCCGAAAAAGCTGAAACACTTGGTATTACCCAGCCTCGTCTGAACGATTTGCTCAAGGGCCGAATCGATAAATTCAGTCTTGACGCCCTTGTGGCGCTGGCCCCCAAAGCCGGTCTGCGCGTAAACGTGAACGTACAACCTGTGCAAATCCTGCCGAAGCCAAGCTCAATCAATCGACGTCTTACTATCGTACCCTCGACATTTGCCCCTCACCCGAACGAACTGGGTCAGTTGGATTCGAAACAAGGCCCCAGTCTGTTCCTCAAGTTATTACAATGTGAAGCCAGGGCCAACGGGCTTAGCCTAAAGGACGTGGTGTTGTCATCAAATAGTAACGCACCGGACGGCGGTATCGATGCAAAGGTAGACAACTCACCGATGTCCAATGCCTTATTAGCCAAAGGCAGCACCTATTATCAAATCAAAACGGGACCAGGGTTCAAACCCTGGCAACCCGGCGCCTTGAAAAAAGAATTATTCGATAAATCAAGGAAACGCCTGGGCAATGCAATACAAACCTGTCTTGAGCAGAACGGGACGTATGCCCTCGTCACCTTGGGCCACGATTTGTTGCCTCATCAACACACGGATGCAGTCACTCACTTGACCAAATTGTTTGAGGCCTGTGGTTATGCGGAGCCAAAAGTCGCCGTGTACGGGCAAGGTCAGATCGCCGGTGAATTGGATAAATACCCTTCTCTTTGTCTTGCCCTGATTGGTCTCGACGATGGCGGTTTTCAGTCGATTGAGGATTGGAAAGATAACCCTCAAATGCATGATGCGCTGCAACTCGGCAATGAACAGGAGAAATTCATCAAGGAGATAAGAACGGCTCTTCACGAAAACGCTGTTCAGCACATCCGTGTCATCGGTGAACCGGGTATCGGAAAAACCCGTCTCGTACTTGAATCGGTGTCGATCGATGATATCGCCCCCTCAATAGTCTATGTGCCAAGCGGGGAAGAATTTCAAAAAAGTAAATTGTTTAATGAACTGCTCAAACCTGACCGATACTATTCCGTCACGTTAGTCATTGATGACTGTGATGATCGTGATAGAACTTCCATCTGGTCGGCATTGAAAGGTCGTAGCAAGATTAAATTAATCACGATCGATCATGGTCCTGATGAAACACACGATAGCGCCATGCGGACGTATCACTGCCCACCACTTGCAGACGAGCAAATCAAAAATATCCTGTTCGGGTATCTTCAACAAAATGCCGATCTGCATAATTGGGCAGGGTGGTGCAGTGGTTCCCCACGCGTTGCCCACCTCGTTGGCGAAAATCTGAAAAGCAATCCCGACCACGTCCTGAAATCCCCTGCCGACGTTCCCATCTGGGACCGTTACATCATCGGACATAAAGAAATGGACGGCCCGGAGGCCGGGCAGCACAGACTTGTCTTACGCCACATAGCCCTTTTTTACCGCTTCGGCTTTGAATCGCCGGTCACTGAAGAGGGCGAATTTATATGTGATCTCGTCAAAGAAACCGACCCCACTATGACTTGGAGAAGATTTCAAACGATTGTTCAACACTACCGGGATAAACGGATATTACAAGGCAACCATACGTTATTTATCGTGCCAAAGGCCTTGCACGTCCATCTATGGGTGGATTTTTGGAAAAACCACGGCCACGGATTTCCATTTCAGGCATTCATGGAACGAATCCCACCCGGCATGAAACGCTGGTTTTTACAATTGTTTATTTACGCACACGGGGCATCGCCGGCCCAGACCGTAGTAAAAGACATATTATCCCCTACGGGACCCTTCTCCGACCACAATTTTCTGGTATCAGAAACCGGTTTGCGATTTTTGAACTACCTGTCAGAGGCAGATCCAGCGAGCACACTGGCGTTGCTGGAAAGAACCATCGAAACATGGTCGCATGAACAACTTTATGCGTGGCATACAGGTCGTCAGGATATTGTCTGTGCCTTGGGAAAAATAGTCGTATGGGATGAGCCTGATCTTGAGCTCTTTACGCGGGCGGTAAGCGTTTTAATACCGATGGCGCTGGCAGAGAATGCAGGGTATTCGAATAACTCTAAAGGGCTCTTACTCAGCTTGTTCAACATCGGGTTGGGATGGGCAGCGACCCAGGCGGCACCTTCGAAACGACTTCCTATCCTGAATGATCTAGTCATGAGCAATGATGCCGGTTGCCGCGCCCTTGGATTGGAAATGTGTCAACAATGGCTGAAAACCAGGAGTGATCCCAGGATAATCGGCGCCGAGTATCAGGGACTAAAACCAACTATCGAATTCTGGCGCCCGACGACATACGGTGAGGTATTTGATTATTGGCGAGAGTTATTATGCTTCCTGCGCATTGTAATGAAAGGGTTTAATGCCACCGATCGGAATCGGGTTGTTGAGGTACTCGTCACCGCCAGCGAAGATCTTGTGCGAATCGAAGCGATGGCAGGCGAAGTCATGGATATCCTGTTTGACCTTGGTGAGGACAAGGAAGTTAATCGAGAACCGCTTGTCCGGTTTGTAATCCGCACGCTCCATGGGAATACTGATGACCTGGATAAAACAATACTTGCCAGAGTCCGGCAATTGGATAAGGTGTTGACGGGCACGTCGCCGTGGGAGCGAACCGAGCGTTACGTCCTGCATAGCACGTGGGAAGAGAATGATGTATTTCAGGGAGGAGAGTATAAGAAATCAACACTGCCCGGTAAACGAGTGCGGGACTTGGCCGGGGAATACATGAGAGACTTTACGGCATTTTCAGAACACTTGCCAAAACTGATCAGAGCATCAGGGTACCGATTGCCGGAGTTGGGAATGGAGTGTGGGAAACTGGCGAAATCAAAATTTGATGAAGAATTATTAAGACATGTCGAATCGGGTCATGCCGATATCAATGCGTCCTTCGTGAGTGGGTATTTGGGTGGCCTGCGTATTCGGGATGACAAGCGTTGGGAAACGTTATTGCACCGTTTGTTGCATAATCACGTGACACGGAAAATCGCCATTGCTTGTATCGGGTCCTTCGGTTTCACCGAATCGCTGTTGCGCGATATGTTAATCCTGTTAAGGGAAGGGGAAATTGATTCAACGGCTTTTGCCGGATTTGCATTTAGACAAGACAGAGACAGGATATCGGAACATCTACTTCAGGAGATCATTGCCACACTGTTGCAACATCCTGATCAGACTTCTGTCAATATCTCCAGACGGTTTGTGTATGATTATTACTTTGCCAAAGAGGTCTCTGATGATTTTCCTGAAGAACTGGTGTTTGAAGTACTCACTATGCTTTCCGAGACTGATGACATCATGCCTATGTATTACTGGAATGAGATTGCGAAGGGATTCATAAACAAATACCCAACGCGAAGTATGGATTTACTGAACGAGATGTTGAGAAATATGAAATGGATTTCCCGTTATGGTGCCGCAGGTTATATTGCGGAAGTCGCGGATAAGATCGTGCTTGATCATCCACTTGAATCATGGGAAATCATAGCGGAGATACTTATATCAGTAACAGAGAACCGTCATGCAGTGGTTCACTACTGGCTTGCTGATACCGGATCTGAAGACATGCCGAAACCAAATGCAGCCAATTACTTGCCGGCTGAAGAGGTATTGAGATGGATCAAAGAAGCTCCGGAACAGCGACAATGGTTGATTCTGGAAATCTTACCCAAAACCCTGGATCAGGAAACGGGTGGCAGGCTGACGCGTTTGTTTATCGAAGAATTTTGTGATGATGATCGCATGGCAAGCAGTCTGTTTAGATATTTTTATACGGGAGGTTCATGGACTGGACCTAAAAGTGACTACCTGTCAAGAAAACGCGATGCCGCAAGGAGTTGGTTGGCAGAAATTCAATCAGTGAAGATCCAATTGTGGCTGGGGAAATATATCGATCATTTAAACGCTTGCATTGAGGCTGAAAAAATTCAGGAAGAGCGGGAATTTTAGTTTGCCATCGTTTTTGAAAACTAAGGTGCCTCCCAAGAAAACGAGACAAGAGGATATTTTTCCGTGAGCGTTTTTCCTTTAGAGATAACTTCTTCCATCAAGTGCCCCAGAGGAACGTTGTAGGATGGCGGAGGTTTCGGTAGGCTCCTCTCTTATGAATCCGGGAAACAATCTGACGATAGCCTTGGTCCAGATGTCTTGTGGATCTGTGCCCCACGAGAATCTCGGCTCTGCCCTTGCAAAAGTTGAGGAGGCCGCACGGCGTGGGGCCAAGGTCATCTGTCTGCCGGAACTGTTTCGTTCGCAATATTTTTGCCAAAAAGAAGATCCGGCGTTGTTTGATTTGGCCGAGCCGGTTCCCGGCCCCTCGACCGAGGCCTTGGGCAAGGTGGCGGATAAGCACAACGTGGTGATTATTGTCCCGGTTTTTGAACGACGGACGGCTGGGATTTATCACAACTCGGTTGTTGTGGTTGACAGCGACGGGTCCATTGCCGGCCTCTACCGCAAGATGCACGTTCCCGACGACCCGGCCTACTACGAGAAGTTTTATTTCACTCCGGGAGACAGGGGTTTTCAGGCGATTCAAACGAGTGCGGGCAAAATCGGCACCCTCATCTGTTGGGACCAATGGTATCCCGAAGCCGCTCGACTCGCGACGCTTCAGGGCGCCGAGATGTTGTTCTATCCCACCGCAATCGGGTGGCATCCGTCGGAAAAAGCACAGGAAGGTGAGTCGCAACGAAGTGCCTGGCAGACCATTCAACGCAGTCACGCGATTGCGAACGGCGTGTTTGTGGCCGCCGTGAATCGGGTGGGCCATGAGAAACCCGATACGGGTGGAGACGGCATCGAATTTTGGGGGAGTTCGTTCATGTGCGACCCATTCGGCACGGTCCTGGCCGAAGCGTCGATGGATAAAGAAGAGATTGTCCTTGCCGAAGTGAACGTGAGCCGGGTTGAAGAGGTCCGGCGCAATTGGCCTTTTCTCCGGGATCGTCGAGTCGATGCGTATGGCGGTCTCACGAAGCGGTTCTTTGACCAGGGCGACGATGGCGAGTGCTAGAAAGCAGATCCCGGACGTCTTGCCCCGTGGTCCTCTCCCTTCCAGGAAGCAGGCATCGCATCATACATCCGCTCCTGCTCAATCAGGGTTTCGCATGCCCGCGGAATGGGAGCCGCATGAGGCAACCTGGCTGGGGTGGCCCCATAACGCCTCTGATTGGCCCGGGAAACTGGCCGCCATTTATTGGGTCTATGGAGAGATTGTTCGGAAGTTGGCTGATGGGGAACGGGTCCGTATTCTCGTTCAGTCCCGGGCTCATGAGGATCGTGCGCGGAGTGTTTTGACACGGGCCGGAGCCGATCTTTCCGCCATCGAGTTTTTTTGGATTGCCACGGATCGTGGGTGGACTCGTGACTTCGGTCCGATTTTCGTGACGCGGGATCGACCGACTTCGGAAGTGGCTATCGCACGTTTCCGATTTACCGCTTGGGCCCGCTACTCCGATTGCAAAAACGACAATCGGGTTCCGGTGAAACTGGCTTCCCGGTTGGCATGCCGTTTCTTCCCCGTCATTCACAAAGGGCATAAGGTGGTCCTGGAAGGGGGCAGCATTGACGTGAACGGGGTGGGGACCGCGTTGACCACCGAAGAATGTTTGCTCGATCGTGCCGTCCAGGTCCGCAATCCGGGATTTCTGTCTGCGGACTATGAGTCGGTGTTACGAGAATCCCTGGGCGTCACCAACGTCGTCTGGTTGAACAAAGGCATTGCCGGGGACGATACCCATGGGCACGTGGATGACGTGTGTCGCTTCGTGAATCCGACGACCGTGGTATTGTGCCAGGAACGAAACAGCGGTGACGCCAATTATCACGTGTTGGCTGAAAATCGGGAGCGTTTGGAAAACGCGACGCTGGAGAATGGAACAAAAATCGAGGTGGTTCCATTGCCCATGCCGGCCCCATTATACTTTGGTGGCTGGCGGCTTCCGGCGAGCTACGCCAATTTTTATATTGCGAATGCGGCGGTCCTGGTCCCGACGTTTAATGATCCCAATGATCGGATAGCCCTGGGCATTTTGAGTGAATTGTTTCAGGATCGCCCGGTTATCGGGATCCACGCGGTCGATCTTGCGTGGGGGTTCGGGACGTTGCATTGTCTGACCCAGCAACAACCCGCTTTGTCCACCGGGTAAACCTTACTCCATGTCCGGACCATTCACACTTCCTTCTCCGCTTCGTCTCGGATGGATCGGGACTGGTGTCATGGGGGCTGCCATGGCAGGGCACCTCCTGGCCAAGGACCATGCGCTCACCGTTTTTTCACGAACGCGATCAAAAGCCGAAGGGCTGCTTCAACAAGAGGCCCACTGGGCGGATTCGCCGGCACGAGTCGCCGATGCGTCCGACGTGGTCTTCACGATGGTCGGGTTCCCTCAGGACGTGTCAGAAGTCTACCTGGGCGAAGAAGGCCTTATCCACCAGGCACGGGCGGGAATGGTGTTCGTGGACATGACGACCGCTCCTCCGAGTCTGGCTGGAACGATAGCAGAAGCCGTCAAGGCTCGTGGCGCGCAGTTCCTGGATGCCCCGGTTTCGGGTGGGGACGTGGGGGCACGCAACGCGTCGTTGTCCATTATGGTAGGCGGAGAAACCGACGTCGTGGAAACGGTCCGGCCGCTTTTCGAGTTGTTGGGTCGGACCATTGTCCATCAGGGTGCGACGGGCGCCGGACAGCACGCCAAGCTCTGCAATCAGATCACGATTGCCGGAACGATGATCGGGGTATGTGAATCGTTACTGTATGGGTATCGCGCGGGGTTGAATTTGGAAACCATGTTGCAATCCATCAGAGGCGGTGCCGCGGCGTGTTGGACGTTGGACAACCTGGCTCCTCGAATACTGGCGCGAAACTTCGCCCCCGGGTTCTTTGTCGAACATTTTGTGAAGGATATGGGCATGGCCCTGGAAGAAAGCAGACGCATGGGGCTTGTCCTGCCCGGGCTTTCATTGGTGCATCAACTCTATCTTGCTGTTCAGGCTCATGGGCATGGACGCTCCGGCACGCATGCCTTGATGGTTGCGTTGGAGGAATTGTCGAACGTGCACGTGAGCGCAACGCCGGCTGAGCCTTAGTTTTCCCCTTCCCATGCGCACCGTCGATGATCTCAGAAACATCCTCGCCCGGATTGATGGCCGGGGGTACAAAGCGTACAAGGATCTGCAAGGCGCCTACGCCTATCCCGGGTTCACTTTGTTCATCGACCACGTGCAAGGCGACCCCTTTGCGTCCCCTTCAAAAATTCGAGTGCGGGTTCCCTGTGCCGTCGCCCAGCTCCCGCCCGATCTTTTTTCAGGTCGTGTCCGACGAGTGGCGTTGCAGGATTTTTTGACCCGTGAAGTACATCACGCCATTCGACAAGTATGTCAGGGCAATCGGGGGATCGGGAAAAGCGGGCTCATTGCAATTGATGTGGGCGGCCAGGAGGTGTTGGAACGAACGGCGATGGTTGTGACGCCGCAATGGGTCGAAGCCCGTCTGTCGTTGGGCCTACCGGCACAAGGCCGCACCATCCTCGGACGGCAGGCCGAGGCCATGTTTTGCCATGAAATGCCGGAGATGGCGGAACGGGCTTTGAAGTGGGAACACGTTGATCAGGAACGTGCACGCGCCTTTGTCGATTGCGCCGACAATCAGGAATCGATCCGTACGCAACTCGATGCCTTGGGGTTGGTGGCCTTCATCGCCGACGGGGCGATTCTTCCAAGAAGCAGCGGGGCATCCGATCGTCCTCTTTCACGCCAACAGGCCCAACCGTTTCGCGCTCCCGATTCGCTTCGCGTGTCGATTCCCATCCTGCATCCGGTTTCTCAGGATGGCAGGCTCACGCACTCGTTAACGGGTTTCGGGATCCCGAAAGGCGTCACGTTAATCGTGGGAGGCGGGTATCACGGCAAGTCCACCGTCCTGCGGGCGTTGGAGCGCGGGGTGTACCCTCACGTCCCGGAAGACGGACGGGAGTACGTGGTGACCACGGAACAGGCCGTCAAAATCCGTGCCGAAGATGGACGTCATATCGAACGGGTGGACATCAGCGGGTTTATCAAAAACCTTCCGTACGGTCAGGATACCGCACGATTTTCAACGGACAATGCAAGCGGGAGCACCAGTCAAGCCGCCTCGATTCTTGAAGCCGTCGAAGTCGGGGCCACCACGCTGTTATTGGACGAGGATACGTCCGCGACAAATTTCATGGTGAGGGATGCCCGCATGCAGGCGTTGGTTCACAAAGAGCACGAACCCATCACGCCGTTCGTGGATCGTGTTCGTGAATTATATGAACGATACGGGGTGTCTACGGTGTTGGTGATGGGAGGCTGCGGCGATTATTTCGACGTGGCCGACACCGTTGTTGCGATGCAGGACTATCAGCCGCTCGACGTGACGGAAGAAGCTCAACGAATCGCACGAGAGTTCCTTACCCAACGGGAAATCGAAACGACTTCACCCTTATCCGAGGTCGACTCCCGAGTCCCCGTGCGGGAGAGTCTCGATCCTTCCCGTGGAAACCGTGAAGCAAAAATCGAGGCCAGATCCGTGGATGCCATTGCCTTTGGGCATGAGGTGATTGATTTGAGCGGCGTGGAACAACTCGTAGACGCCAGCCAAACCCGGGCGGTGGGCTTTGCCATCCATCTTGCTTCGCGCCGCTTGATGGACGGACAGGGATTGAAGGTGATGGTGCAAGGCCTTGTCGGTCTGTTTGACGACGCCGGCCTGGATGGACTCGATCCCTATCACCAGGGTGAGCGGCATCCGGGCAATTTTGCCCGGCCTCGTGCCTTCGAAATTGCCGCGGCCCTGAACCGCCTCCGCACGCTTCGGATCAGGGAATAGACATCCTCAATTCTTGTGCAGCCGGGGATCTTTTGCCCTCTCCCGTCAAGGGAGAGGACAGGCTCTTTACTCCCTAGCCCCTGGCGGGAGAGGGCTGGGGTGAGGGGGAGGGAGAGGGGGACTGCCCCTGAGATTGCCGAACATTTCGGATAGCTGCGCGCCCCTCACCTTCGAGCATCTTGACGTTATTTATAGATTTGCCTTACGCTCCATTCAATAAAGGAGAAAGACGGTGGAACTTCACGACCTCGTCCTTGAAATGAAGCAGCTTGAACGGCGACTCACGCTCTACGAAGAAAAATACGGCATTCTCAGCCAGGACTTTTACGACCTCTTAAGAGCAGGAAGACTATCGCGCTACGACGATTTTGACGAGACCCGGATGGATTTCAGCCGCTGGAAAGGTATTTACGAAACGTGGCAACGCCGCAAGACAGCCTATGGCGAGCAAATCCAGCAAGGCGATCCGGCAGACGCGTTACGTGTCCAACCTGCTTATTGAGATGGCCGAACATCCACTCGGATCTCTTGCCGATTATAGTCACTTCGTTGCTGAAACCCTGAATCGTCCTTCCATTCTCCAATCAACAATTCGCGTTTGGTCGACCAGATGTTGCGCTGGGTTCGTGGGGCACGGTATGTAATCAGAATGGTAGATCAGGTTAGCGTAGCGTAACCCGACAGCTCCTATTATTTTCGTGTCAATAATAGAGGATTAAGGCGTATGCGACCGGGTTTTGCCGTTGATATCGATAATGTCGTGGCTCAGGCCGAGCAGGAAGTCCAACGAATTTTTCATGAATTGACCGGCAGGACGTGGCCTTCCGCGATATATGCCAGTGCCGGGGGGCTCGACGGCAGTGATTTGGATCCGGGGCTGATCGAACAGATTTTTGATTATTTTCATGAGCGCAGCATTCCAATGCTTCCGTTGGTTCCCGGTGCTCGACGCGTGTTGCAACAACTTCAGAAAGATTACCGGATCGTCCTGATCACGGCACGGCGGCCGACGGCTCGCCCGCAAACTCTGGCCTGGTTGGAAGAACACGGCATTCCATTCGATGAACTCCATCACGCCAAGGACAAGCCCGACGTGGCGGAGGGCATTGTCCTGGCGGTGGACGATCATCCCGAGCACGTGAGTGATTATTTGGATCGAGGCGTCCGTGTCTTTCTGATGGATCAGCCCTGGAACCGAATGTTTTCAGCCCCGGGCGCAACCAGGGTATCCGGCTGGGATGAGTTATGGCGGAACCTCAGCATGAGTTCGAACCCGGCCTCATGAAGAAACCGATTCCTTCGCTCAAGCCCCTGAGAGTCTTCTCATGGCTATCGCTACGGTGACGTTTCGACGCTGCCTTGTGAATTCTTCCGAAGCCGGAAAGGATGAAGCTCAGATCGGTTCTCGCGTCTTCTTTGATCTGAATATCGAAGGACGGGAGTTCGTTGACGTGTATTCGGACGTACAGGCAAACCAGGAAGAGGGCTCACCGCCATTCGTCACACCCCCGCAGGGATATGATGGGCCATTGAACCTCCAGGTGTTTCAAGGTCTCGTCGAGTTTTACTACCGGCAGGCCACGGGAGGCAGTTGGGCCGGTCCCGGGGGGCTCGGCCTGAGACTGCAAGATTGGGTGATCGAACAGGAAATGGTCGTGCAGTTTGAAGTGTAATGCCTTTCAACTCTTGTCGAGTGCTCGTTCAATGTCCTGGACGATTTGGGGGTCGAGCGGTTTCAGCCCCGGTCGATAACGGGCAATAACCTCTCCTTGTCGATTCACCAGAAATTTCTGAAAGTTCCACTCGATCTCGCCGGGGAATGGGCTTTGAGTGGTCAGGTAGTGATAGAGGGGATGCATATCCTGTCCCTTGACACTGATCTTGCTGAATAAGGGAAACGCTAAAGCGTATTTGGTGTAACAAAAGGATTTGATTTCTGTGTTTGTGCCGGGTTCCTGTTTCCCGAAATTATTAGCCGGGAATGCCAGAATTTCCAGCCCCTGTTCTCGATACTGTTCATACAACGTTTGCAACCCTTCGTATTGAGGCGTATTGCCGCACATACTGGCGGTATTCACCAGGAGCATGACTTTTCCCGTAAAAGCGTTCAGGGCGAGTGGATTCCCGTCAATATCGTTCAAAGTGAAAGAATGCACAGGAGCCATGTCAGCGCCACGTGTGGGGGTCTCGGCTGAGTACCCTGGTTTACAGGCTCCGAACATGAGGGTCAACAGCACGCCGGCTGTGCCGCCGATCAGCAAGGTGAGAGAGGAAGACCGTTTCATGGGCGACTCCTTTCCCCGATTAGATCCTCGATTAAAAATGTCGGGGACAGGCGTCGGGGACATGTTTCAGGTGACCACAGTTGTTAAGTCCGGTGGGAATAGCACTATTTTACTGCTGAATTCTACTGCTAAAGAAGAAGGTTTGCCAATCAATAAAATTGAGTCCTTCCCATCCTTCCTCTTTTGTCATTCCTGTATGTGTTCAGTAATTCGTTGACAAGATTCGTTCATGTGTTTGGGGGGTTGCCCCTCCAGCGCCTGATGCGGGCGCACCTCATTGTAATAGAGTAAGTATTGCTCCAATTCGTCCCGGAATTCCGCCAGGGACGCAAACGTGATGCCGTCGATCAGGTCGTCGTTCAGGGTTCGCCAGAACCGCTTCACCTTCCCATTGGTCTGTGGTCGGTACGGCCGGGTATACCGATGTTTGATGCCCAACTCCAGCAACATCCGTTCAAACGGGTGCGTGTCTTTGGTGCGCGGGGCCGCGAACTCCGACCCATTGTCCGTTAAGACCTCCGCAAACTGGAGCTGGTACCGCTGGTGGAGCAGATTGAAGCTTTTCAAGGCGCTGAACATCACCGTCAGACTCTTCAGATCGGTCACCACCTCGGCCCAGGCCAGGCGGGTACAGGCGTCAATCACACACACCAGATAATAGCGCGTGGGATCGGTCGCAATCAGGTCCTTGCTCAAGTGATGGCAGTCGAGATGCCCTAATTCCCCGGCTTTCTGCTTAATAATGCGTCGTTTCTCCTGTTTCAGCGGCGGCGTCAAGCGATTCAGCCCGGCCCGCTGGGGATCCGATAGACCGTACTCGGCGAGGGCGTCAGGTGCTGGAGTTTGGGGGCCAAGAGCTGGCAAATCTCATAGCGATTGACGCCCTGCTGCCGGTGCTGCAGGGCCTGTTGCTCAATATACCCGTAGACCCGGCGACTTTTCCACTTCGGGCCGCGCTTCTGGGGGACCAGGGCTTGGTCCTGCCCACTCTGGCGGAACCGGTGATAATACTTCAAGAAGGTCTGCCGGTGGGTCTGATGAAACCGGTAAAAGTCGGCCACAAAGCGGAACGTGGGATGGCGTTTCTGTTTGACCAACTCGTACTCCTGGATCAGGAATTTCCACTTCCGAACATAATTGCGATACAGGGTTTTGTCATGAGTATTGTGTCGCATCGATTCGCCTCCAGGTGAAAGGGTGAGTCACCCTTCATTCTGTCAACGAATGACTGAACATTTACAATCCCCGACCCGATCGGGGATCCAGCGTCTTCCTCTTCCCCTCTTTTGTAAAGAGGGGATAGGGGAGGGAGAGGCCTTTGTCGCCGCGCGATCCCATGGCGCGATCTTCGAAGACGAAGAAATGGTCATGCCGAGCGAAGCGAGGAATCGGCTTCCAAACAATATGAAAACCTGTCACATCATGTGTGCCGTTTCCTGTCTCCTCGTGCGTTCCGGTGTGGGACCGACCGCTGGGCCGGCTGTTCCCTTCTCTCTCTCGACGGGCAATTCGGGGGAACATCGTGGGGCTACTGTACGACGCTGAGATTGCAACCGCATGAAGAGAGGTGATGCACGGGCATGTGGCTCATGCCCGAGGAGTCACCTCGAGAGTCCTGCGTCTACCGGAAGATTCTCAAAGACCCCACCTAACGCACCGAAGTTAGGTGGGGTCTTTGTGTAGTCTGGCCGTGCCTGTTCCGTTCGAATCCCATACAATCAAATCATTGAAGCGAGCGAAAGCCCTGAGCGATATGCCGTTGCCCACGCGACTCCGCGATGTGGGCGTAGGCGAAAAACCGGTTCCGCATGGCTTCCGCTCGCGTGTCCGAACAGGGGCGGGCGAACAGACGAACACGCCCACTCCCGTTCGTGAACGGTGTTGGGCTCACTCGGTGGGCCATGCGATCGAGAACGCCTATACGAGAACAGATCGGTTGACGAAGAGACAAACCCTCATGCAACGCCGGGCGGCATACGTGTCCGGGACTCGCCAGAGACGCCATGTATTGGCACCTGAAGCAGATCGACCAGACACTCCACCTCTCCCGGCAGGCGGACCTGGTCCGGCTCGGGCCGATCGCTGAGTTGGGCTAACCGCCGCGCGATGCGCGTGCGCGGCAGGCCGTCCGGTGCCCCGCCGCGTTCCCCTCTCACCCTACCAATCCTGGAAGTGCTTCCAGAGCGCCAATCCTGTATGAAGTCTTACTTATAGATCACTGATATCGCGCACTTATTCACGAGCACAGTCCCGATGCGGTGTGGCCCCGGTTCACGCACGCACTGGCAGCGGCATAGACGTGCCCGCTCATGGGTAGTGCCTCGAGGGATTGGAGAGCGTGGCGGTGCCGGGGGCGGCGGCGGTCCGGTGGACAGTTAAAGCGCGTATCACTGCATTGATAGGTGCTGTAAGCATGCGCGCAGGGTCACGCAAAAAGACACCCGCGCCGGAATCACGCGCCGTCGGCAGCGCGGAGTATAAAACATGAGGGCGGAGAGAACAACAAACCGCGCCGGGGCACCCCCGAGGTCGATGACGAAGCCTGGGCCACCGCCCGGCGCCGCGATTGCCGCGGGCGACATCGGGACCGCGAGAGTGCGTAGCGGAGACGGCGATCGCACCGGCGCCTGCACCGGCAAGGTCACCGTTCCCCCGCCGCAGCAGGTGCCGCCGATTCGTTCAGCAGAAAAGCAAATTCATTGTTACAGGCATGGAGGTCGTTCAGAATGCAACCACGCGAACAGTGTGACACGGGTGTTGACGCCGGAAGAAATGAGACCGCTCGGAAGAGAGCCGAACCGGGACGGCCGGGGCATGTGCGCCTCCGGTCCCTCGCGGCATGTAGCCTTGCGGCCGCGTTCCTCGTGGTGTTTGCGGTCGACCTGGCCCTGTTCGCCACGCCCGCACAGGCGCAGACGACCGTCTGGTCGGCCACGCTGAATCCGCTAGTCACATTCTCAGCGACAATCGTGCCGCTGGGCTGCGACAACGCTTCGGGTGCCACCTGGCAATGTTCCAATTCGGTCAGGCTGAGCGACGACGACTTCACCGATGACGGTACGACCTACGCGGTCGTTAAATTTGTTAATATTTGTTAATGAGAGTGACGGAGACTTGGTATTTAAGCTTGATATGGGTGCCACTGTCGCCACACAGGGTCTGACACTGGTGATTGACGGCGAGGAATTCATCCTGAAGGATGCCGACCGGATCAAAGGCGACAAGACTCAATGGAAGTGGCTAAACAGAAGCCTGATATTGACAAGTAAACTTAAATAATTATAATCCTCTACAATTTATCCGCTACGCAGAGCCTTGGCACTTGCATGGCTTGCCTGCGAACGGACTTTCCTCCCTGCATACAATGTAGTTGAAAGATTTGAGTTTAGTCTCATGAAGTTCGGTGTCGTTCGGAAGAATGTGCGGACGCCTTTGCGTCGGCTGCCTGTGATGTTTGTGGCGGCAATGACGCCTATTCTCAAAACCGGATGGCTTGTTCTTCCATTCCTGTTGATCGTACTGGGTGTGTCAGCGGCCCTGCTCAGTGCGGCAGCACAGTCAATCGATAAACCAGGGAAAGAAATCTCTTCCGACGCTGCCCACGGAGCGTTCTTTTCGGAAAATCGATTCCCCTCTGCAACCACCTGCAAAACGTGCCACGAGGAGCATTACCGTGAATGGTCGGTATCTCCGCATGCCTATGCTCAACTGAGTCCCGTGTTCAACGCGATGCAGGGCACCATCCTCAAGCGGACCAACGGAACCAATGGTGATTTTTGTATCCGATGCCACACCCAAGTGGGGATGAACCTCGGAGAGCCCTTGTTCATGAGCAATGTCGATCGGCACCCGGTCTCTCGCGAGGGCATTACCTGCATTGTCTGTCACCGGGTCAACCAGGCTTATGGGAAAGAAAGCGGCCGGGTGAAGATCGTGGAGGGCGACCTGTTCGAACCGGTCTACGGGCCTACGGGGAATAAGGAACTCCGGCGTGTGATCGACAGTGACGAATACCGGGTCAACACCGAACGGGGTAAACCGGGCCGGGCCATCCATACCGATGCGAAGAAATTTTTCAGACTCGTGACCCCCGGGTTCTGTGGTTCGTGCCACGACGTCAATCTGCTCAATGGGTTCCGTCTGGAGGAAGCCTTCAGCGAGTATAAGACGTCGCCTGCTGCGAAGGAAGGAATCACCTGTCAGGACTGCCACATGGGAACGGAGCCCGGTCGACCGTCGGGATACGCCGTGGCGCCTGCCGCCCGAGTCGGAGACGTGGAGACCAAGCCACGAAAGCGCACCAATCATATGTTTCCCGGACCGGATCACTCGGTGATCCATCCGGGGATCTTTCCGCACAACACGGAAGCTGCGAAGTTGGCCACCATCCGGGAGTGGCTGGCTTTTGATTATGAGGCCGGGTGGGGCACTGATGAGTTTGAGGACACGGTCCCTGAGGATGCGGTGTTCCCCGAGCGCTGGGATTCCATTGATGATCGATATGACGCCCGTGAAATGCTGGACCAGCAATTTGCATTGTTGGATGAATACATGGCCCAGCGAAAGCTGGTGTTGCAGGAAGGGTTTACGCTCGGCGAGGTGGTGACCGAACGGGCCGATGAGCAGGGCATCCGTTTCAAGGTGCCGGTGCGGAATAACACAACCGGCCATGGTGTGCCGACCGGTTTTGATGCGGAGCGTCTCGTCTACTTGCAGGTCACGGTGACGGATCGCGACGGAAAGGTCGTGTTCAAGTCGGGTGACCTGGACCCCAACGGCGACCTCCGCGATTCGCATTCGCTGTACGTTCACAATGGTGAATTGCCGTTGGATCCATACCTGTTCAACCTGCAATCGAAATTCGTCACCCGCAACGTCCGTGGCAGCGAAAGCGAGCGGATCATACCGGTCAATCCTTCATTTGATCCGCTGCCGTTCCTGCGGCCGTTAACGCAGTCGAGCATTCTGCTGGGACGTCCGGTGAACGTGCGAAAGCACAGGAAGAGCATTGAACCGAACGGGAGTCGCTGGGCGTTGTACGAGATACCGGGCTCCCGATTAACGGGCAAGGGCCCCTATGCCGCCAATATCAAACTGGTTCTCGGCATGGTGCCGGTCAATCTGATCGATGACATCAAGGAGGTTGGGTTTGACTATGGAATGAGTCCCCGCGACGTGGCCGAGGGGGTGCTGGGGGGACATGTGACGTTATGGGAGCGCGACGTGGCGTTTGCCGTTTCCTCAAAGGACGGTAAAGCCGTCCAATGAGGGTGCGAGTCGGTATTTTCCCCGGCATGGCCCTGGCGTTGCTGGTTGGCTGTTCCCCGGCATGGGCCGGCTCGGGGAGTCAAGGCGAAGAAGGAGAACAATCCAAGGAGATGGAATCCAGCAGTCGCTTGTCGGATATCCCCCTCCCGCTTCAAGTGGAAGACATGCCGGACCGGCCAACGCTCCTTTTGGAATTGGGGGAGCCGTTCCTGGGAACCGGGTCGTTCGGTCCGGAAGTCGAACTGCCGACCGGCGCGGTGTGGCGGCCCTCCCTCTGGGTGTTCGGGACACACCGGATGGCCGTGCAGACCGTTGATAACGGCGCGACCCGCGTTTCCGAATGGGCGCACCGTCTCGATCTCTTCGCCAATCTCAAATTGTCGGCTTCGGATCGCCTGTTGATCGGATTGCGCCCCCTGGATCGCGAAAACCGGTTTACCGGCGTGTCGTTCGAGCCTGATGGAGGTTTCCAGGACGAGTTCAACGCGGTCGTCAGGACCTTATTCTTTGAAGGGGATCTCGGAGAGATTTTTCCGAACCTCGATAGTGGAGATGCCCGGATGCTCGACATTGGGTTTTCGGTCGGACGGCAAGCGGTACTCTTTCAGGATGGCATCTTGATCAACAGTGGAGGCCTGGGAAATCCCGACGCTGTTTCCCTGGTCCGGAACAACCTCCAACTGCCGGGCACGTCAAACGTACGGATCAGCGTCTTCTATGCCTGGGACAACGTGTACCGTGACGATAACCGACTCGATCGGGATGCCCAACTCTTCGGCCTGTTTACGGAAACGGACTTTCCCTTGACGACAATCGATCTGGATCTCGTCTATCTCGAAGCGGGGAAGGAAACGGGTGATGCGTTGTTTGCCGGGCTCCGGGGGGTTCAGCGTATTGGGCCTTTCAATACCACGTTGACCCTCAATATCTCGCTTCCGACAGAGCGCGAAACGCTACAAACCAGCCGCGGCACCCTGTTATTCAATGAAATTTCCTGGACCCCGCCACACACCCGGGACTTCCTCTATCTCAATGCGTTTTGGGGAATCGGTGAGTTTTCCTCGGCCATTCGTGGTCCTGAAACCGGCGGACCGCTGGGGCGAACCGGGATTCTGTTTGACGCGGTGGGATTGGGCCGGTATGGGGCCGCGCTGGGAAACCGGGCCGACAATGCCGTCGGAGGCAGTCTCGGATATCAGGCGTTTTTCAATCGGACCCGTCAACAGCTCATTGTCGAGTTGGGAGGTCGTAAGAATACGAACGACCAGGTGGACAAGAGTGGTGCCTTTGCCGCAGGCCTGCGTTATCAACACGCCATCGGCCGGCACTTTATTGTTCAAGTCGATGCCTTTGGAGCGGTGCGGGAAGAACGCGATCCGGCCTATGGAGCGCGTCTCGAGTGGCTCACGAAATTCTGAGGGGGCAACGTGCTGAAATCAGCAAAGGTCAAGACTGTGACAGGAGGGCAAGTATGGAGTTGGTGATACAAGGAATCGGTGGAGGCATCGTCGGGGTGGCCCTGATCCGAATACCCCTATTACTCCTCGCGCTATGGCGTTAGGCCGGATACAAAAAGCGGCAAGATCGGCATTTCCTTGAAGTGTTCCGTCGTCGCGTGCGGGCCGCCAAGGCACCGCATCTCGATCACGAGCGTGCAGAATCTATCGTCGAGGAGACACCCTCCGGTATTGAAGTCGTTTTTGCCAGGTCCGGGAGAACGTGCGTATGGGACCGGAGCGTCAACTCATTGTTGGAGTTAGCCGAAGAAAACAGCATCTACGTGGCCTATGATTGTGGAACCGGCAGTTGTGGTATGTGTCGCACGCCCATCAAGTCCGGAGCCGTTAAGTATGCCACAGGGAGTGGGGCCAAGCCCATAGACGGCTCGTGCTTGCTGTGTGTTTCCATTCCAACGGGCAACCTGACTTTGGATGCGTAGCAATCCGTATCGGGAACCCATGAACCTTGTCAACGGCGCAATTCGATCGGTCTGGCTCAGTATCCTGCTGGGCTGGGTGGTCTTCTTCGCCGTGCAGGCAGAGTCTCAGGCCATGGATCTTTCAGAGAGAAATTTCTCGAACATTGTGGGGCCCGAAGAATGCGGCGAATGTCACAAAGCGGAAGTGCACGTCTGGCGGGAGACCAGGCACTCCAAAACCTTCAAAGTGCTCACGCGCAAGAAACAGGCCAAGGAGATTGCCGGCAACATGGGAATCAAACGCGTGAAAAAGGCCGGTGACTGTGTGACCTGTCACTTCACCTCCGGCTATAAAAAGAACAGGGTGAAAGCGATCGCCGGCATTTCCTGCGAATCTTGCCATGGTCCGGCAAAGGACTGGATCGAAGTCCATGGTGATTATGGCGGGAAGAACGTGACCCGCGAACGGGAGACGCCCGAACATAAGGCCGAGCGTCTTGCCACAATCGAGGAATCCGGCATGATTCGGCCCGGGGATCTCTATCGTCTTGCGGCAAATTGCTATCAATGCCACGTCGTGCCCAATGAAAAACTGGTGAACGTCGGGACGCATACGTCCGGGAGCGACGACTTTGAATTGGTGTCGTGGTCACTGGGTGAGATCCGCCACAAGTTTCTCCGCTCTGAAGGGAAGAAGAATGAAGAGGTGTCCCCGGAGCGTCAACGGATGCTCTACGTCGTGGGAAAGGCCCTCGATCTGGAGTACGGTCTCCGTAGTCTTGCCACGGCGACGGAAGAAGGGAAGTATGCCACCGCGGCGACGAAGCGCGTCCAACGTGTCGCAGACACACTTCAGGAGATCAATGCGCTGATCCCTATCCCGGAAGTCAAGGAAATCCTGGGAGTCATCAAGGGCGTCGATCTGAAGATTGGGAACGAAGCCGCCTTGGCGGCGGCCGCCGGCACGATTGCCACGGCGACTCGAACGTTCGCCGGCACCCATGACGGCAGCCGATTGACGGCCCTGGACCAAGTTATTCCACAGGCAGAGCAATACAAAGGCAAGCCGGGGAGCCCTCCCGAACGGGTGGCCGTGAACGATCTTCCCTCCCTTGCCGGCTGGCTGAGCCGGTGATGACGTTTGCGTTACGACATTGGGGCACCATCACGATCTGGAGCGTGCTCATCCTTCTTCTCATGGGTATCTACGCGGCATCAGCCGTTTCGCCGTACCGGACAACGTTCCTGTCAGGATGGCTCCTCTTTGTCTTGATCCTCGCGCTGGCCATGTACAATTTTCTCAAACGACTTCCTTTTTTACCGTTGGGAACGTCCACCGGTTGGCTCCAATTTCATGTCTCTGCCGGCCTGCTGGCCATTGGACTTTTTGTCCTGCATATCGGGCTGCGTGTCCCCAACGGTCCCTTGGATGTGACGCTGACGCTGTTGTACGTAGCGGGTGCCGGCAGCGGGCTTGTGGGGCTTATCTTGTCAAGAACGCTGCCCCGGCGACTCGCGACACGAGGAGAAGAGGTGATCTTTGAGCAAATTCCCGGCATGCGGAAGCGTCTTCGTGAGAACGTTGAAGGCATCGTTGAGCGTACCGTTTCGGAGGATCATTCTACGACCCTCGCAGATTTCTATGATCGGCGGCTGGCGTCTTTCCTCGATGGACCACGGAACTATTGGGGCCATCTCTTCGCCTCCACCCGTTCCCGTCATGCGCTCCTCACCGATCTTGGGGCCTTGGATCACTACTTGGGGGAGAGAGAGCGGGAAGGTGCA
This sequence comes from Nitrospirales bacterium, assembly GCA_965261755.1. GTDB lineage: Bacteria > Nitrospirota > Nitrospiria > Nitrospirales > UBA8639 > Bin75. The sequence continues at coordinate 2,133,420 of OZ253473.1, read as the reverse complement.
GAAGAATTGCGGGCCCTGATCCGTGTCAAGGATGACCTTGATTGTCAGGAAGCACTCCAGGGGACGCTCAAGTACTGGTTGTTCATCCATATCCCCTTGGCCTACAGCCTGCTGATTCTCTCGTTGGTTCACGCGATTGTCGTATCGGCTTATACAACGGGGGGGCAATAGCCCGTGCACTTGCAGGACGATGGGAGTCAAGATGAGCAACCCACCCGCGACCTCAGCCTTCGGGTCACACGACGTAGGATCACGTTTTGGCTTTCCATGCTCACAGTCGGGCTCTCGCTGCTCTTTCTCTCAGACCCGAAGGGGTCGGCCTTCTTATCTTCAGGAGAACTCACGTTTGGACATGGAGCCTCCGCCGAGGCTTGTGCGGACTGTCACACTGCGGCCCATGGAGGTCTCGCGGATTGGGTGTCTGCACTAGGTGCCTCAGGAACGGGGCAGGAGAACAGCAAGCTGTGTCTGACGTGTCATCATCTCGGAGAACATGCCTTCAAGGCTCACGGTCGTCCTTCCAAGGAATTGGCTGTTGTCACGGAACGTCTGAGCCGGATGCCTCAGTCCACTGACAAGCCGTTTCTCCTGGCCTTTTCATCCTGGGTGCCGGGCCTGGCGCGACCGGGAGAGGGGCAATTGGCTTGCGCAACGTGCCACAAGGAACATCGAGGCAAGAATTTCAATCTGGCCGCTATGGACGAGCAACAATGCCAAACCTGCCATACGCTGGCATTCTCGGGTTTGACCAATGGGCACCCGCCGTTTTCGGACTATCCCTACAAGCGGCGTACACGGATAGCCTTCGATCACAATTCCCATATCGGGAAACACTTTCTTGGTGAATTCAAGAAAGACGCGCCGACAACGTGTACCGCCTGTCATACGCCTGATGGCGCGGGCCAAACCATGCGAACGGGAACCTTTGAGACCACCTGCGCGAGTTGTCATGCTCAGCAGATCGAAGGCATGGGCCGGGCGGGGGCAAAGGGTATTGCGGTCTTGCGGTTACCGGGGGTGGATCTGGACACGCTGCGTGAGCATGGGCTCTCCGTTGGCGAATGGCCGGCCGATGACAACGTCGAAGAGGGGCTCACGCCTTTCATGGAGTTGCTGCTGGAAGGAGACCCGGCCTTCACCGAAGATCTGGCCCTCTTGGCCGGGCTTGACGATTTCACCGATTTGTCGGATGCCACGGATGAAGAGGTCGCAGCCGTGGGAAGGATGATTTGGGCCGTGAAAAGGCTGCTGTATAACCTGATCGCAAGGGGTCAACGGGAAATGTTGGAGCGGCTTCAGGCAACAACGGACCTCGGTACACGGAAACTTGCGGATTTGGTCGGTCAACTGCCGGTTGAGGTGATCCGTGCCGCACAGCAGGAATGGTTGCCCCATTTAATGACGGAGTTGTCCGGCCACGGAGCCGGCGAGAAAGTCGTACGGCCTGAGGATCGTGAGAGTGAAGAGGAGATCCTCAGGGATCGAGAACGTGAGAAGCAGGTCATGATCGGTGGCTGGTATCGGCAGGATTCGGATTTTGTCTTGCTCTATCGCCCCACCGGGCACGCCGATCCTTTCGTGTGTGCATGGCTGGATCTCACCGCTCGAACATCAGGAACAACACATGTGCGTTCAGCCACGGCGATCTTCGCACACTTATCGAACCCCAAAGCCCCCGGGCTGTGTATGAAGTGTCACAGTGTCGATACACAAGCCGGTCAACGGAAACGGATTCAGTGGTTGACCGCGCGTCCTGTGCCTCATGAACGGAAGGTGACACGCTTTGCCCATGCGGTCCATTTCAGCCTGCTGGACGACAAGGGCTGTCTCACGTGCCATACGCTCGATCCTGAAGCCGAGGTCATGGAAGCGTTCGAGGATGCCAACCCGTTGACTTTTGCAAGCAATTTTCAAGCGATGCGGAAAGCCGTGTGTACAACGTGTCATACGTCGGAACGAGCGGGAGACACATGTCTCACGTGTCACAACTACCACGTGGGAACAATGGCTCCGGTCCTCCCAAACGCCCCGCTCACGGTACCGATGGCTTCCCCGTAAAGAAAGAGAACGACAGAGTGATAACTATGACTTTGCCGCGAACAATGAGCATCGAGAAATCGCGAGAGTTCTGTGAGAATTCATGCGTCATTCGTGAGAATCCGTGGGAATTTGGTGCAACCGGTGAACCCCCGCAAAACCAGTCTGTCTCGACCCGGTCCCCGGTCGACCCGGTCCCCGGTCGAGCCGGGGACCGGGTCTGAGCGGGAATCTGATCGGAGAATGGCGTCGCCACAAGAGAGAGAGAAGACGTGTCGATCTCAATACTTGACTGATCGTTATTTTTTTGTATAATAGCGAACCTTTCTTCGGAGCATAGTTTCTGCCCAGACGGATTGGGTCGGCACAAACCGCGAACGTGACGCGGGTCGGGGAGTTTTGCGCCCTTTGGCTAATCTACGCGCAAGCAACGATTACAATCTTACAGAAAGATGTCGGGACCAATCATGATGCTACACGCTGCACGTTCTCATAATCTTCCTGCCACGTTTCCCGCCGCATGTCCGGCGCGGGTTTGCGTCTTTTTCGTCTTCGCCACCCTGCTTGGTCTGAGCGGCAATGCACAGGCTCAACAGCCGGCAACGGTTACCATCGAGGCGGATAGGTCCTTTGTGATGGAAGGACAGGACGCCACATTCACGCTTACCAGGACGGATTCTGCCACGGCAGATCTGCCCGTCACGGTGCGCGTGACCCAGACCGGCGATTTCATCAAGACGGCGGATTCGTATCAGTCACTCACGGTGACCTTCCAGGGCATAAATTTGACGGCGGAACTGACGGTCGAGACGGATAACGATGCGGTGGACGAGGCCGACGGTTCAATCACTGTCACGGTGCAAGCGGGCACGGGGTACACCCTCGGTACGCCGCAATCCGCCACGATGGCGGTCTATGATGACGACCCCCCGCAGGTCACGGTTTCCTTCCAGGCGCCGTCGGTAGTCTATGAAGACGTCGGCGAATACACCATTACGATAGCCGCGACGACCGAAGACGCCAGGGTGCCCACAGAGAGTTTCTATGTGTTTATTATTTTGGATGGGAATAGCGAGGACGTCGAGGAGATTAGCGAGCGGCTGCTGCTGTTCGACCCGGAGGATTTCCGGCGCGAGGGATCGCGCTCCGTCGCCAGGGAACCGTATAGGATCACCATTGTGGATGACGATCTCGAGGAGGAGGGCGAGACGTTCGCCCTGAGCATGTATAATGCTTCCGAAAAATCTTTCGTCACGCTCCCCGATGAGTACGTCATATCCATCAGAGACGGCGCTCCGCCGAACTTCGCGCCGAACTTCGCGCCGGTCGCAGACGCCGGAGAGAACCGGACAATCGCCCAGGGCGAGGAGATGACTCTGGACGGCTCGGAGAGTTTTGATCCTGAAGGCGGCGCGCTGAGCTATCAATGGACGTATACGGGAGAGAGAACCGATGTGACCCTGACGGACGCGTCCGCGTCCGATCCCACCTTCACAGCACCTGCAGGGCTGACGGACGACGTGGTGTTGGCATTCAACCTGGTGGTGGCGGACCTAGGCGGGCTACACTCGACGCCGGACACGGTCGAGATCACGGTCACGAGTCAAGCCGTCAGAATGGACGGCACGAAAAAACTCACGTTTCTCCCGAAGACCGGCGACGAGGTTTGGATAGCCCCCGAGAAGACGGTCCTGCTGAGGGTTCTGCCGGAGGGCCGTTCGGCCCCTGCCGGCCTGGCGTTGACCCTGCCGTCCGGTGCGTTTGCAGGCGAGGAGGCCACGCTCACCTTCGACGTGGATCCGGCCGGGTCCGCCGGCTTCCGGCTGGGCATGACGGTGGTGGACATCGACCTGACCGGTGGGATGTTGCCGGCCGGAGAGACCGCCACGGTGTGCCTGCCGGCGGCAGACGGCAAGGCGATGCTGCACCGCTACGACGAAGAGACCGGGAGTTGGCAGATGCTGGAGAACTCGCGAAGCGAGACGCGCAACGGGGTGGCGGTGGTATGTGCCGAAACGGATGACTTCTCGGTCTTCGGTGCATTCCCGCCGGTGTTGTCCGAGGCGGAACGTGCGGCCGTGGCAAAGGCGTGGCTGGCGCGCTTCGGGCGTACGGTGGCGGGCCAGGCGATGGACATGATCGGCGCCCGCCTGGCCAGGGTTTCGACGGGCTCATCGCACTTGACGCTGGGCGGGCAAACGATAAACCTGAGCGCCTCCCGCCGCTCCCTTTCCGCCAACGGAGGCTCCGGTCTTCCCGGCGCGGACGGCCATGCCCGATGGCCCGGGGGCCATCCGGACGGCTGGGGCGAGTTCCGGCCGTCCGGCCGTGAGTTGTCGGCAGGCGATTTCCTGTTGGGGAGTTCGTTCTCGCTATCGGCCACGGCGAACGAGGACGGATCGGGTCCGCGGTGGACGGCCTGGGGCCGTGGTGCGACCACGCGCTTCGGTGGTGATGACGGCAGCCTGTCGGTGAACGGCCGGGTTTCAACGGGTACACTGGGCGCAGATTACGAATCGGGCCGGCTCCTGGCTGGCTTGGCGGTGGCGCACAGCCGGGGTGAGGGTGCCTTCGACGCTCGGCACGACAAGCGGGGCGAGATGACAGCGTGGCTGACGAGCGTGTATCCCTATCTGCGCTACGCGGTCCATGAGCGCGTCTCGGTCTGGGGCCTGCTCGGGTATGGGCGAGGCGAGTTGTCGCTGGACGAGGAAGAGGCTGAGAACCGTATCGAAACCGACCTTGCGATGCGTATGGGCGCGGTGGGGGTACGCGGGGCGCTGCTACCGGCAACGGGGGGAGGCGTCAACCTTGCCATAAAGTCGGACTTTTTCATGGTGGAAATGGAATCGGAGGAGGCAACGGAGTTGCCCGCGGTGGAGGCGGACGCACGCCGGGTGCGGCTCCTGCTGGAAGTTTCACGGGCGATGGCGATGGGCACGGAAGAGGAGGTGACTCCCTCGGTGGAGGTCGGTGTGCGGTATGACGGAGGCGACGCGGAGAGGGGGAGTGGGGTGGAACTGGGCGGCGGCCTGCGCTATACCCATCTCGGGTGGAGGCTGACGAGCGAGTTGACGGCCCGGGCGCTATTGGCGCACGAGGAAAAGAGCTACGATGAATGGGGTATAGGCGGTTCGGTGCGCCTGATGCCGGACTCGGCGGGGCGAGGCCTGTCGTTCGGGCTGAACTCTTCCTGGGGCGCCTCGGCGAGCGGGGCGGAGCAGTTGTGGGCGCAACAGTCCGCGGCGGGCCTGGCAGCGACCGACCCGACTAGGCCGAGCGGACGGCTCAACGCGGAACTGGGCTACGGCGTGCGCGCGCTGGACGGGCGCGGGCTGCTGACCCCGTATGCAGGAGTCACGCTGTCCGAGGGAGGAGCCCAGGCCAGTCGCCTCGGCACACGCTTCAGTCTGGATGAAGCCTTCAGCCTGAGCCTCGAAGGGACCCGTCTTGAGCGGGTCGATACCGTAACCGAGCATGGGGTCCTGCTACGCGGTGTCATGCGCTGGTAGCCGGCGCCGGTTAAGAGAAAGAACAGGGGGCATCCCGGCGGACGCCCCCTGTTCTTTCTGTATGTGTTCACTCATTTGTTGACAGCATGAGGGGCTGTTTCTTTAGTGTCATCCTTGTATGTGTTCAGTAATTCGTTGACAAGATTCGTTGATCTGTTTGGGGGTTTTCCCCTCCAGCGCCTGATGCGGGCGCACCTCATTGTAGTAGAGCAAATATTGCTCCAATTCGTCCCGGAACTCCGCCAGGGAGGCGAACGTGGTGCCGTCGATCAGGTCGTCGTTCAAGGTCCGCCAGAACCGTTCCACCTTCCCATTGGTCTGCGGCCGATAGGGCCGGGTATACCGATGTTTGATCCCCAACTCCAGCAACATCCGTTCAAACGGGTGCGTGTCTTTGGTGCGCGGGGCCGCGAATTCGGATCCATTGTCCGTTAAGACCTCGGCAAACTGGAGCTGGTAGCGCTGGTGGAGCAGATTGAAGCTCTTCAGGGCGCTGAACATCACCGTCAGGCTCTTCAGATCGGTCACCACCTCGGCCCAAGCCAGGCGGGTACAGGCGTCAATCACACACACCAGATAATAGCGCGTGGGATCGGTCGCGATGAGGTCCTTGCTCAAGTGATGGCAGTCCAGATGCCCTAATTCTCCGGCTTTCTGCTTCACAATCCGGCGTTTCTCCTCTCGCAGCTTGGGCGTTAAGCGGTTCAGCCCGTATCGCTGGGTAATCCGATAGACCGTACTCGGGGACGGCGTCAGGTGCTTGAGCTTCGGAGCCAGGAGCTGGCAAATCTCATACCGGTTGACGCCCAGCCGCCGCTGCTGCAGCACTTGTTGCTCAATATACCCGTAGACCCGCCGACTTTTCCACTTCGGGCCGCGTGGCTGAGGCACCAGGGCGTGCTCGGCTCCGCTCTGGCGGAACCGGTGGTAATACTTGAAGAAGGTCTGCCGGTGGGTCTGATGAAATCGGTAGAAATCGGCGACAAACCGGAACGTGGGATGCCGTTTCTGTTTGACCAACTCGTACTCCTGGATCAGGAATTTCCACTTGCGGACATAATTGCGATACAGGGTTTTGTCGTGGGTATTGTGTCGCATGGCTTCGCCTCCAGGTGAAAGGATGAGTCACCCTTCATTCTGTCAACGAATTAGTGAACATTTACAATCCTCGCAGGATCCTCTCCTGTCATCCTCGCGGTTTTTAGCGGGGATCCAAATTCTTGCCCCCTCACCCTCACCCGCCTTGGAGAGAGGGAGGGAAGCGGCATGAGATGCCGTCGCTCCCACTGCCAAACACGTTGATAACGACACTGGATTCTCGCTAAATTTCCTCCCCTTAGAAAGAAGAGGAAAAGAGAAGACCGCGTAGGGTTGGCACATCCTCTCTCTCATTCTGTCAACGAACAAGTGAACCCATCAGGATTTTGAAGCTGAGAAAAATATCGGGAACCGGTATGATCTTCATATAAGGCCTGTAGGGTCTTTCGGTTCAGAGGGGACCATTGCGATGCAACCCGACCCATCCCCAAAAGCGAAACGCCGTGAACTCATGATGGCCGGTGTCCCCATGGCCCGGGACCCGGTGTGTGGAATGATGGTGGATCCGCTCTCCGCCGCGGGAAAATACGAGCACGCAGGGACGACGTATTATTTCTGTCATCCCCGGTGTGAGGAACGGTTTCGTGGCGATCCTGAGGGCTATCTGAGCGGCAAGTACACGCAGTCCATGGACGATGCGCCGGCCAAGCCGGGGACCGAATATATCTGCCCGATGTGTCCAGACGTGGTGTCGGAGAAACCCGCGGCTTGTCCGTCCTGTGGCATGGCGCTTGAGCCGCGAACGGTCACGATAGAAGAAGAGGCCAATCCCGAACTGGTGGATATGACTCGCCGGTTTTGGATCGGGTTGGCGCTGGCGTTGCCCGTGCTGGTGTTGGCCATGGCCGAGATGATTCCCGGTCAGCCCTTGAAGGAGGTCCTTTCTCCTCGATGGTCCAATTGGTTGCAGTTCGTCCTGGCCACGCCCGTCGTGGTCTGGGTGGGGTTGCCGTTCTTTCAGCGCGGGTGGGCATCCATCGTCAACCGCCGTCTCAACATGTTTACCCTCATTGCCATGGGTACGGGAGCGGCCTATCTCTCGAGCGCCTTGGCCACGATTCTGCCCGGCCGGTTTCCGGAGGCATTCCGTACCCCGGCCGGTGACGTGCCCGTGTATTTTGAAGCCGCAGCCGTCATTATCGTCCTGGTGGCCTTGGGCCAGGTTTTGGAAATCCGGGCACGGCGTCGAACCACGGGTGCGCTCAAAGCCCTTCTCGGGTTGGCGCCGAAAACCGCGAGGATCGTGCGGAACGACAACCAGGAAGAGGAGATTCCGTTGGAACGGGTCACAGCCGGTCAACGCCTCCGCATTCGTCCCGGCGAAAAAGTCCCGGTGGATGGCGAGGTGCTGGAAGGTTCGACCTCGGTTGATGAATCCATGGTCACGGGCGAAGCCATTCCGGTTGAAAAACGGACAGGGGATTGGGTAACAGGGGGCACCCTGAATGGAACCGGCACCGTGTTGATGGAAGCCAAACGCGTCGGCCAGGAAACCATGCTGGCGCAGATCGTCAGGATGGTGAGCGAGGCTCAACGCAGTCGTGCACCCATCCAGCGGGTGGCCGACGTCGTGGCCGGGTATTTTGTCCCGGTCGTCGTGTTGGGTGCGGCCGTCACGTTTGGCGTGTGGGCGAGTATCGGGCCTGAGCCTCGTCTGGTCTATGCCCTGGTGAATGCCGTAGCCGTGCTGATCATTGCCTGCCCGTGTGCGCTCGGGTTGGCCACGCCCATGTCCATCATGGTCGGCATGGGACGAGGAGCCACGGCTGGAGTGCTCATTAAAAATGCCGAAGCGCTTGAACGATTGGAAAAGGTGACGATGCTGGTGGTGGATAAGACCGGCACGTTAACGGAGGGGAAACCCGTCTTGCGGTCGGTCGTTCCGGCATCGGGATTGAGTGAGGCAGACCTGCTCCAATTGGCGGCCAGCGTCGAGCGCGTCAGCGAACATCCCTTGGCCGCAGCTATTGTTTCCGGTGCAAGGGAGCGAGGGCTTCCCTTCAGTGAGGTCGAAGAATTTCGTTCGCAAACCGGTGAAGGAGTCGAAGGTCAGGTGGATGGGAAGGTCGTGGCGTTGGGCAATCGACAATTTCTCGAACGGGACATGGGTGTGCCTTCGCAGAAATTAACGGAGTTCAATGCGCAAAGCGACGTGCTGCGGAAAGAAGGGCAAACCGTGGTGCTGGTGGCGGTTGACGCGCAGCCGGCCGGTCTTATCGGGGTCATCGATCCGATCAAGGCCACCACGGTCGAAGCGGTTGATTCTCTGAAACGTGAAGGACTCGAAATCGTCATGGTCACGGGTGATCATCGACAGACCGCCGAAGTCGTTGGTCGACAACTGGGGTTGCAACACGTTCAGGCCGAGGTCCTTCCCGAACATAAACACCAGATCGTGAAACAATTCCAAAAGAAGGGCCACGTGGTTGCCATGGCCGGAGACGGCATCAATGATGCTCCGGCGCTTGCTGAAGCCGACGTCGGCATTGCCATGGGAACGGGCACCGACGTGGCGATGGAAAGCGCGGGCATTACCCTGGTGAAAGGCGACCTTCGAGGCGTCGCCCGTGCCCGGACTTTAAGCAAAGCCATGATGAAGAATATCCGGCAAAATCTCTTTTTCGCGTTTGTCTATAATGCGCTCGGTGTGCCCATTGCCGCAGGCGTCCTCTATCCTTTCCTGGGGCTTCTCCTGAGCCCCATCATCGCCAGCGTCGCCATGACGTTCAGTTCGGTGTCGGTCATCGCCAATGCGTTACGGCTCAGACGATTGAGGTTGTAGCGGTTCTCTTGGATTCATTGAAATTCTCCTTTCACATACGTGAGCGTTTTTGCTTGAAGCGTGCATTTACGAAATCGATTGTCATGCATCCGTGGAGGGTTGGGGAACAATTGACCCGTTCACCCGGGGTCCATGGGACAATCATGCCGGGGGGGCGACATGCTTGATCGGATAGGGCACGGCTACCAGGCCTTTCTGATTTGGTTGGTGGATTGCTGCCGGCGAGCGGCCGTATGGGTGGTGATCGGAGTCTTCGTCGCCACGGGCCTGTCCGCGGTGTATATCGTGAAGAACCTGACCCTGGATACGGACCCCGTTCATTTGTTGGATCCAAATCTTCACTTCAGGCAGTTGCAGCGGGACTTCTATGCGACGTTTCCACAGCTTGACGATTTGATCCTGGTCGTCGTGGATCAGGGTTCCGCCGAGCACAGACGCGACGCGGTTCACGAATTGGCAAGGATTCTGGAGCAGCAACCCTCGTTATTTGCGTCGGTGTATCAACCCCAGCAGGATGATTTTTTCGATACATACGGGCTGCTGTATTTCGACGTCGACGAACTGTGGCGATTGGATGAACGTCTTGCCGAATGGTCCCCTTTTCTGGGGACGCTCGTGCAGGATCCCAGTCTGCGAGGGTTCTTTTCCATTCTCACCCTGGCGTTGGAAGAGGAACCGACGCCCGAGCAGCAGAAGGTCCTTGCCGACGCGTTTGCCCTGTTGAGCGAGGCGATTGAGGCTCAACGACTCGGGAAGCCGCCAACCTCGTCCTGGAAACAGACCATGCTCGAAGACGTGACGGGCAAAAGCGATCCGTCGCGCGGGTTTCTGCTGGCGAAACCACGGCTGGATTATTCCAGCCTGGAAGCGGCCGAGGGCCCGCTGGAATTCCTTCGCCGGCACGGTGCCGATCTTGAAGAGCGGTCCGGTGTTCGAATCCGGCTGACGGGTCCCATTCCGATTGAAGCGGAAGAGCGGGAGACGCTTGCCCGGGGTGCCGGGGTGGCCGCCGGGTTGTCGTTGGCCCTGGTGTCGTTCGTCTTGATTGCCGGCTTTCGCTCCCTGCGGCTCGTGGGGGCGATGCTGTGCACGCTTGTGGTGGGCTTACTGTGGACGGCCGTCTTCGTGGTGGTGGCCGTCGGCTCGTTGAACTTTATTTCCGCATCCGTGCCGGTGTTGTTCATCGGCCTCGGCGTGGATTTTGGGATCCAGTTCGGCCTGAGGTATCGAGAAGAGCTGTCCCGGGTTGGTGATCACGAGGCGGCCTTACGGCGTGCGGTCGCGGGCGTCGGTGGGGCCCTGACGCTCGCGGCGGTTGCCGCGGCCCTAAGCTTCTTTTCCTTCCTTCCCACGTCATATCGAGGGTTTGCGGAAATGGGGCTCATTGCCGGTGTCGGCATGTTTATTGCCCTTTTTGCGAACCTCACGTTGTTCCCGGCACTGCTGACCGTGTTTCCGCTTTCACGGTCCCACGTTGCAAGTCCCACGAAAATAACGGAAGCCGGTTTCCCGGAACATACGGTCATGGGTTCGATTATCCGATACCGTCGGGTGATTCTCGTGGTTCTGATCCCCGTGGTGCTGGTCGCAGTCGTCGTGGTGCCACGGTTGCAATTCGATTTTCATGCCTTACACCTTCGAGACCCTTTGACTGAAAGCGTCTCGACCTTTCAGGAATTACTGGCGGACCCGGACACCTCTCCCTACGTCATCCAGGTGTTGGCCGACAATCTCCCTGCTGCCGATGCGTTGGCGGAGAGCCTTCGATCGGTGCCGGAAGTCGATCGAGTCCTCACGCTTTCGAGTTTCGTTCCCGGCGACCAGGAAGAAAAATTGACCATTATCGACGAGATGGCGTTGGTGCTGGAGCCCGTTCTCATTCCCCAACCGGTCGTTGATACTCCCGGTGAAGAAGAAGAAGTGCAGGCCATGAAAGCATTTCGCTCCGCCCTTGGCGTGCATGAATCCCGAAATTGGGAGGGTGATCTTGACAAGAACCTGAAAACCCTCAGGCAAGCGATCGATAACCTGTTTGACGATTCTGGCGGATCGACCCAATTCGTGCATGACCTCCGCACGCGGCTGATGGGAGACTTTCCGAAGTGGCTTGAACGATTGCGAGATTTGTTGTCCCCGGATGAAATCACGCTGGAGACGTTACCTGAAAGCCTGACCAGTCACTATTCTGCTCAAGACGGCCGGACCAGGGTCGAGATCTTTCCCGCTGAAAACGTCGAGGAAAACCAGGCGCTACGCCGGTTCGTGTTGCGCGTGCAGCAAAAAGCGCCTCGTGCGATCGGTTCGCCCGTGAGCATTCTGGAAGGCGGGCAAACGATCATCGACGCCTGTATTCAAGCGACCATCTTGGCCATCGTGGCGTCTGCCTTGTTGCTGCTCGTGGTGCTTCGACGCCTGGGAGAAACCCTCTTCGTCCTCTTGCCCCTGGTCTTGACGCTGTTGCTGACGGTTGCCACGTGTTTGGCATTGGGAATTCCCCTGAATTTGGCAAACGTGATCGCCTTACCCCTGGTGCTCGGACTGGGGATTGCCTTCGGCATTTATCTTATCCTGCGGAGACGGGAAGCCGGCTCGCGCTCCATTGTCGAGGTGTTACGGAGCAGTACGTCCCAAGCCGTGCTTTTCAGTGCCCTGACCACGATGGCTTCCTTCGGAGCGCTCGGGTTTTCGCACCATCCGGGCATGGCCAGCTTGGGTATGTTGCTGGTGGTGGTGTTGATCCTGACCCTGATCTGTGCCCTGGTGATTCTTCCGGCGCTTCTGGCCGAATTCGAGCAGCGGGGCTGGTGGGGCGCCAGTGAACGGGAATCGTAAATATTTAATCATTCGTTGACAATTTTCGATGTCTCCTTCTGTCATTCCCGACGCTTGTCCTCGACATCTTTAATCGAGGATCTAAATCGGGAATCCAGGGTCTTTTGCCTTTCTCCCATTTTGGCCGGCTTTACAACAAATAGGACTGGATTCCTGCTTCCGCAGAAATGACAGATTGGGGGAGGGACGGTGAGTCTGAAAGGGCATCCGTTTTGGAAGAAGGAGGGTTTCAATCATTCCGGTCTGAGGATTCCCGGGGTTTGCCGGTTTCTTCTTGAAGGGGTTCTTCTTCAACGTCAAGATCGTCGAAGGGATCGTCCAGGTACAGGTCGTCGTCAACGGGAGGATTCCCGTCGTAGATCAGGAATTTCCGATGTTGCAGATAGGCCTCTCGCGTAAAGAGATACGGCTCGACCGCGGTTTCGTCTCGAAACGTGACGGCCTCGTCCAGTCTCGCCCGTAGGTCGATAAATCCCAGGAGGGCAACGGGTACCACGTAGGGACTGCTCACATAGAACAGGATGTTGGTGACGGTACTGACGCCTAAATTCGGGACATCCCTTACGGTGCTGGGTCCGATGAATGGAAGCATCAGATAGATGCTCTCGTCCATACCCCACACCCCCAGGGTTTGTCCAAAATCTTCATCGTGGGCTTCGAGCCCAAGAGGCGTGGCCATGTCCCAAACTCCCAGGAATCCGAACGTCGTATTCACGAGAAACCGGCCCAAGTCCTCGAGTCCCTGGGTCACCTTTCCCTGAAGAAAGTCATTCAGGATGACGTTGGGGTACACCACGTTATCGAAAAAATTGGAGACACTGTTCTGGATGGGTTGTGGCGTATACGAGACGTAGGCCTCGGTCACCGGTCTGGCGATCCTGCGATCGATAAAGTCATTGCCCCGGTATATTGGTCGATTCACGGATTCGAAGGGATCGTTATTCGACACCTCAGGATCGGCGGACTGCGTCGTTGCGCACCCCGTCAGAAGGGCGAACACCGACCAGCCAACGGCCAACCACAGTCTTGTGGCGTTTCTCTGCACGTTCCCGATGGAATTCATCATGTTTCTCATGAAGCTGCCGGCGATTCTGGACGCTTCTGCGAGCTAGAGCCCCTGTGCGTTTTTTTTGATTTGGGTATTCAGGCGTTCAATGAGGGTCGGGAATCCGGCTTTCTTCAGAATGCCTCCGTATTCCGCACGTTTCAAGGCCAAATCGCTTACGCCGTTTACGCTGACACTGATGATTTTCCACTGGTCATGAATCCGATGCAAGATGTAGTTGAACGATATTTTCTCGCCGTCGGGTTTCACAAAGTGGCTTGTGACCAGTTTGCGATTCCCTCTTTTTAAAGAGGTTTCTGAAAGAACGTTGAATTGCTCTCCTCCATAGTCCTTGAAACGTCCCGCGTACATGGACACACTCAGGTTTCTGAACGTCTCGACGAAGGTGGATTTTTGGCTCGCATCGAGTCCTTTCCAATGTCTCCCGACGACCAGCCGTGCGATATTCTCGAGGTCGTGTGTTTTTTCGATCGTGGGGGAGATGATCTGATAGCGACCCGTATAGCCGAGGTCTTGTCCTTTTTTCATAATGGTCATGATCGATTCCTGAAGTTCGGTCACGACGTGGGTGGCTTCACCGGCGGACGTGCTGACGCAGGATCCCCACGCCACCAGGAAAGCGACGGCGCCCACGAGGTGCTTTTTCGAAATGTTATTCATCCGTTATATGGGTTCAATAATGTTGGTAGGGTGGATGTTCACGATGAATTACCAGATTGTGTTTCGTTCAGGCAAGCGAAGGAAGACACGCGTGCACATACACAAAGCCTGGCTGCGTTGCTCACGAAGCTTGCGGGGGTTGGATGATACGAAACCGGACCTCGTCCGCGTGGGTATAGGCCGACTGTTCACTGCCGACAAACAAGCCGCACCGGTGGAGTCCGGGTGTCCATCCTGATTCAGGCTGGGTGATGATAAAGTATCCGGTTTGGTCACCCATGTTCATGATGACGTGGTCCCGGGCCAATGGTATTTGATTCGCGTTCGTTTTTGCGGTCTCGAGAAAACATTCCGCGCTGAGTGGCATTTCATCAAAGGAGGCGATCACGAGTCCGAACAGCAGATAAATTTCTTCCTGGGTGTCCGGAAACGTGTCGTGCGGCTCGATGGGGATAAATTCATGGGTGCCGGTGGGTCGATCGTCCCGCATGACGCGATTGGCCGGGATGACGTAGCGAAACATGCTGAAATCGGCATCCCGCCCCATCAGGGAAGCCCGTGTATAGATCTGTTTCTCGGGGTTCAGCCGCTCTCTGGCTATCTTTTCATAGAGCTCGTCCTCGGTCAGAGGGGCCGGGGTTTCGGCCTCGACGGCGGGAACAGCCTCATTCGCGTCCTGCTTCGGGATGGCTTTGCCGGAAGCGGGAATATGTGTCTTCACCCGTTCGACCCACATGGCCAGGGTTTCCGTGTTCAGAACCCTGAGATCGGCTTTGGGTGGAGCGTCTTTTGTGCGTTCGTCGAAATCGAGGGCGGCCTCATAGAGGAGTTCAAAATAGGGGAGGGCTTCAGTCCATTTTTCCAGCTTCATCAGACAGCGGCCTACCCGGAAGAACGCATCCGCGTAGACTTCGTCCGATGGGTCCATCGAGGACAGGTTTGCAAAGACCTCTATGGCTTCCTCGCACCGGTCAAGCCCCAGTAAGGTCATGCCCAGTTCATGGGTCGCGGCGTAATCGCTGGGCTTGAGGGCCAGAATCTTTCGATAGACAGGCTCGGCCTCTGCATAGCGACCCGTGTCGAAGAGTCTCCATGCGTGGGCGCGAATGGCGGACCATTCTTTGCGCACCGCCGCGGAACCACCGGGGCTCAAGATCGGCTCGAAGCGCCGGCCTCGCTCTTTGGTGGCCCCATAGATCACCGACTTCAGGCTCTGGGCGGCCGCGTCTTCGGGAGAACCGGGTTCCACGATTCGAAAGACCTGCTCGACTTCGTCCCGTGCGCCACGGCCGTCCAGGACATCAAGCTTGGCCCGGGCGAGCGCCAACCGCCACCCCGGCATGTCCGGAATCATGTCCACGGCTTTTGTATACCACTCCATGGATTCCTCCAGGCGATCGACTTTTCGGAGTTCCTGCGCCAGCCGGAGGGACACGATGGGATTCTTCGCATCCAGTTGCGCGATCCGTTGAAATTCGGCGATAGCCTGCTCGTGTTGCCCCGACCGGAGCAACACGCTCCACTTGGCCCAGCGTATCTCCAAGGCCTCCGGGTTCGTCTTGAGGATCACGTCGTAGGCTTCGACGGCTTCCTGGTGACGACGGGACGCCGTGGCAAGAATGTCTGCGCGTAATTTTTGCAGCCTGACGGCGTCCGGATAGTTTTGAAGTCCCGGGTCCAGGATGTGCAACGCACGGTTGGGGGCGCCGTCCATCCATTCGGCTTCCGCGATCTCGGCGATCTCGGCGATCGCCTCGCCTCGTTGCTCGCCGGCGAACGCCTGCGTCGTTGTGGACCAGAGAAGCAGGACACAGAGCATGACCTTGAGGTGACACCCCAGCCGCTCGGACGATCCTTTGACAGCGTGTTTATTCATGAAGGAACAAGCACCCCACGTGGAGGCCCCGGCGAAAATTTTTACACGAGACGTTCATATTTTAATGTACCATAGCGTAGAGAAAAGTTGAAAGAAGACCTCTGGGACCACCTCCTTTAGCCCTCGGTGTGGTTACTGTGGTCTTTTCCCTCCCCTTTGTAAGGGGAGGGTGAGCTAGGCATGCCCCCGCGAAAGCGGGGGTGGGGTAGAGGGGATTCGACTGCCATATATGATCCGTTGACTCTCACCATGAAACGGGTGCTGTGCGCTTCATTCATTTTCTGTCTCTGGTTGCCGGGCGTTCCATCCGCCTCGTTCGGCCAGGCCGCGTCGCCTGAACGGGGATCCCGCGTTTCACTGGTCATGGACGTTTTTCTGAAGAAGCCCATGGAACGGGTCTACGAAATTCACGTTCATTTGACCAATGACAACCCTGAACCCGTGACCGTGGATCTCCGAAATTTACCCTGGCTTCCTCCGAATGATGCCGGGTGGCTCTCGGTGTTTCGAATGGATGCTCGACATAGTTCTATCGAGCAACAGTCTTTCCGGGGAAAGTTCGGGTCACGCAGCATTCGCCTCCTGCCGGGCGAGTCGGTCCAAGGCAAGCTGGTCTTGAACCAGCGGATCCCGACCCTGTTGGAGGACGTCACGCTGTTTGGCGTCCGGCTTGAGTGGGAGTGTTTTCATCCTTCTTTACACCTGGTGTGCAAACAGGATCCTCCGCGTACCATCATCATCCCGAAAGACGATCCCGGCGAACCGGACGTGTATGCCGTGGATGAACCGGCGTGCAGGAAGTTGGAACGCGTGATCGGTCTCATCGACGTTCCCCAAGGGCATGAGGTGCTTTTTCTCCTCACCAGTGAATCCGTGATGATCGACCTGGAAAAGGTGCAAGCCCTGCTCTACCGGGTGGATGACTACGTCCGGCAGTGTCAACCAACGTGGACGAACAGTTGGGACGTCGATTTTTTTGCGGAAGAGCGGGTTGCGGGATTCCTCAGGGATCGGGAAGGCAGGCGATATTTTGAAAAGGGACTCTGGCAGCAGGCCAATATCGGACAGTATTCGAGCCAGATCAGGACCTTATACCGGTTCCCGTGGAGCAGGAAGAAAGCCGATACCGTCTATCTTTCGGTGTACCGTGAGCGGGCGGGAATCCGATGAGATGGTATGAACAGAGCCTTCTGGAACCCTCTCCCCACCGTGGGAGAGGGCTGGGGTGAGGGGGACCGTGACGTCACTCCGGGGCGGTTTGTTCGTCCTGGGCTACGTGGCCTCGCAAGGATTTTTCGGTGACCTGACTTTGGATTTCCCAGGCGATCACACGGGCAAGTTGTTCGGCGGATAACGCGCCCATGGGAAGCCCCTGTGTCTCGCCATACAATTTTTCCTTCGGCTCCACGGCGCGATGGTAATTCATGAGGACCTTCGCAGGTTGAATGACCCTGCCGCGTTCCCCGACCGTGACGGCCTTGTCTTCCGGCACCACGCGCGTCCGTGTCGTCCAATCCCGTTCATCGATTTTTGCCATCAGGACGTGCCAGACTTTCCCATTGAGCAGGCTGCGAACGGCTTTTTGCATGTGTTCCCAGAAATAGGGATCGCTGACGATCAACCGGAGGGCATGCCGGACGCGAATATCATACAGCTTGATGGTCGAATCCGAATGCTCGGGTTTCATCAGGGTCGTCGTGCCCATTTCATAATAGGGTTGATCGACAAGACTGCCATAGGCATCCACCGTTTGAATGTAGGTATCCAATAAGGCTTGCAGCGCTTCCGTGCGTTCCTCCGGCGCCATTTTCCTGATCTCGGCGTTGGTGGAGACGGGAGCGCGCAGCAGGTCGCGTTTCAGCAGGCGGCCCCTGCGGGCGGATTTGGTTGCGGCTTTACTGATCACCCATTGAAACTCTTTTGCCAGTCTCGGGGCGAGGGTATCCGGCTGCCCAAGGTATCCGTCCTCTCTGAGTCTCATGGCGTTGATCAGGAGATTGACTTTGCCTTTCTGCTTGGTCCTGGCCACGAGAAACGGAAATTCTTTGCCTTCCTTGTTCAGCACCCTTGGTTCTATGACGACTTTTTGCAGGAGATCGTTCGTGACGGCCTGATCGAAGCGTTTGTATTGCGAGCGGTCATGGACCAGGATACCGAAGGCCTTGACCACGGTTGCGACGGCGTCGTCCGCCACGTCCTGCGAAATGGGTTCCCCTTGGCCTTGCTTCAGGAAGACCTGAAACGGGACACCGGGAATCGCATGTCCTTCCTGGGCCGGCGTCGCAGGTGCGAAGAAAGCCACGGAGCACAGTGCGAGAAAAAGCGTTCTGATCATGTGGCGCAACCTTTGTTCTGGTGTTTCGTGATCATACCGAAATGCTTTCGATCCTGGCGATTTCCTCCGGAGAGAGTTCCACGCGGTCGATATCCAGATCCTCTTTCATGTGTTGCGCGTCGGTAGTGCCGGTCAAGGGGAGCATGCCTACCTGCTGGGCAAAGCGAAAGATGATTTGGGCCGGTCCCGTCTTGCACCACTTGGCGATGGCGCCAACGTCCGGGTCGTAGCAGACCTCGCGATTCGCGGTGAGAAGCGAAAACCCCTGGTAGACGACGTGATGGGCCCGGCAGATTTCCCTGACGGCATGGTCCCACCCCGATGCCGCATAGCAACGGTTCTGCACGATCATGGGTTTGACGTTGGCCTGCTCGCACAGCAATTGCAGTTGAGGGGCCTGGACGTTACTGATCCCGATCATTTTGGTCCGGCCTGCCTGATACAGCTTTTCGAACGCCGCCCAGACCTCCCAATCTTCTTTGTCGAGTCCCCAGCGTCCATAGGGCCCGTGCAGGACATAGGAATCGATAGAGTCGGTGTGCAGGTGTTCGAGCGAGCTTTCAAACGATTGTGCGACCTGTTCGGCTATGGGGGCGATGGGGTCATAGGGCGTTCGGTGGTCCTGACCCGAGACGGGCGTAAATTTGGTTTGGAGAAACAGTTGATCCCGCGTGATCCCCTGTTTCGCCAGGGACAGTAAGGCTTCTCCGACCAGGGCTTCGTGATAATGGATGAGCTGGTTCGCGGTATCGATGGCTCGAAAGCCGGCCTGAACGGCCAATTGCACGTACCGGCTCGTGTCTTCTTTTTTCCACGCCGTGCCATACATGAAGTGAGGGATGGGAACGCCGTTGTGTGCGGTTTGCATGATTTCTCCTGAAGTAAGCTAAAATTGTCCGGCTTGCACCAGGTCGTCGAGACTGTTGATGTCCAGCCAGTGACCGACCGTGTAGAGCACGCGTATCGGGACGCCTCGTTTGAGTAATTCCTGAAATAATTGCGACATGCCAGTTTTTTCGTTGGCGGGATCGGCGAGCATTGCCCCGAGAATGCCGTGTAACTGCGCGGCCGCGCCGGCCGACACCTTCAAAAATCCCATCCAGACGCCGTGAATGGATTCCCGCGGCACGTCCCGCCCCAATTGTTTGAGGTGGATTTTGGCATTGAACGCTCTCCGCGAATTGGGCACCGTACATTCCGCAAATCCCCCGAGCCGGGTATAGGACGTTTTCCCTTCCCAGACACTGTCCACGCAAATCACCCAATCATCGGGTTCTTGAAAAAGGATCTGGGGAATGTATTTGTTGAAGAGCACGTCCCCGTACGAAATGATAGTGTCTTGAAATTCCCCGCTCTTTGCTTGCAGCGCCTTGAAAAGGGAGACAAGTTCCCCGGTCTGCGCAAAATCATCGTTGTCCACGTAGGTCAGGTGGGGAAGTGAAACGGCCTCCTTTTTATAGCCACGGACCACGGTAATGTTTTTGATGCCGATCGTATGGTACGCATCGACGATGTGCGACAGGATCGGCAGGCCTTGAATGGGAACCATGGTTTTGGGTCTGTCTTGCGTTAATTCGCCGAGTTCGTTCCCGCGGGACGCGGCCAGGACGATTCCGGCCAGGTTGTCACCGTTGTGTGGAAGGTAGCGTTTCTCGGCTTCCTGGAGTTCGGCGGCGTTCTGAAGCCGGAAGATTTCGGCCACCGGCGCAATCTTATCTTCAATCGAGAATAGGTTCTCTTTTTCTTTCAGGGTGCGTGCCGTTTTCTGCATGGTGGTCACGGCCGCACGGAGGAGGTGATTGGCCCAAATCACCAGGGAAAAACCATGCTGCCGGAAGACGTCCGTGAGCGTGGCGTAATACTTGGTCGGGACGATCACCACCGGGCAGCGATCGCCCCACTCCTGCTTGAAGGCCAGGATTTCGTCGGGGACCGACAGGGCACTGTGAATGAGGATGCCGTCGGCGCCTGCCTGGTGGTAGGCCTCGGCTCGTCGCAAGGCTTCGGATAATCCCCAGCCGCAAATAAAGGCTTCGATCCTGGCAATCAGGCAGAAATCCTCATCGGTCTGGGCATCTTTGCCAGCCTTGATTTTCCCGCAGAATTCGTCGATGCCGGCCATGGGCTGGGTCTCGCCTTTCAAAAAACTGTTGGTCTTGGGGAACAGCTTGTCTTCGATGCAGACGGCCGCGATCCGGCGTTGTTCGAGTTTCCGAATCAGGCGCTGCATATTGTTGAAATTCCCGTACCCGGTATCGCCATCGAGCAGGATGGGGATCCGCGTGGCATCAGACATGAATTCCAGGTGGTCGAGGATTTGCGTCCAGCTCGCTTCGTTGTTGTCTCTCACGCCGAATTGAGCGGAGAGGGTAAGCCCGCTGGCCCAGATGCCTTTAAACCCGGCCTCCTCCACGATCTTGGCGCTCAGGCCATTATGGGCTTCACAGAGAAACTCCAACCTGTCGGATTGCAGGAGCGCCTTGAATTGCCGGGTCTTGGAAGAAGTAGACGGTTTGTTCATTACTCTTCAATAATTCAGCAAATGCCAGTCCTAAAACCCTCTCCCTTGAGGGAGAGAGCTTGCCCCGGACCCTAACATTCCCTCTCCCCTGGAGGGAGAGGGTAGGGTGAGGGGGACAGTGAAACAAAATAACAGAATTGAATTAATTTTGCTAAGAGGTGTGTCCGTTGCCGATGGCTTGGTCTGGTCCTTACAAAACTGTCTCCCCTTCTTGTTCCTCGTGACGTTTTGTTCATATGTTTAATATTTCTACATTTCTTTCAATATTTTATTTTTTTAATATTTCCGACATTTTTTAAAGTTTGTAACATTTTGTAACAATTCTTAATTTTTTGTACATTTTGTCATCTGATGACCAATGACAACATTCGCGACAATCCTCTCTCTGTCCTTAAAACCCTCGCCCCCAGTCTGAAATCAGGCGAAGCCCCCGACATTTTTAATCGGGGGGCAGGGTGAGGGGGACTTTGTAGGGACAGGCCACTGTGCCTGTCTAAAAGCTGGTCCCCCTCTTTCGTAGCCGCGCGATCTTATCGCGCCTTCTTCACTCTGTCATCCCCGACATTTGTAATCGGGGATCCAGAGTCTTTATCTTTTTCCCCGGCAATCTGGCGTTGTTATAGATCGTAGGTCGGGTTAGCGTAGCGTAACCCGACAGCGTAACTCTTTCTCTCTGGCATCCTGCACAAACCACCCGCGTGGTCATTCCGAGCAAAGCGAGGAATCTGCTTTCAAGACGTTCCTCATTGAAGGGCAGCCCCTTCTCTGGCATTCTGTCAATAAATGAGAGAACATAGGCAGGCATGACAAGAATGAACACGAAACTCACAGTAGCGGTTGAAACCTACCTCGCCGACCTTCGACGAGTCAGCGCGTCTGGTGGCGCGACCGGGGAGCGATCAAGCTACGGGCCGCTCGCCAACCTGCTGAACGCCGTCGGCGCAACGCTCAAGCCCAAGGTGTTCTGTGTGGGCGAACTTGCCGACCAGGGTGCAGGCCATCCCGACTTCGGTCTCTACGCGGCCAAGCAGGTGCAGAAGGGCCAGCCGCGCGAGGGACAAATTCCTGAGTGCGGCGTGGTCGAGGTGAAGTCTGCCGGAGACGATGCGTGGCTCACGGCGGCGGGCGATCAGGTAAGCCGCTATTGGAACCGCTATCGGCTGGTGCTGGTGACCAACACACGCGACTTCGTGCTGGTGGGCGAGGACGCAGATGGCCGACCGGCCAAACTCGAAACCTTCCGGTTAGCCGAAGACGCGGAGGATTTCGGCCGGCGTCTGGAGCATCCTCATACGTTCGCGCAGGAAGTTGGCGCGGGCCTCGGCGAGTACCTGAGCCGGGCGCTGTCGCATCGGGCGACGCTTACCGAGCCGAAGGATCTCGCCTGGCTACTCGCTTCCTATGCCCGAGACGGCCTCTCGCGCGTCGAAGCAGCAGGCGACGCGCCGTCACTCAAGGCGGTGCGGTCGGCCCTTGAAGATGCCCTTGGCGTACGCTTCGAGGGCGAGAAAGGCGTGCGCTTCTTCCACTCGACCCTGGTGCAAACCCTCTTCTACGGGATCTTCTCAGCCTGGGTGTTGTGGGCGCGGCAGGTTCCTCGGCCTGCCAGCAATTTCAACTGGCATGGGGCAGTTTGGCATCTGCGCGCGCCAGTGCTGCGGGGGCTGTTTCAGCAGCTTTCCGATCCCGGCAGGCTGCAACCCCTCGGCCTAGTCGAGGTGCTGGACTGGACCGCGGCGGCGCTCGACCGGGTGGATCGTGCGGCTTTCTTCGCCCGCTTCAACGAAGGCGAAGCCGTGCCATACTTCTACGAGCCGTTCCTGGAAGCCTTCGATCCCGACCTGCGCAAGCAACTGGGTGTCTGGTACACGCCGGTGGAAGTCGTCCGCTATATGGTCGCCCGTGTGGACAAGGCACTCAAGGACGATCTCGGCATCGCGGACGGCCTCGCGGCGGAGAACGTCTACGTGCTTGACCCGTGCTGCGGCACCGGGGCCTATCTGGCCGAAGTGCTGCGCCGCATCGCCGCCAATCTGGAAGGACAGGGCCTTGGCGCGCTCGCCGGTGCGCGGGTGAAGCAAGCGGCATTGGAACGGGTGTTTGGTTTCGAGATTATGCCCGCGCCCTTCGTCGTCGCCCATCTGCAAGTTGGGCTCACCATGCAGGATCTCGACGCGCCGCTGGCGGACGACGGGACGGAGCGCACGGGTGTCTTCCTCACCAATGCGCTCAACGGCTGGGAGCCAAGAACGACCAAGCCGCTGCCATTCCCCGAACTGGAAGAAGAACGCGACCGCGCCGAGCGGGTGAAACAGGAGACGCCCATCCTCGTGATCCTCGGCAACCCGCCCTATAACGGCTTCGCTGGCATGGCGGTGGATGAAGAACGGGAACTCTCGGAAGCGTATCGTACAACCAAACGGGTACGCCGGCCCGAGGGTCAGGGGCTGAACGATCTCTACGTCCGCTTCTTCCGTATGGCGGAACGGCGCATTACGAAGACGGGCCAAGGCGTGGTCTGCTTCATCTCGAATTATTCATGGCTCGACGGGCTGTCCTTCACGGGCATGCGGGAGCGATACCTTGAGGCGTTTGATGCGGTCAGGATCGATTGCTTGAACGGGGACATTCGTAAAGGTGGGAAAACACCGGACGGTCAGCCGGATGAAAGCGTATTTACAACGGATAGCACGGTGGGCATCAAGGTCGGTGTTGCCATCGCGACGCTGGTGCGCAAGGCCGACCATACTCCAGCCGGAGAAGTCAGTTTCCGCAATCTTTGGGGAGAGGCCAAGCGTGAGGAGTTGATAACCACGGCGGAGGCCGAGCCGAACACGATCTATCGGAATATCGGGCCTGTCCTGCAACTCGGCCTGCCTTTCGTGCGAACGGCGGTCGGCGAAAATTGGTTCGACTGGCCCAGGCTATCCGATATGTTTCCGGTGTCGTTCCCCGGCGTCAAGACCAGCCGAGCCGGGTTTCTCGTCGATACCGATCTCGATCGGCTCAGGACGCGCGTCACCGATTACTTCAACGCGACACTGAGCCATGAGGAGATTGCACGACGCTATCCGGGCGTGATGAAGACCACGGCGGGGTTCGATGCCCACGTGGTTCGCGACGCGCTACTCGCACGCGGTGGGCCAGATGAAGGAGGATTCATCCTTTTTGCCTACAGGCCTTTCGATATTCGATGGCTCTATTGGGAAGAGGATAGCGGTTTGCTTGATCGTCCACGCCCCAACTACAGGCCGCATGTGTTCTCGGGGAACCTGTGGGTCGAAGCGCGCGAACGGGAAGCCAAAGAAAATTTCTCCCGCGGAACTTTGGTTCGTCACCTTGCCGATAACTTTGGTAGTGGGCTTTCGAGCTATTTCCCTGCTTGGTTGAGGGGGGATGGTATTGGAAATGATGACGCCAGCGCACGCCGTCCCAACTTATCGGGAACCGCACAACGCTATCTCAAACGCCTTGGTGTAGATGTGGAGGACCTGTTTCATCATGTCCTTGCCGTACTGCACGATCCGGCCTACCGCGAGGCCAATGCCGGGGCGCTTCGAATGGAATGGCCGCGTATCCCGCTTCCGGGCTGGCCGGATGGCAAGGCTGAAGGTGTGGCGGAGGCTTTTGCTGCATCTGCGGTGCGTGGCCGCGAACTGGCCCGACTGCTTGATCCCGAAGTGCCGGTGCCGGGCGTTACCCAAGGCCCGTTGAGTCTGAAGATTGCCCCCATCGCCGTTCCCACCACCACCGATGGCCGCAATATGACCGGAGACGACTTCGCGGTGACAGCGAGATGGGGACACTTCGGAACAGGTGATACCGTCATGCCGGGCCAAGGCCGCATCGTTGAGCGCGCCTACACGCCTGACGAAAAGGCAGCGATGGGCGACAACGTACCCAAACTCGGCGAAACCACCTTCGATATATACCTGAACGACCGCGCCTTCTGGCGCAACGTCCCCACCGCCGTCTGGACCTACAAACTCGGCGGCTACCAGGTCCTCAAAAAATGGCTCTCCTACCGCGAACGCAACATCCTCAACCGCCCCCTCAAACCCGAAGAAGTCCAGCACTTCACCGACACGGCGAGACGGATCGCGGCGA
Source organism: Nitrospirales bacterium (assembly GCA_965261755.1). Lineage (GTDB taxonomy): Bacteria > Nitrospirota > Nitrospiria > Nitrospirales > UBA8639 > Bin75. The sequence goes on along the minus strand of OZ253473.1, from coordinate 2,108,594 downwards.
TCGTATTTGGACAAGGTAGGAACATCGCACATGACATATAACCAAACCATTCAAAGTATTCTGAACCTATGTGCTGCGTTGCAACGATTGGTGGAACCTCTTCAGCCGTTCATTCAATCAATGTCACGTGTCTCTCAAGCTATCACGCCCTTTCTCGAAGCGATAGCTCCGGACATCAAGCACTTTGTGAGGTATAACAAGTTCATCGATTCAGTCCGTCCAACGGGCTGGTTACCGTATCATACTGTTTCGATAGACTATGTTGAGGAATGCAGAGACGATGTATCACTGCTCGAAGCCCGTCTGACAAGTTTCTACGAGAACAATTGGGAAAGCATCCGTCAAGATATCGAAAAAAGATTGAATCATTATCACATATCAGAGGAAACCAAAGAGACATTTCGCGAAGCGCTTTCTGCACACGGTATGGGGTACTATCGGTGTGTTTGCCGTGTCCTGTTCCCAGAAATAGATCGGGAATTTCGTATTCATTATTTTGAAGATGCTGCGGGTGCAATTTCCTCGAAGAAGATGTTGGAGAAACTTACAAATCGAGGAGAATTAAGAAACTTCCTGACAAGAGAGGCTTATGGTTGGATACTATTTGATCGACTTGTTCATCACCTGTATGAGCCAGCCGACGATAGTAATAGGGCACAATATGAGGGGGATTACGTTCCAAACCGTCATGCGTCCACTCACGGACTTGTTCCATACTCTACATTTAAACACAGTATGAACATGATTATTATGGCAGACTATATTTTTCAAATACTTACTTCGACGGCTAAGCTGACATCGTCACAGCAATGAGGTTTCCGATTTTCTGCGCCGTTCCGGCGAGATCTCAGTCGGCAAGGTGGCATAGCCAGCAGTGGCCGCGTACTGTAACGACGAGGGGCAGACCCCCGTGCCTCCCAAAGTGAGACCATTTTCACACAGCCACCACAGCGGCTATAATTCCCCCAATCCTTCATGCTCGACTTGGACCTAAATTAGAGGAAAGGTCACGAGGAGCCTCGCTTTGATCATCGACTATATGGACCAGTTTCCAATACCCGCCGTGCAGCTTCCGCCACGGTTGCGTAGTTTGTTTGAGCCGATCAACGACAACCCCCAACTTCGGGTCGAGGTGGCTTCCCGATACGACGTCGACCAGTACGGTCCGGATCGTGAGTGCGTCCATATGGTAATGGCTTTGGTGCCGAAGGCTGACATTGCCCAACTAGGTATTCCACGGGAGGCCAGTGACGGCGTGGTCTCCTTTTCCACACCCGCCGTGAGGGAACAAGGCAAACTAGCGGACTTCACACCGTCGGTGTCTGGACTCGACTACATCGTGGCATCTTGGGGCGACGGCTCCTTCTACAGCTACAGTCTTGCGGAGAAGGTCTGGATGGCCTTGGGACTCTCGCCGCGCTGCCTTGGCGGTGACCAGCAGCGGGTTATTTTTGACGACCTTTCGCTTCCGGAGTTCGGAGTCGTTGAAGGGGAAATTTCGACCGAGTACCACTTCTCTGCCAAGCGGAATGTCAGTTGGACGATGTCCAACGAATACCTACGACGTTACCTCTGGATGCGGGGCGCCTATGGCGTTCGGGTTTTCTTCTACGAAGCCCTGTTGCCGGACGGCGCGGACCTCCGTGCTATGATGGCGGGCGAGACTCACGCGCGACTAAAGCCCGGCGGCGGCTGGTACGAACTCGACATCCGAGAGCACAAGGGCGGGCTTCTAATACAAGTCTGGGCCAGTGTGGTCGCGGTCGCTCCGGAGCTCAGCCCCGAACAGAGCGCCAACGGTCTAATCTGGCCAGGTGTTGCTGATCCAATGACCCACGACAGAGCCAATGCTCTCGTCGAGATCATGCCCGTATATCTCGATGACCGATTTCTGGAGCGGTATGAGCAGAGTAGCCTCTTCGACACGACGCCAGGTAAGGGCTACGGGCAGTGGCATTGTAGTCCATCCTACCGCGGGCAATGGAGCTTCACCGACTGTGTTCGGGTCGGCCGCAACCTTATCAAGGTACCGATGCGGGAACTCTATAAGCCGAAGCCAGATCGAGAGATCAAACACGCTCATGCTCACGTGCTCGATCCCGCCCAAGTCGCGGAGTTCGATCAAGATGAAGAGCACATCGTTTCCAAGACGGCGCGCTTTGTGGATCAACTGCTAAACCTTGGCGATCAACTCGCGGCCCTGAGCGACGCCTCAGGCACGGCACCGCAGGCAGCAACCGAAATCGTTGGGCTCTCCCGCGTGGAAATGCGCGCCAATGGCTGGTTGAACTATCCTGAACTGTCAAGCCTCGCTCAGGTGGCTCCACTTTCCATGACAGAGCAAGCTTTTCTCTCGCGATGTAAGAATATTCATGAACTCTGGCAACGCATTCCAAACGGCTTCCTGCGAAACCTTCTAGTGAGTGCCGGCCACACCCGCTCGGATATCAAGATCAAGACCCAGGGCAGCCTTAAGCTGCTGCAAGCCTTATTGAACATCGTAGAGCGGCTGAACGCCGAGGGCGAGCGTGCCGACGCCTTCGGCACCGGCGCGGAGCCGGAAGACTTGACGACCGAAAACGGTGCCCTTGCAACGTTGTTCGTCAACAACGATCTTCGCATAGCGGACGCACATGACACAGGCGGCGTGCTCAGGAGCCTTGAGACCCTCGGCTTCGACACGGCGGCTTTGAACCAAGGCTACGGTCTTGCCCTCGATCATGTCTTCGACGGAGTGATCGACGCCTTTTCCCACTTGAACACGGAGTTGGCCAAGCTTCTGAGCCACTGATCGACAGTTGCCTATTATTCGGCGTCTTAGTGTGACCCCTAGAAAACGATTGGAATCAATGTGTTCGGAGGCTGATCGGCATCCAACTTGGGCGCCGAACAATAATTTCCCCGTGTCCCCGTCCCGTCGCCAGTTTGAGCGCGGTCAGTCCGGCAATGCGCAGCCTTGTGCCGCCCAATTGCCCCCCCCCGGTACTCTCTCACCCGTGTCGAGGTGGAAAGCAAAGAATGGGCGCGCGGTGGGGGTGTGGGCAAGCGTGACGAACACCTGCTCCACCGGGTGGAGCAGGTTAATCAGTCTATCGAAGTCTTCCGCTGTAAATCTTCGCAGTCGCCGATGCTTGGCGATCAAGTCTCTCCCGACGCTACCCACGATGAGTAACAGGAGCAGGTTCGCGTCGATGAAGAACCCGGTAGGGGGCATAATCTCATTGAGAAGCAGTCAGGACGCGATCCTTGAGCGATAGCACCTGCCCGCTATCGTCATTGATGCACACCAGTTTATAGGAGCGTTTCTGCTGTTGATTGCTGAGTGCAGCAGCCAGGAGATTTGTTTGCCACGGTCGGGAGAAGCCGATAGTCACTTCCCAGTTATTTGACATATTGTTGAACTCCACCTCTTCAAGGCCGACATCCGCGATCGTTTCATCAGTAAAAAGTTCAGCAACGTATTTTTTCGCCGTTTGCACGGCTTCTTTGACATCCATTCCAGCCTCCGTTCCACTCTAAGTGGTGCAATCGTAACACTGTGTAGTGGCCGAAACAAGGAAGGTGCTTCGTGGAGAATTCATGCTAAGTGAAGGCGTTTAGTGAAGCCTGTTGTGTCTGTTCTTCCGCGAGTGATATTATACGTGCAATACACGTATAGGGGGTGAGCATGCAAAAGAAACTGACAATCACCATAGACGAAGATGTCTATGCAGGTCTCCACCAAGTCGTGGGTAGACGCAAGATCAGCCGGTTTATCGAGTCCTTGGTCCGGCCTTATGTCATCTATGGCGATCTTCAGGAGGGCTACCGCCAGATGGCAGCCGATACCGTACGGGAAGCCGAGGCGATGGAGTGGGTAGAGGGCACGGCCGAGGATATCCGTGATGAAGCGAGGTGAAGTCTGGTGGGTTAGATTCGGTCCGTCTGTAGGTGGAGAAATACGGAAGCAGAGGCCGGCTGTCGTCGTGACCAACGATGTGGCTTTAGCTTATTTGAACAGAGTTCAGGTTGTCCCGCTGACCACCAATGTCAGCAGGGTGTATCCCGGCGAGACCATCGTTGCGATAAACGACCGGCCTCATAAGGCGATGGCCGATCAACTGACGACCGTGAGCAAGGAACGCCTCGCAGCTTTCTTCGGAAAATTGTCCGATGGTGACATTGAAAACTTGGACGCGACCGTAAGGCTTCATTTGGGGTTGTAAGACATAACCCGCGAAGATGCTCAACACCGATTCCGTATCTTTCACTTTGCAGTCCATCAGGACAGGTCTGCCGTTCTCTGCAGTTCGCGGTTCAACCGTGGCGGCTCGAAATCGATATCAGCAACTTCCGGCATGGCCAGCAATTCAACGATGCTTGCTTCTTTTTCCGTGGTCTTTTGATCGTCTTCCATGAGGGAAACGAGGGAGCTTGTTGCTGCTTAATTCATGTTCGGGTCGGCGGGCATGTCGGCATACATGGCCATGTCTGTTCCCAGGGACCGAAGAATATTGCCCCACAAGTGGCTGTGGTCTTTTTCGAACATCGTGGTGGAGTCGGCCGGTACCGTCAGCCATGACCCGGTTCGCATTTCGTTTTCCAATTGGCCTGGCGCCCAACCCGAATACCCCATGAAGGCGCGAAAATTTCCCAGGGAAGAAGGATCTTGTACAAGATCCTCCAAGGCTTTCATGTTGCCACCCAGGTAGATGCCGTTAAAGACGTGGTGGGAGTCTTGGGGCCCCTCGGGTGTCCGATAGAGGATCAAGAGGTTATTCTTTTGGACCGGTCCTCCGGAAAAGACCCTGTGGTGTTGGCCTTCCAGGATCGGGACTTGTGGGAGCACTTCAGTGATATTGATCTCCGTCTGTCGATTGACGACGACCCCGAGCGCTCCTTCAGGCCCATGTTCGCACAAGAGGATGACGGTCTGCCGAAAATTCGGGTCGCGGAGGCTGGGTCTTGCAACCAGGAAGATGCCCTTGCCAAGTGGGATATCCATACTGTGATCCTACAGGGGGAAATGGGGGTTCGACAAGAGGTCACGCCTGAACGGAAAGACACTGTGGCCTCTCACCATTGGATCTTCTGCCGGCTGAGGCGAGTCAGGACACAGGCTTTGGCGGTCCTTCGAGGCCGCGATCGTTAATGTGTCTCAGGTTCGATAGTCCTTGAATTCCGCATCGGCATCAGGCAGTTTGAAAAATGCGCGCATTTGTTTTCTGAGGGTGGCGCGGCCATTTTCGTCACCAAGGTTCAGGTGATATTCATTGATGACCATTGTTTTGAGCCCGCCGGGTTTGTTCCATTCGACCCAACAGTTTGGGCACACGTTGTTCTTGACTTCTTCTTCGAGTTTTCCCAGGAAAAGCGGTTCGGTCATTTTTTCCGCTGGCTGTTCACACTTTAGACATTGAATCTCCGACATGAATACTCCTCCTTGTGTGGCTGAACGCGTGATGTCCGTTGGGAGTGCGTGCTCCCAGGCCGCATCCTACCATGCTGGATCAAAGCCTGAAAAGGAGACGCCGGTTGATTGACGTTGCCCGGCGATCATGCTAGAAAACAGGAATCCATTACGGTCATGCCCGGATGGCGGAACTGGCAGACGCGCCAGACTCAAAATCTGGTTCTCGCAAGAGAGTCCGAGTTCGACCCTCGGTCCGGGCACCATGTAGCACTGTTCCTGTTTTTCAATGAGTTAGATGCTGGCTTTTTTTGATCGGCGGCGCAAGCAGAAAGAGATCAATCAGAGAGCCTGCCTGCCTCAACCGGGAGGTTCACTTGGAGTTGGCGCCGAGTAAAGATTTCGAAGAGAAACCCCTTGACACTGTTTGAGGAGATCACTATAGTTGTGGGGCTTTAGGTCTGAAGAAAAATTAAGTCAGAGTAAGGACGGATTATTTCAGGTATCATTCCTTATTATCAGTGTTCGATTATTAACTTACACTTCCTAAGGAGGAGCCACATGCGGAAGTTAAGGTATTTTGGAGCAGCAATCATTCTTGTCGGCTCAGTGAGCGTAGCCTTTGCGCAAGAGCGTGCGCCTCAACATTCCGGGTTCGGCAGCGGTGTTGGAGAATCTCAAGGGTCCGGAACGCGTGCCCGTGTATTCGATCAGGATGACATGGAACGCTATCTTTCAGCCCCGGAGACTATTCAAGGAGAAGTGGTGGGCATTGATTATGCCGCGGGCAAACTGTACCTCGACATGGGCGGCAGTTCCCATGATGAACGTCAGACCCTTCGTGGTGGCCTGAACTTGAAGGACTTATGGTTTGATAGTGACACCAACATGGAAAACCTCAAGGCCGTGAACCAAGGGGATTATGTTGCCGTTTCCGCCGTTGATGAAACCACTGCATCGCAGAAGTTCAGTACGGGTCGGAAAATGGTTCGTTCCGTGTATGTGATTGAAGGATCCCAAGTGCTTGGTGGCGCAGATAATCCTAACTTCGGTGGTGGGTTTGGTCAACGGCCTGATCCCACAAACTATCGGGGTATTGCGACAGCCACAGCCGGTTATACCGGTGTTCCTGAGGGTGGCATGCAAGAGGGTGACGTGACGGGAGGGATTACCTCCAGCGTCGGTGCCATCACGGGTGCCGCGCCTTGCTGGCAATGTGCTCCACAGCCGGATACCGTGAACATGAGAACGAGTAAGACGATTGCCACCGATTACGGTGATAAGCGGGAGACCTTGGACAAAGGAACGGTTCAATAAGCGACTGATTCCGGCGAGAAGAGTTGTGACCTGAAATAGAGCGTGTCGGCGTGATGTCGGCACGCTCTATTTGTTTGTGTGACGGGTCTCGATATCACCAGTTCCGTTCATCGCTTCACCCGTATGAAAGAGGCCATAGACAATGAGTCAAGAAGCTGACCCTCATGCGCTGCTGGACCTCCGTGGCGTGATCTGCCCGTACAATTTTGTCAAAACCAAACTGAGGCTCGAAACGATGCAACCCGGGCAGGTGCTGGAGGTCTTTCTGGATGATGGCGAACCCATCAGAAACGTCCCGCAGAGTGTCGAAAACGAAGGCCACAGTATTCTTCGCCGTGAGCTTGTCGGCTCGTATCATCGCGTTTTCATTCAAAAAGGCGATGATTGAATTCCGGTTTTTGTTCCTGTCTCATTCGTTTTCTCCTTTTCTCTTGTCCTTGGATGACGAGAGTCATTTCTCCTTTGAACACTCGTGATGGCTTGGAGAGAAGGATTTCCTGTGCGGTGCCACGAATAATTTCTTCGTGGACTTTTGTGAGTTCGCGGCCGATGGCGATTCGGCGGTCTCCGAAGATTTCCTGGATGGTGAGAAGCGTTGCCTCTATACGATGGGGCGTTTCGAACAGAATAATGGTTTTGGAATCTTCCAGAAAGCTTTGAAGGAGACGGGTCCGGGCCGCCGATTTTTTTGGCAGAAATCCAATGAACGTGAAGGCGTCGGTGGGTAATCCGGCAACGGACAGGGCGGCGATCACCGAAGAGGGACCCGGCACCGGAACGATGGCAATGTCGATGGCAATGGCTCGGGTCACCAGATAGTAGCCCGGGTCCGAAATGAGTGGAGTGCCGGCATCGGAAACAAGGGCAATGGACTTCTCTTCTTTTAGAAGTTCCAGGAGAACTGGAGTTTTTTCTTCTTTGTTGAAATCATGATAACTCGTCAGAGGTGTGTGAATCTTGTAATGGCGACACAGTTTTTGGGTATGGCGGGTGTCTTCCGCAGCAATGACCGATACTTCTTGTAAAATCCTATGGGCTCGGAAAGTGAGATCTTCCAGGTTTCCGATCGGTGTGCTGACGAGATACAATGTTCCTGGCATGCATGGGCCTCTGGTGGAATGCGTACGGGTAGCTATTGTAAACGTTCATTCATTCTGTTGACAAAATAAGGGGCTGATTACAAGAGGGGAACCAAGAAAGAAAGGCCGTTTTTTCCTTCCCTTTCCTCTACCTCCCCTCACCCCTCCTTACAAAGTGTTGTGTCCCGTGAGATTCTGTAACAAGTGCAAGGGGGCCTGATAGTTGAGGCACCTTAACCGGGTCCGATTGTAATTGTCCACCACCCGTGTGATGAAGGCGTTCCGCTCGGCGTGACTCCGAAACCGATTGCTGCAATGGGCCCGGAGCGTCGGCTGGCTCTGTAACGCGTCACTCAGCCGCCGGTTAAAGCGTTCCACCATGCCATTGGTCTGCGGATGATAGGGCCGGATCAGGCGATGTGTGATCCCATGCGCCCGGCACACGTGATCCAGGCGATGCGTCCCGCTCGGCTGGCCCGCGGGCTTGCCTTTCTTGTGCACGGCAAACCGATCGGTAAACGCGCCATCATTATCGGTCAAGATGGTGTGCACTTTGTGCGGAAACGCGGCCAGGAATTCTTCGACGGCCTGCGTCACCGTGGCGGCCGTCCGCCGGGCCAGCACCTTGACCCAGACATAGCGGGTGGCCCGGTCAATGGCCACGAACACATAACTGGGCTGCTTCTGTAATTTGCTTAACACTTTCAGATCCAGATGAATGTAGCCGCACGGGGTCGCCGCGAACCGCCCCACCGGCGGCGCGTCGGGGGAGGCGGGGGGCAAGCGCGCGACGCCGAGCCGCACCAAGCAGCGATGGATCGCGCTCCGACTCAAGGGCGTCGCACTGCATCGGTTCAGGACCTCCGTGACATCGTCGAGGGACAACCGCAATTGGGTGCGCAATTCGGCGATAAGGGCTTCCTGCTCGGGGGAGGTACTGGCATGGAGCTGGTGGCGGACATGGGAGCCATCGTGGACCCGGCCGGCGCGCTTCCATTTATAGATGGTAGTCACAGCGACCCCGAGTTCCCGGGCCAAGGTCGCGGCGCTTTTGGGGGCGGTCTGGATGTAGCGACGCGTGGCGGGGGTGGTGCGAGCTAACTTATGTAATTTAATGTCCATGGGGCCTCCGTTGGTGGACATATTCGATGCCACGCATGATAGCAGAAGAGTCTAGGGAATCACACGGGACAGTACAACAAAGGAGGGGAATAGGTTACGATGTCGGGTTACGCTACGCTAACCCGACCTACGGGCTCTATCCCCTCTCCCCATTTGCGGGAGAGGGCTGGGGTGAGGGGCAAAAGACACTGGATTGGCGATTAAACGGTGCTGGTTATGAGCGAGGGAGGGAACGGGTGATGTTGAAAGGTCGTGTAGCTCTTGTGACGGGGGGCGGATCAGGAATCGGCAGGGGAATCGCCCTGGGTTTGGCGGATAAAGGCGTTCGCGTTGCCGTGTGCGGGCGGCGTGCGGAATTCCTTGAGCAAACGGTTGCCCGGATCCGAGAGCATGGGGGAATTGCCATGAGCGTGCCCGCCGACGTGACTAATCGTGGCGAGGTGGAGCGACTTGTTGCATCCGCTGTGAACGAATGGGGACAGATTGATATTTTGATCAACAATGCCGGTGTTTCAGGCAGGACTCCGATGGACGATCCTGATGATACGCGTTGGTTGAATATTCTTGCTGTGAATTTGACGGGTTCCTATTTATGCTCGAAAGTTGTTTTGCCCCACATGAAGGATTCTGCCTATGGTCGCATTCTCAACATGTCTTCCGTCCTCGGCCGGTTCGGTGTCCCCGGTTACGCGGCGTATTGTACTGCCAAACACGGCATACTCGGATTTACCAAAGCCCTGGCGCTCGAGGTGGCCGAGCGGGGCATTACGGTCAATGCCATCTGTCCCACCTGGGTCGATACCGACATGGCTCGCCAGGGTATCGAAGAAATAGCGGTGGTCCTGGGGATGCCGGCCGAAGATTTCCGAGCCCAGGCCGTTGCGGCGGTACCCATTAAAAGGATGGCGGAGGTTGGGGAGGTGGTCGCCCTGGCGATTTTTCTTTGCCAAGCTGAGGCGGCGTCGATTACGGGACAGGTCATCAACGTGTGCGGCGGTGCCACGGCAGGGTCGGGCAGCTGATCCACCAACGGCTCGTTCTCTCGCACACGTTGATGTCCCGCTTCATCCTTTCCTTTCTTGATATCTGCAAATGGCCTATCTATACTTCCAGACTAGGTGTATAGGACTATTTTCCGGTGGTACCGATGACCGTTGCCTTTTTGCAACTTACGTTGGGGCTGTACTTTATTGGGATTTTGCTGTCCCTGGTGTACCTGCTCCGGCGGTCCGAGTTTCTTGCCAAGGTGGCGCTTGCCGTGACGTGTATCGGATTTGCCATCCATACCGTCGTCTTGGCCGTTCAGGTGTTTTCCGGAGAAGAAGTGCAATGGGTCACGTTCCATAAGGCCTTATCGTTTTTTTCGTGGTCCCTGGTCTTCGTCTTTTTGCTGGTTGTCCTTTTCCAGCGGCTTTACGTGTTGGGTGCCTTCATGCTCCCCATTGCCTTCCTTTCACTGGTATCGACGGCGGTCCTGCCTTCGGAAACTCCGGTTCTGCAACCCATGTTTCAAGCGATGTGGGTCCACGTCACACTCAGCATGTTGGGAACCGTCGGGTTTGCCGTGGCCTTTGTGGCAGGCGTGGCGTATTTGATGCAGGACCGGTTGCTGAAATCCAAACAATTCAACGTCTTGTCCTTTAAGTTGCCGCCGTTGGATGTCTTGGACATGCTGAACCAACGTTCGATTTTGTTGGGGTTCCCATTTCTCACCTTGGGTATTCTGACGGGAGCCATGTCCGCCCAGATCACGATGGGTTCCTATGTAAGCTGGAATTCCGAACAGATTTGGGCGCTTGTGACGTGGGTATTCTATCTCGTTGTCCTGATGGGGCGGGTGACCGTTGGCTGGAGAGCCAAGAAGGCGGCTTATCTGACGATCGTGGGATTCGCCGGCGTGCTGTTGACGTTTCTCGGGGTCGTTTTAAAAGGGAACGGTTCTCCCATAAGCTGATGAAAATCATCCTTGTCGGACTGAGTCATAAAACCGCTCCCGTCGAGCTTCGAGAACTCCTCGTGGTTCCCAAAAGCCGGATGGGGGAGGCCCTGAATCGGCTCATGGCGCATGCAGGTATCCGTGAGGGGATGTTGTTGCAGACCTGCAATCGCGTTGAAGTGTACGCGGTCGCCGACCAGGTGGAGCAAGGGTTTTCCGCCATTCAGGAGTTTTTCGTGGACACGCATCTTTCGGTGTCCGCGGAACAATTACTGCCTCGTCTGTATTGTCACGCGGAGGATCGGGCCATCACGCACCTGTTTCGCGTGGCTTCGAGCCTCGATTCCCTGGTGGTGGGAGAACCGCAAATTCTGCGCCAGGTGAAGGATTCTTTTCAGGATGCCTTGACCCATAATGCCACCGGGGTCATCTTGAACAAGTTGGTCAAGAAGGCGATCTCCGTGGCCAAACGTGTCCGCACGGAAACCCGGATTGCGGAAAACGCGGTTTCCGTGAGTTATGCCGCAGTCGAACTGGCCAAGAAAGTGTTCAGCAACCTGGCGGCACGGACGGTTATGCTGGTCGGGGCCGGAGAAATGGCTAAATTGGCAGCGCAACATCTGGTGAATCACGGAGTCCACGAGGTCTTGCTCACCACGCGGGACCCGATTCGAGCAGCGGATATGGCCGCCCGGTTTAACGGGACGTCGATTCCCTTTGAAGAATTCCGCGCGAATATGCACCGGGCAGATATTGTGCTGTGTTCGACCGGGGCGTCCCACTATCTGATCAGTCCCGAGGACGTGGGGCGGGCGGTTCGCGCACGATGGAACCAGCCGATTTTTCTGATCGACGTCTCTGTCCCCCGCAATATCGATCCTGACGTTCGCCAAGTCGATAATGCGTTCCTGTTCGATATCGACGATCTTGAATCGCATATCGAACAGAACCGTGAAGAGCGCATGCTGGAAGCCACCCGCGCCGAATGTATCGTCAAAGACGAAGTTGAAGTCATCCTGAAATGGCTCCAGTCGTTAAAGGCGACTCCCACGATTGTTGCGTTACGCAAACGTGCGGATGCCCTGAAACAGGCGGAGTTGCAAAAAGCCTTCGGCCGGCTCGGGACATTGACGCCGCAACAGCAGGAAGCCGTGGAAGGGCTCGCCTCGGGGATCGTCAATAAACTGCTGCACGGCCCATTGGTGGCGTTGAAGTCTGCAGCCCAATCCTCCAATGGGTTGGTGTATATCGAAGCGGCGAGACGGTTTTATGATTTGGGACAAAGTCTTCCCGGGCAGGAATCCGTGAACGTTCAGGACGTACAGGATTTGGAAGCGGAAGCCGTGGCGACGGATGCGCTTTCGCCCGCGCCGACTGAAGGGACGGAACAAGAAAGGATTCCCCGGCAGGCTTCGGGTTTGTAGCGTCGATGCGTGCCACGGGGGACGGCAGGGCTGATAAAGGAATCAGAGTGAGTCTTACGAATGGACGGCGGACGTCTCTCGTCATTGGAACACGCGGTAGTCAACTTGCCCTCTGGCAGGCGGAATGGGTCCAGGCTCGACTTCAGGAAATTGCTCCATCCGTGTCGATCCGGCTTCAACGGATTCGAACGAGTGGCGATAAAATTCTTGACGTGCCTTTAGCCAAAATCGGCGGGAAAGGATTGTTCGTCAAGGAAATCGAGGAGGCGTTATCCAGGGGAGACATCGATCTCGCAGTCCATAGTATGAAAGACGTGCCTTCGGTGTTGCCGGAGGGACTGGCTATTGTCTGTGTCCCGGCGCGGGAGGATGCCCGGGATGCCTTATTGACCAGGGACCACGTGGCGTTCCGGGATCTTCCGGCAGGTGCGAAGATGGGAACCAGCAGCCTCCGGCGGCAAGCCCAGTTGTTGGCGTACCGCCCGGACCTGAGCGTTGTCATGCTTCGAGGAAACGTGAACACCCGCCTTCGAAAGCTTCAGGAAGGCGAGTTCGATGCGATCGTCCTGGCAGCGGCGGGTCTCACCCGGTTGGGTTGGGCCGATCACGTGACCGAGTATCTTCCTTCGACCTTGAGTCTTCCGGCTGTGGGTCAAGGAGCCTTGGGCATTGAGTCGCGTCTGGATGACACGTTCGTTCGAGAGTTGCTTGCCCCAATCAATGATTCCCGGACATCTATTGCGGTTTCGACCGAACGGGCCTTCCTGGATCGATTGGAGGGGGGATGTCAGGTGCCGATCGCGGGCCATGCGGTCGTCGAAAACCAAACGGTGCGGTTCGAGGGACTTGTCGCAAGCATTGATGGAACGCACGTCATTCGTGATCGGATCGATGGACCGGTGGAACAGGCGGGTCCACTCGGTACGTCCTTGGCCGAGCGGATCCTGGACGCAGGGGGAAAGCAGATTTTGGATCACGTCTATGGACGCGTGTAAAATGGATTATCGAGAGCCCCTGAGACCGTGGAGGATGGGCATTGTTTGTTTAACGACGCGTGCTGATCCAAGGAGAATGTTATGGTTCCGGTGAAGTCATTTATGATCCCCGCTGAAAAAATTATTGCCGTTGATCGTGCTATCAGTGTCCGGCAAGCGGCGAAAATTATGAAGGATACTGGTATCGGCAGTGTATTAGTCGCCTGGGATGGGGTCATCGTCGGGATTTTGACCGATACGGACATCGCCAGGCGGTTGGTGGGAATGGGCTTGGATCCTGACCGGACGCCCGTCGAACGCATCATGTCAACGCCCGTTTTGAAAATTGATGAGAACAAGACGATTCAGGATGCCAATGCCATGATGGCCAAGGAACACCTCCGGCATTTGGGCGTTTCACGAGACGGAAAACTCGTTGGGATCATTTCCGTGAGGGACCTGGTCGCGTTTATGTCGAATTTTCCCAGGAAATGGATCCTGGGTACGGGGGGAACACATATTTTAGAGCAAATCTATGGACGCGCGTAAATGGCCGAGCTTCGATCTAAAGTCTACCTGGTAGGGGCTGGTCCGGGGGATCCCGGTCTCCTGACGCTTCGCGGCAAAGCCTGTCTTCAGGAAGCGGACGTCGTGTTGTACGACCACCTTGCTAATCCTGCGTTGTTGGACTACGCCTCCTCCGAGGCGGAGCGGATTTACGTGGGCCGGCGCGGGTGCGGGACCTATCGGCCCCAAGACGAAATCAATCAATTGATGTTGCAGAAGGTTCGTGAAGGGAAGTGCGTGGTCCGGTTGAAGGGTGGGGACCCTTTCGTATTCGGACGGGGCGGGGAAGAAGCCGAGTGGATCGTTGAACACCGGATCCCCTTTGAAGTGGTGCCGGGTGTGACCTCCGCGATCGCGGTACCCGCGTATGCGGGAATTCCCGTCACGCATCGAACCCTGGCGTCGACCGTGGCCTTTATCACGGGGCATGAAGATCCGGCTAAGGAAGAGACGGTGTTGGAGTGGCCGCGATTCGCCGCAGCGGAGGGGACGCTGGTGTTTTTGATGGGCGTCCAAAATTTATCCATGATCGTTTCCCGGTTGGTTGAGGAAGGGAAATCCGTGGATACTCCTGTGGCACTGATCCGGTGGGGGACCTATCCCCAACAACGTACGGTGGTCGGAACCTTGCGGGATATTGTCGATCGTGCGAAATCGGCTGAAATTCGCCCTCCGACGGTGGTGGTGGTGGGGGAAGTCGTCCGGTTGCGCGAACAACTCAATTGGTTTGAGACACAACCCTTATTCGGGAAGCGAGTGCTCGTGACGCGCGCCAAAGCCCAGGCGTCGGAATTGTCGAATCTGATCAGGGCTCGAGGCGGAGAACCGATTGAATGTCCGACCATCGACATCAGGCCCCCTGACGATTGGGCGGAAGTCGATGAAGCCATTGAGCAACTTGCAACCTATCAATGGCTTGTTTTTACAAGCGTCAATGGGGTAAAGGCATTTATGCAACGCCTGTGGTACCATGCTCGCGACGCGCGAGCGTTGGCAGGGTTGCAGGTCTGTTGTATCGGACCCCGGACGGCCGAGGAGGTGAGACGATTCGGCATCGACGCCGACCTGGTGCCGGAAACGTACCAGGCCGAAGGGCTCATCAAGGTCCTGACGCGCGCCGGTGTGTCCGGCCAACGGGTGTTGCTCGCCCGGGCGGCACAAGCCCGTGAGATTCTGCCGGACGAGTTGGAGCGATTGGGGGCTTTCGTGCGAGTCGTGAAAGTTTACAAGACCGTGGTGCCGGCGATCGAACGGGAACACGTTCAGCAATTGTTTCGTGACCACTCGATCGACGTCGTCATGTTTGCAAGCTCGTCCACCGTTCGGAATTTTTTCCAACTCTTCGACGGAGTCCGTGATGTGAAGAAACATCTGAATGGAACGATTATTGCGAGTATCGGGCCGATTACGGCGGAAACCATTCGGGAAATGGGTTTGGACGTTCACGTCATGGCTGCTCAGAATACGATTCCGGCGTTGGTCCAGTCGCTGGTCGACTACGTCAGGCACGAGGTGCCCTCTTAACGGCGTATGAATTGTCGAAAGCCCCTGAACCGTAGAGGATGGGGCATTTTTTTGTTTAACGACGCGTGTTAATCCAAGGAGAATTTTTATGGTTCCAGTGAAATCGTTTATGGTCCCCGCTGAAAAATTTGTTGCTATTGATCGCGACACCAGTGTCCGGAGGGCGGCAGAAATTATGAAGGAGAATGGTATCGGCAGTGTGTTTGTTTCCCGGGATAAGGAGATCATCGGGATCTTGACCGATACGGATCTCGTCCGGCGGTTGGTGGCGGCGGGGTTGGATTCGGACCGGACGCCCGTCGAACAAATCATGTCGGCGCCCGTTTTGAAAATTGATGAAAACAAAACGCTTTTGGATGCCAATGACCTGATGGCCAAGGAGCACGTCCGGCATTTGGGCGTCTCACGAGACGGGGAACTTGTTGGGCTGATCTCCGTGAGGGATCTGGTTGTGTTCTTGACGAATCTTCCCAGAAAATAGTCGTGGCTTTGGGGATGTCCAACGGGAAACTGAGGGTAGTGCCTCAATGAGTCGAAAGCACGAGAGAGTCTGAAACCATTTGGCCATTGGATAGATGATGGGATTTCCTCGTCAACGCATGCGGCGTTTGCGTGAATCCGAGCCTCTTCGGCGGATGGTGCGGGAAACCGTTCTTGCGCCGAGCAACCTGATTTATCCCTTGTTCGTGAAGGAAGGGACGGATCAGCAGGAAGCCATTCTGTCGATGCCCGGCCAATTCCGGTGGTCCATCGATCGTCTGCTCAAGGAAGCGACCGACGTCCACATGCTGGGCGTTCCGGCGGTCATGCTGTTCGGGATCCCTGATCACAAGGATGAACGCGGGTCGTCCGGTTATGATCCGAACGGGATCGTGCAACGGGCCGTCCGCGCGCTCAAAGACCATCTCCCGGGACTTTTTGTGGTGACGGACGTCTGTATCGATGAATATACGTCCCATGGGCATTGCGGCATCGTGAAAGACGGTCGCATCCTGAACGATGAAACCCTCGACTGTTTACGCCTGATGGCAAAAACCCATGCGGAAGCCGGGGCCGACATGGTGGCGCCTTCCGACATGATGGACGGGCGAGTCGCGGCGATCCGTGACGAATTGGATCAAGGGAGGTTCGAGCACGTTCCCATCATGTCCTATGCCGCCAAGTATGCCTCTTGCCTGTATGCGCCTTTCAGGGAGGCGGCTTCTTCCAGCCCCGCCTTCGGTGATCGGTGCTCGTATCAAATGGATCCCGCCAATGCTCGTGAAGCCGTCCGTGAAGTGCAGGCCGACGTGGAGGAGGGTGCGGACGTGGTCATGGTCAAACCGGCGCTGCCTTACCTGGATATTATTGCGCGGACGCGGGCCGAGGTGGACGTGCCCGTCGCTGCGTTTCAGGTCAGTGGCGAATACAGCATGATCAAGGCCGCCGCTCAACAAGGGTGGCTGGACGAGTCCAAAGTGACGTTGGAAACGCTGCTGTCCATCAAACGTGCCGGTGCCGACCTCATCCTCACCTATTTTGCCAAGGATGCCGCCAAGTTGTTGAATGCCGCTATCCCATGAAGGTTTCGCGCGGGCTTCCAGCTCTTCCCTTGCCGCCTAATCCGGTTCTGACCATCGGCAATTTTGACGGGCAGCACGTCGGGCATCGACAATTACTGGCCACCGTCGTTCAATGTGCTCGTGAACAGCAGGGAACGCCGATGGTGTTGACCTTTGATCCTCATCCGGTGTTGGTGTTGAGTCCGGGAACCACCTTCCAATTTTTGACGTCCCCTTCGGAAAAGTTGGCCTGGTTCGAGACGCAAGGCGTCGAGCACCTCGTGGTGTTGAATTTCACCAAAACGTTTGCCGCATTGAGCCCGCAAGAGTTTGTGTTTTCGATCCTGATGGTTGGGCTGGGCGTCAAAGATCTGTTCGTGGGAGAGCATTTTGTTTTCGGCAAAAACCGGGCGGGAAACACGGAAACCCTGCGCGACTTGGCCGGACAAGCCGGTTTCCGGGTTCATCTTGTCAAACCCGTGAGTTCCCGGGAAACCATCGTGAGTTCCACCAGGATTCGCCAGTTCATCCGAACGGGGAAGGTGGAAACAGCCATGCAATGTCTGGGCCGCCCGTATTCCCTGAAAGGCACGGTGATTGAAGGTGACCGTCGCGGGCAGGAGTTGGGCTATCGGACGGCTAACCTTCGACCGGACAAAGACCGGGTGCTCCCGCCGGACGGGGTCTATGCAACGAAGATGGTATGGCAGGATACGGTGTTTCCCGCAGTGAGCTATCTTGGGACACGTCCCACGTTTGGAGAAGGGGAACGGTTGCTGGAAGTGCATGTCTTGGATGCCGCCTGTCATTTGTACGGACACCCTGTTGAAGTTCAATTTTTACACTATATTCGAGGTGATGAACTGTTTGAAGACTCCGAGCAGCTTGCCGAGCGAATCGCTCAGGATATTCAGCAGACTCGACGCGTGTTTGCCGAATAATTCAAATCTTCCCCTTACGTCAATCACTGTCGGTGGCGATGATGCCCGCCCTGTTGGCTTTTGAATACACGTTATTGAAACACGTCAGGCGACTCGATCTTTTGTCTCCCGGAGACCGGGTTGTGGTTGCCGTGTCCGGGGGGGCGGATTCCGTTGCCCTTTTGCAGGTTCTGTCTGCTTGGCGGGATCGCCTGGATCTGGCACTGGCCGTGGTTCACGTTGAGCATGGGTTGCGGGGGGAAGAATCCCTGGGTGACGCGACGTTTGTCGAGCACCTCTCCCGGCAGTTGGGCCTTCCTTTTTTCCTGAAGCGGATCAACCTGAAATCGCTTCTCCTGGAACGAAAAGGGGAGTCCGTCCAAGCTGTTGCGCGTGAGAGGAGATACGAACAGTTGCAGGCAGTCGCCAGGGAGTGGGAGGGCACCAAAGTCGCGGTCGGGCATACGCAGGACGACCAGGCGGAAACCGTGCTGATGTCCATGCTGCGAGGCGCCGGGCTTGCCGGGCTATCGGGTATGCCGGCTCAGCGGCAACCGTGTATCATCCGCCCGTTTCTGCAGGTGAGTCGATCTGAAATTTTGCAGTATCTTGATGAAAAACACTGTGGGTTTCGCGTCGATTCGAGTAATGAAAACCCGAAGTACGTCAGGAATCGGCTTCGCCGTGAATTAATCCCCCTGCTGAAGACGTTCAATCCCCGGGTGGTGAGCGTTCTTTCCCGGCAAGCTGCCATTCTGCGTGAGGAACATCATTATTTGGATGAAGTTGCGAAGGCCTCGCTGGAATCGGTCGAGGTCGGTCGTACGAAGGATCGCATCGTGTGGAGTCGTTCACGATTGTTAACCTTTCCCGTATCCATTCAACGGAGAATGATCCTTTTAACGGTGAGCGCCTTGTGGCACAAGCCGAGCCCGCTCAGGTTCGATGACGTGGATATTCTTTTGCAGCACGTTGTTCACGGAACGTCGGGTTCGTCCAGTCGCGTTGCCGGTCTGGACGTCGTCAGGGAATATGACAGGGTGACGTTCGTGAAAGTTCCCATGGGCCCTAACCGCCGCTTGCAAGAGGAATGGTCCTGGTCCTTTCCGGGGTCGATCCGTTGGCCGGTCACGGGCCAGACCATTGAAGGCAAGATAAAGGCTACGAAGACGATCCCGACCCGACGGACTGATTCCGTGGCCTACCTGGATGCGGATCGGTTCAGTCACGAATTGGTCGTTCGATCCTGGAAGCCCGGCGATTATTTTTTCCCGTATGGGATGGGAGGACGACGAAAGAAGATCCAGGATTTTTTCTCGGATGCGAAGGTTTACCAGGCCGAGCGAAGCAACGTGCCTCTCGTGGTGGCTCCGGAAGGGATCCTTTGGATTGGCGGGTATCGTTCCGATCACCGATTTCGAGTGACCGAGGATACCAGGCACATTGCCGTCGTCCGGATTCGTGCGGCCGGGAGAAAGGCCTGAGGAATACCGGGTTCACGATCGCAACGCACCGTTCAGGGGGCTTACGCAAATGGGAGCCGGTTGCAGATGCTTGATCCCCATGGTAATATTTCTGAAGTTTCCTAAGCTGTTTTCGTTTCGCTCCTGAAGGTTTGAGAGAAGGAACACATTTTCATGAATTCTCGTGTGAAAAATTTACTTTTTTGGGTGGTGGTTGGACTGTTTATGATCCTATTGTTCAACCTGTTCACCGTGCCGTCCAATCCACCGGAAGAAGAAGTGATCTTCAGTGACTTCATGGCCCATCTCGAGCGGGGAGAGATTTCCAAAGTCACCATGAAGGACAGTCATATCAGTGCGATTTTGAAAGATGGAAACCGGATTCGGACGTATACCGTTGAATATCCGGACTTGGTCAATGCCCTGAGAGAACAGTCAGTGCAGATCGAAGCAAGGCCGCCGGACGAAAGTCCCTGGTACATTACGTTTCTCGTGACCTGGGGACCGTTTATTCTGTTCCTCGGATTATGGTTTTTCCTGATGCGACAAATGCAGATCGGCGGCAATCGGGCCCTCTCGTTCGGAAAAAGTCGTGCGCGTCTCCTGACGGAGGAAAAGAAAAAAATGACCTTTGACGACGTGGCCGGTGTGGACGAGGCAAAGGAAGAAGTTGTTGAAATCATTGAATTTTTAAAAGATCCACAAAAATTTCAAAAACTCGGTGGGCGAATCCCCAAAGGAGTCTTGATCGTCGGCCCTCCGGGAACGGGAAAAACCCTTTTGGCGAAAGCCATTGCCGGAGAAGCGTCTGTTCCGTTCTTCAGCATCAGTGGCTCTGATTTCGTGGAAATGTTCGTGGGCGTCGGAGCGTCTCGCGTGCGTGACTTGTTTGAACAGGGGAAAAAGCATGCGCCCTGCATCATTTTCATTGATGAAATCGATGCCGTCGGGCGGTTGCGCGGCGCGGGGTTGGGCGGTGGCCATGACGAACGGGAACAGACCCTGAATCAGCTGCTCGTGGAGATGGATGGGTTCGATACGACCGAAGGGGTGATTCTTGTCGCCGCCACGAACCGTCCCGACGTCCTTGACCCTGCCTTGTTGCGGCCAGGCCGGTTTGATCGACAAGTGGTGGTCAATCGTCCCGACGTACGGGGGCGAGTGGAAATTCTCAAAGTCCACACCAAGAAGGTGCCTGTGGCTTCCGACGTGAACCTCGAACAGATTGCCAGAGGAACGCCCGGTTTTTCAGGGGCCGATTTGGAAAATCTTGTCAACGAGGCGGCGCTCTGGGCCGCTCGACTGGACAAGAAGTTGGTGGAACTCGTCGATTTTGAAAATGCCAAGGATAAAGTCATGATGGGGGCGGAGCGTAAGAGTATGGTCCTGAGTGAAGATGAAAAGCGCACGACGGCTTATCATGAAGCGGGACACGCCCTCATGGCTAAATTGTTGCCGGGCGCCGATCCCGTCCACAAAGTGACGATTATCCCGAGGGGACGTGCCATGGGCATGACCATGCAGCTTCCCATCGATGACCGGCATAGTTATTCCCAGGATTTTCTCTATAACACCCTGTCGATTTTATTGGGTGGTCGTGTGGCCGAAGAACTGATTTTGAAACACGTCACCACCGGTGCGGGGAACGACCTTGAACGGGCTACCGAACTCGCCAGGAAAATGGTGTGTGAGTGGGGAATGAGTGACAAATTGGGGCCATTGACCTTCGGCAAAAAGGATGAGGAAATTTTCCTGGGCCGGGAAATTGCGACACGTCGGGACTTTAGCGATCAAGTGGCTTTGGAAATCGATCATGAAGTGAAACGCTTGATCGTGGAAGCCTATGAGCGGACGAAGCGAATGCTCACGGAACATCTTCATACCCTACGGGCTTTGGCCGAAGCCCTTCTGGAGAAAGAAGTCTTGGATTCCTTGGAAATTGATCAAATCATCAATCGAGAAACCATTGTTCGAGAGCCGGCGCAAGTGTAACGGAAGCGCACTCCGGCCTTGATTCACACCATCCCTGCCGATTCAATTCTTTGGGTATTTTTGGTCTTCTTCATCGGTCGTTGTTTTGTAAGCGTCTCCAACTTTCATCGTGAGTGACCCTGCCCCGGTTTTGACCGGGGCCTCGCACTTGGGCTCTCCATGGATGAGGCAAACTCCGCATACCTGCAAGCCTGCCACGTCAGGATTCCCTGTTCCCATCACGTCCTGGTGATGGGAATTTTAAACGTGACGCCGGATTCTTTTTCCGATGGCGGGCGTTTTCTCGACCCTCAACGCGCCTTGGCGCATGTTGAACAAATGGTGAGTGAAGGTGTTGATCTGGTTGATATCGGTGCCGAGTCGACGCGACCCGGGTCGAAGGCGATTGACGAACAGGAGGAAATTCGTCGATTGAAGCCGGTACTTGAGGTTATCGGAAAACGGGCGACGGTTCCGCTGTCGGTCGATACCCACAAGGCCGGAGTCGCTGAACGGGCGATTGACTGGGGCGCGGTACTCATCAACGACATCAGCGCGTTGGAGAACGATCCCCGAATGGGTCACGTGATTGCACGAACCAGGGCCGGGCTTGTGCTGATGCATAAGCGAGGCACGCCTCACACGATGCAGCAGTATTGCCAATACGACAACGTGGTCGAGGAAGTACGGGATTATTTGGGAAGTCGCATGAGACATGCGGAGGAAATCGGTATCGCCCGCGAGCAAATGCTGATCGATCCGGGAATCGGGTTTGCAAAAAATGCGCAACAGAATTTATCCTTACTGAAAGGGCTCGGCTCATTTCTGCAGTTGGGGCGTCCCGTTCTGGTCGGCGTGTCGAATAAATCCTTTATCGGGACGGTCACCGATCAACCCGTCGATCAACGCATCATGGGGACTGCCGCGGCCGTGGCGGCTGCGGTGTTGGGTGGGGCCAGGATGGTTCGCGTGCATGACGTTGGGTCGATCCGTGAAGTGGTGAGAATGTCGGAAGCCATTGTCCGGGCTTGATGGGAGATACCGTGTCAGGAGGCAAGGTGCGGAAGTTATTTGGAACCGACGGGGTGAGGGGCGTTGCCAATCTGGAGCCCATGAATAGTGAAACGGTACTGAAGCTGGGCAGAGCCGTGGCATACGTGTTCAAGGGACGGGCAGGGCATCACCAAATCGTGATAGGCAAAGACACCCGTCTTTCCGGCTATATGCTGGAATCGGCGTTGATCTCCGGTATTTGTTCCATGGGGGTCGATGTTTTGCTGGTAGGGCCGATGCCCTCGCCGGGCGTGGCGTTTTTGACTCGCAGCCTCCGAGCCGACGCGGGGGTGATGATTTCGGCCTCCCACAATCCGTACCAGGATAACGGGATCAAGTTTTTTTCACACGACGGCTTCAAACTTCCCGACGACCTTGAATTACGCATTGAAGAATTGGTTCTGTCGAACGAGATCGAACATCTTCGTCCCACGGCTGACGAAATCGGAAAGGCGTTTCGCATCGGCGATGCCGAGGGGCGCTATATCGAATTCGTGAAACGGTCCTTGCCGCGCGAAATGGATTATCAGGGGATGAAGGTGGTCATAGACTGTGCGCACGGTGCCGGGTATTCGGTCTTTCCGAAAGTGGTACGGGAACTGGGTGCTGAAGTATACATCATCGGGGATGAACCGGATGGCACGAACATCAATGCGGGGTATGGAGCCCTGTGCCCGGAGCGATTGCAAGAGGCCGTTCGCGCGCGTCGGGGCGACATCGGTATTGCGTTGGACGGAGACGCCGACCGGGCCGTGTTCGTGACGGAAGAGGGTGAGGTGGTCAACGGAGACCAAGCCCTGGCCGCGTTTGCCTTGGACATGCAGCGACGTGGCAGGCTCAACCGCAATACCGTTGTCGGAACCGTCATGAGTAATTTCGGGTTTGAATCGGCCATGCAAAAGAACGGGATTAATTTGATCAGAACACCCGTTGGAGATCGGTCCATCCTCGAGCGTATGTTGGCCGATGGCTATAACCTTGGCGGAGAGCAATCGGGACACGTCATTTTCCTCGACTATAATACAACCGGCGATGGGCTGATTTCCGGACTCCAAATGCTCAAGTTGATCAAGCGGTCAGGGTCTACCGTCTCGGAACTGACCAAATGCATAGAGACCGTCCCTCAAGTCTTGTTGGGCGTCAAGGTGAGTCGGAAACCCGACTTGGAATCTCTTCCGGAATTGCGGCAGGCGATTCGTTCCGGTGAAGAACGGCTGAATGGGACGGGCCGGATATTGGTTCGGTATTCCGGAACCGAACCGTTGGTACGGGTCATGGTCGAAGGACAGGATCATTCGGAAATCAGAGAAGTCGCGGATGAATTGGCCAGGGTGGTCAAGGCCACAATCGGATGATTCGAGGGTAAAGCGCGTCAAAGAAAAATCCCTCCACCGGCTGTGCCTCAGCCGGGGACACTGCCCGTAACCGATCCGAATCTTCTTTGGCCCAAAATCCACAGTCTGGTGTGAAGGGTCAGTTTGTTCGGGAATTCAGGAAGGTATCCTCTCTAATATTGACCAGGCGATCTAAATTGCTGTAAATTAACAGGGTGTCTTTCTAATGTAGTTCTCTCCGGCATTGTTGCCTTTCTCGTGGGACTCCTTCTCGGGTCCTATCTCTTCTTTCTTCCTATCACAGTCATGGTTCTGCTGGTCTTCGTCGCCGGAGCGTTGTCCTGGTATGAGAAGAAAGCTCTTTTTTCCAGGAAGCAGGGACTCATTCTGTATGCCTGCGTCCTGGTCGGTGTGGGATATTGGTCGCTCGACGCGGGAAAGCATAACGGCGTTGATCTGCCGTTCCATGCCGGTCAACGGGAAATAACGCTCTCCGGCGTTGTGACGTCGCCGGTCGAGCACGGTCCGGGTCGGGTGACAATGGTCGTGGCCGTGGAATCCGTCGAACAGGACACAGGGAGCCGTCAGGTCCGTGGGAATCTTCGTTTGACTTGGCTTCCATGCAAGTTCGGTGACGAGTGTGAACCTGATACGGATGTGTTTCGAGGAGACAGGATCAAGGTACGTGCTCGAATACGCCAGCCCTTCGGCACGCGTAACCCGGGTGGGTTTGACTATGGCGCCTACCTCAGGGACCGCGGGATTCACGCGGTAGCATTCGTAAGGGGCCCTGACCGGATACAGGTTCAACCTCCGGGTGTCTTCGACGTCGAAGCACGGGTATGGTCGCAGATCGACCGTTGGAGGAATCAGGTGCGCCAGGCTGCCATCTCAACGCTCCGACAGCCGGCTCGCGGCTTATTCTTGGGAATGATTGTCGGAGAGCAGAATGATATCCACCCGGACGTCCGTGACGATTTTATGACGACGGGGACGGTCCATATTATTTCCATATCGGGCTCGCATTTGGGGTTGTTGGCCTTTGTCTCGTTCTTGGGCGTAAGAGGGATGACTCGCCGCATGCCGGCTCGATGGCTGGAGAGACTCTCTTGCGTCCTGACGCCCAAGCAACTTGCCGTGTTGGTCACCATCCCCATGGTCATGTTTTATACGCTGTTGTCGGGAGCCCACGTGGCGACCGTCCGGTCGTTGCTGATGATCCTTTTATATCTTTTCGCGGTTTGGATAGGGCACGAGCGACAGATCGTCATTGCGTTGGGTATCGCCGCGTTGTTCACGACTCTGTCTGATCCCAAGGCGCTGTACGATCTCTCCTTTCAACTCTCGTATGTGTCCGTCCTGGCCATTGCCCTGGTGTTTCGATGGAGTAAACGTGACGACGAGGAGGATGACATGCCTCAATCCGTCATGGTCAAACTGAAGAATTGGGCAAAGCAGTATGCGTTGATGACCCTTGCAGCCACCGTGGGGACCGTTCCGCTCGTCGCGTATTATTTTAACCAGGTGGCCTGGTTGGGAATCTTTGCCAATGCGGTCGTCGTGCCCTTCGTCGGCTTACTTGTCGTGCCGTTGGGACTTGGGGCGTCGATGATCGTCTTGCTTGGAGGGCTCGACCAATTGCCCTTCGGCTGGGTTCATCAGGAAATCATGAACGGCCTGACGTCCGTCGTCGGCATGATGGCTACGGTTCCCGGTGCCAAATGGCACGTGGCGTCACCGGCAATTTTTGCCATGGCAGGATTCTATCTTTGTCTCATGGTCGCGTTGCTCAGTCGGAAACTGACGTTGCGAGTCATAAGCGGGAGTGCGCTGATCCTCTTCCTGTTGTGGTGGGTGTGGTCGCCGCGACACGTGTTTGAGGATGATGCGTTGCGCGTGACGTTTTTGGACGTTGGCCAGGGTGACGCCACGGTGCTCGAACTTCCCGGCGGCGAAACGATTCTGGTGGACGGCGGGGTCGCCTATGAACGTTGGGATATAGGCCGAATGGTGGTGGGACCGTATTTATGGGATCGAGGCATTCGACGCCTCACTCACGTGATTGCGACTCACCCTCAGTTGGATCACGTGGGAGGACTTTCCTGGATCATCGAAAACTTCGAGATCGATCATTACTGGAGTAACGGGATTCAACGAACGAACCGCTTTTACCAACGACTCCATGATGCTCTCGAGAAAAAAGGACTCGTTGAACGTATTGCCTGGGAAGGAGAAGAAATGATCAAGGAAGGGCCCTGTCGGCTCGTATCGCTGAACCCACCGTTGGCGGAAAACGGTTCCACGTTGCACGAACTTCGGGGACACGAACTGAACAACCTTTCCGTGGTTCTCAGTTTAACGTGTGGGAAGCACTCGGTTTTGCTGATGGCCGATGCGGAAGTCGAAGCCCTGACGAGATTGATCCACCATCCCCTGGTCAAGTCGGCGACCGTCGTCAAAATTCCACATCATGGAGCGAA
Source organism: Nitrospirales bacterium (assembly GCA_965261755.1). Classification (GTDB taxonomy): domain Bacteria; phylum Nitrospirota; class Nitrospiria; order Nitrospirales; family UBA8639; genus Bin75. The sequence goes on along the minus strand of OZ253473.1, from coordinate 2,082,500 downwards.
GAGTTCGTTGAATCGGCGGTGGATTCAACGGCTCGATGCGGAGAACGCGGTAGTGTCTGCCGGTCGGGGAAATCGTTACGGGCATCCGGCTCAAGACGTTTTGCAGGCTTACGACCACATGAACATTTACCGAACGGATTCCGGCGGCGCGATTGTGCTTTCCATGAAGCTGGATTCTGGAGACAGCCTGATCCGGCGTACGGCGGATCGTCAGCCCATTCCTCTCGAATTGAGCGACTATTCGCCGGCACGTGAATGGGAAAATTTGGTTCGTTTTTTGAAAATCTGGGTGCAAAACGCGTAGCGGGTTGGCTGCCTGGATCGACTATGGTCTGGTCGTTGTCATTGCGATTGCATGCTCTCGAAGATTGCTTGAGAATTGTGCAAAGGTTCCCATCCAAGGATCGTCAAAGAATCCTCAACGTAATCCGTCGTACGGATACCGTTCAGAACACAGGTGACACCGGGCGTGCTGGTCAGACTCCACAGCGCCTTTCGTGACAGCGGTTCTCCGCGTTTCTCTTCCGGAAGGAACCGGTCGAGCGCCGTGGTGATGGTTTGAAGGTGTTGTTCACTCTTTTTGGCAGCTTCCTGTCTCACGATTTTGAGCAGAATGACCAGGTTGGGGATGTACTGGTTTTGCCAATTTTGCCAGGCTGTTGCCTGTTCCCGGCTCAGATGTTTGGCGGCTGCCTGAAGGGCCTGATTGATATGTGGCGCAATCATCTGCGATTCGATCTGATCCCAATGCTCCAGGTTGTGAATCCGGGATCGAAGGTGACGGAGTTCGTCAGCCAGGGAAAAGAAGTCTTTGGGTTCCAGCCCTTTTCCCGAATAGGGGATAAGGGGAGCAAATTCCTTCCGAAACGTTTCTTCCAACGTCGCGACGGCTTGGTGCTGCGTTTCAAATGGCGTTTCCACCGGTTCATATCTGGGGTTGGCCAGTCGCGTCATGCCCCGGTGTTGAGCGGATGTCGCGTTGAGCGGCCTGTTCACGAGTACGGCGATGCGATGCTCTTGGGCGAACTTCAGGACGGTATCTTCTTGTCCGGTATTAGGGGTCAGCAAGGCTCCTGATTCGAAAAGATTCATGGGCAATTGAAGCACTCGAAAACCATGCTGGGGCTTGTCGGCCTGTTGTGCCGCCCGTTGGGCGGCTTCGAGCATGCGCGACAGCGAGGTCGCTTCCGGATCGCCGGGTCGGGCCGTACTCGTGTTGGACGAGACGCCGTAAAATTGGATGCGACCTGAGTCGATCTGTTGCTCGAAATACACAAAAGCCTGCTCAAGGCGCCGGTAGAAATCAGTTCGCAGTTCGTCCAGGGTGGAGGCGTCAACAATGAGTTTCCTCTGCTTCGCGTCGGAGAGAAAATATTCGGGGTTGTGCAAGAGGCAGACGTCCAGCGTGGCGAGTCCCAGGCGATCGAGGGAGCCCGTCAGTTGGTCATCGAGAAACTCGGGGTGGAGACAGTGCCAGATGTCTTCCCCATATTTGACCATTTCGGGATAGGCACGCCCGGCCTGTTCCCTGGTCTTGGCGTGTTGCAGATTTTTCCCTTGAACGTAGCCGATTTTGGAGACGACGATCACGTTGTCGCGAGTCATTTCCTTTTGGGCAAGTAACTCTTTGAGTACGCTTCCCACCAGGCGTTCGCTGTCACCATCCGCATAGTTCGTGGAGGTATCGATGAGGTTGCAGCCTTCACGGATGGCTTTCAGGAGTGCGGTCCGGTGGTCCTCCTGGTCAACACCCGTTCTGTAGCCACCGAACCCGATCCTGGAGTTGGTGAAGCCCGTGGACCCCAAGGTTGTATAGCCGTTGGCCGTGATGCCGGAGTTGGAAGAATGTGCCAGGATCCGTGATACGTAGGCAGCGGTGCCATGAGCGGTTGCCGTTCCCGGTATGCCCGGAGAGGCCAGCGTGCGTGACGTCGAACTCCCTTGAGGAGCCTCGGTTAAGGACTGCGCAACGTCTTTCGGATCGGTAAGAGGAGCGTGACAGGTATAGTTTCGACACACGTATAAGGCGGCTTGCCCTTTGACGAGAGGTTTGCCCTTCAAGAGCGGCTGTCGGGATTCGATAGCATCGGGGTTACCGTGCGCAATGATGCGATGGGGAACAAAATGACGGGCAACCTCATCGAGCAACCGGTCATATCCAGGGTCGGTTGGTGATCCGACGAACGCCAATTCCAGCGGGCCATTCAAGAGGAAGTCCGCCGTCATGATCGTCTTGGCAAACCCCCTGGGCACGCGACTGATTTGTTGTCCATACGCCCGAACCGCCTGCGTGGCGGCGTCTCGAAAATCTTCGCGATCCTGGTGAAAAGAGAGTCGAGCCAAGGCCATGGCCGCCACGGCGTTACCGCTCGGAGTAGCGCCGTCGGGTCCTTCGCGCCCTCGCAGGATGAGGACTTCGTGATCGTTGGCCGTTGTAAAAAATCCACCGTGACTCGTATCAAGAAAATCGCTCAGCAGTCGTTCGCCCAATCGAACGGCTTCCGAGAGGTATCGCTCCTCGCCGCCGGCTTCGTAGATATCGATGAGGGCTTCTGTGAGATAGGCATAATCCTCCAGATACGCGTTGAGATGGGCTTTGCCGGCGCGGCAAGTACGGTACAGGCCTCCATCGTGACGGGAAAGCGTGTCGAGCAGAAAATCCGCGGCACGACAAGCGGATTCCAAATAAGGGCCGTGTCTCAGGACCCGTGCCGCCTCGGCCATGGCGCTGATCATCATCCCGTTCCAGGCCGTGATGATTTTGTCGTCCAACCCCGGGGGCACGCGTTTCAGCCGCGCGTCATACACGAATGGCTTGACCCGATCGATCGTCCGTCGAAGCTCTTCCGGGGAACAGGAAAGTTTCTCGGCCGCTTGTTCGAGCGTGTGGGGGGTATTGGGAATGCTGTGATGTTCCCAATTTCCGTCAGGGGTAATATCGTAATACGTGCAGAATCTGACCGCGTCCTGTTCCGATGGGACGATTTCCCGGATTTGTTCGGGATCCCACACGAAAAATTTCCCTTCGACGCCCTCCGAGTCGGCATCCGTGGCGGAATAATAACCGCCTTCTGGTGACGTCATTTCTCGAATGATGTAATCCAGAATTTCGCAGGTCACGCGTTTGTAGTTGAGGTTGCCGGTCACCTGGAACGCTTCGAGATACGTCTTCGCGAGTAACGCATTGTCGTAGAGCATTTTTTCAAAATGGGGAACCAGCCAGCGTTCATCAGTCGAATATCGGGAAAACCCTCCACCGATATGGTCGTACATGCCGCCGGCGGCCATGGCATCCAACGTTTTACAAACCATGTGAAGGACGTGTTCCGTCCTGGTTCGTTGGTATTGCCGGAGGAGACACGCGAGTCCGGTGGCCGGTGGGAATTTGGGAGCTTGGCCGAAACCGCCATAGATCGGATCGAAGTCCGCTGAAAATTGCTCGACCGCAGAGTCAATCTCCTCTTGCCCCACCGTCGTGGGAGCGGGGACGCGCATGGACGTTTGCAACCGACCGGTAAAACGAGTCGCGCTTTCGGCAATGGCGGCGCGATCCTGTTCCCAGCCTTCGGCAATCTTTTTGAGGACGGTCCCGAAGCCAGGCCTGCCCCATTTATCAATCGGAGGAAAGTACGTGCCGGCAAAAATCGGTTGCTGGTCCGGCGTCAGGAAAACCGTCATGGGCCAGCCGCCGTTTCCCTGATTCATGGCAATGGTGGCTTGCATGTAGATCTCATCGAGATCCGGGCGTTCTTCACGGTCAACCTTGACGCAGACGTAGTAACGATTCATGAGCGAGGCGATCTCGTCGTTCTCGAACGATTCCCGCTCCATGACGTGGCACCAATGACAAGCGGAATACCCAATGGACAAGAGAAGGGGCTTATCTTTTTCCTTGGCCAGATCGAGAGCTTCCTGTCCCCAGGGATGCCAAGCCACCGGGTTGTAGGCGTGTTGCAGCAAGTAAGGGCTCGTCTCGTGAATGAGACGGTTTGGAGAACGGGTCGGGTGAGGATCGGCCATGAAGCCGACAGTAGCACCTGGCAAAAATAGGGGTCAACTTGAGTTTCTTGATCCTTGTTCTTAAAACCCTTTTCGCCGACGCGGCAAGACGTTGAGAATCCGAATCGGAGATTTTGAGAAGGAGAATCAATGTTAGGTACTAACACCTAGTACTTTCTATTGACATAGGCAAAAAGGGGGAGTAGTGTGAAAACAAGTTGAGAATCGAAGTTCAAGGATTTTCATGACTCCAGGATGAGAGAGCATTTCTAACCAATACACAAAAAAAGGAGGCCGCCATGAAAGCCAAACAAGGAGTTATTGATCTTCTCAATAAGCTTTTGACCGAAGAGTTGACGGTCGTCAATCAATATTTTTTGCACGCCAAAATGTGCAAGAACTGGGGCTATGACCGATTGCACCATCACGTGTTGGATCGCAGCTACGGGGAAATGAAAGATGCGAAAGAGGTGATCGATCACATTCTGTTTCTGGAAGGCCTTCCCAACATGCAGCGGCTCGGAACGGTGAAAATCGGAGAAACCGTCCCGGAACAGTTGAAAGCGGATTTGGACAAGGAAAAATCCATGGTCAAAATGCTCACCGAAGGTATCCATCATTGTGTCAAGGTCGGTGATTTTGCGACGCGTCACATGCTCGAAGACATGGTGAAAGATGAAGAAGAGCACATTGATTGGATTGAAACGCAGTTGGAAACCATCAAGCAAGTCGGGCTGGAAAATTACCTGAGCGAACAGATCCACGAAGAAGGCAGTTAAGCGATCACGCGTTTCGTTCAAGCCTTGAGAGGGAAAAACCGGATTTTGGCTTTTCCTTTTCAAGGCTTTTTGTTATGTAGTACATGTGTCTTGAGAGGAACGTTATTTCCGTAAAGGAGCCGGCGCATGGCATTGACCCATTCGACCATGTTGGAGTTGGGAACCATTGTTCCCGATTTTCAATTGCCTGACGTCGTGTCAGGCAAGATGATCAGTCCCGGCCAATTTGCCGGACAAAAGGGCTTGCTGGTGATGTTCATTTGCCGGCATTGCCCTTACGTGATTCACGTGCAACAGGAACTGGGTCAATTGGGGCGGGATTGTGCCGGGAAATCGCTTGGCGTGGTTGCAATCAGCAGTAACGACGTGGACAACTATCCGGATGATCATCCCGAACGGTTGCGAGCCATGGCCCGAGAACTCGAGTTCCCGTTTTCCTACTGTTACGACGAAAGCCAGGCCGTGGCCAAGGTCTTCACGGCGGCCTGTACACCGGATTTCTTTTTGTTCGACAAGACGAGGAAATTAGTCTATCGAGGTCAGTTGGATGACAGCCGTCCAGGGAATGGGAAGCCGGTGACGGGAAAAGATTTGAGGGCAGCGATCGATGCCGTCCTGGCGGAGCAGCCCGTGAGTCAGGATCAACGCCCCAGTGCCGGGTGCAACATCAAGTGGAAGTCCTGAAGGGCTACACGTAGCCAGTCAGAGAGCGTTATCGCGTCCAGGCAAACAATTTCCCGAGTAATCGTTTCTTGCTCTCGGTAAAGGTGGTTTTTCTCCAGGCATTGGCGACTTTTTTGATGACTTCGGCCTGAGTGGGGTAGGGGTGGATCGTACAGGTGATCGTCAGCAAGCCGAGTCCCCCTTTCATGGCCAACGTGAATTCGCTGATCATATCGCCGGCATGGGATGCGACGATCGTCGCGCCCACAATGGTATCGGTTCCTTTTTTGACGTGTACGCGGGCAAATCCCTGATCCTCGCCGTCTAATATCGCTCGATCCACTTCGTCGAGCCTAAACGTAAAGGTATCGACCTCGATCCCCTTGTTCTTCGCCTCGGCTTCATACAGCCCGACGTGCGCGATTTCCGGAGCCGTATAGGTAGCCCAGGGGATAATGAGCGAATCCGTTTTGGCATAACCCAACCCGAAGGGATGTGGGAATAAGGCGTTTTGAATGACGATTTGGGCCATGGCATCCGCGGTATGGGTAAATTTAAAGGGAAAACACACGTCCCCGGCAGCATAGACGTTGGGAGTGGTCGTCTGTAACCGATTATTCACCTTCACACCGGTCCGTGTATCATACTCCACGCCGGCCGTTTCGAGTCCGAGCCCTTCCACGTTGGGTGCACGTCCAACCCCGACGAGTATCTCATCGACCACGAGTTCGTGCTGCTCACCATGGCTGTCGTAATGCAGGACTTTCTCTTGTCCGCGTGATTCAACTGTCGTGATCTGTGAATCAAAGACAAAAACGACGCCGTCTTCAGTCATTTGGGTTTGGACGATTTCCGCGGCATCCGCATCTTCGCGAGGAAGAATGTGCCCGGTTTGTTCGAACAGCGATACGCGGCTGCCGAATCGAGCAAACGTTTGAGCCATCTCACAGCCGATCGGCCCGGCGCCGATGACCGCGAGGCGTGGGGGGAGCTGGGTTAAGGAGAAGACGGTTTCATTCGTCAAATAGCCTGTTGCTTCCAGTCCTTGAATAGGCGGGGCTGCCGCGCGTGCGCCGGTGCAGATGGCGGCCTTCGAAAATTGAAGCGTGGTACCGCCCACGTCGATCGTATTTGCCCCGGTAAAACGGCCCTCACCCATAAACACGTCAACACCCAGGCTTGTAAAGCGATGAGCCGAATCCACCCGGCTGATGCGTGCTCGAAGTTTTCGCATTCTTGCCATGGCGAACCCGAAATCGGTTTTGACTCCATCCGGAATGGTCACGCCGAATTCCCTTGCCTGTTGCACCGCGTTCCACGCACGGGATGCGCGAATGACACCTTTGGACGGCACGCATCCGACGTTCAGGCAATCCCCGCCCATTAAGTGTCGTTCGACCAGGGCTGCCTTCGCGCCAAGCCCGGCAGCCACTACCGCAGTGACTAACCCGGCGGTCCCGGCCCCGATGACAACGACATTGTATCGACCGGTGGGTGTCGGGTTCGTCCAGGTTGGAGGATGGACGTTGTGAACGAGTTGCTGATTGAACTCATCCATTGGGGCTATGGTCACGGGTTCGCTTTGATGATCATGCATGGTGCAGTCCTTGGTATGAAAATAATCTCACTCAGGCCGCCTCTCCTGTTCCCCTCCTTTGCCTGCCCTGAGCACAGCGAAGGGTCTGAGGGGTGGGGGGAGGTAGACCCTGTGGCTAGGAGGCGAAACCCTGTGCGTCTGGGCGGTCCACTCTACCCCACCTACCCTCCCCTTACAAAGGGGAGGAAAAGAGGATGGTTTGGTTAACGTAGCGTAATTTTTTTCCTTCCCACGAATTTGCGATGAAGAATGGGAACAAGAGCCAGTAAACCCAGGAAGGTAAACGCCAGCAACACGGGCGGTGAGGCAATTTCCGCCAATGAGTTGATGGATCCGAGTTGTCTCCCCGCAAACGCGTAGACAAAGCTGCCTGGAATAATGCCGAGGGAGGTTCCGATGACATACGTGCCGAGAGGTATCCGAGTGAGACCGGACACGAGATTGACGAGAAAAAACGGAAAGGCCGGGATCAGCCGCAGGGTCAACAGGTAGCTGAAGGCGTTTTGGGCGAAGCCGGCTTGAATCGGTTCAATACGCTTGCCGAATTTGCGTTCGACCCAATCGCGTAAGACGTATCGTGCAGCCAAAAAGGCCAAGGTGGCGCCCGCGGTGGCTCCAATGTTGACGAAGATCGTCCCGAGGATGCTTCCGAAGAGAAAGCCCCCGGTGAGAGTCATGAGGGCTCCGCCGGGTAACGAAAACGCGGTTTGCAGGATATACACTGCCACGTAGAGGATGACCGCGGCGGTAAAATTGGCGTTGGCATAAGCCAGTAAATCGTCCCGGTTGGCTTTTAGAGCTTCAAGAGAAAAATACTGTCCAACGTCGAAATAGAAAAATGCCCCAAGCCCCAGTCCCAGGATTCCAAGAATAACGATTTTTCCGAGAGATCGCGGGGAGGATTCAGCAGAGTCAGTCATCGTTCGCTCCATTGTTGTTGCCTTTGTGATGGCTTTAGCTCATGTCGGCAAGTCATATACTCTCTACAACATTATACCGCATGAAGGTCTGAGCCCATTACGAAGGCACTTTGCCGGTGGAAAGATCGGTCGCATTTTCCGTCTCTTGGACGGCAGATTCTGAGTTGATCTGTCCGGCTAATTCCTCGGCAGGATACGTGATGATCTCGGCAAGGGTAGGGTGATAATGGGGTATCCGAGCGAGATCATGAACCGTCCCATGATAATACATGACGGCAATGAGTTCATGAATCAGTTCCGCGGCTTCCGGCCCGACAATATGGGCTCCCAAAATTTTGCCGTTCTCCGGCGAAGCCAGAAGTTTGACGTGACCATGAGTCTCACCCAACGACAATGATTTCCCATGGTCGGCAAACGGATACGAGGCAACACGATAGGGAATTTTCCGGCTCCTGCATTCTTTTTCGCTTAAACCGACGCCGGCGACTTGAGGGTCGGTAAAGACGACTTGGGCTTTGAGCCGGTCGTCATATCGGCGAGGGGAGGACTGGGGATGGATGGCGTTCCACCCTGCAATTTCTCCCTGTTGGATCGCAATATGGACGATTTCATGGAGTCCGTTCACGTCACCCACGGCATAAATGTGCGGCTGGCTGGTTCGCATCGTGTCATCGACCGCGATTTTGCCTCGATGAACCTCGACCCGTGCAGCCTCCACGTTCAAACCTGAAATGTTAGGCTGGCGCCCGAGGGCTTGGAGAATCACCTCTGCGGAAACGGTTTTCTCCTTCCCCTCATGAGTCAAGTGGGCTACTTTTTGCGTGCCGTCCCGGGTAAACCGATGCAGTTGGGTATTGGTCAACACCGTCATGCCCTCTTCCCTGAACCGTGTTTCCACCGGACCGGCCAGGTCTTCATCACCTTGTGACATGACGTGAGCGCTCCGCTGGATCAACGTCACGAGGGTCCCGATACGCTGGAAAAATTGAGCCAATTCCAGGGCCACGGGCCCACCGCCGAGCACGATCATGGATCGGGGAACGTCGCGCAGTTCCAGGGCTTCATCGCTGGTGAGATATCCGGCTTCGTCGAGTCCGGAGATCGGGATACGTGAGACCACGGACCCCGTGGAGATAATAAACGCGTTGGCGGTCAGCTTGTGAGAACCGGCTTGGACTTCGTGGGGAGAGATGAAGGCGGCGCGTTCCTCGTATAAGGTGAAACGGGAATCTTTCAGTGCGTGAATGCGGTCCTCGGCAAACTCACCGATGAGGCGAGCCTTGCGACTGATGATTGCGGAGAGATCGGCTTCCGCGGAAATCGGCTTTAACCCGAATTCTTCCGCACGGTTCATGAGCGACATGACGTCTGAGGAGCGCAGGATCGTCTTGGTCGGCATGCATCCGCGTAAAATGCAGAGTCCTCCCAACGGCCCATGATCGATAATGCCGACGTCGGCGCCTTCGTCGCGCGCCGTCCGTGCCGCGGCATATCCTGCGGACCCTCCTCCGATGATCACGACGTCATGTGTCATGGCGTTGCACGTTTCGACTCGTCCCAATGCTGTGGCATGGTAGCGGAAGCATCTTCCGTGTACAATGCCGTTTTTCCCTAAGAGATTGGTTGATGATCGATGACACCGATTGCAAACGGGCGTGCGTGCCGGTACGTGGACGTGGTCGGTTTGTGGTGCGTGTTGGGGTACGCCACCCTCGCCTTTCTGGCGCGGCGACCCGGCGAACCCGACCTGCCGGTATTCTTCCTCCTTGTCGCGTGGACCAGCCTGCCGGTCTTCAGCCTCTATCTGTACTTCCACCGGCGTGGCGAACCGTTCCCACTCGGTCGCCTGATTTTTTGGGCGGTGGTTTTTCGGATCTGTGGGTTGGCAGGCGGACCGTTTTTTGAAGACGACTTCTATCGTTACCTGTGGGACGGCTACCGCTTTGCGACGACCGGGACTCCCTACGGTTCCACCCCTGAAGCGTTCTTCGCCGATCCCGGCGTTCCGGCGATGTTTCACCGCATCTTGGATGGCATCAACAATCCTGAATTGCCGACCATCTACGCCCCGGTCACGCAGGTTGTTTTCCTGCTCGGCTACTGGTTGAAACCGGGAAGCGTCGCAGCCTTGCAGTCGATCCTGATCGCCATCGATCTTGCGACCATCGCGCTGCTGCTACGCTTGGCACCGGCCGGGAACGTCATGCTCTACGCGTGGTGTCCGCTGGTCGTCAAGGAGGTCGCCTTTACTGCGCACCCGGACGGCATCGGTGTCTGCCTGTTGCTGGCGGCGATCGTGCTGGCCCGGGACCATCGCTGGAGTGCCGCCGTCTGCCTGGGGATGGCCGTAGGGGCCAAGATATTCGCGCTGGTGCTGGTCCCGTTGGTGCTGGTCGGTGCGAGTGTCGGGCCTTGGGTTCTGTTCGTCGCCACGCTGGCGGCGTTGTATACGCCGTTCGTCCTGCAGGGTGGTACGGACTTCGAGTCGTTGCTGGTCTTTGCCAGGGAGTGGGAGTTCAACTCGGCGGCATTCGGGCTGCTCACCACCATCTTGCGGCCGTTCGAGGCCAAGCTCGTGCTGGGCCTGTTGTGCGCTGTCTTCTGGGGACGCTACTATTTCCGATATTCCCGGAGCAGCGCGCGTGAGGTCACGCGAGGCGACTGGCTCTATGGCGTGTTACTCGTGGCCTCGCCGGTGATCAATCCGTGGTACCTGCTCTGGCTGCTTCCGTTTGCGGCGATCGCGCCGAGCGCCTTTGCGTGGACGGCCTCCGTTGCGGTTTTTCTCGGCTACGTGACCGGACTCAACCTGAACGACGGCGATCTGCAACCGTACCAGCAGCCGGCATGGGTCCGGCCCCTGGAGTTCGGCCTGATCCTGCTGGCGCTGGCGTATGACCTGTTCCGGCGGCGGGCGACCGGCCCCGGCGTCAGGATCAACAATTGATACGGTGTTAGGTACGATGTACAAGAACCTGAGCGTCGGAGCCTTAATTCCGGCATGCAACGAAGAAGACAACATCGGCGCCGTGGTTACCGCGCTGCTGGATCTTCGCACGGATGCCGGACATCGCGTCATCGACGACCTTGTGGTGTGCGACAACGGATCGACGGACGCCACGGCGCAGCGCGCGCGAGCGGCGGGTGCCCGCGTGGTCGTCGAGAAGACGCCAGGCTACGGTAGGGCGTGCCTGACTGCCATTGCCGCCCTCCACCCGGTGGACGTCGTCCTGTTCGTCGACGGCGATCAGTCGTTCGAGGTCCGGCAGTCCCTTGACCTGCTGGCGGTTATCGCGGACGGTGCCGACCTGGCCATCGGGTCCCGCGCGCTGGGACGGAGGGAACCGGGCGCCCTGTCGGTGCCGCAGATCGCCGGCAACCGCGTGGCGGGCCTGCTGATCCGGCTGCTGTGGAGGAAGGTGGTTACCGATCTGGGTCCCTTTCGGGCCATTCGCGCGGACGCCCTGCGACGGATCGACATGCGCGATACCGCCTACGGCTGGACGGTGGAAATGCAGGTCAAGGCGATCCAATTGAACATGCGAATTGTCGAGACGCCGGTGAACGCCCTGCGGCGGCGATTCGGTATATCGAAGGTTGGGGGAACCCTGAAGGGCGTTATCGGCGCCAGCATCGGAATTCTCGGAATGATCGCACGGTTGCGGTGCCGGGGCGCCGATCCTGGCAAAACATGTGACAGCAAGGAGGAAGAACGACCATGAAGCCAATCCTGATTACCGCTGAACGCGCGAGAAGTTGCCTGCGGATTGCCGTAATCCTGCTCGTGGCGACGCTGCTTGCCGCCGCTGCGCATGCCCAGTCCGCAAAACTGATTCCGGCGTGGGACGCGAGTGACGAAAACAGCGTCGCGCGCATCGATCACGGCGCGTGGCAGGAGATTCTGAATGAGTATTTGCGTGTGCACGACTCGGGCGTGAATCGTTTCGACTACGGGGCGCTCAAGGCCAATGCAGGGGACTTCGCCAAGCTGGCCTCGTATCTGGCGTCTTTGCAGTCGCTGGATCCGAGAGACTATTCCCGAGCGGAACAGAAAGCGTACTGGATCAATTTCTACAATGCCCTGACCGTGCAGGTCGTGGCGGATGCCTATCCCGTGAAATCCATCAAAGACATCAGCGAAAGCCTGCTCGGCAGCTTGGGTATCTTCGGCGGGCCCTGGGACGACGTGCACGCCAAGGTCGCCGGCCGGGACCTGACGCTGAACAACATCGAACATGGCATCCTGCGCCCCATCTGGCGGGACAACCGAATCCACTACGCGGTCAACTGCGCCAGCTACGGGTGTCCCAACCTGTGCCCGACGGCCTTCACCGCGGACAATACCGAGGAACTGCTCGATGCCGGCGCGCGCGCCTACGTGAATCATCCGCGGGGCGTCGAATTCATGGACGACGACTTCATCATCATTGCGAGCATCTATAAATGGTACGCGGCGGACTTCGGGGGCACAGAGAAGTCGGTGATCGAATACCTCGTCACGTATGCGGACAAGGCGCTCGCGACGCGCCTGAGGAAGTTTGCCGGGTCAGTGGACTACGAGTACGACTGGAGTCTGAACCGGCCCTGAGGCGCGCCTGCCCGCTGGGGAATCAGAAGGTGTCGAACAGGTAACCCATCGTCACGCTGAACACTTTGGACTTCGACGTATTGCGACCGTCGATGACCTCCCCGTAAGTCACGGCCAAGTTCGTTTGGTCGGACACGTTCAAGTTCACCGTCCCGCTGAGGAACTGGATGTCTTCCTCCAGCCTGGGGAAAACGCGCCCGGTGGGAGTGAATCCGGGACCGCCGATTTGGAGGCCGGACTGAGCGTCAACGAGCTTGTAGTTGACACTCAAGCCGATGTTGTCCACCAGCACGCCGCCCGACACATTCACGAAGACGTCTGACGGGACGTCCTCGTCGCGGACGCGGTACCCGACTTCGCCGGATACGGCGAACCGGTCCGCAAAATATTTGCCGGCCAGGGCCGACACTTCCAGGCCGCTTGCTCCGTCGCCGATGGAATTGATGTATCCGGCTGCGTAGGATCCCTCGATGATCGCCCCGCCGCGCAGGGCGATGCTCGGCATGGATGGATTCACCAGTTCGTCGGCGATGCGCCAGGTAACGCCGATATTGGTGTCCGTCACGCCCGAGTATTTATCCCTCCCCCCCGTCGGCCCTCCCGAGGCGTAGCTTCTGGCAGCACCCACGCGGAAGTCTATTGCGACTGCATCGGACAAGCCGTACATGCCGTTCACCCATACGGTGTGCTGACCGAGATTCGGACCTGGAGGTGTCGCCTGTCTTGGGGGGGTTCCTCTCTCTTGATCGCCGACGTAGAACTCGGTGGCGTTCTGGGAGACATAGGAAAGGTTGATGAATCCGGCGCCGGGAGCGGGGAGCCAGGGCGACACTCCGTCGGCGAAGGCAGATGATCCGATGGCCGTCGTGACTATAACCACGAGGGCCATCAATGTTGCTCTGTACATAGTGACGTTCCTTCCTTTGCGTACGTCCATGATGAAACCGACGTGGTTAGAGCTTGAAGCGGCGCTTCAGGTAATAGTGGACGAGTTCCTGTTCGTCCGGCTTCCCGTCGCACCCGGCGGCACGGCTGCCCGGACAGAGTACGGCGATATGCCCGTCATCCGGCGTGCCCGGCTTGTTCGCCGCTTCACGGGTTTCGAGGCTGTTTTTCAAACTCATGGCGCGTTCCGGGGTCAGATCGCCCGCCTGCAGGGGACAGGACGGGCACACGAGCTTCTGGAACGTGAGGGCCTTGCCCATGGCGTAGGCGCTCCTGGCGCTGATACTTTGGCCGCCAGAAAGGGAACCGGATGCGTATGCCGATGCCTGCAAGAGGCCACCGGCGATGATCATCAACGTGAGAAAACCGATCGTTCGTTTCATCTGGTGACTCCTCCTAAGAAAGTAAAAGAGCGTCGTGGACTGACGTGACCAATCATTCTACTATAAAAAAACACATTCTAAGTGCTGATGATTTCGCATTTCAACTGAAATTTGCACGGATGAGTGGCAGCTCGTCATCGTATTGCTATCTATCCGTGCATGGTGACACAATTCAGGGAAAGGCGCGTAGGTCGGATTAGCGTAGCGTAATCCGACGGTGCTGGTTGCTACCTGATTGTTATGCATAATTTCTTATTTTCGGATCAAGAGTGAGAAAAAGGACCATTGAAGGAAAACGTATGCATCGTGGAATAAGAACGGTCGTCTTGGGATGCTTGGCGATGATGACGGGGTGTGCCACGCCGTCAGGTCCTTTCGCCGTCTTGCCCATGACCAGTCCTGCTGCGGCTCATCATAATCTTGAGGGGATTCAGGAGTATGATGCCGGGAAGTGGCAGGTGGCGAAAAGTCGTTTTGAATCGGCGATCCGAGCCGACCCCGATTTGCCGGAAGCCCATTTCAATCTGGCCCTGACGCTTCACAAGCTGGGCAATCACCGGGAAGCCACGATCCATTTCAAAAAAGCGAGTGAACTGGCTCCGACGAATAAAGAAATCGTTGAATCCCCAGCCTATCGCAACCATCTCGGTCTGTCTTCGACTCTGGAGAAGCACCTGAGCGGAGGCTATCGGTATTGAGGTTCCGTTTTTCCAGGGGTTCTCACAACGGCGTGTCTTGATCATGAAACACAAAACCGACAGGGTTCCGTTCTATGTGCTCGTGGGTGTTCAATTCGCCTGTATGGGAGCCATTCTGGTTTCCGGGCCATGGTTCGCCAGGAATGAGTGGTTCTTCACGTTGGAACTGTCGGGAAGCCTGTTGGCGATTTGGGCGATCCTCACCATGAAGTTGAAAAATGTCAACGTTTTCCCCGATGTCAGGGCCGGAAGCCGGCTGGTGACCAATGGTCCGTATCAATGGATCCGGCATCCCATGTACACGGCGTTACTGATGATCATGCTGGCGTTGGTGTGCGAGTCATTTTCATACTGGCGAGGGTTTTGTTGGTTACTCTTGGGTGCGGATCTGGTGGTGAAACTCTCCTATGAAGAGAGGTTGTTGGGGGAAGCCTTTGACGACTATGAGGCCTACCGGTTGCGGACGTGGCGGCTTGTTCCGTGGATTTTCTGAGAGCGTGGGTTCCCAACGCATTGGCATGAAAATAGTCAACGACATCCCGAATTGGTCATTCCTGTCTGTGTTCAGTCATTCGTTGACAATTCTTGCCCGGCATTAGGGAGATGCCATCATCCTGCGCAACACGCCTCATCTGTCATCCTGAGCGAAGCGAAGGATCTGCTTTTCCAGGCATTCGGTGGTCGAAACTACGAGATTCCTTCCTTCGAAAGACTCAGGACAGGCGCTACGCTCGGAATGACAGCAGTGGGTTCGGAATGACAATTTCCGATGTCTCCTTCTGTCATTCCCGTTTTTCCCTCTCTGTCATTCCCGACATTTTTAATCGGGAATCCAGTCAGAGGAGGAATCCAGGGTTCTGTTCCAGGCGGACCCGCACGCATGGAAGAGCAGAAGAGAAAAACCTGGATCCCCGATCGGGTCGGGGATGACAGCAAAGCGTGATTTCTGCATGATACCGTAAAGACTCTCGCGATGATCTATTTTCAAACCAAACCCGACGCCGTATTTGAGGCTATTCTGAAAGAAGCCTTCACCAGTGAAGCATTCGAAATCCAATTGCTGTCGGACGACGGGGCCATCGATTCCTGGGAAGGGCTCTATCCGGAGACCTCACGATGTCTCTGTCCCTATGAGGTGGTGCGTGTGTTGGTCCAACTGTTGGCCGCCGTGAATGATTCACAAGTGTATCGCTTAACCGATCTGCATTGGCTCGTGCTGTACGAAACGTTAAAGAATTTTTGCGCGACCCATAATGATCTGCTCGATGATTTCGACCAGCACACCAGACCTGTTGGCGATTACAACATCGGGGAAGTGGATGGAGAGGCGCTGGTCGAAATTTATTTTTGGGATACGGACTTTCTTTTCTGCAAGAGAGAAGGGACGTGGGGCGACCGGCAAGCAAGCAACCCCCGTCAACGGGACAATGCTGGAGAAAATCCGTCGGAGCAGGATGCCGCCATCCCCGCCCTGGAACCTGTCAATGAGCTTGGTTGGATCGTGAGGGAACCCCAGGAATATTTCCGGGCGGGTTCCACACGGTATCCGGATTATGGCGATATGTAAGCCGGAAGCAACTTACTCGTCCCGCAGGAGGTGCACGAATAAGCCGTCACGGAGCTTGGGCTCAAACCACGTGCTCTTGGGCGGCATAATGCCTTGGGCATCGGAAACAGCCATGAGTTCGTCAACGGTCGTGGGGGACAACCAGAACGCGACGGCCCAGTCCTCTCCATCAACCTTCGAGGCCAGGACTTTCGGCGGGTGAATGCCTCCGACGAAATCGATCCTCGGGTCTGAGCGTTGATCCGTAATGCCCAGCAGTGGAATTAAGACGCGGTCGGTCAACACCGAGACGGCCAATGCGTTCGCCGGCTCCTGCTCAATCCTGGACCGTTGTTCCGGCGTCAATTTGGGGAGCGCGCGATACCAGTGGCCTTCCAGATACATATCAAACCCGGCTTCCGGAGCCTGCCCTGGTTGTGTGGTGGGTTGTAATTCATAGTCCAAGGCCAAGGCCTCGAGAAATTTTTGTGGGGTGTGCCCATTCAGGTCACGCACCACGCGATTATAGGGCAGGATTTGTAATTCGTCGTGCGGAAAGATGACACACAAAAATCCTTCTTCACGATGCCGGGATGACCGTGCGTCATTATGGGCCCGTGAAGCATGTACCCGGCTGGCGGCGGCAGAGCGATGGTGCCCATCGGCAATGTACAACGCGTCAACGTTCTTGAAATCTTCGACCATTTTTTCAATGGCCACGTGGTCACGCAGGCTCCAGACGGTATGCTCCACGCCATTGTCGGCGGTGAATTGAAAGTCCGGTTCGGTAACGGCCGTGATGTCAGTAAGCCAATTCTCGAATTGGGCCGTACGGCGAAAAAACAAGAGGACGGGACCGGATTGCGATTCGTGCGTTTCGATCACTCGCACGCGATCCTCTTCCTTGACCGGCTTGGTGAGTTCGTGTTTCTTAACGATCCCACGGTCGTATTCGTCGATCGAGGTGAGCGCGACGAGACCGGTCTGTTCGTGGGTCTCCCAGCGTTGTCGATACACTCCAAACATGGGGTGGGCTTCCCGTACCAGGATGCCGTCTTCAAGAAACGTCCGAAGGTTGGCGGCTCCTCTTTCGTAGATTTCCGTTGAATAGGGGTCAAGCCCGTCAGCCAACTCCAATTCGGCTCGCCCAACCCGAAGAAAACAGTAAGGATTCCCATCGGCGATGTTGCGTGCCTCGTCCAAAGAGACGACGTCATAAGGGGGCGCAGCCACTTGGGCGGCGTATTCCGGTTTGGGTCGTACGGCACGAAAAGGAATGATGGTTGCCATGGGTTCTCCTTTCTGCGTTCGTTTTCAAACGGTGCAACTTAGCATATTCTGGTTGGCTGAGACACCTAAGCAAACTCATGGGGGAAGGTGTTCTGGGAATAGAGCCGGGGAGGGGAAACACGAACGATGATCGTTCAGGCCGGCCAACGGCGGGTGACCCGAGATGTTATTTCATAAATTCAAAATCGACCGGGAGACTGCCCTGTGGAGTGATGGTCACGCGGTGTTCTTTTATGCCGAGAACGGGATGCCAGGCCACCAGGTTATAGTCGCCGGGCGGGACCTGGTCGATCTCGAAATTCCCTAATTCATCTGAAATGGCGTAATAGGGATTCTTGACCACGTACAGCCAATTTTCCATGAAGTCGTGACGATCACAGGTCAAGCCCACGGCCACGGCTCGACGTAATTTTTTGGCGGGGAAGACTTTTTCCGTCTGTCCCTGGGCTCGCAGACTCTGGGTATGCATGGTTCTCATGATTTTTGCTTTGCGGCCCCTTAGCGAATACGTGTGAAGCATGTGTTTGATGGAATCGTGGTTGATGAAATGGACGGCTTCATCAGCCATTATGACCCCGGTGAACGGGCCGAAGCTGCATTTTTCGAGTCGAACGCCAAGGTTTAAACCGTTTCCACCGGCATACTGGAATTCCCCGCGACCCCGTCCGGTGGCTGTATCGTGATGCGAAGAGAAAGGTTTGCCCTTGTCCACGCCTTCCAGTGCGATGACGACACCTTTAACCATGCCTTCGTGCACTTCGAGCTTGGTCAGTACGCGCGCTGCTCCACAAATCTCAGGCCCGTTCCTGACTTCAAAACGTCTTGGGGCATGGGGAAGGGTGCCCGTAAAGGCCACCTTTCCCGTGATGGTTGCCCCGTTTTCGACTTCAATCACGTCGTAGGCAAACCCCACACCTGTGTACCCTAATATTACAAAGAACCAGCTTATTGTACAGATGTGGCGCCACATGTGATGTCTCCTTTTCAAAGAATTTCACTCATCTTTTCTCATGGCAGGAGGATCCCATTAATAGACCGCCTGCCACCCGAACGTCACGATCGAATCGGTTTCAAGTTGCCCGTCCAGGTACTGGTAGACCGGGAACCCGCCTTCCACTGCCAGCCGATTTTCCAGACCCATAAAATCAGGGAACAGGACGTTGATCCCGAACAGGATGTCCAGGCGTTGCCCACCCAGCAGGGCAGGAAACGCCGTTTGAACGATCCTCATTCGATTCATTGGGTGTAGCGTGCCAATGGCCGGGTCCATTCCATCATAGGCTTCCCAGTGATTCCAACTCAGACGGACCGAACTGCTCAGCGTATTTTCGATGACTTCATAGGCGCCATGGACGTTGACCGTATAGGCGTCACCCTTGGAAAAATCATTGGAATTGTTGCCTGCCCGCAGGGTGCCGATGGCTTGGAGACCCCAGGAAGCCCGACCCATCTCTCCTCCGTACGTGATCCCGGGATAAAAATCGAAGGTCCCTGAACCAAGATGCATGGGATAGGGTAATCGGGTGTTGGCCCCCATTGGCGTCCGGTCAGTCGGCTCAATATCTCCAGTCGGCACACTCAGCGACAGGTTCAAGTGGAACCGATGGGCCCCGATGCTTGGGGCTTCGACTGCCCAGAGTCGCCAAAGCGATCCGAACCGGATATCTCCGAACCCTTCGGAACGGGTCGTAAATTTCCTTCCGTTACGCATAACGTGATTCATGCTGTTGTTCAGGTATGGCACCATGAGCATCAGGGTCACGGTGTCATTCCATCCATACATGAACCCGAACATGTGCATCCACATGCGCATGGATTCCGGCGCCACGAGATATCCCGATGGAGGAACGGGGCTTGGTGTTATCACTTCATTAGTGGTCAGCCTGTTAGTCCCGTAACGATTTCCTTCCATGAACATGTGCATCAAGCGATAGGAGAACATCACTTCCCCTGCTTCATGCGTGTGATCTCCCATCATCCCGATCGGAGCATGAGCATTCGGCTTGTCATCGGTGTAAAAGTTCCCCGTGGTCAGTTTTTCTCCTTTTTTCGACAACCCTTCAGCCAGGGATTCCTCGACGCCATCGAGCAGGCCGTCCAGTAATGCCGCGTGAGCCTCTTGAGTGCCGGCCCACGTCATGCTGAATAAAAATAATACAAGTATGATTCCCGGGTTCCATATTCCGTTCATCCGCAAACCTCTTCTCGCAAAAAAAGAAAGAAACTGATAGTCCTAGTCCTTCAGAGTGAGTCATAAAGCCTTCCCTTTGAAATGGCAGCAAACAGTCTTTTCGTCGAGGACTTGTCCCCGGCAGAAAAAACGCAGCAATGTTTCATTGTTAAAGGAAAGACTTAGAAACTGGGAGGACCGCGAGAAAAGCGAAGCGTTGGAACGGTAAGCCTGACAGGATGAACGATGGAGACTTTTAAGGCGTGTAAAACGGTGAGCGGGGCATCAAAAACAGGCTCGACGCCGTTGGCCACCTGGCCCGCCGCGCACATAAGGGAGCAGAGAATAGTCGAATGGGTGGCTGCATTATGGTGAACGTGGTGAAGGGAATGGGCGGCAGCCTGGCTGGAGACCACCCCACTCATGACCACGAAACAGGCCAGAACTCCGACAATAAGCAATGTGCGTGATAGCCGACTCATGACATCAGTCACCCTTGCGTGAGCATAGGGTAGACCTCTCCGGGTGTCAAGAAAAGGGATTGCAGAAGTGGTGGAGCCTGACGGTGATGACGTTCATCTACGAAAACGCAACGCAAGATGCACGCCAAATTTGAGGATTGTGTTACGGGCGCTGGAAACGGCCTTGCAGGCCTACTGCGATGCGATGAGAGGTGAATAGGGGAGAAGGCCAAGCCTTCTCCCCTATTTCTCTGATAGCGTGACTAGCGATCGTGTCGTCCGCCACGGCCACCGCCGCCGCCGCCGCCAAAACCGCCGCCGCCAAAACCACCGCCACCACCACCGCCACCGCGTCCTCCTGGTCTCGCTTCCTGAGGCCGGGCTTGATTCACGGTTAACGTACGGCCATCCAATTGGGTGCCGTTCAACGCTGTAATGGCTGCCTTACCTTCGTCATCCGAGGGCATTTCGACAAAACCAAAACCCCGGGATCGTCCGGTGTATTTGTCGGTGATGATTTTTGCCGAATCCACGTTGCCATGTTGGACAAACAGATCCGTTAATTCCGTTTCGGTTGTCGGATATGGCAATCCGCCCACATAAATTTTAAACGGCATAGAACAACTCCTTTGAAAGTATTGGGGATTTACACTCGAAAAACGGGAAAGGAGGGCCGAAGACGCGACTGAAGAAAGGCCGGCTTGGTCAGCTTTCGATCAGATTTCCGATTGCAACCTCGATTAATAAATGGCCGCGTCCTTGAACTTCAACGCAGGTCACCTTCTTTGAACATGACACGGTAGCACATTTTTTCCCAGAAGACAACAGAATCACAAAAAAGGTAGTGGGTAGGGTCGACCTGTCGAATGTGGTGCGCTGCCGGTGCTGTCGCTAAGGCTTTGCCTGATTGCCGAGTTGAACCAGCGGGCGTTGGGCGTCAAGGTCGGCGTAAAAGTCCTGGCCTTTGTGATTGATGACGATGAAGGCCGGGAAATCTTCGACCTCGATTTTCCACACCGCCTCCATGCCAAGCTCTTCGAATTCGAGGACTTCAACTTTTTTGATGCTGTGTTCGGCCAGCCGTGCAGCCGGGCCACCGATGGAACCCAGATAGAACCCCCCATGCTTCCGACAGGCCTCGCGTACTTGTTGGGAGCGGTTGCCTTTTGCCAGCATGATCATGCTGCCCCCTACGGCCTGAAACTGGTCCACGTAGGAGTCCATGCGTCCGGCGGTCGTGGGGCCAAAGGACCCTGAAGCATACCCTTCTGGTTTTTTGGCGGGGCCGGCGTAATAGACGACGTGATTTTTGAAATACTCGGGAAGGCCCTTTTCGGCATCCAGTTGTTCCTTCAGCCGGGCATGGGCGATGTCTCGCGCAACGACAATAGGGCCGGTGAGGGACAACCGGGTGGCCACTGGATATTCGCGTAACTCTGAGAGGATTGCCGGCATCGGCCGGTTCAGGTCGATCTTGACGACTTTCTCGTCCAGGTCCTTTTCACTGACGTCCGGGAGGTATTGTGCGGGATTCGTTTCGAGTTGTTCGAGAAAGACTCCGTCTTTGGTGATTTTGCCCAGGATTTGCCGGTCGGCCGAGCAGGAGACACCCAGGCCCACGGGGCAGGACGCACCATGACGAGGGAGGCGAATGACCCGTACGTCGTGTGCGAAATATTTGCCGCCGAATTGGGCGCCGATGCCGGTTTCGACGCAGAGTCGTAAAATATCCTTTTCGAAGTCGAGGTCCCGAAACGCACGACCCAAATGGTTTCCGGAAGTCGGGAGATCATCGAGATAGTGGCAACTCGCGAGTTTGACGGTCTTCAAGGTGAACTCCGCGGACAGGCCTCCGATGACGATGGCCAGGTGATAGGGCGGGCAGGCCGAGGTCCCGATCGTGCGGATTTTCTCCGCGACAAAGGAGAGTAGGGATTTCGGATTCAGCAGGGCTCTGGTCTCTTGATAGAGAAAAGTTTTGTTCGCCGACCCTCCGCCTTTGGCGATAAACAGGAAGCGGTATTCCTCACCGGAGTCGGCATAGAGTTCGATCTGAGCCGGGAGGTTCGTGCCGGTATTTTGCTCGGTGTACATATCGAGGGGGGCCATTTGCGAATAGCGCAGGTGGCGCTGCGCGTAGGCTTCATAGATGCCGCGCGAGATCGTTTCGGCGTCATTGCCGGTGGTGAAGACCTGCTGTCCCTTATACCCGACGGCGATCGCCGTGCCGGTATCCTGACAACCCGGCAACACCCGCCCGGCGGCGATGTTGGCATTCTTGAGCAGTTCCAACGCGACGAAGCGATCATTATCCGAGGCTTCAGGATCGTCCAGAATGTCGCTCAATTGTTTAAGGTGATTCGTTCGCAGTAAATGCGCAACGTCATCCATGGCTTCACGAGCCAGGAGAGTGAGGGCCTCGGGTTGAACGGTGAGGATTTCCTGCCCTTCGAAGACGGTGGTGGAGACGTGGTCCGACGTCAACGTGCGATACGTCGTCGTATCCGCCCCGTGTTCAAAGATCTCTTGATATTCAAATTCCATCAGGCGTCGCTCCTGTTCTCGTCACATGAGGCACGTTCCGTCCGGTGATGTTCTCACCGGAGAACGTGGCCGGGTATTTTTCCCCCAAGGACTCAATTTTGCCACACTGTATCGTACGAATGCACCTTTGACAGGCTCAGTGCAATGTTCTGGATGATCACGCTGGCGTGTATGTGTTCACTCATTCGTTGACACTTCCCGATGTCTCCTTCTGTCATTCCCGTTTTTCCCTCTCTGTCATCCCCGACATTTTTAATCGGGGATCCAGGGTCTTTTGTCTTTTTCCTTGCATCCGGGCCACTCCACAAACAACAAGACTGGATTCCCGCTTACAAACGGCGGGAATGACGGAGAGGGAGCGGGTATGACAGATTCGGGGTGGCGTTGGCTATTTTCATACTAATGACCCCGGGGAAATCGCAGGAAGGAGAGAGGAGGGTGACTCAACTCTTACCCAACAGGAGGGGCCCAATCTTCATCACGTCGTTCTTTTTGCGCTTCTTTGTACGCTTTCTCGTCTTCTTCTAATTTGTTGGCTGCCTGAACGTCCAGGATTTCCTGTGGCGAAAGATATTTGAGCACCATCGCAGTCAAGATTTTTTCCCGAATTGTTCCCTTGGTTTGAATGTTGATAATGGCATTGGCGCCGATCTGTTGAGCCCGTTCCAGCAATTCAGCATGCAGCACGTCCCAATTCATCGACGAGGTTTCAGGCGGCTGTTCCACTTCCAATTCCCCCAATTCCTGGTAGGGAATGACGGGCCACTCATCGAGAACTTCAACCTTCTGATTGAAAGGTCCGCTCTCGCCGGGTTCCGTGATGGTCTCCGGTTCGGTTTCAAAATCTTTCGTTTGAGAGGTGCGTGCGGCATTGACGTCAAAGGCCTTGAGTCGCGCAGTGGCCACGGCCGCTTCGTGAGGGTTGCTGCTCGCAGTCATCCGTTTGAGCTTTTCCACCCGTTCGAGAGCTTCCTTGAGGCTCATCTTTGCCCCCGGTTTTCGTAGTGCGTTGATTGGCATGAGAAGGACTCCAAACTATGAAAAGCGAGAAGAGCGTGGTCTCAGATCAAGGAAGTGTGAATGGCCTGATTGAAAATACTCAATGAACGTGAGGGAAAGGGGTCGTGTTCCTAAGCCGAATTTCTACCTACCGGCACAACCAATTGTCAACCGGCGCATGCCGCGGGAACGCTAGGTGTGGTCCATACTGAGTGCGAGAGCATAAACCCCGAACTGGGCGACCCAATGACTGTAGTGTTTGTAGTCGTCACGCCAATATTCGGGATGGTTCATCTGCGTGACCACGTGTCGAACGTATTGGTCACGATACAGGGGATTCCTCGTGTATTGAAAAAGGTCCCACAAGCCCCAGCAACGACTGAAATTGAGGCCGGCGGAATGGGGAAAAGCCGGACGGTGGACGGGTTCCAATTGAACGTCTTCTGCAAGGTACGTGCGTAACCACGTGTCGGTTTCGTTGCGAGGAAGGATGGTGAGAATCGCTCGTGTGCGTTGCAGCGCGGCCGGGAAGAATTCATCGGTCAGATAATCGAAGGAGGGTGGCAGTGCCTGATCGAGGGGAAGTAATTGCTCACGTGTAAACGCAGATAATGCTTCAGCCAATCCCATCTCATGATTCCATTGGGCCCACTCCCATACATTCAACATGGCCCAGGAGACGTTGCCATAGGCGCGGTGTCGTGCATGAGTCAATAGGTCACTGCCGGACAAGGAAAAGATCCACTGTTCAAGTTGCCTGGCCAGTTCTCCGGCGATTGCCTGTAAATCGTCTTGTTGAAAAAAGCGCTGGCGATCTCGCGCAAGTTTCAGGAACCACGCAAACCCATAGGGAAGTTCATGATTCAATTCACCATTCTGAATGCACGCGAATTCCTGGTCCAGTTTTTCAGGGATGAGCAAGGATTCGGCAAGGTCGCTCCAGTAGGGGTCTCCCGTTAACCGGGACACGGTGAATAAGGCGTAGAGTCCGTGGATACAGGAATGCCAGTCAACACAACCGTGAAATGCAGGATGAGTGGTATCCTGGCGCGTGACGCCTTCGGCGATAGGGACAGCCAGGGCGGAAAGGTAGTCGAGTCGGGATTCACAGAACGATTCCCAGGAAGCGGTTGACGGGCTGCTTTTCGAATCGGCGTGTGGGTCTTCCATATTAAGTAGGGGGAAGCAGGGGGCCTGCCCAAAGCCCTTTCACGCGTTGAACGTCCACTAAATTATTCGGTGGACCCAAATCGGCCATGAGTTTGGTGTCGATACGGCCGTGTTCCACAAGAAGAAGCTGGGGTTCAGCTATGCCTGGTCGTTTAAACCAGTACCATCCCGGACAGTCCGGGGTTTTGTCGGTCCAGTTGGGGATCATGTGCCCGAGCTCTCGCTCGATCTTTGCCTGCACCTGGTTGGGATCATGGCTGCACAACAGCGATTTCAGCGAATCGTATAGGGCTTCGGCGTGGATACGTAAAGACATGCGGCCTCCTTAGTCGTTGTTCTTTTTATGCCATTCCCATCACGAGGAGTAAAGAGCAAAAGCAGAAGGTCGCCGGCAAAAATTTGGGGAATGATCCGGAATAGGTGACGGCCCAGTATGTCGTGAGGGCGTTCCCATGTGTCAGGCAAAGGTGAGGGCGTGTGCGAAGGTGCAGGAATGTCCAGCATACTAATTATAAGAGGTCTAGCATGATTGATTTTCCAGTCGGGAGTCTGCCATAGTACCGGCGTCCACCTCGACGGGGTGCCCCCTGTCGGGTCGCCGGTAAAAGCAGTTGTAGGTCGGATGAGCGGAGCGTAATCCGACGGACGGACTCGCCTCATCCAACCGCGGATTGTCGGGTTACGCCTTCGGCTAACCCGACCTACGGGCTCTTCCTGGCTACAGCCTCTTCCTGGCCGGATGTGCTGTCGGGATGGCCATGTCGGGCTAATTCGATCATAATGCATGAAATTTACAAATCTTCACGAAAATAACGTGACTATTTACACGTATTTCACATAAATGGCTGGACACAGCAGCCTGATTGGGGCATAATGGAATGATTAGTTCAATAGAATGCGACCTCCTCTGGAGGAATCATGAACACCCGAACCCCCGGACCCGCCCGACCGCCTGAGCGTTCCCGGCGTCCCCGGGACGCCCCCCCGTACCAGAACCGTCCTGTTCCGCCCCCGCCCGATGGGGGCCTGTCCCTTTCCCCAGACCCTGCTTCCTCGGCCGCATCGGCCCCGCACGGCTCCGGCTCGTGGGGCGAGACGCGGCGCGTGAAGCGCACGGCACGATTCCACCGCATCATGGCCATAGCACTCGCAGGCTTTGCGCTCATGGCGGGAGGGCGAGATGCCGGTGCGCAGGCCCTCACGGAGCTGGTGATCAACCGCATGACAGGATCGGGAGCAGGCAGGCAGGTATGCGCAGCGTGTATCGGCGAGAGCCGGAGAGGGCAGAACGACGGGTCGTCGAGCGCCTACGCACAAGCCTTCACGACCGGCCCGGGCGGAGCAACGCTGCACTCCATCGACGTGAGACTAAGGCTTCGCACCAACGAACCCCAGACGCCGACGCTCGAGATCCGCAGAGGCGCGCCGCGAGGGCCGCTCGTCGCAACGCTCAACGGACCCACAATAACAGTGACGAGACAAACGCGCGTGCGCACCTTCGTCGCGCCGGCGGCGACCGAACTCGCAGCGATGACCACGTATTTCGTGGTCGTGAAGAACGCGGAAATCATCATCTCCTCAACGGGCTCGACCTGGCAAAGAGCGGCGGCCATCGGGTGGACGCTGGAGAGCGGCCTCTGGACATCAACCGGAGGAAGAGGCTACGGCGTGTCATTCGAAAACCGACCCTCAAGGCTGCGTATGCGCGTATGGGGCAGCCAGACAGAAGAGCAAAGAGCCGCCAGGGTGCTCGAAGAGCCCGAAGTGCCCGAGGCGCGGTGGACCTGCGACAGCAACGGCGACGGGACGCCCGACGGAAGCGACCGGGCAACAATCGTAATCGTGGGTGGAGGAACAACGTTCGCGAGTGCGGCGCAGACAATCGAAGAAGGCCAGGAAGAAGGCCGGAACATCGCCATCCAGATCACGAAAGCATCGCCCGCGACCGGCGACTGCTGGGGGGAACCCGACGCGCCGTGGGTGGCCACGCTGCGCCTGACGCAAAGATCGACGGGGGTCCTGACACCACGGGTCAGCGAGAGCCAGCTCGCAGATCGACGTATCGAGATTCACCGCAACCAGCAGACGGTGACGGTGACCATCGACGTCGAAGACAACGACATCGCACAGGGAGAAACGATCATCGAAGCGGATCTCGTGAGGCATGCGGACACCCACGAGCAACTGATGATCCAGGACCCGAAGAAGCGCTTCACGATCTACGACGAAGATGGGTGGGAATTCTTCTACGACCTGCCCTGCGATGAAGACATACGGGTGACTGAAGGCGTGGACAGCCACGTAACGATACCGCTGCGGGTGACACCGGCGCCGGAGTTCCCATGGAGCGTCCTGCTGGTGACACTGCCAGGAAGCGCAGTGCCCGGATCGGACTACGTCACGATCAGCGGACAGGTATTCTGGGAAGGCGGGCAAGAGACAGCAGAAGTGCAAGTGAGACTGGTGAACAACGAAGTGCTCGAAGATGAAGAATTCTTTAGCCTGCGGTTGTTCAGAAGCGGACTCCCCGCGGGCGCGAAACCGTCAACATGCCCAGGAGCAACTGGCGCAGGCAAGTCGGTAGTCATCAAAGACGACGACAGGGTAGGCATAGAGGTAGGGCCGCAACGCAGAAGCGTGGCAGCGGGAGAGACCATCAGGTTTGTGGCGAGATTAAAGACTGAGAGCACCTCCTGCGTCGTACCCTTCAGCCAACTCGTCAGGTCGACGATCAGCGCAGGGGCGTCCGAGCTGATCAACCCCGTGACGGAGACAAGGCGGCTCTCACATTGCACAAACGCAGTGATGTTCGAGTACGAGACGAAAGCGCCCCAGTGTCGCGATTACCCGACCACAGAGATCCGGTTCCGCTTCACGATAGATGACCCGGACGAGCGCATCACCATCGAGCACGACGAATACGTGGTGCGGATCGAAAGAACGGAAGCCGACTACGCCAAGATGTTCACCACAGGAAGCGCAGCCAATGGCTACGTGTTCGACACGCTCGCCGTCGGAGTCCGCAGCGGCACCTGCATGCCGGTCAACGGGAAGGTGGAGATATGGGCCGCGTCAACGCAGGACCAGCGCCCCACGATGCTCGTGCGGCAGCTCTCATGGAAATCGAGAAGCGATGTCACGTTCACCTCGGACCCGGGGAAGAAACTCGAACCCAACACACGCTATCACGTGGTGATGCTGACCGAAGGCGCGACCCGGTTCAGCGACACGGGGAACGGGCGGACAACGCTGAGCGACGGGGCAAACCCTGCCGGCGTGACGGTCAACTCCATGACGCGCTTCAAGCGCAACATCCAGAGCGGGAGCGCGTGGCAGCCGGACGAAGCCGACGAGCCCCTGCGGATCGCCCTGACGCTGACTGCTGTCGCAGCACCGCCGGTGCTGGCAGCGGAGCCGGCCGACGACACGGTGGACTGGAAAACGAGCATCACGGTGGGGAACTGGACTTCGATCACGGGCGAGTACGAGCGGGGATGGCGCGTGCAGGACTGCGTGCGGACCAGGCTCGACATGAGCGACATCGAGGACCACCACCCGAACGATTTTTGCTACGGGAGCATCGAGCAGAAGAAGTTCATCGTGGGGAACACGACCTACACGCTGAGAGGGGTGTACCACGGCGTCTCCACATACGACGACAGCGTGACGATGGAGTTCGAAGGTGAGACGGATCTGACGGCGCTGGCCGGCCGCGCGTTCATCATCAACGGCAAGACGTTCTGGATGTCCGGCGCAAGTATCCCGGGGGGTATCGCCAATGCCCAAGCCATCGTGTGGCCGGAGCCCGAATGGACCAGCGCAGGAGGATGGCCGCTTGGCTCGACTGTGTGGGTGGGGCTCCAGGCGAGAGGCACGAGTTCCTCGCATTCGACCCCACGGACGACAGTCACGCGCGACGGCAACGGGCCGGTGCACGGGCCGTTCGGGATCGCAGTCACGTTCAGCGAAGACGTGACCGGCTTCGACGCCTCCGACATTGACGTCGTCAACGGCGAGCTTGTGCGGGGAAGCCTCACCCCGAACGGCGAGCGGACGTGGAACGCCCAGGTCGCGCCCGCGCGATCAGGCACCGTCACCGTGTCCGTGCCCGAAGGCGCGGCCGAGGCCGAAGGCACCGACAACGCCCCAGCGGAACCGCTGGTGGTCGAAGCCGACGTCGCACCCGCGCTGGCCACCGTGCGCAGGCTCGGCGACGGCCCGATCAACGAGCCCTTCAGCGTCGAAGTGACGTTCTCCAAACCGGTGACCGGGCTCACCATGGACGAACTCGACATCGAGGGCGGGTGGGTAACCGGCATGGCGAGCGAGAGCGACGGGCAATCGCACGAGGTGCTGATCACGCCCAACGAAGGCGCGCAGACGATCACGATCACCGTGCCGGCAGACGTGGCGCAGGACGCGAACGGGCGGGGCAACGCCGCCTCGGCCACGCTGCGGATCGACGCCCCGGCGCCCCCTCTCGAGGCGAGCTTCGTGAACGTGCCGAGCGAACATGACGGGAAAAAGCCGTTCACGGTGAAGTTGAGCTTCAGCGCCGAGCCCCGGGGGTTGAGCTACAAGACGGTGCGCGACTCGCTGCTCGAGGTGAGTTGCGCGACGGAGAGCTGCGGGACGGTGACCGGGGCCTCGCGGGTGACGAAGGGGAGCAACCGGGAATGGAACGTGACGGTCAAGCCCTCGCAGGCCTACGGCATCACGCTCACGCTGCCGGTGCGCGCGTGCGATGAGACCGGCGCGGTGTGCATCAACGACCAGCCGCTCGCGCGACCGGCGTCGGCGACGATCCCGGGCACACCGCTCACCGCGACCCTCACCGGCCCGGCCGAGCACGACGGGAGCGAGAGCTTCGAGGTGCGCCTCACGTTCAACACCGAACCGGACGTGAGCTACAAGACGGTGCGCGACACGATGTTCACCGTCACCGGCGGCACCATTAGCGGGGCGCGCAGGGTCAAGCCGCCGCACGACCGCGAATTCGACATCGTCGTGAAACCGGGCGGCGACGAAGCCGTGAGCTTCTCGCTGGCCTCGCCGCTGCCGGCCTGCGGGGAGACGGGCTCGGTCTGCACCGCTGCCGGGCGGAAGATCGAAGGGGTGGTGGCCGCGACGATCCTCGGACCCGCAGCGCTCTCGGTGGCGGATGCGAGAGTACGCGAGGCCCCAGGGGTGGCGCTCGCCTTCGCGGTGACCCTGGACCGGGCACGCAGCGAGCCGGTGACGGTGGACTATGCCACCTCCGAAGGGACCGGCGCCGGCGCCGCCACTGAGGACTCCGACTACACCGCCACCAGCGGCAGGCTCACCTTTGCGGCGGGCGACACGAAGCAGACGGTCTCGGTGCCGGTGCTGGACGACGGCCATGACGAGGACGAGGAGACCATGACGCTCACGCTCTCGACCCCGGTGGGCGCGCGCCTGGCCGACGGCACGGCGACGGGGACCATCGTCAACTCCGATCCGATCCCGCAGGGGTGGCTGGCACGGTTCGGGCGCACGGTGGCGACGCACGTGACGGACGCGGTGGGCGAGCGGCTGCGCGGGGCGGCGGCGCAGGACTCCCATGTGACCGTGGGCGGCTACCGGCTGCCGCTGGGCAGACCGCCGCCGGAAGCGGCCGAGCCGGGGACGGACCCGCTGGCCTCCGTGGTGACGGGCTTGGCAACGGGACTGGGGCTGAAGCTGCCGGGGGCCGGCGGCGCAGGCCCTGAGCCCGATGGCGGCGAGTTTGGCGGGTCGGGGGCCGGCGGGCCGGCCACGGATCCGCGGCTGGGGCAATCCCAGACCCTCCGGCTGCAACTCCCCCGGCTGCGTGACGTGTTGTTAGGCAGTTCCTTCCGGCTGACCCTGGGGCGTGCCGACGCCGGCACCCGCCCGCGCCTGACGGCCTGGGGCCGGGTGGCCGGCACGCAGTTCAACGGCCAGGACGGGGCCCTGACGCTGGCCGGGGACGTGCTCACGGGTACCGTGGGCGTGGATGGCGAATGGGACCGCTGGCTGGCCGGGGTGGCCGTCGCCCACAGCCGGGGTAACGGCTCGTACACCATGCCCGACGCCGGGGCCGGCGGCGAGTTGGACAACACCCTGACAAGCATCCATCCCTACCTGCGCTATGCGGTCAATGAGCGCCTGGATGTGTGGGGCGTCCTGGGCTACGGGTGGGGCGACCTGACCGTGACGCACGGCCCTGGCGTCACGCTGGACACGGACACGACGTTGGTCATGGGGACCGTCGGCGGCCGGGGCATTCTGCTGCCGGCGGCGGAGACCGGCGGCTTCCAGCTCGCCACGCGCACGGATGCCATGTTCACGCGCACCACCTCGGAGGCGGTCGTGGGGATGGCGGCGGCGGACGCGGACGCGCACCGGCTGCGGCTGATCCTGGAAGGCTCGCGGGCCCTCACGTGGGCGGAAGGCCGGAGCCTGACGCCATCGGTAGAGGTCGGGCTGCGGCATGACTGGGGCGACGCGGAGACCGGGTTCGGCCTGGAACTGGGCGGCCGGGTGCACTACGCGGACCCGAGCCTGGGCCTGACCCTCGACGCCGCGGTCCGGGGCCTGCTGGCGCACGAAGACCATGACTACGACGAATGGGGGGCGAGCGGGTCGCTGCGCCTCGCCCCGGGGGCTGCGGGCCAGGGCCTCTCCCTGACGCTCGCCCCCACCTGGGGCGCGGCAGCCAGCGGCGTGAACGGGCTCTGGACCCGGCAGACCACCGCGGGCCTGGCGCCGCCGGGCCGAACGCGGGCCCCGGCAGGCCGGCTGAACGCGGAAGTGGGCTATGGGTTCCCGGCCGTCGGTTTTGGGCAACTGACCCCGTATGCGGGGACGGTGCTGTCGGATGGGGCGGGCCGGACCTACCGGGTGGGCGGGCGCTTGCGCCTGACCGGGCGTTGGGCCACAGGCCTGTCCCTCACCCTCGAAGGCCGCAGGCAAGAATCGCCCGGCCAACAGCCGGTCAACCAAGGCCTCCAACTCCAAATCGGCTGGGGCTTCTAAGTGGTTCCTCCCCTCTTCTCTCGTTGTAGGGGCCGCATCTCATGCGGCCCAGAAGAAGCGCCATGAGGCATGTCCCTGACGTTTCCCCCTCTGTCATCCTCGACATTAGTAATCGAGGATCCAGGGTCGTTATCCTTCTTTCCTGCCGTCCCCCCCCGCGCCGCAGTCCCGAAACCCCGCATCCCCCTTCTCCTTCTGTCATCCTCGACATTAGTAATCGAGGATCCAGTGTCGT
This sequence comes from Nitrospirales bacterium, assembly GCA_965261755.1. GTDB lineage: Bacteria > Nitrospirota > Nitrospiria > Nitrospirales > UBA8639 > Bin75. The sequence goes on along the minus strand of OZ253473.1, from coordinate 2,050,496 downwards.
TGTCTTTGGTATTTGTAGCGGCGCCATCTCATGGCGCTTTCTTCCTTCTCCTTCTGTCATCCTCGTATGTGTTCAGTCATTCGTTGACCGAATGAAGGAACTAACCACACCAACATGGTCATTCCGAGTCTTCCCTTTTCTGTCATCCTTGCGAACGCGAGGATGTGGATTCACATTTGAAGTGCAACAGGTGGTTTCTAAAAACCTCGGCGGGGGTCTGATAGCCGAGACATTTCCGAGGCGTATTATTGTATACCTGGACGAGGCGCGTAAAGTGCTCATCCGAGAGGGTCGCCAAGTCGGTCTTGCGGGGCAGGGTCCGGCGCAGGCGGCCGATGGCGTGTTCGACGCCGCCCTTTTGCCAAGGTGAGTGGGTCTCACAGAAGAAGGTTTCGAGGCCGAGAGCATGGAGGGCGTAGTGGCGCGCAAACTCCGTCCCGTTATCGAAGGTGATCGTTTGGCGCCAGGTGGGGGGCAAGGGCGCGAGGAGGGTGGCGATGGCGTGGGCGATCGGCGCGGCGGCTTTGCCGGGGGGGCGCGCGGCGATCAGCAGGCGGGAGTGGCGCTCATGGAGGGTCAAGATGGCTTGGCCGTAGATCCGGAACAACATCAGATCGGCCTCCCAATGGCCCGGGGTACGGCGATCCGCAACCGCCGCCGGCCGCTCCGCCAGCGGGCGGCGCAGAGCGATGAAGGACGCCGGGCTGCGCCCCTTGTAGCACCGGCGCCCGCGTTTGGCTTTGGCCTGCGGCAGATAGTGGCGCCAGGCGTACTCTGTTTTGCGGGCCATCTGCGCATAGATGAAGCGGTAGATGGTCTCGTGGGAGATGACCGGTCGGTGCTGCTCCCGAGCGAGGCGGCCGGCCACCTGTTGGGGGGACCAGCCGTGTTGGAGCTGCGCCAGGACCGTGGCGCGGAGCGTGCTGTCGCGGTCGAGCTTGGAGCCCTGCCAGCGGCGCGCCCGAGCTTGCTGGTCGGCATAGCCGGGTTGGTAGCCCTGGGTGGTGGACCCATTGCGGTTCAGCTCCCGAGCCACGGTCGATGGCGCGCGATCCAGAGTTGCCGCAATTTGGCGGATCGAGTGTCCCGTGGTGTGTAAGCGGGCCATTTCACAGCGGTCTTCAAGGGTGAGATGTGTATAGTCGCGTCCCATGGCAACACCTTAACAAGGTGTTGCACTTCGTTTGTGAATTTAGGGGATCCAGTGTTGTTCTCTTCGCAAAGCAGAGGAAAAAGCAAAAGCCCTGGATCCTCGATTACTAATGTCGAGGATGACAGGAGGGGTAGTTGGGGATGACAAAAGGCACTGCAGGGATGACCACACTACCATTGTCATCCTGAGTACCATTGTCATCCTGAGCGAAGCGAAGGATCTCGTAGTTGAGGTGTTCGGTTGTAAAAGCAGATCCTTCGCTTCGCTCAGGATGACAAATGAGGCGTATTGCGCAGGATGATGGCTTCTCTCTCATGCCAGGCAAAAACTGTCAACGAATGACTGAACATTGACAATCCCCGCATTTCCCCTTCTGTCATCCTCGACGCCTGTCCCCGACCTGATCGGGGATCCAGCCAAAAAATGGATCCAGGCAAGTAAAGGATCCAGTGTCGTTGTCTTTGGTATTTGTAGCGGCGCATGCCCCTGGCTTTGACCAGGGATGGCGCCACTACAGAAGAGGGGCTGCCTACAAGAGGGGCACCCGGAAAGAAGGGCCAGTTTTTCCTCCCCTTTGTAAGGGGAGGGTAGGTGGGGTAGAGTGGAACGCCCATAGAGCACAGGTTTTGCTATCCTAGCCGCAGGGTCTACCTCCCCTCACCCCTCCTTATAAAAGAGGGGAACAGGAGAGGTGGCCTGAGTGAGGTCATTTTCATACTAATGCCAGCCGTGAGGAGCCAACTACGATGAAGAACATGCCCTGCTGGAAAACTATAGTGCTCACCATTGCGTGGGTGCTGATCAGTGGTCCTTTGTCCTGGGCGGATTTCCGCCTGGGCGAAGACGCGTATCTGGCACAGGATTACGAAACCGCGATGCGGGAATGGGCCCCGCTTGCTTCCCAAGGGAATGCCGAGGCCCAAAACATGGTGGGGTTCATGTATCGATGGGGGCAGGGCGTCGGACAGGATTATGAAACGGCTCGACACTGGTACCGGTTGGCGGCTGATCAAGGCCATCCGACCGCGCAAAGCAACTTGGGATTACTCTATCGTTATGGCTTGGGTGTTCCGAAAGATTACGGCAAAGCGTTTCGGTGGTTCCTGAGAGCGGCGGAACAGGGTAACGCGGCAGGACAAAATCACGTAGGGCTGATGTTCTACAAGGGCGAAGGAGTCGAACAAAATTACATCCAGGCCTATCAATGGGCCTTCCTTGCAGCGGAACAGGGGATGGACCCGGCGCTGGAAGCCTTGTCCATGTTGGAACACGAGATGACGCCCGCTCAGATTGAAGAAGCCAAAGCCTTAGCCAGGGCCTGGAGACCGAAGGGCCCGGAAACGGTCTTGTAGTCGGGAGACCCCTTCCGTTTCAAACAGGCCGCACGCTCTTAAAAACGTTCCTGTCAGTACCCTTCCCGTTTGATGCAGGAATGAGCGATCTCGATCTGTTGTCTCCCACAAGATTGTGTGAGCAGCCGATGATACGAGGCCGAATCCGTCACGGCCGCCACGTGCAGTTGGTGACAAAGTTGAATGGTATAGGTCAACGCTGCGCTGGTTTTGACTAATGCCCATCCGTACTCAAAAGCCGGGTCGTCTTTGTGAGGAAGGGATTTGCGACTCAGGGTTTTGACCGACTCGACTGAAAAGGGTGTTGCTTGCCAATCAGGTGTCCTGAACGCGGATAAAATCGAAATTTCCATGGATTGCTTTTGAATGGCCGATTCATCAAACAACGTACGCTGAAAGCGATAGTCATCCGACAAGGCTTCATGAAAAATGGAGCGCCACGTTGGATCGGCCAAATCCCGATCCACGGCCGCAATCACATCAGGAGGTAAGGTGCCACTGACATTGTGCCCTTGGATGATTCGACCTGCTTCCAGAAGTTGAGGATAGTCGTCGCCCATGCGATCGGGAAAGGCTGTCGTTCCCATGAATGGCGTCAGTTGCAGGGCCATGAAATCGCGAAAATGCACAACGGAATATTCTTTTAAGAGACACTCCAGGGTGCGCTCATGGCACAAATGGAAGGGATAATACAGTGCGTTCATAACATTCCGTAGCATTTCATAACATTCCATAACATTTCATAGCATTTCATAGCATAGGTATGACGCAAATGTTGTTGCGATGAATGTGTTCGGTTCGTCAAAGCATTTCTTTGGCGATCACTCAAAAATCATGCAGCTTTTTTTGAAGAAAACGGGCCGTACGGAAGAAGCCATGCAAGTGTTCAGACGTTGAACTTAAAGTGACAGACGTCGCCGTCTTTCATCACGTAGTCTCTGCCCTCCGAGCGGATAAGGCCTTTCTCTCGCAGCGCCTGCTCCGAGTCGTATCGATCCAGGTCCGTGAAGCCGTACACGTCGGCTTTGATAAAACCCTTCTCGAAGTCCGAGTGGATCACGCCGGCGGCTTGGGGTGCTTTGGCTCCCACGGGGATCGTCCACGCCCGGACTTCCTGGGGGCCTCCGGTAAAATATGAGCAGAGTCCCAGCGTTGTGTACGCAGCCACGATGACCCGTTCCAGGCCGCTGTGTTGCATGCCCAGGTCAGCCATGAACAGGTGGCGGTCCTCGTCGGACAGCTCGGCTAATTCGCTTTCCAGTTTGCCGCAGAGTACGACCGATTCCGCCTCGAGTTTTTGGACAAACGCTTGAAAATCATCCACTACGGCCGGGTCCGTGTTCTCGTCGGCATTGCCGACGTACAGGACGGGTTTTGCGGTCAGCAGGAAGAAACCCTTGAGACTTTCGGGGTCAAGTCCGAGTGTCCGTACTGGTTTGCCCTCTTCGAGCCTATTCTTCAGGATATTGAGTAATTCCAGCGTATCTTTCGACGCCGTGTCTCCGGATCTTGCCTTACCCGAAATTTTGTCGAATTGCTTCGTGACGCTTTCGAGATCGGCCAGCATGAGTTCGGTCTCGATCACGTCGATGTCCCTCTTGGCGTCGATTCCGTCCAACGTGTGTGTGACATTTGCATCCTGAAAGAGACGGACCATGTGCAGGATCGCGTCGACTTCCCTGATGGTGGCCAGGAATTTGTTGCCGAGTCCCTCGCCTTGTGCGGCGCCTTTGCCCAGGCCGGCGATGTCGACAAACCGGCAGAAGGCGGGAGTCGTTTTTTGCGGTTTGAAGACTTCCGTGAGGCGGGTCAGCCTGGAGTCGGGAACGGGAACGACGCCGAGGTTCGCTTCGATAGTGGTAAAGGGATAGCTCGACGCGGCCGCGCCTCCTGACGTCAGTGCGTTAAAGATCGTCGATTTGCCGACGTTGGGAAGCCCGACAATGCCAATTTCCATGGGAGGCGCATCCTAGCAAACCGGTTCAGGCCACGGCTAGTGGGATAACGAAGTGATGCAATGAAATAAAATAAAAAGAAACGTGGTCTTGGCTCCTGACCCATTCGGGCATTCACTGCCGTTGGCAACCTGCCGGCTTTTTGTAACCTGCTTTTCCTTCATAATCAAATGGTTACGTTAAGCAGGAAAAAGGTGCCCAGATGGAGGAAACCATAGGAAAACTTTTCTGTTATTTATGGACCCGCGCCCTTGATTTGCTGCAAAAACTGATTATGAATAGAGCTATTAGTCCAAAACACGAACGGCGGGTTGCGGAACAATCTACTAAGTTGGGTATTCCGGAACAGTCGAGAACAAGGGGGATGCTATATGAAATGTCCACGTTGTGAAGGTTTGATGGTCAGAGATCATTTTTATGATCCGGATGGCCCTTTTCTTCGTATGGAGACCTTACGGTGTTTGAATTGCGGGGAAACGGTCTATCCGAAAGCTGCAAAAAAGTCGGATGACATACCGGGTCGAGTCAAGAGGAACCCTGCCTCTCAAGCCGCGTAACCGTCGCGGGAATCGATCATGTTGAGCCCGTAGAGGTGTATCATGCGTCAGTCTACGTTACCAGGTGTCGCAGAACAGGAAATTGATCAACCATCGTTGGTTATGGCGGCCAAAGATGCCTTTGGTCCATCTTCTCAAGCTTCTTCACGGCCGGTGAGCGGGGTCCTTTCTCAGAAGGAAGAGGGGACAGGTGACCCCACCCAGGTGTTTTTGAAGGAGATGGGCAAGGTTGCGTTATTGACGCGTGAAGAGGAAGTACGGCTTGCCAGACAGATCGAAGCAGGAAATGTTGAATTGGCACGGACCGTCTATGGACTCCCCCTGGTGCTCGATCGTTTGGAGTCACTCCGTGCTTCTTTGCAGCGACGTGAGATTTCCGTGTCTACGGTCGTGAGCCTTGAGCGCGGGTCCGGTGAGCAGAACGTTGAATCTGCGGATGCAGAACAGGAGGATGTACGCAATCGAACCATGAGTGGACTGTCGGCCATCCGGCGGGCCGCAAAACCTCTGCAAGATTATTACCGCGAAACAAGTGCCAAACCGCCTGCAAAAGGCTCCTCTCACACCTTGAAACAGGTGGAGTCTGCTCAACAACGCGTTGCCGACCGGGTCATGGCGTTGCATTTCAACGACGAGTATCAGGGACAATTGCTGTCCGAGGTAAAGGCCTTGGGGAACGACCTTCGTTCATATCGGCAAGAGATTGTCAATCGCGATCAACGGCTGGGCATGGAGACGGAAGAGATCCAACGGTTGGCGGATTCGATTGGTGAAATCCGAAGCCGTTTGAAGCATCGTGAGCAAAACGTCCTGTTCATGCCCGTCACCCTGTTTCTGGAAAGCGTAGACAGGATTGAACGGGCCGAGCGAACCATCGAAGACGGGAAAAACAGGCTCATTCAGGCCAATTTGCGATTGGTGGTGAGTATCGCCAAGCAGTATATGGGACGAGGCCTTCAATTTTTGGATCTCGTTCAAGAAGGAAACATCGGGTTGATGAAGGCCGTTGACAAATTTGAATATCAACGTGGGTACAAGTTCAGCACCTATGCGACGTGGTGGATCAGACAACGAATGACGCGTGCCATAGCCGATCAAGCCAGTACGATCCGGGTTCCGGTTCATATGCGTGAGTCCATTCAAAAATTGAATAAGGTGTCGAGACGATTGGGGCAACGCTACGGGCGTCCGCCCACCGTTCAGGAGTTGGCCGAACACGTGGAGTTGTCCGAGGAGAAAACCCGGGGAATGATGGAGCATCTGAAGGAGCCCGTGTCGTTGGAAACCCCGGTTGGTGTTAATGAAGAGACGCGGTTGGGTGACCTTCTTGAGGACCGGACCGTCTCTCCTCCTGATGCGGCTGCCTTGCGGTATGACACACAACGCCAAGTGGGCAAGGCCCTGGGTGTGTTGACGCCGAAGGAAGAGCACATCATCAAAAAACGATTCGGGATCGGATTCGCCAAAAGTCATACCCTGGAAGAAATCAGCGAAGATTTTGGCGTGACGCGGGAACGTATCCGCCAGATTGAAGCGTCCGCTCTCAGAAAGTTGCGTCGACCGCAATGTCTGGAATTGCTGCAAGATCTCGTGGAAATGAATTAACCGTTGGTATGAAAATAGCCCGAACTGTCATTCCGGTTTTTCTCCTTCTGTCGTCCCCGTATGTGTTCAGTCATTCGCTGACAATTCCCGATGTCTCCCTCTGTCATTCCCGACATTTTTAATCGGGAATCCAGGGTTCTGTTCCATGCGGACCCGCACGCATGAAGGGGCAGAAGAGAAAAACCTGGATCCCCGCTAAAAACCGCGAGGATGACAGCCGCGTAGGTCGGATTAGCAAAGCGTAATCCGACAATTCGCTCTGAATTCCGAGCCATTCCATCTCTATTTGTGTTAGAGTCCCTGCATTCGTTTCCTTGGTTCACACAGGCCGAAAGGAGGGGTTTTTCATGGGCGCAGAAATGCAGGTCTTTGGTACCCTCGCCGTTTTGTTGGTCGTCAGCATTGCCTTGGTGGGGTTCTTGTACCTCATCCCCATTCCATTATGGATTGCGGCCTGGGCCTCGAATGCGTACGTGGGGCTCCTGACGTTGATCGGCATGCGGTTGCGCCGGGTGCCGCCCGGCACCGTGGTCACGGCGCGGATCAGTGCGGTCAAGGCCGGCTTGGAGGTCCCTACCGATGATCTTGAAGCTCATTTCCTCGCCGGCGGCGACGTCGTGAAAGTGGTGAATGCGATGATTTCTGCTGATAGAGCGAACATCCCCATGCCCTTCAAACGTGCCGCGGCTATTGATCTGGCCGGTCGTGACGTATTGGAAGCCGTGCAGATGTCCGTTTTGCCGAAGGTGATTGAAACCCCGAGGATTACGGCGGTGGCGAAAGACGGTATTCAGCTGATTGCCGTGTCACGGGTCACCGTTCGAGCGAACATTGACCGGCTGGTCGGTGGCGCCGGGGAAGAGACGGTGATTGCCCGAGTGGGTGAAGGCATGGTGAGTACCATCGGCTCGTCGAACACGCACAAGGACGTGTTGGAAAACCCCGATGAAATCTCGAAACATATTCTCCAAAAAGGGTTGGATGCCGGGACTGCCTTTGAGATTTTATCCATTGATATCGCAGACGTGGACGTGGGCGAAAACATTGGTGCGAAGTTGCAAATTGACCAGGCCAATGCCGATAAGCAAATTGCGCAGGCCAAGGCCGAAGAACGTCGGGCCATGGCCGTGGCGTTGGAACAGGAAATGCGAGCCCGGGTGATCGAGGCCGAAGCGGAAGTGCCGCGTGCCATGGCCGAGGCGTTTCGGAAAGGCAACATCGGGATCATGGATTATTACCGCATGAAGAACGTGCAAGCCGATACCGCCATGAGAGAGGCCATTGGGCATGACGGAGAGGAATCCGAAGCACGGTAATCACGTGAGGCGATAGTATGAATGTCGAAGCATTTGTCTTTCTTGGAATCGTGTTGTTGGTTTGGTTTTTTGCCTCCACCGGGAGTTGGTTGCGCCAGCAAATCGAGCGGTATTCACAATACCAAGAGGAATCCGATGCCCGCGAGGCATTTCCGCCTTCTCCGGATTCCGAGTACTTACAGCCCGAAGAGGTGGCGGCTGAACGGCCGAAGATACCCCCCTCACGCATCGTGACCCGGGAGAGCCTGGAACAGCCTGCCTCCGGACGTTTCCGATATCGCAGCCGAAAAGCCGCGCGCCAGGGAATCATACTGATGACGGTCTTTGGACCGTGTAAAGCGCTCGAGCCTCGAGATGTATCCTGACGGACGTTGGGCCGATCATTTGGCATGGACATTCGATCAAGTGTTTTATTGACGGACTTCTATCAGCTCACCATGCTTCAAGGCTATCTCGAACGGGGCATGGAAGACATCGCGGTCTTTGAATGTTTCGTGAGGACGATGCCCCCGCAACGGGGGTTTTTTATGGCCGCGGGGTTGGCACAGCTTCTGGAATTTTTAGAGAACGTTCGTTTTACTCCTGATGAGTTGGAGTGGGTGGCGAACAGTGGCCGGTTCAGCCGTTCCTTTGTCGACTATCTGGAAGGGTTTCGGTTTGCGGGGGATCTTCATGCCATGCCTGAGGGCACGGTATTTTTCGTGAACGAACCGATGGTCCGGGTCACGGCCCCGTTGCCTCAAGCGCAGTTGATCGAGACCCGGCTGATCAACCTTCTCCACTATCAGACGTTGATCGCATCCAAAGCTGCACGATGCGTGCTCGCCGCTGCCGGCAGACCCGTGATTGATTTCGGCTTGCGGCGATCACACGGGGCCGAGGCCGGTTTGTTTGCGGCCAGGGCCGGTTACCTGGCCGGATTTGCCGGCTCGGCCACGGTCATGGCCGAGCCTTTTTTTGAGGTGCCGGTGTTTGGAACGATGGGGCATAGTTTCGTGCAGGCCCACCAATCCGAACGTCACGCCTTTGAACATTTTGCCGATGTCCAGCCGGATAACGTGGTTTTCCTGCTCGATACCTATGACACGCAAAAAGGAGCTCAAACCGTGGTAGGACTGGCCCCGTGTCTACGGGAAAAAGGCATTACGATCAAAGGGGTACGTCTCGATAGCGGAGACCTGGTGGATCATGCGCGCCAGGTACGACGCATTCTGGATGACGGTGGGTTGGAAGAGGTGCAGATTACGGCAAGCGGCAACCTGGATGAAGATGCCATACAACACCTTGTCGCGGCTCAGGCTCCTGTTGATCTGTTTGCAGTCGGGACCAGGCTGGCGACTTCGGCAGATGTGCCTTATCTGGACTGCGTCTATAAGCTGCAGGAATATTCCGGGAGACCGTCACGAAAAAAATCAGAGGGCAAGGAAACGTGGCCTGGTGCCAAACAAGTTTACCGCCACTACGATCAACGAAGACGTATCGATCATGACGTGGTGACGACGGCTGCCGATACTCAGGAAGGGAACCCGCTTATCCGGCAGGTCATGGAATCCGGTAAGCGCAGTGAGACGGCTCCTTCACTCAATCAAATCCGTGAACAGGCAACGGCCGAACTCGCCACGCTGCCTGACGAGATGCGCCGGTGCCGCCAGGGGGCCACCATCCCCGTTCAGTTATCTTCTGCATTACGGAATCTTGCCCGCGTCGTGGACGCTCGGGACTTTTCTTCGTAGGTCGGGTTAGCCGAAGGCGTAACCCGACAATTCGTGCCTCTTTCTGTCATCCTCGACATTTTTAATCGAGGATCCAGGGTTTTTGCTTTTGCATTTGTAGCCGATTTGTCGGATTACGCTGGGATTGTCGGATTACGCTGCGCTAATCCGACCTACGTTCCGACCTGGACGGGGATGACTTTGACGTGGACTCGGGCCAATCCCTTCTTGTGGAATCCCAGTCTTTTGGCAGCCCCGTAACTCAAGTCGATAATGCGTCTTCCGGAGTTCGGGTTGTTGGCACTGGGGAATGGACCACGATCGTTGACCCGGACGACAATCGATCGACCGTTTTCCAGGTTCGTCACTTTGACGTTGATCGGTAACGGCAGGTATTTGTGGGCGGCTGTCAAGCCCATGGGATTAAACGCTTCGCCGTTCGCGGTCATGTGCCCTCCGCTTTGCCGCCGGGTTTCCTCTCCATACCATGACGCGATACCCTTCTCTTCATAGCGTTGGGCCTGTCGGACGCTCATGGGCACGTAGCGTCTGCCTTTCACTACGTAGGGAGCCCATTTGACGCGACCTTGGCGAATGGCTTCTTTCACCGGTAACCCGTCGATCGTTTCGATCTCATCATGCGTCAGGGGCCAGTCGAAGGGAGCCTGAACGACCTCGAACGTAAATTTCCCAATGTGGTAGATGGCTTTGACGGTTCCGGTCGTCACGTAATAAGCGCCTTTAACGGTTCCGGCCACGATGTCATAGGTCGTCTCCACGACCGCACAGCCTGGGAGGAGCAAGGCGAAGCCGAGAAGAAGGCTCAGGCGTTGATGGATCAGCCACATCTGCGAGGGAATTAACGTCTTGGGCATGGTGATGAGATGGTTCCGGTGGTCCCTGGAAATATGTAACGGGATTGTACTGTCCTTATATACTTGACTCTACCTTCTCGACCACAACCTGTAGTTGTCCGCGAATGAAAGTATTGATGTCAGCCTACAAAATGTAGAATGAGCCCTAATTGTACACTTTTTTGCAAGGGTTTCAACCCCACGTGCTGCTTTATGTATCGCGGAAAATGATGTGGGGACGGTTACGCGTTCAGTTCTTCCGAGGAGAAGCTTCCCGGCGCAGGAATTCCTCGAAATACGCAATAGTCTTTTTGAGCCCTTCTTGCAGTGGGATTTTGGGTTCCCAGCCGAGCCGTTTTTTTGCCAGTGTAATATCAGGACAGCGTTGAGTCGGATCATCGGTTGGTAAGGGTTTGTGCACGATCTTTGATTTGGTCCCTGTTAAATCGATCACAAGTTTCGCGAGTTCCAGCATGGCACATTCCCCGGGGTTTCCCAGGTTGACGGGACCCGTGCAATCTTCCGGGCTTTTCATGAGCAAGACGCATCCTCGAATCAAATCATCCACGTAACAAAACGAACGCGTCTGTGACCCGTCACCGAAAACGGTCAGGGATTCGTTGGTGAGGGCTTGCATGATGAAATTCGAAACGACTCGTTCATCATGAGGATGCATGTTCGGGCCATAGGTATTGAAGATGCGGGCAACCTTCACGTCCAGGCGATGCTGGCGGTGGTAGTCGAAAAACAACGTTTCCGCACAGCGTTTTCCTTCATCGTAGCAGGAACGCAAGCCGATGGGATTGACGTGTCCCCAATAGTCTTCACTCTGCGGATGGGTTTCCGGATCTCCATAGACTTCGCTGGTCGATGCCTGAAAGATGCGGGCCCGGAGTCTTTTGGCGAGTCCCAGCACGTTGATGGCTCCGTGAACGTTGGTCTTCGTGGTCTGTACGGGATCGAATTGGTAATGAACGGGGGATGCGGGACAGGCAAGGTTATAAATTTCATCGGCTTCGATATAGAGCGGAAAGGTAATATCGTGCCGGACACACTCGAAATTCGGATGATCACGGAATGGGGCGAGATTGGCTTTTGTCCCCGTGTAAAAGTTGTCGACGCAGATCACGTCGTGTCCCTCTTCCAGGAGCGTGCGGCAAAGGTGCGATCCGAGAAATCCGGCTCCTCCCGTGACGAGAATCCGTTTGCGGTGAAAGTTTTTCATGCGCGTGTCGCAAGCCCTCCCGACAGCGGCGCCGGAAAAAGATGGCTAGGTGGTATAGGAGGCGTTGATTTTCACGTAATCGTAGGAAAGATCCGTGGTCCAGAGTCTGGCATGCCCCGGTTTGTTTCCCAATGAGAGCGTCATGACGTATTGTTTTTTTCGCATGATCCGTTGCGCCTGGTCGGCGGTTCGCCCCCCGACCGGTTGACCGTTGTCCATCACTCGAGTCCCGTTGAATGCCAGGCAAAGCTTGGCAGGATTGAAGTGCACTCCGGCCCGGCCGGCGGCAGCCACGATTCGCCCCCAGTTGGGGTCCTCTCCAAAGATGGCGGTTTTCACCAACAACGACGTTGCAATGGTTTGAGCAATTTTCTTCGCTTCGTGATTGGTCCTCGTCCCCCGCACGATGATCTCGGCGATCTTTGTGCATCCTTCTCCATCCCGGCAGATTTGCAGCGAAAGCGACAGGCAGGCTTCGTACAGAAGGCCATAGAATGTTTCCCATTGGGGGGAGCCCCTCTGAATGGTCGGATTACCGGCTTGTCCATTGGCGAGGCATAACACCGTGTCGTTCGTGCTCGAGTCCCCGTCGACGGAGATGCAATTGAAGGTTTCGTTGACGGCTTGAGTCAATGCGGCTTGCAGTGCCAGCGGGGCAATCGAGGCGTCGGTGGTGAGATAGGCCAACATGGTCGCCATATCGGGATGAATCATGCCGGACCCTTTGGCCATCCCTCCTATTGCGATAGTCCGCTGCCCGATCTTTGCCTGCAAGGCGACTTCTTTGTGTATGGTGTCCGTCGTCATGATGGCTTGTGCGGCCGGCTTGTGACCGGACCGGCTCAGGAGGCGGGTGAGAGGCGGGATGGCTTGACGGATAACGGGCATCGGCAAAGGGCGGCCTATGACTCCCGTCGATCCCACAAACACTGAAGAGACGGGAAGGCGTAAGGCCGTTGACACGAGTTTGCGCATTTCCATGGCATCCGTCATCCCTTGTGAACCGGTCAACGCATTGGCGTTTCCACTGTTCACAATAATGGCTTGCCCGGTGTGCTTCTTGAGTTGACGCCGGCCCAAGAGAACCGGAGCCGCCATGATGCGATTTTGCGTGAAGACTCCCGCCATGACCGCGGGGTGGGTGGAAGCCAAAAGGGCGAGGTCCAACAGCGGTGCCGGTTTGATGCCGGCATGAATCCCGGCGGCGAGAAAGCCGGTCGGGGCAGTGACGCCACCTGTAATCTTTTTCACGTTCACAAGGAACTCCCATGCAGGTTTGTAGTCTGCACATCAAGGCACGTAAATGAGACGCCTGAGAGTCATTTTCGTATCAAGGACTTCCTTCTGTCATCCTCGACGCTTGTCCCCCGACATTCTTAATCGGGGATCCAAGCAAGGGAAGGATCCAGGGTCTTTGCTTTTTTCTTCGTTTGCAACAACTCTGGATTCCCGATCAGGTCGGGAATGACAGAAGGAGAAAAATAGGAATGACAGATTCAGGCTCTATGGAAAAATCCCCGGTGCCGTCAGCCCCGTCTCCTCGGGAAATCCCATCATCAGATTCATGGATTGGATGGCTTGCCCGGCCGCACCTTTGACCAGGTTATCTAGGGCCGATACGGTGATGACGTGGTGTGTCCGTTGATCCACAAAAACCCCGATGTCGCAAAAATTCGATCCTCGAACGTAGGTGGGACTGATTGACGTTGATTCTTCCCGAATTCGGATGAAGCGTTCGTTTGCATAAAAATCCTTGTACAACGTCGTTGCCGCATCGTTCGTGAGCGGGTTCCGGAGTTTGGCATAGGCCGTGCTGAGCAACCCTCGATTCATCGGGATTAAGTGCGGAGTGAACACGATGTTCACGTTCGCCCCTTTCCCTTTCCGGCCGTCAACGAGACGGTTCAGTTCCTGTTCGATTTCAGGAGTGTGCCGGTGTCGGGCAATGTTGTAGGCCGTCATGGAGTCATGCGCTTCAGGAAAATGGTAAGGCAGGGCCGGGCTTCGGCCCGCCCCTGAAATGCCGGATTTCGAATCAACGACAATGGTATCCGTTTGGATCATCCGATGGGCCAGCAATGGAGCCAACTGCAGAATAGCCGCCGTCGGGTAACAGCCGGGTGCGGCAATCAGTCGAGCCCGCCGGATCCGTGCCCTGTGAAGTTCCGGAAGCCCGTAGACCGCTTTCTTCAGCAGTGCCGGTGACGCATGCGGTGTGCCATACCATCGTTCATACGTTTCCCGCTCCATCAGCCGAAAGTCGGCGCTCAGGTCAATCACGGGTTTTTTGGCTTTGACGCATTCGGTCACCGGCTCCATGGATTTCGTATGGGGAAGTGCTGAAAAGACCAGATCGACCTTTTTCAGGATGGGTTCGACGTGCAGCGGCGCAAAACGAAACCCGTGAAACGTTTCGAGGTGCGGGAACAGGGACGTCACCGGAAGCCCGACGGATTTGTCCGCCGTCACGTTGGTGACCGTGACGTACGGGTGACAGCTCAATAAACGAAGAAGTTCTCCGCCCGTGTACCCACTGGCTCCCAGTACGGCTACTTTTAATCGAGTTCGACGCATTGATGATGACTGTTGCCTTGCCATACATGAATAAGACGAAAAAAGGGAAGGCAACGAAGCCTTCCCTTTTTCGCAACCATTGTCAGAATCCGCGCGGTTAACGCTTGGAATATTGGAACCGGGCTCGAGCGCCTTTTTGGCCGTATTTCTTCCTTTCTTTCACCCGGGGATCACGTGTCAGCAAGCCGTCTTTTTTGAGGACCCCGCGAAAGTCCGGGTTTATTTGCACCAAGGCTTTGGCAATCGCGTGGCGGAGGGCTCCGGCCTGCCCGGATCCGCCTCCACCGCAGATCGAGGCTGTAATGCGAAATTGTCCCCGTGTGTTCGTCACTTCAAGCGGAGCTTCCACCTGCATGCGCTGTGAAAGAAGGGTAAAATAATGGTCAAGCGTTCGGCCATTGACCGTAATGTCCGGAGGGCCTGGTTCGATCCAGGCGCGTGCGATCGCATATTTGCGTTTTCCCGTAGCATAATGACGTTGACTGACCATCTGTAAGAGCCTTTCCTCTAGACGTTTAGCAAGATACCGTTATGACCAGGGTTCCGGACATTGTGCGGCATGTGGGTGATCCGTCCCAACGTAGACGCGCAATTTTTTAGCCATTTTTTTCCCTAGGGGACTGTGTGGAAGCATGCCCCGAACGGCTTTGGACACGATTTCCGTGGGGGCTTTTTTCAAGAGATGTTCGGCGGTAATGGATTTGATCCCCCCGGGATATCCGGTGTGGTGATAATACGTTTTCGCCTTTAATTTATTTCCGGTCAGTCGAATCGCTTCGGCATTGATCACAATCACGTGGTCGCCCGTATCGACGTTGGGCGTGAACGTCGGTTTATGCTTGCCGCGGAGAAGCGTGGCGGCTTGAGTGGCCAACCGACCGAGCGGGGTTCCTTTGGCGTCGAGAATATACCATTTCCTATCGATCTCATTGGGTTTTGCTTGAAAGCTACGCATCAGACATTCTCCATGTTTCAGGCCGCGATCATGTTTGGGACGGCCCCGATTCTTTGGGGTCGAGTTTCGCCAGCCAAGCCTCTAAATTGTCACCGGCTCTTCTCTTGAGCACGTCTTGAGTGACGTAAATCGGACACTTGGCCCTGAGGGCCAAGGCAATGGCATCGCTTGGCCGGGCGTCCACCGTTCGTTCGAGTTCGTTCAAAGACACGTGAACCGTCGCATAGTACGTGTTGTTTTGGACGTCCGTCACCACGACTTGAGTGATTTTCATGCCCAGATGGGTCGAGAGACTCGTAATCAGATCGTGACTCATCGGTCTGGGCGGAACAACGTCTTCCAATGCCAAGCGAATGGAAGTGCCCTCAGCCGTGCCCACCCAAATGGGAAGGACGTCGGCATTCATCTCGTCTCGCAGGATCACAATTTGGGTATCCGTATTGGGGTCAACCAGTACTCCGTGAACTTTTAACGGGACAAGGTCGGTATTTTGTTCCACGCTCATGGATGTTGTGATAAACGGATTGGGTTCAACGAGACACCGTTGTCGAACGCTAGGTCTCGAATTTGCCGAAATCTTCAGGCTTTAAATTTTCGAGCCACCGCTCCAATTCCTCGGAACTCTGTTTTTGCAGGACTTCCTCTCTGGTAAAAATCGGGGCTTCGGCACGCAAAGCCAGCGCAATCGCATCGCTGGGTCTTGAATCAATGGAGTATTCCGAATCACCGTACCAGAGATGAATCTCGGCATAGTACGTATTATCTTTTAAGTCAGTGACCACGGCGCTTAAGACTTTGGCGTCAACGTTGTCCAAAATCGATTTCATCAAATCGTGCGTCATGGGACGGGGCGTGGCAACGTTCTCCAAAGCAAAACTGATGGCACTGGCTTCGGATTTCCCGACCCAGATCGGAAGCATATCGGAATTTTCCTCGTCCCGAAGGATGATGATATAGGCATTATTATAGGGGTCGAACAAAAGCCCCCGAACGTTCATTTGTGTAAGCATACCTGCAAGCCACTCAAGAGACGCCAGTCAATCCGAACAAAAGTATCATTCAGTTCTTTCTATTGTCAATTCAAATGCGGAAAAAGCGACTTTCTTCGGGAGCGAAAGTCGGGGTAGGTCGGGTTAGCGGAGCGTCATCCGACAAGCGTTCACGAACACTCACGTGAGCTTGAGCACTGCAATAATGATCCCGGCCAGCACCGTGGTCCAGGTCATCAACTTTACTTGTAGTTGGGTGAGGCGGGTTTCCATCTGCGCGAGACCGGTCTCCAGTTTGGCCTCCAGTCTGGCCAAGTCGGCTTTGGTGGCCAGGTGTTCGCTTTCATGTTCATGGATGGCTTGGGCAATACCCTCGGCCTGGGGCTGGTTGAAGCCGTGCTCCCGTTCCAGCTTCTTGGCTAAGGCAATGGCGTTGTTCATGGCGGCACTATAGCAAATCACCGGAAGAGGAGCAATGTAGTCGGGGTAGGTCGGGTTAGCCGAAGGCGTAACCCGACAATCCGAATCCGAGGGACGAATACGACGCCTGGGCGACAAACCTGTCGGATTACGCTCCGCTAATCCGACCTACGGGGATTGCCCCCTCGCCCCACCGTGGGAGAGGGTTGGGGTGAGGGGGCACTCAGCGAGGAAGGAGGACATGATGAGAAACGCTTCAGAGGGACGGCGTCTCTGCCATCCGGTGGCGCTATGGAGCGACAAGGGAGGGGATGGCCCGGACATCAGTGGAAGAACGGGCCACATCAAGATCATACATGCGCTGAAGATTCAACCAGAATTCAGGCGTCATTCCCAAGGCCTGCCCGAGTCGCAGCGCTGTGTCGGCCGTGATGGATCGGTTCCCGTGGATAATTTCGTTAATCCGTCTCGCAGGCGTCCCAATCGTTTTGGCCAGCCGGTACTGACTGATTTCCAGTTCCTCAAGCATCTCAGCCAAGTGTTCTCCGGGATGGATGGGCGGCATGTTCGTCATCAATCAGTCTCCTCAATGGTAGTCTGTGATTTCAATGGTTCTGGCACCTTGGTCTGTCCAGCGGAAGCACACACGCCATTGATCGTTGATACGGATGCTGTGCTGGCCTCTTCGGTCGCCCTTCAACGCCTCAAGGTGATGGGAGGGCGGCAGCCGCAGATCAGAGAGCTTTGTCGCCGCCATGACTCGCTGAAGCCTCATCCGCGCTCGGCGCTGAAGATTCGCCGGCAACCTCACGGCGTGCTGTCCATGAAAGACTCGTTCCGTGTCTTTATTCGCGAAGAGTCTCATGAATCGCACTCACTATTAACGCATGGCGTTATCAATGTCAAGAGAGAATTCAAACTGAGACACTACCCGGAAAGAGCGTTTTTTTCTGGAGCAAATGACCGCGTGAGGACGATTACCCGACCGGAAGATCGTAGGAGGAAAGCACGTCTTGTACGTGGGGAATCACGTCAGCCGGTCGTAGTTGAACCACTTCTCCGGTATTGCGCTGTTTTAATTCGACCATTCCTTGTGCCAAGCCCCTGTCACCAATGGTGAGATGAAACGGGGCCCCGATCAAATCGGCGTCGTTGAATTTGACCCCGGCACGTTCATCGCGATCATCCCATAAGACTTCCAAGCCTGCTTGGACACACGAATCATACAGCATGCCGGCGGTTTTGATGACCTGTTCCGAGGCCGTGACCGGCAACAAATGGACGTGAAAGGGCGCAATGGGCACGGGCCACACCATGCCTTTGACATCATGGTTCTGTTCAATGGCGGCGGCGGCGGTCCGGCTCACGCCGATGCCGTAACACCCCATAATGGCCAATGTTTCTTGTCCTTCCGCATCGAGAAACGTCGCTTTCATGGCTTCGCTGTACTTTGTCCCCAATAAGAAGACGTGGCCGACTTCAATGCCCTTGGCCTCCTGTAAACGGTCGTCGCTTCTGGGTGACTGGTCGCCGGCTTGGGCTTGGCGCAGGTCAAGGAACGCCTCGACGGTAAAGTCCCGATCCCAGTTTGCATTGATCAGGTGGGTATCATTCTTGTTTCCGCCGACGACGAAGTTCCGCATTGCTTTGACCGCGTGGTCCGCGATGATTCGGATACCCTTGAGTCCAACCGGACCGGCGAAGCCTACCGGGGCGGACGACACGTGGCTCACGGTTTCCGGGCTTGCCAGCGTGATTCCCGTCGTTTCCAGGAAACGATTGATTTTGATTTCATTCGCCTCGTGGTCTCCACGAATCAGGACGGCAATGACGTCATTCGTCGCTGTTTGGTAGAGCAGGGTCTTGACGAGTCGATCGGGTGAAACTTTTAAAAAGGCACAGACCGCCTGGACGGTTTTTGTCCCGGGGGTCTGTACGGCTTCGAGGGCGAGCGGAGTGGCCTTGTCCTCTTCCCGGGGAGGCGGCACTTCCGCCCGCTCGACGTTGGCGGCATAGGACCCGCATTCGTCATACACGATCGTTTCTTCTCCGGTCTCAGCCAATACCATGAATTCATGCGACATGCTGCCGCCAATCAGTCCATTATCCGCTTCGACTGCGCGGAACGTAAGCCCGCACCGTGTAAAAATTTTCTCGTACGCGTCATACATTTTTTGATAGCTGAGACGTGCACTGTCTTCGTTGGCATCGAAACTGTAGGCGTCCTTCATGATGAATTCGCGCCCGCGCATCAAGCCGAAACGAGGACGGATTTCATCGCGGAATTTGGTTTGGATCTGGTAGCAGTTCATGGGGAGTTGACGATAAGAGCGTATCTCACGGCGAAAGAGATCGGTGATGACTTCTTCATGCGTGGGGCCGAAGCAAAAATCGCGGTCATGCCGGTCCTGGCATCGAAGTAATTCCTTTCCATAAAAATCCCATCGTCCCGTTTCACGCCACAATTCGGCCGGAGAAAGGATCGGCATCAACAGTTCCTGTGCCCCGGCGCGATTCATTTCCTGGCGAATAATACATTCGATTTTCTTGAGGACGCGCAGGCCCAGCGGGAGGTAGATGTAGATCCCTGCCGCAACTTTTCGAATCATGCCTGCGCGCAACATGAGCCGGTGGCTGACGACTTCAGCCTCACCGGGGGTCTGACGAAGTGTCGGAATGAACAGTTGGCTCGTTCGCATATTGGAGTGATCCTTATGGTCCGTGTTTACTCATTCGTTGATAATTTCTGCCCGTTCCTTCCCCTCCTTTGTAAGGAGGGGTGAGGGGAGGTAGAGCTTGAGCCGGAGTGGGCAGGTCGCGGCGGTAGTCAGTGCTGGCGCCTTCTGGGCATGCGACGATTCTACCCCACCTAGCCTCCCCTTACAAAGGGGAGGAAAAGGTGGCTATATATAAAGGGTACCGCTCGAGGATTCAAGCGTCTTCCGGTCCGGGGCTTGTCGTCAGCAATAGGATGACCGATCCTGTCAGGGTTGCCAGCAGGGATCCGGCGAGGACGGCGGTCTTGGCGGCTTCGACCAGTGCCACCTCGTCGAAGGCGAGAGTGGCAATAAACAAGGACATGGTGAACCCGACCCCTGCCAGGCAGCCCACCGAGGCGACATGGAAGAGAGTGATGCCTTTGGGGAGTTCCGCAATGCGAAGCCGCACGCCCGCCCAAGCAAACAGCCAGACGCCCAGCGGCTTGCCAACGACAAGACCCAGGATGATCCCCAGGCTCATCGGCTCGGCCAGCAGGTAGAAGGCCTCGCTCTCCAAACTCACGCCGGCGTTTGTCAGGGCAAACAGGGGGAGGATAACGAACGTCACGAACGGCATGAGCGCATGTTCGAGTTTCTGCAGGGGGGCGGTGGCGTGTTCCGTCAACTGCTCCATCGAGTGTACGATCTGGTGCTGCCGGTTGGTCAGGAGGGTCCTGTCCGCGGGCAGCCCGGTGTCCCGCAGTTGCTTCAACAGGTCACGGGTCCAGTCGTGCAATTGCCGGGCGTCGATGATGGTGCGCGCGGGAATGGTGAACGCCATCAGGACTCCGGCGAGGGTTGCATGCACTCCCGACGTGTAGAACGCCACCCAGATGGCGCACCCGATGAGAAAGTAGGTGATCGGGTTGCGCACGCCGGCGACGTTGGCACCGATGGACACACCCAGCAACAGGCCACCGATGAGCAGGCTTCCCGGCACGATGGCGTCCGTGTAGAAAACCGCGACCACGACAATGGCCCCGATGTCATCCACGATGGCCAGCGCGGTGAGGAAAATTTTCAGCGAAATCGGCACCGGAAAAACGGCGAGAATACCCAGGGCGAACGCGATATCCGTGGCCATCGGAATGCCCCAGCCCCGGGCGAACGACCCGCCGCCGTTGAAGGCGACATACACGAGGGCCGGCATGACCATGCCGCCGACGGCGGCGAGGATGGGCAGGGCTGCTTTCCGGGGATTTGCCAATTCGCCGGCCAGCAATTCCCGCTTGATCTCCAGACCGACCACGAAAAAGAAGATGCCCATCAGTCCGTCGTTGATCCAATGGCTGATGGATTTGTTCAGGCCGAACGGCCCAATGGAGAAGGCAAGTTCCGTGTGCAGCCAGTGGTGGTAGAATCCGGCCCAGGGCGAGTTGGCCCAGGCGACGGCAACCACCGTGGCCGCTAGGAGCAGGATGGCGCCCGACAGCTTGTGAGCTGCAAAAATCTGAAAGGGCCGTACCAGACGGTCGATGAGACTCTCTTCGATGCTCCAGGATGGTTTCATGGACTGGAAGTGAACGTGTGCTCGGGCGGCACGACGACGGGGCTATGTTGAGAAAAGGACGTCGGGATTATTGAAGCAAGCGTTGAATGTCATTGAAAAACGCAAAAATCATAATCCCGAAAAGCAGCACGATTCCTACCTGTTGGGTGAATTCCCGCTGTCGTTCGGCAAGCGGACGGCCCAGGACCGCTTCACAGGCAAAGAAGAAAAGATGGCCGCCGTCCAGGACGGGAATGGGCAATAAATTCAGAATGCCCAGGTTGATGCTCAAGATGGCCACGAAGAACATGATGTCGGGGAGGCCTCGTTCGGCAGCCGTCCCTGAGGCACTGGCAATCATGATGGGCCCCCCGATATTGTTCGAGGAGATTTCTCCCGTCAACATTTTGTAGATGCCGACGACGGTGAGTTCGGACCATCCCCACGTGGCTTTCACTCCCTGGACCAGGGCCATGAGCGGTGAGGACGCGCGAATAACCGATCGTCCCGACCCCATAATGCCGATTTTCCCGACGGTGGTGCTCGTTCCGTTGTCCGTGACTTCATGGGGCTGGGGAACGATCGTGAGCGTGAGAATTGCGCCTTCACGATCAACCTGCATGGTGAGGGGGACGTTCGGATGAGCCTTGATAATGCGGGTCATCTGTGACCAGGTCTGAATCGTCTCCCCTTGAATCTCAAGGATGCGATCGTTTTCCTTCAGCCCTGCTTCGGCGGCCGGCATATCCGGCATGACAGCCGTCACGATGGGCGCCGCTTCTTCGATGCCAATGACGTACAGCGGATGCTCGACGTTCTCCGGGTCGTAGAGCTCGGGTGTGACGAGGAACGCTTTCAGCGTGTCGCCCCGGCGAATTTCTACGGTGAGCGAACGTCCACCGCTTTCGGCAACGGCGGCATAGACCTCATTCTTCGTGGTGATTTCTTGTTCATCGATCCGCGTGACCCGGTCGCCGACTTGAAGGCCGGCGAGTCCGCCCGGCGAGTCCGCCCTGATGGCGTCGATCGTAGGTAAGATCTCGGCAAAAGTCGGGACAGGCAGGGGGGCGCCCACGGCCAGCCAGGCTGAAAAAATCAGGTAGCTCAGGAAAAAATTGAACCCAGGCCCGGCCGCCACGATGAGGGTCCGTTTCCATAAGGGTTTGTGGGAAAATGATTGTTCACGCTCCTCCGGCGGGACGGGCTCACCAGCGTCTTCCCCGAACATTTTGACGTACCCGCCAAGGGGAATGGCCGAAACGAGATATTCGGTATCCCCGATTTGACGGCTCAGCACTTTTGGCCCGAAGCCCAGGGAGAACTTCAGGACTTTGACCCCTGCCCAGCGTGCCACGATAAAGTGTCCGAACTCGTGAAAGGTCACGAGGACACCCAACACCACCAAAAACCACCAGATCTTTTGAACGACGACGTAAATGATATCAGGAGACATTGCGTAACTCGTGACGGTGCAAAGAAGCGAATGTTTATATCAGGCTAAACTGAGGATGAACTCCGAGGCTTTTTCCCTGGCCCAACGATCGGCCTCCAAGGCATCCTCCAATGACGTGAGCGGTTGCACGTCGGCACATTGTACGGTTCGCTCGATGACGTTGGCAATGTTCCCGAAGGGGAGCCCATGATACAGAAACGCATCGACGGCGGCTTCATTCGCGGCATTGAGAATCGCCGGACAGGTGCCACCACGGTCCAACGCCTCGTAGGCCAACCGCAGACAGGGGAACCGGACGGGATCAGGTTGATAAAACGTCAATTTGCCGAATTTCCATAAATCCAGAGAAGGCGGATCCAGGGGCACGCGTCGAGGGTAATCCATGGCGTAACTGATCGGGGTTCGCATATCGGGCAATCCCAATTGGGCGATCACCGACCCGTCTCGATATTCTACCAGAGAATGGATGATACTTTCCCGGTGAATCACCACGTCGAGTTGAGCGGGTGGGCAATCAAACAGCCACCGGGCTTCGATGACCTCCAGCCCTTTGTTCATCAGCGTCGCCGAATCAACGGTAATCTTCGCCCCCATGTCCCAATTCGGATGTTTGAGTGCCTGCTCGGGTGTGACGGTCTCCATATATTCTTTCGTGCAATCCCAAAACGGGCCGCCGGAGGCCGTCAGGATAATGCGACGGACGTCTTCGCGTCGATGACCGACAAGCGACTGAAAGATCGCACTGTGTTCACTGTCAACGGGGAAAATGGGCACGCCTTGGCGGCGCGCTTCCTCTTGCATCAGTTGCCCGGCCATCACCATGGGCTCCTTGTTGGCCAAGGCCACCCGACGACCCGCGCGAATGGCGGCCATGGTCGGGACCAGGCCCGCTCCCCCCACGATGGCCGAGATGACCAGATCACTCTCCGGAAGGGAAGCCACTTCCGTCACGCCGTCGGGGCCATCGAGGATGTGAAGGGCCGGATCGTTCACGCGAGAACGGAGTCGTTGCGCCGCGGCGGAATCGGCAAGGGCCACGAATTTCGGACGAAACGAACGAATCTGCTCTTCCAGCTTTTCGTCACTGTGCCGAGCAGCCAATCCCAGGATCGAAAATTGATCCGGAAATTTGGCGACGATGTCGAGGGTGCTGTCTCCAATGGAGCCCGTTGAGCCAAGTAGAACGATCTGTTTCATCCTATCGAATTCCCGTCCCTCCTGCCGTCATCCTCGACATTTCCTCTTCTGTCATCCCCGACCTGATCGGGGATCCAGAGTCGTTGCTTTTGGTCGTTGCCATTTTCCGTCATCCTTGCGCATGGACGGAAAAGAAAAACCCTGGATCCTTCTCTGACTGGATCCCCGATTACAAACGTCGGGGACAAGCGTCGAGGATGACAGAAGGAGTAGGTCGGGTTAGCCGAAGGCGTACCCCGACAATCCGCAAAGAGCCTATTGCACAAACTTCATATAATAATAAAAAAGCGGTGCGTTGAGAAGCAGGCTGTCGACGCGGTCCAAAACGCCTCCATGGCCGGGAATCAGGGAGCCGGAATCCTTGACGCCGGCATGGCGTTTCAGGGCCGACTCGGAGAGATCTCCCAGGAGGCCCAGCACGGTGAACAGCAAACCCAGGATCAGACAATCGACCGGCGTGACGGCAGGGAGAAACCAGAGATGGCCGATCCAGGCGATGAGTGGGGCTACAACCAGGCCCCCGAGAAACCCTTCGATGGTTTTATTCGGGCTTAATCGGGGAGCCAGGGGCCGTGACCCCCACGTTTTGCCGACGTAGTACGCGGCGGCGTCACCCGCCCAGGTCACCAACAGCACGAACAACACCAACAACGCCCCGTCGTGTTGGTTTCTCAGCCGGAGAAAGTGTCCCAGAGTATACCCGATATAGAGAATCCCGAACAGGAGAATGAACATGGAAAGATGGCGGGATTCCGAAGGGGCCAGGCTGACCTGGTAACACAGGAGGCCCGCGAGGATCATCGAGAGGGCCAGAGAAACACTGAGAACCGTGGGCCACTGCATGGCAATCAGGAGAAGCACGGCTCCCGGAACACCAACGAGGGCGTGTTGCGACAGGTGGCGCTTCTCAATGAAGAGTCCCAGGAATTCCCATTGTGCCAGCAGGACGGTGATAGCGATCAAACCGAAGAACGCCAACGGCGGAAGGTACCGGGTGAGAACATACAAGAGAGGAAGCAACACCAGGGCGGCATACACGCGTTTCGGGTCAAACCCCAACGCGGATGAGCGGGCTATGAGGGGATCCGGAGGATTTGAGGGATTCCTGGAAGCGGGGTCAACCACATTATTCGTGCTCACAGCCTGTTTTGAGGAGAGGCGGCCTGCGGAAGACGACCGAAACGACGATCCCGTTTTTGGTAATCGAGCAGGGCCAGCAACACTTCACGTCGTCGGAAGTCGGGCCAAAGGGTTTTCGTAAAATAGAGCTCCGTATACGCGATTTGCCAGAGCAGGAAATTGCTGATTCTCGCTTCCCCGCTCGTTCGAATGAGGAGGTCCGGGTCCGGAAGACCGGACGTGGACAGGTACTGCTCGAATTGGGCTTCATGAACAGGTCCCGACGTTTTTCCGCATTGAATATCGTCAAGCAGGCGATTTGTGGCGTCAATAATCTCGGCGCGTCCCCCGTAACTGAGGGCGACCGCCACGGTTCGGTCGGTGAAATGCTCGGTCTCCCGGGCGATGGCCTGCACCAGGTCTTGAGTGGAAGCAGGCAGCTCATGCAGCAGGCCAATGGGGAAAAATCGTGTTTTGCGTTCATGAAAAGTCTGACGTTCCTGAAGAAGAAATTCTTCAAGGAGCATCATGAGTAAGTCAATCTCGGCTTGGGGACGATTCCAGTTCTCTCGAGAGAACGCGTACACCGTGACAATGGGAACCCCCAGCCGGTAAAAGGTATTGAGCACTTCGCGGACGGCAATCAGTCCTTCCCGGTGTCCGGCAATACGTGGCAGCCCACGATGAGAAGCCCAGCGACCGTTCCCATCCATAATCACCGCCACGTGACGGGGTAATGTGTCCTGATCGAGCTGTGAAAAGAGATCGTCCTCCGTGAGTTCCGCGAAGGAATGTGTTGAATGGAGAGGCATCGGTATTGGTGGCGGAGTTGGTCGCGCAATGACGCGATGTGCTCAAAAAAACAGTCTAATCGTGAGCCTCGGCCTTGTCAAACCAAGATGTGTGAAAACAGCCGACGCCACCCCGGAAGCCTCCCGTCAGGCGTCGCCCGGCCGGGCCATGCGGTACCCGACGCCGCGCACGGTCTCGATGTAGGTGGGGTGGTCCGCGTCGTCGCCGAGTTTCTGGCGAAGCTGCTTGACGAAGGCCCGCACGAGCGTCTTCGGCTCGTCGAAGGCCCGCCCGCGCCAGACCTGGCGCAGCAGGGTGTCGTAGGCCACGACCCGGCCGGCGCCGAGCGAGAGCAGGCGCAGCAGCTCGTACTCGCGGGTGGTGAGCTTGACCGCGCGCCCGGCCACGCTCACTTGGCGCCGCTCGTAGTCGATGGCGAGGTCGCCCAGCACGAACGGGTCGGGCTGCGCGCGCCGGCGTAGCGCCGCCCGGACCCGGGCGATGAGTTCCGTCGGCGAGAAGGGCTTGACAATGTAGTCCTCGGCGCCGGCCTCGAAGGCGCGCGCGATGGTCTTGTCGTGGCCGTAGCCGGAGATGAAGATGACCGGTCGGTCGGCGAGTGCCGGGACGCGCTCCATCAACTCGATGCCGTCGGTCCCGGGCAGGACCAGGTCGAGCAGGACCAGGTCGGGCTGCTTCGTCTCGATGATGTGGGCCAGCTTCGTGTAGTCGCCCGTGACCAGCGCGGCATAGCCCGCCGCGGTGAGCGTGCCGCGGATGTAGCGCAACGTCTGCGGGTCGTCGTCCACCACGAGGATGCGCACCGGTTCGCCGTTGTCCCGCGGCGCCTTCGGCCGGGGCGGGGCGGCGGGACCGCCGGCCTCCTCGGCCACCGGGAGCGTGAAGGTGACGCGCGTGCCCAGGCCGACCCCGCCGCTCTCGGCGTGGATGCGCCCGCCATGGGCTTCCACGAGCCCCTTGCAGATGGCGAGGCCCAGCCCGCCCGCGCCGCCGCGCGCGTTGTCGTCGCCGTATTTGCGGAACAGCGACGGGAGCCGCTCCGGCGCCACGCCCTGCCCCTCGTCGGACACCGAGACCGCGACGTGCGCCCCGTCGCGGACCGCCGCGATCCGGATAGGGGACGTCTCGGGCGCGTGCCGGGCCGCGTTGGCGAGCAGGTTGTTCAGCACCTGCACGAGGCGCTGCCGGTCGGCCTGCACCCGGGGCAGGTCCGGCGGCAGGTCGAGGAGGATGCGGTGCCGGCCACCGCCGGACAGGAAGGTGTTCCGCGCCTGGTCCACCAGCGCGGCCACGTCCGAGGGCTCGGGGGACACCGAGAGCGTGCCCGCGTCGATGCGCCCGGCATCGAGCAGGTCGCTGATGAGGCTGCGCATGTGATCGGCCTGATCGGCGATGATTCGGAAGAACTCGTGCCTCTCCGCCGGGTCCAGTTGCGACGAGGCTTCCAGCAGCGTGGCGGCCGAGCCCTTGATCGAGGTCAGCGGCGCGCGCAGCTCGTGGCTCACCATGCTGAGGAACTCGGCCCGCAGCCGCTCCAGTTCCTCGAGTGGCGCCAGGTCCTGCATGGTGACCACCACCGACGCGACCGCCCCGTCCTCGGCGTGGATCGGCGTCGCGTTGACCAGCACCGACACGCGGCGCCCGTCGGGCACCGACAGCACGATCTCCTCGGCGCGCACCGTCTCGGCGTGGCTGAGCTGCTGCGCGAGCGGGAACTGATCAAGGGCGATCTCGCGGCCGTCGGGAAACCGGCAGGTCATGACCTCGAGCAATTGCTCCACGGGCTGGCCCGGCATGCGCAGGCGCTCCATGAGCCGCCGCGCCTCGCGGTTCAGCGCGACCGGCCGGCCGGTGGCCGTGTCGAACACGACGACCGCGACCGGCGAGGTGTCGACCAGCGCCTCGAGGTCGGCGCGGGCGCGCCGCTCGTCCCGGTAGGCGCGCGCATGGGCGATCGCCGCGGCCGCCTGCGCGGCGAACAGCAGCAGGACCTCCTCGTCCCGGTCCGTGAAGGCCACCCCGCCTTCCTTCTCGACGAGGTAGAAATTGCCGACATGCACCCCGCGATGGCGCAACGGCGTGCCCTGGAAGGTCTTCGACGGCAAGACGTCGGCCGAGAAGCCGAGCGAGCGGACATAGGCGGGCACGTCGGGGATGCGCAGGGGACCCGGCAGGTCGCGGAAGAACTCGAAGAGCTTCGGCCCGTCGGGCCATTCCACCATGGCCCGGTGTTCTTCGTCGGTGAACCCCGAGGTGACGAAGTCCTGGGGCTGGCCGGCCTCGTCGATGGTGGCGATGGCCCCGTAGCGCGCGCCGGTCAACGCCCGGGCGCTCTCCACGACCGCGTTGAGCACGGGTTCAAGATCGAGGCTCGCGCCGATGCGCAGCAGCGCCGCGGTCAGGCCGGGCTCGCGCTCCTCCGGCGTCTCCTGCCCGCGTCCTGGCTCATCCTGACTCGTCAATCGTCGATCCTCCTCGCACGGTACCGCCGATGCCCCGGCGCCACGCTACACGCGTGACTCGCGCGTGGCAGCGACGACAGCCCGCCAAATGCATAAAATTCATGAAAATAACATATAAAACACGCAACTTTGCACACCAATATCACATTATTTCGTGTAAGTAAGCAAGTCTCATTAGCAGTAAGTTCTCAATAAGTAATGAATGAGCAAGCTTAACTATTTTTGTTAAATAAACAAGCCATGTGCAAGCACCACGGGAATCCCGGGGCTGTGTTTGTTTTGTCATTCTCGCGAACACGAGGAAAGGAGGACCGCAATTGAATGGCACAATCTTTGGAGAGAGACGGCTCATGGTCGTTGACCGGTCTGTCTGGGGCCATCCCCACTCTCCCCCGCACCGCGTAACCCTGATCGCCTTGCTCCTCGTGCTCGTTCTCGGTGTGATCCCTGCGTCGGCGCAGACAACAACTCCCGTGTGCCCCGACCCGCCTAACGACCCGCCTGCGTCCGGGGAGAGGATCGCGTGCACGGAGGATGCCACTTCCACAACCGACATCGACATTGACGCGGAAGGCGTCGACATCGATACGACGGCGGACAACGAGCACGGCATCGGGGCGATGCATCAAGGCGACGAGGATATCGACGTCACGGTGGGTGTCAAAATTTCGCAGGAATTTTCGCAGGAATATGAGGTCACCACAAGTGACATCGATACGACGGGCGACAGCGCCCACGGTATTTTCGGAAAGCATACCGGCACCGGCGACGTCGACATCAACGCCACATTGGGCGAGATTACGACGACGGGTTCCGGAAGCCACGGCATCAGCGTGGAGCATACCGGCACCGGCGACGTCGACATCGACACCACCAGACCGATCATCCGAGCAGAGGGGCAGGCTGCCCGCGGCATCGATGCCGACCATACCGGTACCGGCGACATCATGATCAAATCCGAGAATGGAGTCGATCTCGAGACGAGCGGCAACGCCATTGATGCGTACCACCACGGTCAGAGCACAGGAAACATCATAATCAAGGCCACGGGCCTCTCGGGAGCGAACACCATCAACACAAGCGGCCAATCGTCTAGGGGCATCAGAGCACTGAATTACAGTAAAGGCAGCACCGACATAACCGCTACCGACGTCAATATCACTACAACGGCTACTGGGGGAAACGTTAGTGGTGCGCGTGGTATTGAGGGTGTGCAGTCCTTGGCATTCTTAAACTCTGGTCCCTCCACAGACGTCACCTACAACGTCAACATCAACGTAAGCGGAAGCCGGATCTCCACGATGGGGGACTGGGCCACGGGCATTTACGGCCTTCACCAAGGGAAAAGCAATGTACCGCAATATAGAATAAGCAACGGTAACCTCGAGATTACCGCAACCAATACTGACATCACGACGGGGGGGAAATTCGCGACAGGCATTGATGCGAAAAGTGAATATAGCCAGGGCGACGTCATCATCAACATGACGGGCGGTTCCATCAAGACAGCGGGCTCATCCGCCCTCGGCATCCGTGCTAATCATGGAAGTAACGATACGATGGGGGAGTCGGGCAATATCAGAATCACGGTCAAAGATGCTGCGGTCGAGACGACGTATGACCATACTGGTTTTGCGCCAAATAATTACGGCGTCTCGGCCGCAAATGATGTTAACGGGGCAGGCGATACGACCGTCACCCTGCAAAACACCGCCATCACGACTGAAGGCCACGGCGTCATAGCAACACGCGATCAAGGCCCCGGCCACATCCGAATAAGTGCCGTAGACGGCAGGATCGTGACGAAGGGCGCAGGTGCCTTTGGCATCAATGCAGAGAATTACAGGTTCACAAGTAACGGTATCTTTGGGAGCATTGATGACGCCGTTGGTGACATCACCATCGACACTCGCAACCTTGAAATTGAGACGCAAAGCACAGAATTGGTGACGAGTGGCATGTATACTCTCTCCCCGGGCATCTATGCTATCCATAGAGGCATGGGCAATATCGACATCGACGCGCAAGGCGGCTCCGTCTTGACGAAGGGCGTGTTTTCCTACGGCATCTATGGAATTCACCGGGGTGACGGCGACATCATGATTGACACGCGCGACGGCCACACCATCACCACGACGGGCGAGAATGGGCACGGCATCGTGGCCTATCATTTCGGGACTGAGGACACGCGGTCCATGGCGATCACGGTCGGGGGGAGCGTCGAGACCACCGGAGAGGGTTCACAGGGGGTCCGTGTGGGCGTCGTCAGGTCCACCGACCATGACATGGATCCCAATACGCCCGACATCAATGTTGTCCAGCGGGTGGCCGCCAGAGATGACGGCTACCGAAAGCAGACGGTGACGGTGAACGGCTCCGTGATGAGTGAGGCAGCGGGCGTGTTTCTCGCGGGCGGCGGCAAGGTCTTTATAGGTCCACAGGGGACCATCAGGGCAGCATCCGGGATCGCGATTCTCGCAACGGGCGACACGCCCGTCGCGGGCGGCGATCCCCTCAAGCCCACACTCTACGTCGACATGAATCTCGACGGCCGCCGGGTGGCGCAGGTCATCGACGATGACTGGATCCTGAACGACGGAGGCGAGACCACCATTGTGGTCAATAACGTGAAGTTGCATGACGGTGCGACGGGCGTCACGGGCAATACCGCTTCGAATGGGGCGTTTGACGTCACGATGAGAGAAGAAGGCGTCACCGTGATGGATCGCATGGACCCGGACCCGGCCAACTGGGTGGTAAGCGACCCAGCAGTGGGCGTCGTTGCCGATCGGGATTTCTCGGGGGAGGACTTCACCGAGGCGGCTGCCACCTGTCCACCGGGACAAGTGGGCACGCCCCCGAACTGCACCACTCCGCCGCCCCCACCGCCGCCTATGTGTCCACCGGGACAAGTGGGCACGCCCCCGAACTGCACCACTCCGCCGCCGCCTATGTGTCCATCGGGACAAGTGGGCACGCCACCGGACTGCACCACTCCACCGCCATCGCCGCCTATGTGTCCATCGGGACAAGTAGGGACGCCCCCGAACTGCACCACTCCGCCGCCATCGCCGACTATGTGTCCATCGGGACAAGTAGGCACGCCCCCGAACTGTACCGAGCCGGAACCCGAGCAGCCCATGTTCAGGGAGGAATACGCCCCCCGTGCGGCGGTCTACGAGGCCCTGCCGGATTTCCTGCTGCGCCTGACGGGCCCGGGGCCCGCCCGGAACTGTCGCTCCGCGCCCGACGAGCCTGCCTGGGTCCGGTTCGCGGGCGGGCAGGGCTCGTATGAGGCCGACCGCTCCACCACCGGCGCCACCTATGACCTGGAACGTTTCGAGACCGAAGGCGGCCTGAGCGCGGCCTTCACCGACAGGGTCAAGGGCTGGGTTTCCGTGCGCCACGTCTGGGGCGCGGCGGGCATCGGGTCCCCGACGGGCGGCGGGCAGATCGACGTGCGGGGCCTGGGCTCCACGGTGGGCGGCGCCTGGCAAGGCGCGAACGACCTTTACGCGGTGGGCTGTTTTTCCTATATGGCCTACAACGTGGACTTTGCCTCGCACAAACAAGGCCTGCTCAAGGCGGGCACCAACGGCCATGTCTATACCCTGGATTTTGAAGCGGGGCGGCGGTTTGCGCTGACCGGGCAGGTGGATGTGACGCCGCGGGTCTGGGTGGTGGGCTCCCGGGTGGCTGTGAACAGCTTCACGGACGCGGTGGACGCGCGGGTGTCCTTCGCCGATGCGGACCGCGTCAGCGGCGGGCTGGGGCTCATGGCCGACACCACGCGGCCCTGGGGGGAGGGGGAGTTCACCCTGCAGGGGTCGGTGGACTATGCGCGGATCGTCAAGGGCGCTCAGACCCGGGTGGAGGTGTCGGGTGAGCGGCTACGCGCGATCGCCACGGAAAACAGCCTGCTGTTCGGGCTGAACGGGGTCTATCGCCAAGGTCGCTTTTCCATCGGGGCCGAGGTGGCGGCCCGGCAGGAGTTGGGCTCCGACGACAACGAATACGCCAGCTTCCTCAATGTCGGCATGCAGTTCTGACTTTTCCCCGCTCTCCTCCCTGCGATTTGGCCACAGGGCAGGAGGGACGGAGCGGCAGACCGGGTCATATCCCGGGCGGCCGCCGCTTCCCCGAGGTGGCGGCATGAGATGCCGCGGCTACAACTACACAAAACAGAGACAACGACACTGGATCCCCGATCGGGTCGGGGATGACGGAAGAGGGCGTCATCAGCCTGCATGGGAGATTCTTGCGAACGTTTCAGTGGTCGTGTTAAATGTAGAAATCATGTCTGAACAGGTTGTTGCACTCGAACATTTTGCCCTTGAAGAACGTGAGGTCGAGCAGGCTTTGGCTCGGGTGAACGTGCGTGCCGTGGATTACGCGGACATTTACTTTGAATCGACGATTTCCGAATCCGTGTCCATGGAGGAAGGAATCGTCAAACGGGCCGTCAAAAGTATTTCTCAGGGTGCCGGGGTCCGGGCGACCTCCGGGGAAAAAACCGGGTTTGCCTATTCCGACGAATTGTCGAAACGGGCTTTGGAAATCGCCGCGGATACTGCACGGTATATCGCCGACTCCCCGCAAGGCGACGTTCCGGTCCCCGTCACGCATCGTCCCGCGGGGACGCACAATCTCTATCCTCTTGAACAGCCCCTGACCGACGTCGCCACGCAGGAGCGTGTGGATCTGCTCAACCTGATCGATCAGGAAGCGCGTCGCTATGATCCTCGTATTACGAAGGTGATGGCTTCCTTGAATACCGAGCATAAAATGATGCTGGTTGCGACCACCGAAGGCTTACGAGCCGGCGACGTGCAGCCTTTATCCCGACTCCAGGTGACGTGTATTGCCGAAGAGGGGACCAATCGACAGGTCGGCACTTTCGGCGGAGGGGGGCGGGTCGGGTTTTCTTTTTACCATGAACAGGACCGGGCGCGGTCGTATGCTCGGGAAGCGGCCAGGCAGGCGATCCTGAATCTCAGTGCCGTGGACGCGCCGGCGGGGATTCTGCCGGTGGTGTTGGCTGGCGGCTGGCCCGGGATTCTGTTGCATGAGGCCGTGGGGCACGGCCTGGAGGCGGATTTCAATCGCAAGAAAACGTCGGCGTTCAGTAATCTACTCGGTCAGCGCGTGGCGTCCGACGTGTGTACGATCGTGGATGATGGGACGTTGCCCTTCAGGCGGGGATCGCTCAATATCGACGATGAAGGCACGCCCACGACCAGGACCGTCCTGATCGAAGAGGGAGTCCTGTGCGGGTACATCACGGATCGTCTCAATGCCCGGCTGATGGGCATTCCCTTAACCGGCAACGGCCGGCGTGAGGATTTTCGAAGCATCGTGCTGCCGCGGATGACCAATACCTTCATGCTGGCCGGTACGTCCGAACCCGAGGACATTCTCCGGTCCGTCAAGAAAGGCTTGTATGCCGTTTCGTTTGGAGGCGGACAGGTGGATATCACGAACGGCAAGTTCGTTTTCTCGGCGAGCGAAGCCTATCTCATCGAGGATGGAAAGGTCACGAAACCGGTCAAAGGGGCGACGCTCATCGGGAGTGGGCCCGACGTTCTCAAGCACGTGTCCATGGTGGGTCACGATTTGCAATTGGATTCTGGCATCGGGACCTGCGGAAAAGAAGGCCAATCCGTTCCGGTCGGCGTCGGGTTGCCGACGATTCGAATCGATGAGATTACGGTGGGAGGAACCTCCGCTTAGCACCATCTCGTAGAAACCTTCAACACGCGATCCTCAAGCCCATTCAGTCAATTTATCATCCTTCATCATGAATGAATCACCGGAAGTCCTGAAGACGTTTGCCGCCGAGTTGGTCGACCGGGTGAAAGCCCATGGGGCCACGGAAGCCGACGTCCTGGTGGCGGAAGGGGATTCCGTGTCGGTTCAGGTTCGCTTGTCGGCCGTCGAGTGTTTGAGTCAGGCACGAGAAAAGCGTCTGGGAATTCGGGCTTTTTTCGGGAAACGGTCCGCCAGTGTGTCCACCTCGGATTTTTCCGAATCGTCGCTCACGCAGTTGGTTGCCGATACCTGTGCCCTTGCCCGGGCGGTGGCTGAGGATGAGACGTCGGGACTTCCAGAACAAGCGGCGCTGGCGACGGATGTCCCCGATCTGGATCTCTATGATCCCACCACTCTGCCCGTGGAAGAAGCCATTCACGTGGCTCAACGCGCGGAACGGGCTGCCATGGATGCCGATCCCCGCATGACCAATTCGGAAGGGGCCGAGTGTGGTTCGGCCTATGGCGCGGTAGTGTTGGCCAACACGCATGGGTTTCTGGGGTACCATCGGAGTTCCCGGTTTTCCTTGTCCGTGGCGCCCGTCGCCGAAGGCGCTGATGGCCAGGGCATGCAGCGGGACTACTGGTATACGGTCTCGCGTAAGCGGCATGAATTGGAGGATCCGGAGTCGGTCGGACGAATTGCGGCGGAGCGGACGCTTCGGCGCTTGGGGGCTCGCAAGGTCGGGACCCAACGGGTTCCCGTGATTTTTGATCCGGAAATGGCGTGCAGTTTGTTGGGGCACCTCGCGAGTGCGGTCTCCGGGTATTCACTGTATAAAGGGGCTTCGTTTTTACTGGGGCAGTTGGGGAAGCCCATCGCTCCGACACACGTGAACGTGGAAGACAACGGTCGGATGCCCGGCAAGATCGGGTCTCGTCCTTTCGACGGGGAGGGGTTGCCGACCAGAAAGACGATGATCCTCGAACGGGGCGTGCTGTCCAGCTATTTGTTGGATACGTATTCCGGAAGAAAGTTGGGGATGGCGTCCACCGGAAACGCGTCCAGAAGTATCGGTGATAATCCTGCCGTCTCTCCGACGAATTTGTTTTTTCATCCCGGTGACGTGTCGCCCGACGAGATCATTCACTCCGTCACACAAGGGTTGTACGTCACCGAGTTGATTGGATTCGGCGTGAATATGGTGACGGGAGATTATTCTCGCGGTGCTTCCGGTTTTTGGATTGAAAACGGCGAATTGGCCTATCCGGTTCAGGAAGTGACGATCGCCGGTAATTTGAAACAGATGTTCCAGGATATTGAGTCGATCGGGAATGATTTAGTCTTTCGAGGGAAACTGGCGAGCCCCACCATACGGATACGTGAGATGATGGTGGGGGGCGATTGAATGCGCGAGTGTCCCGGAAGCCGAAGGAGTCGTTATGCCACTTGACGTTGAGGATGGAGTCAAAGCCTTGCAGTTGGTCACCTCGCGCTATGATCAACGGGAATGGCGAAAAAAAATCGAAAAAACCTTGAGCCTCACGCCCAGCGGGTTTGAGGATGCTGCGCAGCGGAAAATGTTTGTCTATCTCAAGCTGCAACTCCAGGCGTATAAATCCCGGCGTGCCGATACACCGTCCTGGATCGTCGGCGGGTATGGGACCAAGGAAGTGATCGATCGCGCCCGGTTTCGTCCGACGGATATTGATCCGGACATGACGGAGGCCGACGTGTCTTTTCTGGGGGTCGATCCGGGCACGGAAGTCGATGAAGTGTGGTGGGAAGAAATGCTGGTCAAGTGGTTCGAAACGCCGGAGGAAGAGCTCGAAGAGACAGACGAAGAATCCGATGAAGAAGCCGAGGCATCGAGTGAGGATCACCCCGGTGATGACAGCCCGTAGTCTTTTTTGTAGGTTGGGTTAGCCGAAGGCGTAACCCGACAACTCCCCCCAGTCAACACCATAGCTGTCATTCCGAGCGAAGCGAGGAATCTGTCACTGAAAAACCCAACGCCAGAACCACGAGATTCTTCGCCTCCGGTTCAGAATGACAATTCTGAGTGTGGCCGTCCATTCGTGCTGTCAACGCATTAGACAATCCGCTACGACTGTCGGATTACGCTAGGCTAATCCGACCTACAAAATCAGACCTTCTCACCAAGAATCCAAAGGGTATCTAAATGGCATTAAAATGGTACCATTTTAATGCAAAAAGTATCCAAAAATAGCACAAAATGCATCCATTTGGAATCATGGCATTCTAAAACAAATCCATTTGGATGGGTTTGGCACCTGCCGGAATCACCGGTTCCTGCCTCGGAGCCGCCATCGTATCCAGAAGCCGTCGTAATTTTTGAAAATCTTCCTGAAGCAGAGGGCGGAGATTGTCGTTGTGAAGAGCCGCGGCGGGATGGAACAGCGGAAACAGTTGAAACTCCGATAGTTGAATCGGTTGGCCGTGTACCTTTGTGATCCCGACTTTTCTTTCCAAAAGTGCTTGGGTGGCAAAGTTGCCCAGGGAACAGACGACGTGTGGTTTGATATAGTGAATTTGCTGAAGAAGAAACGGTTTGCACGTCTCCACTTCATCCGGTGCGGGGTCGCGATTCTGCGGCGGACGGCATTTGATGACGTTTGCAATATAAATCTGTGACCGGGAAAGCCCGACCGATTCCAATAATTCCGTCAGGAGTTTTCCCGCCGCGCCGACAAACGGCACCCCTTGCTTGTCCTCGTGGAAACCCGGGGCTTCTCCGACGAACATGATCGAGGCTTCCGGATTCCCGCTCCCGAATACGACCTGCGTCCGTCCGGAAGCCAAGCGACATTGCTGGCAGTTGCGCAGAGATTC
Source organism: Nitrospirales bacterium (assembly GCA_965261755.1). Classification (GTDB taxonomy): domain Bacteria; phylum Nitrospirota; class Nitrospiria; order Nitrospirales; family UBA8639; genus Bin75. The sequence continues at coordinate 2,013,936 of OZ253473.1, read as the reverse complement.
GCAGAGGTCAGCGAGCGACATAGGAATCCCTCATGCAGGTTTGTCGCCTGCACACTAAGGGATGAAAATGGTGCAGGTTGTCATCCTGAGCGAAGCGCCTGTCCTGAGCCTCGAAGGAAAGGATCTGCTTTTCCAAGCGTTCGGTGGGGGAGGGAGAGATTCCTCGCTTCTCTCGGAATGACAGATTCGGCGTGGCGTTGGCTATTTTCATACCAATCGCATCATAGGAAGAGGGTGCGTCGTTGTCAATTCGGCGGCAACGTGACCGGCGCAGGGTCCTTCACTCACCGGTGATGTCTTACGTGCGGCGGGAAAGACGGTTTTGAAACGACCGGCGCACCCACGCCGTCAGGGCCAGGGTAAGACGCAGAAGTGGAGGGACGCGAATGCGAGAAGAAAACACGGCAAATCGCGTTTTTTCAATACGGGTTAACAGGTTGAAGTAGATGACGCGCATGATTTCTGCGGACAGCAACGATTGACGGTCAGCCGATGAAAGGGTGTCGTACACGGTTTGTGCTTTTCGATAGTACTCGTGAGCCCGAGCGGCCTGGAATTCCATGAGTTGAATGAATTGAGGCGAAGAGGTCTTGGCTAAAAGTTGTTCCTCGGAACAGCCGAACCTGGCCAGGTCTTCTTGCGGCAGGTAAATCCGGTCACGTTCGGCATCGGCTCCAACGTCGCGCATGATGTTGGTCAGTTGAAAGGCCATGCCCAAGTTGATGGCGTAGTCCTGCGCACGCGGGTCCAGGGTTCCGAACACTTTTAAACAGATCAAGCCGACGATCGATGCCACGCGATAGCAATAGGGATAGAGATCTTTAAAGGTGGCATACCGCCTGATCGTCAGATCCATTTCCATGCCGGCAATCAGTTCTTGAAAGTAGTCTTGGGGTATGCCCAGCTTGCGGGCGTGGTCCGCCAGACTGATGGTCACCGGATATTGCGGGATGCCTTGATACGCCGCCTTGATTTCCCGGCGCCATTGCGCAAGCTGGTTGCATGGGTCCACTCCGTGAGGGGGGTGATCCACGGCCGCATCCAACTCGTGACACAACGTGTATACGGTATAGATGGCTTCCCGGCGGGGACGGGGTAAAAAGAGAAATGAATAGTAAAAATTGCTCCCGCTGTCTTTGGTCTTTCTGGTGCAGTAGGCGTGGGCTTCCGTGACGGTGGGCATCTGCGTGGGAACTTGGCTGCAACTTATGATTGCGGTTGAAGGTATCGTTCCTTGATCCAGCCCGAGTCTCCGGTTTCCGTTTGTACGAAACACCTCCACTGCTTCTCGATGAGACTCCCGTCGATGATCGTGAGGACGTCGCCCGTTTTCACCACGGGACCCAGTTGTTTTTCTCCGGCCTCATCGCCTAGCCGGAAGCGAGCCTGACGACCTTCTTTCAGCGCGACGGTGACACGTTGTCCTTCGTGAAAAGCCGGCATGGGAGGCACGTACGACGGGGGAGAGACGTGGCGGTCGCGTTGGGGAGTGGGGTCTTCAGTCCGTATATCGAGGACGGCATGCATCGTGTTGGACGCCATTTGGATCATGAAAGACCGTCGCTCCGGATCCGTCACGACGTACCAGGTTCCGATGCCCAACAGGATGAGCAGGAAGATCAGAAACCATCGGCGGCGAGGTGGTCTATGCCGAGGGGCATCGAAATCTTCTAATCCGTCGTCGAACTCAAGGTCCTGGTCATTGTCCTGGGCAAAGAGAAGGGGAGAGAAGGATGACCACGCGTGAGAAACCATTGTCGCTGTCATGAGTGTCTCGTGAAAAGAGTGCTCGGAAAACAGACGGGCGTCGACGTGCCTTCTTGGTCCTTTTCATACCACTCGTCTTCAGGCATGTCAAACCGTGGCAAGGACGTGAGGGTTGGGACGAACGTGCCGACGCACGTGACGGCTTGCCATGGATCGGGCCTTTCAGTTTCAAGACGGTATGAGAGAGCAACGGCGTTGCGCAGTTCGTTGAAAAACGACGGAGCCGTCATGACCTCCGGTCATTGAAGAAAATGGCTTGCATATCGGATTCACCGTATGCAGAATGAATCCTGCAAGCGGCGAAACAAAAGGATGCCCCCTTGAGTTGATGCCGTCCTCATTCCCCGGCTGGGGTGGCCGCAAATTTTAGCAGACGTCGAGTTCGAACTCCGCACATGTCCAGTTGGTATCGCCCTGACCCGTTAACCCGAGACCTGATTCATCTGATCAATGCCCGCCGGCATGATCACGGTGATTCCGAACTTGCCATCGAAGTCCTGCAGGCATTGCTCGAACAGGACCGCGAGCATGACGTTCTCACCGTTCTGGCGGCGCTGGATGAGGAAATGGCCGAGTGGTTGTTTGACCTGTTGGCGGAGGCCGCGTGCTCGGTGTTGATCGAGAGTGATCACGATGACGACCCGGCTTATGCCATTTTGGGCGCGCTTGAGTTGTCTCTGCAGGCGAATTTGGCTGCGCCCCTTGGATTGAAACTTGATCCGGAAAAGACAGCGGAATTATTGCGAGAATGTTTGCAAATCCCTCCCGGAACCGTGGTGACGGTCGAGCCGCGATTGTTGACTGATACGACGCTTGATTTTTTAACCCTTCAGAAGCTCCACGAACATGTGTCCTGTATGGCCAGTTCCCAGCGCCGGCAACCCATTACCGCCCGGCTGCATCCTCCCGTCGAATCAACGGCCTTTTTGTTGTTTGAATTAATTGGTGCGAAGGATTCGTCCCTCCCGGAGACCATCTCCGACAAAGAGCGGGAAACCTTGTTGCAGGGTCTTATGGATCAATGTCCTGAGATCGCCTTGGCGCCGAACATGTTGGAGGTTCCGGTGTATGCCGCGTATGGCATGTTTGACGCGCAGAATGCCGTGAGACTTCATCGATTGGCCGATGAAACGGCAGCGGTCTGGCATGATCTCGACCCGCCGGTTCGGAGTCGAGCCATCGTTCATTTGCACACGCAATGTGGTAACGGGGTCTATATGCCAGTCTGGACGGACCTGTTTGACCCTGATTTGCCGGAAGACCATGGCCCGATCTGGACCTCGCCGGACGTCTGGGTCTTTACGGCGGACCTGCCGATTGAATGGCCCGGTGAAATGCTGACGAACCGGTTACTGGCCGAGGGCTGTACCCGTTTCGAGAACCACATCGTCGAAGCGCCGGAAAATTAATTCTTGCCGGATTGCGTTGCGCTAATCCGGCCTACTGATCCAACCTGCTCCGACTGATTCTCCTTCTGTCATCCTCGACATTTGTAATCGAGGATCCAAGGTCGTTGTCTTGGGATTTTGCCAGATTGCGTTGCGCTGATCCGGCCTGCGCGACTTGACCGCCTACGTTTGTGAGAAACCGGCTTGAATTTGCCGGCGGCTCTCATCTGCTGAAAAGCCCTCGACAGATCGCTCAATTCTTCAGCCGCCTGCAAACGTTCGCGTATCGTCAGACGCAGGGCGCGTCGTCAAGTTAAGGCGCTAGTGGTCGTCGAGGAGCGCGGGGTGGTTTCGCTTGACACATGGAAATGAAAGACACTACTATTGCAACTCTATCGTTGCTGGTGGTCCTTTCTGCTTTGATATAAACGGTGAGGTCGAACCGCGAGTTTAGGCGCATAGACGAACTGACGGAAGTTCGCAGTGTTGCAGCCCTCAACTTGTTGCGATTCAACGGCATTCTCAGCGCCCTTCTCATCGCACCGCAGCCGTCTTCCTCCAAAAAAACATGATGAGTTGAGCAGGTTGTATGCTAAGGTGCGAGAAGCCTACAAAAATGGTACCTTGTTGAAGTCTTCGTCCTTCAGGACTGTCAGTTCGACTGCATCGTATCCGAAACCCCATGCCGCAACTACGAAACCTTGTCGCCCCGTTTGACTTCGCCCTTGCACTCTGGATTTTGGCCGTGAGTGTTCGGAATCGGAATACTCCAATACGGTCATGAGCCTCTCACACAGTCATAATCGGATGTCAGATATGGTGGCACCACGGGTCCGCGGCAGACAACGATATTCCTGGTGATGACCGTTTTGTCAGCGCAACTCGACATATCAACGCCACCGGTGACACACGGCTTTCGTGAGCCGACCGACCTCCTTGATGCAACCGATAAAGATCCGTTGCTAATGGAGCTTATCGACACTCAGGCCTTCCAGCGCCTGAAGGATATTCGTTTTCTCGGAGCCATCGACTATTGCCTAATCCCTCGGCCGAACGGCAAACCCGGCGCAATCCGCTACTCTCGCTACGAGCACAGTCTCGGGGTCATGCAGTTGGCACGTCTGTACTGCCGCAGGCGCCACATACGGCGATCTGAGCGCCGCTTGCTGTGTGCAGCTGCCCTCCTGCACGATATCGGCCATCCCCCGCTGTCGCATTCCGTGGAATCCGTTTTCAGGGAGAAATTCGGAATAGATCATCATACTGCGTCGAAGGACATCATTTGCGGCCGGAAGCCTCTCGGCAAGAACGTCTTTTCGATTTTTCGGCGCTATGGTGTAGATGTTGAAAAATTGGTCGCTGTTGTTTCCGGAGAGGTCGCGAGCTTCGATGGTTTCTTTCATGGTCCAATCAATTTTGACACGATTGAAGGTATCCTCCGTTCCTACAGATACATGCGAAGCACTCCCAGCGCCTCCAGTCCGGACATTGTGACGGATGCGGCAATAAAACGGGAAAACGAGAAAGATAAGGATATCGTAGATGCGTTTTGGAAATGCAAAGATTTGGTCTATAAAGAGATTATAAATTCCGAAGATTCTGTTCTTTCCGATTTTGTATGCAAGATATTTCTTCGGAAGAATCTTGGACGAATTAAATGCGCTTCTTTTTTCGGCACCGAAACCAAGCTGTTTCAACAACTGCCGGGATTAAGAGAATTGCTCACGAGCCGTTCGTTCAAAGCCGAAGTCATTCGTCTAGTCGACGAACCTGTCTGCTACGTATTTCGCAACTATTATATCGACCGAGAAGGAGATTTTTTTTCTCGACAAGACGATGTTCGTTATCGGCACAGTCGTAGCAAGCGTATTTTGACGTTGAAGATGAAGATCGATTCGGCGGTTAAAGCTGTGACCGGTTCGCAGGGAGTTTTGTTCTATGACGACGCCGTATGAACGCAGTTTGGAATATTCCAAATGCCAGCTTTCTAAAATCAGAGATCGACTCAAAGAATTATCCCTTGGCAGCGCGACCTTACTGGTTTGTTGTGGATCATATGCACGGCGCGAGGCATCGGCCCAATCGGACATCGACTACGTCATGTTGTCCGACGATACAGAAACGGCCCCTGACCTGAGCGAGCGCGTTCGTTCCAAAATCCGCAGCATTGTCGACAACAGTCCATCGGAGGGTGGCGCCTTTGGTGAGCCAGTCAGTCGAAGCGAAATTCTTGCCAACATCGGAGGAGACGACGACAGCAACAAGAACATCACGCGGCGAATATTGTTGCTCCTTGAAGGGGAGTGGCTGTTCAACAAAGAGGGGCTGCAAGGTTTCCGACGAGAGATACTGGAGCGCTATATTGGCGAAGGCATGACAGATCACCAGTTGGCGCTGTTTCTGCTCAATGACATCATCAGGTACTACCGTACCGTAGCGGTCGATTACGAGTTCAAGATCTCCGGGAACGGTATTCCGAAACCGTGGGCGATTCGGAACATCAAGCTCGTTTTCTCTCGGAAGCTTCTCTACGCGAGCGGCTTGTTCAGCATTGCCATGACGGCCGATCGTGCACGGGACGAAAAGATCGAAATGCTGGAGGACTTGTTCGACCGTCCCGTAATGGAACGAATGATAAAGATATGCGGTAAAGCTGCTATGGAGCCGGTTCTAACCAGCTATAATTGTTTTCTAGAAAAGCTGGAAGACCCTGAAACCAGAAAATACTTGGAGACGTTGGAAATTGAGAAGCGAAATGATCCTATTTTTCGAGAGATCAAGAACGAAGGGCATAACTTCACAAGGGAATTGCTGAAGGTGTTCGAGAGCACGTTCGATTCGACTCATCCGATCCACCGGGCTGTAATATTTTAATCCGTCACTGCACAGATTTTCACAAGTTTCCTGAAATTCAAGTGTAAGTTTTCCTGTCAATGAGACAATTCTAAAATAAAGTTTCTGGCTTTTTCGACCTGCCGTCTGAACATGGCAGGAGGTATGCTTCCCAAGCTGTTATGAGGGTGTTCCTCATTGTATGCTGTGATCCAGTGGCGAGTGATTTCTCGTACCTCCCGAAGTGACTTGAACACGCAGGCATCCAGCCCCGCATGGCGGAAGGTGAGGGTTGAGCGAGGACACAACGCAGCCATGCGCCCGATAGGGCAATAAATCAGAGGTTCCGAAATTATTTATGACGTCCCGTTGCCAGCTTGAGAGATAAGCAGGGCCATAATCAGACATGGCATGACGAAGAGGGAATGCGGGAGGGGGAGAGCCCGCCCCTCCTGCGGGCTCCCAAGCCCGCTTGTAAGCCCGGTGCGTTCATCTCGGCCTCTCGGCAGCCCGCACAGTTGCCTGGGCCTGATGAGCCTGCATCAATGGCAAGGCCGGGCGTCTTCGGAGAGGACCCCCAGCAGAAAGGAGCCGCGTATGGCATGTTTGACGCGCAGAACGCCGTGAGACTTCATCGATTGGCCGATGAAACGGCAGCGGTCTGGCATGATCTCGACCCGCCGGTTCGGAGTCGAGCCATCGTTCATTTGCACACGCAATGTGGTAACGGGGTCTATATGCCCGTCTGGACGGACCTTTTCGACCCTGATTTGCCGGAAGACCATGGCCCGATCTGGACCTCGCCGGACGTCTGGGTCTTTACGGCGGACCTGCCGATTGAATGGCCCGGTGAAATGCTGACGAACCGGTTGTTGGCTGAAGGCTGTACCCGGTTTGAAAATCACATCGTCGAAGCGCCGGAAAATTAGCTGTTGTCGGATTACGCTGCGCTAATCCGACCTACGAATCCGACCTAAACGACTCGAACTCCTCAGACTCCTTGTTCCTTCGCATATCTCTGAGGCATTCCTTGACAATCCGGCGAACACCCGCCAGTGCTTTTTCCGGTGACGTGTCCAGCCAACTCAGGCAGGGAAACTCGGCGCATAAGCCAACGTGCTCCCGATCTTCTTCAGACCAGGTGACCCGGTAGGTGTAACGATCATATGCTCTGGTCATGATTCAGCCTCCAAGTAGGTCGGGTTAGCGCAGCGTAACCCGACGGTAGTCTGCTTCACGGGTTATGGCCGGGCGGCTCGTCGTATAGGCTCCAATAACGCGGACGGGACCTTCAGGTTTCCTTTTCCTCGCCCGACCTGAATAGCCGGGTTTGCCGCACCGTGGAAATCACTTCCGCCGGTGACTACCAGATCCAACCGTTTTGCCAATTCAAGATACCGCGACGTTTGTTGCCGGGTATGGGTGCCGTAAAACACTTCCAACCCCAACAGCCCAGCCTCCTTTAAGCCGGCACACAAGCGATACAGGGGCTCCCCCTGACACCGGGTCCACGTCGGGTGAGCCAGGACCGGGACGCCTCCCGCGTTGCGAATCCAGGTGATGACTTCACGCGTGTCGGACAGCGTCCGGGATACGTAGGCCGCGGCTCCTTCGCCCAGGTAGCGATCGAAGGCTTCCTGGACATTCCTCACGTACCCCTTGTCAACCAGAACCTGAGCGATATGCGGACGGCCGATGGAGTCGGAGCCGGCCTTTGCCTTGACTTCGTCTTCGGACAGGTCAAGCCCCAATGCGTGAAGCCGTTCGATGGTCTGTGGATTTCTGACGTGTCGTGAAAGACGCTGTTGAGCCAGGTGGTCCTGGAAGGTTGGATCCTGCCAATCGAAGAAATAGCCGAGGACGTGGAGTTCCTGTCCGTTATGGCGTGAACTCAACTCGACGCCGGGGATGACTTCGATGCCCAGCTTCGTTGCCGCCTCCATGGCGTGGGGAATGCCGTCCACGATGTCGTGATCCGTGATCGCCATGGCCGTGACTCCCGCTTGATGGGCCAAGGCCACGACTTCCGCCGGTGGCAGACTGCCGTCGGAGTAGGTGGTGTGAAGATGAAGATCGATTCGTGCCATTGATGAAAAAACGATTGCCTCCGGAGCCGTATCGTGACCCCGGGGCAAAGCCGGGTCAGGCTTTTTGGGCCACGAGCCGTGCGGTTATGGCCGTCCCTTGATGAGGAGAAGGGTGTGGTCCTTCCTCATAGTGTAACACTCGCAACGGATGCGTTACGTGAAGCAGTTCGTTATGCCCTAAACAGAATTCTTTCCTTCGGGGATGCTGGAATTGTACGTGGTTGTCGATCAAAAACGTTTCATAGATCAGGACACCACCGGGCTTGAGGGCTTGCAGGAGAGAGGGAAAGAGTGGTCGGAAGAGATAGAAGAACACCAGAATCCCCTCGTATTCCTGATTGCCAAGGGAGGGGGGCTCCTCCGGGTCTTTTTCCAGGTCCACGTTCCACGTCGAAAGGTTTGAAAGTCGATGGTCCTTGGCCGTACGTGTTAAGGTGTCGAGTGCGTGTTCGTCCCGGTCAAGGCCGATGACTTCATACCCTTGAGACGCCATGTACAGGGCATGGCGCCCTTCTCCGGCGGCCACGTCCAAGACTTTACCTTTAGGGATCATGTCTGCCGTGGCGTGCAGAAAAGGGGACGGGTGGAAGAAGGAAGGGGAATCAACCGCTCGCGTGCGAGGGTACGTCAGGCGTACGCCGACCGAACCCGATACGTCCGGAAGCGGTGGCGCGGCTTTTCGAAGCCAGAGCGTTAATTGATGGATAGGAAATTCCAGCATGAGCATTTGAGCAATCTGGTCCGCCAATCGTTCGATCAATGCGTTTTCATTGGTTGTCCCCACGTCAATCATCCGTTGGATGACTCGTGCGTAATCCACGGTTTTTGCAAGGCTGTCGGAATGAATGGCGTCTTCGACCGAACAGGTGACTTCGAGATCCGCCAACAGGGGTTGCGGGCGTTGTCGTTCGTCAAGCGTGACCCCGCACCTCGCCTGAAAACGTATTCCTTCAATGATGATGGCTTCAGGCATGCAGGCATTGTCGGGAAGGTGGGAAGACGTGTCAAGCTTCGGGAGTTGCCCCGTCCCGCTCCGACGAGGCGTGAGAAAGCCGGGGCAGGGAACCGGACTCTAGCGCTTGACCCGCTTTTCAGAGGACTCCTATAATAGCGCGAAACGTCTGAGCGAGGGAGGCCATGGCTGATTTTACGCATTTCAATGAATCCGGACGTGCGAGGATGGTCGATGTGTCGGCCAAGGGTTCGACTGAACGAATCGCGGTGGCTCACGGACGGGTGAGTATGCTCCCGGAAACCCTACGCCGTATTCAGGACGGGAAAATCGCTAAAGGCGACGTTTTGGCCGTGGCTCAGGTGGCCGGGGTCATGGGTGCCAAACGGACATCGGATTTGGTCCCCATGTGTCATCCGCTGATGCTCACGAGCGTGAATATCGACTTCCAGGAAAATCTTACGCCCGATGAGAGGGGACAGTGTTCCATCACCATCCAGGCCACTGTCAAAACCAACGGTCAGACCGGAGTCGAAATGGAAGCCATGACCGCCGTGGCGACTGCGGCGTTGACGATTTACGACATGTGTAAAGCCGTTGATAAGGGCATGAGTTTTGGTGACGTGTGTTTGGTCTCGAAATCCGGAGGAAAGTCCGGGACCTATCAACGAGCCGAGGCGTTGGCGCCGGCTCATGGGCCACAGTCATGACCATCACGGTGAAATTGTTCGGCATGTTGAAAACGCAGCTTCACAACGAATCCGAACTGACGGTACGGTTGGACCAGGGCTGCAAGGTCGATGATTTAATTGCGGCGATCCAGTCGATGAATCCCGACGTGGGGGATCTATTGCTCAAAAGAAAAATTCTTGTGTCGGTGAACCATAACATTGCTCACGGTGAAACCGAACTCGCCAGCGCTGATGAAATCGCGTTGCTTCCGCCGTTTTCCGGCGGATCGTGTACGCCAGGGGAGATGCTTTCCGATGTCTACCGTTGATACAGAAGCCATGTTGGTCCGGGTCCAACGAGAGAATTTTTCGATTGACGAGGAAATTAACCGGGTGAAGAATCGATCCACGCGCATTGGCGGCATTGCAACTTTTCTCGGAACCGCGCGAGATCGCTCGGAAGATCGGGACGTCAGCAGGATGACGTTTGAATATTATGAAGGGATGGCCCAAAAGAAACTCCGGGAGATTCGTGATCGCGCGTTACAGGATTTTGACGTCATCGAAGTGCTTGTTCTGCACCGGTACGGAGAAATCGACATCGGGGAAAATATTGTCTTGATTGTGGTAGGTGCCATGCATCGAGCGGATGCGTTCAAGGCCTGTCAATGGTGCATCGACGAATTAAAGCAGATTACGCCAATCTGGAAATGTGAACACACGCCGGATGGGCAAATGTGGGTCGAGCAACATCCATGAACGCCGGATCTATGCCAAGTTCAGATCTTTTCGACACGTTTGGTCGTCCCTTGCGGAGTTTACGCGTGTCGGTGACGGATCGATGTAACCTGCGTTGTCGATATTGTATGCCGGAAGATGACTATACGTGGCTTCCCCGTGAAACTCTCCTGAGTTTTGAAGAAATCAACCGGTTGGTGGAGATCTTTGCGGAGTTCGGCGTTGACAAAGTCCGATTGACGGGTGGAGAACCCCTGCTTCGTCGTGACCTTCCCGCCCTGATTCGCCTGTTGAGACAACAGGCCTCCATTCAAGATATCGCCTTGACCACCAATGGAATTTTGTTGGATGAGCAAGCTGAATCGCTCCGTGACGCCGGCTTGCATCGCATCACGGTCAGCCTCGATACCTTAAAGCCCGACAGGTTTCAACGACTGACCAAACGTGATTCCTTTGATCGAGTCTTACGTGGCATTGCGCAGGTCAAGACGGTCGGATTGGCCGGGCTCAAAATCGACACCGTCGCGATCAAAGGATTCAATGACGATGAACTCGTCGATCTGATCGAATATGGAAAAAGCGTCGAGGCGGAAGTTCGATTCATCGAGTACATGGACGTGGGCGGCGCGAATGATTGGGGTATGGAAAAAGTCTTTTCTCAGGCCGAGATTCTGGAGAGACTCCGGCAGGCGTATGGCCCGATTGAGCCGATTCGGGAAAACAGTTCGGCTCCGGCCCAGCGGTTTCGCCTGCCCGATGGAATCACGTTTGGCATTATTCCTTCCACGACAACGCCATTTTGTGCCACGTGTGATCGGAGTCGTTTAACGGCGGACGGCCTGTGGTATCTGTGTCTGTATGCCAGACACGGATTGGACTTGCGGGAACCGCTTCGGATGAACGATGACGCGACCGTGCGGGCACGTATTCAGTCAGGCTGGCAAGGTCGGATCGACCGTGGCGCCGAAGAACGCAAAGCGCTTGAGCCCTCAAGCAGGCGAGGTCAATTTATTCAGGTCGACGAGCTTCGCCAGGATCCACATTTGGAAATGCACTCGCGCGGCGGCTGATTGTCCCCGCCGCCGTTTTTCGCTTACCCCTTTCGAAGGAAAACGTCTCGATGGGTTGGTTTAAGAAGGGCTCGTCGGAAGAACGGGAAAAGGGCAGGCTGAACATTGTTGAAGGCATGTGGATCAAATGTCCCTTTTGCCGCGCCGTCGTCTATCGGAAAGAAGTCGATCAAAATTTCAAACTCTGTCCCAAGTGCGGATACCACTTTCCCCTGTCGGTCCTGGAACGGATTGACGCCTTGCTCGACCCGGCCAGCTTCCAGGAGTGGGATGCCGACTTGTCACCGGGCGATCCCCTGACCTTTGTCGATACGCAACCATACCTCGGACGAATCGAGACCTATCAGAAGAAAACCGGCAGATGCGATGCCATCGTTACGGGAGAAGGGAGACTCCATGCGTGCCCGGTCATGGTGGGGATCTTTGATTTTGGATTTATGGGAGGCAGCATGGGGTCCGTGGTTGGAGAAAAGATTTGTCGTGCCGCCGACCGGGCCGTAGAGGGAAACACACCGTTTATACTCGTGACCACGTCGGGTGGGGCGAGAATGCAGGAAGGCATCCTCTCTCTCATGCAAATGGCGAGGACTGCGGCAGCCATGGCGCGGCTTCATGAAGCCGGAGTGCCGTTCATTTCTCTCCTGACGGATCCAACCTTCGGGGGCGTCACCGCGAGCGTGGCGATGTTAGGGGATATCATCCTGGCTGAACCAAAAGCCTTGATCGGGTTTGCAGGGCCACGAGTCATTGAACAAACCATCAAACAGCGGTTACCGGACGGGTTTCAGCGTGCGGAATTTTTACTTGAACATGGTATGATTGACACCATTGTGAGTCGCCCCCATCTTCGAGCGACGCTCCACACCGTGTTACGGCACCTGGGTGCCAGTGCATAAGAGGATGGTGAACGGCCGCCGTTCCTGCCGCTATGCAGGCTTGCCGCCTGCGCCTAAAGGATTGAAAATGGGACCACGCTGGGCTCCAACCCCGTTCCCTCCCCTTTGTAAGGGGAGGTCAGGTGGGGTAGAGCCACCCGTCGAGGGAGCAATGGGTGCTGTCCTGGGAATAGCCTCTACCTCCCCTCGCCCCTCCTTACAAAGGAGGGGAAGAGGAGAGGCGTCCCGAGTGAATATTTTCATGCCAATCAACAGGCGCCGACATTGGCAGACGAGCCCTTGGGATCGTCGATGAAGTGTTCATACGAAGCCGCACGAGAACGTCTCTACGCGTTGCAACAATTCGGAATCAACCTGGGGCTTAAAACGATTTCCTCGTTGTTGTCGGAACTCGGAAATCCCCAAGAGCGTTTCCCTGTCCTGCACGTTGCCGGAACCAACGGGAAGGGGTCCGTGGCCGCCATCACGGCTTCGATTCTGCAGGCTGCCGGAATCCGCGTTGGGTTGTATACCTCTCCGCATCTTCTTGATTTTCGTGAACGAATCCGGATTCGAGGGACGTGCATTCCCGAAGATCGAGTCGTTGAACTGTTCGACAGCATCCAATCGCTGCCTTCATTCGCCGTGTCGCCGACGTTTTTTGAAGTGGCCACCGCCATGGCCTTTCAATATTTTGCCGAAGAACGGGTGGAACTCGCCGTGCTGGAAGTCGGGCTGGGAGGGAGATTCGACGCGACGAACGTGTGCCGGTCGATCGGGACGGTCATTACCAATATTTCATTCGATCATGAGAAACACCTGGGCTCTTCCCTGGAAGCCATTGCGTTTGAGAAAGCGGGGATTCTGAAACGAAACGTTCCGCTGGTCATGGGGCCGGTCGAGCAATCGGTAGACGGCGTCTTGCAGGAACAGGCGCGACAAAAGCAGAGTCGGACGTTCAAATTCGGCAGCGAGTTTTTGAGTGTTGCCCATCCATCCGGGGAGTTCGATTTCACCGGAATGCATCGAAACTACGAGAATCTTCGCTGCGCTCTGGACGGCGAGCATCAAACAGTCAATGCCGCCTGCGCCTTGGCCCTCCTTGAATCCAGTGTGATGCCCCGGACCCCGATTCCCGAGTGGGCCGTCAGGCAGGGCCTGGAGCAGGTTTCCTGGCCGGGCCGGCTCGAACGACTTCGGCACCATCCGTTGATTCTCTGTGACGGAGCCCACAACCCGGCTGCGGCAGAATGCCTCAAGGTCCATTTGCAACGGAACGTGTCCGAACAACGAGAGCGTCGTCTCATTGTGGTAGTCGGTATGATGCAGGACAAGAACCTTTCGGCATTTTTGAACACGTTGGCCCCGCTGGCCGACGTGGTGATTTTGACCACGATCAATTCTCACCGGTCAGCCACCCTGCGTGCCTTGAAAGAGGCACTACCGGTCATTGATTGTCCGTTGTATGAGCGTGACTCGCCTGGAGCGGCAATTGACCTGGCAACGTGTTTGGCGAGTAAAAACGATCTGATCTGTATTACGGGATCATTGTTTCTTGTCGGGCACGTGAAAAGCCTCATGACGGGAAATGCCTATGAACCTGTTCTGGGATAGTCGAGGCCATGCATGTGCCACCCGCCTGGTCAACGGATCGGTGGTTGCGTTTCTGGTTGCCGGTCAGATTGCGTTCACGATGGCGAGTGCGGTCCATGCGCTGCCCATGTTTCCCGTGTCTGAGCCCACGGAGTCGGAACGCTCTTCCTCCCTTCCTGTCACGCCTGAACGAACCGAACCGGATGATCCTTCCTTGCTTCGCATCACGGCGGAACGAACCGAATTCGATCAAGTCACGGAGGAATTCAAAGCCGTTGGGTCAGTGGTGGTGACTTATGGTGCTGTCCGGTTGACCGCCGACCAAGCCGTCCTTCATAAACTTTCCGGCCGATTAACGGCTACGGGTCGTGTGCACCTCAAGGACCAGGTGCATGACGTGTGGGCGGAAAAGTTGACCATCAACGTGAATACGGAGTCCGTTCTCGTCGTGAATGGAAAGATTTTTCTGAAAGAGACGGGTACGTGGTTCCAAGGCCGTCTCCTGCAACGGTTTTCCGAAACACATTATCGCGTGAAGGACGGTACGTTCACGAATTGCGAAGCGGATGACGGGCAAATCCCCGATTGGAGTTTTTCGTTCCAGGACGTGGAGGTGGAACAGGGCGATAGCGTTTTTGCCGAAAATGTATGGCTGAACGTTCGCAATCAACCGGTTCTCCCGATTCCCGTGTTGCGCTATCCGATGCCGGGCGCCAGAAAAACCGGATTCTTGATTCCGACGGTCGGGTTCGACAATGTGTTAGGCGTTCAATATCGACAAGGGTTTTATTGGGCTCTTTCCCCGAGTCAGGACCTGACCATCGCGCCACAAGTTTTATCCAAACGAGGACAGGGTGGGGATCTGACGTATCGTTACGTCCTGAGTCGCCGATCGAGGGGGAAATGGTTAATCAATGCGTTTAACGATACCAAGGCGGATCAGGCTCGTGCACAAATTACGGGTGCCCACGTTCATCAGGCACATGACGATCTTCTGATTCAAGCCAATATCAACTATGCGACTGACCGGAGACTTTTACGTGATCTGAGTGCTTCCGGAATTTCCCGTGCGCTGCCCAGCCAGGAATCCGTGCTGAACGTGACGCGTCGCTTGCCGGGAGGCTCGGCGTATCTCAGGGCCCAATATTTACAACCACTGGACGCCGGAGGCCGAGGCACGTTTCAACGGCTGCCGGAACTCGGGCACCGGTACGGGCGTCGCTTGACCGTGGGAGAGGGGACGTTGAATCTCGATATTGGCATGGATTCGACGTTCGTGCACTTTGCTCGTGAGGAAGGGTTCAACGTCAGCCGTTTTGATGTCATGCCGGCTCTGGCCGTCCAGGGGTTACACCTGGGGCACATGATCGGCCTTCGTCCGCAATTCAAAATCAGAGAGGTCCTCTACTCTCGGGGACAGGTTCAAGATGATGCTCGTGATCGTGGGACGTTTTGGTTTGGCTTGGAGGCGGTCTCGAACGTGTCACGTGGCTTTCAAGTCGGCCAGGGGCATCGACTGCGTCATACGATTGAGCCGCGATTGTTCTACGAATACGTGCCGGCTTCCAGGCAGTCCGACCTGCCGCAGATCGATGCCACTGATAATCTGTTGAAGAAACACTTGATGACCTATTCCTTGAGAACCCGACTGCAGGATGAGTGGAGCGGCAAACGGTCTGCGACGTTGGTGGATTTCATGATCGCCCAAAGTTACCATCTGGGCGAGACGCCGGGTTCGGCGAATACGTTTTCCGATGTGTGGGGAAGGGCGACGTTTGAACTGCCCGTGACACAATTGCCGGAGTCTTTGAGTCGACTCAGCCTGAGTCTTGATACGTTCTATGATCCGGGCGACCATGAATTGACGCAGTTTAATTCAGCCCTCACGGTGCAGGCTCACCAGCAGGCGTACGTGCAATTGGGGCACCGCTATGCGCGATCGGGCCTTGTCCCCCGCCGTGGAGATATCTGGAATCCGGTGTCTTTTAATGAAGAATTGGCCGCTCAATCGGAAATTAACTTTTTGACGGCGGGTGGTGCCGTCCGTCTGCCCTTGGGGTGGACGGTGGGGACAAAGGCCTACCACGATTTTGCCACGGGCCGGACTCCTGAATTAGATGTTGTGGGATTGTATCAAAACCCCTGTCAATGTTGGTCGCTTGGGCTTTATTATATTCGCTTGTCCGGAGGAAACGGTTTCCCCGAACGCAACCAGTTTAATTTTGTCCTCACGTTACGTGGTGTAGGGGCAACGACCGGATTAGGCACTCAAATCCTCCAGAGTATTTTAGGCCCCCTTCTCCAGGATGAACCGGATCTGCCGTTTCCCTCTCCGTATCTCTCCTAGGGGAGAAACGTCCGTTTCTCTCAGTATTACCGGCCATGAAGCACCTGTTCGACCGCCGCGGCCAATGCGGCATCGGCGTGATGATCTTCGGCGAAGATCCGAAGTTGGACGATCTGCGAGGGCAAAAATTCAAACAGTTCTTGCAGTTTTTCTTTTTCAACGGACTGGGTTGCCGGATCATAGAGATAAAACTGAAACTGACCCATGTTGAGAACGTTGAAGGGTCGTGTATCCTTGCTGGCCATATCCACTCGAAAGGTCAGCCCCCGCAGTCGGCGAGGCAATGTTTGACGAATACGGGATTCAAGCTTTGCCGGTGTCGCCGCCGGTCCTCGTGGATGGCACTCTCGAATCGTCAGCACTGTACTATAGGCCGTTTTCCATTTGACCTGTCGCCCCAACACGCGGGCCCATTCTTTTCCGATTCGCTGTTTTTTTCGATTCGATGACGACTCCCAGGTGCGGACCGTTTCCAGGAGAAACCAATCCGTCAGCCGAAGATATTTCTTCATGTGTTGAAGCGGGTTATGGGGGAAAATATATTCCATGGTTTCGTGGAAAATCTCCAGGAGGTGAAGATCAATGGCTCGTGAGGTACGGTGGTAATAGACGTTGGCATAGAGATAGAGCCTGGCGTTGAGGAACATCTGGAGCGCGGGCAAGCCGTTTTTATGAATGGTCAACCCCTTCGGGGTGATCAACGTGTAATGAATCAGTCGGGGAATATCCACCGGCCCGATCGCGACGCCGCACATGTAGGAGTCGCGCAAGACGTAATCGAAGTTGTCCGCCGTGAACAGCCCTCCGATTAACGGTTGAAGAAGCTGAAGCCACCGGGGATAGTGCTGGCTTCGCTTGTTGGGATCTTTCAAAATCAGGAATGCAATATGCTCGGGGTCGAGCGTTTCATGGTCCGCAAACCTTCCGGAAGGACTCCGCCGCACGCGCTTGATCAGGGGGCCGACTTCATGACGAATAATGGCTTGACTCACGTGTTCGTGGGACAACCCGTATTGTTGAAGAAAATGGTGATCGAAAAAATGACAAAAGGGGCCATGCCCTACGTCGTGGAGCAGTGCGGTGATCCTGAGTAAGGCTTCGACGTAAGGGAGGGTGGGAACGTCCCGAACCGTTTGGGCCAGGGTAGGATACACGTGCTTCGCATATTGTCCGGCAAGGTGCATGGCTCCCAGGGAATGCTGAAACCGGCTGTGTTCCGCCGCAGGATAGACCCATCGTGCGCTTTGCAATTGATAGATGTACCGAAGACGTTGGAGCCAGGGAGAATCGATAAGATCTTTTTCAGTTGTTTCGTCGGAGTCTGATGAGGAATGGGGAACCGTAAATTGAATGTAGTGATGAATAGGATCGGCAATAAGAGAAACGTCGTGAGGTACTGGTTCGGCCATCATGGATCGCGTCGGAAGAGATAAACGACTTCCAGGCGAATCTTAACGCAGCGTGATGGAACGAACAAGTGACGCCACGTTTTCCGCATCGTGAGAAGCTGAAGCCGGGTAGGTCGGATTAGCGTAGCGTAATCCGACCTACGACATTTTTTGAGCAATGGTGGGTTGTCTGCGGTATCGGGCAATCACGAGCAACCCCAAAGGGTAAGCCAGCAAGGCACCCAGCACGCTCAGGGTGAGTGCTCCAAGGGTAAACGGAAGAATGAAGGGCCGCACCGATTCGTAAATGGTGATGATGGAAAGATTCTTCCAGGCAACGTCCGGAGCTTCCGGCCTTCCCAACAGAAAAAAGCCCGTGCACATCGTGGCTCCTAAAATCGGAGCGATCGTCCAGGGATTGTTAATGAGTGAACCGACCAGGAGAGCGGGAAAATTCAGTCGGAAAGCCCAAGCCAGGAAAACGGCACTGGCACAATGCAGTCCATAGGTCGGAGTAAACGCAATAAAGACTCCGAGAGCAAAAGCAACGGCTGTTCGTTGAGGCGTTTCGCCAAGGTGGAGTGCTTCCTGTATTTTCGCGCGAAAGTATGTGAGCGTGATCACGACGAGGGAATAGACAAAAATTTACCGGTTACTGAAGTGGGCAAAACTCTTTTTTACCAGTTTCTGTTTCCGCCCTTCGGAAGGCTCAAATTGTTGACCGAATATTTTCGGTTGTATTTCACCAATGCAGGCAATCGGCACCTTGGTTTGCTTGGAGACGGTTAACACTTTTTGGTGATGTTTGGCAGGGGCGGTAAACAGGAGTTCATAATCTTCCCCTCCTTGGAGAGCAAGCTCCATGGGATCCAGGTTGTTCCGTTGAGCAAATGCACGAAGTTGGGAAGAGAGAGGAAGGGCCTTCCCCCGGATCTCGGCTCCCACCTGACTTTCTTCACAAACGTGCCCCACGTCGGAAGAGAGTCCGTCAGAGAGATCGATGGCCGCATGTGCGAGGTTTCGGTCGGCCAGGAGTTGCCCGACGTGAATTCGTGGGGTGGGTCGTACATGACGCCGGGTTAAAAATTTTTCAACGGCCGACGGGCTGGAACTTCGAAGATGTTGGGTTTGCAAGATGCGGAGGCCGGCGTTGGAATCACCTAGTGTTCCGGTCACGTAAATGCGGTCCCCGACTTCAGCCCTGCTTCTGGTGAGCGCACGATTCGCTTGAACGGATCCCACAATGGTCAGACTGAGAAAAATGTGAGACGGAGACGATGAGGTATCTCCGCCGATCAATTCGACGGTGTAGGGACCACAGGCGGCTTGGAGCCCTCGATAAAGTTCTCGAATGTTTTGAGGCGGAATCCGGGCGGGCATGGCCATTGAGACGAGCAGGTACAGGGGGGTTCCCCCCATGGCCGCGATGTCACTGAGGTTGGCCACTCCCGCGCGCCATCCCACGTCCTTCGGGGTTTGATAGGCAAGGTCAAAATGGACCTCCTCAATCAAGACGTCGGTACTGATAAGAAGCTGTTGCCCTTGACGTGCCTTCAGAATGGCAGCGTCATCGCCAATGCCCTTGACGATCCATGGAGAGGAGGTGGCCCACTGTTGCTTCAGTTGTCGGATGAGACCGAATTCTCCGATGGTCTTGAGGGAGTCACGCTTGGAAGACGTGCTCATCCCTGATGGAGGGAGAGCGTTCGAGCGGTTCACCGCCGAGCCTTTTGGGCAGGCAAAGCGGCTACTCGTTTTTTTCGCTTTGAAGAGACGGTTTTGGCGTGTGTGGGCTTTGACGGTTTGGGGGCGACACGCGCACGGGACGGTCGGTGAAGCGCTGCCGCAAAGACCTGGTCCACGGTCTCCACAAAAATGATCTTGATGCCTTTCAATAGAGGTTTGGGGAGTTCTTCCAAATCCTTTTCGTTTCGTTTGGGAAGAATGATGCGAGGGATTGAGGCCCGTTTCGCCGCAAGGATTTTCTCTTTTAAGCCGCCAATGGGGAGAATGCGCCCGCGTAGGGTGATTTCTCCCGTCATGGCGACGTCGTGCAGGGCGGGCCTATTTGTCAGGCTCGACGCGAGAGCCGTGGCCATGGTAATCCCCGCTGAAGGTCCATCCTTGGGGATAGCACCCGCGGGAACGTGAATATGAATATCGGTCGTCGAGAAGGTTTCTTCCTTGATGCCCAGCGTGCCGGCCTGTGAGCGGACGTAGCTGAGCGCGGCGTGGGCGGATTCCTTCATGACGTCACCGAGATGGCCCGTTAAGGTCAGGTTGCCTTTGCCCTGCATCCCCGTGGCTTCGATGTGCAGCGTCTCACCGCCCGTTTCCGTCCACGCCAGCCCGATGGTCAACCCGACCTGGTCTTTTTCCTTTTCGGTTTCCGGTAGATATTTGGGAATGCCGATATAGGTACGGAGGGAATGCGGCGTGATGGTCTGGAGTTTCGGTTTGCCTTCGGCAACGCGCCGGGCCACTTTCCGCATGGCGTTGGCGAGTGCGCGTTCAAGGTTGCGGACACCGGCTTCGCGCGTATAGTGGGTCACGATTCTCTGAACGGCAGGATCGGTAATGCGAAAATGTTTCTCCGAAATGCCATGTTCTTCCAGTTGCCGTGGGAGGAGAAAGCGGCGGGCAATCCCGAGTTTTTCTTCTTCGGTATATCCGGGAATTTCAATAATCTCCATTCGGTCCCGCAGCGCCGAAAGAATGGGGTCCATGAGATTGGCCGTCGTGATGAACATCACCTTGCTGAGATCGAAGGGAACTCCCAAATAATGATCCGTGAACGCATGATTTTGCTCGGGGTCCAACACTTCCAACAGCGCGGCTGAAGGATCGCCGCGAAAATCCATGCCGACTTTGTCGACTTCATCCAGCATGAACACGGGATTATTGGTTCCTGCCTGCTTGATCCCCTGCATGATACGTCCGGGCAAGGCCCCAACGTACGTCCGGCGATGTCCCCTGATTTCGGCTTCGTCCCGCACCCCGCCCAGACTCATGCGTACGAATTCCCGACCCAAGGCTCGTGCAATGGATTTCCCCAACGACGTTTTTCCCACGCCGGGCGGACCGACAAAGCACAGAATGGGGCCCTTGAGTTTCTCTTTGAGTTTGCGCACGGCCAAATATTCGAGGATGCGTTCTTTGACTTTTTCCAGGTCATAGTGGTCCTCGTTGAGCACCTTTTGGGCGGCCTGAATATCCAGATTGTCCTGGGAGGCATGACTCCACGGAATTTCCACCATCCATTCCATGTAGGTGCGTACGGTCGCCGCTTCGGCCGTGTCGGGGTGCATTTTTTCCAGACGTTTCAATTGTTTGTCCGCTTCTTTCAGGACTTTTTCCGGCATGTGGCATTCTTCAATGCGTTTTCGAAATTCCGCCACTTCTTCGGCCCGATCATCCAGTTCTCCAAGTTCTTTCTGAATGGCTTTCAACTGCTCCCGAAGAAAATATTCCCGCTGGGTTTTATCAATCTCACCCTTGGCGTCGGCCTGGATTTTTTGTTGCATCGATAAGACTTCGACTTCTTTCGAGAGGATCTCCGTGACGCGTTTTAATCGGGCAACCGGATCGTCAATTTCTAAAATTTCCTGGGTAATGTCCACTTTCAAGCCGAGGTTCGAGATAATGATGTCCGCAAGGCGACCAGGTTCATCCATATTTTCGATGACCACCATGACGTCCGGCATGAGCACTTTTCCAAGACTCGCGACACGATCCAACCCCTCTTTTGCGGTACGAATGACGGCTTCGGTCTCGAGGGACGGGGCCTGTTCTTGAGAAGCCGGGAAGGGTTGAATGCGGACGGAGTAAAAAGGGTCAGATTGGAGATAGTCGATGATTTTCGCTTTCGCCAGACCCTGAACCAGAATTTTGATCCGTTCATCGGGGAGCTTCAGCATGCGCATGATCATGCCAACGGTCCCGGTTTCGAAAATATCCGTCGGTTTCGGCGATTCGGTGTCGTGGGCTTTCTGAGCCGCCAGCAGGACCATCCTATTGCCGGCGAGAGCTGTCTCAATCGCTTTAATCGACATTTCCCGCCCGACAAACAGAGGCAGAACCATGTACGGAAAGACGACGATGTCCCTGACGGGAATCAACGGTAAATCGTCTGGAATATCAACGTGTTGAGGAGCGGGATAGAGTTCTTGAGTCATTGATTATGCGTTTGAATGTCTCGAGTTGGTAAACGTTGCGAGTCACAAAGCACCGAAAAAAGTTTTTTGGGTTGTACGTCCGGGGGCAAGAATTGTTCGTTTTTGACCCATACGGGTTGTGACTGTCGCCTGCAAATATTTGTTGCCGACAAGCCAGTTGATAGTAGGTGAACAAAAAAATGAATGTCAAGGAAGGAAACGCCATTTCAAGCGTCCAAAACTTTACAAGCCATTCAAGTCAATCTATAATGGCGAAGCCCTTTTTGGCTTCCTTTCAGGTTGAAGTGCCTGAAGCAGGTCCCCAGATAAAAACCGTGTACCTCTCATCGTTGAGTGCCGGACGTAACGAGTGATTGTACTTTTCCCGCCTCATAAGAAGGGCTTTTCCCCCCCGAACACAAACGGACGATGATGAAGCTCGGTTCAGAGGAACAGCGTTCTGCCATTCACAACTCCATCATTCCTTGGAGATCAATAACCAATGGAGTGCTGGGGGTGCTTCTCGGGTATGGGCTCATGTTCATCAGTGTGCCCGCGCCGGCGTTGAGCCAACCGCAGGATTTGATTGTGGAAAGCATTACCATTCAAGGGAATCAGCGAATTGAGTCGGCGGCGATTCTCGGAAACGTGACCCTGAAAACGGGAGATCCGCTTGCCACGCAGGTGACGCAAGAGCAGATTCGCCGGATTTACGATATGGGGTTCTTTGACGACGTGCAAGTGCAGACCGAGACGAAAGCCAATGGCGTGGCGGTGACGTTCGTGGTGCAAGAAAAACCTTTTGTGACGGACATTGTCTATGATGGGAATGACGCGTTATCGGACGACAAATTGCAAGAGATCGTCACGCTGAAAAATCAGGTATTTCTCGATCAACAAGCGATTAAACTGAGTGCGGAAAAGATTCGGGCGGAATATGAAAAGGACGGGTATCATACGGCCAAAGTCATCCCTATTATTCAGGCGTTACAGGAGAGTCGCAATCGTGTGACCTTCTTTATTCAAGAAGGAGCGCGAGCCAAGATTCAGTCGATTCATTTCGCGGGCCTGACCGTCTTCAACAAGAAGGATTTGTTGGGCGTGATGGCCAACCAGGAATGGACTCGCTTCCTTTCCCTCATAACGGACGCCGGTATATTACACCAGGAAGAACTCGCCAATGATATCGAACGGATAAAGGAATATTATTCGAATAGGGGATATCTCGACGTCCAGGTCGGCACGCCGGCCATTGAGCTGAGTGACGATAAAGAATCCGTCAACCTGACGTTTCAAATCAGTGAAGGCCGGCCCTATACGGTTCAAACGGTTCGTTATGAAGGCAATACCGTCTTTGAAGACGAGGCCCTTGCGCGGTATTCGTTTATCCGGCCTGATGACGTGTTTCAACGAACGATGGTCCGGGAAGAGATCTCTCGCGTGACGGACAGGTATGGGGCAAAGGGCTATTCATTTGCCGAAGTCACACCGAACCTGGCCCCGAATCCTGAAACACTGACCACGGAGATTACCTTTACGATCAAAGAAGGATCGCTGATTCGGGTGAGAGAGATTCACATTACGGGGAATGATAAGACGCGTGATAACGTCATTCGCCGGGAGTTGCGAGTGGATGAACAGGAGGTCCTGAATTCCGCTGCAATCAGGCGAAGTTTTCAACGACTCAATAATTTGAATTTTTTTGAAACGGTCGAGCTTTTTCCCGAACAAGTGGAGGAAGATAAAGTTGACGTTGAAGTGCGAGTCAAAGAGAAGCCCACGGGACAATTCAGTATTGGTGGTGGGTTCAGCACGCTCGATCGCTTTACGGCCATTGCCAATATTACGGAAGGCAATTTGTTCGGCTTGGGGTACATGGTTCGTATTCGCGGACAAGTCGGTGTCCGTCGAACCATTGGGGTCTTGACGTTCAGGAACCCGGCACTGTTTGACGGCCCCACTTCTTTTCAAGCGGATGGGTTTAGTACGGAAACGAATTTCTTGACGTATCAAGAGGAAAGAAAGGGAGGAACGCTCCAATGGGGACGAGCCTTTTCCGAATATATGTCGGGAAGTTTGACCCTCGTCGGGGAGACCATTAGAATCAAAAACTTGGCAAGTGACGCCCCGACGTTCATTCAGAACCAACTCGGAAATCAATCCACGACGGGGTTCCGTTCGAGTCTCTTTCGTGATACCCGCGATTTTTTCCAGGATCCGCGTGCCGGATCGAGAACGGGTTTGCGCATAGGGTTTGGAACCGAGGCATTAGGGGGGACCAACAATTTCTATCGGTTCGCTCTTGATGGGTTGAAATACATCCCTTTACCCATTTGGGACCTTCGGATGGCCTTCCGTGGTCGTTTTGGCATGGCGGAAGGGTACTTGGGAGACTCCGTGCCCCTGACGGAACTCTTTTTCGTCGGCGGTATCAATACGATGCGCGGGTTTCAATATGGGCGAGCCGGTCCCGTGACCGCCTCCGGAACGTTGGCGGGCGGGAATAAACAGTTGATTTTTAATACCGAGTTCATTTTTCCCGTACTGCCTGCCGCGAAATTGAATGGTGTACTCTTTTTCGATTATGGGAAAGGCTTTGCCGAAGACGAAGGCTTGGATTTTCAGTTGCGAGCGACGACGGGATTGGAGGTACGGTGGATTTCACCGTTTGGTCCTTTACGCGCGGCGTGGGGTCTCAAACTGGATGCTGAGCCCCAGGAGCAAGGAAGCGTCTTTGAGTTTTCCGTTGGGAACGTCTTTTAAAGATACAATCGTGCGGAAAATGATCTGCTCGAAGAGGATGTCGTTCCCTGGATGCGTTCTCCTGGCGGGTATGTCTCTCATGTTGTCCGTCGTGACTGGTTGCGCGACGTCTGCTTCTGAAACTTCAGGAACTTCAGAAATTTCCGGAACGGAACGACCTGTTTTATCCGGTGTTACTATCGGAGTGGTGGATACGCAATGGTTATTGAAAGAGTCGAAGCTTGGCCGTCAGGTCAATGATACGCTCAATCAGTTTATGAAGGATCGACAGGCGTTGCTCGAACTCGAACAACAGGAACTGCGGAATCTGGAAAATGAATTGTTACGTCAAGGCAGCGTCTTAAGTCCTTCAGCCAAGCAACAAAAAGAAGATCAATTGCGACAACGTATGTTGGATTACCAGCAAAAAGCCGGTAATATGACGCGACAGTTTCAGGGGAAACAGGCCGAATTGTTGGGCGAATTCCGCGACCAGGTCGATTTGGTGGTCAAGCAAATTGCTCAACAACAGGGGTTGGTGTTGGTCGTGGAAAAAGGGAAGAATACTTCGACACGGTATTATGACCAGAGCATGGATTTTTCGTCCAACGTGTTGGAAATCTTGGATCAGACCACGTTCCGCTGAGGAACAATGTGGCGTGCATCACGTCATGGACGCCGGGTTACGGATTTTCGTGTTTGAGCGTGCAGGCTAAGAGGAACGATCATATGGCTGAGCCGGACATCATCATGGATGCCATTGAAGTGCAATCCATCCTTCCTCATCGTTACCCGTTCTTGCTCGTGGATCGAGTGGTGGAGTTTGAACATGGTCGAACGGCGGTAGGGCTGAAAAACGTCACGATCAACGATCCATACTTCCAAGGCCATTTCCCCGGCCGTCCCATCTTTCCGGGCGTGTTAATTGTAGAAGCCCTTGCTCAATTGGGTGGAGTGTTGGCCATTCGATCGTTGTCCGTTGAGGGATCCCCGATCGTCTACCTGACGGGAATCGACAAGGCAAAGTTTCGTAAACCCGTGATTCCCGGGGATCAGTTACGGTTGGAGGTCGAAGTGCTCAAACGCCGGCCTCCGTTTTGGAAGATGCAAGGGAAGGCTTTCGTCGGGTCGGATCTGGTTTGTGAGGCTGAATTAACGGCGATGATGCAGTCGGAAGATGCAGACTCCACGAATGCTGAAACGGGGCAGTCGAACCGTTCAGGAGAATGATGTCGAATATGTCCATTCATCCCACGGCGATCGTGCATCCGAAATCCGAACTCGATGAGGATGTGATCGTGGGGCCGTTTTGCGTGATTGGCGAGCACGTGAAAATCGGTCGGGGCACTGAACTGTGTTCACACGTGTGCCTGGAGGGCCATACGGAAATCGGACAACGGTGTAAAATTTTTCCCTATGTGTCGATAGGGACTCCGCCCCAGCACCTGCAGTATCATGATGAGCCGACGCGCGTGAGTATCGGCGATGAAAATATCTTACGGGAATACGTCACGATTAACCGCGGGACGGCATTTGGCAGAGGCGTCACGACGATTGGCCGGCATAATTTTTTGATGGCCTACGTGCACGTTGCGCACGATTGTCACATCGGCAATGACGTGGTCATGGCCAATGCCGCGACGCTTGGCGGACATGTTTCGGTCGGGAATGATGCGGTGATTGGTGGGTTGGTCGGCGTGCATCAATACGTGCGGATCGGAGATTATACCATGATCGGGGGGTGTTCCGCCGTCACAAGGGACGTACCTCCGTTTATACGTGCGGTCGGAAACCGGGCCAATCTCTATGGAGTCAATGCCATCGGGCTTCGCCGCGGAGGGTTTTCCGCCCAGCGCATCCGTGTGTTGAAACAAGCCTACAGCCTGCTGTTCAGAAAAAGCCAGCGCATGGCCGATTCCATTAAATTGGCGCGCCATCAATTCCAGGATAGCCAGGACGTCCTGATCCTGCTGACGTTTTTGGAAACCTCGACTCGTGGGATGTGTCGTTCTGCGCGAAAAAGTCAAGGCGAGCAGGAAGAATTTTAGGTGGTCCCACACGCGGTGACTCGAGAATTATCGTCGTCAACTCTACCGCTTCCTTCCCCTGGTGCCTGGATAGGCCTTATCGCAGGCAATGGTCGGTTTCCCATCATTTTTGCCGAAAACGCCAGAAAACTCGGGTTTCGAGTGTCGGCCGTTGCTCATCACGGTGAAACGGCTCCCGAGTTGGAGCAGGTGGTCGACCGGATGCATTGGGTGCGTATCGGCCAATTCGGGAAAGTCATTCGAGCCTTCAAATGTGACGGCGTCGAGCAAGCCGTCATGCTGGGGGGGATAAAAAAAACGCATCTTTTTTCCGACGTTCGCCCGGATTTCCGGGCCATGGCGTTTTTTGCCAAACTGAAATCATGGAAGGATGATCATATTCTCAGGGCTATGGCCGACGACCTGAAAGACGAAGGGATTACGATTCGAGAGTCCACGTTCGGGCTTTCAAATCTTGTCGTTCCGGAAGGAACGTTGACCCGTCGCCGGCCGTCCAAGAAGGAGCAGGAGGACGTGTCCTACGGGTGGAATATTGCGAAAGAGATCGGCCGGATGGACATTGGCCAATGCGTGGTGGTCAAAGATCGCGTGATTGTCGCGGTTGAAGCCGTCGAAGGCACGGATGAGACTATCCGGCGTGGCGGTCGATTGGCTCGGAGTGGAGCCGTCGTCGTCAAGTGTTGCAAGCCGCAGCAGGATTTACGATTTGACTTGCCCGCGGTCGGTCCCCAAACCATCGACGTGATGGATGAAGCGAAGGCTTCGGTGTTGGCCTTGGAGGCCTGCAAGACCATTATGCTTGATCGGGAAGAGATGCTGGAAAAAGCTTGCCAGGCCGGCATCGCGATCATTGGTGTCCCGGGATAATTGGGGGCACTATTCCGCAACCGGCTTGTCGTGTTTCGGCAGTCTCCATGCCTTTTGCCGCTCAGCTTTCTGTTGAAGTAGACGGGTTTGGCGGACTTCGCCGTGCCGCCGTTTCGACTTTCTTCTATCATGCAGCATGATTCAAGCGTAAGAAGACGAACTATGGAAGTCATTAAAGTCGGCGTCATCGGCGTGGGACATCTTGGGCAACATCATGCTCGTATCTATTCAGAATTACCCCAGACTCACTTGGTGGGTGTGGCCGATATTGACCAGACCCGACGGGCCGAGATAGGCAGTCGTTTTGGGGTGGCCCATTTTGGGGATTACCAGAATTTGTTAGGCCAGGTCGACGCGGTGAGCGTCGCAGTGCCGACTCTGCACCACCAGGAAGTGGTGCAGGACTGCCTTGAAGCCGGCGTGCACGTCCTGGTTGAAAAGCCCATTGCCGCCACGCCGGAAGAAGGGCGGCAGATGGTCCACCGTGCGAAGCAGAATGGGCTGATTTTGCACGTGGGGCACGTTGAGCGGTTCAATCCCGTCAGGGAGTTGGTCCAGGATCTTATCTCGAATCCCAGGTTTATCGAATGTCACCGGCTTGCCCCCTTTCAACCACGGGGAACGGACGTCGACGTGGTGCTGGATCTGATGATTCATGACGTCGATTTGATTTTGTCTTTTGGCTTGGGGCAGGTCAACAAAGTGGAGGCCGTAGGGATCGCGGTTCTCTCCCCGCATGTTGATTTTGCGCATGCCCGGGTCGAATTTGACAAGGGGTGCGTCGTCAATTTTACGGCCAGCCGAATATCGACCGGCCGGTTGCGAAAGATGCGTCTTTTTCAGGAGCACCTCTATCTTTCCGTTGATTTTCTCTCTCGCCAGGGCATCGTGTATCGACAAACGGAACTCACGGCCGCTGAAGCATCCGTGCAGGAGGAAGCAATTCAGGCAGGGGATGAAGAACCGCTGAAACGGGAATTACAAGCCTTTGTGCAAGCCATGCAGACGGGTGATCCGGGTGGTGTCTCCGGTGAAGAAGGCTTGGCCGCCCTAGAGCTGGTCCATGCGATCATTCATTCAATCAGCGGAACAACGTATCCGCTAACCGGGATGTCAAAGATCGAGCCTTAGAGGGGGGGGCATGGCTGGTCTGTCGATCATGATTGTCACCGGTGAGGCGTCGGGCGACCTCCATGGTGCGAATCTGGCAAAAGCCTTAAAAGAACTTCACCCTGAAATCAGACTTGTCGGGGTAGGAGGGCAACACATGCGGGCCGCGGGGGTGGAACTGGTGCAAGGCTTATATCGCCTGGACGTCGTCGGAATACCCGGACCGGTCATGATGTGGAAGGGGATCGCCAACATCTTGACCCTGAAGCGGTTTTTCAGACGGGAATCCCTGGACGGCGTGGTTTTTGTGGATAATCCATCCATGAACCTCCGTCTGGCCAGGATTGCAGCCAAGCTCGGCCATCGCGTGATCTACTATATCGCTCCGCAGATTTGGGCATGGGGCCGGCACCGGATCAATTTGATCAAGCGCGTGGTACGCCGGATGATCGTGATTTTACCCTTTGAGGAACCAATGTACCGTGAAGCCGACGTGCCCTGTAGTTTCGTGGGACATCCCTTACTCGATCACGTAGCCCCACGCTATGATGCGGCTCGTGTACGACAACAATTGGGTCTTCCGGCTCAAGGCTTGATTCTTGGGGTGCTTCCCGGAAGCCGCCATTCAGAAATCCAGTCGCTCCTGCCGACCATGATGGAGGCGGCGGGACGAATCAGGGAATCGTTTCCCGACCTTCATTGCGTCATCGGACAAGCGCCCACGGTAGCCGGGGAATGGGTCAACGAGGTGATTGATCGAAAGAGACTTCCCGTGACCGTGGTACCGAATCAGCCATCCGAAGTCATGGCAGCCGCGGATTTGCTGTTGGTGGCTTCGGGGACTGCCACCTTGCAGGCAGCCTTGGTCGGCACACCCATGATCCTGACGTATCGTGTTTCCCTGTTGACCTCTCTTTTTGCCAAGATGGTCCTCACCGTCGAACACGTCGGTTTGGTGAACCTGGTCGCCGGGCGCGGTATTGTTCCGGAATTATTGCAATCGGACATGACGGCGGAACGACTGAGCGAAGAGGCGCTTCAACTTCTGAAGGATCGAACCAGGTATGATCAAATGCGGGAAGCGTTGGGCGGCATTCGCGCTCAGCTTGGAGCTCCCGGGGCTTCCCTGCGAGCAGCGGAGGTGGTGTTGGCCGAATGTCAGGCATGACCGCTTTTCTCAGAATTTTATCTTACCTGCATGAGTACCGGGTCCGGTTGGTAGCGGCTTGTCTGTGTGCGGCGGGCGTGGCGGGTATGTCCGGACTGTATGCCTTGTTGGTGCAACCGGTCCTGGATGAAATTTTTATTGCCAAAGATCAACTGCTCCTCATGGTCTTGCCCCTGGTGATTCTCGGTGCCGCCGCGTTGAAAGGGTTCTTCTCGTATGGTCAGGCCTATTTGATGAGTTACGTGGGCAATCGCGTAGTGGCGGGAATCCGGCAGCAATTGTTCGGGCAGTTTCTTCGCCTGTCGTTGGCGTTTCATCATAAGCATTCGAGCGGACGCCTGGTCGCGCGGGTCATCAACGACGTCAATGAAATGGCCAATGCCATTCCCAACGTGATTAGAGATTTGTTTCAACAAGGGCTGACCTTCCTCGCGTTGACCAGCGTGGCCTTTTACCAGAATTGGAAGTTGGCCACGGCGTTGATTCTGGTGATACCGGTTTCAACCTACGCCATCGTCAAAATCGGCAAGCGGTTACGAAAGTTGGCCACCAGGGGGCAGGAGTCGATGGGGGATATGGCCTCGACGCTGAAAGAAGCCTTTGCCGGCATTCGCATTGTCAAAGCATACGGGGGGGAAGACGTTGAACAACAACGGTTTGCCAGGGGAAATACCGCATATTTGCGGGCGGTGATGAAGTCGGCGCAACTGGCTGCGCTGACTTCGCCGCTGTTGGAGATAATCGGGATAGGCGGGATTGCCTTTATTGTTTGGTACGGCGGGGTTTTAGTCATTGATGGACAAATGAAACCCGGCGAATTCTTTTCCTTTTTGGCGGCTATGGTTATGGCGTATGCCCCGGTCAAAAAACTTGCCAACGCCAATGTGCTGGTTCAACGGGCGATTGCCGCGGCGAATCGAGTCTTTGAAATGCTGGATAAGGAACATGAATTCGTTCATGATCGTGGGCGTGCGGAATTGCCGGCCATCTCGCGTTCCCTGGAATTCCAAAACGTGAGCTTTCGTTATGAAGGGAGTGATGAACCGGCAATCGAACACATTCGCCTCACCGTCGAGTTCGGCGAAGTCGTTGCGTTGGTCGGGAAAAGCGGGAGTGGCAAATCCACCCTGATGAGTTTGGTCCCGAGGTTTCATGATCCATCCGAAGGCCGCATTCTGATCGACGGTCAGGACATCAGGGACGCGACGTTATCCTCCCTGAGGGCGCAGATTGCCATCGTCTCTCAAGAGACGGTCTTGTTTGATGAAACCGTACGGGCTAACATTGCATACGGACGCCCGGAGGCGTCTGAGGAAGACATCATCCAGGCGGCACGGGCAGGGTATGCGTGGGAATTTATCGAAGAGTTATCCGAGGGGCTGGATACGATGATAGGAGAAAACGGCGTCAATCTGTCCGGAGGGCAACGTCAACGGTTGGCCATCGCTCGCGCGATGTTGCGGAATCCTCCACTGCTCATTCTCGATGAGGCCACCTCCGCGTTGGATACCGAATCTGAACGAAAAGTCCAGGCGGCCTTGGCTGAATTGATGAAAAACCGGACGACGCTGGTCATTGCCCACCGCCTGTCTACCGTTCAGTATGCGGACCGTATAGTGGTTCTGGATGAAGGACGCATGGTGGAAGTAGGGATCCATCATGAGTTGCTTCGTCGAAACGGGATGTACACGCGACTGTATCAAACCCAGTTCCACGACGTTCCGGCCACATCCACGTTGCGGTAGTCAAGGAAGGGTCAATATCGTTTATGATGAATCGGCTGCAATTGAACATCCTGTCGTTTCTCGGCGCGGCAATGATTCGGCTTATTGGCAAGTCAATGTCCTTGAAATCGTATGGATTCGAGCCGGTCGATCAGCTTTATCAGGAAGGCCGCCATATTATCGTGGCATTCTGGCACGGGCAACAGTTGATGATTCCGTTAGGGTACCCTGGCCCGGCTCAGGTTCTGATCAGCCGGCATCGGGACGGGGAAATCATTTATCGAATCGTCAAACGATTCGGATTCAGGGCAGTCCGCGGATCAACCACGAGGGGCGGGCGAGGGGCATTGCGTCAACTCATTCGCCTGAGCCGGCAGGGCATTGATCTCGTCATCACGCCCGATGGTCCCAAAGGGCCCAGGCACCGTGTGAAACCAGGGGTCGTTGCTCTCGCCAAATTCACGGGCCTGCCTATCATGCCCCTGGCATTTGCATGTTCAAAAAAAAAATCTTTTCCAGTTGGGATCGGTTTATAGTTCCGTGTCCGTTTTCCCGCGGGATCTTTCTGTGGGGCAACCCGATTTGGGTTGACCGCGATGCCGATGCTGCGACCATGGAACGAATACGGCTGGAGTTGGAAACCACCCTCTCGTCACTGTCATCCGAAGCAGAAACGATGTGTCATGATTCAGGTGAATAGCCGGCCGTTGCTCCGACCAATGCCGGATGTGACGATTCCTGATACCCCTTGTTGAAAACGGGAGACCTGGCATTTCCTCTTGATCCGGGTTCGTGCTGAGATGTGGTACGGCATGTATACTGTGCTCCTTATCCTCGGTTTTCCATTCATTCTTTGCGCGTTGCTGCTCAAAAAACGGAGTCGATCCGGCCTGTTACAACGGATAGGATGGGTTGTGCCTGCTGGGTGGGGCTCTCAGGATAAAGTGCTCTGGATTCATGCCGTATCCTTGGGAGAGGTTTCGGCCATTGTGCCGTTTGTGACAACGCTCCATCATCGATATCCCGCGGTCAAGATCATCGTATCGACCATTACGGAAACCGGACGGGAAGCCGTACGACAACGATTGGCCGGCATCGCAACACATTGTTTTTTGCCGTTGGATTATCCGTGGATCGTCAACCGGTTCATTACAGCCTTGAACCCGATCGGGTTTGTCGTCGTCGAAACCGAGCTTTGGCCGAACCTCTTGCGGGCGCTCTCTCGACGGGGAATCCCTTCCGTTATTATCAATGGACGCTTGTCGTCCCGTTCCTTTTTCCGCTACCGGCGGATCAGGCCGTTCATGCGACAGATCCTCTCGACCGTATCATTGGGGCTTCTGCAGTCCGACAGGGACGAACGCCGGTTCATCGAGTTGGGGGCTTCGCCGGATCGGATGCACCGTACGGGGAATATGAAATTTGATCTGACGATGAATGGAGATTGTGCTTCCCAACCATCGATCCGGCGTTCGACATTCGGGGTGTCCGAAGACGAGCGGCTGATTGTCGCAGGGAGCACGCATCCCACCGAGGAAGAAATCCTTTTGGAAAGTTATCGCAGCTTGATCCAGTCATTCCCCAACGTGGTCCTGCTGTTGGCTCCACGACATATTGAACGAAGTGACGTGTTGACCCAAACAATCCGGTCGTTTGGGTTTCCCGTGGTGAGACGAAGCCGGTTGTCTGAAGAGGGTCAGCAGGAACCCGTGGGCCCCCGGATCATTCTTCTCGATACCCGAGGAGAATTAGCCCAAGTGTACGGGTTGGCGTTCATGGCGTTTGTCGGAGGGACGTTGGTTCCCGTTGGAGGGCATAATCTTCTGGAACCGCCGGTTTGGGGAAAGCCGGTGTGCTTTGGCCCGTATACCGATCACTGCCAGGAAATTGCGGATCTGTTGATTGAATCCGGAGGCGGCATTCGAGTCCGCAACGGGCAGGAATTGACGGAAACGTTTATCAAAGGAATGCAAGATCAGGATTGGGTGTCTCATAGAGGGCTGAACGCGCGAAAGGTCATCGATGACAATCAAGGGGTGGTCGAGAGAAACCTGAATCTGGTCGAGCAAGTCGTCGGTTTTCGTGAACCACGTCCTTCTCATCCTCTCGAAAGGGCGAGGAGTGAGCATTCATGAACCCATGATGAATGGATGGACGTCGCTGCTGACAGGCCCGTATCAGTTCGCCACGTGGTTTCGGACGTGGCTATATGAACGAGGGTGGTTGACGCGACGCCGGTTGCCCTGTCCGGTCGTCAGCGTGGGGAACCTCACGGTTGGCGGAACGGGCAAAACCCCCATGGCAATGTGGGTGGCTGAAAAACTGTTGGAACAAGGGAAAAAGCCGGGCATTCTCAGCCGGGGATACCGTCGAAACAGTCAAGAGAAATTTTTGCTGGTATCCGATGGAACGTCGATCCTTGCCGGACCCCATGAGGCGGGCGACGAACCCTATTTAATGGCGACACGATGTCCGGGTGTCGTCGTGGCCGTCGGGGCCGATCGGTATGCCTTGGGCCGTTGGGTGTTGAGCCTCATGCCCATTGACTGTTTCATTTTGGATGATGGGTTCCAACATGTGGGCCTCGACCGTGACGTGAATCTGTTGTTGGTGGACAGTTCCGATCCTGCAGGAATGAGAGAACTGCTTCCCGTGGGGAGACTACGGGAACCGCTTGGCGAAGCCGGAAGAGCTTCGGATATTATTTTGACGCGGGTTGAAGATGAATCGATGATTTCCAACGTATTGGAACCCATTGAGACGGCCATGGGTTCCATCATCGATCCCATCACCACGAGATTTACGGTCAAAAAATTGGTCGGCGCATCGGAAGCCATGCCGCCTTCCGATATCCGCGGAAAAAAGGCGCTCATCTTCAGCGGTATCGGCAATCCGAACCAGTTCCGCCGGACGGTGAAGGCGCTCGGCGTGCAGGTGGTGGATGAACTTGTTTTTCGGGATCATGAAGCGTATGTCCCTTCCAGGGTCAAGGACATTCATCGACGTATTGAACAGAGCAAACCGGATGTGGTGCTCACGACGGAAAAAGATCTGATAAAAGTGCAATCGAGTTGGTCGATTCCCACGCCTCTCTTTGCCCTTTTCCTTGAGTTGGAGTTTTTGGATGGCCAGAGTCGATTGGAAAAAGCATTATCGGCTTTGTAACGGGTTGTCGAAAGAATAAATCGAATGTTCCAGGAACCATGACCGTACAAGCGTTCAAGATCCAATCGGACAGGGTACAGAAGATTCTGGTTCACGGGCCGACTCGTGCGGGTGACGCGATGATGTGCGTCCCGGCCCTGGATACGATCCGTCGAGCCTTTCCCGATTCGGAAATTTCCCTTTTGGTTCGTCCCACGGCAGGCGAGTGATTCGTGGGGCATTCCGGCGTGGATCGTGTTGTCGTGTATGAACATCGGGGCATGCACGCAGGCTGGCGAGGAAAGTTCAAGCTGGCCGGCCAGTCGAGCACAAAGTGTTCCCGTTGGTCCATGATCTTGAACTCCTTCCACGGCATAGGCAGGCTCGCCTTGGCCGTGGAGTCTGCCTATGTAAACCATGTACCCGGTTTGGACTTTTCGTCCAATTTGTTCGCGGGGAGAGCAAAGTTGCATGAACCTGATCACGGTTCAGGAAGTCCTGGAGGCGGCAGAAGAGTTTTTATAGGACAACGGTATGGTCGATGATTTTTTTATGGAAAGGGGGAGAGTGGGGCATAAGTCATGGGATAGGTGAACAGATCCTCGAGCCAGGAGGTCATCTCATTCATGGGCAAGGGCATCATATTCAACCGGACTTCCAGTTGATAGTGATGTTCCGTCCCCATGATTCCGATAATGGCAGCGGCATCCGGCTGATCGGGGAGAACTTCTTGTGTTCGAAACTCGGAAATCGTGGTGTACAGCCGACCTCCCTTGCCCGCAATGTCCAAAAGGGCGGGGATGTCCGTGAGGCAGGCATGCGCGGAACAACGGTAGATCGTGCGGACGTCGGGTTCAATTGCCTTGAACTCATTCAGGGCTTCCCGTGAAAAGCCGGTCAAATAGATACGAACCGTGGAGGTGGGCAGTCGATGCGTCGAAGCCAACCCGCTGGCCGGCACGAGAAAGGCAAATGGATCCGAGGAATTGAATTCGAATTGGCACGGTCCGAACGCGTCCGGCCATGAACAGAAAAACGGCACCTCTTCGTAGGCGTTGCGAAGCGTGACCCGGTCCTTTTGAATCGAAACGTCTATCGGCAAATCAAGCAGTTCAATCGCTTCATGGAACGCCGCTTGTCGTTCCTCCAGCCAGATGGGCCGTTGGTGCTGGGCATAGGGTTCACCCTGGGCAATAATCGTCGCAGTATGGAACCGGATTCTGATGAATGAGTGCGTATGGCGAAAGCCGACCCAGAACATGGCAAGGGGCTGAAGTGTGGCCAGATGGCCGGAAAGGTGCCAGGGGTGGCTGATCGAGCAATACGCGCTGATGGATTGGTAGCGTTGGAAGATCGAATGGTAGCGTCCGGCCAGAAGAAAAAAATCGTCCTTCCACGCGTCGAGCACGTGAATCATCGTCACGTCCTCAAGGGGCCATTGATCGAGTCGTTGAATGGCCTCCGGCGATGGAACCGGCCATTCTTCGAGATAACAGATGACTTCTTTTTCAGGATCAACGGGACGTAATCCTCTGGCTTGCAGCCTATCGAGCAGGTCAAGGACCTGCGGGAAACTCAGGGATTGACGGGATTCCCAGCGTTGTTCACGCATGACAGCGTTCCTGCAGGAAATAGAGAAGCGGATTGTGTCTTGGGCGGACGTGCATTCCTTGGGGGTTGAGGCAAAAGGAAGGCAGAAGAGATTTATGAAGAGGGAACACCCCCTTCAGATCCCCCGTTCAAATCCCACCCCTTCAATAGGACGTGGGTGAGATTTGTGTGTTTTCGGGAGTTTTGATGCCTTGCGTTAATGGCGGAGAGGGCGGGATTTGAACCCGCGGTAGGGGGTTAGCCTACGACGGTTTAGCAAACCGTTGCCTTCGGCCGCTCGGCCACCTCTCCACGTTCATATTATAGATTTTGTTTACGTTCTTAAAAATACTTCTTAAACTTGATATCGGGAGGGATGGGCTAGAGTAATTTCACCAGCGTGGCTACGACGCCAATCGCAATGACGACCATCGATCCGAGACGGATCGTGAGACGCAACTCTAACTCTTTCAAATCTTGCTTGGTGGCGCCCATCGGTCTCGCCTCTCACCTCTCGCTTCAAGTCTGTATGTTACATGTTCACTCTGATCCCGATCAATATACATCGTAGGCAAAATAGCCAAAGAAGTCCACCCTATAGAGACCACATGCCACAGAAAGAGAGAGAATTGAGAAAGAAATGAAGCATTTGTTTAGGCATGTCCCGTCAGTGAGGAATCACCTTCGTTTTCAGGTAAAGGCGGCGTGTCGACTTCCATCTGTTCGGCAAGGGATTGGAGCTTTTTCACCTGTGGATGGTCGGGTGGAAGGGGATTCCCATACTCGTCAGTGAGTAATTCCTCCATGTCTTTGAGCATGGCCTCTAATTCGGGAAAGGAGACTTTCGGTAACTTTTTTTTGCTCATGTGGACGTTCCTCCGGTATGCATAATTTGCACATCATGGCCTCAAGAGCCACTGTTTGCTTCATATATTGAAGATTCCATCAATGTACATCCTATACAACTTGTTCAGTCTCTACCTCCCCTTCGCTCCTCCTTACAAAAGAGGGGAAAGGAAAGGCGGAAATAACGCCGATGACCCTATGGGGTTTTGTCTTTCTTGAGAATGCCGTTGATCAATGTACGGAGATTGTCGATGTTCAGATTCGAGACCAGCAGGTTCCCGTCCAGAACGACAGTAGGGGTATGCTTGACGTGAATGCGTTCACCCCAGGCTTTACTTTTTTCCAGGGCCTTGTACGGCTCGCCACTGGCCAGTCCGGCTTCGAAGGCGTTGCCGTCCAACCCGACTTCGCGAAGCAGCAGTGAGCGAAGGCCTCGATCAAAAACCTGAATCTTCTCTTTATGAATCGCACGGAATAAGACCTTCTTCATTTCGGAACCTTTCCCCATCACCCTGGCCTGCTCATACATTTCAAAAGCCGTCGGCAGTTTCCCGCGAATCACGGGAAATCCGACCAACCGGACTTCCAGTCGTTCACCGAATTCTTTTTTCAATTGTGAAGTCACGACCTTCTCGAAAAGGTGGCAATGCGGGCAATAAAAATCGGCAAATTCCAGAAGCAGGACCTTCCCCGGTGTATGAAGAGAACGTTCACCTTTTATCACCTGATAATCACCCGGCAATTGTTCTGCCGCCTGGGCACCCGCGCATAGCAGATGGAGGAACACGATCCCACCTATGATTCCTCCTTTTTGCAAGACGTTCATCTATCGCTCCTTTGCTGAATGCGAAAACCCGTTATGTTGTTGCCACGGTATCATGAGCGTTCCAGACAGGGCAAAACCGGAAGAATTCCCGCTTGGATCACCGAGCAGGTCTGGGACAAGCGTCGAGGACGGGCTTGGGAACGTGACGGGCCTTTGGTAGAATAGCTCAATGGACGATTCTATCAAACAAATAAGCAGGGGAGGTGAGGGGAGGATGAAGGTCATCAGTCTGGCGGATTTTCAGGAATTTTCCAATGAAAAGATGAAGAAACATAACGTGTTTGAAACGCCTCGATTTTTTTGTGACGTCTATTGCTTTGAACCGGATCAAGTGCAGAAAGGGCACGTTCATGCCCACGAAGATAAAGTGTACATGGTGTTGGAGGGGCAGGGGACCTTTCGCGTCGGCAATCAGGAACACGTCCTGGGACCCGGGCAGGGGACGTTAGCCCCAGCCGGTGAAGAACACGCCGTCACCAATCATTCCGGTGCCAGACTGCGAGTGCTCGTCTTTATGGCTCCCAATCCTTCGTAAACACTAGTGGACCAGCAGGGTCTCGGGAGAAGGAATCTGACTCAGGATCAGGGAGCGGGTCTGATAAATGCCGGGTAATCCGGCTCCTGTGGCATAGACTAAGCCCTTCTCTCGTGTTCCCAATGTCAAACGTCCGCGGGGCCGGCCTTTTTGGTCAATGCCTGCGATCTCAATGGTGGGTGACGTGAGACCATATTGCTCCGGATTGTTTTTCGTTTCACTGACGGACAGTTCCGCGGGAAGATCAACGAGACGGCTGACGAACAATTTGATTTGCTGCTGGTCGATCGGCGCTGCCTCCTTCCCTTCGAGATACCATTCCTCGTGCTGTTGAATCAGGGTGTACCGCGCGTCATTGGTTTTGACGGTCAAGAGAGCGATCTCTCCGACTTCCATGCCGAATACGCGTTTGTCCTGTAAGTGAAACACTTCACTCGGCAGCTCGCGCAGCACGTGGGCCGGTATCCGATACATGGGCTCCTTCGAGGAAGTGACGGCGTACGCATCTTCACCGGAAGCCACCGGCTTAAAGAACGCGACGTGATGGCCCTGTTGTTTCGTATGAACGGTCGCCGTAAACGACGGGATGTCGAGTTTTTTCAGGAGGGCTTCTTTCTCAGCCTGTGAATCGATAAATCCCGTCGCGGTCAGATTTTCGAGCGTCATCAGCAGAATGCCGACGGCGGTTTTATCGGCCGGGGCGTTCACCGGAGACGTGAAATTCCACCTGGACACGGGGCCATGGAAACCGGCTCCACGTTGGAGCGTGATGGTTTGGCTCGGTGTCTGCAGTTGGATGCGTTCCACATGCGTCCGGTCAAACAAGAGGATATCCTTCAGGCGAAAGGTCTCCAGGGTTTTCGTCCGAAAATCTCCAACCAGGAGCGTGGTCAGCAGAATTTTTTGATCTGATTTTCGTTGAGCATACAGGGTGGATGATAAGGGACCCGTATCACCCAAGGCCAATGATTCCGTATACTCCCGCGTTGTCAGGTCGATGGTCACGTACGGCGATTTCAACCCGTACTGTTCGGCAGTCGCTCCTTTCTCCGGCTCTTCCCCTTGAATAATACGAGAGATTTTTCCGATTTCCAGGGCACGAAGAACGTTTTCAATCTCCCGAGCGTCACCTCGGGCCTCGACCGGTTCAACGATCCGCCAACGATTCCGTTCGTCCCGGCTCATCATGATACGTTCGGTTCGCGTGGTATACGCCAGGTGCGTGACGTTCCGGTAATCAAAAGGCAGGAGCCGTTGCGTTTCGGCTTGTCGAATCGTTTGGTTTTCCATGGTGGGCACTTCGATGGTATAGACGTACACCCCCAGCCCTGCAAAAAGCACTGCGAGGAGAAGGGTGGTTCGATATGACGTCATGGGATTGCTCAGAGGCGGCTTCGGCGTCGCCACATCGTTATGCCTGACAAGAGCAGCAGGAACGGAACCGAGAAGACTTGCACGGCAAACAGCATATGTTCCTGGGTGGGATTCGGAATAAATGGTGGGAACGAAGATTCTTTGGGGCTGACCGAAATCAACGTTTTCTCATCCGCCAGCCAGGCGATGGTGTTGGACAAAAAATCGGTATTCCCGGGAAACTGCAAATAGGCATTGCCGGCAAACGCTGAATTTCCGATGATCACCAGCGCAGGTTGAACGGTCGAGTCCGAAGGGGTGCTTTTCCGTCCCAATGCGCCGGCGAGCGTAAAGGGGCCTTTCTTGTCGGAACCTTCTTCAAATTCCGGAGTGGTCTCATCAAAGTTTGTTTCGGCCCAGCTTTGTTCCGACGATTGTATAAGAGACGTAAAGTTCAGATTGGTGCCCGGGGGTTGGTCAAACGACACCGGTTGCAGGACGGGCAGCAAAATCGGAGCGGTAAATCCCTTGGTAATGTCGTGGTTGGTAAATCGACGGACGAGTAAGGCCGTCGGGCTGCCTTGGGCCACGCGATCCTCTGGATCGACCACTATCCCCGGACCGAGCGTCAGACCCCATTGCGAGATCCATTCTTCGAAACCGTTTGACGTTTGCGGATCGAACAGTAACAGGAGTCGCCCACCCTCGGCGACGAAGCTCGTGATGCGCTTCAATTCCTCTTGCTCGATGGATTCGCGAGGTCCGGGAATAATGAGGACAATGGTCTCATCGAGAAGGGCCGGATCTTTCTGCAAGGAGCCTCGTGCCACCTGGTACCCTTGTGCTTCGAGATTTTGTCTGGCCAGTGACAGCCCTCTTCGTTCCTGGTCCGTGATTTGACGTTCACCATGCCCTTCCAAAAAGACGAGGCGCTTGGATTGCTCTTTCGTCACGCGGATCAACGCGCTTGTCAGGTTCGATTCACTGGGTTTGGGGACGTGGATGGTCTGCTCGCCGCTTTCAAACACGGCCGTATCGATCTTGGCAATCTCATATTCACGAGCTTTGCCCGGTTCTTTTTCGGGATCGATAAAGGTCACGGACATGCGCGGGCTTGCATGGACGTAGCCTTCCAACAGGTCACGATACGTCCGGAACCCCGGACTTCGCTCATGAGCAAACACCAGGACCCGGACGTTTTTCTTGAGTTGTCCGAGCACTTGCAGGGTTTGCGGGGCCAATGAAAAGTGTTGCGTTTCGGATAGGTCCCACCGGCCGCCGTGCCGGATGACCAAAAAGTTGATGATGGTCAGGATGCCGGCCATGAGGAGAATGGCCAGGATACCGTTCAATCCGAGTCGCGTCGACCGTGAGCCGGAAAAGGTTTTGAGTCGTGTCCAGTTCCCTGCGAAATAGACAATGAGACACAGTAACGCGATCCCTTCCAACAGGAAGATCGTGCTTGGCCGATTGGCATCGGTTTGAGAAAGGACCAGCCCTCCCAATCCCAATCCGACTCCCAATATACCCAGAACGGGTAACAGGTGTTTTATGACCATCGGTGTGAATCAACGACTCGATGCGCAATGAATAACATCAGCACAATACCGGACAGGTAATACACAATATCTTTCGCCTCCAGGAGGCCGCGAACGAGCCGGTCATAATGTTCGCTGAACGACACATAGGACAGGACGTTTCCGATTGTCGTGTCGCCTAGCAATGAGCCCAGTCCTCCGAGTAACCAAATAAGCAGGATCATTCCGAAACTCAAAAAAGCCGCGACGACCTGATTTTCGGTTGTGGCGGAGGCCAAGACGCCACAGGCCAGGAAAAAGCCGCCTTGCAGTGCCAAGGCCATGTAACCGGTCAGAATGGGATTCCAATGAAAGCTGCTGTAAAAGGACAGGAGGATGGGCGTCAGGCTCGTCAGGGAAAGCAGCCCCAAATAGATGGAGAGCACACTGACGTATTTGGCCGAAATCAGTTCGTTAATCCCGACGGGAGAGGTGAGCAGAAGTTCAAACGTGTGCAATTTCCGTTCTTCCGCAAATAGCCGCATCGTCAGAATCGGGAGGAGAAACATGAGGACAAAATCCAAACTGTAAAATAGTGAGCGGAAAACCAACTCATTCAGGTTCAGTTGGGCGTAGGTATTTTGAACCTGCAAAAATCGAACCGCTTGCTGACCTGCGTTCACCGTCATGAGGTGGGCGATCAAGCCGGAGATAAAAAGAAAGACCGCCCCGACGACGTAAAAAATGGGTGAGACGAAAAAACACCGTAATTCTTTAGCGAGTATGGTCTGGAACGGTGTCATGTTGGCGGTTGCTCTCGTCGGTTTGATCGCCCGATGGGATCGAGGTGGTCGGGTTCACCCAACCCGGCATTCTCCTCCGGGTGGGTGAGTTGGAGAAAGACCTCTTCCAGGGAAAGGGAAAGAGGCTTGAGTTCGAGCAGTCCGTACCCCTGGCTCACGACAAATTGAGAGAGTGTTTCACGGAGGTCCTGCCCCAGTTGACAGTCGATGGTACAGGTATTGGGGGTGGCGGTCGGCAGGACGTCGAGCACGCCGGGAAGCGTTCTGAGCCGTTCCAGCCAATCAGGCAGGGGCTGTTTGACGGTGAGGCTCATTTTCTCGGATTGACGCAACCTGTTGGATAGCCGATCGGGCGCATCCTCCGCGACAATGCGACCCTGGTGAATAATCACCACGCGATCACAGATTGCCATGGCCTCGGGGAGAATATGGGTGCTGAGGATGATCGTATGTGATCCGGCCAGACCTTTGATGAGCTCGCGTATCTCGATGATTTGTTTGGGATCGAGCCCCACGGTGGGTTCATCCAGAATCAGCACGGGCGGATCGTGGATCAGGGCCTGAGCCAGACCTACCCGCTGACGATAACCCCTGGACAGATGACCGATCACGCGGTGATGCACGGAGCCCAAGCCAACCTGGTCGATCACGTCGGACTTTCGTGACGCCACACGCCGTGGCGTTAATCTCTTTAGCCGACCCACAAACGTCAAATATTCATCAACGGTGAGCTCCGGGTAGAGAGGCGGTGTTTCAGGTAAGTAGCCGAGGTGCCGTTTGACTTCCATCGGCTGATCCAGACAATCAAATCCTGCGACTTTTGCCATCCCTTCACTTTGGGACATAAAACAGGTTAAGATGCGCATTGTGGTGGTTTTGCCGGCCCCATTCGGGCCCAGGAAAGCCAGGATTTCGCCCTTTTTGACGTGAAACGTCACGTCATCGAGGGCCGTGTGGTGTCCATAATGCTTCGAAACGTGTTCTACGGTAATCATGAAGCCACAGAAGAGAAAGAACGGGGAATTTT
Organism: Nitrospirales bacterium; assembly: GCA_965261755.1. Classification (GTDB taxonomy): domain Bacteria; phylum Nitrospirota; class Nitrospiria; order Nitrospirales; family UBA8639; genus Bin75. The sequence continues at coordinate 1,970,774 of OZ253473.1, read as the reverse complement.
CCGGAACAAAACGTCAACCAGGTTGAGTGTCGGGATACGAGGCACGGCAGGATAAAAGAGCATACTGGCCGGACACATGTTCGTCAAGGTGGACCAAGCCGTTAGCGGGAGATAAGAAATAATGCGTGATTTTTTAGTTAACAATTTAGTTGACAAGTCGGATAGATTATCTTTTAATGAGTAAATTTGAGAATCTTGAGATAGACTCAAACTTCTTCCAGTTGTTGTCTACCCCTATTTCAGCAAATGTAGATACATGAAAGACCGATAATTTCGGTAGTCCTCTATCAATTTGTGTCGATGAAGAGTGTGTGGTGAAAGGAGATTTCAGGATGGGAACGGTCAAGGATTTTGTTGCCTTAATTTTTATTGGCACGTGGCTTCTGGTGACGTTATCGGCATGTGAGACATCGAAACATGCTGAAATCATGAGCACGGAAGATTTACGTGCACAGGCTCAAATGGAGGCCGCTCCTGATACCGAGACTGATACAGAGAGTGAGCAAAGTGTCATTCCATTTGAGGGGAAACCCGTTCCGTCAGCAGGTTTGTCAGAAGCAATTGTCTTTGCTCCGGAACCTCCTCCCAGCCCGGCGCCACCGGCACCGGAGCCGAAGCTGACGCCACCGGCGCCCGAGCCGAAGCCTGCGTCACCAGCGCCCGAGCCGAAGTCTGCGTCACCAGCGCCCGAGCCGAAGCCTGCGCCACCAGCGCCTGAGCCGAAGCCTGCGTCACCAGCGCCCGAGCCGAAGTCTGCGCCACCAGCGCCCGAGCCGAAGTCTGCGCCACCAGCGCCCGAGCCGAAGTCTGCGCCACCAGCGCCCGAGCCGAAGCCTGCGCCACCAGCGCCCGAGCCGGTTGTAGAGGAAACCGTGCCCGCTGAAGAGCCCGTTGCCGAACCGAAGATGGAGATCGCCAAACTCGCGCCGTCCGATTTCGTTCCTGAAGCGCCAGCGCCGGAGCCTGCGCCACCAGCGCCCGAGCCGAAGCCAGAGTCAGGTCTGGCCGACGTTTTCTTCGATTTTGATCAATATGCCATTCGTCCTGATGCCGTGCCCGTGTTGGAGGAGAATGCCGGATTACTCAAGGATACCTATAAGAATTTCAGTGTGTTGGTCGAAGGGCATTGTGACGACCGGGGGACTGTGGAGTATAACCTGGAATTAGGGAAACGCCGGGCCCAAGCCGTGAAGGACTATTTAGTCGATCTGGGAATCGAAGAATCCAGAATTCAAATCGTCAGCTACGGGAAAGAAAAACCGTTTTGTGCGGAATCCGAACCGAGTTGCTGGCAGCAAAATCGACGCGGGCATTTTGTGCGGCAGTAGTGCGGATTTCAGAGGCGGCCTTGCTCGAAGATGCGTTCCGGTAAGGCCCCTTGGATCCCTCTCATTCCTCCAACGTTGAAATATCGCCTGGATCCTGCCCGAGTTCCTTGGCTTTCAGGACGCGGCGCATGATCTTCCCTGACCGGGTCTTGGGGAGCGAGGTCACGACTTCAATCTCTCGTGGGACCGCGATTTTGCCCAACTCCGTTTGTACGTGAGCCTTGAGGGCTTTGGTCAGTTCCGCACTTTCGCTTTGCCCCTGTTTCAGGATGACGAAAGCTTTGATCATCTCACCTGCGGTTTTATGCGGTTTGCCGATCACCGCTGCTTCGACCACCGCGTCGTGACTGACCAGCGCGCTTTCCACCTCCGCGCTACCGATACGATTGCCTGCGACTTTGACCACGTCATCGGCCCGGCCCATGAACCAGAAATAGCCGTCTTCATCTTTGTGACAGACGTCGCCTGCGGTGTAACAGCCGGGAATGTTGTTCCAGTAGCTCAAGTAACGATCGGGATCTTTGTGGATGGTCCGCATCATGGAAGGCCACGGTTTTTTAATGACCGCAAACCCTCCACCGGTGCCGATACTCTTGCCGCTCTTATCCACGACGTCCGCCTCGATTCCTAAAAACGGGCGTGTGGCAGACCCTGGTTTGAGCGGGACACAGGGGAGGGGAGTCACCAGAATCGATCCGGTTTCCGTTTGCCACCAGGTATCCATAATTGGTTTGTCTCCACCGGTGACCCGGTGAAACCACTCCCATGCTTCGGGGTTGATGGGCTCGCCGACCGAGCCTAAGACGCGCAGGGTGGAGAGATCATATTTTTTGGGCCAGTCCTCACCGTACTTCATGAGGAGTCGGATAGCTGTTGGGGTGGTATAGAAAATCGACACCCCATATTTCTCGATGAGATCCCACCAGCGGCCCGGGGTGGGATAGTCGGGTTTGCCTTCAGCCGTGAGGATGGTCGCGCCATTGAGGAGCGGGCCGTACACGATATAACTGTGTCCCGTGACCCAGCCCGGGTCGGCCACACAAAAATACACGTCTTCGTCTTTCAGGTCGAACACGTATTTCGTGGTGATGTAGGTGCCGACCATGTACCCGCCGTGTACGTGGACCACCCCTTTGGGTTTGCCCGTGGTTCCCGAGGTATAGAGAAAATAGAGGGGGGTTTCGGCGTCAAGGTGCTCTGCTTCACAGGTCGTTGATTGTCCGTCGAGCCAGTCATTCCAATCGAGTTCTTTCCGGGCATCCAGGGCAATCCCGGGTTTTTCCCGTCGCACCACAATCGTCTTCTCTATGGTCGGGCAGTTTGCAATTGCGGCATCCACCACCGTTTTGAGTGGAACGTGTTTACCTCGATCGTAGCCATAGTCCGCCGTGATGACGAGCCGGGCTTCCGCATCGTTGATCCGGGATTCCAGTGCGGGCGCACTGAAGCCCGAATAGACGACGGAATGAATCAGGCCGAGACGCGCACAGGCCAGCATGGCCACGATTTGTTCGGGAATTTTCGGAAGATAAATCGTGACGCGATCACCTTTTTTCATTCCAAGGGCTTTGAGGGCATTTGCGCAGCGATTGACTTGGCGGTACAACTCGGCATAGGTAAAGATCCGTTCTTCGTTTTGCTCTCCCACCCAAATGACCGCGACCTTGTTTCTTCGCCACGAGTTCACGTGACGATCCAAACAATTATAAGAAATATTGCATTTCCCTCCCAAAAACCATTTTGCCCATGGGTAGTTCCACTCCAGTACCGTGTTCCACGGCGTGAACCATTCCAACTCCTTGGCAACGCCGTCCCAAAATTTTTCAGGATCGGCGATTGACTCCTTGTAAGCGGCTTCATAGTCCTTGATATACGCCTGTTCCAGGGTCTTGCCGGTCGGGTGGTACACGGTCGATGTTTTCAGTAGGGTTTCAATTTGTTCTGCCATGGATGAATCCTTTTAGCGGGTCAATTGTGGGAGAAAAACGTGTGAATTCGCAAACGACGATGCGTGCATTATGCGTAGGTCCGCCTGACGGTGCAAGATGCTTTTGTCAGAAACGTGCCGGCGGTTGGTGCTCGGGCAAGAGTAAATCCAAGACGGTTTTGACCGGATTGAACGTCTGGCGTGGTACCTCGATGAACACGGAATGCCATTTGGCCATGCTCCCGTTCCACAAGCCGGGCAGTTCCAGGGCCTTCAACGTTCTGCCTTCGTAGGATTTTGTTGCAATAAACCCCGTATCGGGATCGACAAATTGATACAGGTTGAAGAGATTCCCTTGATAATCTCGCACGCCACAAACCATATCCACCGGGTTAAAGTGGGTTGACGATGCGAAGATGTCCCGTTGGGTTGGAGAATCGGGATCGGCCTGGGAGGATTCCACGATTTGCAACGAGGTGGTGCCATCTTCCCGTTCTACCCAGAAAGGCCCGCCACCCGGATGGTTCACGTTGGGCACCATGCCGCAGACTCGGAGGGGCCGGTTCAACCATGTGAACAGCCACCGCGCTTTTTGTGCGTTGGTACGCGTGCTCCACTGATCGGGTAACGTCATGGCAAGCGAATGCCTGGCCCATTCCGTTATCTGTTCGATGGTAGCAGAAGACACCGTACCGGATTCGAGTCGAGTTAAAAATGAAAACAAGGTGTCTTGCAAACCGACGAGCAGCCCCCCCAGCACCGTTTTATATTTGGAGGCCGTTTCCTTCAGATGATCGGGCACGACGTTATCGATGTTTTTGATGAACACCACGTCGCCGCGGAGTTCGTGAAGATTCGAGAGTAAGGCTCCATGGCCAGCCGGCCGGAACAGGGGATTGCCGTGTGAATCATGAAACGGGCGATTATCCATGTCCACGGCAACGGTATCCGTCGAAGGGTTCTGAATGGAACAGTCGATCATCCACGTACGTTGAGCCAGTCTATGACGGGCTTGCTCGATATGTTCTTGGATGGCGTGTTGATGGTCAGGCGAAACCGTGAAATGGATGCGGGCACGGCCTTTGTCGTCTTTGGCATAGTCGGCGGTTTCTACCAGATGTTCTTCGATTGGTGTTCGCGTCGTGGTGGAATATCTATGGAATGCCATCAGTCCCTTGGGCAGTTTGGCATAGTTCAGGCCTGGTGAGTGTAGAAGGGCATCGATGGCGGGATGATACTTCTTCTCAGAAATTAACCGATCAAGTTGGTGCCCCTGACGTAACAGCGTGTTCTTCAGGTCATGGTAAAAGGCAAATTTCGGAAGATCGGAAAAAAAATGCTCCATCTGTTCTGCTGCTGCAACCCTGCCTGATTCTCTCTGAAGACGAGCAGCCTCCAAGAACTTGAACATGCGCGTGCCGACACCGGAGGCCGGCACAAACTTTGTGACACGGCCAGCGGCCCTGGCCTGTTCGAAACCCCGTGTCACGGCGGGCACATCCACTGAACTGAGGCGGAGAATCCCGTCGTCGAGACGACATGGTCTGTTGAGTTTTGTAAAGGGAATCCCGTGTTGAAACGTTGCGATCTGTTGCTCGAGCGTTTGGAGAGAAACCCCTCGTTCTCTGAGTTGCCGGCGATCCTGTGGCGTCAGTCTCGATTCGATTTCGAGTGGCAGTGACATGTCGGTGGACTCCGGCGTTCGGTCCGTGCTGTGGGTTTTCAGTCCTGAGCTCCTCCCTTCAAATATCCGAGCCCGATTTTAATGGCGCGGCGCGTGATTTCACACCAGCGGTTGGGTGGATATTCCTCCAGAATTTTTACGACCCGAGGATCTTGGACGTCCAGTTCAGTCACCTTGAGTATCCCATCTTGAATTTTTACTTCTGCCACGGCTTTTCCTCCTTTTATCAGTATTATGGTTTCCTGGTCATGTGTATATGTCTATCTATCTCTGTTGTATTGGCAAAACGTTTTTTGTATGCTGTCTCACCAAAATCAAGGTTATACTGTAGCATTTTTCCAACCTTTCGATAACCTTGAATCTACGGTAATCCTCTGAATTGTTTGCAAAGCCACGCGGCGCATAACACATTCAGGAAGAATATTATGGAACAGTTGAATTCGTTCATCAATGAAGTCAATGCGTTTGCATGGGGTCCACCCATGCTCGGCATGTTGGGTGTCACGGGTGTGTTACTGACTCTTGGCCTGGGTTTCATGCCGTGGCGAAAAGTGGGGTACAGCTTCAATCTGCTGTTTGAAAAGGGTGATCCAGGCGGTGAAGGGGAGATTAAGCCCTTCAATACCCTTATGATGGCATTATCGGCTACGGTCGGGACCGGGAACATTGCCGGCGTCGCCACGGCCATCGCCCTCGGCGGACCCGGTGCGATTTTTTATATGTGGCTCATCGCGCTGTTCGGTATGGCCACCAAGTACGCCGAAGCCGTGTGTGCCGTGACCTATCGTGAAGTGGATAAGGCGGGTAAATACGTAGGTGGCCCCATGTATTATTTGCGTAACGGCGTGGGGGCATTCGCTCCGGAGTTGGGCAAATGGTTGGGGCTGGCTTTTGCCGCGTTTGGGGCCGTAGCCGCTTTTGGTATCGGTAACGCGGTGCAGGTGAACTCAATGGCGGTTGCTCTGGGAGAGAGCTTCAGTGTTCCCAGGTTCCTGACGGGAATCATTGTGGCCGCACTGGTGGGGTTCGTTATCATCGGCGGAATCAAACGAATTGGCGACGTGGCCGGCAAATTAGTACCTGCCATGATCGTGCTCTACGTCGGGGCCGCGCTGCTGATTATTCTCATCAATATTGCTGAAGTGCCGGAGGCCATTGCCCTGATTTTTACACATGCCTTTACTCCTGCCGCGGCAACGGGCGGCTTTGCCGGGGCGGCCGTTGCCGCGGCCGTCCGTTTCGGGGTGGCCCGCGGGGTGTTTTCCAATGAGTCCGGTTTGGGTTCCGCAGCCATCGCCCATGCTGCCGCCAAGACCAATAGTCCCGTCAGGCAGGGCCTTATCGCCATGCTGGGCACTTTTATCGATACCATCATCGTCTGTACCATGACTGCGCTGGTGATTCTGACCTCCGGTGCCTGGACCGTCATGGGGGCGGATGGCGGAGGCCTGACCGGCGCGGCACTCACGTCCGCGGCCTTTCACACTTCCATTGCCGGCGGACAATATATCGTGACCATTGCGTTGGCCGTCTTTGCGTTTACCACCATTCTCGGTTGGTCCTATTACGGTGAGCGGTGTTGGCAATACCTGTTCAGCGAAAACAGCCTGATCGTTTATCGCGTGTTGTGGATAGTGGCGGCGCTGGGCTTTGCCAACGTGAAGGTGTCTTTCGTCTGGAATTTGTCCGACACCCTCAATGGCTTGATGGCGGTGCCCAACCTGGTGGGCTTGTTGTTGCTGGCGCCGATGGTGTTCAAAGTGACGCGTGAATATTTCGACTCGCAGAAGAAATTGGCCTGAGTGCCGGGAACTTGACGGATGATGAGAAGAGGTTGTGACAGGATTGCGAGCAGACTTGCGGGTCGTCGGGTGATTTCCGGATAGGGGTAGGGCGGAGGCGTTATCGGCGCGTCATGATGTGATGCCCGTTTCACGGGTCGAACGAGATTTTGGCGGTTAGGAACAGCGTACGTCCTCTGGCGGAATCCTGCGTGAGGTCTACTTGCTCTTGGGTGGCTGTGGACGGACCGCGATTGCCGATATTGAGGATGCCGCCTGCCAAGTCCATCCCTTTCACGCCCAACGCGTCCCGCCATTGGATCGTGACGTTGTGCCCCATCCATGCCTTGTAGCGGGCGGTTTCAAGTACGTTTGAATAACCTGAAACCGCAATGACGCTCCAGTTCGCGGTGACGCCGCCCCTGCTTGCGCGAAGCAACGCATGGACGCGATTGCGCGGGTAGTCGCCCGGTTGTACCTCACCGGCCACCCGAAATTCGTTTTCGGTGATATGTGACCAGTAGGCGGCAAAGACCATGTCCGCCCAATCGGTTTTCCAGTCCATATTGCTTTGAACGTTGAGACCGGCAACGTCGCTTTCTCCGCTGTTGCCCAACGAGCCTTCAATCAGGTCAATGAAATCTCCATCGCGTGTCACCGTCACGCCTGAGGGCAACCGTCCCGCCGCTTCCAGGTCGATGATGGACTGTGCAGACAAGCTGGTCGGCACTTCGGACAGTCCGATTTGAAACCAGTCTACACCCAAAGAAAACGGCCCCAGGCTCATCACGGCCCCGAGGCTGAAACTTTCGGCGTCGTCCGGCTTCAGGTTCGGGTTCCCACCGCTCGCGCGCTCCACTTGGTATCTGGGGCAATCTTCCAGGTTGCCGGTGAACGTTTTTCTGTCGCAAATGTATGGATGGCTGCTTGCTTCGAGTTGGTGTAGCGCATTCAGGTCGGGTGCCCTGGATGCCCGATTCCAGGATCCGCGGAGCGTGAGGGCCTTGTGCAACCGGTATTGGCTCGTGATCTGGTGGGAAAAAGCCGTGCCGACGTCGTCGTGTTGATCGAGCCGTCCCGCGAGGACGAGATCCCAATCGTTGCGCACGGGGAGGGATACTTCCGTAAATGCGGACCAACGCTGGCGCTTGCCCGAGAACGAGTTGCCACCCGAGCCAAGTACGTCCGAGGCTTCGTAGGACCTGTTATTGATATCACGATAATCGTAAATATTCTTCCGTTCCTCGTGGGCGAATGCGGCGCCTGCGGCCCATTTCACGTCGCCCCCACCGAGTGCGAACGCCGGACCGTCGAAGGATACGCGGGCCGTCTTATGATCCGTGACCTGATCGCGGGTCAGTCTAAGTCCGGTGTTGCGGATGGCTGCCAGATGTAGAGGGTCAGTCGAGAACGGGTTCTCAATATCATAGCGGCCCTCTTCGATGGCTTGCTGGGCCAGAGTCTCGCTTACGAAAGTATCGCCGATTTCCACGGCGTCGTGACGATAGTACCGGACGTAGGTGTTATAGTTGACATTGTCGATGATCCGGCCCCGGAAACCCAGCGTAAGATCGTATTCATCCGTGTCCGTACGCCAATCACGATTCCCGTGGCCGACGAATCGATGAGCCAAGAAGATCTTGTCCGGAAGCGTGTCAATTTCTGGATCCTGTCTCAATTTCTGCTTGAGTGCCTCCGAAGGCGTGAAGGAGAAGGTCCCGACCGATGGAGCCCAGCGAAGCGCGGCGTCGTCCCATGCGGCCCGGAAATCGAGGTACATGTCAGTGTTCTTGCCAAGCGGGTGATCGAAATTGAAAAACAGACTTTCCCGCTCAGAACGCGACGTCTGCCATGAGATATCGGCATACGCAAAGCCGCAGCCTACACCGGATGAGGCACCTGGCGGTTGAGTGAGCACATCGGTGTATGCGCTGTCTTCGCAGTTGCCCAGGGAACGTCCGACTGTTTTATCCCCCGTATTGATCAAGAGGGTATTGCCGCCTACCGAAACGCCCGACGTGTCGGCGAACGAACCGCCCGGAGTCCATGAGGCGCGGCTGTAGTTCCGGTCCCTGTCGAGGATTGCTTCTCTCCGGAACAGATCCGCACCGATCGTGAGATGCCCCCGTCCGAGCGCGCTTCCCCACAAGACGCTTCCTTGACCGAAATCGCCGCCTGCTTGGGTCGTCCAGGCGGGACTTGCCTGGACCTGAAGACCTTCAAGATCTCGTTTGAGCACGATGTTGACCGCGCCGCCGATGGCGTGTCCCCCACGCAGGGCCGCGGCGCTGTCGCCCAGGATCTCGATGCGCTCGACGCCCGATATCGGCAGGGTGTGAAGATCGACAATCGAATCGGAAACGCGGCGGCCGTTGATGAGTACCGCGACGCGGCCGGATCCGAGCACGAACGGTCGAAAGATGCCGAAGTTGTTGTAGTACCCTCGCCCGCCCGCCGAATCCAACAGGTCATAGACGTTTCTCATGCCGGAGAGTTCGATATCTTCCCGATCGATCACGGTGAGAGGACGCACCGCGTCTACCTGAGCGGTGGGAATCTGGCCGGTCACGGACGGCACCCAGTCGGCCGCCTTGACTTGCGGCGCGGCTGTCGCAATGACTATCACGGCGACGATCAGGATCATCTTGGTGTTGAGTGAGGAAACCGGTGCTAGTCGGCTGCCTGGCGATCCGTTCATTCAAAATCCCTCCGTATATGTTTTGGTGCTTATATACGTAACTACACAAACTCAACTGCTTGTAGGCTGATTTCCACGTTGCCGATTTGGGAATTTAGGCCAAATTAGACCAATCTGTCAATAATAAGAAATTAAACAAAATGTGTCTGGCGCGAACATCGGTTCTGCCCGCAGGGCCAAGCCCACCCCCAACACATGGGAAATTGTCGAGCAGGGGATTAATATAAGCCCCTATGTTTTCCTTTCAACTTAAAATATGTTTAATGTATTTGGCAATTTTATACATGACGTCTAATGCCCACAATCCCATTCCTGTTGTAACTCTTGAACGATTTCCAGCCATTCCATGGTTTGCTTTTGAAGGGGTTCATGAAAAGCCGGATCCGCTGCCGTGACGGAATTGTTTTCCAGTGCCCGTTCGGCATGTTGCTTGCCCAGGGAGAGTAACGAGCAGATTCCGGACGAGACAGGGGTTCGCTCTCCGCTCTGTTGAAACAGGGCCATGGCACGATACACCTGTTCCTGGGTTCGAAACAGATCGACCATGAGCCGGTAGGGCGGTTGATCCGTTTGCGGCACTTGTTGCTTACTGAGTTGAAAAGCCAGCAAGGCGGCCCGGCCAATAGTGTTGGCCGCACCCTGGGAGTCTCCCTGCGCCATGGATTCTTCTGCTTGGGTTTGCAGCCGTGAGAGGTCTCTCTCGGCATCGGTGGTTTGGGCCTGACCGGATGGAATGCAGACAACGAGTACGAGTAGCGTAACGGCGCAGGTCATCCTGAGCGAAGCGAAGGATCTGCTTTTACAAGCACTCGGTTGTTGCAACGACGAGATTTTTTCCTACGCTACGCTCAGAACAGGCGCCTCCGGCTCAGAATGACAATTATGGGGACTGTCAATCAATGAGTGAACATGTACCGTCATGACAGGTCTGGTTCCTGAGTGGACGCCGCAAACCGTGACTACATGATCTGATAATCGAGATCCACCATTTTCGTGGCAACGTTGGCGGCTTCCCGAAGCTTTCTCATGTCGTCCGAAGTATCTCGAATGAGCCAGATCCTGCTGTTGAGTTGTTCGATCGGTTCGATGGATTTTTCATTTCGGAGTTTGGCAATTGACCAGACCACTTCGGTGAGTACCGGAAAATCGATATCGGACGATTCGTCCATGTCTTTCAAATTTTCATTGAGATACTCGAGTAACGGTGGGGTGATATTGGGGTCGCCGGTGTGGGCGCCGACCAATCCCAGCCCCTTGGCCGCGGCGGCTTGAATTTTCGATTTTTTTGTTGTGACAAAAATATCCGTGAGGATGGGCGTTGCCGAGCTGCCGAGTCCGGCCAAGGCGATAATCGCTTCTTCGGCATATTCGGTGTTTTCGTCTCTGGCCAATTTCACCAAATGGGGAAAGGCGTGTTTTGATTGAACCCGTGAAAGCGTGGCCAGAATTCGAAGTTTACGGCGTTTATCCGTATCCGGAGCTTGCAAGAGTTGAGCCAAACGGTCTGTATGTCCCCATTCCGTGGCAATCATGACCGGAAAATCGAATTCCTGTAATTTCAGGTTTAATTGGTCCATGGCGTACTGTCCGGAGCTTTTGGCTTTGGCTTTTCGAGCTGCGGCATAGGCATCGACGAAATCGGTTCGCGTTTCTTTATACCAACCTAAATCCCGGCCATCGAGTCGATAATTGAAAAGGCAGGCCGGCCCAGTCCACAGTCGAGCGGGGGCGTCGGCCAATTCCGCGTCTCCACCCGAGCTCGTCGTGCCTGACCACCGTTTCCGTTCTTCGCATTTGACCCGAAATTCTACGTCATGGGGTTCTTTTCGGTTGGTCACAACGTTGTATCCGATTGCCTCCAACCGTGTCTTTGCCGTTGTCAGCAGATCGGCTGGTGGAACGCGTCCGTTTTCCGTCAGAGCAAGGACGTTGAGGTATATGGTTGTCGTCTTGGCTAATTGTGCCTTTTGCTCGTTTGTCATGTGGGTTCGGCGTGCCATGCTTTCGGTCGTGGCCGTCAACAAAAATAAACAGACGAGTATTCCGGACAAGTATCTCATTATGAATCCTCCTGACAGGAATCAGGGTGAACCTGGAAAACCGGTGACTGGGATCTGAATAGTACCGAATAATAGTACCGAATAATGGGTATGAATGGAAAGAGGGGTCATTTCCCATTTCATGGGATCTCTCATGCCATGTCTGGTGGTATCATGCGACGAAGGATTACCGTTGCGATGCATGATTGTCGTATTGTCGGGTGTTAACTTATGTGTCCGTCCAGGTCGAGTTGCTTATACGTCCAATTCGCCGCCTCCCGAAGGTCTGCCATTTCTTTCGAGTTATCTCTGATTAACCATACTTTCTGATTCAACTCGTCCATGGGTTCGAGGGAGTTCTCGTCTCTCAGTTTGCCGAGGCTCCAGACGACTTCGGTTAAGACGGGGAAATTAATGTCGGCTGATGAGTTGAAATTCTTCAAGGCGGTTTTGAGGTATTCAAGAAGCGGAGGAATGGCCGTTGGGTTTCCACTCCTCCCTGCCACGTCACCCAAGGCCTTGGCTGCTACGGCCTGAATCTCGGGTTGTGTTGAAGATTGAAATAAATCGGTGAGAAAGGGGATGGAATTTTCTCCTACGCCGGTGAGCGCTTCCACGGCTTCCTGTGCCAGATCTTTATCTTGCATCAGCTTTGTGAGACGAGGCAGTGCCGATTCGGCTTCTATTTCGTTCAACATGGAGAGAATAAAGAGTTTACGGATTTTCAGAGTATTTGAAGCGTCTAGAAGTGTCATGAGCCGGTCGGGTTGCCCCCATTCTGCTGCCAATAGAACCGGAAAATCGTATTGTTTGAGGCGTTCGGCTAATTTGGTGAGCGCATAGGTCCCCGCATCTTTGGCTTCTGCCGATTTGGCGGCCTGCATGGCATCCTGGAAGGACGTCCGGACTTCCTTATACCATCCGAGATTCTGGCCATTGAGCGAATAGGTCAACAAACACGCCGGTCCTTTCCAGAGTCGCGATGGGGCATCAAACAGTTCGGCGTCTCCCCCTTCTGCGGTGGTCCCGGTCCACGTTTTTCGCTCTTCACACTTCACTTTGAATTCAACGTCGTGGGCTTGCTTTCGATCGACTATCACGGAAAATCCGACTTCTTGCAGCCGTTGAGAGACGAGAGCCTGAAGATGTTCGGAATTGGTTCGTCCCTTTTCGGTCAGGGCAAGAGCATTCACGAATACGGCTTGAGCCTTTTGAAGTTGGTGCTTTTGCTCTGGTGTTAAGTGGGTTCGGCGAGCAGAACTCTGAGGAACAAGAACGATTGATACGCTGAAGACCGCACAGAGTATGAGAACAACGGGCCAGCTTTTCATAAGAAGCCTCTTTTCGCATGGGCTGGGCATGCAGTGAGGGTGGCTACTTTTCCGTACTTTTCCTACTATACTCCCGGTTCACAAAAAGCAACAAGCCTTTGAAAAAGCTTCAGTTAAGCAGGATGGTCGAAGTCCGCAATCAGCAATGAGTTGAATGGGCTTACAATCCACGATATACTCCGCGGAATTATGTTGAAAGGGAAGAAAATAGCAATCATCGGAGCGGGGAACATGGCGGAAGCCATCGTGTCCGGTTTGTTGAAAAAGGGCTTAGTCAATGCCAGCCAGATTTGTGCGACGGACGTGGATTCTCAACGGTTGGCGCATTTCCGGAAAACCTTTAATATCCGGGTGTCTCACGATAATAAAAAATCTTCAAAATCCAGTGATATCATTATGTTGGCAATAAAACCTCAAGTCATGAACAAAGTTTTAGATGGCCTGGATTTATCTCGCGGTGCCAATCAACTTATTGTCACCATTGCGGCGGGGGTTCCTATCGCGACCATCATTTCAGGATTACATCCGGAGGCTCGTGTGGTCCGGGCCATGCCCAACACCCCGGCTGTTGTCTTGGAAGGCGTGACGGCCCTGGCTGGCGGACCCGGGGTGACGGCGGAACAAATAAAGATAGCCAAGGCGGTATTTGAGGCAATGGGACAAGTGGTTGTGGTTGATGAATCGCACTTGGATGCCGTGACCGGTCTGAGCGGAGGAGGGCCGGCGTACGTGTACCTCTTTATCGAGGCGTTGGCCGATGGGGGCGTGAAAATGGGGCTGTCCCGCTCTCAAGCCCAACTATTGGCGGCGCAAACGGTGTTGGGTGCGGCAAAGATGGTGATCGAAACGAAGGAACATCCCTGCGTGTTAAAAGACCAGGTGGCTTCACCTGGCGGGACGACCATTGCCGGATTGCACCGACTCGAGAAAGGACGACTGCGGGGGACGGTGATAGGCGCCGTTGAGAGCGCGACCCTTCGTTGTCAAGAGTTAAGACAACAGGCTATTGTTTCCCGGGAATCCTCTGCCGCACCCCCGCCGGTGAAGCGAACTGCAGCGGGTCGTTGACGGCAAGGCATGTGACGGAGACTGTCTTGGGTCAGGTGAAGTTGAATAGAGCGCGAGGAGAAGAAAGGAGTCCATTGTGCAGTATTGGGTAAAAGTGGTGTTTACCGATAACCAGGAACTCATGGTCAGTGATGCTCTTCGTCATACGATCAGCGATGACATGGAAATCCTGGAAATTGATACTCCCAAGGAGGTCATCATTATTCCCCTCAAACAATTGAAATATTTTTCGTGTGATGCTGCGGTCTTCAGTCATAAAAAATAACGGCATATCCGGAACCGTCATCGACGTGTGTTGACTCTATTCAATGTAAAAGGCCGTATTGTGAGAATATCGTGGGGCAGGTATGGAGAGACGAGTTACATCTCATACTGAGGAAGAGGAAATGAATCAGCGCCGGCATTTGCTGGCGCTGGCTCGGAAAGGGGACCAAAAAGCCGTTAATCAGCTCATGGAATTGTATCAGGTTCGGGTGTACAGCGGTGACAGTCTCAAATCCATGAAAATTCGTAAATCGCTTCCGGTACTCAGTCCTCCCAAGCCTAAAGAAACGACTTCTCCTTCCAAGCCGAAGCCTGTCAAAAGACACAACGTTGTGGCAAAAAACCCTAAGGCCACACCGAAAGTCACTCGCCATGCAGCTTCGAAGGGCGTCCAGGCGGCCAAATCTGCATCACCGAAGCCGACTCAAACAAAAGTTTCTCCTAAAAAGCAGACCAAGCGCCTCAAGCCCGTTCGCAAACTGAAGGCGACCCTGAAGGCTCAACCTTCCTCGAAAAAGATTTCTCGAAAAGTTCCTTCTAAAGGTGCGGTGAAAAAAGGGAGTATCCGCAAACCGACGTCCAAGACCCAGGTGCAGCCTCGTACTCAAGCAAAATCCAAGGCAAAAGCTCCCAAGGCAAAAGCTCCCAAGGCAAAAGCTGCCAAGGTCAAAGCTGCCAAGGTCAAAGCTACCAAGGTCAAAGCTACCAAGGTCAAAGCTACAACCAAGGTTAAGACCAAGACTCAGGCTACGAAAAAGGCAACGTTCACACCGGCTTCAAAAGCTAAACGGTCGCGCTGACCATGATCGTTTGACAACCGTTGCACAAAGCACCATTCAACTTTTCATGTTGGGAAACGAACGGAATTTCGATCCGGCGCAAAAGGAAGCTAAGCGATCGTAGAAAAAATTGTTTAGCGAACGGCTACTCGCAACCCTCCGGCTGCAAGTTTATTTGCGATCGTTTCAGCCGACTTTTGAGTTCCCTGATAGACTTGGGCGTTTCCATGATGATCGATTCGCCAAGCCAACTCAAAGGCTTTGGATGAAGTCATGCCGGGAATATGCCGGCAAAACAAGTCAACGACTTGTTGATACGTGTGACAGTCGCAATTATAAACGATCACTTCAGCTTCAAAGTCACGGCCGTCGTCCAGCCCGGTTTCTTTTTCCGTGACTTCCGTCACTTCTGTCGTGGGAAGAGTGCTCATACGGTTTTTGGACAATTCATTGTACCCATGGGGTGCAGATCACACAATATGGAGAACGTTGTTTTGAACATTCCGTCACGCTTGCATGACGGAAAGGAGAGGGCATTTGAGTAGAACCATACTCGTGACGGGGGCAGCGGGATTTATCGGAAGCCATACCGTCCAAGCGCTCGCGACCAGAGGCGATCGGGTCGTGGGGCTGGATAATCTCAACGACTATTATGACCCCGCCCGGAAACGCGCCAATTTGGACGAAGTCCGCCAGGCCTTGAGTGAAAGTGGCTCAAGCGAAGCCTTTACGTTTATCCAGGGAGACATTCGAGACAGGCAAACCGTGGAGGAGATCTTCTTATCTTATGAGATTGATGGAATCGTCCACTTGGCGGCGATGGCCGGCGTTCGTGTCTCGATCGAGAATCCCCACCTCTATTGCGACGTCAATATAAACGGCACGCTGCATTTGTTGGATGCCGCCGTTGGAAGGATTGGGATCCAAGCCCGGCGTTCCTCGTTTCCCACCTTTGTCTTTGCTTCCACTTCGTCCGTGTATGGTAACGCCCAAGCCATCCCCTTTAAGGAAAACGATCCCTGTAATCGACCCTTGGCTCCTTATGCAGCCAGCAAGAAGGCCGGGGAGTTGTTGGGCTATTCGTATCATCACTTGTATGCGTTGCCGTTTACGGCAGTCAGGTTTTTTACGGTGTATGGACCGAGGGGACGCCCGGACATGATGGCCTATAAGGTGCTGGACAATATCTTTTTCGGTCATGAAGTCCCGCTCTATAATTCGGGAAACATGCACCGGGATTGGACGTTCGTGGGTGATATTGTCCAAGGCGTGGTCAATGCCGTCGACCGGCCGTTGGGGTACGAAGTCATAAACCTCGGAAGAGGAGAGCCCGTTTCATTGGCAGAGTTCGTTCAAGTGATCGAAGAATGCGTCGGACAAAAGGCCAAGGTCGTTTCCGCTCCCATGCCTGAGGCTGACATCGTCACGACCTGTGCCGATATTGCCAAGGCGCGAGAGTTATTGGGCTATGATCCGCAATTCTCGGTGCGCGAAGGGGTCAGTCGGTTTTGGGCGTGGTATCAGAAGAACGTGTTGGGTTGACGAAAACCGCAGCCCGCGTGCGAATTCTTGCCACTCCGGTAGCGTGATGATAGAGTGCATCTCCCGCGCTGGAGTGGTGAAACAGGCAGACACCCGGGACTTAAAATCCCGTGCTTCGCAAGAAGCGTGCCGGTTCAAGTCCGGCCTCCAGCACCACTTTCCTGCAAGGGTGTTACTTCGTTCCGATGACCATGGATTCGGGACCGGCCAGGTGTTCGACCCGAGTGTCCCGAAACCCGGCTTCTTTCATCCATCCGCAGCAATCTGCCCCTGTATAGTCGAATCCCCCCGGGAGTTCAATGAGCATATTGAGGCTCATCAGCAACCCAAAAGCATTCTTGCGGCGTTCGTCGTCAATGAGCGATTCGAAGACCAGCAGGACTCCACCGTCGGGCAGGGCGTTATAGGCTTTTTTGAGCAGCGTCTTTTTCTGGTCCAAATTCCAATCGTGCAGGATGTGTCCCATGCAGAGCACGTCGGCAGAAGGGAGGGCATCGGCAAAGAAGTCGCCGGGGATAAATTTGAACCGATCACTCAGTCCGAATGATGCCACGTAATCTTCAAAGATGGGGCCGGTGACGGGAAGGTCGAATCCTCCGCCGGTGACATGCGGATGCGCGTTACCGACTTCGACGACCAGTCCACCTTGAGCCGAGCCGATATCGATAAGAGTTTGATAATCCTTCCATGGAAATTTTTGGGCAATGGCTTTGCTCGTGCCCATGCTGATACCGGTCATGGCTTGCATGAAGCTCATCAGCTTGGCCGGATCGCCATAGAGGATTTCAAAAATATTTCTCCCGTCTTTGGTTTCGTTTTGGGGGAGGCCGGTTTTCAAACCTTCGGTCAGGGATCCCCAAAATCCATACAGCCGGTCGTTTGCAATTGCCAGGAATCCGCCGATATACGACGGCTTTGCTTTATCAAGATAGAGGTCCGTCTCCGGGGTATTGGAATAGAACCCGTCACGTCGGTCCAGCATGCCCAAGGCCACCAGCGCGTCAAAAAAATCCAAGGCGCTCCGCTCGTGCAAGCCCAGTTGCTTTCGCAGGGTTGAGGCATCCATCGGCCCTTTTGCCAAAAGCGTAAACACTTCGAGTTCAACTGCGCTTAAGAGGGTTTTGGATCCCCAAAATGCCATACCCAGATGCATGATGTTTTCAGGAGTCGGGGGTTGGTTCATGTGTGTGCCTCCAAATGGAATATGTTGTGCGTTGCGATGAATGAAAATGTACTGCGGGGCAGTCGATTCTGCAATGACCTGACGTTGTATCGCGAACGAGTGGCAAGGATCAAGAATGGCCCGGCCGACCGGCGTGGATGGACGTCGAGAGGGGCGTGGCTTTTGTCGTTGAGTGCCGAATGATTCAGGGTTACACTTCCGGGAGGAAGGACTCGGGCCATGACGGCAGTCGCTGATTTTAAAAATACGCTTGGTCGGATTCACGTGGAGAATCTGGGCATTTACGTGCACGTCCCTTTTTGTCGGGTGCGTTGTCGGTTCTGTGCGTTTTATATGGAAATGTCCAGGGAGGACCGCGTTCAAACGTTCCTGGAAGGGTTGGATCATGAACTCTGCCTGTATGCGCGTGACGCAGGACTCCGCACTATCCCGGTTCACACGATCTATTTTGGTGGAGGAACCCCGACGACCCTGACCTCGCAGCAACTCATCCGGATTTTGAATGCCATCCGGCACTGGTTTGCTGTGGAAGACGATGCTGAGGTCTCCATAGAAGTTCATCCGGGAACGGTCACCCCCGAGAGTCTTGCAACACTTCGGCAAGCCGGGTTTACGCGGCTGAGCGTGGGAGGACAATCGTTTGATCAGAATGAACTCCGGGAATTGGGAGGGCGAGCCTTCGGAGGAGGGGTGAAGCAAGCCATCTCCTGGGCTCGGTCTGCGGGCTTTACGAATATTTCGCTGGATTTGTTGTTTGGATTCCCCGGGCAGTCGATAGAATCGTGGCAACGGACCTTGGACGAGGCCTTTGCCGTATCACCTACGCATCTCTCCTGTTACGCCTACACCTTGGAAGAAGGTTCACCTTTTTATCGGGAGGTGATGCGGGGAAAGAGAGCAGAGCCTGACCAGGAATTTCAGGTCATATTGGAAGAGAGAGCAGTCGAACGTTTGGCCGCCGCAGGATTTGAGCGATATGAAATCTCCAATTATTGTCGGCCTGGCTATGAATGTCGTCATAATATGCGGTATTGGCAAGTGCAGGCTTGCCTCGGACTTGGTCCGAGTGCGCAATCCTGCCTCGGCCATGCCCGGTTTGGAAACGTGGCAAATCTGGAATGGTATGCCGATTCCTTGAAGAAAGGAACGTTGCCATTGGATGAGATGTCGTGTTTATCCCATGATCAGGTAGATTGTGAACGTGTCATATGGGGGTTGCGGATGTTATCCGGAGTGTCCGTCAGGCTGAATTCGATGGAGAATCATCAAGGCAGAGCCCTGCTCCAAATGATTCACCAATTGAAGAATGAAGGGTTGTTGCGAGTGGAAGGGCCGGAACGAGTGAGGTTGACAGATCTGGGTATTCGTTATGCCGATACCGTGGCTGTGGCATTACTGTGAAAAGGGAATTGGAACTGTAGTCATTGCCGAGGCATGATGCGTTGAACTTCTTGAAGTTCTAAGGTGTTGCTGATGGGATGGTTCGTAAGTTGGATTCGCCTGAGAGTGGGAAAGCAAGAAAAAATATTTTCCACACAAGCTGCACAAAAAATAGGCAATGCGCTTTATGTTCCATGGTTTCTGAATGGAGGGGCGTTATGAACATGGTGGTCCACATGTAATTAACAAAATTTGTGGACAGAATCGACCGTATTTCAAACAACATGGCAGACCAAATAAAACTAATGTATCAGATGAAATAAAGGCAAGAAAAGACTTATGTATCAAGCTTATTATTCTAGTAAAACAAGAAAACCCTTGCTGGCAAAGGAGATGGGAGTCCAGGAAGTTTCAACTACAGGCTTGAAGCGGTTATTAAGATTTTGAGAACGTTATCCACAGTAATGAAGGGGAGTTTGTCATGATACGGATTTTACACTATCGACATCACCAATAAACATCAATGTCATATGAGTTGAAAAGAACATCCTTTGTTTATTGAGCACCCAAGTTCCATAGAGTTCGGACACCCCACAGGATAAGCGCGAAGGTCCCGATGGCGATGGCAAACGTACCAATCAGCAATCCAATGGCGAACAGCCAGTCACCGGGAGTCGCGCGGGTTGTTCGTTTGCTGGTATAACGGCGTAACAACCGGGCATTTTTCAGGTTGCTTCGAAACCAGATTGAAAAGAGGTCGCCGATGCCTGGGATGGCTCCGATCATGGTGTTGATGCCTATGTTGAAAGCCATCCGGACTATCACGATTTTAGGCACTTCGAGTTTGACGGCGAGGAACAAAATCGTGGAACCGATGCAATTGGCGATCCAGTCCCCCAGACCTGGAATGAGTCCCATCAGGGCATCCAATCCGACGCGGATGGAAGTCCCGGGGATTTGAACGACTGAATCGAGAAGGCGAGCGATAGAATCAGCGGAATCGCGTAGCGCTTCTCGTTGCCGTTCCTGCTCGTCGTCGAGAACGGGCTCCAGGGGTTGTTGAGGAAAAATAGGGTCGTCAGTCATGGAATCTTAAGAAAAATTCGTGAGTTGAAGAGATTGTTTTAACAAAACAGGCTGTTTGTCAAGACCAGAAAGGAATCAGGCTGTCCTGGTGTTCACCAAGGATGCAGGGCCGTCCTCGAAGAACGTTCATCCATGACAAGTCCTCGTTACCCGACGCGTCTTTCCAAATCCAGGTTTCTTTCCGGCCTTCAATGCCATAAACGGTTATATTTGGAGATCCATGCCCCGCAGTTGGCTGCTGATGTTGATGACCGACGCCAGATCATGCTGGATATGGGGAAAGAAATGAATGAAATCGCGCACCGGTATTTTCCCGGGGGCGTATTGGTTGCCGAGAATCATCGTCATTCGGCTGCTGCCTTGGAACGAACGGCTGCACTGATGGCTGATCCGAATGTGACCGCTATTTTTGAAGGAGCCTTTCAATTTGAAGGGACGTTGATTCGGGCGGACGTGCTCGAACGGATTGATAGTTCATGGAGGTTGATTGAAGTGAAAGCCGCCGCACGTGTGAAATCCGTGCATCTTGACGACCTGGCGGTGCAAACCCACGTACTCCGAGGAAATGGCCTTAACCTGAGCGGGGTTTTTTTGATGCACGTGAATCGACAGTATTTCTATCCCGGCGGGGCCGTGGATCTGCAACGATTGTTTGTGCTCGAAGACCTCACCGAGGCGATTGATGAAAGATTGCCGGATATTCCCCCGCGCCTGGTTGAGATGCGTTCGATGCTCGGCGAAAGCCGGGCTCCCGACGTCGAGCCGGATCACCATTGTCACTCTCCCTATGAATGCCCGTTCTGGTCGCATTGTACGGCTTCCAAACCGGCGCGGTGGATCTATTATCTGCCAGGTGGTAAAGACGTCGTGCGGCGCTTGCGGCAACAGGGGATTGAGACCATCGACGAGATTCCTCCTCAGGTTTCTCTGCCCCACTTGCAACAACGTATGCGGGAGAACGTGGAATGGATTTCGCCAAAGCTGGCAGAGAGGCTTCAATCGGTCCGGTATCCGGTCCATCATTTGGATTTCGAGACGGTGATGCCCGCCGTTCCCCTGTATGCAGGTACCCATCCCTATCAGCCCATACCGATTCAGTGGTCGAATCATACGGAGGCGGAAGACGGGTCTTTGCGGCATACCGATTATTTGTGTACCGAACAGAAAGATCCGCGTGAAGAAATTGCAATAAGCCTGCTGGAATCCGTCGGAGAGGAAGGCAGTATCTGCGTCTACTCCGAGTATGAACACTACATCGTGAAGGCATTGGCCGAAGCCGTGCCTCGCCTGCGGAAAGACTTGCTTCGAGTCGGAGAGCGCCTCTGGGATCTCTTGCTTGTGCTGCAAACCCATTATTACCATCCGGACTTTCAAGGGTCGTTTTCAATCAAATCCGTGCTGCCGGCCCTCGTCCCGTCATTGGATTATGGAGACCTGGAAATCAAGGACGGCGCAACCGCATCGGCCATGTACCATCGAATGATGTTTACCGTGACCGATTGGGTCGAACGTCAACGTTTGGCATCGGCGCTTCATGCCTATTGCGAGCGGGACACGTTGGGAATGGTGGAACTTCGGCGCGTCCTGTCTCAAAGAGTGAAATCGGCAGCCACGTTGTAGGCCGGAGAGGAGAAAATGCCTGCAAGCCGGCAGGGGAGCAACGTGCGCTGAGTAACTCTGCCATTGACCCAAGTTTCTCTCCTTGTTAAAATCCTTCGACGTGTCGTGTACTTGGGCATGCTCGGTCCTTGAGCTTCCTTCCTCGCCTGGAGCATGCATTCTTCCACTAAACAGAACGTTTTCATGATCAGTATCTTAGTGTTGCATGGGCCTAATCTGAACATGCTCGGTGTACGCGAGCAGGAGATGTACGGGGCTCAGACCCTTCAATCGATCAATGCCCAACTCATGGAATTGGCGCAGGCCGAAGGCGTGACCCTTGAGGCAAAACATTCGAATAGCGAAGGAGAACTGGTATCGTGGATTCAAGAAGCCCGAGGCCGGTTCGATGCGATCGTGATCAATCCTGCGGCCTATACGCATACCAGTGTTGCCCTTCGGGATGCCATATTGAGTGTCACCTTGCCGACGGTTGAAGTCCATTTGTCGAATATTCACCAACGTGAGGAATTTCGCCAACGTTCCTATCTGGCTGGAGTGGCCATCGGCCAAATCAGTGGGTTTGGGGCATTGAGTTATGAACTCGGGGTTCGGGCGGTCATTGACCATGTCAGAAGGGCCCAGGACAAGCAGTCGGGGTAGTTCGGGTAGGTCGGATTAGCGAAGCGTAATCCGACAATCCTGGCTACGAATGAGTGAACGTATACATTTGTTGATAAACTGAATTTTTGTTGTGAGAGAAAGGATACGTGAATCGTGATTTCAACTGCAGAATTTCGAAATGGTGCCCGGATGGAGTTGGAGGGCACGCCGTATTATATCGTGGAATTTCAACACGTGAAACCCGGCAAAGGCGGTGCGTTTGTTCGGACCAAGTTGAAGAATTTGAAAACCGGACAGGTTCTGGAAAGAACGTTTCGGTCAGGTGAAAAATTCGGTGAACCGGATTTGGAGGAATGTGAAATGGAATTCCTCTATTCGGCCGGTGATTCCTACACGTTTATGGATACTTCGTCCTATGAGCAATTCACCTATCAAAAAGACCAACTCGGGGACGACACTGATCTTCTCAAAGAAAACACGACAGTGGAAATTGTGGTCTACGAAGGAAGTCCCATCTCCATGGCATTGCCGATGTTTATCGAGTTGGAAGTCGTAGAAACAGACCCGGGCGTTCGAGGGGATACCGCCTCGGGAGGAACGAAGCCCGCGACGGTTGAGACGGGAGCGACCATTAAGGTGCCGTTATACCTGGGGACCGGTGAGGTGATTAAAGTCGATACTCGGACCAGGGAATACGTCGAACGCGTCCGGGCGTGAGGCATGAACAGCGAACAACGAAAAGAGATTCAGGAACTGGTTGAAATTCTGGCCGAGCAGAATTTGAACGAGATCGAAGTCCAGCGCGGGGATGTGCGTATCAGGATACGACGTGAATCCGCCGCCACGGTGAGTGTACCGGCGCCTTCTTCTACGGAATCCGGTCAAGTCCCTGGAACGCTCGCAGACTCCGGGGAAAAAGATTCATCCCGATTCTTGACGGTCACTTCGCCCGTTGTCGGGACGTTCTACCGGTCATCGTCGCCTGATGTCGAGTTCTACGTGGAAGAAGGAGATTTGGTGAGCAGGGGGCAAGTCCTGTGCATCGTCGAAGCCATGAAACTGATGAACGAAATCGAATCCGAAGTCGATGGTCGAGTCGTCAAGGTCATGGTCGAGAATGAGGCAGGCGTGGAATATGGACAACCCTTGTTTGTCATCGATCCTCTTCCGTAAATCCCGTTTGCTCCACGAGGAAAACCCGTGTTCAAAAAAATTCTGATTGCGAATCGTGGAGAAATCGCCCTTCGAATTATCCGTGCCTGTCGAGAACTGGGGATTAAGACGGTCGCCGTCTTCTCTGAAGTCGATGCGCATTCCCTGTTCGTGCGCCATGCAGATGAGTCCGTGTGCATCGGACCGGCCGACAGTGCCTTGAGCTACCTGAACATTCCCAACGTGTTGAGCGCGGCGGAGATCACCGGGGCCGATGCCATCCATCCCGGATATGGGTTTCTGGCGGAGAATGCGCATTTTGCCGAGGTCTGCGAATCAATCGGCATCACGTTTATCGGGCCGAGCTCCGAGCATATCGCCCTGTTGGGCGACAAGTCCAAGGCTCGAGAAACCATGCTCCGGCATGGGATTCCCGTCATGCCGGGCAGCGAAGGTGAACTGCGTAACCTTGATCATGCCGTGCAGGTCGCAGGTGAGCTCGGATACCCCGTGATGGTGAAAGCGTCGGCCGGAGGAGGAGGCCGAGGCCTGCGGGTCGTCAGTCGTGAAGCCGAATTGGGGAGGGCTATTTTGTCGGCCCAGGTGGAAGCGAGAACGGGATTTGCCCACGATGGCGTCTATCTTGAAAAGTATTTTCCCGAACCCCGGCACGTCGAAATTCAGGTGTTGGCCGATGAACATGGGCACGCGGTTCATTTGGGAGAGCGAGACTGCTCCATCCAGCGCCGCTACCAGAAATTGGTGGAGGAATCTCCGTCTCCCGTCGTGGATGACTCGTTGAGACGGGAGATGGGGAACGTTGCCCTCAAGGTTGTCAAAGCCGTGCAGTATCGGAACGCGGGCACCGTGGAATTTTTGCTTGATCAGAATCGGAAGTTTTATTTCATGGAAGTCAACACCCGGATCCAGGTCGAACATCCGGTTACCGAAATGGTCACCGGCCTTGATCTCATCAAGGAACAAATCCGCGTGGCCGCCGGGATGCCGTTACGATTTCGACAGAAGGATATTCGGTTGCACGGTCACAGTATCGAATGTCGAATCAATGCCGAATGTCCGGAGACCTTCGTCCCGAGTCCCGGCGTCGTATCACGATTTCACGTTCCCGGGGGGGCGGGGATTCGAGTGGATACGGCCTTGGAAGCGATGGGCCAAGTCCATCCCCACTACGATTCCATGATCGCCAAGTTGATTGCGCATGGCCAGGATCGCGCGGACGCTCTTGCCCGGGCGCAACGCGCACTCGATGAGTTTGTCGTGGAAGGGATCAAAACGACGATTCCGTTGCAACGACTCATCTTGCGTGATCCCGACTTTCAAAAAGGTGGCGTATCCACGAATTTTCTCGACCGGTTGTTAGCCGGCCGTATGCTTTAGCACTATCCCGTGTCACAACCTTCCCTTTCCGGCGTCTATCTGTTGTTGGATGAGCAGTGGGCTCCCAGGCAGAATCTGTCGTCCGTCCTGGAACTGGCAGCCGGGTGCGGTATCCGGTTGTTTCAATATCGAAATAAGACCGGACCCCCGCGGGACGTGTTTGCCAAGGCCAGGGAATTGCGAGAAGTTGCCGCTCGCTCAGGTGCGTTGTTCATCGTGAATGATCGGTGCGACGTCGCCTTGGCGGTGGAGGCGGACGGGGTGCACTTGGGTCAGGAGGATCTTCCTATGGATTTGGCGAGAAAAGTCATGGGACGCCATAAGATCATCGGCATCTCCACCCATCGACCCGAAGAGGTAGCGCAAGCGATTCAGGGGGGCGCGGACTATATCGGATACGGGCCTCTTTTTCCCACAACGACCAAAGAAGCTCACGTGGCGCCCGTGGGTCTTGCCGGATTACGAGAAATTCGTTCTTTGACCCAGCTGCCGGTGTTCGCGATCGGAGGGATCACCTTGGATTCCCTCGAGGAGATCGTCGCCTCCGGAGCGAATGGTGTCGCCGTCGCTTCCGCCGTACTCGATTCCTCGAACATCGAGCAGACGATGCGTGACTTTGTCAGTCACTTTCCCGCACCATCCTCGCCACTTCACGAATAGTTGAATGGTTCGCGAGTGTCATGATGCCCTCTTTCCACCGTGAGTGCAGGTGGGGTTGAAAGGGAAGGGGACCCAGAACCGGCACGTCGCTGAGTTCGCGGATCAGCCTGACGGTGGACGCCTGCTGCTCTTCCCGGGTTGTGTCCGTATGATTGAGCAGAATCCCTACAATCGAAATGCCTGCCTGCCGGAGCCCCATGAGGGTTAATCGTGTATGGTTGATCGAACCCAAGCCGGTTCGACCTACGATAAGGCACGGAAGGCCCAGAAGCTTGATCAGGTCGCGGACGTCTTGTGTTTGAGTCAGGGGAACAAGAAGACCGCCGACGCCTTCTATCAGCATATAATCATGGTGTACGGCAAAGGTTCGGTAGGCATCGAGGATCGCTTCAACGTCGATGAGTTGTTGAGAGGTTCGCGCTGCTTCAAGTGGAGCCATGGGTGGGGGAAAGCAGTAGAGACTGCGCACGTCCACGTTCTTGCAAGGCGCAAATAATTCCTTGAATCGGTGCCCGTCCGACGTCGTTTCGTCCGGCGTGGTGCCCGTCTCGACGGGCTTCATGATACCGACCGTGCCTCCGGTTTGTTGCAGTGCCATACCCAAGGCGGCAGTCACGACGGTTTTCCCCACGTTCGTATCCGTTCCGGTAATGAATACCCCTTTCGGTAGTTGCAGCGGTTGGTCGAGCATGTCTCTACCAGATCCGGTTGTCCATATTGTACACTTGACCGGAGATATCCCGAGTCGTGGTCAAGCGGTAGATGAAATCAGTGACATCATCGAGTGCGGGGGTGCGTCCCAGTACGTGGGCGTGACGTTGGTCAGGACCGGGAAACGCGTCTCCGGCCAGGGGCGATTGATGCCAACCCGGAAAGACCGCGTTGACGCGGACGTTGGCATCGCCGAATTCCCGAGCCGCCGATTTGACCAATCCCAAGGTGCCGGCTTTACAAGCCGCATAGGCTGCCTGACCCGCCCCACCCCAGGCGCTGCTTAGGGAACTCATGACGGTGACGGCACCTCCACGTCGTTCAGAAAAAAGCCGCAGCCCTCTTTGAAGACACAGAAACAGGCCGGTGAGGTTGGTGTGCAGCATCTGTTCCCACTCGGATGGCGTGATGCGGACGGTGAGGCGATTGACGGTTGTGCCCACTGACCACACAAGCGCATCGAACTCGGGCCAGACGGTTTGAGCCTGATCAAAGAGGGCGTGGATTTGACGCGAGTCACTCATGTCCGCTTGAAAGGATCTGCCCTCTCGGCCAAGTTGTTCGATCTTTTGAACAATGTCGGCGGCTGAGTCGTGATTGGCATGATAATGAACGCCGACGTTCCACCCATGTTGCGCGAATCGAAGACACACCGCGGAACCGATGACCCCGGAGCCTCCGAGGACGAGCACCGTTGGGATGGAGGGGGCCGTGCAGCCTTGACCCTGAAGAAATTTGGATGCTGAGGGCATGTTGGGGTGATTATCCCGAACGAAATACAGCAAGGCAAACTTCAAAAAAAGATGGTGACACCTCTGTCTTGCCGTGCTGAAGGGGCTATGGTACGGTGGAAAGAGGGTTGAGCCTTCGTGTGAAAACGGAAAAGTGGGAGGAATCGTGGTCGGTACCGGATTGAAAGCACTGGTGGTCTTGGGTCTTGTCGTGGGCTGGAGCAGTCACGGGTTTGGGCAGGTGACGCCAATCGTGCTCCATGATGCGGGCGTCTATTTTCCCGATCAAACGGGAAATGAGTGGACGTATCAGGGCCGTATAACCGAAGGGGTCGTCAATCAGATCGAGGATAAAACGTTTGTGAACGTCTCGACGGTCACGGGAAGAGAAAAAAAGGACGGTGTCATGGTCACGGTGTTTCACGATACCAATCCCGGAGACCAAGGACCGACCGACAGTTATTATCTTCGTGATGCCGCAGGGATTCGTTATTACGGTTCCAAACCCGGGACGATCCTGGAACAGCAGTTGATTCCCTATCAAATTGTGCGGTTTCCTCTTGAAATGCCAAGTTCCTTTCATCAATTGGATCGAAAAACCCTCAACCTGGGCTTGGATCTCGATCGTGATGGACAGGCGGAAACCGTGGATATCCTGGCTACGGTGAGGATCGATGGGCAGGAAGCCGTGACGGTGCCCTTAGGGACGTATGAAGAGGCGATTCGCATGGAAGCGCACATGGAGTTGTTGGTGCGGTTATCCGGGGACGGTACACGGATTTCCGGATTCGACACCATGACGCTGTGGTTGGTGAAAGGCGTGGGATTGGTCAAGTATATCGAGCGTCAGATGGTTCCGATGGTCGGCGCCGGAAAGGACCGGCTGATTGAAATTACCGAGGAATTGGAAGAAGCCAGATTACAGGGTGGTACGGTCCTGTTCAGCCGGCGCGAACCCTCGACGCATGGTGTTCTCGCAAGTCAGCCGTTGAACCATGAATTGTTCCAAATACCCGTCTCCTCCAGCCTTGGTGCCCACCCCTGACAGGCGATGGCCGCCAAAGGGTTGCCGTCCGACCAGCGATCCGGTAATGGGGCGATTAATATAAAAATTACCTACGTCGAAGGCTTCGCGAGCCTGGTGAATGTTGGAGGGGCTTCGAGAGTAGAGCCCGCCGGTCAGCGCAAAATCCGATTGCATAGCGACGTGCAAGGCTTCCGTGAACGTTGAGCAACGTAACACCGCGACCACCGGACCGAATATTTCTTCCCGTGCCAGTCGATGATGCGACTCTATCCCGGTCACGATGACCGGACCCTGGAACCAGCCCTCACCGGTCATCTTTCGGTCCAGCAGTACCGTCCCTTCTTGTTGGGCGATATCGACGTATGCCCGAACCTTCCGGAGGGCGCGTTCGTCGATCATCGGTCCCATGTGATGGGCCGGATTCTCCGGCGGACCAACGTGTAAGCTTTGCGCGGCTTGCCTCAAACGTTCGACAAACTCTTCATACACCGGTTCGAGCACGATGGCCCGAGAACAGGCGGAGCACTTTTGTCCTTGATAACCGGTGAAAGAGGACAGCACCCCACTCACGGCTTCATCGAGATCTGCGGTTTCATCGACGATGATGGCGTTTTTCCCACCCATTTCCGCAATGGCACGTTTCACGTGAGATTGGCCGGGCGACATTTGTGCGGCCTGTTGGATAATTTGGAGTCCGGCTTCTTTTGACCCGGTGAAGGCGATCACGTGAATCCGGGGATGGGCGACGAGCGCTTTCCCGATTTCAGGTCCGCCGGGGAGAAGAGACAGTACGCCCTCAGGGAGTCCGGCTTCCTGATAGAGGTCAAACAAATGGTAGCCCATCATCGGCGAGCGCTCCGAAGGCTTGAACAAAACGGTATTACCCGTCACCAAGGCCGCTGAGACCATTCCCGTTGGAATGGCTAATGAAAAATTCCACGGGGAAATGACCACGGCCACTCCGCGCGGCAGCCATTCGAGGTGATTCAATTCACCCGGTTCACGTCCCAAGAGTTGCGGACGCCCCAGGTGCCGCATTTGGCCGGCGTAGAATTCGAGAAAGTCAATGGCTTCGGCAACGTCGGCATCCGCTTCTCTCCATGGTTTTCCCGTTTCAAGAATTTCCCATGCGGCCAAGTCAAACCGGCGTTGCCTCATGAGTTCCGCCACGCCACGGAGATAATCGGCGCGCGTGCCGGCCGGCGTGGTGCGCCAGGCTTGGAATGCTTCACGTGCGGTTTGAATGACCGGTTCCAATTCACCAGAGGAATAACAAGGAACGCGGGCAATGACCTCGTCCGGCCGGCTGGGATTGGTTGAAACCAGTTCGTCTTTCAACTGCCCAACCGTAGAAGGCACCGGGAAGGAAGGTGACTGCCCAAGTTGTCGTTTGACCCGTTCAATAGCCTGAGTCATCGCGTGACGCGAAGCGTCACGCGAGAAATCCGTGTGTGGTTCATTGTGAAAATGTGGCCGTACGTCCGGTTGAGAGGCAGGAGCCTCTTGGGCAACCGTTGTCTCCGGCTGGGCGAGTAACGCCTCAAGAGGCGTTTCCTGTTTCCGTTGTTGTGAGAGGAAGGATTCGTTGGAGGTGTTTTCCAACAACCGTCGAACGAGATAGGCCATCCCGGGAAGGAGTTTTCCGACTGGTGTGTATACTCTCACGCGACGCCCATATTGTACAATGGCGCGTTGCAACGAATCGGCCATGCCATACAGCGACTGGTATTCGCAGGTCTCCGGGGAGAGGTCTTGGGATTGGGCTACGGCCTCGGCATGGGCCAGACTTCGCAAATTATGAGTGCCAAAGGCCGGACGGAGCAGCGACGGGTGGGCCAGTAATGTTTTGCTGAGATACTCAAAGTTGGCGTCCGTCTCGGTTTTCCGTCTCAACACGGGGATGGGCCAGCCACGTTGCGTGTTTTGAATGGTTTCCGCATCCCAATACGCGCCTTTGACCAACCGAATGGTGATGGGTGAGTCGCGCTGTCGGGCCCAATCCACCAGGCGGTCCAGGGTGCGGTCGGCATCTCGAAGATAGGCTTGGAGGGCAATACCCGCCCACGGGTAGTCCCGATACGCGGGTTCGGAGAAAATCCGCATGAAAATGTCATAGGTCAAATCCTTGAGTTCATAGTGTTCCATGTCAAAGGTAAGAGACGCCGGCAGTTGCAACGCCACATTCAGAATAGGCCGAAGTCGTGAAGCCACACCTTCAAAACTTCCATCGGGATCAGCCGGATCCAACTGTGAATACAGGGCGGAAATTTTAACCGACAGGTTGACGCGCGGAATCAATCCAAGGTGATCCCGTTCGAGCAACGGCCGGCCTGGCCAACCTTGGGCCTGTTCATGATACCCGCGAAGGGCATCCAAACACCGGTCTCGATACCCATCGGCTTCTGCTTCGCTGACGGTCGTTTCACCCAACAGATCAACCGACGCACAGCGTCCCGATCGCCACAGGTGCTTCAGGACCGGCATCGCGCCGTGTATGGAATCTCCGGCGATAAACGTATAGGCCATGCGCGTGAATTGCCGACGCAGCACGAGGGCTCCGACGTGGGCGCCGATCCAGGTGGTGGGAAGCTTCTGCAGAGACCACTTGAGGGATTGGGGAAGAATGGGAGTGTGACTGAAGTATTCGGCAAGGAGTCGAGTAAATTGTTCATCCGTTTTGAGGGTAGGGAGTACGTCCACAAAGCGGAAGAGTTGAACTTTGAAATCCTCATCCTGCATGCCCCAGTCCATGAGGAGGTCATTCCACCAGCGTTGACTCAGTACCGCCGTGGTGCCGGCCTTACAGTGCTCGGCCAACGTGCGGCCGATATGCCGGATGGACGGTTCGAGGAACTCTTCCGCGTGCATGACAGCCTCTTCCCCTACATTGTACTCCTCTTTCAACCAGTCAGGCAGGTCGGATTAGCGTAGCGTAATCCGACAATTAAGCTTTCCTAATGGCCTTGGAGTACTGTTAATTTGTGGTCCAATGAGGTATGGTTTTCATCGTGGTTGAGGGTTTGAGATAGTCGTGTAGGTTGGATTAACGTAGCGTAATCCGACAATCAGGCTTGTAGTCCACAGCATGGAGGCTGCGCATGGCGAATCAAAGTCAATTTAAAGTAGAACTTGAACAAGAAGAAGATGGCCGCTGGATTGGAGAAATTCCGTCTCTTCCCGGTGTGCTGGCTTATGGCGCCACCCGTTCCGAGACACAAGCTGCCGTCCAGGCACTAGCCCTTCGGGTCCTGGCTGACAGACTGGAGCATGGAGAAGCCCTGCCTGACACGTTACTCAACGTATCATTTCATGCGGCATGAGTCGCTGGCCTTCTACTCGGGCTCCTCGTGTTCTCTCTGCATTGCTTCGCATCGGTTGGTCGATTAAAAGAACGACAGGTTCTCACAAGGTCTTACAACGACAGGGGTGGGCAGATGTTATCTTTGCTTTCCATGATAGCGTTGAAATCGGCCCAAAAATGCTTGCCCGATTAGCGAAAGCAACTGGGCTGAAGTCGGAAGATCTTTAAAGAGGTCTACCGTGTGGATTCCGAGCAGGACGAGGAGTGAACTGTTTCCTACAACGTCAGATGCACAGACCTTATGTGGAGGTATCATCAATGAACAACCATACTACGACGCAAAACCTGCCTCAATTTTCCGATCCCCCTCAAGGTAGTATTATCATGGATATGCAACGCTTCAAGGCGTTATTAAGAGACCGAACCATCCAGTACGGCATACTGGATCAATGGGTCGCTGAAGCCTTTGACAGGTTTTCTACGGAGTAATTCTTGGGGAGTAGATCAGAGGAGAGATCCAATGCTGAAGAGAATCGCGATCGTCCTGATCGTACTTGGTTTGGTGGGCTGTGCCACCAGTGAAACGGTTTATTTGCGAAATGCTTCTAGTCAAACGGTCAAGTGTGGGCCATTCACATCTAGCGGCAATATAAACGCCGCCACTGCCGCATCGCACATAAAGCTCCGTGACTGCATCACGGACTACCAACGCCAAGGGTACGAACGGGTTCCCACGCCCTAACAGATTGTCGCTACGGCCAGAGGAGGAGTAGAAGGAGAAACAGATGGAGGTCATTTCCTGGTCGTCCGTGCTGTTCTATATGTTCTTCGGAATCTTTGTGTACTATCAGCAATTGCATGTGCGCGATTTTCAGGGAGAGAGTCAACTCTTTAATCTTCTTCTCACACTTTCAGCCTTCGCAGGAATGCTGACGGGACTGGCCTACTTGCTTGTGTATGGGTGGACTGTCGTCTGGTGGGCACCCGTGCTCATTTTTCTGATCAGTGTTGTGGCCGGGACGACGGTGGGCGTCATCATTGAGTCGGTGGTAGGGAAACATGCCTTAAGTCTCCTAGGATTTGTCGGGTGGCCGCTCTGTGCGTACTGGATGTTTAAGTCTATTCCCATCTAAGAGGCATAAGCCCTCCTTTTCCACCCCGCATAGCTTGCCGAACTGAGTATAGTAGGGGGTATAAGAGGGTGTCGTCGATGCCGTTCAGTATATAAATCCCCTTACAAAGTGTTGTGTCCCGTGAGATTCTGTAACAAGTGCAAGGGGGCCTGATAGTTGAGGCACCTTAACCGGGTCCGATTGTAATTGTCCACCACCCGTGTGATGAAGGCGTTCCGCTCGGCGTGACTCCGAAACCGATTGCTGCAATGGGCCCGGAGCGTCGGCTGGCTCTGTAACGCGTCACTCAGCCGCCGGTTAAAGCGTTCCACCATGCCATTGGTCTGCGGATGATAGGGCCGGATCAGGCGATGTGTGATCCCATGCGCCCGGCACACGTGATCCAGGCGATGCGTCCCGCTCGGCTGGCCCGCGGGCTTGCCTTTCTTGTGCACGGCAAACCGATCGGTAAACGCGCCATCATTATCGGTCAAGATGGTGTGCACTTTGTGCGGAAACGCGGCCAGGAATTCTTCGACGGCCTGCGTCACCGTGGCGGCCGTCCGCCGGGCCAGCACCTTGACCCAGACATAGCGGGTGGCCCGGTCAATGGCCACGAACACATAACTGGGCTGCTTCTGTAATTTGCTTAACACTTTCAGATCCAGATGAATGTAGCCGCACGGGGTCGCCGCGAACCGCCCCACCGGCGGCGCGTCGGGGGAGGCGGGGGGCAAGCGCGCGACGCCGAGCCGCACCAAGCAGCGATGGATCGCGCTCCGACTCAAGGGCGTCGCACTGCATCGGTTCAGGACCTCCGTGACATCGTCGAGGGACAACCGCAATTGGGTGCGCAATTCGGCGATAAGGGCTTCCTGCTCGGGGGAGGTACTGGCATGGAGCTGGTGGCGGACATGGGAGCCATCGTGGACCCGGCCGGCGCGCTTCCATTTATAGATGGTAGTCACAGCGACCCCGAGTTCCCGGGCCAAGGTCGCGGCGCTTTTGGGGGCGGTCTGGATGTAGCGACGCGTGGCGGGGGTGGTGCGAGCTAACTTATGTAATTTAATGTCCATGGGGCCTCCGTTGGTGGACATATTCGATGCCACGCATGATAGCAGAAGAGTCTATGGAATCACACGGGACAGTACAACAAAGGAGGGGAAGGAAAATGGAGAAACTGTCAACGAATGACTGAACACATACAGGGTGACAGCAGGAAAAAGCAGTCGGGCATGTCGGATTACGCTCCGCTAATCCGATCTGCAGCGAGGGTTTACTGTTCCTGGCACGGTTTTACGCGTCGGCCGGTGATGTTGCCGTTCGGCCCCAGGTTATTCACAAAGGTGCCTGAGAGGAGTTGATCTTTTTCACTCAGCAGAAGGCTTTCTTCTTGCACGATTCCTCGTGGAAATTCCCATCGGATGTAGACGGTATCCCCTTGGACCCGGATCGTGGCTGGCTGGGGATCCATCCGGTGGTATTGTGATGGAGGAGGGTAAACCATGACCGTTTTATGGTCGCCATGGTTCTGATGATTATGAATGAGCCATTGCCACGTCCCGCATAGTCGTCGAAGACCCTTTTCGTTCTTTTGATCGTTGTTCCATTGTTGGATCGCCTGCCACTTGGTCCATGCTTGCTGCTCGTTCCTGACGTGTAATTGCAGGAGGGTGGCTTGGACGTATGCCGTCGTCGTCGGCAGAAAAGACTGCCGGAGAAATCGATTGATGGATGGAACAGGATCACCCTGAAGGTGCTTCTCGTGCCGGCCAGCCTGAACAGACTGGTGATCCCAGGCTTCCCGTAATCGTTTCCGCACCCCTGCTGAGCCTTCGGTTCGTGCCAGAGTCAGCCAACTGTTTGGCGTGCCGATCCAGTCCGGATACTGTTCATGAAGGAATTGCGTGAATAAAGAGTAGTGTGGAGAGAGTGGTGGCGTGATGGGTTCCGTAGGCTGCAATTGTGCAATGGTCCTGACCAGGGCCAGGATATCAGGCAGGTCCGGTTGGGATTGCTTGAGCCACTCGAGTTGTTGTTGTCGGCTGTCGAGAATCGATTGAATCATGGGCGTCTTCCCCTGATCGAAAGCGGTCAGGAGGTCGTTTGTGAGATGCCATATGGTGAGATTCGCCATGAAGAGCGGCAGGTGTTGCGTGAGCCCATTCGGGAGGGCTGGTTGGGTTCGTCTGCGTTGTCGCAGCCCTTTGGGCAATTCGAGGGAGGATCCGAACGTTTTCAGGAAAAAGAGAGTGGCGTCTTTATCAGAAACAATGCCGTGTGTTTGAGAACCTGTTTCCCGCAGGAGATCTGCAAAATCAGTGTCTTTTGCTGAAAGAGGGTGCGGCCATACCAGGAAAGCCACGAGGATGAGAACCTTAAACCCTATGGATGCATAACGACTCCAGCAGGGCGATTTGAATCCCACAACGCGAGGAACGTTCGGAATGCCATTTGATGCACACATGCTCAAGGTGCGCGTTGGCTTCGATTGAGCCCAGACGAAGCGTTAAACGGGTAATTGTTTTTTGAGAAACGAGATGGTGTCGTCCCAAGCTTGCTTGGCCGCTGATTCATTGTAGAGGTCAGGCTGCACTTGATCACAAAATCCGTTGCTTGTGCCGGGATATTGACGTATTTCTACGGTTTTCCCCGATTCCTGTGCGATTTCCGTCAGTTGTGCAAGCCCTTCGGCCGTGACGGTATCATCCGTTTCGGCAGCATGGTACAGGAGCGGGCAATACATGTTCTTGATCGAATCCAGCGGCTCGGGAAGTTTCCCGTAAAAGGAGACGGCGGCTCGCAACCGCCTTCGTTTGAGGGCAAAGAGGATGGCTACGGTTCCACCCAAGCCCAACCCGACCGCGGCATGCGCGTTCCGTAGGGTAAATTCCAGGTTAGGGTCTTCGGGTAAATTCGCGTTCAAAAATTCGCATGAGGCATTGACGTCCTTCAGGACCGTGGTGAGGTCGATTCTTTCCGAAAGCGCATCGGCAACTTCGGCATTGGCCGTGACCATGCCGCCCTGCCGGCCGTACAAGTTTGGGACAATGACCACGTAACCTTCACAGGCCAGTCGCATGGCCAACTCTTTAGAGTCCGGCGTCAACCCCCATTTTCCGTGAAGCAGGACAATGGAAGGGAATTTCCCTTTTTCTTGTGGCCAGAATTGAAGGCCTTGGACTTGATGTTCTTTTGGGATTCTCGTAGCGGCATAAGGGTCGACCATTTGGTCTTTATGGGTATCGAAAACCCCCTTGCTGGAAAAACGAACGGATCTATACCCGATTTGGTTCAAGGTAAAGGGTGTGGCGTGATCCGACATGGTGGCTTTCGTAGATGACTCAGGTTTGAGAAGCGAAAAGAACTATATCGACCGGGTCGAAGTCTTGTCAACGAAGCAAGGAGGCGCGGGGGAGGCGGGAAGCATGAAAAGAAAATTCGGCGAGTTCGGCGGTTTCCATCCCTTCCCGGACCATTCCTTGGATGGGCAGCGCATTTTCAGTTTGTTGAATAGTGTCGAGCCGACAGCGCGTATTCGGATG
The DNA here is from genome assembly GCA_965261755.1 of Nitrospirales bacterium. GTDB lineage: Bacteria > Nitrospirota > Nitrospiria > Nitrospirales > UBA8639 > Bin75. The sequence continues at coordinate 1,934,824 of OZ253473.1, read as the reverse complement.
ACGTGGGACAAACAACGTACAACAATCCTGGTCCGGTTCAATGGACGTTTCAAAGGTTCCGATTTGTTGTGCTTCATTGGTAATTTCGATTTTGTCCATACCGATCAATGGACGAAGAATAGGGAGGTGAGCCACTTGGCTCACGGTTTGGAGGTTTTCTGCGGTTTGGGAGGCGACTTGTCCGAGGCTGTCACCGGTGACCAACCCCCAGCACTGTTCCTTTTCGGCCAGTTGTTCCGCAATCCTCATCATCATCCGCCGATACAGGACGACGCGAATAGGGGCGGGAGAACCGACGACGATTTGGCGTTGAATCTCCCCGAACGGGACAAGGTATAAGCGAGCCGCCAATTGATAGCGCGTGAGAAGGGAAACGAGATCGCGGACTTTTTCTTCGGAAGCCCGTGAGAGATAGGGCCGGCTGTGGAAATGAACGAAGATGACCTTACAGCCCCGCTTCATCATCCGGTAGGCGGCTACCGGCGAGTCGATGCCTCCCGAGATGAGGCAAAGCACGTTGCGACTGATGCCCGTAGGGAGTCCTCCCGGCCCCGGGTATTTGACGAGCGAGAAGTACGCGGTGTGATCGACGACTTCGACGACAACGTTGACGTCTGCCCCGTTCAGACGAACTCGTTTCCCGGTCGCGGCACACAAGTACGCGCCGATTTCCCTGTTCAGTTCAACGGAGGTTTTTGCAAATCGTTTGTCCGCGCGCTTGGTTGTGACGCGAAAGGTCTCAAACGTTGTCGATTGAAGCGTGGCTTCAATGGCTTTGCACAGCGGCGTGATCTCCGGCGTTTCGTAGTCGATCGGCAGGGAATAGGCTAAGGAATAATTCGCCACCCCGAAAGTATGACGAATGCGATCCTGAACGTCTTCCCAGGACGACTCGTTCGTGAAGGTGACCCGGATACGACCGGACAGCGATTTGACTTCGGTGACGTCCGTCTTTTTAAGAGAGTTCCGGAGATGCTGAATCAAGCGTTGTTCGAAAAATCCCCGGTTACGGCCCTTGAGCGCCAGTTCGTGATAGTGAACCAAGGCATAGGGCATTACCCTTCAGCCTCCAAAAACCGTTCGGCGTCCATCGCAGCCATGCAGCCGGTGCCGGCTGCCGTGATCGCCTGTCGATAGTGAGGGTCCTGAACGTCACCGGCAGCGAAGACTCCGGGCACGCTGGTCGCCGTCCCATGTGACGTGCGAATGTAGCCGTTGGTATCCATCTCGATTTGTCCCCTGAAGATGTGCGTATTCGGCGTATGTCCGATGGCCACGAACACTCCCTTGCAATCCAGGGTCGCCGTGTCATTGGTGACGCTGTCCCGAAGGCGAAGTCCGGCGACCACTGTCTCGCCCAACATTTCTTCCACCGCCGAATTCCAGCGAAACGAAATCTTTTCATTGTTCATGGCCTTGTCCTGCATGATCTTGGACGCCCGAAGTTTGTCTCGACGGTGAATGATGGTCACGTGGGAAGCGAATTTCGTCAGAAACGTGGCTTCTTCCATGGCGCTGTCGCCGCCTCCGATGACGGCAATGGGCTGCCCTCGAAAGAAAAACCCGTCACAGGTCGCACACGTCGAAACCCCGTGCCCGAGGAGTCGACTTTCCGAATCCAGTCCCAGGAGGTTTGCCGAAGCACCGGTTGAAATAATCAGCGATCGGGCGTGAATCGTTTCTTTGTCGTTAATCGTTAACACGAAAGGCCGGCGGCTCAAATCGACGTTGGTGACGTCGGCCGTCTGAAAAACCGTGCCGAATCGTTCCGCTTGGGCGCGTATGTCCTGAATCAGTTGCGGCCCCATAATGCCCTGAGGAAAGCCGGGAAAATTTTCAACGTCAGTCGTCAACGTGAGTTGCCCGCCGGCTTGCGAGCCTTCAATCATGAGCGGCGAAAGATTGGCCCGGGCCGTGTAAATGGCGGCCGTGAGTCCGGCGGGGCCCGATCCGATAATGACCACGTTGTGCATAATTTTCTATCCTTCGTGAGAACAATGAGTGAGAAAAGTGAAAATGATCAGGAGTGACGCAGCCTGCTTGGTCGTGTCCGGTGCGGCAAAGCAGCCTCTTGAAGGAACTCTTGATAGAGTTGTCGCACTTGCGTCCGTAGCCGGGTACCCGGCAACGTGCCGTCCAGGACATAATCCGCAAATCGACGTTTGGTACGCAAGGGCAATTGCCCGCGAATTCGTCCCAATGCTTCTTTTTTTGTCAGGCCGTCCCGCTGCCGGGCTCGTTGAAGTTGTATGGGCTGATTGGCTGTTACCACAATGACGTGGTCCATTCGTTCATGTGCCTGCGCTTCGATCAAGAGCGCCGCATCGTAAATAATCACGGCATTCGGATGGCGCCTGGCAATGGCGTTTGTTTGCCGGATTTGTTCGCGTGCAACGCGAGGATGCACGATGCGATTCAGGTCCGACAGCTTCCGGGGATTATGAAAGACCAGTTTAGCCAAGGTGACTCGATCCAGCGTGCGGTCGGCTTGAAGAACGTGGGCCCCGAATGTTTTGACAATCTCTTTCCAGGCCGTTTTGCCCGGTGCCACCACGGTGCGGGCTAACTGGTCGGCTTGAATGACGAACGCGCCGCATTCCTGAAACAGGCCTGCCACCGTCGTTTTTCCGGAAGCAAGCCCTCCTGTTACGCCTACCAATAGCATCCTCCTAGTATAGGAAATTTTTCTGATCTCCGAAAGTCTCGTGGAGATCGGTATTCGTGGATGTGTTCATTCATTCGTTGACAAAGTCAGGAACTGCCCTATCTGGGCATATCAGAATGTGCTCAGCTTGACCAAGAAACGGCACTTCCTGTATGTCCCCTATGTCTCCGGTAAAGAGTCCTGGGCGGGACAGAGACGAAAAAGGACGGAATACAGTCAACAATAAGGAGTCGGGCCTGATGCCGAGGTTTTGGGTGAAACTCATTTTTGCCATTGGTGTGTTGCTTGCTTGGTGTGGCACAAGCGCGTTGCTCGCTCAAGATCCGGGCGGAACTCGCGAAAGCACGTCCGCTACAGGATCAACCTGGCACGTGGCCTTGGACGGGTCCGGGCACTTCACGTCCATTCAAGAGGCAATCGATCAAGCGCAGAATGGGGATACCGTCTTCATCAAGGCAGGGCGCTATGTCGAGGACGTCACGGTCCACAGTAAAGAAGGGCTCAAGATCATTGGCGAAGGTCCGGAAAAAGTCATTCTCGCGGGCCTGAAACGGGTCGGTACGTTGCATGTTGGAAAATGGCCCTATGGGGCAAGAAACGTGGAAATTCGCGGGCTGACCGTTCAACAACACGGCGGGTTGGGCGTCGGTATTTTTAACGGTGAAGGAGTGACCCTCAAGAACCTCAAAGTCAATGGCTTTGTCTTCGGTCAACAAGTTCAAAACGTGCACATCGAGCACTGCGTGGTGGGCGGCAGCGAAACCACGGGCATCGCGTTTGCGGATTCTCAAGCAACGCTGATCGGCAATCTGATTCACGACAATGACCATGGCGTGTCGATTGGAGGAACGTCGATCGTGCATCTGGAACGGAACGTCATCACGCGAAGCTTGTTTGAAGGCGTCCTTGTGGCTGATCAGGGTCAAGCCACGTTGATTCGGAATACCCTTGTCAAGAATGGGGGAGGCGTCAAGTTTCAGGACGATGCAACGGGCAGGGTTGCCGGTAACATTATTGACGAAGCCCAAGTGGGAATCGCGTGGTCAGTCAAGAATGCCGTGAACATAGCGCATAATGGATTACATCATATCGACGTGAATTATCAGGTCGACGGTCAAGCCGTGTCTGCTTCTTTGAAGCCCCATGCCTTTTCGGACGTCTATGCCGCCCCCAAATTTCTCGCGCCACATCGCGGGGATTACCGATTGCAGGCCGATTCCCCCCTGCTGCACATCGGCGAGTTTCCTTACCTGGGCGCCCTTGGCCCCGTGCGGGAGTAGCGCCGTAGGTTGGGTTAGCCGAAGGCGTAACCCAACAACCCTCTGTCGGATTACGCTACGCTAATCCGACCTACACGGCTCAGCGGTTTTCAGCGGGATCGAGGCCGATCATTAGACCGGCCATTGTTCTTCACGCCAGGCCATGTCCCAAAACATCCATTCATAGCGCGAACTGGTCAGAAACGCTTCACTCATCCGCTCTTTTTCGGCCTTGCCGGCCCGTTTGGCTTCTTTGTCGACCAGTGTGCGCATCCATCGGGTGACTTCGGCAAATTCCGGCGATCCGTATAACAGCAACCAATCCCGATAGGGATGCTTGGGTGACGGTGGCCCCTTTCGCAACAGATGTCGGCCCACGACACAATAGATCCATGCGCAGGGAAGGGCCACGACCGTGAGTTCGGCCAGTGTGCCGGTTTGGGCCGTGCTTCGCATGTGCCGGCAGTAGGCGTAGTTCGTCGGTGCGAGCGGCGTGTTTCGCATGTCAGCGGTTGAGAGCTTCCATTGCTTGCCGTAGGTTTCATGCAACCCGCGTTCGACAACGATGGTTTCTTCCACCAGTTTGGCAAAGCGAAGAGCCGTATCGGGGTCGTGGGCTTTTTGTGCGCCCAAGGCGAATATTCGGGCGAGTTCCTCGAGATACCGGGCATCCTGCAGGATATAGTACTGGAACTTGCGTTTGAGTAGGGTGCCTTTCCCAAGGGCCACCACAAAGGGATGCTTGAGTTGCGCGTCCCAGATCGGCTTGGCCAATTGTTGCAGGTGCTCCGTAAATTTCACAAGCCGGTCTCCATCATGGAATTACATAATAAATACGGTCATGTCGGCCAAAGTGTACTCGATTGAGCATGGGGAGGCAAAATTTTGTCTTTACATATGAGACAGCCTGATCTGGTGGCATGGTTTCATTTTGTAGAGGCGCCATACCGCAGTGAGACTGTCGGGTTACGCTACGCTAACCCGACCTACGGCCTGGAAAGGATCTGGTTTTCGGCAAGGAACTGCACGAGAGCGGGGTTGACGAAGCCGGAGGTTTCCCATTGGGGAAGATGCCCGGAATTCGGCGCGATGAGGAACGTACTGCCGGGAACGGTCATCTGCAGGGTTTGTCCTACCGAAAGGGGAAAGATTTGATCGTGTGCGCCCCAAAGAATGAGCGTGGAGTGAGAAATGTCCGTTATTCGCGTGGCAAAAGTCGTTTCCCATTCCGGGATCTGATCCAGTTGTGAATACATGGCCTGGAAGAAGCCGGGCTGAAAGCGAAGGTGGTGAACACGTTCCACGACCATCGGGGAAATCAGGGCATGATCGTGAATGATTTCTTTCAGAATGAGTTTGATGGACCAGCGGCCGGTTATCCAACTTCCCAATTTTGACAGCCAGAGTGCCGGCCGGTGCTCGATGAAGTGCTTGGTTCTTGGAGATTGAAGGTTGTCGAGAATATTGGAAGGAAATCCCCCGATAAGCACGAGTTTGGCGACGCGGTCCGGATGCTCCAGGCTCATCCCGATTGCGAGACCGGCCCCCATGGAACTGCCGATCAATGTGGCTTTTTGAATGTGGAGGTTATCCATGAACGTGCGGAAAGTATCGAGGAGAAAGGCTGGAGAATACATGCGTTCAGGTTTCTCGGACAGTCCCGAGCCCAACAAATCAGGTGTAATGATCCGACACGACCGGGCGAGCGCGACTTGTTGGTGTTCCCAATGCCACATGGAGCCGCCTAATCCATGAATCAGAATGACGGGAGGACCTTTCCCGTGGTCCAGGTAGGCTACGTGATATCCATTTACCGTGGTGGTATGAACGGCGTGTCGATGGAGCAGGTCAACGTGGGAGGGAATGCGAAGAGGAAAAGAGGTCGTCACAACGGTAGACTGACACGGCGGCAGAGTCGATCCATTTTGCTGAATTTATTCGAGTTGGATCAGGGTTTCATCGCAATTGACGAGATCGCCTTCGTTGACGTAGATGGCCTTCACCGTCCCTTCAATCGGTGCGGTGACCCGGTTCTCCATTTTCATTGCTTCAATCACGATTACCGGCTCTTCGGCGGCGACCTTACTGCCTTCCGTGACGAGGACTTTCACGACACGGCCAGGCATGGGAGTCGTCACGTCTCCCGGCCCACTGGGTTTGGGGCGTTCTCCCTTGCCGGTGCCGGTTGAGACGGGTGCCTCGGGTCCGCTGGCCAACACTTCTTGCAGTGGTTCCAGGTAGACCTCTTCGAGTTTGTCATCGACCTTGATGTAGTAAGGCTTTTTCCCGTCGACCGTCCGTCCGGAGCCTGAAACCCGTACGTGATACGATTCCCCGTGGAGGGTGACGGTAAATTCGATAGGTGCGAGATGTAGTCCGGGGGTCGACGAAGTTCCTCGTTCTCCTCCTGGTGGTTCGAGGGGTTCGGGCCGTAGCTCCCCGCTTGCACGTTCGTGGAGAAACTGTAACGCAACGGAAGGGAACAAGGTATACGACAACACGTCTTCCTCGGAGACGTCATGTTCGCTCAGTTCTTTGGCGGCTTCTTTCAATTCAGGGGCAAGATTATCCGCGGGTCTGTTTGAGATAGGCGTGTCGTCGGCAATGGCTTTTTCCTTTGTGGTTGAATCCAAGGAGCCGGGTGGTTCGCCGTAGAGGCCCAAAAAGTAATTTTTGGCTTCGTTGGTGATGACTTTGTACCGCTCTCCGGTTATCACGTTCAGCGTGGCTTGGGTGCCGACGATTTGACTGGTGGGGGTGACCAACGGCGGGTAGCCCATGTCTTTACGAACCCGCGGAATTTCCTCCAGTACTTCTTTCATTTTCTCTATGGCATTCTGATCCGCCAATTGGGATGCCAGGTTCGAAATCATGCCACCAGGCACCTGTGACGACAAAACGTCTGTATCGACGCCCGTGAAATCACTTTCAAATTGGTGATATTTTTTTCTTGCCGCTCGCAGTTGTTCCGTTATGGGGGCGAACAGGGACAAATCCAATCCGGTGTCATATGGAGTCTTTCTCAGGGCCGCAATAAAGGTTTCCGTGGGGGGATGCGACGTGCCGCCCGCGAGTGGAGACAGGGCCGTATCCAAAATATCGAGACCGCCGAGAATCGCCATGAGTGACGACATCGAAGCCATTCCCGACGTATAGTGCGTATGAAGGTGGATGGGAACCCGAACCGCTTCCTTCAACCGTTTGATGAGTGTATAGGCTTCAAAAGGAGGTAAGAGTCCGGCCATATCCTTAATGCAGATGCTGTCCGTGCCAAGATCTTCCAGTCGTTTGGCTTGTTCCACGAAGTGATGCAGGCTGTGCACCGGGCTGACCGTATAGCAAATCGTGGCTTCCACGTGTTTGTTGCATTGCCGGACCACTCGGATGGCGGATTGAAGATTTCGAATGTCATTCAAGGCGTCGAATACGCGAAAGACGTCGATGCCGTGTTCCGCGGACTTGACGATGAATTGTTCCAGGACGTCGTCGGCGTAATGCCGATACCCAACCAGGTTTTGCCCGCGCAGCAGCATTTGCAGCCTGGTGTTGGGGGCTGCCTGGCGGAAGGCGCGCAACCGTTCCCACGGATCTTCTTTCAGAAATCGCAGGCAGGCGTCGAACGTGGCGCCTCCCCAGACTTCCAGGGACCAGAACCCGACCGCATCCAGTTGTTCCGCCGTGGGGATCAAATCTTCCGTGCGCATGCGCGTCGCCAGCAACGATTGATGCCCGTCTCGTAAGGACACGTCCGTGAGGTGTATTTTGCGTCCCGGTGAGCTTTCCAATTCGAACGTCTCCGGACGTTTGCCCTTCCGTCGCTTTTTGGATGATGCTCCGGTGCGTCTTTTGAACTTATCCCAGAATGTTGGTTTCTTTGCCATAAAGTGCCTTTGCGTTAAAGATACTCGTTGCCGATGAGGCGTTATAGTCCTTCATACGCCGCAATGGCGGCAGAGAGCGTCACCACAAGATCTTCCGATACCAAGGGATAGTCGTATTCATAGAGGTCCGGGTGCGAGTCCAGGTAAAACGTATCAAATTTTCCCGACAGGAAATCGGGTTCTTCCATAATGTTCTTCAAAAAGGGAATGTTCGTTTTGACTCCCCGCAACAAAAACTCCTCCAGCGATCGGTGGGTCCGCCGAACCGTTTCGTCCCACGTCCGGCCCTGTACCGTCATTTTGGTCAACAACGCGTCATAGTAAGGGGGAACGGTATAGTCTTTGTACACGACGCCGTCGATCCGCACCCCAATTCCACCTGGAGAAAAATAAGCCGTGATTTTGCCGGACGAGGGACAAAATCCGTTTTGAGGGTCTTCCGCGTTAATCCGGCATTGAATCGCATAGCCTTGAAGATTCACTTCATGTTGCCCGAATACGAGCGGTCGTCCTGCGGCAATCCAAATTTGGGATTGTACGATATCGATGGTGGTGATCTGCTCCGTGACCGTATGTTCCACCTGAATTCTTGGATTCATCTCCATGAAATAGTAGTGGCCATCCTGATCCAATAGGAATTCGACGGTGCCGGCATTTTGAAACTTGGCGGTACGGGCCAACTCAATCGCGGCGTCGCCCATTTGGCCCCTCAGCTGGGGCGTGAGGATTAAGGAGGGGGCGATTTCGATTATTTTCTGATGGCGACGCTGGATTGAACAATCGCGTTCACCCAGATGCACGACGTGCCCCGCTTCGTCCGCGAGAAGCTGAAACTCAATATGATGCGGTCGTTCGATGTATTTTTCAAGAAAAAGATCGGCGTTTCCAAAAGCCGCTAACGCTTCCCGAGCCCCGGATTCCATGGCCTCTTGCAACTCTTCATCGGAACGGACGACACGAAGTCCACGTCCCCCTCCACCGGCACTGGCTTTGACAATCACCGGATAGCCGATGGATCGAGCAAAGTTCAGGCCTTCTTCTACGCTTTCGACTCGACCTTCCGTTCCCGGAACCACGGGGATCCCGATTTGCATGGCGAGTTCCCGGGCTTGCACTTTGTCGCCCAGCAGTTCCAAGGCCTCGGGAGTCGGGCCGATAAACGTGATGTCCGCCTCTCGACAGAAATGGGCAAACTGGGCGTTTTCCGCCAGAAACCCGTAGCCCGGATGAATCGCATCGGCTCCGATGCGTTTGGCCAAGTTGACGATTTCCCGGGCGTCGAGGAATCCCTGGATCGGACCGGGGCCTACCAAATAGGCTTCATTCGCCTTTTTGACATAAATCGCCGTGGCTTCGCATTCAGCATAAATGGCCGCCGTGGCGATGTCGAGTTCGCGACAGGCCCGGATGACCCGCATTGCGATTTCACCACGATTTGCCACGAGGATTTTTTTAAACATGGATTGCCCTGAAGGAGAGAGGTGTCGTTCCTTTGGTTTAGGACAACCACAGGGGGCTGTCCCTACGAATCTCCGTCCCGGGAAATTAATTGCCGGAGAGCGTCTCGATGTTCGTGGGGCGAGGGCCTATGTATCATGGATGGCGAGGATCCTGTCAAGAGGGCGCCATGGCCATCAATCGGGCTTACTCCCCGTTGAGCGGGTAATATTTAATGACCGAACTGGTTTTGTCATGGAAAAGACCGCTGGCGCCTATTTTTATGGCGCGTTGTCCTTGGGGTGACAGCACGTACTCTAAAAAGGCCTGGGCCACCGGAGAGGCATTGGGGTTCATCACGAAGATCACCGGTCGACGAAGGGGATAGGTGCCATCCAGGACCGTTTGGTATTCAGGTTCAATGTCATCGACGAACAGGAGGGTCACGCCGTATCCGTCTTTACGCGCTTGCAAAGCGGGTCCCATCGAGACGTAGGAAATGGAATAGATATCACCGTTGATGGCCTTGAAGGTCTCACTCTCTTTTTCGACGACTTTGGCCTGGAGTTCCCTGTGATTTTCAAGGCCCAGGAACTTTTCAAATGGTTGGCGAATATTTTGATTCCAAGCTCGATGAATCAGCGAAATTCTGGCTTCCGGTCCATCTTCGTACACTTGCGACCAAAACTTTATTTTGCCTGCGAAAATTTTCGCTAACTGCTCCCGAGTGATTTCTTCAGTGGTATTAGCAAAATTTGTCACCACGGCGATGCCGTCCCAAGCTACGGTGGTTGATGGGAGATCGTGTTCCGCTTGACCCGTAATGGCGATATCGGCGGCATTTTCCCGAACTTCTTCGATGGGCCTGGCATTTTGGTGCCAGAAAAAATCAATGGAGGTTTTGGGATGCAAGGCTTCAAAGTTTTTTGCCAAAGCTTCAATCGCATACCGTTCAGGCCCATTGCCCACGATTAAGGCGGAGCCCGTTAATTCTTCGGCCGCTCCAACCAACGGCAAACCGAACGGCAGCAAGGCCATCAGCCAGAATCCCACGAGAACGTGGATTTTCGGCAACGTGGCATTTCTCAAAAAGTTTCTCATAAGAACTCTCTTATTCAGCGGAACCGGTATGCCTTGAAAGACAGAGGAGTCTCATGTGGATGGGTACCGTCACCAGATTGCGAATTCTTTGCCGATCGTGCAGAGAATCACTGGGTGACAGAAGTGAGGGTAGTGAGCGCTAACTTTCTCCGGAGCCTGAATCCGTCGGTTGCGTCATTCCGGGAGAATCGGGGATCGCTCGTGCTCCCCCCATGAGGGGTGGAAGCTTTTTAAATTTATCCATCCTCTCATTGTACATATCGTAGGCTTTCATCTCATTAAATCCGGTTTTATGATCGCCTTTGATTTGGGAAGCGAAAGCGGACATGAGTCGCTGGGCATTGACTTCCTTGCATTGGGGACAGGATGTCTCTTCCGGTCTCGCATTGACGGATTGAAGCAGTTCAAATTTATGGTTACAGGCATTGCATTGATATTCATACACAGGCATGGATCGGGTCACTCCCTTTTTACGGATTCATATACGTGTTGCGACATTGGGCCCATTATACAGGATTGAAAATGCCCTTGACTATCACTCAATAAAATTATTCTGCTCTCCTTTTCCTTCCGGGAGAGAGTCTGCTCTGGACTCGATCCTTGGGGATAGGTGCGGGAGCCGCTCTTGACGCCTTAAGGGTTTCTTCTTTAAATTCGTATGGTTCTGCTAGTTCTTGTTCATTCTAACGGGTTGGAGGATTGCAGATGTCTGTCTTGGTGAGAACGTATCGGTTGGCAAGTGGGTTGCAACAGGTAGAACGGATTGATGATCCGGACCGCATTGAACGGTATATAAAACTGTTTGATCGTGAAGATCTGAAAAAAATCAAGACCGGGGCAAAGGTCAAGATTGAAAAAGATGAATGGCAGCTTCTTGAAGATTAATTGCGCAGTTTTTTATTCCTGAGGGGTACTATATGGCGCTTTGGATCAATATTCGAAGATCTGTGGATGAGGCCGTTCTGCATAAAGAACGGTGCATTGAAGTCCCTTCGATTCCCACACGGTCTGATTTTTGGGAAGGTGGCTGGTTTGAATATCCCGATAAAGATACGGCCTTGGATGCGCTGGAACAGTCCGGAGTCGTGCGTCAGATGAAGTGTCGTCTGTGTAAGCCCTAGATTATTGCACTAGCGGGCGCAGGGTGGTGTTGTGTCCTCGCTCAACCCTCACCTATCTATGTGATAAGCCTCGGGTTTCGTTGCGGGATGCCTTGCCCTGCATCCCGCTATCACAATAAACCTGTCCCCGAGCCTGCCCTCGATATTTGTAATCGGGGGTTCTTAATTGAGGATCAGAGGTTTCGAGGACTGTTGTCACTTGCCAACAGATTCACGGGGCGCCGGTTGGGTGTTGCGGGGAACTTCAGGGGAAGCGGTAAAAGCCTATGGCGGAAAAGTTCGGCGGATATCGATGGGTCAAGGAGGGCTATCTCGATAATCGCACACGGGGAGTCGTGGTCGGGAAGATGACCTTTGCCTCTCTCGGTCCGATAGAATTTTATTTGAACGGGGATTTCAAACCCGACATTGCCGGCCGGATTTTTTCCTTTAAGAACTCTCAATTCGTCGATGACCCCAACTCTGCGTCACGCCTCCTCGATTTGGCCAATCCCCAGATCGGCACCGTGAGTTCGATTTCCTTTGACCCGCATCCTCTTCTTGCGCCGCATCCCTATATCGAGTGGTTTTCTCTCAGCGGCGATCATTATCGGATTGAATTACAGGAAGGTGACGCACGGCTTCTCGATCTTGCCGAAGCCTCATGCTATGAAGAGCAAAGCAGAACAATCAGGCAAGCCTATGCCGGCCGATCCGTTAAGCCTCCGGCGGAAACCCGGTCTTCTGATCAAGAATGGTTCTAGCATCACCTCGCCCCCGGAAACGGAAACCGTTTCTCTTTCATTGACAGTCTTTTCTTTCCATCCGTACAATTCCTTCCCTTATGACGAATGATCGTTTCCTGAAAGCCTGCCGCCGGGAACCCGTGGACCGAACGCCGGTCTGGTTTATGCGACAAGCCGGTCGCTACATGGCGGAATATCAGCGAATTCGGGCGAAGCATAGTATTCTTGAGGTCTGTAAGACTCCGGACTTAGCCGCAGAGGTGACGCTCCAACCCATCGAACGCTTTGATTTGGATGCGGCCATCATTTTTGCGGATATCCTGTTGCCCTTGGAGCCGATGGGGTTGCAGTTGACTTTTCGTGAAGAAGAAGGGCCGGTCATTCTCAATCCGGTCAGACATCAGGACGACGTGACGCGGTTACGCCAAGTGGAGAGTGACGCTTTTCGGTTTTCCTTCGATGCCGTCAGTTTGGCAAAAAAAACGTTGGACGGACGCGTCCCCCTCATTGGCTTTGCCGGAGCCCCGTTTACCCTGGCCAGTTATGCGATCGAAGGCGGAAGTTCGCGGAACTATCTCAATACCAAACAAATGATGTTCGGCCGGCCTGATCAGTGGCATGCGTTGCTCCGCAAACTTTCAGACGTGGTTATGGTGTATTTGAAGAACCAAATCCGGGCGGGCGTCGAGGTCGTTCAAATTTTCGACAGTTGGGTGGGGTGTCTGTCTCCGGCTGACTATGGCGAATACGTCTTGCCGCACGTTCAATCGGTGATCGATCGTTTGAAACCTGAAGGGATTCCGATCATCTATTTCGGAACGGGAACGTCAACGCTCCTGCCTCTCATGCGCAGTGCCGGCAGCGACGTCCTGGGGTTGGATTGGCACGTCGAGCTCGATGAAGCGTGGGCGCGGGTCGGGTTCGACGTCGCCGTACAGGGCAACCTCGACCCCGTGGTCTTGTTTGCGTCCCTGCCGGAGATCGAGCGTCGTATCAAGGATATTCTGGACAAGGCCGGGAACAGGGCCGGGCACATTTTCAATCTCGGTCATGGAATTCTCCCCAAAACTCCCGTCGATCACGTTGAGGCTGCCATTGGGTTCGTTCACAAATACAGTACTCGATAAACTTGGCCCGGCTTGCTCACTGTTCCTTCCCCGTAACGCGTGATTCAATATGGCGGCTCCCAAACGAGTTGTGATTGTCGGAGGAGGAATTTCGGGGCTTTCCGCCGCGTTTGCCTTACTGGAACAAGCGGGAAGCAGGGATGAATCTCTTCAGTGTACGGTGGTGGAGGCGCAGGATTATTTTGGCGGAAAAATCGTCACGAATCGTCAAGATGGATTCGTAACGGAGGGAGGGCCTGACTCGTTCCTCACGACTAAACCGTCGGCTCTTGCACTCTGTGAAAAGTTAGGCCTGACTTCACAGTTAATCAACACCAATAAAGAAAATGCGCAAACGTTTACCTATTCGAGAGGACGATTGCGTCAATTCCCGCAAGGTCTTATTGCAATGGTCCCCACGAAGTTAGGGCCCTTGTTTCACAGCGGGGTGGTCTCCTGGGCCGGTATTGTGCGAATGGGAGCCGATTGGATCATCCCTGCCCGGACCCGAACGAAAGATGAGGAAACCTTGGCGGAGTTCTTCAGTCGACGCCTGGGTTCCGAAGCCTTTGATCGCCTGATTGAGCCGTTAGTCGCGGGGATTTACGCCGGTGACGCGAATGAGTTGAGCGTGGATGCGACCTTTCCCCAACTCGTCGAATTGGAGCGCAAGCACGGCAGTCTGATCAAAGGCGCATTGACCATGCAGCGGGCGCGCTCCTCGCATAAGCCGGATGCGACCGCCCGAACACTGTTCACGACTTTACACGGCGGGCTGGGTGATTTGATTTCGAGCCTGGTAGACAGGCTGTCGCGTGCCGGCGTATCCCTTCGGCGAGGCACCAACGTACGAGCGATTCATCCGTCACCGGATTCCCATGCCGATCCACCATACCGGGTTGAGTTGGAAGGCGGAGAACGATTGGATGCCGAGGCCGTGCTTCTTGCGACGCCTGCGTACGTTTCCGCGGGTTTTCTCCGCTCGTTCGACCATGAAGCCGCGACGGTCCTGGACCAAATCCCTTATGCCTCTACGATGACCATCTCGATGGTCTTTTCCGAACCGGACGTGCAACCTCAGCTTCGCGGCTATGGGTTTGTGGTCCCGCGCGTTGAAAATCGTTCATTGATCGCGGCGACGTGGTCATCGATGAAGTGGGCAGGACGAGCGCCTTCGGGCCAATGTCTGATTCGGTGTTACCTGGGCGGGCGTGGACGAGAGCATTTAGTGGATTGGGATGATGCGGAATTGACGGGACGAGCCTGTCGTGAGTTGGAGTCGATGGTCGGCATTCAAGGCTCGCCCCTCCACGTGGAAGTGTATCGATGGCCTCGAGCCATGCCCCAATACACCCGTGGGCATCGGGAGCGTGTGCAACACATTCGCCAACGTGTCGGCCGGCACCCCGGACTGTACGTGACGGGTGCAGCCTACGACGGAATAGGAATCCCTGATTGCATTCGCGACGCGGAAAACACGTCTGAAAAGGTGAGTGCCTATTTGTGGGGCCAGGCTGCGTAATGAGTTGCGTATCGGTTGTGGTAAGATAATGAATCGAGAAGTCGGAGAAACTCGTGTTCGGGCTCACGTCGTGGCCCAGGGTCGCGTGCAAGGCGTCGGTTTTCGTGCGTTTCTGCAATCCCAGGCGACCAGGCGTGGTCTGAGCGGGTGGGTCAGGAACTTGCCGGATGGTCGAATAGAAACGGAAGTTGAAGGGGCCCACGTTTTCGTCGATGAATTCATTCAAGCCGCCAAACGCGGGCCATCCTTAGCGCACGTTCAAAACATTCAAGTGGAATGGATCAACCCGAATGCCCAGGGTTCATCCGATTTTATTATCACCCCCGGCAGTGTGTAGCGGGGTTTCTCGCTGAAACCCGGCCGGAAAGGATTGACCTATGGATTATAAATCATTAATTCGCGAGATCCCCGATTTTCCAAAACCCGGTATTTTGTTTTACGACATTACAACGTTGTTGAAGAATCCCCAAGGGTATCGAGCGGTCATTGATGACTTCACTGTGCGCTACCGGAATGAAAATATCAGCAAAGTTGTGGGGATTGAGTCTCGAGGTTTCATATTGGGGTGCCCGTTGGCGTATAACCTGGGGGCGGGCTTTGTGCCGGTCCGCAAAGCCGGCAAGCTTCCCGCCGACGTGTTTGAGGTGAAGTACAACCTGGAGTATGGGGCAAGCTCGTTGGCTATCCATCGAGACGCCGTGGCGATAGAAGAACGGGTGTTGGTGGTGGATGATCTTCTGGCCACCGGAGGGACTGCGGCTGCAACGGTGGACTTATTGCGGAAATTAGGTGCGGAAATCGTGGGGTGTGCTTTTATGATTGAATTGCAGTTTTTGCAGGGACGTCAAAAAATTGAAGATTGCGCGGTTCATTCCTTGATGACTTATGATTGAACTGTTATCTTGGCAGCCTTGACGTCGTGGAGTGATGAAGGTCGTTGTTTATAGCGGTCTGAGCAGGGATCGAAGAACTGCAGTTGCGTTAAAAAAGGAGACAGGAAATGGCAGGGAAATCGATGAAGAAAAGTTCGACTGCGGTCGCCAAGCGTTCATCCGAAACTGCCAAGACGAAATCATCTGCGTCTTCCCAGAGCCGAGCGGTAAAAGCGCCTGCTCCTTCGGCAAAACTCAAAGCCGGTGAGGAGAAAGGCGTGAACAAAAAGACTCCGGCAACAGCCAAAGCTCCCAAGCGGATGCCCCCTTCACGATCGATGACGTTACGGAAGATTATGCTGGAAAAACGGGTCAAGATCATGAAAGAAATTCAAGACCAGTTAGGCCAATCATTGACGGAAGAGCAGCAACGTCGGTTTGAATCGGCCATGGATAGTGGCGATCAGGCTTTATTGGATTTGGAACGTGAAATGGGCATTTCCCTTCAAGAAAAACGAAACCGGGAACGGCAAATGATTGATGAAGCGTTGGTGAGCTTGGAAGAAGGGACGTATGGTATCTGTGTCGAGTGTGATGCTGAAATCAGCGAAAAACGACTGGCTGTCATGCTGTTCGCCCGGCTCTGCGTCGAATGCCAGAAAAAAATCGAGTTGTTTGAAAAAATTGAACGAGGGGAGCAACGGGTCTGATGTGACCAACGCCTTGACCTTGAGTCCTGCCTTTTCTTGACTTTTCTGCTGATCCCATTTTTTCTGGAATCAATTTCCTGGCTGGCCCGGCCGCATGCGGAAAATTCCATGCACCCCATGACAACAGAAAAAGATTCTCTTCTCGAAGTGAAAGAGGTTGGCGATCTTTTCAGGTTACGATGAAAGCCGTGGTACTGGCCAGTGGAGGGCTTGATTCAACCGTGACGGCCGCAATGGCTCGTCACGAAGGGTACGCCCTGTATCTGCTTACGATCAGGTATGGGCAGCGCCATCATGCTGAAATTCAAAGGGCACAAGAGATCGCCGCATGGCTGGATGCCGCGGAGCATAAAATTCTTCAATTGGATCTGCATGAATTTGGTGGTTCGGCCCTGGTCGGCTCGGGAGATATTCCAAAGAATCGGTCGGGCCAGGAACGACAGAGTGGCATTCCATCCACGTACGTTCCGGCACGAAACACGATATTTCTGTCGTTGGCATTAGCCTATGCCGAGGTCATCGATGCTTCCTGCATTTTCATCGGGGCCAATGTATTGGATTATTCCGGATACCCGGATTGTCGCCCCGAGTTTCTGCGCGCATTTGAACAGGTAGCCCGGCTCGGCACGAAAAAGGGAGCACATGGCAAAACGGTTCAGATTAACGCACCGCTCCTGCGTTTAAGTAAAACCCAGATCATTCAACAGGGCCGGACCTTGGGAGTTCCCTTTGAGTTGACCCACAGTTGCTATGATCCTCGTGAGGATGGCTCGGCATGTGGGCAATGTGACAGTTGCCTGATTCGGTTACAGGGTTTTCGGGATGCGGGCCTTCAGGATCCGGCACCCTATGTGGCAAGAACCCCTGGTCTGTAACCGTCGCTCCGGAAGATCGGTGACGAATCGCGCTCAGATGATACGACGTTTCAAGATAAGACGGGTGTGGCTCGGCATGGCCGTGTTGGCCTGTTTTGTCGGCTGCTCGGATGAGCAGGGTGAAACGAGTTCAAACCACGTCTCTCATGACGACGTCGTGCAGGAGACTGCCGCGCCCCGGGGCTCTGCGGAGCCGGTGCCGGAGGAATATCAAGCAGGGGAAGAACGGTTCAATGGCCTCTGCGCGCGTTGTCATGGCATGGCAGGCCGGGGAACGAACATGGGGCCGCCGTTGGTGCATAAAATTTATGAGCCTTCCCATCATGCCGACTTTGCGTTTATGCGAGCGGCCATGCAAGGCGTCCGAGCCCACCACTGGAAGTTTGGAAATATGCCCAAAATTTCCGAAGCCACGTCCGATGACGTGACACAGATCATCCCCTATGTCCGGTGGTTGCAACGGCAGGCGGGAATTTATTGAAGGAAAGACCTTCCGTTGTGGAACAACTCGAAGCAGATTCTCCCACGGGTCAATCGAAGCTGGTTATTCGTGGAGCGTGTAGACCAGGTGGGTATCCGTTTGGGCGACTCCTTCAATGGCATGGATTTTGGTGAGGACCAATTGCGTCAAGGCTTCCTGGCTTGCCACTTCCACTTTGACAAAAATATCGGGCTTCCCCCAACAGGCGTCAATCGTTTTAATTTCCTCGATTTGCGCCAATAAATTTTTCACGTTTGCAGTTTGTCCAGGCAGCACGTTGATGAGAACATAGGCACTTTCCGACATGTGTCAAACTCCCTTTTTCAAAATCCTGCACTTCGAGATCATCCGGCAACGAACCCAAAATAGGCTAACGCAATAAGTATCTCCAAATCAAGGGAAGATACTTTACGTGTGTGGCAGGTAAGTCGTTCGTCTTCTCTCTCAGCCTTTTTTGTCCATGGTTTTTTCGAGAGATTCAACGAGTTCCTGGATACGGTTAAATCCTGCTTGCCAAAATGATTTTTTACAGAGATCAATGCCCAGAGGTTTCAGCATATCCTGAGGGTTTTGGGAACCCCCGTGGCTCAACAATTCGAGGTACTGTGGAATGAAGGGCTTCCCTTCCTTTTTATAGCGTTGAAAGAGTGAGAGAACCAACAAATTCCCAAAACTGTACGCATAGCAGTAAAACGGGCTTCGGAAAATATGGGGGATGGTCAACCATTCCCATTGAAAAGCCTTGGGGATGGTCATGGTACGGCCGAATTGTTCTTTGAGAAGGTGAAAGTACGTTTGAGCAAGACCGTCAATGGTCGTACCTTGAGCGATGAGATCATGGGCTTGGTTTTCGAATTCGACAAAATACGCTTGCCGGAGAATCGTTGCGTACAGGTCATCGAGTTGGCTCAACAGCAACCGTTGTTTCACTTTTACCCCGGCGGCGTCTGCAAGCAGGGCATCGGAAAGAAGCTGTTCCCCGAACACGGAGGCGGTTTCAGCGAGAGGTAGTGTTGCGTGAAACGTCAACACCGTATGATGCCGGGCCATCATACTATGTACGGCATGACCGAGTTCATGCGCTAACGTGGCGACGTCTCTGGCATCTCCGGAGTAGTTCAACAGGACGTACGGTGTGAGAGACGGCAACACGCTATAGCAAAAGGCCCCACCCATTTTCCCGGAGGCGGGAGCCGCGTCGATGTGCCGTTCGGCGAAGACCTGGCGCGCGTGATCCGCGAGGGTTGGAGAAAATTGGTGATACGCTTCGAGAACCAGTTTAACTGCCTGGTCGAAGGGATAGGAAGCTTTTTTGATTTTCGGTGGTGCATACACGTCGTAACGAGTCATTCGCGATAAACCGCAGATCCTGGCTTTGATTCGAAAATATTCCTGAAACACGTGCCGGTTGTCTCGACAGGTTTGAAGCAATGTGGAGACCGCTTTGTCTGGAATGTCGTTGTGAAGGTTCCGAACGGCAATCGGGCTGGAATATCCCCGAAGATCCAACCCTTCGTTTTTCCAATCCATCACGAGGGTCTTATAGATATCCCCAAGAGAGTTGGACTGTTTCGAATAAACCTGAAAAAGTTCGTCGTAAGCCTGTTGACGCACGCGAGCGGAGGGATTTCGGAAATACACGGCCAATTGTTCTCGCGACAACGGCTGTGAGCCGTTGCGCGAATCCAATTGGAACGTCAACCCATTGGTGATCACGTCGTAGAGGCTGTCGAGGGCCTGCCGTCCGGTCGTGTTTTTGACGTTGATGATTTGCTCTTCGGCTTCGGACAAGGTGTGACGTTTGACTCGCCGGAGTGATTCCAAATGGTAGTGGTATTTTCCTGCATGACGCAGGAGTCGCCGGGCCGTTTGGTCCCCGAGCCGTTGCCACCACAAATCAAAAAAGACTGTCCGGTTGGAAAAAGGAAGCAGGTGTTTCCTGACTTGAGAGTCGAATGCCCTCGCACGCTGGTTTTGGGTATTTTGCGCGAACCATAACTGGGCATAGGCAGCCAGCCTGGAGGATTCCGCCGCAATCATTTCTCGAAGCTGCAACCCTTTGAGAAAGGTACGGGGCGTGAGCGTAGCGGAAAGACGTTTGCGAAGGTTTTCCAGCGATCGCACGTGATCGTTGAGAGCCCGAGAACGGATTTCGAGATCCTTGTCAGGATGCCGGAGCAGGTCTTTCAGGTTCCATTGGGGAAGGCCGTTCGTTTTGTGGCTTGTCTTCGTCTGTAAAAAAAAACGCGGCATGTTTGACTCCTCATGGCCTCGTTAAGGTATTGCGGAATGGCATGGACCCATGATTTCCATAAAGCCCGTTACAAATACCGGTAAAACCGCAGTCCCGGGAAAAAGCGGTTGCCACTGTTTTGCGAATATACTATTATACATGACATATGTCATGTATTTATTTCATTTAGTTTGACCATATACGATGCTTATTCCCAAGCTCAGGCAACAAGTGACGAACCGTTTACGTGAAATGCGGATCGCCGCCGGTCTGTCCCAAGGAGATCTGGCGCAGAGCGCGGGCATTACGCGACAGGCTCTCTATGCCGTGGAAAAAGATCAGTATCTGCCGGGCACGGAAGTCGCGTTGCAACTCGCTCGTACGTTGGGAGCGTCGGTTGAGGATCTGTTCTCTTTACATGACGGTCGAGAAATTCTTGAGGCGGAACTGCCTGCCGATCATTCCGGGGTTTTGAAGTCCACCAGAGTCAAGTTGGCGATGGTAGGAAATCGTCTGGTGGCCAAGCCCGTGACGGAACTGGGAGACGTTCTGAATTATACGGTTTCCGCCGATGCCCTGATTTTGGGGACGACCTCACGGCGAAAACGTTCGGTTTGCGTACAGCTCCTGAAAAGTCAGAAGGACGTGGAAAGGCAAATCCTCGTGGCGGGATGCGATCCCGCCATTTATCTGGCCGGGGAGCACGTTCGTCAGCAAGCAGGAAACGTGTCGGTCGTCGGGTGGAACATGGCAAGCCTTGCCGCCCTGCATGCGTTAAAACGGGGAGACGTCCACGTCGCGGGGATTCATATGAGGGATCCCCGTTCCGGAGAGTATAACCTGCCGTTTTTGAAGAAGTATTTTCATGGACAGACCGTGACGGTTGTTCGTTTTGCCACGTGGCAGGAAGGGTTGTTGTTGAAGGAGGGGAATCCCAAACACGTCCGTGGCCTTGAAGATCTGGCCAGGCCTGACGTACGGATGGTCAATCGCGAAAAAGGGGCGGGCGCTCGCCTGCTTTTGGATCATTTGCTCTCCCGTCATCATATCCCGAGTCAAATCGTGAGGGGCTATGGAACGATTGCTTCTTCCCAGATCGGCCTTGGGCGATGTATTTCGGAAGGGAAGGCGGACGTCGGCATTGGAGCACAGGCCGTCGCCCAACTGTACGATTTTGATTTCATTCCATTGCAAGAAGAACAGTATGACCTGGTCATTCCGACGGCGTACGTACACTCGCATCCCGGCATGAAGATGTTTTTGGACACCCTGGTCACGCGCAGGTTCCAACAGGAAATTGAAGCCTTGGGAGGGTATGACGCTAGAGAGAGCGGAAAGATCATCCCTGCAAAATAGTTTTTCTCAAACCGCACGGCTTTTGAATCGGGTTACGCAGTGGACGTAACCGCGAAAGCGATCCCATCTTGCCCCTGACCCTTTGGTGGCCTTCTTTCAGGTTTTCTTTCAGGCGTATCGCAGGTTTTCCCAATCCGACGATCCCATCAAACAACGTCTTTGCTTTGGCCGTACGATTCATTTTCGGTTGCCTCATGAATGTAAAGTATTATTGACATAAAGTAAAATACACATTATTATCATTTCTCCAAATGACGGGGCTCTTGATGGAAAGAATTTCATTGATGATGCGTGAAGGAAGAAAGAACGCAGGCCTGGTTCTTGTCCTGTTTGGTGGGTTGGCCTTGATCGCTGGGGGGGCATGGCACACGGCTCCTCGGATGTTTCCCATCAAACGGGTATTGGGTTGCTTGAACCGGTGTCGAGGATGCCGGTACCGGAACCCGCGGACGCCGTACTCGTACAAACGAGGGAATGGAAGTGGAATCGTTACCTGAAGGCCGCCTTGCATCTCCCGGCTTGGTTGGACCTTGGACTCGAACACCGGACGCGTTTCGAAACGTATGACCACCCCTGGCGACCCACCCAACCTGCGGGTCAAACGGACTCCCAAATTCAACAACGGTCGCGTGTACGGTTGGGTCTGAACGGGAAGAATTTCAAATTTTTGTTTGAAGGGCAGGATGCCAGGGTTTATCTCGATGATATTGGCAGTTATGTCACCACGGGCATCAGGAATGAAATGGACGTGTTGCAGCTCATGGCATCCGTCACGGTGAACAACGTGTTGGAGACCGGTCTCCGTACCGACCTGCACGTTGGACGGCTGACGATGGATTTTGGTCGGGGCCGCTTGATCATCCGGAATGACTTTCGTAACACGTCGAATGCGTTTGACGGGGTGCATTGGCAACTGGGACGGGATAAGCGTTGGCGTGTCCGTCTGTTTCTGGTGGAACCGGTATTGCGGGATGAAGTGCAGCCTGACGAACAGTCGAAACGGAGCGTCTTTTGGGGGAGCTTTATTGAAACCGATCAAATGCCGCGGTTGCGCCTCAATGTTTATTATTTCGGATTGAATGACCAACGGAGTGCCACCGTCGGCAGGCAAAGAACCTTTTCGACTTTCGGAACGCGCCTCTATGATGAACCGAAAACGGGAAGAATCGATTATGAAATCGAGAGCGTCTTGCAGACGGGGGAAAAAGGCGATGTCAATCATTTTGCCCATTTTCAGCATATTGATATCGGGTACACGTTGGCTCTCCCTTGGTCGCCGCGATTTCTGATTCATTATGACTACGCCAGTGGGGACCGGAACGCGCAGGATAGCCGGAATTCGGCCTTTGATACGCTGTTTGGCGCACGACGTTTCGATTATATGCCCACCGGCAATTTCGGGCCATTTTTTCGGACGAACTTCAGTTCGCCGGGATGGCGGGTGATTGTGGTTCCGTGTCAGGGTTGCGAAGTGCAACTCAAACATCGGGTGTGGTATCTCGCGACCTCAAGAGGCGCGTTTGGAGGCAATGGATTGCATGACGCGACGGGTGGATCCGGAAATTTTCTCGGCTAGGATCTTGAACTGCGGGCTCAGTGGAAAACCAACGACAACCTGGAATTCGAATTGGGCTACACGCATTGGTTTAAAGGCAGTTATTTAGACCTGCTTCCCGATTCTGCAGGGTTGCCTCCCGGCGGAAATAAGGATAGCGATTATTTTTACATACAGACGAAGTTCAGACTGTAAGGGTACGTAGGCAATGAGGAACAATCGGTGTTTCAGGAAACCCACCCTGCTCGCCAAAATCCACGGTTTTCTGTGCCTTCTTTTTTTGACGATTTGTCCGGCCACAAGTGCCGCCGAAGAGGTGCGCATTGCGGTTGCAGCCAATTTCTTAGCGACACTCAATGAAATCGTGACCACTTTTAAGCAAGACACGGGACACGTCGCCGTTGTCAGTTCGGGCTCGAGCGGCAGGCTCTATGCACAGATCAAAAACGGTGCCCCGTTCGACGTGTTCTTTTCCGCCGACGTCACGCGTCCGAAGCTGATGGAAGAGGAAGGGCTCGCGGTTCAAGGGAGTCGATTTACATACGCGGTGGGACGACTGACGTTATGGAGTCCCGGCCCCACCATGATCGAGGGGAATGGAAAAGCCATGTTGTTGAGCGACGATGTCGAGCACGTGGCTATTGCGAATCCCAAGACTGCACCGTATGGCGCTGCTGCAAAGGAAGTCTTGCAGGCACTGGGACTTTGGGAACCGATTCAGGACAGGTTGGTCCGGGGAGAAAATATCGGACAAACGTTCCACTTCGTTTTCTCGAAGAATGCCCAACTGGGATTCGTCGCCCTTTCGCAGGTTTTGGGTCACAAGGTCAACGGGACGGGGAGACGATGGGACGTGCCGATGCATTTGCATGCCCCGCTCCGGCAACAGGCGGTTTTGCTCCACAATGGTCAACATAACCAAGTTGCACACGCGTTCCTGGACTACGTGAAAGGGGCAACGTCCCGGAACATCATTGAACGGTTTGGCTATGGCTTGGAATGATCGAAGCCGGAGAGGAGCCGGATGAGCGTGCCGGAAATCGATTGGGCCCCGTTGTGGTTGACTGTGCAACTGGCAGGGGTGACCGTTGCCGTGTTGTTGCTGGTCGGCACCCCTTTGGCGTGGTGGTTGGCTTTCACGCGTTCGCGGTTCAGGACCCTGGTAGAGGCCATCGTGGCGCTTCCCATTGTTCTTCCACCAACCGTGCTTGGATTTTATCTGCTGGTCGCACTCGGGCCCCATGGATGGATCGGCGGCCCATGGAAGGATCTCACCGGCTCGGCACTCTCGTTTACCTTTACAGGGTTGGTCATCGCCTCGACGTTCTATTCGCTTCCTTTTGTCGTTCAACCTCTGCACGGGGCTTTCGAGGCCGTCGGCAAAAAGCCGCTGGAAGCCGCCTGGTCGCTGGGAGCCTCAAAGCTGGATGCCTTTTTTACCGTGGCGTCACCCATGGCGGTTCGAGGCTATCTGAGCGCCGTCGTATTAGGTTTTGCCCATACGCTTGGCGAGTTCGGAGTGGTTCTGATGGTAGGCGGCAATATTCCAGGCGTGACCAAAGTACTCTCCATTGCAATCTACGATCACGTTGAGGTGCTTGAATATACACAGGCCCATTTTCTTTCGGCCGTGCTCCTCATATTCAGTTTTCTCATTCTGACGATCGTGTACACGGTCAACCGGCGTTTGCCCATTCACGTCTCATGAGTCGTCTCGACGCACGATTCCGCATCGACTATCCCGGGTTTCGTTTTGACGCGGCCTGCACGGTTCCGCTTGACGGGACGGTTGCGGTGTTTGGATCGTCCGGGAGCGGTAAGACCACGCTGTTGAGGTGTATCGCCGGTTTAACCCGTGTCCCTTCGGGGTTTCTTCAATTTGACGAAGCGGTTTGGCAGGACGACGCTCACGGGATTTTTCTCCCGGTCGAACAACGACACGTGGGGGTCGTCTTTCAAGAGGCGCGACTGTTTCCGCATCTCACCGTGACGCAAAATCTCAAGTATGGGATGAAGCGCAGTCACCTCTCCCGGCGGCGCATTGCCTTTGATCAGGTCAGTGAGTTGTTGGAACTTGAGCCGCTTTTTCAGCGAGGAATGTCCCACTTATCGGGCGGGGAGCAGCAACGCGTGGCAATAGGAAGAGCGCTGTTGACCAGCCCCCAACTCCTGTTGATGGATGAACCCCTGGCCTCTCTCGATCAACAACGAAAAAAAGAAATCATTCCTTTTATCCAGAGATTGACTCGGGAATTGAGTATCCCGGTCCTGTACGTGAGCCACGATCTGAACGAAATATTACAGCTCGCCGATCACATGATTCTGATAAAAGAGGGGAGGGTGGTGGCTACCGGGCCGATTCAGGAAATTTTTGCCCGGTTGGATCTGCCGGGATTGGTCGAATCGAATATGGTCGGGGCTATTCTTGAAACCCGGATTGCCGAGCATGAACCGCAATTCGGGTTAACACGGGTTGAATTTTTTGGACAATCTCTTTTTCTCCCCCAACAGGCTCTTTCTCACGGTGCACCGTTGCGGGTACAAATTCTGTCCCGTGACGTAAGCCTGGTGGTGGGCGCCCCTCCTGCGACAAGCAGCGTGCTGAATACCCTGGAGGCGACGATTGTCGAGGTCAGCGAATCGCCGAACGATCAGCATGCCGTCGAAGTGAAGCTCGACGTGGGTTGTCCGTTGTTAGCCATGATTACGAGAAAATCTTTTCATCAACTCCGGCTACAACCCGGCCAAAAGGTCCATGCCTCCTTCAAAGCCGTGGCGTTGAACTAGCCCCCCTTTAGGTGAAAATCGATGGGTATCGGCTCATGGATGTTTAGTTTTTCTTTTTAGCTACGCATTGTGCTCCGTCAAACACGGGGCAGGCCGAATCACCGCTCGTCACTTTCCATGACTTGAGGATCGGCGGATTGGGTTTTCCCTGAAATTCAACGACGACGTCAACCAGTCCGCCGACGGGTAGTTCTGAAAGATGAGGCATTGCAGCCTCGCTGGCTTTGAGCCAAAGAATGCCGCTTCCACTACTAATCAGGATAAAGCCTTTATCCGGGACGACACGGATCACCGGGCTGTAAAAACTTCCTTCTTTGCCGGGCTCATCGGTAAAAGCCCACCCTAATGTAGCCCCTGACGCAAAAAGAACGATAAGCAACGGAAGGATGAAGGCAAAAGGACGGAACATGACGGATCTCCTTGTTAAAAGGGGAGAATAAATTTTTCGCATTATGGCAACTTGGATAAGGGATGTCTAGAACAGCGTGCAATAGAGGGATTTATCGGCGTTCGACGGGAACTTCGGTAGCCGTCGAATCCTGAATCCGATAGGCGCGAATGACGGGATTCGTTTTATCCTGGAGGGAGATAATGACGTGGAGGGGTTCGGGGATATTGAGTTTTTCCCTGTAGCTCTCAAATTCCATGGCGATTTTAATATCCGTGATGGATGGGCGAGCAGGGCTGAAGGTATGCGAGTGATAAAAGGCCGTCAGCGTGATGCCTTTCTGACGAATATCTTTTTGCGCTTGTGACATTTCCTGTGCATCCATTTGGAAGGCGATATCGGCTCGTTCTTCCGGAGAAAGCCGTTTGAGGTCGGACAGTTTTGCCTGGTCGAAGCGGGCCAGTTCGGCCTCACTCATCTTGGCCAAGATGTTGGTAATTCGATAATGCCCGGTAATGGTTTTGTCCCTGCCGGCTAAAATGCCGCAGCATTCATGAGGGTCCAGGGCCCGGGCGTGCTCAATCATATCTTCCCAAATGTCTGAAGGAATCGTAAGCATGAAGACACTGCTCAGCATGTTTGAGGTCTTGCCGCCGCAGGTTTCCGTGACGCCATGACCAGACCGGGGACGATAAATGGTCGAGGCGTATCCATTGCCGTTACACGCTACACGAGACGTGATGTTCTTCCAGCGTGGTGATCGTTGGAGTGGCGCTGCAGAGCGGGCAGCGGGGATCTTTGGGACGACCGACGTTGCGGAACTTCATTTCGAGTGCATCGTAGATCAGTAAGCGGTCCGCGAGGGTGTCGCCTATCTCCAAAATTTCCTTGATGGCTTCATTGGCCTGTAAAATACCGATGGTGCCCGCGAGGACCCCCAACACCCCTGCTTCCTGGCAATTGGGGACCAACCCGGCAGGAGGCGGTTCGGGATAGAGACAGCGATAGCAGGGATATCCTTCATGCGGTTTGATCGTCGCAAGCTGCCCTTCAAAACGAAAGATGCTTCCCGAGATCAGGGGCTTTTTCGCAAAGAAGCAGGCGTCATTCACGAGGAACCGGGTGCTGAAGTTATCGGAGCCGTCGAGCACCAGATCGTAGTCGGGCAATAAGGTCATAATATTCTCGGCATTGATCTGCTCTTGATACGTCTTCACGTGGACGTCGGGATTCAACGCCTCCAGAAGCCGGCGTCCGGACTCGACCTTGGGGACTCCCACGTGGGGCGTGGTGTGGAGGACCTGGCGTTGCAGGTTCGAGATATCGACCACGTCGCCGTCAATCAATCCAATCGTGCCGACGCCCGCTGCTCCCAGATACAGCGCGATCGGTGAACCCAGGCCTCCGGCGCCAACGATAAGAACCCTGGCCTGGTTTAATTTTTGTTGACCTCTTCCACCAACCTGCTCAAGGATAATCTGCCGGCTGTATCGTTCTATTTGTTCTTCGGTAAAATCCATTATTCCACCACGTTGAGTTCAATGGGATCGACGAGCACGCCCTTGGTCCGCAGGCCCGCAATCGCGCGTTCGATTTCCTCGATTTCACCTAAAAATTCCACGTCCATCCAGCCGGTGGTTTCGCGCACGTCGGCTCGGCGGATGCTGGTGACGACCTGGTATTCATGCCCGATCTGATAAATGATGGGTTCGGGAACTTTTTCTTCGGGAAACCGAATGTGAAATCGCAGTTTAGTCATGGCGCCACCGGCAATAGCGGGAACGATCGACACCTCGTCGCCATCCTTGACGGGCGTGTCTTTTCCCGTCAGGAACCGGATGTCTTCTTCATTCAGGTAAATATTGATAAACCGACGAATTTCTCCCTGTTCGTCGCATATCCGGTCTTTCAATCCGGGGTGAGTGACATTCAATTGGTCAATCAATTCGCCAATGCTGTTGCCTGTTCCCTCCACCTCACTCTTGCCTCCGGTCATCGGGCGGAGGGGAGTTGGTACGCGTACAGTGATCATGCCACCCCCTGTTGTCCAAACATTTGTTCAAATTTGGCCAGACTGGCCGGGATTCGGAATGGACGCCCGACCGAATCCACAACGGCTTCCTGTGTTTTTAATCCGTTGCCGGTGATGTAGGCGACGGTTAGGTCGTTCTTCTTGATTACGCCTTGCTTCACGAGCTTACGAAGGCCTCCGATGGTCACGCCTCCCGCGGTTTCCGCAAAAATCCCTTCAGTTTGGGCCAAGAGCTTAATGCTTTCTATGATTTCGTCGTCGGTGACCGCTTCCATGGCCCCACCGCTTTCCGCGGCAGTTTTCAAGGCATAGTATCCATCGGCAGGGTTGCCAATGGCCAGGGACTTGGCAATGGTGTTCGGCTTGACCGGTTTGAAGAAGTCACGTCCATCTTTAAACGCCGTTGCAATCGGGGAGCAACCTTCGGCCTGGGCTCCATTCACCTTCGTGGACACGTCCTTGAGAAAACCGATTTTCTTGAATTCGATGAGTCCCTTCCAGATTTTGGTCAACAACGAGCCCGAAGCCATGGGCACGACGACTTGATCGGGGGCACGCCACCCCAATTGTTCGACGACTTCAAATGCCAAGGTCTTCGAGCCTTCGGCATAATAGGGACGGATATTCACGTTGACGAAGGCCCATCGTCGTTCGCCGGCAATCTCGCTGCATAGACGATTGACGTCGTCATAGTTGCCTTCGATTTCCACGACTTTCGGCCGATAGATCAAGTTGCCGAGAACCTTCGCCGCTTCCAGGTCGCCGGGAATAAACACGTAACATTGCATGCCGGACTGCGCCGCGTGCGCGGCGACGGAATTGGCTAAATTGCCGGTGGAAGCACAGGCTGCGGTTTCATAACCCAGTTCCCTGGCGCGCGTCAGGGCTACGGCAACGACACGATCCTTAAACGACAGGGTTGGATGATTGACGCAGTCGTTTTTAATGTAGAGCTCATCGAGTCCTAAAAAAGCCCCTAAATTTTTTGCGTGAACGAGTGGGGTCATGCCTGCATACAGCCCGACTGTCGGGCTACCTTCAATCGGGAGCAATTCCTTGTACCGCCACAGGGACTTGGGGCCGGCCTCGACCGATGCTCGCGACATCGTCTCCTTGATTTCGTCGTAGTTATATTTGACCTCCAGCGGCCCAAAGCACAGTTCACAGACGTGAATGGCTTCCGTGGGATATTCTTTCCCACATTCCCGGCAAATGAGGGCTTTCATCTTTGGCATGGTTCAACCTCCTTCCGCATCCGGCCAGGAAACTAGGAGATACCGAACGCTCCGGGCGTTTGCAGTTGGCACGCCTCGTGTTCGTGCTCAAACAGTTCGGTAATGTCCGGATGGTCTCCACACAAGGGACACCTGGGATTTCGTTTCGTCTTTATTTCACGAAATACGGTTTTTCGAGCATCAAAGTCGAGAATGCGGTCGGTGAGCAGATCACCGATCCCAAGGATCAATTTTAACGCTTCCGTGGCCTGAATGGTCCCGATGATGCCGGCCACGACGCCGATGATGCCGGCCTCTTGGCAACTGGGCACGAGCCCGGGCGGCGGTGGATGGTTGAAAATGCATCGGTAGCAGGCCGATTGCTTGGGCACAATGGAGAACACTCGCCCCTCGAACCGGAGGACTCCACCGTGGATAAGGGGTTTTTCCGCGAAATAGCACGCATCATTGATGAGAAACTTTGCAGGAAACGTATCCACCCCATCAATCACCACGTCGTAGGGCGCGATATAGTCCATCGCATTGGAGGCGGTAAAGCGAT
This sequence comes from Nitrospirales bacterium, assembly GCA_965261755.1. GTDB lineage: Bacteria > Nitrospirota > Nitrospiria > Nitrospirales > UBA8639 > Bin75. Next base: position 1,904,942 of record OZ253473.1, on the reverse strand, counting down.
CTTCGTACGTTTCAACGGTCACGTCGGGATTCAGGAGAAAGATTTTTTCTTTAGCCGATTGCACCTTTGATCGTCCGACGTCGGGGGTATGGTGAAGCACTTGTCGTTGAAGATTGGACCGGTCGACCACGTCGCTGTCAATCAATCCGATCGTGCCGACACCGGCTGCGGCCAAATAGAGAGCCACCGGCGAGCCGAGCCCTCCCGCCCCGACCACAAAAACTTTCGCCTGGGCGATTTTCTTTTGCCCCTTCCCTCCGACCTCGGGCAACAGGATGTGCCGGCTATATCGGTTGATTTGTTCTTCCGAGAAACTCATGTCGCTCTACTCTGCTAGATATTAAAATACTTTTCGATGCTCAGATACCGTTCGCCCGTGTCGCACAACACCGTGACCACGTTTTGGTCCGGTCTCAGGTCTTTCGCGACCTGCTGGGCTGCAAAGACGTTGGCTCCGGAGGAAATGCCTACGAGCAGCCCTTCTTTTTTCGCCAACAGTTTTGTGGTTTGGTACGCTTGGTCGTCGGTAACCCGAATAATATCATCAATGATGGAACGATTCAGTACTTTTGGCACAAAGCCGGCCCCGATGCCTTGAATCTTATGCGGCCCGGGTGCGCCTCCGGAAAGCACCGGAGAGCCCGCCGGTTCCACGGCAATGATTTTGATGGTCGGAGCACGTTCTTTCATCACCTCTCCACAACCGGTAATGGTCCCGCCTGTCCCGACGGCTGCGACAAACGCATCGATGTTCCCGTCCAAGGCCTCCCAGATCTCAACCGCCGTCGTTGTCCGGTGAATTGCAGGATTCGCCGGGTTGGAAAATTGGTCAGGCATAAAATATTCAGGGTTTTGGGCAATAATGCTTTGGGCTTCTCGAATCGCACCTTTCATGCCTTCCCACGCCGGGGTCAAAATCAATTGCGCGCCATAGGATGATAAAAGGCTTGCTCGTTCGAGGCTCATGCTTTCCGGCATGACCAGAATCAATTTATAGCCGCGAACCGCAGAGAGTAAAGCCAACCCAATCCCCGTGTTCCCGCTGGTCGGTTCGACGATCGTTCCCCCGGGTTGGAGTGTGCCGGTGCGTTCCGCCTCATCGATCATATTGAGGCAGATCCGATCTTTGACGCTCCCGCCGGGGTTGGCAAACTCCACCTTTCCGAAAATGGTGGCGCCGCCTTCCACAGAAAGGCGATTCAATCGAACCAGGGGTGTCTTGCCGATTCCCTCCGTAATCTTTGATAAATATCGGGTGGTCACGACCCTCCACCCATATAGAACAGAAATTCTACCTTATCGCCGTCCCGGACGTTCGTGGTTTCGAGTTGGTCCCGTTCGACAATTTGAGTGTTGAGTTCAACGGCAACCATATGCGGGTCGATGTCCTTATGTTTCAGGACGTCCATGATGGTGTCGGCCTGCAGTTCTTCGGGTTTACCATTAATGGTGAGTTGCATTGTTTTCTCCGCCGTATGGGATCTGACTCTAAACAGGTAAAAATAACAAACTCATAACAATTTCGTCAAGAAAATGTGAAATTACAAGGGGTTATGAAATAAGTTGAGGCACCAGGTCTTTAGCATGACCCTGGATGGCCATATCGACGAGGTCGGAATTGGGCGTCGGGTCCAGATTCAATTCCGCCACAAAGGCCCCATTTTCTTTGGCAATGGGCCCGAAAGACGCGGCTGGGTACACCACCCCGGACGTTCCGATAATCAGGAGCACTTCGCACTTTCGTAACGCGTCGAAACTCTTTTGCAAATCTTCAGCGTCCAGGGATTCTCCAAACCAGACGATGTGAGGACGAAGAAGTCCCGCGCACGTTGAACATTCCGGTAATATGGCGATGGGCACGTCGCGATTGAATGTTATCCGTTCGCATTGCGTACAACGCACCTTCCAAATATTGCCGTGAATTTCCGACAGGCGTTGAGACCCCGCCAAAGGGTGTAGCCCATCGACGTTTTGAGTAATGAGCCAAAAATCGTTGACTTTGTGTTCCAGTTCCACGAGGGCCGTATGGGCCGGATTCGGTTGCTTGGTTGCAATGAGTTCGCGGCGCCAATCGTACCATTCCCACACGAGTTTAGGATTGCGAGCGAAAGCCTCGGGTGAGGCCAGTTCTTCAGGCCGGTGATCTTTCCAAAGCCCATCTGCACCTCGAAACGTCGGCACGCCGCTATCCGCGGAAATTCCGGCTCCGGTCAGGACCGTGACGGCGGTGGCTTGGGCAAGCCTCGCCTTCAGGTCGTGAATCGTGGGAGAAGTGCTCATGTTCAATCAAAAATATTTTGAAGCCGGACCGGTTCGCTCATCTTACGCGAAGAACTCACGGGCCACAATACGCACAGACATCGAAGGCATCGCCGAGAAACGACAACGGTATGGCCAGGCTTCATTCAGATTTGGCTTCGCCTTGCCACAACATGTCGTATCCAAGTTCCCTGGTCTCAGAACACATGTCTGACAACGCGGCGAACGTCTTGTTGAAGACTTCATCGGCATGGGATTTTTCATGATCCTCAAACGACCGCCAATACGTGACGATCGCAAAATGATCATCCGTCACAGTAGATCCGCCGAGCGAGCCTTCACGGGAAATGAAACCGGAAAACTTGAAGACCTGCCCGGCGAGAAATCCACCCTTTTCGTTGCCGTAGGTTTCCTTGATGATCATGCACAGTTCCCCAACGGCAAGCTCGATCTGCTCAAACGTGACGTCGGGTTTGAGTTTGATGGTGTTGAAGAGCATTTTTGTCCCGAACGGAAGGGTAATGGGACCGAACATGGAATTCTCCTTGAGAGACGCACGGCCGATACAGGTGTGCGCCCGGAAATAAGAAAGCGATTTCAACTCGAAATAAGCGGGCTCATAATGATTGTACCAGACGGAAACATCACAATGATGCTTTTTGAGTACGTTGACTTATGAAGAGGCGGGTCAGATTTCGCGGAAGTATTGCTCAAGTAAGGCGTGGTAGGCGCGGATGCGTTTCACGTACCGGACGGGCTCCCAACCGCGAGCGTACCCATATCGCAGGGTTTCGTAGTAGGGTTTTTGGGCCAGGAGGGGCAGCATGGTCTTGAGATCCTTCCAGGAATTGGGATTCTTGTCCATCCGGCGGGCCAGGTGTTGAGCATCCTTGATATGCCCCATGCCCACGTTATAGGCCGCCAGGGCAATCCAGATTCGGTCGGCTTTTCCGATACGGTGAGGAAGGCGTTTCTCCAGCCTCTGAAAATACCGGGCTCCACCTTCGATGCTTTTGGTCGGATCTTCCCGGTTTTGAATGCCCAAAGACGAAGCGGTATTGCGGGTCAGCATCATGATGCCCCGAACTCCGGTTGGACTGACGGCATGTCGATCCCAATGTGATTCCTGATATGCTTGAGCCGCCAGTAACGTCCAGGAAATTCCATAGGCCTGCGCGAATCCTTCAAATTGCCGCCGATATTGTGGCAAGCGGGTTTCGATATGGTGCTGGAAACGGAGTTTCTCCCACCCGGCGAGATCGGGTTTGACCGGGGGCAGCACGTATTCCACGGCGTTGGGTTGAGGCTTGGATGAATGGATTGGTTGGGTGGCGGAAATGTTCCACCACACTCCTGCAATAAGGAGAAGGAGAACCGCACAAGCAGCCAGACTCTTTCCAATGATGGATGCCGCCTGTAAGGATTCAGGCTTTCCTGGCCGACATTTCGATAAAAAAGGAATCATGGAATTTTTCGTTGCTGAAGAAGGGTTGCCCTCAAGAAATAGTTAACGTTCGTCTTTACACGGATCCGATGCCAATCGCAAGCACGTTTTCTTAATGAATGAGAGTGGTTTGGATGCAGGATGCGGACAACCGGAACATGTTCGGCGTCATCTCTGGTGTTCTTGTGAAGTTTAGGACGGGCAGTTTTGAGACAAACGAGTTGGTGTTGTTCTTTTGGAACGTGTTAGTCTAGTCGGAGCCTTGTATGAAGGCACGGGGAACAAAAGAGGAACTGTTTTCAGGAAAAGCCGGTTTTGGATGAGAATGAACGTTTGTCAAAGATTCCGAATGATTCAATGAAGAAAGGATGAGGAAGGATGGTGGAACGAACGTTAGCGATTATTAAACCTGATGCCGTTAAAAAACGGGTTATGGGCGACGTTATTCAGAGATATGAAGCTGCCGGGCTTACCCCGGTTGCCATGAAAATGATGAATTTGTCCAAATCGATTGCCGAAGGATTTTATGCCGTACACCGTGAACGTCCGTTTTTTCATGATCTGACCACGTTCATGTCGTCGGGGCCTTCAGTCGTCCTTGTCCTTGAAGGGGAAAATGCGATCCAGGCAAATCGAGATCTTATGGGCGCGACTGATCCACAAAAAGCAGAGGCCGGGACGATTCGAGCGGCGCATGGGGCTTCGATCGAGGCCAATGTGGTTCATGGATCGGATTCTCCTGAAACAGCCAGATTCGAAATTGGATATTTTTTCCCGGATATGGATTTGCAAGCCGGTTACTGAACGGTGCCGTGCCGTCTTAAAAGTCGGGAACAACGCTTGCTGTTCCCGACGGATATTCCACAGTCACGCTTCGCCACATGTCGATTTCTTTTCCGCATTTGCGATTCATTGTCATCACGCTTTCCGCTCTCCTTTTGTTGAGCGGGTGTGTTCGCTCTGCCGGGCCTGACTTGGGAGTCCGGGCTTTACGCGACCAAACCGAGAAACACTCCTTACGGCAGGCGGAACTCGCATTTCTTCGAGCCGACTATTCGACGGCTGTTCTGTTACTGGACGGGTTCTTACGCACTCATCCCCCATCTTCCCGGTCGCTGGAAGCGCGATGGTGGTTGGCTCGGGCATATCAAAAGACGGGCAATCTGTCTTCGGCCCTTGAACACTTTCGTTTTTTAGCCAATACGCGGGCTTCGAACGTGTATCAGACTGATGCCCGATTTCGCATGACGCAACTTGCAGAACGGCTGGGGGAGCCGATGGCGAGTGGATCCATAAAGGGGATTGTCATTTCTCTTGAATCCGTCCAAACGCCCGGCGACGTGGATTCCGCGATCTCAGCGAACAGGGGAATCGATGGATCCATGATTCTGCTGGATGTCCCATGCAGTGTTGACGGGAACCTGCAGGACAACGGACAACCGTTCTCTTTTGATACGATGCGTTCCGCCATTCAGCATATGCACGATCGAGGAACAGCGGTCTATCTTGGGGTGACCCTCAGGTGCCTGGGACATTTCGCCCAGGAACGGAAATTGGAAAATTGGAAAGACCGGGCCTATGACCCACAATCGGGAACGTTACGTCGCTCATCCTATTATTCGTTGCATTTTTGGGGTTACCAGGCGTTCCTTGTGGATTGGATCGCTCGACTCCGTGACCTTCCGCTGGCAGGACTGGTGCTTCGCAACGCGGTTCCCGTGGGATTGCATGAAGGGTTCAGTCCCTTGGCCGTACAGTTATTTGCCCGGGAATTCGGTGTGGACTTCGAGCCGGTTCACATGTTTAACGACGATCGAGCCGTGCACGCGACTGATTCCAGTTCCGGCGTTCATCTTCCAGCCGTGTTCTGGAAATGGGCCGGGTGGAAAGCCCGGGAACGGCTCCGAATTCTTCGGAACCTGGTTCAGACGTTGCGCGTTCGTCTCCCTCATCTTGAGTTCGGCATGACGCTGCAACCTCAAAGCATAACCGATCCCATGCGAGGGTTGATTTATTTTGCTGAAGATTGGGTCGACGTGACGCGCGGTCCGTTTGATAGGTTTCTGATAACGATCGAAGAACCGGAATCTGTGGTCGTCCATTCCACTTCTCAAGATTTACCCACGGGATTCTCAGAAGAGCCTGTCCCCGACTTGATCGGGGAGTGGGTCGACAATGGCGTCGTTCCTGTCACGGAGATGATTCAGCATCTCGGGAAGCCTGAAAAAATCTGGATCATCCTGCCTCATGCAGTTCATACACGCACACAATCGCGCATTCTTCCCAAAGGAGTCGGCCGCATCTATGATCACCGTGGAGTTCCTTGACAAACGGTCGCCCCTCATTTAAAAAAAGTTTTGGCAAGGCGGCTGGCGGGAGAAGAAAGCATCGGAAATGATTCCTGAAGATTTACGGTATCACAAAGAACATGAGTGGGTGCGACTCGACGGGCAGCGGGTCACGGTGGGGATCAGCGACTTTGCGCAAGATGCCTTGGGTGACGTCGTGTTCGTGGATTTGCCGAAAATCGCTACAGAATTGACCATGAACCAGGAAATCGGCGAGGTGGAATCGACCAAAGCCACGTCCAGCCTTTACTCGCCGGTCAGCGGAACAATCGTAGAAGTGAACGCCGAATTGGAAGGCCATCCTGAATACCTGAACCAGGATCCCTATGGGAAAGGCTGGATCGCAGTGATCGAATTGGCCAATCCCGCCGACGTTGACGCCTTGATGACGGCCTCGCAGTACGAGGAATTTCTTTCCTCGCAGAGTTAATGCCTCCTCCCCGACATATTGCCATTCTCGGTGCAGGTCCCGGTGGTTACGTGGCTGCTATTCGTGCGGCCCAACTCGGGGCCAAGGTGACGGTGATTGAAAACCTGGCGCTGGGCGGAGTCTGCCTGAATTGGGGCTGTATCCCCAGCAAGGCGCTGCTGTCGATCGTCGAATTGGGCGAAAAACTGAAGAAGGCGCATGATCTTGGGCTGCAACTCTCCCATCCGCCGGCATATGTCCCGGCACAAATGGTGGCGAGAAAGAACCGGGTCGTCGGTGGACTGGTCAACGGCATTGCCACACTGTTGAAACATTGGGGCGTGTCCCACGTCCAAGGAACGGGACGACTGGTGAATGACCGGACGGTGCGGGTATCTCTTGCCGATGGCACTGAAACGTCCATCCAGGCGGATGGCCTTATCATTGCGACGGGTTCATCGGCGCAGGCACTTCCGATGTTTCCCGTAGACGGGTACGACATCATGACGAGTCAGGAAGCCCTGGAGATTCCACGAATACCCGAACGATTGCTCATCATCGGTGGGGGAGTCGAAGGTTGCGAATTTGCGTCCCTGTACGCCGGATTGGGGTCGCAAGTGACAGTTGTGGAAATGATGTCCCGCTTGTTGCCATTGGAAGATGAAGAGATCTCGGCTTTTATCGAACGTGAGTTGAAAAAACGTAAAGTGCGAATCATTGTCGAAAACTCGGTGAAGTCCGTTGACAAAACGGAGACGGGAATCACTTCTGAGTTGGCCGATGGAGAACGCTTGGCTTGTGATGCGATTTTGGTCTCGGTGGGACGACGCTGTAATACAAAAGGAATCGGGCTGGAAGAAGTCGGCGTAAAACTTGGAAACAAAGGTGAGATTGAAGTCGACGATCATCTGGAAACAAACGTGCCTGGCGTGTATGCCGTCGGTGACGTGGTGGGGAAGGCGATGTTGGCACACGTCGCGTCGGCGCAAGGCAAAGTCGCCGTGGACAACATTGTAGGGAATACTAAAACCATGAACTATGACGTGGTGCCCGCGGGCATCTTTACGCTGCCGGAGATTGGGCGGGTCGGATTGACCGAACGGCAAATTCGTGAACGGGGAGTTGTCCCCAAAATAGGACGCTATCGGTATAGTGCATTAGGCAAGGCTCATGCCGTCGGTGACACGGTTGGGTTGGTGAAGATCCTGGCCGACCCTCAAACGGATCGTGTACTGGGGGCGCATTTGGTTGGAACGCATGCAGCGGATCTGGTTCATGAAGCGGCGCTGGCCATGCAGTTGAATGCCAAGGCTCAGGACGTTGCCGACATGATCCACGCGCATCCCACGCATGCCGAAGCCTTGATGGAGGCATGCGAGGACGTCGAGGGCATGGCTATCCATCTGGCCAGGAAACGATCCTGATGAGAGGATGGTCGATCAAAGATTGTCCAACGGCGTGCTCATTTGGAGTCAAACTCCTGCTCCTTGCCGGGACCGTGGGGTTTCTGTCTCTTGCGGGCTTGTTGCAGAACCCGTTCCAGTCCATTCAAGCTGAAGCCTTGCCCCTGCGGCAAGCCGGCGTTGAAACGTCGTTGGGACGACTCCCGGAGCGACAATCCGTGACGGTGGCAGACGTTGCTCACGTTGATATTAATCGCGATTCGACAGAAGATTTACAGCATGTGCCGGGAATTGGGCCGGTCCTGGCTGAGCGTGTCATTCGGTATCGCCAGGAGAATGGAAATTTCTCATCCATTCGTGATATTCAAAACGTGAAGGGTATTGGCGTGAAACGGTTTGCGCGATTTGAACCGTACATTCGTATTGATCGGAAACACTCCTCGCCCGACGAATAATTTTGGATACAGGAATTTGTATGTCAGATCGAGAATTGAGACGGCAGCTTGATCTTATCACGCGCGGCACCGTTGAGGTGATACAGCATCGTGAGCTCGAGGATCGGGTCAGGATTTCGCTCAAGGAGGGGAGACCCTTGCGGGTAAAGGCCGGGTTCGATCCCACCGCACCAGACCTTCACCTTGGCCACATCGTGCTGATCCAGAAGCTGCGTCATTTTCAGGAACTTGGGCATGAGGTCATCTTCTTGATCGGGGATTTTACCGGCATGATCGGCGATCCGACCGGTGTTTCTGAAACGAGAAAGGTTCTGAGCAAGGACCAGGTTTTGGCTAACGCCAAGACCTATGAGCGACAAATTTTCAAAACGTTGGACCCGGAGAAAACGCGCGTCGAGTTTAACAGCCGCTGGATGCAGGATATGCGTGCCAATGAAGTCATCGAATTGTGTTCGCAGTATAACCTGGCACGCATGTTGGAACGAGACGATTTTTCCAAACGATATCGGGATCAGAAGCCCATCGGCATCCATGAGTTTTTATATCCGTTGATACAGGGCTATGATTCCGTGGCACTCAAGGCCGACGTTGAACTGGGTGGCACCGACCAAACGTTTAACTTGCTCGTGGGGCGGGATCTCCAGCGCAATTGGGGCCAAGTCCCTCAAGTGGTCATCACGATGCCGTTACTGGAAGGGACGGACGGCGTGCGAAAGATGAGTAAAAGTTTCGGGAACTTCATTGCCCTGGAAGACGAGCCCTCGGATATGTTCGGCAAGATCATGTCGATCAGCGATGATCTGATGTTCCGGTACTATGAGTTGCTCACTTCCGATGATCTCGATGCGGTCAAGCAACGCCATCCCAAGGAGGCGAAACTGGACTTGGCGGAAGCCATGGTGACGCGGTATCACGGGGCGGATGCCGGACGACAAGCCAAGGAGGACTTCGAGCAGAAGTTTCGGAAGCGGGAATTTCCCGAACAGCCCGATGTCACGGTCACGTTGACGTCAGCGGATTTTTCAGATCCGGAACGTCCTTCGATCGGGTTGGTGGATCTCCTCATGCGAACGGGGTTGTTGCCCAGCAAAGGAGAAGCGCGTCGCTTGATTGCGCAGGGTGCCGTGGTCATGAACCAGGAACGCTGTCAAGACAGCAATGCGGTTCTGCCGTTGCAGGCAAACGAATCGTACCAAATGAAAATCGGCAAACGGAAATATGCGCTGGTACAGGTACGGATATAGTCCGACTTAAGAATGCCTCTACCTCCCCTCGCCCCTCCTTACAAAGGGATTTATATACTTAACGGCGTCGGGGGGAGTTGTCTGTCCAATGGTTGTCTGAATATCCCGCAGGCACGTGGGGACCCATCGAAGCCGACAAGCTCATCGCAACCAACAGCCAACAATGGCGGTTGGTGTGATGCTGGTTCCGATTTATCGATCTGAATCCTTAATGATGTTCGTTTCCCTCTCCGAGGCCTAACCCAGAAAAATAACCATGAGCCTTTCATCGCTTATCGAAAGAGATAAATATCTAAGAAATGAAATCCGAGATGTTTTTCAATTATCAGAGTTACGACTAAAGTTCGAAAAAACCCATCCATTACTGGCACAGCCCAAGACAACTAACTCCCGTTTAGTTGGGGTGGCCTTTGACTATCTTCTGCGATTCTATTTGGAAAGACTCAATGGCCTCCCATATGACCGCGAAAATCAGTGGGTTGCAGAAAAAGCAAAGGATATACTGTTTGAATCTTGTGAGAGCACTCAAATTGAAAATTTTGAATGCCTGGAACAAGAATCCACAAAAATCAATCAATGTTCACGAAGTGAAGCGATAATAGCATGCGGTTTAGCACTTCGTTATTCTGATTCAGTTCTTCTGTCAGCCTATGAGCATAGCCTTAAAATAATCGAGAAGGTTAAATGTCTACGAAAAGAATTTGCCGAAACTGGTCGGTTATCGCGAGAACTTATCAGACAAACCTTGCGCATGTCTTATATTGACCCTGTTCTTCGAGCAGGACGAGGGGTTGAATACATCGGCACAGATGCGGATCAACTGGATATTGAGGATATTGAAAAACAATCTTCGCTCATTGATAGTAAGTTGTTTAAATCCCAAAACAGATGTTTGTTAAATCCTACATTTGGTACAGGTTCTCTTGTAGGTGGTGCGGATGCCGATTTGATAATCGATGATAAGTTAATCGATGTCAAAACAACCAAGAAACTTGAATTACCTCTCAGCGATTTTTGTCAAATCATCGGTTATTTATTACTCCATAGAATCGGTGGAACTTCCTCATGTAGCGGAGAATTCAAAATCGAGCAACTCGGCATTTATTATTCAAGATATGGATACTTATTTTCATTTAACGTCAAGGATTTGATTAACAATAATTCATTAAATAAATTCACTAAATGGTTTGAAAATCATGTGCGCAATAAAAAAGCGCAAGATATCTGACAACGTCCGTGTTCAGACACATACGTGAATGTACACTCTCACGCATCACTGCTAGCGAGGGAGCTCTGACTAAGTTGGAAGTTGAAGAAAATGGCAGGCACAGCAAAACGCCAAGCGTTTTATCTTGAAGCCCGTGCCAGCAAGTGATAGGGTGACGGTCTCATGATCTTTGACGCCTTAAAATCCGTTGAGGAAATACAGGACGCTGGCATTCCCACGGCACATGCTAAAGCCCCAATACGTATACTTCAAGGGGTCATCGAATCAGACCTCGCCACCAAACGCGACCAGGAAGAGCTTAAAAAACCGCGAAACTCGACCTGAAAGAGCTTGAACTTCGCTTGACCATAAAACTCGGTTCAATCGTAGTAGTGGTGAAAGGGCTACCGGTAGCCCTTTCAAGGCTCAAAATTATTTAGGTTCCCTTCTTCACCAAGTCTGTGTTCAGAATTGCTCCCCGACCCCTGTCCCCGATTAAAAACATCGGGGACAGGCTTACGGCGGAGAAAAGAAAGAGGCTCCTTCGACCGCCTTTTGGATTCGCCTGACCCCGGCTTCCACGTCACAACCAGACCAAGAGGATTCTTGCCCCTCCCTCGTTAATCGGGCTACGTATTGACAAGGATTGCACCCTGCCGCCATACTCACTATAAAGCCTGAACCCGTCCCCAAAGGAGGGAGTCCATGACTACACTCGCCACCGGAAATGGTCAAACCTTTGCCGAACAGATTCGCGCAGCCAATCATCGAATCCAGTCGAACTTCAGCACCAAGAAACGGCTGACGAAGAAGGACCTCGACGCCATCAAAAACTGCTTCTTGGACTACTATGAAATTTACATGCACGCAAAGCGATCCGTCCCGAAACCCGAGCTACTCGACGAGAGCGGACTCCTTGTGGAGATTTTGGAGGATGGCGAACAGCGTTTTCGGTCAGCCCTAACGTCACACGATACCCAGATTGTGGAGTGGAGCCTGAACTGGATAGAGGTTCTCCAAGAACTTCGGTGGCTCATCATGATCAATGACGGGCTCGTTGACAAGCCAAACGCGGATGACAAAATCTATACCAATGTTGACGAACTTATGGCATCATTGGATAAAGAGTGAATGACCCCACAACCTACGCTTCGTATTGCGGGTATTCGTGGCGTCAGCACTCGTTTTAAGCGATCGAGACGTAAGTTAAGTCCTGAGGCCGGTAGTCAATTGAGGCAGGTGCTCAACGAACTCATGACCGGCACCGTGACTCCTGGCAGGAACCTCGAAAAACTACCGAACTATGGCTCTCTTTATTCTGTCCGACTGAATAAGACTGCACGGTTGGTCTTTGAACTAAAGAAGGACCACATGATTTTCCTCGTAGCCGTTGGCAGTCATGACGTAGCTTACCGCCCCTCTTGAACAGACCACTCTTCCCACCGTCCACTCCATTTCTTGCCCACCTAACTGTAGTAGGAGTATGGAAACAAGTGTCGGAGACGCTGGAAGAACGGGAATAGGTCTATCGTTCTACTTTTTTCAACCACCCGATCAGGAGGCATTGGTATGGTATCCACGAAATCATTCTTGTTGAGTCTTTGTTTCACGCTCATCGTGCATCTCATGTGCGTTCTCCCCGCCTCCCATGCGTTAACGGCGAATGATAATCTTGGAGCGTGGAGGACTGCATCCAATGAAACCAAAGCCGAACTCGCTAAGACTATGGTTCGGAGACTGGGTGAAGGCCGCATTAGTGAACGGCAGATTAAACTTTTAGCTCTTCAGGTGTTTTTGTGTGTCAACGAGACGGCAGGTGACGGGGGGCTCGATAACATGAAAATAGCGGAAGTAGCCGCTGGATGCATTGCGCTGCTTGGGAAGCAATGAAGGGAGGCGACGGTAGACATGATGGAACGATTGTTTACCCAGCCAGGAATGCTGGAAGAGAACATCAATGAACTTCTCAGGTTAGAGGGGGATCGGATAGGGGATGAAGTCGTCTTTTATCCAGACCTGACGTCTGAAAAGTGGGCAGAATACCAACGAATCATTGAGCAACGCTCCCGCCGTTAAGTATATAAATCCCCTTACAAAGTGTACTGTCCCGTGTGATTCCCTAGACTCTTCTGCTATCATGCGTGGCATCGAATATGTCCACCAACGGAGGCCCCATGGACATTAAATTACATAAGTTAGCTCGCACCACCCCCGCCACGCGTCGCTACATCCAGACCGCCCCCAAAAGCGCCGCGACCTTGGCCCGGGAACTCGGGGTCGCTGTGACTACCATCTATAAATGGAAGCGCGCCGGCCGGGTCCACGATGGCTCCCATGTCCGCCACCAGCTCCATGCCAGTACCTCCCCCGAGCAGGAAGCCCTTATCGCCGAATTGCGCACCCAATTGCGGTTGTCCCTCGACGATGTCACGGAGGTCCTGAACCGATGCAGTGCGACGCCCTTGAGTCGGAGCGCGATCCATCGCTGCTTGGTGCGGCTCGGCGTCGCGCGCTTGCCCCCCGCCTCCCCCGACGCGCCGCCGGTGGGGCGGTTCGCGGCGACCCCGTGCGGCTACATTCATCTGGATCTGAAAGTGTTAAGCAAATTACAGAAGCAGCCCAGTTATGTGTTCGTGGCCATTGACCGGGCCACCCGCTATGTCTGGGTCAAGGTGCTGGCCCGGCGGACGGCCGCCACGGTGACGCAGGCCGTCGAAGAATTCCTGGCCGCGTTTCCGCACAAAGTGCACACCATCTTGACCGATAATGATGGCGCGTTTACCGATCGGTTTGCCGTGCACAAGAAAGGCAAGCCCGCGGGCCAGCCGAGCGGGACGCATCGCCTGGATCACGTGTGCCGGGCGCATGGGATCACACATCGCCTGATCCGGCCCTATCATCCGCAGACCAATGGCATGGTGGAACGCTTTAACCGGCGGCTGAGTGACGCGTTACAGAGCCAGCCGACGCTCCGGGCCCATTGCAGCAATCGGTTTCGGAGTCACGCCGAGCGGAACGCCTTCATCACACGGGTGGTGGACAATTACAATCGGACCCGGTTAAGGTGCCTCAACTATCAGGCCCCCTTGCACTTGTTACAGAATCTCACGGGACACAACAACAAAGGAGGGGAATGGTCAACGGCGTGCCGGCGTTTTTCCCTCCCCTTTGTAAGGGGAGGTCAGGTGGGGTAGAGCCCTATGGGCAGGTAACGGCGTGTCTCCTTTCCACATCCTTGACTTGCCTTCCGCGCCCTGCCTAGAATGAATTTCCTTCTACAATTGTGAGCGGGTGTAGCGCAGTGGTAGCGCATCGGCTTCCCAAGCCGTTGGTCGGGAGTTCGAATCTCCTCACCCGCTCCAATCTCACCGTACTTTATACAGGTAATCATCGGTGCGAAAATAGTCAGCGACACCCCGAATCTGTCAAGCCCCATTTTTCCCCGTCATTCACCACAGCGTTAAGCGGGAATCCAGGGTCTTATAAAACCCTCTCCCCATCGTGGGAGAGGGTAGGGTGAGGGGGCTGACTGGGCCACTCCTTATGCCGTCACAATTCTCTTCCGCATGGACGGCTTGTTAGCCGGATTTTTGAAGAGTATTCCCTTCAATGGGAGATGGAGGCTTTGCGGTGGGCGTTCAAATATGGTTAAGGATCGGTTGCTTTCTTGGCACTGTTCCGTTTTCCACTAGCAACTTGCAGAAGTGAGGCTTTAATGTAGACGGAGGACGATAGTCTCCCTATAATAAAACGATGATTCGCATGAGAGAAGAAACCGGATGATACAATCCATCGCAGAACGGACGACCGAACTGGAGCAATTGTGTCGCCGCTACCACGTCCTGCGGTTGGAAGTGTTCGGCTCCGCAACTGACAGCCAGCGCTTCAGGCTGGACAGCGACCTTGACTTTCTCGTGGAGTTTCAGCCTTCGCCTCCCTGTGGGTATGCAAACGCCTATTTTGGCCTGCTTGAAGATCTGCAAGAAGTGTTTGGCCGGCCCGTTGATCTGGTAAGCGCCTCAGCCATCAAAAATCCGTACTTCCAGGAATCCGTAGAGGAGACCAAGGAATTGCTGTATGCAGCGTGAAGCCAGAAAGTATCTGTCTGACATACAGCAAGCCGTAATGCTCCTAGCTGAGTTCACTGCCGAAAAACAATTTTCGGATTACGAAGTTGATGCAATGCTGCGTGCAGCGGTGGAGCGCGAGTTCGAAATTATTGGTGTCGCTCTCTCGGAACTTGCGAATCTGGACAAAACGCTCGTGGCCCGCATCAGTGAATACCCCCGCATCATTGCTTTTCGGAACATCATCGCGCACGGATATGCTTATGTGGATAGTACGACAGTGTGGGATATCGTCCAGACTAAAATCCCTGTACTTGCACGTGAGGTTGAAGCGCTTCTGAAGGAAGAATGAGCGACGTGGAACTCAGGCATGGCCGACTTGGCCGTCATGCCCGTCCGAGGGGAGCCCTACTGACTGGTCGGCTAATGAATTGCCGCCAAACTCTTGCGCCATGAGGGTACTGATCACTTGATGGAGCCGGCTATTGACCTCTTCCTCCGAGACGTGATCGGGAACCTGGATATTGAAAACAATTTGGACGTTTTTCATAAATGTGCGGACCCCCTCCTCATTGTGTGAATCCACGGTTCTCTTTGTCTGGCATCTTCCTGTTTCGATTTGTACACTTCTTTATTGGTAGTTTGCAATGGTGATGGAGGCAGGATACATGGTTCTTGTGATGGATCGGGAGTCGCTCCGTTTCCTTTTTGTGTGGAAATATGTTGCTTCTTGGTTCCCTTGGGATGCATCGTCTTGATATACTTTCCCCATGACAACGTTGTGTCCCAGATGTCATGGTCCCACTTCTCGGGATTCCAATCCATTTCATCCGTTCTGCTCGGAACGGTGTCGAGTCGTTGATCTCGGGGCTTGGCTCAACGCCGAGTATCAGGTTCCCGAAGATCCCCAACAGCCTGCGTCCATTCCAATCGAGGAAACTCCCTCAAAAAATTCGTAACCCGGCTTTTCGGAGTAGAGAGTCTTATGGGAAAAATTATCACGGTCCAACGAAAAGAGAATGAGGGGCAACTCGCCGAAAACTACATCCGCACCTATATTTTGTTTCCGTCGGGGCTATTGGGTTTGTTGGCCATGATCATTGGAATTCTCGCGTTGGTGTATCAACTATTTTTCGAGACCTATGATGAGTGGACGTTTATCAAAAGTTCGGGGCTGATGCTGGCCGGCATTCTGCTCGGGTGGGGCCAAACACGCTATCACCGTTATCTGTTTCGAGCATTTCCTGAATTTTGGGCAAGCCGAATGAGATCCTCCAATACGCGTGGCGTGCAACGATTCAAGAAAACCAAAGTTCCGGTGGAAGTGGAGTTGCGGCATGCCGGCCGGAGTTTGGTGCCGGTGGCCTACTTGTTGGGGATCGGGTGTTTGCTCGGGCTTTCGGTGTGGAGCTTCAGTTCCGGTTCCTTGGACTATATGGCAGCTTTTGCTTTGCCGTGGGCGGGATTTTTTTGGGGCAAGTTGTTTACCTGGCGATCGGTCATTCCTCCTTTGACGGGTATGAAGGGTAAAAAGTAAGCGGGAATTCTACCCCACCTAACCTCCCCTTACAAAGGGGAGGAAGTCAGACAACGACGATTGCTTGAGCCATCCGATTCCCCTCCTTTGCTTGTCCTGAGCGTAGCCGAAGGATCGGGAGGGGTGAGGGGAGGTAGAGTGGGAACATTTACGAGGTCGATTTCTTGGTTTTGCGAGTTCGGGATTCCCCGGTTTTGTCCTCCATGGCGGCCAGACGTTTTTCCAGATTCGAGACCTGTTTGTACAGTTCGGGAAGGTGTTGCACCAGGACGTGGGTGCGTAAAAAGACCGCGCGTTGTTTTGCGGGCCGCCCGGACATCATGACGCCGGGTTCCACGTCTTTTTCGATTCCCGCTCCTGCCGCGATCATGGCCTGATCCCCGATCGTGAGATGATCGATCAGGCCGGCTTGCCCTCCTATCATGACCTGTTTCCCGATCGACGTGCTGCCTGCAATGCCGACCTGTGCCACGATGATGCCATGTTCTCCTACCGTCACGTTGTGGGCGATTTGAACCAGATTGTCGATTTTGGTTCCTTGCTTGACGTGGGTGCGTCCGAACGTGGCCCGGTCAATAGTCACATTGGCCCCGATTTCGACGTCATCTTCAATGACCACGATCCCCCGTTGTGGAATCTTATGATGGCGGCCTTCGTGTTGAACGTACCCGAAGCCATCACTCCCAATGACGGCTCCCGCATGGATGATCACCCGGGAGCCTATCCGGCATCCGTCCAACACGCTCACGTTCGGATGGAGCACGGTATCATGACCGATGGTCACGTCTTCTCCTAAAAAGACCCCCGGGTAGATCGTGACCCGATCCCCGATGGTCGTACGATGGCCGATCGTGACGAACGGCCCGATGGAAACATCGTTGCCCAGGTGCCCGTCCCGGCCTTTCACGACGTGTTGGGCTACCCCCATGGAAGGGGGTTTTTTCGTGAAAAAACGGGTAGTCAACCGGACAAAATCGAAATGAGGCTGCGCCGAGACCAATTGGGCCCCGTTCAAATCAGGATAGTATTGGGGGACGATGAAAGCCGAGGCATTCGATTGTACGGCTTGTTCCATCAATCGATGACTGACCAGCAAAGCCAGATCGCCTGGCGCTGCCTGTTCGAGACTGTTGACGCCTGTAATACGAAGATCCGCCTGGCCCTGAAGTTGTGCATCGATGGCACGGGCCAATTCGGTTAATGGATAACCGTCAGACGTTCGGGGAGTCATGACTTTTTTCCTTTGGATTTGGCAAACGCCGCACGTTTGAGTGAAGCCTTGTGATTCGTTTCTTAGTATCGCACCTTCAGAAAAAGGTTGAGGCTGACAACGAAAAACATCACGCACGCGATCCAGGCGGCAACCACGGGAAGTAAGGCCCCACTTTTTCCCAACGTAATGCCAACGGAATTCGTGGCCCAGAACAAAAAGCTGATGATTAAGGCCTGACCAATGCCTTTCCCAATGCTGGCCGTCCGGGTGCCGGTTTCAAGGAGTCCGATGGACACGCCAAGAAGGGTCATGATCACAGGGACGAAAGCAAAAGACACTCGCCTCCAATAATCGGTGAGAAATTTTGTGGCATTCTGTTTTTCTTGCCGTAAGTGCTCGATGTGTGTGCCGAGTTGGTTCAACGTCATATGTTCAGGCTCGAGAGCGTTCCAGGTCATCAGGTCATCGGGAGTTAAGGACAACGCCAGGGGAAGAGTCGTCTGTTGAGTCATCTTGATCTCCCCATCCGATTTGACCAACCGTCGAGCGACGTCGTGCAAGAACCATCGGCCATCCGTGAAATCGGCGCTCGCCGCCGTCAGCAATTCCTCCAAAGAGAATTGATCGCTCAGCCGGTAGAGTGTGACCTCGTGGAGGTGCGTGCCCTCGGGATCGACTCGTTGAACGTGCATAAGCGCATGGTTGCGAATGTTCAGCCACAGATTTTCGTTTGTAAAAGAGAGCGGTTGCGGTTTTTTCTGGATCTCCACGGTTCGAATGTATTCCGCCTTGGCATTGGCCAGGGGAATAACGACTGCCGTCAATCCCAACAGGATAACCGTGATGAGGCCTGCGACCGCCAAAAACGGCATGGTAACGTGAACGATGCTGACCCCACAACTTCTCATCGCGGTAATTTCCTGGTTTTTGTTCAGGAGTCCGATGGCGAGGAGGGAAGCCATTAAAACGGCAAAGGGCACGAGTTGAAAGGAAATGTCGGGGATTTTCAAGACGAAATACAGCAACATGGAAGTCAGTTCCGCATCGTGTCGAAGAAACTTCCGCAGTTTTTCAAAAAAGTCGATCACCAGGTAAATAGTGGTCAGCCCGGTGAGACACAGGGTCAGGATCCCGAGATAATGTCGAACGATGTACCAGAATAAAATGCTCATGCTTGTCCTGAGCGAAGTCGAAGGATCAGCGCCGGCTCGCTTGATAAAACAGCATCCACGTCATCAGGAGTAAGAGGACGTTTGGGAGCCATGCTCCGACAAACGGATGAAGGAACAAGGCCGTGACGGAAAATTCTCCCAGGACGTTGAGCAAATAATAGCCCACCATGATGAAAATTCCCAAAACAAACCCTCTCATGCGTCCGGTTCGTTTTGAGACAATACCCACCGGCATGCCCAGGACGCCGAGGATGAGCGTTGCCACGGGAAACCCCAGGTCTTTGTAGTATTCCATGAGGCGGCGAAGCATGCGGGTGTCCCGCCAGTCGGATTTTTCCAATTCGGCCATCATGTGTTGATAATCCGGCCGTTCGGGTTTTTCGACGTTGAGAGCGGGAGACGGAGCCATTTTGAGATCATACGTGGAAAACGCCACCAGATGATGTTGGTCGCCGTCCTTGGAAATATGGTGAATCTTCCCTTCATGTAATCGAATGCCGAATTGCTTGCGTTGCGGATTTCTGAGCATTTGGAAGGTTTGAGCCGTGACAATGACTTTTTTGGCCTGGTCCCGCTGATCCAGGATGAAAATACCCCTGGCTTTCTCTCCGAACTCGGGCTTGGGAACGAAAATCATCAAGTCGTCCGCTGGTTCATTAAACACGCCTCGATCCAACGCCAGGTGCAATTGGTCCTGGATCAGGCTAATGGCCAATTTTTTCAGGGAGATTGCCGACCAGGGTTGTCCCCATTGGGAAAGGAACAGGGTTCCCAGGAAAACGAGAAATGAAAAGACAAAAACGGGCACCGCGATTCTGAGCAAGCTCAGCCCTGCCGCTTGCATGGCGACCAGTTCTTTGTCGAAGGAAAATCGACTAAAGGTGGTGATTGAGGAAATCAGGCAGGCCATGGGAAGCGTCAGCACCAAAAAAGAGGGCATGAGATTGACGATAATTTTAAAAACGGCCAGGAGGCCCACGCCGTTGGTGACCAATAATTCAACCAGCCGCAACATCTCCTTGGTCAAGACGATAAAGCAAAGGATGCAGAGGCTGATGGAGAAAGGAACGAACAGCTCCTTCAAGATGTAGCGATCGAGAATCGTCATGGCTGTCTCTGTTCACTCATTCTCGTTTGTCATTCCTGTATGTGTTCACTCATTCATTGACAATTTCCGCTGTATCCTTCCCCTCCTTTGTTGTTGTGTCCCGTGAGATTCTGTAACAAGTGCAAGGGGGCCTGATAGTTGAGGCACCTTAACCGGGTCCGATTGTAATTGTCCACCACCCGTGTGATGAAGGCGTTCCGCTCGGCGTGACTCCGAAACCGATTGCTGCAATGGGCCCGGAGCGTCGGCTGGCTCTGTAACGCGTCACTCAGCCGCCGGTTAAAGCGTTCCACCATGCCATTGGTCTGCGGATGATAGGGCCGGATCAGGCGATGTGTGATCCCATGCGCCCGGCACACGTGATCCAGGCGATGCGTCCCGCTCGGCTGGCCCGCGGGCTTGCCTTTCTTGTGCACGGCAAACCGATCGGTAAACGCGCCATCATTATCGGTCAAGATGGTGTGCACTTTGTGCGGAAACGCGGCCAGGAATTCTTCGACGGCCTGCGTCACCGTGGCGGCCGTCCGCCGGGCCAGCACCTTGACCCAGACATAGCGGGTGGCCCGGTCAATGGCCACGAACACATAACTGGGCTGCTTCTGTAATTTGCTTAACACTTTCAGATCCAGATGAATGTAGCCGCACGGGGTCGCCGCGAACCGCCCCACCGGCGGCGCGTCGGGGGAGGCGGGGGGCAAGCGCGCGACGCCGAGCCGCACCAAGCAGCGATGGATCGCGCTCCGACTCAAGGGCGTCGCACTGCATCGGTTCAGGACCTCCGTGACATCGTCGAGGGACAACCGCAATTGGGTGCGCAATTCGGCGATAAGGGCTTCCTGCTCGGGGGAGGTACTGGCATGGAGCTGGTGGCGGACATGGGAGCCATCGTGGACCCGGCCGGCGCGCTTCCATTTATAGATGGTAGTCACAGCGACCCCGAGTTCCCGGGCCAAGGTCGCGGCGCTTTTGGGGGCGGTCTGGATGTAGCGACGCGTGGCGGGGGTGGTGCGAGCTAACTTATGTAATTTAATGTCCATGGGGCCTCCGTTGGTGGACATATTCGATGCCACGCATGATAGCAGAAGAGTCTAGGGAATCACACGGGACAGTACACTTTGTAAGGAGGGGCGAGGGGAGGTAGAGGTATTCATAATCCCACCTCCTACTGTCATTCTCGCCGTCTTTTAACGGAAATCCATCCTTATGCTTCATGCTCCCTCTCCCCAAGGCGGGAGAGGGTTGGGGTGAGGGGCTGAAAGAGCGTAGATAAAATTGATGGTCCAGGAAAGCCATGAAAGCAGCGTTAGAAAAAATGGAGCTGGCGAGAGGAATCGAACCTCCAACCAGCGGTTTACAAAACCGCTGCTCTGCCATTGAGCTACGCCAGCTTCACGCCTATTGTTGCGCACTGAAATCGCTTTGACAAGAGATGAATGTGACTTAAAATTGGCAACCTTACGACGGTTGATCAAGGAGAAATTCGAGTGAAGCAAAAGGACTTTGATCGCTTGTTTATGACAACGAAGGAGAAAGTGTGAAAACACATTATGTCTTAATCGACTTGGAAAATATTCAGCCGGAACACATGAGTGTTTTAGATGGGCAGAACTTCAAGGTTATTGTTTTCGTAGGCGAGAATCAATCAAAGTTATCATTTGATTTAGTACTAGCGGTTCAGAATTTAGGTGAAAACGCCGAGTACATCAAAATTAAAGGCAATGGACCAAACGCCCTTGATTTTCATGTCGCGTTTTACATCGGCCAGCTTTCCAAAGAAAACAGCGATGGCCATTTCCACATCATCTCAAAAGACAAGGGTTTTGATCCTCTTATTAAGCATCTTGAATCTAAAAAAATTCTGGCACAAAGGCATAAGGACATAAATGAGTTGCCACTTTTAAAACCTGCAAACGCAACAAAAAAAGAGCCCGTTCAAGTTTCAAGCCCTGCGAACTCAGCAATAAAAGCAAATCACGTTCAGAGAATTGTTGAGTTTTTGAGGTCCCGAGGCAATGCAAAACCAAGAAAATTAAAAACTCTTTCTAATTCGATAAATTCATTATTTTCTAAAAAGTTAGCAGAGGACGAGCTAAACGCTCTCATAGATGAGCTGGTAAGGCGCGGAATCGTTATTGTCGGCAACGATAAAACGAATGTGAGCTACCAGTTAAGAAAATGAAATATGTCTCGTCGATGGGAAGGCTGGTTGACCTTTCTCCCAATGTAGGTCCAAGTCGAGCGTGAGGAAGTGGTGGTGGTGATCCTCCCCCAAAAACCAGGCCACGGGTTCTGCGAAATGCTGACTGAAATCGTTCATATCAGAGGTTTTCTTGCAAGTCCGGCTCACTCGTTATCATTTCTCTCGGTCATCTCCACGATGACCTTCAACGCGCCCTTGGTTGCCGCGTAGGCAAAGGCGTCGGTGGCTTGTTCAAGCGGAAAACGTTTCTGGATGAGCGATTGCACGTCGATGGCGTGTTCCCGAAGCAACGTAATCGCCGGCGGGAACGGACCGCACCGCGAGCCCACCACGGTTATTTCATGAACCACGAGCGAGGTCATGTCCACGGCGGTTTGCCCATGGTAGGTTGATTTGAGCACGATGGTTCCCTTGGGTCGTACGTATTCACGGGCCAATGCGAATCCATCGGGTGTGCCGGTTGCCTCTACCACGATATCGAATCCGGGAGAAAGCGATGCAGGATCCTGACTCGTGTCAATGCCGCGAGCAGCAAGGATCTGCAATTTGTCCGGATGACGTCCCAGGACCGTCAAGCTGCATCGTGTGCGGTGCAGGACTTGGGCGCATAATAGCCCGAGTTTTCCATCGCCGATGACCAGGACCCGATCCGTTGCGTCGATAGGAACCTGTTCGAGAATTTGGCAGGCCGCGGCAAGGGGTTCCGTAAAGACGGCTTGATCGTTGGTGATCTCGTCGGGAAGGGGATAGAGATTTTCGGGAGGCAGGGAGAGAAAATCGGCAAAAGCTCCGTCCCGGCGGTCGATACCCAAGGTCGTTCGACGCGGGCAATGGGTCGGTCGTCCGGCCTGACAGACCGGACAGACCCGACAGGCCGCGTTGATTTCACCGACGACACGCTTTCCGACGAGGTCAGGATGGTGCGAGGCCTCTTGGACGATTCCGACGAATTCATGGCCAGGCACTCCTTGAAAGCCCATATAGCCTTGCACCAATTGCAGATCCGTGGCGCAGATTCCCGCCTGGATGACCCGAACGATGGCTTCTCCGTCGACCGGCGCCGTGGTGGGGTACTGCTCGCAATATTCCAAACCTGAACGTAAGGTCAGCGCGCGCATAGGGTCAAAGGAGCCAACCGCGTATGGATCATGGCAAGAGGCGTGATTCTGTTTTTCCGGCTTCCTTTCAAGGCGTTCTCGATTTGTCTTTGAACAGCCGAAAGGGATTAGTGTAAAATCGGTTAATTATGCGTAATGGTCTTTCCGGGAAACGGCGAGGGATTCCCGAGGCGGTCTGTTCCCTGCGTTGGTGCTGACTTGAGCCATTAACTTTAAAGGATACACTTTATGATTATGGAAACTTTACAGGGATGTCGCAAGGAGAAATTTTCATGTGGTCTTATCGTACTGGCCTTTGTGGGGATCATGGCCGTTTTTTCGCCCCAGCCGGCGTCGGCAACGGTACCAGAGGCCTTTAGCAGAGGATTCTCCGACATCGTTGCGAAAGTGCAACCCGCCGTGGTGAACGTCGCGGTCATAGAACCAGCCAGCTCCCGGGGACCCAGACGGTTACCCCCGGGCCCCTTTGGTGGTCCGCCAGGGCCTCCTGGGCCTCCCATGCCACCTCCAGGACCTCCCGGAAGACCGCCGTTCGGATCGCCCGGCATGAGTGCCGGTTCCGGAGTCGTCATCAGTCCGGAAGGGTACATCGTGACCAACAACCACGTCGTGGAAGATTCCACGAACATTACGGTGACGACTTTCGATGGAAAAGAATTTGCGGCGAACGTCGTGGGGACTGATCCGAAAACGGACTTGGCCGTGATCAAGATTGAAGGAGAAAATCTCCCGTTTATTCCATGGAGTGCGCACGAGACGATCAGGGTGGGTGATCTGGTCCTGGCCGTGGGGAGTCCTTTTGGCCTGAAATCATCCGTGACGATGGGGATTATCAGCGCGATGGGCCGGGGAAACGTCGGAATCACGGAATACGAAGATTTTATCCAGACCGACGCGCCGATCAATCCCGGCAATTCCGGTGGGCCCCTCGTGAACATGGCTGGTGAAATTGTCGGCATCAACACCGCCATTTTTTCCCGTACCGGCGGCTCGGAAGGGATTGGATTTGCCATTCCCGTTGATATTGTCAAGGATATTACGAGCAGCCTGATCAAGAGTGGACGAGTCGTGCGAGGATGGATGGGGATTGCGATTCAAGAGTTGAGTCCGGCCCTGGCGCAGTCTTTTCAGTTGCCGGAATCCCATCAGGGTGGGGTGCTGATCAGTGAAGTGAATGAAAAAGGCCCATCCGCGGGTGGAATATTGCAACGGGGAGACGTGTTGCTCAAGTATCGCGGTCAAAAGATTCGAGACGTCAATCACCTCCGAAATATTGTCGCGCGGACGCCAGTCGACTCCGAGATTGAAATCACTGTGTTACGCAACGGCGAAGAACAGACGTTGACCATGAAAGTGGGAGAACGGCCAACGGATGAAATGCTTGCCAGCAAAGGAGGCGTCTCTCCTCCCACGTCAATGGAAAAGCTCGACAATGTTCTTGCCGGCTTGGACGTCGGACCATTGACGGATGAACGAAGGAAACAACTGAGCCTCCCTGAAGAGGTTGCCGGCGTCGTGGTGAATGAAGTGAAACCCGGGAGTGCGGCGGAAGCGGCGGGCTTGCAACAAGGGGATATCATTCAGGAAGTGAATCGGGAAGTCGTGAAGAGTCTGGCCGATTACCAACGGGTGGCCCCTATGATTAAAAAAGAGGAGTTGGCCGTTCTCTTTTTAAGCCGGAGAGGGAATAATCTCTTTGTGGCGGTCAATCCCCAATAAGGTGCGTGTCATGCCGGGTCGCGGCTTGGGCCACGGCTATTATTGATGGGTCTCCCGAGCGGAAGTAAAGAGTCGTACTGAGACATGGCGGAACAATCGAAAATTACAAAGTGGCTGCAGGACAAGATCTTTAATCCTCTCGAGGATAAAAAGATGCCGGTCATGCAGCACTTGTTTGAATTTCAGGCAAAGCTGACGAAAGTGGTGGTGGTCGTGGCCTTGTTTTTCATCGGGACGTTTTTCTACGCCGATATCCTGGTGCAGTGGTTGCGGATTCCACTGCAGAACATGTTCGTTCCCGGAAACCTGGAATGGGTTCCGACCGACCTGCCGAAGATTCCCTTTATCTTTTTGTCTCCGGCCGAAGCTTTATGGCAAAACCTCAAAGTGGCGGCTCTTTTTGCCCTAGTGCTCGCAACGCCCTATATCCTGTGGGAAATATGGTCCTTCGTGGTTCCCGGCTTGCACGCACAGGAACGCCGGTTCGTGGCGCCGTTTGTCATGACGAGTGCCGTTGCTTTTTATTTGGGATTGGGATTCTGTTTCTTTTTCGTGTTGCCATTTGCCCTGAACTTTTTGATTTCCTACGGCGTTCAGGCGGGATTCATTCCGCAACTGTCGATTGCCAGTTACGTGGGATTCGCGCTGTGGTTACTGGTGGTCTTCGGCCTGATTTTTGAAGTGCCGCTGGCGCTTACGCTCATGGCCAAATTGGGGTGGGTCGATGCGCCATTTCTGAAAAAGTACCGAAAATGGGCGTTTTTGGGGTCGTTTCTTTTTGCCGCACTGCTAACGCCGACGCCGGATCCCTTTAATCAATGTATCATGGCTTTGCCGATGTACTTTTTCTATGAAGTCGGCATTATCAGTGCCGGGTTTTTTAAGAAAAAACCAACGGACGAGGCCAGTGAAGCGGAAGAGAAGGCTGACGCAGGTCCCTCGTCAAAGGGCTCCGACGTGCTGAAACCTCAAGCGGCAACCGGTGGTCCCGATGACGAGTACGTGGGTGTACCCTGACGTCTTTACGTTTTCATCAAATAAATTTATTCAAAAAAATCAGCAGAGAGGAAAGAAAAAACAATGAAAAAACTTGCCATATTTTTTGTCACGATAGGTTTCTTGTCAGGGTGCGCAACTCCTCATGTCGTAGATGAGAAAAAAATGTCCGACAAGGATTTAAGTTGTGATTCGCTGGTCCAAGAAATTGCCGAAGCCAAACGTTTTGAAAAAGAAGCTCGTGACGAAAAAGGTGTTACCGGCACTAATGTCGTGGCAGCGGTTTTCTTCTGGCCTGCCATTGTCGGCACTTACTCTAATGCCAATGATGCGATAGAAGCTGCTAAAGAAAGGCAACACCACTTGGAAGCTTTGCATAAAGAGAAAGAGTGCTGAGCGACTGCAATAAAGAGAGGATGTAGCGATTAGAGATTATGATGATTGACGTCGCGGTATTGGTCATCAACAGTAAAATCTGTTCAGGAGAAGCGGAAGATCGTGGGAAAGAAAGCCTTTGTCAATATCTGCAGGACCATGACCTTCATCTTGTCGGGTATGAAGTCGTACCGGATGACCGTGAGGTCATTCGCAAGCATTTGATGAGCCTGTGTGAGAAACAGGATCTTCAGGTGATTTTCACCGTAGGAGGAACCGGGGTTCGGCCCACGGATTGGGCTCCGGAAGCCACGCGCGACGTCATCGAGAAAGAAATCCCCGGCATCGGGGAAGCCATGAGGGCGGAAAGTCTTAAAAAAATGAGGACGGCCATGCTGTCCCGGGGAACCGCAGGGATTCGGGGCAAGACGATGGTGGTGAATCTGCCGGGCAGTCCGAAGGGTGCGATCGATAATTTATCGACGTTGCTTCCGATTCTCGATCACACCGTTGGGAAAATATCCGGTGTTTCCTCCGGTAAGGAAGGTAGAAAGGTGTAGAAGCTACCGTATCATGGTCATTCTGATCTGTAGGGCCGCATCTTATGCGGCCAAGACAGGCCCCATGAGATGTTGCCGCTACAAAGACGAGATTCTTCACTAGGTTCAGAATGACAGCTTGATCGTGAATTCTTTGATTGATCGAAGCAGAAAATTTGGAGGCGTTCATGAGTCCTGACTTGAAAATGTTTCAACCTGCGACAACAGAAGGCGATGCCTGTACGTATATGTGGGCCTGCGCGATTTGTGACGAGAACGAAACGTGCCAAAAAGATAAAGAAGGTCATAGCCGGTGGTTGGTGGCCAAACGCATGGAGCGGATCGACTATAAGATCCTCGTCATGAGTAACAAAGGGGGAGTCGGCAAGAGCACCCTCGCCACGAATCTGGCCGTCAGCCTGGCATTGAAAGGCTACGAGGTGGGTATCTGCGATATGGATATTCACGGCCCCAATATTCCCAAAATGGTCGGGGCCGAAGGCCAACGCCTCAAGATCAGCACGGGTGGCGGGATTATTCCCCATCAGGCCTACAACATGAAAATTGCCTCGATGTCGTTCCTGCTCCAGAATTCCGATGATCCCATTATCTGGCGCGATGCCTATAAATTCGAATTCATCAATCAATTACTCGGTGGCGTCGAATGGCAGGATTTGAATTTTCTTATCGTGGACTTGCCGCCCGGAACGGGAAATGAGTCGGTCACGACGATCGACCTGATCGGGGATGTGACCGGGTGTGTCATCGTTTCAACCCCGCAAGAAGTGGCCCTGCTCGATGCCCGAAAGTCCGTCACCTTCGCAAGGGACAGTGAATTGCCGATTATCGGTATCGTGGAGAATATGAGCGGTCTCGATTGCCCGCATTGTCACCAGCATATCGAAGTCTTTCGCATGGGTGGAGGAGAAGCGTCCGCCCACGATATGGGTGTTCCCTTTTTAGGAAGAATTCCGCTTGATCCCGAGGTGGTGAAGCAGTGTGACTACGGCGAACCCTATGCTTTGTTCCATTCGGATTTGCCGACGGCCGACGCGTATCACGACATTGCCAATAAAGTTGACGAGTTTTGCAAGAAAAAAGGGTCACTGGTGCAGATTGCGACCAAGAGCCCATTCAAGAAAAAGTAGAGACGCATGGACGGGTTAACCTCTCTCACACAAGCTCAAGAGATCGTGCTGGACGCCGCCACCCCGTTGGGGTGCGAGAAAGTCGGATTGCTGGACGCATTGGGACGGGTGTTGGGGGAAGATATCGTGGCGCCACGAGATAATCCCCCGTGGAACAATTCGGCCATGGACGGGTTTGCCGTCCGGTGGGAAGATATCAGGAAAGAGCACGAAATTACCAAGCCGGCGGAATTGACGATCGTCGAAGACGTGCAGGCCGGCCAGGTGGCCACGAAATCCGTGGGGCCCGGTGAAGCCATTCGCATCATGACCGGCGCCCCGGTTCCGGATGGAGCCGATACCGTGGTACGGGTCGAATTCACGGAACCGTCCGCAACTCACGTCAGGATTTTCCAACCAGAACCCCAGGGTGCCAATATTCGTCCAAAGGGCGAAGACGTCAAGGAAGGCGAATGCATCATTCCCCAAGGGACCCAACTGCGTCCGGCGGAAATCGGCATGCTCGCGATTTTGGCGAAATCGTTTGTACTGGTGCATCAACGTCCCCGAGTGGCCATCCTTTCAACGGGTGATGAACTCGCCGATCTCGATGAGAAGTTCGACGAGAATAAAATCGTCAACTCGAACAGCTATGGCATTGCGGCCGCGGTTCAAGAGGCGGGTGGGATGCCGCTCTTGTTGGGCATTGCCAGGGATACGCCAGAATCCCTCAAGGAAAAGATCTCGCAGGGATTGGGCTGTGATATTGTCGTTCTCTCGGGCGGCGTGTCCATGGGCGACTACGACTTCACCAAAGTCGTGTTCGCGGAACTTGGAGCCGACATGCATTTCTGGAAACTGGCGATTCGCCCGGGACAACCCCTGGCCTTCGGCAAAATCCAGGGCAAATTGGCTTTCGGGTTGCCGGGGAATCCCGTGTCGTCCATGGTCACGTTTGAACAGTTGGTTCGGTTGGCGGTCATGAAGATGGGAGGCTGCCGGCACCTGATGCGTCCGGTGGTTGAGGCCGAGTTTCAGGAAAAGTTTTCCAAACGTCCTGATCGCCGGCATTTCCTTCGAGGGATCCTGGAACAAGAAAACGGAAAACTCACCGTTCGGACGACAGGGCCGCAAGGTTCAGGGATTTTGACCTCCATGGTCAAGGCCAACGGGTTGATTGATATTCCCGAAGAAGTGGAAAAAATCAATCCCGGCGATACCGTTCGCGTACAAGTGCTCAGCAAGAATTTTTAACCCATGGCGCCACCTATCCTATCCTTTGTCGGTCGTTCGAACAGCGGGAAAACCACGTTGATTGAACGGGTCATTCCAGAACTCACCCGCGCAGGGTATCGGGTGGCAACCGTGAAGCACGCGGGACACGGGTTCGAGTTGGACACGGAGGGCAAGGATAGTTGGCGACACAAACAAGCCGGGGCGCATGCGGTCATCGTGGTTTCCAAGGGAAGCCTTGCCATGTTTGCCGACGTCTCCGAAGAAATGAAAGTCGAAGAGGTGCGAGACCGGTTTTTGGACAGCCGCACGGATTTAATCATTGCGGAAGGGTGGAAAAGCGAAGGCTACCCGAAAATTGCCGTGGTTCGTGAACAACTGGCAGAAGTCAACGTCGCCATTGACGGGTTGTTGGCCATCGTCTCGATGAAACCCATAGAATCATCCGTTCCGTGCATCGATCGCGACGATATCGCGGCGCTGGCCAAGCTGATTATTCAGCACTACCCCAAGCCCCCTTCCACCTAGCATGAACCGCGGGACCGTCATCGTCCTCCTGGTCGCTGTCGTGGTCCTCTTTGTAGCCGGGACGGCAGCCATTCCAATCACCAACGATCCCGAGTTTTGCGCGTCCTGTCATACCATTCGTCCCTCGGTCGACAGTTGGAAAACGTCGTCCCACAAGGACGTCACCTGTGTGGAGTGCCACGTTCGCCCGGGCCTGAAAGGATTTGTCGAAGATAAAGTGTATGCCGGTCTGAAGGACGTGGCGATTACGTGGTTCGGAACGCCGACCGAGCCCCATGACTTGCAAACGCAGGTGGATTCAAATGTCTGTTTGAGTTGCCATCGTGCGATACTCAGGGTGTCGGAAGTTTCAACGAGAGACCTGCCGAAGCCCGTCAATGATATCGGATTGATCATGAGTCACCGGAAACACATGGAAGCCTTCCAGAAACGCGGGGAAGGGGAGGGCTGTACCACCTGTCACGCACGAGTGGCCCACGGCAAGCCCGTTAAAGGCTACCCCATCGTGATCCCACGAGGTCACGTCAAGTTGGACATGCAGCCGTACCATCCCGACCATCCCGAAGGCTCGGCATTATGGAAATCTTCATTGGCCGATTGTGTGCGGTGCCACGACAACAAAACCGCATATGAAGGCAAGGTGCTCAGCAAAGATTGTGAAGTCTGTCATCTCCCGGACAAAATCGGAGATTTTTTATTTTAATCCCACGTAGACGGCACTGATGACGGCACCGATCGTTCGCGTTCAAAACCTGACCAAACGGTTCGGTGATTTCACCGCGGTGAATGACGTCTCGTTCGAGATTCAACCCGGAGAAACCATTGGCCTGCTCGGACCCAACGGCGCGGGGAAAACGACCACCTTTCAAATGCTCCTGGGGGTGGTTACCCCCACGCATGGGACGATCGAGATGTTTGGACTCGATCTCCTGCACCATCGGGAAACGATTCTGCGGCAGGTCAATTTTTCATCCACCTACATCTCGATGCCCTATGCCCTGACCACGGAAGAAAATCTCCGGGTAACGGGTCGGTTATATGGTGTATCGAATATCGACAGGCGAATCGATGACGTGATCAAAAAACTCGAGATGGAAGACATGCGCCATAAAGTGACCCGCAAATTGTCGTCCGGGCAAATGACGAGACTGACGTTGGCAAAGGCGGTCCTGACCGAACCGAAAATCCTGTTTCTCGACGAGCCTACGGCCAGTCTGGACCCGGATATCGCCCACAAAGTGAAAGGGTTTTTAAAAGAATATCGTGAGACGTCCGGCCTGAGCATGTTGTACACCTCGCACAACATGCGGGAAATAGAAGAAATGTCCGACCGGATCGTGTTCCTGCAACGAGGAAAAATCATCGCCGAGGGAACCGCCGAAGAAGTCATTGCGCAATACGACGAAGACGACCTGGAACAAGTCTTCCTCAAAATCGCCCGTGAAAGTTGATGGCCGTATCAGGGCAGAGAATTTAAAGACTCGTTATCTTTGCGGAGATAGGGTAAGGAGCGCGGGAATAACCGTCATTTCCTCCCCTTTGTAAGGGGAGGGTAGTTGGGGTAGAGCCGAATGCACAATAGGATAACCACTTCATGAACCTCGGTCGTATCACCGCACTGATATACAGGCATCTGTTTCTCTATCGCCGGAGTTTTCCACGGTTGTTGGAGATTTTTTACTGGCCCTTGTTGGACCTGGTGGTGTGGGGATTCATTACGATGTACCTGGCCCAGGAAGGGGAAGAACTGCACGGTGCCGTCGTTTTTTTTCTGGGCGCGCTCATTTTCTGGGACATACTCTTTCGGGCGCAACAGGGGATCACCATCTCCTTTCTCGAAGAAATCTGGTCGAGAAATCTCATGAATTTATTCGCGAGCCCGCTCACCGCCGGAGAATTTCTGGCGGCGATGATGGTCATGAGTATCTTCAAGGTGGCCGCCGTTTCCATCATTATGGCGTTTGCCGCCCTGTTCTTTTATTCCTACAACGTCTTCATCATGGGACTGACCTTGATCCCATTCATCCTGAACCTGATTGCCTCCGGGTGGTTCATCGGGATCTTAACCACGTCGGTGATTATGCGATTCGGCCAGCAAGCCGAAGTCCTCGCCTGGGGGTTGGTCTTTCTGTTCCAACCGATCTCCTGTGTGTTTTATCCGCTGTCCGTTCTGCCGGACTGGCTGCAACCGGTCGCCCTGGCGAATCCGGCCGCGCACGTGTTTGAAGGTATGCGGGAGGTGTTACTGAATCAGGTCGTGCCGTGGTCCCATCTGTGGTGGGCGATGGGCCTGAACGTCCTGTATTTGCTGCTCATGATCGCGGTCTATCAATACACGTTTTCCGTGTGTAAGGATCGTGGCATGTTAGTGCGGGTCGGAGAATAATGGATCGTTATCTTTTTTAAATCTCACGGCTTCTCTTCTACCCGAAAACGTCCTGCTATGATGATTTCGTCCAACGGCCGCCGGTCGTTCGGACGTTCCATCTCTTGAAGCTGAGGGGGCAGGGATTCCTTGGGCGCGCGCTTTCCAATGGCAATCATAGCCAGGACTTCGTAGTCTTCGGGGACGTGCAACTCTCTCCTGGCCTTCTCGTAATCGAATCCCTGCATGCCGTGCACGACTAATCCCCGTCGTGTCCCCTCCAACGCCAGATTCTGCCACGCCGCACCTGCATCGAAGGCATACGTGGCAGCGGGTTTGTCATTACGTTCGAAGAACTTCCTGGCCGTGACGACGACCAATGCGGCGGCCTGCCGAGCCCATGCTTTATTGCCTTCGGCCAGCAGATCCACAAACGTGTCCCAGAATTTGGTTTCTCGCTTCGCATAGACGAATCGCCACAGTTGCGCATTATACGACGACGGAGCCCAGCGAGCCGCTTCAAAAAGCGGCATGAGCGCATCGTCGGATAATTCCTCACCGGTCATCGAACGGGGAGACCATCGGTTGACGATAAGGGGATGAATGTCATAGTTCGTCTTTCGCTGCTCTCGTACTTCTTCAGTGAGTGAATCGTTCATGTCATGCTCCTCATGCTTTGAATAATGCTACTTGGGCCAGCAGATTCCTTCAGTCGATCCAAACGTGTCTGGTCCACGAAAACCCACAAGCTTTTTTCCTGGGTCACCATGACAGCGCCGGGTTTCGCGCCCTTGGGTTTTCTGACGTTTTTTCTCAAGGTATAGATGACTTCGCCTTTTCCGCTTTTTCGTAAATCGCTGTAAAACAAGGCCAGGGTTGCGGCGTCCTTCAAGGTTTCAGGCGGCATCTGCTGTTTCTTTTCCAGTTTGACGACCACGTGTGACCCCGGTGTGCCCCTGGCGTGCAGCCAAAGATCGTCGGGTTTGGATACCTTGAAGGTGACGGCATCATTATCTTTGGCGGTTTTCCCGACCAGGATGGCTTGTCCATCCTGGGAGTAAAATTGACGGTAGGGTATGGCCGTTTGTCTTTTGAGCCCGGAGCGTTGGGGATCTTGTGGCGGCGGCACCGACTGCGCTACCCGCTGATCATCCTCCTGCTCTGATGAGTCCGTCATTTTTCCACTTTCCAATTCCTGTAATTCGTTTTGAAGTTTACCCAGTTCGTTGTTCGTCTCCTCGAGACGAGGCACAAGGTTCTTTTGTGCTCCGGCAAATTTTCCATGCTTTGCGAAATAGTCCTTAAGATTCTCAGGTCCGTCTTTTTCAGGGTTTAACGGAAGCGTCAGTTCGGGCAGTCTTTCATCAAAATAATCGACTACGGTAATTTGATCCTGTCCTTTTCGCAGGGTAGAGACGTGGCTTTTCAAAAGCTCGCCGTACCGTCCATACTCACGATAGGCACCGACCTTTTCAAAATCCTGTGTCAATTTCGTTATCCGTCGCTGCAATTTTTTAACGTGTTTGCGTAAGTGGACGATTTGTTGATGACGTTGGTCCTCGATATACGCGTTCCGTTCGGATACGGAATGAGACGATTCGATTCGTTCAGAAACGGGAAAGCGTATCTCGTCGGCATCCTGAACGGGGGGGCACGATTCCTGAGAGATTTCGGTGGTCCAAGGACAGGGGACAAGGGTAAACGGTTGCCCCACGAGTTGGCGGCTGGCTTTGAGGGACCGTAGCACCGTGGTCCGGTCATCCAGGACGAAGATATTGGCCGAACGTCCGATAAGCGCGACGACCAGAAAGAACACCTGCTCGCTTTTTTTCAGCTCGAACCACACGATGCGATCCTGAGGTGTTTGGGCGAGACGATGAATTTTTGCTCCTGAGAGATGAGCACGTAAATATTGACAGAACGATGGCGGAGTTTGAGGGGATGAGACTTTTTGACTCAGGATATGCAACCGTCCGTATTGGGAATGGGCTGAGAGTAAAATCGAAAGAGAACGCCCCGGTCGGCGAAGAAAAAGAATGATCGTATCGGGTGTCGGCTGCTGGATTTTTTGGATAAATCCGCCGCCGCAAGCCGGTGCCATTTCGGTGAGAACGGCATTCACGTCATCGAGGCTTAACACGATTTTTGTTCTTGAGATTGCATCAGGACAAAGTGGGCGTTCACGTCACTCTACCCCACTTGGCCTCCGCTTACAAAGGACAGGGAAAGACTGGGGCAGGAAAGCGTTACTCCACGCCGTTACTGGAGAGGGCGGCTTTCAAGCTGGCCGTGAATCGGCTGACTTCGTGAATCAGATCGGCAGAATGTTGGAGTTCTTCTATTTTGCGGACGAGGGCGCTGCCCACGATGACGCCATCGGAGAAGGCCGCGATTTGGCGGGCATCGTCGGGTGTGGCAATGCCGAATCCCACGGCTACGGGCTTCTTGGCTTTCTTTCGGAGCGCGCGCACGTTGCGTTCAATGGAATCTGTATCTTGCAGCTTTGCCCCGGTGATCCCGGTAATCGACACATAATAAATGAATCCGCTGGTGCGTTTGATCACTTCGGCTTTTCTCGCCGCAGTGCTCGTCGGCGCGAGAAGAAAGATCAGGCACGGGCCTTTCGCCGCGGCGGCTTGTTGCAACGGGTCGGCTTCTTCCGGAGGCATGTCCGGAATAATGACTCCATCCACCCCGGATTGAACCGCTTCATCACAGAATTCCTGTTCTCCCATTGCCATAATGGTGTTGTAATAGGTCATCAGGATAAGCGGCACCTGGGTTTTGGTTCGCAAGGATCTAACGGTCCGCAAAATGCCGCGTAGCGAGGTGCCGGCTCGCAACGCCCGTTCGGCCGCTTTTTGGATCACGGGGCCATCGGCAATGGGATCGGAAAACGGGACACCGATCTCAATCAGATCAGCCCCGGCTTTTTCCAATGCCACCACCAAGGCTTCCGTCTCAGCCAATGAAGGATCCCCGCCCATGAGATAGGGGATCAGTGCTTTTTCCCCTTGTCGGCGAAGACGGTCAAAGGTGGCGGTTATGCGATTGGAAGGAGTAAGCATGATTTATAATTGGATGCCCCGCATCTGGGCAATCTGGTTGACGTCTTTATCTCCGCGTCCCGACAGGTTCATGATCAGGATTTGGCTTTTCTTCATCTTCGGTGCCCGTTTCATGACTTCGGCAACGGCATGGGCGCTTTCCAGGGCGGGGATAATCCCTTCTTCCTGGGACAACAGATCGAATGCTTCCAGGGCTTCCTGATCGGTCGCCGAAGTGTATTGAATGCGACCCGAGTCATGGTGCATGGCGTGTTCAGGGCCGACCGCGGGATAATCGAGCCCGGCTGACACCGAGTGTGTGCTGTTGACTTGGCCGTGCCGGTCCTGAAGCAAATAGGTCATGGTTCCATGAAGCACTCCCGGCATGCCACCGGCAAATCGAGCGGCATGTTTGCCACTGGCCAAGCCCATTCCACCGGCTTCCACCCCTACCATTTGAATTCGGGCATCCTTGATAAACGGGTAGAACAGGCCGATGCTGTTGCTTCCGCCTCCCACGCAAGCCACCAGGCAATGGGGGAGTGTGCCCTCTGCAGCCATGATTTGTCGTCGCGCTTCGCGGCCGATCACCGATTGAAAATCACGGATCATCATCGGATAAGGATGGGCCCCCAGCACGGAACCCAGCAGGTAATGCGTGGTCCGCACGTTCGTGGTCCAGTCACGCATGGCCTCACTGATGGCGTCCTTGAGCGTCCGGCTGCCCGCGTCCACGCCGGTGACTTTCGATCCGAGTAATCGCATGCGAAAAACGTTGAGCGACTGGCGCGCCATGTCTTCCGTCCCCATATACACTTCCGCTTCCAGCCCGAACATGGCGGCAATGGTCGCAACCGCGACGCCGTGTTGTCCGGCACCGGTTTCCGCGACGATTCGCCGTTTCTTCATGCGTTTCGTCAGCAACGCCTGGCCCACGGCGTTGTTGATTTTGTGCGCGCCGGTATGACAGAGGTCCTCGCGCTTGAGATAGATCTTCGCTCCACCCAACGTCCTGGTGAGTTGTTTGGCGAAGTAGAGGGGAGTCGGACGCCCCACGTATTGTCTTAAACAGTCGTGAAATTCTTTTTGAAATCCGCGGTCTTTCCGAAGGTTCGCATAGACTGTTTCCAGTTCCAGGATAGCCGGCATGAGGGTTTCGGGAACGTATTGCCCTCCATATTTGCCAAACCGGCTTTGTTTAACGGGAATTCGTGCCATGGGGTCTTATTGCCATTTCAGAGAAAGAACCCTTCCTCGATTTCCCCTCCTTTGCTTGCCCTGAGCATACGAAGGGTCGGGAGGGGTAGGGGAGGTAGAGGTTGCGGCTAGTACTGTGAGCATTAGAGAAGGAGCCTTCAGAAGTCCTTGTTATATTTGTTGTCTGTGCCTCATGTGCATGCGATGCTACCACGCCGTCTCTACCCCACCCCCGCTTTCGCGGGGGTATGCCTAGCTCTCCCTCCCCTTACAAAGGGGAGGGAGAGAGGAGTACTCCTTCATCTTCCAGGAAAGGGGAGAAGATGCGGGATGTTGTTCACGGATCGAAATATACCGGCTCGAT
Organism: Nitrospirales bacterium; assembly: GCA_965261755.1. Classification (GTDB taxonomy): domain Bacteria; phylum Nitrospirota; class Nitrospiria; order Nitrospirales; family UBA8639; genus Bin75. Next base: position 1,868,268 of record OZ253473.1, on the reverse strand, counting down.
TTATGACGAGACAAGTTTCACGGCTTGGATAAAGGCCGTCACTTTGGCCGGATCTTTCTTGCCGGGACTGGCTTCGACGCCGCTGCTGACGTCCACGCCGTACGGTTGCACTTTCCGGATCGCCTCCTGGACGTTATCCGAAGTGAGCCCCCCTGCAAGCAAAAAGGAAAAAGATTGAGCGGCTTCCGCGGCAAGGGCCCAGTCCGCGGTCTTGCCGGTTCCTCCATAGGCTGTCGTTGAAAAGGCATCCAGGATGAATCCTCGAACTCGGGACCGGCCCTTGTACTCGGCCATGGCGAAGAGGGTGTGACGGTCACGAAGTCTGATTCCTCGGATAACCGGACGTCCCAGGGCTTCACAATACTCCGCCGATTCGTCTCCATGAATTTGCGCGAGCGCCAACCCGCATTCATCCATGGTCTTGCGGACGGTCTCGGGTTTCGCATTGACGAACACCCCGATGGGCAACACGAACGGCGGTAAATTGACCACAATGGACTTGACCACGTTCACACTGACGTTGCGTGGGCTTTTCCTGTAGAAGACGAAACCGAGCGCATCGGCTCCGGCGTCGACGGCTTGCAAGGCGTCGATGGGGTTCGTGATCCCACAGATTTTGATTTTCGGCAGAGCCATGGTGTGATAAACGGGGAGAGGTTGTTAAATCCAGCGGGTTCCTTGCTCAGGCTGTTGGGCTTCGTTTTCCTGTCCGGCCGTTCCTCGCAGGCCTTGAATCCTGGCACCGATATCATCGGCTCGAACCAGAGATGCACCCACCAGCATGGCCTTGGCTCCGGCTTCCAAAATCTGCATGACGTCCTCGCGTTTATGGATTCCACTTTCACTCACGATGATTTTCTCGGAAGGAATCCGTGGGGCCAGTCGCCGGGTAACCGAAAGATCGGTCGAGAAGGTCGTCAGGTCCCGGTTATTGATGCCGATCAAAGCCGCGTCGGGAATGCGTTCCAGGACCCTATCGATTTCCGATTCGTCGTGCGTTTCAACCAGCACGTCGAGTGCCAGGCCCTTGGCCATCGCATAGAAGTCTTCGAGCTGAATCCGATCCAAGGCCGCCACGATGAGCAGGACGGCATCGGCTCCATAGGCGCGTGCTTCATAGAATTGGATGTCTTCGATCATGAATTCCTTGTTCAAGGCCGGCAGCCCCACGTGGTCCTTGACGCGGGCCAGGTGGTCCAAATGCCCTTGAAAGAATTCCTGATCCGTCAAGACCGACACCGCTGCCGCTCCGTGTTCTTTATACGTGCAGGCAATCTCGACCGGGTCGAATCGGTCTTTAAACTCCGGACGCATCAAGCCCTGGCTGGGTGAGGCCTTCTTGACTTCCGTAATCAGGGCCGGGCAGTCCGGCGTACAGGCCTCCTCTAGGGCTTTGATAAAGCCAGACGGTTCGGGCCGATCGGCGATTTTCCCTTTCAGGCTGGTCAGGTATCCGCGGCTTTTTTTTCGGCGGACTTCCGACTTCTTATGTTCCAGGATTCGATCCAGGATCATACGGCGGCCCTATTCGAAAACCGGACAAGTTTCTGAAATTTCTCGTAAGCGGCACCGCTATCCAATGCATTCGCGGCTTGGCCATACCCCTCCTTCAGGTTTTTAGCTTTCCCGCAGGCTATAAATGCCGGCGCGGCATTCATGAGTACAACGTCCCGTTTGGCGTTACGATGTCCCTTGAGAATCTCCTTGATGATGGCCGCATTGTCTTCGGGAGTCCCCCCTTGCAGGTCTTTCGGACTGACCCGGGTCAATCCGAAATCTTCCGGCGCAAGGTGATAACTCGAAATCCGTCCGGCCTTGCCTTCGGAAACGTAGGTGAAATCGGTCAACGTGATTTCGTCCAATCCGTCCTTGCCGTGCAGGACGAAACAATGTTGGGTGCCCAAGCGGATGAGGACCTGGGCCAACTTTTCCGTCAAGGCGTGATCATAGACTCCTAAAATCTGGACGCCGGCGCCCGCGGGGTTGGATAAGGGGCCCATGATGTTCATCAACGTTCGTACGCCCATTTCGGAACGAGGCTTGGCGCAATGCTTCATCGCCCCGTGGTAGAGCGGCGCGAACAAAAAGCCGATCCCGATTTCATTGACGCAGGCTTCCACCCGTTCCGGAGGAAGATCGATCTTGACACCCATGGCGGCTAACACGTCCGCACTCCCGGACCGGGAAGAAACCGAACGGTTCCCATGCTTGGCAACGGTGATGCCACCTCCGGCAACCACGAAGGCCGTCGCGGTGGAGATATTAAAGGTATTGGATCGATCGCCACCGGTTCCGCAGGTGTCCACGACCTGGGGATTTCCCACGTGGATACGCACGGCCATTTCACGCATGGCTTTGACCGACCCCGTGATTTCTTCGACGGTCTCGCCCTTCATACGAAGGCCCATGAGGTATGCGGCGATTTGGGGTTCGGACGTGGCACCATTCATGATCTCAAGCATGACGTCATGGGCTTCTTTTTCCGTGAGGTTGATGCCGTCAACCAGTTTTGTGAGGGCGTCTTTGATCATGCCGTCTTCCTTCGTTTTCTCACCGATTCCCCTCTCTTCGACTCTACCCCTCCTGGCCTCCCCTTACAAAGGGGAGGGAAAAACGCCGGCACGCCGTTGACCATTCCCCTCCTTTGTTGTTGTGTCCCGTGAGATTCTGTAACAAGTGCAAGGGGGCCTGATAGTTGAGGCACCTTAACCGGGTCCGATTGTAATTGTCCACCACCCGTGTGATGAAGGCGTTCCGCTCGGCGTGACTCCGAAACCGATTGCTGCAATGGGCCCGGAGCGTCGGCTGGCTCTGTAACGCGTCACTCAGCCGCCGGTTAAAGCGTTCCACCATGCCATTGGTCTGCGGATGATAGGGCCGGATCAGGCGATGTGTGATCCCATGCGCCCGGCACACGTGATCCAGGCGATGCGTCCCGCTCGGCTGGCCCGCGGGCTTGCCTTTCTTGTGCACGGCAAACCGATCGGTAAACGCGCCATCATTATCGGTCAAGATGGTGTGCACTTTGTGCGGAAACGCGGCCAGGAATTCTTCGACGGCCTGCGTCACCGTGGCGGCCGTCCGCCGGGCCAGCACCTTGACCCAGACATAGCGGGTGGCCCGGTCAATGGCCACGAACACATAACTGGGCTGCTTCTGTAATTTGCTTAACACTTTCAGATCCAGATGAATGTAGCCGCACGGGGTCGCCGCGAACCGCCCCACCGGCGGCGCGTCGGGGGAGGCGGGGGGCAAGCGCGCGACGCCGAGCCGCACCAAGCAGCGATGGATCGCGCTCCGACTCAAGGGCGTCGCACTGCATCGGTTCAGGACCTCCGTGACATCGTCGAGGGACAACCGCAATTGGGTGCGCAATTCGGCGATAAGGGCTTCCTGCTCGGGGGAGGTACTGGCATGGAGCTGGTGGCGGACATGGGAGCCATCGTGGACCCGGCCGGCGCGCTTCCATTTATAGATGGTAGTCACAGCGACCCCGAGTTCCCGGGCCAAGGTCGCGGCGCTTTTGGGGGCGGTCTGGATGTAGCGACGCGTGGCGGGGGTGGTGCGAGCTAACTTATGTAATTTAATGTCCATGGGGCCTCCGTTGGTGGACATATTCGATGCCACGCATGATAGCAGAAGAGTCTAGTGAATCACACGGGACAGTACACTTTGTAAGGGGAGGGAACACCAGTCATTCCGTCTTGATTCCCCTCCTTTGTAAGGAGGGGTAGGGGAGGTAGAGCTTATGTCGCAAGCGGTTCACCATTTCCGGATCCCAGTTCAAGGAAGTTTCGCAATAAATCCATGCCGGATTTCGTGAGAATCGATTCCGGATGAAACTGCACGCCTTCCGCACCAGTCGGAAGATGCCGGAGGCCCATGATTTCGCCTTCTTCCGTTACCGCTGAAATTTCAAAATCATCGGGCAAGGTTTCCTTATTGACGATCAGCGAATGATACCGCGTGGCTTCGAACGGGTTGGGCAGGCCTTCAAAAATCGTTTGATTGTCGTGTTTGACCAACGACGTTTTGCCGTGCATCAGACGATCGGCGCGAATAATTTCACCGCCGAAGGCAAAGGCCAGAGACTGATGCCCGAGACAGACGCCCAACAGCGGAATACGTCCGGCAAAACGTCGAATCACCTCCACGGAAATTCCCGCCTCGTTGGGCGTACAAGGACCGGGAGAGATCACGATGCGTTTCGGATCCAGTTCCGTAATCTCATCCACCGTGACTTTGTCGTTTCGATACACGTCAATATCGGCACCCAGTTCCCCAAGGTACTGAACCAGGTTGTACGTAAAGGAGTCATAATTGTCGATCATGAGCAACATAAAATTATCAGCAAAATCAGGTGGCAGTCGCTATTCCAATCCCTCTTCGGCCATTTCGATGCTTCGCATCATGGCGCGGGCTTTATTGCACGTCTCTTCGTATTCCTTCGTTGGATCTGAATCGGCGACGATCCCCGCGCCGGCCTGAACAAAGGCGTCCCGGCCCTTAATGACAATGGTTCGAATATTAATACAGGTATCCATATTGCCCGAGAAACTGAAATAGCCCACGGCGCCGGCATAGGGTCCTCGTTGCGTGGGTTCGAGTTCTTCGATGATCTGCATGGCTCGAATTTTCGGCGCACCCGAAACCGTGCCGGCCGGGAAACACGCCTTCATGACGTCATACGCGTTCTGTCCCGGATTCAACGTGCCCGTCACTTGCGAGACAATGTGCATGACGTGAGAGTATCGTTCGATTTTCATGAACGGATCAAGCGCGACCGTGCCCGTTTGAGCTACGCGTCCGACGTCGTTCCGTCCCAAATCGACCAGCATGACGTGTTCGGCGCGTTCCTTTGTGTCGGCTAACAGTTCTTCGGCCAACGCCTGGTCCTCCGCGACCGTGGCCCCGCGCTTTCGCGTGCCCGCGATCGGCCTGACGACAACCTGGTCTTCTTCGCATCGGACCAGGATTTCCGGTGAGGATCCGACCAATTCGACTCCTGCTACCCGGAGATAGAACATGTACGGTGAAGGATTGATCACCCGTAACGCGCGATAGATTTCCAGGGGGGACGTGCGAATCCTGGTCTGCCAACGTTGGGAGACGACGGCCTGCACGATATCGCCGGCCTGAATATATTCTTTGGTCCGCATCACCATTTTTTCAAAGTTGGCTTGGGTCATATTGGAGGTGAAGCGCGGAACGTGACGGCGTGCTGAGGCAGAATGGTGCCGCAGGGGGGTCTTGAGCTTTGCAATCATTTTTTCAATTCTGGCCGTGGCATCTACGTATGCGGCTCTGATGTCTGATTTCGTGGAAGACGCAATATGCGCATTGGCTACGACTTTGATCGTATGCCGCACGTTATCAAAAATCAAAAGCGTATCCGTGACGAAGAAGGCAAGCAGGGGTAAGTGGGTGGAATCCTTGGGATATCCGGGAATCGGTTCGAAAAATCGCACCACGTCATATCCCAGATAGCCAACGGCTCCCCCGACAAAACGAGGGAGGTCGGGTACCTGCACCGGCTGAAACTCGTCCAGCATGGCCCGGATAGGGGCCAAAGGATTGTGCCCTAACGGACGTGTTTCCGTTTTTCGACCTTTTTTGACACGGAGGTTGCCGTCTTCTTCCCACAGCACTTGTGTGGCACTACTGCCCAAAAAGGAATATCGCGCCCAGTTCTCGCCGCCTTCGATACTTTCAAACAGGAACGCCGTGTTGCCGGAATCGATTTTCGAAAACGCGCTGACCGGCGTTTCCCGATCCGCCAGAATTTCGCGATACACCGGCACCAGGTTCCCCATCTGCACCAATTGGCGAAATTGAGCGAAACTTATTGAATAACAAGGCTTTTTCATGACCGGCACGGTATCATGCGGCTTCAAAACAAGTCAATGAAACGCAGCAGACGAGACGATTTCTCCCTCTCCCCGCCGTGGGAGAGGGTTGGGGTGAGGGGGATTCAGGGTTTTTGCTTTGTCGTTGTAGCTGCACACCTTATCGTGCCGTCTCCGGGCCGCATAAGATGCGGCCCCTACAAATACAGAGAGATGTTAGCCGCCTGCACCCCAAGAGATGAGGCCTAGGTTGTCATTCCGAGCAAAGCGCCTGTCCTGAGTCTGTCGAAGGAAGAAATCTGCTTTCCCCACTTCTGTCATCCTCGACGCTTGTCCTCGACATCTTTAATCGAGGATCTAAATCGAGGATCCAGTGTCTTTGTTTTCTCCCCTCACCTGCCACCAGCGTGGTCATCCTGAGCGTAGCGCCTGTCCTGAGTCTTTCGAAGGAAAGGATCTCGTCGTTGAGTCGCTCGATTATTGAGGGAGAGATTCTTCACTTCGTTCAGAATGACAGATTCGGAGTATCGTTGACTATTTTTATACCAATTGTCAGTGAATGAGCGAACCTTTACAATTCTGAATAATCTGGTTTTGAAAGAGAGATGCTTCGCTCAGCATGACAGCGGGGAGCGGTCAGCGTGCCAGGAGGGAGAATTTATCGTGTCGTTATTAAAAATTACCAGGCTGGGGCACCCGAAAATTCGACAAGAGACGGAACCGGTTTCTTCGGAAGAATTGCATTCGCAGGAAATACAGCGACTCATTGATGACATGGTCGAAACCATGCGGGATGCCAATGGCGTGGGCATTGCCGCACCGCAGGTCCACGTGTCCAAGCAGATCATCGTGATCGAAGTATCGCCGGAAAACCCGCGTTATCCGAACCAACCGGCTGTTCCGCTGACGGTGTTGCTCAACCCCACAATCACGGAACACGCAGAGACCACGGAAGATGGGTGGGAAGGGTGCTTGAGCGTGCCGGATTTACGCGGGCTCGTGCCGCGTTGGACGAGGGTGAAGGTCAGTGGCCTCGATCGTCAAGGCCAGGCCGTGGAATTGGACGCCGAAGGGTTTTTCGCGCGCGTGATCCAGCATGAAGTGGATCATCTGCAAGGCCGGGTCTTTTTGGATCGGTTGCCGGACCTGAAGACACTTACGCATTTGCGCGAGTATGAACAATTCTGGAAGGGCTAACGGAATTGTTGGATTACGCTGCGCTAATCCAACCTACCGGAACTAATCCAACCTACCTTGGCTATCGTGGCAGACCCGGCCGGCGAGGGCTGGAGGAGAGCCACCCTCGCCTGAATCAATAGGGGGTTGCGTTTGACCGGGTGGGGCAGGGATGATGTATGGCCCCAAAATAACCCTCTCCTTGCTTAGAAGTCGATTCCGACATATTCACGGACTGTTTCGACGTTATTGACATGACAGGACCGTCTTACTGAAGGCCCTTATAGATGTCGGGTTTCTCTTCCCCTTCCACCTTCAGGAGACCCAGTGCGCCTTTCTCGATGCGAAAAATCGAGTGGTCCACCGAAATATAGGTGCCAGGCACTTCCACGGTAAATTCCGCGATGGTAGACCCCGCAGCCGGCACCAGCGTGGTTTGCACGTTTTCCAGGGGTGGAGTCGTGAGCGAACCTTCCGTCCATACCTTGTCGAAGATCTCGCCGATGATATGCCACGAAGACACCAGGTTAGGGCCGGCATTGCCAAAGAAAATCCGGATACGGTCCCCGGCTTTTGCCGTGAGGGGATTTTTGACCAGAGAGCCGGCCATGCCGTTATAGACGACGTAAGTAGGGTGCTCGGCTAACCCTTTGGCGTGGTCAAACTCCAGGACGTCGCCGCCCCCGCCGAAAAAGCCGCCGGCCTTCTTGGTGTAAAAATCGCTCTGCAGGAGATAGAATTCCTTGTCCACGGGAGGAAGTCCACCCTCCGGTTCCACCAGAATCATGCCATACATGCCGTTTGCAATATGCGCCGGGATCGACGGCGATGCGGTGGCGCAATGGTACACGTAGAGACCGGGATTGATCGCTTTAAAGCTCAGGCCGGTTTTCTCCCCGGGTTCGGTATTCAGCATCGCGGCGCCACCACCCGGTCCATTGACCGCATGGAAGTCGATATTGTGACTTTCGCTGCTGTCCTTCCTGTTCGTTAAATGGATTTCTACGGTATCGCCCACCCGGACTCGGATCATGGGGCCGGGCACCGTGCCGTTGAAACTCCAGAATTTATATTGCACCCCTTCTGCGATCGTGCCGATGTATTCTTTCGCTTCCATCTCGACCACGACCGTCGCCGGCTTGGTACGGGTGATGGGGGGAGGAACGTTCGGTGCCGTCGAGAGTTGGGCCTTGATGGTTTCCGCTGACGCCAGGACCGGACAGCCGGCCAGGCACAGGGCAACAACCCATGCGGTACGAACCCCTGCTTTTCGAGAAAATTCCTGCTGCATTACTCAGACCTCCTTGACGTGATGAATAAAAAGTTTACAGATTGTCCCTCCGGCTTTCGGGATGAATGCCTTTTTCCAGGATATTTCAACAGCGGAAAGACGAGGGCACAGGTACATTTGCCGGTGCATCCTTCCGCACCGGACAACAACTATGACAGCTTTACGAGTGAAAAAGATTGATATGGATCAACCTATACAACTTTTTCACGTCCCTGCAAGAGAGGCAGGGGATGGAGAGAGGGGAAAAGCGGGAGAGGAAGGAAAGACCCGGGGAATTCAAGAAGCGAGCTTCCTCAAGGCGTCTATATCGGAAATGATGAGTTTCTTGCCGGGCTGGGTGAGAAGAATACCCTGTTCCTTAAATCGGGTCAAAATGCGAACAGCGGTCTCCTCCGTGATGGCAATCATATGCGCAATCTCCTGTCGGGTGAGTTGGATCCCGATATAAACGCCTTCAGGTTCCTTCTCGCCGAGTTTGTCGGCAAGCCGCAATAATAATGCAGCGAGTCGGGTTTCAGCCGGATCGAGAGCGAGGCTTTTGGCGAGGTCTTGCGATTCCTTGAGTCGGCTCCCGAGATAACTGATGACTTGAATCGTCACGGGCGGGTGTTGGTGAAGACACTCGAAATAGATCGCCCTGTTGAGTTTAAGAACGGTGGTTGGTCCCAGGGACTGGGCATTGCCGGGATGGACCGTATCTCCCTCAAAAGTGACCGACTCGCAACAAAACATTTCCCCGGGCAGCAGGATCTTGAGAATCAGTTCATTCCCTTGCGGAGCGTACTTCAAACATTTGATCGCTCCCTGCTTCAGGAAATAAAACCATTCGGCCTTTTCGCCTTCCCGAAAAATAAACTCGCCTTTCTCATAGTGCTGTTCGACCAGCTTGGTCTTGATGTCTTCAAGACTATCATCGGGAAGAAAGGAAAGAAGAGGAACGGTTTTCAGCAGATCGAGTCCATCCATATTCGCACTTTCACGGGATCGCATTGAAGGTACGCTTCACTGGTGCTCAACGCACTGACGTGCAACGTTTTGTCTGCCCGGGGAATGTCTCCGGCGAGCATGCTATAATCATTTTGTCTCATTATACTCTTTCTCATTATACTTTGTCTCACTAAGGCAATTCGGCTGGGAAATACCGGAGTGGTCATTCTGAGCCGGAGGCGCCTGTCCTGAACGTAGTGAAGGAAAGAATCTCGTCGTTGCAACAACAAGAGCCTATAAAAGCAGATCCTTTCCTTCGACAGGCTCAGGACAGGCGCTTCGCTCAGGATGACAGATTGGCGCGTTGAGCTTGATGAAAGTCATCCGGTTTCAAGATAGTGAAGGAGACGTTCGCTATGGCGAGTGGGTGGACGAGGGATCGGCTCGACTCATCGAGGGAATTATTTTCGAAACCTACCGGGTCACCGACCACGTTGTTGCGATTGACAAGCTCCTCGCTCCTGTCGAACCGCCGAGCATCCTTTGCGTGGGCTTGAATTACCGGCGGCACGCGGAAGAGACGGGCGCAAAGATACCGGACTATCCGGTGTTGTTCATCAAAGCTGTCAATGCGCTCAATAATCCAGGTGATCCCGTCGTCATTCCCAAAGTCGCCCCTGGGCAGGTCGATTATGAATGCGAATTGGCAGTGGTCATTGGAAAGCCGGGGAAGAACATCGAACGGCACCAAGCCCTCAACCACGTGCTGGGCTACACGTGCGCCAACGACGTGAGTGCGCGTCGCTGGCAAAAAGAGGGTGGAGGCAAACAATGGTGCCGGGGAAAATCCTTTGACACGTTTTGTCCTCTCGGTCCCTGCCTGGTCACCATCGACGAAATCCCGGATCCCAACAATCTCAAGATCAAAACCACGCTCAATGACGAGACCATGCAGGATTCGACCACCGCGGACATGATTTTCGACGTTCCATCCCTGATCAGTTTCTTGAGCGAAGGGACGACGTTGTTGCCGGGGACGGTTATTTTGACGGGGACACCACAGGGCGTCGGGTTTGCACGAAACCCGCCGGTCTTTCTCAAAAAAGGGGACCGGGTCACCATTGAAATCGAACGAATCGGAACGCTTGTCAGTCCCGTTTCCGAGGAAGCGTAACGTTGTTCATTGACGGGTTTTCGACCGCATCTCATTACCTGTTCGCTCTGGTGGACGGGTCGAAATAGTTTCGTGCTTGCCAAACGAGGACGAGCACGGGCAATCCCAGCAAGGCGGTCAGCATGAAGAAACTCGAGTAGTCCAGGCTGTCCACGATGGTGCCTGAGTAGCCCCCAAGGATTTTGGGGAATAAGGTCATGAGCGAGCTGAAGATGGCATATTGCATGGCGGTAAATTGGATATTGGTGAGGCTGGAGAGGAAGGCGACAAAGGCGGCGCTGGCCAATCCCGCCGACAGGTTATCGACGGAGATCACCAGATAAAGCATGCCGAGATCGTGTCCCATAGCGGCCAACACGATAAACAGAAGGTTGGTGGCGGCAGACAAAAGTGCCCCGAGCAAGAGAATGCGGATTACGCCGTATCGAACGGACAGGAGTCCTCCCAGAAACCCGCCGGCAATGGTCATGAACAGCCCAAAGGTTTTCACGACACCGGCAATTTCCGGCTTGGTGAATCCCATGTCCTGGTAGAACACGTTGGCGATCACGCCCAATACAATGTCGGAAATACGGTAAACTCCGACCAACAGCAAGAGGAGCAAGGCGGATTTCAGCCCGTATCGCCTGAAGAAGTCTTTCAGCGGGGCGATGTAGGTATCCTGCATCATGGCCCTGTTCACGACTCCGGTGCGAATCACGAGTGTGGCGACCAGCCACGCCGCCACCACGCCCGTGCCCAGTCGTGCCGTTTCGACCAGGAACCCCGCGATTGCCTTGGCACCGAGCACCTCGGTCAACGTGCGTCTGAATTCGGCCGCTACTTCGGATGAATAGTAAAAGAGCAGGATGAATCCGGTGACGGCCGCGATAAACATGAATAGAAACCCTGCATAATCCCCGGTTGAGCGGGGAGGCGTGCGCGTTGCACGGGTGGGTGGTTCGGAAATGACGAGGGTCGTGAATACTCCCACTGACATGGTCATGGCCATGATGAGATAGGCCCACTGCCAGGCTTGGTAGTCATAGGCGTCCCTGGTCGACCCGAAATCACTGGCCAGGAACAGAGCCCCCGCCCCCGCAACCAGCATCCCGATACGATACCCCGCAATATGGTGGACGACATCAGGGCTTGGAGCGAGACGTCTGCGGATTCGATTCGGTAGGCGTCGATCACAATATCCTGGGTGGCGGATGAAAAGCCCAGCAGCACGGCGGCCAACGCCATCATGGTCAGGCTGGTTTGTCCCTGGGCCGGATCAATCAGAGCCATGCCGACAATCGACGCAATGATGGCACCTTGTGCAAGCAGCATCCACCCGCGTCGCCGTCCCAACTTCCGGGTCAGGAGAGGGAGGGGTAAGGTGTCCACGAACGGCGCCCAGACGAATTTGAAGGAGTAGCCCAATGCGGCCCAACTGAAAAAGGTGACGGCCGAACGTTCGACTCCGGCCTCACGCAACCACAATGACAACGACGAAAAAATCAACAGGAGGGGAATCCCGGCCGAGAAACCGAGAAACAACATGGTGATGACCCGTGGGTGCCCGAACGACTGCAAGGAGTGCCGCCAGGGGTGCGAGGTCGCGCTCATCGTTCTTCAATAAAATCCGTATGCGGTGAAGTCCGGTGTTGACCGGGGAGTCTTGCCGGGTAGTCTGCCATGCTCTACTATTGGGCGTCCATAAAATATGGAGGCAGGACGCGGCAACGTTGGTGCGCGGCAAGCCTGCCGTGGGGTTGCTTGGTATGAAGATAGCCAGAAACATCAGAATCTGTCATTCCGAGCGAAGCGAGGAATCTTTCCCGCAATAGTCTAGTACCTCAACGACGAGATCCTTCGCTTCGCTCAGGATGACAACCTGGGCCGTTTTCGTCTCTTGGGGCGGAGGTGGTAAGTCTGCATGAGGAATTTCAATGGAGAAAGGGAGTGATGACGAAATACACCGACTTCATCAATTATCACCTGTCGATGTTGGTTGATGAGACGAGGACGGGTGCCTACAGTCAAGCGATTTCCCATGTCGTGAAACCGGGTGACGTAGTGGTGGACGTGGGTTGCGGATCAGGCATTCTCTCCTTCTTCGCGTGCCGTGCCGGTGCCCGCCATGTGTATGCCGTGGAGAGCGAAGCCGTCATTGAAATTGCCAAACTCGTTGCGGCGAAAAACGGGTTTCAGGATCGGATCACGTTTTACAACGACCTGTCTTTCAACGTGGAGTTACCTGAACCCGCGGACGTGATCGTCACGGAGACGATGGGCACGTTCGGGTTTGAGGAAGGCATTCTCGGATCGCTGACCGATGCCCGGGATCGTTTTTTCAAAAAAGACGGTGCTCTCATCCCTCACGGCGTGGACCTGTTCCTTGTCCCCGTCGAACTGCCGCAATTTTATGAACACGTGGTCGATTTTTGGGTAAACCGCTGTCAGGGATTCGACTTCTCACCCGTTCGTCACTTGACGGTGAACAACTTTCATCCGCTGAAGCTGCATGAAGGAACGTTTCTCGGTGATCCCATGCGCGTGCAAGAAGTCGAATTCGGGAAAACGACGCAGGCGGAAGTCAAAGCCACCTTCTCCGTCTATGCCAAACGCCAGGGATGGTTCCATGGGCTGGCGGGGTGGTTCAGCGCCGAATTGATCCCGGAGCTTTACATCTCCAATGGCCCACGGGATAAAGCCTCTCATTGGGGGCTGGCCTTTTTCCCCATCGACCGTCCCGTTTCCGTGGAGCGCGGCAACCGCATCGAGGTGGAAATGTCCTCAACGCGAAACGGGGAGTACTGGCATTGGAATATCACGGTGAACGGGCTGCGGTTTGAACACTCCACCTCCAAAGGCTCTCTGCCTTCCGTTTCCAAACACCCAACCCCGCTATCCGGTTAGCGGGGATTTCTTCACTGAATGGGAAACGAAATCACGATCCCACCCATCACGTCCCCCAGCTTATAATCTTTTTTGTACGAGAGGACGTGTCCATTGTGGCAAGTGATACAGGAAACGGACACGGCATGGTCGGCGTAAATGGCTTTGAAAAACTTTTGCGTTCCCCGCTGGATGACACCGGTATAGGGTCGGCTCGGATCTTCCAGCACGGCAGCCAATCCGGCTTTTTCAAAATCCGTGGTCGGTCCGTTTTTCTCATAAATGGGGCGCAGACCGGCCAACCGGAATTGGAGCCCCAACCCCTGTTGTTCCACCTGCAAGCCTGACAGCAACAACATTTGAGCGGGAAGGGGTAATGATTTGGTTTGCTGCCAATATTCCTGGGAGGTTACGACCTTGTGCGTTTCCATTCGTTCAACCACGTGGGTCGTATAGAGCGTGCGGTCGGCTTGAATGACGGCGTGAATATAATCGGCCACCACTTGAGGAGGAACGCCACCGGCTGTGGTTTGTTCACCGGACCCTGCGTGGAGGGGAAAGACGAGAAACGCGAAGAAGGCGATTCCGAGCAACGTTCTCATTGGTGATCTGTTCATGGCCACACCTCCTTTGATGAGAACATGATGGGTCGCTTATTCGTATCATCCTCCTTTTGCCTGAATAAACTCAATTAAAAAAGAATCGGGGCGGCATCTGGGGCCACGGCTAGACAGAGCCCGAGGTCCGCGGGAGGTAGAGGGCTGTGGTAGGGACGGTTACGGCCGGCTGACGATTAATCCTTGACCAATCGATATGATATTGTCGGTCAGGTTATTCCACTGCTTCAATTGAGCAACGGTCACACCATATGTGCGAGAAATCCGGTAGAGGGTATCTCCCTGAACAACCGTGTAATAGGTCTGTGTTCCCATGGTCGGTGTGTCCAAGCCGATGGCATCGGTTTTCTCCATGCCCAAGTCGTTGAAATCCGACTCATCGAACGAAAAATCACTCAGCTCGAATTCTGAGAGTGAAGGGTCGGGAAAAGACATATCCGGCGACATGTCCATATCGCTTGAAGTGCCGGGCATGTCACTGGCTGGAGCACGTTTTTGCTGGCGCCCGGCTTGATCACGAAGGGAGTCACGCTCAACGGTCAGTTCACGGTTTTGAGAGTCTAACGATGTAATTTCCTGTTGCGCCTCCTGCAAACGGTTGTCGAGTTCTCCGGTCCGCTGTTCCTCTTGTGCCAACAGACGTTGGAAGTTCAGGGCCCGAGCCTTTTCTGCCTCATATTCACCCGAACTCACACAGCCAGACACCAAGGCTGCGCTCATCAGGCAAAGCATTCCAAACCGAAGCGTCAATCTGGTTGAGGATGAGCCAAGGTCTTCTTGGTGCTGTGCTTCGGGCTGAGGATTCAAGGTCATCGTCAGGCTCTCTTTCTGGTTTTATCCGTGCAGGTTTGTGAGGAAAACGTACCTGTAGATGGTTAGGCTGGAATAGACGTCGGCGTCTATACTAAGAATAAAAGGAGAGCCCGGAAATGTCAAATGCCGCTGAACGCAATCAAGGTCACTTCGTCTCTCCTCTATCGAGCATGTTCATCAGTTCTTCTTCGCTCATAAAAGGATCGGAAAGCGATGTATCGGAAAGCGGCTTGTCCTCGGAGGGGCCGGGATCTTTTGAGAGGGCAGGGGAGTCCGGAACAGGTTCCTGTTCCTGCCGGCGACGGCTTTGTTCTTTAAGGGCATTGAGTTCAACGGTCAGATCGCGGCTTTGCGATTCCAACGACGCGACTTTATCCTTCGTCTCTTTCAATTGGCCAGTGAGTTCGTTGATTTCCTTGTCCTTGAGCGCCAATTGGGCATTCAATTTGTTCGCACGTTTTTCCTCTTGTGCCAACAAGCGTTGAAAGTTCAAGCCCCGAATCTTTTCCGCTTCATATTTTTCGGTATTGACGCATCCCGCTGCCAGGACGGCGCTCAGCAAGAAGAGCATGACCATCTGAGACGCCAATTTTGTCGAAAATGAGCGAGGAGCAGATTGGCGCGGCACACCGGGCTGAGGTTTTGGGATCATCATCAGGCTCTCTTTCGAATTGCAGTGTCGGCTAGGGATGAGAATCGATCGATTCTCATGAATGACTTGGGAAATAAGAATAGAGAGAGACGCTCGGGAAAGTCAAATGCTGGCACCGGGTCATGCCTGATCCGCTTGGCGGCTTTTCTCTAGTTGTAGCGCCTCCTCTGGCTTCTATTTGGGCGGATACACCTGGAACAAATCCTGGATCCCCGATCAGGTCGGGGATGACAGCAGGGGTGTCGTCCTGCGCTTTGCAGCAAAGGCCTTCGTCGTTCGTTGAGCGAGAGACGGTCTCGTTACACTCAATCACGCTCGAAGGAACCACGAAACTAGCGTTTCGCTCCGAAGGCTCCCGCAATTTGGTTTCGTTCAAAAACACCGCCGACTTCTTCATGGTTCGGACCGTAGAACCGGCCATCGATGGAATTGCCAAAATAAGTCTCAGTTGCAAACGAACCTGATGTCACTGGAATATTCTGCCAAGTGATATTCCCATGCGGGCGTCCCGCATCAATGTCACGGATATTCGTAAAAGCCACATCAATGTTCCTTTGAGACAGATCAAAGGTGAGGGTTGCGTCACCCATAATCCGATTGCCTCGATTCGCAGTCAAACTGGTATCACCGCCAACCATCGTTCCCGTCCACGTCGTATTGCCAAATGCCGGCGTTGTTCCAGTGGCATCACCAAGCGAGTACGCTCCACCAAAAACAGTTCCTCTCAAATCCTCCCCAACGCCACTGACAATAGAATTCACTTCTACGGCAAAAGCACTATATTCAAGCCACCCACCAAGGTTTTTGAAGTCCGTTGCTACTCCGGCCTCTTCATTTCTTCCTCGAACATCAGCCATTTTGATGCTGCCAATACTGGTAAAGAATCGATGGTCGTCTGTAGGATCCGAAAGCTCAAAATCGAACAAGGAAATATCAACCAGTCTGTAGCCGGAATAATATGCCTGGCATAGTCCGGATACGCATGATGTCTGAATGCGAGCCCCTTGGGGAAGGCTGGGATGTGCCAGAAAAACATCGGTCATCAATAGCGAATCGGAAGACCGCACAATTGTCGAGACCGCAGAAACCATTGTATTGTAAGTAATCGGGTATGGAATCGTTGGAGGTAATGTCCCTGACCCACCCCCTCCACCTCCACAGGCACTCAACACGGCTGCCAAACTGAATGGTATGATTCCCAGACGTAATGGGTTCATGGAACACTCCGTTTGGAAAAGCGAGTGAATGGTCGCAGCCGACCTCCAATGGTCAGATTCGGCTGATAGCATATAACAAGAGAGTTGCCTGTCAAGATCTCAAGAAGCGTAGAAGAATAATGAGTCTCACGCATCGCCGTCTCACGAGTCATGACACTGACACCGATTCGTGCTCTGCCCTGTGCAGCCAACATGCAGCAAAGGCCTTCGTCGTTCGTTGAGCGGAAGCCGGTTCATTGACCCTCGAAAACGCCTGTGCTAGCTTGTGTTGGATTGCAAACTCGGGTTTTCCCAAAGGAAGCGTACCATGTCTCATAGCTCCGAACGACCCCCTGCGCAGCAGAGAATGATGCAGATCGAAGGCCTTTCCCTGCGCCTGGCCCAGCCCGATCCTTCGCAGCAGGAGTGGATCGGCGATCGTGAAATCCTTCAACAACTCCTTGCGTGCTGGCTTGTCATCGCTGAAAAAGATCTTCCTCTGTGTCCGCGAATCATCGGCCAGCCCGGTATCGGAAAGACGACCTTGGCCACGTCCGCGGCGCGGGAGCGGAAACAGGACTTCTATATTTATCAATGTACGGCCGATACGAGGCCCGAAGATTTATTGATTACGCCGGTAATTGCGGAAGGGAACACGATTCAATACCAGGCCTCTCCGTTGGTCACCGCGATGTTGACCGGTGGGGTCTGTCTGCTGGACGAAGGCAACCGGATGAATGAAAAAAGTTGGGCGTCCCTCGCGCCGTTGCTCGATCACCGGCGCTCGGTGGAATCCGTGGTGGCCGGCATCCAGGTCAAAGCCCATGCGGACTTCCGATGTTGCGTGACCATGAATGAAGATGCCTCCACCTATGAAGTGCCGGATTATATTCTTTCGCGATTACAACCCAGTTTGAAACTCGAGTTTCCGGCCCGTGACCACGAGTTGGCCATCCTCCAATATCATTTGCCTTTTTCTCCACAAGAGATTTTGACCATCACCGTGGAGTTCTTGCAAAAGGCGCATCAACTCGATCTTGGATTTTCGGTGAGGGATGGCATTCACCTGGTGCAATATGCGCTCAAACGGTTGGCGCAGGATCCGTCGCATCCCCTGTCCCGCGATGAGATCTGGCGGGAAGCGCTCATCAAAGTGCTTGGCGAGGACGCGCTGGATTTGGAGGCGCTTGCGCAACAGAGAAAACGAGCCGTCGGCGAACAAGCGTTTCCCAGAGGATTGGGTGATTTCTTTTTTGAACCCGATGATCCGCTCCATCCCGATAAATAAGCGTCCATGAGTCCTTTGTCGCAACAGGACAACGCGGTGTTTCGTCTTTCTCCTCGCCTGCACGTTGTCCCGATCCGTCATGGCAGCGCCGACGTGGCCCTGGCCATTCGAGAGCTGTGGCTGGAGCATCGGTTCGATTGTGTCGCCTTGCCGTTACCGGCTTCTGTTGAGAACCTGGTTGAAGAGGGGATCAGGCGGTTGCCCGTCGTCAGCGTTGTGGTAATGCCGGAACCGGACCACAGCGAACGTCCTGCATGCAGTTACATCCCGCTTGATCCCTGCCAACCAGTCATTTCCACGATTCGGACGGCCATGGAAGAGGGGATCGATCGGGCCTATATCGACCGGGACGTGACTGTCTACGAACCGGTGGAATATCCCGCTCCCGATCCATATGCGTTGAAAAGCGTCTCCCTGGCCTCCTTCTCCGGGGCCGCGCTGCCCTTTCTCCCGTATCCCAAACCGCAAAGCCAACGCTGGTCGCGTATCAAATGGATGGCTTTTAAACTGCACGAACTTGAGTTGGACTATCGATCGATCCTGTGTGTGTGTTCCGTTGAAGACTGGCCCTGGCTGCGCGACGCGTACCAGAACCGGTGGCCGTATGAACTTCCCGAACCCCTGGCGGGCCGTCCGGCGCTCCATCTTGTGGAACCCCGTACGTTGTACTTCCTGCTCTGTGAATTGCCTTTTCTCACGGAACTGTTCGAGCAGAGACGAGCCGAGGCGCGTTCCGACGCCCATTTATCCGTTGATGGGATCAAGGAACTGCTGCTTGAGACCCGGCTGCGATGGCTTGCCACTCGACCGGCCCGGTTACGGCAGGAATCCAATTGGGTGACGCCCCAGTTACTCCAGATGTATCTGCGATACGTGCGAAATCTTGCGTTGGGCGAACACCGGCTGACGCCGGATCTGTATACCTTGACCCTGGCGGCCAAACAATTCGCCGGAGACGAGTTCGCCGTGACCTTGCTTGAAACGGCGAAGAGGTATCGCTATGAGCCGGGCGAAGCATTACGCGCGGCGTCACCGCCGTATTCGTTAGGCCTTGGCCTGCTCGAATCTCCGGAAGGCCACCTCTCCATCGCCAAGAACCGGTTGGGCGGCGCACCGGTATCGTGGCGAACGTTGTCGCTCAAGCCGCGGCAGGACCCGCGCAAACGACGTCAATGGGCTTATCGATGGAACCCGTTTGGCCAATGTTCCTGGCCGCCGGAAGACAATCGTATCGAAGGGTTTACGGCCCACGTTCGTGAACAAAGCAAAGCGTTACTCGGGGAAGATCTTGCCCGTGTCGATAAATTCACGACCTCGATTCGCGACGGCATCGACATGCGGGAAACCCTGCGTCATTGGAATCCCCGGGAGAAGTCGCCCCACATTTACGTAAAAGAAATCCCGCCGTCCCGCGGCGCCGTGGAAATGGTCGTGTTCATATTCGAGGTACCGGCGGACCCCGACAAATTTTCGTGGCAGGCGACGTGGTACGCGGAACATGTCGAAGAATCCACGCTCTGTTTTTACGCCACCCCGTTTTTAGAAAACATGGTCGGTCCGGGGATCGGACAGTCGCAATACGGGGGAACGCTGTTCCAATTTCCACCCAGACTGATTCCGGATATTTGGGAAGATCCCCGGCTCGATTTTTCGCAAACCCTGGAGGAGCGCCTGATCGCCGGCGCAGCCCTCCATTCCCTGGAAAAGCATATCACGCTCGTGAGTCCCATTCCGCCCCTGGCCAAGTGGAAACAGATTGCCAGAAGATTTGAGCGCAAACTCATTCCGGTGTCCCTGTCGCGGTTTTCAGGTCAGACCGTTGCCCGCTTGCGACGATTCCACGTGCTCAACGGGCACGAGATCCGCAGTTTCGCCGGCCAATTTATTCAAGGGTAGGTGTAAGCCCCGAATGGTCCTGGGCTTCTGCGTGCACGCATGTCTCCATCCGACACTCCTCCTCACATTCAGGATCGAATCGCCGAATTGCGCGAGCAGATTCTCCATCACGACGACCTCTACTATGGTCTCGGCACGATGGAAATTTCCGATTCGGAATACGACAAACTGTTCAAGGCTCTTCAGGATCTGGAAGAACAATATCCCGACTTGGCCATCCCTGATTCGCCGACGCAACGGGTTGGGGCCGCACGTCTTGAACGATTTGAACATTTTTTGAAAATACCCCACGATCGTCCTTTGTTGAGTCTCGATTCGGTCCTGGTCCCAGATGACGTGTATGCGTTTGACAAACGCGTGAAAAAGGAATTCGACGTCGACCTGATCGAGTACGTTGTCGAGCCGAAATACGATGGGTTGTCAGTTGTCATTGTGTATGAAAATGGGACGTTCACCAGTGGTGCAACAAGAGGAGACGGAAAAACTGGAGAGTTGATCACGCCGAATCTTCGAGCGATTCTTTCCCGGTCTCATTGCCTGACGATTGACGGGGACGTGCCGCGGCGAATCGTGGTCCGGGGAGAAGTGTATCTGCGCCTTTCCGATTTTCAGGCGCTCAATCGCCGATTAACCGAGCGGGATGAAAAGACGTTTGCGAATCCCCGCAACGCCGCGTCCGGGTCGCTCCGGCAACTCAATTACCAGATTACTGCATCCAGACCCCTGGTTCTCACCTGTTATGACCTGATGGTCTCATCCGATCCGTTACCGCGGACGCATTGGGAGACCGTTTCCGTACTCGAAACGTGGGGCTTGCCCGTTCCCGAACAACGCCGGGTGTGTCACGGCATTGAAGAGGTCATAGGCTTTCATCAAAGCATGATGGAACAACGTGAGCGCTTACCCTTTGAAATCGACGGCATTGTGGTGAAGCTCAACTCCCTGGCTCACCAACAGCAACTTGGCGAAAAGTCCAGAAGCCCGCGTTGGGCGATCGCCTTTAAATTTTCCCCGCGCAAGGAGTTGACGACTGTCCAGGACATTGTGGTGTCGGTGGGGCGGACCGGGGCGTTGACTCCCATCGCCTTATTGACGCCGGTCGAAGTCGGCGGCGTCACGATCAGCCGGGCCACGCTGCACAACGTGGAAGAAGTCGGACGAAAAGACGTGCGGGTGGGGGATACGGTCAAGGTCGAACGAGCAGGGGATGTCATCCCCGATATTGTCGAGCGGGTGGCGATTCCCGGTGAACAACGTGCGGCTCCGTTCGAGGTCCCTTCTTCCTGCCCGGTGTGTCAATCGGCCGTGGTGCAGGAAGGCCCCGTCTATTATTGCACGGGGCAAACAGTGTGCTCCGCACAGTTGAAAGGCGGCGTTCAACATTTTGCTTCCAAAGGTGCCCTCAACATTGAAGGACTGGGGGAGAAAACCGTCGCGCAACTTGTCGACAAAGTTTATGTGAAGGATTTGTCGGACCTGTACCGCCTAACCAATGACCAACTCTTGAGCCTGGACGGATTCGCGGAAAAATCGGCCACGCAATTGCTTTCGGCCATTGCACACAGCAAAACCCCGTCATTGGAACGGTTTCTCTTTGGCCTTGGCATTCACCACGTGGGGCATCACGTCGCGCAGATTCTGGCCTCGCAATTCGGTTCTTTGGAGACGCTGCTGGCCGCTACCCAAGAAGAGCTATTGGAGATTTACGATATCGGACCTGAAATTGCACAGAGTGTCGTGCACTTTTTTGCCGAACCGCGAAACGTGGCCGTGCTCGAAAACATGAAAGCATTGGGCGTGGACGTGCAAGCCGTTCCCCGTGAGACGAGTGGCCGTGCCGCATCCTTGAAAGGGAAAAGCTTTGTGTTCACCGGCGGGCTTGAGAGTCTGAGCAGGCAGGAAGCCGCGCAACGCCTTGAAGCACTGGGAGGACGGGTCACCTCCAGTGTCAGCAAACACACCGCGTACGTGGTCGTCGGAAAGGCCCCGGGGTCGAAATTAGCGGAGGCCAAACGTTTGGGTGTCGTCGTTCTCGATGAAGCCGGATTGCTTGAGTTGATTCGGGCCGCCGGCACCGGCTGAGGTGAAAGCCGAAACCGTTAGCGTTATTTGGAAGAAACGGCTTGGGCTGGCTCCCGTTGTTCTTGAGCCACGTCCTCCAATTTGTGGATCTGGACACTCTTGATGGATTTTTCATCGGCATCCCGGACGGTCAGCAAACAACCGGCCACCTGGAGCTCCTCACCGACCGAAGGAATATGGCCGAGGCGCTGCTGGATGAGGCCGCTGATGGTATAGAAGAGAATATCTTCTTCTTTATCCAATTCCACTTTCAGAAATTCATTAATTTTTCGAACTTCCGTTCGTCCACTCACCAAAATTTCATTTTTGCCAAGCCGCTTGATCAGTTCCTTGGTGACGTCCGTTTCGTCAAGAATATCACCCACGACCTCTTCTAACAGATCTTCCGTGGTGACTAATCCCATGATCCCGCCGAATTCGTTCACGACGATCGCAATGTGGCGTTTCTCCTGCTGGAATTGCTTCAGCAGATTACCCACCGGTTTGGAAATCGGAATGAAGAGCGGCGAGAGGGCTAATTCCTTGAGCCGGCTGGTGCGATTTCCTTGGGCCAGTTCGATCAAGGCAAGAGTACGATAAAGAATGCCCGTGATGTTATCGCGGATGCCGTCATAGATGGGAATCCGTGAATGTTTGACAGTGAATAAGTCCTCTTTGGCTTCGTCCAAAGACAGATTGCCGTCCATGACGAACGTATCGATTCTCGGTGTCATCACGTCTCGTGCCGTGAGGTTGGTGAACTCGAAGACGTTTTTGATCATCTCCACCTTTTCGGTCTCGAGCACCCCGGCTTTGCCTCCGGCCTCGATCATGCTCTTCAGTTCTTCTTTCGTCACGAACGGAACAGACAGCCCCTGTCCTCCGGTCAACTTCAGAATCAGCGGTTCCAACAGGAATAAAGCCGGAGCAAAGAGCTTTTCCGCCCAATAGATGAGATAGGCGAAAAATTGGACGGCGGAAGCCGCGTGCTTGGCGCACAGGGTTTTGGGAACGATTTCCCCGAAGATCAGCACAAACACCGTCAGCGCCCCCGTGGCAATCGCGACCGCTTCGGAGCCGAAATGTTCAAGGGCGACCATGGAAACCAACGCGGCGGCCGTCAGGTTGACGACGTTGTTCCCGATCAGGATGGTCGAAAGAAGACGCTGGGGGTTCTGCCTGAGAGAAAGCGCCAGTTTCGCCGCCCGGTGGCCTTCCTCTTTCATGGTTTGAAACCGGCTTTCGGGAAGGGAAAAAAACGCAATTTCCGCTCCTGAAAACAAACCGGAGAACACCAGACAAATCAAAATGACGATGTATTCCATGGGATCAGATCAGAGCAAAACCCTAATCCTTGGTAGAAGGGCCGGAAAAGCTAAAAGAATCAAGCCCTTTGAGTTAAAGCGCACATGTGTTGAGAAACGGGCAAAGAAAAAGCGGAAGGGGAGGCAAAGATGCTTGCACTGGTGACGGGAGTATCGTCTGGGACCGTCGTCATCCATCGGGTGTAAAATCCTACCACAGGAGTTCATTCCGTATCAACAGGATTCTCGGATTTTTTCTGAAAACCCAAACAACCAAAAGAATGGCGCTTTCTTCTTTCCTCCCTTCTGTCATTCCCGACTCCTCCCTTCTGTCATTCCCGACATTTTTAATCGGGAATCCAGCGTCTTTAGTCCTTATGTAGAGATTAGGCCGGAGAGTCAGAGACTACGCCATCCTATTGAGAAGCCAACCGGTCGAACTTGTAGCTTTGCTTGCTTAGAACGGGAAAGACCGTAAAGACCGGCGTGCTGTGCGGAATCAAGCCCGTGTCCGTTCCCGGGCTCAAGGTCAAATGTAAATTCACGAAATTAAAACTCAGCCCTTCCTGCCAGGGTTGAGATTGGGCTTCCGCATAGGTGGGGACCTTGTCCGAGGCGTAGGAACGGGTCATCAGCCCCGCCCCTCCCTGAAGCCCGTATTCGTACAAGTCCGGTGCGCCTTGGATCAGGATGGACACCTTGGAGGCGTCGAACCAGATTTTAAAATTGCAACTGACCTGAATGAACGGCCCCAGACTGCCGGTATGTTCGAGCATGGCGAGCGGGTAGGCATATTCCGGAGGCGCGTCCCCGGAAACAGGAACGGACTGGCTGGGAAACTCGGAATCCTTGATGCCGGAGACGGACACGAACAATAAATGCGGGTCATCCAGGGCAATGTCGTAGACCTGCCCGTCGTGGTAACTGCACAGTTTCCCCATCTCATACCGCAGAGGATACGAGTACCCCATTTTCGCATAAAAAATTCTGATGCCCGCTTCGAGTGGGTCATCGGGACGACGACTGATCTTCAGGTCGAAGGGGAGCATCATATGAAACCCGTTCGTCCGAACGGCCATGAAAGGAGCGCAGGCGCCGGGAAACTCCTTATGCACGGTCTCATTCTCCGGCTCGAATCGCTTGGGCGTCCCGCCGAAATGTTGAGCGGTCTTGGCCTCCTTGGTCAGTCGATACTTGTTTTGGTAATACGCGCCGGCCCTCTTCTGCGCCAGGTCCAAAAAATACTCGGGGAGATCCGTCTCGACAATCAGCGTATGCCGGTCGGATGACGCATTCCGGGACGATTTCATGGCTTCGGTATAGATATTCAACTCGGCAGTGGTTTTCTGAATATCATGCTCCAAGTCCTTGGCTAACTCGGGATCGAAGAACCGCGTGGTCGAGAGAAGCTGGCGGCCCTTTTGCAGCAATTCCAATTTGAGCGAATAGCGTTTGGGTTCCGCGGCGATGGCCTGGGTCGTTGCGATGATCAAACTGAACTGTTCTTCCGGACCAATGCCGAGTGCCGTCAAGTCCTGTTCGCGAAGAAACGAGATCGCCAATGGACCAAACGCCTCTTCGCGGCGGAGACCGAGCGTCAGCAGATAATTAAGATAAGAACGGGCTTCATCCTGAGTCATAGTCTGAACCTGCGATCATTTCTCCCTGGAGAGGGAGTCTCTTCTTTTCCCCTCCTTTGTAAGGAGGGGGTGGGGGAGGTAGAGGTATTCTGCAAACGCCTGTCATTCTGAGCGAAGCGAAGAATCTGTTTTGGCAGGCGTGCGCTGTTGCAACGAACATACATTCGCAATTCTAAGGAAACCGGGTCTGCCAGGACAAGGGGAAGATCAAACCGGTGGATAGGCCAAGCCGGAGGCGAGAAGTCTGAAGAAACTTGTGTGCTGATGCCGAGCGAGTGTGGTGCCAGGATTCACTCGATTTCGAGAGAATTCAAGTCTCAGTCAAATATCTTCATCAGGCTCATTGGGGCTAAATATATGCTATAAGATGCTAAAAAGGAGCTATATTGGTACTAAAAAGTGTATTATTGGATGCGAAATGGATGCTAAATAATCGTTTCATAAAGCGCCTCCTGCCTTCACCAGCAACAGCGTGCCGAGCACCATCGTTGCAACCCCCACGGCAGCCTGCAGGCTGCGATGAGCCCTGGTGAAAGCCTGCGCCGTCCAGACCAGGGGCACGGCCAGCACCGAAGACAGCACCAGCGTGCCGGTGACGATGGAAATGAAAGCGGGCACGCCACAGGCGAAAAAGCACGTGTCCACCCAACAGGATCAGCATCACGCCGACGACGCCCTCCAGCACCTGGGCCAAGGTCTCACCGAAACGCAGATCCAATAAGACAGCCGCACCGGCAAAGATCAACAAAGTCAACGAATGGCCCAAACCCCAAACCACGCCATGGGTGGGGCGGTCCGGCGAACCGACCGCGTGCCCGTGCAAAGCGACGACAGGGCCGCCACGTGATCAGCCTCCAAAGCATGCTGCATACCGAGCAAAAGGCCCAGCAGAAGAATGCTGGTTACGAAACGAGGTCTCGGAAGTTCGCGCTACGTATTATGATCGTTATGTCCCCCCAAACAAGGCTTTTTAATGTGGCTACCTTACGTTTCGTCGGGTTCTGCTGACAAAAGGGCGGAGAACGCCGCCTGGCCTCGCCAAGGTTTGGCATCACAGATCCTTGGAATTTCATGTGCTCCATACACACGTTGGTGTCGGCTGTCAGTTTGAAAAAATGTTATTTTGCTTCATTTAAGTTACTAATTATAGAGAATGATAAACTCTCAAAGACTTTTCGAGGACAGGCTCTGATCGGGGATCTAATCGGGGAGTAGTGGACCCATCCATTGCCTTGTTCACTCAGGTGCTGCGTGGTACTATCCGGCGCATGACCACGCTCGCATTCGACACACATAAGGCCGTGAAGGCCCTCAAGGAGGCCGGGTTCGATGACTCCAAAGCCGAAGCCGTGGTTGCCACTGTGGGCGATGCCATCGGCGGCAGCATCGCCACCAAAGCCGATATCGCTGAATTACACGCTACCACGAAAGCCGATATCACTGAATTGCGCATCGCCACCAAAGCCGACATTGCTGAATTGCGCGCCGAAATGAAAGCCGACATTGCTGAATTGCGTGCTGAAATGAAAGCCGACATTGCTGAATTGCGCGCCGAAATGTACCGCCTTGTATTAACGGCAGCCGTGTCGATCATCGGCTTGACGACTGGTCTCACGGTCGCACTGGTCAAACTTCTTCCGTAGACTTCTCAGACCTCTCAATCTCTCCATCCTCCTCGTTTGCTTGTCCCATAGCTTTCCATGGTGGGTATCGGACACGCACCAGCCCACTGGTCGATGGTATCAGACAGCATGTGTCACCATCATTATTGACGGATGCCCGAAGGTTGACTATGGTGACGTTTCATAATTTGAAGCAGAAAAGGTCCGATTGAATCTGCAAGAGAACTGCGAACGAAGGAGCACTAATACCCCATGCCTATTCCCGACTTTCAATCGCTTATGCTTCCGGTCCTCAAGGCGCTGTCCGGTGGAGTGGAAATGCCAACCTCTAAGGTACGTGTCTACGTTGCCGACACTGAAGGGCTAACGACAGAGGATGTGCGGGAATTGCTTCCCAGTGGTCGCCAGCAGGTGTTCACGAACCGGATCGCTTGGGCGGTGACGCATATGAGCCACGCCGGGTTAGTGGAAAAAGTTCGGCGCAGTGTCTATAAGCTGACAAAGGAAGGCGAACGGCTTTTGGCTCAAGCTCCCACACGGATCGACCTTAAAATCCTACGTAACTACTCGGCTTATGCCGAGTGGAAGACCGGACAGAGTGCTCCGGCGGCGAGCGGTGATACCGCACTTGCAGTGTCGGAAGATGAGTCGGTCACGCCGGAGGAAGCGCTGGACCGCGCTGCAAAGGAATTGCGTGATGCGCTGGAAACGGAGGTGCTTGACCGGGTCCGGGAAGCGGAGCCTGCGTTTCTCGAAAGGGTGGTCATAGACCTTCTGATCGCCATGGGCTATGGAGGTGGCGATGCTGCGATGGGGAGGGTGACGGGACGTTCGGGCGACGGTGGGATTGACGGGACAATTCGGGAAGACACACTCGGTTTGGATGAGGTTTATCTTCAGGCGAAGAAATACGCCGCTGGCAATACTGTAGGTGAAAGTGACCTGCGCAACTTCGCTGGCGCAATTGATGCGGCGAACACGACCAAGGGCGTGTTCGTCACCACAGCCAGTTTTACGAAGGCCGCCAAAGCCTATGTGGAGAAGAGTCCGAAGCGCATCGTCCTGATCGACGGAGAAGAACTCGCGCGTCTCATGGTCGAGCATAATATCGGCGTTCGCCCTAAGATACAGTACAAGGTCAAACGGATCGACGAGGACTATTTCGAGTCGGAAGACCTGTAGGCTATGCGTCTGTCCTGGAAGGAAATTCGTACCTGTGCCGCCAAGTTCACCGATGAGTGGTGGACAAAGGGTAAATCAACAGGTGGGTTCTGGATCGTAGTGTGGGTCGTGTTCGTATTGGTAGCTGCGGTTTGGTTCTCGATTAAGTTTTGGTGTTGGCTGGGGGCTGGAGAATCTGGCAGTACGACGATTCGCAATATAGCTTTGGTCATTGCCGCGCTTATCGGCCTGCCTATTGCCATATGGCGTAGCATGGTGGCGGAACGTCAGGCCACCGCCTCGCAAAGCCAAGCTGAAATAGCAGAACGTGGTTTGTTAAACGAACGCTACCAGAAAGGCGCGGAAATGCTGGGCAGCGATGTTCTCTCGGTTCGCTTGGGTGGCATTTATGCGCTCAGGCAGCTAGCTGAGGAACACCCAAAGGATTATCACCTCCAGATTATGCGGCTATTCTGCGCGTTCGTGTGTCATCCGCCTAAGGAGGAAGATAAAACGCAAGGAGTCTCCCAACCGGCGCGAGAAGACGTTCGTGCTGTCATGGAGGTGATCGGCACCAGCAACAAAGTACAAATCGATATCGAACAACAGGAAAACTATGTCCCGAATCTGTGCGGTGCCGATCTTCGAAATCAATATCTTTATGAGATGAACCTGTCGAGAGTCCAACTTACGCGCGCAAGATTATCTGGCGCTTTTCTCGCTAGGGCAATCCTTTCCGGTGTCGAATGTTTTGAAACAGATCTGTCAGGCGCGAAACTTCCAGGCGCGAATCTGGCCGGGGCGTCGTTAAGGAGCGCAAACCTGTCTTCTGTCGAAGCGGCTGGCGCCGATTTTTCAAACGCATCTTTGTACAGTGCAAATCTGACTGACGCGGATTTATCCGGTGCGGTATTGAACGGCGTAGACTTTACTGGCGCAAATCTTGCTGGTGCAATCTTCTACAAAGATGGTGTTCTCGCAGAAGGACTGACACAAAGGCGAATTACTTTTGCGACGGCAATACCAGAAGATAGGCCGCCACGATTAGATGGGCTGATAGATCCTGAAACAGACAAGCGTATTGAATGGAACAAGAGACCGCGCGTAATCAAGTAGATTGACCAAAATGCTAAATTGATTACGTATTCCCGTTATTTCTTAACATTGCGTGCGCAATGATGCTCCTGAACTTCTCCGCCGCCTCGACGAGATGATCGTCGGTGAGGTGGGCGTGCTCGTTGGCTGTGGTATGGCAGGGGTCATGAATTCGTAACTTGCTGGTCCCTGCATCCTCGCACACCAGTTCCCCCCTTTCGTTTCACCGGTAACTTCGTTACTCTTATCTGAAGGCAGGTAAGGGAAGTACGGAACCCATCCATCAACCTCGTGTCAGACCACAGTTCAGAAACGCAACAAGTTCTTGAATGGCCGCAGGTGCTGGAGGTGTTGGCCGCACAGGCGCATTCTGCGTTGGGAGCCGAGTTGTGCCGGCGGTTGCCGCTGGAGGACACGCTCGAACTTGCGCAGCGTCGCATGCAGGAAACCACGGACATGCTGGAGCTTCACTATGCCCCCGTGTCGTTCCCTGCCGTGCAATTCGAAGACTCGTCACAAGCCTTGAAGAAGGCGGAAAAGGGCGGGGTCCTGGACCTTCATACGTTGAGAGCCCTCTCCGTTATGATCCACGTGGCCGTAGCGGTGCGACGCTGTCTCGTGGTGAATCAACAGACCGCACCCGCCCTCTTTACCTATTACGCATCCCTGCCGGATCTGTCCGAACTGCGACAAGAGATCGATCGTTGCGTGAGCGCGGAAGGAGAAATGCTGGGCCAGGCCTCACCGGCCCTGCACGACGCGCTTCGTCTGGCTCAGGGGTTGAAGCAACGCATACGCCGGCGCGTGGAGAACATGGTGGCGTCCTCACGCTACCGGGAATTGTTGCAGGAACCGTACTATGCCCAACGGGAGAATCGGTACGTCCTGCCGATCAAAGCCGAGCGCCAGCACGACCTCCCCGGGATCGTACATGATATGTCGGCCAGCGGCGCCACGGTGTTTCTGGAACCCCGTGAACTCATCGACCTGAACAACGAGATCAAAGTCGCTGAGCTTCAAGTCACCCGCGAAATCAACAGGATTCTGCAAGAACTCACGGACCGGGTCGTGGAGCACCTGCAAGACCTGCGGAGCCTGCTGCACGTCCTGACCACCCTGGACGGTATCGGAGCCAAGGCGCGCCTGAGCGTCCGCATGAACGGCACGCCGGTCCGTCTCAATACGGATGGGCACGTTCGCCTGTGGAACGCGCGGCACCCCTTGCTGCCGTTGTCCAAAGAGCAGGTGGTGGCCAATGACGTCATGTTTGAAAAGGATTCCGCCGTGCTGGTGATTTCCGGCCCGAATACCGGTGGAAAAACCGTGCTGCTGAAGTTGTTGGGCATCTGTAGTCTGATGGTGCGGGGCGGGCTCCATCTGCCCTGCGGAGACGGGTCGGAAATGGCGTTTTTCGAAGACACCTTCGCGGACATCGGCGATGCGCAGGACTTGACCAAAGATCTTTCCAGTTTTTCCGCCCACATCAGAAAACTGATCGGCCTGCTCAAGAGTATCGAACACCGCACCGGCGGGTCTCCGCACACGCTGGTGCTCTTGGACGAAGTCATCAGTTCGACGGATCCCGCAGAAGGGGCGGCCCTGGCCGAAGCGCTTCTCCGCCGGTTTGCCGAACTCAATCTCAAGGTCGTCGTGACCACGCATTACAATTCATTGAAAACTCTGGCCCTTTCGACCCCGGGGTTTTTGAATGCGAGCCTTGAATTCGACGTGAACACGCTGGCCCCGACGTACCGGTTCATCCCCGGAATCCCCGGCGGGTCCTCCGCGCTCGATATCGCCGGTCGTTTGGGGATGGACCCGTCGATTCTCGAGCATGCCCTGAGCCTGGTCCATCAGGAAGATCGCCAACTCGATCATATCTTTGCGGACCTGCAACACACCCATCAGGAATTGAAGGAAGAACGGGAAGTAGCCCGGACCCAACGCGAGAGTGCCGACCGGGACGCGACGGAGGCTCATGCGATTACCGAACGATTGCGCTCGGTCGAACGCGAAGAAATCAAAAAAATGAAAAAGAAGTTTCGGGAAGAACTGGCAACGGCCCGTGCGGAGATTCGCCGGATCACCGAGTCGTTGCACCGGCAACGGACGTGGACGCACGCGCAGGAAGCGCAACACCAGTTACAACGGGTTGAGGATTCCGTCAGCCAACACACCAGGACATCGCTCGAAACCGTGCCGGTTGAATCGCTCGAAGAAGGCGACATTGTGGAAATCGCCAACCTGGACACGCTGGGGCGGTTGCTTGAAAAGCCCCAAGGCAAGAAATCTGTGCGCGTGCAGGTGGGGGAATCCAAGATGTCCGTGCACGTAGACCGACTCGTCGGGCTCGGAAAAGGGGAGGGGATACCGGATGCGGTCTCGCGTCCGGCGCAACCCGCACTGCGTTCATCGAAACCGGGACGGCTCTTGTCCAACGAGAACGTCCCATCTGGCTCGACGGCGTCGGGTTTTGCCGGCATTGATCTGCGGGGGCAAACCGCGGAAGAAGCGCTTGAACAATTGACGGCGCAGTTGGATCAGGCTTTGCTGCGCAACGCCAAATCCGTCCGGATCATTCATGGGCATGGGACAGGAAAGCTCAAGGTCGCGATTCGACAATTTCTGGCGCAGTCGGCCTACGTTACGGCGTTTCGACCGGGAGCGAAAGAGGAAGGCGGCGACGGCGTGACGATGGCGGAGTTGACGTAGTTCGTGATGACGTTCAAGACCGGGGTTCATTCGCCAGGGCGATGGCGACGTTGCGCTGGAACCCTGAAAACTTCGCGCGCCGGATAGGGGAGTGGGCAAAGGTGCGGGAAAATTCCTCCTCGCTCAATGCCGAGAGCCGGGATAAATTCGGGCCCGGCGTCAGCTCGGTAGGATGGATGGCCGGCTCGTCCGTAACCGGAGCGAAGGCATTATACGGGCACACGTCCAAACAATCATCGCAGCCGAAGATACGGTTGCCCATGCGGGTTTGGAGGTCCCGGTCCAGCGAACGCCGGTCTCCGCGGTATTCGATCGTGACGTACGACAGACATTTCGTGGCATCCACGACATAGGGATCGACAATGGCCCCGGTCGGACAGGCGCGAATGCACAGCGTACAGGTCCCGCACAAATCGGCCCCGGCTTCATCAGGCTCCAACTCCGCGGTCGTTAAAATTTCTCCCAGCAGCAGCCACGAGCCGAAGGAAGGGGAGACGAGATTGGAATGTTTGCCGATCCACCCCAAGCCGGCCTGCTGCGCCCAGAATTTCTCCATCACCGGGCCCGTATCCACGTAATGGCGCGTGGAACAATCCGGCTCAAGCGCCTGGAGCGCCCGTTCGAGGGCTTTGAGTTTTTTCTTGAACACGCGATGATAATCCTCACCCCAGGCATACCTGGCAATCCGCCCGTTGCCCCGACGTTCATCTGGATGAACGGCAGTCCAGTAATTGAGGCCGAGGGCAAGAATCGAACGGCAGTTCGGCAACACCTGCGTAGGATCGGCACGCCGTTCGGGCGTTCGTTCCATCCACGCCATCGTGCCGTGATAGCCTTGAGCCAACCAATGCCGTAAGCGATCGAAAAGGTTGTGACAGGAACGACTGGTCGGAGAAGAATCCTGATCCGGGCGCGACGCAGGAACGCGGGCAATGCCCACCGCATGAAACCCCTGCTCAAGCGCGGCCTGTTTAAGAAGCTGGGTAGTTGACGACACGAAAGAGACCCCTCGCTTTTGTCATCCGGAGCAATACACCAACATGGTCATCCTGAACGAAGTGCCTGTCCTGAGCCTGTCGAAGGAAAGGATCTGCTTTTTCCCCTCCTTTGTTGTTGTGTCCCGTGAGATTCTGTAACAAGTGCAAGGGGGCCTGATAGTTGAGGCACCTTAACCGGGTCCGATTGTAATTGTCCACCACCCGTGTGATGAAGGCGTTCCGCTCGGCGTGACTCCGAAACCGATTGCTGCAATGGGCCCGGAGCGTCGGCTGGCTCTGTAACGCGTCACTCAGCCGCCGGTTAAAGCGTTCCACCATGCCATTGGTCTGCGGATGATAGGGCCGGATCAGGCGATGTGTGATCCCATGCGCCCGGCACACGTGATCCAGGCGATGCGTCCCGCTCGGCTGGCCCGCGGGCTTGCCTTTCTTGTGCACGGCAAACCGATCGGTAAACGCGCCATCATTATCGGTCAAGATGGTGTGCACTTTGTGCGGAAACGCGGCCAGGAATTCTTCGACGGCCTGCGTCACCGTGG
Source organism: Nitrospirales bacterium (assembly GCA_965261755.1). Taxonomy (GTDB): domain Bacteria; phylum Nitrospirota; class Nitrospiria; order Nitrospirales; family UBA8639; genus Bin75. The sequence continues at coordinate 1,835,395 of OZ253473.1, read as the reverse complement.
CGGCCGTCCGCCGGGCCAGCACCTTGACCCAGACATAGCGGGTGGCCCGGTCAATGGCCACGAACACATAACTGGGCTGCTTCTGTAATTTGCTTAACACTTTCAGATCCAGATGAATGTAGCCGCACGGGGTCGCCGCGAACCGCCCCACCGGCGGCGCGTCGGGGGAGGCGGGGGGCAAGCGCGCGACGCCGAGCCGCACCAAGCAGCGATGGATCGCGCTCCGACTCAAGGGCGTCGCACTGCATCGGTTCAGGACCTCCGTGACATCGTCGAGGGACAACCGCAATTGGGTGCGCAATTCGGCGATAAGGGCTTCCTGCTCGGGGGAGGTACTGGCATGGAGCTGGTGGCGGACATGGGAGCCATCGTGGACCCGGCCGGCGCGCTTCCATTTATAGATGGTAGTCACAGCGACCCCGAGTTCCCGGGCCAAGGTCGCGGCGCTTTTGGGGGCGGTCTGGATGTAGCGACGCGTGGCGGGGGTGGTGCGAGCTAACTTATGTAATTTAATGTCCATGGGGCCTCCGTTGGTGGACATATTCGATGCCACGCATGATAGCAGAAGAGTCTAGGGAATCACACGGGACAGTACACTTTGTAAGGAGGGGCTAGGGGAGGTAGAGGCCTTATGGCGCTTCCCGCCTAATCTTTATAGACTTTTCTCGGTTGGGTGGTCATGGGCTGGCTGTCGCCGCACGCAAACATCACGCTGAACCGGGCCGAACAATTATCCGTGCCGCACGGACCACAGGAGCCCACGATCTTGGTTTTCCAGTCGGTTTTTTCCTCATCGATGGCGCAACTGGTCTTGCCGCCCTTGGAGACGTCGATCCACGGATCGTCATAGCCCGGAAAGTTGGCGACCGTGCATCCTGACGGAATCGGCACCTCGCACGTGCGGCCCTGCTCTCCCTTCACCATGCCCAGATTGCAAATCGATTCAGTTTGGGGTTCCGCATTGGCCACCCCGCCCTCCAGGAACAGGATTCCGCTAAAAACGAAGACCACAGAGACGACCAGTGCCAAGTGTTTCATGATCCAAATCCTTTTTCGAATGTTCTCATTCCGGAAACAGCAGACGTTCTTCCTACAATAGAATGCTGCGATCACAAGAGCAAGTGATTTCCCTCTGCAAGAGTGCAGTCCCGTAGGTCAGGTTAGCGAAGCGTAACCTGACCTCTTTGTTGTTCGACGAGGCGAGAAGATGTCGGATGACGCGATGCTAATCCGACCTACGCACTGCTGTCATCCTCGACGCTTGTCCCCGACATTCTTAATCGGGGATCCAGTCAAGTAAAGGATCCAGGGTTTTTCGCTTCTCTTTGTGAAGACCAAGATTCTGGATCCCCGATCAAGTCGGGGATGACAGAGAGAACCAAATGCAGATTCCTCGCAAAGCTTGGAATGACAACTCCCCTCATCCCTGTCGCACCCAATGGGAGAGGGTTGGAATGAGGAAGATGTGGGAAAGGGGAGGGGATGAGGCGTATGCCGTGCTACCAACGCCACGCCGCGCGCAGCATGACGGAGTTGACCGGCACCGGACTGAGGGCGGCCGTGCCACGGGAAGCTTCGAACTCCAATGTCGTCTCCGGCGCCACTTGCCAGCGGGCCCCGGTCCGGTAGATTTGGCTGCTGCCGTCCCCGAGGGAGAATCCGGCATAAGGTGTCAGGATGCCCCGGTAATCCGCCGGCACCATCCCGTAGCCAAGTTCGGCAGTGAGCCGTGTCCCCGGCAGGGTGGAGCCGGTTGTCGCCAAGCCCGTCGGGGCCTGACCCGCCCACAGTTGCTCCGCCTTGCTCGCCGTGTTCCCCCACGCAGGCGCAACGGTAAGCGAAAGCCCGTGACCCGAGGGGTCTGGCGTCATGCGGATGGCGCCGCTCGCGCCCCATTCTTCATAGGCGCTGTCTTCGTGCGCCACGAGGGTTCGCACGGTCCCCTCGATGGTGAGCCGGCCGGCGGCATAACGGATACCCGCGCTCATGTCGAGACCGAACCCGGTTTCCGCGTCGCCCTCATCGTGCCGCAGCCCGATCTGGCCCGTAGGCGTGAGCGTCGCACCGGGAGCCACCTCGAACACCCGCACGCCTTCGAGCATCAGCCGAAGGCGGCTCACCTTGGCGTGGGTGCTGTCCAGCCCCACGGCCTCGTCAGACTCGATCTTGACCCACATGGCGTCGGACTTCACGGTCAAGTCGAGCCCGGTCGGTCCCGAACTGTCCGAAAGCATCCCCTCGACGCCGAGAGCGCCCATGTGCAGGCCGATATCCGTGGAGATGGGGCTTTGGCTGGCCGGGGAGAGGGTCACGTTGCCCCGGCCGTGCCCGAACAGGCCCCAGGCCGAGATCCGCTCGCTGACCTCGACCCGGGCGTAGGGATACACGCCGACGAGCAAGGAATCGAGTTCACCCTTGCCCGTCGGCGACTGGAAATCGCCTTCACCGCGGTTAAACCCCAGCAGCAGGCCGCCGGTCACGGCGCCGCGCTTGTAATCGACCCCGAGCATGCCGGTCGAGACCTCGCCATCGAGCAAGAGATCACCGTCCCGCCCGTCGAAGCGCATGACCGCCCCCCGGCCCCAGAGTGCGGCGGAGAGACCGTCTTCCTGGCCCATGGTGAGCGTGAAGGACGTGCCGCTCAGGAAGTCACGGGCCGTCAGGAGCCGCGAGTTGGAACGACCGGGCGCGTACTCGGCCAAACCGGCCACGGGACGGACCCGCGTCTCAGGCGCATCGTCCGGCTGCACCGAAGCCCGGACCAGCCGGCTGAGGTCGTGGCCGGCCACCTGGCCCGCCAGGCCAGGCCGGCGCGGGGCCACAAAACGCTCACCGACCACGTTCACGACCTGGGTCCCCACCGTGCGCGCGAACCGCGCGAGCCACTCATGTCCAACGCCCTCACGGTTCCGCGCCAGCCCCACCACCCGCGTCACGGTCACCGTATACGTTTTCATCGTACCGCCGTCTTCCGCCGTCACCTTGACCTTGATCACGTTGTCGCCCACGACGGGCAATTCGACCTGGAACCCGCGTTCGGTGTTGTTCGTGTCCGTCAGCATCCGGTCGTCCCCATCCAGGTACATGACTTGCGCGCCGGCATGGTTCGGCATCGGTGTCACCGTGACCTGAGTCACGGTGCTGTCAACCTCAGTCCGGTACATCATCGTCCCAGGCCTGAACCGTGGCGAAAGCCGTACCACGTTTGTGCCGTGGCTCACGACAAGGTCGCGCAGCGTCGCGTCCGACGACGGCAGCCGCGTCACCGTCACCGTGTACGTTTCCACCGTGCCGTCTTCCGCCGTCACTTTGACCGCGATCACGGTATCCCCAGGGGCCACGTCGACCTGGAACCCGTCCTCTCCGTCGTTCGCGTCCGTCAGCATCCGGTCGTCACCATCCAGGTACATGATTTGCGCGCCGGCATGGTTCGGCGTCGGCGTGACCGTGACCTGGGTCGCGTCGCTGGGAACGTTTGCCGTGTACGCTTTCGTCTCCGGCGTAAACCCCGGAGTCAGCGGCACCACGTTCGTTCCGTGACTCAGGACAAGGTCGCGCAGCGTCGCGTCCGATGACGGCGGCCGCGTCACCGTCACCGTGTACGTTTTCATCGTGCGGCCGTCTTCCGCCGTCACTTTGACTTTGATCACGGTATCCCCCGCAGCCACATCGACCTGGAATCCGCTCTCACTGTCGCTTGCGTCCGTGAGCACGCGGTCGTTCTCGTCCAGGTAGGCTACCTGCGCCCGAGGATGGGTCGGCGTCGGTGTGACTGTGACCTGAGTCACGGTGACGCCAACCGTCGCCGCATACATCTCCGTTTCCGGCATGAAACCCGGCTTCAGCGGCACCACGGTCGTGCCGTGGCTCAGGACAAGGTCGCGTAATGTCGCGTCCGGCGACAGCTGGCGAGGCTGCGGGGTCCCGGGACCGCCGGGAGTCCCGCCGTTACCATCGCCGGGGGTGCCAGAAGTACCATCGTTATTGTTCAGATTGTTGCCGTTGTTCTGGTCGGGATTGGGATTCGGATTCGGATTGGGATTCGGGTTGGGATCCGGATTGGCGTTGCTGCTCACCGAAACCGTGCCCAGACCCTTTAGGGCGGGCGGGCACTCGGACTGTTGATCCAACACGTCGTGGGTGAAGGTTACCGGCGTGTTCAGATCTTTGTGTGCCGTTATGTGAATCGTTCGCCATTTGCTCTCGTCCTGCCGAGGTTCCCCGTTCGCATCAAGATCCCAGTCATCCGGGTCGAACTGCCAGCCGACCGACGGCACCCACGAGATGTCGCGGTCGTCCGGCGGGTAGTGACCGTCGATGTACACAATGCCGTCCGAGCCGTCAGGTTCCAAACCGACGTGTACTCTGACCCACCACCCCTCCTGCCGCTTCTCATCCACCACTGGTAGTGGCTTCGTCAGTCTCAAGCGATAGCTTGTGGACTTTCCTGCTTCCAGAGTCACCGTCGTCGAGCCTTCCACCTCCACGGTTCCCCCTTCTTTCGTTCCCTCTTCTTTCGCCCAGTCATAGATCGGGGCCTCGGCCCATGCCGCCGTGACGCCGGACAGAAGCGCCGGCAGCAGAACGGCGAAGGCCAGGAAACACCGATAGCGGAATCCGAGAGACAGGCTTCGTTTCCGGGTGAATGTCATCATCATCTTTAGTGAACGGCTTCTTGAGTAGGGCCTGGTAACATTATATAAACGGCGCTCCCATTAGGGTGTCGTCCTCCTCTCAAACAGCGGTGGCTGCACCGTGTTCGTGCGAGATGGTTCGAAGACGGGCTCGTCAAACACACAACAGGAGAAGCCCTTGCGTTGGTGGATCAGGACGATAGGTGGGGACCAACTATTCCGCCGGGCACGGTGAAACACGTACACATCACGCCGGATCACCTTGGCTGTAAGCATTCTAAAATTTCTTTTATAGATTCTACTAATAGTAGTATAAGTAGGTTAACTATACAAGATATAGATGCCAAGTGCAATATTTTTTTCCAAGGTGAATTAAAATGGATCGGAGCCCTGGCACATGGTCATCCAGAGCTTGTCAGGCCTGCCCTGCCTGCCTTGAGTGTAGCGAAAGAACTGCCTTTCTTCCTGCTATCATCCTCGATGCTCGTCCTCGACATTCTTAATCGAGGATCTCATCAAGGATCTAAATCGAAGATCCAAGCTTTTTGTTTGTTGCTTTTGTTTTGTCTGTCATCCCCGACCCGATCGGGGATCCAGGGTATTTTCTTTTTCTGAGTGAAAATAACGACACTGGATTCATAAGTACACTGGATCCCCGATTACTAACGTCGGGGACAGGCTTGCGGGAATGACAGAGAAAAGTCGGGGAGAGAGCTTGGGGGTAGGGGGCATTAGGCATGCCCCGGGCTTTGACCCGGGGTAGAGGCCTTCGCCTTTGTTTTTCTTTTCTTTCCAGGATTGCCGCTACGTGACGTCTGTCGTTTCCCGGATGATCAGGTCGGCAACGCACTCAGAAGGTTCAGACGATAAGACTTAGTCGGTGTCGTTCAAAATCTTCCTCGTCCAGGAGTCGTAAAGAGGAGAGTGACCTGTCTGCCGTGCTGGCGACACAGGCAGGTTGAAGTCGAACCTGCCGGCTCGCATGAGCCAGAACCGGTTCGACGATGCTGTCTGATACGTTGAACACAATCAGAACGCCTCAGGAAGGACGGTAAAGCCTTCTCGATAGCTCACGTCACGCAGTTGTCGATCGAACGCAACAAAGCCCTGTCCCGTTGTGAGTCCCTGACACCACTGGATGGCTGCGGCAAGTTGCAAGGCATCCGCTGTCCGTAAGGGGTGCACGGTGAGCAACCGTTCGGCCGTGCTCGTAAGGCCTCGCTCGGTTGCATCTCCGTCCAGGTTGGCATCAGGGTCTGCAACACGTGGCGGGCGGCGCGTTCATCCGTGGGTGTCAAACCGCCCTCCCGGACTTGTGCATCAGTGCAGAGATACACTCGGTGCGTGTGCCCCACCACACGACCATGGACGGTTCCTCGATGAGGATCTCTCGTACTGTGCCTGAATTAGGCTCTTGCACACAGAGCGGCACAATGGCCGACGTATCCCAGAATTTCACCGGTTGTCTTCCCGCTCACGGAAGACCGCCGACCGCACGCCTCCTTGCGGGTCTGCCGGACGCGGCAGATTCCAAAAATCCGCCGGCAGGGGCTGCTCGCCGCGCTTGAGGAGCCCCTTTTTTTCCATGTCTTGCAAGTGCTCGGACAGGGACACGGGATTCGCAATGGGCAACAAACGAGCAATGGGCCGGCCATGCTCGGTAATCAAGACTTCTTCACCGGTTTTGACCTGGCGCAAGTAGGCACTTAACGACATCTTGAGCTGCGATACGGTTGTGGTCTTCATAAAATGACCTTTCTGGATAATATTGAAAGACCACTATAGTCAATTCTGCCTGTTAAGCAAATTCGCAGGGAATGAGTCGTTGGTCCGGTAGCATAGCTGACTCTGAAATTTCATCAATCCCTCACGTTCGCCCTGAATCTAACCTGAATGGATGGGACGGTTAGCGTCCATGCCACTGTACATTTTACTATAGCTATTTGTATATATAAATATATATACTTTTCCTATAATGAAATTGACGTTTTCAGGCTTTGAATGGGATGACGGGAATCGGAGGCATTGCCAAAAACACGGTCTTAGCCAGCAACAGATCGAACACTTCTTGCAGCAAGACAACCTGTTAGTTGCGCCTGATGTGCTGCACGCGCGAGAGGAGGAGCGCTTTCTGGCTATTGGCCGGGCGCGAATGGGAAAGCCGATGCCTGGCAGTCTTCACACTCAGGAGGGTCGACGGGAGCGTGCGGATTCGTCCCATCAGTGCCCGGTACATGCATGACAAGGAGGCTCAAAAATATGAACAAGAAAGTTCCAAGATTTAAGACCGATCAGGAAGCGGAACAGTTTTTGGACCGGGATTTGACGGACTACCTGAACCTGAAAAACTTTACCCCCGTCACGTTTGAGTTGTTGCCCAAAACCAAGCAAGTCAATCTTCGGTTTTCCGAACCGCTGTTGAACGCCGTCCGCAAACGAGCGGAGCAAGAAGGTATTTCGTACCAAAAATTTATTCGCCGGGCGGTAGAGGGTTCACTCAAGAAGAAGCCAAAAGCCATCGCATGACAGCGCCCATGGCTGGGTTTGCAGACTGCCCCTTTCCGTCTCATGATGCGCGCCTGTTCAGTGATCGACAGTCGTGGACTGTGCATGTTGCCATCATGATTGACGGATACTGGAAGGTTGACTATGGTGACGGTTCATGATCTGAAGCGGCAGGTCCGGCCGGATCTGCCGTGCATAGCAGCGAGAAGAAACGGTCTGCGCGCTTAGATGAGCCATACAGTCAGACAGATCGACTAGGCCTATTTCAACGCGGAGCCTTGTAATCCCCATGCGCCTGTCCTGGAACGAAATTCGCATCCGTGCCGCTCAATTCGCCCATGAGTGGCGGGATGCAGCCTACGAGAAGGGTGAGACGCAGAGTTTCTACAACGACTTCTTCGGGATTTTCGGGGTCCGACGCCGGTCCGTGGCCCGGTACGAGGAGCGCGTGCGCAAGCTGGACAACCAGTCCGGGTTCATCGACCTGTTCTGGCCGGGCGTCCTGCTTGTCGAACAGAAGAGTGCCGGCCGTGACCTGGCGAAAGCCTACGGGCAGGCAGGGGAGTACTTCGACGTCCTAGCCGAGAAGGACCGGCCGCGCTACATCCTGGTCAGCGATTTTCAGAACTTCGAACTTCACGACCTCGACGAGCGCGAGGAGACCACGTTCACGCTGGCAGACCTGTCGGCCCACGTCGAAAAGTTCGGCTTCATTCTTGGCGTGCAACGCCGCACCTTCCGCGATCAGGACCCGGTCAACGTCGAAGCCTCGGAGTTGATGGGACGGCTGCACGACGCACTCAAGGCATCCGGCTACGACGGCCATGACCTGGAAGTGTTTTTGGTGCGGACCGTGTTCTGCCTGTTCGCCGATGACACCGGCATCTTCGAGCCACGCGACATTTTCCTGGATCTGCTGGAGACCCGGACCAGGGAAGACGGCTCCGATCTTGGCGGCTGGCTTGCGAGACTATTCCAAGTGCTGAATACGCCTGTAGACCGGCGCCAAGCCAAGCTCGATGAGGATCTCGCTCGTTTCCCCTATGTCAACGGCAATCTGTTCGCGGTACGGTTGACCATTCCTGATTTCGACGCAGAGATGCGCGCGGTGCTGCTCGACGCCTGTCGTTTCGACTGGACGGCAATCTCACCCGCCATCTTCGGCGCGCTCTTTCAGTCCGTGATGGAATCCGCTGAGCGACGAGCCCAGGGCGCCCATTACACCACCGAGAAAAACATCCTGAAGGTGATCGAACCGCTGTTCCTCGACGATCTGAGAGCCGAGTTTCAACGGCTCAAGAGGCGTAAAGACAATCGCCGCCGCACGGCATTGGAAGCCTTTCACAAGCGACTGGGTGAAATGAAGTTCTTCGATCCGGCCTGCGGGTGTGGCAACTTTCTGATCATCGCCTACCGGGAATTGCGCGAATTGGAAATCGAACTGATCCGGGAATTGCACCGCGACGAGGCAGATAAAACGCAACGGGTGCTGGATTCCACCGATCTCTCACGGATCAACGTCGATCAGTTTTACGGCATCGAAATCGGCGAGTTCCCGGCACGCATTGCCGAGACCGCCTTGTGGATGATGGATCATATCATGAACAACCGGTTGAGCCTGGAGTTTGGGCAGAGCCACGTCCGCATTCCGCTTGAAGATGCGCCGCATATCCTGAACGACGATGCCCTGGAAATGGATTGGGCGGACTTTCTGCCGCCGGAAGACTGCTCCTTCGTATACGGCAATCCGCCGTTTGTTGGGGCGAAGTTCCAGAGCGAACAGCAGCGCGCCCAGGTGCGCCACATCGCTGCCTTGGGCAAGAGCGGTGGAACACTCGACTATGTGACCGCCTGGTTCATCGAAGCCGGAAAATACGTCCAAAAAGGATCGGCACGGATCGGCTTCGTCGCCACCAATTCAATCACCCAAGGCGAGCAGGTGGCACAACTATGGCCGCTCCTCTTTGAGCGTTGCGGACTGGAAATCGCCTTTGCGCATCGCACCTTCGCCTGGGGCTCGGACGCGCGCGGCAAGGCCCACGTGCACGTCGTCATTATCGGACTCGATGTCAGGGATCGCCAGCGGGCAGAGAAACGCCTGTTCAGTTATCCCGATATCAACGGCGAACCGGAAGAAACCCGGCACGCCGCCCTCTCGCCCTATCTGTTCGACGCCGGCGGACTCGCTGATCCGCATCTGACGGTGAGAGAGGAAAGCGGCCCGATCAATGGGATGCAGCAACTCAAAACTGGCGTTCAGATGATCGATAATGGCATCCTCACGTTCACGCAGAATGAGTATGAGGATTTCGTTGCACATGAACCGGGAGCACAAAGGTTCTTCCGAAAATATATCGGCGGCGACGAATACATAAACGGTTTCCATCGCTGGATCCTCTATCTGGCGGATTCGTCACCGTCGGACCTTCGAAATCTCCCTCATGTTCGAGAAGGTGTCCGACAGGTACGAGAGTATCGAGCTTCCAGCCGCCGTCCAAGCACGGTTAAGATGTCAGCTTACCCGACGAGAGTAGGCGTGGACGAAAGGCTTTCCACGCCTTTCCTCGTTCTTCCAAATACGAGTTCGGAGCGGCGGGATTACGTCCCGATTGGTTGGCTAACACCTGAGGTAATTGCAAACCAGAAATTGCGAATTCTTCCCAATGCCACTCTCACAGACTTTGCCCTGCTCACATCTGCCATGCACATGGCCTGGATGCGGGCTGTGACGGGACGAATGAAGAGCGACTATATGTACTCCGTCGGCGTCGTGTACAACACCTTCCCAATGCCACATAAAGATGCCGACCTGTCAAAGCTGGAGCCATTGGCTAAGGCCATACTCGACGCCCGCGCCGCCCATCCGGACTCAACACTGGCCGACCTCTACGATCCCGACTCCATGTCCTCCGATCTCCGAAAGGCCCACCAAGCCCTCGACCGCGCCGTGGACCGCCTCTATCGCCGTAACGGGTTCGCGTCCGAACGCGAAAGGGTAGAGCATCTCTTCATGCTCTACGAGAAAATGAGCGCACCTCTAAAAGCCGCAATGCAAGCGAAACCAAAACGACGACGTATGCCCCATCTTGATCGAGGAACGCGATGATGGCTTCAAGTCATCTGACTCAAAAACCAAATACCCCTATTTTCCTGGAAAATGCCATTGTCACCCACATAGAAGGCCAACGTTTACCCAAACCCTGTTCGGGTCGTGTTACCCTTCATCTATCACCGAGGATTATATGCCGAATAGATTTAAAAGATCTCCCTAGATGGCTGGCAAATTCCCAGGGCAAGGCATTACTCGTTACCTTAAAAAATGGATGTGAGATCAAGGTGCTGCTTTTTCCCGATCTCAATGATCTTTTGTTGAACAAGAACCCAAATGGTACCTTTAAGGGGTTTTTGGTTCCTTGTAAGTGTCCCTGTACAGTAATCCAGCCAGCTACCCGGATCCGATCCATACGTTTCAGCGTGTTGAATTTTCTGGAATTCTACGGTCAGCAAGACAAGTGGATTGATGTGGACGGACAAAGTCATAGTTTAGGCGCTGTGGAAATAGAGCATGATGCCTTGCGGATTAACATCACGGAGGATCCTGGCTTTTCTGATAACCTAAAGTTGTTGAAGCGAGATGGCGGGTATGCTGTTACTCACACAGGGTCTATCCAACGCTTTGATGGTGAAACATTTTGTGTGAAGGATGCGGAAGATATTTTGCGTGGGTTGCGCGCTTTTCTTTCATTCGCTCGCGGCTCGGCATGCGGCTTGACGCTTGTGAAAGCGATAGATCAAGACGATAGAGAAATGATCTTGGAATGGGGAACCTCTTACGTAGAACCATGGCGAGAAAGAAGCAGCGCATGGCTGCCGCTGATAAACGGCGGGGATAGTCTATCCCAATTATTTCCTGGATTCTGGAATTTGCATAGTAATCCAGATTGGAGAGACACCATATCTACTGTTATTGATTGGTATCTTAATAGCAACAATGGACCTTTCCATGTGGGTATTATCCTAGCTCAGGCTGCCTTGGAATCTGTGTGTTACAAAATCGCCGGAAAGGAACCGACAGCAGAAATGTCGTTGAGAGAATCGTTGGAACAAATCGGAATTGACAAGAAAATTCCTACGTCATGTCCACACCTAAAGAATTTTTCCGAGCAGAAGGTTAAGGGAAGAAAGAATGAACATGGGAATCGTTATATAGGTGATGGACCAGAAGCGATTATACAGATTCGCAACGATCTGATTCATGCCAAAAAGAAATACGATGCCCTCTCCGCAGAAGCGCAGATAGACGCTTTGCGTCTTGGTCTGTGGCACATAGAATTAATCTTGTTCAGAAAATTTGAATATCGTGGTCGATATGTGAACCGATTAAGGGTTGCTGGTGAAAAACCATTCGAGAATGTGCCTTGGGCAAGTGGAAATGTTGAGTCGTCGGCTACGAAGTGATGCACTAACCGATCATCACTTTGGCGATGACATTGCCCTCTTCTTGATTTAGGTTCAAATATGGTCTATATTGGACTATTATGAATCGATTGGAGGACATATGACTACGAAACCTGCCAGGCCTGACCGGACTTGGACCGTTGCCGAAGCCAAGGCGCGACTGTCAGAAATCCTGCGTCTCGCCGAAGAGGAAGGACCACAACGTATCGGCACCAGCCGGTCATTCGTCGTGGTGCCCGCCGCCGTGTGGGACGCGAAAACGCCGCCACGTAAACCGTTGGGCCAGTGGCTGGTCGAGAACATGCCGCGCGGGATAGAGCTTGAAATGCCGAGCCGCCGCGAACCTGAACGGGAAATTCCGTTCAGCACACGGGAAGATGGATGAGAGGCTTCCTGCTGGACACTAACGTCGTCTCGGAACTTGTTAAAGCCGCCCCCGAACAACGCGTAATCATGTTCTTGATCGATAAGCCCGATCTGTGGCTTTCGACTATTGTGTTGCATGAGATGGACTTTGGGCTGAATTTGCTCCCGCCTGGGCATCGTCGCGACAGTCTTAGTACGGTATTGTCAGGTTTCGCATCCAAATATGACAACCGGATTGTGCCGGTAGGTTGTCCGGAAGCACAGCAGGCAGCGATGCTGAGGGCGCAAGCCCGTCGGTTGGGCCGTGTGTTGCATTTGGCCGACGCGCTTATCGCCGGGACCGCCAAGGCCCATAACTTTGCTGTCGTAACAAGGAATGCCGTGGACTTCGAGGGTCTGGACGTGGACGTGGTCAATCCGTGGGAGACACGGTGACTCTCTATCCTGAGCACCAAGAAGGCACTGCTTTTCTCTTTCTATTGTCCCCGATCCCTGATTAAGAACGTCGAGGACAGGCTATTTGTAATCGGGGAGTGGCAGCCTCATGTATGGACTTACGGTAGACAAAATCAAGATCGAACGTGGTAGCGGAAACGTGTTTGCGGATCTGGGGCGCCCTGATGCGGAGGCGCACTTGCTCAAGGCGAAACTCGTCTCCCGCATTGATGAGATCATCCGCCAGCGTGGTCTCAAACAAGTCGAGGCGGCGAAGTTGCTTGGCCTGTCTCAGCCCGATGTGTCGCGCCTACTTCGGGGAAATTTTCGAGAGTATTCCGTGGAGCGTCTGCTCCGTCTGTTGCTGGCACTTGGGCGTGACGTGCAAATCGTCATTCGAGAACCACGTTCACAGCGACCGGGCAGGCTATTGGTCGAGGCTTAAGCACCTCCGGTCATGCCCACTTTCCCCCATCCGCCACGGCGACTATGATGCCATCACTTACTCACCCTCGACCTGAACCTGAATAGGGGGAAGTTCTGTCCTGGTCAATTCTATTGCCCAGCCAAGCATTCACAGGCTAGATTGGCACCTATGAAACGCGATCTATCGGCTAGAGAACTCGCACGAGAAATGGCAAATATTATGGTGAACCACCTGGAAACATTACCTGTACGGGCACGTCATAAAAAGATTAAAGCAGGGCAAAAAGTTATTCGGCCTCACCTTAAATTGGAGAAAGGCCAAAGGTGAGGATTGGCAACGAATCCGTGAATATTTACAAGGCGGCTGGTTGGTCCCTTCGCCCCGTATTCTTTGCAGGATTAATCAGTCGATCCTGGTACTGCTTCTGCATCTCTCTGTAAAAGGTCACCAACTGTGTGGGATCATGCTCAAAACGTGCCGAGATGCGGTGCCGTACTTCCCGGATCTCGTCGATGACCGGATCACTCAGGTTCTGTTTCATCGCTACCTCCAAGGAGTTCCAGGGGTGTCACCAATGCTGGCACGAAGAGACCGAGCATGGCATTCACCCGGCGAATGTGCCCGAACTTGTTGGCGTTGGCAAGGTGCCGACAATTCCAGGTTACCAGAAAGTCGCACTTGTGATAAGAGGCCAGCGCCAAGTGCAGCGCATCACCACCAGGATCGGCCGGCATCAGCTTGTGCCTGATGTACCCCTGGACGATCTCAATAATGGCCAACTCAACGGAGAGGAGCGGCAGATCACGAACGAGAGTCAGTCGTTTCGCGCTACGCTCGGGTATGCCGCCGGCGAGTTCGTCCAGGACGGCCGGGCTGGTAACCAGTTCAAAGTGCTCTGGCGCAGTATCCCACCACTGCTGAGTCCATTCCCGACGCGCCACAATGCCAGGGTCGGTGCGTTGCTCGTAGTAGAAGCTGGGAATCGTAGTTTCAACATACACGAGAGGTTTGGTCATACCGGCAAGATACCGCACTGACTGCTTGAGGAACAAGACGAGAATAACACAGCGAAGGGGCAGGTGGGGCGAAGGAGAAGATGAGCGCCACCCCAGTGCCCGACGGTGGCCCGATGTCACGTCGCCATCATTATTGGCCGACCTCTACGACCCCGACCTCATGCCACCCGACCTCCGCAAGGCCCACCAAGCCCTCGACCGCGCCGTAGACCGGCTCTATCGCCGAAGTGGGTTTACATCAGAACGCGAGAGAGTAGAGCACCTGTTCATGCTCTACGAGAAAATGAGTGCCCCTCTGAAAGCCGCGATGCAAACGAAATCAAAACGACGGGTAAGGGGCAAATAGACATGAGTGGCTCAGCAATAGTCACCTCCGACTATTTGCCGAAACCACGACCAACGGTGAATCAGGGGCTACACGTTACAGGAAGGATTGAGGGATAGTTGGAGCGTCTTTGTCTCTCATTTACTTCGACCGCGGATTTTCTTCTAATATTTGCTTCACAACATGATGAAGGTCTTCAAAATGTTCATAGTATTCACGATTCCCATTGCGATATACATGTTCTGCAAACTCGGTCTTTCTTGATTGATCAAACGAACGATTGATTTCGACGCCAGTTGCCAGTTTGGAAGTACTGATGGCGTACTCTTCTAAATATTTTTCGTCATATTTATTTTCAATACCTTTGGATGCAATCTGATTATCTCTTTTCAAAAATGAAAACGCTGTCACATGTTTAACACCGGACAAATCTTCAGAAAGCCTTTCTGAGTATTTTTGCTTCGCGTCCCAGTCCCATACAATCAAAATATGGGAGTTTGTGTTCATTTTTGAGAGAAGTTCGCCGTATGTTTTCAGTTGAGACGAACTTGACTGACCCTCAAGGCCCTCAAAAATACTAACTTCCTTTGGGAAAAATAATTCTGCCCATTTTTTCAGGTGAAGAGTATTATTCCCTTCCGTCAAAATAGTAATCCGTGCCACACTCGCCGTTGCAATTCTTAATCCTGTGTCTATAGTCGCGAGCCCTTCTGACAACTCGGCCACCGCCTCTGCTTGCGCAATGGCATGAATTTCAATCCCGTTGTTTTTTCTGGCAACACGAAAAATTTCTCCTTCCTCCAACATCGCAACCGTTGTCACCGCATGCGTCGCCATGATGACTCGTGTTCCGTTGTCGACAAAACGTTCCTTGAGAATAACGATCAGTGCATTGATCATTGACGGATGAAGGACCGCATCGATTTCATCCAATAGTATAAGCTTGGGTTGCCGACGACCGATGGCTTGGTTGAAGGACGCCAAACATAGCGACATCAGAATTTTTTCTCCCGATGATAGATCCATTACCGAATAACTTTCACCAGTCGTGCGGTTCGTCATTGTCGTCTCGAAGGAATACGCACGATAGTTTGACCATCCTAGTTGACCCTTTTCGGGATCAGTGAAACAGAAATTAAACAATTTGGGATCACCTGTCGCTTCTCGCATCTGCTCCAGGTAATCTCGCAACACTTCCCAAGGAGGCCGAGTCTCCTTCCGATATTTTGCCATCAAGCTTTGGAAGTTTTCGGTTGTTTCTGGTTGTTCTAGCTGCGCATGGATCCAGAAATACTGTTCCAACTTATACCGCAAAAAAAGATCGTTAAGCGTGTTTTTAATCGTATCTCCTTCGTAATTTGCTGCTCGAAGAACGTCATGTCGTTCGATCTCATGCGGAAGTTTTTCAGCCAACTTCATCGCTAAACAAACAAGAACTGCGGGATCGTTCCCACAAGAATCGCTCCTCGATTCACGCCTTCCAGTAGGCTGAAGAGGTTGAATAACCTGCTGATGAATCTTTTGCGTGTATAACGAAAGCGCATCAGTGGTTTGCAAGACCTTGAGAGTGCTAAAAGTCGGCATTTCCCGTATGCTCTTTCTAAGGTCAGCTTCAAACTTGAGATACTCGTCGGATCCTTCTTTCAAAGATAATTTTTCTACAGTTTCCTCAAAAATATTTTTGGCGACTTTCACAAGCGCTGGATTTGAACTTCCAGCAAAATATCTTTCCAATAAGTGTTGTACAACATTAGAATTCGCCCAAGATGCCTGCTCGGCCTTATTCGGTCGGAACGTATCTATATCGTATTTTTCGATTTTCTGAGTCGGCATGCCAGCAACAGAAATGTTGCCATTTTTCATGGCATCAAGCAGTTGTGTTTTGCCGACTCCATTTCGACCAATCAAGACTGCAAAATCCGGCAATTCAACCGTAGGCAGGCTCTTGATCGAAAGGTAGCCATTCTTGAGTTCCAACCGAATCATATTGCCTCCATCCCCATCTATGTCCTCTGAAAAAAATCTTCGTAATTCTTGTAAACTTGCCAGCTATGGGCTTCGAAAACCCGGAAATGCACGAGTTCCCCGCTCTGCAATTTGAAGATTCGACGCAGACCCTACCCCTTAAAAACGAAGGCCCGAGAGAAACAATCCCTCGGGCCTTCAATAACGAAGCGGTAGTGCTTCGGGTTGCTTACATCATGCCGCCCATACCGCCCATGCCGTGGTCATGGCCGCCCATGCCGGCTGGTTCTTTCTTGTCCTCGGGCAGATCGGTCACGGTGACCTCGGTGGTCAGCATCAACCCCGCGACACTCGATGCATTTTGTAAGGCGCATCGCGTGACTTTGGTCGGGTCGATGACGCCGGCCTCGACCAGGTCGACGTATTCGTCCGTGGCCGCGTTGTACCCGTGGCTTCCCTTGGAATGACGGACTTTGTCGACGACGATCGAGCCTTCGACGCCGGCGTTCTCCGCGATCAGCCGGATTGGCTCTTCGCATGCCCGCCGCACGATGTTGACGCCGAATTGTTGATCGCCTTCCAATTGCATTTTTTCCAAAGCGGGAACGACCCGAAGCAGCGCCACGCCGCCGCCGGGGACAATCCCTTCTTCCACGGCCGCTTTCGTCGCGTGCAACGCGTCTTCGACGCGGGCTTTCTTTTCTTTCATTTCGGTTTCCGTCGCGGCCCCGACGTTGATGACCGCCACACCGCCCACGATTTTCGCCAACCGCTCTTGCAGCTTTTCACCGTCGTACTCCGACGTGGTGTCTTCGAGTTGCGCTTTGATTTGCTTGACCCGGGCTTCGATCTTTTTGGGATCGCCGCCGCCTTCCACCACCGTGGTGTTATCCTTGTCGATGGTCACTCGCTTGGCGCGACCGAGGTCCGTGAGTTTCACGTTCTCCAGTTTCACGCCCACTTCCTCGGAAATCACCTGGCCGCCGGTCAGAATGGCAATGTCTTCCAGCATGGCTTTCCGGCGATCCCCGAACCCTGGGGCTTTGACCGCCGCGATGTTCAAGGTGCCGCGCAGTTTGTTCACCACCAGGGTCGCCAGGGCTTCACCCTCGACGTCCTCGGCCACGATGACGAGCGGTTTCCCCATTTTGGCCACTTGCTCCAGGATCGGGAGCAGGTCTTTCATGGAGCTGATTTTCTTTTCGTGGATGAGCAGGAACGCATCTTCGAGCGCTGCTTCCATGCGTTCGGCGTTGGTGACGAAGTAGGGGGAGATGTACCCGCGGTCGAATTGCATGCCTTCGACCACGTCTAGTGAGGTGGTCATGGACTTGGCTTCTTCAACGGTAATGACGCCGTCCTTGCCGACCTTGTCCATGGCCTCGGCAATCAGGTCGCCGATGGTGGAGTCGCTGTTGGCGGAAATGGCGCCGATTTGCCCGATCTCTTTTTTGTCCTGACAGGGCTTGCTGAGGGCCTTCAACTCCGTGGTGGCCACTTCAACCGCCTTGTCGATCCCACGCTTCAATTCCATGGGATTCGCGCCGGCGCTGAGGTGTTTCACCCCTTCGCGGAAAATGGCTTGTGCCAACACCGTGGCGGTCGTGGTGCCGTCACCGGCCACGTCACTGGTTTTGCTGGCCACTTCCTTGACCAATTGAGCCCCCATGTTTTGATAGGGGTCTTTCAGATCGATTTCTTTTGCGACGGTCACGCCGTCTTTGGTAATCGTGGGTGCGCCGAATTTCTTATCCAAAATGGCGTTCCGGCCCTTTGGACCCAAGGTGGCTTTCACGGCATTGGCCAATTGGTTCACGCCTTGGAGAATCGCACTCCTAGCTTGATCACTATACAGTAGCTGCTTTGCCATAATCTTAATCTTCCTCCATCAAATTAAAGTAATTCTTGAGTTTTTGTTCTGTGGTATGGGCCAAATCGTTAGGAATCGATGAAGACGCCCAAGATATCTTCTTCCTTCAGAATCAGGCAATCATCGTTTTCAATCTTGATTCTGGTTCCGGAATACTTGTCGAACAGGACCTGGTCGCCGACTTTCAGGATGCTGACGTCTTTTCCGACACCTTCAACTCTTCCCCGTTGGGGTTTTTCCCTGGCGGAGTCAGGCACGTAAATGCCGCCGGCCGTGCGTTCGAGTTCTTCCGTATACGTCACAAAGATACGGTCGCCAAGGGGCAAAAACCCTTTGGCCGCCGTGCCAGTGGTTGTTTCTTTTTCCGCTGTGCCGGTGGTTGTTTCTTTTTCCTTTGTTTGTGTGGTCATGTGACAACTTCCTCCTTTGGTTAAAAGTCTCGGTTCTCGATGTGTGGTAAATATATGATCGCATTTGGAAATCCCGAGGATTCGAGGATTTCATGCAATGCTTAGATCAACAGGTAAGGCCTGTTTGACGAAAGTCAAGGTCTGAAAGTGAAAAAATGTGTGGGAGGGGATCAGGGCATTTCGGCGGGATTACCCTCGCAAGGCATCGAAATCCTTCAATTCGGCTTTCATGAAGTCGCGTAATCGCTTAATGATTCTGGCTTCCAACTGTCTCGACCGTTCCTTGGTAATCGAATACTTCCGGCCGATTTCCTCAAGCGTCAGTGGCGTTTCTGACAGAAGCCGGTTCCGCAGGATATCCTCGTCTCGCTCCTCGATGGTCTTTGAAAACTCCCCGAGCTTTTTCCGGAATAACAGCTTCAGTTCCTTTTGGGCGACGGCCTCGTCGATTCGGGGCGTGGGGGAGGGGAGCAAGTCGAGAAACGTCCCGTCATCCTTGTCTTGGCCGATGGGTTGGTCGAGGGAGAGTTCCCAGCTCCCCAACCGTTGATCCATTTCCAGCACGTCCCGTTCTCGAACCTGGAGACGATCTGCCAGGAGTTTGGCATCCGGCACGAACCCCTCTCGTTCAAGTTTGGCTTTTTCTTTTTTTAAGTTATAGAAAAGTTTTCGCTGTTCCTGGGTCGTGCCGATCTTTACGAGTCGATGCGACTGTAACAGGTACCGGAGGATATAGGCCCTGACCCACCAGGCGGCATACGCGTAGAAGCGGACGTTGCGGGACACGTCGAATTTTTTCATGGCCTGCATCAGGCCGATGTTTCCTTCCTGGATGAGGTCCATCTGGTCGGCGCCGGTATGCGCGTATTCCCTGGCGATGGCGACCGACACGCGCAGATTGGCCAGGATCAGCTTGACGGCTGCATCTCGACTGCCCGTCATCCGATATTCGTGAAAAAGCGCTAATTCTTCTTCCTTGGACAGAAAAGGGTAGCGACGGACCTCAACCAGGTAACGGCTCAAGGTCGTGGTGGGAACAAGATCCGTGGTCTCGGACTGTTCCGGCCTGGTCTCGTCGCCGGCAGATCCCGCGTCGCCGTCGGAAAGATCTTTCGTTTCCTCGGGCTCGACTAAGAATTCAGCCTCGATAGAAGCAGAAACTTCCTCCTCTTCGAGTTGGCTCTCGTTTTCTTTATGAGAAGAAGGCATCAGCTTTTCGATCGAAGCAGCGTTCTTCCTCTCCCCTGGCGGGAGAGGGTAGGGTGAGGGGGAATGTCAACGAATGAGTGAACGCATATATACAATTCGTGCAATCGTTGCAAAATTATAAACCCTGCGAAGAGGAATCACAAAAAAAGACTTCGAGTCGTCTCTTTCAGCTTTCTCTCCGATTGCGACGGTTCATGGCAGTGCTTTATAGTCGCAGTCGTTTCAAAACGTCACGTTACCTTCATGCAATCTTTTTGATGCGTTTTTGCCCATGAACCCGTACGCGCTGAAGCATGCCCTGAAAAGCGGCCACTGGCCTTCGTTATTGGGAGCATGGCTCCACTTCGAGGTGAGTTTCGTCGTCTGGCTGTTGATCGGCGCATTGGGCATCGCCATTGCCCAGGACTTCGCCTTAAGTGCCACACAGAAAGGGCTGTTGGTCGCCATCCCCTTGCTCGGCGGGGCCCTGTTACGCATCGTGGTCGGGCCGTTCACCGATCAGTTCGGCGCGAAACGGGTGGGACTCGGCATTCTCTGGATCGAAGTGGTGGCGCTGTCGTTGGGATGGCTGTTCGGTCATAGCTACGCCCAAATGTTGGGGATCGGTCTTCTGCTGGGGGCGGCGGGTGCGAGTTTTGCCGTGGCGCTTCCCGTGGCGAGCCGCGCCTATCCTTCTCAGCATCAGGGGCTGGCCATGGGAATCGCCGCGACCGGAAACAGCGGGGTTCTTCTGGCAACGTTCTTCGCCCCGCGTCTTGCCGCCCACGTCGGATGGCACGGGGTGTTCGGCCTGATGATTGTGCCGGTCCTGCTTGCAGCCGTGGTGTTTTCGTTCTTCGTCCATGAGACCCCTTTGCACAACCAACCCGGGAAGAGCCTGGCAGCCTCTTTCCGCATGGTCTTCCAGGAACGGTTCATGCAGTGGTTATGTTTCTTCTATGGGGTGACGTTCGGAGGGTTTGTCGGGTTTTCCAGCTTTTTGCCGATTTTTTTTCATGATCAATATGGCCTGGATATGGTCACTGCCGGGACCCTGACGGCGGTCTGCGGGCTTGCGGGAAGTATCGCACGACCGGTCGGAGGCCACTGGGCCGACCGGGTCGGAGGGTTCAGCTTGCTCCAGGTGGGATTTCCCGCTATCGGGGGGCTGTGCATTCTCCTGGCGTGGTTGCCGCCGCCGTTCTGGGCGTTTCCCTTAACCGTCACAACCCTCCTTCTCTTGGGCTTCGGCAACGGGGTTGTCTTTCAGGTGGCGTCACTGCGCTACCGGAACATGATGGGGACGGCTTCGGGATTTATTGGCGCAGCCGGTGGTCTCGGCGGATTCTTCCTCCCGTTCTGGTTTGGTCTGTTCAAGGATGTGACAGGGACATACGCGAGCGGATTTCTCGTCTTTGTCGTCCTGACGGGAATTGCCACCGGCAGCGTGATCTATATTCAACGATCCTTGCCCCTTTCGATCAACGAAGAAGCCTCGTAATCCAGCCCTCACAGGCCGTGTGTCATGGACCTCCCATTGACAACACGAGAAGAAACCCCATATAAAATGTAGGGTTGGGGCAGAGCTCGCGTGGACAAAAGATCTACTGTCATTCTGAGCGGAGCGAAGAATCTCATCGTTATTGCTTTTTCTGTCATCCTTGCGAACGCGAGGATGTGGATTCACATTTGAAGTGCAACAGGTGGTTTCTAAAAACCTCGGCGGGGGTCTGATAGCCGAGGCATTTCCGAGGCGTATTATTGTATACTTGGACCAGGCGCGTAAAGTGTTCATCGGAGAGGGCCACCAAGTCGGTCTTGCGCGGCAGGGTCCGGCGCAAGCGGCCGATGGCGTTTTCGACGCCGCCCTTTTGCCAGGGCGAGTGGGTCTCACAGAAGAAGGTCTCGAGGCCGAGCGTATGGAGGGCATAATGCCGCGCGAATTCCGTCCCGTTATCGAAGGTGATCGTTTGGCGCCACGTGGGGGGCAAGGGCGCGAGGAGGGTGGCGATGGCGTGGGCGATGGGCGCGGCGGCTTTGCCGGGGGGGCGCGCGGCGATCAGCAGGCGGGAGTGGCGCTCATGGAGGGTCAAGATGGCTTGGCCGTAGATCCGGAACAACATCAGGTCGGCCTCCCAGTGGCCCGGAGTGCAACGATCCGCGGCCGCGGCCGGCCGCTCGGCCAGCGGGCGGCGCAGAGCGATGAAGGACGCCGGGCTGCGCCCCTTGTAGCACCGGCGCCCGCGTTTGGCTTTGGCCTGCGGCAGATAATGGCGCCAGGCGTACTCTGTTTTGCGGGCCATCTGCGCATAGATGAAGCGGTAGATGGTCTCGTGGGAGATGACCGGTCGGTGCTGCTCCCGAGCGAGGCGGCCGGCCACCTGTTGGGGGGACCAGCCGTGTTGGAGCTGCGCCAGGACCGTGGCGCGGAGCGTGCTGTCGCGGTCGAGCTTGGAGCCCTGCCAGCGGCGCGCCCGGGCTTGTTGGTCGGCATAGCCGGGTTGGTAGCCCTGGGTGGTGGACCCATTGCGGTTCAGCTCCCGAGCCACGGTCGATGGCGCGCGATCCAGAGTTGCCGCAATTTGGCGGATCGAGTGTCCCGTGGTGTGTAAGCGGGCCATTTCACAGCGGTCTTCAAGGGTGAGATGTGTATAGTCGCGTCCCATGGCAACACCTTAACAAGGTGTTGCACTTCGTTTGTGAATTTAGGGGATCCAGCGCCTTTCTCCTCGCAAAGCGAAGGAAAAGCAAAAACCCTGGATCCCCGATCGGGGTCGGGGATGACAGATAAGAACCAAAGGAAAGACACTGGATCCCTTCTCTGACTGGATCCCCGATTAGATCCTCGATTACTAACGTCGCGGACAGGCGTCGAGATGACAGGAGGGGGAGTCGGGAGAAGGGGAGAGAAGTCGGGAATGACCGATTGGAAAGAGGCTGATTTTTCCCCCTTACATTCGACAAGCGGAATGCATCCATGACGACCGTTTTCAATACCATCGACGAAGCCCTTGAGGACATTCGTGCCGGAAAATTCGTGATCCTGGTCGACGATGAAGATCGGGAAAACGAGGGCGACCTGGTGATGGCCGCCGAATCCGTCACCCCGGAAGCCATCAATTTTATGGCCAAACATGCCCGTGGCCTCATCTGTGTGACCCTCACGGCCGACCGGACAGAGCAACTCAATTTGCATCCTCAGACAGTGGACAATACCGCGCCGTTCGGCACGGCCTTTACCGTGTCCATCGATGCCGCACGGGACGTCACCACGGGAATTTCGGCTGCCGACCGGGCGACCACAATCCGCATGGCCGTCGATCTCTCCTGCAAACCCTCCGATTTCACGAAGCCGGGACACATTTTCCCTCTGCGGGCTCATAATGGCGGAGTGCTCAAGCGGGCCGGCCAAACCGAAGGTTCCGTCGATCTGGCGCGTATGGCCGGCAGGTATCCGGCCGGGGTCATTTGTGAAATCATGAATGAGGATGGAACCATGGCAAGGGTTCCCGACCTCATGGAATTTGCCAAGCAGCACGCCTTCAAGCTCATTACCATTAAAGATCTCATTCAATACCGGTTGTCACGCGAGACCTTTGTCAAAAAATCCGTGAGCGCCGAATTGCCGACGATTTTCGGAAATTTCGAGGCCTGGGTCTTCGAGAATGAACTGGATAGTGGAACGCATATAGCCTTGGTCAAGGGCCTCATTGACGAAGCACCCACCCTCGTCCGCGTGCATTCCGGCTGTCTCACGTCGGACGTCTTCGGCTCCCTGCGTTGCGACTGTCGCGATCAGCTCCACCGCGCCATGGCCGTTATCGAAAAAGAAGGCAAAGGGGTGCTGTTGTATTTGAATCAGGAGGGGCGGGGCATCGGGTTGCTCAATAAAATAAAAGCCTATCACCTCCAGGACCAGGGCAGTGACACCGTCGAGGCGAATCTCAAGTTGGGATTTAAACCGGACTTGCGGAATTACGGGATTGGCGCGCAAATTTTAGTCAGTTTGGGACTCAGGCAGATCCGTCTCATGACGAATAATCCACGAAAGATCGTGGGGATTGAGGGATATGGCTTGACGGTTGTCGAACGCATCCCCATTGAAATCGACCCTCAGGAAACGAACGTCCATTACCTTCGAACGAAAAAGAGTAAACTGGGTCATCTTTTAAACAACGTGTAACGGGCTTAACCCCGTAGGCCCACATCCTGATGTGTCATTCTCGTTTTTCCCTCTCTGTCATTCCCGACGCTTGTCCCCGACTTGATCGGGGATCCAGGCGATTTATAGGAATCCAGAGTCTTTATTTTCACGGAGAAAAAGGAAAAACCCCTGGATCCCCGATCGGAGTCGGGGATTGTAAATGTTCACTAATTCGTTGACAGAATGAAGGGTGACTCATCCTTTCACCTGGAGGCGAAGCCATGCGACACAATACCCACGACAAAACCCTGTATCGCAATTATGTCCGCAAGTGGAAATTCCTGATCCAGGAGTACGAGTTGGTCAAACAGAAACGGCATCCCACGTTCCGGTTTGTCGCCGATTTCTACCGATTTCATCAGACCCACCGGCAGACCTTCTTCAAGTATTACCACCGGTTCCGCCAGAGCGGAGCCGAGCACGCCCTGGTGCCTCAGCCACGCGGCCCGAAGTGGAAAAGTCGGCGGGTCTACGGGTATATTGAGCAACAAGTGCTGCAGCAGCGGCGGCTGGGCGTCAACCGGTATGAGATTTGCCAGCTCCTGGCTCCGAAGCTCAAGCACCTGACGCCGTCCCCGAGTACGGTCTATCGGATTACCCAGCGATACGGGCTGAACCGCTTAACGCCCAAGCTGCGAGAGGAGAAACGCCGGATTGTGAAGCAGAAAGCCGGAGAATTAGGGCATCTGGACTGCCATCACTTGAGCAAGGACCTCATCGCGACCGATCCCACGCGCTATTATCTGGTGTGTGTGATTGACGCCTGTACCCGCCTGGCTTGGGCCGAGGTGGTGACCGATCTGAAGAGCCTGACGGTGATGTTCAGCGCCCTGAAGAGCTTCAATCTGCTCCACCAGCGCTACCAGCTCCAGTTTGCCGAGGTCTTAACGGACAATGGATCCGAATTCGCGGCCCCGCGCACCAAAGACACGCACCCGTTTGAACGGATGTTGCTGGAGTTGGGGATCAAACATCGGTATACCCGGCCCTATCGGCCGCAGACCAATGGGAAGGTGGAGCGGTTCTGGCGGACCTTGAACGACGACCTGATCGACGGCACCACGTTCGCCTCCCTGGCGGAGTTCCGGGACGAATTGGAGCAATATTTGCTCTACTACAATGAGGTGCGCCCGCATCAGGCGCTGGAGGGGAAAACCCCCAAACAGATCAACGAATCTTGTCAACGAATTACTGAACACATACAGGGATGACAGAAAGAGACAAAGGATCACCTTGTCAAGAATGAAGATGCCCTACAGTCAATTCCCATGAAAGCCATTGAAGGAAATTTAAATGCCCGGGAACTGCGATTCGGCATCGTGGTGAGTAAATTCAATGAATTTGTTACCAGCCGCCTGGAGGCCGCTGCGCTTGAGACCTTAAAAAAACATGGTGCTCCGGAGGAGAACCTTCAAATCGTTCGTGTCCCCGGAGCCTTTGAAATCCCGTTGGTGGCCAAGCAGTTGGCCCAATCCAAACAGTTTGATGCGGTCATGTGTTTGGGAGCGGTCATCAGGGGCGAGACCCCGCATTTCGATTTTATCAGTGCGGAAATGAGCCGGGGCATTGCCCAGGCCTCCTGGGATACGGGCATTCCCATTATCTTCGGGGTCCTGACGACCAATACCGCGGAAGAGGCCTTGGCCAGGGCAGGCACCACTGAAGTCAACCGAGGCACGCAAGCCGCTTGCACCGCTATTGAAATGGCAACCCTGATGAAGGACTTGCACGAAATTGATCGAAAGCCGACCGGCTTCCAACACGGTTAATCACGAATGTCTACGAATATGACAGAAGAACGAGACTCTTCGCCCGAATCTCGACGCGGGTATACACGGCGTGATGCACGTGAATTGGCCCTCCAAATTCTTTTTCAATGCGATTTTCACAGTTCTACCGATTTTTGGCTGGAGCAATTTTGGGCAGAACGAGAAGCGTCGGAATCGGTCCGAACGTTTGCGTCCGAGTTGGTCACCGGCGTTCGGACCCATCAAGTCGAACTCGATGAACTCATTACCGCCTATGCACGAAACTGGACCGTCGATCGTATGCCCGTGGTGGATCGAAATATTTTACGACAAGCGATGTACGAATTGCTCTGGATCCCTGACGTGCCGGCGAAAGTGACGGTGGATGAGGCCCTCGAATTGGCAAAAATCTTTGCGGACGATGAAACCAGACGATTCGTCAATGGCATATTGGATCAACTCATCAAACACGATGCGCGTCTGGAGCCCAAACGCAGCGATCTTACTCACTGAATAGTTATGCCTGGGATGATCCCCTTGATGTTTTGTGCTATGATGCGCCAAGTGAATCAACCAATCGACACAGTGAGGGATGGCAGATGAGACACGTTCCTGCTCACTACGATGGAACAAAAGTTGTCCTGGACGAACCCGTCGCGCTTCCCGTGAACACGCCCCTTGAAGTAGTGGTTCCTGATGCCCCGGAAGAGAGTAGCCAGCTCAGAGAAGGAACCTTCCTCGCGTCCTTGCCGGTCTTGACCAGGATCTGGACAAACTCGGCCGATGCCGAATATGACAAGTTATGATCAGGGAGACGTCGTCCTGGCCAGCTTGCCTTTCTCCGACCTGTCAGGCATAAAAAAACGACCGGCGGTGGTCGTCAGCGCCCCACATCCTTCCGTAGATCTGCTGTTGCTTCCTCTTACTTCCCAAACTCAGAATCTTCAGCTTGGAGAGTTTGTGCTACAAGAATGGCAAGAGGCGGGGCTTCTCTTTCCCAGCGCAGTCAAACGGGGGCTGTTTACGCTCGATCGAGCCTACGTGACGAGACGCCTTGGCTGTGTGTCCTCCTCTTGATCTGCTCAAACTTGAGCAAGCACTCCGTCTGTGGTTCGGCCTTTCCGGTTAGAATTATTTGTGGGAAGCGAAGCAGCCGTGAACAAATCCTGCCGCGGGAGCGGGTTGTTTGACGCGATGTGCTGTGCCAAGTATATATGAATTTAGATAACTGACTAACCAATAAATATGACACGTTGACAGACCAAGTTTCATGATGCTCCGGCAGGATGCTATGGCGCGATCCAGAGTAGCGGTTTCCCTTGATGAGCAGATACTTCGCCGGCTTGACGGCTTAGTGAAGGAGGCCGTATTTCCCAACCGCAGTCAGGCCGTTGAAGTGGCGGTGCAAGAAAAATTGTCGCGTTTGAAGCGGGAACGCTTGGCCCGTGAGTGTGCAAAACTCGATCCGGATTTTGAAAAGGCGTTGGCTGAAGAAGGATTTGCCGAGGAGCACCGATGATTGAACGCTACACTTTACCTCGCATGGGGGCCGTATGGACCAGGACGCGGAAGTATGAAACCTGGCTGCAAGTTGAACTGGCCGTGTGTGAAGCGCGTGAAGAAAGGGGTGAAGTCCCCGGAGGCGTGGCGCGACGGGTCAAACGAAAGGTCACTCTCGATCCTGACAGGATTGAGGAAATCGAACGGATTACCAAACATGACGTGATTGCGTTTTTGGAATCCGTTGCCGAGCAGACCGGTCCTCAAGCTCGTCATTTGCACGTGGGGCTGACGTCTTCCGACGTGCTCGACACCGGGCTGGCCATCCAATTGGTCGAGGTGGTGGGAATCATCCTGGAGGACCTGGACGCCTTATTGCAGGTCCTGCGGGATCAAGCCTTCGCGTACCGGGAGACGATGATGGTGGGACGGTCGCACGGCATTCACGGCGAACCCATTTCCCTGGGCTTCAAGTTTGCCATCTGGTACGAGGAATTCACCCGGCAACGCCGGCGCCTGATCGCGGCCGGAGAGGATATCGCCGTCGGAAAGCTGTCCGGAGCCATGGGCACGTTTGCGCACCTGCCGCCGCGGATCGAAAAAATCACCTGCGCGAAGCTGGGCTTGAAACCGGCTCTCGTGTCGAATCAGGTCGTGCAACGGGACCGGCACGCCGCGTTTATGACCACCTTGGCCCTTATTGCCGCCAGCATTGAAAAAGTGGCGACTGAAATCCGCCATCTCCAGCGGACCGAAGTCCTGGAAGCCGAAGAATATTTCAGCGCCGGGCAAAAAGGGTCCTCCGCGATGCCGCATAAACGGAATCCGGTGGGATCCGAAAATCTTTGCGGCCTGGCCCGGGTCATTCGAGCCAATAGTCTGGCCGCGTTGGAAAACGTCGCGCTGTGGCACGAACGTGACATCAGTCACTCTTCGGTCGAGCGTATTATTATCCCGGACAGCACGATTCTGATCGATTACATGATCGTGCGCTTGACCCAACTCCTGAAGAACCTGGTGGTGTATCCGGAACGGATGTTGAAAAATTTAAACCTGACGGGTGGGTTGGTGTACTCCCAACGCGTGTTGTTGGCCTTGGTCGATCGCGGGATCGAACGCAAGGCCGCCTACGAAGCGGTGCAACGCAACGCCATGGAAGCCTGGGAAGGGCAGGGAACCTTTCACGATCTCGTGTCTCAAGATCCGTTGATCTCGAAAAAGTTGACACCCGCCGAAATCAAGGCTTGCTTCGAGCCGGCATGGTACGTTCGTCACCTCGACGAAATATACCGTCGGGTCTTTGGCTCCAAAGCCGTTCCCCCGAAAGCGAAGCGCGCACAGGGCAGGACAAGCAGGGCCCGCTCATGATCAAGGCCAAAATTCACGTCACCTTGAAATCGGGCATTTTGGATCCGCAGGGCCGGGCCATCCAACAATCGTTGGAGACCCTGGGGTTTTCCACCGTGAGCGACGTCCGGGTGGGAAAGTTTTTGGAAATCGAATTGAACCAGGATGATCCCGCTCAAGCAGAAAAACAACTCAAAGCCATGTGTGAAACACTGCTCGCCAACACGGTCATTGAAGAATATCGGTACGAGCTGGAACTCCAACCGTCACGGCCTCCCTCATGAAATGGGGCGTCATCGTCTTCCCCGGTTCCAATTGCGATCGCGATTGCGCGCACGTCCTGGCGGATGTGCTGGGGCAGGACGTTAGCCTCATCTGGCATGGCGACACGTCCCTGGGTGAGATGGATGCCGTTATCCTGCCCGGCGGCTTCTCATACGGGGATTACCTGCGCACCGGTGCCATCGCGCAACTGTCGCCCATTATGCACTCGGTCAAGGAATTCGCCCGGGCAGGCGGGTTGGTCCTGGGAATTTGCAATGGCTTTCAGATCCTGCTCGAGGCGGGGTTATTGCCCGGAGCCATGCTGCCCAACATCGGCCTTTCCTTTATTTGCGAAGACGTCTGGGTAAAAGTGGAAAATGCCGAGACCCCGTTTACCCGGCGCTATGCATCCGGGCACGTGATGCGATTCCCCATTGCCCACGCCGAGGGCAACTACCATACCGATCCGGTCACCCTGACCGCCCTCCAGGCCAATGCCCAAATCGTGTTCCGATATTGCCAGGCAGACGGAACCGTGACGGACCAGGCCAACCCCAACGGCTCCCTCGATAATATTGCCGGAATTCGCAATGCGGCAGGCAATGTCTTGGGTCTCATGCCGCATCCGGAACGCTGCGCCGAATCCGTGTTAGGCAACCAGGACGGCCAACTCCTGTTCCGCTCCATGATCGATGCGGTTATGATCGAGCAAGACAAGAAGCAAACGACCCTCTAGCCTCGCATCCCATTCCCATGCATTTTCCTTCTGCCATCCTCGCCCTTTCCCCCTCTGTCATCCCCGACCTGATCGGGGATCCAGTGCCGTTGTCTTGTGTAGTTGTAGCCGCGCCATCTCATGGCGCTATCTTCTAAGCTGTCATCCTGAGCAATGCGAAGGATCTCGTAGTATCGGCATTTTCCTCTCCTTCCATCCTCACCTTGTCCCAAGCGCCACGAAGGCGGTCAATCACCCGGTGCAGAACAAGCAGGCTGATTGCCAGACCGCCGTCATGCCCCACAATTATGACAAGCAAGCTTTATAAAAAAAATAAAAGTATGTTACATTTTTCGGCTATGGTTGCCGCTGGATTCTGGTAGTTCGCAAAGAGGGATGACCATGCGGCTGGAGCAACAAATCATGGCCTCGTGCGGTCACGCCATGGGCGCCGCTGACCCGACCATGGAAAGCCCGGATCCCGGTCCGGCATTCCTGCAAAAGCAGGCATCCGGCGTTTTTGCCTTCGCACCCGCATCCTCTCATGCCGCTATCTTCTAAGAAATGGTCATTCCGAGCAAAGAGAGGAATCTGCTTTCCCGTGCTGTCATCCCCGCACCCCCCTCTGTCATTCCCGACATTTTTAATCGGGAATCCAGTGTCGTTGCTTTTCTTTGCGGTAGTCCAGCGTCGGTACAGGGCCGTAAACGTCCATTTATAGTGCCCCTTCACTTCAGACTTGCCTTCACGCTCGTCTAGAACCTAAATTGAGGGAAAGTCACATTAACCTACTACGTGGAGCATGATATTGTGAGTTCGTTTCGCTTCCTGCACGCCGCAGATATTCATCTGGACAGTCCTTTGAAGGGGCTTGCCGGGCTGGAAGGAAATGCGGCGGAGCGAATTCGCACAGCCACGCGTGAAGCTCTTGATCGACTTGTTGGACTTGCCATCGAGGAGCAGGTCGCCTTTCTTATTATCGCCGGGGACCTCTATGATGGTGATTGGCGTGACTACAAAACCGGTCTGTTTTTTGTCAGCCAGATGGGCCGCCTTCATGAGGCCGGTATTCCCGTCTACCTGCTGTATGGCAATCACGATGCTGAAAGCCAGATCACGCGTCGCTTGACCTTGCCGGATAATGTCCGTGTTTTCGGATCACGAAAACCGCAATCCTGCCAAATTGATGATTTGGGTGTTGTCCTTCACGGGCAGAGTTTCGGGAAACGTGATGTCACCGATAATCTGGCATTGGCTTATCCGGACCCCGTCAACGGTGCGTTCAACATTGGCGTCCTGCACACGGGACTTGGTGGCATGGGTGGCCATGAGAACTATGCGCCATGCTCGCTTAATGACTTGGTGAACAAGGGCTACGACTATTGGGCACTTGGCCACGTGCATCAGGCTCAAGTGCTCAACGAGCGACCCCATATCGTATTCCCCGGGAACTTGCAGGGACGCCACGTACGCGAGACCGGCGCCAAGGGCGCCTCCCTTGTCACGGTCGAAGGCGGCGAAGTCATGGACCTTGTGACCTTGCACAGTGATGTTGTGCGTTGGTCCCTTGTGCCCGTCGATATGGAGAACGCTACAAACATCGGCGAGGCCGTCGATCGCGTCCGCCACGCTATTGAGAATGCCGTCGCCACTTTCGCCGACGGTCGGATGCTGGCGTGTCGCATTGAGCTCCGAGGCCGCACAGAGATCCACGGGCAACTTCTGGCGGCTGAAGATCGTCTGCTCGCCGAGGCGCGCTCAAGCGCGCTAGGTCTTGGAGAGGATACAGCCTGGGTGGAAAAGGTCGTTATTGCGACCGAATCCGTACTGAGCCCGGAAACCTTGGCAGAACGTGAAGACGCCGTTGGCGAGTTGCAACGGATGCTGCAAGAAGCAGGCTCAGATGCTGACCTGCTGCGCCAGCTTGAGTCTGATATTGGGGAAATGGTCAGTCGCCTGCCCTACGAGGCGCGAATCAACGTTGAGGACAGGGTGCTGAAAGCCGCAATCGATGGCGATCATGCCGCGCTGATTGCCGCAGTGACGCCCTACCTGTCTGCCCGTTTGATGGCGGAGGCGGACTGAGATGCGGCTGCGACGCCTTGATCTTCTTCGCTACGGGCACTTCACCGGTCGCTCGTTTGAATTTCCAGTCAGTAAGATTGATTTTCACATCGTGTTCGGCCTCAACGAAGCCGGCAAATCCACGGCCCTCTCGGCGATCGAGGATCTGCTGTTCGGCGTTCCGGTGCATTCGCGCCACAACTTTTTACATGACTATTCGAGCATGCGAATCGGTGCTGTCATCGAGAATGGTAAGGAGTCGCTGGAGGTTGTTCGCCGAAAGGGTTCGAAGGATACACTTCTTGGTGCCGGCGATCTGCTGTTTCCCGGAGGCGAGTCGGCGTTGCGGCCGTTTTTGGCTGGCGCCGACCGTCCCTTCTTCGAGCGGATGTTCAGTCTCGACCACGTTCGTCTCGAAGCAGGCGGCAAAGAGATCCTGGAAGCCAAAGACGAGATCGGCCAAATGCTGTTCTCGGCCGGAACTGGGCTTGTGGGTTTGCGAGACCGACTTGCAGCTTTTTTTAGCGAAGCCGATGAACTTTGGGGAACAAGACGGGCGAAACACAGAAAATATTATCAGGCTGACGACAAGCTGAAGGGCGCGGAAAAGCAACGGCGGGAGCAGACACTCACCTCAGACAGGTGGCAGGAGTTGAAGAGGGCTTTCGAGAGTGCCGAAAAGGCCCATGCAAAGGTCGAGGGCGAGTTCGAGAAGTTAACTGCCGCGAGCAAGCGGCTTGGCCGCATTCGTAGAGTTTATCGCTACGTCCACCGCAAAGTTGAGTTGGACAAGCAAATCGTGGATCTGGGGAAGGTTGTCTCCTTATCTGAGGATGCCCGGCAGGTCTTAGAGGCATCTGAGCGAAAGGAATCCGAAGCATCGACTCGAATCGATGCGCTCTCCGGGCCTTTGGAAAAAGCGCGTAAGGAGTTAGAAGCTCTTACATACAATGAGCAGTTGTTACTACGCGCCGAGGATATCGGCCAACTTCATGAGCGCCGCATCGAGATTCGCCGCGGGAGAGCTGATCTCCCCACACGGCAAGCGGAACTTGACGCTGCAGAAGCGGACCTGCGCGCGCTGGCGACAGAGTTGGGCTGGCAAGAGAAAGAAGCCAGCGAACTGATCGCACAAATTCCGGCCCGGACCAGTCTCGGCGCAGTGCGCGCTCTCCTTGGTAGCCGCGGCAAGCTAACTTCGGATGTCGAGAATAAAACCGTGACGTTGGAAGAAGCAGCGGCCGAACATGTCGATCTTCAAGAGCGTCTCGAAGCCATGGGGAAGATGGTTGACGTTTCCAGATTGGAGGCAATCATCAGGACGGTTCGGGAAAGTGGTGACATAACCGGTCGTCTGCGTAGCGCGGACCAGCACGTCAAGGATGCCCAAGAGCGCGTTGTCCGGCTGCTTTCTTCTTTGCATCCAGGCCTCCCAAGTGAAAAGGACGCCGCAGAGATGCAGGTGCCGCCCCGGATGGGTGTACAGGAGCATCGCGATCAGGTTCAGGATTGCGAACGCCGGTCCCGCGAGTGGGCCCAGAAAATTGCGACGGCTGAGGGGGAACTCGATCAAGCTCGCAAGATTTTCGAGAACGCTGTGCGCGACGAGCATGCCATCACGATCGAAGATCTCCGGGAAGCGCGAAGCGATCGTGATACGCTCTGGAAATTGGTTGAGAAAAAACACATCGAGAATGTGCCAATCTCCGACGATGACGCTCACCGCTATGCCGATGTACTGGACGACCTCGCGACGGCCTTTGAACCCGCAATGCGCAGCGCCGATGAACTGGCGGATCGGAGATTCGACAATGCTGAAGCAGCCGGACGGCTCGCTGAAATGTCCCGCAACATCGGCGAACAGGAAGACAATCTGGCCCAATTGCGTAGGCAGCAAGAAGCACTCACCCAAGAAGGTGAGCGCCTGGATACCGATTGGCAGGTTCTCTGGGATCAGGTACCGTTTAAACCTCTCGCGCCCAACGCGATGCTGGAGTGGCTGGAGGCGCGCGATGAATTGCTGGAAGCGGTCGAACGTCGGGCCGAAGCGACAAGCGCACTGGAAATCCAGCGCAGCGAGGTACGCGAGGCCAAAGAGGGGCTTTTGGCAGAACTGTTGTCGCTCGGCATAGACCGCTCAGCATTGGCAGACGATACCCTGCCCGTAGTCCTAGCGCGTGCCGAGAGTGTGCGCAGCCAGTACGCACAGGTGGCGGTGGATAAGGCTCGGTTGAGCAATAGCTTGCAAGAAGCAGTGACTGACACAGAACGCCGGCGCCGTGAACTCACGCGCGCCAAAGAAGCATGGTTGCAGTGGCAGGAAGAGTGGTCCGCTGGATTGACCGAACTCGGACTCGCAATTGACTCGCACCCGGATGCTGTGTCTGCTCGGATCGATGTCATTGAACAGATGCGGGAGAAGGCCGGGCGGATAAATGATCTACGTCATCAACGCATAGACAAAATCAATCGTGACATCGCTGACTTTGAGTCTGTCGTCGCGAAGATCGTCGGCGAGTTAGCAGATGATCTTGCAAGCATGGCCGCGGACGACGCTGTGTTGGAGATCGAGAGGCGGCTTGGAGAAGCTCAGCGCATACGAGCCCTTCGGGAAAATAAAGAGAAAGATATAGAAAAAATCGAGAACGATATACGTGCCTTGAAAGAGGACCGCCAACGAGCACGTGAGTCGGTCAACTACTTCAAGAACAAAGTCGGTGCTGATACGAACGATGAGTTGAGGAACGCCATTGAGAAGTCCGATACTTTCCGAGGCTTGCAAGAAAACTTGGTCACAACCCAGCAAACGCTTGAGGCGGAAGGGGATGGTCTGCCAGTAGCCGAACTGGAGGCGGAATGCAACGATATAGATATCGACCAGATTGTCGCCCAGGAAGAAACCACCGCTGCTGAACTGAAGGCATTGCGTGACCAGTTGACCACCGCGGCTGAAAACAGATCACAGGCTAGAGACGCATTCCAGGAGATAGATGGCAATGATGCGGCTGCACGCGCCGAGGCAACACGCCAGGAGGCTCTTGCGGAAATCCGTGTGGTATCAGAGCGCTACGTCCGTGTGCGTACCTCTGCCATGTTACTGCAATGGGGAATCGATCGCTATCGTCGAGAAAAACAGGCGCCTCTTCTCAAACGCGCTGGTGAGCTTTTCGCAAAGATGACTGGAGATTCGTTCAAAGATCTTCGAGTCGCCTATGATGAAAATGATCATGCGCATCTGACTGGATTGAGACCAGACGGAGAAGTCGTAGATGTGCCCGGCTTGAGCAGCGGCACAGCGGATCAGCTTTATCTGGCCTTACGCGTTGCTTCCATAGAAGATTATCTCGACCGTGCAGCTGCCCTACCGTTCGTGGCTGACGATCTTCTTATCAACTTCGATAATGACAGAGCTGGCCCTGGCTTCGAGGTGTTGGGAGAATTGTCCAAGAAGACTCAGGTGCTCTTCTTCACTCACCATTTACATCTCTTGCATATTGCACGGGAAACATTAGGCGACTCAATCTCTGTTGTTAATTTGGACGAAAAACAAGTCAACACGCCAGCTTGACCCTGTTCGTTTGCCGGGGGGCAATGAGAATTCGTTTGGTGTGCATTCGTAATTTTCGCGGCTTTGCGGATGAAACCTTCAATTTCGATTCAGCATCAGGCCGTGCTTCTGTCCAGCGATTCAGTGAACGTCTGATATTCAAGAAGTTTGCCCCGCTCTTCGAGCGTAAACTTCCCTGTCAAGGAGACAGTTCTAAAGTAGAGTTTCCGGCGTTTTGGTTCATGCACTCGGCTGTGGCCCCCCTTCGGTCCAAATCTCGAGTTAAAGCAGCCATTAAACATCCATTAAACGAACATTCCTTCGTTGACAAAACGCCCCTCCATCATCCCCGCTCTCCCTCCTGTCATTCCGGGAATAAATGCTAAAAAGTGTTGGTTTTTATCGTGGGCAGAAAATGCCTTGACCATATTCCCGTAATTATGGGAATATGGGAACATGAAAACAACTATCGAACTCCCTGATTCCACGTTCCGGCAGGCCAAAGCCTTTGCCGCCGGCCGCGGCATGACCTTGAAGCGGTTCTTTACCGAAGCGCTTGAGGAACAGCTTCGCCGTTGCGCCAGCGAAACCCAGGCGCCATGGATGGCCGGGTTCGGCGTGCTTTCTGATCTCTCCGATGAAAACCGCCACGTCCTCACTGTCATCGAGCAGGAATTCGAGACCCTCTCCCCTGAAGACCTCACATGATCCTCGACACCAATGCCTTATCCGCATGGGTGGAAGGGCTTGCCACGGTGGAGGCCGCTTTTCGGTCCGCCGATCGGCTTGTCGTGCCGAGCGTCGTCCTCGGTGAATATTATTTCGGCATTCGCCAATCACGGTATCGCAGCCGCTACGAAGAATGGCTGCGCCGCTATTTGCCCTTAGCCGAAATCGCCGCCGTGACCTCGGCCACTGCAGATGCCTACGCCGACATCCGCCTGGAATTGAAACGGCTGGGCCATCCCATCCCCCAAAATGACGCCTGGATCGCGGCACTCGCCCGCCAGCACGCTCTCCCGGTGTTGAGCAACGATACCCATTTCGATGTGGTCGCCGGCATCCGGCGGATCGCTTTCTGAACCCGGTGTCATTCGAGCGGAAAACGGAAAAGGCGGGGAAAATAGCCAGAAGAGAATGCCGCAATCCGGTCTATCCGGAATCGTCACCAGGCCAATCAGGGTAGGGGGTCGGGAATAAGCGCGGCCAGGGTTTGAACCAGGTCCTGGGCCTTCTCAACTCCACGCGTCGTCAGTCGATACCGTCCACCTTTCCCAACTCCCGATCGCAGTACCAGCCGATCTTTCAGGTAAGGCGTCATGATCCGATCCAAACGGAATTGGCTGAAGCCCGCGGATTTCAATCCTCTGTTCAGAATCATGGCTGATATCTCACTCAGCCCTCGAAGTTCCTGATATCCCCATAACAGCAAAAGCACCGTGTCAGCCGTTCTCAAATGGCCTTCGGGGATGACCGCACACGTGACCTGTTGGGTGCGGTCGTTCCAAGCCAACAATTTCTGAAGGGCTGCGGCCGGGGAATTTTTGGGAAGAGCTTGCTCGTGGGGGAACCGGGGAGGGGACGATAATTCCTGTGACGGGACCCGGTCCGTTTCGTCCCTTAATTCAGACAGAACCGATTTTTGTGTCATATCGGCAAGCAGTTGCTTGAACGCCTCAAACTGCTCATGAACGAAAGTTTGGGGCCCTTCCGCTTCGAGCTCGCAATCGCGTACTTTTATGCGGAGCTTTAAATTCTCCATAATATCGCCAGAGGTTAACTTTAAACTTAGGTGAAGTTATCGGATCATGCCATAAAAATAAATAATGTCAACTTTATGACATTATTTTATGTCTATAATTCAGTGAGTTGCTGGAAGTTCTGTCTTTTTGTGAGAAACAGGCGAGACCGCTATTGAAGGATCTGATGCCGTCTGGCGTCAGCGGCCCCGTTTCCTGACAAGGATCGTGCCGTGATGATGTCTGTCAGTCGTGAGCGTCGGAGAGAGATATGGTGCCGAGGGGCAGAATCGAACTGCCGACACCAGCCTTTTCAGGGCTGTGCTCTGCCAACTGAGCTACCTCGGCACAAGGTCAGATCGCGATGGGGAGGCGGTATTTCTATGTTCGCTGAAGTAACAGCGCCGACATGTGTAACAGGATTGAATGCGGAAAATCAAGGAAACGGCATGGAGAAAGACGCTGGTTCTCCTGAATGCGTCTGAAATTGGACTTTAATCTCGGCTACTTCCTGCTTTGCTTGACCTGGTTCATGAGGCATGGGTATTCTCGAACCCAAGATAAACTCGTCATATTGTAAAGGCTGGAGAAGATGAGCATGGAAGACACCCAAGAAGAACTGAACGAAGAAGATATAGAAGAGTCGACAGCAGACGTCGATACTCCACCGGAAGAGGTTGTCGAAGAAGAGATTGTTGATACCCCGACGTATCTTCGCATGCTTCTGGAAAAGGCACGAGCCGCAGCTCCCCAATTGAGCCGTCTGATCGCATCAGTCAAAAATGAGGCCCTGGTGACCATGGCCGAGGGATTGGAAGAAGCCACCGACGCGCTCATGGAAGAAAATGCGAAAGACCTGGAAGCCTTTGACGCGAATAATGGGCAAGAGGCCATGGCCGACCGGCTTCGACTCACTCCCGAGCGCATTCAGGAAATGGCAGACGGTCTTCGGCAAATTGCCAAGTTGCGTGATCCCGTCGGTCAATCGTCGGGCATGCAGGAACGGCCCAACGGCATGAAGGTCGGGCGGGTCCGCGTGCCCATTGGGGTCATCGGGATCATTTACGAGTCCCGCCCGAACGTCACGGCCGACGCCGCGGCGTTGTGTCTCAAATCAGGGAACGTCTGCGTGCTGCGAGGGGGCTCGGAAGCCATTCATTCCAATATGGCCATAGCCCGCGTGTTGTCCGAAGCCGCACAAAAGGCCGGCATTCCCGAAGGGGCCATCTCCCTGGTTGAACGGACTGAACGGGAGGCGGTTCTGGAGTTGCTGAAACAGGACCGGTTCGTCGACTTGATTATCCCACGGGGCGGGGAGTCCCTGATGGCACTCGTCACCGAGCATTCGACCATCCCGGTGATCAAGCATGATAAAGGGGTCTGCCACACCTATATCGATGCCGATGCCGATCTCACGATGGCTGAAGCCATCAGTGTGAATGCCAAGGTTCAACGGCCTTCGACGTGTAATGCCATGGAGACTTTGCTGGTTCATCACAACATTGCCAGAACTTTCTTGCCGAAGCTGGGCAAAGCCCTGACCGAGGCCAAGGTGGATATCCGTGGCTGTGAAAAAACCCGGCAATATATTCCCGAGGCCCACGTCGCGACGGAAGAAGATTATGGCCAGGAGTTTCTCGCGCTGACGTTGGCCGTCAAAGTCGTCAAGGACATGGATGAGGCCATGAATCATATCCAGACGTATGGGTCCCGGCATACCGAAGTCATTGTGACCAAGGACTATGCTCGTGCCATGAGATTCTTACAGGAAGTCGATGCCGGGGCGGTGATGGTCAATGCTTCCTCGCGCCTCAATGACGGCTACCAATTCGGTCTTGGTGCGGAAATCGGCATCAGCACGACGAGGATTCACGCTCGGGGCCCCATGGGGCTCGAAGATCTGACCTGCTCCAAATATGTGGTGTATGGATCAGGGCAGCTTCGAGAGTGAGCATCACGTCTTGAAAGAAGGCCGCGCCGGCCTTGATCTTGTGGGCAACGGCCTTGAACCGGTCACGCGATGGGGTTTCCCCCATCGGACCCGCCTAAAACTCGAATCGCCAACCGGCCAACAAGCTTAATGCAGGTTTTACGCCTGCGTTATGCCCGGGGTTATGTATCCAGGTCGCATCGAAACGCAGTTCGTTGTTAGCGGCGAGCGAGTAGTACCATTGAGCCGAAACGTCGATTTGCCGGCCGGATGGTACCAGATTGGCCGAGACGGGCTGTCGCAGGACGTCGCCGTCTTTGGTACGGCCGATAGGAACGGAGAGCGCCGCCCGGCCATCCTCCACTCTCAAGGGCTGCGAGAGCGAAATCCGTACCAGGCCATCGTTCCCCAGCCGCCGCGTGGCATTGAAGGCGAATGCACTGGTGGTCAAGGAGGACATCCGGTCAAGCATCCCGCCTTGGAACCGCGGGCGCGCCGTGCCGATTTCAGCGAGAGCGGCAAGTTCCCATTTGCCGATCTCGAATCCTGTCTCAATACCCGTCATCGCGGCATCAGCCGATAGTCGTCCAAACGCACCGGTCGCGGTCGTGCCAAGCAGAGTCTCCTGTTCGACAAGCCAACCCGCGCGGAAGCCGACTGGCACGTTAAAAGGCCGCCACGACAGCGCGGCTCCCGAGGTCGGTGACCTTCCGGCAAAACGGGACGCGGTAAAAGCCGTGACCTTCATGCCGTTGTGCCCCGTGAGCGTGAGCGTCGTGGCGTTGTCGGCCAGCGCAAAATGTCCGTTCTGAATACCGGTTGGCCTCTCCCGGAAGCCGAACCGCAACATGGCATATCCCAAATCTTGCTCGATCGCACCGCCGGCTCGATCCGGCGTAAACGTCGTCAGTCGCCCATCGGTGCGTCGCGTGATGGGAGACTTTGCAGTCAACTCGCGGAGCCGTATCAGTGAAGATGGCCCTCTGGAAGCACCAGTAAAATCGGCAAGTCTGAACCAGAAGGGCGCCCCCAGACTGTCGAAGGCGACAATTTCCTGGCTCGCCAGCGAACGCCCCAGTCCATCACCCAGTGCTCCGCCGAGTCTGAGACTGGTCGTGTGGATATTGATGCTTGGACTGCCGACCGTGTTGCCGAAGGCGACCCCTGTCTCGCCCACGGGCGACGTTGCCGCACCCAGGTCCATCATGCCTTGACCATAAATCTCCCGATCGGCAAACTTGCCTCCTTTGTTGGCAGTGTCAAAAAGCCGTGTTACGAGTGCCGTATTCGGAAGTTGATCGCGGAAAAGCTGTTTCATCACCGCGAGCCCGCCCGAGACCATCGGCGCGGCAAAAGACGTACCGGCAACGTATGCGGTTCCCCTTGCTCCGGGGCGACCGTCCCGGTCGGGGCCAAAGTAGGCTGCGCGAAACTCCTCGCCAGGGGCGGCGAGGCACCAGTCGGCAGCAATTCCACAGCGGTTGGAAAAATCGGTGATATCACCGCCTTGCTCCACCGCGACAACGGCAATGGAATGTCCTCGCAGTTCTTGAATTCGTGCAACCAGACCGGGGAATAATTCCACCGAACTGGCATCGAGAGATCCCCTGACGCAATTATCAGACCCAGGTGTGCAGGGCCCACCATTTGCATTGCCAGCTGCCCAGACCAGGATCGTTTTTTCTTGAGCGCCTATCTGCGCTAACGTGGCAATGGTCCTACTCAAATGATTACGGATGTCCTGTTCGGGGTAGTTTTCGATGATTCCTCGAGTGCCGAAACTCAAATTCAGAATGTCAATGTTTTGCCCAAGGACATTGTTAAACAGATTTGCACGGGTTGAATCGGCAGTCCTCGAACTGGTCAGGGAGATCGGGTCATAGACTGGTGGCGGTTCCCTGAGGCCGATGGCAAACATCTTCAGGTTGGCGCCCCAGGCGACGCCGTGAGAGGCGCTACGGAAAGGAAGGCCGTTAATATATACAATTGGTTGGGCACCAATCACACTGGCAACCGCAGTGCCGTGTGAAGGTTTATCACCCCGTTCATCAACAGCACCGTCAAAGAATTCTTCCGATATTGTTTTGCCGGAGAATAAGGGATGCTCTGTATCAATCCCGGAATCGATCAGGCCAATGGTCACACCCGCTCCAGGTTTTGCATCCGATCCCTGGGCCAGCTCGAGATTTGCATAGGCTTGATCTGCTTGGATTGCAGCCAACTCCCATTGGTTGGAAATTCGGGTACTGTGAGTCTCCGTGATCCTTTCCAACTCCTCCTCGTATCTTGATGCCGAAATGCACCCGAACTCAGCAGTTTCGATGCATGATGGCATCATTGGACTGCTCCCGCCGCCCCCACCTCCGCCACATGCCGAGGCCAGCAGGGCCATAACCGACAACGAGACAGTCATACGCAGTCGATATCTGAGCAGACGATCCTCTTCGATGGTTGTGCCGGGGCGTGGATTTTGACGAAACAGGCCGTGCTTGTTACTCTTCCCCATGACCTTCATTTCCTAGGGCTTTTTCCTGCAGGCCTTTATTGTTATAGATAAATTACCGATGCGTCAAGAATAAACAAACGTTCTTCAAAAGCAGGACTGAGAACGTCGTTTTCTTAGCTCGCGTCCTCTATGATAAAAGTCTTCCATCCCTTGACGTACGCGCAAGGTCCACAAGCTTTATTATGAAAAACCCTTCCACGATTTTTTCCTCCATTCTTCAAAATCCGGCGAGCTTGACGCTCAAAGGTAACCAGGCGTTTGTTGCGAACGCGTCGTTGGGTCGCATGACGTGCAACCAACTCGCGACCGGTCACGTGGTGTTGCATGGCCCGTTGGGGCGGCGAATCCTGATGACCGATCCCGACGGTCATCCGTTGCACGAATGTGAGTGGGAGGAACGCGCCGATGGTACGGTGCATCTGGTATCGGCCCGGCTCTACCTGGACTGGGGGCAATGGGTGGGCCTGAAACCCAACGGGTTGGTGAACGTTATGAATCTGGATCTGACGACTCGCCCCGAGTGGCAAACCTTCACCCGGCAAGATCTCCGTGTGATGGCTTCCCGGGCCATGGGCGTTGCCGTAGAAGAAGTGGAGTTTTTTTATGCCGATGACGATCTTGTGCTCGATCGGACCGGGCGCGCCACGATTCGTCAACGGAAGGACGCGTTCTATGTGTTGGAGGATGGCACCTGGGATCGGGCGCGGTTCATGTCCTGCATGAGTGCGATGCGTTGGGCAAACATTGATTACTTGCCGGTGGTGGAATTGTTCAAGTCATTGTTGCCGGGAACGGGTAGCGCCGCGTTTGAATTGATCCGCGGGCTGTATGATGATCAAAACCCTCGCAACCCACGGTCCTTGCAATACCGGGGCATTCCAACCTACCCGTCGGCGGCGGCTTTCGGACTATTCAGCAATTTTTTTACACCAACGCACCGGGGCGGGGAAAATCCTTTTACCGTATTCATGGATTCACCCCGGTCGCAAGAAGTCGATTGGCTGCCGAATCCGCATCCGCCTTTACGCCACGTTGACCTGCGCCATCGGGTTTGCCTGACGGTCAAACAAGGAAACGTGCTCAAAGTGACGAAGACGGATGACACCAGCGGTCTCCCGTTTGCGCCTCCGAATCAACAAGGGTTCGCTCCCTGTGGAAAACGGATTGCCGTGGACTCCGATCGACTTGTTTTGTCTGACCATAAGACCTCATCCGAGATTGCTTTGCAGCCAAGCTGGGGAATCACGCACCAGTTGGAACATCATGCAGGAGATCAGGCTGCTGCGAACAGGGAACGTTCCTGGGAAAGGTTTTTCCCTGATGGCGTTCCCGTGGTCTCGCCACAGGAGGCGTACTCGGCCGTGTTGCTCTATCCGGAAGATGACGAGCCGATCAGTGACATCGCGAGCCAACCCTTTGTGGCTGATTTTTTGAACGACTTCATCGAGCAGGATCAACGCCTGGCCGTCCAAGTCGGGCGGGCAGGCGAAATCCTCATTCATGGGTTTGACGGAGTCATCGGCACCTTGCTGGCTGACCAACCCCGATCCACGACAATCGTCTATTCACGTGCAGCCTATGCTCAAAAACACGCCCAGGCGGCATGGAACCAATTGGCTCGGAACAACCAACTCGACCGGCTCGACCGGTCCTATCGTTTCCTGAGCGAAGACGCTTTCCATTATGACGTGTCCATGTACGATCTCATGTACGTCTGGCTGCCGTTTGCTTCGTATGATGACACGGCAGCGTTACAAGACCGCCTGTCCAGGATCAGTGGGGCGCTCAAGCCCAACGCATTGGCGTTTCTTGCCGGGCCGGATTCACTGTCTTCCATCGTCACCGGGCTTCCGTTGGAAATCGTCTTTGGCGACCTTGCTTCAAATTCGCAGCCTTTCCGCATGCATCAATCGATTCTGCCCAAAGCGACGCTGAACCCTCGCCTGTCCGTTTGGATTCTCAAAAAGGCGTGACGCTGCTGGCTGCTGCCAGAGATTTTGCATCGAGAGAAACAGGCCCAACTCTCGCATGAGAATCTCTACCTCCCCTCACCCCTCCTGACCCTTCGCTTAGTTCCTTCGCTTCGCTCAGGACAAGCAGGGCAAGCAAAGGAGGGGAAGGAATTGGGCAAGAAGTTCTTGACTAAACCCTCCCGACCTTCTAGGATGGACGCACCTTTAATACTCATCCCGTGAGGTGAGGAAGGAGTTCATTCATGATCACGTGTTCGGGCAAGGATTGCCCCTAATTTATCGAACCTTCTTCTCGTTGCGAGGGGAGGGTTTTTTTTTGCGCTCGTGAACGTCATGGCACAGACGAATCCAGAACACCACCACGAATCCGTCATCATGGACAGCCATGAAATGACGCGTGCCTTGACCAGGATTGCCCATGAAATTTTAGAGCGGAACAAGGGCAGTCACGACGTCGGCCTGGTCGGTATTCGTACCGGCGGGGTCTATCTGGCTCAACGGTTAAAACACCTGATTGCGAAAATTGAGCAAACGGAGGTTGTCCTGGGGGAGTTGGACATTACGTTGTATCGGGATGATTTGTCCATTCGCAAAGATCAACCCGTCCTCAAGAAAACGGACATCCCTTTTCATATTTCGGATCTCAAGATCATCCTGGTCGATGACGTGTTGTTTACCGGAAGAACCATTCGTGCAGCCATGGATGGACTCATGGATTTAGGCCGGCCGGCTGAAATTCAATTAGCGGTGTTAGTTGATCGGGGACACCGGCAACTTCCCATTCGAGCCAATTACGTGGGGAAAAATATTCCAACCGCAAGAGACGAAAATATTCGAGTATTCCTTGAAGAATTAGGGGAAGAGGATCGTGTGGCCAGGCTCATCAACGCGGAGAGCACGGTATGAGCTTCAAACGAAAAGATCTCCTCGGTCTTGCCGCATTGTCGTCTGAAGAAATAGCACTTCTCCTGGAGGCTGCGGAACCCTTTAAGGAAGTGAGCGGACGAGAGATCAAAAAAGTTCCGGCCCTTCGAGGAAAAACCGTGGTGAATTTGTTTTTCGAGCCCAGTACACGGACCCGAACCTCGTTCGAGTTGGCTGCAAAACGGTTGAGTGCCGACGTGGTGAATTTTTCACCGTCCTCGAGCAGCGTGGTGAAAGGGGAAACGTTACTCGATACCGCGAGAAATATCGAATCCATGCAGGCCGACATTCTTGTGCTTCGACACTCATCGGCGGGAGCCGCGGAGATCCTGGCTAAGAATATCCGGTTGTCCGTCATTAATGCCGGCGATGGATGGCACGAACATCCCACGCAAGCTCTTTCGGACTTGTTTACGATTCAAGAGAAGAAAGGGCAAGTTCGAGATCTGCAAGTGGCTATCGTGGGAGATCTGGCTCACAGTCGGGTGGCACGATCCAATATTCACGCGTTGACGAAAATGGGAGCGAACGTGCGTGTCGTTGGACCTCCAACCATGATCCCCCCGTTTCTCCAACGGCTTGGGGTCGAGGTCTTTTACGATTTGGATAAGGCGATTTCCGGAGTCGACGTCGTCATCATGTTGCGACTCCAACTCGAACGACAAGGCCGCTCACTCTTTCCTTCCATCAGGGAATACGCCCGGTTGTACGGCCTGACCGCGGAACGTGTGCAACGGGCAGCCAAAGA
Organism: Nitrospirales bacterium; assembly: GCA_965261755.1. Classification (GTDB taxonomy): domain Bacteria; phylum Nitrospirota; class Nitrospiria; order Nitrospirales; family UBA8639; genus Bin75. The sequence continues at coordinate 1,790,587 of OZ253473.1, read as the reverse complement.
CGTGCTCGTCATGCATCCCGGTCCGGTGAATCGAGGCGTTGAAATTTCCCATGACGTGGTTGACAGCAGTTCAGCCGTCATTTTGGATCAGGTATCCAACGGTGTGGCCGTGCGAATGGGGCTCATGTATCTGCTTTCGCAACGAAATTGACCGTGATTGATATGGAAATAACCAGCAACACCCGGGACTCTGTCATTCCCCCTCACCCCAACCCTCTCCCGCAAGGGGCGAGGGAGTGTATGGAATTTCCTCTCCCTTGATGGGAGAGGATGAAGGTGAGGGTGATAAGTCTCGTAGGTTGGGTTAGCCAAGGCGTAACCCGACGGGATGGCGGTAAACCAGCATGGCGAATGATATGAAGATCCTTATCACTGAAGGACAGGTCGTCGATCCCGGTCGATGGAACGGCGTGGCCGACGTGCTGATCGAAGATGGAAAAATCAGCGCGGTGGAGCCCAACCTTCAACGAAAATTTCAAGATTCGAAGGCGCTGACGAGGATCGACGCGAAAGGGCTGCTCGTGTGTCCCGGGTTTGTGGATTTGCACGTTCATTTTCGAGAGCCCGGGTTCGAACATAAGGAAACGATTGCCACGGGAAGCGCGGCGGCTGTCGCTGGAGGTTTTACGTCGGTGTGTTGCATGCCCAATACCATGCCCGTCAACGATTCCCGGTCGGTTACGGAATTTATTCTTGCCCAAGCTGCGGCTGCCCGGAAAGCCAGGGTCTTTCCCATCGGTGCCATTACCAAAGGATCGAAAGGGGAAGAACTTGCGGAAATCGGGGAATTGTTCGATGCCGGCTGCGTGGCCATTTCCGACGATGGGTCTCCGGTCATGAACAGCCTGGTCATGCGTCGCGCCATGGAATATGCCTCGGCCTTTCATCTTCCGGTTATCGATCACTGCGAGGATTCGCTGCTTTCACACGGCGGCAGTATGCATGAGGACGCGGTGTCTACCGAACTGGGCATTCCCGGGATTCCGAAAGCTGCCGAAGAAGTCATGGTCGCCCGGAATATTTCCCTGGCCGAGTTAACCGGTGCACGGTTGCATCTGCCTCACGTCAGTACGGTGGGATCGGTCCGGATGGTGCGTGAAGCCAAGGCACGCGGGGTTCCCGTTACCGCCGAAGCCTGCCCGCATCACTTTTCGCTAACGGATGAAGCCGTTCGATCCTTTGACGCCAATGCCAAAATGAATCCTCCGTTACGGACGGATGAGGACGTGCAGGCCATCAAGGAAGGGTTGCGCGATAACACCATTGATATCGTGGCCACTGATCATGCGCCCCATGCCGTTCAGGAAAAACAATTGGAATTCGATGCAGCCCCCTTTGGCATCATCGGTTTGGAAACGGCGTTCCCGCTCACCCTGAATCTTGTCGAGGAGGGGATGCTGACGCTGGAGCAAGCCATTGCCAAACTGACACGGGAACCGGCCCGCGTATTTGGTCTGTCGCATGGCACCCTTGCACCGGGAGTCGAGGCCGATATCACGTTGATCGACCCGAATGCCATATGGGTTGTGGATCCCGCCCGGCTTCATTCTCGCAGCCGCAATACGCCGTTTGCAGGTTGGACCATGAAGGGGAGGGTGGTCAAAACGTTGGTCGGCGGAAACGTGGTGTATGATCAGGTACCCGTCATCCAGGAAAAGCGATGAGCAAGAAATGAAAGCCATACGTTGTCCGGGACGTCTTATACTATAGGAAGGTGAATGGCTCGACGCACTTCAGGCTGGCAACTGTCCTGTTCCCTGCTGGAATTGCTCGGCCTCATGATTTGGATCGGGGGCCTTGCCGTCCTCCTGACGACGGTTATCCCCGCGGTGTTCAATACCCTGGGCATGGAAACGGGCGGCCGGTTTTTACGTCGCGTCTTCGACGGGTATAATGCCCTGACGAGTGGCGTTGTCGTTGTGCTGATCGGGACGGCTCTCTTTCGATATTGGAAACACCGCCAGGAATCGGATGGGAGTCTGCCGTTGAGACGATCCGAGGTGGGCCTGTTGGTGGCCCTCACGTTTGTCACGTTTTTGGTTGTCGTGGTATTGGGACCAAAGGCCGTTGCTTTACAGGAGGCCGCATTTGCGGCCGACTCGCAGGAGGCAAAGAAAACGGCCCTTGAGGCTTTTTTTCGCATGCATATGATCGTGCGGGCCCTTCATCTGATCAATGCCGGGCTTGCCGTCAGTTTGCTCGTGGTCAAATTCCGGCACTGGGTTCGGAATAGAGGCGCGTTCGGTTTTGAATGACGGGCATCCCTGGCACCCTCTCCCCTGGCGGGAGAGGGCTGGGGTGAGGGGAGGGGAGGGAAAATGGTGGCCATTGCGTTTTGCGGGGATAACAGGAAGATATCTTTCGGATGACAAAAAAAGCGATTCTTGCATTAGCCGACGGGACTGTCCTTGAAGGACGGGCTTTGGGCTTTGAGGGCGAAGCGTCCGGTGAGGTGGTGTTCAATACCGCGATGACCGGGTATCAGGAAATCCTCACGGATCCATCCTACAAAGGACAGATGGTCCTGATGACCTGCCCGCATATCGGCAATTATGGAATTTCACCGGAGGATAACGAATCCCGGTGCACGTGGGCCGAGGGCTTTATCGTGAATGAAGCTGCTCGTCGCCCCAGCAATTGGCGCTCGGCGCTTTCGTTACACGAGTATTTAGTGCATCATCGAATCGTGGGCATTGAAGGCGTCGATACCCGGTACCTCACGCGCCATTTGCGCACGCATGGTTCGCAGGCAGGGGTCATCTCCCACGTTGCCCGCGCTAACGGTTCCCCGGACGAACTGGTCGCAAAAGCAAACGCGCTGCCCTCCATTTCCAAACAGGATTTAGTCGGGGCCGTGACCTGCGCATCCGCCTATCAATGGAAAGAAGGCACCGGGGCCTGGCCGCAGCGTTTGAATGCGAACGGGCAAGTCAGTCCGACTCCGACGAGACAATTCCAGGTTGTGGTCTACGACTTTGGGGTGAAACAGAATATTTTACGGCGGCTGGTGGATGAAGGGTGCGCCGTCACCGTGGTTCCCGCATCCACGACTGCCGAGACGGTTCGAGCGATGAATCCGGACGGCGTTCTTTTGTCCAATGGCCCAGGGGATCCGGAGGGCGCGTCGTATGCGGTTCCTCATATTCAAGATCTGATCGGATGGCGGCCGCTCATGGGAATCTGCCTTGGCCACCAGATGTTGGGGCTGGCCTTGGGACTCTCCGCGTATAAATTAAAATTCGGACATCATGGCGCCAACCATCCGGTGCTGGATGTACGGTCCGGAAAAGTGGAGATTACCTCACAAAATCACAACTTTGCCGTTCGCATGTCTTCAGCGGAACAGGCCAAGGGCCTGTTGGATACGCCCTGGGGGCAATTCGAACCAACGCACGTGAGTCTCAATGATCAATGTTTGGAGGGGCTTGTTGGAAAAACTGCGCCGGTTCTCTCGGTCCAATATCATCCGGAGGCCTCTCCAGGGCCGCATGATTCTTCATACCTGTTCAGTCAATTTCGAGCCATGATGGAACATGCCCATGTTTAGACTCCTGTCTACACTCTTGTTTCTCGGCCTTGTGTTGCTGACGATGACGGGATGTATGACCCCGTCCCTCTTCCCCAAAACGAGCCCGTTACAGGAAGTCGTGCTTTCAGGCGAAGGACGGGATAAAGTCTTGCTGATCGAGATTTCCGGGATTTTAACCTCGGCCAAACCGAGCGGTGTGCTTGATCAGTTCTTCGATCGGCTCAGTTTGCCCGCGCGATTCAAGGAAGAACTCACCAAGGCCGTTGATGACGAGGACGTCAAGGCGATCGTATTCCGGATCAACACGCCGGGAGGGACGGTCACGGCTTCGGATATTTTGTATCATGAAATTCAGGAATTGAAAAAAACCCGGGAAGTCCCGGTCATTGCATCCATCATGGACCTTGGCACTTCGGGTGGCTATTACGTGGCGATGGCCGCCGATCGAGTCGTGGCGCATCCATCGTCGGTGACGGGCAGCCTCGGTGTCATTATGCTGACACTCAATGCGTCGGGCCTGATGGAAAAAATAGGCGTCCGGGCCGATGCGGTCATGTCAGGGCCTCATAAGGACATGGGGTCACCGTTCCGTACCATGACAGATCAGGACCGTGCCATTTTTCAAGGCGTGATCGATTCCTTTTATGACCGGTTCCTTCGCGTCATTGAACAAGGGAGACCGAATCTGAAACCCGAAACGATACGCCAGTTGGCCGATGGTCGAATTTATTCGGCGACCCAGGCTAAGGACCATGGATTGGTTGATGTGATAGGCTATGTGGATGACGCGCTTGCTCTCGCTAAAAAAGAAGCAGGAATCGAAGAGGCTCGGGTTGTCATGTATCAACGTGCAGGCGGATATCAGCCGAATATTTATGCTCAAGGCCCCGGAGGCCTGGGCCGGACCGATTGGGTTTTCCCGAAACTCGATCCGGTTTCACTGCTGTTAACGGGAGGCACTCCGGCTTTCATGTATCTCTGGCTTCCATAGGCTTGCAAATGTTCACGACAGCATAAGAAGCTGGACTACAAGAGGGGAACCAGAAAAGCAGGGCCGTCTTGTTCCTCCCCTCACCCCTCCCGATCCTTCGGCTACGCTCAGGACAAGCAAAGGAGGGGAACAGGAGAGGCGGCCTGAGTGAGGTAGGTTATTTTCATGCCAACGACGAACATGCTTAAAACCATTCGCAACGACATAAGTGTCTCCAGCACCACGTTCGGCAAGATGGCAATTTTTTGCGGGCTCCTGGTTTTGGCCGGCTGTATCAAGGCCCCGGGGACCGCGCGCGATCAGGTCATCTTTCTTTCGGAGGAAAAGGAAATTGCATTGGGGATCAGTGCCTTTCGTGACGTTTTGCGACAGGCCCGGCTCAGCATCAATCCCGACATCAATGAAATGGTCAACCGCGTCGGCCGTCGCATCGCAGTCGCAGCCGACAAACCGGAATATCATTGGGAATTTGCGGTTATTCAAGACGATAGCATGATTAATGCCTTTGCCCTTCCCGGAGGAAAGGTTGCGATTTTTACGGGTATCCTGAAACACACGAAAAACGAAGATGGGCTGGCCACGGTCATGGCCCATGAGGTCGCGCATGCCCTTCAGCGCCATGGCGCTGAACGCATGAGCCGCGGGATTCTCGATCAAATCGCCCAAATAGGCATTCTGGCCGGGGCGGCCACCGGCGCCGTCAACCCGCAGCTTGCCATGGGGGCCATGAGCGCGTACGGCGTGGGCATCACGCTTCCGCACAATCGGAAACAGGAATCGGAAGCGGATTTCGTCGGCCTGAAACTGATGGCGAAGGCCGGGTATGATCCGCGTGAGGCCATCAGTTTTTGGGAGCGAATGAGTGGATGCCCGAGGCAAATGATCGGGAAGTTTTGTTTCCGGTCAAATGCGGCCATCCCCGAATTTCTTTCGACTCACCCTTCGGATGTCACGCGGATTCGACAAATACAGGCCTGGATTCCGAATGCCATGAAGCATTATCGATCGTACCGTGATGATGCTGAACCTCAAACTGATATTTCCGAACCCACGGCGCCGGCTCAGGCTTCAACTCTGGTGAACTGACATCCCATGCCGAAACGAAACGACTTACGCCGCATTTTACTCATTGGCTCGGGACCCATTGTGATCGGCCAAGCCTGTGAATTCGATTATTCCGGCACCCAGGCCTGCAAGACCCTGAAACAGGAAGGGTATGAAGTGGTGCTCATCAACAGTAATCCCGCTACGATCATGACCGATCCCGATTTGGCTGATCGGACGTATATCGAGCCCATTATGGTTGAGGTGGTGGAACGGATCATCGAACAGGAACGTCCCGATGCGTTGCTCCCCACGATGGGCGGCCAAACGGCGTTGAACGTGACCATAAAACTTCATGAACGGGGCATTCTTGAAAAATACAACGTGCAACTCATCGGGGCCAGTTACGAAGCCATCAACAAGGCTGAAGATCGTGAGGCCTTTAAACAGGCCATGAAACACATCGGCGTGGCCACACCGTTGAGCCGCTTGATTCGAAACCGGGAAGACGCCATGAGTTTTTTGGAAATCGTCGGATTTCCGGCCATCGTCCGTCCCTCCTTCACGTTAGGGGGAACCGGGGGAAATATCGCCTACAATCGTGAAGAGTTCGAGCAATACGTTGATTGGGCGTTGCTCATGAGTCCGGTCGGGGAGGCGCTGATCGAACGGTCGTTGATCGGATGGAAGGAATATGAACTCGAGGTCATGCGAGACATGAACGATAACGTCGTGATTGTCTGCCCTATAGAAAACTTTGACGCCATGGGCATTCATACCGGTGACAGCATCACGGTTGCTCCGGCCATGACCCTGACGGATAAAGAGTATCAACGCATGCGGGATGCGGCGATTCGCATTATCCAGGAAATCGGCGTTGATACCGGCGGTTCGAATATTCAATTCGCCCTCAACCCCGAAAACGGGGAGATGATTGTGATTGAGATGAACCCGCGTGTATCACGGAGTTCGGCCTTGGCCTCCAAGGCTACCGGCTTTCCGATTGCGAAGATCGCAGCGAAATTGGCCGTCGGGTATACCCTGGATGAAATTACCAATGACATTACCAAGGTGACTCAAGCATCCTTTGAACCCACGATCGACTACGTCGTCGTCAAAATTCCGCGATTTGCCTTTGAAAAATTTCATGGCTCCAATCCTACGCTCACGACCCAGATGAAATCCGTAGGCGAGGCGATGGCATTGGGGCGAACGTTTAAAGAAGCGTTTCAAAAAGCTTTACGGTCCCTGGAAACGGACCGCTGCGGCTTGATTTCCCTCAATGCCTTGGACCATTACCTGCCGGAAGATGACCTCGATCCGTCCGTTTTGGAGCGCGTTCGTGCCGCCATTCGAGCGTCCCATCCCGACCGTCCGTGGCACATCGCAGATGGACTGCGAACCGGCATCTCCAAGGAAGAAATCTTTACGGCGACGCACGTTGATCCCTGGTTTTTGGATCAAATCGAGGAACTCGTGCTGTTCGAGCAACGACTGCTGGCTCAAGCCCGTGCATGCGCTCGAAAGACAACGGGTGAAGCTGCTGCGATGCTGAATGCACTGTTCGATGATCCTGATGCTCTTGAACTGCTCAAAGAGGCAAAGCGTTTAGGGTTTTCGGATCAACGATTGGCCCAATTACTCGACACGACGGCCGCCGCCGTGCGGACGTTTCGAAAGGTCCATCTCCCTTCCCACCACGTCACGTATTCAAGGGTCGATACCTGCGCCGCCGAATTCGAAGCCTTAACGCCCTATTTGTATTCCACGTACGGCCAGGAGTGTGAAGCACGCCCGACAAACCGGGAAAAAGTCGTTATTTTGGGTAGCGGGCCGAATCGGATCGGGCAGGGGATTGAATTCGATTATTGTTGTGTCCATGCCACCCTGGCCTTACGGGAATTGGGCATTGAAACCATCATGGTGAATTGCAACCCCGAAACGGTGAGCACGGATTACGATACGTCTGATCGACTCTATTTTGAACCGCTTGTCGAGGAAGACGTGTTGAACGTCATAGAAGTGGAACGGCCCATGGGCGTCGTCGTCCAATTCGGTGGGCAAACGCCGCTCAAGTTGGCGCTTCCCCTGGCCCGGGCGGGGATTCCGATTTTGGGCACAAGTCCGGACGCGATCGACCGGGCCGAAGATCGCGAGCGGTTCAGTAAATTAATCACCGCGTTGGGCCTCCGGCAACCACGAAACGGCGTTGCACGTTCCGGCGAGGAAGCGTCTGCCGTTGCCTCGCACATCGGCTATCCGGTTATTGTCCGCCCATCGTACGTCCTGGGCGGGCGGGCGATGCAGATCGTCTACGATGAACCCTCGCTTCGGTCGTACGTCAAAAACACGGTCATAACCACCGACCAATATCCACTCCTGATCGATCAATATTTAACCGATGCCATCGAGATTGACGTGGATGCGGTTTCTGACGGGGCCGACGTCGTCGTGGCCGGCATCATGGAACACGTGGAAGAAGCCGGCATTCATTCTGGAGATTCCGCCTGCTCCCTCCCTCCGCACTCGTTGACGTCGGAGTTGATCGATCGGATTCGCACCCAGACCGTGGCATTGGCCCGTGAGCTTCAGGTGATCGGTCTCATGAACGTGCAATTTGCCGTTCAGGGAAATGAGGTGTCTATCCTGGAAGTGAACCCCAGGGCTTCCCGTACGGTCCCCTTCGTGAGCAAAACGATTGGAGTCCCATTGGCAAAACTCGCCATGAAAGTCATGGTTGGGCATTCACTCCGGGACCTGAATTTTACCACGGTTCCCGTGGCGCGACATATCGCGGTCAAGGAATCGGTTTTCCCCTTTACGAAACTGGGGAACGTTGATGTATTATTGGGACCTGAAATGCGTTCGACCGGGGAAGTGATGGGGATCGATCAGGATTTTGGATGGGCGTTTGCAAAGTCCCAGGCGGCGGCGGGCTTGAGCCTGCCCCATACGGGCACGATCATCATGAGCGTGAAAAACGGCGACAAACCAGGGACGGTGGACGTCGCCAAACGGTTGCAGGCGTTGGGGTTCAAGCTCCAGGCGACACGAGGAACCGCCGCGTATTTACTCGAACGCGGCCTCAACGTGGAAGCCGTCAATAAAGTCAAAGAAGGACGACCCCATCTCGTGGATCACATTAAAAACCACCAGGCTCAGTTGGTCGTCAATACCGTGGGCACCGCCTCCTCACATAATGATTCGCTGCCGATTCGACGAGAGGCTCTGCAACAGAACATTCCGTATTTCACGACGATCCAGGGCATTCAGGCGGCGGTGACGGCCATTGAGGCCATGAGGAAATCTTCACTCACGATAAAACCCTTGCAGGAATATCATCCAACCTGACAGTGAGAACGTCTTTTGGATTTATCAAGAATAGTAGACAGCGACGGTTCTTCCTGGAAAAACGCGTCGATTTATACGGCCTGTTCCCCTCCTTTGTAAGTGTACTGTCCCGTGTGATTCCCTAGACTCTTCTGCTATCATGCGTGGCATCGAATATGTCCACCAACGGAGGCCCCATGGACATTAAATTACATAAGTTAGCTCGCACCACCCCCGCCACGCGTCGCTACATCCAGACCGCCCCCAAAAGCGCCGCGACCTTGGCCCGGGAACTCGGGGTCGCTGTGACTACCATCTATAAATGGAAGCGCGCCGGCCGGGTCCACGATGGCTCCCATGTCCGCCACCAGCTCCATGCCAGTACCTCCCCCGAGCAGGAAGCCCTTATCGCCGAATTGCGCACCCAATTGCGGTTGTCCCTCGACGATGTCACGGAGGTCCTGAACCGATGCAGTGCGACGCCCTTGAGTCGGAGCGCGATCCATCGCTGCTTGGTGCGGCTCGGCGTCGCGCGCTTGCCCCCCGCCTCCCCCGACGCGCCGCCGGTGGGGCGGTTCGCGGCGACCCCGTGCGGCTACATTCATCTGGATCTGAAAGTGTTAAGCAAATTACAGAAGCAGCCCAGTTATGTGTTCGTGGCCATTGACCGGGCCACCCGCTATGTCTGGGTCAAGGTGCTGGCCCGGCGGACGGCCGCCACGGTGACGCAGGCCGTCGAAGAATTCCTGGCCGCGTTTCCGCACAAAGTGCACACCATCTTGACCGATAATGATGGCGCGTTTACCGATCGGTTTGCCGTGCACAAGAAAGGCAAGCCCGCGGGCCAGCCGAGCGGGACGCATCGCCTGGATCACGTGTGCCGGGCGCATGGGATCACACATCGCCTGATCCGGCCCTATCATCCGCAGACCAATGGCATGGTGGAACGCTTTAACCGGCGGCTGAGTGACGCGTTACAGAGCCAGCCGACGCTCCGGGCCCATTGCAGCAATCGGTTTCGGAGTCACGCCGAGCGGAACGCCTTCATCACACGGGTGGTGGACAATTACAATCGGACCCGGTTAAGGTGCCTCAACTATCAGGCCCCCTTGCACTTGTTACAGAATCTCACGGGACACAACATGTAAGGAGGGGTGAGGGGAGGTAGAGAGGTTGCCTGTGGGCAGCATCGCTAGGATAACTCTACCCCACCTGGCCTCCCCTTACAAAGGGGAGGTAAAAACGGAAAGCACCATGAGGCATGACTCGCTTGACCTAAAAGGGTGAATACGGAGTTTCGTTTGGAGGAATTATGGCTGTTCCGATGACAAAAAAAGGATATGCGGCTCTCAAGGCCGAATTGGACCGGTTACGAAAGGTCGATCGTCCGCAAAACATTCAGGACATCGCCGAAGCGCGGGAACATGGGGATTTGCGGGAGAATGCCGAATTCAAAGCGGCGAAGGAGCGACAGCAATTTATTGACACGCGGATGAGTGAGCTCGAATATAAATTGGGGGACGCACAGGTCATCGAGTCCGGCACCGGCCCCAGCGAAATCGTGGTGTTCGGCACCACCGTCCGACTCCTGGACGTCGAATCGGAAGAACAGAAAACCTATGCCCTCGTCGGCCAGGAAGAAGCCGATCTCAAAAACGGCTCGATTTCCGTGCAATCTCCCATTGGACGCGGGTTAATCGGTCATCGCATTGGGGACGTCGTGCAAGTGAACCGGCCGGCGGGGATGATCGCGTACGAAATTCAAGAAATCTTTTTTACGGAGTAACCACATGCCTTCAGCCATATCCGTCCTGACGTTACTGACCGACTTCGGTACCCGCGACCATTTTGTCGCCAGCATGAAAGGGGTGATCCTGGGCATTAACAACCAGGCCCGCATCATCGATATCTCGCATAACGTGGCATCATACTCAATTGAAGAAGCCGCCTTCCTGCTGAACTCCTGTTATCACTATTTCCCCGATGGGACCGTGCACGTCGTCGTCGTCGATCCGGGAGTCGGGTCGGCGCGTCGAGGATTACTCGTCACGACTTCGAGGTTTTTCTTTGTCGCACCCGACAATGGCGTGTTGACCTATATTTTCGAAAACGAACTCTCCGTAGAGGTTCGGCAAATCGAAAATCGCCAATTTCGCTTGGATTCGGAAGGTGCCACTTTTGAAGGCCGGGATTTATTTGCGCCGGCCGCCGCCTGGTTGACGCGAGGACAAACGCCTGGAGCCTATGGTCGCCTGGTGGCTGACTATGAAAAATTAACGATTCAAAAGCCCGAGGTGCGAGACGGGTCCCTCCACGGTCGTGTGGCCTATATCGACCGGTTCGGCAATATTATTACCGATATCACGCCCGCCGACATTCAAGCACTCCAGACCATCACCAAGCATAAAAACATTTCTTTTGAAATTGGCGGTGTCACCATCGACAATCTCAAAACGCATTACGAGCAAGGATCTTCGGAAAAACCGGACGCCTTGATCAACAGCAATGGCTATCTCGAAGTGTTTATGAAGGAAGGCAGCGCTGCGGAAAGACTGGGCGTCAAAACCGGAACGTCTCTCGAAATACAATAAATCAGAGGTTCCTTAAGCGTATTGATAGGAAAATAGTTCCCTTCTGTCATTCCCGACGTTAGTAATCGGGAATCCAGTGTCTTTTGTCTCCACGGACGAAGAAAAACCCTGGATCCTCGATTAAAAATGTCGAGGATGACAGATTAGAAAAAGGCGCCATTTTCATTCCTTGAGGTGCAAGCGGCAAGCCTGCATGAGAGATTCCCACGTAAGCTTGCGCCAATCAATCGCCGCCATGAAACGCATCCCGATCGTACTCGTCCTGCATTGATTCACTGCGGTCGCCCAACCCTTGTTTAAAAGACTGTCGAATCGCGACGATACGCTCGTACACGTCGGTCCCTTGAACTTGAGAGCCGAATCGTTCAAGAAATTGTCCGGTGAGCTGAACGCCCTTGTGGAAATGGCGAGGAATGGTTTCCTCCGTGACTTGTTGCCAAGTGATGAAAATCAGAAATTCCTGAAAAGCCAGGGCATCAGGCAGGGTTTCACCGATGGCAATCAGGGTTTCATACGCCTGTCTGGCTTCCAAGCCCATTTCAGAAGAAAACGTTTCTTCTGCCTCTTCAATATCCGGTTGAGAATCGCCCAGGTCATCGTGGACGTATGCCCGAGTCAAGGCTTCTCGTGCGGTAATGGCGGGGTCAAAATTCATCGTTATTGTTCACGAATAGGTCAGGTTAGCATGAAATTCGACAGGCCTTCATTAAGATACTCAGCATTTTCCGTAATTCTCGTTCAGTCGCTGACAGTGGGGGAACGAGGACGACAATATTGCCGATCGGCCGGATGAGAAGTCCATGGCGACGGCATTCCGCCGTAACCTTGTAGCCCATGCGTTCGGATAATGGAAACGGTTCACGGGTTTCCTTGTTTTTGACTAATTCAATGCCTGCCATCAGCCCGCATTGACGGACGTTTCCCACGATCGGCAATTCAGCCAATGGCTTGAGCAGGGTTTGGAGTATCCTGGATTTTTTTCTGACCTGAGCGAGCGTTTTTTCTTTCTTGAAAATTTCGAGATTCGCCAGGGCCGCGGCACAGCCAAGCGCGTTGCCCGTGTAGCTATGGCCGTGAAAAAATGTTTTTTCGGGCTCTCCAAGAAATGCCTCATACATGCTTTCCGTGGCAAGGGTCGCTGCGAGAGGCAAATATCCCCCGGTCAGTCCCTTGGCGACGCACAAGAGGTCCGGTGTCACGCGTTCATGATCGCAGGCAAACATTGTTCCGGTTCGGCCAAAGCCGGTGGCCACTTCATCTGCAATCAGCAGCACGTTGTATTTTGTGCATAATGCCCGAACACGTGCAAGATAGCCAGGCGGCTGCGTGATGATCCCTGCGACTGCTTGTACCATGGGCTCGATGATGACTCCGGCGATTTGCTCGTGTCGTTTGGTCAGGACGTCTTCCAGGGGATCGAGACACGCCGTCTGACACGAAGGAAAGCGTAAATGAAGAGGGCATCGATAACAATAGGGAGCATCGAGCGCGATCGTTGAAAACAGAAGAGGTCGAAAGCGTTCATGAAACAGGGGGAGCCCACCGACACTCATGCTCCCCATCGTATCGCCGTGATAGGCCGCATCCAGGCGAACGAACATTTTTTTCCTTTTTTGCGGGGGATTTTGCTGTTGCCAATATTGAATCGCCATTTTCAAGGCCACTTCCACGGCCGTCGAGCCGTCGTCCGAGTAGAATACGCGCGTCAGGCCTTTCGGGGCGATTTTGACGAGTTCCTTGGCTAAGACAATGGAGGGGGGACTGGCTGCGCCCAATAACGTGCTGTGGGCAATGTTGCCGAGTTGATCTTGAATGGCCGTATCCAGCGTGCGGTGTCGATGTCCGTGAAGATTGACCCAAATGGATGAGGAGCCATCCAGATATTTATTGCCGTGTATATCGTAAAGGTAGACGCCGTTGCCTTTTTCAATGATCAACGGGTCTTCCCGTTCCCACTCCTGCATTTGGGTAAACGGGTGCCAAACATATTGCCGATCCCATTTTGAGAGCTTCAATGAAGAATGAGAAGTCCTGTTTTTTTCTTTTTTCTTAAATTGTTTCATTTGTAATTTAAAGGAATTTCCCATGCAGGCTTGCAGCCTGCGCACCAAAAGATGAAAAGAGCTTAGCCTGTCAGGTTCTTTTCGGCTCAATGCCAGATGCAGATGAGGGAACGGCCACATGGGAAGACGTGCAACGGCTTGTAGATCCCTCCCTTTTGTAAGGGGAGGCCAGGTGGGGTAGAGCTCCACTTCCGAGAACCTCACGCTTCGTCTGGCCGTGGTCGCCACTCGATCTGGGCGCTCTACCTCCCCTCACCCCTCCTTACATGTTGTGTCCCGTGAGATTCTGTAACAAGTGCAAGGGGGCCTGATAGTTGAGGCACCTTAACCGGGTCCGATTGTAATTGTCCACCACCCGTGTGATGAAGGCGTTCCGCTCGGCGTGACTCCGAAACCGATTGCTGCAATGGGCCCGGAGCGTCGGCTGGCTCTGTAACGCGTCACTCAGCCGCCGGTTAAAGCGTTCCACCATGCCATTGGTCTGCGGATGATAGGGCCGGATCAGGCGATGTGTGATCCCATGCGCCCGGCACACGTGATCCAGGCGATGCGTCCCGCTCGGCTGGCCCGCGGGCTTGCCTTTCTTGTGCACGGCAAACCGATCGGTAAACGCGCCATCATTATCGGTCAAGATGGTGTGCACTTTGTGCGGAAACGCGGCCAGGAATTCTTCGACGGCCTGCGTCACCGTGGCGGCCGTCCGCCGGGCCAGCACCTTGACCCAGACATAGCGGGTGGCCCGGTCAATGGCCACGAACACATAACTGGGCTGCTTCTGTAATTTGCTTAACACTTTCAGATCCAGATGAATGTAGCCGCACGGGGTCGCCGCGAACCGCCCCACCGGCGGCGCGTCGGGGGAGGCGGGGGGCAAGCGCGCGACGCCGAGCCGCACCAAGCAGCGATGGATCGCGCTCCGACTCAAGGGCGTCGCACTGCATCGGTTCAGGACCTCCGTGACATCGTCGAGGGACAACCGCAATTGGGTGCGCAATTCGGCGATAAGGGCTTCCTGCTCGGGGGAGGTACTGGCATGGAGCTGGTGGCGGACATGGGAGCCATCGTGGACCCGGCCGGCGCGCTTCCATTTATAGATGGTAGTCACAGCGACCCCGAGTTCCCGGGCCAAGGTCGCGGCGCTTTTGGGGGCGGTCTGGATGTAGCGACGCGTGGCGGGGGTGGTGCGAGCTAACTTATGTAATTTAATGTCCATGGGGCCTCCGTTGGTGGACATATTCGATGCCACGCATGATAGCAGAAGAGTCTAGGGAATCACACGGGACAGTACACTTACAAAGGAGGGGAACAGGAGAGACGGCGTGCTTAAGGTTATTTTATACCAACGCAATTTTTTGTACCGACCATATGACAAGAAGTCGCAGCAGGATTATAGGAGTGCATTCTTTCTTTGACAAGATAAGGAAACCCTAATAGAATCAATAAATTGTGCTTTCGCAATGAAGACACTTTCCTCTATCCGCAATTTTTCCATTATCGCCCATATCGACCACGGAAAATCCACCCTCGCTGATCGTTTATTGGAGTTGACGGGAGCGATCACGCCGAGGGAATTTCGTGAGCAGATCCTGGATGATATGGATTTGGAACGTGAGCGTGGGATTACCATTAAGGCTCACGCCGTCACGACGTCGTATAAGGCGCATGATGGACATACGTATCAATTGAATCTCATCGATACTCCCGGGCACGTGGATTTCACCTATGAGGTCTCTCGCAGTTTAGCCGCTTGTGAAGGCGCCTTGTTGTTGGTTGATGCCACACAAGGCGTGGAAGCGCAGACCATTGCCAACGTGTATCTTGCCATGGCCAACGATCTCGTGATCCTGCCCGTCATTAACAAGATCGACCTGCCCAGCGCGGATATCGAAGGCGTGAAGCACCAGATCGAAGAGATCTTGAGCCTGCCAATGGACGATGCTCTCCTGGTCAGTGCCAAACAGGGGATTGGGGTCGATGACGTTCTGAATGCCATGGTCCTGCAAGTGCCGCCGCCCACGGGGTCCGTGAATGCCTCTTTGAAGGCGCTGATCTTTGATTCCTGGTTCGACAGTTACCAGGGCGCAATTGTACTGGTTCGCATTTTCGACGGCGTGGTCAAACCGGGCACGAAAATCAAGCTCATGTCCACGGGGCGGATCTTCGAAGTCTCTGAAGTCGGCATTTTTTCTCCCAAGCGTACAAAAACCAATGAGCTGAAGGCCGGTGCGGTCGGCTACGTCGTCGCCGGCATGAAAGACGTGTCGGATACAAAAGTCGGCGACACGCTCACCGATGCCGATCGACCCACGGCAACGCCGTTACCCGGTTATCGTGAAGTGAAGCCGCTGGTCTTTTGCGGGCTCTATACCATGGATAATGCGGATTACGAGGATCTTCGGGACTCGCTCGACAAGCTCAGCCTCAATGATTCTTCGTTTGTCTATGAACCGGAGTCTTCATTGGCCCTGGGCTTCGGCTTCCGATGCGGGTTCCTGGGCCTGCTGCACATGGAAATCATTCGTGAACGCTTGCATCGTGAATATGGGTTGGAGCTCATCAGCACGGCCCCCACCGTGATTTATCGGGTCAGGACGCTACGCGGGGAGGTGCTGGACATTCAAAATCCTTCAAAAATGCCTGACCCCGAAGCCATCGAAACCATGGAGGAACCGTTTATCCAAGCCACGATCATTGCACCGGAACGCTATGCCGGTAATATCCTCGCCTTGTGCCAGGAGCGGCGTGGCGTCCAAACGAGCTTGCAGTATTTGGATACGACGCGAATCATGCTGGTCTATGCCTTACCCTTGAACGAAATGGTGCTGGATTTTTACGACAAATTAAAGTCCCGTACCCAGGGCTATGCCTCCTTGGATTACGAATTGACGGACTATCGGGAATCGGATTTGGTGAAACTCGATGTGTTGCTGAACGGCGAAACCATCGACGCGCTGTCTTTTATCACTCATAAGGAGAAATCCTATCATCGTGGCCGTCAATTGGTGGAAAAAATGAAGGAGTTGATCCCGAAGCAAATGTTCGAGGTCGCGATTCAAGCCGCGATCGGCAAACGCGTGATTGCGCGCGAGACGGTTTCCGCCATCAAAAAGAACGTCACCGCCAAGTGTTACGGAGGAGACATCACGCGAAAACGCAAGCTTTGGGAAAAACAAAAAGAGGGCAAGAAGCGGATGAAGCAACTCGGGCGCGTGGAAGTCCCGCAAGAAGCCTTTCTGGCCCTCTTGAAGGTAAAGGATGAGTAATGACCGATTATAAGCCGGACCCGGTGCTGCCGCCTGATTCCTCGTCCGATGATCCCGAGTTTTCCTCCTCCCGTGCAGAAAGCCGGCAGGAGACGGCCCGGAGCAAACCATTGTGGCGGGAATACGCCGAAGCCATTGTCATTGCGTTAGTCCTGGCTCTGACCATCCGCGTGTTTCTCGTCCAGGCGTTTAAGATTCCCTCGGGCTCCATGATTCCCAGTTTGCAGATCGGTGATCATATTTTGGTCAACAAGCTCGCGTATGGGTTACAAATTCCCCAGGATTGCGAATTTGAGGCCTCTCTGCTTCCGGTCACCTGCTATTCCTCTTCCATGCTCTTTGAGTTTGAAAAACCAGAACGGGGAGACATTATCGTGTTTCGATACCCGGAAGATGAGCATAAGGATTTCATTAAACGCATCGTCGGCCTGCCCGGTGACACCATTCACATTCACAAAAAAATCGTCTATATCAACGGCGAACAGTTTCGGGATGAGCCGTTTACCCAACGCGTGGATCCCGGCGTTATCGATGGTCGGATCAATCCCCGTGACAATCTCGATCCCATTACGGTTCCCCAGAACTCTTATTTTGTCATGGGCGACAACCGAGACCAAAGCCTGGACAGTCGTTTTTGGGGATACGTGCAAGAGCACAAAATCAAAGGCCGGGCTTTTCTCGTCTATTGGTCCTGGTATGGTCAGGGTTCGTTGATGGAATGGGTTCGATGGAATCGAATCGGAAAAATGATTGAGTAATGCTCAAGGGACGGCAGGTTGTGGTTTCGTCGACAAGGACCTCCCTTTCACCCCAAAAGAGGACTGCGGCCATTACCAGAACGCAACTGAAAGAGGCCCTTCGCCATGCCGGTGGATAACCCTCATGTCACGATCGTCATTCCGGCTCGCTATGCCTCCTCCAGATTTCCCGGCAAACCCTTGGCGCTCCTGGCGGGCAAACCCTTAATCCGTCACGTCTATGAACAAGCCACCCGCGTCCCGAAGGTTGCCCGGGTTCTTGTGGCAACGGATGACGTTCGCATTCACGAGAGCGTAGAAAATTTCGGCGGCCGTTCCACGATGGTGACCAGGCCTTGCCGCACGGGGACCGACCGTGTGGCCGAGGCGATCCGGGAACTTCCCTGTGAGATCGTCGTGAACCTCCAGGCTGATGAAATCCTGTTGTCTCCCGATCTCTTGCTGGATTTAATCGATCCGTTTCTTGCCAGTGACGCAGAAATGGGCACCCTGCGTCGCCCGCTCAAGCACCGGGAGGAATTTGCGCATTCTTCCGTCGTGAAGGTCGTCACGGACCGGCAGGGGAGGGCCCTCTATTTTTCCAGAGCCCCGATTCCGCACGTGCGCGATCACGTCCACGAAGACGTTGATTCACCCTTTGCCTCGCTTCATTTAGGAGTGTATATTTTTCGTCGACACACCTTGAATCGATTTGCCTCATTGTCGAGCGGGGAGTTGGAGGAAGCGGAAAAACTCGAACAATTACGGGCACTGGAACATGGCATTCCCATTCACGTGTGGGAGACGACCCATGCCTCACTTCGGATCGATACCGAAGAGGATTTGGAAAAGGCGAACGCTTCATGGGACGAACTTGTGCGCTCTTGCTCCCTCGCCCCTGGTGGGAGAGGGCTGGGGTGAGGGGAAAAAGAACGGGGAAAACGGTTCGCAATCATCATGAGAGAAACCGATGAGTAAATTCATTTTCGTGACCGGCGGCGTGGTGTCCTCCTTGGGGAAAGGATTGGCTTCGGCTTCCATCGGTCATCTCATGGAGAGCCGGGGGTTAAGGATTTCCTTTCTCAAACTCGATCCCTACATTAACGTCGATCCCGGTACCATGAATCCCTACCAGCATGGCGAAATCTACGTCACGGACGATGGCGCCGAGACCGATCTCGATCTTGGGCATTATGAACGATTTACCAACTTGACCCTTTCACAAATCAATAATTGTACGACGGGACGGATTTACGACTCGGTCATCAAGAAAGAGCGCCGGGGAGATTATCTGGGAAGCACGGTTCAGGTTGTCCCGCATATTACCGACGAGATTAAACAGAGGATTCTACGCGTGGCACACGGCACGGACGTGGTGATCGTGGAAATAGGGGGGACGGTCGGTGATATCGAAAGTTTGCCTTTTCTCGAAGCCATCCGACAGATGCCGTTCGACGTGGGCCGCGAAAATGTCTTGTATATTCATCTCACCCTGGTGCCGTATATTGAAACCGCTGGAGAGTTGAAAACCAAACCCACCCAACATTCCGTCAACAAACTTCGTGAAATCGGCATCCAACCCCATATCCTGTTGTGCCGGACCGATCGGTTCCTGTCGCCGTCGTTGAAAGACAAAATCGCATTGTTTTGCAACGTGGACAAAGACGCGGTGATTACGGCAAAAAACGTCGATACCGTGTACGAAGTGCCCATCGTGTTGCGAAAAGAAGGGCTCGATGAGTTGATCGTGCGCCTCCTGCGGTTGGAATCCGGTCCGCCCAACCTCCGTGATTGGGACGCCATGGTCCAAAAACTCAAACGCCCGACGCATGAAGTGACCATTGGGATGGTCGGAAAATACATGGCGTTCAAGGAGTCGTACAAAAGTTTGTCGGAGGCACTCGTACACGGCGGGCTCCCCAATGATGCCGGCGTCACTATCCGATTGATCGAATCGGAAGAACTTGAACGGGGCAGTCCCGAGCAATTTTTGAGCGAGGCCGACGGAATTCTGATTCCGGGCGGGTTCGGCACCAGAGGGATCGAAGGCAAAGTGACGACGATTCGCTACGCCAGGGAAAAGGGGATTCCTTTTCTCGGACTCTGTTTGGGGATGCAATGTGCGGTCGTGGAATTTGCTCGTCACGTTGCCGGGCTGGAAGGGGCCAACAGTGGTGAATTCGATTCGGCAACTGACTATAAAGTGATCGACTTGCTCCCGGAACAGCGGACAGTGGAGGAAAAGGGAGGGTCCATGCGACTCGGTGGCTATGCCTGTCGTCTTCAAAAAGGTTCTCTTGCCGAACAAATCTATGGAACGGCGGAGGTTCAGGAACGACACCGGCATCGGTACGAATTCAATAATGATTTCCGCGAGATCCTGACGTCAAAGGGTTTGGTGCTGAGTGGAACGTCACCCGACGGTCGACTCGTTGAAATCATTGAATTGCAAAACCATCCCTGGTTTTTAGGGACCCAATTTCATCCTGAATACCGATCACGACCGCATGCCCCGCATCCTGTTTTTCGAGCGTTCATTCACGCGGCACTGAAACGCAAATTCGGCCGGTAACGGGTGCTCGGCATAATAAAATTTCCTCTCCCTTGATGGGAGAGGATAAAGGTGAGGGTGATGACCGATCCAGCAAAGGCCCAAGACTTTCGACAGCACTCAACCGATGCCGAACATGCATTGTGGAGGTGTCTTCGAAACCGTCAACTGGCAGGCTGCAAGTTTTGTCGACAAGTGCCTATGGGCAAGTATATCGTCGACTTTGTCTGTTTTGAAAGAAAAGTGGTCATTGAAGTAGATGGCGGCCACCACCAAGAGCAAGTCCCGTACGATACTGTCCGGACCACTTGGCTGGAGTCGCAAGGCTTCCAGGTGCTGCGGTTCTGGAATCACGAAGTTCTGACTGAGGCGGAGGCCGTCCAAGAGGCGCTCTTGGTGGCCTTGCAGGGGGATCCTCCTTCTCCTACTTCACCCTCACCCCAGCCCTCTCCCGTCAAGGGAGAGGGGATATGCTTGTGCAAAGGTCTCTAATGGAAAAAGATACTATGATGCGGGAAGTTACGTTAGGGGATTTCCCGGGTGGAGGAGCGCAGCCTCATTTCCTGATTGCGGGGCCCTGCGTGATCGAGAGTGAGCAGATTGTTTTGGACACGGCGTTTCAAGTGGCCGAGATTGCCCAGTCGGTAGGATTTCCCTATCTCTTCAAATCGTCCTACGACAAGGCGAACCGAAGCTCCATTCATTCTTACCGGGGGCCTGGGATTCAAGAAGGCCTAGCCATTCTCCAAAAAGTGAAAGAACAGGTTCACGTACCCGTCCTGACGGACGTCCACAGTGTTGAAGAAGTCCGGCAAGCCGCACAAGTCGTGGACGTGGTGCAGATTCCCGCGTTCCTCTGCAGGCAGACCGATCTGCTTGTTGCTGCGGCGCAAACCGGCAAAACCGTCAACGTCAAGAAAGGGCAGTTTCTTTCTCCATGGGATATGAGCAACGTCGTCAAAAAATTGGAAGAAAGCGGAACTCGCCGGATCGTCCTCACTGAAAGAGGGTTCTCCTTCGGCTATAATAATTTAGCGGTCGATATGCGAGCCCTTCCGGTCCTGAAGGGGTTGGGCTATCCCGTAGTCTTTGACGTCACGCACAGCGTACAACTTCCCGGAGGAGGGGGAACGCACTCATCAGGTCAACGCGAATTTATTGCGCCCCTGGCTCGCGCAGCCGCCGCAGCAGGCTGTGACGGGTTTTTCATGGAAGTACACCCGAATCCGGACAAGGCCCTTTCAGACGGGCCTACAATGGTTCCGCTCAACAAACTCAAATCGTTGCTTGAAGAATTGAAGCAGATTTGCCAGGTTTCCGGAAAAGGCTCGAACGTCACGCTCTAACCATGCCGCAAGCTCACGTCGCCAAAGCCCAACCCAAAGCCGTCCCTGAAAATAAAAGCGTTGAGCGGACGTTCAATCTGCCGAATACGCTCACGTTTTTACGAATCTTATTGGTGCCGGTGTATATCGGACTCTTTTCAACGCCAACGGTAGGGAGGTCCATCGCCGCTGCGGCAGTCTTCGGTTTCGCGGCCTTAACGGACTTATTGGACGGGTATATTGCACGACAACGAGCGCAAGTCACCAAAGTCGGCCGCCTGCTCGATCCGCTTGCCGATAAATTTCTTGTGATCTCCGGTTTGGTGTTGCTCGTGCAATTTCAACGAGTCGCAGCTTGGCTGGCGATTGCGCTCATTGTCCGTGACCTTGCCGTGACCGGAATCCGAGCCGTTGCCGCAAGTCGAGGCCTGATCATCGCCGCCGGGACATTCGGGAAATATAAAGTTGCGCTTCAGATTGTCGCGATCATCCTTTTGACCCTGGAGGGAGCGGTTTCCATGTCCGTCTTGAACGTGCATCTGGTCGGAACCCTGACCCTCTATGTGGCCCTGATCTTTTCTCTGGTCTCTGCCGGACAATATATTTTTGAAGCCTGGAATGAGTTTTCCAAAAAAGGGTGACACCTATAACGTCGTCGCAGGCCATGTCTCCTGAGATTCTCTGGCCACTTTCCTGTCTCGGAGCCTATTTGCTTGGCTCTATTCCATTCGGACTCGTTTTTTCGCATATGCTGGGAGCGCCTGATCCTCGGCAAGCCGGCAGTCGAAACATCGGCTTTACGAACGTCTTTCGAGTATCGGGGAAAAAGGTTGGAATCCTCACCTTATTTGGTGATTTTGGAAAAGGGTGGCTGGTGGGGTGGCTCGCCAGTTCGGGCTTTCTTCCGAATCTGTGGGCCTTGCTGGCCGTGCTCTTAGTCGTACTCGGGCATCTTTTTCCCGTTTTTTTAAATTTTCGTGGAGGAAAAGGGGTTGCCACAGGCTTGGGAGGAATTCTTGGCCTACATTTTCCCATCGGGCTTGTTCTGGTTGTGATTTGGGTCGCCACCGTCGGAATTTTGAAATATTCGTCTGGGGGAGCGCTCATGGCCTTCGGGGCATTGCCGGTGGTGAGCTGGTTTATGACGTTTGATCTGCAATTTACGATATTCAGCCTTTTCCTGAGTGGCCTCGTCATTGGCAAACATAAGAGCAATATCGTCCGTTTGCTTCATGGAACCGAGCCAACGATAGGGCGGGTTTGAGGTAAATTCACGATTTGACATAATAGTTCTTATCCGACATTATGGATTTACTCAGGTCCCTCTGGATTATGCGATATCCAGGATTTAATCCTTTCCTCGAATGAATTATTCACTTTCTTCCACAACCCCCCATGTTCGTTTCAGGGGCAGTTCCGTTCTAATTTCTTCGTCTAGGCTGTCATAGTGCGCAAGTACCTGGTCGATCAGATTTCCTTGATCCCATAGACGCACACGGAAGAACTGCGTTGCTTTTTCCTTGTCGATGGCCGCCGTAAGCTTTCCCCTATGTGACACATGCTGAAGTTGGAGTTTTCTGGCAGGATAACCCTGTAAGGAGACGACCATGAGACGAAGTCGATTCACCGAGACGCAAATTGTATCGATTCTGAAAGAAGAGGCGGCTGGGAAGAAGGCGCGGGAGATCTGCCGGCAGCACGGCATCAGTGATGCGACGTATTATCACTGGAAATCGAAATGCGGCGGGATGAGCGCCTCGGACCTCAAGCGCTTGAAGGAGACCGAGGGGGAACTCGCCCAGTACAAGCGGATGTATGCGAAATGGGCGCGGGAGAACGAAGCCCGGAAAGCGTTGATTGCAAAAAAACTCTAAGGCTACCGGCGAAGCGCGAAGCCGCGCACTACCTGGTGCCCCAGGGGCGACTGAGCACGGCCCGGGCTGTGCCGCCGTCCGACTCTCGCGCTCAAGCTGGTATCGACCCGGACGCGGGGTCAACCCCAGGGATCGTGAAATCATGGAGGCCCTCAACGATGTGGTGGAACACCACCCGCGCTGGGGGTTTTGGATGTGCTACCATCGCCTGCGCCTGCTAGGCCAGCGGTGGACCCACAAACGCGTATACCGGGTCTATAAGGCCATGAAACTCAATCTCCCCCGACGAGCGAAACGGCGTCTGCCTCACCGGGAGCAGCAACCGATGGGA
Organism: Nitrospirales bacterium; assembly: GCA_965261755.1. Classification (GTDB taxonomy): domain Bacteria; phylum Nitrospirota; class Nitrospiria; order Nitrospirales; family UBA8639; genus Bin75. The sequence continues at coordinate 1,766,958 of OZ253473.1, read as the reverse complement.
GTGGCGGCCCGCGCCAACGCCGAATAGTCAATGGACTTTTTTGCCGATACGCTGTATCAGGAGTGCCGCTTTCGCACCTTGGACATACTCGACGAGGGGGTACGCGAAGCCTTAGTGATCGTCATCGACACCTCCATTCCCGGCGCGCGCGTGGTGCGCACGCTGGAGCGGCTGGTGGCATGGCGGGGCAAACCGGACGCGATCCGCGTCGATAACGGGCCCGAGTATTTGTCCCAAGTGTTGATCGCCTGGTGCCGGCACCAAGGCGTACAACTCAACTACATCCAGCCTGGTAAGCCGAATCAGAATGCCTACATCGAACGCTTCAATCGCACCTTCCGGCATGAGGTCCTGGATGCTTAGGTGTTCCAATCGCTCAGGGAGGTTCGGGAAATTACTCGCCAGTGGATCACCGTCTACAACGAGGAACGCCCCCATGACAGCTTGGGAAGCCTCCCACCTGCCATGTTCAGACGGCAGGTCGAACAGGCCAGACACTCTACTTTAGAACTGTCGCCTTGACGGGGAAGCTTACGGCTTGACTGGTGCCCGCTCGGTCGGCTGGCATAAAAGCGCGGTGATCCAGTGGATCGAATCCAGGCGGCAGACATGATACGAATCAGAAGAATTCATAGATTTCAATCTTGCATGATTTTATCAACCCCTTGTGCTATGACCATAGCATCCACACTATATACTGTATATAATATTTTAATAGTATAGTCTATTGATTGCTGCTAAAAAGATAAAACTCTCAAGAGAGTAAACACAGGATGTTAGGGATTGCTTGAAAATCCAATAGCTTATAAAACACGCTTTACATTTTTACTATAAAGAGAACATTCACATGCCTAAGCTTCGCGATACCTACAAGAACCAAGGCAAGATTGGAAAAAAAATTGTGCATGGTGGCATCACCAATGATCTTGAACGTCGAGAAGCAGAGCATAAACAGAAATGGCCGGATGGACATATTAAGCAGGTTGGAAGGAAGACAACCGAAGAAGCTGCCCGAAAGTGGGAAAAAGACAAAGGCTATAGTTAGTCCTTCGGTAGGAACCTGTCTAAAGAGTTGTCAGGATCATCAACTGACCCATATTCAAGTTGTCCACCGCATATCCTTACTCGGCACCAAATCCATAAATATGTTGGTATAGCTAAGAACTTAATATAGCTTGAGTTATTGCTCTGTTCCTGTAGTTTTGTTTTAAGTCCATAAATTTTAAAAGTTCGTAGGTAACTCTCATATAAAACCCTGAATTAAAGGAAACTTTGCCATCTCTTTATGCAAAATTGTGATTCATCGCGATCAGCATATTGACATCCTCAGTTAAGCAGCCAATGCCCCTAGGAAAAACACCACTGGGAGATCCTTCAAGGGAGGCAATCAACTCACTTCGAGGCTATGTATACCAGATATATCAATCGGCCCTTGCGTGGACAGAACTGGAAGAAGACGAACTTCTCTACTTAGAGGTGGCAGAGGATTTTGCCAAAGTCGCTGGGGGTGTGCTTGAAGCCGTTCAGGTCAAGGAAACTACCCGACAAGTTACAATAAATTCAAAGGACATCATCGGCACGATCGATAGCTTTGTGGAGTTACAGGAAAAAAATCCGAGCCTAAAGGTCACTCTACGGCATCTCACAACATCCACTATAGGAAAAGAACAGAAAGGTGAGCATCGCGTTGGCGATACACCCACTCTACTGGCTTGGCGAAATCTAGCCATGGCTGGAGATCTGTCAGATCTGCGGCGGGTGCTCGACAAATCAAAGCTGTCAAAGAAATCAAAGGACTTTATCAAAGGACTTGATGACAAAGATCTCCGCGAAAGGTTTCTTAAAAGGATTCATTTTGATTGCGGAGCACCTGAATCTAACCTTCTTGAGCGACAGATCAATTTGCGGGTTTCAAAACTTTTGCGTGATAGAGGTGGGGTGCCTTCGCAGACGCAGAAATGTGTAGCTAACATACTACTAACTCTTCTAAAGCTATCAATTAACTCTAATCGTGATGAACGCTTCATTGACCGAAACTGTTTAGAAGGACATTTTGAGGCGGCAACACATGTAACTCTAAACAGAGCTGATCTTGAGTCCCAAAGCCGACTGATAAATAAAGCACTGTTGGCTAATCTATCCTCGGAGACTGGCCTCTCAAGTGCGCAGCCATTCAGACTTAGTCCTGTCGCAGAGACACCGCTGCCGAAGGCTCTCGCAAGCCGCGAAAACGAGATCCGGCAATTACAGCAAATCTTGGAATCCGTTGGCCTCAGCTGGATTGCTGGTGCTGCCGGTATGGGCAAAACCGTTGCCGCGCGTGTTTTAGCGCACAAGAATGGAGGTGATTGGGCGAGTATCAACCTGCGGGGTCAATCAAGTGAGCAAGTTACACGAGTATTGATCCAGGCAGCTGATTCAATGAAGGACTTTGGTTTGCGGGGCTTGATTGTCGATGATCTCGGTTGTGTGACAGAACCTTCAGTGCTGGACAGTCTGCATTACCTTGTTTACTCCGCCAATCGCACCGATGTTCTTCTGGTTCTAAATTCCTCCGATTCTCCAACTAGCGATTTCCTGTTCACGTGCAACCTGCAAGTGGATATTACTAGAACTCTATCTGAGTTCACTAAAGAAGACATTCAGGAGATACTCACTAAGTGTGGGGTTAGCAATGCGCATTGGGCAAAATACATCCACTTGGTATCTGGAGGCGGCCATCCCCAGCTTGCAATGGCATTCATCCAGAGCATGGTCGCATCGGGTTGGGACCCTAAAGAGCTCCAGACACTAAATGCCTTGTTACTGGAGTCGCCTGCGATTGGTGAAGTAAGAAAGCGTACTCGAGAACGCCTGTTGAAGGACATGCCAACGGCAACTCGCCGACTTATTGAGCGTCTTTCCCTAAAAACAGGTGGATTTAGCAGAGAACTTGCAATCGACTTAGGAAAGCTTGAGCCACAAATATCGGATGCCGGAATTGTCTTGGACACTCTGATTGGTTCGTGGGTTGATCAACTGGAAGGTGACAGGTTCAACCTCTCTCCGTTGTTATCTGGCTTTGCCGAAATGACACTGGGAACTAATGAAAAAGAGAAAATCAATCGTGCGATTGCAGATTCACTGATGAAAAATCGCCGCCTTAACGCTATTGATATGGATTCGGTGCTATTGGCTGCAAGGAGCAGCAAGAATGAAGCGGCAATCTTTAAGCTCTGCATGGCGATACTTGGTTCTGATTTCTCTGAACTGGAAATGATTGCTCCTCACTTACCCATATTCAGAATGTTTAGGACTGACACCATTGCATATCCAGCTAAGGCCACGATCAGCCATATGTTTCGAGGTGCTCAAGTCCTTCTAGTGAACCAAGAAAGCAACTCGTCAACAAAAATTCAGGATGTCCTGCGTTGTTTTTCTGAAGAAGCCAAAAACGTTGAACACGACGAAGTGCGCGCATCGATGAACCTGCTCGTCTACTCAAAGTTACTGATTCAGACTTCTAAAGTTGGGATGGGCACGAGCTTCATTAGCGTTATTCAAAAACTCGATCAACTGCTGGAGAATGAGAATTGTGTGTTGCCCTCAGAAGCCTTAGAGGGAATGAAGGAATTTGAGAAGGAGGGAATCACTGTGATCGGCCTCATGTTTGTAAATCAAGTCAGACAACTCTCAAAAATTGAGGAGCTTTCTGCTGTTTTCGACTTTCTCGAAAGCTCTTCGTCCGAGTTGCGCTTGAGACTGCTCGCCCCCCTTAGCCATGACGACTTTGACGTGGACATGCTGGTCACAGGGGCATGGTTGAACGAGTACAAAGAAAACACTATCGATCCTTCAGTCCATAGTGCCGTGTTTGCACGCCTAGAAAAACAGGCCATCGGTTGGAACCAAACTGACATTGCCGTCTGCTGTCGGAAATTTCGGGCAATAATCCTGGATGAATACGGCAACGATAAAAACAGCGCACTCGCCGTTCTAGAAGAAGGCTTTTCAATGTTCGGGAAAACCAACTCCGAGCTTGTGCGTGAAAAAGCAAAAGTCTTGTATCGTTCCGATGACCACAAGGGGAGCCTTGCCCTCTCCAAGACATTGATCGAGAGTGATGCACCGTTGAACGAAGTCGAAAGAGCATTCTTGGGAAGAGATGCAGCGATAAGCGCGGAAAAGCAGGGCGATTTCGAAACTGCTCGGTGGTATTATCTCTTTGGTAGCGTCGCCGCCCAAAAGTCTAATCTTCCCGATATGCCGGCTATGCACATCGGATTACTGGCTGATGCCGCTCTGGCAAGCTGGCATAACGGTGATCGGCAAACATGTTTGCAAGATTTTGTTACGGTGCTTAATGAAGTAAACAAGATAAAGTCTGATGAAACACTGCGTACCGCTCATTGCCACGCATTAGTTCGACACGTTCTTCTTTGGCTCGATCAAGACGCCGCGGGTGCAAAGTATCTGCTTGAAGACGGAGAAGAAATAAAAATCTATCCAGGTTGTGTAAGCAACCCAGAGCCCCATCCTGAGATTAAAGAGCGCTATATACCACCAATAGAGATAGCGTGGTACATGTTGGCGAAAATCGAAAACAACGCTGTTCTAAACGCCGGGATCACTGATAATTTAAAGCAGTTCTTGCCACGCGGCCCCGTGTTGGAAGGGCAGACACTGTTGAGTCCAGCAAAAATGCACAAGGCGCTGTTACAGTTCGACGTAAAACTCTTCGTCGAGGCTTTGCAAGATATAATCTCATTTTCTGCGTTTGCAAAGGCGAAAGGAGGGTGGTCAACTGTATTTGACTTCAAAAATCCGACCTATGGCACCTTCCCCATTGCTACCAAGGATCAGCAAGAAAGCCTTCAGGATATGACTGAGCAGTTTGTGCTGCTCTATTGCGCCACCTGCATATTTAAGGACCGTATCGCATCTATCCCGGTGGCACTTAGAGAGTTGACAGGTGTAGACGGGTTCCTAGTACGCTCGGTACTGATTGATCGCCTTCAAAGCAACGGTCCAGCCGGAGACTACTACATAGACTTTGCAAGCCTTATTCTGACGAACACTAAAGGAACGCCAGAAGCTCCAAGCGGCTCCGCTAGGGAGGTTTTTGAGTTGGCGCTCAAAGCTCTTCAAGTGGCCCGACAAACTGGTTACTATGAATTGACTGCTGAAAACCTTCTACCTTGGCTAGTGCGGAGATGGGCATTTATTTTGGAGCGACAACGCTTTCTGCTGATCCAACCCACACTACATGAGGCCGACATCAGGGTTGCCCTAGAGCAAGATGGTGTATCAACTGAAACCAAAGTGGCAGAAATCCTGACTGCAATCCTACCGACACTTGGAATTAGCAATCAGGTCGAACTCTCACAAATCTTGTTGAACTTACCCAGATAATCCAGTGCCCATCCGCCTATACCGGATAAGCAAGGGCAATTTCCCTAAACAGATCCGCCTCACCGAAGCTCGGCCGGCTGGCATGAGTACGCTGAGATCCGCTGGAAGAAATCTAGGCAACAGGCGTGACGGCGCAACGGCTGATACTCAGCTGTTGACAGCTTTAGAGAATAACGGAATCACCTTCCCCGATGCATGGCAAGGAGATTCTTCGCCTCCGGCTCAGAATGACCAATTCGGGTGTCGTGGGTTGGTTTCGTATTAATCCCTCATGTCTCCACTGTTCCTCCTCACCCTGCCCTCTCGCACAATGGGGAGAAGGTTCTATGCTACTGATGTAATTCCTCAGCAATGGCCGAAAGTTGACGAGCCGCGAGTCGATGCAGCAATCTATTTTCCATGAGACACTTCGTTGACCAAGGTTTTTTTCGACGAGTGCGCCTCTCCTCCCCGTCGACCATGCCTTTCCATTGGGTTTTTCCATCCTGTCTTCTGTTTATCGTCATCACGGCCGTTGTTCTTTCAGTTAATGTCCCGGCCTTTGCCTCTCGTCCCTTGGAGTCCAAGGGGCTCCAACTCCTGGAAGAGATTCAGGATGCTATTTCGCAACTGGCCGAAGACGTCACCCCGACGGTGGTGGGCGTGTCCACTATCCGACAACGTTCTTCACCCGGAAGCATACCGCGTCAGGGTCGTTTCAAGGTGCCGGGATCGGGTTCGGGCGTGGTCATCCATGAAGATGGCTATATTGTGACCAATAATCACGTCATCAGTAATGGCGTGGAGGCTGAGGTCCATTTTTCCGATCAATCGACTCTTGTGGCGGAAATTGTGGCGCAGGATCCCGATACCGATCTTGCGCTTCTGAAAGTCGAGGCCGACCACAAATTGCTGAGTGCGACGTTTGGGGATTCCAGTATGGTCAAAGTCGGACAATGGGTCCTGGCCGTGGGCAATCCGTTCGGGCTGGACCGGACCGTCACCTTGGGGATTGTGAGTGGGATCGGCCGGGAAAACATGAATCTGTCCCGGTATGAAAACTTTATTCAAACCGATGCGTCGATCAATCCGGGAAATTCCGGTGGGCCGCTCTTTAATTTACGGGGCGAGGTCATCGGGATCAATACGGCCATTATCAATTTCGCACAAGGGATCGGCTTTGCGATTCCATCCAATATGGCGAGCCGTATTATCGAGCAGCTCAAAACCGGCGGCAAAGTGGTTCGGGGTTGGCTTGGGGTGGGGATTCAGCCGCTGACGCCTCAACTCGTGGAGAAATTCGGCATCCCTGACGGCAAAGGCATTCTGGTGAATGAAGTGTTTGCGGACGATCCGGCGGATCAGGCAGGTATTCAATCCGGGGACATCATTACCCGAATCGGAAATGAACGCCTGGAGTCTCCAAACCAGTTGTCTCGCGTCGTCGCGGGTTTTTCTCCTGGTGACGAGGTGCTGGTCCACGTCATCCGGGATGGAACGTTACTCCGACTCCCCGTTTTGTTAGGCGTCAAAAAAGATAAACCTATCGTGGCTTCATTGCCCCCGACCGCGGCGGAAGTCGATTTGGGCATCGACGTGTCTCCCATTACCGAGGAGTTGGCCAAAAAGTTTTCCCTCGAACAAACGACGGGCATCCTGGTGATTCAGGTTGTTCAGGGAAGTGTCGCGTATGCGGAGGGATTACGAAAAGGAGACATTATCCGGGAAGTCAATCGGGTCGAGGTGCCGACCATGAGGGAATTTCGCGAAATCCTCGAAGCGATTCATCCCGGCGAGACGATTCTCCTTCGGATCCTTCGAGAGTCGAAAGCGTTTTTTGTCGTGTTGAAACCTTAGCCCGGGCTGTGACCGAAGATTAGCCCTTTCCCCCCTCACCCTGCCCTCTCCCTATTTCCCGCTTAATGCGGGAAATCGGAGAGGGTTCTATATAAGGCATGAGGAGAGGAAATTCCATCACGACGAAGCAGCCTCCTTTGCGGCTTTGTGTTCCTCCACGACTTTATTGACGACTTCACGAGGTGCCTGCTCATAGCCTGAAAATTCCATGGCATAAGAACCCTTCCCGGCGGTAATGGAGGTCAGGACGGGCGCATACTTCAGAATTTCGGCCAACGGGACCACGGCTTTCACGATTTGATTATGCCCCTTGGTGTCCATTCCCAGAATTCGACCTCGCCGGCTGTTTAAATCTCCAATCACTGCGCCCACCATGTCGTCCGGCGCCGTCACTTCCACGTTCATGATCGGTTCGAGGAGAACGGGCTGTGCCGATTCCATGGCTTTTTTGAATCCCATCGAGGCCGCAACCTTAAAGGCCATTTCCGAAGAGTCAACGGGATGATGGGACCCGTCATAGACCTTCACTTGCACGTCCACGACCGGGAAGCCGGCGAGAATACCCTCGTGCATGGCTTCGACCACGCCCTTTTCCACCGCGGGAATCAAATTCCGGGGAATGGCCCCTCCAACGATTTTGTTGAGAAATTCAAATCCGCGATTGCGTGGCAACGGGTCAAGCTGAAGCCAGCAATCGCCGTATTGCCCGTGGCCGCCCGTTTGTTTTTTGTATTTTCCCTGGGCCTGGGCCATTTTTTGAATGGTCTCGCGATAGGCGACTTTCGGTGTATGCAGGTTAACGTCCACTCCGTATTTCCTGTGGAGTTTTTCCAGGGTCAGCTCGATATGAGTCTGCCCGACTCCACTCAACAACATTTCCTTGGTCTCCTCATTGCGGACAAATTCCAATGACGCATCTTCTTCCACAAGCTTGTGCAGACCCATGCTCACCTTATCGATGTCCCCCTTCGATTTCGGTTCAAGCGCAAACGACATCACGGGCCGGCGGAGTTGCACCGCGGGAAAGACGATGGGAGCTTTGTCGGTGCAAATCGTTTCACCCGTGTGGGTTTCCTTTAATTTTCCCATGACCACAATCTCACCTGCCGTCGCTCGTTGCGTCTGCGTGCTTTTCTTCCCTTGCAGATAATACAGGTGCCCCCCCTTTTCTTTCACGTTTTTCACGGGATTGAAAAAGGTTGAATCGGCTTCGAGCATTCCCGAACAGACCTTGAGATACGTGAGCCGGCCCATAAAAGGATCGATGGTGGTCTTGAACACGTAGCCGGAGAACGGCTCTTCCGCGCTCATGGGCCGCGCGAGTTCTTCATTCGTGTCGGGATGCGATCCGGCCAGCGAAAAGGTTTCGGCTCGCTCTTCGGGAGAAGGCAGGCATTGAATAATCGCATCGTGCAGCACCGTGGTGCCGAGATTCATGATCGCCGAACCGCACAACACCGGAATATACCGGCGGGTTTTCGTGCCCGAGACCAACCCTTGGAGGACTTCTTCTTGCGTCAGCGCCCCGTCACTCAAATATTTTTCCACGAGATCATCGCTGGCTTCAGCCACGGTTTCAACCAATTGTTTCCTCAAGTCGGAAATTTTATCTTTCAGGTCCGCGGGGATTTCTTCTTCCTGCACCTTATGACTGTTGGGTATTGGGATAATGGCTTTCTGTGTCACCAGGTCCACCACGCCTCGAAGATTCGCCTCCTCGCCGATCGGATATGCAATCGGGACGCATTTGGTCTCAAGCGTTTTCTGAATCTCTTCCAAAACGGATTCAAAATTCGCTCGTTCTTTATCCAGTTCGTTGATAAACATAAGGCAGGGAAGTTCCCGTGCTTGAATATAATCCCAGACCCGATCCAATTCCGATCGTATGCCCGAAGCACCTACGACCAACACGACGCCGTCTGCCACGTGAATGGAATTTTTGGTATCGGCAAAAAAATCCAGCGATCCCGGAGTGTCGAGCAGATTCAGGAAGGTCTCTTTGTGTTCATACTGAAGAAGGGTCGTATTCATGGAATGACGATGCTGAACCTCTTCTGCTTCGAAATCGGCCACGGTATTTCCGTTGGCGGTCGTACCCATTGACGACGTCACACCGGCGGAAAACAACAGGGCTTCAACGAGAGAAGTTTTTCCGGCACCGACATACGACGTCACAACAACGTTTCGAATGGCTTGAGAATGTGTCATACGCCCTCCCCTTGTAATCTCGGCCATTCTAGGCTTGGCCGAATTGAGTGTCAATAAATTGCAGGGCGGAGGGCAGGCACAAGGGGCTGTCCCTGCAAATCATTCAGGACGAGCGCCCTTGACTTTACGACTGGCAAAATGTTTTTGGATTAAAACAGAATCTACATACCAAGAAATGAAAAGGGGACGCCTCGCACCAATCTGTCATTCCCGACGCTTGTCCCCGACTTGATCGGGGATCCAGGCGATTTATAGGAATCCAGGGGTTTTCTTTTTCCTCCGTTCACGAGGATACGGACTCTGGATTCCCGCGTGCGCGGGAATGACAGATATGGATTATTCCGCGGAAATGAACAAACGTGACAACGTGCCAGTCACGGACTTCTCATGACCGGTACCGAAAACCAGACGACTCGCCTGATGGCAGCGATTTGTTTCGGGCTTTTCGTGAGCGCCATGGCCTCCGACGCCCTTCAACCCGAGAGAGCTTTTACTTCGGATCTCCATCGATCCATCTGGTACGGGTTTCAATTCGGACTTCCCTTGCTTGTCGGTGGAGTCTGTCTGATCGGGAAACGATGGACGTCCATGGTTGGGGTGATGTATGGAACGATCGGCTTGGCCTTGGACATTGCCACATTTGTACAGAGCATCACTTCTGAAATGGATTCACTGCACTTTGTCGGCCTGGTTCTCCTGACCGCCCTATTCAACTTCCTACTCATTGTGATCGGCGGACGACAGGTAGTCACCGTATAAATTGAGATACGGCCGCTACGATACCCTCCCCTCGATGATGACCCCGTCCCAATCGCCGGTTCCTTTTTTTAACTGAAGACACCGGGTTTTTTTGAGTCCGCAGGCCTTGAGCCACTCTTGGACGGCTTGGGCACTGTAGGTATTCCCCGTCGGGGTGAATAAGAGCATCGTGATCGCAAACAAATTGGTGTCTAGAGTATCAAACCCTGGTTTGTTCATGAGGAACGTGTCTTGAATCAGAATGCGTCCGCCTGGATTGAGCGCGCGTTTGAGTTTTCGGAACAGGGTCTTATTTTCAGCCGGCGAAAAAATGTGAAGCAGGTTCGATATCCACATCACGTCAAATTTTTCGGGAACCGGATTTTCGAAAAGATCGCCGGGGTAATAGGACAGGCGCTTGGCGTGGCGTAAAGGTTTGGCGATTTCCCTGGCGACTTCAAGCGCCGGGTGCCGATCCCAAATGCCTGCCCGTAACGCGGAATTTTTCTTCAGGAATTCCAATGCATACGTGCCTGGCCCTCCTCCGACGTCCAACAACGTTGTCGCATCGGTCAGATCGAGTTGTGCGGCCACTTGTTTTGCGGGGTTCAAGGAGCGCTGATGCATCGCCCAGGTAAAGGATCGCCGATATTCCGGATCATCCGGCCCGTCATTTTCAACCGGCTTGCCCGTTCGAACGGAATCGGTGAGCTGTGCCCAATTCTTCCACTGGCGATGGACCAGATCCAAATAGGCCCCCTCATAAGCAGGGCTGTTCCGATTCAGAAACGTGCGACCGAGTTTCTCCACGCCATAGGATGTTCCCCGTTGTTTGAGCAAGCCGGCGGTTTTCAGGTTGCGAAGGAGAATCTCGACTCCCCGTTCACTGGCCTTCAACGTCCCGGCCAAGGCCTTGGGCGTCCAGAACCGGTGTCCCATATGGGTAAAGAGGTCGAGATCCAGTGCCGTGGCGAACACACGTGACAAGCGAAAGGTATAGACGGCATCACGAAAGTCATCCATCGTACGAATGGGAAGTTGTGCGTTCATAAGAATCCTTTTTGAAGCTGAGGTGAGGAATCATTCAGGTGGCGGCAAATTGCCGTCGATAGCGTGTGATCAATTGCTCAAGTTCCGACAGGTTGTCGAAATCGACCTGACGCTCGAAAAATACCGCGACGTAGTCGTCGTTCATTTCGACGCGTTCGCTGAAGCCGTCCTTTATGAGCCGATCACGATATTTCGAGACGACTTGTTGAATGTAAAACTTGGCTTGTTTGGCGAGTTCATCGCTTCCAAGGTCTTCGGCCGTGCCGTCCGACAGCAGGCTCTGCATGTCTTCCAGGGCATACCCCGCCTGACACACAAAAAATCCGGCCGGTGTGATTTCGAGTTGCCAGTCCTCATCATCCAATTCGAGAGTCAAGGCCCCATCGGGTTGATATTGGATAAAGTCTGCGTTGGCTTGTTTCAGATGGTCCTGGACGTGTTGCCAGCGGGATCCGTCAATCATGAAGCGCCCTCCCCTGCCATTGATTTCATGCGTGTCAGCTTCGTCCGAAGCGCCTCGAGTCGCCGGGTGTTTTCTTCCAGCTTGGGCAACCCGTATTTTCGATCCACGCGAACCACGCGATGAAGGAATCGGGCTTCTTGTTCTTCACAGCCCTTCGCTTTATGGCAGTCAGCCATCACGTACCAAGCCCCACCCATGCGCAGTTCATCACGAAGCCGCCTGGCAATGGCCAAACTCGTTTGCGCACAAGCCATGGCGTCATCATAACGCTCCCATGCCAGGTACATCCGCGCCATCATCTTGAATACGTCGGCCTGACCGGCGTCATTGCCCACTCGCTTCATCAAGGTAATGGACTCCGAATAATAGTCCATGGCTTGCTCGAAATGTCGGGTTTCCTTCGCAACCAAACCCAAATCGGAGAGCAACACCGCCTTGGCTGCGGGGTCTTCAAACAACTCCATTCTGTCCAGGGCCTCGAGATAATACGCGCGGCCTCGTTCCCATTCGCCGGCGTCTACGTGCAAGTTGCCAAGGTTGGCAAGCGTCGTACTGATCCCGCGGTTGTCCCCGACTGTCTTCTGCAGTTCCAATACCTCCTGATAATATTCCTGGGCTTGTTGGCGTTTACCGCTGACGGCACAGATATTCCCGAGATTGCCCAACGTCGACGACAGGGCCCTGGGATCGCCGCTTTTTCGATCAGCTTCCAATGCCCTGGCATAACACTCGTAGGCCTCCGTGTAGAAGCCCCGTGAAAAATGGGCATTGCCGCGTTGGTTGAGTTGTGCCGAATGAGACTGTCGCACGGTTGTCAATGACCTTTTCTTCTGTCATCCTCGACGCTTGTCCCCGACATTCTTAATCGGGGATCCAGTCAAGTAAAGGATCCAGGGTTTTTTATTCGTCCGTAAAGAGAACGACTCTGGATTCCCGATTACTAACGTCGGGAATTGTAAATGTTCAGTCATTCGTTGACAATTTTTGCCTTTTCCTTCCCCTCCTTTGTAAGGGGAATTATATACATAAATCCGCAAAACGCTGATTATCGTTTCGGCGGTTCTTTTTCCAGTTTCCATTTCTGCTTCACTTCTTCCTGGCTAGGCCGCTTGTTCTCGGCCTTCGGTCGCGCGTCGGACTTTTTCAGCAAGACTTGCTTGACGATCTTGGCAAAGGTTTTGGGAGTGGGTTTCATGGTGAATTATCAAGAATAGTAGACAGCCTCTATTCCCCTTCCTCTTTGTGCGCTTTCTTCCCCGCCTTCTTCTTGGACGGTGGCTGATACGTCGCCAAGGCTTTGGTCATCCGGTCCAGGGCGTGTTTGACGGAGGGGGGCAATGGCTTCATTCATGGACTCTAACTAATTTGTTTTGATAGCAATGCGCTAAGATCGTCTATAACTTTTTGTGCCCGTTTCAGTATGTGAATCGACTCTTGGTAAAGAGTTGCAATTTCCTCTCTTTTTTGTGACGAGGGAATGTCTAGGGTTGCCCTCAAGAAGCTGGACTTATTCCATGTTGCATTGTCATTTTTTGAGGCAAAGCTGTAGAGCAATGGCTGGTGTGTACATATGAACCACAACAAGAAATTTTGCTCTTCTTTGAGAGTTGCAATACGAACTTTCTTCTTAAAACTTTCCTTTACGCTAATGATATAAGCATGGTCGTTTATGGTGTATTTCCCAATTTCCAAATACGTCATCTGTCCCGCTTTACCGTTTCGAGCGATAAGAATCCCAGGTTTTCCCTCAAACGTTCTAAGCGGACGGCCATTATCAAGGGCGCACATGGGAATGTAACCCATCCCAGTCTCCCCAGTTGTTGCACTAGAAAGCACTTCATAGAGAACATTTTTGGTGCCGAGTTTTCTATAGATAAACTCTTCCGTGAGACCTGTATTCCCACTCATGCAATCAAACACTAAGCCAACGGACCACGAGTTCATTTGTTACTCTGCCTCTCCAAAGAATTCGGCCTTAATGTTGTCGAGATCGTGGTGAAACCCAGCCACATCTATATAATGTGGAGTTTGTTTCCTCAAATGGAATTCTGGCAGAAGATTATAGTAATTTCCTTGGCACAAGTCGCTCGCAGGCACAAACCCTCCCTTTCTCCTGCACACCGCTTCCCCCTTATCCGTCTGGAATTCAGTTCCGTTGAGTTTGGCGTCATCAAAGGTCATCCAACGCTCTTCTAGTAACCCAGGCTGTTCAATGCCCTCTGTGCTGACCCAACCCGAAATCTCATCGTGGACCCAACCGTTCCTGTTATTTCTCAGTTTTGCAGGAAACCGTTTGTCGGAATTGGCAAGCCCATCGTTGTCAATAATGTACATCCAAATATTTTGCTTCTGCATTTTACCGACTTTATTGCCTCGCTTGGTGAGAAACACAGCGTATGTCTTTTCTTTTGTGTAAGGTGCAAATGCAAATTTCGGCAATGAGGCAATAGCAGTGACATCAAAGGTTTCTAAGAGTTCCTTTCGGAATGCAAAATATGACGGGTTTTCCAGTATGCCGTCAGGCTGGATCACACAGGCTCGCCCACCAACACGAAGAAGCTGGCGGATGCGACATAGGAATGCTATCTCCATCCTTAGCGTTGAAAGGGCATTCGTTTCGGCACGAATTGTTCCCGCTCCGTATGGTGGATTAGTGATTATGTAGTCGAACTCCATTGAGGGGAATGGGAAACCATCTTTTAGTAGGGCATTCCCTGACTTCATATTCGTGTGTCCATCGCCCACAAGAAACATATTAAGCCGAGTCCTTGATACGTTTTCTTCTCGAACGTCCACTCCATAGAAACAACGATCTGATAGAAACGCTGTTCCTTGTGTGGAAAGCGTCTCCGTTCTTTCATACTGATGTTTAAGCACCTTAAATCCTTCGGTCAAAAAGCCACCAGTTCCACAAGCAGGATCAAGTACGGTGAAGGTACGGCCTTTGGACCAAAATTGTTCATCACGCAATAGTAATTTCGCAAAGATGTGAGTGTAGTGTCGGCGCGTAAAGTATTCACCAAATTCCTTCTTTTCTTTGGAAGATGCAAACATTTCATAAACAGCCCCAAAGAGATCAAATCCTGTACCGTGAAGAGGTTTCATTGAGTCGATAATTCGGAAGATGTGATGGCAATCCTCTTTTGACACCAAAGGCTTGCCATCACCGATGAGCGCATCCCTCAAAGCATCAATGAGATTCTTAAACTCCTTGAAATCCGTTTCTTCAGACAATCGACGTGCATAGGCGTCTATATTAGCCACAAGTTTTTCATCGTTATCGTCAACGCATTCCGACCAATAGACCTTATTGCGGTCTTTTTTGTTATCAAGAATGGCCTTCTCTTCATAAAACTCAAGAGAGATAAATCCGATGGTGAAGTCTATCTTCTGCTGATTGTTCTTGAAGCGAACACCGCGATAGACCGTTGCCAGTTCCCATAATTTCTTGTTGAAAATGGCTTCTGAAATCGTAGAAATGGAATCGACATTTGTTCTGAGGTTCGACGCCTTCGGGTCTTTCCGAAGAGAGTTCTTAATCAATCTGAGGATGTCGATTGTTTGGAACTCTCGTAGAGGATTCTTGTTGAGCGTGATTTCCTGCATCGTCTTTGCATTGTAAAACACAGACATTTCACAATTCGTGACGATAAAATAGGGGGGATTGAGTTTGCGAGATTTGCGTTTGCCCTGCTTTATGGCGTCCTTCCAATCATGATCATCAAACGAGGCGTTGTCTTTGACCTCGGCATAGGCCACAACATTTTTAATAAATTGGTCATCATTTGTTCCGTCAAATTCAAACTCTGAAACTAACAAATCTGGTCGTGTATCACCTGTGTACTGCTCAAAAGTTGTGTCATTCACAATCTGGCGCAGAGGTATACTCAACTGACTGACAAGAATCTCGTGAATAAACCGAGAAACCGTCAACGCTTCATGTTTGCGTTTACGCTGTGCCATGTTTTCACGCCACCAAGTCCTGATACCGGAGCCGCTTCCCACACAAGGCCTGCGACAATGATTCCATTCGATCCATTGTATCTACTTGGCAATTCCCATCATTCAACCGGAAAGCCACCTCGTCCACGTACCGCTGCACATGCTTGGCACTGAAATTGTGATACGTCCCGTAGTAGCCACGTTTGAGCAATGCCCACACGGATTCAATGCCGTTGGTGTGAGCCATTCCGTTGACGTATTCCTTAGCAGAATGCTTCACGGTTTCATGAGGATAGGGAAGCCCGCGATACCCACCGTGGTCATCAGTATAGACTACCGTATTCGGTTCAACGTAGGCCTGAATGGCACCTTGTAACGTGGGCTGTGTCGCCTCTGCAATCGGGAACAGTTTCGTCCGACCGTGCCGTTCACGAATCCCCATGACCGCTTGTTTCCCCACCATGCCAGTGCCTTTGTGCTCTGCTTTCCTTGACACATGTTTGTTTTTGGCTTTCCCACCGATATAGGTTTCGTCCACTTCAACCACACGGGACAATTTGAAGCCGGTTTGTTGGCAAGCTTCACGCACTCGGTGCAATAAAAACCATGCTGATTTTTGGGTAATCGCCAGTTCTTTACTCAATTGCAAACTGCTAATGCCTTTCCGCGCCGTCGTGACGTAGTACATCGTGACCGCCCACAATCGGACCGGCAATTTGGAGGACTCCATCACCGTGCCCGTTCGGACCGTAAAATGCTTCCGACATGGACCACACCAATAGGTATAGCGCTTGCTTTTCGCTACCGTAATCTTTTTCGTTCCTTCACAATGGGAGCATTGAGGGGTTCCGTTCCATCGGACAGCCTCAAACCACACCACGGCTTGATCTTCCGTCGCAAACAAGGAAAGAATCTCAATAATGCTTTTGGTTTTTGCTACCCGCTTTGTCATCTCATATCCTCCGTTTCGTTATCCTATCTGCGGATTATTATACACGAAACGGTAGAAGTGTCAAGTTGTTTTTGACGGCGTTGCGGATTATTGTATATAGTTCCCTTTGTAAGGAGGGGTGAGGGGAGGTAGAGGCTCGGCCGGGGTGGGCAGGCTGCGGGTGGGAGTCAGTGCCAGTGCCCTTCTGGGTATGCGACTCTACCCCTCCTATCCTCCCCTTACAAAGGGGAGGGAAAGAAAACGATCACTCCCGCTCCGGCTGACCATTCTGCCAACGAATGACTGAACACATACAGGAATGACAGATTCGGGCTATTCTTGTAGCAGTAAGGTCATGACCCTCGTTTACTCCAACGCCTGCGCAACAACGGCTTTGGCGCCGGCCAAAATAGAGGTCCCGTCCCCGACCAGGAGCGAATCAAAATTGTATTTGAGCAATCGACGCAATCCTTCACGCGCCTTGGCGGGATCGGCGTACTTCTCGGCAGGCAGCATACTCACCGACCCTTCAGGTTTGCCCAGCAAGGCGTCGCCGACAATAAGAATGCCCCGTCCTTGTTGGAGAAACAGGGCCGATTCGCCTGGTGACTTTTGATGAGCGAGGTGCACGACCCAAATCCCGCCTGGCAGCAATTCTCCGTCGACAAAGGTCTTTTCGGGAGTCACCGACATTTCCGGGGCATCGGACTGGGGAACGTACACGCGAGTGTTCAATGCGTCTTTGTACGTCGCGCTTTCCCGTTCATGATCCCGATTGGTGAGAAGAATGTAATCGATTTGCCCCGCATTCCTCAATTGAGCCAAATCGGTATCGGAGAGAGGCGGAGGATCGACCAGGATCCGATGTTCGCCCACGTCCAACAGGTGGCCGTTAAAATTAATCTGCTTTTCCTCTGAAAACCACGACCACGTGGCTATCCCTGGTAGAATTGGCTTCATAGCTCGGCGATCGCCTCCTGTAGCATGGCCGTCGTTTTGGAAAGAACGTTCTCTTCCGAAGGCAGGTCAAGAATATCGTCTTCCGGCACCGTGATAAATTTTCGATTGGCTCCCTTGGTCAGAGAAATCAAAAACCGGCCCTGGGAAGGAGTAGTCGGAATGACCACCTCGACCGTATTTTCAATACCCTTCACCAGTTCAAGGAACTTCGCTTTCCCTTCTTCAAACTCATCCATTTCGTTTTTGAATCCTTTCGCTCAAATGGGAGAACTGACGACGGGCCTGATGATCGCCACGGCCCGGCTCGTCGTCCGGCAAGATTTCGAGAGACGGCGTGGCGCACAATCTCATAAGGCGGTCGATCCGGAAGATGTCCCCAACAATTTGTTCACCTCATCCAGAATCGCCGTATGGTTCGCCAAATCCATATTGCCGACTCGTTGCCATCGGATCACGCCGTTTTGATCCAGGATATACACGTTCGGAATAAAACGTCCTCCGCCGTACAACTTGTCGGTAATCTGGTCCGGGTCCGTGAGATAGGGATACGTGACTTTCACCGGAAAGACACTAAGAAATTCCAGGACGTCGGCTTGCGAATCACCCGAGGAGTTCACGCCGATCACCGCGACGTTCTGGCCGCGCGTGGCGTCATATACCTTTTGTAAATTCGTACTTTGAATGAGGCAGGGTTCGCAAATGTGAAAAAGTCCAAGCACCACGACTTTGCCTTGTAAGTCTTGCAGCGAGACGGTTTTCCCCGTGACTGAGGTGAGCGAGAAGGTTGGTGCCGTCTCCCCGACTTTAAAAAACCCACCGGCCCAGGCCATCGTCACCATGGCTATGGAAAGCGTAACCGGTAAAAAGATTTGGCGTTTCATGGCATCCTCCACTTTGATAAGCAATGCAGGCAAGCGACAGCAGGCCTATACGGAATCTTAACACACGATTTTTCAGGCGGGCAATCAATGGAGGCCGTGCGGTTTCCCTGACGTTATCTCAAAACGAGTCATTATAGGTCAGAGAAAGACAAAAAACTCTGGATTCCCGATTACAAACGTCGGGAATGACGGAAGGGGAAAATAACCAAAAATGCCCGAATCTGTCATTCCGAGCGAAGCGCCTGTCCTGAGTACGCCCTGAGTTTTGCGAAGGGTCTTTCGAAGGAAGGAATCTCGTAGTTTCAACAACCACGTACCTCAACGACGAGATCCTTCGCAAGCCCTTCGCTTAGTTCCTTCGCTTAGTTCAGGACAAGCAGGACAAGCAGGGCAAGCTCAGGATGACCACCTGACACTCTTCATCTCTTAGGATGCAGGCGGTAAGCCTGCACGAGAGATTCCCAAAGAAAACAATCAGCTACCTGGAAGAATTGGCATCAAACAAGCCGAGTTGCAGTTCTTCGGCTTTGGTGAAGGATATGGGATATTGTTCGGTGAAGCAGGCATGGCAGTAGTGGTCGTTTCGACCAGGGGCAGCGGTCAGCATGCCCTCCAAACTCAAGTATTGGAGGCTGTCGGCGGTGATGTATTTGCGGATTTCCTCGATGGAATGACTCGAACCGATCAGTTCTTTTTGGGTGGGCGTGTCGATGCCGTAAAAACACGGAGCGATCGTCGGCGGAGAACTGATGCGTACGTGCACTTCCTTGACTCCGGCATTACGGATCATTTTGATGATTTTTCGGCTTGTCGTGCCGCGCACGATGGAATCATCCACCACCACGACGCGGAGTCCTTTCAGGACGTCGGGCACCACGTTTAATTTCAATTTTACGCCAAAATGCCGAATGGATTGTTCAGGTTCGATAAAGGTCCGGCCGATATAATGGTTGCGAGTGAGCCCGATTTCAAACGGAATCCCCGACCCTTCCGCATACCCTAATGCCGCCGGCACACCGGAGTCCGGGACGGGAATGACCACGTCGGCCGGCACGTACGCTTCTTTGGCCAGTTGCCGGCCCAAGGCTTTTCGAATGGGATAGACGGTGTGGTCGCCGAATATTTTGGAATCCGGTCTCGCAAAATAGACGTACTCAAAGACGCATTTTGCAGGACGTTCGGGAAGGATAAACGGGTGATGCGAGGTCATCCCCTCGTCGTTTATGACGATGAGTTCTCCGGGCTCGACTTCCCGTATAAACTCGCCTCCCATGAGATCAAACGCACAGGTCTCTGACGCGACCACCCAGGCGTCTTTAAACTTTCCCAAACACAATGGCCGGAATCCATAGGGGTCCCGCACGGCGATCAGGTCCTGATCGGTCAGCAGCACCAGTGAATAGGCTCCTCGGACCAGGGAGAGCGCTTCGATCAATCGTTGGAGTAAGGTATCTCCTTTGGAATGGGCCATCAGATGGATGATCACTTCCGTATCGGAATCGGATTGAAAAATGGCGCCATAGGCTTCGAGTTCGCTCCGGAGCATCAATGCATTGGTGAGATTGCCGTTATGGGACACGGCCAAATTTCCGAATGCGAAATTGACGGTAAGCGGTTGGACGTTGCGAAGGTGGCTGTCTCCGGCGGTGGAATAACGATTGTGACCGATGGCTTTGTTTCCACGCAGGCGGCGAATTTCTTTTTTTGTGAAAATCTCCGAGACCAGCCCGATGCCCTTTTCCATGTAAAAATTTCGTTCATCCGACGAGACGATTCCTGAACCTTCCTGCCCGCGATGCTGTAGCGCATACAACCCCAGATAGGTGAAATTGGCGGCTTCCCGATGCCCGTAAATGCCAAACACCGCACATTCATCATGAAACTTGTCCGGGGTAACCAGAGGAAAAGGCGTGTGTGTTTTTTTTGACGAATTACTCATATCTCAAGAATTCGGTCTCTACCTCCCCTTCGCCCCTCCTTACAAAGGAGGGGAACCGGGAAGAAATTTTCCTCCCCTTTGTAAGGGGAGGTCAGGTGGGGTAGAGCCACATGTTCGATAACCGCGCGCTCAGTCTTGCCGGTGCCTCCACTCAGGCGGACAATTTCAATTCCAAACTTCGGCTCCATTGTTCGAATAATATGGTAACCGGCACATCGATCGCTGGTCGCTCATGAACATGAACGATCAAACGGTCGTCGCCGACCGTGCCAATATCCCGGGCGGGCACCTCATGCTCACGGGCAATGGCCAGCACGTGTTCGGCTTGTGCAGGCGATACCGATAGAATGATGCGTGAAGGACTTTCCCCAAAGAGCAATTCGTCCGTCCGAAGCCCGTTCGAATCAAGCCGGATTGTCGCGCCCAACGGTTTGCCTTGGGCCACCTGAGGTGAAAGGCAACATTCCGCCACCGTCACGGCCAATCCCCCGTCCGAACAATCGTGCGCCGATTGCACCAAGCCTTCCGCAATCAATCGGAGCGTGCAATCGTGCAAGGCTTTTTCCGTCTCGAGATTGATCCATGGAGGAGCCCCCTGCTCCCGATAATGTACGACTTTCAAATATTCGGTTCCACCCAAATCTTCCTTGGTCTCGCCTAAAAGAATAATCCGATCTCCGGGATTTTTAAACCATTGAGTGGTCACGTGCGCGGCCGGCTCGATGAGCCCGACCATGCCTATGATAGGCGTGGGATAAATGGACAGGCCGTTAGTTTCGTTATACAGGCTGACGTTACCGCTGACAACGGGGATGTGAAAGGTTCGACACGCATCGGCAATGCCTTCGACGGCCAACACGAACTGCCACATGATGTCCGGTCGCTCGGGGTTTCCAAAATTCAGGCAATCCGTCACCCCAATGGGCTGCGCGCCCGAGCACACTAAATTCCGGGCTGCTTCCGCCACGGCCAATGCGCCGCCTATGTATGGGTTCAGGAGGCAGTACCGGCCGTTGCCGTCCGTTGTGACGGCCAAGGCCTTGTTCGTGTCTTTGATACGCACCACGGCCGCATCCGAACCCGGCCGGACAATGGTATTGATGCCCACCATGTGGTCGTATTGTCGATAGACCCAGGCTTTGCTGGCAATCGTCGGCGAATCCAGTAACCGGAGCAGGACGTTCCCGGCATCCTGTACATCAGGCAGATTTTCAACCGTCAGGGATTGCAGGAGTTCCTGGTACTCGGGGGGCTTAGCCGGGCGCTCATACTTGGGACTTTCATCCACCAGGGCCTTGGCGGGAATCTCAGCCACCACCCTTCCCTGCTCCTTCACGCGCACGAACCCGTCGTCCGTGACCTTCCCGATCACCGCCGCGTCAATCCCCCATTTTTGGCAAATGGCAATAACCCGGTCTTCTTTTCCGGCTTCGGCCACGAGTAACATGCGTTCCTGGGATTCCGAAAGCATCAATTCATAGGGCGTCATATTCGGCTCGCGGCGAGGTACGTCGGCCAATTCCATCTCGATGCCCGTTCCGGCCCGGGAGGCCATTTCACATGATGAACTCGTGAGCCCGGCCGCCCCCATATCCTGAATGCCGACCAGGAGCCCTTGGTCCAGGAATTCCAGGCAGGCTTCCAGGAGCAATTTTTCCAGAAAAGGATCGCCGACCTGCACGTTCGGTCGCTTCTGTTCCGAAGCATCGTCAAAACTGTCCGAAGCCATCGTGGCACCGTGGATGCCGTCACGCCCGGTTTTTGCGCCGATATACAACACCGGGTTACCGACACCGCCGGCATGGCCTCGAAGCAATTGACCGGTTTTCACAATGCCGAGACAAAAGACGTTCACCAGGGGGTTTTTGGCGTAACTGTCGTTAAAGGCGATTTCGCCGCCGACAGTGGGAACTCCAATACAGTTGCCGTACCAGGAAATGCCGGAAACCACGCCTTTCAGCAAATGACGATTCTTCGGAAGGTCCAATTCACCGAATCGAAGGGAATCCAGCAAGGCGATCGGCCGTGCGCCCATGGTGAAAATGTCGCGCAGGATCCCGCCGACCCCGGTCGCGGCCCCCTGAAAGGGTTCGATAAACGAAGGATGATTATGGGACTCCATTTTAAAGACGGCGGAGAGCCCCTCGCCGATATCCACGGCTCCGGCATTCTCTCCCGGTCCCTGGACCACCCGCTCCCCTTCGGTGGGAAATCGCTTCAAATGGATCCGGGAACTTTTGTAGGAACAATGCTCGCTCCACATCACCGAAAAGATTCCGAGTTCCGTCATATTGGGCTCACGACCCAGATGCGTGAGGATTTGCTCGAATTCCTCCTTCGTCAGGCCGTGCCGTTGAATCACTTCCGGTGTCATGTGAGGCGGTGAATGCTCCATAAAACTTAAAGTAAAACTTTAATGATGTGTTCGACGGTATAGTCAGAAGCCGGTGGTAGAGCGGGAGATAGGCTCAATCCGTATTGGGATTGACGCCTACGATATAGGTCACCCACGCTAAATCGGCTTCACCCTTTTCGACACGATGATAGGTGCCGGTCCCTTCGTTGGTCTTTCGGTTGGTGCCTTCCCACAGGAAATGCACGTCCCGGAACCCGGCCTCGTTCATTAATTCCATGACTTCGGGCATGGTCCACATGCGCCAGTCATAGACGAAGGCATTACGCATTTCACTGTCGTCCTGAAAGGTGAAATGCATGCGCATCGTACAGAAGTACGTTGTGGGGTCGAAGGCGTCCTGATCCCAAATGAAGGTAAAATCGCCAATGCCGTCATCTTCGGGGTTGTCGATGTCACGGGGTTCTTCCTGCAGGACCTGGCTTTCGCTGCCTCCCCAAATGTCCAATATATACATGCCTCCGGGCTGAAGCGATTCTTTCGCTCTTTTGAAATATTGCCGGAGCGTGGGGCGATCCTTGAAGATCATGTAGCTGAAATTCAAAGCCACTGCCAATTGAACTTGCGAGGAATGATGGTCCAACACGTTGCCATGGATGAGCGTCAGGCGGTTTTGCTGATCCACGGGCAAGAGCGATACGTGATGTTTCATGCCCCAATTGAGAGTCGGCCAATCCAGATCGACGCCGATGGCATGGTTTTCGGGGTGTTGAGTCACGAAATGCGCGGATAACGCGGCCGTACCGCAGAAATCTTCACGCAGCAAGCGCAGGGGACGGCCCGTATAGTTCTCAAAATATTCGGCAAAAAACGGAAGGTCAAAGTCCGGACTTTGCACGCTTTTTTCATACAGGACATGGGGATCGGCCAGGTCAGCCATAAGCGGACGTGTGCCGGCATTCTTGCGAGATCTTTTCATGAAACGAGCCTTTTGCTTCCGTGCGAATGACTTTGTCGTGGACTACCGGGTCGATGGATTCGACCTTGAGAACAGACTTGTATCATAAAGGAAAAATGAACCTTGATGCTAGAGGCTGTATGGGTCCACCACCTTTTGTCATTTGTATGTTGCTTTCACCTTGCAAATCGGCCAATTTGTAAGGTGGGCGTGAGGGGCGCGTCGCGTGTCATAAGGTGAATCCCGGGGCACTCCGAGGTTGCACCGTGCAGGAGTAGGACACCCCTCAGGCCAGTTTGTAGCTCCGAACAGATCCAGGGGGTTCACAGCCCCGCATTTGCAAGTGGGGAGGACAAACACCATTCACCTCAGCAAGGGAGGACATCATGAACAAAATTGTGGCCGGGATTGATGTCGGGAAACAGGAATTAGCCGTATCCGTCGCGCGGGGGCCGGTCCGCCGGTTTCCCAACACCAGCGCCGGGCTGACGGCGTTTCTGGCGTGGGGGCGGGGACAAGCCGTGACCCACGTGGTGTGTGAAGCGACGGGGGGGTATGAACGCCTGCTCGTGCAACGGGTCCGGATCACCGACCTCGCGGTGTCGGTGGCGCATCCGACGAAGGTGCGGGCGTTTGCCCGGGCTGTGGGCCAGGGGGCCAAGACCGATCCGCTGGATGCGCAGATCCTGGCACACTATGGCGACGTGTTTGAGTTGCCGGTGGAGGCCGCGCAAGAGGAAGCCAGTGAGGAGGTCCGGGCCCTGCTGGGGCGGCGGCAGCAACTGCTCGATCAACGGACCCAGGAACTGAATCGCTTGGAGAAGGGGTTGCGGGGGCGGGTCAAGCAATCCTGTCAGCGGCATCTGGCGTGGTTGGACAAAGAGCTGAAGCACCTGGCGGACGAGTACCAGCAAGCCATCGAAGTCCGGCCAGCGTTGGCCGAGCGCGCGGCCTTGTATCAGAGTGTGCGCGGGGTGGGCCTGCTCACGGCGGCGACCTTGCTGGCCTATGCCCCGGAATTGGGCCAGGGCTCGGGGAAGGCGCTGACGGCCTTGGTGGGGCTGGCGCCGTGGGCCCAGGACAGTGGGACCCACCGAGGGTACCGGGCGATTCGCGGCGGCCGCGGGCTGGTGCGCCGGGCGTTATACATGGCGGCGTTATCGGTGATCCGCACCAACACGGACCTGGGGCGGTTTTATCAGGGGTTACGGCGGCGGGGGAAGCCGGGCAAAGTGGCCTTGGTGGCCGTGATGCGGAAGCTGCTGTTGCAACTGCACGCGATTGCGCGGCGAGGCACGCCGTGGGTGGATGAGGGAGTCCCGGCATCGTAAAAAAGCTTGACTTGAAACACAGATACTCCTGCTCCTTCTTTGTCATTCCCGCGAAAGCAGGAATCCAGGGGTGTTGGTTGTGAGAAGGAAAAAGCAACGACACTGGATCCTCGATTACTAATGTCGAGGATGACGGAGGGGGAAACGTCGGGGACAAGCGTCGAGGAGGACAGAAGGGGGAAACGTCGGGGACGGGCGTCGAGGATGACAGAAGGAAAATGCGGGGATTGTCAATGTTCAGTCATTCGTTGACAGTTTTTGCCTGGCATGAGAGAGAAGCCATCATTCTGCGCAATACGCCTCATCTGTCATCCTGAGCGAAGCGCTTGTCCTGAGCGAAGCGAAGGAACTATCTGCTTTTACAACCGAACACCTCAACTACGAGATCCTTCGCTTCGCTCAGGATGACAATGGTACTCAGGATGACAATGGTAGTGTGGTCATCCCTGCAGTGCCTTTTGTCATCCCCAACTACCCCTCCTGTCATCCTCGACATTAGTAATCGAGGATCCAGGGCTTTTGCTTTTTCCTCTGCTTTGCGAAGAGAACAACACTGGATCCCCTAAATTCACAAACGAAGTGCAACACCTTGTTAAGGTGTTGCCATGGGACGCGACTATACACACATCACCCTTGAAGACCGCTGTGAAATGGCCCGCTTACACACCACGGGACACTCGATCCGCCAAATTGCGGCAACTCTGGATCGCGCGCCATCGACCGTGGCTCGGGAGCTGAACCGCAATGGGTCCACCACCCAGGGCTACCAACCCGGCTATGCCGACCAGCAAGCTCGGGCGCGCCGCTGGCAGGGCTCCAAGCTCGACCGCGACAGCACGCTCCGCGCCACGGTCCTGGCGCAGCTCCAACACGGCTGGTCCCCCCAACAGGTGGCCGGCCGCCTCGCTCGGGAGCAGCACCGACCGGTCATCTCCCACGAGACCATCTACCGCTTCATCTATGCGCAGATGGCCCGCAAAACAGAGTACGCCTGGCGCCACTATCTGCCGCAGGCCAAAGCCAAACGCGGGCGCCGGTGCTACAAGGGGCGCAGCCCGGCGTCCTTCATCGCTCTGCGCCGCCCGCTGGCGGAGCGGCCGGCGGCGGTTGCGGATCGCCGTACCCCGGGCCATTGGGAGGCCGATCTGATGTTGTTCCGGATCTACGGCCAAGCCATCTTGACCCTCCATGAGCGCCACTCCCGCCTGCTGATCGCCGCGCGCCCCCCCGGCAAAGCCGCCGCGCCGATCGCCCACGCCATCGCCACCCTCCTCGCGCCCTTGCCCCCCACCTGGCGCCAAACGATCACCTTCGATAACGGGACGGAGTTTGCGCGCCACTACGCCCTCCATGCTCTCGGCCTCGAAACCTTCTTCTGTGAGACCCACTCACCTTGGCAAAAGGGCGGCGTCGAACACGCCATCGGCCGCCTGCGCCGGACCCTGCCCCGCAAGACCGACTTGGCGACCCTCTCGGATGAGCACTTTACGCGCCTCGTCCAGGTATACAATAATACGCCTCGGAAATGTCTCGGCTATCAGACCCCCGCCGAGGTTTTTAGAAACCACCTGTTGCACTTCAAATGTGAATCCACATCCTCGCGTTCGCAAGGATGACAGAAAAGGGAAGACTCGGAATGACCATGTTGGTGTGGTTAGTTCCTTCATTCGGTCAGCGAATGACTGAACACATACGAGGATGACAGAAGGAGAGGAAAGAAAGCGCCATGAGATGGCGCCGCTACAAATACCAAAGACAACGACACTGGATCCTCGATTACTAATGTCGAGGATGACAGAGGGGGAAACGTCGGGGACAGGCGTCGAGGATTGTAAATGTTCACTAATTCGTTGACAGAATGAAGGGTGACTCATCCTTTCACCTGGAGGCGAAGCCATGCGACACAATACCCACGACAAAACCCTGTATCGCAATTATGTCCGCAAGTGGAAATTCCTGATCCAGGAGTACGAGTTGGTCAAACAGAAACGGCATCCCACGTTCCGGTTTGTCGCCGATTTCTACCGATTTCATCAGACCCACCGGCAGACCTTCTTCAAGTATTACCACCGGTTCCGCCAGAGCGGAGCCGAGCACGCCCTGGTGCCTCAGCCACGCGGCCCGAAGTGGAAAAGTCGGCGGGTCTACGGGTATATTGAGCAACAAGTGCTGCAGCAGCGGCGGCTGGGCGTCAACCGGTATGAGATTTGCCAGCTCCTGGCTCCGAAGCTCAAGCACCTGACGCCGTCCCCGAGTACGGTCTATCGGATTACCCAGCGATACGGGCTGAACCGCTTAACGCCCAAGCTGCGAGAGGAGAAACGCCGGATTGTGAAGCAGAAAGCCGGAGAATTAGGGCATCTGGACTGCCATCACTTGAGCAAGGACCTCATCGCGACCGATCCCACGCGCTATTATCTGGTGTGTGTGATTGACGCCTGTACCCGCCTGGCTTGGGCCGAGGTGGTGACCGATCTGAAGAGCCTGACGGTGATGTTCAGCGCCCTGAAGAGCTTCAATCTGCTCCACCAGCGCTACCAGCTCCAGTTTGCCGAGGTCTTAACGGACAATGGATCCGAATTCGCGGCCCCGCGCACCAAAGACACGCACCCGTTTGAACGGATGTTGCTGGAGTTGGGGATCAAACATCGGTATACCCGGCCCTATCGGCCGCAGACCAATGGGAAGGTGGAACGGTTCTGGCGGACCTTGAACGACGACCTGATCGACGGCACCACGTTCGCCTCCCTGGCGGAGTTCCGGGACGAATTGGAGCAATATTTGCTCTACTACAATGAGGTGCGCCCGCATCAGGCGCTGGAGGGGAAAACCCCCAAACAGATCAACGAATCTTGTCAACGAATTACTGAACACATACAAGGATGACAGAAGGAGAGCGTCGGGGATTGTCAATGTTCACTCATTCGTTGACAGCATCAGGGCTGGGTCTCTTCGCCTTCTGGTGTCGCCGCGTCATCCCTGCTCAGGGGCAGGGACATTCCTTAGGGCGCGGTTTCTGGGCCGCATGAGATGCGGCCCCTACAACAAGACAAGACAAGACAAGACAAGACAAGAGAAGAGGAACCACTTAGAAGCCCCAGCCGATTTGGAGGTGGAGGCCTTGGTTGACCGGCTGTTGGCCGGGCGATTCTTGCCGGAGGCCTTCAAGGGTGAGGGACAGGCCCGAGACGGCGGTCCAGCGGGTGCCGAGGCGGTAGGAGTGGGCGGTGCCATCGGACAGCAGTGCCCCGGCGTAGGGGGTCAGGAGGCCGGTGCCGAATGGCGCGGCGACGCCATAGCCCATTTCCGCGTTCAGGCTGGTCGTTGGGCGCGGCCGGGTGCCTTGGGGGGCCAGGCCCGCGGTCGTCTGCCGGGACCAGAGGCTTTCGATCCCGCTCGACGCCGCGCCCCAGGTCGGGGCGAGCGTCAGGGAGAGGCCCTGGCCGTTCGGGTCCGGGGCGAGCCGAATCGTGCCCGAGGCGCCCCATTCTTTGTAGTCGCTGTCTTCGTGGGTGAGCAGGCCCCGCACGGCCGCTTCAATGGTCAGGCCCAGGGTCGGGTCCGCGTATTGGACCCGGCCGCCGAGTTCGAGGCCGAACCCGGTCTCCGCATCGCCCCAGTCATGCCGGACGCCCAACTCCACGGTCGGGGTCACACTCTGGCCTTCCGGCCACAGGACCGGCCGCGTGCCTTCCAGGACCAGCCGCAGCCGATGCGCATCCGCTTCCGTCTCGGCCAGGCCCGCGACCGCCCCCGAGGTCGTGCGCGTGAGCATGGCGTCCGTCCGCGTGGCCAGTTGGAAGCCCGCGTTGTCCGGGGCCGAGAGCAGGATGCCCCGGCCGCCGAAGGACCCCATCAGCAGCGTCGTGTCCGTCTCCAGGGTGCCGCCGGTCCCCGGCTCCAGGGTCATGTCGCCCCACCCGTAGCCCAGCACACCCCACACGTCCACCCGCTCATTGACGGCATAGCGCAGGTAGGGATGGATGCTCGTCAGGGTACTGCGGTCGAGGTCGCCATCCCCGTCCCCGGTGAACGAGCCGCCCCCCAGGCTGTGGGAGACCGCCACGCCGGCCAGCCAGCGGTCCCACGCGCTATCCACGCCCACGGTGCCCGTGAGCACGTTCCCGTCCAGGGTCAGGTCCCCCTCGCGGCCGTCAAACTGCGTGCCGGCCACCCGGCCCCAGGCCGTCAGGCGCAGGTGCCCGGGCGCGGCGGCGTCATCCCCCAGGGTCAGCCGGAAGGAACTGCCCAGCAAGACGTCGCGCAAGCGGACTGCGGGGAGTTGCAGGGTTTGGGATGGCCCCAGACGCGGGTCCGCCGCGAGCGGCGCTGCCCACAGGTCCGTGCCCGTGCCGCCGCCCTGCGGCTGGACCGGCCCCAGCCCCAAGGCCCGGCCCACCAGCCCCGTCAGCAGGGAGGCCAGCCGGTCCGTGGCGGTTTCAGGCTCCGTGGCGTCAGGGCCGCCGCCCGCGGCTTGCCGCCCCAGCGGCAGCCGGTAGCCGCCCACCGTCACCTGGGAGTCCTGCTCCGGCGGCGCGCGCAGCCGCTCGCCCACCGCATCCGTCACGTGGGTCGCCACGGTCCGGCCGAACCGCGACGTCCACGCCCGAAGCGTCGACGGGGCGACCATGAGCACCCTGAGGGCGAACTCGTCCGACACGGTCGCCGTCCCGTCACTCGCCGTCACCGTCACGAACACGGGCCCACTGTCGCTCGACGCCGGTGTGCCCGTAAACGTCCGCGTGGCCGGGTCGAACGTCAGCCACGACGGCAGCAGGCCGCCGTCGCGCGTGGCCGCGGCATACGTCAGCGGGTCCCCGTCCGCGTCCGTGAAGGCGTCCGCAGGGACCACGTACGTGAACGGCACGTCGATCATGACCTCCTGGTCCGCCAGGGGGGTCGCCACCACCGGCGCGGTGTTCCTCACCGTCACCATGAGGACGAACTCGTCCGACACGGTCGCCGTGCCGTCACTCGCCATGACCGTCACGCGCACGGTCCCGCCGTCGCCCGGACCCGGTGTGCCCGTGAACGTCCGCGTGGCCGGGTCGAACGTCAGCCACGACGGCAGCCTGCCGCCGTCGCTCAGCGCCGCGGTATACGCCAGCGGGTCCCCGTCCGCGTCCGTGAACGCGTCCGCCGGGATCACGTAGGTGAACAAATCGCCCGTCGTGGCCTCCTGGTCTACCGGAGGGATCGCCACCACCGGCGGGGTGTTCGTCGGCGGAGGCGGCGGGGGGGGATTGCGCCGCGTCACCAACTCGTAGGTGAACTCCGGCGCAGGGTTGCCCGCCACGTCCTGCACCGGGGTCGTGCCTGGCACCTCGTACTCCAGCGTCACCGTCGCGCCCGCGGCCGGCGCCGGGTCCAGTGTCAGCGTCACCATACTGTCGTGCACCGACACCATCGTCACCGCCGGGGTCGTCGTGGTGGTTCCGACCGTCACCGTATACGCGCTCGGCTCCGGCTCCGAGCCCTCGTCGAGCGGCTCGTCGTAGGTCAGCGTCAGCGTGTCGTCGGACACCGTCGCCCCGTTCGTCGTCTCCAGCATCGGCGGGGTGGTGTCTGCCGCGACCACCTCCGTGGCATCGCTGGTGAGCTGATCGAGATAGCCGGCGTCGTCCCTGAAGCCCACCCACACCTTGATGGTCTTGCCCAGGTCGGCGGCGACCAGGAGGTAGGTGCTCGACGTCGCGAGCGCAATCTGGGCATCCGTGACGTTCACCCGGAGCCAACGGTAATTGTAGGTGACGCGGGTCAGGCCGTTGGCGTCCATGATGCCGACCACGTCGGCGGTCAGCGTCTGGCCGACCTCGACCGTGCCCGTGATGGTCGGCGCGCCCGTCGCGGGGGCGTTGGCCGTCACGGAGAAGGAGGCGACGTCGTTGCCGGCGACGTCCTGGAGCGCGACGGCGTCGTCGCCGGCGGTGGGATCGGTGTAGCTGACCACGACGGTCTGGACCGGACTGATCGGGGTGCCCGGGAATCCCAGGCTGACGGTCATTCCGCTAATCTGGACGTAGGTGATCTCGACGTCCTGCCCGTCAGCGGTGACGGCGTAGGCGCTGTCGGGCACGGCGCGAGCGGCGTCTTCGTCCAGGTCCTCGTCGAAGAAGATCGAGACGAGCGAGCCCGCGCTGTCCACCCTCACGCCCTCCACCTCCGGCGGGGTGGTGTCGGCTGCTGCCGCGACCACCGCCGTGGCCGCGCTGGTGAGCTGCTCGATATAGCCGTCGGCGTCCCTGAAGCCCACCTGCACCTTGATGGTCTTGCCCAGGTCGGCGGCGACCAGGATGTAGGTGCTCGACGTCGCGCGCTCAATAGAGGTCTCCGTGCCGTTCACCCGGAGCCACTGGTGATTGTAGGTGATGCCGGTCAGGCCGTTGGCGTCCATGATGCCGGTCGTGACGGCGGTCAGCGTTTGGCCGACCTCGACCGTGCCCGTGATGGTCGGCGCGCCCGTCGCGGGGGTGTTGGCCGTCACGGTGAAGGAGGCGACGTCGTTGCCGACGCGATCCTGGAGCGCGACGATGTCGTTGTCGGCGGTGGGATCGGTGTAGCTGACCACGACGGTCTGGTCCGGACTGATCGCGGCGTCGGGGAGTTCCAGGATTACGATATCTCCAAAGCTGATCCGGACGCGGGTGATCTCGACGTCCTGCCCGTCAGCGGTGACGGAGAAGGCGCTGACGGGCGGGACGTTAGCGGCGGCTTCGTCCAGGTCCTCGTCGAAGAGGATCGAGACGGACGAGCCCGCGCGGTCCACCGCCACGCCCTTCACCTCCGGCGGGGTGGTGTCGGCTGCTGCCGCGACCACCGTCGCCGTGGCCGCGCTGGTAAGCGTTTCGGTATTGCCGTCGTCGTCTTCGAAGGTCACCTGCACCTTGATCGTCTTGCCCTCGTCGGCCGCCGCCAGGGTGTAGGTGCTCGACCTCGCGCCCGCAATTTCACTGTCGGTCCCGCTGTCCACCCGGATCCACTGGTACGTGTAGGTGGGGCTGGTCAGCCCGTCCGCATCCATGATGCCGGTGGTGACCGCCGTCAGCGTCTGGTCCACCTGCGCCGTGCCCGTGATCGTCGGCGCGCCCGTCGCGGGGGTATTGACCGTCACGGAGAAGGAGGCGACGTCGTTGCCGACGAGATCCTGGAGCGCGACGGTGTCGTTGCCGGCGGTGGGATCGGTGTAGCTGACCACGACGGTCTGGCCCTGCCTGATCGCGGCGTCGGGGAACAGGATCAGGGTATCTCTAACGATGAGGACGAGGGTGATCGTGACGGCCTGCCCGTCAGCGGTGACGGCGTAGGCGCTGACGGGCGGGACGTTAGCGGCGTTTTCGTCCAGGGCTTCGTCGAAGAGGATAAAGACGGACGTGCCCGGCGAGATCACCCTCACGCTCTTCACCTCCGGCGGGGTGGTGTCGGTTGTTGCCGCGACCACCGCCGTGGCCGTGCTGGTAAGCGTTTCGGTATTGCCGTCGTCGTCTTCGAAGGTCACCCGCACCTTGATCGTCTTGCCCTCGTCGGCCGCCGCCAGGGTGTAGGTGCTCGACCTCGCGCCCGCAATGTCACTGTCGGTCCCGCTGTCCACGCGGATCCACTGGTACGTGTATGTGGGACTGGTCAGCCCGTTCGCGTCCAGGATGCCGGTGGTGACCGCCGTCAGCGTTTGGCCGACCTCGACCGTGCCCGTGATGGTCGGCGCGCCCGTCGCGGGGGTGTTGGTGGCTACGGGCGAGCCCTTGACGGTGAAGATGATGCGATTTCCGGTGGTACTCCAACCGGTACTACTGATGTCTAATTTGAAAAGGGAGTTGCCGATGCTCCATCCCCTTGCCGCGCCGTCGTCCACCATTGCGTTACCCGCTATACCGATCCGAAAGCCCACGCCGTCGGTTTCGGCAGCGTTGCTGACGACCAGCCAATAGGTGGTGTTGGCGCTCAGCATGGTGTTCGCCGGATCGTTGAAGTTTTTGGCGCCTGCTCCAGTTAAGTTTGCGGGATTGGTCAGGGTGGCGAGACGTGTTCCGGGTCGGTCGCTCGTACTGTTCCGGAAAATCTCGACCCGCGGGGTGACCGTAGACGGATTAGTGGCCAAATATACGTCGACGCTCGTTAGCCCATATCCCTCGCTGCTACCTCCCGTGGTGAACGCCGTGGCGCGCGGGTTGGCTGAAGCACTTGAACCCACCTGCCCAACATTGCTGATAAACGTCGTGGCCGTCTGCGCTTCGGCCGTCTCCGGCACGCCGAGCACCAGGGCGGCCAGCGCCAGGGCTACCGTCCGCGCGCCCCGCAGCAGGGTCGCGGCGTTCTCCGGCGGGCGGAGCCGCCGCCGGAGGGAGGACTGGCACGGCGGGGAGGCAGGGCGCGGGCCCGCTGCGGCCGGGGAACCAGGGTCTGGGGAAAGGGACAGGCCCCCATCGGGCGGGGGCGGGGCAGGACGATTCTGGTACGGGAATGTGCCCCGGGGGTGCCGGGACGGCTCAGGCGGTCTGGCGGGTTCGGGTGTCCGGGTGTTCATGATTCCTCCAGAGGACGTCAGGATTCCATTAAACTCACCGGTCTATTATTCCAAAACGAATCTATATCAGAAATAATGTGAAATAGGTGTGAATAGTCACGTTATTTTCGTGAATATTTTGTAAATATCACGCATTATGATCGGGTTTGCCAGACCTGGCCATCCAGACAGCACATCCGGCAGGAAGAGCCCGTAGCCCGTAGGTCGGGTTAGCCGAAGGCGTCACCCGACAATCCGCGGTTGGATGAGGCGAGTCCGTCCGTCGGATTACGCTCCGCTCATCCGACCTACAACTGCTTTCACCGGCGACCCGACAGGGGGCACCCCGTCGAGGTGGACGCAGGCACTATGGCAGACCCCCGACTTGAAAATCAATCATGCTAGACTACTAATTATTAGCATGCTGGACATTCCTGCACAGTCGCACACGCCCTCACCTTTCCCTCGCCTTTGCCTGACACAGGGGAACGCCCTCACGACATACTGGGCCGTCACCTATTCCGGATCATTCCCTTCATTTTCGGGGAGCGGGGATACGTCCACCAGTGGGTGATGCCGCGTTCCTCCAGGCGCTGCTGGAAGTGGCCCGGAAACTCCGAGCCGTTGTCGGAGAGCACGTTGCGTGGGGGGGCCGGCAGAGGAGGTCGCACAGCGCATCCAGCGCGCGGGTGGCTTGGCGGCTGGCGGGGTGACGGCGAAACGGGTGTGCGGGTCGATGAAGGTGAACAGGTTGCTTGGAACACCCGAGTTGGCTCAATGCAAACAACGATACACTAAGAACCAAATGTCCTGTTACAGTTACCCCATTGCCGATGATCGAGTCACAATTATCAAGAAAGGAGAAATGGATATCATGTGGTCGAATTCTCATGATGCCCTCCCGGTTATGCCTTGGGCGAGATACACCCTGCCCCCAAAACCAAGGGCACCTCACCTGTGATTTAACCTAGACGCAGGGAAAAGAGAGACAACCTCAATTTCTGAGATTCGATAAGAGGAGAAAGAGAAGAGGGTACGAGGAGGAGGTCAGACTTCTATCGGGGAGAAGCGAAGCGAAGGCAGACGTTATCCTGTGATCAATCGTGGCCTCAAGGCCGATGGGAAGTATAGCTGAATTCATGTCCCCCCAAGAGACCATGGACGCGACAGCGAGTTCCGGGCACCCAGCGTCATGTTCCAGGGGGTCGCTCTGAGAAGTCGAATGATGGGGAACCGCTTTCTCGGAAGCATAGACCATGGGGCAAAAAAGGCTTCCCCAACTACACGACAGAAAGGCAAGAAGGATCACGAGGGAAACAATGACTCGGAATTGAGAGGGAACGGTCATCGGCAAAACTCTTTATGTGTCATCCTGGCCTACTGTTTTCAAGAAGTGAATTTCCAAGCTATCTTGCCAAATTGTCACTATCGGATTAAACCTTATAATCCGATGCGATGTGTTCGCGCCAGAACAGGGCCACTTGGCGGAAAGAATAAGTTGTTCAGCCTTAAAGCTTTTTTTTATGATGCGGTAACGAGAGTTTTCTATTTATCCATGTCCGATTGTTCTTATAACGAAGGAGCGTAACAATGGAAACGTATACACGTGAAGAAGCCACAACCGAAACCACCGATGACCCCAAGGCTCGCGAACTCTTACGACGGGCGTTTGCGAAAACCTCACGGTGGCCCGATACCTTTGGAGGATTCGAAGCCGATCTTCGCATCAACGTGAATGGTGAGGAAACCTCGGGGAAAGTCACGGTGAAGTCATCAAAAGAAGTCGAAGTGTCTCTTCCGAATGAAGAGCTTCAAAAGTGGGCTCAGGGTCAAATTTCAATGATCGCCGCGCATCGCGGGCCGCGAACCTTCGAGGAATCCGATGGGAAATATCATTTGTCTTTTGAGGGTGGAGAGAATCATCCCCAGGGCCCCCGGATCGGTTTAGGCGATTCCATGGGTTCCACTTATCGGGTCAAGGATGACCGCCTCACCCAGATTAACCGGAAGATGCCGCACGTAGCCTTTACGATTAACGTCGAGGACAGCGCGTTGACACAGGACGAGAAACATCTCACGACCCGCTATACCGTATATTACTACTCGCCCAAGGATGGCTCACTGGCAAACGTGGAGAGCTTCTCGGATTCTCACACCAGGGTGGGGAATGCGGATCTGCCTGCAACCCGCCGCATCATTTCGTATGAAAAAGGCGCCACGGTGACGCGTACCATGACGTTTGAAAACCACAAACCGCTGTAAGCGTGACGGTTGTTATGACCAGGCTATGGCAATCGTCATTGAAGACGATCCGGCGAAAGTCTACTTTCCCTTCCCCTCCTTTGCCTGCCCTGAGTGAAGTCGAAGGGTAAGGAGGGGCGAAGGGGAGGTAGAGGGGATTTCCCGGATCTACGGCACACCTTACGATAACCCCTGCCCCCTCGTGCTCCCGCCAAACCCTCCGAAGTTCCCACCAAAGCCACCCTGGCCGGTACTCCAATACCCGCCCCGTCGCCAACGTTGAAACGGATGTCGCCGTTCCGGGCGGGTAAAACGCCAGAGGGCAAACAGCATGGCAAACGCTGCGGCAACGTTCATCCAGAACCCGGCACTCGAAGAGCGTTTGGTTTTTGCGGCCGCCTGGATCGCGTTGCCCGCGGTTGAAGCCAAGCCTACCGCCGTACGAGACAAGGATTCTCCGTACCGGGCATTTTGGAACATGGGGATGAGATACTGCGTGGATAATTCATCCAACTGCGGTTTTCCGATCAACGGGATCAAAGTCCGTCCGAGTACAACCACGGCTTGTCGCTCTTTCAATGAAGCGAGTAATAACATTCCCCGCTCCTGTTGGGCCGCGCCAATGTGCCATTCTTTATACAATCCCTGCGCATAGTCCCGTGCATGCGAATGAGGGCTGGCTGTCTCAATCGTCACGACGATCATTTCGATACCCGTCCGATCTTCCAGTTCTTTGCAGACTTCACGAATTCGGCGTTGCCAATCGGGGTCAATCAAATCCGCATAATCGCTGACATAGCCGCTCGGCGTCGGAAAAACGGGTTTCTTTTCTCCTCCGGCGGCAGCAACTATCCCAGAAGACACACATACGAACAGAATAAGTAGAAAAAGTATCGGGACCGAACGCCATACATTCATCATTGAAACTGTTCCTTGTGTTTGTCCGTCGTCCTGAGGCCTCGCTTCACGTGCCATACATCGAGAAACCCTGAAGGATCAGGATACACGTGGCGTTCGGCTCATCCGACACTTCCCGGAGATGAGATTCTGTAGTTTATGGAAAATAGCGATAGATTTCGCTTCGGTGCAGGAGTCTGGCAAAAACGATAGTATTTCTTCTATGATCAGCCCAATCCTATAGTCCCCAAGTCTAACGCGATAGTAGCGACCTTCTGTCCGGAGTTTCTTAAGATTCTTGATGTCAAGAACACCGATAGCGGCCTCCACCTCTTCAATCGTTTCCTTGACACGCTTGAGGAGTGATCTGTCCCGAACCCGTCCCAGATCTCTGGTAAAGCTCGTTCGAAACTCCAGCGTCACGCTGACTCATCCAGAAGTTTCAAAACCTCTTGCTTGCTCACGGGCTTTGTGTTTTCTCCTTCTTGGATTGCATGAACCAGGGCGATATCTTCCATAACTTCGGTAAGCAACTCATAGAGGACGTCTTTACGCTCTTCCAGCAACTCAAGGAGCGCCTCCTTAAACCATTGTTTGATTCTGCCTTCATCAACAGGTATCTCCATGATGCCTCCAGAATTGTGTCAGATAGCATCCGTGTGAATGGAAGCGTTTTGGCCTACGCGTGTCTCCAATCATATCGCGTAGCCGATTAACTGTAGTGTCTAATCTTCGATCTTTCCACCATTATTTATTGCGTCATCACATACCGTACCGTACAGAATCCTACCGCCAGCAGCGTAACAGAGGCAGCCAAGTGGGCAGCCAGCGATTTTCTCATACAGCGTCTCAGGAGCAACGTCTGCTCCATTTGGCCACGTTATCGTCCCATCCTCTATGACTGCCCCCTTAAAGAACTCCTTTGTTTTTAATGGCAAAAAAACAGGACCTTTGTCGATGTATTCGCGGAAATCAATATCGCCGGTCACGCCATCGTCAAACTCAACATGACAGACGTAATCTTTCTTATAGGTAATTTTTATGACGTCATTCATGTTCCACATGGTTTCACTCTTGTTTGAGTGGTTCCATCATAGGGATTATTAACCACTATTGTGGATCGAAGGAGAAACTCATAGGACGATCGCCGTGCCTTCGTGCATCTTCCCCGTGTACAAAACATCTACCTGGCCCTCCGATTTTACAGATGTATTGAGGCCGAGGTTCAAGCGCCGGATATGAGCCACGGCCTTCTTTATGGCGTCGGACCTATACCTTCCGTAGGCAAATTCTGTCGCTGCGTAGACATTGCGACCTTTATACGCTTGGGCGATAATGAGACTCCTTGCAGGCCACTTTTTTGTTGCCGTTTCTTGATGTCACGCCACATGGCGTGGACGTCATAGTTGAATTTCTTCGCATAGGCTTCGCGAACTTGCCGCACTTCTTCCACAATGCTGTCGATAGACATGATTTTTACCCCTCCAATAGTTCTTCAGGCGTACAGATAATCGGAACCTCAAAACCTTTACTGCGGCAGCCTCTGGATCACCGGAACTCACTTCATCAAGTACCATTTGAGAGACAAACAGATCAAAAGCGTCGCGTTGAGTGTCCCACCATTCACGTGTAATCTGTTGGTGGGCAGCCATCACCAAGTCGCGACTTGGCCGACTCGTTAAGTAACTGGGAATAGTCGTTTCAAGGTAAATTTTTGGTTTCATGGATGGACATTATCCCAGAGTCATCTCCAAAATCATCTGCCTCTTTCGACATCTAATGATGCAAATTGTTAGCGGCAAAAAGTGGAGTGAGGAACGAGCCGCGCTTTTTGTCGTCCGAGCAAATTGCCTTTGTTAGGCTTCCTTGCCAAATTCAACTTTCTCCGGTCCGGCATTTTTCCTTCGAACCACCACTGTTCCTGCTAGTTTGTCATGCCAACCTTGTTTTCTTCTATCAAATGCGATCCAAATAATACCCAGTCCTAATGGTATTCCTGATATAAAGTAACCGAAGTATCTGCCAACAAGCTGACTTGTTGATGCTTTCCCACCTGTCTGTCCATCAACTATTTTTGCGGATATTGCCATCTTTCCTGGTGTTGCTGCTCTATAAATCCAGAATGTTATGACCGCGATAGCAGGAAGGACCCATGAAATAAGAAAATCTTCGGGACCTGCAATAAAGCCAGTTTTTTCTGCATCCAAGTAGTCCCAACCATATATGGATACTAGCAAAGGAAATGTAATCAACATTAACAAAATTGTGTCGATAATAGTTGCCCATATCCGTATCCAGAATCCAGCGTATTCCAAATCTTGTTCTTGCATAATGGATTCCCCTACCCATTGATTAACAAGCAATTTTGCTTAATTTATATGGGATTGAGTCTTGATTCAAGCAGATCAGCTACGTGCAATATGATCGTCCAAAGACGCCCAAGGTTAGGGCTCATCAAGTTCCGCGCATAATGAAATGCCCTGCCTGCTCATTGAAATCGCCCCTCGTGTTTCATCGCATGTTTAGGCGTTGAATCCATATGTCAACAGAAACAAGATGAATGCGATTCCACTCACGATGCTACGCCACCAATGCCGGAGTCCCCATTGACGCAGAAGTCTTTCGGTATCGGATGCATCTGGCTCACGGCTTTCATCAAGCAGCACATCATTAATCGGCTTAATAACTACCAATGTAATCGGGATGACCGAGACTAGAAAGAGTGAACCAATCGCCCAGAGTATGTTGCCTCCCACTCCAAATACGGCAAAGCCTGAAAGGGTTCCCACCACAGCCAGGCTGATCTGCATCGGGGCGGCACGTCGATACATTGGTGGAAAGAACCGGCCACCAACACCAGGCCCAGCTTTCATCACGGCCGGGTGCTGGACAATGGATATGTAAATGGCTGCTCCAAAGAACACACCCGTACAGAACGTGGCGATTGATCCAAGGGTCAGTATCAATTTGCTTCTGGTGCTTTACGGCCAAACTCATCGGACCGCTTAAACTTGGTGGAGCGTAACGGAGCTTGCTTTAAGCGGGTCTGCGTGCAGCCGATTGTTAAGCATTAAACCACTGAGTCCACCCAAGACCCGACCAACCTCCTGGTGGGGGGAGAGGATTTAGCGGTTTCAATGGGGTGAGTGGTTTAAGGGGTCTTAAGGGCTGCAATGGTTTTAGTGGCTTAAGAGGCGTGAGTGGCTTAGTCGTGTCATTTGGTTTTGAACCTTCAAGCCATGCCACAGGTTTTCCTAGCCGATCTAGAAATGAGCCTTCATTTAGAGGCCAAAGCCAACTCAAAGTGCTAGCAGCAAATGTATTGCCGCTGTCCAAAAACGCAACCCAGTTGAGGTTTAAATCAAAGATGTTTTCTCCATCAAACCAGCCACATAACTGAACATGTTTATCAAATATTGGTTTCATGTTTTTTCTTTATACATAACGCGGAATTAAGCCGCACCGCTTTGCGGTGTCCGTTTGAATGACGTGTCATGCGGCCTTACGCAGAAACAGGCGTAAGACTGAACACGCGTGAATGTTTTGCAGCGGCTTTAACGTCACCTCGACGAAGAGCCTCCCGTACATCATCGAGACGATACGCGTCTTCAAGAGAAAGGTACGGCGACCATCCTTCAGGCTCTTGTAGTAGCTCTACGTCAACTTCTGCAACGTAGTTCCCTTCGTGAACGAGCTTTGTCCTTTTTCTTTTACTCATTTGCGTCTCCGCTTAAATCCAGGTTCCCATTTTTCGGGATCGGGCAAGTATGCCGTGATCAGCACTGCCGGATTTGTATGGCCAGAGGGAAGTCCCCACACAGCGTGGACCGAGCGCCCATCCTTCGTTCGTTGGAGCAACAGAACACATGGTCCTTTGGAGTAGTTCGGATAGTCTTCAATGACTTCCGCTGCTTCCACACCTTCGACAAGCTCTCTTGCAAGTAGTCCATCAGCGGCGAGCTCGTCGTATCCGTGCTCAGAAATTCGGACATTGCCTTCGGAAATCAGCGTCCGAATGCTATCGAACGTAACACTCACAATACTCGTCGCCGTCGGATATGTCTATAAATCATCTCATAGGGCCGCATAACGCCACCAACTTGCCAGGTCGCTGTCAATCGGCTTGTTGCCTTCACTTGAAAATTTGCTCACGGTGGAATGCCAAGTACTTTTTGTGCTTCGGCTCGACTTGACGTAAGCGCATTTTGGAGTTGATTCCGAGGGCCTTCGCGTCATCTGCCGTAAGCCTTTCTGAGATCAGGATTCCACCTTCATCGTCAAAACTCACGTGCCCGGAATCAAAACACACGTCAAGGGCCGGGGACAGCAATAAGCCATTATAAAGATCAAGACGCTCCTCTAACGTAGCTTGAGCCCACGGCATGATGTGAGAAGCCCGAAGTAGCTTCTCTTCTTTGCAGTCCGTGATTGCACAGGTAGACCAGTATTTAATGAGACTTTCCCTGAATCTGCCCTGGCCAATCCGAGCCTTGACAATGGCCTCGCGTTCCGAAGATGGAAGGTCGAAGTACTCCTGGGTATCGGCAGTTTTGTTCGCCTTCCGCATCTGCGCAGCCAGTATCCACGCGAAGGAGTGAGCGTCCAGCAAAGTCGACTCAACATCCAGGCTTTCGGCAAGCATAGTTTTGAGTTCACGGATAAGAGAGATATAGATCAGATAGTTCTCCCAAGAACATTTATGATTTGTCTTGAACTCAGCACCCAATTGCTCGAAGGCACGATCAAAGAACGTAGGTGCTATTGGAAGGTATCGGGACCGGTCTTTCAGGAAGAACAGATAGGCAATCAGTGGATAAGTTTTGCCGAATATATCGACCAACTCGGCAAAGGAGCGCTCTTCTTGTTTCTCTCGATAGAGTGCAAACAGGCACCTTTCGATTCTTAACAAGCCTTCTTGCTGTTTCTCGGCTTCGTAGAGTGGTTGATGTGGACGAGTTGTCTCGCCGTAGCGAGCTTGCCAACGAACAAGATTGTTCTTCGGTATCTCAATGGCTTTGATCACTGCCTGAGCGATCTTTCCGCTTCCAATAGCTGATCTCTCCCATGACTGAAACGCGAGTGCGTCTCGACCGGCATGATAGATCTCAGACTTGTACTTTTCATGTTTCTCGATGTACGGATCTGATGCGAAGGACACGAAGAGGCTGTTGGACTTTTCTTCGACAAACTTTCTAAACGCTTTAAGCTGGCATTCAAAAAGATATGGATCAACGTGCGGCGTATCGTGTGCCATGAAGCTCTTCGTGAAAGCTAATCATTGATTCTCAAGCAATCCTGCTCATTAGAATCGCTCCTCTTGTTTCATCGAGTCGATTCGGTCCACCAGTTGCCCCAAGCAGGCAAGGTAGCGATCCAATAATTTGGGAAGCTCATGTTTTCCCGGTGTACTGAGGCCGCGTTTCAAGCGCCAGACTTCGATGAACACTGAAGGATCCAAGTCCAACGTGGTCTTCAACTCATCCAACACTTCAGGGGATTTCATATTCGACGGACGGTCCAGCAGGCGATAGATTCCACGAAGACATGGCAGAAGCGAGGTCAATGAGAGGGGTAACAAAGTTTGAATCGCTTCAACCTTCCCCCACCCTTCGACGTAGCATTGGCGAACTCGCAGGAGATTCGCGTGCACTTCCTGCCGGCATTGGAGAAACAGGTGCGTGGAGTTGACGTGTAATTCAGGGAACGGATCACGTCCTTCAAGCAGGATGTGCCGTTCCTTGATATCCAGAAATTCCAACGGAAACACATCCAGGGATTGTTGGAGATCCTTGTGCGTGAGAAACAACGGGGCAACGATTTTTTCCCTGGCCCATTGTTTTTGCATGCCGCTCCACTGTTGAAGAACGGGCTGCGTGATGTGTTCAAGCACGATCAATAGGTTGATGTTGGAGTATCCTTGCAGAAACTCACCACGCGCTGCACTTCCATAGACGAGGATGGCTTGAGACGTGAGGTGTTTTTTTATGGAACGGAGAAAGCCGCGTAGCGGGGCATGCGTGTCTTCCTGAAGCTGGGACCAGGGCGGATTGGCGGTCATTCTTATTGCCTCGCACGTAACGTGTCGTGGAAATTGATCTTACGAAAGGACATGAGGTGGTCGTTGATCGGCACGGGGATCCGGCACCAGTCCCAGGGCCAGGAAGCGATCCAGCATCCCCAATGGTGGAGTCTCACGAAGTCCGGCGGTCGCAGTCAGGACTTGATATTTGAGCCGCCGGTTTTGATCGATGGTGGAAAAGACCCGGTTGCGCAGCCATGCGAGCACGGGGTTCCCCGTATTCCAAAAAAATGCCTCTTCATCGGCAAGCCTCTGCAACATTTCGACTTTCGGGCGACGCTGCTTTTCATACACTTTCAAGCGCGGTCCCCCAAAATTGTCTTCTGCCAAACACGAAGGAATTAACTCTGCCAATACCGTGGCGTCGACCATGGCCTGCATGCGTCCTTGAGAGGCATGGGGATTCATCCCATGGGCGGCATCCCCGATCAGCACGGCCCCATCGGTGACCCACGTTTGCGCACGGGTTCGACCCGTGGGCATCACCGTTGATTGCTCCCAGTTTGTGAAGCCTTGAAACGTAGCCGATAGCTCCGGATAAATGCCGGACCAGCGTTTTTGAAGTGGTTCGACTCCGGCTGCGTGTATCGCGTTCCGGGATTTGGCGTCGATCAAGTAGACGAGATAAATTTTCTCTTTTGCGGCCGGGAATATACCCAGAATTTCTTTTTTCCCGAGAAAGTATTGCGCTTCATCCAATCTCTCGGGACAGTCCAGTATGGCGACAAGATAGCTTTCGGGGTACCGATACAGTTTGGTTGGAATGTCGAGAGCTTCACGAACCTTGGAGGTCGGTCCATCGGCCCCGACGACTAATTTGGCGGCAATGTGTACGGGCTTGCCTTGAACGTCTGCTTGTACCCCAATGATTTTTTCGTCTTTTTTCAAGACATTGGTAAAAGACGCGTTGTACCACAAGCCTCCGGGATTCTGTTTCTCCAAGGCTTCCAGCACCGTCCGATGAGCGGCATGCGGCAAGGTGACGAGGGCGTGATTATAGGGAGGAGGCAGTTCGCCGTAGTCAATCGAACACAGCCGACTCCCACCAATTTGCCGAAAATGAAAATGTTGAACGGGCTGCACCGCGTCTTTCGGCAGTTGCGCCAACAGACCTAAATCGTCCAAGATTTTTTGCCCGTTTGGCTGAAGAATTTCTCCTCGTATGCCGTGGGGAGGACCCGAGGCTTGTTCGAGCACGAGGGTTCGAATTCCTTTTTTGGCGAGCAAAAGGCCCAGGACCGCTCCGCCACCTCCGGCACCGACCACAACGACATCAACTTGCATATCCATACAAAACGAAGGGAAAGGAGCGAAACGAAGGGCTCAGGGCATAGTTCCCGGGAAAAACCGTCTACTCGGATTCAAATATTTTTTGAAAATGCTCGTCGGCTTCTTCCCATGCCGTGGAGTTCGTGTTTTTCAGCCAATTTTTCAAAAATGCTTTCTGTTCGGGAGAGAGGATTTGTCTGATCTGGTGGGAACGGCCTTGCAAGGGCTGCAAAAACCCAACCTTTTTAACAGGGTCGAGCGTGGCGGTCCGTACGTAGACGTTGGTATAGGCCGAGGGTTCATCGTTTTCTCCCTCCCCTTGGAGCCAGACCGAGATATACTTGTCCATGGTCAAGCCCGAGCTGTCCAGCGCCGGATCCGTTTCATGAAAGACGTCATTCTCCGTTTCAGGTAACGGGACGGCTTCATGAGCCCGAAAGAGAAAATTTCGATTCCACATGAGGGAAAATAAGGGGATAAAAGAACGGCACCTGATAGTGTCAAGGAGCCGTCATGAAAGTCAAATGTTACAGTTTATACCTTATTGCGCAAGATAACGCTTGTATTTTCTTGTTGGCTTGTCATAGTGTTATCGGATAACTGTTGGGTAAAGAATTGAGTGCCGAAACCGTTATCAAAAATGCACTATTGACGGGTAGCATCATTTGTTGAACCACATAGGAAAAAGGAGTGTCGCCTCATGAAACCATTGTGTCTTGCAGGATTCCTCTTGGCAGCTCTGTTCATTGCCGGATGTCAAGGGACTGGAGAAATTGTCAAATTACGTATCCAGCACGTGGAGTCCGCAGTTGATTCCAAAGGCTCTCCCCTTACCGTTTCGGTTTCTCCATTCGATGATCGACGACAGTCATCCGAGC
Source organism: Nitrospirales bacterium (assembly GCA_965261755.1). Taxonomy (GTDB): domain Bacteria; phylum Nitrospirota; class Nitrospiria; order Nitrospirales; family UBA8639; genus Bin75. The sequence continues at coordinate 1,722,113 of OZ253473.1, read as the reverse complement.
ACTTGGGCATGCGGGCACGTGGTGGTGGAGGCCAAACGTATTTTGACGTGATGGACGGCACTCTCAGCCAACGCGTCACGAGTTCGTTCGTCGATTTCTTGAATCAAGCGGGACTTTCTGCCTCACCGGCCAATGGCGCAGGACCCGCCAAAGTCAGCATTGAGCCGACCATCCAAAAGTTCATGGTACGGGTTACCGATAGACCTCTTTCCACCTTCCTCGAAGTTGACGCAGTCATGGCATTTACGGTCCATAACGCAGCCGACGAAAGTACCGTCCGGATCGCTATCGGGGTTGGCGGAACGGACAATGAAGTGTTCTTCTCTGAAGAGGATCTGGAAAAACTTATCGGAGAAGTGCTCGCGGAGGGCTTCGGGGAATTTCTGGAAAAAGTCGAAGTTCGAGGACAGATGCTCAAGTTTCACCTTCCTGAGGAATCCTCCTGAGATTGGCCCGGCTCTAAACAGGGTTGAACTAGGATTTCTCACTCACACCAAACCAACGATAGCGATGCTTGGCCACAAATTCATATAGTGCAATCGTGATCTGACGCCATGCGCGGAACCTCCAGAAAAACATGAAAATTTTTCCGCCCGTCAGTCCATGAAGAAACGGAAGAAACGCTTCCAGACCACCAACAACCGCTCCCTTCTCATCGACCCAATAGGCCATGGAAGGCCGACATCCGGGTTGATGGCTTTTTCCCAGACATTCGGCAGCCTTTTGACTTTCATAGGGTACAAACTGAATATCTTCGGAGCACTGCTCTAATTTTTGCTTCACTGTCACGCAAAGACGACAATGGGAGTCATAAATAAGGCATCCGGACCGTGGCTTATTGGGAACTTCGTTTCTCATGTTCCACCTTGCGCCTCAGAGGTTCCTTAGGCGAAGCCGGATCTTCCTTCAGCGTTTAAACTGTTCTGCAATCCGGTCCGGAGTCACGATCCCCTGCTCCGTAATGATCCCGGTGACATACTCGGCAGGAGTCACGTCAAAGGCCGGGTTAAAGACTGCCACGCCTTTTGGGGCAATCCATGCCCCCCCATTGATGGTGGTCACTTCATGACCGGGGCGTTCTTCAATAGGAATAGCGGAACCGGATGGCGTTGAAACGTCGATGGTAGAAGAAGGTGCCGCAACGTAAAAGGGGATGCCATGGGCCTTGGCGAGGACCGCGACGGCATACGTCCCGATTTTATTCGCCACGTCGCCGTTGGCCGCAATCCGGTCGGCACCGACCACGCACAGATCGATTTTCCCTTGCTGCATGACGACTCCGGCCATACTGTCCGTGATCAGGGTGACGGGAATGCCGTCTTCCATCAACTCCCAAGCCGTCAACCTGGACCCTTGAAGGACGGGCCGGGTTTCATTCACAAAAACGTGAACCTTTTTCCCCTGCTCCACCGCCGCCCTGACCACTCCCAAAGCCGTACCATATCCGGCGGTTGCCAAGGCCCCTGCATTGCAATGCGTCAAAATGTTGTGCCCGTCCTTGATGAGATGGGCTCCTTTTTGGCCCATGGCCTTACACATGGCAATATCTTCCCGTTGAATGGCCAAGGCTTCCTGTACGAGTCGAGATTGGATTTCAGGCACCGTGCGGTCGCAGTTTTCCCGTAATACGTCTTTCATGCGTGCAAGAGCCCAAAAAAGATTCACGGCCGTGGGTCGAGTTGCAGCTAATTGATCGCAAATGGCCAGGACTTTTTGTTCAAACATCGAGACATCGGTCTCTAATACGGATTGTGCTCCCAACGCAACCCCCATGGCTGCGGTCACGCCAATGGCAGGTGCCCCTCGCACCTTCAGCCCTTGAATGGCGGATGCCACTGCATCAACGTCTTTGCACTCAAGCAGTCTGGTGTGGCCGGGCAACTGACTTTGATCAAGGAGCCACACGCTCCCCTCTTTCCATTCCACAGTAGGAATCATTTCCAAAACCTTTTATCGATTTCGTGAGACATGCCGGTTTCCGGTATCTTACCCTTTGATGTTACCTATCGGTAATAATTCGGCCACTTTTCTGGTGATCCCGGCAGTCTCCACCGACTCCACGACGTCGGCAATATTTTTATACGCGATTCCTGCTTCTTCGGCCAATCCCGACATCGAGACCGCTTTCACCAGGATGCCCCGTTGGGCCATGTCTTGTTGAAGGGTCGCTCCACGAACCGTTCGTCTTGCTTGCGCCCGAGACATCGTCCGGCCGGCGCCGTGCATCGTAGATCCGAAAGATTCCGTATTGGCTTGCGCCGTACCCACCAGCAGGTACGACCCCATTTCCATGGACCCGCCGCAGAGCACCGGTTGGCCGACTTTTCGGAATGGTTCCGGCACGTCGGGACTTCCCGGGCCAAACGCCCGGGTCGCGCCTTTACGATGGACCAGGAATTGCGTCTTTTCGTAACGTTCCACTTTGGCGATATTATGGGCCACGTCATAGACCTGACGCATGCCGAGCCTCTCGGGGGATTCTTGGAACACCGTACGAAAGGCTTCGCGAATTTGATGGGCAATAACCTGCCGATTGGCAAATGCCGTGTTTGCCGCACAGTTCATTGCCGAAAAATAGTTCTGCCCTTCCGGCGACTGATAAGGCGCACAGGCCAATTGTTGATCCTTCACGGTGATGCCATAGCGTTTCATGGCCTTTTCAAAAATCCGTAGGTAATCGGTGCCGACCTGGTGCCCAAGGCCTCGAGACCCACAATGAACCATGATCACAATTTGGTCATCCCCATGAATGCCGAATTGTTCAGCCACGTGTCGATCGTAAATGCGGTCATTCCGGACCACCTGGACTTCAAGGTAATGATTCCCCGATCCCAATGTGCCCAATTGTCCCATTCCCCGCTGGCAGGCTTGTTCGGAAACGTGTTCGGGGTCGGCTTCCGTCAGACAGCCTTCTTCTTCCGTATGGGTGAGATCACTGTCCCATCCATACCCTTGTTCGACGCTCCATCGTGCTCCTTTCCGCATCATTTCCTGAAAGGTCCGACGGGACAGATTCACGAAGCCTTTCGACCCGACGCCGGCAGGGACCGTGCGAAACAACTCCGTCATCAGGGCATCCAGCCTCGGTTTCACGTCGGCCAGCGTCAAATCCGTACGGATCAGCCGCATCCCGCAATTGATATCATAGCCCACGCCCCCCGGAGAAATAATGCCCTTCCCAACGTCGAATGCCGCAACGCCCCCAATGGGAAATCCATAGCCCCAATGTCCATCCGGCATGCACAGGGCATACCGTTGAATGCCGGGCAAACACGCCACGTTCGTCACTTGCTCAAACACGCCGGCATCCATTGCCCTGAGAATCTTTTCCGTTCCATAAATTCTGGCGGGAACCAGCATGCCCGGCTTTTCCGTCTTGGGAATTTCCCATATGACGTCGGTAAGCCGATTGACTTTCATTGCAGTGGCGAGTTTCATGAACCAAAAAACCTCAATAAGTATTTTCGGTTGCCGTTCAAGCTATTCATGCAAAAGTTGAGTCTGGCAAACTCATTGCATCGTGTTACACGTCTAGAACCACGTGAGCATACCAGGTACCTTCTTCTTGTTGTCTGACTTCATACAAATGTTTGGTCACCGCCTTTACGTCGGTTCGTACATCCTGTCGGGTTGCATCAACCCGGTCACCGATGAGCGCGGCCTCAAGATGCCACAGGTTCTTCTCTGAATCACGGCTTACTGCGGCACGAACGTCATGAAACACAGCCCCTTCCGTATCCTTGATAAACACGATGGCGTTCAACCATTCGAAAAGCAAATCTTCTATTTCAGCTTCGGAAAGCCGAACCTCTTGCGTCCAACTCGTCTCCACGCTCAGGGGATCCACCATTGCTTCGATCACGGCCAATGCCGCAGCCGCAAAGAGCTCGGACACCGAATCGCCGGTGGCTTCAAAAGCAAGGTCGCCCAGGACAATCTCATCGCGAAACCGGTATGTTTTCCCCATATCGTCTGCCAATGGAAATCAGAGAGAGGCTTTTCTGCTTTTCAGATTTTTCGGGAGCGAGGAGACAGGACAATAGTGGAAAGTCCGTTGCTGAAGGACCGGAAAGATCCGTGATGAGAAACGTTCAATAACTTTCCACGTCCGTATCCTCAGACTTTTGCTCTTTGGGATCATTCAATTGGGAACCGGGTTCTGTATTGTCTTCAGGGAACAATATTTTTTGTGGCAAAGTGAGGGTATTTTTCAAAATTGTCAGGGCCAATTTGGCAAATCCCGTTAAACCGAACGCCACGGATTCCACGGCCATCGGCTCGATCGCCGGAGCATGAAGCGAGCCTTTGACTGAAAACATGGCCAAGTCGACTCCCCGTTCTTCACCGTCAAGCAACAGATGCAATAACGGAATTTTTTGAAGAAGCTCGAAATACGGACCTAATGGGCTGGCTGCAGTCACGACGTCCAACTCATCGTTCACCAGGTCGTACTGCCCCGCGGCCGTCATTTTCAGAATCGGTCCATCCATGACAATGTCTTTCGAGACAATCCGGCCATCGGCTATGGCAAAGGTTCCGGCTTGTCGGTCAAAAGGATAGCCGTCTTTCTCAAGGTCAACCGTCCCCTGCAACATGCTCGGCAGGTTCATGAGGGCCAATATTTTGGGAATCACGATACCTCTTTTGATCCGGCCATCTACGATTGAAAGTTTCAGCGTTCCCTTGAGGGTCGGGAGGACGCCGAGAGGATTCTTGCCATGTCCTTGAAGTGTGCCTTCCGCGGACAACAGGCCCGTCATCAATCGTTTATTGAGCATTTCCTCATCAAGAAATGTTCGTTCCAGGGTTAACAGGGGAATCGAGTGTACCTTAAACCACGTTTGCATCGTGGCAGGCTGTTGAACGGGCAGATGAACGACAAGGCGTCCTTGAATCGTCCCGTCGTCGACTTTCCCCCGAATGCGATCGATACCGATTATACCGTTCTCTATTCGCAATTGGCCGGTTAATTTCTGAAAATGCAAGTTGTGGTACGACGCACGATCGAACCGCAGAGCGCCTACGACTTTGGCTGTGTTGGCGATTTTTTCCAATAACTCTCGAAGAGGAGATCCTTGTTTTTTGGGTAGCAGAAGATCGATATCGAATTGAGGCGCAGTCAGTGCCAGGTTCATTGTCGGTTTACTGTCCCACGTGCGGATGATTCCCGTGACCTGAGCTTGACTTTCCTCCAAATTCCATCGAAGCTGCTTCAACTTAGCGGTATGTCCATCCAGTTTCACCTGAAGTGCCAGCTGGGAAATCGGTGACCTTATACCTTCGACTTTGACGACTCCATTCGTTAACGCCACCCATCCTGATTTGCTCCATGATTTCCAATCGGTCCCCGTTCCCCGAAGATTGACCAAACCTTCCAGGGTTCCGGAAGAAATCGTTTTATCAAATAATTCAAGCTCCGGCGGCAACGACTCAAAATTTATCGGCTCAGCCTTCAGCGAAGCATTGAAGGTCAACGTTTGATCGTAATGAAACTCTCCCTGCCCTGCGAAGCGGACAGAGGGAAGAGTCAGGATCATGCGTTCAAACGTGAATCGATGGTTTTTGTCCACCTGAACGTGAAAATCCAGATTGCCGGCAAGGGTCGGAGGTTTGTGCAGGATGCCCGGCAGAAGAATTTCCAATCCTTGGAGTGTCACTCTTCCTCGCATGGCAGGATTTTGCAGTTTGCCGTTGACTATGACGAGGTAATCCGTCTTGCCCGAAATAATCTTTTGCGCTGAACGGGTTTGGCTGGGCAAAAGATTCAACAAATCGTTGTCACTGAAACGACCCTGAATTCTCACTTCATCAAGGTAGAGTTGTTCTTCAAATTTCATCTTTCCTTCGATTTGAAAATCACTTTGTCCGTAGAGCCCAGTTACATTCTCAAAGCGAAGATGTTTTTTGGAAAAGGCAAGAATTCCCTCGATTTGGGTAAGGGGAGCCTGTAATCCTGGAAGTTGTACGGCGATCTGTTGAGGATGATACTCGGCGCTCTGAAACGTTATGGCTTGAGGATTCTTGAGTGGTCCGGCAAATCGTACGGTCAACAATCCACTCCCCGCCTGGCCTTGCAAAGATTGTATCGGGTGTTGTGGAGCGTTCGACTCAAACATGGTTTGCATGAGACCGACGAATTTTTGCGAGGGCACCTTTCCTCCGAATTCCGTCGTTAACCAAGGCCCTTGTTCGGTGAAGACAATCGTTCCGTCGCCTTGAGTCACGGGAATTTCCTCATATTGGCCATGAAAATCAGACAGCTGAATCTCATCGGGCTGGATGTGAATGGCACATGTGATTCCCTCGATTGTTCCCAGCTTAGGTCCCAAGCTCACTGTTCCTTCCGAAAACTGAAACTTTCCCGTTAGAGAATACCCGACTTCCGGACGGGCAGAACCGGTAAACGTTGCTGAAATCGCCTGTATTTTTCCACTGATGGTTTGATGATGAATGGCATCAAACCATTCTGATGGGACGAGTTCTGCAGGAAGCAAATGCGGTAGATGCTGAACGGCCACGGGGCCACTCGTCCATTGACCGGAGAAAGTTGGAGGCTCAGGCCGCAATAAACCCGTCACGTTCACTTCCGCATTGAGGTCAATGCTGTCCGTCAGAACCACAAGATCGGACAAGACCACATCATATCCCTCAAGGCCCGGAGCAAAATGGATATGCCCTTGGGCCTTGGTTCGACCTTGGAACCCGACCGGCACCCCACGTACTTCAAAAAGATCGGCCAGTTGCAGAAGCGTTTTCCGATCGAGGTCCATGCGGGTGTGCAGATCGAATTGAGGCGAAGCGTTATGCCGTGCCGTTGATCCGACCCCGAGAAACCCGCCGATATGCTGGAGGGTCCCGTAGGAAGAGATGACGGATCCCTCGTCCCGTTCGGAAAATCGCGCGGAAAGAAACACTTCCGTGGGACCATCCAGCACGAGTTGCTCCACTTGCAATTCCACTTCTTCCGCGTGGACGATGAACGCGGATTCGCGGCGGTACCGATCCTCCAGATGGACTGATCCGTTGGTTAATTTTAATGAACGCCCCGAGAGCCAGGCCCCTATCCCCACCTGATCGGTTGTTTCCTGTTGAAGAATGTTCCGGTAGTTCCATTGCCCTTTTTCATTTCGTTCAAGATCAAGAAAGGCATTTTCGATGATCAATGCATTCGGCATGGGCGTATCCTGCATCAGTGACAAAAAACTCAAATCCAGTTGAATATGAGAGGCCTGAAAAATCGGGGTGCCCTGTTTGGGGTCATTGATCCTGATACCCATCAGGTCCAACTGGGGATACGGGAAAAAACTTACTTGCATTTGTTCGACAACGACGTGTTCGCCAAAGGATCTTGCGATGAGCTCTCGAACCATTCGTTGCAAGTCCTCCATGTGGAACGTCGCAACGTACACGACACCCACGACGCAGAGAATTATGACGAGAAACAGGCTGGAAATCAGACGCTTGCGCTTGGAAGGCATTTGTTGATGCTTGGCTTTGACGGTCACGAATTTCAGGGGGCGAACCAGTTGACGTTTTCGCAAAGGTGCCGCTTTGGTTCACACAGCGTCACCTCAGCGTTTTCTTGACAGGCTGAGGATTTCACCGTTATGGTCCTTCCCCATTCTAACGAAAGTTCATTCGTTATTCTATCGGCAGTTCACGGGCCATGAGATCGACTTCTCGAACCACGCCTGCCTTGCAATCTTCATACAGGTATCTTCTCGTGTCGCCATCCTTAGCCGGTACGCTGCTGAAATGTTATGACTACCCTCACCCGCTAAAACCTCATGCCATTATCAAAGGATATGACAAGGCACATGCCTTTCGAACGGCGAAGATGTGTGCGATTGTTGCCCAACACCTCTTGTATGAACACTCACGAGTCCGTCAATTTCAAATCGCCTGTCTGCTTCATGATTTGGGAAGAGCCGGGCTTGACCGCCAGCTTTTTGGCAAAATATGGTCCTGGGCACGTAGCCGGAATATTCCGACGAGACCCGCCGAATGGCGGTCGCGACACCCCCATTCGAGTTATGGCAGAGAGACCGAAGCCTTTGTGAAGACGTATCGACAGTCATTGGCCGAAGAAGGATTGCCGCTCACGGAGTGGGCATGCGAGCAAGTCGAAATGCGATTGGGATTTGCACGTCGCCATCGCCGGCAACTCAAAAGGGTCAAACCCTTGTTGGAAAGCCTGGAAATTCGTTGGTTGCCGTGGATGGAGCAGGTGACGTTGTATTATTATTACCCTGAAAAACTGGCAAAATCTCCGGAATGGGTCAGGGAACTCGGGGAAATTCTTGTCGCTTGCGAACAGTTGGAAGCCTACAGCAATCACCGACGAGGAACAGACTACTACGTTCGCTCCAAAGAAAGCTTTCGTGAGGCCTTTCGCTACCTTGACTCATTAAAACGGCAAGGCCGATTGCGTGCAAAGGTGGTCAAGGCCGTTCGACAATTGACAGCCTCCGGGCTCTTCGACTCCATTCTCAAAGCAGCCCGAGGTGGGATATTATCACGACACGAAGGACAATTTCTTCGATCCCTTCAATAGACAAAACCCGATGCCCGTCCTCACTCACCATTTTTCAGTCACGATGCAAGGCCATTCGCAGATTGAGAACATCTCCGAACCCGTTCGGCAGTTGCTTACCTCCACGCCCATGCAAGCCGGCATTGTCACGATATTCGTAAAACATACCACCGCCTCAGTCCTGATCATCGAGGATGAGCCGGGCTTGCGCGCCGATACCAAAGCTGTCTGGGACAGCCTGATTCCTGCAGACTCCACCTGGCAGCATAACACCAGGAACCCAGGAGAAAACAACGGGCATAGTCATTTGCGAGGCCAAATCCAGGGGCAATCCCTCACCATTCCTTTTGCCGACAACCAATTGCTTTTGGGGACTTGGCAAGAAATTGTCATTCTCGATTTTGATACACGGGCACGCTCTCGAGAGATCATCGTTCAAGTCATGGGCGAATGAGCCTGCATGAGAGATTCTTGCTTTTTTTTAAAAATACGTGACAATAGAGGATAACTTCATTTCATTGTGGGTTCACGGAGGGGAAAATCCATGACACAAAAAATCCAGTCCGACAAACAACGACACGCAAAAAAGAAACCGTTACTTCTATGGATGACGGCACTGCTTTTTTCTTGCTTGTGTTGGACCCCTGCCTGGGCCAACGGCTTGGACGAGCAACAACTCGTGGAAAAAGCCAAGCACACCGTTGAAAGTTTTATGGGCGACCCGAATTTCACCTGGTTTCGGGATCACGTCAAAAACGCCAAAGCCCTTTTGATTATTCCGCAACAATTGAAGGCTGCCTTTTGGTTTGGTGTAGACGGAGGAAGCGGCGTTTTGGTCACCCGTGACGAACAGACGGGAGCGTGGAGCGAACCGGCTTTTTATGACTTAGGGGGACTCAGCTTTGGATTTCAATTCGGTGGGGAAGCCTCGGAAGTTATCATCTTGGCCATGACCCAAGGGGCAGTCGGAAAGCTCTATGCCTCATCCTTTAAACTCGGCGGAGATGCCTCCATTGCAGCCGGGCCCTATGGAGGCGGCGCCGAGGGCGCCACCTCGGCAAATTTAGACGCTGATTTTCTTTCGTTTTCGCGTTCAAAAGGAGCCTATGCAGGTATCTCATTGGAAGGATCGATTATCTATGCAAGCGATGATTCCAATGAAGCCTATTACGGGAAAAAAGTTCGGCCCGTGGATATTCTCGTGATCAAATCCGTCAAGAACAAGCATTCGTCCGGTCTTCGCCAAGCCATTATGACGGCAACCCAATAAGCAGCAACACCAATGCTTGTGTGAGAAAAAGCCGCTGGCCGATTGGGGTAACGGCGCGCTTATCCTCGAATGGTAGGGATGATAACCACCTGCCCGTCTTTACAATCGACCGTCACCGCATCGCCGTCTTTTACCTCTCCTTTCACCAGCAGCTTCGCCAAGGGTGTTTCCACGTCATGTTGGATCAAGCGTTTCAACGGTCGAGCCCCATACAGGGGACTATAGCCTCGCGTTCCCAAATTCGATATCGCCTCGCCGGTCACCTTTAAACAAATTCTCCGGTCCTCCAATCGGGCTATCAACCGAGCCAGTTGAATTTTCGCGATTCGACCGACTTCATCCGTGCTCAGCGGATGAAATACGACGGTTTCATCGATGCGATTCAAAAATTCAGGACGGAAATGGTGTTTGATCTCATTCAAGACAAGAGTCTGCAATTCTTCATAGGTTTGTTCACGTTGTTGCGCCTCCAGAATTTCCTGACTGCCGACATTCGACGTCATAATCAATGCCGTATTCTTGAAATCGACGGTTCGCCCTTGGGAATCGGTCAACCGGCCGTCATCAAGCACCTGCAGCAAAATATTGAACACGTCATGATGGGCTTTTTCGATCTCGTCCAACAGAATCACGCAAAAAGGACGGCGCCTCACGGCTTCGGTCAATTGCCCGCCTTCTTCATAGCCAACGTAGCCAGGCGGGGCGCCGATGAGTCGCGCCACGGCATGTTTTTCCATATATTCCGACAGATCAATCCGTATGAGGTTGGCTTCGTCATCAAAGAGGATATGCGCCAGCGCTCGAGCCAGTTCGGTTTTTCCGACGCCGGTCGGGCCAAGAAATAAAAACGATCCGATCGGCCGATTGGGGTCCTTGATGCCTGATCGAGCCCGAAGAACGGCATCGGCTACGGCCCGAACTCCTTCATCCTGACCGACCACGTGTTGATGCAGCAATTCACCCAATTGCAAAAGTTTTTCCATTTCTCCCTGAAGAAGCCGGCTAATCGGAATGCCCGTCCAACGGCTGACGACTTCCGCAATATCTTCTTCATCGACTTCCTCTTTCAGAAGACGTGACTCCCCCTCTTGTCGATCAAGATGTGCTTCTTCAGCCTGAAGCTCTCTTTCCAGCCGGGGCATCGTTCCATAGCGAAGCTCCGCAACGCGGTTGAGATCATATTCGCGTTCGGCCTTTTCAATCTGATGCCTCAAGTCTTCAATATGTTGCCGGATCTGTTGCAATCGCCCGACAGCAGATTTTTCCGCTTCCCATTGTTGTTTCAATTCGGTGCATTCTCGACGCTTGCCTTCAAGCTCATTTTCCAACGTTTCCAGTCTCGCTCGACTTCCAGGATCTTCTTCCTTTTTGAGGGCTTCCCGTTCAATTTCGAGTTGCAGAACCTTTCGGGAGACTTCGTCCAATTCGGCGGGCATGCTATCGATCTCCGTACGAAGTCGCGCGGCGGATTCATCGACGAGATCGATAGCCTTGTCCGGAAGAAATCGGTCGCCAATATACCGATGGGAGAGCCGTGCGGCCGCAACCAAAGCCGCATCTTTAATGCGGACCCCATGATGAACTTCATAGCGCTCCTTGAGCCCTCGCAGAATCGAAATCGTGTTTTCCACCGATGGTTGTTCCACGAGCACGGGCTGGAAACGACGCTCAAGAGCCGCGTCTTTTTCTATATGCTTGCGATATTCATCCAGGGTCGTTGCCCCGATCAGATGGAGTTCTCCCCTCGCAAGCATCGGTTTGAGTAGGTTGGCGGCGTCCATGGCTCCTTCTGCCGCTCCCGTGCCCACAACGGTGTGCAGTTCGTCGATAAACAAGAGAATGTCACCCTGCGCCGACTGAATTTCTTTTAAGACGGCCTTCAACCGTTCCTCAAACTCTCCTCGGAATTTAGCTCCTGCCACCAATGCTCCCATGTCCAGAACAACCACGCGTTTCCGTTTCAATCCTTCAGGGACGTCTCCTTTGACAATCCGTTGGGCCAGTCCTTCGACAATGGCTGTTTTTCCGACTCCGGGTTCACCAATGAGCACAGGATTGTTTTTTGTTCGTCTCGATAAAATCTGAATCGTCCGTCGGATTTCTTCATCACGACCGATAACCGGGTCCAGCTTTCCCTGCCCGGCCAACTTGGTCAAATCCCGGCCATATTTTTCCAGCGCCTGAAACGTCCCTTCGGGATCCTGACTTGTCACTCGTTGATTCCCGCGAATGTTTTGCAGCCCGGCCAACAGTGTATCGCGTGTCACCCCCAGGTCTTTTAACACGCCTTCATGGGCCGCCATGGCAAGCAAGAGATGCTCGACACTGATGTACTCGTCTTTCAAAGATTGTTTTTCATCTTCGGCACGAGAAAGAAGCGTTGCCGTTCGTTGGGTCAAGTGAAGCTGTCCAGGTGCCGCTCCTGTCCCGCGGACCTGAGGAATCTTTGCGAGTCGTTGCTCGGCCTTGGCTTTGGCAGCGGAACTGGATACCCCTGTCTGTTCCAGGATCGGACCGGCGGACCCGTCAGGTTGTTCCAGTAATGCCGCCAGCACGTGCTCGACGTCGATGCCCTGGTGACTCCGGTGCATGGCAAGGGCAGACGCGGCTTGCAGCGCCTCTTGCACTTTGAGCGTCATACGATTCATATCCATGATTTCCGACTCCTCTTTCTTCACGCGTTTATTGAATACCACCAGATAACCACCATCCCTTAAAAATCAAGGAGTCCAACCTAAACGGTTGGACAAAGAAGCTTGTCATTGGTATGAAAATGGTCAATGCCACCACGAATTTGTCATTCCGAGCGAAGCGCCTGTCCTGAGTACGCACTGAGTTTTGCGAAGGGTCTTTCGAAGGAAGGAATCTCGTCGTTTCAATACACGAACGTTAAGAAAAGCAGATTCTTCACTTCGTTCAGAATGACAGATTCGGCATGTCGTTGGCTATTTTTATACCAATGATCGAATGGAGAATGTTTAACTTGGCGAGGAAAAGATCCGTTCGTAGATGGCTTTCACGCGGGCTCTGATGGATCCGTAGTGAGCGAGAAATCTCGTGGTCGCAGACGAAGGCGGTTGTTCTGTGTACCCCATGCGGATGGCGCATTTGGTCAATTCGGACGGATGAACCGGCAAGGTATGGGTTTGCAGTTCATGAACCATTTGCAGCTTATGCTCGATGTCACGCAAAAACAGATAGGCTTCCTCAAGAAATTTTTCATCGGCGGCTGGCAGGAGGTTCAAGGTTCGGAGGCGTTGCAGGGCCGTGGTCGTCTTGGACTCAAGCAGTTGCGGATACGTGGCAACGTGAAGCAATTGGAGTGTCTGGACAATGAATTCAACGTCGCGAATTCCTCCGGGACTGAGTTTGACGTTGCGCTCCTGCTCCTTTTTTCTTCGCACGTTTCGATGAATTCGTACCCTGAGTTTATGAACCGTATCGATCACGTTTCGGGTTCCCTGTTCTTCTCGCCCCACGACGAACGGCCGGATTTTCCTGAGAAAGGCCTGTCCCAAGGACCGTTGCCCTGCTATGGCACGAGCTTTTAACAATGCCAGCCGTTCCCAAGTTCTCCCCCGTGCTTGGTAATATTTCACGGCTTCACGGCTCGACCATGCCAATGATCCGACTGCTCCCTCGGGTCGCAATCGCAAATCCACTCGAAATAAACATCCTTCCGAAGTGGAAGCCGATAGTACTCGAGTGAGTTCTCTTGCAAGGAGTTGAAAAAAAACTTCATTGCTGATCGGCTCCTTTGCGGTCTTTGTCTGCCCTTCACTTGATGTATATAAATAGACGAGATCGACGTCGGAGCTGTAATTCAGTTCACGTCCACCCAGTTTTCCCATTCCCAACACCACGAATCCCGTTTCGATCCTTCTCAGCCCGGGACCTCGATAAAGGGGAATCCCGTATTGTTTACACAGTTCTTCGTTCACGAGTCGGTAAGCAGCGTGGATGACGATTTCCGCAAGGCGTGAGAGGGATTGAACCGTTTCTTCAACGGACGCAACGCGAAAGAGGTCCCGCGCGCCGATGCGCAACATTTCGCGGCGGTGAAAGCGTCGAAGAGCGTCGAGTTTGCGTTCGTAAGTTTGCACGAGATCAAGGGTCTCGTATAAGACAGCTTGAAGGCGTTTGGAAGTGGGGCGAAATTTCAGGATACGGTCTTCCTCGATCCAATAAATCAGCATGGGGTTCCGAATGAGCGTTTCCGCCATCGCGGGACTGTTCCCGAACAGTACGCAAAGCAATTGCAGGACATGTGGCACCTGCACTAGAAAATCGAACACTTGGGCCCTTGCATTGCAGGCATCGAGATAGCGTTCCCATTCACGCAATGCTTGATCCGGATCGGCCGTGACCGAAACTGCGTGCAACAAGTCAGGGAGAATGACCGCAAGCCGTTTTCGGCTTTGAAGATCACCGGCCATAAGTTGAAGGTTGGCATCGGCTTGCTTCCAATCATGGAACCCGTATGGAGCCAACAGCCGTGAGACTTCCGAAGGCGCCAAATTTGGAGAAAGCAGCAAAGGTCGAGGGTCGAAGCCTGAGGGCGGATTGCTAATGATAGGCATTGGCAACAACTCTGAGAAGCGTTTGAGGACAAATGGGCAAATGGCCCTTACAATGGTAACACGTTAAGGTATACTGCCCTGCCATGAAAGACACGTTCGATTCGACGGAATTGGAACAACTATCTCACCAGGTCGACCCGACGGTTATCAAAGACTTTCTGGATCGCATGGATCCGGATTATTTCTCCCAATTTCCGCCACGGACCGTTGCAAAACACGTGGCGTTGGCCGACGCCCTGACCCCGGAAAATCCCTGCACGTTCCACGTCCAACCGGCAAACGATGCAGGCCAGTACCGGCTCACGGTCGTCGCCTACGATTATTTTGCGGAATTTGCCACAATTTGCGGGTTGCTGTCTGCCTATGGCTTCGATATACGCGAAGCCCATGTTTTTACGTACCAGGACAGTCCTGCTCCTTCCCCTCCGTCGAAAGCTTTACGTCGCATGCAAGCACCCAAATGGCCGATCCGCCGGCAACTCCAACGGCCAGGATTATCAAGAAAAAAGGTCGTGGACGTCTTTCAGGTTCGCCTTCTCCCAGGCACTGCATTCAATGCAAAAATCGAAAAAGAACTGGGTCGGAAATTGACGGAAATGATTCGATTGCTCGAGTCGCGGAAAATCCAGGAGGTCCGGAATGGTGTGAACCGAAAATTGGTCGAAACGCTTGGCCAAAGAAACGCGGCTGCTTCCGCTCTTGTGCATCCGGCAGACATTCTCTTTAACAATGCGCTTTCTGCACGCGAAACGGTCATAGACATCAGGGGCACGGATTCTCCGGCTTTTTTGTATGCCTTTACGAATGCGTTGGCCATGAGAGGGCTCTATTTATCAAAAGCCACGATCGAAGGAGACGGGCTAAGAGTCCGCAACCGATTTTTTGTCAGGGATCGACATGGAAAGAAAATCGTCTCGACACAGGAACAGCAAGAGCTGACCGTGGCTGCGGCCCTCATCAAGGAATTTACCCATTACCTCACCTGGGCCCCGGACCCCGGCAGGGCGTTGAATCATTTCGGTCACTTCCTGGATCAGTTGCTGGAGAATCCTCTCAGCAAGAAACAAATCAACTGGCTCGCCAGAAAAGATTCGTTGGCCAACCTCGCCCGCTTATTCGGCACGAGCGATTTCTTGTGGGAAGACTTTCTTCGCCGACAACACGTCAACCTTCTGCCCATTGTTGAAAAGTTTCATCAACCCCATGTCCGTTCGTCAAAAACCTCTCTTGCGAAAGCGTTGGAGTCCAGACTCGGAAAGCGTAAAAATCCTGAAGTTCGAAAAATGATCTTGAATCAGTTTAAAGATCAGGAGTTATTTCGTATCGACATGCATCATATTCTCAACAAGACGTCTCTCCCCGCATTCTCCAAATCTCTCACGACCTTGGCCGAAGTGATCTTAGCACAAGCCCTCATCGAGGCCCAGGCCGTGGTCAATCGAAAACACTCGCCGCCGTCCGCACTGAAGAAGAACTCTCTACCCTTCAGTATTTGCGGATTGGGCAAGTTGGGTGGACGTGAGTTGGGCTACGCCTCCGATATCGAGCTCGTCTTTGTCTATGGGACGAGCGCTTCCGGCATTTCCAATCCCGTCATCGGTGAATACTACGAACGACTCGTGCAGGAATTTCTTCATTGGATCGAGGCGAAACAGGAAGGAATTTTTCAAGTCGACCTCCGACTACGACCTCACGGAGAAAAAGGCCTGCTGGCTCATTCATTTGAAGACATCACACGCTACTACCGAACGGGAGGAGCCGCTGCGCCTTTTGAACGACAAGCCTGGATTAAGCTCCGCCACGTCGCGGGGAATGCCGCGCTGGGCCGGCGTATAGAACGTTACCGTGACGACTTCGTGTACAGCCGGTCCCCCCCCTGGCCGCTGGACACCGCGTTGCACCTGCGACGCAGGCAGATACGGGAGTTGGTTCCCCAGGGAACCATTCACGTGAAATACAGCCCGGGCGGGCTTATCGATATTGAATACACCGTGCAATACCTCCAATTAGAGTATGGCCGCCGTAAGCCTTCACTCCATACACCCAACACCCTGCAAGCGCTCAAGGCCCTGCAAGCGACAAAGCTTCTCTCACCTCACGATGCAACGATCATGACGGAAGATTATCTGTTTCTGAAAAAGGTCATCGATGGATTGCGCATCGTTCGGGGAAATGCCAAGGACCTAGTGCTGCCGGAATCGGGTTCCGACGCCATGACGTATCTTGCAAGAAGATTGGGGTATATAACCGACGTCTGGCAAGAAGGGGCACGGGCGTTTGAACGCGAGTTGCAAAAACGAATGAACCGGTCACACGCAATCTTTGTTAAATTGTTTCAACCGGATTGATGGAAAAGGGAAAAACAAGGAAGAGAAATAAGAAAGAACAGGACTGGCTACGGTATCAGCTTTACCAAGGCAACTGTTACGCCAACGATGCTGGCAGCCATAACCCAAAGATGCCGGTAGAGAACTTTGAAGTCGCCCGCGACATCAGCCCTCAATCCTGCTATCTCGACGCGGATTTCAGCAATATCTGCTTTCGTTGCTACACTTTCGCCCATGGCTTCGCCGACTGTCGCAACCACAGCTTCAGCCTGGACCTCCTCGAATCCGGCCTTCTTGAGTGCCTTCACGGCCTTGTACGTGTCGAATGCGATCGTGGTCATACCATCTCAGTCTGCTACGAACGGCCCAAGGAAAATTTCAATTCACAGTCAGTGTAGCCCCTTGAAACTGTTCCAAATCTTCCAGAAACTGCTCAACACGATTGGGGGAGTATACTTTAACACAATCGGATGGAAATTTCAGCTTTCGAGCCAAGTCAGCCCAGTGCTTGTCCAGTAAGACAAAGTCACCATAGGCAATTGGGACTGCTGCATGCAGAAAGTCAAGCGCATCATTCTCATCTATATTAAAAGTTTCCTTCTGAATCACTCGTTGAAACCTTTCCATCACATACATAGTTTGGCGGTTTTCATCGAAATGTAGAGTGTCATTGCTTCTCTGTTTCTCCAGACGCCGCCAATCAAATAACATTTCTACGATTTCTTGTTTCAGATGTTTAGGGCGTTGAAGACATGCAGAGTTGATTTCGCTGTCTTGAGTCAAATCGCACACTGTAGAAAGAGATAGTGGCCCATCTGATATGTGTGGGTAATAGGCTTCAAGAAAGCCTGAAGCAAGACATGGGTTATTGTTGCCCGGCGTGAACTCTTTTTCTCGTTCGATGACTTTGAACGCGTTCCATTCAATAGGGAACCAATGTTCTCCGATCTCAGATCACATGTCAGGACAAAAAGGCAGTACCAGATGGTTCCGGTTAGATAATAGCCAAAGACTGCTCCCCACCAACCCCATAATTCAACGAAGGCGAGCAGCAGATAACCATATAGGATCAGAAATGGGACTAAACACCCTATCGTGAGAGCAGTTTGAGGGCTTTGGCTATCTCAGTCCTTTTTCGGGGGAGCGTGCAACATCGATTTCTATAGAGCTTATCCGTTCGAGACGCAGATTCCGCTTCACTCATTTAGCATAGCTTGCATTGTCAAAATTTTCTCACCCAATGGTCAGACGTGCTCCGTATTGAATCAGGAGCACGCCTTTTTTGTCGGATAGGATCTCTATGCCCAAGCACGCTAAATATCGTAGTACAAAAAGAATTCATGCGGATGGGGTCGGATTCTGACTTGATCAACTTCATTTTCCCGTTTATAGCCGATCCAGGCTTCCACCAGGTCTTCACTGAAGACGCCGCCTTTTAACAGGAACTGATAGTCGTTTTCCAGATTGTTGAGGGCTTCATCCAAACTTGCGGGCATGGTTGGAATATTACCGGCCTCTTCCGGTGCCAAATCGTAGAGGTTTTTATCCATGGCCTCCCCGGGATCAATTTTGTTTTGAATGCCGTCGAGTCCCGCCATCAGCATCGCGCTGAACGCCAAATAACAATTGGCCGAGGGGTCGGGAAATCTGACTTCGATCCGTTTGGCCTTCGGATTGGGAGAATACATTGGAATCCGAATACCGGCTGACCGGTTCCGGCTGGAATACGCCAACAACACGGGAGCCTCGAATCCCGGCGTCAACCGCTTATAAGAATTGGTCGTCGGATTCGTGAACGCCGCCAACGCCGAAGCATGTTTCAGGACGCCACCGATGTAATACAAACAATTTTTCGAAACGCCCGCGTATTCTTTGCCGGCGAACGTCGGTTTCCCATCCTTCCAAATACTTTGATGGGTGTGCATGCCCGTGCCGTTATCCTGGAATAACGGTTTCGGCATAAACGTTGCGGTTTTGTTGTGACGCCGCGCCACGTTCTTGACAATGTACTTATACATCATCATTTTGTCGGCCATACTCAATAAGGTATCAAAGCGGAGATCGATTTCAGCTTGTCCCGCCGTTGCCACTTCGTGGTGATGTTTTTCAACGTGAATGCCGGCTTTTTCCATTTCCCGGACCATTTCGGAGCGGATATCCTGTTGCGTATCCGTTGGGGCGACGGGGAAATAGCCTTCCTTGTGCCGAGGCCGTGATCCCAAATTGTGACCGTCTTCGCCTGAATTCCAAATACCCTCCTCGGAGTCGATAAAATAATATCCCGAGTTGCTGGTTTGGTCATAACTGGCATGATCAAAAATAAAGAACTCGGCTTCAGGCCCCCAATAGGAGAGATCGCCGATTCTGGTGCTCTTCAGGTATTGCTCCGCCCGTTGAGCGACGCCTCGCGGGTCACGCTCATAGACGGCGCGCGTGATCGGATCTTGCACGTTACACACCATGCTGAGAGTGGGCAGTTCGGTAAACGGATCCAACCGGGCGGTGTTCGGATCAGGAAAAATCAGCATATCGCTGTTCTCAATCGCTTTCCATCCGCGGATGGACGACCCGTCAAAGCCCGAGCCATCTTTAAACAAATCGAGATTCAGTTCCGATGTCGTGATGGAAAAATGTTGCCACGTCCCCACCAGGTCCACAAATTTGAGATCGACCATTTCTACTTTGTTCTTCTTTGCAAAATCCAATACCTCACGCGGAGTCATTCCGTACCTCCTTCTTCACAAAATAGGGTTTACGACGCTGACACGAATGCTTTTCAAGAATAGGCGCGCTCATCATGCTGGCTCAAATCGAGCCCGACTTCTTCGTCTTCCGATGAGACCCGTAGGCCGACCAGGAGGTCGACGACTTTCAAAATGATGAAGGTTCCGACCACGACAAACACGACCGTAGAAACGGCCAGCACGAACTGGATCACGAATTGGCCCGGGTTCCCGAAAAATAACCCCTGGGCTCCTACGGAAGCGAATAACCCGGTTGCCAGGATTCCGGTAAACCCTCCCACTCCGTGAATGGCCACCACGTCGAGCGAATCATCGTACCCGAGTCTCATTTTCAAGACAACTGCGGCGTAACAGATTGCGCCTGCCACGAGTCCAATCACTAAAGCCGACAGCGGTGAAACGAATCCGGCTCCCGGGGTAATGGTGGCCAGTCCCGCGATGATTCCACTCGCCAATCCAAGCATGGTTGGTTTGCCGGTCCGTAGCCATTCCGCACTCATCCAACTGAGCCCGCCGGCGCAAGCCGCAATATGCGTGGCGACAAAAGCTGAAGCCGCGCCCCCGTTGGCGCCCAGGGCACTCCCCGCGTTGAATCCAAACCACCCGAACCACAACAGGCCCGTCCCTAAAACCGTCATGGGAAGGTTGTGCGGCAGCATGGGCTCAACCCCATAGCCTTTCCGTTTTCCCAACATCAGCGCGCAGACGAGGGCGGCAAATCCTGAACTGATGTGCACGACGGCTCCTCCGGCAAAGTCCAATGCGCCCATCTCCGCCAGCCAGCCTCCCCCCCAGACCCAATGGGCAAGAGGCGAATAAATCAAGACCGACCAGAGCACGGCAAAAAGCAGCAACGCCGAGAATTTCATCCGCTCGGCAAAGCTCCCGGTAATCAAGGCTACCGTAATAGCGGCGAACATGAGTTGAAACACCATAAAGGCCAAATGTGGAATGCCCGTGCCGGGATAGGCGTCCTGTCCCACACCCAGCGAGCCGAGAAATTCGAGACTGCCGATCATCCCACCCACGTCCGTGCCGAATGCCAATGTATAGCCGAGCAGGACCCACACGATGCTGATTATGCACAGGATGATGGCGGTATGCATCAGCGTCCCGAGTACGTTTTTGCTCCGGACAAGCCCGCCATAAAAGAGCGCCAACCCGGGCAAGATCATACATAACACTAATGCAGACGACACCAGGATCCACGCCGTATCACCCGTATCAATGGCTCCCGGGGTCCCTTCCTGGGCCCATACGGTTGCCGGCCCGCACCATACGCTCAGAATCACAAACAATAGCCACGTGAATGAGAAGGTCGAGTGCTTCACGGTTCCACCTCTGGTTAAGGGTTAGATGAACCGGCGTATCCGGTCGGCCGGATACGCAAACAGTCAGAAACAATCCGTTACCGGGGCGTTGAAGGCTCACGCCTCAGTGCCCCAGGAACCGTTCCCACGACTGTCCCTGATCTCTTACAGGGGGGTTTCATGATATTCGCATGGTTTTTGAAGAACCGGTTACAGCGCCCCCTCACCCGTCTCTCCGGTACGAATCCGAACCACACTGTTCAAATCTGAAACAAAAATCTTCCCATCACCGATACTCCCTGTTTTGGCGGCGGTTCTCAGGGTTTCCAAGACCTTTTCTTCCATGTTATCGGCAATGGCGAGTTCAATCTTGACTTTCGGCACGAAATCAATTTGGTACTCCGTTCCGCGGTAGGTTTCTTTATGGCCTTTTTGTCGGCCAAACCCTTTGACTTCAGAGACCGTCATTCCCTGAATACCCATTTCAGTCAGGGCATCTTTCACTTCATCGAGTTTAAAAGGCTTGATTATGGCTGTCACAAGTTTCATGGGTTTCTCCCCTCTCAAAATTGAAAGTGTCGGCGGAAAAGCATAAACGATCCACATCGTTCATGGCTGACGTGATCCAGTCTCATGAATCGATCTGCAACTTACGTATATGCGCGTTCGCTATGTTCACTCAGATCAAGTCCAACGATCTCCTCTTCTTTCCCTACCCGAAGGCCTATGACCATATCCAACACTTTCAAAATAATAAAGGTCCCTACAAACGAAAACACCCAAGTGGCTCCCACACCCACGGCTTGAATGACCACTTGCCCCGGATTTCCAAAAAACAAGCCGGTTGCCCCCACGCTGGCAAAGAGTCCCGTGGCTATCGCTCCCCAAGTCCCTCCGATGCCGTGAATGCCCAGGACGTCAAGGGCATCATCATAGCCGAATTTGGATTTCCATACCACGGCTAAATAACACAAGATTCCGCCGCCAAGACCGATCCAAATCGAGGAAATCGGGCCGACAAAACCCGCCGCGGGAGTAATCGCCACCAACCCGGCAATGGCGCCGCTTGCTCCTCCCAAGACCGTTGGTTTGCCGCGATACATCCATTCGATCGCGAGCCATCCCAAGACACCTGCAGACGTGGCCACCTGGGTGGCGACAAAAGCCCCCGCGGCAATCCCATCGGCCGCCAGGGCGCTCCCTGCGTTAAACCCGAACCACCCCACCCATAATAAGGCCGCACCAACCACGGTAAACGGCAGGTTATGGGGAGCCATCTTTTCGGACCCGTAGCCGTGCCGTTTCCCCAGGACCAACGCCGCGGCCAAGGCAGCCACACCCGAACTGATGTGAACGACGGTGCCGCCGGCAAAATCCAGGGCTCCTAATTCGCCCAACCATCCACCGCCCCAGACCCAATGGGCCAACGGTGCATAGATCAGGGTAACCCACAGGATCGCAAACAGCACGAAAGCGCTGAACTTCATGCGTTCCGCAATGGCCCCGCTGATCAGCGCCACCGTAATCCCTGCGAACATGAGTTGAAATACCATGAAGGCAAGATGCGGGACTGCCGTTCCGGGAAAGGCTTCCGGCCCGACGCCATTCGACCACAGAAACTCGAAATTGCCGACGATGCCACCCACGTCCGTGCCGAAGGCAATGGTATAACCCCACAACACCCAGACCACGCTGACCACGCACACGGAGATGAAACTGTACATCATGGTACTCAGCACGTTTTTATCGCGTACCATCCCTCCGTAAAAGAGAGCCAGGCCAGGAATGATCATGGCGAGAACCAACGCGGAGGAAGTCAGGAGCCATGCCGTATCCCCCGCACTGATCGCTGTACCCCCTTCATCCGCCAAGGCCGACCCGGCAAAAAACAAAGGTAGTAATACTGAGATTAATGTACTTAAATATTTTGACAAAGCTTTCCTGTTTTCCATTTTCTTCCTCCCATATATGGTTCAGGACTTCCCTAAAAGAGGAAGATCATTTCTCCTGCCAAGGTTGATTGGCTGTCTGTCGGACCGTCACCACCATCAAAGGTATTTCTGTCGGATTTGTCGTACCGGAACTCCGCCCGGGTAATGAGATTGGGAACCGGCTTGTATTGCAGAGTCCACGTGGTCTCCCATAATGTCTGATCGTTTGCTGCCCCGATGGGACACACTTGGGCATTGCCGTAAAGGATTTTATCGTCATCGTCACGTCCTCCGCAGGAAAATGCGCCTGCCGCATCCTCAAAAACTTCCGCCCGGACGTGGAGTCCCCACTGATCGTTAAAATCATAGATGGCGTAGCCTGCCACGCCGTTCCATCGCGCGTTGGCCATCCCGGGGCGTGCCTGATTCCCGTAATAGCCCTCCACTACGAGTTCAAGTTGGTCGGTGGCCTGCACGTCGAGGATTCCTCCAACCTGCATGCGGTCCCTACCATCTTCTCCTCGTTTTCCCCCCTCAGGGCCCCAGAAACCGAACACGGAAACGCCCACGTTGTCCACTGGGGCCAGAGAAAGGAGCGCTTCGATGGATTTGCTGTTATCAGTATCCGCCTGCGACCCGGTAAATGAGTTGATGGCGCTGACGGCAAGCGAGGTGGAATCCGAAAAATCAAAAGAGGCGCGAAACCCCGTCACCGTGAACGGTTCACCAATGCCGAACATGAACGAACGGGAGAAATTGGGGTTGAGCGGGCTTTCGATCACTTCATACCCGATCAGCGTGTTCATGCGCCCTGCCTGGAACGTGAGATTATCTACCGGCATGTATTGGATGTATGCTTCTTGAAAGTCAAAATCGTCGCTACCCGTACCACCGGTAAATTTGGCATCTTCTCCGAAGTTCAGCTTCAAGCGGAAGCCTGCCCGATCGGTCAAAGCCCCCGTGGGACTCGCGGCTTTTTCCAGGACGAGTTGCGCCATATTGGGCCGAAAGGAATTTGCATCGCCGTCAAAACTCCGGCTGTTGTTCACTCCGTCCGAGGGGTTATTGAAATTTTGCGTATATGACGTTTCCACATAGCCATACAGCGAAAGGTTCAATTTGTTAGCCAACGAGTCATCTTCAGCCAGCGCCATGGAACTCAATAGCGGTGCGGGAAGCCACCCAACGACCGCAATACTGAAAATAAACAAAAACAAGCGAGTCATCATCGGTTTGGTCATTGTCGGTTCTCCTTAATCAAGAATCGTCTTTAGGAAACTAGAGTCAATTCGGCACACTCCCTTGTGTGCACCTCGTCGTGAGTGAAAGAGCCTTGGTTTCTTTAAGGCTCCTTTCCCGACCAAAAAAAAGTCCTCAACCCCTTCTTACGTGGTTGAGGACTCCGTCGTCCTTTGAACATAAAGGCTACAAGCCAAGACAACGATGTCTCAGCAGATTTCCTGCTTTTACAGCAGTCCTCTGTAACAGTCAAGACAAAATTGTTGGAACTATATGCTGAACCTGACAGGCAGGCTGTGTTATAGAATTCACCGTCATGCCTGAAGACCCCTCCTCACCTTCGGATTCCTTCCGGAACCCTCCCGCGCTCAACGAACCCCCTCCGAATCCCGAGGGCGGCAAGACCCTCATTGTGGACCACGCCGATGCCGCCTGTTATTCCCGCCCGAGTGCAGCCCTTAAAGATGCCGGACCGGATGACCAGATTTTTGTTCGTCCGGGACTCTATGAAGACCGTTTATTCGCCACGCAACACCCCATTCAATTAATCGGAGCCGGGCGGGACCACGTCCAAATCTTCAGCCGCCGGAGTGGTCCCCTGTATCTGCAACAGGTTCCCGGCGGACGCATTTCCGGCATGACGTTCCGTTACGTGGGAAGCGACCAACATTCCGCGATCAATATTTTTGATTCCACTTGTACGATTACGCAGTGCCGGGCAACCGAAGGCCTACTCTCGGGAATTGTCATTTATGGCCCGAACTGCCGGCCGTCCCTTATAGAAAACGAGGTATGTCAGAATCGCGAATCAGGCATTTTCTGTTTTGCCGGGGCGCAACCCTACTTAGCCAGGAACGTGTGTTTCCAGAATCACCATTTCGGCCTGGCGGTTCGGGATGATGGGACACGACCGGATTTGATTAAAAATATCTGCCGTCACAATATGCTCAGCGGCATACTCCTGTTTTACGGGGCTCAGGCATTGATCCTGGAGAATGAATGTCACGACAATTTCCACTGGGGCCTCGTCATGACACCCGATTGCCGATTGACGCCGGAACTCAATCAGCTTCTATCCTGTAACGCGCTTGGTGAAAACCCACGAGGAGCCTGTATCGTCACCGAGCAACCCCTGGGAGAGATTGGACGATAGCCCAATAAAAGATCGCGAAGAAGAAAAAGAATTGGCAGAAGACGACTAGGGCGAGAAGACCGTGGGCAGAATACGGCCCCACGTGATCCATTGCCATATTCGTTCATGGCCCCAGTACAGGACGATTTTAGCCAGAGCATCGAAAGTGCCAACGATAGCCGCTGCCGCCAACTCACCCGAATACAGAAACACGACAATCGTGGTCACCATGGTCGCCAAGACTCTCCAACTGATGCCTTTGACCAGACTCCGAAGATTTGTATCCATAGCCCACTCCTTATTGACTGCGGGTGTTGTCCCTTCGGGGTTTCGCAGATTTCCGGAAGCGCCGATTTCGACCTTGGTCGTAAAAGGCTCTCAACGTATACCGGTCCAATACGTTGACGATGGCATTCCTGACCTCGAACATCACGCTTTGAATCGGACATTCCCGGTCTTCGGAATACGGACAATCCTGACACGTTTGATAGGCGGTCTGACTCACACAGGCAATCGGTGCGAGGGGACCGTCTAAAATACGAATGACCTGTCCGAGTGACACGTCTTCCGGGGGTTTAATCAACCGGTATCCGCCCTGAACGCCGGGACGACTCCCTAAGATCCCCGCCCGCTTTAATTCCAACAGGATGGTTTCCAAAAAGCCCACGGGAATTTGTTGGGATTCTGCAATGTCGGACCGTCGCAACGCAGACTGATTGTAAGCCTTGGTCAATTCAATCAAGGCCCGCAACCCGTATTCGCTTTTTCTGGACAGTCTCATATTCTTAATAATGTTTAGAAAAATTATTAAGGATTATAGCAAAAAATTTTCTTTCTTTACCAAACCCTCCTTTGCCGTTGCCACGGCACCCATGAGGTTCCGCAAACAAAGACAAAGTTTGGTGGAGGGCAGGGGACTTGAACCCCTGACCCCAACGTTGCGAACGTTGTGCTCTCCCAACTGAGCTAGCCCCCCACGTCTGGCACTCTATCAAAAGGACCGGCGCCCTGCAATCAAGTCAAGCATCGCGTATGTGGACGGCCCGACCTTCAAGCGTCAGTCGCCCCTCCGCAAATAACCGGATGGCCCTGGGCAAAAGTCCATGCTCTTCTTTCAGGATTCGTTCGGATAAGGTATCTGCGGTATCACCTTCTTCCACGGGTACGGCTCGTTGCAGGATGATAGGGCCCGTATCCATGCCTTCGGTCACAAAATGAACCGTGCAGCCGGATACTTTCACCCCATGGTCCAATGCCTGCCGTTGGGCATCCAAGCCGGGAAAGCTCGGAAGAAGTGCAGGATGAATGTTCATGATGCGCGATTCATACGAATCGATAAGGACCGAAGTGACAATTTTCATATAGCCCGCCAATACCACCAACTGCACCTGGTGATGCTGCAACGTCTCCAAAAGTTTTTGGTCATACGCCTGCCGGGGGTTCGGCGTATCCGCCACTGACTTTGGATCGAGAAAAACGGTTGTCAACCCGTGGCGTTCCGCGCGCTCCAAGGCCGGGACCCCCTGTTTATTACTGATCACGACCGCAATCTCGGCTTTGACGGTTCCAGCTTCAATCTCATTCATAATGGCTTGAAGATTGGACCCCCTGCCTGAAACAAGAACGCCTAACCGGAGAACGTTCATTGCGTCCTCCCGTACATCTCTACCTCCCCTCGCCCCTCCTTACAAAGGAGGGGAATGGAAAAAGCATGACCGCCTTTTCCCTCCCCTTTGTAAGGGGAGGTCAGGTGGGGTAGAGTCCGAACGCCGGAGCTACACACGGACGAGTTCCACCAGGGTTTCGATATGCGCGGTTTGCGGGAACATGTCAAACACCTGCACTCGCCTGACGTGGTACCGGGTCGTACAAAGCCGGTTGAGGTCACGAGCCAGGGAGGAAGCGTCACACGAAAGATAAAACATGTGGGGTGCCCGGATGCGCTCCAGGGATTCGACGCAACGCCGGCTCAATCCCGTTCGCGGCGGATCCATCACGATCACGTCGTATTCGTCGGCGGCTACCGTCTCCAAAAAGTCCTCAACCTTTGCCGCCCGTATACGATAACGCCCGACATGGTTTTGAGATGCCGATTGTTTGGCATCAGCCACGGCATAGGGATTCTCCTCGACTTCCGTGACCAGTGCTCCGTTTCTTGCCAAACCCAATCCTACGCATCCGACCCCGGCATATAATTCAAGCACGCGAGTTTGCCGATCCCGTACGTTCATCCAATCCGCCAACGTTTGAAAAATAAGCGAATAGACCGCCCAATTCGCCTGCATAAACGATCGGTCGCTGACCCGAATGACCATATCCTGAAATCGTTCAAACAAATGGGGTTCACCCCGGACGACTCGCCGCAGGTGCCTTTTTTGAGACGCTGTCGCGGAAGAGGAGGTCAGGACGCACCCGACCACGGTAGGAATCCCCTCAAACAATGCCAAGAGTTCTCGTGCCTGGTTGTGCGAAGCACGGGGCACCGTGCACAGAATCAGGTGCGTCCCGAACGCGTCCGAGGATCGAATTTCCACGTGTGAGAGAAACGCGGGTAATTGGCGCAGGCGAGCCAATTGTCCTTCGATGTTTTCGATCACTTTTCCCATGGGCTTTGAGACTAACAGGCAGCCCACTCCCTTGACCGGGTTGTGCGATCGTTCCCGTACGAATCCAAGGTGAAACGTACCGTGCTGCTGAAACACCCTGAAGCGAACTCGTCGCCGGTATTCATAGGGCAAGGGCGAAGGAACGGGATCTTGAAATATCGCCTGCTCGATTCGGCCGATACGGGAGAACGCTTCCTCCAGCACGCCTTGTTTATACTGCAATTGTGCCTCATAGCGAACATGCTGAAATTGACAGCCCCCGCAATCTTCATAGACGGAACACGGAGCCTGAATGCGATGCGGTGACGCCACACGAATTTCATCAAGGGTGGCAAACTCGTAACCGGAATGCCGTTCGTTGGAGATAACCGTGACCACCTCGCCGGGCAATCCGCCCCGGACGAACGTGACTATGGAACCTGAACGGGATAATCCCCATCCACCGGCAACCACCCGTTCGATAGTGAGAGATTGGGACATCAGTTTCCCGAGCGAAATTCCACGTTCAGACCTTTAATTCTGCGATGCAAGTGACTCCGTTCGATTTTCAGGTCATCGGCGGTCTTCGAGACGTTCCCACCATTCTCCCGCAAACGGATGGTAATATACTCACGTTCAAACGCATGCCGGGCATCCCGCAAGGAATCGTATGCGTCCAGGGGATTGATCCGGCTGAAACCCCTCGGCATAAACGGTAAGACATCGCCCACCTCTATGGTGGTTTTGGGCACCATAATCATCAGGCGCTCGACTTGATTGCGAAGTTCTCGAATGTTGCCCGGCCACGCATGACGCGCCAGCGCATCCAATGCCTCCGGAGTGATCTCTTTTAACTTCACCCCCTGCTCTTCTGCATGAATCTTCAAGAAATGCCGGGTGAGAGCCGGAATATCCTCACGTCGAGCGCGAAGCGGCGGTACTTCTATCGGCAAAACGTTTAACCGATAAAACAGATCATCGCGAAAGTTCCCTTTTTCAATTTCCTGACTGAAATCCTTATTGGATGCCGCGATGACGCGGACGTTGACCGTAATCAGTTTCCCCCCTCCTACCCGGGTAAACTGTTGTTCCTCCAATACGCGAAGCACTTTCGCTTGAGTGGCCAGACTCATATCGCCGATTTCGTCGAGGAACAGGGTGCCACCGTCCGCAAAATCGAATTTTCCGCGTTTTTGAGAAACGGCTCCCGTAAACGCACCGCGTTCATGCCCGAACAGCTCCGTCTCAATCAACGTCTCGGGGATCGCCGCACAATTGACTTCGATAAACGGACGATTATGGCGAGGGCTTTGAAGATGGATGGCCCGTGCCACCAATTCCTTACCCGTGCCGTTTTCTCCGGAAATCAGGACCCGACTATGGGTCGGTGCCGCAGCCGCGATTTGCTGTCGAAGCGTCTCCATAACGGAAGAGGCTCCGACGAGTTTCGAATGCCGCTGGACCTTAACGCGGAGGTTGATATTTTCTTCTTCCAGCTTACGCTGGTGCAGAGCATTGCGGACCAGGATGGTGACTTTTTCAAGATCCAGCGGTTTTTCCAGGTAATCATAGGCGCCCAATTTTGTGGCTGTCACCGCGGTTTCGACGGATCCATGACCGGACATCATAATGACCATGATGTGTGGGAATTGCTCACGGACGCGTTTTAACACCTCCAAGCCATCTAACTCCGGCATCCAAATGTCGAGAAGCACGACGTCCGGCACCTCCATTTGAATGACTTTCAGGGCCTCCCCACCGGTTTTCGCGATCGTGACCTGATACCTTTCGTCTTCCAAAATACCACTCAAGGTATTCAAGATGGAAGGTTCATCATCGACGATACAGATGGTACCGGACATGCCTATTCCTCCAAGTTATGACCAGATCGTAAGCCGGAACGTCATAAAAAATCTTTGGCGAATCCGTCGTCTTGTTGTTCCATGCACCGTCTGCTCGTATCAAGCGACGGGGAGTTCGATAATAAACAAGGCCCCTTGGGGGTGGCGATTGGAGGCTTGAATCGTCCCGTTGTGATCCGTCACGATTCGATGAACAATCGCCAACCCGAGTCCGGTTCCCGTTCGTTTTCGCGAAAAAGACGGGACAAATAATTTTTCCTGATCTTCTTGGGGAATGCCCGACCCTTCGTCGGCCACCGTGATTCGGACCCGTTTATGCTTCCAATCCATTTTCGTGGAAACCCAGATGCGCCCTTTTTGTTTCATGGCCTGGATGGCATTGTCAAACAAATTGACGAAGACGCGACGCATCTGTTCCCGGTCGATATTGATATCCGGGACCAAGGAATCAAAGGTTGGAATAAACTCGACGTCATGGTGTCCGCCACGATACAGGTCACTCACCTTTTCAATGATGTCGTGCAACGATTCCCTGGCCATATGCGGAGCGGGCATCCTGGCAAATTTCGAAAATTCGTCCACCATTCGCTTTAAACTTCCCACTTCGTTCACAATAACGGTCGTTAATTGATCAAAAATGGCTTTAAAATCAGGAGACCCTTCAAAAAACTTTTTTCGTAACCGCTGGGCCGCAAGTTGAATGGGCGTCAGGGGATTCTTGATTTCATGCGCAATCTGTTGGGCCACTTCCTGCCAGGCCGCAGTTTTCTGCGCCTTGATCAATTCGGTCCGATCCTCGAAGACAAACACGAACCCCAAGTCCTTGCCAGCCTCGTTTCTCATGCGGGAAAGATTCAACCCCATGGTGAGGAGTTTCCCCTGCACCTCCATTTGACCTTCGAGGGTGAGACTATCCTGGCGATCGTGTAAAATCCGGTCATAGGCCTCCTGGAACAACGGGAATTGATGAAATTTGAAGACGTCAAACGCCAAGCGCCTGCGGACAGCGTCGCCCCTGACCCCCAATATCCGCTCAGCCGAATGATTGAACGTGGTAATCGTGTGCTGAGTATCAATGGACATCACGCCTGAAGCAATCGTATCCACGACGGCTTCCGTATACGCCCGCCGGCGATCGACTTCGACGTTCGATTGCATGAGCGATTGATTGGCTTCTTCCAGTCTGACTTTGCCGTTTGACAAATCTTCGGTCATTCGGTTAAACGAGTCGATCAACGTCCCAATCTCATCGGTGGCATTGACTCTAATTCTCACGTTGAGGTCCCCACGGGCTACGGCTTCGGTCCCTTCAGCCAATTTCTGAATCGGCACGGTGATGCTTCTCGCCACGTAAAATCCAAACCAGGTAGCGCTGAATAACAATAAAACCGTGACGACCGCAACAAACAGATAGGCCCCGGCCTTAATGGGATTTTCCAACGCCTTCATCTGCCGGTAATCAGTATAGTGTTTGGCGATTCCTTGCATTTTCGCCAAGATCGATTCCGAGACGTAGGTGTTGACGACAACCACTCCGTCAATCCCTCCGGGTTGGCTGTTGGAGGTAATCGGTACCGCTGCGCGGATCAGTCGTCCGGATTGTGCGACTTGCACCGAGGTCACTTCCTCATGCGAATCCAAGACCCGACGAACAAGTTGCCCTACCGGCAAATGGAACATCCTGTCGGTTGCCTCCGGGGCGGTCTCGCGAACGAGCAATTCCAATTTTGACGAAAAGACTTCTACGTCCGTGACGTTGAATTCCGCACGCTTTCGGGCCATGGCAGCAATCAATAATTCACGGCGGTCCAGCTGCAAAAAATCTTCCCGATAAATTTCCTTGCTGATGGCCCTGGCACTCTGCATGGCCAAGGCCGTATGTCCTTCATGATACATCCTGGATAATTCTTCGGAGTCTTTCAGGACCTCCTCGATCTGATCATTGAACCAGACGTTCATCACCTCATTGATCACCTCACTGGCCATCACCGCCAACAACAGGGTTGGGACCAACGAAAAACCAATGAATGCGGCGATTAATTTCGCGCGAAATCCCGACCCCAACAGCCGGTGCCGTCGTTCGAAATAGGCTTTGATCAAATTACGGGATAATAAAAGGGTCAGGACGACCAATCCGACGACGTCTAAATAGACGAGAAACAGAACCAATGCGTAACTGGCGCTTGGGAGAAGCGAGTCTGCCGTCTTTCCTCCGAATCCTCCATACTGTGCGTAGTACATCGTCAAGAGCAGAGAGGAAATCAGGAGGAACAGGACAATCCAGATCGGTTTCAAATGAAGACGCTGGGCTTGGGGGCCCGGCTCATCATCGAGAATGAGCCGTTTCTTCAATTTCACGGAAGGAAATAAACGTGGGGTCAATTTAGAAGTCGCCATGACGATAGCGGGAGGCTACCCCCAGGAAACACGCGTCATGCATGCGTCAACGGAGGCATAAGGGGCCCGTCGCCTTCTGTTTTCCATTGCCAACAGGAGCCTCTCGAATTGAAAAAGCAAGGGGGTTCACTCACGCCCAAGTGTACGGGAAAGAAAAGGCAGGAACAACGAAAATCATGTGGACGAAGGGGAATCCGAAGCCAACTCGACGTACTTCATCTGCAACGTGTACAACATGTCGCGCATCACGTTTGTCTCTTCTTCGGTAAGATTACCCTTCGTTTTCTCTTCCAGTATGAGAAGAATGTCGATGATTTCCTTAGCTTGCGGCAGATTGACCGGAAGGGCGGGATTCTCCGGCGATAGTTGCTCGCCCATCAACATGAGGGTTGACGTACCCAACGAAAGAATAAACGTCGAAAAGGAGAGTGGCGGTCCTGTGTGGGAAGGCTTTGAGTCTGATGACGAAGGTGTCGTGGCAGAGGCTGCTTTTTCAACGGACTCGAAAGCCGCTTCTTCTCTCAACTGGCCGCGTTTGTCGCGGACTACAAACTCTGATTCTGAAATATCAGCCATGGCACTCACTCATGTGTCACAATGAAAGTAGCACAATCCCAAGAACCTCGCAAGACAAGAAGTCGATTGAAGCAGTCGAGAAAACCGGTTATTCTAGCCAACGCGCAAACACGAGGCGCGGCAATGGAGAATAAGATGTCTCAAGCTTTTCGCGATCTTGTCGGAGTGGTGGCTCGACTTCGTTCTCCCGAGGGATGTCCTTGGGACGTCAAGCAGACCCACGAGTCACTCAAGCCTTTTTTATTGGAAGAAGCGTATGAAGTACTCGAAGCGCTCGACACGCAAGATCCCCGACACCTGCGCGAAGAGCTTGGGGATCTGCTGCTCCAGATTCTGCTTCATGCCCACATCAAATCCGAGGAGCAGACGTTCGACATTGAAGACGTAATCGCCGATTTGACGCATAAACTCATCAGGCGGCATCCCCACGTCTTTACGGCCACATCCGGTGAGGCCCCGAAGTTGGACTCCGAACAAGTCGTCAATCAATGGGAAGCGATCAAACGAGCCGAACGTTCGACTCAATCCGACTCGATTTTGGCGGGAATCCCTGCCTCTCTTCCCTCCCTGTTACGGGCTCATCAAATTCAAAAACGAGCTTCACGTACCGGTTTTGACTGGGAGACCTCCGAACAGGTTCTTGAAAAACTGGATGAAGAATTAGGGGAACTGCGAGCGGCAGCCGCCCACCTCCCCGTCTCCGAGCCTTCCGTCCAACAACCGAACGCGGCTGTTGAACACGAGTTGGGGGACGTGTTATTCACCATCGTGAACATGGCGCGTTTTTTACGAATCAACCCGGAGGAAGCTCTTCGCAAGACGAATAACCGTTTCATCGCGCGTTTCCAATATATGGAACGTCACGCGGCTCGAGAGGGAAAAGACCTTCAAGCCATGACGGCTTTGGAATGGGATACGTTGTGGGAAGCAGCCAAGAGCCAGGAAAAAACCGAATCTCACCAGGCTTCCGTTTCTCTCGAAACCCAGGACCATGCCCAAGACCATGAATGACTCGGACCCCCCAGAGCAGAACAAACGCGTTGGCCTGCATCCGATGATCGTTATCTTTGGAGTGATTATCGGGCTTTGGCTTTTTGTCCAAGCGATTATTCCCAAATCCAAGGATATTCAACCCCCACAGGGGAATGAAGTTCGATCGGAACAACTGGCGCTGTTGCTCAAGGAAGCCGAATCGGCACCGGTGCCTTCGATTAAAGTCACGGCTCACGTGCAAGGAATGAATGCCCTGAGCCTGCTCGTTCCTCGACAAACCACCGACAGCCAAGTCGTGGCCTTACTCAATCACCTAAGACTGTCACGAAAGGATGGCTCTCTTGTTTCACAGATTCCTGCGACCACGCCGGGGAACAACCTGGGTGAATTTGCCGTCGCCGATATTTATATCTTTTCCGATCCGAAATACGCAGTTCCCGAGGCCGTTGAAATTTTATCCGTCGGGGCACATGCGCCGGGTGATTTTTACCAGAGGACCATTCCGTACGAAATAGCCATGGAACAGGTTCGAGGACATTACGCTATCAATCTCAACCGGAAAAGTCAGCCTGAACACGCCTCCCTGGGATTCGGAGAAACAGCCACGGGCCTTTACTCACGACGGTATCAACCATTGTTTTAAGGTTGACGCTTCCTCTGCCGCAGACTCACGATAACTCAGTTCCTCTGGCATAAAAATAACCGCCAACCCCGAATCTGTCATTACTGCAAAATAGTCAATGCACCCCAAACTGTCATTTGTATGTTGCTTTCACCTTGCAAATCGGCCAATTTGTAAGGTGGGCGTGAGGGGCGCGTCGCGTGTCATAAGGTGAATCCCGGGGCACTCCGAGGTTGCACCGTGCAGGAGTAGGACACCCCTCAGGCCAGTTTGTAGCTCCGAACAGATCCAGGGGGTTCACAGCCCCGCATTTGCAAGTGGGGAGGACAAACACCATTCACCTCAGCAAGGGAGGACATCATGAACAAAATTGTGGCCGGGATTGATGTCGGGAAACAGGAATTAGCCGTATCCGTCGCGCGGGGGCCGGTCCGCCGGTTTCCCAACACCAGCGCCGGGCTGACGGCGTTTCTGGCGTGGGGGCGGGGACAAGCCGTGACCCACGTGGTGTGTGAAGCGACGGGGGGGGTATGAACGCCTGCTCGTGCAACGGGTCCGGATCACCGACCTCGCGGTGTCGGTGGCGCATCCGACGAAGGTGCGGGCGTTTGCCCGGGCTGTGGGCCAGGGGGCCAAGACCGATCCGCTGGATGCGCAGATCCTGGCACACTATGGCGACGTGTTTGAGTTGCCGGTGGAGGCCGCGCAAGAGGAAGCCAGTGAGGAGGTCCGGGCCCTGCTGGGGCGGCGGCAGCAACTGCTCGATCAACGGACCCAGGAACTGAATCGCTTGGAGAAGGGGTTGCGGGGGCGGGTCAAGCAATCCTGTCAGCGGCATCTGGCGTGGTTGGACAAAGAGCTGAAGCACCTGGCGGACGAGTACCAGCAAGCCATCGAAGTCCGGCCAGCGTTGGCCGAGCGCGCGGCCTTGTATCAGAGTGTGCGCGGGGTGGGCCTGCTCACGGCGGCGACCTTGCTGGCCTATGCCCCGGAATTGGGCCAGGGCTCGGGGAAGGCGCTGACGGCCTTGGTGGGGCTGGCGCCGTGGGCCCAGGACAGTGGGACCCACCGAGGGTACCGGGCGATTCGCGGCGGCCGCGGGCTGGTGCGCCGGGCGTTATACATGGCGGCGTTATCGGTGATCCGCACCAACACGGACCTGGGGCGGTTTTATCAGGGGTTACGGCGGCGGGGGAAGCCGGGCAAAGTGGCCTTGGTGGCCGTGATGCGGAAGCTGCTGTTGCAACTGCACGCGATTGCGCGGCGAGGCACGCCGTGGGTGGATGAGGGAGTCCCGGCATCGTAAAAAAGCTTGACTTGAAACACAGATACTCCTGCGAAAGCAGGAATCCAGTGTCTTTGTAAGAAAACAAAACCCTGGATCCGTCCCCGCAGTAATTAGCGGGGATCCAGGCTTTATTGTCGGGGATAACAGAAGAGGGCACTGGTACGAAAAGAGGTAGCAGGCAGCGTGGTCCCCTTTTATGCCTTGGGGCGCAGCGACAAATACAAAAGAGATTACAGGCCGACTTTTTCGCGGATTTCCTGTCGGAGTCTGTCGCGTTCCTGGTTCATCCAGGATTCAAGACGGGGCAAGAGGTGGGACCAGGAACCCGTAAAAGGGTCGAGCATGACGTCCCGGCGGTCGTTGAACAGGTTTTCTTCATTGGCGATTTCAAGCTTGCGGTCTCCAATCGCGCGTCCGAGAAGTTGATTGATTCGAAGTTGCTGGCCCGCCGTTCCTCCTGAAAGCTGTAAGATCTTCGTCTTCAGCAGGTCCAATTCTTCTTCGAGACCAATCTTGACCCGAACCCCCTGTGGAGTCGCCCAATGCGGGCGTTGGACGGAATAATCAAAAGACAAGGCAGCCTCTCTCGGCTCACGATACGGCCCCATCACCTTCAGGATGGTATACGGTTCAGCCATTAGGACTGCGCCCTTTCCCGGACGACGTTGTTGTGCGGGGTCCTGGATTGAATTTGCACCAGGTCGAGACTCCCCGTGCCCAGAACCGGCCCCGTCCATTTTTGAAAACCATCCCGCATGGTCACAAGGGTCGTATACCCTTCCCGGCTCAGGAAATCACAAGCGAGCCGGCTTCGTTCACCTTGGGCACAATACACTAAAATTGTTTTTGTCTCCTTGGGGACTTCGGCCTGGAAACGCGTTTCCAGGTGTTCGAACGGAATATGTTTGGCCCCAGGCACGTGATTTGTGAGAAATTCTTTTTGGCTCCGAACGTCCACGACAACCAAGTCCGAACCTGTTCCCGCAGCAGGGCCCTCCATCATTTGCCGTACTTCATCCGCACTTGCCTGGTGATACAGACTCCCCGTCCGGACCAGGGTGCCGTCAAGTTCTTTGCCCGATGCCAACTGGGCGAGTTGCAATCGCAGGATTGCGAGCGCTTCAGACTGTTGCCGGGCCGTCTCCCTCAATTCGTTCTGGCCGTCATACTGTTGGCGCGTGACATCTTTGACTTTTTGCGTCAGCGACCTGAGACGCCACCAGACCAAGACCATCCCGCCGGCCACGATTCCGATTCCGATGACAATCAGAAAAGTCATCGGATCAGGTTCCCGATGCCGTGATGAACGGACAAGGATTCTGACGTGAGTTTGGGGAAATTTTGACCGCGGTCCATCAAGACATGAAGCAAGGGCTGGTCGGGGCGAGAGGATTTGAACCTCCGACCCCCGCGTCCCGAACGCGGTGCGCTACCGGTCTGCGCTACGCCCCGACGACCTTGCTTCTGTTTCCTATTTCCGGACAAGTGGTTCACAGGATAATCCATGCGCCTCGGCGACAGCCGGATAGGTGATCGCCCCATGACGAATATTCACGCCTCGGGCAATACCCGGATCAGCCCGGAGAGATGCTTCGATTCCCACGTTGGCCAACCGGACTATAAAAGGTATCGCTGCGTTGGTCAAGGCATAGGTTGAAGTTTGCGGCACAATACCGGGAATATTTGTCACGCCGTAATGCCGGACTCCATCCACTTCGAAAATGGGATCGGCGTGCGTTGTCGGCCTCGTGGTTTCAATACATCCTCCCTGGTCAACCGCAATATCCATGATCAACGTGCTTTTTTTCATCGTCGCCACCATGGATCGGGAAACCAGAACCGGGCTTTTCGCGCCTTTGATCATGACGGCGCCAATCAACAAATCCGCGCTTTTCACGGTTTCTGCAATCGTGAGTCTTTGAGAGGCCAAGGTCGTCAGGCTGTTCCCGAAGCGCTCCTGTAACCCTTGCAGTTGACTCATGTCATTGCCGATGACGGTGACTCGCGCCCCGATCCCAAGAGCGACGCCCACGGCGGCTGAGCTCACTCCGCCGGCCCCGAGAATCACGACGTGTCCCCGGGGCACCCCCGGGACGCCGCCCAGGAGAATCCCTTTGCCGCCGTGCGTCCGTTCCAGAAAATGAGCGCCGATTTGAATCGCCAATTTCCCGGCAATCTGACTCATGGGCTGCAACATCGGTAGATGCCCCCATTCATTTTCCGTTGTTTCATACGCAATGGCCGTGCTCCCCGATTGCATCAAGGCCTCGGTCAGAGACTTGGAAGAAGCCAAATGAAGAAACGTGAACAACGTATGGCGGGGCTGCAAGTACGCAACCTCCGCTATAAGCGGATCTTTGACTTTCAGGACCAGCTCGGCCCGATCGAAGATCTCTTCTTCCGACGAGGCGATTCGAGCTCCCACGGCATGATACGAGTCATCAGGAAAATCCACTCCCTGACCGGCATGAGTCTCGACCCACACCTCATGGCCGTTCCGGACGAGTTCATCCACGCCTTCCGGGGTCAAGGCTACCCGAAATTCATGGTTTTTGCGTTCTTTGGGAATGCCGATCTTCATCTTGATTCAGCGGCGGTTGTTCCCGATACCCCATCCGTCATCCGTATGTGTTCCCTCATGTTTCGACCATTCCCGCTCTTTCTTTCCCCTCCTTTGTTGTACTGTCCCGTGTGATTCCCTAGACTCTTCTGCTATCATGCGTGGCATCGAATATGTCCACCAACGGAGGCCCCATGGACATTAAATTACATAAGTTAGCTCGCACCACCCCCGCCACGCGTCGCTACATCCAGACCGCCCCCAAAAGCGCCGCGACCTTGGCCCGGGAACTCGGGGTCGCTGTGACTACCATCTATAAATGGAAGCGCGCCGGCCGGGTCCACGATGGCTCCCATGTCCGCCACCAGCTCCATGCCAGTACCTCCCCCGAGCAGGAAGCCCTTATCGCCGAATTGCGCACCCAATTGCGGTTGTCCCTCGACGATGTCACGGAGGTCCTGAACCGATGCAGTGCGACGCCCTTGAGTCGGAGCGCGATCCATCGCTGCTTGGTGCGGCTCGGCGTCGCGCGCTTGCCCCCCGCCTCCCCCGACGCGCCGCCGGTGGGGCGGTTCGCGGCGACCCCGTGCGGCTACATTCATCTGGATCTGAAAGTGTTAAGCAAATTACAGAAGCAGCCCAGTTATGTGTTCGTGGCCATTGACCGGGCCACCCGCTATGTCTGGGTCAAGGTGCTGGCCCGGCGGACGGCCGCCACGGTGACGCAGGCCGTCGAAGAATTCCTGGCCGCGTTTCCGCACAAAGTGCACACCATCTTGACCGATAATGATGGCGCGTTTACCGATCGGTTTGCCGTGCACAAGAAAGGCAAGCCCGCGGGCCAGCCGAGCGGGACGCATCGCCTGGATCACGTGTGCCGGGCGCATGGGATCACACATCGCCTGATCCGGCCCTATCATCCGCAGACCAATGGCATGGTGGAACGCTTTAACCGGCGGCTGAGTGACGCGTTACAGAGCCAGCCGACGCTCCGGGCCCATTGCAGCAATCGGTTTCGGAGTCACGCCGAGCGGAACGCCTTCATCACACGGGTGGTGGACAATTACAATCGGACCCGGTTAAGGTGCCTCAACTATCAGGCCCCCTTGCACTTGTTACAGAATCTCACGGGACACAACACTTTGTAAGGAGGGGCGAAGGGGAGGTAGAGTCTACAAGCCCGCTCTTTCTCCATTCTCGCATAATACTGGACACGAGAAAGAGCCCTCCTGTACTATTTTTTTTGTGCTTCGCAACGAAATCTGCTAAGAAACGCAATCATGAGTGGCTTCAAGCATCATATTTTCATTTGCATTAATCAACGGCCCAAGGGCGACCCGAGAGGGTGCTGTGCCGATAACCTGTCCGCGGAACTTCACGCATTCTTCAAAGAGGAAGTCCAGCGGCTCGGGCTCAAAGGCATCGTCCGTGCCAATAAGGCAGGATGTTTGGATCATTGTGAATATGGTCCCAGCGTCGTCATTTATCCGGAAGGCGTCTGGTATTGGGTCGGGAACGAAGCCGACGTCACTGAAATCATGGAACGGCACGTGGTCAAAGGTGAATTGGTCGAACGCCTGCTGATGCCGGGGCACGACGTTCCTCCGCAACAGCTCGAATCTCGCGCCACCCTGATTTCCCCTTAGACGTTCAATCCCATGGTGTGACAAGGGAATAGCCTCACTCTCAACCGTAGCGATCAAAGCACGCAAGCCCCACATGTCGGCAAACGAAGCCAAATGGAAAGCGAATCAGGAAAAAGTCGCGTTCCTCAAACAATTTCCCGGGTTACTCCGGACCTGGGATGAGGTGGCCGGCCACACCATCACGTCCGTGACCTCGATTGAACAAAGCGAAGCAAAGGTACTCATGCTGGATAACGGTTCTTTTGCCATTGTACCACCTCTTGCGCCGGAACCTCAGCAACTCAGGGATGGGATCACTGCCGCTCAAACACTTCTCCGCACCCTCTACCCCGATGCCTATCGCGAATATGAAGCACTCGCCCAACGTGATAGGGAAGCGACCAGGACGGCACGAATGGAAAACGTCCTCGGGGCCATTCACAATAACCTGGAAGCCATCCCCGAGTTAAAAGACCGGATTCGTTCACTCGTGAAAAAGTGGAATTCTTAATTCTTTAACATGCGACGCCCCGAAAATATGCTGGATATGTTCTCCGGGGGGCTCTTCGAAGGAGTAAAACCCATGATGCTAACGCGGGACCATTTGGTTCGTCATCCGGATCGCTGCACGCATAAGGCCGTGTGTATTCCTGTCTGTCCCACCGGGTCATGGTTATCGACCCCTCCGTATAAATTCGACGAATCGCGGTGTATGGAAACGTGTCGGATGTGCCTTGATGCCTGTCCTTCACAAGCCATTTACGTGGTTTTTCGAAAAGGCGAAAAACTACTCGTTCCCCAACCCGAGTAATCGCTTTTATCCGATTGTCTTGCGGAGGTGCCCCCAATAGGCCGTGCCCATGGTTCGGCTGCCGCCGGTCAGTGTCGAGGCAGCCATAATCCGATAGACCTCGAACCGGGAAATTTTCAATTGTTGGGCGGGGTCCAGGAGATTGTCACACGTAGTCAGGAGATGCAGCGTTTTCAGGGCGATGAGAATCGGCCACATACAGGCCAGGCGAAGACGAAGGTCTCGTCGCGGAATGGACGTGGCGTACAGCCATCCTTGATCCAAATGTGCGAGAGCCGTCTTCACCAACGTGTGCAGGATGGGGCTGAAGGCCGCCATCGTGCGCTTATCCAATAAATCGCGTGGTTCCAAGCCTGCCTGCGCCAACAACTCCAAGGGAATGTAACAGCGTCCACGTCCTAGATCCTTGGACAGATCTTTCAAAATATTCGTCAATTGAAGCCCTTTGCCGAACCGGATGCCCGTGCGAATTTTGGATTCCCTGTCCCACGAGCGGCGTATGCGCGGCAAATGGGCATACATGATATTGGTCCAAAACTCCCCGACGCAGCCCGCAATCTTATACGTATAAAGGTCGAGATCCTCCAACGAAGAAAGCGCGGCCAGCTCAGCCTCGGATTCCCCGGGGAAACGATCCAGATCCATTTCCATGCCACTGATAAGAATCGGCAAAACCTGACGGATCTCCGCCTGATCGTCAGGTGCCAGGTTTTCGTACACCTCGAAACAGCGGTCCAGGTGTTCGAGTAACGTGCGTTCACCGGGATGCCCCTGTTGAGAGGCCGTCATGGCTTGAATGGCCTTGATTTCTTCCCGATTGCAGGGTTCCTGAACGAATTGGAGCTTGAGCTGCCGCAACAACGTTGCCCTGGTGCCCCGATCCATCCGGCCCGCGTCCGCAATCGTATCGGCCGCGCGCGCGAACAGATACGCCAACCCCACTTGTTTGGCCACACACCCCGGCAACACGGCCAAGGTCAGATAAAACGAACGCGAAACCTGCTTTAAAACGTCATGCAGTAAATACCGCTCGACGTGTTTCGCACGCATCATCGACTCTCCGGCCGAACCTCGAGACGCCCCTCCATCCCCTCTTCGCGGTGGCTGGGGAAAAACAGCAATTGTTTGTCACAATAAAAGGTATACGTTCCCGGAGTCTGCACCGAAAACCGGATCGTGACGCTATCTCCGGCATCCACGCTGACGTCATGCTGCAAAGCCACGTCCGGATAATCAAGGACGAAATTGTGTGGAGTCAGAAAACTCTGGTTTTCAAGCTGAAGCTCGATCGGCAAGCCCGCCTCGACGCTGATGTGCGGCGGCGTGTACTCATAACTGTCCAGTGCAATGAAGGCCCGCTGTATCCCATCGGCATCCGGTTGAAGAACCAGAACCTCCTCGTCGGTCTCCCCACGAGAAACTCCTGAAGAAAAAACCAGCAATGCACAACCGAACAGCACGGCCACCCAAGGTTTATGTCCCATCAATCTTTTCCGCCTTTCCTTTTCCTGCCTTTGTG
The DNA here is from genome assembly GCA_965261755.1 of Nitrospirales bacterium. Lineage (GTDB taxonomy): Bacteria > Nitrospirota > Nitrospiria > Nitrospirales > UBA8639 > Bin75. Next base: position 1,680,209 of record OZ253473.1, on the reverse strand, counting down.
TCATTCGCGTATGTGTTTGCTCATTACGTTAACAATTCCCGCTCCACAACCCCCTCACCCCTGGAGGGAGAGGGCTGGGGTGAGGGGGTGAGAAGCGCCTGTCCCTCATCCTTGTCCCCGCAGTAACCCCTCCGTCATTCCCGACATTTTTAATCGGGAATCCAGTCGTTTGTCACTCCAAACAAAAAACCAACGTGGTCATTCCGAGCGAAGCGAGGAATCTCGTAGTTGGTTGTGTAGGGCCGCATCCCGGGTCATGGCCCGTGAGGGGATCCTGCGCATTGCCCCCTCACCCCCGCCCTCTCCCTCATCGGGGAGAGGGTGTAGAATCCCACCTTGACTCACAAAAAAATGGTATTACTATATCATTAATAAAAGAAATATAGAGGGGACTTCTTGAGGGTTTCAAGGCAAGTCACTTTCTTCCTGCCCCGTCTTTAACGGCCCGGCTACCGGCATTTCATGAAACAGTATACGAGTTCATAATTCACGGCTCATCAACAGGCAAAGTGTTTTTGTAGAGGAGAAACGAATGAAAAAGCTGAAAGGCGTCGGCTTGCTGCTGCTGTCCAACATCCTGATTTTCATCACCCTTTCGATCACCTTCACGATTCTCTCGGAAATGGTCCTCCCGGCGTTCGGGATTGACCTCAGCGGATCGTTCGTTCATCAGGACCTCTTGTGGGCCTTTGTTCTTGGATTCGGCGGAGCCTTCCTCAGCTTGGCGTTTTCCAAGAAAATGGCGCGAATGATGTTGAATTGCAGGCAGATTACCCAACCGCAGCACCCCGCCGAATTGCTCGTGTATGAGACGGTACAGAAGATCGCCAATCGGCTGAACATTAAAATGCCGGAAGTCTGGCTGTACGACTCGCCGGACCCCAATGCCTTTGCCACGGGGCCGTCGAAGAACAACTCGATGGTTGCCGTGTCAACCGGCTTACTGACCAACCTGAACGAAGATGAAGTGCGGGCCGTCCTAGCCCATGAAATGGGGCACGTCTATAATGGCGACATGTTTACGACGACGATCCTGGCCGGCTTGATGAATACCTTCGTCTATTTTATCAGCAGAATTGTCTATCGCCAGGTGGCCGAACGCAATCCCATGCTGGGCATCGGCGTCTACTTTTTTCTCCAGATCGTCTTATCGATCCTCGCGATGATTCCCATCAGTTGGTGGTCACGACGCCGGGAATTTTCCGCCGACAAATTTGCAGCCAATACGGTAGGCAAAGAGTCAATGATCTCGGCGCTGCAAGCGATTGACCGATGGGTCAAACAGGTCGAGTACCAGTATCAGATGGAAGATGCCCTGGCGACCATGAAAATCTCAGGGCAGTCTCGAAGTTTCATGCAAATCTTCTCGACGCATCCGCCTATCGAAGACCGCGTCGCCGCCTTGCGGAAGCTGTAAACGTCAGAAAAGTTGCATTGATGTTCGCGATGGGAATACGGGCAAGCCCGGTGATGCGACGCGCTACTTGGTGTTGCACGCTTTTTCATGCCAGGGACTTTTCGCGATAAGGTACCCGACGGTCATGCCCAGTAGCCCGCCGAGGCACCATCCCACGAGCACGTCCGTTGGATAATGTGCACCAAGATAGACGCGGGAGATGCCGCCAAGGAGCAGAAGGGTCCCCACGGCCCATCGAGTCGAGGGAAACAGCACCCCAAGCAAAGCTGCAGTCGTCGCCGCATTCACTGCATGATTGGAGGGCAGGCTGAACAGGCCCCCGCATCCGGTCAGTTCATGGACGTTCAGCAGAACCTGACACGGCCGCGGACGAGCCAGCCATAACTTGATTTGGGCCCCGACGAAATCCCCTGCACCGATCGATACACCCAGGACCGACGTCACCAGCATGCCGTGACGCCAATCGATCCACACCCGATAGGCCAGATACGTCACCACCAATACGATGAAATTTCTCGCCGACGAACATTGCAGCATCAACCAATCCAAGGCTGATGACTGGCCGGCCCACCCATTGACGGCGTAAAACAGTGCCGTATCCCAATCCATTGACTCCCCCGGCTTCTTTGGTGACGGATGATGTGCTAGGATTCCCCGCTAACGTGAATACGGAGAGTTGTTATGCTCATCGACAGCCATACTCATTTAGATGATCTGAGATACGATACCGATCGGGACAACGTCCTTCAACGTGCCCAAACTGCCGGCATTGAAGCCATTGTGACGATTGGCTGTGATTTAGCCACCAGCCAGGCCGCCGTTGCCCTGGCACATGCTCATCCCAACATTTTTGCCACCATCGGCGTGCACCCGCACGAAGCCAAGGAAATCGGAGAAGGCTGGTATGAGTCGTTTCGGTCATTGGCCCAACACCCGAAAGTCGTGGCCTACGGCGAAATCGGGTTGGACTATCATTATGACCATTCTCCACGGGAGATCCAACGCCAACGGTTTCGTGAGCAGATTCACCTTGCACGCGAACTGGCCCTTCCTCTTGTCATTCACACGCGTGAAACCCAGGAAGATACCATGATGATCCTTCGGGAGGAGAGCGCAGTTGACGTCGGTGGCGTCTTTCATTGTTTTTCAGGAGACATGTGGCTCGCCAAGGATGCGCTGGACCTGGGTTTTTATCTTTCCTTCTCCGGCGTGCTGACGTTCAAGAATGCGACGATGTTGCGGGACATCGCGAAGACCGTTCCCCTCGACCGTCTCATGGTCGAAACGGATTGTCCCTATCTTGCGCCTGTTCCCTATCGCGGGAAACGGAATGAACCCGCCTACGTACAATACGTGGCGGAAACATTGGCGGAGATCCGTGGAAACGGGTCCGTTGAATCCGTTGCACGGGCCACCGTTGAAAATACAAAACGCGTCTTCAGAATCCCCTGAGCTGGCGTTTCCTGGCCCGGACGGCTTTTGGTAACTTACGAGGATTGCCTTTTTTATTGGGGCGTTCCGGAGGTCTCTCGTCTTCGATCTTTGCCCCGCCTTGCGTCAAGGAAATGGCTTGGGGCTTCCTGGTATGGGTTTTTTTATCTCCAGAAAATTCGAGTTTTACTTGAAATTCCTGAGACTTCATCACAAAGGCCCCATGGGCTTTAGCCGTCTGGATAATCTCCAAATCCGAAGAAACCACGGCACAAGCTCGACCATACTGCCTGGCCAAACGTTGGATGACCTGATCGGCACGTTCTCCCCGTTTGGTAAACACCACCTGCACCCCCGTCCGGTGTTCATAATGCTCAAGCCCCGTTTGCTCCCGCCAAGCATCGAACACCACGGTCACGGGATGCCCTTTGGATTGGCTGTACAACGAAAGCCGCCTGATGAGGGCTTCCCGCGTCCCGGCACCGTCGGTTGGCTCCTCCGACTTTTTCTTGCCGAGAGCTCCCAGTAAATTGTATCCGTCTATGATGATAGAGAGTGGCATACGGCGAGACACGCTATCCCAGTGTTTTCATAGTGTCAATGACAGAACACGAAGAGTTTGTTATTCTGAGACGACGTCATCTTCTTTTCGTTAACTCTCATGAAAAACGTTTTTGCCCTTGCCCTGATATGTTACGTGGCCTTTTGGGGGGCTGTTGCGGAGCCGGTATCGGCATCCGAATCGTCCCCTCGCCCCGTCTTGTCCAATAAGGCATTCCCGGCGCACGTTCTGTTGGCAAAAAAAGGAACCTCGACTGGCCGAACCACCTCTACGCTCACCCTCAACAACGTCCGGCATCATGCTCATAAAAAATATACCCGGGTTGTGTTTGACCTGACCGGTCGGGTCGAAATCAAAGAACGCAAGAACCAACGCATAGCGACGATTTCCCTGCCCAATGTCACGCTGAGCAAGCGCGTTCAGCAACAAATCAAGAGAAAAGATTTTCCACCGGCCATTGTCCTATCTCCGGAAAAGCCTCGAACCGTCAGTATCGTTCTGGACTTACAAGCCCTCCGGACGTACAGAGTCCTCACCCTCCGTCAACCCGACCGGGTGGTGGTGGATCTCTTTTATGCCAAAAAAACACCGGGAGTCGTGGCAAAACCTGAAAACAAACCTTCCAGGCCTGCCCCCGACGTTTTTAATCGGGGGACGGCTCGGCGGGGCAACCCTCGTGGCGTGCAATCGGAAAGCTCCTTCTCGAAAACTCAAAACGACATTCTCGTCGTCATCGACCCCGGTCACGGTGGAAGAGACCCCGGAACCATCGGGCGAAAAGGCACCAAAGAAAAAGCTATCGTCTTGCAGGTCTCGAAATATTTACGCGAACTGATTCAAAACCGTCACAAAGCCAAAGTATTGTTGACTCGATCAAAAGACATGTTTCTTGATTTGGAAAAGCGCGTGAAATTTGCCAATAAGAAAAAGTTGGAATGGTGTGGGAAGGACATGGGTTCAAACGTTGATGCAAAGAAAAAGTCACGGATCTGTTTGTTTGTGTCCATTCACGTCAATTCTCATCCCCGGAAATCCATTCAAGGACTGGAGATTTACCATTTTGGAAAGGCCAGTGATCCCCGTGCCCTGGAAGTCGCTGCCCGAGAAAACGGCATGAAATTGGAAAGTAACACCCCACCCTGGCAGTTCATTATTACTGATAATCTGAATGACCATAAGATCAAAGAATCCCAGACTTTTGCCGAGAGCACGAATGACAAGCTCATCACAACGTTACGCAAGAATTACAAAATCAAAAATCATGGGGTAAAAACAGCTCCATTTTACGTCCTGCGTTTCACAACCATGCCGAGTATCCTGGCTGAAGTGGGGTTTGTATCCAATGCGATGGAAGAAAAACGACTGAAGACGACAACTTTTCAGAAAAAACTGGCCGAGGGAATCTATCAAGGCATTCAAGCATACCTCAAGAAACTGTAATGTTCGTTTATTCGTTGACAGAATGAGGGGCTGTTTCTTTTAGTGTAGCCTTCCTCCTGTCATCCTCGCGGTTTTTAGCGGGGATCCAGGTCTTTCTCTTCTGCTCCTTCATTCATGCGGGCCAGCATGGAACAGAACCCTGGATTCCCGATTAAAAATGTCGGGAATGACAGAGAGGGAAAAACGGGCATGACAGAAGGAAGACAGTGGGAATGGTCAACGAATGAGTGAACACATCCAATCCGGCGCCGATTTATGACCACGTACAAGCTGGTGCTTGAATATGACGGGACAACGTACGCCGGCTGGCAACGGCAACCCGACCAACCTACCGTCCAAGCGGCGCTTGAAGACGCGTTGCTCCAAATTACCCGATCCTCTATCTCGACGATAGCGGCAAGTCGAACGGACGCGGGCGTTCACGCCCTCGGACAAGTCGTCGGTTTTCAATCGGAGAAACCGTTACTGCCCTATGAGTGGACTCGCGCCTTGAACGGAGTGCTTCCGAAAAACATCAGCGTGCGCCAAACGGAGGTTGCGGCCGACGACTTTCATGCACGGTACGACGCGCACTCCAAAATGTACGAATATCGAATTCTCAACCAGCGGACACGACCGGCGTTGGATCGTCTCCGGGTTTGGCAGATTGCCAAACCCCTTGACGTGAACCTCATGCGCGATGCCTCACGTCACGTCCTGGGGCGACACGACTGCACGTCGTTTCAAGGGCCGGCTGCCGGCACGAAAAATCCCGTCTGTACGATCGAGCGGATTGACTGTTTACACGACGGCCCATTGATTCGTTTCACGATACAGGCCGACCGGTTCTTGAAACAAATGGTTCGGGCATTAGTCGGAACCCTGGTCGAAATCGGTCACGGGAAAAGGGGGCCTGATGCGTTGATGACCATCCTCGAAGCCAGGGATCGCCGAAAGGCTGGTCCCACGGCGCCCCCTCAAGGGCTCTACCTTCTTCGCGTCCATTACAAAACGGAAGACCCGTAAGCCGGCGCTCAATGCCCGGTCCCCTTCGTCATCCCGTCTCTCCGATTCAGCCGAAGACCGGCCCCCCTCCTGTCATCCCCGACGCTTGTCCCCGACCTGATCGGGGATCCAGTCAAGTAAAGGATCCAGGGCTTTTGCTTTTTCTTTCATCCGTCAAGAAAACGACCCTGGATTCCTGCTTTCGCAGGAGTATCTGTGTTTCAAGTCAAGCTTTTTTACGATGCCGGGACTCCCTCATCCACCCACGGCGTGCCTCGCCGCGCAATCGCGTGCAGTTGCAACAGCAGCTTCCGCATCACGGCCACCAAGGCCACTTTGCCCGGCTTCCCCCGCCGCCGTAACCCCTGATAAAACCGCCCCAGGTCCGTGTTGGTGCGGATCACCGATAACGCCGCCATGTATAACGCCCGGCGCACCAGCCCGCGGCCGCCGCGAATCGCCCGGTACCCTCGGTGGGTCCCACTGTCCTGGGCCCACGGCGCCAGCCCCACCAAGGCCGTCAGCGCCTTCCCCGAGCCCTGGCCCAATTCCGGGGCATAGGCCAGCAAGGTCGCCGCCGTGAGCAGGCCCACCCCGCGCACACTCTGATACAAGGCCGCGCGCTCGGCCAACGCTGGCCGGACTTCGATGGCTTGCTGGTACTCGTCCGCCAGGTGCTTCAGCTCTTTGTCCAACCACGCCAGATGCCGCTGACAGGATTGCTTGACCCGCCCCCGCAACCCCTTCTCCAAGCGATTCAGTTCCTGGGTCCGTTGATCGAGCAGTTGCTGCCGCCGCCCCAGCAGGGCCCGGACCTCCTCACTGGCTTCCTCTTGCGCGGCCTCCACCGGCAACTCAAACACGTCGCCATAGTGTGCCAGGATCTGCGCATCCAGCGGATCGGTCTTGGCCCCCTGGCCCACAGCCCGGGCAAACGCCCGCACCTTCGTCGGATGCGCCACCGACACCGCGAGGTCGGTGATCCGGACCCGTTGCACGAGCAGGCGTTCATACCCCCCCCCGTCGCTTCACACACCACGTGGGTCACGGCTTGTCCCCGCCCCCACGCCAGAAACGCCGTCAGCCCGGCGCTGGTGTTGGGAAACCGGCGGACCGGCCCCCGCGCGACGGATACGGCTAATTCCTGTTTCCCGACATCAATCCCGGCCACAATTTTGTTCATGATGTCCTCCCTTGCTGAGGTGAATGGTGTTTGTCCTCCCCACTTGCAAATGCGGGGCTGTGAACCCCCTGGATCTGTTCGGAGCTACAAACTGGCCTGAGGGGTGTCCTACTCCTGCACGGTGCAACCTCGGAGTGCCCCGGGATTCACCTTATGACACGCGACGCGCCCCTCACGCCCACCTTACAAATTGGCCGATTTGCAAGGTGAAAGCAACATACAAATGACAGAAAGAGAGATGCCTGTCATTCCCGACGCTTGTCCCCGACCTGATCGGAGATCCCGGCGGAAAGACAGACTACAATTCCGTGACGCCGTCGCTTCGCACAACCCGTTTAACCTGAATGCGACCGCGCATAAATGGATGGATCTCGCAATGATAGGAATAGGTTCCCGGAGACAAGCTGTTCACGCTGAAACGTTCGCCGGGATGAAGATGTTCTGAGGCAAAGGCGCATTTCCCTCCCCGCCCACACCCGTCGTGGGTCACGGTATGCGGCTGCATCGACTGATTGTACCACTGCACCGACTGCCCTGGGAGGATCGTCATAGTCGAGGGCGCATAAAAAGGCGTCCGATCCAAAAGGATGATTTGAGAACCCCCTGCCTGACCCGAGCCAAGCGGAAGGACAACAACAAGCATCATCCAGCCGAGATGAAAAAATTTCAACACCGCGGTTACCCTTTCCAAGGACGGCACATAGGCCGTCCCCTACATATCATACAAACCAACACATGTTGAGTAAATGCTTTTAGGTACAAACCGGCTTACTTGATGCTCCGATCCTCCCCGTCTTGCGAAACCCGATGGTTCCCAAGTGACATTGCCATGCTCAAGGAGTAAAATTTTATCAGAAGACGTGCCAACTGACCTTCCTATGAAACCGAGATCATGATTCCGGAATTGGACCACCCGACTTTTCGTCTGGCTGTTGCTCAATTCGACCAGGTGGCGGAAGCCATGAACCTGGAAACCAATTTGCGAGAGCGGCTGAAGACTCCGCAGCGGTCGTTGATCGTCGCACTCCCGATTCGAATGGACGACGGCCACGTTCGCGTCTTTCAAGGATACCGGGTCCAACATGATTCCGCACGCGGGCCATCCAAGGGCGGGCTGCGGTACCACCAGGACGTTGCCCTGGGAGAAGTGGCGGCATTAGCCATGTGGATGACCTGGAAAACCGCTCTGGTCGGACTTCCATATGGAGGGGCAAAGGGTGGCATTCAAGTCAATCCTCATATGCTGTCACTCTCCGAACTGGAACGTCTCACCCGACGGTATGCGGCTGAAATCTTTCCGCTGATCGGCCCGGACAAAGATATTCCCTCACCGGATATCGGCACGAACCAGCAAGTCATGGCCTGGTTCATGGACACCTACAGCCAGCAGGTCGGATTTTCCGTCCCCGGCGCCGTCACGGGCAAACCCCTTGCAATCGGAGGGAGTCTGGGTCGCGAAGAAGCCACCGGACGAGGGGTGGTGAACGTGACGATCGAAGCACTCCGCCATAAGGGGATTGACCTGGAGGATACGAGCGTTGTGATCCAAGGGTTTGGGAACGTGGGTTCACACACCGCCAAAATCTTCGGCGAAGCCGGGGCTCGAGTGATTGGCATCAGTGACGTCACGGGTGGCGTCTTCAATCCGAAAGGGTTGCCGATAGACGCGATCTTTCAACAGCATCGGCTCGGTTTGCCCGTTCAAGACATGAAAGTCGGTGATCACCTGACCAACGATGAGTTGCTTGCCCTGGATTGTACGGTACTGATTCCCGCCGCGCTCTCTGAACAAATTACCGGCAACAACGCCGAACGCCTCCGCTGTCGCATTCTGGCGGAAGCGGCGAATGGGCCAACAACATTGGAGGCGGATGCTATTTTAAACGATCGGGACGTCTTCATTATTCCCGATATTTTAGCCAATTCAGGCGGAGTGATCGTCTCGTATTTCGAGTGGGTCCAGGACGTCCAACATTTTTTCTGGAATGAGCGTGACATTCAGCAACGACTGCATGAACTCATTACCACGGCCTTCCATCGGACATTTCGCTTTGCAGAAGAGAAGAAAATCACGATGCGGACTGCCGCCCTCATGAGCGGAATCGATCAGGTTGCGCAAGCCCATACCGCCCGAGGGCTCTATCCCTGATAAGAAAGAAACTGTTCACCAATTTCTGGCAATTTTCGCTGCCTCCTTCTGTCATTCTAGACGCTTACCCTCCTGTCATTCTCGACGCTTCTCCCCCTCCTGTCATCCTCGACATTTCTAATCGAGGATCCAGGGTTGTTTCTTATGAGGATAAAGACACTGGATCCCCGATCAGATCGGGAATGACAGATTGGGGATGATTCTTATGCCAATGACAGAAGGGAACGGGTTACGCCACGTCCCCTGCATAAATTTTCATGCAGGCGTCCAAGAACGTTACGGCATCGGGTTTCGGGCGCTGGAAAGAATTCCGGCCGATGATCGAACCGAAACCTCCCCCATCGCGAATCGCCCGCACTTCGTCGAAAATGGTCTTGTCCGTACCCTTGGCGCCCCCGGAGAAAATGACGATGCGTCTCCCGTTGAACGCACTTTGCACCACGTGACGGATTCGCTCGACCGGGGTACTGATCGGAATGTTCTCGGCTTCATAAACCTTTTTGGCTTCCGGTTGATAAATATGATCCGTCGGCACTTTGACCTTGATAATGTGCGCTCCCAGTTGGGCTGCGATCTGGGCGGCATAGCACACCACGTCAATGGCCGTCTCTCCCGCCTTGTTCAATTTCCCGCCACGGGGATACGACCAGACCACTACGGCCAGTCCGACGGACTTGGCTTCCTCGGCAATCTCCTGCAAATTTTCATACATCTCATGGCTGTACGACGACCCGGGGTAAATGGTGTACCCGACCGCACAACATCCCAAACGAAGAGCGTCCTGCACGCTGCCCGTCACGGCTTGATTGTAGTCGTCGCCGCCGAAAAGAGAGTCGCTGTTATTGAGCTTGAGGATCAATGGAATGTGGCCGGCATATTCCGCTGCGCCGGCCTCCAAGAATCCCAAAGAAGCCGCACAGGCATTACATCCGGCATCAATAGCCAGTTCAAAGTGGTAAAGAGGATCATACCCGGCAGGATTGGCTGCAAAGCTTCTGGCAGGACCATGTTCAAAACCTTGATCCACCGGCAAGATCAAGAGCTTGCCGGTTCCCGCCAACCGGCCGCTCATCAATAACCTGGCCAAATTGACCCGAATGCTCGGCGCGTCACTTTGATAATACCCGAGGATTTCTTGTACACGTTTGGTGATTCTGGGACCTTCACTCACAAGCCATTCCTCCTGTGCTGAATGGTGACGATCAGTCGTTTTCCATTTTTTTTCGCAGGTCGATGAGTTCCCGCTCCATGGCGTCAAACCGTTCGGCAATCGGGTCGGGAATGTTCGCATGATCCATGGCTTCTTCGGGCACCCGGCCCCCGATCGATTTGACGATGCGGCCAGGAATGCCGGTGACCGTGGAATTGGATGGAACTGACCGTAAGACCACCGAATTGGCTCCGATTTTCACGGAATCCCCGATTCGAATATTGCCCAACACCTTGGCACCCGACCCCACAACCACGTGATTCCCCAACGTCGGGTGTCGTTTCCCTTTTTCTTTTCCCGTTCCACCCAACGTGACCCCTTGAAACAACGTGACGTAATCGCCGATTTCCGCGGTCTCGCCAATCACCACGCCCATGCCGTGATCGATGAAAAACCCATGTCCGATTGACGCACCGGGATGAATTTCGACACCCGTGACCCAACGGGCGACTTGTGAAACCAGCCGGCCCACTAATCGAAGCCGCATCTTCCACAACCGGTGAGCCAACCGATGGGCCAGCAACGCCTGAAACCCGGCATACGTCAAAAACACTTCAAGCGTGGTCCTGGCGGCAGGATCGCGATCAAACACGGCTCGAAGATCCTGTTGAATCGTGCTGAACATCGTTTAAATCGCTTTCTCATCAGACGACGTACAAGCAATAAGACAGACGGCTTGGGCGGCAATCCCTTCTTGTCTGCCAAGCGTCCCGAGATGATCATGGCTTTTGACCTTCACGTTGACGAGTGACGGTTCAACCCGTAAGACCCGGGCCAGTTGCTTACTCATCTCAGCCAAATAGCTTCCTAATCGAGGAGCTTGGGCCACAACCACCGTATCCAGATTGACAAGACGAAACCCCCGCTCCGCAAGTTTGACGTGAATGCCTTTCAGCATATCCAGACTCTTCATATTGGCAAATTGCGGATCACTGCTGGGATAATAGCGGCCCAAATCCCCTTCTCCCATGGCTCCCAAGAGCGCATCACACACAGCATGCGTGAGAGCATCCGCATCGGAATGGCCATCCAACCCATGAGTATGCGGAATAGGAACCCCGCCCAGCATGAGCGGTCTTCCTTCTTTCAGTTGATGAATGTCGTACCCGATTCCAACCCGCATGCGCCGGCTCGTCCTTTTCTATCCGAACTCTCAAACCAATAAGGATACAGGAAAAAAGCAACAAGTGAAAAGAGAAGTTTTCTTAGACTCCCTCTCCCCGCTATGAGGGAGAGGGCTGGGGTGAGGGGGCGAGGGGCGGTAGAAACCTGAAGAAGATCAGTACACGCGCGTTGCTCAAATGGCCCCAAGCCGTCAGGCCGGGCACCAAAGCGACGACAGGGTTGGCGTGACGTACCCCGACCATCTTCGCTCATACAACGTCTTGCATGCAGGGACCTCGTCACCTATAATCACCTCATGAGCGAAGCGATTGCCTTTGATACTCACAGGTTTGTCAAGAACCTGACGGCCAGCGGCTTTACGGAGAAACAGGCTGAGGCCCTTGCAAATGAGCAGGTCCAACTGCTCAACAGCAACCTGGCCACCAAGACCGACATCCTGGCTATCAAAAGCGACATCCTGGCCATCAAGGCCGAACTGGAAGTAAAGATCGAAACCATCAAGAGCGACTTGTTGAAATGGATGGTGATGGCCATGGTTGCCCAGGGCGGGCTGATCGTTGCGCTTATCAAGGCCCTGTAGGGGCCATCCTGCCATACCCACACTCATCGTCAGTGTCGAATGACGCTTTGCTCATTCGACCTACGCGCTGGAACAATCCTTAGAAAACAAAAAAATCATCGGCTTGAAAATAGCCAACGACACCCCAAATTTGTCATTCCAAGCGAAGCGTTTGTTCGGAACGGAGTGAAGGAGCTATCTCTCGCTCAACCACCGAATGCCTGGAAAAACAAAACCTTTATAACTACGAGATCCTTCGCGTTGCTCAGGGTGACAGCAGGGAGAGGACGGGGATGTAAAGACTCTCTACCTCCCCTTGCCCCTCCTTACAAAGTGTTGTGTCCCGTGAGATTCTGTAACAAGTGCAAGGGGGCCTGATAGTTGAGGCACCTTAACCGGGTCCGATTGTAATTGTCCACCACCCGTGTGATGAAGGCGTTCCGCTCGGCGTGACTCCGAAACCGATTGCTGCAATGGGCCCGGAGCGTCGGCTGGCTCTGTAACGCGTCACTCAGCCGCCGGTTAAAGCGTTCCACCATGCCATTGGTCTGCGGATGATAGGGCCGGATCAGGCGATGTGTGATCCCATGCGCCCGGCACACGTGATCCAGGCGATGCGTCCCGCTCGGCTGGCCCGCGGGCTTGCCTTTCTTGTGCACGGCAAACCGATCGGTAAACGCGCCATCATTATCGGTCAAGATGGTGTGCACTTTGTGCGGAAACGCGGCCAGGAATTCTTCGACGGCCTGCGTCACCGTGGCGGCCGTCCGCCGGGCCAGCACCTTGACCCAGACATAGCGGGTGGCCCGGTCAATGGCCACGAACACATAACTGGGCTGCTTCTGTAATTTGCTTAACACTTTCAGATCCAGATGAATGTAGCCGCACGGGGTCGCCGCGAACCGCCCCACCGGCGGCGCGTCGGGGGAGGCGGGGGGCAAGCGCGCGACGCCGAGCCGCACCAAGCAGCGATGGATCGCGCTCCGACTCAAGGGCGTCGCACTGCATCGGTTCAGGACCTCCGTGACATCGTCGAGGGACAACCGCAATTGGGTGCGCAATTCGGCGATAAGGGCTTCCTGCTCGGGGGAGGTACTGGCATGGAGCTGGTGGCGGACATGGGAGCCATCGTGGACCCGGCCGGCGCGCTTCCATTTATAGATGGTAGTCACAGCGACCCCGAGTTCCCGGGCCAAGGTCGCGGCGCTTTTGGGGGCGGTCTGGATGTAGCGACGCGTGGCGGGGGTGGTGCGAGCTAACTTATGTAATTTAATGTCCATGGGGCCTCCGTTGGTGGACATATTCGATGCCACGCATGATAGCAGAAGAGTCTAGTGAATCACACGGGACAGTACACTTTGTAAGGAGGGACGAGGGGAGGTAGAGACTCTCTCAGCATGGCGAAACCCTGCTTCAAGAACGGGTGGCTCTACCCCACCTGACCTCCCCTTACAAAGGGGAGGGAACGAGAGAAGAACGATCACGCAGGGCTGAATATCATGATGTGGACCGCCCCTGATTTTGTCAACGAATCACAGAATATTTACAATCGTGACGAGGATAGCCCGTATGCTTAAGGAAACGTAAAACCTCTTTGCTTCAAGAGTGGAGTGTGTTTTAATTGCGCCCCATTCGGTTGAGAAAAAAATGGTGATGAACCCTCGATCGGGACGAACGCCTCCGCGTGCTCGTCAATTGACCCTGACACTCAAAAAAATCCGGCTGCTCGCAACCGACGTCGATGGGGTCCTGACCGACGGCGGCCTCTATTATTCAGATTCGGGTGAGCAGACCAAAAAGTTTAACGTGTGGGATGGCCTGGGGTTGGTCCTGTTAAAGAAAGCCGGGCTTGTGACGGCTGTGATCACCATGGATCACACGCAGTTGGTGAACGTTCGGGCAGCCAAACTCGGCATTTCCGAAATTCACCAGGGCGTCAAGGACAAACTGGCGGTCTTGAAAGAACTTGCATCGAAATATGGAATTCATCTCGAGGAAATCGCATACGTAGGAGATGATGTAACGGATTTGCCCGCTCTTCAGGCGGTGGGATTTTCCGCCGCTCCCGCGAACGGACGCGACCCCGTCCTGAAAAAAGTACAGTACGTGTGTAAAGCCAAGGGCGGTGAAGGAGCGGTCAGGGAAGTGGCCGACCTGATTTTGGCCGCGCAAGGCTTGTCCTCAACGTTGTTAATCGAGCACGCAAAATCCGACGAGGGTGCTCACTCGTGAGTTTCCCCCACCGGTACGCGGTCATTCTCGCCGGTGGGAGCGGGATCCGTTCGTGAGTATCTTTCGAGAGTATGACGTTCGTGGGATCGTCGGGAAAGATTTGACTCCCGACGTGGCGCAATCCATTGGCCGCGCCTATGGGACCATGGCCCGGCAACGCGAATGTCGAACCGTGGCCCTTGGTCGGGATGGGCGCCTGACCTCGCCGGATCTCCGCGATCTGGTGCTTGCCGGCATCACCGCCACGGGGGTGAACGTCGTGGACATCGGGGTGTGTCCGACGCCGTTATTGTACTTCGCCCTATATGAGTTGCCCGTTGACGGAGGCGTCATGGTCACCGGCAGCCACAATGCGGCCGAATATAACGGCTTCAAAATGTGTCTGGATAAAGCGGCGCTGTATGGCGAAGACATTCAGGAACTCAAACGCCTGATCGAGACCGGGTCGTATGCGTCCGGATCGGGAACCGTGTCCACGGCCTCGGTCATCCCTTCCTACCTGCGTTATCTCAAAGAACACTTTGCCGGTGTCGACGGAAAGGGAGTGCACGTCGTACTCGATTGCGGAAACGGCGCCGCGAGTCTGGTAGCGAAAGACGTTTTGGAGCAATTGGGCTGTCGCGTCACGGGATTGTTTGACGACCTTGACGGCCGTTTCCCCAACCATCATCCAGATCCCACCGTCGTCGAAAACCTCCAGGATCTCATTCAAGCCGTGAAGCGCAATCGAGCGGACGTCGGGATCGCGTACGACGGCGACGCCGATCGTATCGGAACCATCGACGAAAAGGGGACCATTATTTGGGGAGACCGCCTACTCCTGATTTTTGCACGGGATCTCTTGAAAGACAGACCCGGGAGCACGGTTATTTCCGATGTCAAAGCCTCACAATGCCTGTACGAAGATATTCGGAAACGGGGCGGGAACGGTGTCATGTGGAAGACGGGCCATTCCGTGATGAAAGCCAAGATGAAAGAAGAACAAGCCGCGCTAGCCGGAGAAATATCGGGGCATATGTTTTTTGCCGATCGCTATTTCGGGTACGACGACGCCATTTATGCCTCATGCCGGTTGATTGAAATCCTGTTGAAAGCGCAAGCACCGTTCTCTTCTCTCCTGGCGGATCTGCCGTTCACGCAGATCACCCCGGAGATTCGTTTAGAGTGCCAGGACGACGTGAAGTTCCAGGTGGTCGAGACAATACGAAACCGGCTTGTCGAGGCGGCAAAACAGCCGAATTCAACGAACTCCAAGAATCCGAACCTCGTGATTCGTGAGGTCGTCACGATTGACGGAGTTCGAGTCTGTTTCGATGATGGCTGGGGACTCATTCGCGCCTCCAACACGCAACCCGCGTTGGTCCTTCGCTTCGAAGCCACCTCGACCGAACAATTGCAAGCCATTCGCACCTATCTGGAAGGGGAGTTGGAAATCTGTATCCGGGCTGTCGCGCCCTGAAACCCCGCTCATTCGCGCGATAAGACGCAAGGACCTGCAAATTCTCGCTTTTTCGTGCGCGATCCGCGGGAAATAATTGAGAAGACAAAAAGAGGCAAAATAGGGCAGAAAATACGCTAAAAAGACGCAATAAGGTATCGTTTTAGACTACTTTCGGCCCCTTTTAGCGTATAGCGAGCGAGAATAACATTGGTACCCAAAAAGCTGGAGTAGGTCGGATTAGCGTAGCGTAATCCGACGGATTTGCCGATTGTCGGGTTACGCCTTCGGCTAACCCGACCTACAAAAAACTGAGAAAAGGGTGGTTGTGTTTTTTTCTATCCACTCTAGGCCAATTGCAGTCTTATTTCTTCCGTCGACGCGTTAGCTTCCGCGCAAAGAGACAAGTGTTAAATAGCGGGTTAGCGTCTTTATCAGGCGTGCGCTTCAGATTTAAACGCCAAGTGACTCATGCTGCTTGAAAAAGAGCGCCATGAGATGGCGCGGCTACGACTACAAAGGGAAAGCCTCTGGATCCCCGATCAGGTCGGGGATGACGGATAAAACAAAGGCTGTGCCTCTTTCAGCACGCGCTCGCGAAGCGCAGGGTGGAGGGCGCGCTCGGTCACCACTTCTACCCGGCGCTGTAGGAGGTCCTGGACATCCATCAGCAGCCCACCGAGCACCAAGCCGCTCTTGCCGGGAGGCAGGGAGACCAACAAATCGACGTCACTGTCATCGTCGGCATTGCCCCTGGCCATGGAGCCAAATATTCGCAGATCGTCAATGACGTGACGCTTTGCGAGAGCACAGATTTCGGTTCGGTGTTTTTCGATCAGTGGGTGCATGGCAGTCAGCCTTCAATTTCAGCCCTGATGCGAGCGAGGGTTTCGGGCATTTTTTTGATTGACTATCAATGTTCTAGATTAGCAGATTGTCAGCATCGGCGTCGAACCATTCCTCTCCAGGGAGAAAACAGCGCCAAGAGGCATGTCCCTGCCCTTGAGCAGGGATGGCGCGGCTACAAAGACAAAGAAAAGACACTGGATCCCCGATCGGGTCGGGGATGACAGAAGGAGACAAGCAAAGACGCTGGATCCTCGTAGATTGCCTGGATCCTTTACTTGACTGGATCCCCGATCAGGTCGAGGACAGGCGTCGGGGACAAGCGTCGCGGATGACAGAAAAAGGAAAAGGTAAAAGCAAGGACCATGGATCCCTGATCGGGTCGGGGATGACAGCAAGGGAAAAGTGTCGATGACGGAAAGAAGAAGCTACGAGATCCTTCACTTCGTTCAGGATGACAGACCGGGAGCTGCGCTCGGAATGACACTGGCTCTGATCGCGTTGCCCTCACCCTGGCCCTCTCACAGGGGGAGCGGGTACAAAGACAAAGGGAAGACACTGGATTCCCGATCGGGGTCGGGAATGACAGAAAGAATGTGCCCGTTCCTTCCCTGTGGTGTACAATCTCTGGAGACACGTATGCGTACTGTATCCGTTCGACGTAAACCGTTCGTGCTCGGGGTTAGCGGCCTGATCCTGGGATTGCTGTGGGGGATGGCTCTGTCACCTTTTGCTCTCGCCGTACAGGAGAAAGAAAATTATCGCTATGGCATCTCCTTGTGGGGTGTTCCAGCCGGACATGCATACATGAAAAACGAAACGCTGGTTGACGCGGACGGGCGTTCGGCCCGACATCTGACGACCACGATTCGATCGAATGATTTCATTTCTTTCTTTTTTCCCGTCAAAAACCACGTAGATTCACTGGTCGATTCCCGGACCATGCTCCCCCGGCACCTATTTTTTCAGCGTCGTGAGGGCGGCCGCCATGAACAGTTTGATGTCACGTTTGATCACGTGGCCAACCAGGTCACGGTGCTGAAAGACGGGACCCCCTCGGTTCATGACATTCCTCCCGGCACGCATGGTCCCTTATCATGTTTATATTTTTTGCGCACGCTGCCGAATCTCGAACCGGGTTCTTCAGTCTATTTGAATATTCATCACGACCGAAAAAACTACAAAGTCGAGGTCAAAGTCGAGGCCGTCGAATCGATCAGCGGTCCCTGGGGCGAGGTCGAAGCGATTCGTCTGTTGGCGATCATGCCGTTTCGGGGGATTTTTTTGAATGAAGGCAATATCAGAATCTGGGTGACCAATACGGAAGAGCGGGTTCCCGTTATGATGGAAGCCCGTGTGATTGTCGGGTCGGCCACAGCACTGATTGAAAGATGGGTTCCGTCACAGAAATGATTCTCGACTTTTTCAAGAAAGACCCTATAATAATTCCTTTAATCTGCGGAATCCGGTCATGGTCTCCCTCACCCACCATATTGTCGAACAACGCCGACTCCAGCCTGATAGTGCCGAAGAATTCTCCACCATCATAAACCGGATTGTCTCGGGCGGGAAAAAGATTGCTAGGGACCTGATGGAAGCGGGACTGACGGATCGTCTCGGCACGACCGACGCGACAAATGTTCATGGCGAACAGGTGCAACGAATGGATGCACGAGCCAACCAGCTTTTTGTGGAGGCCTTTCAGGATTGTGACCTTGTGCAAATCGTGGTGTCCGAAGAAATGGATGAACCATTTGTCGTGGCGCATGCCGAAGGAGCCTGTCCTGAGCCTGTCGAAGGATCGGGAAAATATGCCGTGTTTTTCGATCCACTGGACGGTTCCTCGAATATCGACGTCAATGCTCCCCTCGGGTCGATTTTTTCCATCCATCGGTTGGACCCCAACGGAAATTTTCTGAAGCCGGGGTGTGAGCAAGTAGCCGGCGGGTATCTGTTGTATGGAGCGAGCACCATTCTTGTGTATACGTGCGGAGAGGGTGTCCATCAATTTACGCTTGATTCGGTGGCCGGCGAGTTTTTCCTGTCCGCCTCGAACGTGGAGATTCCAGCCCGCGGAAAGATTTATAGTGTCAATGAAGGAAATAAGTATAAGTGGTCAAAAGTTGTAAAAAAAACCGTTGATTACTTTCAGGATGATGATAAGGAAACGGGACGGCCATATTCCTCCAGGTATACGGGGTGTCTCGTGGCCGACGTCCATCGGATTCTTTTGAAGGGTGGGCTCTATCTGTATCCCGGTGAAGTGCAGAGACCTGAGGGAAAACTGCGTTTGATGTATGAAGCCGCTCCGTTGAGTTTCGTGGTGGAGCAGGCCGGAGGGTTCGGAAGCACGGGCGTGGAACGGATTGCCGGGATTCATCCCAAGACGCCTCACCAGTGTGTTCCGCTTATCATCGGTAGTCGCAAAGACGTCGAAGTTGCAGAACAATTTTTGAGTCGAGAGTAACACCGGTTTGGCTTGTTCGGATAGTTTAAGGCAGTAACTGCTTGGAATAAGAGTATTTTTGTCACATATGTCCAGGCATGCACCATGTAAGAGGAGATCATATGGCTCTGCGAGCCGGTTTTGTTGTCATCAGCGTTCTGCTCGGGCTCATGGTGGGTTACATGACGGGAGACGGGAAGGTGCTCAATGCGGCAGCCGGTGCGGGATTCGGAGCCTTGCTCAGTGGAACGCTGGTGTTCCTGGAGATTTCCTTAATGGAATTTCTCCCTGCCCGTACGCTCGCGTACGGCGGTATCGGCTTCAGTTTGGGACTGCTCCTCTCGGGGATGTTTATTTTCTTAACGTTTTTTCTAGGCCCACACCCGATCATCCGGTGGGGCACTTTCGCAACGCTTCTGATATTTCCGTATCTCGGACTCACGTTGGGCGTTCGTTATGGCAAGGGTGACGATAAGGAGGACACGACCGCGACCGGCTTGAATCCGGCGGGACGATTTCTCACGCCCAAATTACTGGATACGAGCGTGATTATCGACGGCCGTATTGCCGACTTGTGTGAAACCGGGTTCATGGAGGGTGATTTCATCATTCCTCAATTTATTTTGCAGGAGCTGCAACATATTTCCGATTCAGCCGATTCATTAAAACGCGTACGGGGTCGCCGGGGACTCGATATTCTTAACGAAATTCAAAAAAATGACGACGTCGTGGTGAAGATTGTTGAAGACGATTTTCCCAACATCAAAGAAGTTGACGCCAAGTTGGTGGAATTGGGCAAGAAACTGAACGCCAAAATTTTGACCAATGATTTGAACCTGAATAAGGTCGCGGAGCTGCAGGGCGTGCACGTACTGAACATCAATGAATTATCCAACGCGCTCAAGCCGATCGTCCTTCCCGGCGAAACGATGCGGGTATTCGTGTTGAAAGAAGGAAAGGAATCCGGGCAGGGCGTGGCGTACCTGGATGACGGGACGATGGTGGTCGTCGATAATGCCAAACGCTGTATAGGCAAAAACGTGGACGTCGTCGTCACGAGCATATTGCAAACGAGTGCGGGCAGGATGATCTTTACCCGTCTGCGGGAAGAAACTGATCGGGATGTGTTGAGTTTCGCACGTGGATGAGTGGGTTGCCGCGGTCGTACCGGCCGGAGGGTGCGGTACTCGAATGGGGAACGAGACCCCCAAGCAGTTTCTTCAATTGGGTGACGTTCCGCTTCTCGTCCACGCTCTTCGAGTGTTCGAGTCGAGCAGGACAATAGCTGAAATCATCGTGGTCGTTCCCCATGACACGGTGACGTATTGTCAAAACGAGCTCCTGCCGCGATTTGCCCTTTCCAAAATCAGCAAAGTCATCGCTGGCGGAGCACGGCGACAGGATTCGGTGTGGAATGGGTTGCAGGCAGTCGACGTGCGTACCGAGATCGTGTTGGTCCATGATGCCGTACGGCCGTTCGTGACGGACACAATGGTCGAAAGCGTGATTGATGGGGCCAGGACCCATGGTGCGGCTATCGTGGCGATTCCCCTCCATGATACGGTGAAGCGGGCGGCTCCGGACGGGATGATCGAAACGACCCTTGATCGGCAACGGCTCTGGCTGGCCCAAACGCCGCAAGCCTTCAGAATCGAGTTGCTGCGGGAAGCGCACCGGTCAAGCCGACAAGCCGGCGTGGAGGCAACGGATGACGCGTTTTTGGTCGAGCGGGTCGGGCATCGGGTTTCCATCGTCAATGGAAGTATAGACAACATTAAAGTAACCCGCCCGGAAGACCTGGTTATGGGAGAAGCGATTCTGGCAGCCCAAAAGAATAGCCCTTCTTCATAAAGCCTCTCCTTAATTCCCCTCCTTTGTTGTACTGTCCCGTGTGATTCCCTAGACTCTTCTGCTATCATGCGTGGCATCGAATATGTCCACCAACGGAGGCCCCATGGACATTAAATTACATAAGTTAGCTCGCACCACCCCCGCCACGCGTCGCTACATCCAGACCGCCCCCAAAAGCGCCGCGACCTTGGCCCGGGAACTCGGGGTCGCTGTGACTACCATCTATAAATGGAAGCGCGCCGGCCGGGTCCACGATGGCTCCCATGTCCGCCACCAGCTCCATGCCAGTACCTCCCCCGAGCAGGAAGCCCTTATCGCCGAATTGCGCACCCAATTGCGGTTGTCCCTCGACGATGTCACGGAGGTCCTGAACCGATGCAGTGCGACGCCCTTGAGTCGGAGCGCGATCCATCGCTGCTTGGTGCGGCTCGGCGTCGCGCGCTTGCCCCCCGCCTCCCCCGACGCGCCGCCGGTGGGGCGGTTCGCGGCGACCCCGTGCGGCTACATTCATCTGGATCTGAAAGTGTTAAGCAAATTACAGAAGCAGCCCAGTTATGTGTTCGTGGCCATTGACCGGGCCACCCGCTATGTCTGGGTCAAGGTGCTGGCCCGGCGGACGGCCGCCACGGTGACGCAGGCCGTCGAAGAATTCCTGGCCGCGTTTCCGCACAAAGTGCACACCATCTTGACCGATAATGATGGCGCGTTTACCGATCGGTTTGCCGTGCACAAGAAAGGCAAGCCCGCGGGCCAGCCGAGCGGGACGCATCGCCTGGATCACGTGTGCCGGGCGCATGGGATCACACATCGCCTGATCCGGCCCTATCATCCGCAGACCAATGGCATGGTGGAACGCTTTAACCGGCGGCTGAGTGACGCGTTACAGAGCCAGCCGACGCTCCGGGCCCATTGCAGCAATCGGTTTCGGAGTCACGCCGAGCGGAACGCCTTCATCACACGGGTGGCGGACAATTACAATCGGACCCGGTTAAGGTGCCTCAACTATCAGGCCCCCTTGCACTTGTTACAGAATCTCACGGGACACAACAACAAAGGAGGGGAATCAAGCTCCATGAGATGGCGGGGCTACGAAAAACAAAGCAAAGACCCTGGATCCTCGATGACAAATGTCGAGGATGACAGAAAACGGCAAAGACGCTGGATCCCCGATCAGAGCCTGTCCCCGACGTTTATAATCGGGGATCGGGGATGACAGAAGGAAAGGCGGGGATGACAAATCCGATCAGCCTGTTCTGGCTGTCATGCCCGTTTCATGACGCAATCTTCACCGTCACTTCGATGCGTTCAAGGGGATTATCGCGACCGTCACGCTTGGCGCCGACGATGCGATCAACGAGTTCCAGCCCGCTGACGACTTCTCCAAAGGCCGTATATTGACCATCGAGAAAAGACGAATCAGCCACACAGATAAAAAACTGTGACCCTGCACTGTCCGGGTCCTGAGCCCGAGCCATGGAGAGCACGCCCCGCTTGTGTTGCTTGGGGTTAAACTCAGCCTTGATGTAATACCCGGGCCCGCCCATCCCATGATTGGAGCGATCGGTGTTCTTGCTGTTCGGGTCGCCACCTTGGACCATGAATCCGGGTATGACTCGATGAAACGTGGTCCCATCGTAAAAATTCTGCGCCGCGAGTTTACAAAAATTCTTGGCGTGATCCGGCGCCACGTCCGGATAAAATTTCAGGACGATGTCTCCCCAGGACTCCCCTTGAGAAGACACGGCAATGGTCGCACGGGTGTTTGTGGTGACCTCGATCATCTCGGACATACGTTCTCCTTTCAAAAATAGGGCCGGGGCATCGCGTAGTGAATGCCCAGCTTTTCGCTGATATTGACCCAATGGTTGCCGGCGTCTTGACTGCGAAAGGCGCCCGCGTTGGTCCCGGCGTAAAATTCACCCTCCGAAGAGGCCATCAAGACCTGAATCGACAATTCGGTTAACCCGTTATTCACCGGCACCCATTCGGAATTCTGAAAATTATTCTTGAAGATCCCTCGACCCGTGGCGACGTATAAGGCCGCCCTCGTGACAACGATGCCACGAATCGAATCATTCGGCAGCGAACGACCAAACCGCTGCCACGTCTTCCCTGAATCCTTGCTTCGATAAATGCCCCCATCCTGGGTGCCCACGTACAGATGTTGTTGAGGGCTCACCGTCGTCACACGAATATACGTATGGGTCAGATGTTCCCTGGGATCCACCAGGGGATCACCTACTTTTTGCCATCGCACCGTGCCGTGTTTGGTCGCGTCGATCTGATACAGTCCCTTGCCGGCGGTTCCGGCGAATAATTGAGACATGTTCGTCATCGCCAGGCTTGCGATGAGCGTTTGCTCAAGACCGGGTGCCACGGCAGACCATTGTTGAGCGGCTTCATCCCACTGGTAAACGCCCTTCCCCGTACCCGCATAAATCGTCCCGTGGTGAGCCAGGAGGGATTTGACCTCCACGAGTCTCAAGCCGGCCTTGATCGATTCCCAGGTTTTTCCATCTTCTTTTGTGCGAAAGACGCCACCGCGTACCGTCCCGGCGTACACCGTCCCGTTCTCATCCGCACTCAAACACAGAATAAAGCGATTCCCCAAGCCATTGTTGATCGATTCCCACGTCCCGCCGTAATCGTCACTGAAAAACACCCCGAACCCGAACGAACCGGCATAGAGTACTCCTCCGCCCGTCGTCGCCAAGGCTTGGATGCTCGGCGGTACGCCGCCGTCGCGTTCCAATGGATTGGGATGCACCTTGTCTTCAGCGAAACAGGGAATTCCTCCCCACGAAATGATGAGGACAAGCAGGGAGACTATGCGGAATGAACCATGCGACGTCACGAGGCGCCCTGCCTGGCAAGCAACCGGTGCGTTTGATTAGGACACACGATGACCCGCCGTTCCGCTTGGCAAGGACGTCTCTTCTGCCTGGTCATCGTTCTCTTCTTTTTCCTCGGAAGGTTTAGGAGGAGTCCGGCCAAAGATCTTGGCGCCCCAAACGCCGATTTCATATAACACGATCAGGGGAATGGCCATGAGGAGCATCGTAAAAAGGGTCGCATCGGGCGTGATGATCGCCGACAGGATCAGCGCCAACATGGCCGCGTGCCGGCGGTATTGAGCCAGGTGCGTGTGAGACACCAATCCCACACGCGCCAGGAGAGAAAGCACCAACGGAATTTCAAACGCAAACCCGAACACCACCAAAAACTTCACGTTGAAGTCGACGTAGATGCCGACGGCCAATTCGGGTTTAAGTTCTCGCTCCAGCCCGAATGACACGAAAAAATCAATCACCAGCGGGAGAATCACCAAATTGCAAAAGACCAAGCCCAGCACGAAAAATCCGGTAGCGAGCAGAAACAGGGGGATGCCCCAGCCTTGTTCTCCCGGTAACAAGGCCGGTTGAACGAATTTCCAAGATTGATAAAGAATGACGGGCAGGCTGGCCACGACCGCGGCGAGAAACGAGATCTTGATCGACGCAAACAAGGCTTCAGCCGGCCCATAAAATATAAGATCATCCGCAAAGGGTCGCTTGAACCATTCAATCAAATCGGCAGAAATCGAAAACATCACGATAAACGCTACCATCATCGTCACCCCGACGATAATCAGCCGACGTTTCACGTCACGGATATGGCGAGCGAAAGGATGGACGAGTGTGGCCATTGTCTGTTGCGGAACGTTAACCCGAAGTCACGAGTTACGAGGCTGCGGTTTTTTGTTGCTCATTCCGGTATTCGCGAATGAACATTGCCATTCGGTCCTTCTTATCCAACTTTTCTTTCTGAATCTGTTTTTTGAGCACTTCTTCTTCAGGAGTTAAAATGTGATTTTTCAGTAATTCCTGGAGTTGCTCGTCCAATTGATGATGCCTCTCTTGGAGTTCACGAAAATCGGTATTGGTAGTCCGGAGGTGTTCGTCGATTTGGTCATCAGTCAGCATGAGGCCCCTCCTTTGTCAAGAAATGAATGTTACGGTTGAACATTTTCCGCCAATTGCAATTGCATAAGAATAGCATCCTCATCCGGGTTCGTATAGTAGGACCGACGTCGGCCGTATTGCTGAAAGCCCAACGTCTGATACAGCTTCTGCGCCAGACGATTGCCGGCCCGGACTTCCAGAAGGGCCCGTGCCGTTCCTTGAGTAATCCCCTCCTCTACGGCATGCCGGACCAGATGGCTCGCGATTCCCTCGCGCCGGTGATCCGGTTGCACTGCCAGGTTCATCAGGCGTAACTCCTCAAAGACCACCCAGTAACAGATATACCCCAGGAGCCGCTTCGCGGGAGGCATCTCGCTGTGACAAAAGGCTCCGAGGAGCCGGCCGAAGGGATTCCCCAGCAACTCCGCTTCAAACATCCCCCGCGTCCAAGGCTCCGAGAACGATTCTTGCTCAATGGCGAGGACGTCGTCCAAATCCCGGGAGTGGAACGGGTGAACGTGAAAATCGAGACGGGATGAGGTTCGAGTCACCATCGTGCGATACTCAGGGCGACGTGCGCCCTCTTTTTAGGTCCCATTGGACTTCCGCTTCCGAACGTTGAACATAATGCGGCGAGAGATGAGAGCCGGCAAACCGTCCGGTTTGAAACGCGTCCAGACTCGCCAGCCCAACGTGGTAGGCAGACGGGTTCATCGACTCCGACGCACCGCAGATGGCAACATCTCCCAACGCTTCCATGATCACGCGCTGATGACGCAACCACCCTTCTCCAAAGAAGACCGTGGGTTGGCGAATCGAATCCATCATGTCCCGAATCGTACCAACCCGATCTTCCAATAACCGAACCACGCGCCCGTCTTTCCATTGAAACTGTGCCCAATACACTTCATTGGTTCGGGCAACCAACATGGGACAGACGGGATGCACGGAGGTGCGGTGACTCCATGCCATCGCTTCCAAGGTCGGCACGGTGACAAGGGGCAACCCCGTGACGGTTCGGAATCCTACCATAGTCGAAAGGCCTACGCGCAAACCCGTAAAAGACCCGGGGCCGGCGGAAACGGCAAATCCCTCAATAACCGAGAACGAGCATTGCCCCGAGGCCAGGAGGGCTTGAATGGCAGGAATCAGGGAACTGGCGTGAGAGGAACAGTTTTCCTGACTCTTTTGCGCCAATAATACCGTCCCATCCATAAGAGCCACACTTTGGTACCGTGTGGCGGTTTCAATGGCGAGTAGTTTCATTCGTATCAAATATCAGTGACCGCGCCCGGATGACGTGCCCGTATCACCGGAGCGCAAACTCGTTGCCGGACACCGGAACATTGGCCACAAGCTCCGAAAATTCCAATGTGACCGATCCTGACGTCGTGTGATCTTTCACTTCAACCAAAAAGGGTAACCCCATAGAACCCGCTTGATCATGCGAGCCTTCCCGAACGTTTCGAAAATCCGAAGCCGTGAGGGTTATCAGCTCTTTCCCCTCCGACGTGCGATATTCAATGGCTTGAATCCAAGCCGAACGCCGGTCCACCCACACGTGTTGCAGAACCGAGTCATACCGAGCATTCACGGGAGACAGGGCCACGGTATATCGATAGGCTGTTTTCGCAACCCGAACCTCGCGAAACTGATCCGCGGTCCATCGAATTTTTCCAAGGAGAAGATCGATCGCACGCAAACTTAATTGAACCGGGACGCTGAGATCCCCAAGACCACGGAAATCCGGCACCTGCCCGACCACGGGGTTTCGGCGTTGCGGCATGCGTAACACATACGATCGTCCGTGCAACAGGAAATCAAAGATCGTGCCACCGAATCGTGTAAACCCTTTAATACGAATCGATTGTGGTCGTTGGTAGAACAGGGTCCCTTGGATGCGGTACGAAAAAGGAGAAAGCGGCCCTTGGACGTCGGCCTGAAACAACCCCTTTAAACTTGTCATGTTTGCTTCACGTGCGTGGAGGATCGCAAGAACGGCTTCGGGAGTCAGCGCAGGTCCCGGCGCGACCGGCGGTGAAGGAGCACGACCGGCGCACGCGCCAAGACTGAGGACCAACACCCCGCCGGCAACCCACGCGAAGAAAAGGCGCCTGAAATAAGACACGTACGCGTACCTCCAACCTACAACTACGAGGCCGACGTCACCACGTGATCGAACACTTCGCCGACTTCACGAACCCCATAGAGTTCAATCCCCGGGTTACTTAAATGCTTGGTCAGATTCCCCTGAGGCAACACGCACCGTTGAAAACCCAGTTTCATGGCTTCATGAATTCGCAAATCGACTTGACTGACGGGACGAATCTCCCCTCCCAAGCCGACTTCCCCAATGCAGCACGTCTGACTGTCAAGCGCATGGTCACGAAAACTGGAGACGATGGCCGCGACGATGCCAACGTCAATCGCGGGCTCGTCGAGTCGAAGCCCACCCACCACGTTGAGATATACGTCATATCCGGACAGGTGCAACCCCAATCGTTTTTCCACCACGGCGAGCAAGAGGGCCACACGATTCAATTCTATACCATTCGCCATACGCTTGGGCATCGCATACCCCGTGGCAGTGACCAGGGCTTGCAGTTCGACCAGAATCGGCCGACTGCCTTCCAGGCTCGACACCACGACCGACCCCGTGCTTCTGGCAGGCCGTCCTGCCAAAAACAGTTCGGACGGATTTGTCACCTCCTGCAACCCTTCATCGTTCATTTCAAACACGCCGATTTCATTGGTCGCCCCAAACCGATTCTTCACGGCCCGCAGGATACGGTAGGCGTGGCTCTTGTCGCCTTCGAAATACAGGACGGTATCCACGATATGCTCAAGCAGTTTGGGACCGGCAATCATTCCCTCCTTCGTCACGTGCCCGATGAGAAATACCGGCACGCCCGTTCGTTTGGCATACCACATGAGTTGGCACGCCACTTCCTGCACCTGGCTGATCGTTCCGGGAGCGGACGTCACCTGGTCGGTATAGACGGTCTGAACGGAATCCACGACCAGGGCCGTAGGACAAAGAGTGCTTGCGACTTTGAGCATCTCTTCGAGAGAGGTTTCCGTTAAAATATACAACGAGGAACTCAAGACGCCCAGGCGATCCCCGCGCATTTTGATTTGTTGAGCGGATTCTTCACCCGTGACGTAGAGTACCGGCGGATTTCGTTGCTCCAGCCCATGCAAGGCCTGAAGCAGCAAGGTGGTTTTTCCAATGCCGGGATCGCCGCCGACCAGGACGATCGACCCGGGGACGACGCCACCACCCAGGACACGATCAAATTCGGTTAGCCCGGTTGCAAAGCGGGGCTCCTTGGTGACGGCCACTTCATTGATCGGCATTGCCGACTCTTTGCCGCCAACCGTCCTCTGTCCATGGGACCGGGGCCGAACGGCGCTTTCCTCTTTCAGGGAATTCCACTGTCCGCAATCAGGACAACGCCCGGCCCACCGTGGCGTTTGCCCCCCACATTCCTGGCAGACGAAAATCGTGCGAGCTTTACCGGTCTTCATAAGACGTTTGCGCAGCCGGAGAATCGTCTGAGGTTATAACTGTTTCCGCACTTCTTTCCATGAGGTGACGATCTTCGCACGTCGTGGATATTTCTTCTTTTCCCTGGGATCGGGAAAGATCACCGTCTTGACCCGGTTTTTTACCAACGTTTGTGCAAACTCCCACGTTCGTCCGATAGCCGCTTCCAGGTTGTCCCACCCGCCTTCCTTCAACTTTTCCATAAACGCCAACAAGGCCTTGGGGTCCTGGGAAACCATTCTGGTAATCCCGACGGGAAATTCGTGCTGCCTCAACCACTCACGGGTTTCGTGCAGAGCCGTGCCTTGATGTTCGTGCAAATAGATCACGTTGTAATAAAATTCGGCCAGCTTCGACAACGCATACGCAGCATCCTCCTGAGGCTTTCCCAATGCACCAAGGCTCCCGACAACGGGAAGAGTGAGCAACGGGATCGAACCATCTCCTTGAACAAGAGTGGAAAAGTCCACCAATAAAATCGGTCGGCGGCGTTCCCAGGATGCCAGATTCCCTGTCCCTTCCACGGATTCGACACGCGGGCTGGATTCAACGGTTGCCACAATCTTGTGATTACCCCGCATGTGGATCTTGAATTCCAAAAAGGCCCGGCCGTCTCCACCAGTGAGCGCCGTACCGGCATGCTGGCCTTGAACGGTAAAGGTAATGGTTTCTCCTCCCAAGCCCTTGTTGCCCAATAACCCTTTTTCAATCAACGCGGCCTTCAACATGACGGAGGTCCCCGGTCGAGCCAACACGTCCTCGACAATCAGATGCCCCTTTACTTTATCCTGTGCCGCAGTCGTACCGGGAATGAAAAGAAAGCCGATGAAAATCGACAAGACAAATCGGAAGGGAAAAACACCGTTCACAAGGGGAAATCCTAAAGAACGTTGAACCGGAGGACTGTCAGACTCGAAACCACTTTCAACGAGATAATGTAGCACGCCGATCTTGGGTAGATCCAGCCGGGATTTCTCACACCGTTCATCCGACGCTGGGCAAGCCTGACAGAGTTTCCGCCGCCGCTAGCCAAGCCGACGCTTGCGCAGTTCTTCCTTATACGTCTTCTGGTACAGCACGTCCCATTCCAAGGAACCCTCCGGAATCCGGCGGGAGTAGGAGTTCAGGCGGGATCGGACCAACTGATGAATGTGCTCCTCGGCTTTCATCGAATCCGTCAGGATGCGTTTGATTTCTTTCAACGCTTGAGCGGAAGCACCACGAAGCGTCCCTTCAGGCGTCCCTTGAAGAGCCTGAAGAATCACGTGAGAAAGATGCGTCTGCTTGTCGTCAGATAAAAGGGGGCCCATACGGCAACGGTTTCTATGTTCGGTCATTCGTTGACCATTCGCACTCTTCATTTCTCCTCCTTTGCCTGCCCTGAGCAGAGCGAAGGGTCGGGAGGAACGAAGGGGAGGTAGAGCGTAGTGGCCGCTTGCG
The DNA here is from genome assembly GCA_965261755.1 of Nitrospirales bacterium. GTDB lineage: Bacteria > Nitrospirota > Nitrospiria > Nitrospirales > UBA8639 > Bin75. The sequence goes on along the minus strand of OZ253473.1, from coordinate 1,650,408 downwards.
CTTACAGGACCAACTCTCGCTCTTTGACCAACTTGTTTTTCACCATCGTGAACATCTTTTGATAATCCGATCGACCGCTTTGAAACTCCGCGTCATATTGTTTCAACAGAGCCCGAATTTCGGCATGAAGCCGGTCTTCCACGGAAAGCTCGTCAGTAATGGCTTTCCGGACGGCATCGATCAAACGTTCCTTCGACCCGGCAACCTCCAAAAGCCCTTGCTCCTGCAAGCGCTCCACGACAGCCGTTGCCAACAATCGAATGCGTTCTTCGGTCACTCGCATCCCGTTAGGAAGAAACCTTTTCGACTTTCATCATCGTGGCACCGACGGCTCCATGAAGCACCGTTGGATCTCCGATCAATCGTCCGACGACGTTCACCCGATCAGCAGGGACGGGATCTTCTCCGATACTCATGGGGGTCCGTCCAAAAAAAACAGCCAACATTCCACCAAGCCCCCAAAACGCGACGTCGCCCACTTTCACGTTCGTCGTCGCGGTTTCACGGTAGTCCTTGACTCCGGGAAGCTGGCAATAAAATTCCTCTCCCCATTGATTCACCCTGGCTTCAACCGGCAAGGCGTCGTAGATATCCTGCGCCGTGCGCGTAGGCTTTAACTCGACTTCCACGGCAACGCCACCGATCGTAATTTTAATCCGCTTTTGTTTCTCTTCCATAAACAAATTCTCCCATACTTCAATCGCAAGACCCGGAATGCACGTAGAAAAAAAAAGACTCCTGGCATGAAAATAGTCAACACACCCCGAACCTGTCATTCCCGTATGTGTTCAGTAATTCGTTGTTAATTTCCGCTGTCTCCTTCTGTCATTCCCGACGTTTGTAATCGGGAATCCAGTGTCTTGCTCTCTCTTATAGTCACTACTCAGGGGCGCTATTTTCGTACCTTGGCGTGCAGGCTGCAAGCCTGCATGGGGATTCCTACTGTCGCTGTGCCAAATAGCGGTCCAGGTCGAGACGCCTCCGCTCGTGCTCAATCAGGACACTGGCATCAATCAAGACTGCCACGGATCGTGGACCTCCGCACGAGCAAGCTCCGCCCGAGCCGCCGTGAGGTCGTTGGCAAGCTGCGTGGCTTCGGCTGAGAAAAGATGGGGAAGCGATGCCAACAGCGCGGGAAGTTCCGCGAGCCGTTTTCCCGTAGAAAGCGGCCGGAGTTCCGCCATGGGTTTGTTGCCACGCACGAGTACGAAGCACTCGCCACGGTAGGCAACGCGGTTGATATACTCCGCGAAGTGACGAGCCATTTCAGTAACAGAAAGTGTCTGTGCCATCAGAGATTCTCCATGAAAAGCTGAAAACCATATTTATCTGATTTCACGCTCAATGTCTACTGACTCCCACTCAACGACCAAGTTCAGCTGCGCGGCTTATTCGCGTCCGCTGAAGAGCCAAATGTCCTTCAGCCACGTTTCGGCCTCATTTGTCCACCTTATCTCTGCCACGAGCGAATACGGTGCTCCATTTTCTCATTTGATAGCACATGGCCTTCTCGGGAATCCGCAAGACCACGCTCTACCATGCGTTCGAACGTCAGTTCGCGCAGGATTTTCTCATAGGTTGCATCATCCGGCTGCGACTCGATGACTTCCTTCATCTTCTCTTTCGCGATTGCCATAGAATCTCTCCTCTACTCTTAAGACATCACGTTGCAAGTCGGTCGTCAAAAAATGAAGTCGTTTGGATTTGCCTGGTTAGCTGCTGTTTCTATCAAACTCCAGCCGGCCGGCCTGTTGATAGAGTTCGGCCAAAGACTCCTCGGCTTTTTCATACATGGCTTGCAGTGTTTTGTCTTTCCTTATAAGCGGATGGCTGCCAAGAAATTGATAAATGTAATCCAATGCGACGGACGCTCGATCCATGAGTTCGAAATAATGGCCATCATTTATGGCGTCGTCCGTATCGTCAGAAACAAGGGTTGACCCTTTGTCTGTTTCTTGTACTTCAAGTATCGGACGACGGAACGCGTGGAGAAAATACCTGATGTCTTCTCTTAGTTCCTCAGCCGTTTCACCCATAGGTGCGACTGATTCTTGTGTCCAACCTTCTATGCCGCCGTCCTCCCGGTAATAAACCTCGTGGACATGATACGTCACCGAGTCTGGTTCAGGATGATGCTTCCTGATTACCCTGTAATTCCAGTGTGACATTTCTTTTCAGCTAACGCTAAACGCAGCAGCGGCGTTACCCGTCCACTGAAGTGCTTTGTTGTACGATGCGGCACTTTTCGTAAACGAACTCAGGGTCAAGGTCAGCGCCAAATTCCCATGCAATTGTGTCAAACGAGACATAAACCGTTTCAAAGACGCTTGGATTTTGTATTTTTTTAAAAACCCCAAGATTTAAGTAAGGCTTCATATCCAGTAATCCGTACTCTCCATTATCAAAAACTATTGATAAAACGTAATCCTCTTTACACTCAACAGATACCACAGCAGGATGCATCAGATTGTCCTCATTGCCAAACATCCTATAAGGTCTCATCTCCTTGAATTTCCCGGAAACCGACTGTAGCGTGTTCCCAAACGCGAATCAAGAATCAGGGGACCGCACGACTTAGTCATGCTTGAATGTTCGTTCATTTTTCTGAATGGTATTGGAGAAGCCACGGAACGACGTCTGTGGGCCGACGGCCTGACCCACTGGCGGCAATTCCTGGAGACTCCCACCGCCTTGGGCATCAGTCCTGCACGAAAAGTGCTCTATGATCGTGAAGTGCAACAAGCATGGGACGATTTCCAAGGTGCACAATGGCGCAGGGTAGCCAAGCGGTTCAAGGCAGCCCATCATTGGCGATTGTTCGAAACCTTTCGCGCACGGACGGTATTCCTGGACATCGAAACCAACGGCTACCCGGCCGGAGAGGGTGAGATCACCATGGTGGGCTTATACGGCAACCACACGATGACCACGCTGGTTCGCCATCAGAACCTGACCCTGGATCGTTTAGAAGAGGAACTTTCCAACTACGACTTGATCGTGACGTTTTTCGGATCGGGATTCGATCTGCCGTATTTGCGGGCGAGTTACCCTCAATTGGATCTCACCCACGCCCATTTCGACCTGTGTTTTGCCTCCAGACGATTAGGCTTACGAGGCGGGTTAAAACACATCGAAGCGGAACTCGGGCTGGCTCGTTCCGCCGGCGTTCAAGGCTTGGATGGCTGGGATGCCGTCAATCTGTGGCACGCATGGCAAGCCGGAGATGCGCGGGCCGGCGAGATCCTGCGTGCGTACAATGAGGCGGACGTCCGCAATCTCGAGCCGCTTGCCGAATATCTGTATCAAGCCCTTCGAGAGCGGCACGGACCCGTTCACGATTGACCATGGACCGCACGACACAATGGCATGGAGTCGGCGTGACGCACGTCGGCTTCGTACGTCCCACGAACCAGGACACCTTCCTGGTTTCAAATGAACGGGGGTTATGGATTGTTGCCGACGGCATGGGCGGGCATGCAGGAGGCGACGTGGCCAGCCAAAAAGCCGTAGAAGCGATTCACGACTACGTCGCGGAACGTGCGGGACAAGGCCAAGCGACCAGGACGGAGGAGATCCCCTCGTTTTTACGGTCGGCGATCGGGTACGCCAACGAAACCGTTCGTGCCTATGCCAAAGCCAACCCCGAATTCAGCGAGATGGGAACGACCGTGGTCCTTCTCTATCTGCCTGCACCCTCCTCCCCTCTCGCGTGGGTCGCCCATGCAGGTGACAGCCGTGCGTATCTTATTCGGGATCAACGGATTTCCGCATTGACCAGAGATCACACCGTGCTCGAAGAACGCATTCAGCAAGGATTACTGCCGAGATCAACGCCGACCAGTCATCCGTTCGCGCACAGGCTTACCCGAGGCGTTGGAGTCAGCCCCACGATCGAGACCGACGTCTCGACGATAGAACTTCAACCAACGGATGGAGTTCTCCTGTGTAGCGACGGCCTGAACAAAATGTTGAGCGACGATCAAATTCTAGACACCCTGACGACGATGCGCCCGCAACCAGAAAAATGTCAGGGACTTATCGATCAAGCCAATGTTCGGGGAGGCCTGGACAATACGACCGTGATCCTGATCGCAACGAACAAGACCTCCTCCTCAACCGACCAGGTTTGAGGATCGGTGCCCAAGCGGGTGTGAGGGGGGGCTTGCAGGGGCGAGGGGTTTATAAAACCCAAGATGGGCTCTTCTGACGGAACAATACAGTCAGGGCTGCCTGCCCATGGGCTGGCACGTGAGCCAGGTGGCACAACTCCATTCATAGAATTGCACGATCAGCCACAACAGCAATGGGATCGTAATGGCCACAAGCATGGCAAACAACAGGACACGAACGGGAACTGAAAGTTTTTTGATCAGCGAGGAAACCATCGATTATCGTTGGCCTACGTCAGCCCGTGTTTTTGCAGATAGTCGCGGTCGATGACCGGAGCCGATTTTTCCGGCAGCTTGCCGCTGTGTTGAAGCAAGCGCTCGACGTATTTGCCGATCAAGTCCGATTCCAGGTTGACGGCATCCCCGGGCTGCTTGATCCCGAGTGTGGAGACCTTAGCCGTGTGGGGAATAATTGCCACGGACACACCGTTCTCCAATACGCTATTGACCGTCAAACTAACACCATCCACGGTAATCGATCCTTTGGGAATACAATACCGGAGGATGGGGTCCGGCACTTCAACCGTCAGCAGTAAGGTGTTGCCCGTTTGAGTTCGCTCTCGAAGGATGCCGGTTCCATCCACGTGACCCGTCACGAGATGCCCCCCCATACGGTCGTTCAGTTTCAAGGCCCGCTCCAGGTTCACTGCCGCGCCTGCCGTGAACGTGCCCAGCGTGGTGACGCTTACGGTTTCGACCGAGACGTCAACTGAAAAATCCGTTTCGCCAACGTCAGAGACCGTCAAGCAGGCCCCCGAGACACTCACGCTTTCACCAAGCTGAAGATCCTTGAGAATGGTACGCGCCAAAATCGACAAACGCGCACCGGCAAGGCCGGGCTCAAAAGATTTCACTACGCCCATTTCTTCGACAATCCCGCTGAACATGTTATTGATCCTTATCGCCGCTAAAAAAAACCATGCGAACCACGATGATAAACATCACGATCAACACGACCACTCCCGCCCCGGCCAACAAACCAATGACGACGTCGCCCGTTGTCATCGCTTCTTCCATGCTTGTGTATCCTTTCCGTCGATGCGCGGCGGTCCCGTTAGAGACGCCCGAACCGCCGGCTGGTCGCCACCCAAAAACCCGCTGCCGTTATGAATTGCAGGCAGCCGATTATGGCAAATGCCCCAGTATAACTGATTGCGGCGATGAGCACACCTGCCACGATCGGCCCGCCGGCATGCCCGATATCCATGATGGTCCCGCGCAATCCCATACCGGCTCCGACGTTCTCGGCTTTTCCCAGATCCGCGATCATCGCGGCCGATGACGACGTAATGATCGCTTCACCAAAGCCAAACCCTGCCGCGCACAGGAGCAACCAACCCAAGTGGGTCGTGTGAGGAACGGCCATGATGGCAACGCCGCAAATCAGAAGGCCCAGTGCGATCAACGGGCGTCGCCCGACGTGATCCGATACGCGTCCCATCACCGGCTTGGAGAGAACCGACGTGAGTCCTTGCATTCCAAACAGTAATCCACTCTCTGCCAGACTCAGCCCGATGGAAAGCCCGTATAACGGCAAGAACGCCATCAGGGTGCCGTTGGCCATCATCTTCGAGGCTTCCGCAACACTCGCGGCCAGCATCTGGAAATGTCGCAACACGGTCCGCAACCCTTGCAGCACGTTCGAGAGCAAAACCTTGGGCTCCAGCTTCACGGTGCGCGACGGGGCGGGATAGCGCCACCAAAGCGCCAGATAAAACGCAAGCGCGGCCAGCCCGAACCCACCACCGGTGAGAAACGTTTCGGTATATCCGGCCGTATCGATGATCCAGCCACCCAGCATCGGGCCTAACAGTGCTCCACCTTGCGCGGCAGAGGTATACCAGCCCAATGCCGCACCTCTCGTCGCGGGATACAGATCTGCAACCATGGCGAGAGCCAACGGCGTAAAGACGGCCGTGGCCAATCCATGGACCACCCGCAACACCGTCAGGACTTCCAGGTTGGGCACGAACGGATAAACAAAGGGGGGCAATGCAAACGCCAAGACGCCAATCAACATCAAGCGTGGCCGGTTCACCAGGTCGGATAACGTGCCAACCGGGAGCTTCAGAAGGATGCCCGTCATGGTCGAAGCGGCGACGATGAACCCCACCGTGACCGGTCCGGCACCCAACGTTTCAGCGAACGGAGCCAAGGCCGGCATGCGGACAAGATTGTAGCTGACGAAGGAACAAAACCCCACGCCACACAACAGAACGAAAATCGGAGTGCCGGTCATTCGTGTGCGCATTCACTCATTCGTTGACAATTTCCCCCTCACCCCAGCCCTCTCCCGCCAAGGGAGAGGGGGTTGGGGTAGTATCGGGCGCGCAGTTCTGCGGCGAAATCGCGAACACCGACCGCCTCCAGGGTTCTCGATAGCGGATAGCGGTCGTCGCCGGCATGGACGACGAAGGCACGCGACGGCTCAACGTCCGCGCAGGCGAGGTGGAATCCCCGCTCGACGCTGGCGGACAACGAACGTTTGACCTCGATCGCCCACAACGTACCGTCGTCATGCTCAACCACGAGGTCGATTTCTGCCCCAGCAGTCGTTCGATAGAAGAATGGCTTCACCGATCGCGGTAGGACAGCAAGCAGCGTCTCGATAACGAACCCTTCCCAACTCCTGCCGACCACCGGATGCCCCGCGAGTTGCTCCAGCGACGCAATGCCCAACAGGGCATGCACCAGACCGCTGTCGCGCACGTACACCTTCGGCGACTTCACGAGACGCTTGCCGATATTGATCCGGAAGGGCGGTAACCGGCGCACCAGCAGCAAGTCAGCCAACAGATCAACGTAACGGGTGACCGATTGCGCGCTCACCTCCAGCGCTCTGGCAAGATCCGAAGCATTCAGGATCGCTCCCTGGCGGTGTGCGAGCATCGTCCACAGCCGATCCAAGGTCGTAGCCGGGATGCGTGAACCGAATGACGCAACGTCACGCTCCAGGTAGGTGCGGATGAAGTCCTTGCGCAAGGCCAAGCTGTCCCGGACGCTGTCAGCCAGATAGCTGTCAGGAAACCCGCCACGCAGCCACAGCCGCTCACGCGACAGGTGCGCGTCTTCAATCTCAAGTGCGGAAAACGGTGCCATGTCGATGTACGCGATGCGCCCGGCCAAGGTTTCGCCAGATTGGCGCAGCAAGTCAATCGAGGCAGACCCCAGGATCAGGAACCGACCCTTGCCCTTTCCTTTGCGCCTGCCCCTGTCAATAACGCCACGCAGGATCTGAAACAATTCCGGCATCCGATGGATTTCGTCGAGGATGACAAGCCGGTCTTCCGCGTTGTCGAAGAACAGCACGGGTTCAGCGAGCCGGTTCCGGTCATCCCTGTCTTCGAGATCAAGATAAAGCGCATTGCGCAGGCGACCGATCTCCAGCGCCAACGTGGTCTTGCCGACCTGCCGCGGTCCAATCAGGGCGACGGCGGCTTGACGGTGAAGAGCGTCTTCGATCTCACGTGCAATGAGTCTTGGTATCATCATTGCATTTTATCCACGCAATGGATGATTTGCAAGGCAAGTATAGCGGAAAGCCAACAGAGCTATCGAATGCCAAAAGCCGATTTGTAGGATGAGTTACTGAAGGGAGAAGCCCCTTGAGAAACGTTTTATGACGGCCACCTGTTTGGGGGTCTCAAATCCGGCGGTGGCGGGGCGGGCAAAACGGTGCGCATGGTATGCACGTCAGCAACGGGGTTGACCAAGGGTGACTGGTGCACCAGCGGCAACTTCACGACGACGGTGAACGGTGCGCTGATTCAGAAATCACTCGCTTTCACTCTCGTCGTCTTGGTCCTTGGTCTCCTGCTCCAGTTCAGGAACTTCTTCATATCTGGAGCTGAACTCCGTTCCTTCTGTTTCAGGGCGCGAATTCGGGTACAGCCGTAGTAAGTCCCATTCATTGACAGCCGCTCGTACCTTGTACCTCATCCTGCCTTGAAAACCTGCCCCACCTGCTGTTCCCTCTCTTCGCGGTGCATCCCAGTCGTAGGCAACGCTATAGATGTCTCTCAATTTCTCGACGGTTGCGTTCACGTCTTCGTCCGTCGGAGAGGTTAATGAAGTCGTTTCCCGTTCAAGGATTCTCATGCCCGTTTCCGCCCTGGCTGCAACGGCATCCTCTCCTCGTGAACGCAACCATTGGGCTGCATTGTGGCGATCCTGCTTGCCGGCAAAAAGTATCAAAGTCACTTTGATTTTCTACCGCATTTATGTCCATTCAGTGAGTCAAAACCAAAACGACACACGCAACAAGTCCTGCCAGGCTTTTGTCGTTTTCGTCTTCAAGATGTACTATACGTTTTTGGCGTTTTGCCTCTCGCAACCTTTCCAAAGGCTTGACGATTCATGACGACGCGTTTTACGGCCCCGCCATTGCGCCGTACGCGGCCACGAGTTGTGCCATGAGTTACCTGCTCACGGGTCATCGGAGCGTCATCCCTGTATGTGTTCAGTCATTCGTTGACAGAATGAAGGAACTAACCACACCAATATGGTCATTCCGAGCGTAGCGCCTGTCCTGAGTACGCCCTGAGTTTTGCGAAGGGTCTTTCGAAGGAAGGAATCTCGTAGTTTCGACCACCGAACGCCTGGAAAAGCAGATAGTTCCTTCGCTTCGCTCAGGACAAGCGCTTCGCTCAGGATGACAGATGCGGCGTATTGCGCAGGATGATGGCTTCTCTCTAATGCCAGGCAAAAACTGTCAACGAATGACTGAACATTTACAATCCCCACGCAACTGCTGCACGAATCCAAATCGCCGACTTTTTCGCTCGCGTCTCAACAGGAAGTCGAGAGTGCCACGTGGAACATCAAATCCCGACGCACGACCTTCACGAAAAATTTCTTCGGCAAACCGTCTTCCCCTGAATCTTCAGACGAATAGCCGCATCTCCATCCAGCCTCGTCAGGTGTCGGTCTTCTTTGTGCTTCCGACAAGATCCTGTTACAATTTTTTTCATTCATGCCACCTGCCATTCACCCAGTCGATCTTCTCCAAGCCCTTCGACACCAACGTCTGACCCCGGCCATTGTCTTTTTGACTTCCCGGCGTGCTTGTGATGAGGCCATTGATAGCTTCGAACATCGCCACGTCTCCATTCCAGCCACGCGATCGGCCGCCATCACACAAGTGCTGGAAAAGATGACTGCCGAATATCCCAGTATCGCCAACCACCCCCTGATTCCTACGGTTCAACACTATGGAGTGGCGGCCCATCACGCCGGACATCTGCCGTCCTGGAAAATTACCGTTGAAGAACTCATGCGTCAGGGGTGTTTGGATGCGGTCTTTGCCACCACGACCTTGGCCGCCGGTGTGGACTTTCCCGCCCGCACCGTCGTGATTACCCAATCGAGTGTCCGCAAGGACCGCGACATCATGGAACTGACCGTCAACGAAATTCAGCAACTCGCCGGCCGCGGCGGGAGACGAGGGAAAGATTACGTGGGTTTCGTCGTGGTCACGCCGTCGCCGTATATCGACATCGGCCCTATCGCGAATGGACTCACGAACCACCCGGAGCCTATCGACAGTCAATTTCTCCTCTCCTATCCCATGGTCCTGAATCTCTTGAAAGCCCATACCATCGATCATATTCAACCCATTCTGGAAAAGAGTTTTGCGCAATTTCAGATCAACCAGCGAGCCGACAAGTATGAAACCAAACTGGATGAAGTGGAAACGCAACTGGAAGCCTATGGCCAGCGTGAATGCGCCGATTGGATTACGCAATGGCAATCCTTCACCCTTGCCAAAAAACACCGCTCACACCATCGCCTGAAAACGCGGCACGACCCGCCGGAAGTTTCGGCCCAATTGGCTTTCCTGACACCGGGTCGCGTCGTCGAACTCTCCAAGGATTACGCCATCGTCCTGCGTCAATATCGAAGCCGCGGACAAGGGTACGCCATGTTGACCGTGATTCGAAGTGGCGGACACATTGTGGAATATCCAGCAAATACGATAACCGCCGTGATCGATGAAATCATTGACGTCGCGGAGGCCAGAAAATTTCCATGGTGCACGCCTCATAGCCTGGAGCACGCGATCGAAACCCTGGAAAATTTTCCCACTCGATTACGACACCTCCCCATTCGGGTGGACCAGGACGGCACCGACAACCCGGTCCTGACCGAGATGCTCAGCCACGAGTTCCCTTGCCCAACCTGCCCGGCCCGTCCTGCTTGTCAAAAGGATCACCCGCACGCGCTGAAGCTGCGCCAGGAAAATCATCGACTGACGAAAACCATTCATGCCTTGCGCACCGAACTCTGGCATCGCTTCCAGCAACACGTGGAAGTGTTACAGAAATTCGGCTACCTGACCCCCACGTGCCAGATGACCCCCGAAGGTGACTGGGCACGCCTGATTCGCATCAATCATTCGTTACTCATCACGGAATTGATACGGATGGGGGCGTTTGAAGGGATCAGCGCCTCTCTACTGGCTGGAGTGTTGGCGAGCATCGCACATGACGACGACCGGCCGGCCTCCTTTCCCGGACGTCATCCGGCGCTGATCTCTACCCTCGGACAGGTCCGGAAGATAGCCCACTCGTTGTCCGCGTATGAAGAGCCACCCCTCCTGAGGTGGGACATCGCAGCGATAGCCGACCTGTGGATCGGCGAGCCCACCCTGCCCTGGAGCGAATTCATTCGCTCGACCACCATGGCGGAAGGGGATATCTATCGACTCCTGGCCAGGACCTTGGAATATCTCTCGCAACTGCATGGATTAAGATCGACTCATCCCGGGCTGGCCGATAGCGCGAGGGACGCAATGGACCGCATGCGCCGGGACGTGCTGCAAGAATTGCCATGAGAAACGAAGAGGTGAACAACAACCACCCAGCGCCTCTCAGAATGTACGGGGAAAGGCCATGGAGAGAACGGCCGAACGCGCATCGAGCAAACACATGACCAACGACGTATTGGCAAAACAATTGGCCGACCTGCCCGTCAAACTGCTTCACCACCTGGCAAAGAAACGGGTGCCGAGACATTTCCGAATGGGGAAGGACCGACTGATTCAAACGCTCTTGGCCCTGTCACCCGATCAGCAGGAAGAAATCAAAACCAGCCTCGCGTCCCTCCTGCAAGAACCTGCACGCCCTCCCGACCCTCCCAAACCACCCGATACGCCCTCCCGGCCCTCCCCGCCCCGGCACAACGTACCGGCGGAACCGACACCGGCTATCAACACGAAGGAGCTTTTTGAAGGAATCGGCGTTCCTTCGCCACAGCCTTTCAAGCCTGACGACTGGCAACAAGAAGCGATCAACCACTTGGCGACCAATGACGTGATCTTGAGCGTACCCACCGGCAGCGGCAAAACCTACGTGGCGATCGAAGCCATGCGACGGGCGATCGAAGCCGAGCAAACGATTATTTACACGTCGCCCTTGAAGGCGCTCTCAAACACAAAGTTGACGGAGTTTTCGCAGATGTTCGGTTCTGATCAGGTCGGCATTCTCACGGGCGATCGTCGTGACAATCCGCAGGCTCCCATTCTGATCATGACCACGGAGATCCTGCGGAATTTACTGTACGATGCCGCAAGCGGTGAGATCGACATGCGGTTGGATACATTGGGCTTGATCATTTTGGATGAATCGCAGTTTCTGGCTGATCGGGAACGTGGAGTGGTCTGGGAAGAAACGATTATTTTCGCTCCCGCGCAATCGCGATTACTGCTGCTGTCGGCCTCCATCGGGAACCCTGACGAAATCGCCGCATGGATAAGCTCGATTCGTTCCACGTCCTGTCACCTGATCCATCATCGAAATCGCTCCGTCCCGCTTCGTGCCGCTTATCTCGATCCTTCCGGAAAACTCGCACCCTTCTTTCGTACACGAGACATTGCACACGGCAAGGGCTTTGCCATCCACCCCGAAACCAAGCGCCTGTTTGCGAACTACGAAGAGCAAACCCTCGGTCCGCGCAAACGCTGAAGCCCGGAGAGACGAGAGAGAAAAAAGAAGGCTGCTTAGAGGAGACGGCGAGAGGTATTCTTGTCTGCGGCCGGATTGGGCTGGCAGACGGCGCATTGACACATCTGGCGGAGTTTGCTTAACGCATACAACCCGGTATCATGCCCGTCACTCCAAAGCAGGCGTAAGGCATAATGCCCCACCGGCTGGATATCCTTCAGCATGATCAGCATCGGGACGTCATCGGGTTTCAGTTTCAACTCGCCGGTCCATTCATCCGTACAAGCCGCACAGGGGCAGTGTAACCGCAGATACCGAATCGGATAGACGCCTTGGTGCCCATCGCTCCACGCGATGCCGAACACGCCCTTCTCAAGCCACTTCATATCTTCGGGGTGAATGATCTCCGTGCCCATGTGTCCACGCCTTTCCCGCTATCACGTCTTTCTACGCGAGACCATACGGCACCGGTGCCGGTTCCGCGGCCAACAACGCTTTTTCCGGCAACCGTTTCCCGACAACGATTCTCGCATAGGTTTCGACAATGTCTTCGACTTCTCTCCGTACCTGGCCTGTCGCCTTCAGCCGCGCCGCAAGCGCGAATGGGATGCGCCGGGCTTGGCGGAGAAATGCCGTGCTTCCCTGAGACATCGGTAAACAATAGTCCCAACTGCCCTGGTCACACCGCTCACACAGTCTCCCCCCGGCCGAAGGAGAAAACCTGGAGGACTGCGCTGCAACAGCCCGGCCACAGGATGCACATTGATCGATCTGTGGTTGAAACCCTGATTGTCCCAGAACCTGAATCTGAAAAATCAACGTGAGTAACCCCGGATCATCCGTTCGGACCAACGAGCGCAATCCTTCCAGCAGCGTGTGAAAAATCGTGGGACTCGGATCACGGTCCGCCGTCACGCCGTCAACCAAGGCCACCATACAAGAAGCCGCCCAGATATGGTCCAAGTTCTCTCGCAACGAGATGAAGGATTCGAGGCTGTCAACTTGGCTGACCGATGCAAGGCCGTCATTGCGTTTGTCGAACAATGTGAGATTGACCGACGAAAAAAGTTCGAGCATGCCGCCGAATCGACTTTTCATCCGGCGCGCACCGCGTGCAATGCCTCGAACCTTGCCGAGTCGAAGAGAAAAAAACGTGAGAATACGGTCAGCTTCTCCCCAGCGCATGCTTCTGAGCACGATCGCATTGGTGGTGACAAGAGCCATACAAGGACGTCACTCGTCGGATTCAGAGGGGGAGCACCAAGAACCCCTTCGCCCTCTTCAACCTGGCGGTTATCTCAGATAGTCCAGCATTAGGGTGGCGAATCCAAGGTAGATGCTGACCCCCGTGATGTCCATGGCCGTGGTGATAAACGGTCCTGCCGCCACGGCCGGGTCAATATGAAACTTTCGTAAGAGTAACGGGGTCACCGTGGCCATACTCGACGAAATAAGAAACGTAATCAGTAAGGCCACCCCAACCACCAATCCTAAATATCCGCTTCCCTGCCATACCCATCCCGTCAGAAAAAGCAACGTTCCACAGATCACACCCAAGAGTAACCCGATACGCATTTCTCGAAACACGACTTTCCAAATATCACTGTGCTCAACACGACCCGTCGCAAGCCCCCGAATGATCAGCGTCGAAGATTGAAGCCCCAGGTTCCCGCCCATCGCCGCAATCACGGGAATAAAGATCACCACGGCCACGACCTCCTGAATCGTGAACCGGAACCACCACAGGATGAGTCCCGACATAAGGCTTCCGGCTAAATTGGTAAACAACCAGGGGAACCGCAGGCCCGCGGCCAGAAGACTGGAGGTGCGCATCTGAGCGTCTTCTTCGGTGGCTCCGGCCATCTTCAACATATCCTTGGTGTCTTCATCTCGAATGACGTCCACCACGTCGTCTACCGTAATAATCCCCACGAGCCGATGTTCGGGATCGACAACCGGGATCGCCAAGAGGTTGTAGTTTGCCACCTGACTGGCGACTTCTTTTTGTGCGGTCTCCACGTTCACACTAATGACGTCGCGGAAAAGCAGGCTTTTCAGGGGCGCCGTTGGGGCCACCACCAGTAATTCGCGCAACGACACCACGCCCGTGAGCCGCCCTTGACGGTCCGTTGCATAAATATAAAACACGGTCTCGGCCTTGGTGGCCTGTTGAAGTTCCTGAATCGCGTCACGGGCAATGGTTTCCTCAGGCAGGGAGAAGAACTCCGTCGTCATGATGCTGCCGGCCGTTCCCTTGGGGTACGCCATCAGATTGGCCACCTCTTGAGACTCTTCGGCTTTCATCAGCGGCAAAATATTCTGCGCCAAGTCCTCGGGCAGGACGCCCAAAATATCCGCGGCGTCATCAGCCGGCACGGTCCGTAACATCCACGCGATATCGGCGGCGTTCCGCTCCTCAAGCAGTTCCCGAATCATCTCGTCACTCAACTCGCTCACGACTTTTCCCTGCTCCGCCACGCCTTCGACCAATTCAAAGACCGTCCGTCGTTCTTGAGACGCATCCAAATTCATAATCACCCGGGCAATATCCGCAGGATGCAACCGGGCAATCAGGTTCGTCAGGTTTGAAATGGCACCACGCTTCAAGAGACGACGCGTCGAGAGCCGCACCACGTCAAACTTGCTCTGACTATTGGTCGGCCCCGAAGCGGCCTGCTCCTTGGCGGTCACAGAGGCACCTGGGGTCATGGTCTTTACCGGATCCGTCATGGTTGTGTTTCGTATCCTAATTCTACCAACAAACGATCATCATCGCGCCAGGCCTCTTTCACTTTCACGTGGAGTTCCAAAAAAACCTTGCCTGCCAAGGCCTCCGCCAACTCCAAGCGGGCGGCGGTGCCAATCGCTTTTATCCGCGCCCCGGATTTTCCGATCACAATCGCCTTCTGGCCGGGTTTTTCAACGAAAATGGACGCGGCAATCTTGGTGACGCGCTTTTCTTCCTGAAACTCGTCCACCTTCACGGCTACGGCATAGGGCAGTTCCGCCCTGGTCGCTTCAATGACTTTTTCCCGTATGGTCTCCGCCGCCAAATGACGCCATGACTGGTCCGTCACAAAACTTTCATCGAAGGCTTCGTCCTGCTCGACGACTCGATCAAAGGCCAGCGACGCCAACCGGTCAACGTTCAGGCCGGTTTTAGCCGATAATGGAACAATTTCCGTCCACTCCCCCAACGTACGATACGCCTCGATCACCGGCAACACGTGACGTTTACGAATCAAATCGATTTTATTCACCAACAAAAAAACAGGTAACCCTTGCGGTCGCTCGAGCATCGAGAATATTTGATCTACCACAAATCGATCGGCAGGGCCAGGCAAATTTCGTCCATCGACCATGACCGCAAGTATGTCGGCATCGTGAACGGTATCCAACGCCGTTCGCACCATGAGTTTATTGAGTCGATGCCAAGGCCGATGCAGCCCAGGCGTATCCAATAACGCCAATTGACCTTGCGGGAAATGCGCCACTCCGAGAATCCGGGAACGCGTGGTCTGGGGTTTGTCGGAAACAATGGAAATTTTTTGATTGACCAACGTGTTGACGAGGGTGGATTTCCCCACGTTGGAACAGCCCACGACAGCCATCGTACCGAATTTCATCACGTAACCAATCCAGCGGGAATTTGCCGCTCTCTCCCCTGACGGGAGAGACGCCCTTCTTTCTTCCTCTCCTTTGCAAGGAGGGATGAGGGGAAGCAGAGAGCCTTTAGCGAGGGGAGGAAACGACAAGAGGGACCATGCAGGGCTGCCCTCTCTCTGTCATTGTGTCAATGCCGGTTTCGCTCATTGTCGTCTACGGCGACTCAACAAATTGATACACCGTCTCTCCTTCCTTCACGTACCCTAACCGCTCCCGTGCCACTTGTTCCAAGGTAAAGAGATCGGATTCCAGAAGATCGATGCCCTCTCGAAGAGCAGTGTTCGCCTGCTCCAAGGAGGTAATCTCTTCTTGCGTCTTATCAAGTTCTTGAGTCATCTTCCAATACTGGGGTAACCCCGTTCCCTCCAACACCCAAACCAGGCACAGCGAGATCCCAATGCTGACACCCAGTGGATAGAGCACCGATCGTGGGATGGACCATCGACTCGGTTTCTCCAGTTTTCGATTCTGGCGGAGCACCTTATGCCTTTCGGGTTCGGAGCACCTTTCTTCCTTTATACACCGCCGATTTCCCCAGCTCTTCTTCGATTCTGAGGAGTTGATTGTACTTGGCCAAACGGTCCGTTCGAGACAACGAACCCGTCTTGATCTGCCCGGCGTTCAATGCCACGGCCAAGTCGGCAATGGTCGTGTCCTCCGTTTCTCCGGAACGATGGGAGATCACGACACCGAACCCCGCACGTTTGGCGAGTTCAACCGTCTCGAGGGTTTCGGTCAAGGTACCGATCTGGTTGACCTTTATCAGAATAGCAGTTCCGACGTGTTCTTGAATACCCCTTGACAAATAATCGACGTTGGTCACAAACAAATCATCTCCAACCAACTGGACCCGTGTACCGAGCCGGTCGGTCAGGAGTTTCCAACCTTTCCAGTCGTCTTCATGGAGTCCATCTTCAATCGACACAATGGGATACCGCTCGACCAACCCTTCGTAAAAATCGATCATCCGGGCAGAACTTCGCGCAGCACGCTTTTCCGCGCGAAGCACATACCCCTTTTTACCGTAAAATTCATTGGCCGCCGCATCAATCGCCAACACAATATCCGAGCCGAGCCGGTACCCTGCCTTGCGAACGGCTTGACTAATCACGGCCAACGCCTCTTCATTCGACTGCAGGGCCGGCGCAAAGCCACCCTCATCGCCCACTGCCGTACTCAAGCCCTTGGCCTTCAGCACGGCCCGTAAATGGTGAAACACCTCCGCGCCCATCCGCAGCCCTTCGCGAAACCGCGTCGCGCCGACGGGCATGATCATGAACTCCTGCAAATCCAATCCGTTATTCGCGTGAACGCCACCATTGATAATATTCATCATGGGCACCGGCAATTCACGGGCCTTGGCTCCGCCGATGTATCGATAGAGGGGTTGCCGCGTTTCCGCCGACGCGGCACGGGCCACGGCAAGCGAAATCCCCAGGATAGCATTCGCCCCGAGTCGGGACTTTCCCGGAGTCCCATCCAACGCAAGCATTGTGGAATCGACCAACGTTTGATCCAGGGCATTCACCCCCAGAAGTTTGGGGGCTAGGGTTTTCGTTATGTTCCGAATGGCCTTCGTGACCCCCTTCCCCATCCACCGTTGAGGATCGTTGTCCCGTAATTCAAGCGCTTCTCGTGTCCCCGTCGACGCACCGGAAGGCACGGCTGCCCGTCCCCATGCACCACTGGTCAGCAGAACGTCCACCTCCACCGTAGGAGTCCCGCGAGAATCAAGTATGGTTCTTGCTTTGATTTCCCGAATTCTGCTCATTCACTCGTCGCTTTTCACAAAGAGAAACGTCTCATGCAGGCTTGGCGCTTGTACCTGAGGGATGACAATGGAGTGCCTGAGAACCATTGTCGTAACAAGGACCTCTTTCTGTCATCCTCGACACTTGTCCCCGACATTCTTAATCGGGGATCTATTCAAGGAATGGATCCAGGGTTTTTCTTTCTTCTTCGTCCGTGAAGACAAAAGACACTGGATTCCTATAGGTTTGCCTGGATCCCCGATCAGGTCGGGGACAAGCGTCGGGAATGACAGAAGGGAGCTATTTTCATACCAATGACAGATTCGGGAGAAGGTCCATAGCGTATCATACCGGGTTTCTGATTTTTGACAAAACAGGCAACGGCAGAGCACCGAATGTTATGGCGAAAGCCGCGTCTTGAACAATGCATTCACTTTTTGGGGATTGGCTTTGCCCCCGGAGTTTTTCATGACTTGGCCGACCAGGAACCCAATCACCGTCTCTTTTCCCTCTCGATATTGGGCCACCTGCGCAGGGTGCCGCTCGATGACGGCGTCGACCAAAGCCAGCAACTCCCCTTCATCGGACAGTTGCCGGAGCCCCTTTTCCTCTACGAGTTGCGCGGCCGATTTGTCTCCGGCGTAGAGTTCGGGAAAAATCTCCTTGGCGACTTTCAAACTGATGGTTTCATCATGCACGAGTTTCAATAATTCCACCAACCGTTCCTGAGACACGGGGGAAGACTCAACGGTCGTCCCGGATTGATGCAGCTCCCGCAACAATTCACTCATCATGAAGTTGCTGATGGTTTTGGGTTCGGCAAACAACGTCACGCAGGCTTCAAAGTAATCGGCCAAGGCACGAGAGCTCGTGAGCACACCGGCATCGTAGTCCGGCAAGCCGTAGTCCTTCAGAAATCGCTGCTGGCGATCCCGGGGTAATTCCTGAATCGTGGATCGCAATTCCTCAACCCACTCGTCGGGAATTACAAGCGGAACGAGATCGGGATCGGGAAAATAGCGATAATCATGGGCTTCTTCCTTGCTTCTCATGACAACGGTCTGGCTACGCTCAATATCCCACAATCGGGTTTCCTGATAGACCGTTCCTCCCTCCGTGAGGACTTTGGTTTGACGTTTGATTTCATACTCGATGGCGTCTTTGACAAACTTGAACGAGTTGATATTTTTGAGTTCCACCTTGGTGCCAAATGCGTCGGACCCCGCCGGCCTCAGCGAAAGGTTGGGTTCACAGCGAAGACTGCCCTGTTCCATGTTGCCGTCACACACGTCTATATACATCAACACGTCCCGTAAGGACTTCAAATACGAGACGACTTCCTCTGCCGAGCGCATATCGGGCTCGGTCACAATTTCTATCAACGGTGTTCCCGCTCGATTCAGATCGACGAAACTGCCGGCATCTTCACTCGCGTGAATATTTTTCCCCGCGTCTTCTTCCAAATGCGCTCGACGGATTCTCACCCTTCCGGACGTCCCGTTTGCCTTGAACGCCAGCCAGCCATTCTCGCAAATGGGCCGGTCATACTGGGAGATTTGATAGCCCTTCGGCAAATCCGGGTAAAAATAATGCTTTCGGGCAAATTGGTTCGTTGTCCGAACGGTACAATTCAAAGCCAATCCCGTCCGAATCGCCATTTCCACCGCACGTTTATTCACGACCGGCAACGCACCCGGCAATCCCAGGCAGACGGGACAGGTCCGAGTGTTGGCTGGCGCCCCGAACTCCGTCGCACAGCCGCAAAACATTTTCGACTGCGTTTGGAGTTGGGCATGAACCTCCAACCCAATGATGGTTTCGAACGTCACCGTGATGGATCGGATTCTTCTGAAGAAGGACGCCGAATTTGCTGCATCGACTCCCGCCCCGCATCCACCGCATCCTTGACGACCGTCCCGGCTTCATTCAGAAACTCCCGGCCTTTGTGCATGACATCGTCCCAGGTATCCGTGGCTTTTTCCGAAAAATCTCGAACGTCATCGCCCGCCTGTCGCACCGTACGGAACAAGGTCTCCCGCGATTCCCGTCCGGCTTGCGGAGCCAATAACAAGGCGGTAACGGCGCCAAACGCCATCCCGCTCAAAAAAGCCACCAGCACGCTGCTGGCTGATGCACCAGAATTCTTGCTTCCCATTTATTTGCCCTCCCTTTTTTGTGCACGATTTTTTAAAGTGAGTACCACGGCCCTCATGCCCACCAGCACGCTGGCCAGATTCTTCATGAGCGTCGTACCTTGTCCACGAAGAACTCCATGGATTTGATTGACCGTCTCACCCACGTCGCCAATGGCATTCATCAACACCGACGCCCTGCCCACTCCTTCCCTGGCTTGCGTGGACATGGCTCGGACGTTCTCATTCGTCTGCTTGATCTCTTTCAGGATCTCCGGCAATTCGGAATTAATCTGCGACAGTAATCGTTCGGCTTGAGTCGCGGTCTTCCGCACCTGAATCACGGTCGGAACGACGTAGCCCACAAGCACCACAAAGGCTACGGCAATTATCACGGCAGCAACCTCGATCATACGTCACCTTCCTTATCGAATAAGTGGTCGTTTTTTGTGCCAGTCCGTGGCCAACTCATACGCACGTGCGGCCCGAAGAACGACGTCTTCTTCAAAGGGACGACCCAAAATTTGCATGCCGATCGGCAACTTCTTCCGGCTCAACCCGCAAGGCAAGGAAATCGCCGGAATCCCGGCTAAACTTGCGGAAATGGTATACAGATCCGACAAATACATTTGCAGGGGATCTTCGATTTTTTCACCGAGTTGAAACGCCGGAGTCGGCATCACGGGGGTCACGAGCAGATCGACGTCCTGAAAGACCCGATCAAAATCCTGTCGAATAAGGGTCCGTACCGCTTGAGCTTTGGCATAATAGGCATCATAGTAGCCGCTACTCAAGGCATAGGTGCCCAGCATAATCCGTCGTTTCACCTCCGGACCAAACCCTTCTTGCCTGGTGCGCCGATACATCTCCAGGAGATCAGCGTTTTCTTTGGCCCGGAATCCATATTTGACGCCATCATAGCGGGCCAGGTTGGAACTCGCCTCCGCCGTTGCCAGGATATAATAGGTCGCCACCGCAACCCCCGTGTGCGGGAGCGAGACCTCGTGAAGCGTACCGCCCAATTCTTCCAGAACGGAGAGGGCTTCGCCCAGGGCGTCGCCGACTTCCGGATCCAGACCTTCTGCAAAAAATTCAAGCGGGACCCCGATTTTCAGTTTTTTGAGGTCTTTCTTTTTGAAAGCCCGCGTAAAGTCGGGAACCGGTATGTCCGCCGAGGTCGAATCCCGGGGATCATGCCCGGCAAGCACGTTCAACATCAACGCGGCATCCATGACGTCCTTGGTAATGGGCCCGATTTGATCGAGAGAAGAAGCAAACGCAATGAGCCCATAACGAGACACGCGTCCATACGTCGGTTTCAGGCCGACGACCCCACAACACGCGGCCGGTTGGCGGATAGATCCTCCCGTATCCGTCCCCAGCGCCGCAACACATTCATCGGCAGCCACGGCCGCAGCCGAGCCGCCACTCGAGCCACCGGGCACAGAGGAGAGTTTCCAGGGATTTCGACTCGGGCCAAAAGCCGAATATTCGGTCGAAGACCCCATCCCGAATTCATCCAGATTGGTTTTTCCGATCAGTAAACACTGCTGCGCCTGCAGCGCGTTCACCACGGTGGCGGAATACGGCGGGGTGAAACCCCCAAGAACGCGAGACCCACACGTCGTGGGAAGGCCTTCCGTGCAAATATTATCCTTGATGGCAATCGGCATCGCCATCAGGGGCTCGGTTTTTCTCCAGGCGCTCAACGACTCATCCAGCGCCTGGGCCTGAGACAAAATGGTCTCTTTGTCGTTCAGCGTAATATAGGCTTTAACCTTCGACTCCACGACGCTGATCCGGAGAAAGTAGGCGCGGACAATCTCCACGGCACTGACCTCTCCACGCGTAAAGCGATCCTGAAGCTCTTTCAGGGTACATTTAACAAGTGACATAGCTATGAAACGGGCTTACAAGTGAAGGAAGAAACGACGATCAGAAGCCGCCGTCGGCATCAGGATCAATTGGCGATTCGATTGTCGTCGTCTACTTGAATGATTCGAGGGCAATGGTGCTTTGCTTCATCATCATTGTAATATTCATAACAAAAAATGATGACCCGATCCCCAATCACCCCTTTTCTGGCTGTGGGTCCATTGAGCACGACTTCGCCGGACCCCCGTTTTCCATTGATGGCATAGGTCGTGAACCGCTCACCATTGTTCAAATTCGAGACCATGACGAATTCATAGGGCAGAATCCCGGCTGCATCCAACAAATCTTCATCGACTGTCAGACTGCCCTCATATTCCAGACAGGCATCCGTCACCAACGCTCGGTGGATTTTCGACCGTAACATTTGCCGTAACATCGTTTCCCCGACTTCCTCGGATTCACCGATCACTGATAATTTGCGGAACCTGAAACAAGCCATCCACCGCTTCCGGTGCGTTGCTCAACGCGTGCACTTGCGACAGGGAGGGTTGGATCTCATCTTCACGCAACACGTTGGCGTCACCCACGACCACCGACGTCGTCCCTGGAATACCCGTCGTATCAACGGCGTTCAACTCTTCCATAGAGGTCAAAATACGACTCAGTTGGCGACTCAACCGCTCCAGTTCCTCCCGGCTCAGTTGAAGCCGGGCAAGATCCGCCACGTGTTCCACTTGACTCATCTCGATGCTCATTGACGAGGGCCTGCTCCTCTTCGGGTTGGGCTATTCCTGCCGCTCCAAGAAAAGATTATACCATCAGGGCCGAAAGACTACAAAGAGTTCGCCATTTTATCATGACGGGCGTTGGAAAGCTACGGAAGACCGTCACCATCGACGGACTTTCGGGGCAAACGATGTTTCGTCAACGCACGTATTTGCTCGACAACGCGGCCATCGGCGGCGACAGCCACCCTTCATCGGCAAAAGAGACATAGCGTCCGTCACCAACGATGACGTGGTCAAGCACCTGCACACCGAGAATGTCACCGGCTTCCTGCAAGCGTGCCGTCAACGCCCGGTCTTCTTTACTGGGCTTGGGATCACCGCTCGGATGATTGTGCAGAAAAATCACGGCCGCCGCCGACTCGCGGACGGCTTCATTGAACACTTCCCTCGGATGAACCAGGCTGCTCGTCAAACTCCCTTCGGAGACGGTCTTTTCCCGGATGACCGCATGCTTGGCATCGAGAAGGATCACCTTAAAGAGTTCGCGCCGTAAATCCCGCAACAGCGGATAGTAATGGTCAAAAACCGTTTGACTTTGGGTAATCACCGTCCCGGTCGTCAGCGGAGTGGACAACACACGTTTGCCCAACTCAATGGCCGCCTTGATCTGGGCCACCTTGGCCAGGCCGATACCCGGCACGGCACAGAGTTCCTGGATGCCTCGATTGGACAATCCCTGTAAGCCTCCCAAATGCTGTAGAAGATCCATGCCGACCTGGACAGCCGACGTCTTATGCCGGCCCACCCGAAGCACAATGGCCAGCAATTGCGCATCGGTCAGAGACTCCGGACCTTCTTCCAGCAGTCGCTCACGCGGCCGTTCACCTTTTGGCCAATGCAGGATCGCTTTAGAAGATTTCTCGTCCATCCTCTCCTCGTCTCTTACCGGAAGCGCTCGACGACCATTGCCACAAGGGTAAACCATTCGGCCGCAACTTCACACCCCACCAAAGCGGAGACTCCTTCTGATGGGCTTATCTTGCCGCTCACGAACCAGTATGCTACTTTTTCTCGTCTGAAAGGAGCAAGCGGTGCGAGTCGTTGCCGGCAGCCAAAAAGGGCGTCGTCTCAAAGAGCCAGAAGGGCAGGACCTTCGTCCGACCTCGGCCCGAGTCCGCGAAGCCTTATTGTCGATCCTGGCCCATCGCACACAAGACGCACGCGTCTTGGATCTCTATGCCGGAACCGGGGCATTGGGCCTCGAGTCCTTGAGTCGTGGGGCCCACCAGGTCGTCTTTGTGGAGAACCACGTCGCCTCGGCACGAATCCTTCGGGAAAACGTCACCCGGTGCGGCCACGACGAACGATGCGTCGTCATCATACAAGACGTTGAGACGTTTTTAACCGCACCTCCATCGTTTGGCGAACCGCCTGCGTTCGATATTGTCTTTGTGGATCCGCCCTATCACACCACCGACCTGACCCGGTTGCTCGAACGCCTGAGCCTGAGTGAGAAAATCGCTTCTCAAGGGATGATCATTCTTGAACATTTCTTCAAGCATCCCGTACCGGGCCGAATCGGAGCACTCACGCAAACGCGTCAGTCGCGGTATGGCGACACCATGCTCACCTTCTACCAACGTTCTGCGGAGGACACATGCGACTAGCCATCTATCCGGGCACCTTCGATCCCATTACCCGTGGGCACACGGATATTGTCAGTCGCAGTCTCAGCGTCTTCGACCGGCTGGTCGTGGCCATCGCTCCCAATCCGCGAAAAGGAGCGCTGCTGTCTATGGAGGAACGAGTCGAACTTGCGAAAATCGCCACGAAGGGATTCCCCAACGTGGAAGTGGAATCGTTCAACGGCCTGTTAGTGGAATACGTTCGACAGCGGGGAGCCCATGCCATTATTCGAGGATTGCGAGCGGTTTCCGACTTTGAGCACGAGTTTCAAATGGCGTTACTCAATCGCAAGCTCGATGAACAGTTGGAAACGGTTTTTCTGATGCCAAGCGAAGAATATTCGTATCTGACTTCCAGCATCGTCAAAGAACTCGCCCTGTTCGGAGGTGCATTGGAGGCCTTTCTCATCCCTGAGGCAGCCAAACTCCTTCGTGAAAAGTATGGGCATCCCTCACCATGAAACTGGCCACCCGTACCACGCGCATCGTCCCCTCCCCGACCTTGAACATTTCGGCAACGGCCAAATCCATGGCGGCCCAAGGCATGGACGTCATTGATTTTTCCGCAGGGGAACCGGCATGTGACACGCCCGAGGTGGTGAAAGCAGCCGCGAAGGCGGCCATCACGGACGGGTTTACCAAATACACGCCGGCCTCGGGCACCGATGAACTCAAACAGGCCATCGTTGAGAAATTTTCACGAGACCAGGGGATCCAGTACGAGAAATCGCAAATCCTGGTGTCCTGCGGGGCCAAGCACACCCTGTATAACGTCGCGCAAGCCCTTTTGGATCCCGGGGACGAAGTCATGATCCCCGCTCCGTATTGGGTGTCCTATCCGGATATCGTGCGACTGGCCGATGGACAACCCGTTATTCTGGAAACAAAAGAAAGCCAAGGGTATGCCATCGATCCGAAACAATTGGAAGCCAGCGTCACCCCCCGCACCAGGGCGCTGATCTTGAACAGCCCGTGTAACCCGACGGGGACGCTGTATACACGGGAGACGCTTGAAGCCGTGGCCGACGTGGCCAAACGTCACGGCTTTCTCGTGATCTCCGACGAAATTTATGAACAACTCGTCTATGGAGAAACCCCATTCTTGAGTATCGTGACCGCCGCACCCGAGATTGCCGATCAGACTCTTGTGGTGAATGGCGTTTCCAAAGCGTTTTCCATGACGGGATGGCGTATCGGGTACGCAGGGGGACCGAAAGCGTTAATCGCCGCGATGGCGATGATTCAAAGCCAAAGCACGTCCAATCCAACGTCGATTTCGCAAAAAGCCGCAGTGGCCGCCCTCCGGGACGGGACCCCATTTTTCGAGGAGTTGCTTGCGGATCTCAGTCCCAAGCGTCGCCTCATGATTGACACGTTGAACGCGATCCCCGGCATGACCTGTCCAACCCCTGCCGGAGCCTTTTACGCATTTCCCAACGTGTCGGGAATCTTGGGCAAACGGCATGCAAATGGAACCATCGCGACCTCGGGAGACCTGGCCACCTACTTATTACATGAAGCGCACGTGGCATGTGTGCCCGGTGAACCGTTTGGAAGTCCGCACCATCTGCGGTTGACTTATACCCCCACGCTCGACTCGATCGAACGAGGACTCAAAAGGGTCGATCAGGTAATTCAGGCCCTAGCCTGATCCCCAAAGATCCTTGACTTTGCCGATAAAAAGATTATTGGAAATAGAAAGACCGTGAAACGAGGGGATAACGATGCCACTATACGAATATCAATGTGAGACCTGTCACCATCAATTCGAAGTCCGGCAAAAAATTTCCGACCCGGTGATCGACAAATGCATACAATGCGGGCACGCGGTCCGAAAACTCATATCGGCGTCCGGCATCATGTTCAAAGGGACCGGCTGGTACGTGACGGATTACTCAAATAAGATGAAAGATCCCAGCCAAGATAAGATGAAAGATCCCGGCCAAGCGAAACAAAGTGAGAGCCAGGCCAAGGACGGAGCAGGCAGTGGATCGGAAAAGACCCCCGCGAAAAGCGAATCCGGCGCCACCCCTGACACGTCGTCATCCACGCCCACGTCTCCTCCGTCGAGTCCGGCACCTTCAAATTCAGGTTCGTCTTCGGATTCCACGACCTGATTCCTCTCAGCCGACGGCACCGCAGGTAACAACCCGACAAGGACCACAAACAGCGTATTACGGCAAATCGGGGCAGGCGCCGAAACGATCCGCGAATAATGCGTTCCATACCAACCGGGCAAACGTCCTATAACCCGCGGCATTGAGATGCAGGCCATCACTGGAAAAGTGCGAGGCCAGGAGAAAAGAGGGGCCGTCCGAAGTCGCCTGAAACAAATCCACACACGGCATGTGATGACGTTCACATCGTTCGGCAATCAGGCGATTCAATTCCAACCGAGAGTGAAGATGTGAGTGAAGCCAGTCAGGCAGCGGGCCGGCGCCGGGATCCTCGGCCCTGATGGAAGGGACCGTCACTCCAACGGGTTGCACGCCCGCGGCCAACGCCAATGTATAGAAACGGTCCAGGTGCGTGATAATCGTGGAGGGGGCAACGCCCCATCCCAAATCGTTCGTTCCGCCTAAAATCACGGTAGAAGAAGGAAGCACGTCAACAACGTCGCGAGGGAATCGCGTCACCATGTCGGACGTGGTTTCGCCGCAAATTCCTTTGACGGAGACCCGCCCTCGTGCGCCTAACCATTCCTGGAGAAATCCGCCGTAGGGAGCATCCGGCAGAGGCATCTCCGTCTCAGCCTGAACGTGATACCCCGCGGTGAGACTATCGCCGAAACAGACGAGTAGCGGAGAAGAATCAGCGTGCGATTTGAAACGTATAGACATTGCCGAAAACCCTCCTCTTGACATCGCCCGGTCTCAATGAATAGCCTTATAAATTCAAAGATAGACCGATCGAGGCAATTCGTCTCCAGAACAACACTCGTATTCCGTTACCCATCATCACTCACTATCTGTTTTGAGGAAGGAGTTCTGTCTTATGCAAGGACGTCATCAGCATACTTCACATAAACGCGGCAACGTGATCCTCGCCCTGCTCGGATGGTTCATGATCCAAAGCCTTTTTTGTAGCCTCCCCTACGCCTTGGCAGAGGAATCGTTTCAAATAGCCATCATCGATCCTCAAGCGGTCCTGGAAAATTCCAACGCAGGGCAAAAGGCGCTGGCGACCTTAAAAGAACACGTGATGGTTCGTCAAAAACTGTTGGAAACGGACGAAGAAGAAATACAGAAACTCGAACAACGGCTTCAAGTCGGTACGGGTCGCAGTGAAACCGAAACGCAAATCTTGCAGGAACAGCTACAAAGCAAAGTCCAGGATTACCAACGGCGGCGACAAACGTTCCAGCAAGAAGTGCAGGAAAAGCAAAAGACGTTGATGGTGGATTACATGAAGAAAATCGAAGGTGCGACCAAGACTGTAGCCGAACGGCGTGGCTTTTCGTTGGTCATTGATAAGGGCAATGAGGCAATCATGCAAATTGTGATCTACTCCGCCAAGGGCATGGATATTACCGATGAGGTCGTGAAGGAGTTTAATCAAACCCACAAATAAATGGCTCAACCTTCATGCGAGGGAAGAGTGACGGGACGTGTGCATGCTAGTCTCGAGCATCAGGGCCTGGCTCCAGAGGATACCCCGCCTGTCGCCATGCCTTGATGCCTCCTGCCATGGACAAGACCTGCGTATAGCCCATCTCTTGCAGGTTGGCGGCCGACAAGACCGATCGATATCCTCCACCGCAATAGAGAATAATTTCCGTGTTTTTATCAGGAATCATTTCCTCGATATCACGTTCGAGAATCCCTCGGCCTTTGTGAAGAGCCCCCTGGGCATGACCTTGAGCAACTTCACGATCTTCCCGAACATCGATAAAATGAAAGGCGTCACCACGTTCGAGGCGAGCCATGACCTCACTCGGCCGGCACTCACGAATGTGGCTTTTTCTGATCTCAACCAACCGTTCGAATCCAGGATTATGCCCCATCACAACGTGACCTTTATGCAGGATCCATCCGTCTACGTGAACAAGCCGAAACGCCGACAGCCTCAAAAGCCAAGCTCAGGACCGTGAGTCTGTTCAGCAGATTGGCGCGCCCGGCAGGGGTCGAACCTGCGACCCTCGGCTTAGAAGGCCGATGCTCTATCCACTGAGCTACGGGCGCTCGACCTTACTCTTCACCAAGTGATGCGAGGTGGTGTGTTGAGACTGGTCGGGGCGAGAGGATTTGAACCTCCGACATCCTGCTCCCAAAGCAGGCGCGCTACCGGGCTGCGCTACGCCCCGACGTCTCTCCGAAGTTTGCGTTTCAACACGTCTTTGGCTTTAGCCAACGCTTGTCCACGATGACTGATTCGGTTCTTCTGGTCAAGCGTCAACTCGGCCAGAGTTTTTTCCAGTTCCGGGACAAGAAAGACCGGATCATACCCAAATCCATGGCCTCCGGAGCAGTGCTCCGCGATCCGTCCCCGTAACACACCTTCCACGAACTCGACGGAAGAAACAGGATCGGCAATCGCCACGACCGTCAGAAAACGAGCCCCCCGTTGCTCCGCCGGGACTCCCGTGAGTTCGTCCAACAATTTTCGACAATTGTCTGCATACGTGGCATGGGCTCCGGCATATCGAGCGGCAAACACACCAGGCCGCCCTCCTAAGGCGTCGACCTCCAAGCCGGTATCATCGGCGAGGGTCAGCGCGCCGGTGAACTGTGCAATCTCTCTGGCTTTTTTGCCGGCATTCGCCTGGCACGTCTCGCCATCCTCAACCACGACCGGAGCGGCGGGAAACTCATCCAGCGTCCGAATAGTCAAACCAAGGTCCTGCAGGAGCGCCTTCATCTCCTGTTGTTTATCACGATTCCCCGTCGCTAACACAAGCTCCATGACGTTCTACGCGAGATTGCCGATACAGTCTTTTTGCAGCTTGATCAATTGCTGGATGCCATTCCACCCCAAAACCAGAAATTGGTCCAACTCCTCTTTTCCGAACGAACCGCGTTCGGCTGTCCCTTGCACCTCGACCAAGCGCCCCTTGCCGGTCATCACGAGATTCATATCCACCTCGGCCATGGAATCTTCTTCGTAGCACAGGTCCGCTAAGGAGACCCCTCCGACTCGTCCGACACTGATGGCGGCCAGATAATCCACCAGCGGCATCTTCTTCAGCATTTTCTTCTCTTTCAATGCGGCAAACGCATCGGCGAGCGCGATAAAGGCTCCGGTAATCGAGGCCGTGCGCGTGCCGCCGTCGGCTTGAATGACGTCACAATCGATCCAAATCGTGCGCTCCCCCATCGCAGGCAAATCCGTCACCGCGCGTAACGCTCGGCCCACAAGCCGTTGAATTTCCAGGGTCCGGCCGCTTTGCTTCCCTCGCGAGGCTTCGCGGGGCATGCGATCATGCGTGGCCCGTGGCAACATGGCATATTCAGCCGTCACCCAGCCTTGCCCTTTATCCCGTAAAAACGGCGGGAGCTTTTCTTCAACCGACGCCGTGCAAATGACTTTGGTTTCGCCCATTTCCAGCAGGACGGACCCATCCGCATACTTGATAAACGGTCGAGTCACCTTGACGGGACGGATTTCATCGGGTCGGCGGCCATCGGGTCGTAGCAATCGTGACATGTCATTCATAAGCCTATCTTCCTGAGTAAGGTGTGGGACAAAAGGCGGGATTATAGTAACTCAAGCCCAAAAAGATCAAACCGGGGCTGACTAGAGATCGGTCCGATCAACGTCTTTGCCTCTCTGTTTTTTAGCAACGACCGCTCGCACGAGCAAAAGCCCGAGAATCATGAAGACCACACCCCCGACAAAAAGATCTTCGTACGGAAACAGATACGGCATAGACTCAGAGTAGGAGAAACCGCACGCGACCGCAAGTATAACGCCGCGTCGCCTCTTCGTTGACTGCCTCAGAGAGGCATGCTAACTTTCATCCATATTTTCAACAAGTTGGGATTTTCTCCATGTATGATCTTCGATCGCTCAGAGAACAGTTACCCGCCATTCGCGACCAACTCGGACCCCGTGGAGCAGATGTGGCATGGGAGGAAGTCGAAAAGCTCCTACAGGACCGCCGCGACCGGCTCTCCCAAGTCGAAGCCCTCCGGCATCAACTCAAAAAAGGCTCCGAGGACGTTGCTCGATTAAAGCGCGCGAACCAACCGGCAGAAGAAGCCATGACCACCATGCGGGCACTTGGCGACAACATTGCCATCCATGAAGAACACTTGCGGACGATTGAGACCCGGCTCGAAGAACATGCGCTGGGCATTCCCAATGTCCCGCATGACACGGTCCCTCAAGGAGCCGATGCGTCGCAGAACGTTGAAATTCGTCGATGGGGAGAGCCGCCCTCCTTTGCCTTTCAACCCAAACCGCATTGGGAAGTCGGAGAATCCCTGGGCATTCTGGACTTTAAACGGGCAGGCAAAATCGCGGGAGCACGCTTTTCCATGGCACTGGGCACAGGCGCCCAACTCGAACGCGCGTTAACCACGTTGATGCTCGATATCCATACCCGGACACATGGCTATACCGAAGTGCTCCCTCCCTATCTCGTCAATCGAGAGGCCATGATCGGCACGGGACAGCTCCCGAAATTCGAAAGCGACCTGTTTCACCTCCGCGATGACGAGTACATCTTAATCCCAACGGCCGAAGTGCCGGTCACCAATATGTACCGGGACGAAATTCTTCCGGATACCGCCTTGCCCATTCGGCACGTGGCGTCGACACCCTGTTTTCGTCGAGAAGCCGGCTCATACGGACAAGACACACGCGGCCTGATTCGCGTACACCAGTTCCAGAAGGTCGAACTCGTGGCCTTCACCACCCCGGAGGAATCGCATTCCGAGCTCGAGCGCCTCACCAACGCGGCCGAAGCGATTCTGCAAGCGCTCGAATTGCCCTACCGGGTCGTCAGCTTGTGCAGCGGCGACCTGGGGTTCGCCACGGCCAAGACCTATGATCTCGAAGTCTGGGTCCCCTCGCAACACGCGTACCGGGAAATTTCGTCGTGCAGCAATTTCGAAGCCTTTCAAGCGCGGAGAGCCAATATTCGATTTCGGCCCAAGGGCGGCAAGCCGGCCTATCTTCATACACTCAATGGATCCGGCGTGGCCGTAGGCCGGACGGTCGTCGCCATTCTGGAAAACTATCAACAGGAAGACGGCTCGGTCATCATTCCCAAGGCGTTGCGACAGTACATGAACGGGGTCGAGCGAATCAGCGCAAACCCGGTATCCTGACGCTGCCGACTTGGATTCGGGCAGGCACAGGAGCCTGCCCTACAATCATCTGTGCCAAACAAGGAGGTCCTCCGTGAATATCGGGAACCTGATCAGACGATCGGCCTATACCCTGGCCGTCCTCGGCATCATGAGCGGGTGCGCAATGACGAAAGTTCAAACCTCATGGTCAAAACCAGGCGCACCCCCTGGTGAATTTGAACGCGTGAGCGTCAAATGTGAAGAAGACCCGGGCATGGCCGGGCTCAAAGGTTCCGCAAGCTACGAAGTCTGCATGCAAAAGCACGGCTGGTTTCTCATCGAAGAACCAGTCCAGTAGTTTCATTGAGTGTCAAGACGTGTCAGGAAGCCTCATAAACGCTAGTGTTTATGAGGCTTTTCTGTGTTTTGTTGGTGTTGGCACGTGTCATGATGTGTCATGCAATCTCACTCATGGTGTGAGACAAAATATGGGACAAATATGATTGAGAAAGGCAAGCCATGATGGGTAAGTTGACGGTCCTCAAGGCCAAGACCATGACGAAAGTCGGACTCCATGCGGACGGGGCAACGCTGTTTCTCCTGGTTGCTCCTGGTGGGTCAAAACAATGGGTTCAACGAATCTCGATCAACCGGAAACAGCATGATCTCGGACTCGGTGGCTTTCCGCATGTGCCATTACAAAAGGCACGGGAACGAGCTTTTGCCAACAAAACGGCGGTGGTCAATGGCAAAGACATTCTTTCCGAGCGTCGCAAAGAACAAGCCATGTTGACCTTTGAACAGGCGACCGAACGATACTATGAAGAAAATCAAAAGGGATGGCGGAACAATTATAGAAAGAAGTGGGGCAGTGCCCTCTACAGATATGCTATGCCGAAGTTAGGACGGGTACCTGTAGATCGCATAACCTCGCAGGCTGTCCTCGATGTCCTCTTGTCGATCTGGTCGAAACGGTCTGCTCAGGCTCGTATTCTTCGGCAACGTATCCGGTCGATCCTGGAATGGGCGCAGGCTCATGGTTTGGTCACGGAAAACGTCGCAGGGGAATGTATCGAAGGGGGTCTGCCGAGTACGCCGGCAGTGAAAGAACATCATCGAGCGTTACCTTATGCAGATCTCCCAAAGACTCTAAAGAGGATCGACCGGTCACAGTCATCGTTGTCTGCTCGGTTATGTTTTCGATTCATAGCTTTCACAGCCTGCCGGTCTGGTGAAGCGAGGTTTGCCAAATGGTCAGAGGTGGACATCGAAAATCGGATTTGGAACATACCGAAAGAACGCATGAAAATGAAACATGCTTTTCGGTTGCCATTGTCCACGGCAGCGATTGCGGTCCTGGAACAGGCAGCGACGTTACGGGATTCCAGCGATCTCATTTTTCCATCAACAACAAAGCGCGGGGTCCCCTTAAGCGATATGGCGGTTTCGGCAGTTCTGAAACGTGTTGGTTTGGCAGAACAGGCCACGGTCCACGGTCTTCGATCAGGGTTTCGGAATTGGGCGGCAGAGAAGACAAACGCGGATTACGCCACCATGGAAATGAGTCTCGCACATGCGGTGGGAAACACGGTTGAACGATCGTATGCCAGTAGCGATCTCTACGAGAAACGAAAAATTCTCATGCAGCAGTGGGGCGATTTTCTCGATCAGCAGCAAGCCAAGGTGATTGCCATTCGTTGACGTTTTCGCCTCAAAATTCGCCTCCGAAGCATAAAGACACGTCCCCAAACAAGACCATCTTGACCAACCGGAGTTGCCTTGATAGGGTGGAATCGAGAGGACACCTGAACTTCGCACTGGAAAGGAGACACACGATGATACCCCGACTGTTCTTGATTGGAGTCTTCGTCGTGATCGGAAGCGGGACCGTCTGGGCCGCCAGTGACAATCCGTTTGGATTTGAGACAGACAAACATCCGTTGAAGTATGAGCCGTGCTTGTACGTCGCGCCTGATGTGGATCAGTTCCGAGGCTTTGGCTTTGAGTGCACGTCGGCTCCCCGTGACCATCCCGACTTTACGCGGTATATGCTGCAATATGTGGACGGCGTGGGCGTGTGTATGATTGAGGCTACGGCGTGGCCGGTTCCTCGGGACGACTTTGAGGCTTTGGTCACAAAGGCGATTAATCATCTGGTGTTGAAGTATGGCCCCGAACTAACCGAGTTGAGGGACGCGCACACATTCCAAGATGGCTCGGAGTCGACCGACTATTTCTGGGTGCCCCGGCCCACGAAAGGAGCCCCGGCTATTGGGGACGTGACCGCCCTTCGCCTGTCGGTCTATCTGCAAGCCGAGAAAGGGGAGCAGGCCAATAAGAATCGAATCCTCTTTCGGGCCTATCTGAACACCATGACGGAGTGCCGCCTTGCGATGGACCAGATTGACCGCGAGGAAGCCAAGGAAGCGGAAGAGGATGAACTAGCCAAAGAACGCCGCCGCCGAGCAGCCTTCTGAAAGGAGAGGACACGATGACCCGTTTCTCCCTGATTGCATTGGCCATGATTTTTCTATGGCACCCGTCCCTCGCCTTGTCTGAGGAGTCGATTCGGCTTGGACCCGTGGAGACGCGGGGCAAGTATTCGTGGGTGATGATGTCCTATACGAATTTGACGGCATCCCCTCTGACTCAACTCTGGATTCAATGCGTGGGCTTCCGGAGCAATGGATCACTCCTGGGCGAATTTACGAAACGATGGGATACCCGACTCAACCACGACCCCATTCAACCTGGGGCGTCCGTCTTTGATGACATGCCGATTAAGAATCGAGGGCAGAAGATAGATCGGGTGAACTGTTCCGTGATAAAACGGACGCCGTGACCCCGGACCCTGATTGATAAGCAAGCAAGGTACTTTCCCCCCGCTTGAAAAAAGGTTGGTGAAGCTGACCGCCCCAGTTCTGCAACGGGCAGTTCACACCCCTCCCAAAACTATAGAAGGCTCTCAAACGCCTGTATTGATAGGGTGATTGCGTCGATGGCGGTGACTTTTATGCAGCCTTTCCTACAGACTATGAGGACTTGATCGTGGCATCCTCGCCCGTCGTTCTTTGCCCCGTCCCCCCTCCCGCGCGCTCCCCCAGGAGGAAAGGGAATGCGCCGGGAAGGGTAAAGCAAGGCGCGACGGCGCACCTCAGTGACCTCCACCCCCTACTGCTTCCTCCAGCGATAGAACGTCTGCTCCGCAATCCTCAGCTTGCGGGCAATGTCCCCCGCCGGCAGCCCCATGTCGTGCTGCTTCACTGCCGCCACTCTGTTCCACCGAATACCGCTTGCGCTTCATCGCGAGACCTCCTCCTTGGATTGATAGTCTGCCAGAAATGCATCACTCGTGGCTCAGTTTTTGGGGAGACCCTCACTGTCATCATCGTGTTATTTGCACTCTGTCTTTGAACCATGGCTTGCATTCCCATTCTCCCGCTTTGTTAAGCCAATACTCCCGACCACACGGCAGAAAGCCGTGAGGTAAGGGATTTGTTGCTCGCGGGTTGTGAACGATACAGTAGTCATCACCTATCACATACTTAGTGTGATTGAACCAAGGGTCACAACTCTTGAATGGCTCCATTTCAGATGAAAGAACGGCGCTGAGACCCTCATACCCTACGTAATCAGGATGATCGGATTGCTCGGGATCCAGAAATATCCTGGTAGATACTGGCGCGGAGGATTGTTTGACTATATGGTCCTGGGGTTGGTATCGCCAATTCGAACGCGCGCCGGAATTCATATCCATCGATACTTCGAGAAGGCCAAACCCGGACACGGCTCGGACAAGCCGCGGTGGATCAAGATCGGGTTCGTGAGGAATCTTCCCAAGATTCACTGCAACCACGTAACAGTCAGTGCGGTCAATCCAGCCTTTCCGTATAAAATCCAACCGTTGCTTGGCCTTGGCACGTACGGCCTGAAGAATCCGAAGTTTTATTTGGTCATCAGGCACGTCGCAAACCACATTGAATTTAGGTTCAGGCACCGCGTCCCTTCCGGTACCAGGCTCGGCAGTAGTAGCCTCCAGCCAGAAAGGATGCGGAGGAAGTATCCTGAAATCAGGACCTTGGTCGGGTGATCCCCAGCGCTCCTTTCGTTTTTCTCTCGGTTCGATCTGCATATTCTGACGCAACAGAGAACAACCCAAATACATCTCCCAGTAACAGGCTTGGAAGTCATCCTTCCGTGCCTTCACAGGAAAATCTAAGTCTGCGTAGGGAAAAAAATCTTCCCACATCTCCTCAATAAAATGACGAATCTCCTGATAGTCAGGATTAGAACGCAGATTCTCATACCGTGCATCGTTTCCTTGAACTGCAAAGAAGTCAGCAGGTTTCATAATGATACGATATACCCCTACGGCTCATCCTTAAACAACCTGACGTTACAAATGACTGGATGTCAAAGTGACAATCGAGAGTCCGTCTCGAAGCACTAATTACCTGTTACATAAACGAACTCCTACATCCAACAACGGTGATAGATTGATTTTGGTGGGACCACCCATGAGTTTGATGGCTTTCTCGACAGGGAGGTCTTCCACCCTGGCAGCCTCTTCTGCTACTTTGTAGAACTCAGGATCATCTAGCCATATTTCTTCAATGTTGGAAAATCCGTGCTTCTCTGCTACTCCTATGGCCATGCCATTCACTGCGTATATTTTTTTCTTGAGATTCGAATACTACAGCACCGAGTCCAATTGGTAGACACTCGACTATGCCAGAAGGGACAGACAAGGGCCATTTCGTCCCAAATTGTTGCTTGGAGATTTTTTGCTGATTCTCCGCATGCGTAACTAATGGCATCACGAGCATGAATGCTGTAACGATGTAGAATTTTTTCATGTTTTGTCCTTTTGGCGGAATCTATTCAGACTGAACCATTGTTCCGCGATACTTACAAGTCAGATTCTTCAATGCTCGCGACTTTCATCAAATGTCTGGTAGCCCTGTTTTCAAAGGCTTGTCTTCATGCACTGGAACTGAAACGCGAGCACTAAGGCCTAGCTTGGCATCGATATGATGGCTTCCGCTAATTCGTTTAAGTTCCCATCCTTTGTCTTCACGAAGACGGCATAGTGTTTTGCCGCCGACAATCTTCAAACGGCTATCTCCATAAATTTGTCT
Organism: Nitrospirales bacterium; assembly: GCA_965261755.1. Taxonomy (GTDB): domain Bacteria; phylum Nitrospirota; class Nitrospiria; order Nitrospirales; family UBA8639; genus Bin75. Next base: position 1,614,092 of record OZ253473.1, on the reverse strand, counting down.
TTTGGAGATATGTCAATGTTTTGAACATCCACGGACAAGCAACCTTCAACAGCTTCGTATAGATTGTTTAGGAGTTCATCAAAGGTCTCACCTTGTGTTGCGCAACCAGGAATAGCCGGCACTTTACCCTAGTACTCGCCTTCTTCTGCTTCATGGATTATGACCTTAAGTTTCATAACATCTCCTCTATCAATCAGCAGATTGTCGGCAACCGGTTCACAATGGCTGAACGTCCAACAATTGTCCCATCTTCTTGAATTTCCCGGAAACCGACTGTAGCGTGTTGCCAAATGCGAGTACAAGAATCTGTATGGGTCCACCACCTTTGGCACTCGGGTTGATGTTGCATGAGAAATTGTACCGGAGATTGGCGACCGAGGCTCTGATGGGAGCAACACGATATGGTCAGCCCGCAACCAGTCGGCCATGTTCCAGTTCAAGGCGGCGAGATCGTCAAAAAGCAGGTCCTCATGGTAATCCACGAACTGTTCCTGGAGAGTGCGATTGAACTGTTCGGCATGGGCGTTCATGTTCGGGGAGCGCGAATAGGTCTGACCTTCCCCGCAATTAATAGATCCAGATCGAAAGCGAGGACATGACCGAATTGGACCTTTCCCCGATTGTTGGGGGCGCCGATCCAGGTCGTTCTCGCCGCCATGTCCCCGGCGCAGACTCGATTCCCAAAGAGAGTCAGGCGGTCCGGTGAGCCCCAGCGAACCGGCCGCCGGTGCGGTTCACGTGGCTCGACAGAGCCGACGTGAACGAGCGAGGAGCCACCCTCCCCAGAGGGTGCGACGGGCGACCGGAAGACCCACGGCTCTGTCCCCAGACAGAGCCGACGGGAGGCAAGCCCCAGCGACGCCTCCCGGGTGGGGCTGCTGCGCTGTCGCGGCGCACGGGAGTGAGCCGTGACCAACCCCAGGAGAGAGGAGCGTCCAGCGACGTGAACCAACGGGTCCCCTGGGGTTGGTCACGGCTGGCGACCCCTCGCAACAGCCGGGACAGCGCAGCGGGGTGAATGGCCCAGGTCCGCCGCGTCCAGCGGGGGGCATGGAGCCAGAGGGGATCCCCCTGGTCGGGGCCTGGCGCTCCCAGGCCCCGACGGTGAAGTGGCCAAAAAGCGTTGTCCAAACGCGCAGTTGGCCCAGAGGCTCAGCCTCCGCAGGGTGCCGGCGCTCCCGGCGCCCTGCCGTGACCGGACACGGGCCTGTCACGCGACCGGCGACGGCATGGAGGCGGTCGGGTTATCGCCTAATTGACAGGTAATGTTACCACTGACGCGCTACGGGGGTAACAAGGGCGGTAGAATGGGCGATACACGGCCCCTGACACGTAGCGAGAAAAAGGAGTCAGAGGAGCATGGCGAATGAACCGCCCGGCGAGCGAACGGGTGCGGTGCTCTACGCGACTGCGGACGGCACGGCGACGGCGGGGACGGACTACGTGGCGAGGTCGGGCGAGCTTAAGTTCGGCCCCGGCCTGACGGTACGCACGGAACGGATCGCCATCATGGACGACGCGATCGATGAGGGCGAGGAGACGTTCCGGTTCCGGCTGTCCGACGCGGGCTGGGCGAGGATCGGGCGCGGGCCGGTGGTGGGCACAATCGAGAACGACGACCCATTGCAGCGGGCGTGGCTCTCGCACTTCGGGCGCACGGTGGGGAGCCACGTGACGATTGCGGGATCGTCCGATTTCTCCTCCGGTTTAGTCGGTTCCGGTTCGGGTGCGTCTTCCCCTGGTGGACGCTCCGAGGTTGATGGCACGTCTTCGGCTATGGCGAACCCCAACAGAGAATGAGACAGATCAGGAGCACAAGCGTTTTCATGGAGGTTTCCTTTTTCTCAAAACAGAAGTTGGGATGTCTTTCTCTTGCAATGGTCCGGGGGGATCGCTACAGTTGTCGCATACTGCTTCACCTGTTCTCAATCCTCCATTGATGAAACCGGGTGATCGAGTAGTTCTATTGGCGGCTTGGTTCCGGGGATTACTCCTTGGCTCCCGCAAGCTGTCTCTCGTTCTTGACTGTCATGGGAAAAGGGCTGGCCGGACGGCTGGCCCTTTTCTTTGGGGCAAATTTTGGGGCAAAAATTTCAGGTAGTCGAAAAATCATAGATAAATCAATGCGTTACAGCAAATCTCGGTATCTCATCGAGAACCCATGCAATAAAGGGCGCAACCCGGAGGGGTGCTGGAGTGGACGAACAGACCGGTCTTGAAAACCGGAGTCCTTCACGGGACCGTGGGTTCGAATCCCACCCCCTCCTCCATAGCATCAAGAGCCATAAATAGAGAATGGATCCACGATTCCCACCAACGGCTATAGAACGGGGTGGGATTCGAACGGGGGTTCTGAAGGGGGTGCGCCCCCTTCATGGGGTGACCGGCGCACCGCGACGGCGCGAGGGGGTCTGGCCCCCTAGCGGGAGCCCAGCGGTAATCCTCTGGGCGACTTCGAATTCCCACCCCCTCCGCCAAACATCGAATGCCGTTCACCTAAGCGCACAGCCACCACATCAATTCATTGCCGTCATTAAGAGGGGCAACTAAATAGACCTTTCAGGTTAAACCTTTAACCTTCCATCTGCATTCGTTTTTGCTATCTTTTTGTTGTTTTTTTTCATGCCCAATTTTGATCTTTCGGTTTCTTTCAATCTTTTTGGTATGTTCTGCTGTTTTTCATATCAAATAAAAGACAAGGAGCCCGAGTCATGCCATACAGAAACCTGTTGCTCACAGTCTTGATCATCTGTGTATTGGCGCCCGTGGTTTCAGCCCAGCAACCCGATCCCGAGGAAGCGCCGACCAGACTTGAGGAAATCGTCGTTATCGGAAGCAGGATCCAGGGCAGAAGCATAACGGATTCCCCCGTACCGGTGGACCTCATCAAACAGGAAGACATGCGGAACACAGGACAACTAGAAGTGGGCCGGGCCATCCAGCGGTTGATCCCCTCGTTCAATTTTTCGAGTTCGACGATCAGCGACGGGTCTGACGCCGTGCGCCCCGCGACGCTGAGAGGAATGGGACCGGACCAAGTGCTGGTGCTGCTCAATGGGAAGCGGCGTCACGGCAGCGCGCTCATCCACGTCAACAGGTCGGTAGGACGCGGCACCGCGGGTACCGACATGAACGCGATCCCCATGGGCGCAATCAAACGGATCGAAGTCCTGCGAGACGGGGCCTCCGCACAATATGGATCTGATGCCATAGCCGGCGTCATCAACGTTATCCTCAAGGACGACTACGAGGGCGGGTTCCGGACGAACTATGGGACGACCTACAAGGGAGACGGCGATCAGTTCGTCGCAAGCCTGGACAAGGGCGTCAAGATCGGACAGGACGGCACGTTGCACGCGACGTTCGAATATCGTAACCGTGAGCGAACCAACCGTGCGGGCCTGAGCGGCGACGTCCAGTACCGCGACACCAACTTTTGTACGCTGAAAGGCACAAACAACTGCATTATTAAAAGTGAAAAAAGGGATGAAACGGGTTTCGCTTTGACCAATGCTGATTTGAAGAACTATGGCTTTGATTCTAATGATGTGAGCCTTGCTGATTTTGCATCATTGGGCGAACCCGATCTCAAGAACAAGACGCAGGATTATAGCGTACCCTCTAATCTCTCGAATTTGACCGATGAACAGTTGGCGGAATATGCGAGAGAACATGGAAAAGGAACCAACGTCATTCTGAATGATCCGGGCGACAAAGAGAAGAATTTCAACCGTCGCAATTTCCGCATCGGAGATGGCGATTCGGAACAGTTCAGCGGCGCGCTCAACTTCGACACGCCGATCGGGAAAGGACTCGAACTCTACTCCTTTGCCGACGTGTCGAGGAGAGAGAACGAGACCGGCGGCTTTTACAGGCAGCCGAGGAACCCTGGCAATCCCTCAGGTTCTGGTTATCCTGATGGCTTTCTCCCGATGATCAACACGACCATCTGGGATTTTTCATTTGGTGCGGGTCTCGTCAAAGAGTTCGACAACGGGCTCAAAGCGGATCTTGGAGTGGTCCACGGCGGGAACATGTTCAATTTCAATATCACGAACTCCCATAATGCCTCTTGGATTACCTCAAGAAGAGGCCAAGGAGCAACTTCCGCAAACTCCGGAGACCTGGAACTCTATCTCACCACCGTGAACCTGGATTTCTCTCTGCCGGTGCCGGAAAAGAACATGAGCCTGGCTTGGGGAGCGGGATACAGGAGGGACAACTACCAGATCCAAGCCGGAGAAGAATACTCGTATAGAGATTATGACGATCCACCGGACACAGGTGGTCCTTCAGGCATTCAAGTCTTCCCCGGATTCAAGCCTGACAATGAGGTAAACGAATCTCGAAACGCGTTGTCCCTCTATACAGACGCAGAAATGTTTGTGAATGATCTGGGTATTTTTGAAAAGGTCATGTTCAGTCCTGCCGTACGTTACGAGCATTACAGCGACTTCGGCCACACCGTCAACGGCAAACTGGCCACGAAGCTGGACTTCTCCAGGGCATTTGCCGTCAGAGGCTCCATGAGCAGCGGGTTCCGGGCGCCGTCCATGCATCAACTCTACTTCAACAGTGTGAGCAACCAATTTAACAGTGATGGCTCTGTTGCGCGCAAAGGCACCTTCAGGAACGACAGCACGATTGCAAAGGCCATAGGCATCCCGGAACTCAAGCAAGAGACCGCAACCAACCTGAGCGTCGGGGTCGTGTACCAACCAGCTCCCTCGTTTACTCTCACCGCGGATTTTTACCGTATCGAAGTCAAGGACAGGATTATCATAAGCGGAGATCTGGAACCCGCAAAGAACCCGAGTCTTCCATCCAGCGTAAGTGCCGCATTCAACGATGCGGACGTCACTGTAGGACAGTTTTTCATGAATGCGGCGGACACCGAAACCCGGGGCATGGATGTGGTTGCCTCATGGAACGTACCGTTCATCAATCGCGGGGACTTGGAACTTAATTTCCTGGGAGCCCTCATGCAAACTCAAATCAGGGACGTGAAACTTCCTGCCGGTCTTCCCTCTTCGCTGTTTCAAGACCGTGAACGCTCGATCATAGAAGACTGGCAGCCCAAAAGCCGCTTCACGCTGTCCGGTTTGTATCAGTTGGACCAGTTCTCCGCATCGGTGATGGTTCATCGCTACGGTTCGTACACGGTGAGTGGCGATGGGAATAATCCCAAAAAGCAGAAGTTCGACCCCAAGTACGTCACCGATGTGCAGGCAAGCTACAACTTTGGATCATTCGGGATTTTCAAGATCGGTGCCAACAACCTGTTCGACGTGACGCCTGACGAAGATACGATTGACACGTCCAGAGGTGGGAGGATCATCGACAGCCAGGGCAATCTTATCGTGAACTCCACGGACGTGTTCACGTACTCACGCCGTTCCGCGCCCTTCGGCTTCAACGGCGGCTTCTACTACGTAGCGTTTGAATACCGGTTTTAGTAAGCCTAAGCTTGGAGCCACCCTCACCCCAGGCCTTCTCCCCCTTCAGTTGTAGGGGCGGCATCTCATGCCGCCCGCCCTCTTCGTAACCCGCGCCAAGCCATGGCGCATTGCCTCCGTGACGTATTTTGTTTCCCCGACTCGACCGCGTCGTGGAGGGGTTTGCCCAACGCAGGCGCGCCGGGTCCAGGCGTCCATCCCACACACCAGATAAGAACACGGAGGATCGGTCACACAATCCCCGCCGCTAGTCCCCGACCCGATCGGGCATCCAGCGCCTTCCTTGTGTTTTCAGTAGTAGGGACCGCATCTCATGCCGCCCGCCCTCTTTGCTCCCCCGGCGCCATCGCGCTTCCCACCCTCTCCCTCTCCCCCTCTGTCATCCTCGACACTTGTCCCCGACGCCTGTCCCCGACCTGATCGGGGATCCAATCAAGGAATGGATCCAGTCAAGTAAAGGATCCAGTGTCGTTGCCTTTGCCTTTTCCCTTCGTCCCCCCGCCATCCCATGCCGCCCCCTCATGGCGCCTCAAGGCGCAACTGCGCCCCGGTCCCGAAACCCCCACACCCTACCCGCGTCGTGCGGGGCCGCAACCCCGCAAATTCATCCCCCCTCCTTCCCCCCTCACTTCACCTCACCCAGCAACATCGGAATCCCCAAGCGCTTGCGGGTGGTTTCTCCTTTCAACAGGAGGCCTTTCCGTTGCGGTGCATCGCCGCGGTCGCCCACATGCTGCGTAAACGTCTGCGCCATGAGGCTCGCCCCGAGAAACACCGTGTGCTTCCCATACCGTCGGCGTAAGGTATCGATGGTGTGATAGATCCGCTGGAACTTGTCGATCCGTAACGGGGGATCAAACAGATTGAGCTGCAGATTCGCATCCTCTCGTAACTTCCCCAACATCACGCCCGTTGACCGGTACTGCAACCTCGGGGAAAACAAGTCATCGAACAGGGGTCGGAGCGCATGGATGACCTCATGGGAAAAGGCAGTCGGTCGGCTGAACCTGACCTCGAGCCCCACATCCCGAAAATCCTGCGTCCGCAGGACACACCTCGCACTCCCGGCCACGAGTTGATAGCGCCGCACTTTCATGCACCCGTTTTCAATGTTCTTCGCCAACTGGGAAAACACGAACTCGCGATCGTTCGATGGCGGCGAGAAAGTCTTGAATTTCTGGACGGACTGATAGTCCTCCTTCTCGTGTGTCTCCAAGGCCAACACACTCGTGCCCCGTAATTCCTGCCAGATCTCGTAAAAGGGTTTGGGCAGATGCTGGAGAATCCAGCGTTCCGGCAGCGTGGCAAACGCCAACGCGGTGTAAATCCCGTGTTTGGCCAGGTACGCCGTGGTTTTCGCCCCGATGCCCCAGACGTTGGCAACGGGCAGGCGACCCAGATACCGATGAATAGCCCAGCCGGGAATGCAAGTGAGCCCCGAGGGTTTCTTCCATTTGGAGCCGATCTTCGCCACGACTTTCGTCGGCGCCAGGCCCACGGAAAAGGTAACCCCGAGTTCCACGTCGAGCGCCTGTTTGATCCGGGCCGCAATCTGCGAATACGAGCCCTTGAGAGAGCGTTGCAGCCCCGTGAGATCCGCAAAACACTCATCAATACTGTACTCCTCCACGTCCGGGGTATAGCGGCGCACAATCGCAAACATCCGTTTCGACAGCAGGCTATAGGTTTCATAATCGGACGGGAGGAGGACCACCTGCGGACAGCAGCGTTTGATCTCCGAGATCCGCATGCCCCGCGTGACCCCACAGGCCTTCGCTTCATAGCTCATCGAGGCAGCAATCCCCCGTTCTTTCCCGGTGACGACCGGCTTGCCTTTGAGGACGGGGTTCCGCGATTGTTCGCAGGCCGCAAAAAACGCATCGGCGTCAATATGCAAAATAGCCCGGGACAGATGCTGAATCGTGAGCGGAGACGCCATCTCAGTATTTCCGAATGACCGCCTTCACGACAGCCACAATGCGAATCGCGTCCTTCGGCACGATAGGAGGATACGCCGCATTCGCCGGTTCCAGGATGACCCGTCTCCCCCGTTTCCGATACGTCTTCATCGTCCATTCACCATCCACCTCCGCAACCACAATCTCACCCGACCTGGCGGACTCGCGCCGTTCCACCAGGACCAGGTCGCCCGGCAGAATACCCGCATCAATCATCGAATCCCCACTCACCCGCAACATATACGTCGCATCCTGGTGATACCCCAAATACTCCTCCAGACTCATGACATCCAGGAGTTCCTCATCCGCCGGAGAAGGAAAGCCCGCAACGACGGTGCCGAGCCAGGGAATCTCGTGAAAGTATTTAGTGGGTAATAACCGGCCCTTGGCGTCCTGAGCCAACCGGCCCTGTGCGATCAGTTGCTGAACCAGTTTCCAGACCGCGTTCTTCGACCGAAACCGAACAAGCCGCGCAATCTCCTGATACGAAGGCATCCGCCGATACCGGCGATGGAACGCGACAATCTGCTCAAAAGAAAAAGCAAGGGATGGCATAGCGAGAGGATCATAAGTGAACGAACGTTCACCCGTCAACCCACCCCCTCTCATGCCGCCGTTAGACCCTCTCCCCCTGTCCTTCTCCCCCTGTCCCTCTCCCCCTTCAGTTGTAGGGGCCGCATCTAATGCGGCCCGCCCTTTTTTCTCCCCCGGCGCCCACGCGCTTCCCACCCTCTCCCTCTCCCCCTCTGTCATCCCCGACGCTTGTCCCCGACGCCTGTCCCCGACCTGATCGGGGATCCAGTCAAAAAATGGATCCAGCCAAGTAAAGGATCCAGCGTCGTTGCCTTTGCCTTTTCCCTTCGTCCCCCCGCCATCCCATGCCGCCCCCTCATGGCGCCTCAAGGCGCAGCTGCGCCCCGGTCCCGAATCCGATGTGGGGGCGAGGACTGTCAGCAAAGCGAGTTCCGCAGCCCAACAGTTGGGACCGGGGCAAAGGCACCCAAAGGGCCACGCCCGGGCGCCCATGGTTTTGGGTCCTTTTGCCGAAACAAAAGGACCGCGTCGCGCGGGGCCGAAACCCCGCAAATATAGCCCCGCAAAAACCTCCCCCCTCCTGTCATCCCGGACTTGATCCGGGATCCAGTGTCGTTGTCTTCGGTCGTCGTAGCCTGCCTCTACTTGTATTCCATCTAAATTTAGCGTAAAAATTACATATAAATAGAGAATATGCTGAATTTCTGCATAATCAGCAACAATATTGTTGCTTAGATGTAAGAAAAAAGGAAACTTTGCATGCTCCTGCGCTTTAGTGTCTCCAATCATCTGTCGATACGGGATTCGCAGGAACTGTCATTTGTGCCGTCCTCGTTGAAGGACGAGAGTGCGGGACTCATTGACTGCCCGGCAGCACCCAACGGGTCGCTGTTGCCGGCGGCGGTGATCTACGGCCCCAATGCGTCGGGGAAAAGCAATCTTATCGATGCGATCCATACGATGCGGTTGCTGGTATTGTTGTCTCAAACTATGGGAGAACCTATGGGAGGACCTGATGATGGCGTAGTCCCACGTTACCCTTTCAAACTCGATCCTGCCAGTTCTCAGATGCCATCGCGTTTCGATATCGATTTTGTCGTCGACGGCGTGCGACATCACTATGGGTTCAAATCATCCTCTAAGGCCTTCGAAGCCGAATGGCTGTACGCCTTTCCCAAGTCGCAACGGCGGATATTGTTTGAACGCGAGGGGGACACGTTTAACTTCGGGCGCGGGTTGAGAGGCAAAAATAGCAACATCGCTGACTTGACGAGGCCCAACAGCCTGTATTTGTCAGCGGCTGCACAAAATAATCACGAACAGCTCTCCAAGATATTCGGATTCTTCCAGTCGATCTCTAGTGTTCGGGGTATCGCTATCCGCAGTGGGATAGCCTCGGAACGACTGACCAAACAAGGGATGGATTCTCGGGTGATTGATTTTCTCAAGAAGATGAATACCGGGGTCATTAATTATCGACGAAGGAAGACCGACTCCCCTAAGGAAGTCCGAGACGCCAGCCAGGAAATGTTTGCAGTGATGAAAACGATTTTCGGTCCTCGGGGCGACATCGGAATGGACTTTGGCGAAAAGCGCGACACCTTCGAACTTGCTCACCACGGTCGGGATGGCAAGTCAGTTTATTTTGAGCTGGACAGGGAAAGTGCTGGCACACGCCGTTTGCTGATTCTCCTCAGTTTTGCTTATAAAGCGCTCGACCACGGCCTGTCGTTCTGCGTCGATGAACTCGACGCCAGCCTGCACACCCAGGCGAGCGAGGAGGTGCTGAAACTATTCTGCTCGCCGGAAACCAATCCCAAGGGCGCGCAGCTTATCGCGACCACACACGACACGAACTTGCTGCAATCACCTGTACTTCGGCGGGACCAGGTCTGGTTTACCAAAAAAAACTCCGAGGGCGCGACACAACTCTATCCGCTGACCGACATCCGGACACGCAAGGGTGACAATATCGAAAGAGGGTATTTGCAGGGTCGCTATGGCGCGGTTCCCTTCAACCCATGAAGCCGCGCCGCCGTACTCCAAATCTGAAGCGGAAAAACCCTCAACTCGAACCGAAGCGGCGGTTCATCCTGTTTTGCGAAGGTGAGAAAACGGAGATTGAATATTTCGAAGCAATCCGCCGCATATGCTCAAGCACGCTGATTGCCGTGGAAACCCATGGCGGTGTGGGGGTTCCCTATACGATTGCGGAAAAAGCTGTCGAAAGAGCCAAGGCCCTAGGGCTTGCCCCAAGAAGCCGACGCAAGAAAGATTCCTACGAGAAACGCGACGAAGTTTGGGCGGTATTTGACCGCGACGACCATCCCCGATTCGACGAGGCAGTGAGGGATTGCGAAAAGCAGAATGTCGGAGTTGCCCGCTCCAATCCATGTTTCGAACTCTGGTTGATCCTGCACCAGCAGGATTACGACAAGCCTAACGACCGACACGCGATGCAAAAGGCACTCGCAAAGTTGCGGCAGGAATACGACCCGGATGGCTCGAAGACACCCGACTGCGACGATTTAGTAAAACGGGTCGAAGAAGCAGAACGACGTGCCGAGCGAGGTTTACGAAATCGCGAGACAGGGGGTGCTCCCTACAGCAATCCATCGACAACCGTAGGCCGCTTGACCCACGCGATCCGCGAAGCCGATCGGCTCGCGGCGAAATGATCTTCACCGGATGCACAGCATTGAAGCCACAGTCTAGGCCTAGCAATTGTGTTACACCAGGGTGCGGCGTGGGTACTCCAACGCTTTCCCGGTCGTTTGCTGTCAATACGATTGACAGCAAACAATCGCGAATAGGTTTTCTCATATGAAAGCACATACAATCTTACTCCGAAGCTTCAGGAAGAGGAATTTAGCGTAATGGTAAATGAAACTTGGCCACCGGGATTCAGCCTCGACCAGGAGAAGATTCTCAACCTGCTCACGGGAGATCGCTTCTACTCCAATCCGAGTGCTGCACTGCGGGAAGCAATCCTCAACGCAATCGACGCCGTCCACCGGCGTCGAACCGTCAATTGTGATATCAGTCCAGAAATAAAGGTTACTTTCGACCGGGCAAAATCGCATCTGACCGTAGACGACAACGGAGTCGGCATGAACAAAACAGAGGTCGAAACCCTCTTCGCTAAAGTCGGTGCCTCCGCCGCAACCCATGAAGCTAAAAAGGAATCAGTCGGTGAGTTCGGGATTGGTGTGATCAGTTACTTTATGGCTGGCGACACCTTCGAGCTTCAAACCTACGACGGCAAAACTAATGCTATTGGTTTAACGTTTGACAAGCGTCTATTGTCCGGTGGCACTTCCACTGAATTAGCCCCCACGCAGCAATCTCAAGGCACGACGATCACGATCCACATCCGAAACGCTAGCACGTTTGATGTATTGCTTGAGAGCTTTCCACATTGGTGTCGCGATGTTGAGGGCTTGTCGGCTCAACTACTACCAGACGGGCGTACGTTGTCACAGAAGGGCGCGTCTAAGCTGAGTGAACTGTCGGGTGTGCAATTGCCCAAATGGGTCGAACGCGCTCATCTCGGGCCAGTGTCCGATCCAACCGGTTGGGACGCGATGACTGGAAATTCAACTGTAGCCGTACTCTATCGTGGAGTATTCGTGCAGGAGTTTGAGGCAAAAGGCCTTTGGGGCATAGAAGGTTCTATCGATGTCGACCCCAAACACTTCAAGCCCCGTCTCAATCGGGAAAGTTTTGTAGAAGGTCAATTTCAAACAGAAGTCAAAGACTTTCTCAAGACCTGTCATCCGGCTATCTTAGAGGCTTTGGTGAAACAACTGAAAGTTGCGTTAGAAAGAGGTGCACTGAACAAGTGGACCGAAAAAAGGTGGGCAAATCTCTGGCTCTCGCTACCCAGGGTTCCAGCTTACGCGCAGGCTACGAAATTGTGGGATGCGGTCTTTCGGTCGCTGCCGGCCTTCGAGTTGGCGGTCGGGAATCAGTGGGTACCAGCCTCCGTCGAAAAGATAATGATGTTGAAGCCGAAGATATATGTTGCGCCGCTACCCGATGAAAAGCCCAATGAGGTTGTGCAAGCTGCCCTCAGATTACTCAGGAACACGGGCCACCCTGTAATCCGAGGCATTCGTCGCGAGAAGTCTTGGATGCGGGAGGTTAGTCGTTGGTTTGGCACGACGGCGGATTTGCTCTCAACCGTTTTTGCCGCAGAGCTTCCGCCGCTTGTGCCGCTAGTCAATGAAGCAGAACAGATTCTGGCGGAGATCAAATCGGTTGCTCCGTTGTTCACTGGTCCTCCTGCAGTCGATCTCGTTAGGATTGGACCTGACAGCCTACCGGTCCTCCGCCTGCAGGATCGATTGATCATCAACCTAGATCATGGAGCAGGCAAGGCACTTGTGGAAGATGTCTTAAGCGCAAACAATGGGGCGATATCGTTAGTGGGAAGCGCAGCACGTCACACCTACGAACAATTGACCCAGGTAGCTGCGGTAGTCCGGGACATTACCGCTGAACCTGAGGTTCTTGGTCCGATCCGCCGTCGGTTCATCAGGAGTCTGCTGTCGTGAAAATTTTGCTTTTTGCTGGGGCAGGCACATCGGTGGAACTGGGTGTTCCAAGTATGGAAGGATTAGCCAAGGAGTTTCTCTCCCACTCTCGCGAGTGGGGAATTGAACCGGCTTTGGTCGAAAAAATCATGGGAAGTAATTTAGACGTGGAGCATCTCATTGAAGAACTGGACCGCATATGCGTGGCAGGGCCCTCTTTGAGGTCTATCGGACATGATACAGGCGATTTGGAGAAGGCCGAAAAAGTTCGCGCAGAAGTCGAGTGGTTCGTGCAACATGCTGCGGAACGCGTCACGGCTGAAGACGCTCAACTCATGTGGGGCTCGGCACTACGCGCAACAGAGAAGGTAGAGATTACTTTCGTAACCACCAACTATGACCGTGCGATTGAGTTGGCAGCCAATCGTGCGGGGATTCTCCTTGACGATGGGTTTACGCCATTTACCGAAAGAGAAACAGTACCGTGGAATGGATTCGGGCCGCACGAAGAACGTCCGAGGCTCGTCAAACTTCATGGGTCAACGGACTGGTTTGCGGACAAAAAGACAGGCTTTCCAAACAAATTGCGACATCCCATGCCGCTCTTTGGACGATCGGTACTGCAGATTGAAGGACAGGAACTCGACTCGGGTCTTGTGCTTCCTTCTAGAGAAAAGCGGTTAACAGGCTCACCCTATCCGCGCCTTTCTCAGGCATTCCTCAATGCAGCTGATTGTTGCGATTTGGCGTTGTTCGTTGGTTCATCATTGCGTGATGACCAAATTCGTGATGCAGCTCGATCTATCGGCGAAAAAGCCCCTGTGTTTATTGTGAACCCCGCCGGTGACAACCGTAAAGTAGAAGATGCGACCGTAATTTCACAACACGCAAGTACCTTTTTGGTGTCGACGTTGCCGAATGCGTTGCTCACACCAAATCCCTTAGTTGCTCTTCGAGAAGCGAGTCGCACAAGCAATACAAAGACACGCGGCATTCTCCCTGCTGTGAGAGACTTGCTGGATACAAGCGTTGATGCAAGCCGGCGCTGTCATGCAATCGAGGAATTAGATGCGATGGGCGCGACGCTAGCGCCCCCGCTGATACACAAAATCTTAGCCGACGAAAATCCGACCGTGGCTCGGTATGTTCTGGGTTTAATTCCTACATCAACTTTTGCAGACCAGTTGATTGAGGACGCTGCAAACAGTCGTCATATTGGTGACCCAGCGTTTTGTGAGGAACTTAGCATTCTGCGCAAGCTCCAAGAAGGGGATATTGCTGATTTAAAGAGAACCGCTGCGGCGTAGAATGCAAGAAGGCAACCACGGCTCGCCGTTGACATCAAGGGCATCCTGGGCCTTTTTCTTTGGTAGTTGTAGCCGTGGCATCTTATGCCACTTACTTCCAAGAGGTCGTCATTCCAAGCATCCCGCCGGCAAAGCCGCCCTCTCCGCGCCAGTGGACCAAACTTCGAGCAGCCCACTTTCCCCCAGTCATCCCTGCGGCTATAATGCCACCAACCTCTCGCTCTCTCTACCCGGACCTAAATTGGGGGAAAGTCAAGTGGACCGACTCTGGAGCCAGGACCAGTTGAACCCAATAGAGCGGGTTCCAATATCATAGGAAGGGATAAAGGTGAAGGAAAGCATCAGTACAAGACGCAACCATGCCTTCGTTGTGCGTTCGTCTGATCTTGAGAATCTTTGGAAGGTCCTAGAAGATCGTGTCGGTACCGTGACTGCCTCCGCAAAGTGCTCAGACGATGTGGAGCGAGAATTCGACGACTTGAAAGAACTACTCTCATATGACAACGCCCCCACGAAGAAAATAGTCGAGCTTTCTGTCAACTCGGTTTTTTATAGGGAAGAATATTTTAGAGAAAAGTCTGTGAGAATCAGCTTTTCAAGTCAATTCGGAATTTACATTAATATCGAAACAAAAGGCCAAGTGGATTCAGCGCTCAGAGATAAAATCTTCGACATCTTAGCGGGTATCAAGCCTTGGTATTTTTTCTTGACACCGAGAGCTTTTTCTTTTGATCATTTCGTTGGCCTATTAATTTATCTTCTCATCGGACTTGGCATCTACATTGTTCTTTTCTTCGGCCTAGGTGAGCCAGCATGGCAGTTTCTTTCGCTTGACGACTCTTCAAAATCTACCAAACAGTGGTTCTTTCTTTTTCTTGGTTTCGTCGTGGTATCTTTAATGATGGGCCTGAACGAATTGAGAGTGCGGGTCTTCCCTTTATGCTGTTTCGCATTGGGACAAGAAACGCGACGCGACGAAACAAGAGCCAATGTCCGGTGGATAATCATAGGCACCTTAGCGAGTTCACTTGTAGCCCTTTTACTGAGTTTCATCTATTGACGATTCTCCGAAAGTACGTCTATGTTCAAAAGTGCTTGTCCTACACCCGCACCACGATCACACCTGTATCTTATCCTTCAGTCCCGCTGCCAGCTTGCGGTTTGCAGCAATAAGGACAATTAGTCATCCTCTGACCTTATTCCGTAGGTTTCGCGTAGAGCGTTTGACCTTCCCCCAATGTAGGCAATCCAGAGTTACCCCCCAAACGCCCCGTAAACACCCATTCATGCGGTGGCCCAACAAGCCCCCCCCGCGGCCAGTCCGAGCAACGCGAGGAATCCCGTCGTCGCCTTTGTCTTTCGCACCCGCAGCATCTCATGCCGCCATTTCCAGGGCGCCTGCGGGCGTGGCTTTGCCCCGGTCCCGAATTCGATGTGGGTGGCGAGGACTGTCCGAGCGAAGCGAGTTCCGCAGCCCTAACCTTCGGGACTGGGGCAAAGGCACCCGAAGGGCCACGCCCGGGCGCCCATGGTTTTGAGTCCTTTTGCCGAAACAAAAGGACCTCGTCGCGCGGGGCCGATACCCCGCATTCTCCGCGCAATGCCATGAGATCCTTCTGCATCCAAGGCATACGCTCCTCCTTCAACGAGGTGAAGAGAAGAGTATGCCACACGGGGTGTGAGTGTGACCTATGTATCCGGCACGTTTGTTACCTCTGCGTCCAAGTCCAGACACAAAGAGCATGTGCGTGAGATGAAGTCTATCTGCCTGCCACGGCGGGCAGACTACCGCCGAACATAGAGCAACTCACAGGCTTCACAATAGCCATCCACCCGACCCCGGCGAAACGCCGCGGCCAATTGCCGTCTGACCCACTCCTCTCCTTCCGGGCCGCCCCGGCCGTCGACGCCTTGAGACAACAGCATGTGTAAGCCCACGTCAATCAACCGTTCTTTTCGCTCTTCCATCTCAGGAGTGATGATTGCATCGATTGCGTGTTTGGCATATATCTTCACAATCTCTTCATGAAATTTGTCATAGCCCAATTTGGCAACCGTGGCTTTGCGAATGTTGGCCAGTTCCTGTTTCACCAGGGAAAGGGCACTCATCAATTTCCGAAAGATTTCCAACCGCCCTTCCTCCCACAACTTTTTCTCCATGGCTTCGAGGATAACCCCGGGATCGATTGTTTCGGTGGGTTCCTCAGCGGCAAAATCAGATTTCCGGCCATAGCCCCCAAACCGAAGCCGTTCGTAGGATTTCCGGGCTTCGGGATCACCGAGCACTTCATACGCGGCATTGATTTCCCGAATTTTTTCTTCAGCGTTCTTGTTTCCCTGATTGCGATCAGGATGATGTTTGAGCGCAAGTTTGCGATAGGATCGCTTAATCTCTTCATCCGACGCCTCTGGAGTCACCCCCAGGGTGGTATAGTAATCAAGATGGATTTGTGCCATCAGCTTTCATCGACTCCTTATGCTTTGATCATAGCGGGGGGCGGGGTTACAGAACAAGCGGCGACGGCTCCCACTTCGTCCACTATGTTATAACCCTGGGAATCCGTCATCCATCTACTCCACTCTCACGCATTGGGTCATCTGCCGTCGTGTCACACATTCTTATTGCCAAATTGATCTCAGGCGGTCAAACAGGAGTTGATCGGGCAGCCCTCGACGTCGCCGTGGCTATGGGTCTGGAGATTGGAGGCTGGTGCCCGAGGGGGCGTCAGGCCGAAGATGGCATGATCCCGATGACGTACCCGTTGCAGGAAACGCCTTCGCCGCAGTATGCCCAACGAACACGGTGGAACGTCCGCGACGCGGAGGGAACCTTGATCCTGACCCGTAGCGACCCCACGGGTGGCACAGCCCTGACGATCCACACCGCCCAACGCCTTCACAAGCCCTATCGCGTCATCGACTTGACAACAAAACCGGATCCCCATGATGTCGCCTCGTGGATTACCCATACGGGCATGACCGTTCTGAACGTGGCCGGACCCCGGGAAAGCACCTGCCCGGGCATGTATCATGAAGCATTCGACTGGTTGCAGGAAATGTTGGGAAACCAAACCTGACGAAGGATTGCCCGCATGCCATCACGACAATTCCTTGCAGGAAAGACGGAAGGCGCATACCTGACAGGCAGAAGACCGTAGCCCGGAAAGCCCTATCTATCACTCAGACTTGAGAGATCGTCTGGTGAGAGGCGGACGCCCCGGCCCGCCGGGATGCCAGGGACGACTGCCCTTACGCACCCGCATCATTGTCCGCCGTTTTTTCAAGTGCATAGCACAAAACCACTGACTGAGGGCTTTTCTGGGACAATAAATGCACAGGCCTGCTTCCTTGTGACGCCGCTGATACCGTTGTTGCCGTGTCATAGGAATACTCTACCGATGTTGAGTGAGTTATATTTAAGGGAAAACTCGTTCCTGCTTGTACTCTATACCACCGGCCCAATCCTCTTCAAGATATCCCGGTCTTGCTCGGGAGAAGAATACATGAGACAGTGCGTCAAATCCGCGAAGGTACCGTAAAATATGTGTATCCTCTGGTTGGGGCTCATCGTATCAGGTCTGTCAGGACAGGTGATCCCCAGCCATTTGCCCGCTCCATGCTTTTCGCAACCCATTGAAAACAAAAAGTTTATTGAAATTGTCACCATCCCGCAACTCCTTCAGACCCCAAGCCAATACCATCAAAGACTGATTCGAATCCGGGGCACCGTCACGCGCCTGGAACTGCACCTCGACGACTCGAAACATTTCATCAATTTTGTGTTCCACCTCAAAACAGGACCCGACCGCGTGCTGGTTTTCGGGCGACATGATCGCACCTTGGGCGACATCCAGATGACCACCGGTCGAACCGTTGAGGTTCAGGGCATCTTCTGGCAAGAACGAGAAGCCAATGGCCACAGGTTATTCAACAATATCGAAGCCAATCGGGTCACGTTCCATCCTCCGCTCACCCCGGATCAAGCCGCTCTTTCTCCTCTCCTCACGAGCTATTGACGCGAGAAAAACAATCGTCACCACGTTTCAGACCGAAAACTGAGCGGGACCAGTTGTGCTTGCTCCATCCCCAGGACAAGTTGATCCTTTGCCGGCACATTTCCACAAAACCGGACGTGACACTGCCGCAGGTTGGGCTCCAGCGCAATGAGCGGCGCAAGGTTCACGCACTCTTCCTGTCCCCCGTTCGTCTGGACTTGTATGATGCGCCCCTTCCCATGAGACCAATCTTCCGGCCATTCCCGGGTCAACACGGGATAATACGAAAAGTGTTGCGGAAACTCCCGGGCCAGATCCAGCAATGTCTGATGCTCCATCAACTGACGAGGCGTTTTGACACTCACGATAAGAGTCAAATGCCCACCGTTTGTGCCGTCCGGAGTTCCGAACGCTCTGCCTTTCATATACCGCAGATATGACAAGAACGGCGTAATGCCCGTCGAAAGCGCCACCGCGACGATCCGCATGGAACGCCATTCGTGATCGTCCTCCAAAACCAGGGTCGTCGGGTCAACCGCATGACTGTTTTGATACACCACCAATTCCGAACGGGTTTCGTCATAATTCACGCACACGTCGATTGAGCCGCCCGTGCGGGAACGCTGCACAAGATCATCGGTCTGCCACCAGGGAGACGTATCGGCTTTTTCCTTATGGGTGTCATTGATAATCGTTTCCAACACGCGCGGGCTTTCATCAGCACAATTGGTGCGCGTATACATTCTGCGGCGATACTTTTGCGTCCGAACACCAAACGGTTTCACCAAAAACGCCGATCCGGGTCGCATGCAATCACGAACCGGAACGGGCCGTCCGTCGACCTCGAAGGTCTCCGGCAACGTCAAGGCGACCTTTCTCACTTCGCCCTGGTCATAGGTACACACGTCGGTGATCCTCGCCGGGACAAAGAGTTCACGTGGTCGATTCATCAATTCACTCCTTTCCTTTCTGCCATCCTGGTATGTGTTCAGTCATTCGTTGACAGAATGGTCAGCCGGAGCGGGGGTGATCGTTTTCTTTCCCTCCCCTTTGTAAGGGGAGGTCAGGTGGGGTAGAGTCGCATACCCAGAAGGGCACTGGCACCGACTCCCACACGCGGTCAGCCCACTTCGGCTCAGGCTCTACCTCCCCTCACCCCTCCTTACAAAGGGATTTATGTACCAAAATCCGCAAGACTCAAAACGCTCTATCCGCCTGGTCGATTAACGCTTGGGCACAGGACTTTCGAAACCAGAAACGAACAAAGCCTTTAACCGACGTTCTAATAATAATGCCGTTCTGAATGATCTTAAACTTAATTCCAGCAATATTTCCCACTCCTGGAAACCCCTCTTCTGATGACCAAGAATACACCAAATTTTGGTCATCCGTTGACGACGATGTAGGTGGGCCGTATTTCCCTTCGATCTGTTCTTTATACCGTTCAACCAGTGCTAACTCTTTCTGCGGTTCACTGAAGGCCATTATCTCACAAAGACCGCTGTGTCCTATAAAAACGAGAACGTAAGTTCTAAATTCGGGGTGCGGTCTTGGAGCAGAGGTGCAGATATAACCATAATGTTGAAACCATAAATCCTTCTTCTGGTTCTGTTTGCAATAGGAATAGGTTCGAGGATGAGTCAGGGTCTCGAACCCAAATGGATTCTCACTCTCAGCCCACGCTGTGGAGTGGGCGAGAAGGAGCCAACCTAAAAGAAGACCAACACTCATCAGGTCCGTTTGAGTTTAACCCGCTGATTCAATTCTTCAATGGTCGGTTCACGATTCTCGCTGTGCTGGTCTTCTGGTAGGGGGGCGAACAAGACTTGGTTGACCGCGTTCTCAAATTCTTCGCTGAGGATGGGGTCGGTTTCGATGGGGTCTGGTGGTTTTGATTTTGGTCGTGGCATAGACGTCACAAAGCCTAATAGCATAACCTAGTTGCTCAAAATAAAATCGGTCCCGTAGATGGTGATGTGGAATCCTTCAAGCAAATCCATGCCAATCAATACATCATAGTTAGATGGTCCATAGTTGAGTAATGTGACATCCATATCTTTTCCCCTCAGAAACGGACGATTGAGATTCGTGCCATCGGGCAAAGAAATATTGTCTCCAATCGGAATATCTAATCGAATTCGATATTTTGGTCTTCTCTCGGGGACGCCAGTTACAGGAATAATTAAACCAAATCCATCAGCATCCAAGCCGACTTCATTGACCACTTTTGCGGAAATCATAGTCCCTTGTGCACAGGTATCCAATAAGGCAGAATACTGCCTTAAATTTGATTCCTCTGCTTGCTGCCCAGGAATAGAAACCCACGCAAAAAGAATAATTTGACGATTGTTTATACGTCCAACGAATGTTGGCATTGGAAAGATCTATGATTGCGGTAAGACGTACGTGGTGAAAAATCCTAGAGAGATTGGCTGGTTTCCAATGGTTTGCGTCGAGAATTTACCTAAACCAAATTTTTCGCAACCGACCGAGTAGGCATCACCACTATCGTTAAAGATCGCAACAATATTTCCGTCATGCAGAAGAACTGTCTTTCCAAAATTCTCTACTTCCAGCTTTTCCTTGGCTTCATTGAAGGCAGCCCAATTCTTTTCTAATTCGTGGCTCATGTCTTACCTTTACTTATAAGATGGGGTAATATTAGTATAAAGCAGCTTGACTATGCAATCAACTCCCGATAAGGAATCCTCTTGCCAGTCATGCCCGTAGCCAGTGACCGCATCCGGTCAACCGTGTCTACTTCGCAGTTTCCTTCATTGAGCCGGAACGAGGCTTCGTTGATGTATCGTTGCAAGTGCTTCACAGATACTTGGTGCCACGTTCCGTGAATACTGCGCTTGAGAACCGACCAGACGCTTTCAATCCCGTTCGTGTGGGCCAACCCATTCACGTATTCCTTCGCGGAATGCCGAACGGTTTCATGGGGATATGGCAACCCACGATAGCCTCCATGATCGTCCGTATACACCAACGTGTTCGGCTCTACATGGGCCTGAATCGCACCCTGTAACACGGGCTGCGTCGTCTCCGCAATCGGGAGCAGTTTCGTTCGGCCTTGCCGTTCTCTGATTCCAAGAACCGCTTGCTTTCCTACCATGCCCGTCCCCTTGTGTTTTGCTTTTTTCGACGCATGTTTGTTTTTGGCTGTCCCTCCGATATAGGTTTCGTCCACTTCGACCACGCGAGAAAGTTTGAACTGTCCGCCAGCGCAGGCTTCCCGAATGCGATGCAGCATATACCACGCTGTCCGGTATTGCACTCCCAATTCCTTACTGAGTTGCATGGCACTGACACCCTTCCGGGCTGTCAAAACGTAGTAAAGAGCTACGATCCAGTTTTGCGTCGTGGTTTTGGAACTGTGCATGACGGTTCCCGTTTTCACCGTAAAGTGCTTCCGGCAGTTCTTATGCCAGTACGTGAACCGCTTGCTTTGGACCAGTGAAATAGAGTCCTGCCCCTGACAATGCGGACAGGTTGGCTTGCCGTTCCATCGTGCCTGTTCCAACCATGCAATACACGTCTCTTCCGTAGAGAAATACTTGAGAAGTTTCGTGACGCTGATCGTTGTTGCCATTCGTTTCCGTGCCATAATCCGCTCCTTGGTTGATGATCTTGCGGATTATTATATGTTAAACTGAAATGGATGCCAAGCATTTTGTGTGCTCGGTTCAATCCATGATATTCTTGCATGATCATATATTTCTAAACCTCAGGAGGTGGGACAATGGAAGTTACATATGCCTTTCTCTGCGAAACGGCAGAATACAAAATCCCAGGGACGTTCGAATCAATTAATGCCACTGGAATTTGCTCAAATTGTCACTCGACCGTTCCCGGGTTTCCATGCAAAACGACATTTTCCCTAGTTGTTTGCTGGCATCCTGGTGAACCCGGAGAACCCGATGATACTGACGGTTATTTATATGTTAATTTTCTTGATCCAAACTTTAAAAAACTCTCTTATGTATTGCGAACTAAACCGGAATACAAAATCACGCCTGATGCCGAGCCAAAGGTCAAGTACAAGGGTCTGCTCATTCTACCTATCAAGGACCTTCCTCTTGAGATACCCGGTAAATACACCATCGACCTTTCTTATGGAGGAAAGAGTAAATGGACGACATTTATGACCATTCAAGAGGCACAGAAGGATATGTAGATGGCCCAAAGTTAGCAGCCATATGGTAACAAATAATCCGTTCACCATCTGGCTTAACAACAATAAACGGAGGCATAACCTCTTCTAGCTCTCGCACATTTTCCTTATCAAGAATTTCATGTTTCATGCTTCCCCTCCTTTGCGGATTTTGCTACACAAATCCCCTTACAAAGTGTACTGTCCCGTGTGATTCCCTAGACTCTTCTGCTATCATGCGTGGCATCGAATATGTCCACCAACGGAGGCCCCATGGACATTAAATTACATAAGTTAGCTCGCACCACCCCCGCCACGCGTCGCTACATCCAGACCGCCCCCAAAAGCGCCGCGACCTTGGCCCGGGAACTCGGGGTCGCTGTGACTACCATCTATAAAATGGAAGCGCGCCGGCCGGGTCCACGATGGCTCCCATGTCCGCCACCAGCTCCATGCCAGTACCTCCCCCGAGCAGGAAGCCCTTATCGCCGAATTGCGCACCCAATTGCGGTTGTCCCTCGACGATGTCACGGAGGTCCTGAACCGATGCAGTGCGACGCCCTTGAGTCGGAGCGCGATCCATCGCTGCTTGGTGCGGCTCGGCGTCGCGCGCTTGCCCCCCGCCTCCCCCGACGCGCCGCCGGTGGGGCGGTTCGCGGCGACCCCGTGCGGCTACATTCATCTGGATCTGAAAGTGTTAAGCAAATTACAGAAGCAGCCCAGTTATGTGTTCGTGGCCATTGACCGGGCCACCCGCTATGTCTGGGTCAAGGTGCTGGCCCGGCGGACGGCCGCCACGGTGACGCAGGCCGTCGAAGAATTCCTGGCCGCGTTTCCGCACAAAGTGCACACCATCTTGACCGATAATGATGGCGCGTTTACCGATCGGTTTGCCGTGCACAAGAAAGGCAAGCCCGCGGGCCAGCCGAGCGGGACGCATCGCCTGGATCACGTGTGCCGGGCGCATGGGATCACACATCGCCTGATCCGGCCCTATCATCCGCAGACCAATGGCATGGTGGAACGCTTTAACCGGCGGCTGAGTGACGCGTTACAGAGCCAGCCGACGCTCCGGGCCCATTGCAGCAATCGGTTTCGGAGTCACGCCGAGCGGAACGCCTTCATCACACGGGTGGTGGACAATTACAATCGGACCCGGTTAAGGTGCCTCAACTATCAGGCCCCCTTGCACTTGTTACAGAATCTCACGGGACACAACAACAAAGGAGGGGAAGGAAAAGGCAAAAATTGTCAACGAATGACTGAACCTTTACAATCCTGGTGTCCTGGGCACTCATGCCATGGTCCGGACCCCTCTTATCCTTTAACAGTATAGGAAACTGCGGGACTCCGCCAACTGCGGTCAACCCGAACGAAAGTCGCCGACACCGCTCCTCCATGGCCGTCGCTGACACTCTCCGTCACCATTCCTGCTTCAACAGCAAACCCGAGGACAAACGTGGTGGACTCATACAACGGGAATGATCCGGAAGAGGTGACGGCCCAGTATGTCGTGAGGGCGTTCCCCTGTGTCAGGCAAAGGCAAGGGAAAGGTGCGGGCGTGTGCGACGGTGCAGGAATGTCCAGCATGCATATAATAAGTAGTCCAGCATGATTTATTTTCAAGTCGGGAGTCTGCCATAGTACCTGTGTCCACCTCGACGGGGTGCCCCCTGTCGGGTCGCCGGTAAAAGCAGTTGTAGGTCGGATGAGCGGAGCGTAATCCGACGGACGGACTCGCCTCATCCAACCGCGGATTGTCGGGTGACGCCTTCGGCTAACCCGACCTACAGCTACAGCCTCTTCCTGGCCGGATGTGCTGTCGGGATGGCCATGTCGGGCTAATTCGATCATAATGCATGAAATTTACAAATCTTCACGAAAATAACGTGACTATTTACACGTATTTCACATAAAGGGCTGGACACAGCAGCCTGATTGGGGCATAATAGACCTGTTAGTTCAATATAATACTGACGTCCTCTGGAGGAATCATGAACACCCAAACAACCGGACCCGCCCAACCGCCTGAGCGTTCCCGGCACCCCCGGGGCGCCTCCCCGTGCCAGGATCGTCTTGCCCCGTCCCCCGCCGATGGGCGCGCGTCTCTTTCCCCGGACCCTGCTTCCCCGGCCGCACAGGTCTCGCGTGGTTCCGCCTTGCCGCGTCGGGGCTTCCTCCGCCGGCGGCTCTGCCAGCTGGCGAACTCCGTGATCCTCCTGCGCGGCGTACGGGTGGCAGTTCTGGCGCTCGCCGCCCTTGCCGGCCTGGCGCTCGGCGTGCCCGCGGGGGCCCAGGCCGATGTGCTGGTCAGCAATCTCGGGCAAAGCAGCGGCCTTGGGCTTCTGTTTGGTCCAAACGTAGCCCAAGGGTTCGAGACCGGCGACAACGCAGCTGGCTACGACCTGGAGTCCATTGAAGTCGACTTTTCCCTTCCCCCTGCGAGTGCAACCAATAGATCCAGACTGACGGTGACGCTGTGGAGTGCAACCGCAGAAACACCGGATTCCAGCGTAGCGACGTTGACGAATCCAAGCAACCTGTCGGACTTGAGCGGCGACAGGGTCAAGGCGTTTTCTGCTCCGACCACCGGTACGGTGCTGAGTGCAAACACGATGTACTTCGTCCACTTGTCGTACAGCGGCAGCGGGACGACAGGAATCGATAGAACGGGTTCAGCTAATGACGATGCGGATCCTGCCACAGGCTGGAGTATCAATGATTTTTATGTGTCGCGGCCCCGTGGAACATCCGATGCTTGGAGCACTGCAGCGGGCACTAAACTGAAAATCAGGGTCAACGGCACCGCGAGAACGGAACCCGCCACCAACACCGCCCCGACGGCCGCCGACAAGACGGTGATGATCGCCGAGGCCGCGACGTACACCTTCACGGCGGCGGACTTCGGCTTCGCCGATGCGAACCCCGGCGACAGGCTTGAGAGCGTGAGGATCGTGACCGCGACGCGGGCGGGCACGCTGGCGCTCGACGGCCCGGGGCATCCGCAGTATTTCCTGGCCACCAGGGCCGAGATCGACGCGGGCAAGCTCACGTTCACCCCGGCGGCCGGCGGGAGCGGCACCTCCTATGCGAGCTTCACCTTCACGGTCAACGACGGCACCGACGACAGCGCC
Source organism: Nitrospirales bacterium (assembly GCA_965261755.1). GTDB lineage: Bacteria > Nitrospirota > Nitrospiria > Nitrospirales > UBA8639 > Bin75. The sequence goes on along the minus strand of OZ253473.1, from coordinate 1,589,017 downwards.
GGCGTCTACACGATGACGATGAACGTGACGCCCGACGCTCTCTGCGCGGCGCCCATCTTCGGCGACCGGCGCAACTTCTGGACCGGGACGTTGACGGTGCGGCCTTTGATCAAATTTGAAGGGACTCCTGTTGAAAGAATTATTGGCCACGGATACACACACGGAGGCACCCTCTTGCCCGATCGCAGGTTCTCCATCGGTCCGATTGACTTCGCAATTCTCGAAATTTATGCCGCGACTGACGGGGACCTCAAATTTAACTTGAGTAAACCATTCGGGGTGGCACACAGGCCCGCGCTCCGGCTGCACGTCTGCGACGTGGGCTACGACTTCAGCACTGCCAGCCTCCCAGGATCGACCGAGCACCAATGGGCCGGAAGCCTCGACTGGTCGGGCTACAGGACCCGCACGGTGTACCTGAGCCTGCCGGCGAACAACGCGGCCACGGGCGCGCCGGTGATTCGCCCGCCGGCGCTTGACGGCACGGCGAGGGTCGGCGAGACGCTGAACGCAACGGAAGGCAACATGGCGGACACGGACGAGCTGCCGAGCAGCTTCACCTATACCTATCAGTGGTACCGGGTGGACGCGGACGGGACCTCGAACGAGACACTCATTCCCGGGGCCACGGGAGCGACGTACACCCTGACCAGCGACGAGGGAGCCAGGAAGGTCAAGGTGAAGATGAGCTTCACCGACGAACTGAACGGGAAGGAGGCGCGCACGAGCGCCGCCTTTCCGTTGACGAGCACGGTGACCCGCTCAACGTACGCCGCGCGCAATGTGACGGCCACGGTGACGGCTGCGAGGAGCTTCCGGGTGATGTGGGACGCAGCGCCGACCACGCCGCAGCAATACAGGGTGGAGAGCTCCAAGGACGGGAAGACGTGGTCGCTCACCGAGTCCTGCTCGACACTCGTCACCGTATGCAGGCGCTACTTCACCACCACCACCGCATTCACCGACGACACGGGAGGCGGCGTCACGCGCCACTACCGCGTGTTCGCCGACCATAGCGGCACGACCAACGACATCTACAGCGAGACCGTGTCGGTCACCGGATGGAATGCCCCGTCGGTGCAGGCGCGGCGGGGCGACGGCGAAGCCCGCAAAACGACGATCGAGCTCGACTGGGAGGCGATCGACTCACTCAACGACACGGCGGTGACAGGCTATGCCATCCAGGTGTCGAACGACGGCGAGAGCTGGACCGATCTGGTCACCGACACCGGCACGACGGCGACGCGCTACACGCACACCCTTGCGCGCGGCTCGCGTCGCTACTACAACGTCGCCGCGATCGCGGGAAGCCACAAGAGCCGGTACGGACCGAACGCGCTCGCCACCACACTCGCGAGTCCGCCGGTCAAGCCCGTGGCGACCCTGACTCGGAGGTCGAAGGGGAGCTACATCCTGAGTTGGGCACCCGTCGACACCACAGTGCGCGTGATCGACGAATACCACTTCCGCACCGCCGCATCGCGCGGGGTATGGAGCGAGCGCCCAAGCATCCGCTCGGATGGACACCTCTACATCAAGGTCGACGGGTCGGAGGCATTGGTGGAGAACGTGCAGGTACGGGCCGTCATCCACGAGCGACGCCTTCCCGGCGAAGGCCACGAGGTCATCGAAGGGGAGTGGTCCGACAAAGCGAGCATCGCGACGCCCGGCACCTCCGCCGCGTTCAATCCCTTCTCGGGACTCATGATCGGCCCGAAGAGCCACGACGGGAGTCAACCGTTCAGCCTGGAGCTGCACTTCAACAAGGTCCCCGAGCCGCTGAGTGAGCGTACGGTACGCGACGCGCTGCTGGAGGTGGACGCAGGCACCGTCACCGAGGCGCAACGCGTCACCCCGGGCAGCGACCAGCAGTGGCGCATCACGGTGCAGCCGGCGGGAGCGGGCGATGTCCACGTCCGGCTGCCGGCGCGCTCGCCACCGTGCACCGACGAGGCGACGGTGTGCGCGGGCGTCGAGCGGCTCGCCAAGACGGTCTCGCATGTGGTGCGCGGAAGCGAGGCCGTGCTGAGCGCCTCGTTCGCGGCGGTGCCGGCGACGCATGACGGGTCGCCGTTCACGGTGAAGCTCAGTCTCAGCGAAGAGCCCGAGCTCAGCTACAAGACGGTGCGCGACTCGCTGCTCACGGTGAGTTGCGCGACGGAGAGCTGCGGGACGGTGACCGGCGCCTCGCGGGTGACGAAAGGCAGCAACCTCGACTGGTGGGTGACGGTCAAGCCCTCGCAGGCCTACGGCATCACGCTCACGCTGCCCGTGCGCGCGTGCGGCGAGACGGGCGCGGTGTGCGTCGGCGGGCGGGCGCTCGCAAGACCGGCGTCGGCGACGATCCCGGGCACACCGCTGACCGCGACCCTCAGCGGTCCAGCCGAGCACGACGGGAGCGAGAGCTTCACGGTGCGGCTCACGTTCAGCATGGAACCGGACGTGAGCTACAAGACGGTGCGCGACACGATGTTCACGGAGAAGGGCGGCGCCATCAGCGGGGCGCGCAGGGTCAAGCCGCCGCACGACCGCGAGTTCGACATCGTCGTGAAACCGGGCGGCCACGCCGCGGTGAGCTTCTCGCTCGCCTCGCCACTGCCGGCCTGCGGGGAGACGGGCGCGGTGTGTACCGCAGGCGGGCGGAAGATCGAAGGGGTGGTGCACGCGACGATCCCGGGACCCGCGGCGCTCTCGGTCGCGGATGCGCGGGCGGAGGAGGCGACGGGCGCGACGGTGGACTTCACGGTGACGCTCAGCCGGGCGGCGTCACGCCCGGTGACGGTGGACTATGCCACGTCGGACGGCACGGCGACGGCGGGGGCGGACTATACGGCCACGAGCGGCACGCTGACGTTCGCGGCGGGCGCGACGGAGCAGACGGTCTCGGTGCCGGTGCTGGACGACGTCCATGACGACGGCGGGGAGACCTTCACGCTGACGTTCTTCAACCCGTCGGGGGCGTGGATTGCCAACGGCCAGGCCACGGGCACCATCGAGAACTCGGACCCCTTGCAGCGGGCGTGGCTGGCGCGGTTCGGGCGGACGACGGCGACGCACGTGACGGACGCGATCGGGGAGCGGCTGCGCGCGACGCCGGGGCCGGCCTCGCATCTGACCGTGGGCGGCTACCGGCTGCCGTGGGGGCAGACAGCCGCGGCGGCGGGTGAAGAAGCCGAGCCGGAGGCGGACGACCCGCTGGCCGCCCTGGTGACGGGCCTGGCCACAGGCCTGAGGCTGAACCTGCCGGGCGCCGGCCCTGAGCCCGATGGCGGCGGGGTTGGCGGGCCGGCCACGGACCCGCGGCTGGGGCAATCCCAGACCCTGCACCTGCAACTCCCCCGGCTGCGGGACGTGTTGCTGGGCAGTTCCTTCCGGCTGACCCTGGGGCGTGACGACGCCGGGACCCGCCCGCGCCTGACGGCCTGGGGCCGGGTGGCCGGCACGCGGTTCAACGGCCAGGACGGGGCCCTGACCCTGGACGGGGACGTGCTCACGGGCACCGTGGGGGTGGATGGCGAATGGGACCGGTGGCTGGCCGGCGTGGCCGTCTCGCACAGCCGGGGGGAGGGCTCGTACACCATGCCGGGCCTGGAGGATCGAGGCCGGGGCGACTTGGGCAACACCCTGACGAGCCTCCATCCCTACCTGCGGTATGCGGTCACCGACCGCTTGGACGTCTGGGGCGTGCTGGGCTACGGGTGGGGCGAGTTGACCCTGGAGCAGGAGACAGCCACCAACTACGACACGGACACGACGTTGGTCATGGGGGCCGTCGGGGGCCGGGGCATCCTGTTGGCGGCGGCGGAGACCGGAGGCTTCCAGCTCGCCACGCGCACGGATGCCATGTTCACGCGTACCACCTCGGAGGCGGTCGTGGGCCTGTCCTCCGCGGACGCCGAGGCGCACCGGCTGCGGGTGGTCCTGGAAGGCTCGCGGGCCCTCACGTGGGCGGAAGGCCGGAGCCTGACGCCATCGGTAGAGGTCGGGCTGCGGCATGACTGGGGCGACGCGGAGACCGGGTTCGGCGTGGAACTGGGCGGCCGGGTGCACTACACGGACCCGAGCCTGGGCCTGACCCTCGACGCCGCGGTCCGGGGCCTGCTGGCGCACGAAGACCATGACTACGACGAATGGGGGGCGAGCGGGTCGCTGCGTCTCGCCCCGGGGGCTGCGGGCCAGGGCCTCTCCCTGACGCTCGCCCCCACCTGGGGCGCGGCCTCCAGCGGCGTGGACGGCCTCTGGACCCGGCAGACCACGGCGGGCCTGGCGCCGCCGGGCCGGACGCGGCGGGCCCCGGCCGGCCGGCTGAACGCGGAGGTCGGCTATGGCTTCCCGGCCTTCGACACCGGACTCCTGACCCCCTATGCCGGCACGGTGTTCACGGATGGCGCGGCCCGCACCTACCGCCTCGGCACCCGCTGGACCGCCGTCTCGGGCCTGTCCCTCACCCTCGAAGGCCGCCGGCAAGAATCGCCCGGCCAACAGCCGGTCAACCAAGGCCTCCAACTCCAAATCGGCTGGGGCTTCTAAGTGGTTCCTCCCTCTTCTCTTCTCTTGTTGTAGGGGCCGCATCTCATGCGGCCCAGAAGAAGCGCCATTAGATGGCGCCGCTACAAGACATGACAATTTGTAGGGGCCGCCTCTCATGCGGCCCGGAAGAAGCGCCATGAGATGGCGCCGCTACAGAAGAGGGGGAAGATAGTCAGCCCTGATTCTGTCAGCGAATGAGTGAACATTGACAATTCCCGACCCGTGTTGCCCCACCATAGCCCGGCCTGACACTCTCCGTTACCATTCCTGCTTCAACAGCAAATCCGAGTACAAACGTGGTGGACCCATACAGTCTCTTGCGGGAAATCTTCATTTTCGCTAACCTATGTAGGAAATTGTACGAGTATTATTCATTTTTTTCTGGAGCCCTTCGTATTTCTCAGAAAGATCGTTTTTATGCAAGAACCGCTCAACAATCGATACGTCATTGAAATCAAAGAACTGGTGACCCCCCGGCAGATCAGGGAACAACTGCCGATCACCGCGGCCGCAGAAGCCACGGTCCTGCAAACCCGTCAGGCCATCAGGGATATCCTCTATGGACGAGACCAGCATCGGCTCCTCGTGGTCATCGGGCCATGCTCCATCCATGACTCTGAGGCGGCCCATGCCTACGGGTCCGCACTCAAAAAAGTCGGTGAGGCCACCAAAGAACACCTGCTGATCGTCATGCGGACCTACTTTGAAAAACCGCGAACGACGGTCGGGTGGAAAGGGCTGATCAATGATCCTCATTTGGACGGTAGCTGTGACATTGCCGAAGGATTGAGACAGGCCCGAACCCTTCTCCTGCACCTGAATAATCTTGGTGTGCCCTGCGCCACCGAATCGCTCGACCCGGTGACTCCCCAATATCTTTCCGACCTCATCAGTTGGTCAGCCATCGGCGCACGCACCACCGAGAGCCAGACCCATCGGGAAATGGCGAGTGGATTATCCATGCCGGTCGGCTTCAAAAACGGAACGGATGGCAGTCTGCAAGTCGCCCTCAATGCCATGGTGGCAGCGAGACAGCCTCACAGGTTCGTCGGGATTAATCTCGATGGTGTCACATCCATCATCAAGACCAATGGGAACCCCGACCGGCATATCGTGTTACGCGGCGGCGGCGGAAAGACGAATTACAGCCGGGAACACATTCTGCAAGCCCGGGACGGGTTGGTGGATGAAGAAATTGCGAGACCCATAATGGTCGATTGCTCACATGGAAATTCCGACAAAGATCACACGCGCCAGATTCCGGTTGCCCACTCCGTCGTGAAACAATATTGCGAGGGGCAACGATACATCTTGGGGCTTTTGTTGGAAAGCAATCTGAAACCAGGCAAGCAATCCTGGGTAAACGGCAAAACGTTGGAATATGGCGTCTCAATCACCGATGCCTGCATCGGTTGGGAGGATACGGAAACCCTGTTGTACGAACTGGCGGATACGTTGGCGAAACAATCGCCCATGCCCGTGGGCGCCACTTAAAGGAAGAGGCACAACCCTAAAGCCCCCCTCTCCTTCTGTCATCCTCGACGCTTCTCCCCCACGTTTCCCCCTCTGTCATCCTCGACGCTTGTCCCCGACATTTCCCCTTCTGTCATCCTCGACATTAGTAATCGAGGATCCAGTGTCGTTGCTTTTTCCTTCTCACAACCAACAACCCTGGATTCCTGCTTTCGTAGGAATGACAGCTTCGGATTGTCGTTCGCTATTTTCATGCCAAGGCCCCCTCTGTCATCCTCGACATTTCCCCCTCTGTCATCCTCGACATTTCCCCCTCTGTCATCCTCGACATTAGTAATCGAGGATCCAGTGTCGTTGCTTTTTCCTTCTCACATGCCACAACAACCAACGTGGTCATCCTGAGCAACGCGAAGGATCTCGTAGTTGAGGCGTTCGGTTATTGAGGAGAGATTCTTCACTTCGTTCAGAATGACAGCTTCGGATTGTCGTTCGCTATTTTCATGCCAAAGCCCCCTCTGTCATCCTTGTCTGTGTTCAGGCATGCGTTAACAATTCTCGCCCCGTCTTTCCCCTCCTTTGCTTGTCCTGAGCGTAGCCGAAAAATGGGGTGAGGGGGCATGAGGCATGCCCCTGGCTTTGACCAGGGGTAGAGGCTATGACCATGACGGCGACCCTCCGTGCTCCATGGACGGTTGGCTCTACCCCACCTACCCTCCCCTTACAAAGGGGAGGAAAACGACGGCCCTTCTTTCTTGGTTCCCCTCTTGTGGGCAGCCCCTCATTCTGTCAACGAATGACTGAACCTTTACAATCCCCGCCTCTCTCTTTCTGTCATCCTCGACGCTTGTCCCCGACGTTCTTAATCGGGGATCCAGGTCTTTCTCTTCTGCCCATCCATTCGTGTGGGTCCGCCTGGAACAGAACCCTGGATTCCCGATTAAAAATGTCGGGAATGACAGAAGGGAAATGTCGGGAATGACAGAAGGAATCAGGGGCTATGATCTTCAGGAACGTGAACCCGACTGCCGGAAAAGCACCGGCAAACCGAAGTACGCAAAGGCATCCTTTAAATTCGAGAACCAGCGTTTGGGCCGGCTTATCGTGGGATCGGTCACGTATTCCAGCGTGAGGACGATACGTTCTTCTCCTTCACCCAGAGGGGTCACGGCATGCTGCAGTTTGTCGCCATTGAAAAAAACAACGAACCGGGGTCCGTTGAGAGACTGAGTTCCTGCACTTCACGTCCAGGCTCTTTGGTATGTAACCGGCACACCAACCGGCTCACGGATCGATCCACCAACCCAAGCAAGACCGTATAACGCGCACCGTTGTAATAGGAGGTATCATAGTGCCACCCGATGTGATCGCCGGCCTTGGTGTAAAAATACAGGGCGCAGGCATGCGGGTCATCATCGGGACATACATGCAAAGGCATCCCGGCGATTCGGCTGAGCCACTCGATAAACGCCGGTGATTGGTACAAAGACAAAATCGACGGGGCGGCCGGGCGAAGCAAATAATAACTCACACTGCCACCTTTTTTGTGCGTGGGGATGTAATTTCGATTTAATCGGGGCCGAACTCGTTCCACCTCTTCCATGAACTGCTCAATGACGCCCTGCGGCACAAAGTGACTCAGGGTGACGAATTCACCTTGTTCCAAAAACGTCGGCGCCAGGTGATGAGCGGGATGTCGAGCACAGGTCTGCTCGAGTTCCCCGATCACATGGCTCTGTACGGTTTGTTTCATCCGTGTTTTCCCGATTCCCGATCGTACCTTACCGCCGGCACCTCTCATTGAAACACGGCATGGAGGATTTCCGCCACCCTTCAGGAACTCTCTCTTGACCGCAGATCAATTCAATCACTATGCTCCCTTGTTCTCTCTTCAACTTCTTCATTGACGACACAGGCAAAATGCAAACCTCACGGAGCGGCTCATGACTGTTGCCCTTCCCTTTCGTGAACCACGGTTGGGACAGGATTATTGGATCGAAGATACTATTCTTCCCAATGCCCTTGAAGTGGCGCAACGATGCATTGCAAACAGTACATGGACGTTGGGCTCACCGTGGCGTCCGGAACCCTGGCCTGGCATGAGGGCCCCCAATGCCCTTCTGCCCGGGGAATTGCGTCACATCGAGGAATGCGTCACACGACGACTCGGCATCCCGGCTTTGCAACCGCAAACCGATTCGGACATGGGGATTTCCGGCCATAATCATATACAACTGTGTGGCGGGGCCGAAGGCGTGGCACGTCCTCACGTCGATTCCGCAGCTATTTGCGATTATGCGGCGGTCCTGTACCTCCATCCAAGTCCCCCGACCCCTCATGCGGGGACGTCGTTTTACCGGCTCCACATACCGGGAGAAGAACTCGGGGGCAACGTCTGCCCACGGGAATATGAAAGTTTGCGGGACGTTCCCGGGATGCCTCAAGAAATGGACCCTACGCTCTTTGAGGAAATTTTGGAGGTGCCCTACGTGTTCAATCGACTCCTGGCCTACAAATCCGACCTGATTCATTCTGCCACTTCATATTTTGGGTGGGGCACCGAACTCGCTTCAAAACGGATGGCCGTGGTGTTTTTCTGGAAATCCGGTAAGGAAGAGACGCTGTCGAAGGGAAGGGTGACTGATTAGGGAAAATGCCTGCCTGCCAGGTGAGGATTCAGTTTGTGGCGTTGAGCATTTCTCCGGCAGCCTTCCTGACTGTTTGTGTAATCGTCGTTCCTCCCAACATTCGCGCAATTTCTTCTTCTCGATCCTCGACACGGAGACGTGTGACCATTGCAACGGTCCGCTTATTCACACTCTCTTTTTTGACCAAATAATGATGGTGGGCCTGGGCTGCAATTTGCGGTAGATGGGTGATGCACATCACCTGGTGTGTTTGTCCCAGTGCCTTGAGACGTTGCCCCATGGTCGCGGCCACGTTGCCTCCGATTCCCGCATCCACTTCATCGAAAATCAACACCGGCACTTGATCCACGCCCGCCAGCACCGTTTTCATCGCCAGCATCAGCCGTGAGAGCTCTCCGCCCGACGCCACTCGCGACAATGGTTGCAGACTTTCTCCGGGATTCGCACAAAACGTGAACTCGATCTGATCGATGCCGTTTGGTCCAATGTGTTCTGCTTGAGAGGTCGCAGTGATCTCAATGTGGAATCGTGATTTTTCCATCTTTAATTGGGCCAACTCGGTCGCGATTCGTTCTTCAAGCTTTTTTGCCACGGCCTGGCGGGATTCGGAAAGCTTCTGCCCCAAGGCCCATAGGTCGTGATAGGCTTGTGAGACTTTTTGCTGAAGCTTCTGGATGTGTTCTTCGAGGTTCTCGAATTCCTCCAATTCGGATTGAATCCGGGTTTGACGAACGAGTAAGTCTTCCAGCGACTCACGGTATTTCTTTTTCAACCGTTGCAGTAACGCTAAGCGTTCGTCGATCTGTGCGAGTCTTGCCGGGTCGTGCTCAAACCCATCTTTATAACTTCTGGTGGCCAAAACCAGTTCTTCAACCTGGGCGATGCCGCCATCGGTCAATTCACTCCAATGACGAGTCGTCTCATCGATTGTCCCCAGCTCATGCACCAGTTTCCTGACTTCCGTCAGTTGGGACAGGATCGACTCCGGGTTGTGATACAACAGGTCATAAGCCTGATTGACGATTTCCAACAACCGGCCACTATTCTGCAATTTGCGGTGTTCTCGTATGAGCGCTTCATCTTCTCCGGGAGTTAATTGGGCCTTGCCCAATTCCTCGCATTGAAAACGCAAAAACTCCTCGCGTTCCTGCCGCTCCTTGGACCGCCGGGTGGCGTCCTCCATGGACTGGACCAGTTCTTGCCATTGATGATAGTGGGTGGTGTATTCATCACGTAACGCCGGCAGGCATCCAAATGCATCAAGGACACGCATTTGTACTTTTGACGAAAGAAGCGATTGCTGTTCATGCTGCCCGTGAATATCGACCAGCCAGCCACCCAATTCCACCATCTGGTGCAACGGGACCAGCGTCCCGTTCACGTACATTCGGCTCCGCCCTTCCCGGGAAAGAATCCGGCGAAGCAGGAGATCCTGCGTCCCATCCGGCAGCAGATCCCATTCTTTCAATTTCGTGAGAATCGGCGGGTGGTCTGATAAGGAGAACACCGCTTCCAACGTGGCTTCCTTTGCCCCGCTTCGAATATGCTCGCCGGAGGCGCGGCCGCCCAGCAACAGGATCAAGGCGTCAACCAGGAGAGACTTTCCGGCTCCGGTCTCTCCCGTAAACACCTGGAAGCCGGGCGAGAACTCAAGTTCGAGGTAGTCGATAAGAGCAAAATGGGAAATGCGCAGCTCAGTGAGCATAATCACGGCGCATACTCATCACCCTAGGCAGGAGCGGAGTGCTGTGCGAGAAGCGTATCAATGACTTGTTTGAATTGGGGTTTGGGTCTTGCCCCCACTATCTTTTCAACCGGTTGTCCTTTTTTAAAAAAGAGAATCGTGGGAATGCTCATGATTTGAAACTTGCTTGCAATCTCGGGCACTTCATCCGTATTGAGTTTCATGACCTTTAATTTTCCCTCGTATTCTTTGGCTAATTCTTCGACGATCGGGGCGACCATCTGACAGGGACCACACCAGACGGCCCAAAAATCAACCATCACCAAGGCATCGGTCTGATCCACCTCAGCTTCCCAATTGACAGTCGTTGCTTGAGCGACAAATTCGGACACGGCATCCTCCTTTTTCCGACAATGGCTACACGATCTCTTTCACAAACGATGGAAAGAATCCTAACCGTGCAGTCAAAAAGTGTCAACTTCCGCGGACCTTTCTTACAAGTGCGAGTAACATTTGAAGGTAGAGGATCAGAGAGTCCGTTCCCAAGTCTTTACCCCCTCACCCCAGCCCTCTCCCGCCAGGGGAGAGGGGGTTTGGTTCCCCTCCTTTGTTGTTGTGTCCCGTGAGATTCTGTAACAAGTGCAAGGGGGCCTGATAGTTGAGGCACCTTAACCGGGTCCGATTGTAATTGTCCACCACCCGTGTGATGAAGGCGTTCCGCTCGGCGTGACTCCGAAACCGATTGCTGCAATGGGCCCGGAGCGTCGGCTGGCTCTGTAACGCGTCACTCAGCCGCCGGTTAAAGCGTTCCACCATGCCATTGGTCTGCGGATGATAGGGCCGGATCAGGCGATGTGTGATCCCATGCGCCCGGCACACGTGATCCAGGCGATGCGTCCCGCTCGGCTGGCCCGCGGGCTTGCCTTTCTTGTGCACGGCAAACCGATCGGTAAACGCGCCATCATTATCGGTCAAGATGGTGTGCACTTTGTGCGGAAACGCGGCCAGGAATTCTTCGACGGCCTGCGTCACCGTGGCGGCCGTCCGCCGGGCCAGCACCTTGACCCAGACATAGCGGGTGGCCCGGTCAATGGCCACGAACACATAACTGGGCTGCTTCTGTAATTTGCTTAACACTTTCAGATCCAGATGAATGTAGCCGCACGGGGTCGCCGCGAACCGCCCCACCGGCGGCGCGTCGGGGGAGGCGGGGGGCAAGCGCGCGACGCCGAGCCGCACCAAGCAGCGATGGATCGCGCTCCGACTCAAGGGCGTCGCACTGCATCGGTTCAGGACCTCCGTGACATCGTCGAGGGACAACCGCAATTGGGTGCGCAATTCGGCGATAAGGGCTTCCTGCTCGGGGGAGGTACTGGCATGGAGCTGGTGGCGGACATGGGAGCCATCGTGGACCCGGCCGGCGCGCTTCCATTTATAGATGGTAGTCACAGCGACCCCGAGTTCCCGGGCCAAGGTCGCGGCGCTTTTGGGGGCGGTCTGGATGTAGCGACGCGTGGCGGGGGTGGTGCGAGCTAACTTATGTAATTTAATGTCCATGGGGCCTCCGTTGGTGGACATATTCGATGCCACGCATGATAGCAGAAGAGTCTAGGGAATCACACGGGACAGTACACTTTGTAAGGAGGGGCGAGGGGAGGTAGAGACCATTCGAGCTACTATCGTCTTACCATTGCTATTGTTCAGGCACGCCGGCGTCAATTCACTCTTCGATGCTCATGTCAATATCAGCTTGCAATTCCCATTGCCATCATTCCAAACCCTCCGGCCTAGGCACCCTTGGCGCAAACGGATCATATTCCCATTGCCATTGTTCAGGCACTCCGGCCCACCAATTTTCAGGGTGCGTCTTTTTCCAGGCTTTCATTTCCAACCATATTTCATCGGCACGAGTCCTATCGAGCCGGTTGGCCATGCCGGCTACCAGGTCATATTGCTGCCGGATCCCTTCATGCAGCAGTTCTTTGGCCATCCTGGCCAACAGATCGGAAGGATCGACAAGATCCATGGTCCCGCGGTTGACCATGGAAAGCGACAACTGCCCCACCTTGACCCACTCATCACGTTTGGACAACCGCTCCAAATAGCCATCCAGCGCATGATACACGTAAATGAGGTACACGTAACTTTCAACGGATGGCGATTGATCAATATTCATCTGGCAGGCTTCGACCGCACGACGGTAATCCCCGGCAGCCAGATATACTTTGGCCCGCGCCAACGGAGGGTCGATTGTTGGGACGGCACGCGGGCCGTCCCCTGCGTCCGCAACCGACACACTGGTTCCCGTCAGACACCATCCGAGAAACAACACCAGAAGACTGAGGTACATCTTTCGAGACTGATCCTGCACGTCCATAACGCCCTCCCCTCGATTGACGTTTCGCCACGCGGTCAACGTAGAATACCACGTCTTGATCTCTGCGTGCATGCAGCGTACCTTATTCACGGCAATGTAGTAAAAACTGCTCGACCCTCGCGTGCCCTGCAGCCCGGGACTCACCAATGTATGCGTTGATACTGATTTTAGGAATGGTCTTGGCGTCCTCCCCCGTGAAAGCGGAGACGGAATCATGGAAAACACTCAATACCGCCGGCATGTTGGCCTACAAAGAACGCAATTTTTCCATGGCACGAGAGATGTTTCACCGGGCCTTGAACGTCTTCGAAGGAACCACCGAACTCGATCCTCGCATCGCCACGACCCTGAACAATCTGGGCGCCACCCACGAAGCGATGGGAGAGTACGAACAGGCAGAACTCCGTTATCGTCACGCTCTCACGATGATCGAAACGATCCAGGGCCCCGATCATCCTGACGTCGTGGTAGGGTTAAACAATCTGGCGTCTTTGTATTTTTCACAAAGAGCGTTCGACAAGGCAGTGCCGCTTTGGCAAAGAGGGCTCTCCATCAGTGAAAGTTTTTTGGGAGACGCGCACCCCCATCTTATTCAAACCCTGCTCACCCTGGGACTCGTCACGCAGGCACAAAAAAAGTTTGATCAAGCGGAGCCCTACTATATTCGCGCCATTGAAATCGGCAAACGTTCCCTGGGTGATGACCATCCCAGCCTGATTCCCCTCTATGAACGATATGCGTCCTTACTGCGCCAAGCGGATCGTGAAGAAGAAGCACAAGTTGTCGATCGCCGGGTGGAGGCTATTCGAGCGACCAATCAACTTTCCTTGCCTCATGAGTAAACCGGCAGAAGATTGATTTTTGAGAGAACGATGGGTTCACAAAACACCCTGTGGCGGGTGGCACGAAACCTGAATTGTTCTGGGACTCTCTTTTCGTCACTGAAGGGAGAGACGACCATGAAGAAATGCATTGCTACCACGTTAAGCCTGTTCCAGTTGACGGAGTTGTATCCCACGGTCGAGAGTGCCATGCGGTACTTTGAGCGGGTCCGCTGGAACGGCTCGCCCGTCTGCACCAAGTGCGACAAAGCTGACAAGATCACGCCGCAAAAGAAAGTCGGGACGTACTGGTGCGGCATGTGTCGCGCCTACTTCACGGTCTTCACGAACACCCCATTGGAACGGAACAAGATTGACGCCCGCAAGTGGCTCATGGCCGCGTATCTCATGCTGACGGATCGCAAGGGCATTTCCTCGATGGAGTTGAGTAAGAAATTGCAGATCAAGCAACCCACGGCCTGGTACATGCTGCACCGCCTTCGCAAGGCCTGTGAAGCCCAGTCCGTGTTGCTCTCGGGTATCGTGGAGATTGACGAGACCTACGTCGGCGGGAAGGCTCACAACAAACACACCAAGAAGGGTGACAAACCCAAGGCCGGGACCGAAGGGAAGCAGGCCGTCTTAGGCATGCGTCAACGTGGTGGAACAACCGTCACCAGACCGATCTCTGGCACCGACCGACTCACCCTCTGGGCCGAGATTCAGGGAACCGTCGCTCCTGGCAGTACCCTCTACACGGATGACCATCGCAGCTACCTCGGCATTGAGCGCAAGAATTTCACCCACGAGTCTGTTCGGCATTCGGCCAATGAATACGTCAAGGGCAAGCCCATACGAACGGCATTGAAAGCGTGTGGGCCGTCTTGAAGCGCGGACTGACCGGCACGTTCCATCAGGTCAGCGTCAAGCACCTGGATCGCTACGTGAGCAAGTTTACGTTTCGGTTGAACGAAGGGAACTGCCAGGTCGATACGGCCGACCGGATGCAGGCGCTGTTTCAGGCCATGCCAGGGAAGCAAATCACGTATGCGGGATTGACGGGAAAAGCATGAGGGGATTGAACCGACCGAGCAGTTGTGGTAAGACAATAAGAAAAGGCCCTTGACGGCTGGATTGCCAAGGGCCCGAGACAACTAAATAGTAACTCATCAACTGCTCCCAAGTTACGAGCTTGGGGGAAAGGGGGATTAGCCCGCTTTCCATTGGAACCTAGTCGTCTGGCCGGACAACCAAGTTTCCTAACAATCAACTCCGGCTAGAAGGAGCGAATGCCATGGTGCATTCTAAGTCAGCCGTCCGCGTTTGTCAAACCTGCTTCACCAATCTCAAACAACTCAGCGATCGCGTGTCCCACTGCGTCGCACACAGCATGACGGTTCTTGAGCGTCCTGCTCCATGGCGATGCTCAAGTTACCGGCCGCATGGGACGCCCTGAATGCCCTTAATGCGGAAACCCGCCGAAGTCGCAAGATTACAACGCGGCGGCTGTACCCATCTGAACTGAAGATGGTCGGGGGTGAAGCCGAATAGCTTCACCCCCGGGACACACTAAAATGCCATCGTGAGACCGACGAGCCCCCCATGGTGGGTGTTACGTCCACGTCACGGTCGGCGTCCCTGTACCCATTCTGACTTGACTGTTCAGCCTGCGTTTGTCACAATCGCTTCGCACTCGCTGTCATAATAAACGCACAACCACAATGTCTGCTAACTGTGATCAACTTGATTCTCAAGGAAGGGTGTGGTTTGTTGAAAGAAGGAGTTAAGAAATGGGTTGGTTCACAGAAAACGCACTTTCAATCCTTGCGGTTCTTGGTTGCCTTGGAACGCTTGGTGGAGTAGGAGTCTTCATTTATAAATGGGGAGAGTGGAAGGGGTCCGTCGATGTAGACAGAGGCACATTTAAGAGTTTCATGGAAGAAGTGCGACAGGATATTAAGGAAATTCTGAATAGACTTCCGGCTACGGCCGTGACAGGCCAAAGCCCGGTCCAGTTGACAGAGCTTGGGAAAAAAATAGTGGCGACGTTAAATGCTCACCAGTGGATTGAACCATACGCAGAGCAACGCCTCCCGCACACCAGTGACATGAGTTTGTACCAGATTCAAAAGGATGCTTTTGATTTTGCCGACAATGAATTATTGAACCTAATTAAGAGAGATGACCCCGAACGCTTCAAGGCCATTGAAAACTGTGCGTTCCGGCATGGGGTACGCGTTAATGAGGTTATGAAGGCACTAGGGGTACTATTGCGAAACAAGGTTTTTGACCTTAAGAGCTTGTCCGTTGATGATATTTAATCCTCATCCACGCGCCCAACCTCTGACGCTCCCGAGCAGAACCATCCTCCCACCGACCACAAGAGAGCCGTCAAGTTAAAGGGATAAGTCCCATTTTTCTCATCTTGACCGCCGGATTCACGACGGGTAAGATCCGGCTATGGCACGAATTCCGTTTGATCCTCGCTCCTTGGGTTCCATGCGCCCCCGACCCGGTCCTTCTCAGGCTGATCCCGCCGCCCAGTTTCGTTCGCTAAATGCCACCCTCTTGTTTTGTCCGAATTGCAAAGAGGCGACACCGGCGCGTGAACGGCTTTTGCTCGTCCTGCCGTCAGGCAACAAATATGAATACATGTGCTCCTACTGCGGGACCTCGACCGGCGAAAAAATCGACCAGGACCACCAGGCCCCCACGTTAATCATTCCCTGATTTTTTTTGAAAATCGTCTCACGGCCCGGACGTTGTTTCGGGAACCGGCAAGCCTTCCATGGCCATGATGCGAAGCGCATTGGTGGTGGAACAGGGCCCGGGACGGAGCCGGTAGTCAAACGTCAATTCCTTGTCACCGACCGTTTCCTGAAAATGAACGTTGACGAGACTTGCCGATTCTTTTTCCAGGTTGGCCAACTCCAGGTCGTGCGTCGTGACGAGGCCCAATCCCCGCCCGGCAGTCAGTTCGCGAATAAACGCTTCACTTCCCAATAATCGTTCCCGGTTGTTCGTTCCTTTGAAAATTTCATCGATGAGAAACAACACCGGAGGTTCACGATGATCGCCCATTGCTACCAGCAGGTTTTTCAGGCGTTTGACTTCAACGTAAAAATACGACAACCCCTCTTCGAGGGTATCCCCGACCCTGATACAGGTCTGCATCCGCAGCCACGACCATTCCCAGGATTCGGCACACACCGGTCCCCCGGCCTGCGCCAGGCACACGTTGATCCCAACCGTTCGTAAGAACGTGCTCTTTCCGGACATGTTGGAACCGGTAACCAGGAAGACCCGGCCCAAGCCTCCGAGTGTCAAATCATTGTTGATCCGTTGTTGATGGACAATCAGGGGATGCCCGATAGCCGTCCCGGAAAGGCCGATGTCGGCAGCGTTCCCCTCCGGCCGTCTATGGGGCCACGTGTAGGATGGATTCAAATAGGCAAACGTGGCAAGGGCCATCGCCGCGTCAATGGTCGCCAGTCGCTCGATCCAATCCGGCAGAACGGGTCGCAGCCGGCTGCAGACCTTCTGCAAATACCACGTCCACGCCAGATCCCAGGGGACCACGACGTGCATCGCGATATGAAAGAACGGATGCGCTTTCAGACTGAGTCCGCTGCAGATTCTCGCAAGTTGTTTGATAGCCGCCGAAGGTTGCCTGGCCCAGGCTCTCAACGGTTCGGTCACGGCTTGAATCGCGGGAAAAGGTCGAAACGACCGCTTCTCGAAAATGCCAATAACCGCGGCGAGTTTGTCCAACTCCAGGTGCAGATCGAGGGTCCGTTCAAACACGTGGCTCAACCGCCCGCCGGTGACGAGCATCAAGAACGCGTAGCACAGAAAGGAAACGATCCAATATCCGGGCCCTCCACCGACGACCCAAAAACCAAACAGGACAATATTGAGGCCGGCCAGAGCACTTGCCACCAGCAACAGCGGACCCAATTGAGCCACGGACAGGGAATTCTCCAACAGGCTCCACAGGCGATCGACATTGATCGGTTTGGGACTCATGCATTTCGCCACGAGTCGAATCCGATTCCGTAATCCCGGCAATGAGGTCAGGGCCTGAACGAGTTTCCGGCGACTTTCCCATTGGTCGAAAGAAAGCGAGGGATCATGTTGATACGCCACCCAGGCCATCAGCCGTGTCTGCCCTTCTCGTGATACCGTCGTGTCCAACAAACGGAACAAAGAATACTTCCCGACAAGATCAAGATCCGCACCGTACGGGTGATCGGAGGGCAGACTCATCGTTGATTCCGGGATGCCTTTCCAATCCACACGAAGACGAGCCAGGTTATTTTCCTGGATCTCAATCCACACTCCAAGGCGATGCAGCCGGCTTTCCAATCGGTTATGAACGTGAGCCACCCCCAGAAAGCAAAGAAGAAACCCCAGAAGCGCCCAATTTCCCGTGACGAACCATCCAAGTTCGTACAACGCGGCGCAAACCAGAATCCCGAGAAGTACGAGTCCCATTCGGCCCCGGCTCATCGCCAAACTGACGCGTTGGCCTTTCTGGAGAAGGCGGGTTCCTCGTTCACTGCCGCGGGTGATCATGCAGTCGCGTTTGTGCCGTTTGTCATCCATGATGCTGACCAATAACGATCCGTGTGAAAAGATGCGTCACCACACTTATGAGTACCTTTTCAGTGTACTATTCGCCTCTGTGGATACGAGTGAGGAAAGAACAGGCAGGTTAGTCGGCAGACAATTGCAGGTTCTCGGGCAGGCTTTCCAAATACTCGATCAAGGCTCGATACGTCAGTTCGCGGACTCTGGCTTTCGTCGCCGGCTCTCCATCCAAACTGCGTTTCAGCCAGACCGTATCCTGCACTTGGGCGTTCGCCTGATTGCACAGGGTCCACATGTGATGAAGAAACTCTACCGACAATCCAACCTGAACCCCTTCCGATTCAATGCGATCATCCAGGATGGCCAACAGGTCTGAAATAGCCTGATCGGCCCGATACGGCTTGGAAGCATATCCGAATGCTTCCGTGGTGGCTTCTTCCTGTTTGGCCTGTTCGACCAAATCATGCATATACTCTTTCAAGAGTCCGATTTGTCGGCCTGAGAGTCGCTTCGTCATTTCGACGTCAGTCTCAAGTACACGCCAGCAGGAAGTGCGCCCTACCTTATCTCAACTTATCGAGATCGGCAAGCACCCGCATGACAAGAGAAAGCCGTACGCCTTCTGAACCTATTGGTAAAAAGACATTGACGGGCGCTCCGATTTTTGGTTGTATTCGCCCGTTCACCTCGCTCTTGAACGCATGTATTCAACCTCTGCCTGCGCAACGACAAATATGAACATGTGGAGGCAAAATTCACGGGTAGGTACTCGCCGATCGGGCTCCGGGTTCCGATTGCAAGCTGGGGCATGCGCGGCGGTGGCCTTACTGATGTCGGCCGTCGCACCACCTTCCCTATCCATCGCTGCGGAACTGCCCTACAACGAGAGCGGCATCACGGGATATTTCGACACCACCGTCTCGATCGGTACGGCGATACGGACCCAGGGACGGGACAAGGCCATCATCGCCATCGCCAACGGCGGCTACGCGCCTTCCTTCAACGAAGATGACGGCAATCTCAACTACAACAAAGGCGATTTCGTCTCCGCCAACGTAAAAGTCTCGCACGAGTTGCAGCTCGACGTGGGCAAACTGAGTTTCTTTAGCCGTGCGTTCTATTTTTACGATCACGCCGCCGCGGCCAACGACACCCGCCGCACGTCTCTGTCGGGCAAAGCCCAGCAGTATGCCGGACACGACATCCAACTTCTGGATGCGTACGTCAGCACCGATATCGACGTGGGCGAATTCCCGCTTTCAATTCGAATCGGCAATCAAGTGCTCAACTGGGGCGAAAGCGTCTTCATCCGCAACGGCCTCAACTCGATCAACCCGATTGACGTTTCCAAGGTCCGCATCGCCGGCGCGGAGGTACGTGACGTGGTGACTCCGATCCCGGCGGTCAATCTCAAGGTCGGCCTGACCGACAACCTGTCCCTGGAAGGCTTCTACCAGTTCCGGTGGCTTCATACCCGGCTCGAACCGGCGGGCACGTTCTTCTCGACCACCGACGCCGCAAGCCCTGGCGGGGACATCATCCATTTCGGATTCGGCGATCCGCTCAGAGGCAACGACAACGACTATGCGCCGGACCCATCGTGCCCAGGTCTCTGCTCCCGTCTGCCACGCGTCAGCGACCGGGATGCCAGACTCCAGGGCCAGTTCGGTCTGGCGGTGCGCTATTTCGCACCGGCGCTGAACGACGCCGAACTGGGTCTCTATTATGCGCGCATCCACAGCCGCCTGCCACTGGTTTCGGCCCGCGCGGGGAACCCCCAAGCGCTGACGGACCCCAAAGGCTATGCCGGCTCCGTCCAGTATTTCCGGGAATTTCCCGAGGACATCGACATCATGGGCGCGAGCTTCAACACCGAAATCGGCACCAGTGGGTTCGCGATCCAGGGGGAGGTCTCCTATCGCCGGAACCAGCCGCTTCAGATCGACGCCGTGGAAGTGATTTATTCCACCCTGTCGCCGCTCCGGTTCGTGCAAGTGCCCCAGACTCTGTTGCCACTGTTACAAAATCCAACTGCTTGCGCACAGAATCCAGCTTCTTGCGCACAGGCGAAGACACTAGCACGGTTACAAGGGGCGGGAGGGTTGTTCAGCCAGAGCCAAACCGGTCCTCTCGCTCCCGGGGAAGAGGTCACCGGCTTTCGCCGCAAGGACCTGCTGCAGGCGCAGGTCGCCGTTTCAAAGGTGCTGGGTCCCATGTTCGGCGCCGATCAATCCCTGTTCCTGGCCGAGACCTGTTTCACCTACGTCCGGGACATGGAGGACAAATCGGTCCTTCGCTACGACGGACCGGGCACGTGGACGAGCGGCAACCCGATCTTTACGCAGGCCCAAATTCAGCCGGTGACCCAGAACGGCGGCTTCGCCGATCCGTTCTCCTGGGGTTACCGGATAGTCGCGCGGACGACCTATAACAACGCCCTCGGCTCCGTGAACCTGTCGCCGCAGATCTCGTTTGCGCATGACGTGAACGGCACGACGCCGTCACCGATCAGCAATTTCGTCGAGGACCGCAAGATCATCACGCTGTCGATCGGGGCGACCTACCTGCTTTCATGGCAGGCCATCCTGTCCTACACCAACTCGTTCGACGGCGGCGCGTTCAATCTCTTGAACGATCGCGATTTCGTATCCAGCACGGTGAACTATTCCTTCTGAACCGAAGGTACGGGGCATACGCAGTCCAACGGAAATATTGATGAGATTTGAGCAGAGGATGCGAAGTCACTCTGAAACCCAATGTTTTGCATGACAACGTTTGGAGAAAGGCATATGAATACGAACGCACGATGGATCATTTGGACAACAGTACTCGTGGCACTGACCACGGGTACGCCTGCGGCGGCGAAGGTCACGGCCGCCGAGGCGGCGAGGCTGGGTAAGGAGCTGACGCCGCTGGGTGCCACGGTGGCCGGGAACGAATCCGGTTCCATCCCGGAGTGGCGTGGCGGAATCACCAAGCCGCCGGCCAACTACCAACCGGGCGGGCGCCCTCCAGACCCGTTCGCGGACGACAAACCGCTGTTCACAATCACCGGCGACAATTTCCTTAGCTACGAAGCGAATCTTTCTCCCGGCCAAATCGCGCTCTTCGAACGCTACCCGAAAACCTTCCTGATGCGGGTCTATCCCAGCCGGCGCAGCGCGTCCCTGCCGCAGCGAATCTATGACCGGACGATCGCCAACGCGACGACCGCAACCCTGACCGAGGACGGCAACGGGGTGATGAATGCCGGCGAGGGTATCCCCTTCCCGATCCCGAAAAACGGGCTCGAAGCGATCTGGAACCACCTGATGCGGTACCGCGGCAAGACCACGCGCCAGATAACCGGCCAGGCGACGCCGACAGCCGATGGGAACTACGTCGTGGTGCGCCTCAAGGAGGACCTGCTGTGGGCGTACTACCAGCCAGGCGCCACGACCGAGACAGTGGACAACGTTCTCGCCTATTTTATACAGGAAGTCATGTCCCCGCCGAGGCTCGCCGGGCAAATTCTGCTGGTCCACGAGACGCTCAACCAGGCGGCCGAGCCGCGCAAGGCATGGGTGTACAATCCGGGCCAGCGGCGGGTGCGCCGGGCGCCCAATATTGCCTATGACAACCCCGGTATCGCATCGGACGGCCAGCGCACCAACGACCAGCATGACATGTTCAACGGTGCACCGGACCGTTACAACTGGACGCTGGTGGGCAAACAGGAACTCTATATTCCCTATAATAGCTACAGGCTGCACAGCGACCACCCCATCGACGACATCCTGATGCCCGGCCACATGAACCCGGATCTGACGCGCTACGAACTGCACCGGGTCTGGGTCGTCGATGCACGGCTGAAAGAAGGAACCAGACACATCTACGCCCGGCGCACCTTCTATATCGACGAGGATAGCTGGCAAGTCGCCATCGTGGACCACTATGACGGACGCGATCAGATCTGGCGAGTGAGCGAGGGGCACGTGATCAATTTTTACCAGGTACCGTTGGTCTGGACCTCGACGGTAGCGGCATACGACGTGCAGAACGGACGCTATATCGTCAACGGGCTCACCGTCGAGAATACGATCGTTGAGTTCGACGTGCCGATGAAGCACCGGAGGTTCACCCCACAAGCTTTGCGCAAACTCGGCCGCCGCTAAACAGGACAGGCCGTTCGGGGGAGGAAAGTGTAAGCCCTTACCCGAAAGATGCTTATGAACCTACCCCCCTCTCGATCCCTGGCGCTTGTGTTGTTCCTGGTTGCGGCCTCGACCGCTCCATCCCTGCTCTGCGCCGAACCGCTTGACGAGGCGGCGGCGATGGTGGTCTGTCCGGAATGCGGCCTGATCACCGCCGCCATCGCGATTCCAGGCGGCTTCGTCGCGGTTGGTGAGCGTGGTCTGATCGTTCACGGCACGGCTGGCAACTGGCAGCAGGCTCCGGCGCCGTCCCGACGCATGCTGACCGGCATTACCGGAACCGGTGGCGGAAAGCTCGTCGCCGTTGGGCACGACGCACTGATTCTGGCGAGCCGCGAACCCGGAGCAGCCTGGACCGTCGTTCGGGCGAGCCCGGAACTGGACGCCCCGCTGCTCGACATATGGATCGCCGGAAACGGCAGGGGACTTGCAGTCGGTGCCTACGGGATGGCTCTGGCCACTGAGAACCACGGTCTCGACTGGTCTCCCCGCGAGATCGACCCGGACGAACCGCACTTCTACGCCATCCGCGAGGCCCCGGATGGAACACTCTTCATCGCCGGCGAATTCGGGACGGTGCTCCGGTCCAGGAACGACGGCGCAACCTGGACCAGGCTGGATGCCGGCTGGGACGGCACGTTCTTCGGGTTTCGGGCCCGGGATGACGGACGGCTCCTGCTCTACGGGCTCGAAGGCACGCTCCTCGAAAGCTACGACGGCGGCGAGACCTGGCACCATCTGGCAAGCGGGGTTTTCTCCGCTCTTTATGACGCCGTCTTCCTGCCAGACGGCCAAGCGGTCGTCGTCGGTGCCGACGGGACGATTTTGATTGAATCACCGACGGGCAGCTTCGAACGTGTCAACCGCGCCAGCCGGGAGGCGATCACCGCCGTCCTGGCAACAGGGCCGGATTCTGTCCTTTTATTCGGCGAGAGAGGGATCGATCACCTGACCCTGACGGTCACGGATGATGGGCAGTAACGGCCAGGTGAACCAGATGAAGACGGGGCACTGGGCGCACCGGTTTGAGGACATGGTGTTCCGCCACCGGCCGCTGGTCATCGCTGTCTTCGCCATGGTGAGTCTCGCGCTTGCGGTGTCCGCCACCCGGCTTGAGATCGATGCCGGTTTTGAAAAACACCTGCCCGGCAGCCACCCCTTCATGCAGGTTTTCACCAAGCACCAGGGCGAGTTCGGCGGCGCCAATCGGCTACTGATCGCGGTTCACGCGCGCACCGGCGACATTTTTTCCGCGCCCTTCCTGTCGACGTTGAGGGAGGTGACGGATGCCGTGTTTTTCCTGCCCGGTGTCAATAAGGCCTCCGTTCGTTCGCTGTTCACGCCCAACGTCCGTTTCGTCGAGGTGGTGCGGGGTGGGTTCACCGGTGGCAACGTCGTGCCGCACGACTACCGGGGCAGCGACGAGGACATGAAACGGGTTCGGGCCAACGTGCTCAAGGCCGGGATTGTCGGCCAGCTCGTGGCCAACGACCTGTCTGCCGCGATGGTGACCGCCGAACTGGTCGAAGCCGATCCCCTGACCGGTGAGCGGCTCGACTATATCGAGGTCGCCCATCTCCTGGAGAAGCGGCTGCGCATGCCTCATTCCGACCCTGACACGGAGATTCATATCATCGGCTTCGCCAAGGTGGTCGGTGATATCGCCGACGGCGCGGGAAACGTGCTGATGTTCTTCGCCATCGCCTTCGTGCTGTCCTCGATTCCGGTCTATCTCTTCACCCGTTCGGCGCAGCATACGGGCCTGCTCCTGCTGTGCTCAATCATGGCGGTGGTCTGGACGCTGGGCCTCCTGTCGCTGTTCGGCTTCGCCATCGATCCCATGTCGATCCTGGTCCCGTTCCTGGTCCTGGCCATCGGTGTTTCGCACGGGGTGCAGGTAGCAGGCGCCGCCGGAGCCGCGATCCGCGACGGGGCGACCGCGCCCGAGGCCGCCCGCGCCGCCTTCTGCCGGCTCGTTGTCCCGGGAACGGTGGCCCTGGCGAGCGATTGCGCCGGTTTCCTGACGATGCTGATCATCGACGTTCAAATCATCCGCGACCTTGCGATGACCATGAGTATCGGCGTGGCGGCGATCCTGTTCACCAACATTTTGCTCCTGCCGGTCCTGATGTCCTACACCAAGCACGATGCCGCGTACGGCGAACGCCTGCGGGCCGCGGCCGAAGCCAAGGCGCCCATCTGGAACCACCTGTCGCGTCTGGCGTCGTGGCCGGTGTCCGGGGTGATGCTGTTACTGGCGCTGGTCGTGCTCGGGGCAGGCGTCTACGGCGCGCGCGACTATGCGATCGGCGACGTCCATGAAGGAATGCCCGAATTGCGCCCCGAATCCCGGTACAACCGTGACAGCGCCGCGATCACACGGCTCTTCGCCGTGGGTGTGGACGTCTTCACGGTGATCGTCGAGACCAAACCTGACGCCTGTATCGATTTCGCGGTCCTGGACCGGATTGACGATTTCGCAACGCGGATAGCCCAGCTTCCCGGGGTGCGATCCACGCTATCCCTGCCCTGGGTTGCCCGCCGGATCAACGCCGGGTTCAACGAGGGACACCCGAAATGGCGGGTCCTTCCGCGCACGACGACGACACTGGTGCAATCGACGAGTCCGATCGAGACCAGCTCGGCGCTCCTCAATGCCGACTGCTCCGTCATGCCCGTCCTGATCTTTACTACCGATCACCGCGCCGAGACCATCGACCGGGTGGTCGCCGCGGCCACCGGGTATGCCGCCCGGCATAACGACGAGACTATTCGCTTTCGACTTGCCGCCGGCAACCTTGGCGTCATGGCGGCGACCAACGACCTCGTACGGGACGCCGAGTTCGAGATGCTGCTCTGGATCTATTGCGCCGTCAGCGTGCTCTGCCTCCTGGCCTTCCGTTCGATCCGCGGCATGCTCTGCGTGGTGTTGCCGCTGGCGCTGGTCTCGACCCTCACCTTCGCACTCATGGCGCTCCTGGAAATAGGGCTGAAGGTCTCGACTCTGCCCGTGGCGGCGCTCGGCGTGGGCATCGGGGTCGATTACGGAATCTATATCTTCAGTGACGTGAAGCATCGGCTGGACGGTGGTATAAGCCTCGTCGACGCATTCCGGCAAACACTCGCGATCACCGGCAACGCGATACTGGTCACCGGGCTGACCCTGGCCCTCGGCGTAATGACCTGGATATTTTCCGACCTCCAGTTTCAGGCCGATATGGGTGTGCTGTTGGCCTTCATGTTCCTCGCCAACATGGCTGGCGCGGTGCTGCTGGTACCGGCACTCGCCTGGCTGTTCTACAGTGCCCAAGTCCACACCACGGACTGAGAGCAGGAGCACGGCGCGGAGCGGGTGAGGAATGACCGTTCAATCGCCATATGGTTTCGACCGGAGAGGTTGGCAACATTCTGGGCTTGCCAGGACTACCCCATTGGGATATATTTCTGCGATGCAGACAGTCGTCGAGACCCCGACGTTCATGCGGCAGGCCGACAAGCTCTTCAGCGAGGATGAAAGACGAGAACTGATCGACTTCTTGGCGAAAAACCCTCTGGCGGGTGACAAAATTCCAGGCACGGGTGGTGTCCGCAAACTGCGCTTCTCGACCTCCGGACGAGGCAAGCGCGGCGGCGCACGGGTGATTTATTACTATCTCGACGAAGCAATGCCGGTCTATGCGCTACTCGCCTATACGAAGGCAACGAAAACCGATCTGACGCCGAACGAAAGACGTGTGGTTTCGGCCCTTGCAGCCGCGCTCAAGGCCACACGGAAGGAGATCAAATGAACACTTTTGGCGACGATCTGATCCAATCCCTCACTGAAGCCCTGGCCCATGCAAAGGGCGAAGGCCCCGCCATCGTCCACGTCCCCGTGGCGCCGCGCGAGGTTCGCAAGCAAGCAAAGCTCACACAGGCGCAGATGGCACCGTTGATGGGCATGAGCCTTTCCGGCTATCGGAAGTGGGAACAGGGAACGCGTCGGGTCAGCGGCCCGGCCGCAACTCTTCTGCGCGTGATTGAAAGGGAGCCGGAGGCCGTCAAGCGCGCATTGCTGTCCACTGGACAGATATGACGGGTGTCTCAGAACGTTGCCGGGCAGTCTTGTATATCGGTCCGTCTCCCTTGACTCTCAGGATGTTTCCCTGGCAACTCCATGGAATCAGCAAGAGTGTCGGGTTACGCTCCGCTAACCCGACCTACCACTCGCTTGGCTGTTCCACAGTGCCCAAGTCCATACTACGGACTGAGAGCAGGAGCACGGCGCGAGAACGGATACCTGTCGTTATTATCCTTCGTTATGCTTTGCTTCGTCTCCCCACAAGGTTGCCAAACGGGCGTCGCGTCCACAGGTGAAGCGGTAAAATTTATACCGGATGGGATTTTTCCGGTAGAAATCCTGGTGGTACTCCTCTGCCGGATAAAACGCCGTGGCCTGCGTAATTTCCGTCACGAGCGGGGCGCTGAACGTTTTGGTCCGTTTGATTTCCTCTTTCGATGCTTCCGCCGATTGACGCTGTTTGTCATCATGATAGAAAATCTCAGGACGATATTGACTTCCATGATCACAGAACTGTGCATCCGGCGTCGTGGGGTCCGTATTTGGCCAATAGACGGCCAACAACTCCTGATAACTGATTTTTTGAGGATCATACACAACCTGAACGGCCTCGGTGTGTCCC
Organism: Nitrospirales bacterium; assembly: GCA_965261755.1. Classification (GTDB taxonomy): domain Bacteria; phylum Nitrospirota; class Nitrospiria; order Nitrospirales; family UBA8639; genus Bin75. Next base: position 1,562,022 of record OZ253473.1, on the reverse strand, counting down.
GTTCCTCCGGCAGAGACTTCTTCGTAGGTCGGATTGACCGTCTGCCCACCCGTATATCCCGACGTCGTGGAAAGCACTCCATCGAGTTCATCGAACGGGCCTTCCATGCACCAGAAACACCCTCCGGCGAACGTGGCGATGGCCTGGCCGCCCTTGGCTGTTTCACTGATCGACGGGCTGTTCATGCCGACGAGCAGCCCTCCCCCCAGCACGAGCAAGAGAAACAATTTGTAGACGTTCATGACGGCGTCTCCTTTCCTTCGCTTCGTTCCTTCGCGACGCTCAGGACAAGCATCGATTGCGAGGCTTTTTCTTTATTCTACTCTACGCAGAGAAGACCGTGTCCGGAGTCTTCAATACTTCCTCATATGGTACACCTCGACTCTCTTCAAAGGACCACTGCGCCGGGTTTTATATAAAACAGCAACACGAATCCGACCAGCACCATCGCCAGCAACGAAAGCAGGCCGGGGAGACGATTGTGCGGCGCCGGCAGACGGATCTCCAGCCAGCGCGCACAGCCCATCAAAACGGCAAGGACTCCTATCGAGACGTGCGTGCCTTGAATCAGGAATTCCTGTTTTCGTTCCATCACCCCATGGGAATGGGTCAACAGGATCATACCGCCGGCAATACACAAGAGAGGAAAGACAAATTGGAAGGATTTCCTGCCTGATGCTTGCGTTCTCACCAGCCATTCGAACCAACCCAAACCAAAGACAAGCATCGCAGCGAACCAATGTTGAATCACCTCGGGACTTTGCACGCTGGCCATAAACCCGACGGGTCCCAACGGCCAATGATCCGAATTGGCGAAAACAAAAATCAGTGGGGAAAACCCGAGAAACATGAGCGGCCACAGTCGCGCCCATGGAACCCCTCCCCATTGTTCAAGCAGGGCCACGATGCCCGTTGCGAGGATAATGACACCGGAAATATTATGGGTGAAGCGGTCCCAACTCACGTCTTCTTTTTTTCCTATTTCACCGGTTGCGAGATCAGTCAATTCAGGGGCATCGATGAGAATCCGTTCCGGGCCGAGAAGACGAGGAAATTTCGGATCATACATCACCCGGATTTCCGAGAACGTGACGGGTTCCTCGGTCACGTTGACCGAAGGCGGGTATCCCGTCAGAGAAACGGCCGCAAACAGTAAGACCCCTGCCAGAAGCATTTCCACTTCAAGATAAGAAGGCACGTGCGAAAACAGCACGTCAGCGGCTTTACCCTTGACCCATTGCCTGGCAGACAGCAAGTTGATGGTGGCTAACGCCAGCACACCGACAAACAGTACGATCTTGACCAGGAGCATGTTCCCGTATCCCGTCCCGATCAATCCCGCCCAACCACCTACGTAATGCCACCAGAGAAACACTCCCGGCCCAACGATGAGCCCTACACATCCCATCCCCAACGGAGAAAACCGTGCCACCATGCGGGGCCATCGGTCGGCGTGCTTTTTCCGCGTCATTCTCCAGAGGAGTACCATGTGGGCCACCCCACCCGCCCAGACCGTCGCGCCACACACGTGTACCATGGTCGCCACCATCAATGGTCCTTGATTGTCCAACCGGCTGGCCGCGTGACTCAGCCACGCTTCATTCACCAGAAACAACCCGGCCATGAGCAAGGCCACACTCCACGGGAGTCGCCCGGAAACGTCTCGCCGTACCCTTGCCACCGACCCGGCCATGCCCAATGCCAGCAGGACACCCGATGTCCCGAATCGAAACAGTCGAGTTTGCACAAAGGCCTGCACCCCCAAGGATCCAAGCACATCGCTCAACGCCAGGGCTTTTAACGCCAACTGGAGGACCCGTAATCCGGCCATGGCACACAAGCTCAGGACGCTCACCTTTAACAGCATGTCGCTCGCGGACAAGACAACCGGATCCTGATCGTGAAGCGGTCTCAGGACCGCCAACGTACAGGCAATGCCTCCCAGGGATAACGCCAAAGCAACAAAAGACGCGCCATCCAGCAACCCGCTGATGAATTCAAGAAGTTCCGTCATGAAATGAGATGATCTATCGGGTAATAATGGTAAAGCGAATGGAGCCTTCGGTCACGTGACCATCGGTCGCCAGTACTTTGTACTGCACGTTGTAGACACCCGGTTGCAACGGCGGGATTTTGGCCACGACCGAATTCATCGTCGAAGCGTTCGTCACACCCAACGGAGTGAGGACTTCCTGCAAATCGACAAGGTTGACTTGAGTAATGGAAGGTTCAAGGATAGCATTGAAATGCAAGACAACCCGGTCGGGACTCGCTCGTAAAACGGACCCATGCGTCGGGGAAGATTCCAGCAAGACCCCATGAGCCAGAACCATTTGAAAAGGGACCATGCACAGCACAAGGGCACACGGCACCATGAACAGGCCGGGACAACGGTTCAGAAAGGAAAATTTCAACTTCGGCACCATTGAGTGAAAGATGATTGATTGTGGAACGTCCGGGCCAAAGAGTACGCAAGGGTATCATACGATTTCAAGACAGTAAATCAGAGGCACGCCATGTTTAAAAAAATCGCGACGGTCCTTTGCCTTGCTTCAGGCACATACCTGCTCACCCCTTCGCTGCTTTTGGCAAACGCATCCGACTTTGCCGAAATTGTCGAAGAAGCCAAGCACGGGACCGTGGGCATTCTCAAACAGGCTGACGCTCAATCGACTTCGCCCGACCGGAACTCTTTGTCCGTGAGAGGGTCGGGGATTTACCTGGGAGACGGGTATATCCTGACCGCCCGTCATGCCACGAAGCGCCAGGGAGGTGGAGCAACCGTCGATCCTCCGCATATTTCCGTAATTTCGAGCACGTTGAAAGAAGCATCTGCCACGTTAATCGGCGTGAATCAATTTTTGGACGTTGCCCTGTATCACATCCCCCAGGAGATGTTGCCTCGCGGGCTTTCCGCCAGGACGTTCAGTCAGGTTGAGGCCCTGCCTGGAGAGCAGGTATTCACCGTAGGCTACCCGCTGGGTTGGGGGCCTGCCATCAGCTACGGATACATCGGCAATCCCCATACGTTTTTGCAAACGATTCAATCACGTCTCTTGCAAGTCGATCTTTCAGCATGCAGTGGCAATTCCGGCGGAGGGTTGTTCAATACACAAGGGGAAATCGTCGGCCTTGTCCACGCGATCATTCAAACAGAAACGACCCGGGAGGAACGTCGTTGCAGCCGATTTGCGTTTGCCGTCCCGGGACCGTTGGTCCACAAGATCGTCACGGCTCTCATACAGGGGAAACCTTTCCACTTTTCAAAACTCGGGCTGCAACTCACCTCCGTCAAAATCGGACAACAATGGCACATAGCCGTGGCTCAAGCCACGGGGCCGGCACGACGGGCAGGCTTCAAAAAGGGAGATATTCTTCTCTCTATCGACAATCAGCCGGTCGACTCGGCAAATCAATTAAAAACCTATCTGATCGAACAGACACGGCCCTTTCAGCCGGTCAGCATTCGAATCCTGCGGGATCACAAAGAAAAATTGATACGGGTGGTTTTAGGGAAAGCCTGAGAGAAACGACCCCTTTGTCCCTCACGCAACCTTTGCGTCGCACGCGCGGCAACGGGTATCATGCACCACGCTTCGACGCGATCAACATGAAGGCCTTCCATCCGGTTTCCGTTCGCAAAGGACGTGGCAATGGCAAAACATCGTAAAGGGCAAAAAGCCGCAAGTGCCGGAGGCACACAGCGTGTTTCCCACTCTCCTCCGGCTCGCGCACCGAACCTCAGCGCCCCACTGACCATCGTCCTGCTCGTGCTGACCTTTTTCGGAATTGTTCTCACGTCGTACCTCAGTTACGTCGCGTCGGTCGAGACGCATCCGGCCTTCTGCAGCGAGGGATCAGGATGCGACCTGGTTCAAAGCAGTCGTTGGGCGACGTTTCTGGGAATGCCCATGGCCACGTGGGGCCTGTTCACCTACCTGGTGCTGGCGGCACTGGCGTGGCGAGCCAGGACGAAACCCAAGAGTTGGACTCCCCTGCTCTTCGTCGCAGTCGGCGGGTTCGGGGTCAGTGCCTACCTGACCGTGATCTCGATCGTGGAAATCGAAGCGACCTGTTCCTACTGTCTCGCCTCATTCGGCATCATCACGGCGATCATGATCCTGATCTTCGTGCAGCGACCACCAGATTGGGTAACGTCGTTGAAAGAAGCGAGCGTGGTCGTCGTGCTCATCATCGGCGGGCTCCATATGCACTACAGCGGGGTGTTCGACGAAGCGGCCGGCCCCGAGGACCCACAGCTTCAGGCGTTGGTCATTCACCTTACCGACACGGGAGCCAAATTTTACGGCGCCTATTGGTGTCCCCGCTGCCAGGAGCAGAAAGCCCTGTTCAAGGCATCTGCGGATCGGTTGCCTTACGTTGAATGCAGTTCAGGCGGTCGCGGCAGTCCCCTCACCGCGCCGTGCATGACAAACGACATTCGCAGTTATCCAACCTGGATCATCGACGACCAACGCTACACCGGCTTGCAACCCCCTCGAACACTCGCCGGTGCCGCCGGCTTCACCTGGAAAGAGTAACAACGAAGCCTGAAACCTTATATCGCCAGCCATGGTGAACGAAGAGCGTTATATGGAATTTAACGAAAAAACCATTCAAGCCAAACAGAAAATGGCTCAGCACCGCCGTGAGATCTCCGGGCGTGAGGTTGACGAGGAGTATCAAGATGATCGCCTCCCCCCCGGACAGCATATCGTCAATACTTGGCCCGTGCTGGACCTTGGGTATAAACCTCAAATTTCACTTGAAGAATGGACACTCACGGTGGATGGGTTGGTTGAGCATCCCACCACGTGGACCTGGAAGGATTATCAGGCTCAGCCACAGCATCCGTTTGTGTCCAATTTCCATTGCGTGACCTCCTGGAGCCAGCTTGAGATGGAATGGGTCGGGGTGAGTTTTCGGCATCTACTCAGCCTGGTGCACCCCAAGCCGGAAGCCAAATACGTGCTCTTTGAGTCGTATGACGACTATACGACCAACTTGCCTCTTTCGGTCTGCGACGACGAGGACGTCTTTCTTGTCCATTCCTGGAACCACAAGCCGCTGTCTAAAGATCATGGAGGACCGGTTCGCATGATTATCCCCAAACGATATGCATGGAAGGGAGCCAAATGGATCAGAACCATCACCTTCGTAGAAAAAGATCAAAAAGGGTTCTGGGAAGTGCGTGGGTATTCCAACACCGCCTTACCGTGGGAGAATGATCGGCATGGGTGATCGATTGTTGTGACCGTTTCTCTCTAGCCTCTCCCCTTTTTCTTCTTCCGATTCATCTTATAGAATGAGCGCCTCCACCTCCTTCACCATCACGAAAATCGAACTCTGTTCACTGGATCTTCCCATCACCGATCCATTCGTCGTCGCAACGGGCCAACTCCAGATGGCGCACAATGCCTTCGTACGGCTTACCCTGCATGATGGAACAATCGGATACGGCGAGATTGCCCCCTTTCCCGCCATTACCGGGGAAGATCGCGAGAGCAGTCTGAAGAAGGCCCGGATATTGGGAACCCACCTTCTCGGACAATCGACTCTTTATTACCAACGACTCGGACACGAACTGTCCGAACTCGCCCCCGACGCACCCGCGGCTCGGTGTGGATTGGAAACCGCCTTACTCGATGCCTTGACGCGGGCGATTCACGTCCCCCTGTGGGCCTTGTGGGGTGGAGCGGACGTACGCGCGCGTGAAACGGACATCACCATTCCCATCGCCTCTTTGGAGCGGACCCGGGAACTCGCTCGGCAGTGGTATGAACAGGGCTTTCGTCTATTCAAAATAAAGGTCGGCCACGACGTGGACGAAGACGTTCGCCGGGTGGAAGCCCTTCATCGTCATTGTGCCGGCGTGGCGTTTGTGATCGATTCCAATCAAGGATACACGCGCGAGGAAGCCGCAACCTTGATCAAAGGCGTCAACCGGTTTGGCGGCACTATCCGCCTCCTTGAACAACCGCTGGTAAAGGACGATCTTGAAGGCCACGCCAAACTCCGCCTCGATTTCCACGTTCCCGTTGCCGCGGACGAATCGGCGCAATCAGTGCGCGACCTCCAAGCCGTCATTCAGCACCGTGCGGCGGACTACGTCAATATTAAAATCACCAAGAGTGGCTTGACGGAAGGGATCGTCATGGTGACCGTTGCAAAAGCCGCCGGTCTTGGCGTGATGCTGGGCGGGATGGTGGAAACCCGGGTCGCCATGGGGTGTTCCTACAGCCTCGCCATGGGCCTCGGCGGTTGTCCCGTCCTTGATCTCGACACGCCTTTGTTGATGGAAACCGATCCGATTGCTGGAGGGTATACGTATGAAGGACCCCTGCTTCAACCGTGGCACGGGCCCGGACTCGATCTCGATATCCCGTCCTTTCAGGCCGCCACGTCCGACCACCTGTAAAACGAGAACCTGCGATCACCATCCCTTTCCGAACACTTGCATATCTTGTTGCAAATCTGATAGTATGCTCACAGTCATAGTTCTTTCCTGCCGGAGTAAGAGATGCCCAGAAAAAAACAGTTCGGCGTCGATGATGTCATGCAGAAAGCGATAGGTACCTTCTGGAGCCACGGCTATAATGCGACGTCCTTGCAGGATCTCGTGGAAAGCATGGGGATCAACCGTGCGAGCCTCTACGACACGTTCAACGATAAATATTCTCTCTTCCTCGATAGTTTAGACGCCTACAAATTGATCTACATCAAGTCCTACTTGGCGGAGCAAATGAAAAAACATACGCCCCGCGAAGCCATCATCAACTACTTTGTGGATATGATACTGAAGGCAGACGAACGAAACGGGTGTTTGATGGTCAATACGGCTTTGGAATTATCCCCCCATGACGAGAAGGTGGCGAAAATTGTCGATCAAAGCTTCAATTATATAGAAAGGAATTTCTTCCGCAAAATGATCGAACGGGGTCAGGCCAGTGGAGAAATTGCCAAGTCAGTGATTCCGATTACGACCGCACGCGCCTTGCTGAGTCTGCTTATCGGGTTGTGTGTCCTTTCCCGTAGCGAATCGAACAAGCCGCTGATGCAGGCGATCGTGTCCCAGGTGAAGTCGCTTTTACCTCTTGGCGATAACGTCGCCCTTCCCCACCCCATCTCGCGCACCTCCAAGAACCACCGCCGGAAAGTCCAGCCCAGCGTCGCTCATGCAGGATGACCGTTGAAGGCTGATGATACATGACTCTGTCGTGGTGTTGTTGCCTTTCGCTTATCAAACAATAGACCTTGCATCCTTCGAGCAGAAAGTCACGGAATAGACCGTCAAGAACGGCTGGACTTTTATTCTCGTCGAGCGACCCGTGGTCCCGGTTTTTGTCTTTATGACGGCCGCAAACGTGGGGGCGGCCCAGGAAGGCACGGGTAGAACCGGGCTCGCCCACATGTTCGAACACAGGGCCCTTAAAGGCGACCCACGCCTCGGCAACAAAAACTACAAAGATGAGAAAAAAGCCCTGGAGAAGTTGGAACAGGCGTATCCTGCTTGCCAGGAAGCCTGCTTGAGTTCCACCTCCGATGCCAACACATCGAAGACTTATCGAACGTCTATAAACGCAAGCAACAAGCCGCGGCGAAACATGGCCTTGGCGGCTGTCCCGTCCTGGATCTCGACACACCTTTGTTGATGGAAACCGATCCGATTGATGGAGGGTATACGTATGAAGGACCCCTGCTTCAACCGTGGCACGGGCCCGGACTCGATCTCGATATCCCATCCTTTCAGGCTGCCACGTCCGACCACCTCTAAAACGAGAACCTGCGATGACCATCTTTTTCCGAGAACACTTGCATATCTTGATCAAACTCTGATAGCTTACTTAAAGTTTCCCCCCACTTGCCCTACCGGAGGCGGAGATACCAAGAAAAAAACAATTCGGCGTCGATGATGTCATGCACAAGGCGATGGTTGCCTTCTGGGACAATGGCTATAAGGCAACGTCCTTACAGGATCTCGTGGAATGCATGGGTATCAACCGCGCCAGTCTGTATGACACGTTCGGCGATAAGTATACCCTCTTCATCGAAACCTTGCACGGCTATAAGCTCATGTACCTCAAGCCCTTCTTCGCAGAAAGAATGAAGACGTATTCGCCACGCCAAGCCATCCTCGGCTTATTCCAGGAGGTCAGTGCCCGGGTACTGAAGGGTGAGGAACGAAATGGTTGTTTTATTATCAATACGGCCTTGGAGTTATCGCCGCATGATGGGAAAGTGGCGAAGATCGTCAATCAGTCCTTCGCCCATATGGAAAAAAATTTTTCCGCAAACTGATCGAACAGGGCCAAGCCAGCGGAGAGATTTCCAAATCGGTGGTTCCGGTCACGACCGCGCGTGCTTTGCTGAGTCAGTTCGTCGGATTGCGGGTGCTTTCCCGCAGCCGTCCTGAGAAGGCTTTGCTGCAGTCGATCTCGAACCAGGTGGAGGCTCTTTTACCCCTTGGCGATAATGTAATCTTTCCTCACCCCGTCTCCCGCTCCCTCAAAAAACACAGTCGCAAAGTCCATTCCCCTGTCGCTCTTGTGTGACTCCGCAGTGATGTTGATACCTCCTGCTTTTCTTCTCAGTGCGACACACGTCATTCTCTCCAAACATCAAGCTCAGTAACAGGGCCTGCTTGAGACTCCTCATGGCTTTGTGGACCTTGCCGGGACTGCAAGCTTTTTACTTGTGACGAGTGGTGCCTTCACCGCGGCTTTTACCTTGGGTAATCCCGTTACGGAAACGCACTCCCCGGACCTGAGCGGGACCCGGGAAATTCAAGAAGAAGACAAAACCTATCATGCGACGTTGGATGCGCAAGGAAACGGGCCCTATACCCATGAAGGAGGCCGGTTCACGACCACGAAACTGGATGGACGGCTCTGGTCAGGGAAATGAGCTTAAACCGGGAATGACCGCGAAGAAGAGTTTGAAGTCCTGCTCTCAGAAGATTTTTTAACGGCCGAAGGGAACGGGTGGTATACCCGCGTCGGAGAAAACCTCGCCATTCCCCCTGGACTCTACGGGGGCTCCTATTTCTTCAGGAAACTTCAAGATAACACAACCGGCCAAGCTCAACAGCCCCCCTGATCACGTTCTCCGCCTGCCTGATCGTTCGGGCTCCATACGCACGATTTGCCGTTAGCTTGCAAGGCATCATTGAACTGGGTAGGATAGAAAAAATGATAATTGCAGTCCACCCATGATTTCGATTCCCGCACAGCAAACACCACGGCGTCTTTTCATCCTTCTTCTGTTCTGCATCTTCTGTTTTCCCTCGATTTCTCGAGGAATAGACCTTGCGTCATTCGAGCAGAAAGTCACGGAATACACCGTCAAAAACGGCTGGACGTTTATTCTCGTCGAGCGACCCGTGGCCCCGGTTTTTGCTTTTATGACGGCCGTGAACGTGGGGTCGGCGCAAGAAGACGCTGGCAGGACCGGGCTCGCGCACATGTTCGAACACATGGCCTTTAAAGGCACGCCTCGCCTCGGCACCAAGAACTACGAAGAAGAGAAAAAAGCCCTGGAGGAGTTGGAACGGGCTTATCTGGCTCATCAGGAAGCCAGGTTGGGTTCCCCGTCCGATGCTGAACGCCTCAAACACCTGTGGGACGTCTATAAAAGCAAGCAACGGGCCGCCGCGACGTTCGTGAAGAAAAACGAATTCTCCGACGTCGTTGAACGGGAAGGCGGAGTTGCCGTGAACGCCTTTACCAGTGCCGACGTCACCGGATATTTTTACGCACTCCCCGCCAACAAAATCGAGCTCTTTTGTTATCTGGAATCAGAACGATTTTTACACCCGGTGTTTCGTGAGTTCTACGAAGAAAGGGACGTGGTCATGGAAGAGCGCCGGATGCGCACAGAAAGCCGGCCCGTCGGCCGGCTCATTGAACAGTTTGTGGCTACTGCCTTTACGGCCCACCCCTATCACCATCCGGTGATCGGCTATGCCAGCGATATTCAATCCTATACCATGACCGATGCCGAAAAATTTTTCGAAACCTACTACGTCCCGTCCAATATGGTCACGGCGATTGTCGGAGACATTCACCCGGAAACCCTCATCCCTCTTCTCGAAACGTATTTCGGCCGGATCCCCGGCGGGCCGAAACCTCCGCCCTTGCGAACCGTGGAACCCCCGTCAATCGCGGAAAAGGTGGTGAGGATTCAAGATCCGTCTCAACCATTTTATCTGGAGGGATACCATAAACCGGCGGCCACGCATCCCGATCAACCCGTGTTCGACGCCATCGACGACATTTTAACGAATGGACGGACCTCCCGATTTTATCGCTCGTTGGTCCGGGACAAGCAAATCGCGGTCGACGCCGGGGCTTATGGAGCTTACCCGGGTGAAAAGTATCCGCATCTGTGGGTGGCGTATGCGGTTCCCGCGCGCGGGGTCTCCAATGAAACCGTTCAGCACGCCATTCGCGAGGAATTAGATCGCCTGAAAAACGAAGAGGTCACGGACGAGGAATTAGCCAAATTCCGGACGAGAGCCAAAGCCAGTCTGATCTATTCCCTGAAAAGCAACCTCGGCTTGGCCATGAAGCTCACGGACTACCATACCCTTTTTGGTGATTGGCGCGAACTGTTTCGTTACATCCAACGCTTTGACGGAGTGACGAAAGCAGACATCCGGCGTATCGCCCGGCAAACGTTTATTGCATCCAATCGGGTCGTGGCACAAATCGAAACCGCGACAGCACCCGCTGCTCCCATGCCGACGGCACCCCAAGAAGGACCATGACATGAGAAAAGCCGCGTTCCGATCTCTCAGGTTCCGGCCGGCCCACGGGCTACGACGTTCCCTGCCGTTCTTGATTACGTGTGTCGTGCTCTCTCTCTCGCTGGCCACGCAGGTACTCGGTCAGGTGAACACGGTTGAGCAACTGGCGTACCCCCCTCTGCCGGATATTCACATTCCCCAACCGACCCGGGTCGTCCTGGACAACGGCATGGTGGTGTTTCTCCTGGAAGATCACGAACTCCCGACCGTTCACGTTTCGGCGCGCATACGGACCGGCTCCCGCCTGGAACCGGCCGACAAGGTGGGGTTGGCCTCGCTCACGGGGACCGTCATGCGAAGCGGAGGCACGACAACGCGCACCGGAGACAGGCTTGACGACTACCTGGAACGCAAAGCCGCTTCCATTGAAACCGGCATCGGCGTGACCGCGGGTTCGGCCTCGATGACGTGTTTGAGCGAAGACTTTCCCGAAGTCTTTGCTGTCTTCGGCGACGTCCTGCGAAACCCACGATTCGATCCGGGGAAACTGGCCATCGCCAAAAACCAGGTCATGGCGGGTATTGCCAGGCAAAATGACGACCCCGACAGCATTCTGTCCCGAGAATTTGCGAAGTTGGTCTATGGCAAGGATTCACCCTATGCCCGGGTCGAGTCCTATGCCACCATCAACAGTATTTCCCGGCAGGATCTTATCGATTGGCATGCGAAATATTTTTCCCCGAATCGCATCATCCTGGGCCTGGTCGGGGATTTTCAAACGGAGCAGGCGCTCGACCTGGTGGAACGTACGTTCGGGACGTGGCCACAAGGGGAGAGATTTGACGACCCGATTGTCCCCTACCAGCCTTCCACGACCCGAAGGGTCTATTACGTGGAAAAATCCGACATGACCCAAGCCAAGATTGTCATCGGACATTTGGGACTCATGCGCAACCATCCGGACTACCACCCTGTGGTTATCATCAACCAAATACTATCCGGCTCTTTCGGTGCCCGGCTCTTTTCCAGTATTCGTTCTCAAAAAGGGTTGGCCTATGACGTACATGGTGGGGTCGGATTCGGGTGGGATTATCCGGCAACCACCAGTTTTTCAATGTCCACCAAAACGGACACCACGCAGGCGGGCATTGACGCCTTATTGGAAGAAGCCCGTAAAATCATGGAGACGGAACCCCCAACCGAAGAAGAAACCAACAAGGCTAAAGCCAGTCTCCTGAATTCTTTTGTCTTTTCAGTCGATTCTCCAGGGAAAGTTCTTGGGAAATTTCTCACCTATGAGTATTTCGGGTATCCTGCTGATTGGCTCGTCAGATTCAGAACAGGCATCGAACACGCGACTGGATCACAAGTTCGGAAAGCGGCTCACACGCACATCAAACCGGACCAGTTCGTGATCTTCATCATGGGGCCCCGCCAAGGCACGGCGCCTGCCTTGGCGCGATATGAAACGGTCGAAGAACTCGACATTTCCATCCCCGAATCGTAATAATAGCGATCGTCACAAATCGAAAAATTCGGATCGGCAAGGAGACTTCTGATGCACTTCCGAACGATGGTCAAACACGCGATCCACACGCTTATCCCGTTTCTTGTCCTCGTCAACATCGCGGGATGTACGACTAACCCGTACACGAACCGGTCGCAGTTCCTGCTTATCCCGGAAAGCCAGGAAGCCCACATGGGTGACCAGGCCTACGCTCAAGCTCTCAATGATCCCAAAGTCGTCATCTCCAAGAACCCGGCCGAAGTGGAGCCCGTGACACGCGTGGCCGAACGGATTATTGCCGCGGCCAAACAATCCAAATACGCCAAACGCGCGAAGGCGTTTCAATGGGAAGTCACGGTGATCAGGAATGACAAGACCAAAAATGCCTGGGCCCTGCCCGGCGGCAAAATCGCCGTCTACACCGGCATTTTCCCTGAGGCGAAAAACGAAAACGGATTGGCGGCGATCATGGGACATGAAGTGGTTCACGCCTTGGCCCGGCATGGCGCCGAACGAGTCAGCCAGCATACGGCGGCCAACTTGGGGATGCAGATCGCCGCGGTAGCCTTGGACATGAAGCCCATTGCTCAGACACTGGCCATGCAGGCGTTGGGGATCGGCGTCTTACTGCCCTTCAGTCGAGGTCATGAATCGGAAGCGGACTATATCGGATTACTCCTGGCCGCCGATGCCGGATACGATCCGAGAGAAGCCGTGCTGCTGTGGGAACGCATGGCCGAGTCTTCGAAAGGCGGACCCCCGGAATTTCTGTCCACTCATCCTGCCCACGACACGCGCATTCAAGACCTTCGGAAATGGATGCCCGAGGCCATGGCGCGCTACGAACGTGCATCGAAAGCACCCATTTCACCCCTTCCCTTTACCGAGTAACGCTGCTCCTGTCTCAAGAAATTTTGACACGGTATGGAGGATTATCGATGAGTAAGATAGCACGTCGCTTGATCTCAGCGGTTTTCATGACGATTGTCCTGCTCCTGGTCACGGATGCGGGCGCTTCTGAGATAACCGCTCGCCAGGGATTTTATGTCGGCGCGGACATAGGGGTCTCCATACCGAACGATCTCGATTCCACCCGCACGAATAACGGCATTTCGACTAACTGCGATCAATGGTTGGGAGGGGACACGCTAGGCGATGGCACTACAGTGCCACTTCCACTAGCCGAATGTTCACCCGGAGCACTGCCAGGCCGCCCGAACAGTTTTGATCTTGGCACGGGTTTTCTGGCTGGGGTCAATCTCGGCTATGCCGTGTACGACTTTCGTCTTGAAGCCGAGTACTTTCGGCGCGAGCAAAGCGGTGAACGTCTGGCACTCAACGTTCCCGGGGACCCCAAACAAGCTGAGTTTGTCGAACGAAGTGAAAAAATCAGTGATTTCCGCGCAGATAACTTCTTCGCAAACGTCTACTATGATTTTCGCCATATGCTATCGGCAAGAGTGACGCCCTACCTTGGTGTCGGGTTGGGAATAATGCGCGTGCAAATGGATTATTCGGGAGCATCCATCCGAACAAACAACCGAGAGACACTCCATGTATTGGGACGAAATCGCAACGCGGCAGGGCTGGCCTCGTTAGCCGACGAAGTGCTGTCCGACACGTTGTTTGGGTATCAATGGATAGCGGGCCTGGATTACGCATGGAGTGAACGATTTTCAGTAGGCTTGAAGCTCCGCTACGGAGATTCCTTTTCCGATTTCAAGGACGGCGATAATGCGTGGAAGCTATTGAGAGGCCACGACTCCACGGTCGGGCCGACAACGGCGACGGGAGCGAATCTGCCCGTTCGTTATGCCATTCGAGCCGATGATTTGAACTTCTGGGGAATTTCATTGAATCTCAAGTACTTTTTTGACATGTGACGCCGCTCGGCAGAATCCATGGGCACATGACCGCTCCCAAAACGAGCGATTTGTTTCCTTGGGCTCAACCTCTTCAAAAGACCTATTGAAAGACCATTATAACGGACCTATAATAAGCCCTCTTTAGATTATCTCATGAGGAGGCTGAATCATGGCCGTGAAGTTCTCTCAGGACGTCGTACCGCTGACAAATCTGAAAACCAATCCCGGCCGCATAGTGAAACAGGTCGCCGAAACAAACCGCCCGGTGCTACTGACCAGCCGAGGGCGCGGCGTCGCAATCGTCCAATCCGTCACCGAATTTGAGATTGCCGAGGAGGAACGGGCCTTCATGCGGGCCGTGGTTGAAGGACTCTCCGATCTTGAGAGAGGCCATGAAGTATCGCTGCACAAAGTCAAGGCCAAGCTGGGCATCAAGTAGCGCATGCCCGTCCAGGTCCGCTTTGCCAAATCCGCGTTGACCGACCTCCAGACCATCCAAACCTGGTACGCCGAACAGGGAATACCGGATGTAGGCGCTCGTCTGGTTGGCGACATCGTCAAACGGATTGAACGCCTTGCCGATCATCCCGACGTGGGGCGTGTCGTTCCGGAATTCGGTCAAACCTTTTTGAGAGAAATCATCTACCCCCCGTTTCGCATCGTGTATCGGCGCGGTCCAAATACCGTGCGGATTGTGCGTATATGGCGCAGTGAACGCCAGCTTCGGCTGACGGAACACGAAGACAAACCAACGTAACCACCTCAAGCCTCATACCGGTGACGAAGCTCTCCTTCAAGCCAATCTCGCCTACGTCATTGAGCACAGGAAGCGGCCTTCTCAACCAGTCATGCGTGTGGTAGTGTGGCGGAACGGTCCATCCCAAATCACGAATCCACGTTGACACGTCTCCCATCAATTCTGGTTTTTTGTCTGATCCTCTCGGCTTGCGGGGGATGCGGCGAACCGGTCGTCGAGATTGCGTTGCACCCGACCAAACCCAACCTGCTCTACCTCGCCACAAACGATTACATCTACAAGACACGCGATGCAGGCAAGACCTGGAAAAACGTGTCAAAAGGCATGACTCATTCTCGCGTGATTTCGCTTGCCGTCGATCCCCTGCTTCCCGCCAACGTGTACGCCGGCACCAAAGGCGATGCGGTCTTTAAAAGCTTCAACGGCGGCCACCAGTGGATATCTCAACGCAAGGGCCTGGAAGGGGTGACCATTACCTCGGTGGTCCACGAAATCAAATTCGTTCCGGGATCGAGCCAACATATTTTCGCCGCAACGTCGATGGGAGTCTTCGAAACGGACAATGCCGGAAAAACCTGGGCCAAACGCATGGACGGCATGATCGAAGTCCTCATGGTCGTCGCCATCGACGTCGACCCCAACCAGCCGCAGACCCTGTATGCCGGCACCAGCGGGGGAGTGTATCGGTCTCTCGACGGAGCCAAAACCTGGACAAAGGTCAACAACGGCCTGGTGCCGCCAGACGTGTTGAAATCGTCCCGCGCACTCAGCGTGGTCAAAATCAAGATCGACCCGCATGCGCCCCACACCGTGTATACGGCCACGTTGAAAGGACTCTATACAACCACCGATGGCGGGGAATCCTGGCAACGTATCGGTGAAGCCCTGCCCGACCAATTTTTCAGCGACCTCATTCTGGACCCGATGACCCAGGGAGTCGTCTTTGTGGCCAGTCGAGCCGGAGTCCATACAAGCCGGGACGGTGGCCGAACCTGGGCCGCGGTCAATGAAGGGCTGACCAATCTCAACGTTCGTGCCTTGGTCATCAGTCAGACGGATCCTTCGACCTTGTACGTCGGAACGAACCGAGCCGGTCTTTTCAGGACGAACAACGGAGGCGGATTATGGGAACCCGTTCCGTTAACCCCCGCTCAGCAACGTTCATGAGAATGTAGAGCCACGTCTTATATGATCAGGAAGAAGCGCCATGAGATGGCGCGGCTACAAAGGACCTTCTTGCAGAGGGTCCGACACTGTACTATAGTAATTGCAAAAGGACGACCATCCTCGGAGACGTGCCCACCTCAATCATGGACATCACCCGTCGCAAATTGTTTCAACTGAGCAGCCTGGGAACCCTGGCAGGCCTCGGCAGCCTCACCAGCGGGTGTGACCTCGGCAGTATGTTTGCAGTCCCCTCACGCGAAACACGGTATTTCACGCCCAATGACAAATTTTATACTGTCAATTATATGGACTCTCCGTACAACCTCTCGCGCGATCTTGACCAGGATCAATGGCAAATGGTGGTCAAAGGCGCAGTCGCCAACCCCATGGTGCTCACGTGGCGGGACATCCTGAATCGCAAACCGTTTGACCAGGTTTCCACCCTCATCTGCATCGATACCCTCCCGGGGGGGACGAGTCTGGGCAATGCGATTTGGCGGGGGATTTCTCTGAAAGAGTTGCTCATCGAAGCCGGTGCCGATTCTGAAACCGCACGGGACGTCATTTTTCGAGGAGCCGACGCCTATCATGACAGCATTCCCTTTGAACGGGCCATGCACGATGAAGTGATGTTGGCCTATCTCATGAACGGGGAAAAGCTCCCGAAGGCCCATGGATTTCCGCTCCGTCTGATCGTGCCCGGGTTATACGGCATCAAGAACGTCAAATGGATTACGGAAATTGAAGTGTACAACGGCGACTATCAGGGATATTGGCAACGCAAGGGATGGACCGACGAGGGGACGATCCATGTTTTTTCCCGAATCGATAGCCCCGGACATTATCAGGACGTCCGCGGGCCAAACGTGCAGTTCCGCGGCGTTGCATTCGGCGGGCCTAACTCCATTGCTCAAGTGCAACTGAGTTTCGACCAGGAAAAAACCTGGAGCGAAGCCACCATCGAACTACCCCACTCCCCCTGGTCCTGGGTGGTCTGGAACTATCAACGGCCCGATATGCCGGACGGCAAGAGCATGGTTTCCGTTCGCGCCGTTGATACCACCGGCACCGTGCAAACCTCAACAATCACCCGGCCCCAACCCAACGGTGCCACAGGCCTGCACAGCATCGTGGTGAACGTGTTCAAGGCCTGAGGCTTGGGCTCCGCTACGCGGCCTTAGATCTCAAGATCGAGTTTGATGCCGAGTTCTTTGAGTTGGGTGGGCCCGACGTCCGACGGTGCTTCGGTCATCAGGCATTGAACTTTTTGCGTTTTGGGGAAGGGAATCACTTCTCGAATGGACTCGGCTTTTCCGAGCAACATGATCAGCCGATCCAGGCCCAGGGCAATCCCACCGTGGGGAGGGGCTCCATACTCCAGCGCGTCCAGCAAAAACCCGAATTTTTCCTGAGCGACTTCCTTGGAAATCCCCAACAGGCTGAACACCTTCTGCTGCAACTCGCTCCGGTGGATACGAATACTGCCGCCGCCGATTTCAAACCCGTTGAGGACCACGTCATAGGCTTGCGCGTGAACGTGCAACGGGGCGGAATCCAGGGTGGAAAGATCGTCCGCACGAGGCGATGTAAAGGGATGATGAAGCGCCACGTACCGTTGTTCCGCCGCATCGTATTCGAACATGGGGAAATCCGTCACCCACACCGGCTCCCATTTGTCGTGATCGATCAACTCCAATTCGACGCCAAGGTATGATCGAAGCCGGCCCAACACCTCATACGTGACGGCGGGCTTGTCCGCGACAAAGAGCATGAGGTCCCCGGGACCGGCGTCCGGAAGCGCCTGTTGAAACAGTTCGGCATTGAGAAATTTGGCGATGGCCGACTCGAACTGCCACCCTTGGGTAATCTTGACCCAGGCGAGGCCCTTGGCCCCAAACTCCTTGGCGACTTCAATGAGACGGTCGATCCGGTTGCGTGCAATGTCCGCGCCGCCTTTGACCACGAGACCGGAAACCTGCCCGCCTTTTTCGACCGTCTCCCGGAACACTTTGAACTCGACCTGTTTGGCGACTTCGTTCAGGTCACGAAGCTCCAACCCGAAGCGACGATCGGGTTTATCGGTCCCATACCGCGACCTGGCTTCCTGATAGGTCAGGCGTGGAAACGGAGACGGCAACGAAATACCAGCGGCTTCCTTGCTCACGAGTCTCAGCAATTCTTCCGTCAGGTTCATGACGTCCTCACGTTCCACAAACGACATCTCAAGATCGATTTGCGTAAACTCGGGTTGCCGGTCGAGCCGGAGATCTTCGTCGCGGAAGCATCGGGCGATTTGAAAGTACCGGTCGGCTCCGCCGACCATCAGGATCTGTTTGAACAATTGCGGCGATTGCGGCAAGGCAAAGAAGGCACCCTGATTGACGCGACTCGGCACCAGATAATCTCTGGCCCCTTCGGGGGTACTTTTCGTGAGGATCGGAGTCTCGATTTCCAGAAACCGCCGTTCATGGAGAAACTGCCTGGTCCGGTAGGCCACGTCATGACGCAGCGTGAGTAACCGCTGCATGGGCGGCCGGCGTAAATCCAAATACCGATGTTTCAAACGAAGGGCTTCCGTGGCCTGACTGTCGTCTTCGATTAAAAAGGGCGGGGTGTTGGCTCGATTCAATACGTCCAAGTCGCCGACTTGGATTTCGATTTCCCCGGTCGTGATCTGTAGATTAACCGACTCCTCGGGCCTGAGCCGCACAGTTCCCGTGGCGGCAATCACAAACTCGTTGCGGAGTTCGTTGGCTTGCTCATGAATAGCCTGATCGTTCTCCACGTCAAACACGAGTTGCGTCACACCGAAACGGTCACGCACGTCGATAAACAACACGCCCCCGTGATCACGCCGGCCATGCACCCATCCCATCAACGTGACGGTTTGGCCATCCTGTTCACGCGTTAATTCTCCACAATGGTGTGTCCGCTTCACCCTGCTGCTTACCCTTTCCGCGTCCGTGTGCGACCCCGTCCTTTCACGACTCGCCCTGGCTGCCGGGCACTGCCGGAAGCCGGACGAGCCTTGCTGCCCTTGCTGCGTGAATCCTTCTTTGCGGGAGGATTTGTTGTCCGTACGCGCGGCGGCCCAGTATCCCTAGCTGGTCTCGACCTTTGCAAGTCGGACCGTGGGGCCTGCGCACGGACGTTCCGGGGCTTGGTCGCCGGACGAGCCTTGCTGCCCTTGCTGCGTGAATCCTTCTTTGCGGGAGGACTCGTTGTCCGTACGCGCGGCGGCCCAGTATCCCTATCCGGCCTCGACCTTTGCAATTCGGACCGTGGGGCCTGCGCACGGACGTTCCGGGGCTTGGTCGTTCGATGAAGGATCTCCCGCAACGCATTGGCTTCGAGGTCGGTGGCAAACCGGGACACACCTACGGGCAAATCTCCCAGGTCAAGCGGACCGAAACGAATTCTTATGATGCGCATGACCCGATGGCCCAAGGCTTCCAGCATGCGTTTGATCTGATGTTTCCTGCCTTCGTGAATCGTGATCTCCAGCCATGAATTGGCCTTGGCCTTTCCGGATTTCCTGATCACCGCAGGAGCGGTCATCCCGTCGTCCAAGGCGATACCGTTTTCAAGATTTTGGATTTCTTCTTCCGTACAGACCCCCGAGACTTTGACCAAATACGTCTTCGGTACGTGGTACCGGGGATGGACGCACGCTTGCGCCACATTTCCATTATTCGTCAACAGCAACAGGCCTTCGGTGTCATAGTCCAGCCGGCCGACCGGAAAGACCCGCACTTTCACTTTCGCCACCAGATCCGCGATCGTAGGCCGGCCATAAGGATCGTCCATCGTCGTCACGTAACCTGGCGGTTTGTGCAGGAGAATAAAGACTTCGGGCTCGGACGGTTGCACGTGACGACCATCGATCTTCACGTGATCTTTCGACGGATCGATACACGTTCCCAGGACACGCACGACTTTGCCGTTCACCGTGACGTGGCCTTCCCGAATCATGGTTTCAGCCGCACGCCGTGAAGCGACTCCACTGGCGGCAATAACTTTTTGTAATCGAACCATCATGGATTCCAACGACCTTGGAAAATTACATGGACAGCTGAGACTTTTTTCCTATTTTGTCACAGTGGCTGTCTTGACTGTCATTCTCGTTTTTTCTTGTCATTCTGAGCAAAGCGAAGAATCTCTCGCCCAACAACCGAACGCCTTTAAAAGCAGATCCTTCACTTCGTTCAGGATGACAGATTGGACGCGTTGTGGAGAATGATGAATTCCCGTCTCCGATGACACGTCAAGGCTGCGGAGCGCGCACGGCCTGGCCGAATTCGTGTCGGCTATTCCCACTCGATCGTACTCGGTGGTTTGGAACTGATGTCATACACAACGCGGTTCACCCCAGGTACTTCGTTGATGATCCGATTCGCTACGTGCGCCAGAAAGGATTGCGGCAATGGCGCCCAATCGGCGGTCATGCCGTCCACACTGGTCACGGCTCGTAACCCGATAACGTGTTCATACGTCCGTTGATCACCCATCACCCCCACGGTGCGAATCGGCAGCAACACGGCAAACGCCTGCCACGTCTGCCGGTATAACCCCTGCGCCTTTAATTCATCGATAAAAATAGCATCCGCTTCACGGAGCATGTCTACGCGAGGCAGTGTCACCGCTCCAAGGATGCGAATGGCCAAGCCCGGGCCCGGAAAGGGATGACGATGAACCACGTCATCCGGCAAACCCAGTTCCTTGCCCAGGACTCGAACTTCATCCTTGAACAATTCCCGGAGCGGTTCGATCAAGCGGAGTTTCATCCTCGCGGGAAGGCCTCCGACGTTGTGGTGCGTCTTGATCGTCGCGGACGGCCCCTTGTGACTGACACTTTCAATCACGTCGGGATAGAGCGTGCCCTGAACCAGGTAACGGACGTTGCCGATGTTCCGCGCTTCGCGATCAAACGCCTTGATGAATTGACGCCCGATGATCTTGCGTTTTTTTTCCGGATCGGTCGTTCGACCCAGTGCTCGCAAGAATTGCTCGGAGGCATCGACCATGCGGCAGTTGAAGTGAAACGACCTGAACGTCTGCTTAAGTTGTTTGACTTCATGTTTCCGCATCACGCCGTTATCGATAAACACACAGGTCAGCTGTTTCCCGATCGCCTGATGGGTCATGGCTGCCGCCACCGTACTATCGACGCCTCCACTCAGGGCACAGAGTACCTTCTCACTCCCCACTTGTCCGCGAATCCGGTCGATGGAATCGTGCAAGAACGACCCCATGGTCCAGGTCGGCCTTGCCCCACAAATATGACGGACAAAGTTTTTGAGGATACGTGCGCCGTGGGTGGTATGGGCAACTTCAGGGTGAAATTGCAGACCGTAGAGGCGATGTCTCCGGTTGACCGATTTCATCGCGGCAATAGGAGAATTCGCCGTCCGCGCAATGGGCCTGAAGCCGGATGGCACCTTTTCAATGCGGTCTCCGTGCGACATCCAGACCGAAAAGGGACTCTTCTCGTCCAGCCCCCTGAATAAATCCGATCCATCCTGAACCAGCAACTCCGCACGACCGAATTCCCTGCGCTTCGCCCGGCCGACTCGCCCACCCATGGACTGCGCCATCAATTGCATGCCGTAGCAAATGCCGAGAACCGGCAGCCCTTCCTTCATAATCGCTTTCGACCATTCCGGACGCCCGACACTCGTCACGCTGGCCGGCCCCCCTGACAAGATAATGCCTTTTGGGCGATTTGCTTGAATCGTTTCCAGGGAAGCGGAGGAAGGAAGAATGATGGAATGAACGTGGGATTCCCGAATCCGGCGAGCAATCAGTTGGGTGTATTGTGACCCGAAATCAAGAACGACGACCGTATCGTGACAGGACTCGCTGGAGGATGACATGGTTAGTCGGGTCCTGGCACTCACGTTATTCAACGTCAGCCCTATAGTTGGGCGCCTCCTTGGTTATCACCACGTCATGAACGTGGCCTTCTCTCAATCCGGCGTGGGTTAAACGAATGAACCTGGCGTTTTGTTGCAACTCAGGAATGGACCGGCATCCGCAATAACCCATTCCGGCTTTCAGGCCACCGACCAATTGATACACCATATTGGACAGCAGGCCTTTAAAGGGCACACGGCCTTCGATTCCCTCCGGCACCAGCTTTCCCATTGCCTGCCCTTCCTGCCGATAGCGGTCCCGGCCCCATCGTTCCAAGGCTCCGAGCGAACCCATGCCCCGATACTCTTTATAAGTGCGGCCTTGATACAAGACGGTTTCCCCGGGTGATTCTTCGGTACCGGCAAACAGAGACCCGATCATCACGGCAGAGGCTCCCGCAGCCAAGGCTTTGGAGATATCGCCTGAATATTTAATGCCTCCATCGGCCAGCACCGGAACGCCGGTTCCGCTCAGCGCTTCGGCACAATCGGCAATGGCGGTCAGTTGGGGAACGCCGGCTCCCGAGACGATCCGCGTCGTACAAATCGAGCCAGGCCCCACGCCAACCTTCACCGCGTCAACGCCTACGTCCACGAGTTCCCTGGCCGCTTCCGCCGTGCCGATGTTCCCGGCCACCACCTCCATCGACGAATAGCGTTGTTTGATCATTTTCACGGTATCGATGACGCTCTGGGAATGACCGTGCGCCGTATCCACGACGATCATGTCCACACAGGCCTTGACCAATCGCTCGACGCGTTCCGGCACGTCCTCTCCCACGCCGACGGCCGCGGCGACCCGTAGCCGACCATGGGTATCTTTGCAGGCGTTCGGGTATTTAATCTGTTTTTGAATGTCCTTGATCGTGATGAGCCCCTTGAGCTCGAATTCGTCATTGACGACCGGCAATTTTTCAATCCGATGCTCGTGCAGGATTTCCCGGGCCTTGGCGAGACTCGTCCCCTCCGGCACCGTCACCAACTGTTCTTGAGTCATCACCTGAGACACCGGCAAATCAAAACGAGACTCGAATCGCAAATCCCGATTGGTCAGAATACCCACCAGCTTTTTTTCTCTCGTTACCGGAATGCCGGAGATCCGATAGGTCGCCATAATTTCATGGGCATCACGAATGGTCTGATCCGGCGCAATCGTAATGGGATCGAGAATCATGCCACTCTCGGATTTTTTCACCTTATCGACTTCGAGGGCTTGCTGTTCAGGCGACATGGCCCGATGGAGGACCCCGATGCCTCCTTCCCTCGCCAACGCGATGGCTAAACGACCTTCCGTCACGGTATCCATGGCGGCACTCAGAATCGGGATATTGATCGTAATATGGCGCGAGACGTGCGTGGAACAATCCACGTCGCTCGGCATCACCTCCGATTTGGCGGGCACCAATACCACGTCATCAAAGGTCAACCCGATTCGTGTTTTATCCCAGAGTGCCATCTGCGTGTTCCTCAGAAAATACCCGTGACCGAGTCATCGTGAGAGACGTCATGAAATTGTCGTTGAACAAAAACCGGTGAGAAAAAGCGCAGAAACAGCTTACCAAGATTTTCCCAAAAAATCGACGGGCTCAACGGCCAAAACTGAAAAAACAAAGCTCCCTGATGGGGCATGCCGCAATCACGGGAGCTTTGCTCAATCCATGGAGGTCAAGACGCTATGACGCCTCTCCTTCCGGTAGGGCCGCCACTGTTTCCGATTCCTCTCGCAGAAAGTCTTCGGCGTCTTCAGCCGGCATGAAGTGTTGCACGCGCATATTGCCGCTATCGACCACGAAGACGTGCCCTTTGTGATCAACCCCGAGCCCATAGGGAAAGTTGAATTGCCCCTCGGCATTACCGAATCCACCCCATTGGGTGATGAAATTTCCATCCCGATCGAATTTTTGAATCCTCTGGTTTCCCGTGTCCGATATGTAGACGTCGCCCGTGCCTTCCACCGTGATCCCCCAGGGTGAACGGAATTGGCCCGGCTCCTGGGCTTGGGCGCTACTCGCGTGGCCCGGACTGGCCCCACCGCCCCATTTGGCGACGAGTTGCGGGAGGACGTTCGTACTGGTATCGAACTTCTGGATTCGATGATTCCCCATATCCACGACGTATACCATCCCGTCATTCTGATCGACGGCCACGCCCCGGGCAAAATAGAATTGCCCGTCATTATTCCCGAAACTTCCCCACTGCATCACAAACTCACCCTCTTCATCGAATTTCTGGACGCGGAAATTGGCACTATCGACGACGTACAGGTACCCGCGCACCCGGTCGACCGCCACGTCCCAGGGGGTATTAAACTGTCCTTCCCCATTCCCGCGACTACCGATTTTCATGAGGTATTGGCCCAGTTTCCCATCGAATTTCTGCACGCGATGGTTACTGGTATCGCACACGTACACGTCACCTTTTCTATCGCACGCGATTCCCGTAGGGTTGTTGAAATTCCCATTGGCCGTGCCGAAATTCCCCCACAGCAGGATGAAATTTCCATTGCCGTCGAATTTTTGGACACGGGTGTTGCCGTTATCGGTCACGAACAAGGACCCCTGATGATCGATGGTCAGCCCATAGAGCGGCGCCATAAACTCACCGCCGTGCAGTAACGAAGCGCCACGACCGGGTTTCCCCCATTTCGCCGTACACACGTACCCCGAGGTATTCAGCAAAATGTTCGCACTGGCCGGGACCGAGATATTATTGCCGGCATCTTTAAACCAAACGTAGACCGTTTTGGGCCCGTCACCCGGCGATAACGTCAGAGGAATCGTTGCCCCAAAACGATGTTCCGGCTCGACCTCGATCCATCCAGGCAAGGTCGCACCGGGAGTCATGGGATTTTCAGAAATGAAATATCCCGTCACGCCGGTATCGACGTCCCTGGCCGAAACGGTCGCCACCACGTCCAACGAATTCGTCATGTACGCCCAGTGATTCAGGACGATATCCGGATTCTGCGGGGCAGCCACGTCGATCAAAACGGGCATGACTTCCTGTTCTTCAGACAGGGGGCTCTCGGCGTCATTCTCATCAACGCTCGCGAGCACATAGTAATAGGCCGTATTGTTCGTCAATCCGGCATGGGTATAGGGACTCGTCACCCCTTCGATTCGAGTAGCCGTCTCTTTGGACACATCGGGAGCGGTACTGAAATAGAGGTTGTAGGACACGGCGCCGGACACCTCCATCCAACTGAGCATCGCCTCCGTATCTCCGGGTTTCCCCACCAACGGCGTGGCAAGCAGGCCACTCTCCGACTGTGCAACCTTGTCGGATTGTTCCGTCCCCCTGGCAAGTTCTTCCTCCGTGGGCGCAAACTTCAGGACCCGATAGTTCCCACTATCCACCACGTAGACAGACCCTTCTTTATCCACCGCGATGCCGGAAGGAAAATTCACCTGGGCTTCCGTGAGCCCACGGTTGCCCCAGGAACACAAATAGGTTCCGTTCGAATCGAACTTTTGAATCCGGTGGTTCCCGTTATCCACGACGTACACGTTGCCCAAGGCGTCGCATGCCACGCCCCAGGGAGATTTGAATTGTCCGATTCCGTTCCCTTCTCTCCCCCATTTCGCAAGAAAATTTCCACGGGAATCGAATTTTTGAATGCGATGATTGCCTTCATCGGCAACGTAAATATGACCGGCAAAATCGATCGTCAGGCCTCGTGGATAGAAAAAGGCGCCATCGAAGCTCCCGTCTTTCCCCCATTTGATCAAGGGAGTGCCGTCCGACTGGAATTTTTGGATACGAGCGTTGCTCGTGTCCGAGACGTAGAGATTCCCTTGCTGATCCGTGGCCACCCCCCAGGGCACGTCAAACTGTCCGGCCTCGGCGCCTCGCCAGGCAAAACCGAACTTGCCCCAGGCACGCAAAAAGTTCCCGTCAGGATCAAACTTCTGGACACGGTTGTTTCCGCTGTCCGCCACGTACACGTGCCCTTCGGGAGAAGTCGCCAACCCTCTGGGATAATAAAACGAGCCTTCTTCCGAATCGGCTTCCCCGCCCCAGCGAGCCAAAAATTTACCGTCCTTATCAAACTGTTGAATGACATGATTATCGGTATCCGCCACGTAGACGTTGCCGTCGCTATCGAGGGCGATACCGGTCGGTGAACGAAATTCCCCGTCATCAACGCCCTCCTGCCCGAACTGCAGCACGGGCAAATACGGTGAAGGGATCGACATGACTTCTGCCGATTCACGACTTTCTCCATCGGCGGTCACGACGGTGACCACGTAGTGGTAACACAACCCATTGGCAAGGTCGTTATGCGTGTAGGGACAGGAAGAACCTTCGATACAATTCCCTTTTTCCTTGGTCACCCCGATGACAGGATTAAAATCGTCCTGACTCGCGATCGGACGAGTCAGTTCATTCGGCTTGATTTTGACCCCCGGAGAGGTCTGATAGTAAATGTTGTAGTACATCGCATCGGGAACGGCATCCCAACTCAGGGTAATAAATCCATTTCCTGCAATGACCTTGACGCCAGAGGGCGGATCGGGCAGTTTCTCCTGATCGGCGTCTTCGCCTGCGCCCCAGTCTTCTTCGAGACCTTCGACCCTTGAAACACTCTGACCCCACTGCGGGATCAAAGCACGATCCAACTCAAAAAAATCCTTCATGACACCCCTCATAATATTCAAGTCATACTAAAGGTTTGTTCAATAGCTCGTTGACTTTGCGTATTTCTTTTGATGGAGAAATAAAATTTTCAAATAAAACCAAATAGTTGCGAAAAAATTCTAACAAGCCGCTATTTCCGAAGTCAAGAAGAGTGACAAGTCCGTCATTGTGGAACGCAGTGTTTTCCCGAATGCCTGCACATGATCCCATGTAGAACCAACGGGCATTGATTTAATGAAGAAGGCGCGACAACTCCTCAAGATTGGCAATGCAAGGTATGATTCCACCCGTCCCGTCTCGATCGAGGAGTACCCCCGATAAGTTGGCATTGGTGGCTCCCTCAAAGTCTTCCTTTGGATCATCACCCACGTGCATGGCCTCTTCCGGCTCAACCACGTGTTGATCCAAGGCATGCCGAAAGATCCTCGGAGACGGTTTGGCCGACACGGCGAGACTGGAAATCGTAATGGAATCAAAAAAGCGCTCCAACCGTAACTCCCGGAAAATTTCAAAAAACCGCGTGTCGAAGTTGGAGATCACCCCAAGCTCATATCCTTGCGAGCGCAACTGCTGAAGAACATCCGGCACTTCAGCATAAATTTCCCACGCATCTGCCGTACTAAAGGCTTCGTAGACTTCATCGAAGTAGTCATCGAACCCGTCAAACATCCCAACGCGATAGAACACCGCGTGCGCGATGTCAAACCACCAAAGTCGTTCGCATTGCTTTAACTTTTCCGGTTGCTCCACGGCAAAAATCGGGGGAGGGGCTTGGCGAAAGGCGTCCTTGAACGCCTGGTTCACCTTGGCCACCATATCAACCGAACGCGGCACGCCATACTTTTCCGCATGCCGGAGATAGACATCCCCGACGGACCCCTTAACGTGAAACAGGGTTCCAACGGCATCAAAAAACACGACTTTTATGCGCGATACCGGCATGTCGATGGGGCTAGGGAAGAACAGGCTTGTCCCTGACCGGAGCGGGGATCTCATCGAGAAATCGCGCCGCTACAAGCGAGAAAAATGCAGGCGCTTATTTTTTGGTGCCGGCTTTGCGTTGTGCTTGCTCAAGGGCCTTCAAGCGTTCTTGATTCTTTCGGTGTTTGCGACGAAGTCCTCGATCTTTTTCTCGTCCTCTTGGCATCCGAATTTCTCCCTGGTCCTGCCTTGGTGTGATCGTCAATAATTCAGTAGAATTCCCTGTAAAACCGTGAGGAAGTTTTAGCATATTCATTCCCGTGGAAACAAGCAGGGCTTTGCTTGCGAGGATATACCCTCTCCATGCTAAGATTTTTGGCTTTGTCAGCACGAGTTTCATCCCTATGGCATCCCGGCAACTCAATAAAACCTACGAACCGCAAGCCGTCGAGGCTCGGTGGGGCCAGTATTGGATCGACCGGGGATACTTCGGCGCCACCGCCGACTCGGCGGGACAACCCTATACGATCGTCATTCCTCCCCCCAACGTGACGGGCTCTCTTCATATCGGCCACGCGCTGAACAATACGCTTCAGGATATTCTGATTCGCTGGCGCCGCATGCAAGGACGTAACACCCTCTGGCTTCCGGGAACCGACCATGCCGGCATCGCCACGCAAAACGTGGTGGAGCGTCAGCTTTTGGAAGAAGGCACCCAACGAGAGCAACTCGGGCGAGACGCGTTCATTGAACGGGTCTGGTCATGGAAACAGCAATCCGGCGATACGATACTCGATCAACTGAAACGACTCGGGGCGTCCTGCGATTGGTCTCGCCTGCGTTTTACCATGGATGAGGGGTTGTCCGAAGCCGTTCGAGAAGTCTTCGTTCGCCTGCATCGAGAGGGCCTCATTTATCGGGGTCACCGGTTGATTAATTGGTGCCCCCGCTGTCTCACCGCCCTTTCCGATATTGAGGTCGAGCACGAGCCGGTTCGCGGCACCATGTACCACATTGCCTATCCGCTGGCCGATGACGACGGTACTTCCCTGATCATCGCCACCACGAGACCGGAGACGTTACTCGGCGATACTGCGGTTGCCGTTCATCCCGAGGATCCCCGACACAACCGGCATATAGGAAAATTGATCAAGCTTCCGCTCACCAACCGGACCATTCCGATCGTGGGCGATTCGATCCTGGTAGATCGAGAATTCGGAACCGGTGCCGTCAAAATCACCCCCGCTCATGACTTCAATGATTTCGAGGCAGGCGAGCGACACCAACTCCCTCGCATTGCCCTGCTGACCCATCAGGCCCTCTTGAATCCCGATGCACTCCGGGACGCAGGAGTCGAGCCGGGCGTCCTGGACAGCATTGCCAACCTTTCGGCAACCAAGGCCCGTCCCATTGTCGTCGAAGCGCTGAAAGACCAGGGACTCCTGGCCAAAGTCGAAGATCACCAAATGGCCTTGGGGAAATGCTATCGCTGCAAAACCGTTGTGGAGCCGTTCCTCTCCCCTCAATGGTTCGTCAAGATTCAACCGCTGGCCGACCCGGCGATTGCAGCGGTGGAACAGGGGCACGTTCGCATCATTCCGGAAGAATGGTCGAACAACTATCTGGGCTGGATGCGCGGAATCAAAGACTGGTGTATTTCCCGGCAAATCTGGTGGGGGCACCGCATCCCGGCATGGTATTGCACCACGTGCTGTCCTGAGGCCCGCAGGATTCTCGAAGGCGGAGGCAGTCACCTGATCCCCACGCACGCCGAGCCCATGGTCTCCGAGATTGCTCCGGCTACCTGCACCACCTGCGGACAAAGTGAGTTCATTCAGGATCCCGACGTGCTCGACACGTGGTTTTCATCGGCCCTCTGGCCCTTTTCCACCTTGGGCTGGCCCGCAAATACCAAGGACCTCGAGACCTATTACCCGACGTCCACGTTGGTCACGGGGTTGGATATCCTGTTCTTCTGGGTGGCACGCATGATCATGATGGGCATCAAGTTTACCGGCAAGCCCCCATTCCGTGACGTCTATATTCACGCCCTGGTGCGCGATGCCGAAGGCGAAAAAATGAGTAAATCCAAGGGGAACGTCATCGACCCCCTGACCAAAATGTCGCAGTACGGGACCGACGCGCTACGTTTCACCTTAGCCTCGATGGCTTCGCCGGGCCGCGATATCAAACTCTCTGAAAATCGGATCGAAGGCTATCGAAACTTTGCCAATAAGATCTGGAATGCCGCCCGTTTCATCCTGATGCACGCGGATGGGCCGTCTGAATCATGGCCGGTTGCCGACAGGCCATTCGTGGATCAATGGATATTGAGCCGCCTCAACCACGTCACCAACGCCGTGACCGTCCGTCTCGAAGAATACCGGTTCGATCAGGCCGCCGGGCAACTCTATCAGCATATCTGGCACGAATACTGCGATTGGTATCTGGAACTCATCAAACCCGTGCTGCAAAACGGAGACTCGCCCGCTGCCCGATCCGCGCGTGCCACGCTGCTGCAAACGTTCGAACACCTCCAACGCCTGCTCCATCCCTTTATGCCGTTTTTGACCGAAGAAATCTGGCAAACGCTGCCGCACCAGGGCGAGACCCTCGTCCGCCAGCCCTTCCCGGTTGCGACCCGGGAATGGGAGAACGCCAACGCGGAACAGACCTTCAGCATTATAGAACAAATCGTCACCAACGTCCGAACCGGGCGTGCCCTCATGGATTACGGACCATCAAAATCCTTGACGATCCTGGTCACGGCAGACGATCAGGAAGAGATCGCACGTTTGAACGAAACACGACACCACATCGCGCACCTCTGTCGAGGAACGGTCTCCATTGCGGATCAGGATACATGGCCGGCCGATCGCATCCTGCATCTCGCAGTGGGAAGTTTCATGATCGGCATGACGATTGAAGGCGAGGTGGACCTCAACAACGCATTGACGCGCATCAACAAACAAACGCAAACCAAACAAAAGGAAGCCACGCGCCTCCAGGGACGCCTGGCTTCCCCGGACTTTGCGGCCAAGGCTTCGCCCGACGTGATTCAAGAATCAAAGGATCGTCTGGCCCTGCTGACCGCCGAACTCTCGCTTTTTACCAGTAGCGAACAACAACTCCGGAAAATGGTGTCATAACATCCCATGTCATTCACTCCTCTACCTCCGTTTGAACTCGAATCGCTGGTCAAAGCGGCC
Organism: Nitrospirales bacterium; assembly: GCA_965261755.1. Classification (GTDB taxonomy): domain Bacteria; phylum Nitrospirota; class Nitrospiria; order Nitrospirales; family UBA8639; genus Bin75. The sequence continues at coordinate 1,531,302 of OZ253473.1, read as the reverse complement.
CTGCGAGAAGACGCGCCTCATGGCGATATCACCACGCACGCGCTTCTGGATCCGGCTCTTCATGCTCAAGCCAACGTCGTAGCCAAGCAGGACCTGACCCTTGCCGGAGTTGCGGTTCTCCACGCCGTGTATCGGGCTTTGGATCCCGCCGTCGAGGTGACTGCACCATTCGAGGATGGAGCCACTCTTGAAGCAGGGCAGACGTTCGCAACCCTTCAAGGACCGGCCCATTCCATTTTGGGAGGGGAACGAGTGGCGCTGAACTTTTTGCAACATCTTTCCGGCATTGCCACCCTGACCTCCAGATTCCGCGCAGAGATCCGGCACTATCCCACCATTCTCGTCGATACCAGAAAAACCATTCCCGGCCTTCGACGGCTTGAAAAATGGGCGGTTGCACTCGGCGGCGGGACCAACCATCGCATGTCGTTGAGCGACGGCGTTCTCATCAAAGACAATCACCTGGTGCTGTTGGAAGCTCAAGGCATAACCCTCCGGGAAACTTGCCGGAAAGCCAAGGAACGACTCTCCCATCATTTCAGGATTTGCGTGGAAGTCGAGACCCTTGAGCAAATTGACCAGGCCCTGGACGGCGGAGCCGACGTGTTTCTCCTGGACAACATGTCTCCATCTCTCGTCCGGGAAGCCGTGGGCCTCATCAAAGGGCGGGCGCAAACCGAAGTCTCGGGAGGCATTACGATCGAGAACGTCCGAGAATACGCCGCCACGGGCGTCGATTCTATTTCAATCGGAGCCCTCACCCATTCCGCACCGGCGGTTGATATCAGTTTGGACGTGCTTCCTGCATTCTCCCGATAACGTCTCTTGAGCGTGTCTCGCCTATGCAATCCGCCAAATTGGAGACCGAAACCATTCGGCAACGGTTGACGACGCGAAGCCTGGGTCGCCCGCTTCATCTGTTTGAGGAACTCGCCTCGACCAATGCCACGGCCTTTACGCTGTCCGGCTCCGGGGCAGCCCATGGAACGGCGATTCTCGCCGAAGCTCAAACCGCCGGGAAAGGACGACTGGGACGGCATTGGATCTCACCGCCTCACCTCAACATCTATTGTTCCCTGATACTCAAAAATCCTGAACTGGCCCGTCACTTCTCCTGGATCCCTCTTGTCACGGGACTCGCCCTTGCCGAAGCAACCCGACGTTCCTGCGGCATCGAGATTTCATTGAAATGGCCCAATGATCTGCTGTGCGGCGAAAAAAAAATCGGGGGCATTTTATGTGAAAGCTCGAGTCAGGGTTCTCAATTGTCGACGTGCGTCGTGGGATTCGGCATGAACGTCAATGGCCGGGAGACGGATTTCCCCGAAGAACTTCGCTCTCTCGCCACCTCGTGTCACCAGGCCACCCGGCAATTCCATGACCGAAACGGCCTGATCGCCGATATGTTCAACCATTTGGAAAGTTGGTATGATTGTGTGGAATCCAAACGGTTCGAACACGTGCGAAAATCGTATGAGGCATCGTGTGCGACGCTCGGACGAGAAGTGGAGGTTTCCTGTCTTGCAGGACAAACCATTCACGGAACGGCCACCAACATCGGGGAAGATGGAGCGTTACTGGTATCCACCGTACGAGAAGGCAAACCCCACACCCTGGAAATTCGATCCGGGGACGTTCAACATCTTCGGTAACTCACATGCTCCTGACAATTGACGTTGGAAATACCCAAATCGTCTTCGGTGTGTTCGACGGGCACACCCTGCGAAGTTCCTGGCGCCTGTCCACGGACCACACGAAAACGGCTGACGAATACGGCATCGTCTTCGCGTCGCTCATACGGGAATCCGGGATTCCGGCCGGGAATATCCGAGGAAGCATTATTTCCAGCGTGGTCCCTCCCCTGACCCAGACGATTGAATCCATGGTCGAAACCTTTTTTCATCATGCCCCGCTCATCGTCTCCTCCGACTTTCCCTTTGGATTGACCCTCGAATATGCCAACCCGCAGGAAATCGGGACCGACCGCCTGGTCAACGCAGCAGCGGCGTTCGCATGCTATCGAACAAATCTCATCATCGTGGATTTTGGAACCGCCACGACGTTGTGTACCGTGACCAAAGACGGAAGATATTTAGGGGGCGCGATTGCCCCTGGGGTGAAAAGTGCCGCCGATGCGCTTCATAGCCATACGGCCAAATTACCCAACGTGGAGCTGACCCGTCCGAAAAGTGTCATCGGAACCGATACGACGAGCAGCATCCAATCCGGATTGATTTTCGGTTACGCGGGTCTGGTCGATGAACTGGTCGCCAGAATCGAACAGGAAATCGGCCACTCGACCAAGGTCGTCGCCACCGGCGGCCTTGCCTCGATTCTTGCGCCGATTTCTCGAACCATTCAAGAAATCCGGCCGACGTTAACGTTGGAGGGTCTGGAATTACTCTATCGCCGTAAAAACGATCAGGAAACCCCATCCAAATAAGGATTCCGGCGTTACCCGGAACCCTGCCTTCTTTTCGAGCTTTTCCATCGTTTTTTCACCTTTTGGGTTGACTTCCCCTGTCTTGATGACTATCTGAACCTGATACCCGAGACACAAAATGACAGAAAATCATCCACTTCCAGAAGAAGCATGGGGCAAGAACGCGGTGACCGCGTCACCTGCCGATCAACCCGAAACCCCTTCCACCGACCAGGAAGCAGAAGAATCTGATGGAAATTCTCAACAAAATGAAGAGGTTACAGGACTGAGCCACCAGCTTTTCGAAAAAAACGAAGAACTGCACGCCCTCAATGACAAATATTTGCGCCTGGCAGCGGAATTCGACAACTACAAGCGGCGGGTTCAACGCGATCAAAGTGACACGATCCGGTTTGCAAACGAACGGTTGTTCAAGGATTTGCTGCCCACGTTGGACAACCTGGAACGGGCCCTGCAATCCGGGCGCGAGCAAGCCCTGATCGAAGGGCTGCTGGAAGGGGTTGACCTCACGTATAAACATTTCCTCGCTACCCTTCAAAAAATGGGCATGAAACAAGTCGCGAGTATGGGAGAACTTTTTGATCCGGCCAAACATCAAGCCGTGGGGCAGGTCGAATCGTCAATCGTCCCTGAAAACGTAATCATCGATGAATATCAGAAAGGGTATTTTCTCCACGATCGGATATTACGGCCGGCGATGGTGACAGTTGCCAAGGCCCAAACAGAACCAGGCGATGGAGAAGCACAGCAATCGAAGGAAGGAGTCGAAGCATGAGTAAGATTATTGGAATTGACCTTGGAACGACAAACTCGTGTATCGCTATCATGAACGGTGGCGACCCGGAAGTGATTACCAACTCAGAGGGCGGTCGAACCACGCCGTCAGTGGTGGCGGTGACGGATAAGAATGAGCGTTTAGTTGGCCAAATTGCCAAGCGTCAAGCCATTACAAACGCCGAAAACACCATTTTTTCCGTCAAACGCTTAATGGGAAGAAAGTTCAATTCCAAAGAAGCCCATACGGCGACCCAGCGGTTGCCCTATAAAATTCTTGACGCTTCGAATGGGGATGCTCACGTGGAAATTCGAGGCAAACAATACAGTCCCCCTGAAGTGTCGGCAATGATTCTTCAAAAAATCAAACAGACGGCTGAAGATTATTTAGGTGAAAAAGTAACTGAGGCCGTGATTACCGTACCGGCGTACTTCGACGACAGCCAGCGCCAAGCCACAAAAGATGCCGGCCAAATTGCGGGGCTCAATGTCCTTCGCATTATCAATGAGCCCACGGCGGCCTCATTGGCGTATGGCCTGGAGAAAAAGAAAGAAGAACGAATCGCCGTGTACGATCTTGGCGGTGGAACCTTCGACATTTCGATCCTCGAAATCGGGGATGGGGTCTTCGAAGTGAAATCCACCAACGGCGACACCTTCCTGGGTGGTGACGACTTCGACATTCGAATCATCGATTGGTTGGTGGACGAATTCAAAAAAGATCAGGGGATTGATCTGAAAAACGACCGTATGGCGCTTCAACGTCTGAAAGAAGCGGCGGAACGGGCCAAGATCGAACTCTCATCGGCCCAGGAGACTGAAATCAATCTTCCCTTTATCACCGCCGACGCCAGCGGGCCCAAGCATCTGGTGCTCAAACTCTCCCGGTCCAAATTGGAACAACTCGTTGACGACCTGATCACCCGCTCCATCGAACCCTGCAAAAAGGCCTTAGCCGATTCCGGCCTGTCCGCCAGTGAGATCAATGAAGTGGTGCTCGTCGGGGGAATGACGCGGATGCCCAAAGTCATTGAACGGGTGAAAGCGTTCTTTGGAAAAGAGCCCCATAAGGGCGTGAATCCCGACGAGGTCGTGGCGATTGGAGCCGCCATCCAAGGCGGAGTCCTCAGAGGCGACGTCAAGGACGTGCTGCTGCTGGACGTCACCCCCTTATCCCTGGGCATTGAAACGTTGGGAGGCGTCTTCACGCGTCTCATCGATCGCAATACGACGATTCCGACCAAAAAGAGTCAAATTTTCTCCACCGCCGCCGACAGTCAGACCGCCGTCACCATTCGGGTCTTCCAGGGCGAACGGGAAATGGCCGATAACAACAAACTGCTCGGCCAGTTCGATCTGGTGGGTATTCCTCCGGCCCCGCGAGGGATGCCGCAAATTGAAGTCGCGTTTGACATCGACGCGAACGGGATCGTCCACGTTTCGGCCAAAGACATGGCCACACAAAAAGAACAGTCCATCAAGATCACGGCATCGAGCGGCCTGAGCAAGGAAGAAGTCGATCAATTGGTGAAGGATGCCGAGGCGCATTTCGAAGAAGATAAAAAACGCCGCGAAACCGTGGAAATCAGAAACCAGGCCGATTCCTTGATCTATGGAACGGAAAAGAATCTCCAGGAGCACGGAGAAAAAATTCCAGAGGAAGAGAAAACCAACATTCAGGAAGCGATCGACGGCATGAAAAAGGCCATGGAGGGAGACGACGTCGAAGCCATAAAAGCGGCCATGCAGACCCTCACGACCGCTTCGCACAAGCTCGCGGAAGAAATGTACAAAAAGACGTCGGCTGACGGTGCCGCCGGAAGCACCACCGGAGACGGCGCAGGCCCCAACGGTGAGGCGACCAACGGAAAAGGTGAAGACGAAAAAGTGGTTGATGCCGAATTTGAAGAGGTCGATAAAGAAAAATAACTTTACCCTCAGACCGTTTCCCTGAAACGCGCAGATTCGACAAGGGAAAATGCTGAGGTCTCCCTAGAACGGAAAAGATAGTGAGCGTGACCAAACGGGATTATTATGAAGTGCTCGGAATCGATCGAGCCGCCTCTGATGACGAGATCAAGAAGGCCTTTCGTCGGCTTGCTCGTCAACACCACCCCGACTTGCAGAGCGACCCGCAACACAAGAAAAAAGCCGAAGAAAAATTCAAAGAGGCCAATGAAGCCTATGAAGTCCTGAACAATCCGGAATCGCGAAAGCGGTACGATACGTTCGGGCATTCGGCAGGGCCGCAAGGATTCGGAGGAGCCGAAGGGTTCGATTTCGGTCGAGGATTCGGTGATGTCTTCGGTGATATTTTTGAAGACTTCTTCGGAGGAGGGAGAGGAGGCCGAAGTCGCCCGGAGCAGGGCAATGACCTGCAATATAATTTGGAACTTTCCTTTGAAGAAGCGATCGAGGGGAAAGACGCCAAGCTCAAAATCCCGAGATGGGAAGGCTGTGATTCCTGCAAAGGCACGGGAGCCAAATCGGCCGATGCCGTCCAACAATGTCGCGGCTGCCAGGGCACCGGACAGATTCGACTGCAGCAGGGATTCTTTACGATCAACCGGGCCTGCGGGCAATGTCAGGGAGCCGGGCAGATTATTACGGACCCCTGTCCTACGTGCCGCGGTCAAAGACGGGTGTATCGGGAACGCACCTTATCGGTGACCATCCCCGCGGGAATCGAGACCGGCATGCGCTTTCGCTTGTCCCACGAAGGCGAGCACGGCGTGAATGGCGGCCCGCCAGGCGATCTCTACGTTGCGGTCGCCGTCAAACCACATCCGGTCTTTACTCGAAAAGGCAATGACATCGTCATCGATTTGTCTCTTGACATGGTCACGGCAACCCTGGGCGGCAAGATCGACGTGCCGACCCTCAAGGGAAAAACCAACGTCAAAATTCCCGAAGGTACCCAACACGATCAAGTGCTTCGACTCAAGGGACTGGGAGCGCCCGCCTTGAAAGGTCGGACCACCGGCGATCAACTCGTTCGGATCAATATCACCATTCCCACCAAACTGTCGGCAAGACAACGGGAACTGCTGGCCGACTTTGCCGAGGAAAGAGGGACCTCGTCAAAAGACCAGGGGGATGGCCTGTTTGACAAGGTCAAAAACATCTTCGAGTAACGCGATCGTCTTTTACCTTCCCTACCCTTTTCACGTCCTCCCGTCCCATGCCGGTCTTTTTCATTCAATCAACCCGGATTTCCAACCAGACCGTCACGATTGACGATCCACTCCTCTCCCATCTTTCGAAGAGCCTCCGCATTCGCGAAGGCGAGAAAATTTGGGTCGGAGACGAGCACCGGGTTCGATACCACGTGCGGGTTCGACCACCTGGATTCCAACTCGCTTCAGGCCTCCATCATTGAAACGGTGGCAGGTCCTCCCACGCCACCGGCTTCGGTTGTCCTGGCCCAGGCCATCCTGAAAGGGGATCGCATGAACTGGGTGATCCAAAAAGCCACGGAGCTTGGAGTCGCCGCTATTATTCCATTACTCACCTCAAGGGTGATCGCCCGCCCACCGGCCGGTCGGATCCGAACGGCACGGGAACGGTGGCAACGAATCGCAGTCGACGCAGCCCAGCAATCGGAGCAATGGGAGTTTCCCCGCGTCACCCAAGCCATGGACTTGCCCGAATTGTTCCGGCACGTTCCTCATGGGGCGCTCCAGTGTGCGCTACTCGAACGGGTGGCTGAGCGCAGCCTCGGGTCCCTTTCGATCGATCACACGTTCAGAGGCACCATTGTGCTGGCCGTCGGCCCCGAGGGCGGCTGGACGCCGGAGGAAATGCAGGAACTCCTCAACCAACGATTTCAAGCAATCTCTCTGGGCAAGAGCATACTTCGGAGCGAAACCGCCCCTCTGGTGGCGCTGAGCATCCTGCAACATCGATTGGGACACATCTGATCAACGATCAAGAACATCAGGCATTGTAAACGGGATGTCTCACACCAATCTGTCATTCCCGACATTTTTAATCGGGAATCCAGGGCCTTTAGTCTTTCTTCCTTCTTGCAGGCAAAGACGCTGGATTCTCGCGTGCGCAAGAATGACGGAAAAGAGAGACAGGGTGTTCAGCGAGTAGGTCGGATTAGCCTTACGTAATCCGACAGGTTCCGTGCTCGTCGAACAACGAAGATGTTGGGTTACGCCTTCGGCTAACCCAACCTACGGGACTACAATCCCCGACATCCTTCATCATGGATCATTCGCACGAGAAAGTATAGCATTGCTATTATATGATGTAATATTGCTATATTGAGCTATGTTTTTGCTATTTCATGCAAGGCGTGTTATGGGAAGGTAGCTCTACAAAGACACTGGATCCCCGATCAAGCCTGTCCTCGACGTTTGTAATCGGGGATCGGGGATGACAGAGGAAAAAGCAGATATTTCCTTCGCGTTGCTCAGGGCAAGCGCGACGCTCGGAATGACAGCTTCGGACTTTTTGGGTATCAAATCAGGGGAGCCTTGGAAAATCCAGGACAACCGAGGCTGGGGAAATCAGCGGTTACTTAAGACGAAGGGGGGGCAATTTTCAGGATGGTTCCGCCCTCACCAACGGCCCATCCGACGTTGGGAACGGGAAAGGATAACCCGTAAAAGCTGAACGGTTCCTGGAGTTCCGGCCCGTCCCACGTGAAGCCGGCGTCAGTGGTTTTGAGGAACGCGCCTCGTTCTCCAATGATCCAACCCACACGAAACCCCGTAAACTGGACTTTTAAAAAGTCAGGTGGTCTGATACAGGGAGACCCGCACGGAAGGGTGCGGTCAACCCATTTTTTCCCACTGGTACTCGTTTGAAAAATCGCACCCTGGGATCCGACGACCCACCCGCCTTGGGGATCCGTAAAGTACAGATCGAAGAACGTCGTGGCACTACCGGTCGCCTGCTGAATCCAGTTTTGCCCTCCGTCCTGCGTGACGAGGATCGTACCGATTGCGCCGACCGCCCACCCGTTTTGTGCATCGATGAACTGCACCCCGAACAAATCAACAGAAGTCGAACTGCTTTGATCCTCCCAGGTCACGCCGCCGTCCACGGTTCGCAGGATGGTTCCCCGGTTTCCGACGATCCAGCCCTGCAAGGGGTCCAGGAAATACACGTCATAAAGTGCGACACCAACTCCGGCAACCTGGCGGCGCCACGTTTTCCCGTGATCGTTCGTATGCAGAATGGTTCCGTTCTGTCCGACGATCCAGCCGTGTTGAGCATCCGTAAAATAGATGCTCGTCAGCAGGGCCGCCGTGCGACGAGTCACCGCCTGCCACGTTGCCCCCGCGTCCTCCGTTTTCAAGACCGTTCCCCCGGCCCCAACGGCCCAGCCGTGTTGCGCGCTCACGAAAAAAATGCCGAGAAGCGTGGACTTGATTCCACTGTTCTGAATGGTCGAGACGACGTTCTCTCCGGCTTCGACCTGACCGGCAAAGCCCGGGAGACAGAACAACGCCAACACCATCAACCGAAAGAGAACATGAAGGGAAGGAAAACCGACTTTCACGGTGCCTGATCAGTTCTCCAGTTCTCTTGCGTGTAATCGTAGAAATATTCTTTATGCGGCAATCCCCGTGGGAGAATCTTGAATTCGCCCGCCACGGCACTCAGCCACTGCTTCCGGGAACAACACCGGCCATTTTTAAGTAAATCCCAGGATCCGCGACGCACGACGATTTCCCCTTTGGTGGGGTCCACGTAAAACCCTTCGGGATGCCCGAACCCGAACACGTGCCGCCTGGGCACCTGAAACCTGATTTCCTGATCCGTCCAGGAAACGACGACGGCTGCGACCCCATTCACCAGAACTTCCGTTCGTGAGACGTCCGGACCCAGACGATAGTTCTTCCAATCATGGGCTTCGGTATTCAATTCCAACCGCGTCGCCTCCGCGATTTTCAGAAATTCGCCGAACCCCTCGCCTTTCAGCGTCACGATTTCATCGATCCCGGCTTCAATCGGCGAATAGGAGGTCACCTTCGGCGTCTTCACGGTAAACGAGCCCACCTCAAAGGCCATCACGTCCTGTTTGGCACAACAGGTCCCGTCGGGCTTGGGAATGGTGGCTCCCCGTTTCACGACAACGGAGCCGGACTTGGCGCTATAGGGCACCCACACGTTGATTTCTTTATCCTGCCACCGGTGAATAATAGCGGATACTCCGCCGATTTCCACCCGGTTCTGGCCCGGATTGAAATCAAACGCGTACGCCGTACTCCCCGATTCGGAGAACACCCCGAAATTTTCCCCTTTAATGTAGACCAAGGTGCCGATGGGGCCCTCAGCAGGGAACAATCGTTCGAATTGGGGTTCGACTAATTCGAATTGTCCCAAGTCCCTCGTACGACCATTGTGTTGAAACGTCACAGGCCCGCTGACGGCGTTTAACGGTACATGGACCACGATGGTGCGCGGAGACCATTTCGAGATCATCACCGGTTTGCCCCCGACATAAATCGCGTCCTGCGGCCCTTTGGCCTCGCCGAATTGTTGCCCGCTCAACACGATCTTGGTCCCGATGGGTCCTTTATTCGGAGAAAACGAAATACTGGGAATAAGGGAAATGGGCATGGGATTACTCTCGGCATATGCGACCGGCGCACAGCAGGACCCATCCGGCAACGGGTCGGATGATGCGAGTTGCACGACCACGTCACCGGAGTCGGCATTGGCCGGAATCTTGACCTCGATCTTCGCAGGCCGCCATTTCCGGATTTCCGCCAGGATGCCATTAATCAACACCCGGTTCACGCCGAACATGGTATTGGGATCACGCGACCCCGCCGTATTTCCGAAATTCTCACCCTCGATCGTGAGCACCGATCCGGGTTCCGCCTCCGGTGGGACCAGCTTGGCAATCTTCACCCGTTGAATGGAAAACCGGCCTGCGACCGTGGTTCCTTGCGGTCCTGAAACCGTGACGTCGCCGCTTTTGGCGTCCAGCGGCACCTTGACCATCACCAGATCCGGCTCCCAAAGTTGAATCAACGCGGGCACGCCGTTAAATTCCACTCGATTCTCCGCTGTCGAAACAAACTCTCCGAACGCGGCCCCGCCGATCGTCACCGTGGCTCCCGGCGGTCCCGAGTCAGGGAACAATTCAGCCTGGGCAAACGAAACCGTTGTAAAGATACTCAGTAAAGCAAGAAACACGTGTCTCATACCGCAATTACCCTTTCCATGATCAGAACTAATATTTCATGTTGAGGCTCACGCCCCAGAATTGAATGTCATCCGTCATCATTTTGTATCATACTCGTTCACAATTTCCGTCGGAGGTTAATGGGCATCCATCATTCTGCACAACGCGCCACATTAGTCATCCTGAGCGAAGCGAAGGATCTCGTAGTTGCGACGTTCGATTGTTGAAGAAGAGATTCTTCACTGCGTTCAGAATGACAGCTATGATGTGGTCAGCCCCTCATCCTATCAATGAATGAATAAACATTTACAATTCCTACTCTAAGGAGGATTATCGCACCTTAAACGGGAAGTGGCTGCGCCACAGCAAATGACGCAACCACTTTATAACGAGGCACTTTTGGCCGTCAACCAACGGCAATGATCAGGACAAAACTTCGGCCAACAAGAAAACGTCAAGAACACAGCGCTTCCGACCGGTGTATTGATGCCGGGTCAGAACTGGTACTTCATGTTGAGGCTGACGCCCCAGAATTGAATGTCCTCCGTCATCGCTTTGTATTGAACACGCGCACCGCCTGGACTACGCGCGGAGTCATGACTGCGAAGCTGATCCTGACCTTCCCCCCATAAAACGGTCCACTTCGAGGGTGAGTTTTCTGGTACAAAAACCCAGGAGGACTCATCATGAAGCGGAAGCGATTCAGCGAAGCACAGATCATCGGGGTGCTGAAGGAAGCCGAGGTCGGGGTCAAGAAACAGGAGCTCTGCCGGAAACATGGGATCACCGAGCAGACATTCTACCGGTGGCGGTCCAAGTACGGGGGGCTGCAGGTGGCCGACGTCACGCGGCTGAAGCAGCTTGAGGCGGAGAATCGGCAGTTGAAGCAGCTCTTGGCCGAAGCGCATCTGGAGCAGGCGGCCTTGAAGGAACTCCTGTCAAAACACTGGTAAGGCCCGCTGCGCGTCGCCAAGCGGTGGTCCATCTGGTCCAGCGTGGGCTGATGAGCCAGCGGCGGGCCTGTCAACTCGTGGGCGTCCACCGCTCGGTGGCGCGCCATCAGCCCGGTCCGGGTGATGACGAGGCGGCCCTGCGAGCGCGGTTGCGCGTGCTGGCGGCCGCGTTTCCCCGCTATGGCTATAAGCTGTTGCATGAGCTCCTGAAACGGGAGGGCTTGGTCGTGAACGCCAAAAAGACGTACCGACTGTATCGAGAAGAGCACCTGCAAGTCCGGCGCAAGCGGCGCAAACGCCTACCGACCCGCGACCGGGTGCCGCTCCCGAGTCTGGATGGCCTGAACCAGCGCTGGTCGATGGATTTCATGTCGGATCAGTTAGCCACGGGTCGGCGTCTGCGCATTCTGAACATCGTGGACGATGACAGCCGGGAATGCGTCGGCCAACTCGTGGACTTTTCGATTTCTGGCGAACGCGTCAGCCGGCTTCTGGATCACTTGGCTCTCGAGCGGGGCCGTCCACAAACCATTGTGCTGGATAACGGGCCAGAGTTCACTAGCAAGGCCCTCTTCCTCTGGGCGCACCGCACGGGGGTCCGGCTCCGGTTTATCCAACCGGGGAAGCCTTGTCAAAACGCCTTGGTGGAGAGCTTCAATGGCAAATTCCGGGATGCGTGCCTGAATGAACAGTGGTTCGTGGATCTCGCCGAGGCCCGGCGCAATATTGAAGCGTGGCGCATCCACTACAACACCGTGCGGCCCCACAGTTCGCTGGGGTTTCGTAGTCCAGAACAGTTTCGGGTGGCAATCGAGCGTGCCCCTGACAAAGCCAGTCGCTCTGCGATCTTGGAAACGACAGCAAATGGCCCACTTTCTTCTAGCCACCACGACGGCTATAATTCCACCACTTTCTCACTCTCGACTTGGACCTAAATTGGGGGGAAGGTCAATCCCACTCTCTTGGATCACTCTCGAATTCACCGAAATCCGCCCACCGGAACTTGAGCCCGATACTCACCGGCTCACTGACCTGATAATCCACCCCAGCAATCAACTGATACCCGAACAGCGTATCCGAGAGCTTGGCCCGGGCGACGCTGGTCGTACCGGCGAGCCGTCGATGCAGCAAGTTTTTCTCCTCATCAGTAGCCGTAGTGTCGTCGAAAGTTGAGATCGCTTCGGGATCATGATTCCGTGTCCATTTATTGAAGTAATCCAGCGACACTCTCGAAAACCCGACGCCAAACCCGACGTACGGCGTAAACTTCGAGTCCGAGCGATAGTCGTAATACAGATTGGCGAAGAAGTTGTGCGACAGCACGTCGTCGACACCACCTTCTATGAAGGCAAGTTCCTGTGCAACCTTATCTTGGGTCACATCATCCGATACGGTCGCACCTCCAGCCAGGTCCCTGTCATCATAGGTCGTACCCCGATAAAAATATTCCCCCTCAACCCTGAAACTTCCCATGCGGTACCCCAGGGCTGCACCCGCCAAAATACCAGTACCGCCATCAAACGTATTAGACCATGCCGTGGGAGGCGGGTTGCAATTACTTTCCGTCGGCGTCACCAGATACCCACCCGACCCATTATTATTAATGAACCCGTCGCATGTCGTTCCGACATCATTATCTGAGCTGTTCACGTCCATGCCCGGAGCCACCGCGATGCCCAAGTCCATGCCTATGTACAATCCATCCTTGGCCCATGCTGGACCTGAGGAGAGCGCCAACCCCATGACCAGCAATACAAATAAAAAATTTCTCATGATGTCACCTTTCTCTTGTTCATAATATTATTTCTGCATGTTTTGGCCTAACCTAATTAGTGCAACGGAGTTTGCAATAAGCCTATTTTATGGTCAATAAGCTATGCTTACTCAGTATGTATAAGACATATAAGACCTATTGGTCAAGTACCACCACAGGTAGCAAAGTCGTGCCCCGCACTCGAAGAGATGAAAAGGGCATGACTGAGAGCCATTTTCTTATCGAGGACTCTTTCCGTCCATCCCCGACCATAAGAACTAGATCCCCGCTAATACCTGCGGGGTCGAATCCAGGGATTTTTTATTTCCAAGCCGGTCAAAAAAACGTTGGCAAAGAAAGACCCTGGATTCCCGCCCCCGATCGGAGTCGGGGGCAGGCTCCTGCGGGAATGACAGAAGGAGAAAAACTGGTATGACGAATTCGGGATGTCGTTGGCTTTTTCCATACCAACGACGCGCCCAGCCGGCGACGAATGGTTACGGCGAGGTTCAGGCTGAGCGAGCAATCGTTGCGGAAGCGGCGTTTCCGACCGTTCCAATAGTTGCCGGTCAGAACTGATACTTCATGTTGAGGCTGACGCCCCAGAATTGAATGTCATTCGTCCTGATATAGTAGGTCACGGGCCTTCGGGGATCCCCGGCCTCCGAGGGATGCCCACGGAGGTTCGTATATTCCGAATCATCCTCGAATTCACCGAACATCGCGTACCGGAACTTGAGCCCAATCGTGAGGGGCTCGCTCACCTGATAATCCACGCCGGCCAACGCCTGATACCCGAACAGCGTATCGGTCATGGTGGCCTCGTCATTCGACAACAAACCCGCTAATCGGTCATTCAACTCCGCAGCAGTAAATTGTGTATTGATGTGTTCATCCTCGATGACTTTGGTCTCATCGCCGTTTGGGTTGCGCCACCACCGCGTCCGGTAATCGACTGACACCCGAGCGAGACCGATGCCAACCCCCACGTACGGTGTAAACTTCGAATCCGAGCGGTAGTCGTAGTACAGGTTGGCAAAGACGTTGTGCGACATCAGATTATCGACGGCATCCTCGACACCATCGTTGTATTGCGTCGACTCACTGGGGTACCACACGCCATCAGGCTCCATCTCATCGGGAAAACCAGGTTCATCCGTGCTGCCATACCGGGTGCCACGATAGAAGTATTCCCCCTCGACCCTGAAGCTGCCCAGGCGATACCCCACGGCCAATCCCGCCAGAATCCCCGAGCCGCCATCAAATGACTCATTCGCGGGCCCCCATTTATACGGATCGTCTCCACAGGGTTCTACACCCGGACTCTCCGGGTAGATAGTCGAGTCGCATAGGATGCCCGGGTAACCATACGGCGCGTCCGTCGTGGTCCAATCATCGAATCCCCCGGTCTGCACGTCCATTTCCGGGGCGACGGCCACGCCTAAATCCATCCCCAGGTAAAACCCGTCCTTGGCCCATACCGGGCCGGAGGACAGAACCAACGCCATTACCCACAGCACGAATAAGAATTTTTTCATGATGTCGCCTCTCTTTTCTCAATGCCCGTCATGCACCCTGTATAGATCCCCCACTCCCCGGTTACACTGAACCCCGGCAAATCGTCGGGAACAGGCTTTCGCACTCCTCATGGCTCGGAATACCAAAGGTTTCCGAACGTATGCAGCAGTACGTTGCCTCCAAAGGACGGCATTATAAACAATTACAAATAGTTGTCAATACACATGAAACTAACCGATCAATCAAGTAAGAAGCTTAGGGAACAGCGGTGGCGGGACATGCCTGATGGCAACGGTTGTTGGCGGCATGAGATGCCGCCGCTACAAATCCGAAGAAGCCGCTGAGCCGCATGAGACCTCTCCCAGTCCGTGAACCGGAATATCGTCCTACCGTAGAAACAGGAAAATGGTTATGGCGTGGTTCCGGTCAGGCGAGCAATCGTTGCGGATGCCGCGTTTCTGACTTCGATTTCTTTTGCGTTTTCTTCGAGATCCCGCAACAGCGGAAGGGCATCCAGGACTCCGAAATCACCGAAGGCATGGATACTGCGTACCTTCACGTACACGTCAGGATGGTTCAACAGATCAGGCAAGACATCGACAATCCTGTCGTCCTCAGCCTGCACGAATTCCTCGATCGTCCGTCTGGCGGCTACCGGTTCATACAGCGTATGAGCTTGTTGCATGCTGTGTATGCCTTCGGGAATCCAGTCAGGGTTGTCGGATACTCTTGGAGCAGCATCGTGAGCAACTTTGGCGCGCAACTCTTTCAGAAAGACGCGATGGGCGTCTAGGTTCCAATGGACCTGCCCGTCTACGATTTCGCCAAGAAAATGATAATAGGGATTGGTCAGGAAATTATGCAGGGAGTCCAGGTAGGGCAAAGTTCCCGAAGGAGTGAGTGTGGCCTTTTCCTGAATCGAAATTTCAAACAACGGGCCTTTCGCATGGTGTTCGATCCTGAAGGTTCCCGAAAGCACCGTGCCGTATCGATTGATGCCAAACTGCCTGCCCCTGGTCTCTTCATACGAACCGGTCAAGGTCAACGCGTGCGGTTGAGTCTTCTCCCGCACGATCTCGAAGCCCACGGCAATCAATTTGACCCGAATGTCCGCCGGGGCATCCCACAACAGCCTGCCGCGCGTTTTCCAGGTCGTCGCCTGCACGTCTACATAAATCGTGTTAGCCGTTCGAATGGGAAAGACATCAGGGTCGGTCAAATACTTGACCGCCGCCAGAACACGGCCCGGTGCAAGCACGCAGATCATGAAGATCATGGCGACCGGGAGCAGTGTTTGCGTTTTCATCTTTATCCCGAGAAATCAAGGCCTACGCGTCATCGGACAAAAGTTGGACGATCAGTTCAAGTTCGACGGGAACTCCCAGTGGCAATTCGGCTACTCCCACGGCTGCGCGAGCGTGCCGTCCGGCCTCGCCGAAGATCTCCACCAGCAAATCAGACGCGCCGTTGATCACGTAGGGCTGCTCCCTGAACCCTTCATGAGAGGCCACGTATCCCGTCATTTTGACGATTCGTTTTACCCTATCGAGAGAACCCGCGGCCTGACGGATATTGGCCAATGCATTGAGCAGCGACACCTTTGCCGCTTCATAGCCTTCTTCCTTGGAGAGATCGCGCCCCACCTTTCCCTGAAAGACGATCTGCCCGTCACGACTGGGCACCACGCCGCTGATGAAGAGCAGGTCGCCGACTCGAACGGAGGGCACATACGTGGCCACGGGTTGGGGGGGCGCCGGTAAGGTCAGGCCCAGGGACGTGACGCGTTGTTCAAAAGACATGGTCAGGGAAGATTACGAGGAACGACGACGGTGACGCAACTGATATTTCTTCACGGCCTGATTATGTTCGGCAAGCGTCGCCGAGAACTCATGGCTTCCGTCATTGCGAGAGACGAAATACAGATACTCTGTCGGCGCAGGATGGAGGGCCGCATGAATGGCGGCGTTTCCCGGATTGGCAATCGGACCTGGGGGCAACCCGACGACACGGTAGGTATTGTAAGGACTTTCGATCGACAGGTCCTTTTTGCGGAGATTACCATCGAATGCATTCAAGGCGTAGATGACCGTCGGATCGCTTTGCAGCGGAATTTTCTTTTGCAGTCGATTATGAAACACTCCGGAAATCAAGGTGCGTTCATCGGGCCGGGCCGTTTCTTTTTCGATCACCGACGCCAACGTGACCACCTGGTGCATGGACAAGCCCAATTCCACGGCCCGACGCCGGTGTTCCTCCGTCACGGTTTGCCTGAACCTGGACACCATCGTCGCAATCAACCGTTCCGGTGCCACGTGACGAGCAAACTGGTAGGTATCGGGAAAAAGATAGCCTTCCAGGTTATCGACGGACAGCGACAGGGTTTGAATGAAAACCGGGTCCCCGGCGCACCGGAGAAACTCCTCACGATCGGCCAGGCGTTGCTCGTGCAACACATCGGCAATCTGACTCACTGAAAAGCCTTCGGGAATCGTGACCGTATACTGGATCACCTCGCCCTTGACGATCTTCTCCAGAATGGCCGAGGGGTCCATACCTCCACGCAATTCATATTCCCCCGGAATGATTTTCCGGTCAGAGCCTGCGAGACGGCCCATCCACACAAACGCCCAATCGCTCTTGATCAGATTCTTTCGGCGAAGCCGTTCTGCCACTTCGGACAAGGAGGCCCCTTCGGCAATATCCAAAACCGTAACCCGGGAGGAATTGCCGACTGGTTGGAGTTGATTCAGCACCGCGAATCCGCAGCCGAACCCCAGGAGGAGAAAGCACGAGATGATGATAAGGTTTTTTTTGACCATCAATGATTCAACGGGACGACGCATGAAACCAAGAAACAACTCGACGGGCTCACGACTGTCCCGACACCTGCGCTTCGATCAGGTGAAACACTTTTTCAAGGGCCTGACTCAATTTTTCAGGATGCTTCCCACCGGCTTGAGCCATTTCGGGTCGTCCTCCGCCAGATCCGCCGATTTCGTGAGCCATTTCCTTGATCAACTTCCCGGCCTGCAAGGTGTGGGTCAGGTCGGGAGACACGATCACCAATAACGAAACCTTCTCATCCGCGACCGAGCCTAAGGCCATCACACCCTTGGGGACCTTATGCCGCACTTTGTCGGAAAGCAGCCGAAGTTCCTGCATGGATAAACCCTGAGCCTCCTGAACGTAAACGGGAATGCCCCGGATCTCCCGAACCCGGGCATCGTCACTGCCGGCGCTCTGGTCCATGAGTTTCAATTTGAGCTGCTCGACTTCCCGTTCCTTGTCCTTCAACAGGGAAACGAGTTTCCGGGTTTTCGGGACGACTTCCGACGGACTGCTTTTCAACAACTCCGCCAATTCCCTGACGTCGGATTCCAATTTTTTCCCGTGCTCCAACGCCCCTGTCCCGGTCAGCGCTTCGACTCGCCGCACCCCGGACGCGATCCCGCCTTCGGAGATAATACGGAACGAGCCGATTTCTCCCGTATGTTGGCAATGCGTTCCCCCACACAGTTCCTTACTGAACTCGCCAATACCCACGACCCGCACCCGTTCACCATATTTATCACCAAAAAACGCCAAGGCTCCGGCGTGGACCGCCTCCTGAATACTCATGACGTCGGTCCGGACAAGCGTGTTGCCTAACACGTGAAAATTGACCAGCGATTCGATTTCTTCAAGGTCTCTGGTACGCAGGGGCTTGAAGTATGAAAAATCAAAACGCAACCGGTTCGGGGCGACCAGCGAGCCATACTGTTTCACGTGAGCGCCCAACACGTCACGAAGCGCCGCGTGGAGGAGATGGGTGGCGGTATGATTTCGAGCCGCGCCGTGGCGGGTCGTCGAGTTCACCGTCGCAGCCAGCGGCTCGCCCTTGCGAACACGCCCGGACACGACCTTTCCCTTGTGAAGAAAGAGTTTGCCGCCGACCTTGGTGGTTTCCCGGACGTGTATCCGGCCCTCCCGACCCGTCAACGTCCCCTGATCCCCAACCTGGCCGCCACCTTCGGGATAGAAGGGGGTGGCGTCCAGGACCAGTTCCACGTCATCCCCTTCCACGACTTCGTCCGCCAGGGCGTCTCCCTTGAGCAGGGCCTGCACCACACTCTCGGATTGAAGCGCCTGATACCCGAGGAACTCCGTGGGATGAAGCCGTTGGGCAAGTTCGGTGATGAGGGGCTTCTCCTGTTCCGCGACGAAGACGGCCGACTTGCGCGCCCGATCACGTTGCGCTTCCAACGCGTGTTGAAAGCCTTCAAGGTCGGTGACCAGCCCCTGTTCACGAGCGGCTTCTTCGATCAAATCCAATGGAAAACCATACGTATCGTACAGTTTAAAGACGCTCTCGCCGTCCAAAGCCCCGGCCGTGGCTTCGGTGACCATGCGATTCAGAATGGGCAACCCCTGATCCAACGTCCCGATAAAGCGTTCTTCTTCACCTTCGACGACCTTGCGACACGTCTCACCCGCCTGGGCCAGTTCGGGATACGCCTCTTCCATTTCAGTCGCCACCGTGCCGGTCAACTCATACAGAAAAGGCTCGGACACGCCCAAGAACCGGCCATGCCGTGAAGCCCTCCGTAAAATACGTCGCAACACGTATCCCCTGCCTTCGTTGGAAGGCAGAATCCCGTCCGCGATCATAAACGTGATGGCACGCAAATGATCCGCAATGACCCGCAGGGAACGATCAGCGGCTTCATCCTTGCCGTACCCGCAACCCGTCCGGCCGGCAATCGCCGAGAGCAACGGCATGAACAGGTCGGTCGCATAATTGCTGTCTACGCCCTGGACCACGGCGGCAAGCCGCTCAAGGCCCATGCCGGTGTCGATACTGGGTTTCGGCAGTGGATGAAGGTTGCCCTCGGCATCGCGGTCGAACTGCATGAACACGAGGTTCCAAATTTCCAGATACCGGTCGCAGTCGCACCCCACCGCACACGAAGCCCGGCCACACCCGAGGACCGCGCCCTGATCGATGTAGATTTCAGAACAGGGGCCACAGGGCCCGGTCTCCCCCATTTGCCAAAAATTATCCTTGTACCCGAGCCGCACGATTCGGGCCGCGGGCACGCCCACGTTTTTCTCCCACAATTCAAAGGCTTCATTATCGTCCTGAAAAACCGTGACCCACAATTGCTCGGCGGGCAGGCCCAGCGTCTTCGTCAAATAGTCCCAGCCATAATGGACGGCGTCCTTTTTGAAATAATCGCCGAACGAAAAATTGCCGAGCATTTCAAAGAACGTATGATGGCGACGGGTATACCCGACGTTTTCCAGATCATTGTGTTTGCCCCCGGCTCGCATGCACCGTTGCACGGAAACGGCCCGGGAATAGGAACGCGGTTCTTCTCCCAGGAACACCCGCTTGAACTGGTTCATGCCCGCGTTTGTGAACAGGAGCGTGGGGTCGGCCTGGGGAAGCAACGACGCGCTGGGAACCACGGCATGGTCCGCCGCACGAAAAAAATCCAGAAACGACCGTCGAAGTTCATTGGCAGTCAAAGACATGGGAATTCCTCATGCAGGCTTGCCGCCTGCACTCCAAGAAAAGAAAAGGGTATGACTTGCACCAATCCTGTCATTCCCGACATTTTCAATCGGGAATCCAGGAGGTTTTTTTGTTCCAGGCTGGGCCGCACGAATGGAGAGGCAGAAGAAAAAAGACACTGGATTCCCGCTTCGCTCGGAATGACAGATTCGGATTGTTGCTGGCTATTTTCATGCCAATACATTTTTCTAGACTTTTCCCTGCGTGGGGACCGATTTCTTTCCGGTTTCCGCTTCGGCTGAACCCGCGTCCTTCGACGTCGCAACCAGTCCGGCCTGCTCCCGAATCTTCGTTTCAATTTCTTCGGCAGTTCCGGGGTTCTCCTTCAGAAACGTTTTCGCCGCCTCACGGCCCTGGCCCAACCGCTCTTCACGAAACGAATACCATGCTCCGGCTTTATCAACGATTTTCTTTTCAACCCCCAGGTCGATGAGTTCTCCGACTTTGGACACGCCCGCGGCGAACATAATGTCAAACTCGGCTTGCTTAAAAGGAGGCGCCGTTTTGTTCTTCACCACTTTGACGCGGACCCGGCTCCCCGTCACCTCCTGCCCCTCCTTGATGGACTCGATTCGCCGAATGTCCAGCCGCACCGAAGAATAAAACTTCAAGGCGTTCCCGCCGGTCGTGGTTTCGGGATTGCCGAACATCACCCCGATCTTCATCCGGATCTGGTTGATGAAGATCACCGTGGTCATGGATTTGGAAATGGCCCCCGTCAATTTGCGGAGGGCCTGGGACATCAGGCGCGCCTGAAGCCCCATGTGCGAATCGCCCATTTCACCTTCGATTTCAGCACGGGGCACCAAGGCGGCGACGGAGTCCACGACCACCAGGTCGATGGCTCCGCTTCTGACCAACGTCTCGGTAATCTCCAGGGCTTGTTCTCCGGTGTCCGGTTGAGCCACCAGCAGATCGTCGCTTCGAACCCCTAGTTTTTTCGCATAGGAAACGTCCAAGGCATGTTCTGCATCGATGAACGCCGCGGACCCACCGATTTTCTGCGTTTCCGCAATGACATGGAGACACAAGGTGGTTTTTCCCGAGGATTCCGGACCAAAAATTTCCACCACTCGCCCGCGCGGCAGCCCGCCGACCCCCAAGGCCAGATCCAGGGACAACGACCCCGTGGACACGACTTGCACGTCATCCGACACGTCGCCACTTCCCAGTTTCATAATCGAGCCTTTCCCAAACTGCTTTTCAATTTGGGTCACGGCCAGTTCCAACGCTTTCATTTTCCCCTGATTGTCCGTACCTCGATCGCTCATAACGCCTCCTCGATTCAAGCCATCACGTCTCTATCATACTGAATATCATACTGAAAACCCGGGAGGAGGCCAACCATCCTTCGCAAAGAAAAATCATCCCCCCTCCGCATTCAAGGAGACGTTCCATAATTTTGTATAGACTGCCCCGCCAGGCCGGAGTTCGCTTTTGAACAAGGTCACGCGTTCAACGGGTAGCGGCCCACAGAGAAAAGGGTCCGCGAACACGCCCAAGGCATCCAGCGTTCGCCCGACTTCACGATGGTCCTTTTTGACGCGGGCCACGGTCAGATGAGGTCGGAACGGTCTGTCTTCTTGAGGAAACCCCAAAGGGACCACTGCCAGACCGACGCACTCGGCCAACGTGGTCAGGCTATCGAGGGCTCCGCCAAGACCAATCCACAACACGCGGGGCGACCGGTTATCCGGAAACACCCCGAACCCCTTGAGTTCAAGAGCAAAAGAGGAAACGTGGGAGACTTCCTGCTCCACCGCCTGACGGATTTGGTCCACCTGACTCTCCGTCGTATCACCGAGAAATTTCAAGTTGACGTGGAGATTTTCTTGTTTACTCCATGAAATTCCTGAAAGTTCTCGTTTTATCTTTTTTGTTTTCTGCTCTATGGCCGATTGCAGAGAGGAAGGCAGATCAATCGCCAAAAACGTTCGTAATCCCATACTTCACCCCTGAGCGCCCTCTTTTGTAGCTGCGCCATCTCTTGGCGCCTGCATCGAGGCCGCATGAGATGCGGCCCTACAAAGTCTTAGATCCCCGATCTGGTCGGGGACAGGCATGGCACAACCATCGCCGCAACACGTCGAGCGCTGCTTGCGACGACCGGAGTTTAATCGTTTCCCGTTCTCCATGAAACTGGAATTTTTTCGTATAGGATTCGTTTGCCGTGGCCAGCCCGACGTAGACCAGGCCGACGGGCTTGTGTGCGGTCCCGCCTCCTGGCCCGGCAATACCCGTCACGCTCAACCCCACGTCCACCTTGCTTCTCGTTCGAACACCCTGAGCCATGGCTCTGGCGACTTGCGCACTCACCGCCCCATATTTTTTCAGCGACGATTCGGACACCCCGAGCAGTTCGATCTTCGCACGATTGTCATAACACACCACGCCCCGATCCACGTATGCCGAACTTCCGGCCACCTGAGTCAAACGATGCGCAATCAACCCGCCCGTACAGCTCTCGGCCAAGGCAATGGTGAATCCTCGATCACGGAGATGCCGTCCCACCACTTCTTCCATGGTCCGTCCATCGATGGAGAAGACATGCTGACCCAACCTGGCGATCACATCATTCATCAGGCTATCGGGTGACACAGCGGATTGTATCGGGGATCCCTTCCCGGCCCGGCGTCTTTCCATTTTCTCCGATCGCGTGAGTGACACCAAAACCCCGAGCGGAGAGGCGAGAAGACCGAGACGGAAAGGACTTGCGGCGGGAATGATCTCTGCTATTCGATTATCGATCTCTCCCTCGAGAAGCCCAAAGGTATGAATCGTCCTGGTCTCGATAGACGACGACAACAACCCTTCCCGCCGGAGAATCGGCAGGAGCGATTCCGCGCACATCCTGCGGGCCTCATGGCTGACGCCGGGCAGACAAAAGATTCGACAGCGCTTCCACTGCACGGCAAAGCCGGGTGCGATCCCGGCAGCATTTCGAAGCAGGATTGCACCGGTAGGCAGGAACGCTTGCCGGCGCTGGTTTTCAGAAACAGGCCTTCCCGCCGATTGCAAGCGCATCTTTATGGATTCGAGGGCCCGGGGACGGAGACGCAACGGATGTCCGGTCACCCGGGCCACGGCTTCGCGGGTGACGTCGTCCACGGTTGGACCAAGACCACCGGTGATCAGCACGAGCTTCGTCCGCTTGGCTGCATTCGTAACGGCCACGCCGATGTCATCGACGTCGTCCCCGACCACGGACTTGAACCGGACTTCGATCCCATGCTCCGCCAGCGACTCACTGAGAAAAAGCGAATTGGTATCGACCCGCCCGCCAAGCAGCAGTTCAGATCCGACCGCAATGATTTCAGCCGTGTTCATGAATGCAAAGGAGAATCTCCCATGCGGACTTGCCGGTTACACCTGAAGGGATGAAAATGGCCCAGGTTGTCATCCTGAGCGAAGCGAAGGATCTGCTTTTCCAAGCGTTCGGTTATTGAACGAGAGATTCTCTCGCTAGGCCCTTCGCTTGGCTCAGGGCAAGCTCAGAATGACACATTCGGGGACACGTTGGCTATTTTTATGCCAAGACAAAAAAAGTCGGAATGGTCTAGAAACGGTACTTCAGGTTCACGCTGATACCGAAAAATTCGACGTCGTCGGTCTTGAGTCTGCCCGATACCGGCTCGCTTCCGTTTCTCCGAAGATTCGGCTCATGACTCCGTAGCGGGTCCCAGATGAAATCGTCACTGAAGGAGCCGAACCTGACCCAGCGTCCCTTGAGCCCCAGCGACATCGCTTCCGTGAGCGCGTAATCCACCCCGAACAGGACCTGGAACCCCAAGAGCACATCGCTGAGCGTGGCTTGCCCAACGCTGACCGTTTTGGCGAGGTTCCGGCGGATTTCGTCATAATTGGGCAGATCCTCACCAGTCGAGATCTTGTACGAACCGTCGGCCTTCATCGAATCTTCGTTCCGCGCCCAGACGCTTCCATACTCCATATCGGTGAATCCGACGCCACCACCAACCCCGATATAAGGCGTGAACCGGCTGGTATTGACGAAGTCGTAAAACAGGTTCCCGAACAGGTTGTGCGAAGTGATGCTGCCTATCCGATCCGTCGCTTGCACAATTTCATCCCTGAGTTTCTGCCCTTGTGTGCCCACCCCAAGAGGAATGTCGGCTGTCTGATCATAGTTCGATTGCCGGTAAAAGTATTCCAGTTCCACGCGGAGACCGCCCAAGGGGCTGTTCCGGTTTTGACCCGCAAAACTGTAGCCTACCGCCGCTCCGGCCAGAATACCAGTAGCCCCGTCGAACTCGTTCTCCCATCTTCCACCCACACTGCGATCAGGGCCCGTGCATCGCTCGATTTCCCGGTACCGAGGATTGATGTATTCATCGCACACGCTGGCGCGGTCGTTGCTGGTTCCAATGGTATCCAATCCCATGGCGAAGTTGGCTCCGACCTCACCGCTGACGTAGAACCCCGAGCCTGCCTGGGTCCAACCTGGGGCCACTACCCAAGTGACAATGACGAACGCCAAGAATGGAGGAATAAATCTCATTGTTTTCTCTTAGGAGAAACTAAAACAGATGAGAGGAACGAACCGGGGTTATGCGCTGGGCCGGCCCGGTCGTTGTTACCCGGGCCGGCGAAAATGCACAGGTTCCTAGAAATGATACTTCAGGTTCAGGCTGATACCGAAAACTGGATGTTGTTGGTGCTGACCGCGCCTGATACGTGTTCGGTGTCGTTTTCCCGCAAATATGGCGGGTGACCCCGTAGCGGATCCCAAACGAGACTGCCGTCACCACTATCAAAGGAGTCAAACATGACGTAGCGCCCCTTGAGCCCGAGAGACATCGCGTCCGTGAGCGCGTAATCCACCCCGAACAGGAACTGGAACCCCCAGAGCGTGTCACTGAGCGTGACGTCTTCAACGCTTACTGTTCCGGCAAGATTCTGGCGGATCTCGTCTGCATTGGGCAACCCCGCACCAGTCGGAATACGGTCCGCGTAAGGATTCCTTGCCCAGACGCTTCCATATTCCATGTCGGTGATCCCAAGGCCACCGCCGATCCCGATATAAGGCGTGAACCGGCTGGTGTTGGCAAAGTCGTAATACAGGTTCGCAAACAGATTGTGGGAGCTCACGCTGCCTATACGATCCGTCCCTAGCACAACTTCTCGGATATCGCCTTCAACTCCTAGCTTATCTCCACTTACGCCCCCTGCATCACCACCAGCAAGGTAGTTGGTTTGATCATAATTCGATTGCCGGTAGAAGTATTCCAACTCAACGCGAAGACCGCCCAAAGAACTGTTCTGACCTGCAAAACTGTAGCCCACCGCCGCTCCGGCAAGAATGCCGGTTGCGCTATCGAATCCACTATCCCAATCGTCACCTTCACCAGGATTCGGGCCCAAACATTCGTCATTCCCCAAAAGGCCATCGACCTCAGCATAGCGTGGATTAATGTACTCATCGCACACGCTGGCACGGTCGTTGCTGCGTCCGGTAGTACTGATCCCAGAGGCGACATTGAGGCCAATGTCACTGCTGAGATAGAACCCCGAGCCTGCCTGCGCCCAGCCTGGTGCCAACACAAACGTGGCAAGAACCAACATCAAAAGTGGAGAAACGTATTTTTTCATTATCTTCTCCTTTTTTTATTTAGTTTTTTTCAGGATTAATAAAAAAGCAAGCTTAAGTATAAACTTGTCGTCCTTCAAGTCAATAGACGCCGCAAATTTTTACCTTTCAGGCAATATTCACCACGGATTTTATCGTGGAAAACGAGTTCTCACATGGTCGGGAGAAAAACCTGCAACCCCTATGGAATGCTTGCAAACTCCACATCAAACGAAACCTCTTCCCCTTTACTCGGAAACACCATGATCGTGGTCTTCGCGTTCGCATCGAAGGCGTCGTATTGAAAGGAGCCGATGACCTTGGCCTTGTAGCGTGGAGCCTTGGGCCAGACTTTTGTCCGCTGGGCCACGCCGTCGAATCGCACGTTCAGGGGCTTGACCAGTTTCGCTCCTTGCTTCAACACGATGTAACTGTTTGCGGCAAAGGTCTGGGTTTCACCGAAGATCGTCACGCTCACGAGCATGGTTTCCTCGACAAGAATGCGGTGGATTTCCGTTTCGGAGGGAGTTTCCCCCCGCAGCCAGAAATGGCTCGCCATCACGGCCAAGCCGTTCATTTTGGTCATCAGAAACCCTTTGGGGCGCAATTCCTGATCCGACCCGAACCACGTATAGAGTCGATTCGGCAGGACGCGATCTTTGGCAGCCCGGAGCCCTTGCTCCACGGCTTGCTCGACCTGCACGTTCGTCGGCGACACCTCGATCGCCCGGCTTTCCATCGCCGGAACACCAAGCCCTGCCCCGATACAGAAGAGACAAAAGCCCACAAGAGACATATTGGGCCGCCACATAGGGACGGCCCCTACAACGTGTGCTGGATGGAACCGAAATTTCGGCAATGGTACCCCCCCTATCACCGGTGCTCACCGTATACGGCTTTTGATACGGATTCAAGCATTGCTCCGCTTTCTGTCTTTGGTATGAAAATAGCCAACGATACCAGAATTGGTCATTCCCGACGCTTGTCCCCGACATTCTTAATCGGGGATCTAATCGGGAATCCAGGGTTCTGTCTCCACGTGTCCGCACGAATGGAAGGGCAGAAGAAAAAGACATGGATCCCCGCTAAAAACCGCGAGGATGACAGAAAAGAAGACTGCGGGTCCACCCGAATGGATGACGCCGCTACAAAAGAAGAAGGCGCTAGAGCGAACTCGAACGATTCGTTGACAATGCCGACGAAAAATTGATAGATATCCAACCTTGTACGATCGCTTCATGTTCAGCCTGTTAGGGGAGGAATTCGTATGGCTGCAGGAGAACAACCGGCCAAACGGCAATACGTCAATTTCAGCTTTTTTAAGGTCGATCCCGCGTGGCGGCGACTCGCGCATGACGAGCGACAAGCCGGCAAGCAAGAATTCATCCGGGCCATTGAGGAATTCTACGGAAAAATTATTATTGTCCCGTATTCGACGGTCGGCATTCGTGGCGACTGTGATTTTCTGCTCTGGCGCATTTCCTATGAACTCGAACTCTTCCAAGAGCAAATGTCCAAGGCGTTAGCCACCGGGCTGGGGCAGTATCTGACGAACCCTTATTCCTATCTCTCGATGACGAAACGCTCGGTGTATGTGGACCACCACGTGCACGAGGGCCAGGAAAGCCGCCGGCTGAAGATTACGCCCGGTCGCAGTAAATACATTTTCATCTATCCCTTCGAGAAAACCCGTGAGTGGTACCTCCTGACCAAGGCCGCCCGACAGGGGATGATGGACGAGCATATTGAAATCGGCCACAAATACCCTTCGGTCAAACTCAATACGACCTACTCCTTCGGACTGGACGATCAGGAATTCGTGGTGGCGTTTGAAACCGACGAGCCTCAAGATTTTCTTGATCTTGTCATGCACCTGCGCGAGGCGGAAGGGAGTCGATACACGAAGCGGGACATCCCCATCTTTACCTGTGTCATGAAGAGCCTCAAGGAGGCCCTCGATACCCTCGGCGGGTAATCCCAAGAGGGTTTCCACTCGACTTTCACTGCAAATCGGCCGTTTTTCCTCTCGCCCAGCCGAAATTGTTCCTGACGGCCCGGTGAAAAGCCCATGCAGCAACCGGATTCGCCGGCAACACTCCCCCCCGAATCATCCATCAAAGGAGCCATCCTGTCTTCCCTGGTCCCGGGTCTCGGACAGTGTGTGCGCGGCTATCCCCTCCACGCGGCCCGGGTCCTCGCCACGGGCGGATTACTGGGGATCATCACCTGGGGATTGAGTCATCTTGGCGGAACCGGCGCGGGGTTCTTTTTTGCCCTGCTGATCATCGTGCCTTGGTGGTGCCTTCAAGCCTATGAGGCCTCTTTCCCCAACCCACCGGGTCAGGTGGAGGCCCTGAAAACGGCTTGGCGTCGTGCCCACGACATTCGATACCTGGGTGGCTTGTTTCTCTTTACCGCGTTCACGGACCTCTACATTATTTTGGCGAATCCCGAATACAGTCTCACCCTGTTCTGTTCAAAACCCGATGGAGTGCCCGGTCTCCTGGCCAAAGCCCAATCCCCCGCCCTGCATCTCGCCATCGGCTATGGGTTCCTGACGCTTCGTCCATGGGCGTTGCTGGTGTACATGGCCTACGCCGGGTTCGGCTTGTGCAATGCCGTGGCAAATTTCGCCTGTTTCGGGTACGGACGCATTCGCACGGTGTTTTTTCTTTCGCTGGTGGCATTTACCCTTTACGTGTTTTGGCGTCGATCCTGTTTCCGGCCTGCTCGGACCGTCGCGGCAAGCTGAAACGAGAGCAATTGCCTTGGTATGAAAATACTCCCCTTCTGTCATTCCCGACGCTTGTCCCCGACATTCGTAATCGGGGATCTAATCGGGAATCCAGTGTCTTTCGCGTCTGCCATCCATACGTGTGCCCCCGCCTGGAACAAAAAAACCCTGGATCCTCGATTAAAAATGTCGAGGATGACAGATTGGAGAGAGGCGCCCTTTGTCATCTCTTGGCGTGCCGGCGGCAAGCCTGCATGAGGGATTCTTTTGACAGAGTTTATTGTGGTGTGCTATCCCAAAAGCATCGCGCTTCGTTAGGCCTATGGAAGAGACTCGTGATCAAGAAAATGACCTCCTGTTCGTGTACCGTCATCCGGACGGCGCCGTCACGCTGTATTCCGATGAAGAATGGGCTCTCGAGCGAGGCATGAAACTGGAAGACCTGCACATCGTGAGAATTCCTCGAAAGTTGTACGCCGAAGGAACGATTCAAGACGTCCGTGAATACGTTGCACAATATTTGGAAACGAAAGACGAAGCTTGACGAACATGACCACAGCCATCACTCATTCGCCGCTCACGTTTGAACACATCGAAACCGTCATTGAGACGCTTCCCACCCAAAGGCGGATCATGATCCGCCTGCTCCTGCTTCAGTATCTGGAACCGTCTGAAGAGGATATTAACTTTATCGTGGAGGATCAGCCGGACTCTCGCTTTTTGGCCGGGGATCAACCCAAGAAAAGAACCTCGCTTGTGGCTGCTATCCATGAGGTCACCGGGCGCATCGGACAATACAGCGGGTTTCTTCGTCAAAAACGCGAACGTCCCTGGCTCCAAGTCGAATGCCTGAAAAAGCAAATAGCTCTGGCCGATTTAACCATTCTGGCGGCGGAAGGATTGCTCACTTCGAAATTTCAGGTTGACCTGACGGAGTTGAAGGAACGCAAAAAAACGGCCGTGTCCGCACTCCCGAAACCGGAAATCCGGCGGTTGGACCGTACCCTGGAACAAGAAGAAATCTCTGAAGACGACTTTCACCGCGAACGGCTGCTTGTTGAATATCAGACCCTGCTCCGACGACGCGAACGGCAACGACGGCGACTGAAAAATGCCGAGCAGGAGTATGAACTCTCGGGGATCTCCTCCCTGCAAGATCACGAAGTCGCTCATATTTGGGGAATCCCGCTGGGAAGCCTTTCCGCAAGAAAGGTCAAGGCGTTGACCCAATACATCACGGCTCTCCAGGCAAAACTCGATAAAGAATCGGCGTCATCAGGCTCTCAGCAAGCGTACCCGGATCTCTGGAGAGAGACGCTGGGCGTTCTTTCCAGAAGGCCCACTCAGCGTTCGATTGTCACCTTCATCCCCGGCATTGAGCGAACGGAAGAGGCGTTGATTGAAAAACTCAAAACCTTCGCGGACGGCACCATGCCTGAAGCAGCCGAATCAGGCTTTTGGCAACTGATCACTCGCGTTCATGACAGTGAACATAGTGGGCCCTGGTACAGCCACGCCCGGGCCATCTTTGCCCTGCAACGGTTGTTTGCCATTCAATCCGACTCCGAACCTACGCTGGATGAGCTCGAAGAGGAACTCCTCAGAACCACAAGACCAAAATCCAAGGACGATGCACTCCCCGCCCACCAACCCGATGAGCAAACGGCCGAACTCAGTGAACAGGCACTCGGGGTTTTGAATGCGCTGGCCGGCGAGATCGACGATAAACGCACGTCGTAAACCCTCTCCCCTGGAGGGAGAGGGCAGGGTGAGGGGGGCAGCCCGCCCGGGTCAAGCAAGGCCCGGGCCATCCCCATACGCCGCCTGAGCTTCCCCGCACCCTCACCTTAATCCTCTCCCGTCAAGGGAGAGGAAACGAAGAGACGGAAAGGTAACTTGAAGGCACATGTCCTAAACGAATACCCATTGTCGGGGAATGATTCTGTGTGATATACAAAAGTGGATTGCTCTTCTCCGTGGCGGTGTAGCTCAGGTGGTAGAGCAGCGGACTCATAAGCCGCGGGCCGGGGGTTCGAAACCCTCCACCGCCACCATTCTTCCGGCAGAATCCTGAAAAAGCCCGCCTTCCCTCCTGAACCATTCTCTATCGCTCACCGCTTGCTTCGGAATAATAGGTCTCCAAGAGGGCGCTTCGCTCCTGATCCATGATGACGATTTGCCGTTGATCAAAGGTATTCGCCCAATACAGGTAATGGAGATTTCCGGCACAGCGCCCGTATTCGATGTGACGTTGTCGCCCCTCCGCCTCCTCGTCGGTCTGCTCTCGCAGGACCACCCGGTCCGGAAGCTGCCGCCACACCTCCTCGGCCACAGGGAAATGGTTTTCGTAAAGAGGAGCCTCTTCGGGTGGACCACTCTCCTGTTCCGACCAGATACGCGTGAGTCCGGGCCCCTGTTGCAGCTCATGCCTGACAAGTTCGACCATCAGGGGTTGCAATTCCATCATTGAAACCAAAAGACCCGAAAACGTCTCATGAATCATGAGACGGACATAGCCCAACCCCCCACCCGTTCGGCCCGTTTCGTACCAGCCATTCTTGTCTCCGAACTTCGCAGCCACCTTTTCCGAATGCGCGTCATTTTTCGTCAACGTGGCATACACGAAATCCGCATGGGTGCCTTGGCAACGATACAACCCCTGTTGCGGATCAGGTCGCACGTCCTCCCGTAACGCCACAGCAGGAAAAGCGGCGCCTCGTTTCATCACGTACAAAGGCCCCTCCTCAACCGGCTCCCCGAGTTCCGAATACGTCAGCAGCCGCGGATCCGTCATGGGAACACACCCTCTCGATTCCAAGGCCCGCTGGAACAACACGCGTCTTCCCAGGTGAATGGCCTTTTCAAAGAGCACGAACCGGCCCGAGGGAGCCAGCACTTGCAACAGCCAGTCCAAACGAGGACCGATGCCCGTCCGTTCTTCCAGACCACGTTGTTGCCGTGTATCCCGATCGCGTTCAAAGCTCGTCCAACTCCGACTCGGAAGCCCCGGATCGGATTCCGATTGAAACAGAGCCTGAGTGGACACGATGGTATCAAATGTCACGGGGATCTCGTGTTGAGGCATTTCGCAATGGCGAAAGCTCACGTTCTCGAGATGAACCGATTGAGCAAACTGCCGCGCCACTTCAATCGATTTCAGAGACCGATCAATACCCAGAAACGTCACGTCAGGGAAACAGGTCGCGTACCAGGTCGTGAGAATCCCGATCCCGCACCCGACGTCCAAAACCTGCTGCCCGCCTTCCAGCACGTCCGCGATCGCGGGGCCGAGCACGTGATAGTAGCCGTATCGCTGGCTGTATAAAACGGGAAGAACGTCGGGGGATGCCGCCAGATCATAAAATTCCTGATCCGCGTCCCCTCCTTCGCGACGGGTTGCAACCGCTTGCTGAAGAAGCCGAAGTTGCTCTCCGGATAAGGATTGCCGTTGCCAGGCATAATAGGAATCTTCATCGGAAAACCCGCGAAGTCCCCATGCGGCAAGATGCCGGGCAATGTCCAATTTGGCCATGAGCGCAAAACTGAGCCGTGAACCCTTGGAAAGAGAACGCTACGAAACGCCTAAAACTTTGCGGATAACATCATTGCATCTTCGTAGGCCTGAGGAACGGGATGAGGCTGTCGTAATTGGCCCGATCCAAACCCAACGTATTTTTCAGTCGTCAGGGATCGGAGCGTCAACGGCCCTCTCACGTGGAAATGAGCTGTATTCATTCCCAGTTCCTCGCCCAAATCCATTTGCGGCCCTGAATGCAAGCGGGTCGAGGCATTCACCAACACCGAGCCGGAATCCACTTCCCGGACGAATCGCATCGCGGTTTCATAATGACGGGTCACGATGGTATCGGTATGCCCCGGCCCAAAGGCCGCAATGTGTGCAATGCCTTCGTCGAGATCCTTGACGACCTTAATTCCCAGGGTCAGGGACTGCCTCTTTTGTTCCCAATCCTCGTCCGTGGCTGCTAGAATCCCCTTATGCCCGGTCATTGCCATGATTCCCATCATGGCAATGGTTTTCGGACAGCCGATGAGATCGACCGTAAATTCACTGAGTAATCGCCGGAGCAGGCCCGGCAGCAACTGCCGTGCGATGCCCTGATGGACTAACACCGTATCGGCGGCATTGGTGGCAAACGGATCCTGAATCTTGGAATTCACCACGATCCCTTGAGCCAACGGCACGTCCGCCTCTTTATCGACGTAGACGTGACACATTCCGCCGTCATACCCCAAGACCGGGACCCGAGACTGCTCCATCACGGCTTTGCGCAGGCTCGCTTTTCCCCTGGGAACGACACCGTGAATCATGTTTCGCAATCGGGTCAATTCAAGCACGCCCTCACGGTCGGGGCGATCCACAAACGTGAGAGCCCCTTGAGGGACGCCGTGTTGTTCCGCCGTCTCACGCAAGATCCTGGCCACTGCAGAATTGGTCTCAAACCATTCTTTGCCGCCCCGCACCACACACACGTTTCCCGACCGGAGACACATCGCAAACGATTCGGCAACCACGGACGGACCATATTCGGAAATGACGGCGATCACCCCGATAGGGACACGAACCCGATGAATCTGCAGACCTTCCGGCGTCACCCAGCCCTGGGACACGTCGCCCGTGGGATCAGGTTCCTCCGCAATCCTACGAATAAAGGCGACGAGATCGAGAAGATTGTCTTCCGTCACGGAAATCTGTTTTCTCGCTTTCCGATATTCCTCCATCCCCCGTTCCTTGGGAATGGCATCGAGATCCTGTTGATGGGCCGCCAACACGTCTTCCATGCTCGCTTCCAACTGTTCCGCCATGGCCATGAGGGCCAAGGCACGGTCATGCCCCGTCATCAACGACAGGGCACGAGTCGCGGCATTGGCTTGTTTGGCAAGACTCTGAAGATACAGTTTGATAGGAAGTTCAACCATTCTTAAACCCTCATTTCAAAAATCGTGAATAACGTATGATTTTGTTGACTCTTCAAAAGTTTTCACACCAGACGCCCAACCTTTTTTTGCCATTCCGAGCCCCTTTTTGTCATTCCAAGCCCCTTTTTGTCATTCCGAGCGAAGCGAGGAATCTCTCGTTCAACAACCGAACGCTTTCAAAAACAGATCCTTTCCTTCGACAGACCCTTCGCAAAACTCAGGGCGTACTCAGGACAGGCACTTCGTTCAGGATGACCACTCTGACACCATCGATCAGAGGGCCAAATGGGCGCTCACCACACAGAGGTCATCCATCAGACAAAAAATCACTGTACCGACATTCAGGAATCCCCGTCAAAACTTCAAGCCCCCCTAACCCGCATTTCTCACCAGGCTCCGTCGGCGAGGGCGTCGAGACGCCGCTGTGCCGTGGCGCACGGACTGGAAGACGCTGAAGGCATAGTTGACACTATGTCGAAGTGGCTTGCGGGAGTACGCCCCGGCACAGCGAGTGGACCTGCGCCCGTAGCAGGAGGCTGGTGAGAAATGCGGGTTAAGGGGAGATCCGTGGTTGCGCTGGTTCCTACGTCGTTTTACTCTTTTACAGGAAAGCATAGCAATTGACCTTGCATTAAAAACAAGGGGTATGTTAAATCTTTTTGTTTATTAATTGGGCGGACTCGCCCTGGGCCGTGTGGTACGACTCTCATCAGAGTCCCTTTTGAAACGATGGCGAAGTTTCCTAATATCCCTACTTGAGTGGAGGCGAAAAACCCCAATATGGTATCCATCAAAGACATGTTAGAAGCAGGCGTACATTTTGGACATCAAACCAATCGTTGGAATCCCAAAATGAAGTCGTATCTTTTCGGAGAAAGAAACGGCATCTATCTCATTGATTTACAACAAACGGCTAAATTCTTTCTCGACGCCTATACGTTTGTCCGGGATACCGTTGCGGCCGGGGAATCGGTCCTCTTCGTGGGCACCAAGCGTCAAGCCATCGACATCGTTGAAGAAGAAGCCACGCGATGTGGAATGTATTACGTCACCCAACGCTGGCTGGGGGGCATGCTCACCAATTTCGAAACGATCAAAAAAAGTATCCGCCAACTCAGGAAACTCGAAGCCGCTCAAACCGATGGAACCCATGAACGGCTGAAGAAAAAAGAAGTGTTGCTGATGGAAAAAGATCGGGGCAAACTGGAGAAATATTTGGGCGGCATCAAGACAATGGAGAGTTTGCCCGGATGTATCTACGTCCTCGACACGCGCATTCAACACACTACCGTCAAGGAAGCCAATCGTTTGGGCATTCCCGTTGTCGCCATTGTGGATACCAATTGTGATCCCACCCAGATTGATTATCCAATCCCCGGAAATGATGATGCCATCCGCTCATTGAAACTCTTTACCGCTCAGATCGCAGACGCCTGTCTGGAGGGCCAAGCCCTTCGAAACAAGCAGGGGGATTCGAGTGGAGGAGAAGAAGACACCATTATGACCGACTTGATCTCTGCCCGTTCAACCGAGAGTCAGGTGGAAAGCGTTCAAGCGCCTTCCTCATAGAACGCCGTCGGCAATATTTTCATCTTTAGCCAAATAAGGGAGAAGGATACGCGATGTCCAGCATGGGTACCTTGGTGAAAGAACTACGCGGCAAGACAGGAGCCGGAATCCTTGATTGTCAAAACGCGCTGAAAGAGACCGATTCGGATATTGAAAAAGCCATTGACCTCCTTCGTCAACGCGGTCTGGCCGCGGCTCAAAAGAAAGCCGGGCGGGAAACCAAGGAAGGCGTCGTCTCATCCTATATCCACGCCGGGAGCAAAATCGGCGTCCTTGTCGAAGTCAATTGTGAAACGGACTTTGTCGCTCGAAATGACGAATTTCAGGAATTGGTCAAAGACGTCGCCCTGCAAATTGCCGCCGCCAGTCCTGCCTACGTCAAACGCGACCAGGTCTCCCCCGAACAAGTCGAACGGGAAAAGGCCATTTACCTGGCACAGGCGAAAGAACTCGGGAAACCTGCCGCCGCCATTGAAAAAATCGTGCAAGGCAAATTGGAAAAATTCTACCAGGAACAGTGCCTCATCGAGCAAAGTTTCATCAAAGATCCCAACGTCACAATCACCGAAATCCTCACGCAAAAAATTGCCAAGCTTGGCGAAAACATTAGCATTGCCCGTTTTACGCGATACCAACTAGGCCAGGACTGATGCCTATTCAGTACCACCGCATTCTCCTCAAAATCAGTGGGGAAATGCTTGCAGGGGAACAAACCTACGGCATTACCCCCGATATCCTCACGACGCTCGCCGATGAGATTCGCGAGGTCGTGAATATGGAAGTCGAGGTCGCGTTGGTTATCGGTGGCGGGAATATTTTCCGAGGCATCGCCGCCAGCGCAGACGGGATGGAACGCGCGGCTGCCGACTATATGGGCATGCTCGCAACCCTGCTGAATGCCCTTGCGTTACAAAACGCGCTTGAAAAAGCCGGGGTCTCCACGCGCGTGTTATCGGCCATTGAAATGAGGCAGTTAGCCGAGAGCTACATCCGGCGACGGGCCATCCGGCACCTTGAAAAAAAACGGGTCGTGATTCTTGCCGCCGGCACCGGGAACCCGTATTTTACGACGGACACGGCCGCGGCCCTGCGAGCGATGGAAATAAAGGCCGACGTGATCTTGAAAGGAACCAAGGTCAACGGAATTTATGATTCCGATCCGCTGAATAACCCGTCGGCAACAATGTTTGATGAACTGCCATTCCTTTCCATACTCAACAAAAGCTTGAAGGTCATGGATGCCACGGCCATTACGCTGTGCATGGATAACAATCTTCCCTTGATCGTGTTCAATCTCACCGAACCGGGCAATTTGAAACGCGTGGTCCTGGGAGAGAAAATCGGGACCATCGTGAAACAAGACGCGGTCCTCACTTAAGCGGGGTTGCTCATGTCGTCCCAGACAACGATTGACAAGCTCACACAAAAGATGGATGGAGCCCTCGAGCACCTTAAAAAAGAACTCGCCTCGATCAGAGGCAGTCGGGCTTCCTTGTCGCTCCTCGATCATATTAAAGTTGATTACTATGGGACGCCGACCCCCTTGCAACAGGTAGGGAACCTCTCGATGCCGGACAGCCGATTAATCATGGTCCAGCCATGGGACCCCACCAGCATGAAAGACATTGAAAAGGCCATTCTTTCCTCTGATCTCGGCTTGAATCCGTCCAACGACGGAAAGGTGATTCGCATTCCGATTCCCGCCTTAAGCGAGGAACGTCGAAAGGAATTCGTGAAAGTGTGTCGAAAATACGGGGAAGAGTCGAAAATCCACATTCGGGGCATTCGTCGAGAGGGAAATGATGAACTCAAGCGCCTCCAAAAAGACTCAACGATTACCGAAGACGACTTGCGACGCGGCGAGGCGAGTATTCAAAAAATCGTGGACGACAAGATCAAGCTGGTCGATGAACTTCTCAAGAAAAAAGAGGAAGAAATCTTAGAGATTTAACAACCCGGATTTCTGACTCCCAGTCGTAGCGAAACGTGGCAAACGCCGTCCTGACAAGGCTTGCGACCAAGGCCCGCGCAGGCGTACTCCCTGCAGTACGTCGAGAAGGCCGAGCGAGCGAAACGCCGTCAGGGCGGATGGTTGCGGCGTTGTAGCAGACTGGGTGGCAGAACTCCGGGTTAAGGTCTTTGTCGTGTCATCTCCCTCTTCTCCAACCTCCGTGACCGCTTCTTCCGCGCTGTCACCGACTCTGGCTACCATTCATCTTCACGCCGTTGCTCACAATCTCCGTGAACTTCATCGCGTTCTCGCACCACACGTTGAAATTTTAGCGGTGATCAAAGCCGATGGCTATGGCCATGGTGGCATCGCCGTCGCCGAAGCCCTGTCGCAACTCGGCGTCCGACGGTTCGGCGTGGCCACGGTACAAGAAGGCGTTCTCCTCAGGGAAACCGGAATACTCGAAGACATTATCGTGATGGGCGGTATCTTACCCTGGCAAGTCAAGGATCTCGTTCAGGCCAACCTGATTCCCACGCTCTCCGATGCCGACACCGTGCATGCCCTGAGCCGAGAAGTTTCACTTAACCTTCGCCCCTACCCCGTTCACGTCGAGGTGGACACCGGCATGAGACGCTTGGGATTCGCCTCCAAAGAGGTGCTCCCCCTCTTGCAATCTCCCATGTTTTCCCACACCCTCGTGTGTCAGGGGCTCATGACTCATCTGGCCGATGCAGACAACCCTGACCCGACGTTTACCCTTCACCAACTCGATCAATTTCACGAATCCGTTTCGAGCCTGCATGCCGTCAATGGGCCTCGTCCCTGCCGACATGCTGCCAACACCGCGGGGATACTCTGGCACCCTCAGGCTCAATTGGATATGGTTCGCCCCGGACTGTTGTTATACGGGTACACGCCGGTGCCCGACAGGGACGCACCTGTTTCCCTTCAGCCGGTCATGTCCCTGACGACCAAAGTCGTGCACCTGAAAATGGCCGGGAAAGGAGAACCCGTGAGTTACGGTGATCTCTATCGCACACGGCGGGATTCCCGGTTGGCGATACTTCCCATCGGCTATGCCCACGGGTATAACCGCCGGCTCTCCAATACGGGAGAAGTCATCATTCACGACCAACGCTTCCCGATTATCGGGCGAATCTGTATGGATATGACCGTCGTCGACGTCACCGACGGCCCCACGATCAAACCAGGGGACGACGTGATTTTGATGGGCAAATCGGAGACTCAGGAAATCACGGCCTACGATCTGGCGAACTGGCAGGACTCGATTCCCTATGAGGTTCTCTGCAATCTCGGGGCAAAAGTGACTCGCGTGTATGAGCCTCTGGAACTTCGCGATGGATGAGGAATGAAAAAAGGGTGGGGCCGTGCTTACCCCGTGCACGTCCGGCCATTTACGTCTTCAGTTTCTTCTTCAGCCGTTTTTCCACACTGGCCACTTTCCCGCTCAGGCGCCCCGTGTGTCCTTTCCGATAATCAACTTTCATCGTACAGGAGATGCGGTCGCAATCCTTCTTCATCCGCTCATAACATTGACGAACCACGTCAAGCACCTCATCCCATTCGCCTTCGAGCACCGTCCCCATGGGATTCAGCCGGTAATCGACTCCGCTTTTGTCGATAATCTTTAAAGATCGAGAGACATATTTCCCCACGCTTTCGCCTTTTCCCAGTGGAGACATGCTGAATTCCAATAAGATCATACCGCACCATCCTCGTTATGAATCAGAAGAGGCTTTCTGCGCGATCCAGGCAGCGGGATACTCGACGTTCCCGGTCAACCGGAACCCTTCAACCGCCGCTTTCAAGCGCTCTCTCCTTTTTTCCATGCTCGGTTCATTGGCCTGGACGTCTTTACGTAACGCTCCCAGCCAATCCAAAAACTTTTCAAATTCCTCATCAAAAATCTCTTCGCCGTTCAGCCGCAAGGTGCCGGCAAGGGCGGGAGACGCCCCACCGGTACTGATCGCCACGCGAAGAGCCCCGCGTTGGACCAAGGCGGGCATCATGAAATTCGACAACTCCGGCTGATCAATCGACCACACCAGAAACCGTTCATCTTCCGATAAGGCACGTAACGATTTTGCAAGATCCGTATCATCCGGCAGCGTATTGAGGACGACAAAAGCTCCATGGGTATCCATCGATCGAAAACGTCGTCCCCGATGCAGGACTTTTCCGGCAGCCGTGAGCTTCCGCAAAGGCCCGTTCAAGGTGGGATTCACCACGGTCACTTTGGCCCCAACGTCCAACAACAGGGCGGTCTTGTGTGCCGCTTCGTCTTCACCACCGATCACCACGCATAAGCGGCCATACAGGTCCAACGAAATTTGAAAACCGGCATTATTCATTATGCCAACTCTTTCTTACCCCAGCCCCCTCCCTCTAGGGGGAAAGTGCTTTTCTTCATTCCCCTCCTTTGTAAGGAGGGGGAGGGGAGGTAGAATTTACGAAAACAAAACCTCATGCTCTATAGATATGCCACTCTACCCCACCTAGCCTCCCCTTACAAAGGGGAGGGAACGAGAGAAAAAACCCCACGCGGGGCTTATAACCCTGAACAGGGTAAACCCAGAGGGTTCATCTATTCATCAGAGTCCAACTCCATGTGCCAATAGAGATAATCCCGCCAACTTTCCGGAGCATTCCGAATGCCGATCATGATGGTGAGGGTCGGATTCCATCTCGGCTTTTGTGGTTTCTTCTTCAAACGCATATAGGCTTCTTCCGGGGTTCGTCCGCTCTTTCTGTTATTACAGCGCCAACACGCCGTCACGATGTTTTCCCAGGTCTTTGTACCGCCTTTGGCAATCGGCACCACGTGGTCAAACGTGAGTTCTTCCGTGTGGAACCGTTTACAACAGTACTGGCACGTATATTTATCGCGAGTAAAAATGTTAATCCGCGAAAACTTGACGGCCCGATGATTGGACTTTAACTTGACGATTTTCAGAAGCCGCATTACCGAGGGTAGCTTGAAACTGATCGATACTCCTCGAATGTCACGATCATAGAATTCAAGGACCTCAACCTTCCCCTGGCAAAGAAGGGTAATGGCTTTCTGCCATTGCACGACCCGCAGAGGTTCATATGTGGCGTTTAACAAGAGCGTCATCGACTGACCCGGAGTTTGAACGCTTGTATAGCATCAGGAGCGATGCCGAAGCAACAACGGCCCTCAAGGCATGGCTTGCAATGGTACAAATGCCTTGGTAAGTTTCTCACCTTTCCATAAAACTTTACCGTTATGAAATACATCACCGTTGCAAAACTCGAAGACCTCGAACCGGGAACGTGCCTGTCGGTTGAACTCGATAACGCTCCCGGCGTGGCATTATTTAACGTCGATGGGGAAATTCTGGCGCTGGATAATACGTGCCCTCACGCGGGAGGCCCGCTCGGGGAAGGGACGCTGGAAGGAGAGGTCGTCGAATGCCCGTGGCACGGATGGGAATTCAACGTGCGCACGGGACAATGCATTGAAAATCCCACACCGGATTGGGCCGTGCCCTGTTACAGGACTCGCGTGGAAAACGGCATCATCCAAGTCGCGTTTCCACCTGAGACTCCATGAGTGTCCCCGATATCTGGTCCTGGTGCGGCAACGGCGGCAACTCATGAAACGGCATAAAGTGAATGGCGGCCAGAGAAATCACCCTGATGGTTTTATCCTTTAACGTGACCCGCCAGGCAAACTCCCGTTCAATCCATTCATTAAACCCTTTCTCGCGAACCAGCATCCTGACCGCATAGACGCCGGGGCGTTCTTTTCCCACCTGCCACTCACCTTGATGCAGGGGCGTTCCCTGAGCTTTTAATTCTTCGACGTACTGATTGATCGCATCCTCCAACGTCGGGGCATTTCGAGCAGGATGGGAACGCACCAATTCCAGCGCTTCGTGCGCCTCGGGATCATCCGGAACATCAGGCGTTCCTCCTTGGGGACGGGAAAACACGAAACCCACGACGAGAAGAACACCAAGAATCCCAAACCCGATCAGGTTCCGAATTTTCATTGTTGCGCATTCACCACGTGCTGCACGTGCTTCACCAACCGAGCATTTTCGTTTGACGTTCTCACGGCGAACCGAAGCATTCGTTCATGGAGCCCCGGATAATTCGAGCAATCTCTTACAAGGAAGCCGCGTTCCATTAACGCAGCCTGTACCTTATGACTCGTCAGCGGCCTGGGCAACTCTACCAGAAAAAAATTTGCAGATGAAGGATATACCCGAAACCCTGGAATCCGCTCAAGCGCCCGTCTGAAGACCGGACGTTCCTTTTGGAAAAACAGCAAAGTCCTTTTTCTGTAACGATGATCCTGCAAACAGGCCAAGGCTGCTTCCTGGGCCAACGTATTCACGGACCAGGGTGGAAGCCGATTCCTGATAGCTTGAAGCCTCTTTTCCGTCCCGACGGCATACCCGATCCGAAGGCCTGGAATCCCGTAGAACTTGGTAAAACTTCTGAGCACCAGCAGCGAATCATCGCAAACAGCCCGGCGGATAACGGACTTTTCCTCGCAGAATTCCACGAACGTCTCATCCACAATCAGGCATCCGCCGTGTCGTTTGACCTCCTCCAAGATGCGATAGACGCTATTGCGCGAGACGCTCTGACCGGTCGGACTGTTCGGATTACACAGGAACACGGCATCAATGGGCCGGTGGCTCTTGCCGGAACCATGGGATAAGGAACGTGGTTGTGCCACCCTTTCCAGGGCTTCGCGGACAGGCGGACGATACTGGTCTTCCGAGCGTGCCAGTAGGGACGTCACGCGAGCATGTGCCAACGTCAATACCCGTTCATATTCGGAAAAGGTCGGACCAATGATCAACCCGTGTCTGATGTTCAAGGCAGCAGGAATGGCATAAATCAGTTCGACCGTTCCATTTCCCAGCAACACGTTATCCGGGGAAATGCCGTGGCCTTTGGCAATGGCTCGGAGGAGGGGCCAGCCTTCGGGATCCGGGTAATGTTGAATCTTGCGCATGGCGGTTTGCAAGACACGTCGTGCAGCAAGAGGAACACCCAAGGGATTGATACTGGCGCTGAAATCGCACAAATCCGACGCGTCCCGAGACAAGGCTCGGGCGGCGTGATAAATATTCCCGCCGTGGCTTAAATACCGTTCCACAACGTCGTGAATCCCACACCGAGCACGGTGGCCAGTCCAAATGAAATCCACATCAATTCAATCGCCATGGGAATATGTCGGGATTGCGGCACATTCGTCGGATCACCTAATTGAGGGCGTTCGACTCGAATGCCATTGTAGACACTCGACCCGCCCAACAGAACTCCTAACGCACCGGCCATGGCCGCCTCGGGATGACCGCTGTTAGGACTGGCATGCTTGGCGCAATCTCGTCGATAGATGCTCCAAACGTTTGCAACGGCGGCATGGCGAAAATGAGACGACAGGACCAGTAACCCCGCGCTAAGTCGCGCTGGAATGGCATTCGCAAGATCATCGAGTTTGGCTGATGCCCATCCGATATCGCGATACGGTGCGTCCTGATACCCGACCATTGAATCCAAGGTATTGATGGCTTTATAGGCTAATGCTAATGGCGGGCCACCAATGACAAGATAGAACAATGGCGCAATCACACCATCTGACGTATTCTCGGCCACGCTCTCGATGGTGGCTCTGGCGATCTCGATTTCCGTCAACTGGTCGGTTTCTCGTCCGACCATGAGCGAAACGGCTTGACGAGCCTCCCCTAACGATCCGGTGTGAAGGCGGTGATAGACCTCCCACGCGTGCTTCGCTAAATCTTTCGCCGCCAACGTCGTGTATCCCAACACAATCCACAGAAGGTTGCCAAGCCAGGGATGCACCAGAAAAGCAACGTGCAACGAGCCCCATGCCGCCAAGAAGCTAAACCCCGGGACGAACATGGCAAGGAGGAGTCCCGCAATGCGCCGACTTTGACCGGAGATGAACCGGTTTCTGATCATCGGCTCACACCGGTTGATGAATGCACCTATCAACCTGACCGGATGCGGCATCCACCGGGGATCTCCAAGTAACCCGTCAAGGACACATGCTGCCAAAAGATTGACGGCGATCATACGCTCAAAACCATTCAATCAGCCGACATTGAGAGCAAGCCCCCCGCACATAGGGCCTTCAAGCATGACGGGCACAGACAATCCGCGAACCGTTCGGCAATGATCGCGTATTGGGCATCAGAAACCTGCACGTCGGCGCACCAGCACCCATACAGCCCGCACGTGAACGCACAGCCGCATCGCCCGCACGTTTTCTTGAGATTACGTTTCACGAATCAGAACGCCACCAGCATCAGGATCATCGGGGCGGTAATCAGAAACAGGATTTCCGTCACTTCATTGATCGCGCCAAGCACGTCTCCCGTGATCCCGCCGAAAACACGAGAACGCATGAAAACCATCCCGCGTGCCACGACGACGCCGAGCCCCAGGAGCAACCCGCCCGCCTGCCATCCGAGGGTTGCACAGAGAAACACTCCGGCCCAGACGGTGGCCCACAGCACGTCCCTCAGCCGGATTTCATTAAAAAAGTCTGAAGCAAGGCCACCACCCGGCCGAGCATGCGAACTGCCGAACGTACTCACCACCATGGCCCATTTCCCGATCACCGGCATGCATAACAACAGAAGGATGCGATCAGTCGCAGGCAGGTGAAGGATGCCTTCAAAGCGTAACCCGAGCGCCAACATCAAGCCGGTCGCACCCAAGGCGCCAATGCTCCCATCCTTCATGACGGCTAACCGCTCTGACGGACTTCCTCGCTTGCCCAACCCGTCAATGGTATCGGCTAATCCGTCCTGGTGTAGACCTCCGGTCAGGACAACCAGGACGCACAATACCAGCAGCGCCGTCACATCCGGCGTCAAGACCATGTTGAATAAGACATCGCTGGCGCCAAGTATTCCTCCAATGATCAGACCGACCACAGGGTACCATTGCATGGAGGACGCCAGTTCACGCGGGATGGGCTGAACGTGCGAAGCTTTGCAAAGAGGGATGATCGTGAGAAAATGCCACGCCAACAGGGCGGATTTGGTCATAAGCGTCTAGACTCTGCTCTTATGATTGCGGGAGCGCACCGGAAACCTGTGCTTCCTCAAACGTGGCCATTTCACTATAAATTTTCAAAGCAGCGTGAATGAGCGTCACGGCCAAACAGGCGCCGGTCCCCTCCCCAAGCCGCATCCGCAAATCCAAAAGCGGTTCAAGCCGCAGGTGATCGAGCACGACCCGATGTCCGGGTTCCTGGGACAGGTGCGACGCAATGAGATACTCCCGGCACCGGGGCTCCAGTGCCACGGCGATCAACGCACTCGCTCCGGTAATGAATCCATCCAGCACCACCGGCACGTGACAGGCCGCAGCCCCGAGCATCAAACCGGCCATCCCGCCGATTTCGAATCCTCCGACCTTCGTCAACACCTCAAGGGCGTCTGAAGGAGACGGGTGATGCACATGCAGCGCCTGCTCGACGATAGAA
Organism: Nitrospirales bacterium; assembly: GCA_965261755.1. Classification (GTDB taxonomy): domain Bacteria; phylum Nitrospirota; class Nitrospiria; order Nitrospirales; family UBA8639; genus Bin75. The sequence goes on along the minus strand of OZ253473.1, from coordinate 1,486,859 downwards.
ATTTTACGCTTCAGGTTCTGATCATCGACACCGGTTCCTCGACCCGTGACCCGTTCCACGCTTTGTCCGGTCAAAACCGAAGCAATAGCGGCACTCGCCGTTGTATTGCCGATGCCCATTTCTCCGACGGCAATAAGGTTTTTCCCGTCCGCGCAAGCGGCTTTTGCCAGATTCATCCCAATCTGAATCGATTGCAACGCCTGTTCACGGGACATCGCAGGTTCACGAACAAAATTGTGTGTTCCATAGGCGATCTTATGATTCAGGAGGCCGGCATATGCGCCGAGATCCTCAGCCACTCCCATGTCGACCACGCACACGGATGCTCCGGCATGACGAGCCAGCACGTTCACTCCGGCCCCGCCATGGACAAAATTTTTCACCATTTGCGCGGTCACGGATTGCGGATACGCGCTCACCCCCTCAGCCGTCACGCCGTGATCGGCCGCCAGCGTAAACACAACGGGATCGAGCCGTGGAGCAGCGGCACTTCCGGTCATCGCAAGGTAGCGCACGACGACTTCCTCGAGTCGTCCCAGACTGCCCACGGGTTTGGTGAGCGAATCGAGTCTGGCTTGCGCCCGACTCCGAACGTCTTCGCTGGGAAGCTTCAATGCCGGAAGTATCAGATCAATGTCGTCTTCGTTCATGTTATGACAAGACCGCTATTTCAATTTCATGGGAAGACCGCTCACGGAAAAATAGACGGCATCGGCCGCCGCGGCAACGCGTTGATTCATGGCTCCCGCAAGGTCTCGAAATTGGCGCGTCACGACGTCACCGGGCACAATGCCCATGCCCACTTCATTACTCACGAACACCACCGTCCCGGGAACCATTCGAGCCGATCTCATCAGTTCATCTATGGAAGAGAGTACTTGGGGCTCCTGAAGCCCGCTACCGAGAAGATTCGATAACCACAAGGTCAGGCAATCGATCACCACCGTCTTATACAGCCCCCCCTTGCTTTTGAGCCAATCACTCACGTCAATGGGAATTTCCCGGGTTTCCCAGGATTCATCACGATCCTGTCGATGTTTTCGAATACGCGCGGCCATCTCCTCATCATCGGGTTCTCCGGTCGCGACAAAGGCCTTGGGCAAGGCCTGTCCCGCCAAGGTCAAGGCCAATCGACTCTTCCCTGAACGGGCCCCTCCAAGGACAAAACACAGATGGGCAGAATTCTCACGAACGTTCATGGAAAACGACGCAGGACGGACGACCAATGAGAAGCCGACGTAGACCGTTCAGAACGCCCGGCCACCTCAGGAAGTTTCCCGTTCCCATAAATACTCGGGTTCCCCTTGCGTTTTCGCGGTCCACCGCGCCAACACAAACAGGGCGTCACTCAACCGGTTTAAGAACCGCACAAGCTCAGCCGGGACGTCTTCTTCACGAGACAAGCTCACACAGAGACGCTCGGCACGCCGGCAAATGGTTCGGGCCTGGTGCAAAAACCCGGACACCTTGCCGCCTCCGGGCAAGATAAACTCTTTTAACGGCTCCAGGTCTTCCTGACAGGCATCAATAAGACGTTCCAACCGGACGACGTGGTCAGCCGTCACCGTCGGCATATTCTTGAAGGTCTCTCCCGGAGCCGTGGCAAGGATCCCTCCCAAATCAAACAACTTGTTTTGGATCCACCGCAGGGTCTCTTCGAGTTTCTCCCTGGTCGCATCCTTCCTTGGTTGATCCGCATTCAACGCCCTGGCAAGACCGATAACGGAATTCAGTTCGTCGACCGTACCATAGGCTTCCACGCGCAAGGAGTCTTTCCACACTTCTTGCCCGCCGGCAAGCCGGGTTTTTCCGGCATCGCCCGATCTCGTATACACTTTACTGATCCGCATAAAGTCGCGCTCTTTCTTCCGAACGTCCGCTCGGCCTGAACGATCTAAAACTCGACGCCTTTTTGCACTTTAATGCCTTGTCGAAACGGGTGCTTCATCATTTTCATCTCTTGGACGTGCGGGTTGAAACGTCCATTGGTATCGTCCCTGTCGTGGAGAATAACATACTACTGCATACTTGACCCAAACGGCAGATCGAAATTCGCACGGATTCCGCCGAAAACCGAGCGTCCCGGTGTGCCGAAAAACAATATTTCTTCATACTCTTCGTCAAAAAGATTGTCCACGCGGACGTAGGCTTGAAATTGATCGGAAAGATCATAATTTACTGCCACATTGACCACCTCGAATGAATCGACACGCTGGATATTATCTCCATCATTGAACTGCAAACCAACAAAACGAAAATCAATGATTGTACTGATGTCATCAGTTGGCTCATACAACACACTGAGGCTGGCTTGATCGACCGGCCACCGGCGCAATCTGGTGCCGGTCATAAGATCACGGGTCAGAGTTCTGGTGTATTGTCCTTTCAGTTCCAATCGTTTCATCCAGGGTTGGTCTTGAACCAGGACAACGTTCACCATACCCTCCCAACCTTGCGATTTAGCCGAAGCCACGTTGATGGGACAATAATTGGCTCCAAAAGGGCCTGTCCCACAAACCGCCGCACTCTGAATGGTCTGGATGAGATCGCGATACCGATTCCAAAAATAGCCGCCGCTGATGGTCACCCTGTCGGCGAACAGGGTCTGATCGATACCCACGTCGAAACTTTGACTTTGTTCCGGCTTCAAATCGGGATTGCCAAAATCCGGCCAGAACAATTCATTGACCGTTGGAGCCCGGAATCCCGTGGCATAGCTGCTGCGTATTTTCGTGTTCGTTTCCTTGACCAGATATCCCCCGGTGACGCGATACGTCGCGGCATCGCCAAATGTGTTAAAACTGTCGTGCCGGACCCCGGCAGTGGCAAAGAATCGATCAAACAGATTGAGTTGCATTTGGCCGAAACCGGCATGAGACGAGATAATCTTCTCCGAGAACGGACTGAACCCTCCCTCGTTCTTTCCCGTCTGCTCACGAAATTGATAGCCCGCGGTCAACGTGACGTATTGATTGAGGCGAAAGTCGTGTTGGCTTTCGATTCGATTCGCCGCTACGCGTATTTCATTGGGATTCCCAGAACCAAAGGGCACTCTCGTCATTCCGGTCACCACATTGCGCTGTAACGTTCCCGGGTCATCCAGAAGAGTATTTTGGGAGCGGGAAAGCGTCAACGCGTGCGTCCACCAATCAGTCAGCGGTTGCTGATATTTTCCGCTGAAGATGAATCGCTCGCTCTCATTTCTGTAGTTGATGACGTCCGAGGGACCGGAACTGCTGTCGACATTGACCGAGCCGTTCCACCATCGAAAATTGAAGTCGAGCCGGCCCTCGAAAGGCAGAGCCACGCCTACTCGGGAAGAAGCCTGCCAATTCCGATAGGCATCGCGTTCGGTAGCCCCTCTTCGATCGTTGATCTGCGAGATACCCGTCGTATCCCACCGGGAGAGCGCGAGCGAAAAATCAACCGGCCCCTTGCTGCCGGAAACGTGCCCGCCTTCCCGCAACGTATTGAACGATCCGTATTCAAAAAATGCACCGGCCTTCAGCAGGCCTTGCCCCCGTTTCGTCGTAATATTGATCACTCCACCCATGGCATCCGCCCCCCAAAGCGTGCTCTGGGCACCCCGAACAATTTCAATTTTCTCGATATTGTCGATGGTGAGGTGGGCAAAATTAAAATCTCCCGACGTCGCGCTATTCACGATCGCTCCATCGATGAGAACCAAAGTTTGTCTGGAACTTCCACCTCGAATCCGTACATTTGCTGTGCCACCCGGGCCGCCGTTTTGCAAAACCGCCACGCCTGGTGAAAGACGAAGAGCTTCTACCAACGTCTTGACTTGACGGCGTTTGAGATCTTTTTCGGTCAGGACTTCGACCGCACTCGTCACCTGACGAAGGGGAACCGGCGTTTTCGTGGCGCTCACGATTATAGTGTCCAGGGTCTGGACGTCTGAAGAAGTCGGGGGTGATTCACCGAAAGAGAATGCGGGGAGCAAAAGAACGTGGAGAAGAAGATAGATGAAAACCAACCGATGAAACATACGTTACCTCCCTTTGGCTCGAAGGGTGGGTCCAGAGGTCAACGACAGTTGGGTCTCCTGACTCGCGGCTCATCACTCCCCTGCGCCTTCCCATGAACGTTCCGTTCACAGTGGTCTTATGCAGATTCACTCCCCGCTTACAGTGGCGGCACCGTGATGGATTTGCACCATCTTCCCCGTCGCTGTCGTTGTTTTGTCCTTAGGAACGCCTCCTGAATGGTTGAATGTGAAATACCTGCGGTGAACGTGTCGAGGCCGTCACCACGTCGGCCGTCTTAAAAAAATCCGTTGGGTGATCTCGTCTTCGCTGTTCCTTGTTACACCGGCAAGGTGACTCTTGGCTTGCCGGTTTGCGGGTGTTGGTCAAGGAGAACGGGACAGCCATAGACCGGTTCCAGAGATTCCCTGGCAATGACTTCTTCCGGTGAACCCATGGTCACAATCTCCCCTTCCCGTAAAAGCACCAACCGATCGCAGTATTGACTGGCTAAATTCAGATCATGGGACACAAGCACGACGGTTAACCCACGTTCTCGATTCAAACGACGAATGATTCTCGCAATATCCAATTGGTGATGGAGGTCGAGAAAGGCCGTCGGCTCATCCAACAGCAGAATCTCCGGTTCCTGGGCTAATGCCCGGGCGATAACGGCTCGTTGTCGCTCTCCGCCTGAGACGTTGGTAATCAGCCGGGTCCCCAGGTGGAACACGTCCAGATCTCTCATCGCTTGCATCGCGACGGCACGATCCTGTGCTCCTTCCCATCCCAATCCCCACGTTCGATTGTGGTGGGGATATCGACCCATCAACACCATTTCGTTGATCGTAAAGGGAAAGGCCTGCTGGGTTTCTTGAGGAACGAAGGCCACGTGACGGGAAATCTCGGCCTGGGAAAACGCAGCATGGGGTTGCCCAAACAGTTCAACGCTCCCCCGTTGAGGGATCAGGATTCTCATGAGTATTTTCAGCAAGGTACTTTTCCCGGACCCATTGGGGCCTAAGATTCCCAACACCTCCCCGGAAGAAATCTTCAACGAGATATTTCTTAAAACCGGAGATTGAGCGGCTGCTTCCTTTCGTCCAAACCCAAAAGTCAGGGCATCGACCACAAAGGGCAGTTGGCGGTTTAGCGTTTCTTGATGGTGGTTCACGAGACAATCCTTCGTCGTTGCTGAACCAGTAGATATAAAAAGATCGGTCCTCCGACCAAGGCCGTCACCACACCCACGGGAATTTCCGTCGGACTCAACAGAGTTCTTGCCACAGTATCAGCCATCATAAGGAAGATGCCCCCGACAATCCCTGACGCAATCAACAACAGCCGATGGTCGGCACCAAACACCAAGCGAACCGCGTGAGGCACGATGAGTCCGACAAATCCGATCAAGCCACTAAAGGCCACGACCGATCCCGTTAATAGCGCGGCCGCGGCAAAGAGGACGCGCTTCACGCGTTCAACCTCGACCCCAAGCGAACGAGCCGCCTCTTCTCCAAGCGTGAGCAGGTTCAAGGCAGACGCCTGGGAAACCAGGACAGCCACCCCGAAGAGCAGATACACGGCCAGGACCAATACGGTTTGGAAATCCGGACCCGTTAACGAGCCCATAAGCCACGCATACATCCCCGAGGCCTTATATGGGTCGGCCAAACTCGTCAGAAACAGGATGAGCGCCGAAAAAATCGCATTCAGGACCACTCCGCCCAACAAGAGCGTATGAATCGAAAAACTCCCATAGGACACGGCAATGCGATAGACAATGAGGAGAGCAATCAACGCACCAAGAAAGGCGGAAAACGGCAAAATGGATAAACTCAGAATGGAAAAACCGACACCAAACAGGACAGCCACGGCCGCACCGAGTGCGGCCCCGCTCGAAATGCCGATGACGTAGGGATCGGCCAAAGGGTTCCGAAACAACGCCTGAAGCGACGCCCCGACGGCAGCCAGACTTCCACCAACCATAAAAGCGAGCAGGACACGGGGGACCCTGACCTGCCAAAGAATAATGTAGTGGGGGGCATCCTGCGTCGCTCTTTCAGAAAACGGCCCCTGTGCCAAGATCGCCGCGACTTGCGGAAACGAAATGGTTTCAGTCCCAAATCCCAGACAAGCCACGAAGGCCACCAGGGACACCACCCCTAATCCTCCGGACACGCCGATCCATTTTATCGGTGAGAGCGTGACTGCCCCTTGAACAGGGTGAGATCCTTCTGCAAGGTGGGCTGGTTCGACCCGTGAGAGAAAAGCTGGCGTCGGCACGGCTGTACCGACGACGGCGACGGGTTCTCTTGAAGGAGGAGTTAAGGAAGCCATAACCAACGGTCCGCCATCATTCCTCCTGCCCCGTGACAGCTTGCAACACGTCAGGATGGAGTATGGTAATGAGCGATTCCAAGGCTTCGATCACTCGCGGGCCTGGTCTATTGAGGATGTCACTGTCTATGTGCGCGAATTGATTCCGTTTGACCGCTTCAAGAGACGTCCACCTCCGCCATTGATCCTGTTCGGCTTGCGGAATTCCCTCAAAACGACCCATCGGGAACAGCAAAAACTCTGGGTTTTGCCGAAGAACTTCCTCGATACTGAGACGTGGATAAGGAGTCCCCGCATGTTCCGCGGCATTTCTTGCCCCGGCCAGTTCGATCAATTGATGAATATAGCTTCCCGGGCCGACCGTAATGAGGGGATCGGTATTGATCACGAATAACAGCGTAGGGCGTGGACGCCCGACCAATCGAGCGGTAAGCACGGTCATTTGCTTGCGAATTTTTTCCGTCACCTTGATGGATTCGGGGACTCGCCCCACCATGCGGCCCAACAGTTGAATGTGGCGCAAAATATCTTCGACGGTTTGGGGATCGAGAAGCAGCGTCGGGATCTTCAATTGCTCCAACCGATTGAGCAAGTCGACTCTCAAAAAAGATTTCGGCGCAACAATGAGTTCCGGCCGGAGCGCAACAATGGATTCCAAATTTGGTTGAGCATACCCGACTTTCGGTTTTTCCAATGCAGCAGGAGGATAGTTGCAAAATTCTGTCACGCCGACGATTTCCTGATCCAGGCCAAGAACAAACAACATTTCCGTGATACTCGGAGCCAGCGACACGATGCGCTTCGGTGGTTGGGCAAGATAGAGCTTACGGCCAAGGTCATCGACGAAGGTGCGAGGGGCCACGTTGGCCATAAACGGCATCCCGGTGAGAATTCCCTGTTGGCGGCGTTTCATGGTCGTGGAGTGATCGGAAAAACCAAATAGCGGTTCACAGACGGGGACAACCAGAACGGTAATCGTCAGGATACAGGCAAAACGAAGGGACCATTTCCTCCTTTGCGTCTGCCGACAATCTCGGACAAGCTGAACACCCGACAAAATAAAAAATCCCCAAGGCCTAAACGACCCTGAGGATTGTTCCCGCGGCTTCATCCTCACCCGCTCCCCAGCCCACGAGGGATCGAAAGTCGTGAATCCTGGCCGCCAATTCGATTCAGAACGACGAAAACAGGACTCTCAGCTCGGGTAGGTCTTCTGGCTTCCGGATCCTAACCTACTTCCCGCACCTTCCCGTCAAAACCGATCTTTGACAGTGGCATCCGCGGGGTTCGTTTCCGGTTACAGCGGCGGGACCGCGAAGGAGTTGCACCTTCTTCCCTGCACCCGTGCGTACCATCTCTGATGTTGCAAAGACTTATAGGGAACCCGGGATTCGTTTGTCAAGCGAGAGGGAGTTTTAACGCCTGAAAGACGAGTTTCATATCGAGATGGCATTCAACGTGATCGGCCCAATCATCAAGGGCCGCCGTCAGTCGTCGGGTCACGTTCTCGGAATCTTCAACGTCACCTGGAGCCAACCCTTTTCTGATCCGAACACGATTGATCCAGGCACGACGAAAGGAGGGATCATCGAATACGCCGTGAATATAGGTACCCCACACCAACCCATCCGAGGAAACGGCGCCGTCTTCTCTGTCTCCTCCCTCATCAAGAATTCGAAAACACGGGCCGCCCTGACGACGAGAGGTCATCCCCACGTGAATTTCATAGCCTCGGACCATTTCCGCGTCAGACACGCCGGGCATCAAGGGATTCGCCTGCACCTGCACGGTCTGTTTTTCATAATGCAGTTCGGTGTCGATCGGCAAAAGTCGGAGACCTTCCGTTTGCCCGCCACCCTCCACTTTATGAGGGTCGTCAATCCGTCCTCCCAGCATTTGAAACCCTCCGCACAGACCGACCACCTCACGTCGAGCCAGAACGTGCGAATCCATCATCGGGACAAACCCTTTTTCTTTGACGTAGTGAAGATCCTGAATCGTCTGTTTACTACCCGGAAGGATAATCACGTCCGCGTCAACAACGTCCTGGGGAACTTTGGCATACCGCAACGTGACGTCGGATTCCGCGGCCAACGCGTTAAAATCCGTAAAGTTGCTCATACGAGGCAACAGGATGACCGCAACGTTGACCGTCTCCGGTGAAAAGGGAATCCCGGTCGAACCCGATTCGATTGTCACGCTATCTTCCTGATCGAGCACAAGGTCGCGTAAAAAGGGAAGCACGCCGAGAACGGGGACCCCCGTTCGCTGTTCGAGAATGGCCACGCCATCATCAAAAAGACGCCGATCTCCGCGAAATTTGTTGATCACCACCCCGAGCAATCGTTCCCGTTCGTGAGACTCCAACAAATCCAATGTGCCGATGACCTGGGCGAAAACCCCACCCCGATCAATATCCGCCACGAGAATCACCTTGGCATCGGCCATCTGAACCACCGGCCAATTGACGATGTCCCGATCGCGTAAATTCACCTCAGCCGCACTGCCTGCCCCTTCAATAACGATCAACTCGTATTGCACAGCCAACCGTTCGTAACTCTGCCGTACGAAGTCAAACATCTCCGGTTTGGAGTCGAAATAATCTCCGGCATCCTGACTTCGCCACACTTTCCCCTGCACGATCACCTGCGAGCGCCGGTCAGCTTCCGGTTTAAGCAGGATGGGATTCATGTCCACGTGTGGAGAAAGTCCACATGCCTGCGCTTGAAGGACTTGAGCGCGGCCCATCTCTCCACCCTCCACGGTCACGAACGAATTCAGGGACATGTTTTGGGATTTGAACGGAGCCACCTTGATTCCGGAGCGATAAAAAATCCGTCCCAGTCCCGCCGTGACGAGACTCTTTCCAACATCAGAGCCCGTTCCAAGAATTGCGAGGGCTTTAGCCATGGGCGACTAAGGGGTAGGGCACGCGTCCTGAACGTTCACGGTAAAACATCGATCGTCAATTGGGCGGGAAAAAGGCCGTCAACGTCCCGGCGGCGGCGCACGTCGCGGAGCAGAGTCTCGACTCGGGGAGTCACCGGACCCTGAAAACTGGTTCGGCCATCGGTCACCACGGTCACCGGCCTGGAAAAATCGACGAACGCGTCGTTCAAAAATAAGGTATAGCGACGGACCCGTTCGGTTCTGACCTCAATATGATTCTCGTCTCTCACGTCAACCGTTAACTTCGCGTAGACCCTGTTTTTGATCAGGTCATCATGCCGGTCCATCAACTGCTCAGAAAACATGGCGATACGGTCGGTGGCATCAATGCGCACCCACCCGAAATCCGTCAAGTGGCTCGCATCACGAACCACGGTCAATCTCCGCGGATACGGATTACGGCGCTGCTTCTTCAACCATTCCACCAGGGCCGGCAACTCCTGTCGAGGGAAAAAATGGCCGCCGGCATGCGGATGCGTCCATTCATGTTCACGATACGTGAACGCGATGCCGAGCCGGGCCAACTCATTCGTCACGTTCCGGCTCAGCCAGACCGGCATGATACGATCCTTGGCCCCATGGATCACGTACAACGACGTATGTCGAAGATTTTCCAGAAAGGGAAACAGCACCTGATCGATTCCACTCGCCATCGGCGCCACCGCCGCAAACCGAGGCGCATGATGCATTCCGATAATCCACGCCCCGATTCCGCCGTTCGACATGCCCGTCAGATAAATGCGATCGGGATCGATTCGATATCGCGCACGGACTGTTTTGATGGTCGCGAATACCAGCTCTTCACTCGGCCTGGTCCACCACGTCCCCGCCATGGACGTCGGACAGGCAAGAATATGGGACCCACCCAACCGTTTTGCCCATCGCTCCAGGTAAGAATCTCCCGTAAATCCCGCCCCATGCAAACACACCACCAAGGGGAAAGCGACCTTGGGATCATAGGCGGGAGGCACGAACAACCCATAAGACAAGGTTCTTCCGCGAACCCGAACCGGCTGATTCGGAAGCGTGCCCACCGGAGCAGCCTCGTAGGTTCGGCTTTCTCGAAGTAACCGGGTCACATGCTGAAGGCTCGCCCGGGGATGGGCCAGAATCGCCTGCAACAACGGCTCAGCCGACACACGATCCTCTACCGTAAGATAGCGCGTAATAAGCGTCGCCAGGGATTGACCCGCCGCTGAACCGGACTGCGTTTCCTGACCCCGGACGCCATGAACGGCATACAGGCTCCCAACGGCCAGTAATGCGACAAACACCACGAATGGCGGCAGCATAACCAAACCACGGCGGGTAAAAGCCCCTTTATTCACCGTCATCCGCCGGCACATGTTCCCGCACGACCCGTAAAAAGGCTTCGCCATATTTCCTCAGCTTATGCTCGCCAACACCTTGGATTCGCTCCATTTCCTCCCTCTTCAGAGGTTTGAGCCGCACCAACTCACGCAGGGTCGTGTCGTGAAACACGACGTAAGGCGGCACTCCCTGATCACGGGCCAGGGCCGTACGTGCCTCTCGCAAAGCCTGCCAGAGGGCCTCGTCGGTTGGCGCAAGCGGCGCATGAGACACGACAACCTTTCCTTTTTTCACCGTGACGGCACGCCGCAATCGACGCAGGGTCAACCCACGCTCGCCGCGCAACACCGGATACGACTGATCCGTCAGGCGCAGGGCATCGAAACGCTCGGCGTCCACCCGGAGGCAGCCCTGGGCAATGAGTTGACGAAAAATGGAGCGCCACTCGGTGGCGTTATGCTCCGCGCCGGTGCCGAACACTTCCAGCCGGTCGTGGCGCCAGTCGCGGATGCGTGCATTGTCCTTACCGATGAGCACGTCGACCAGGTAGTTCACGCCGAAGCGTTCGCCGGTGCGGGAGACGCAGGACATGGCCTTCCGCGCAGCCTCGGTGCCGTCCCAGGTCTGCGGCGGGCTCACGCAGTTATCGCAATTGCCGCAGGCCTCCCCCGGCTCTTCGCCGAAGTAGGCGCGAATGGCGCGTCGGCGGCAGGTGGTGAGTTCGCACAGGCCCACCATGGCTTCCAGTTTCTGGTGCTCCACCCGCTTATGCGCCGCGTCGGCTTCGGACTCGGACAGCCACTGACGAAAGATGATGATTTCCCTCAAGCCGTAATTCATCCACGCGCTGGCCGGCAGGCCGTCGCGGCCCGCACGCCCCGTTTCCTGGTAATAGGCTTCAATGCTCTTCGGCAGGCTGAGGTGGGCGACAAAGCGCACGTCGGGTTTGTCGATGCCCATGCCGAACGCAACCGTGGCGACAATCACCACGCCATCTTCGCGCAGGAAACGCTCCTGGTGCCGGCGGCGCGTGTGATCCGAAAGGCCCGCGTGGTAAGGCAGCGCGTCACGCCCCCGGGCACGCAACCACTCGGCGACCTCCTCCACTTTTTTGCGCGTCAGGCAATAGACGATGCCGGCGTCAGCAGGATGCTCGCTTTGCAGAAAGCGCCACAGGCGCTCGCGCCCGTTATCGTCGTCGGAGATGGCGTAGCGGATATTGGGGCGGTCACAACTGTGGACGTAGGCATTGGCCTCTTCCAGTTGCAGTTGGGTGATGATTTCTCGACGGGTTGCATGGTCGGCTGTGGCCGTCAAGGCGATGCGCGGGACCGAGGGATACCGTTCGTGCAGCACCGACAACTGCAAATACTCCTCGCGGAAGTCGTGCCCCCAGCGCGACACACAGTGAGCTTCGTCAATGGCGAACAAGGCGATGGTTTGCGCGTCCAGCCACTCCAGGGTACGCTCCTGCAGCAGGCGCTCCGGCGCGACGTAGAGCAAATCCAGATTCCCGCCGTTCACTGCCGCCTCCACCGCCCGTACTTCTTCAAGGTCCAGGGTGGAGTTCAGACAGGCCGCCCGCACCCCGCACTGGCGAAGCGCGTCCACCTGGTCCTTCATCAACGCAATCAAGGGCGACACCACGACGCCCACCCCGTCACGCATCAGGGCCGGCACCTGATAACACAACGACTTCCCGCCGCCCGTCGGCATCAGGACCATGGCGTCCCTGCCGGCCAGCAGATCCTCAATCACTTCCTCCTGGCTCAAGCGAAAAGAAGCATGTCCGAAGACGGTCCGGAGAAGACGAAGAGGCTCGTCGGTGGATCGGAGAAGTTCCATTGCGTGTTTTCGCTGAGTCCCTGCCCAGCCACGATAACGTGGGTAACGGTCAATCCGCACTGCCGCCGCATTATAGCAGAACTGTATGTACTCACTCATTCGTTGACAATTTCCGCCGAAGGTCAGCCCAACTGTCGGGTTACGCTACGCTAACCCAACCTACGATCTGGACCCCCGCTAACGACTGCGGAGACGAATCCAGGGGGCGTTGCCTTTGTCTTTTTCTGTCATCCCTGTTTGTGTTCACTAATTCGTTGACACTTCCCGATGTCTCCCTCTGTCATTCCCGTTTTTCCCTCTCTGTCATTCCCGACATTTTTAATCGGGAATCCAGGGTTCTGTGCCAGGCGGACCCGCACGCATGAAGGGGCAGAAGAGAAAAACCTGGATCCCCGCTAAAAACCGCGAGGAGGACAGGAAGGGGGCCCGCGAGGAGGACACTGAGTCTTCATTCCGTCAACGAATGAGTGAACATTTACAATCCCCGACCTGATCGGGGATCCAGGGTTTTTCTTTGCCCTGTCTTTGGGGGAAGAAAGGCCCTGGATACTTTCTCTGATTAAATCCCCGATCAGGTCGGGGACAAGCGTCGGGAATGACAGTTCGGGGCACATTGGCTATTTTCATACCAACGACACCAGTTTACGTCCCACTGCGCCCCATGAGTGTTTGACCATGTCACCGGCAATAGCGCCTAATTGAGGCAATGGGCGTAGCTGTATGAGTAGTCTCCCGATGATTTCGGGACGTAACTGCGCGAGAGAAATGATCGCGTGTCAGACTGCGGAGGCGTGGCATGAGCATTGTAGCGAGTAACGATCCACGGATTATGACGGTCGAGGTGACTGAAGACCTCATCGTCGCTCATCTCGAAGATGGCCGAACAGTCAGCGTTCCGCTGGCGTGGTCGTGGCGTTTATCCAATGCGACCCCGGCGCAACGTCAGCACTTTGAAATTGTCGGGACAGGGCAAGGGGTCCACTGGCCGGATATTGATGAGGACCTCAGCGCTCTCGGCATGCTCACCGGCGTACCAGCCCCACCACCGAAGCATAAGGCATTGTCAAAGTAGAAAGCACCGGCCCCCTACGCCATCTTCATCAATTCGGCGATGGCCCCGCTCACGCCTTCGAAGATTTGGTGCGGCTTGGCCGTTCCGTACATATAGGCCGGAGTGGTGATCACTTTATTGGCGGAATCGACCACGAACTTCTCGACCGCACAAGTGGTATGCTTGGCCCCGGTTTTTTCGACTTCCGAAGCCGTTCCCTGATCATCGCCGATCGTGACGTTCACCCCTTTCTCGCCAAACGCCAAGGCCATGATAGCCGGGGCAATACAAATCGCGGCAATGGGTTTACGGCTCTCGTGAAATTCTTTCACGATACGCAGGACTTGCGGATTGATCTGTCCCCCGCTCCCCTTCTGCGCAAAATCACACAAATGCAGCGCCGCCCCATACCCGCCGGGAAACGCCAGGGCGTCGAAGTCCTGCGCCTTGAGTGCTTCGAGGGGCTGAATGTCCCCTCGCGCAATCCGGGCGGCCTCTTGCAACACGTTTCTCGTTTGGCCGGTGGCCTGTTGAGTCAGGTGGTTCGTCTCGGCCACGTCCTTATTCGGCGCGAAACACGCATACTCAGCACCTTGTTGCCCGATAGCCACCAGCGTACTGATCGCTTCGGTGATCTCCGCTCCATCCAAAAACCCACAGCCCGATAAAATAACAGCAACTTTTTTCATGATACCCTCCCCGAGTGCTGAACGGTTGATTGTATGCCCCGATAACGGGCTGATACTTCTTTATACGTCTCCCGTGATAAGCACGTCCTCGCCCAGAGATTGAACCTGAAAATTGGATACCGGTACGGTTTCGGCCAAACGTCGGGGCGAGCGGCCTCCCAAAAGGCCTTTGGTCTTTTGCCCCCCCAACAAGGTCGGCGCCACGTAAAGAGCCACCCGGCTCACCAGACCTTCACGCAGAAACCCGGCGTGCAACTCACCCCCTCCTTCCAGCAGCATGCTGGTGATCCCCATTTTCCCAAGGGCTTGAAGACACTTGCCAAGAGAGACGCGGGTTCCTTTTCGAGGCAACACCAGGACCTGCACACCCATCTTTCGTAATCGTTCGACTTTTCGGGAGCTGGCCATGTTCGTCGTGGCAATGACCGTTGGGGCTTGTTCGATCCCCTGAAGCACACGCGCCTTGAACGCAATCCGCAGACGGCTATCGAAGACCAGGCGGATCGGTTGACGGATGCCGGGTGAGGATCGTTTGCCCACGGAGACCCTGACAGTCAATTGCGGATCGTCTTTGAGAACCGTCTGTGCTCCTACGGCAATCACGTCGAACCGGCTTCTCAGTTGATGGACGTGTGCTCGTGCCTTGGTTCCCGTGATCCATTGCGATTCGCCGCTAGCCGTGGCAATCTTACCGTCCAGCGTCATCGCCGCCTTGAGCACGACAAAGGGCCGGCCCGTTGTGATCCAATGCAGATAGACCTCATTGAGCGCGGCCGCTTCGTTGCCGAGACAACCAACGTCCACGGAAATTCCCGCCCGCCGGAGTTGCCGGATGCCGCGACCCGCCACTTGGGGATTGAGATCGCGCATCGCGACGACGACGCGACCAACACCCGACTCAAGAATAGCCGGCACGCAGGGCGGAGTACGTTTCTCCGTATGGCAACAGGGTTCGAGCGTGGTATAGAGAGTTGCGCTACGCGACCGGGCACCGGCTTGTCGTAACGCGACGATTTCCGCGTGGGGACCACCGGCCCGTTTGTGATAACCGGATCCCACGACCGTCCCGTTCGCCACGACCACGGCACCGACCATGGGGTTCGGGCGAACCGTCCCACGGCCTCGAGCCGCGAGCCTGAGAGCCTGGTTCATGAAATGGGCGTCTTGCTCGACGTCACTCACCGGCGGGATCGGGTTTTGGACCGCCCTTGGGCTTTCGACTTGGACGAAGACGTCGCGGCAGTCACCCGACGTGCGCGGGGTTTTGCCGAAGCCGCTTTTTTCTTCGGCTCCGGGCGTTCGCCTTCGTCATCCAACGCGGCCTGGGCCGCGGCTAACCGGGCGATGGGGACCCGATAGGGAGAACAGCTCACGTAGTCGAGACCGAGGTGATGGCAAAATTCAACGGAACTGGGTTCTCCGCCGTGTTCCCCGCATATCCCGAGTTTGATATCAGGACGAGTCGCTCGCCCTTCACGTATGGCCAACCGCATGATCGCACCCACCCCTTCACGGTCGAGCACGGCAAAAGGATCGAACGCCAACAGGTCATGGTCCCGATAAAAACCCGTAAATTTGGCGGCATCGTCCCTGGAAAATCCATACGTGGTCTGGGTCAGGTCATTCGTGCCGAACGAAAAGAACTCGGCATCTTCGGCGATCTGCCCGGCCGTGACCGCGGCCCGCGGCAACTCGATCATGGTGCCGACCAGATAGGTCAAGGTTTTCCCGCAGCGTTGCATGGTTTCGTCGGCGACCTCTTTGATGAGGGCTTTCTGCGCCTTCATCTCCGATGACATGCCCACCAGGGGAATCATGATTTCCGGTACGATCTTTTTCCCTTCTTTAGCCAACTCACAGGCCGCTTCCATGATCGCCCGGGCCTGCATGCGCGTGATTTCAGGCATGGTAATGCCCAAGCGGCAGCCCCGGAGCCCGAGCATGGGATTGAATTCATGCAACTCTTCAACCCGCGACAACATTTTTCGTTTTTCCTCGATTTCCGGTGCATTCACGTTCGCGGCGTCGGCTCGTGCGATATCGACCATGAGTTGTTCGCGTTTCGGCAAAAACTCATGCAAGGGCGGATCCAACAGCCGAATGGTGACCGGGTACCCTTTCATTTCCCGATAGAGCCCGATGAAATCCTGTTTCTGGAGGGGTAGCAGTTGCTCAAGATATTGCTCGCGCTCTTTTCGGTTCGAGGCCAGGATCATCGCTTGCATGATCGGCGCACGTTCTTCCGAAAAAAACATATGCTCCGTTCGACAAAGGCCGATCCCTTCCGCGCCGAACCCGCGCGCGATTCTGGCCTGATCCGGGTCATCGGCATTCGCCCGGACGTTGAGGCGCCGGATCTCGTCCGCCCATTTCAGGATGGTGAAAAAATAGCGGATTTTGTCCGATTGAACAGCCGCACCTTTGCCTTGGAGCACCTGAATCACTTCGGAATCCACCACGGACAACATCCCGCCGTAGACACAGCCGGAAAATCCATTGATGGAAATATAATCTCCTTCTTTAAAGACCGAGGGTCCGATGCGGACCTTGGCTTCCTCCTCGAAGACTTCCACGTCTTCACACCCGGCGACACACACCTTACCCATTTGTCGGGCGACCACCGCGGCATGGGAGGTCATCCCTCCCGTGGCGGTCAGGAAGCCTTCGGCGGCGTGCATACCGTGAATATCGTCCGGGCTGGTTTCTTTCCGAACGAGCACGGCTTTTTCTCCACGAGCCTTGAGTGCCACGGCATGATCCGGAGTGAGGGCAATCTTCCCACAGGCGGCTCCCGGCCCGGCCGGCAGCCCCTTGCCGATCGGTTGAAACTTCTTTTCTTCGGCCTGTTCAAAAATAGGATACAGGTACTGCGCCAACTGTTCCGGTTCGACCCGGCGCACGGCTTCTCGTTTATCGATCAGCCGTTCTTTGACCATATCGACGGCAATCCGAACCGCGGCGATCCCCGTTCGCTTGCCGGCCCGGGTTTGCAGCATATAGAGCTTGCCTTCCTGGATCGTAAACTCCATGTCCTGCATGTCACGATAATGTTTCTCCAAAACCTTTTGGGTGGTCATGAGAGATTTATAGGCAACGGGCAACGCGTCCTTCAGGGCGGACACGGAAAGGGGCGTACGAAGACCCGCCACCACGTCTTCACCCTGGGCATTCAAGAGACATTCCCCGAAAATCGCTCGCTCGCCCGTGGAAGGGTTTCGAGAAAACATGACGCCGGTGCCGCTGGTCTCGCCCATGTTGCCGAACACCATAGCCACGACGTTGACCGCGGTACCCCACGCATCCGGGATGCCGTAGATCTTTCGATAGGTCACCGCCCGGTCACCGAACCAGGACGCAAAAACCGCCCGGACCGCCATGTTGAGCTGCTCGAACGGATCCTCGGGAAACGCCCGGCCGGTTTCCTGCTTGACGACGCGTTGATACGTGGCGACCAACTCGCCGAGAGCTTCCGCGGAGAGGTCGGTATCGGTCACGGCTCCGACCTCCTGCTTTTTGCTTTCCAGGACCTCGTCAAACTTTTCACGCGGCACGTCCATCACCACGGCGCCGAACATCGTGATAAACCGGCGATACGAATCCATGGCAAAGCGTGCATTGTTCGTCTTGTCGGCCAGACCTTTGACGGTCTCCGAGTTCAAGCCGAGGTTCAACACCGTATCCATCATCCCGGGCATGGACGCGCGCCCCCCGGACCGCACGGACACCAACAACGGGTTTCGAGGGTCCCCGAGCCCCGCCTTCATCAACCGCTCCACCCGCTTCAGCCCTTTCAGGGTCTGATCCCACATGCCGGCCGGGTACCGTTTTCTGGCGCTGAAATATTCGAGGCAGGCGTCGGTCGTGATGGTGAATCCCGGAGGGACGCAAATCTTCAGATTGGTCATTTCCGCGAGGCCGGCACCCTTCCCCCCGAGCATTGCCTTCATGGTGCCTGTGCCTTCGGCTTTGCCGTCGCCAAAGGAATAGACGTACTTCTTGTTACGCATGCATGAGTTCTCCCCCTTGACCGGACTCGTTCGTCTCTGCCGGTTGACCTCCGAAATGAAAATCTATCACAACCATCGGATTCCCCTCAAAAATTTATTCAACGCTCATTTTGTCGAAGGCGCGTCTCGTACCAGGTCAACAGCACGCGTTTGGTCCGCATGCCCAGATAGATGACCGCAACGGTAAAGAGCAACAGCCCCAACACCCAATGGTCGGCATTTCTGGCGTTTTCATAATACAGATTCCCCTCGACGCTCATGGCCAACGGCTCTCCCGCCTGTAAAGAATGGACCCGCCCGGTGGGGTCGGTCGTATCCAACCATTCCGAACACACCCGGACCGGCCCCTCGACCCCCGACACCTCGGCCCAGGCCACCCCCACACAATGCCCCAATTTCGGATCGTAGAGCTCGGAATTGGTCAGGACAAAATCCAAATCCAGACCGGAGACCCACAACGCCCCCAACAGCACCAGATTACAGACGACGATCAGGCTCAACGTAATCAAACGGCGAAACCATCGGAATCCGGACTCGGAAAAAGTCATGGCGACAAACTTGATGCATTATGGATCTTTTTTGCGTACATTATGCATCCTTTTAGATACATATTGGATCTATTTAGATGTATTTCTGCTCCTTTTAGGATCCTGTCATGCCTGTATACGTTCAGTCATTCGTTGAGAGAACCTCTACCTCCCCTTCGCCCCTCCTTACAAAGGAGGGGAATTAAAGAGCCCCCTCTCCCCACGGCGGGAGAGGGTTGGGGTGAGGGGGAATGACAACAAACCACATACTACCTCCTACTGGCCCTGCACCTGGATTTGAGACAAATCCCCGAAGGCCGAGAACAGGTCATCGACCTGGCACAATAACGACAACCGGTTCGCCCGCACCTCGGGTTCAGGGGCGTTCACCAGCACACCATCGAAAAACTGGTCGATGGGGCTTTTCAACCCGATGAGTTGCTGCAGGGCCCCGTGATAATCATGGGCTTCAAGCGATTGCCCAACCGCACGTTTGGCCGTTTCCACGGCCTGATGTAACGTCCGCTCCGTCTGGTGGGTCAAAAGCGCGACTTCAACGGTTCTGGCCGTCCAGGCCTCTTTTTTCACGATCCTGTGCGCCCGCTTGAATCCGACAATCAACGACTCGAAGTCCTGTTGACTCGTAATGGCCTGCAACGCGTCCATGCGCAAAAACAAATCACGGAGATCACATTCGGCACCATCGGCACGTCCCAAGACACTCTCCATCACGTCTTCACGATAGCCCGGCACGGTACGGCCATAATAGCGAAGCCGATCTTCTAAAAATTGAAGCAAGGGCACCCCTTCCGCTTCCGGGCTTTGAGGTGGAGCTGCTTTGACGCCTTGCTGATCAAGCAGGTGTGCCGCCTGCTGAAGGATGTCTCCGAGGTTGATCGTCAACCCGGCTTCGACCACGATTCGAATCACGCCAAACGCGCTTCGGCGAAGGCTATAAGGATCTTCCGAGCCGGACGGGACAATCCCGGCATAGAAAAACGCCGCCAGGGTGTCCAGCCGGTCGGCCAGCGCCAACAACCGGCCTACCGTGGTCTCGGGGACGGCATCATCCGGCGTTCGAGGCCGGTAGTATTCCCCGATGGCTTGGCAGACGTCGTCGGGTTCCCCATCATGCGCCGCATACTTTTCGCCCATCACGCCCTGGAGCGTGGGGAATTCCCCGACCATCCCCGTCACCAGATCGGCCTTACTCAAAAACGCAGCGCGCTGACACGACGCCACCAACTCCGGGACCCTGGCGGCCTCGGCCAAGTCACCCGCCAGGGTGATCATCCGTTGGGTTTTGTCATACAGGGAGCCCAATTGCTTGTGAAACACGACACCATGCAGTTGAGGCACGCGATCGGCCAGTTTCACCTTGCGATCCTCGCGAAAAAAGTATCGGGCGTCCGCCAGGCGAGCGGCCAGGACTCGCTCGTTGCCGATAGTAATCAACTCCATGTTTTTCACGTTCATGTTGGTGGGCGCGAAAAACCGAGGCAAGAGTTCCCCTTTCCGGTTGACGACCGAGAAAAACCCCTGATGCTCTTTCATGGAAGTAATCAGCACTTCCGGAGGCAAGGCCAGATAGGTTTGGTCAAACGTCCCGCCAAGAACGTTGGGACATTCCAATGAAAACACCGCTTGGTCGAGGAGTTCTTCATGATTCGCCTGGTACACCCGTCCGTTGACAGAACGACCAAGCTGTTTGAGTTGTCCGACAAGCACCTCCCGCCGCCGGACCGGATCAACCTCCACGCCCACGCGCGCCAAGGTCGCTTCATACATTTCCGGCCGACGGATCCTGATACCCTTGCCCGCCACGCCGGGTTTCCCCCGCGACAAGAACCGATGGCCACAAGAATGGCCGCCCGACCGGACTCCGGCGAAGTCGAAGGACAAGGCCCTGCTGCCCACGACTGCGACCAACCAGCGGATAGGCCGTGGATACCGGACCCCCGACGCATTCCATCTCATGGTTTTCGGAAAGGTAAGACGTTGAAGAAGACCGGGAAGATGCTCGGTCAAGACCGTGGTCGCGGGCAACCCCTTCTCCCGTTTGACCGCGCAGAGATAGACCCCTTTGGACGTTTCCCGGGTCTCCAATTCGCCGACGTCCACGCCTTGAGATTTCGCAAACCCCTGAGCGGCCTTCGTCGGATGGCCCTGGGCGTCGAACGCCGCGGCTTTGGATGGACCCAGCGTTTCCTGCACGACAGGTGTTTGCTTCGCAGCCAATCCCTGGACGAGAACCGCCAGACGACGCGGGGTCCCGAACGTCCGGAGAGAGTCATGGGAAAACCGGTGGTTCGCCAAAAAGCCTTCCAGCAATTGAGCGAGTTGCATCATGGCCGGTTGAATCATCTGCCACGGCAACTCCTCGGACCCGATTTCCAACAGGAAGGACGTGGTGGGAAGACGGTTTCGTTTAGGGTCTTTCGTGGGCACTTGGTTTGAAGTGGACCGTCGGGATGGCATAAGACAGGCTATAGAAAATTATGATGGAAGACGCTTCGGCTTTCCTTTGGAAGACGCAGCAGGCGTCGCCTCTGATCCGGCCAGTAACGGAAACCCAAGGGTCTTTCTTCTTTCGACGTACGCATCCGCACAGCCCCTCGCGAGCCCGCGCACGCGCCCGATAAATCCCGTTCGTTCAGCCACGCTCAGCGCGCCCCGCGCGTCCAGGACGTTGAACAAGTGAGAGGTTTTCATACAATAATCGTAGGCTGGCAGAACGAGCCCTTGTTGTAACAACGTGCGACATTCTTTCTCACAGGACGCAAACATCGTACGAATCATGTCAATATCCGCAACCTCGAAATGATACCGGGAGAACTGGACTTCCGAATCGTGGAATAAATCTCCGTAGCTGACGTCTTCGGACCACCGGAGATCGTACACGTTGTCCACCCCCTGCAGATACATGGCAATCCGCTCCGTCCCATAGGTGAGTTCCACGGTCACCGGATCGAGGGTGTGCCCGCCAGCTTCCTGGAAATACGTAAATTGGGTAATTTCCATGCCGTCGAGCCGGACTTCCCACCCCAGCCCCCAAGCCCCCAACGTCGGAGATTCCCAATCATCCTGGATGAACTGGATATCATGTTTTCGAGGATCGATTCCCAGCGTCGAGAGACTCTCCAGATACAACGACTGGATCGTATCCACGCAAGGCTTGATGACCACCTGGTACTGATAATAATGCTGCAACCGGTTGGGATTCTCGCCATACCGGCCGTCCGTAGGACGACGGCAGGGCTCGACGTAGGCCGCCCGCCAAGGCTCCGGCCCCAAGGCACGCAGAAAGGTGGCCGGATTGAAGGTGCCGGCACCCTTTTCCAAATCATACGGCTGGCAAATGATACAGTTGTGTTTTGCCCAGAACTGATGAAGCGAGAGGATAAGATTCTGAACGGTCACGGAAGTCGTTGCCGCCAGGCTCCAGTAGCCGTTTCGACCAGACCGGCAAAAAATATGTAAAAATTAGAACGTAACAACAAACCCCGGGAGTGTCAAGCACGGGGCTCAGGCCGCCACTCCCCGATAGATTCCGGGCTGGCGGATTGTCGGATTACGCTTCGCTAATCCGACCTACAAATGCCTCTACCCCTGGTCAAAGCCCGGGGCAAGCCTAATGCCCCCACGCCCCTCCTTACAAAGTGTTGTTTCCGTGAGTTCTGTAGGTCGGGTTAGCCGCAGGCGTAACCCGACAACCTGCCTAGAGGAAATTAGCAGTCACCCCGATGAACAGGTACCGACCCAGGACGTCGTACAGGCCGGGGAAGGTGCCGCCATTGCCGGAGATGCTTGGTCCTGCCTCCTGGCCGGCGATCGGCGGCTCTCTATCGAACAGATTGTTGATCCCGATCCGCAGGCTGGCGTTGTCCGTGAAATCCCAAATCGCAGCCAGATCGATATAATGTCGTTCCCCGAGATCAACCCCGCCGGCGCTCAGGGCTTCGACTCCGCTGATGTACCGCCACATGAGGCTGGGCCGTAACCCCCAGGGCGTGATCCAGGTGACCCGCAGATTGTTGCGCATATCCGGGGTCGGCGAGCCGCACGTGAGACCCCATTTGCCTGCGCAGTCAACGATCGGCGCACTTTCCAATTCCTGTCGGTCCCACGTGGAGGTGATCGAGAGGATATCGCTGACGTTCAACCGCCCCCACCCGCCGACGTCAAGGTCATAGAGGGCGGTGATGTCGTACCCTTGCACTTTCTCGATGGCCAGGTTGTCCAATAGGGACACAATGCGGCCGCTACGGTCGACGTCGGACCCCAGCCACAGATCACCGCCCTGCCCGCGTCTGACCTAGGCGCATTGCGCAGCATCACCGTCCATGCATTCATTCAGGATAAGCTGCGGGTTCAAGCTGCTGATCCCTTTCCTGATTCTGATCGAATAGAAATCCACGCTGAAATTGAACCCGTCGACGAAGCGGGGCGTCCACACCAGACCGAAAGAGTAGGTGTCGGCATCCTCCGCCACCAGGTCCGGGTTCCCTCCTTGCAGCACATTGTATTGTTCAGCCGGCGAGTGGGCGATATTGCCGAACTGGGCAGCCGTCACGCCACTCCGGGCGCACTCTTCAAAGGTGCGGCCCGCAGCCGTTCGGCCACTGGTCACAGGCCCTCCACAGGGATCAGCGGGCATGTCGAACAGGTTGTAGCCCTGCGGCCGGAACCGTTCCCGCACATTCGGTCCACGGATCGCCCGTTGAAAACTGGCCCGCAGCTTGATACCGGAATCGATGGCCCAGCCTGAACGGACGCCAAAGGTATTGGTTTGCAAATCGTAATCGTAGTCGGAATAGCGATAGCCCACGTCGAGCCCGAGTTCTTCCGCAAACGGGGCGCCTTCGACCAGCGGGATGCCGGCTTCGAAGAAGAATTCCGTCACGTCGAAATCTCCGCTGACCGGAGGGCTGGCGCCGCCCTGGCCGGCCCCGTCGCCGCTACGGTAGGCTTCGTCGGGATTGAACGTGAGCGTTTCCGCGCGGTATTCGCCGCCGAGCACCACGTCCACGCTAGTTTCGGCGAAGGGCGATGTGATGCCGTACCGGCCGAGATGACCGGTGAGGTAACCAGACACCACGGTCTGGTCCGTTGAGCCTTCGGCGGACAACGGCAACATCAGGTAGTCAACCATGTCTGACGTCACCCCGCCCTCCCGAAAGATGTTCCAGGGCACACAGTTCGGATCGGAGCTATCGAGTACGGAACGGCACACGGCTTCACCGGTCCCCGGGTGTTCCACCGCGTCCAGCGCGCGCCTGATCCGGGTGGTCGACAGATCGTTCCGGTAGGCGTTCTTCATTTGGACCTTGGAGTATTGATAGTGCAGTTCGTAGCACCACCGGTCACTCAGATCGCCGCGCAGACCGAAGACGCTGCGATAGGAGGTGTGCTGCAGATCGTTTTGCCGGCTGCCGCCCTCGACGTTGCGCCGGCCGATGTTCACCGTCTGGATATCGTCCTTCGTCAAACCATAGGCACCGCATAACGCCTCGAACTGTTGCGCGGACAGGAATGGATTGTCGCAGTTCAGCGTGTCGGTGACGAAGAACGCCCCGGAGGGGGCGATCTGGGCCACCGACCGGTCGTCCATGAACATGAACTCGGCGTAGGCTTCGACCTTGTCGTGCACGTCATAGTGCGCGAACAGGCCGGCGGTCCAGCGTTGGTCGGGACGCTGCAAATAGTTCGTCGGCGCATAGTTGTACAGCGTGCCTTCCCGGGGCACGAATTGGTGGCCCGCCACTTTGTAATCGAAGCTCTCCAACCCCCGGCTGCCCAACGCGCCGAAATCGGAGAAGGTCCCCTGCGGTTGCGTGGCCGAACCGCCGCACATGGTCACGGACTGGACCAGGGCACACGAGCTGTAATCGCGGTCCCCGTGGAACACCGCGGCGATGTTGCGATAGGTCCCGTAGACCGTGACGTTGCCGCGCCTCCCCAGATTCTTCCCCATGACGAGGGAGACATTCGAGATACCGCCGTCCCATGCCGAGCCATCGGCCGCCGAATACCCGGCGTCCCGGACGATCCCCTGCCACTTGTCGTTGTTGTTGCCGTGCTGGTACTGGCTGAACTGGTAATCGAGCTTGACGCCCTCGAAATCATCGACCATCAGGAAGTTGATCACCCCGGCCACCGCATCGGCCCCGTAGGTCGCCGAGGAGCCGCCGGTCAGCACCTCGACGCTCTTGATCAACGAGCCGGGAATCTGATTGATATCGGCACCGATACCGCCCTGGAGCGGTGAGCCGGCCGGAAGGCGACGGCCGTTGATCAGCACCAACGTCCGCTTCGATCCCAGGTTACGCAGATTCAGGGTGGCCGTCCCGGTAGAGGAGTTGGAAATGTGGGCGTTCTGCCCGGAGAACACCTGCGGCAGGAGGCGCAACGTGTCCTCCACCCGGACATTACCCTGGAACGACAAGGCCTCCGAGTCGATGTGGTAAATCGGACTGGCGCTGGACAAATTGGGCATGTGGATGCGAGAACCGGTCACCACCACCTCTTCCAATTGAACGGGCGCTTCACCGGCTTCACCCCCCGTCGGTTCCGCGTCCGCGGCAAGGACCGCCTGCGCGACGGCAGCCAAAAGCAATGCCGCCCCCACCGCGACCCCTCTCCACAGAACAATCTTCTTCGACACGTTCACTCCCTCCCAAATAGCGGTCAGCACGCTCTCCCCGTCCCAAGTCCGGGCAAGACTGTAACACAAATAATACGTAGATGCGATAAAATAGGCGGCATGTTTTTGTCTGTCATCCCCGACTCGATCGGGGATCCAGGGTCTTTGCTTTTGGTATTCGTAGCCGCGCCATCTCATGGCGCATTTCTCCCTCTCCCTCTGGGAGAGGGTTGGGGTGAGGGAAAGGGCCGGGGCGAAGGGGAGGAGAAGCATTCGCCTATTCGCCTCTTTCCTCTTGCGGTCGTCCTCGATCCCCGATTACAAACGTCGAGGACAGGCTCTGATCGGGAATCCAGCGTCTTTGTGAGGGCCGTAAAGGGCCATTTATCTGCTCTTCAATGCAATTTGAATAGACGTTTAAAAAATTGCCGGTGGAGCTTGCCGAGAACAAAACAGACGTTTATTCTTCCTAATACTCGCGCGTCGCTGAAAAGTGTCTAGACGGCGAAAATCCGCTCATCAAACCGTTTCCATGGTAGGGATATAGAGGAAAATACCATGTACGCAAAAAGGATCCAGATAGATAACTATGGGCCTATAGATCACATTGATATTGCATTCCCTTTCGAGGGTGATTTTCCGAAACCCGTTGTGCTGGTTGGGGAGAATGGTTCCGGAAAAAGTATTTTATTGTCCCATATTGTGAATGGATTGCTTGCTGCTCAGGGTATGATTTACCCAGACACCCCAGAAGTTGAAGCAAACAAAGTATACAAACTCCGGGACACCACTTACATTAAGTCGGAAAGCGAGTTCTCTTTCTCGCGGGTGGACTTTGAAGATAACTTGTTTATAGAAGAAATGATGTCTATACGCTTAAAAAAGGAAACTTCTGGCGCGCCCGTAGGACTTACAGGGAGCGATGCCCAAAATGCCTGGCAAAAGATGGATCCCGATAAATATGACTATTTTAATTCACCTGCCTTGCACAATAAAAACCAGATTGCGGAGATCTTTTCCCGAAACTGTGTCCTTTACTTTCCCCCAAACCGCTTTGAAGAACCTGCATGGCTGAATGAAGAAAATCTAAAGGCTAAAGCCGAATATATGAATCTACACCATCTCCAAGGCTATACGGACCGCAAGATTATCAACTATTCCCCGCTCAGCGATAACGAAAACTGGTTATTTGAAGTTTTGTATGATCGTGGCGCTTTTGAACCCAAGTTTGTTCCCAATCTTTTTTATAAAGACAAGAACGGAAATTTCCAGCCGGTACCTCCTAATGTAGTTTTCAAGAGTTATCAAGGCGCAGCTACTACTATTTATGAAAATGTCCTTAGTATCGTTCGTTCAGTTTTCCGGGTAGGCGGGAATCTACGGTTCGGAATTGGGAAGAGACAAAACAGAATAATTTCTCTAATGCAAGGTGACAAAACTCTCGTTCCTAATATTTTCCAATTGTCCACAGGTGAAACTTCCCTGCTGAATCTGTTCCTTTCTATTTTGAGAGATTTTGATCTATCCAGCAGCCCTCTTACCAAAACCGATGTCATCCGAGGGATTGTCATCGTGGATGAAATCGATTTGCACCTGCATGCTATTCATCAGCATGAGATCCTTCCTCAATTGGTGAGAATGTTTCCACAGGTTCAATTTATCGTTACCACCCACTCCCCGCTTTTCGTCCTTGGCATGGGGAAAACTTTCGGAGAAGACGGTTTCGCACTTTATCGACTGCCCCACGGTCAACAAATCAGTCCTGAGGAGTTCAGCGAATTTGAAATTGCCTACAAATCTTTCACTGAAACACGAAAGTTTTTGGGTGACGTACAACAAGCAGTAAAGGAGTCCCAAAGACCAGTCATCTTTTTGGACGGTACAACCGATGTACAGTATTTGCAAAAAGCTGCTGAGTGTCTTCGCAAGCAGGAGATACTTGAGACAATTGAATTACGGGATGGTGGCGGCCATGGACGCTTGGATGGAATTTTCAACAAATTCGATCCCAAACTCTCAGAAATAATACCTCAAAAAGTAATCCTCCTTCATGACTGCGATAAAACTCGCCATAAGACAAAAGGAAAGGTGTTTGAGCGTAACATCCCCAAGCAAGAAAACCATCCACTACAAACAGGAATTGAAAACCTGTTTGAGAAAGCGACGCTGGAAAGAGCCCAAAAGTATAGGGAAGCGTTTTTCAATATCGACAGTGAACATGAAAAGACTGTACGAGGCAAAAGGGAAATCGTTCCTGAAAGATGGGGAATCAATAAAGACGAAAAAACGAACCTTTGTGATTGGCTTTGCGAAAACGGAACCGCAGAGGACTTCAAACATTTTCAAGTGTTATTCGATCAGTTGGAAGAAATCCTCATTAAGGATAAAGAAGCAACCACGGCGGTAGCCGCAGACCAATCACATTAGGCAGCTAAGATGACTGAAGGCAAGAAGATGCATCCTGTCGCGCCGCAAGCCCCATTTGTGGTGAAAAGAGTGATGGAAGAAAATCAAAAAAACTACATACCGCCGGAATTTGAGAAGGAAACATTTCATTGTCCGGCGTGCAATGTTTACGCCGAACAAAGATGGCACACGACCCATGCTTATCGTCACCTTTCTGGTTCCGTTGGTCTAAAAGTATTAAGGGTTTCTCGTTGTGTTTATTGCGAAGAATTTTCTTTTTGGATAAATGAAAGACTTGTTTTTCCCTCACAAATCACTGCCCCACGTCCCCATAAGGATACGCCGGAAGCAGTATTGGAATATTACAATGAAGCACGAGTAGTATCTGTTTCTTCTCCAAGAGCTGCGGCAGCCCTGCTTCGCCTTGCCGCCAAAAAACTCTGCGAATCACTAGGAGAAACCGATTCTAACTTAAACCGTGCTATAGGCAAATTAAATCAGAAAGGTTTGCCGGAAAGCGTAATCCAGTCACTGGATACCGTTCGAATTTTCGGCAATGAAGGTGGCGCGCATGAAGGACAGATTGATCTGACCGGTGAGGATAACAAGCAAATAGTGGACAGGCTGTTTAAGTTAATCAATTTCATCGTTGAAAAAACCATCACCGAACCCCAGGAAGTAAAAAACATGTTTGCTTCCTTGCCAAAAAATAAAAAACAAGGCGTTGCAATTAGAGATAAAAAGAAATAATACGCTTTTGCATACTTGAACCCAGCGACGGGACCTCGAACTACTCAGACATGCCCATTAGCTGGCGCATGCGGAAATCGAACGCTCTTCAACGCAGGCGCTTTCTTGACTGAAGAAAGCCAGCTCATTCTTCCTTCTTTTCAGTTCAGTTCGCATATCCGCCGCCAGCCTCACGGAAGGCTGCAGTCAGTCGAATATGTATGTATTCATTCGTTAATAATTTTCAGTCGCCTGCTCACCATGCCCTCTCCCTCAAGGGGGAGAGGGAACCAAAGCCCAAAGGCAAAGACCCTGGATTCCCGATTAAGAATGTCGGGGACAAGCGTCGAGGATGACGGAGAAAACAAAGACGAAAGACGCTCTACCGCCCCTTAGCCCTCCTTACATTGGATGGAACGACAATGACAGAACAACCATTGAGTGATGAGCAAGTGAAAATCTTACAAGATCTGGCTACTCGACAACTTCAAAAGCAGCAAGTCCATGAAGAAGATGATACAGACCTCTATGCGAGGAAGTTTGTTCAGTCTGTATTTGAGGGATGCCCGTACTGCCTAATATTAGCAACACAATCTATAAATCCTTGGGTAAAGTCAGGACTTTTCTCTTGTGAAGATTTTAATATAGTTTGTTCAATTTGTTCAATTTGTTCAAGTAATTGAAATCCATGAATCTGTTTACCGGATTCAAGTTGAGACATGACATAGCCCATAATTCCCATCAGTGCAATTACGTGTCCATAGAGGTAATCATTCTCAGCTTGATACATAGGGAACTCCTTTAAGAAAGAAAAAGAATCACGAAAGAGGCCAGGAGCCGTGCCCCGGACACGACCGCACGCTCCCACCGACTGTCGCTCCATCTGGCCTATCTGCATCGCCCTCCCTCCCTGAAAAATATCCGAACCCCGTCCCGCGCCAACCGTCATCTCGAAGACGGCACACAAAACTATATCAATCAATTTTTCCAGCCTTATAGCATACTAAATTAGACCGATCAAGCTAATATCATACCGCATGACTTTAGTCATTCATGCTTATGCAAAACTGCGCCATACTGAGCGCCGGAGGATCAGTCTCCTTGCCATGAATGCGTTGAGCGAGAGAGTTCGGACCGCCCGGGAACAGGCGGGCTTCTAGTCCAGAATGGCCTGCAGATTCTGGGCAGGTGCCATTTCCCCGCACTGAGGCTCATGGAGAGGGGCAGGGGCGCGGAGGTAACGAGCCACATGAGGCCTGTCCCGGACTTTGACCCAGGGTGCGCGACTACGAAGACAGAAGAAATAAAGACACTGGATCCCCGATTCTCTCGGGCTGTGGGTGTCTGCCGGTGCCCGGCTCATGCGCTTGCGGGCTCTTGCACCACGATCATGCCTCTCATCCCGCGATGCCCTTTGATGGGACACCGAAAGTGATACACACCCGGCGGCAGTGTCAGAACGAGTTCAAGCCTTTGGCCGGGGGCCAGGGGAACCCCGTGCTCGAATGCGTCGGCCTGCCGGCCGGTATCCGACACGACGTCGACCCGGGGTTGGGCCAACAGGGTACTCTGAAACCGGTGCGTTTCCCGGCCTTGATTCCTCACCACCAGGCGCACGGGTTGTCCGGCCTGCACGTCAACCCGAGCCGGAGAGAAGCGAAAATCGTCAATGACGATCCTCACCTCCTGATACTCGGAAGAACAGGCAACCAAGCCCAGTAACAGAAGGAATTTGACCGCTCCCAGGCCCCATGCTAGAGTCGAAGCCCGTGACGCGACACCAAGGCTTCCCGACTTTCGTTCTCTTCTATTCTCCCGAACCATGCTCAAACAAGTCCTGACCATCGCCGGTTCCGACTCGGGCGGGGGCGCCGGGATCCAGGCGGACCTGAAAGCCATGTCCGCCAACGGCACCTATGCCATGTCGGTGATTACGTCGATTACCGCACAGAATACCACGGGCGTCACGGCCATTCACGATCTCCCCGAATCCATCGTGGAAGCGCAAATCGACGCGATCTTTGCCGATTTCGACGTGGCCGCGGTCAAGACCGGGATGCTGTCCTCGGCCTCACTCGCGTCCCTGGTCGGCCGGAAGCTGCAACAGTACCACGTGCCCTGGATTGTCGTCGATCCCGTCATGGTCTCAAAAAGCGGACATGACCTGCTACAAGCCGATGCGATTGATGCGGTCAAACAGGCCCTGATTCCCCTGGCTTCCGTCATCACGCCCAATATCCATGAAGCCGAACGGTTGACCGGCCTGACGATCCGGACACTGGCCGAAGCCCGGCAGGCGGCGAAGGCGCTTCACCAGCTTGGCTGCCAACACGTCCTGATCAAGGGCGGGCATTTACTGGAACACCCCGCCACCGATCTGTTGTATGACGGCCGTTTTTTTCGCATGTATAAAGGAGAATGGATCGACACGCCGCATACGCATGGCACGGGCTGCACCTTCGCCTCGGCCCTCTCCGCTCACCTGGCGTTGGGCAAACTCCTCCCCGACGCGGTCGAGTCGGCGAAACAATACGTCACGGAGGCGATTCGCCATAGTCTGGCCATCGGCCGGGGTCGGGGGCCGACCAACCATTTCTATTTTCTGTCGTAGGGACAAGCCGGCGTGCCTGTCCTAATGGGCGGTTCCTTGTCGAGTTACGCTACGCTAACCCGACCTGCCTCTCGCATTTGCAGCCGCGCGATCATTCTCCTTCTGCCATTCCCGACGCTCCCCTCCTGTCATCCTCGACGCTCCCCTCCTGTCATCCTCGACGCTCCCCTCCTGTCATCCTCGACATTTTTAATCGAGGATCCAGGGGTTTTTTGTTCTAGACAGGGCGGCCCGCATGGAGGAACAGAAGAGAAAGACTCTGGATCCCCGATCAGGTCGGGGATGACAGCAGGGGAAAAAACGCGTGCCGATTGACAGCATCGCCTGCTCTTCTTCAGGATTCGGCCATGCAAGAGATACCCCTCGCCTTTCAGGACGGCACACACCATTCAGTTTCGGCAATCCTGGCGGAGCCCGACCGGAAGAGTGATCGAGCCGTCATCCTCTGCCATGGCTTTCTCTCGAATAAGGAGAGTCGCACCAACCTCCGCCTGACTCAACTCCTGGTCGCCCAGGGGATCAGCACCTTTCGATTCGACTGGTTCGGAATGGGAGAATCGGAGGGAGACTTCAGTCGCATCACGGTGGCCACGTGTTGCGACCAGTTGGAACGCGCCATCAGCCTGATGCGCGAACGCGGGTACCATGACCTGGGACTCATCGGATCGAGTTTCGGCGGGCTCCTGGCCATCCTGGTAGGACAGCACCATCCGGAACTGCGTGCCGTCGGCCTCAAGTGTCCGGTCCCGGATTTTCCCGAAATGCTGGAACACGAATTCGGTCCCGATGGCATTGAAGAATGGCAACGCACCAATTATATTCCCGACGTGACAGGTGGAACAGCGCCGGTTGCACTGGATTTCGCCTTTTACGAGAGTTGCCGGGCCGACAATGCTTATGAGGCCGCTCGCAACATCAACGCCCCCGTCCTGATCGTGCATGGGCAACAAGATGAATTGGTCCCGTTCCACCAGATCCGGCAATTGGAAGATGCCTTGCCTGGCGACAAGAAACTCGTACTGTTGCCCGAGGCCGACCACCAGTTCGGCAAACCCGAAGACTTTCGTCAAATGACCGTCCATCTGGCCAACTGGATGCAGGCCCATCTCCTGACGACAAACCTGCCATGAGCGCACCGGCCGTCAAGTTGACCGAGGAACAGCTCGAAGTCTTTCGGGTCCTCTACCCCTGGTATAAAGAAGAAGTGTTCCGCCGCCGGGAACAGATGGTGCGCCTGACGGCCTTCGGCAGCGCGTTTCTGGTCCTGCTCCTCATCACGATTCTCGCGCTTTCCCCGCCGGGTCCCGTGCATCTCACCATCAAGGTCTTTGCCATTACCGGCACCGCCCTGTTCTCGGCATTGTTCGTCTACCTGATCTTGCAACAACGCGACCGCCACCGCGTGGCCAAACAGACCCTGATCGAAATGGAACAGGTACTCGGGCTGTACGAAGAAGGCCGCTATCTGGTGGGGAAAGCCCTCTACCCTAAAGATTGGCAAACCGCCTGGTTGAATGACCGGAGCGTGACCGTGTACGTTGCCGTGATCACGGCCTTGACGATTCTCGTCGTGGCTTCGATTTTAAGCAAAGGCTGAGGGTGCGTCTTCCCAAGATTCCAGAATTTGGAATTGCGAATGTTTGCCCAATTGTCGACAGAATCAAAGACTGACCACATCAGAATTGTCATCCTGAGCGAAGCGCTTGTCCTGAGCGAAGCGAAGGAACTATCTGCTTTTCCATGCCTTCGCCGGTTGAACGAGAGATTCCTCGCTACGCTCGGAATGACAGATTCTGGGTGTCGTTGACTATTCCATACCAATGACCTCCCATGATTAAACCCTATCGAGGCGTCACCCCGACCATCGCGGATACCGTCTTCATCGAAGATACTGCGGTGATCGTCGGCGACGTAGTCATCGAATCCGAATCCAGCGTGTGGTTCCACAGTGTCGTCCGCGGCGACGTCAACTATATTCGGATCGGCCATCGTACCAACATCCAGGACCTCTCGCTGCTCCACGTGACCCACGACACGTATCCCCTGATCATCGGTGACGACGTCACGGTCGGTCACCACGTCGTGCTCCACGGCTGTACCATTCACAATCGCGTTTTGATCGGCATGGGTGCCGTGCTGATGGACGGAGCCGTGGTCGGAGACGACTGTATCATCGGGGCCGGGGCATTGGTCACCGAACACACCAAAATCCCGCCGGGCAGCCTGGTGATCGGTGCGCCTGCCCGCGCCAAACGGCCCCTGCGGGACACCGAGCTGGCGTGGCTCAAGGAATCGGCCCAAAACTACGTCCAGTATGCCCGCCACTATATGACCGGGTAACCTCCGCGTCTTTTCCCGACCGGGACCCGCGTACCCCATGAATCGCATCGCACATGCTCCACTCGTGATCCTCGGTGCCGGCTATACCGGCCGCTTCATCTATCACGCCGCCCGGCAACACCGCCGTCCGGTATTCGCAACCAGCCGTACCCCGACGGCCCATCTGTCCTTTGCAGAACCCGACCACCGTATCTTTTTTGATTTGCAGCAACCCGACACGTGGACACAGATTCCCCCGCAGTCGGACATCATCTGGTGCTTTCCGGCGCTTCCCCAAAACACCGCCGAGACCTTCGCGCAACATGCGATCGACCGGAACAGCCGGTTGCTCCTCCTGGGCAGCACCTCGGCTTTTCCGGGAGGACTCCCCGATGTTGTAGACGAACGCGTGCCGGTCAATCTCGCCATTCCCCGTGTAGCCAGTGAAGAACATTTACGCACCGCGTTTGGAGCGATGGTTCTGAGACTGTCCGGGCTCTACGGACCAGGACGACACGTGTTCGATTGGATCCGGAGGGGGAAAATCAAAAATTCACAAAAATACGTCAACCTGGTCCATGTGGAAGACGTTGCGGAACTGTGCCTGCTCGCGCTGCGATATGCCTCGCCCGGCTCGACGTATATCGTGAGTGACGGCCACCCACGACGTTGGGCCGAAATCTGTCGCTTTGCCGCCGAGCGATTTCATATCGCCGTTCCACCGGTCACCGCCACCCGCGAAGCGGGGAAACGACTCTCACCCCGGAACATCCTGTCCGATTTCAACTACCAACTGAAACACCCGGACCTCTTCACGGCTCTCACCGAACTGGAATCCGGAAATCCAGGATCTCCATCTTTGTAGCCGCGCCATCCCTGCTCAAGGGCAGGGACATGCCTCATGACGCTTTCTTCCCTCTTTTATCCTCGTGAGAATTTGCCCTGTAGACGGCATGGCAGTATGATGGTGATCGGCACATCGTGATGATGTCGGTCGGAAACCGCTACCACAACGCTCGATTGGACACGGGTTGAAGGTAAGTCGAGAAGCCGTTGTCATGAAACTCCTGGATGATCAACCGCAAGGAGGACCGCATGAAGTACAAAATTGCCTTGCACCACTCTGACGAAGGCTACAGCATGTCAGTGCCTGGCTTGCCCGGGTGTTGGTCCCAGGGTAAAACCGAAGCAGAGGCCCTCGCTAATATTGAAACCGCCATCCGAGAATATGTCAGCGTCGTCGAAGACCTCTTGAAGGACGCCGAAGTCCGAGAAATCGAACTGGCCGTCTAACCATGCCCAAGCTTCCGGGTGTCAACCATCTTGGATGCGGTGCGCGCTTTGGAGAAAGCGGGGTTTCGCATTGCCCGTCAGGGCAAGCACATCGTCATGACCGATGGAGTACGCATTCTGACGGTTCCGCGAAACAATCCTGTGAATGCCTTTACCATGGGGGGAATTGTACGGGACGCAGGATTAACCGTTGAAGGATTCCGCAAGCTTTTGTCATAAATTAACCATCCGTCAACAATAGGGTTATGCTGCGTTACTTGCGACCCTTGGCGTTAGGAGGCTAACTCGTATCAGGCTCAGGAGACCGTAACTCGGATTAGCGTCGCGTACCGCAACACCGGAACTGACCACACCACATCAAAGTGGTCATTCCGAGCGCAGCGCCTGTCCTGAATCTGTCGAAGGAAGGAATCTGCTCCCCTCTTTTGTCATCCCCGACCTGATCGGAGATCCAGCGTCTTTGCCTTTGTCCCTGTCTTTGTAGCGGCGCCATCTCATGGCGCTTCTTCTGGCCTGCATCATGCACATCCCGGGCCTTCTCCCTATTTCCCGCATTAAGCGGGAAATAGGTGTGAGGGTTTTATACGTGACGCCCCTAACGGGCGGGCATCGGGTGTACAATGTCAATAGGAGGAGACCCGGACCAGCGATGGCTGTCATTGATAAAACCGCCGAACAACCCGTCAACACGAATCTGCCATGCATCGAGCATCCTGAAGGCAACCGATCCCTCTCCCTGACCGACCGTATTTTCATGACACACCAGGGCGGGAAAATCCATGTCGCCGGCAACTTTCAAATCGAAAGCCCCGATACGCTTTCCATGGCCTATACGCCGGGCGTCGGCCGCGTGTGCCAGGCGATCGCCGCAGACCCGGCCCTCGCCTACCGGTTGACCGGCAAAGGCAACAGCGTGGCCGTGGTGACGGATGGGTCAGCCGTGTTGGGGTTGGGGAATTTGGGACCGCAGGCCGCGCTTCCCGTTATGGAAGGCAAGGCCATGCTCTTCCGGCAACTGGCCGGAATCGATGCCTGGCCCATCTGCCTCGATACGCAGGACCCTGACGAGATCGTGCGCACCGTAGCGGCGATCGCGCCGGGCTTCGGCGGCATCAACTTGGAAGACATCAGCGCACCTCACTGTTTCGAGGTCGAGCGTCGCCTGCAGGAAAAACTCGATATTCCCGTCATGCACGACGATCAGCACGGCACGGCCGTCGTCGTCCTGGCCGCCCTGGTCAATGCGCTGAAAGTCACCGGGCGCCGGTTGGATCAGGTCACCATTGTTGTGAACGGATTGGGTGCCGCGGGGATTGCCTGCTGCCAACTCTTGCTCGCGGCAGGGGCCGTGTATCTTCGCGGGTGCGACAAACAGGGCCTAGTACTCACCGGCCGTCCGGAGGCCTTGCGCCGTTCCCGTCACCAATTGCCGGACCTTATCCGATACAACCATCCGGCGGGAACGCTCCGGCAAGCCTTGCAGGACGCCCACGTGTTTATCGGTTTGTCCGCCGGCAACGTGCTGACCCTGGATGATCTGAAAGTCATGGCCCATGACCCCATCGTCTTTGCCTTGGCCAACCCCGATCCCGAACTGCCGCCGGAGCTCGGGTACCGGCATTGCCGAATCTATGCCAACGGACGCTCGGATAGCCCGAACCAAATCAACAACCTGCTGGCCTTTCCCGGCATGTTTCGCGGCGCACTCGATGCCCGGGTGACCACCTTCAACGAACACATGCTCCTGGCCGTGGCCTCCGCCTTGGGTGACCTCGTGCCCGCCAAGTCCTTGAGCGGACACTGCATCATCCCCAGCGTGTTCGATCCACACGTCGTGCCGGCAGTGGCCAATGCCGTATCTCAAGCCGCCCGGGACACCGGCGTAGCCAGCCCCACGGCTTTGATGGGTCAGCCTCAGTCCCCGAACAGGTATTTCAGCGTAACCATCGCCGAGAATTGACGCGGACCGCTGAACGTGTTGTTGTTGGTGAAGGCGGGATCCTGAGTATGCATCGGATGAACCGAGTAGCCGCCCGTGTGTTCGACGTCGCCCATCATGGAATACGTCAGCTTCACACCCAATAGCGTCTCGTCCGTCAGGCTGTAATCCGCACCGGCATAGACATTCCCGACGAACACGGTATCGGAAAGATCGGCGTCCTGTGCGCCGTCGAACTCTGACAGGTCTCTCGAAGGATCCGCCAGGTCCTCATAATCGGTGGAAAAATGGACGCCGGATATCTCGACGAACGCAACCCCCAGCCCCACGCCCAGATACGGCGTGATCCTCTCGAACACGTTCGTGAAGTCGTAGTACGCATTGAGCGAAAGCGTGCGCGTCGTGAGATCGTCGATCCTGGACATGGAATTGGACGTCACCGTATTGCCCGATGGCGGGGTGTCAACCCTTCCATCCAGGAAGGTGATACTCTTGAACTTCTGTTCAATGGCGTTGTTGCGTTGCGCGGCTGAAAATTCCAGGCGCCAGCGGTTGAACATCCGGCCGACCGAGATTTCAAATGCGCTGCCGGCATCCATGCCAAGGTCGTACATCCAGCGGTAGCCGGATATGTTCTCACTGGGCCCCGGCACGTCACAAGCAGCAGAGTCCGGGTAGCAGTAGGTGTCCCGGTTCCACCCTTCCTGATCCATCCGGGACGTCCAGTTCGCCCCAATTCCCCCGCCGATGTACCACCCGGATCGTCCCGGCTCCGCGCCCGCTTCGCCCGACGCGACGAAGCCCATCACTATCGCACCGACTATGAACAGCCGTACCATTGAGAATGACATCAAGCCCTCCTGAAGATATGAAAAATGGACAAATGCCGGATCGCTTCTTTCCTGACCAACCCGGAAGAGGCGGATTATAAATTAAAGCCCGGCGGGATTTCCATCACGCGGGACCGTGCACCGTCACTCCCGCTTTCTCTTTCTGTCATCCCTGTATGTGTTCAGTCATTCGTTGACAGAATGAAGGAACTAACCACACCAACATGGTCATTCCGAGCGCCATTGTCATCCTGAGTACCATTGTCATCCTGAGTACCATTGTCATCCTGAGTACCATTGTCATCCCGAGTACCATTGTCATCCCGAGTACCATTGTCATCCCGAGTACCATTGTCATCCCGAGTACCATTGTCATCCTGAGCGAAGCGAAGGATCTCGTAGTTGAGGTGTTCGGTTGTCAATGCAGATCCTTCGCTTCGCTCAGGATGACAGATGAGGCGTATTGCGCAGGATGATGGCTTCTCTCTAATGCCAGTCAAAAACTGTCAACGAATGACTGAACATTTACAATCCCGACGCTTGTCCCCGACCTGATCGGGGATCCAGGCAAGGAAAGGATCCAGTGACTTTGCCTTTATCTTTTGCCTTTGTAGCGGGGCTAACCCTTGCGAAACGGATTCGAGAACATGGTACAGTTAATCAGAATCAACTCTTTCACCACATATACGTTTTTTAACCATTTCACTGCAAAAAGGTAGAACCATGACACAAGCCACATCTCCGTCTCCCCTGTTGTTTCTTGAAACGGCGTTCGCGATTCAACGCACCTGCTCCATCAGAGCCGCCGTCGACCTGGAAGTTTTCACGGCCATCAAGGAAGGCCATGATACCACGCCTGCCCTGGCGGACCGGTGCGGTGCCTCGGAGCGGGGCATACGCATGTTGGTCGACTATCTGGTGATGCTCGGATTTCTCACGAAATCGGGAAACACGTACGCCCTCACGCAGGATTCGGAAGTGTTTCTGGTCAAAACCTCACCGGCCTACTTCGGCGGGGCCCTGGAGTTCCTCCTCAGTCCGACGCTGTTCGACGGCTTTAGCCACCTCACCGAGGCCGTTCGGAAAGGCGGGACGGTGATGGATGACCAGGGGACCATAGCCGAGGAATTTCCGGAGTGGGTGACCTTCGCCCGTGCAATGGTTCCCATGATGATTGGACCGGCCAACTGGATCGCCGAGCATCTGGTGTCCACGGGCGGGACGATCCGCAAGGTTCTGGACGTGGCCGCCGGCCACGGAATATTCGGCGTGGAGATCGCGAAACGATTTCCGGCCGCCGAAGTCACCGCCGTCGATTGGCCCAACGTCCTCACCGTGGCCCGGGAAAACGCCGCCGCCGCGTCGTTGGGAGACCGCTATCACACCATTGCCGGCAGCGCCTTCGACGTCGACTTGGGTGAGGGGTATGACTTGGTCCTGTTGACCAATTTTCTGCACCATTTCGCAATGCCGGAGTGTGAGGACTTTCTCCGAAAGGTCCGGACCTCGATGGCGCCGGGTGGCCGGGTGATCACGTTGGAGTTTGTCCCGAATGACGACCGGATCAGCCCCGCGTCAGCGGATTTTGCCCTCATCATGCTCGTCACCACACCCGGGGGCGACGCGTACACGTTCAAGGAATGGGACTCCATGTTTCAAAACGCCGGATTCGGCCGTAGCGAACTCCACACGGTGCCCAAATCCAAAGAGCACATCATCATCACGCATCTCTCGACGTAGGGAGACCGCCCCCTCACCCCAGCCTTTTCCTTCATTCCCCTCCTTTGCTTGTCCTGCCTGTCCTGAGCTTGTCGAAGGAAGCGTAGCCGAAGGATCGGGAGGGGTGAGGGGAGGTAGAGAGTCTGCGGCCAGGACGGCGCCCCCCCGTGCGCCATGGTCGGTTGGCTCTACCCCACCCCCGCTTTCGCGGGGGCATGCCTAGCTCACCCTCCCCTTACAAAGGGGAGGAAAAAGGCAGAGCGCACCCCGACAGTGGTTTTTGCTTTGTTTCCGGACCCAGCGGCTTCACGATCATGAGTAACGCGGCCAGGAGGGTGAGATTGCTCATGAGGGCCACCATCATGGCAAAGCCGGTGAGCAAGCCGAAGTAGATGGTGGGGATAAAACTGGAAAAGGCCAGAATGCTGAACCCCACGGTAATCGTGAGCGCCGTATAATAAATGGCGCGGCCGATACTCCCATGGCACGCCAGGACGGTTTCCCGATACGTTTGATGTCTCACGAATTCCACTTGAAACCGATGAATATAGTGAATGGCGTGATCCACGGCAATGCCCACCGTGATCGCTGCAATCGTAATGGTCATGATGTCCAGGGGAATCCCCCACCAGCCCATTAGTCCAAGCACCGCACAGGCAGCCAACAGGTTCGGCAGGATCGCCACAATCGACAACGAAACCCTGCGAAAGAGCACGATGAACATCAGGAGAATGCTCGCGAAGACCATGCCCATCGTCAAAATTTGAGACCTGTAGAGACTGTGCAGCAAATGACTGTAGAGGAGCGCCATGCCCGTGGGATGCACGGTCGGCTCGGCAAATCCTATTTCGTCGACCAGGTACCTTTGGATGCGCTCGATCAATTCTTTTCGTTTGAGCGTCGGTGAGGACTCGATCAGGCGCATGGTCAGACGCGTTTGGTCGGCCTCGGGAGACAGATACGGATCGAGCAGCGCTTCCTTCACGTCCTCGGGCAGGTACTTTCTCAGCAGAGCCAATTCATAATCATCCGGCATCAGGCCGTCATTCAACTGCTTGATCACTTTCATGCCCGTGGCCAGGGACAGGACCTTGCCCACTTCCGGTAACGATTCGAGGTAATCGTGAATCGTTTCAATCTGCGTTAACCGGTATCCATTGAACCAATAGGAAGTCTCGTCGCTCGCTCCATCTTCCTGGCCGAACGGATCGTCGAACGGATCGTCGGTCGCCTCGGAGGAGGCGGCAACCGGTTCGTCGGCGTCAATCACGAAGTCCAACGGAATGGTTCCTCCCAACTTCGTATCAATCAATTCCATGCCCTGGTAAATTTCCGTCGTGCTTTTGAAATGATCGATAAACCGGTTTTCCACCTCCAGTTGTGCGATACCCATTCCACCCAACACGGCCACCAGCACCGAGGCCGCCACGATCGGCTTGGCGTACTTGAGCGTGAAGCCGGCCACCGCCATGGTAAACGCTTTGGTGTCATCCGTTCGCAGACTGACCTTCTCCGGCTTAAGCAGCACCAGCACCGCCGGGAAATAGAGGAAATTCAGCACGAACGCCAGGGCAATGCCGATCGTCATCATCCAGCCAAAATCAACGACGGGCCGAATGTCACTGACCATCAGGGAACAGAACGCCACAATCGTCGTAATGGCCGTGTAAAAGCAGGGTTTCGTCATGTCCTTCATCGTGTAAAAGACCAACGTTTTCTGGCTCACCATCGGGGCTTCCTCTTTCAGAATCCGGTAGCGCACCTCATTCAAAATCCGGTAGCGCACGATGAGGTGGATGGTTAAGGACATGGTGATGA
The DNA here is from genome assembly GCA_965261755.1 of Nitrospirales bacterium. Classification (GTDB taxonomy): domain Bacteria; phylum Nitrospirota; class Nitrospiria; order Nitrospirales; family UBA8639; genus Bin75. Next base: position 1,445,853 of record OZ253473.1, on the reverse strand, counting down.
TGAGCAACAGCGACACGAAATTGGAGGAAATCACCGTCACCCTCCAATCCATGAACCCCAGGTAGCCCGTCATCACGACGACGGAAATCATGCAGCAGGACATGGGCAACAGCACCCAGCGCAACGCACGAAAAAAGTAGACCAACGCCGCGAGCAAGAACACGAGGATGCCGGCGCCGAACATGGTAATGTCGTGCTCGATAAAACCGATCATGTCGGCAACGATCATACGCGCCCCGCCCAGATACAATTGGGCATTGTCACGATACTTGTCGAGAATGCCGCGGACGACTTCGGTCTCCTTGTTTTCGGCCGCGATCACGATGGCATGATATTGGTGAAAGGTCCGCTCGACCGACTGTAAGGCGGCTGCTTCTTCCGGCGTGAGTTCCGACTCAGCTTCCTTCTCTCTTAACCGGTCTCGCTTGTTCAACATCGCGTTATAGGTCGCGTCTTCCTTAAAAAGGACTTGCAGCGCCGTCGTGCGACCGTCCTGACTGATGAGATTATTTTGATAGACGGGGCTTTCCAACAATTCTTTTCTGGCGAGTTCCCTATTGACACCCGGCGTCTCCAGCGTCCGTATCTCATCCCCATCTTTCAATTCCTCAAGGGACACTTTAGGACTATTCACGAGCGGCACGTCCAGGATGGAGTGGACCGTCTGGACCGAATCGATCCGGGCCAATTCATCGCGGAGTTTTTTTAGGTGTGCAAGCGAAGAAGGAGCGAACAAATCGTCGTGCGGCGTATAGACGACGATGAGGAAATCGTCCGAGCCGTAGATGGCCCGACTGGCTCGATAATATTTCAACGCGTCGTCGTGCTCCAGGATAATCGATTCAGAGGACGCGTCGAGTTTGAAATCCGGAATGTAAAACGCGAAAAACGCCACCAGGACAAATACCAGCCCCAATGCCACGACCGGACGGTCAATAACGAGCGCTCTATACAATCGGAGCACGAGTGCACTCACAACGTTTCTCTCTCAGGAGTCCCGGTCCCAGGCCGCAAAAATTCTCTGGGATAGTACCGTAAATAAACGCGCAAGCCGACGCAAGAAAAAAGAAGCAACCGGCCGGCATGGAGGATTTCCCTGGACTATTCCGGCGAGTGTCTGAAAAAGTCGCATCACATGGCCGGGAGACGGTATAATGACCGATATCTCTACTCTTGGCAAAACGCGTACGACGCGGATACGGGAGGACTCATGACTCATACAGCCGATAACGGCACAGACGTTGCGACCCTCGGGGGTGGATGCTTTTGGTGCATTGAAGCCGTGTTCCAGCACGTGCGGGGCGTGGCATCGGCGGAATCCGGCTACATGGGCGGGAAACACCCCAACCCCTCGTATGAAGCGGTCTGTACCGGCGTGACCGGCCATGCCGAAGTCGTGCAGGTGACGTTTGATCCTACCGTCATTGATTACCGTGAAGTGCTGGAAATCTTTTTTGCCATTCATGATCCCACGACGCTCAACCGCCAAGGCAACGACGCCGGCACGCAATATCGATCCGTGATTTTTTATCATTCCCCTGAACAGGCCACCACGGCAAAGGACGTCATGGCCACCCTTACCTCGGACACAGTGTTCGATTCTCCGATCGTGACGGAAGTCTCACCCGCACAACCGTTTTACGCGGCGGAGGCCTATCACCAGGAATACTTCGTGCGGAATCCCACCCAACCCTACTGCGCCTACCTCATCGCCCCCAAACTCGCAAAGTTCCGCCAGCAGTTCACCTCAAAACTGAAACCCATCTCATAATCCATCATCCCCGCCTCCCCTTCTGTCATTCCCGACATTTTTAATCGGGAATCCAAGCATTGGTTATTCTGTCAGCGAACAAATGAACTTTCACAATCTCAGCGGTTGTTGCGAACTCGAAGTCGAACGATGGACAACGGCGTGCATTCATGAAAATGTCGTCTTCTTTGGCGTAGCAAGGCACGGTTGATTTCAAGCGGCGTCCGCGCCGATTCTTATCTGCTCCGGAGAAGACAGGCAATCTATTATTTTGCGAACACTCTCTTCCGGCTCAGTCACGTCGAATGGAAAGCAAGCCAAAGACAATTCATCGTTAAACCTATAGCGCAACTTATCCATATCCTGAAACTGCTCCGTCTTCGGATAGACAAGCGCGACCTGCTTGCAGCCATACTTCTTCCCATACGCGAACAACTGATACATATCGGCTTGGATGATACCGTGCTTTCGGTCACTGTCGTCTTTGTTAATACGCTTCCATTTCGTGTCCAAGATAAATTTTGCCTTGTTGTTGAACATCAAACTGATATCCGGTTTCATAGAAAATACCTTTTCACCGCCAATGCTAGCCAAAGGTTCTTGCGGCCCCTGTGTGCGCACAAAATATCGCTGTTGGTAACGCTGAAAAGAAGACGCAACGAAATCCTCAAACACTTCCTCCATTGGAAACAACAGTGCCTGGTTGACGTGTTTGTCGGCAAAGGTGGTCAGACCGTGCTTAAAGAGAAACAGCCCAACCCACTGCATCACTGTCTCATAATGTTGCATCGAACGATCAACGCGGTGTCGTTGCCAGTCGCTTTCTGGACGGATGGACTCTGAAATATCGGCGAAACAGATACGCAATTGGTGCAGCAATTGTTGATTGCTCGCCTGGCGCGCGAAACCGAGCAGTTTGTGGATGGTGCTCTGAATTAGCCGGTTGGCCGGTCGGTCGGCGGAAAACTCGTCATAGCCGACGTAAAAACGCGCGCGGTTGGCCGAATTTTCACGTATATGCTGCGAAAACAAGATCCGCCCGCGCAGACAAGGCAGATTGTCTTCCACCGATTGATAATGACGGGCCAGGCCTCGTTGTGTCAGCAAAACAAGATCATTCAGAAACAGATGGACAAACACTTCCAGCATATTGAAGTGCCGCACGGCTTTGATGCTACTCTCGTTGAACTGCGCGAATTTGAAACCGCGCCATGTGCGCAACATGTCGAGAAAAACTCGTTTGGTCTTTTCCTGATTTTCGGCAAAATCCACCTTCGGCAGAATTTCAAGCACGGTTCCCTTGCGCGTTTGGATAATACCGACGTAGTTTTGCGCAATCAGTTTACCGTTCCTGAGTTGCAGCACCGGCCGGTAGTTGCCCTGCCCATCCGTTTGATTTTCAAGAGCAAATTTCGTCAGGTCATTCAATTCGTCTTCGCCAAGACTCGGCAGTTCTTCATGTTCTATGACGGACTTAAATATTCTGTGTGGCTTCATCGGTTTCACTTGGTTCGTTTTCACCGTAGATCTTCTGGTAACTTTTGGGATCTCTCCACTTGTTGTCATTGAAGGACAGCAACTCATAAACGTCACGGTTATTGTCTACCAAGTCGGATTTGCGCAAATCTTCCGGGGTCGGGATTTTTTGAACAAAACCGTTTTTATTTAATGCCAGATCAATCTTCTCCCAGTTGTCGTAAAAATATTCCTGCAACAGTGGGATGATTTTGGTTTTGAAGCCTTTCGAGAGGAAATCAATGTTATTAACGTTATCAACGTCAATGAAATACGTGTGTCCGATCTGATGCTCCCGATCAAGCAGGAAACGGATACGTTCGTTCATTGCAGCAAGTAATCTCCGGCCGTTCACGCCTTCGATATCCGTGCTGATGAGATCATGGGATGAATCCGGCATCATCGCAATAAACTCAAACCTCCGCCGCAATGCGGTATCCAGCAGAGCAATGGAGCGATCAGCGGTATTCATCGTGCCGATAATGTAGAGGTTGTCCGGCACGCCGAAATCGTCTTTGGAATAAGGGAGAGTAACCGTTGCTTCGTCATCCCGCCCGAGGCGTTTGGATCGCTCAATCAAAGTAATGAGTTCGCCGAAAATCTTGGCGATATTGCCACGATTGATTTCGTCAATGATCAGGACATACTTTGAGTGTGTGTCTGTAGATGCCCGATCAGAAATTCTCCTGAAAACACCCTTGGACAGTTCATATTTTATATTTTCGCTCTCACCATCACCTAGGACGGGCCTGATGCCTTCAATGAAATCCTCGTAGGTGAAGTTCTGGTGAAACGTCACCATTGCAATCTGGCCGCCCGCTTTTAATTTATCAAATCGCCGCTTTACCTCTTGACGGTCTTCGCGTTCAAGCTCATCCAAGGATTTGTCCTCGATAATCGCCAGCGCGTAATTGACGGTATTCCAGGTCTTACCCGTACCCGGCGGGCCATAAAGGATTTGGTTCAAAGAATGTTTCATCGGATCTACTTTCGGTTTCGGCTCGTCCAAATCAGGTTCGGGGTTATTTTTTGACAGACGCTTAATCAAATCAAACGTAGGGGCGAAACCCGGTGTTTCTTTAAAAGCCAAATATGTACTGCTATTTGGTTTAGCTTCATTAAGAGCCCACTGTTCAGTTTGCCCTGATAATTCTTTTTTCAATTTGTTGATCCACAAGACGTGAATTGCGGCTTCCTCGTTGAATTCCTTCTTTGTATTATTTATGTAAACTCCATCGTTTGCATAATCATTTTTGTAAACAATGCCAATCGCTTTTCCTGTGGTTGTTCCTGTTCTAACCAGAATAACGTCCCCGGACTTGGGTTTGGTCAGAGGATATCTCCTTTTTTCCCCTGGTCCACCCGTATAAACCCAATTATTTTCCTTGAAGTCGTCCCAATAATCATCCTCATCAGGCCCATGTGCCATAGTGCTGATCTGGAAAAAATTATCGCTCACTTTTATTTTTCCAGATTTTTGCAGCCATAAGAACATATTGATTTCATAAGGCTGGCACCCAGGAAATGCTTCCTTTAACATGTCGAGAGCGCGCCGGTACTCTTCATACCCACCATCTCTGATTTTTTTCTTAGTATCCGACTGCAAAGCAGGTATAGCCTTCGTTGTATCATCTATGGGCAGAAAGTATTCGGGATTTATCAAAAACAGGGTTTGCGTCAATTTCGCAACACCAACATTTTTAATTTCCAAAACGTTTTGGAAATCATTCTGATCAATCGTTGGCGCATTCTGTACCACCTGCCTGAACAAACGCCAAAGCAAATCGGGATGAAAGATCTTACCGTCATGGAAAAGCATTTTAAACTTGGGAACGGGAAAGATGTAGCAGTCATCTATACCCGTCGGAAGCCGGCTTTGAATTTCAAATACATCGCCGACACTGTTGTAAACAGGCTCCCGTTGACTCTTGATATTTTTTGAAGCCAGAAAATAAAAGAAGGAGAAGGGATCAATGCCATTGTCACCATATTGAAGTAGAGCAGGGTTTTCTTTTCCCCAACTCACCTGCTTCGCTCTTTCAATCAAATATGTTTTATTCTCTTTCGCAATTTTTCCTGCCAACTCTCGAAACCACGGCACCCAATCATATATTTCTTTCATTTTGACTCCTCACGCGAATGTGCCCGCGCTACGCGGGCAGAAATCCTCTAGGCAAACTTGCAGGTTGCACGCCACAGCATGAAAATGGGGCGACTCTCTCCAATCTACTTGTTGCCTATTCTCATGCCAACCTATATCAGAGACAGGACACTGGATTCCCGATTACAAACGTCGGGAATGACAGATTCAGAATGTCGTTGGCTGTTTTGCACCAAGTCTCCTATCCGGGTCAGCCAGTTTCGGCGGCAAAGCCGTCGGAGTAACGCAGCCAGATGCGAGAACCATTGCGTGGTTCCACAGCCGTTCGTCGAATCATCGTTTATCCTCAAGCCGCCAACCGCGTTTTACGGCAGCGATCACGATTCGCGCACAGGCCTCTGCATCGGAGCCTGCTTCATGGTGCGTCAGCGGTATGCGCAGGCGGCGGCACACGTCGGGGAGCTTTGTCGGATAGATATTCCAGACGACACGAGCCACCTGCACGGTACAGATGAACGGTTGTTCGGGTTGCCGCAATCCATGGCTCTCGCAACAGGCGTCGAGTACACTACGGTCGAACGGTGCGTTATGGGCCGCCAAAAAATCCAGGGCGGTCAAGACGGGAACAAGTTCGTTCCAGACCTCGGCGAACGTGGGCGCATTTCTCACGTCTTCCCACGTCAAACCGTGAAGATACGTAAAACAGAATTCCCTCGTAGGCGGACGAATCAAGTGCCGCTGCAAATCCACGACGCAACCATCTCGAACAAACGCGACCCCGATCGCACAAGCGCTATCGTGACTGTAATTGGCGGTTTCAAAGTCGATCGCCGCGAAGTTGCTCACATCTACCCTCTTTCTATTTGCCATGAGCCTGAGTGTCCGGATCGGAGAATGAATTCGACGGTCTTATTCCGATGAAAAAAACCGGTCCAGAGCATCTTGAAGCCCGCCCCACAGGTCCGGCCTTAGGGTGATCTGGTGCTCATACAGGATCACGTGTGATTGCGATGGACAGGAAGGGAACTCCCGTTTCCTCGTCCCAAGTGTTTGGGCGAGGTAGGTCCCATCCGAACGAGCCTCCGCACTTTCCACAACCAGCAACTGGTCGCGAGCTTGGAGGAAACAGTACCCGCGGTACTCGTCATATAAGGTTTCGTCTGCGAAATGGGCACGATGCTGCCCGGTGGAAAAAACCACGTGACTTTTTTTAATCGGGCCTTCGGGACCGAACGGATAAATACAGAGAGGGATCACCAGGACGGCCAGGACGGTCAAGCCCACGGGAATCAGCGGATTCCGCTTGGCTTCGGCCTCGTGGTGCTCGGAAGGTCCGGCCATGGTCCACAAGATTCCCGACGACTCGACTATTGCGGCGCCCTTTATAGGCCACATGCATTCCGTCATTCGTGTATGTGTTCACTCATTCGTTGACAATTTCCACTACTTCTTTCTGTGCCCCAGTTCCCTTCTTTTGTGTAAGATGGAGGGGTGAGGAGGCATTAGGCATGCCCCGGGCTTTGACCCGGGGTAGAGCGCATGGATCGAGTGGGAGGAAGGGGGCTCGTATTTTTTTCAAGTTTTTCCTAGCTTTATCAGGAAATCCATGTTATTCTGTCTAGATATAAAAATTGAGGGTATTCAATCGGACGAGCCAAACATACCTGATACATCGTGTTTTTCCATGCTGTTAGGGCTCGATCTTACTTTTTGGGCCAGGATGTGTTTAGAATAATGGGGCATGCAAGAGAATAAGCCGTCTTTGTACATGCGATTCGAAACGGGAAAGAATCAGCCTGTACTTTAGAAAACCGGTTTTATAGTATAGATACATAAGGGGTTAAACAATGGCAAAAAGTAAAACCGTAGGAGGAGGCCGGGGGTCGTTGGAACCGCTCAGTGCGTGGAAACGACACCAAGCCTTGCAGGAATTGGCACGTTTTATGGGAAAAGAAGGGCGTGCTCATCTGACACAGTTGGAATACGATCTCGCCGAAGAAAAAGCTTACTCGGTTCAATTTTTCGTCCGGCATTGGGGGTCATGGGCTCGTGCCGTCGAAAAAGCGCGGGAACTGGTGGATCAGCAAGAAATTCCCGAACCCGAGCCGTCTCCCTATGCCGGCTGGGTTAGCTGTCTTTGCGGAAAAGCCTGTCATTGCGAAAAACGCTTTTGGAGTCCAGACCGACGAAAAATCAGGATGTGCGACGCTTGCCGGGCCTGGTCTGACAAGCTGTCGGTGGATGATCAATTCTTTTATCTGACGGACGACACGGCGTTAAACACTCGCGCCCGAACCCGAGCCAAACAAGGACGCCCCAAAAAGGATGCTGTCCGGGTCAGCGTGAAATAAAGAAAACTCCCTGATTCCCGTCTTCTACCGGGGATCAGGGGTTCCAACAACGTTTCCACGCCGTGGCAAAAACGCGCGTCCAGCGCGATTATCAACCAACGAGTTGTGTCTTCGCATTCGTGAACCACGGTCTCCGATGAGGGCCGTCCCGATGAAACCGCTCAGCGTCCTCATCATCGTGCTCCTGGCTTCTCCGGGTTGGGCCTATACCGAACAGCCCGTGGTCAATGGCGGACACGTTTCCGGCAAGGTTATCCTGAACGGTCCCCCGCCCCCTCCGAAAGCCTTCAATCTCATTACCTATCCCGAGCCCGTGTTTTGCGGCCGCATTTCCACCGGTACGGCTTGGCGCCTGCTTGACCAGTTTCACGTTGCGCCTGACGGAGGACTACAACATGCCGTGGTTATGCTGGAAGGCATTCACCAGGGAAAACCGTTTCCTTCTTCCTCACCCACCATACAAGCCCGAGACTGTACGCTCACTCCGCCGGTGATGGCCGTACGGAATCACCAGGACGTCCGCATCGTGAACATGGACCCCATTATCCACGATATCCAGGTGTATGAAGTCGCTCCCTTCGATTCCGAAGTGATGTTTCATCGCCCGTTGCGCATGAATCCCTATCACCCCAAGACCGACGCCGGGGCCCACGACCATCTCCCGGGCACCCCGCTCGTCGATACGATCGCCTTCACCAAAGGACGGCGAGTCTTTTACCTGGAATGTGGTTTTCATGAATTCATGCAGACGTGGGGCGTGGCAGTGACAAATCCTTATTATGCCGTGACGGATGCCCAAGGCCGGTTCACCATATCGGACATCCCGGAAGGCGTCTACACCCTCATTGCCTGGCACCCGGGCATGGGTGGGATTCTCGACATGAAGGCCGTCGTGCTTGTGGACGATACCCTGCAAGTCAGGTTCGAATTCGAGAACGCCAAGGATCGTCGCATGGCCCACACCAAAATGGTTGAACATCCCCACTTCGGGGTCGGGACGCTCGACACCTTTGGGGAACGAATCAACATCCAACCCACCCACCAAATCCAAGCGCCCTGAATTCAAGAATTTAGCGGTTCGCCTCCCCTTGCGACGAAAGAGGCAGCCTCCCCCTCAATCGCGCCATAAGAGAAAGCACCTTCACAAGCAGCGCAATCAGCTAGAACGCCAGGTCAGCGATTTGACCCGCGCATGAGGAATATTGGGGCTGGCTGGATCTACGGTCAACTCTCTACGGCTGGGATTGACGACCAGGTCCATGTCCTCCAATGGCACTGAACCCAGCAGCACTTCATCGCCGATCACCAGGGCGCCGACGTAGCAAAACCGCTTACCAAACGTGACCTGTAACGGACCAACATATGGAACGTTCAGGTCTCTCCCATCCGCAACAGAGACCTCCCTCATGGACTCTGTTGTCAGGCTCAGTTGGAGGGCAACGTGCTCGGGAATACACAACATCAGTGCCCCGGTATCGACCAACGCTTTCACTTTCACGGGAGCCAAATCCGGCTGCCTTGGATTACTTAATTCTATTTCTGCAAAAAAATGTCCCATACAGCGACATTTTCCTTTCACTGCATTCGTTTGCGTTCTCTCATTCGCTGACAGAATATGTGACTGGCCGGTCAGAAGGTCATGCGCAGTCCGAGGTTCAACCGGTGGTCCTCTCTCGACTCGCTGCCTAAGCGTCCGGAGTATCCGGCAACGACACTCACTTTCTCATACAGGCTCACGACAAGACCGAGGTCGGTGCTCGCCCAATGACGCGGCGGCGTGAAGCCCGAGAGAGTGAAGCGCCCAGGCATGGTATTGGAGCCAGCGGTCACCGAAATGGGATCATCCTTGAATTCCTTCGCAACGGCAACGTTGGCATAGGGACGAAGCCCCACCTGTTGCCAGGCCAACGTTCTCGTGACGCGGTAGCCCGCACGCGCGATGAGGGAATCGCGGTCGAAGCCGGAGAAGTTCATCGAGGTGGACACACTGCCGCTTTCGCGGTAACCGTCGACCGTCTGGGCAAGCCAGGCGAGACCGAGGAAGGGACCGTGCTGGAGACCATCGGCAGGGCCGAGAATCCAGCCAACGTCGAGTTCGGTCCCGAACTGACCGGCGCTGGTGGAACCCTGCTCCGTACGCATCGCCGGGCCGAGAGTGATCGAGCGTTTGATGTCCACCGACGTACTGCCCGCGCTCAGGGCGCCACTCACATAGAGGCCACCGCGACGCCACATGCCGTACAGCGAGCCGATTACCGCGGTGCTGTCGAGGCTCGCACCAGTGGCGTCATTGTTATAGCGACCGAGGCTTAAGGCGGCACCCCACCACAGGTTGGCTCCCGCCCGGTGATTGGCCCCCAGGGTGAGCACCTGCACGTTAGCTTGCGTTTCGCCGAGACGCGGCAGGGCATCGAGCTTATATTTACCGATGCGGCCGGTCACGTAGGTGCGCCAACTCCCGACCGAACGGTCGAGCCCGAGATCCGCCATCCTCTCGGCGGACACGGCACTGCGGTGAATCCCCGCCATCTCGACGCCCCCTTCGCCGGCAAGCGAAACCTGGACCGGGGCCGCAAGCGTGGAGGTGACCACGTTTGCGATCATCGCGTGTGCCGCGCCGCTTGGATGGCTCCGGTCCGCGAACAGATATTGCCGGCCGGCGCCGGACTTATCGGTTACGGGCAATCCCGAACCCTCAGGGCCACACATGATCGAGACCGCACTCGTGGCGTCCGGTTCCCCGCAGGCCGTGCCGGTGGCATCGGTGAAACCGTACGTCTCGTGGTTTTCGACGATTTCATTGAAGAAGGCATGGATATTGATGGGGACGATCCCATCCTCGCTTTCGCGAATGCCGGCGTACAGCCTCTCGTTATATGCGGTCCCCAGTTGGGTCAATGCTCCCTGAGCTACTTGGCCCAGGTTGACGGCATAAGGGGATTTGCTGATGTCGGGCAAGTTGTACACCACGATATGGCGGGCGCCGGCTTCCTGAAGACGCCGTATCTGCGCGACGTTGACGCTTGCAGCCGCCAACGTCGCCTCCTGTGGTGTGAGGCGTTGCGCCATGGGTAGGTTACTTGGATCATTTTTCAAGAAGTATCCGAGGGAGTCGGCGACGTCGTTCACACCGCCCCAGATGGCATAGAGCGCGTTCGGGTCGGCTCGCCCGTCCGATTTCAAGAAGTACTGTTCGATCTGCTCCGTCACCGTCGGCACCGCATCGAAATCGCAAGGCGTATCCGGGTTCATACAGGCTCCAGCGAAGGCATAGTTCGGCCCGCCGACGAGCGAGTTCGCTCCCGATGCGCCGAAGATTTCCGCCACGATCTCGGACCAGACCGGATCGGGATTGGTGGTGAAGCTGCTACCCGGAGGCAGTGGTTGCAGGCTTCCGAAATTGCCGGAGTCGCTTAGGCTGTCGCCGAATACGACGACGTCGCTGAAGTTCTGGGCCCAGGCGTTACCGGTGAAACCCAGGATGATGACAAGAACGCCGAACAGATGAACCTGACGAAACATGGTATGGTCTCCTTCGTTTTCCGGACAACACCCATCCGGCTGATCCGCCACCAACCGCGCGGCCCAGTTTGGTCCGACTTGAACAAAAGACATGGGATTCACTCAGATCCCCTACTCTCAAAATATGGTGCCCCCGAGACGATTTGAACGTCCGGCCCACGGTTTAGGAAACCGTTGCTCTATCCACCTGAGCTACGGGGGCACGAACTTATTATTCAATGAGTTATAACTTTTATTTTGAACGTTTTCCCCCTCAAAAGCCGAAGCTGCATCACCTTTTGCCTTCAAGTGCTGCGAGAATATCGTCGCCGCCTGGCGCAAATCATCCTCAGCCGTGATGGTGTATCGAGCAAAGACCGATCACGTTTTATGCCCAGTGATGACCATGACTGGCGAAGCCTGCCGATGAGTTCTTCCCCTTTATACCACACATAAGGGGGCGAGTCAGAGCCTCCCAAATGAATCAACAGCATGGCAAACCGCCTCGGGGTGACTTAAATCGCCCTCATTGATCTCATGGACGACCGAGTCACACTGAAGCGGCGTCTGTGCTGATTTGTTGGTTGGCACGGGCCATCCCACGGCCAGATTCTGAGCCTGACCGGGTTCTTGGAAAAAGCAACTCGTCGAACGGGTGTTCCAATTGATACCAGCAACAATGATGCCGTTTCAAGGTTGGAACCAAGGCCGGCGGTCTAGCCGCGTAGTGCGTTGAAACGTTCCGCGTAGCGCATGACCGTCCACACCAGGCTCGAGTGGCTCCAGGTCAGCGGCGCTACTGACAGAGGCGATCCGTCCCGGGGATCGACTTGCTCCGCGAGCACCCCTGAAGGAAGGGCATGTTGCGCGCACCATGCGAAATACGGCACGGCATCGTGAAGCTCCGTGATGTTGCCGGCGCGCTCGATAATGCATTCACTCAGCCAGAGCGTCGAGATGAACCATGGGTTGCCAGGAATATCGTCGTCGAGACTCGCCGATCGCTGGTAACAGTCGTGTTCGTATCGTGCGCAACCCCCGCGGGGAGTTTTGAGCCACAGTTGCCGGCGAATCGCATCGATCGTGTCGCGGTTCCGAGCATCCCGTGCCGAAAACACCCCCAGCGTCGTCAAGCCCAACAGGCTCACGTCAAGCACCTCGTCAAGGTCATAGCCATCGGCGTTGCGGTACCCCGACCTGGCGTATCGTTTCAAGCCCTCGTGATAGAGATGCCGGGTCACTCCCTCCTTCATCCGATCGGCCGCAGCCTCATAGGCCTCGGCGTGGGACGTATCTTGAAAGAGTCGGGCGAAACTTGCAGCGGCCCGGAGGCCGGCCATGACGGCGGCAACGGTGAACGTATGGGTTCCGTACCGCTCTTCCCAGAGATCGAAGGACGGGAGGGGCAGATGGGTATCGCGGTCGCGGTGCGCGAGCAGGAAGTCGGCTGATTTGAGGATGAGCTTCTTATAGAGCGGCCCAATGAATTCGATGTCCTTGGCGTATTCGTAGTGTATCCATAGCGCCCACAGGATCAGCGCCGTTGAGTCTTCCTGGATAGGGAGTACTGGCCGGCCATCCACCAGCCAGGGATGCCAGGTGCTGGCCAGCGATCCATCCGGATTGTAGTGCTGCATCAAGTACCCTTCGTCCGAGAGCACCTCTGCGCAAAAGTTAAAGAACCGCTGACACGCATCCGTATAGCCGGCCTTCGCGAGCGCGGCCGCCACGAACGCGCCGTCACGGCCCCACATGTACGAATACGTGTCCTTCCCGAAGCGTACGATATCCGAATCATTGGCCGCGACAATTGCCCCGCGGTTGTCAATCTGTGTTCTGAGAATGAGCAGGCTGCGATGGAAAAGGTCAGTCACTGCGGTCGGGAGATCTCCGAAGAATCTGGGCTCCTTCTGGAGCCAGGCCCCCCAGTAATTGGAGGTGAGTTGAATCAACTCGGCCGGCGTCTTTTCCAGCACGACCTGATTGAGTCGCGTCACATCTGCGTATCGCGTACCGGCCGCCACCCAGTAGTACGCCGTGGCCGTTCCACGAGGCGCGACGTCCAGGGATATGCCGATGGTGGAGTCCGCGGAGCCCCACGCAGCAGGATTGCCGTTGAGTCTGCCGTCTTCGGCGTCTGTCCAGGTCCCCTGCTCGCAGAGGTGGTCCTTGATACCGCAGGAAAAATCCTTTACACCCCACTTCGAAACCGGGCCTCCATTGATGAGGAAATACCGGTTGGCGTTGTAGTGAACGATGGAATTGGTCCGTGGATCGAAATACGCCGTGTCCCCGATGTCATGGCCGTACAGGTGAAAGTCGTGCACGAAGAAAAGCGTCACCCGTCGCGTTCTGTTTTCCAGGTTGATCACACGAATCTCTTTCAGATAGATGTCCAGATCGAAATCAACCGCGTCACAGCATCGTAGCTCCAACCCCCAGGCCTCGTGCGTGAGCACCACGTTCGTGACCAAACTGTTGTCACGATATCTGAGGTCTCGCGTCCACGCTGAACCCATCCAGGAGAAGTGCCCATCGGCCCATACGCCAAACCGGGACGGGTGCCCTTGAGAGTGGTTCTCCTGGCCGACATGGGGAAAGTAGATGTCGCGAATCCGGTAGTCCGAGTCGAAATTCAGAAGAAGATTTCCATTGCTGATGGGAAGGTCTTTGGGCATAGGGAACTCCGGGCCGTCATCCGGCTAGGGACGCATCTCGACGGGCAACCGCTCAGGCGGCGGCGCGGCAATGACGTTCATGGTCTTTGATGACCTCGTGGTAGACATCGATGTACCGGTTAACCATCCGAGTCGTGGAAAAACAGGTACGAACGTGTTCTCGACAGACCAACGGATTGAGGCTGGCAAGATGCGCCTCAGCCGCAATCATCTCCTCCATGGAGTTGACGACGAACCCAGTGCGGCCGGTCGCCACGATCTCGGATACGGCTCCCTCATTGAAAGCCAACACAGGCGTGCCACAGGCCATTGATTCGATCAAGACCAGTCCGAAGGGTTCCCGCCACTGAATGGGGAAGAGCGTGGCGCGGGCGTGCCGGTACCATTGCTTTTTTTGGTCGCCGCCGAGCTCGCCGATGTAGATGATCTGTTTGCCGGAAGCCACCACCGGTTGAATGACACGCTCGAAATAGTCTGGCCCCACCGGATGCTGGTTCACGTCCACGAACGCGTCGATTGATCCCTTGAGGCCGTCGAAGAACGCCGCGTCGGCTGACTTGTTTTGAACACACCCGGCGATCACGAGTGTCGAACCCGTTCGCTTGGCGAGCTCGATCGCGCGGTCCTGGCCCTTGTCCCGTGACACCCTGCCAATCGTAAAGAGATACCCTCCAGAGCTTGGCGCTGTCTTAAATGGGAAGTCGTTGATGTCAATGCCGTGGTGGATGGTCGCCCAGGGAGTCACGATGGGGGCATACTCCGCAGATTGGTTGTCGCTGATCGCAACAAAATACACCGACTGCTTTGCGAGAGCATTTCGGCAATCACGGCGAGCCTGGCGAAGACCACTCTCTGGTGCTCGGACGTGAAGGGTCATGACGATCGGCGCCGGTGGGCTAAAACCGGCTTCATAGATGTGCTCCACGTACTCATGTATGTGGATGATATCGATGTCGCCCTGAGCCGCTCTGTCCATGGCTCTTGACAGGTGACGTCTGACAAGGTCGCGTCGTTCCACCGTGTCGTCACACGCGTAGTCGCCCAGGCTCTGGGGCACTGTGACGTGCCGCTCTCCCAGGAGCCTCGAATCCGCGCTGCACGCCATGATGGAGCGGTGCCCGCCGGAACGTAGGCCTCGGTGGACGTTTTCAATAATCGTTTCGATCGGGCTGTAACCCAGATTCGTTCCGATTGGCTTGTTGAGGGTGCCAATATGAAGGACCGTGAGCCTGCGGCCATTAGGCTCCGACAGCGTCGGGGCCGAAAACCGCGTACCCTGGTCGGATAGCAGAGGTGTCAGCATGTATGATTCCTTTCAACTCATGGACAATCTGTCCTCGGAATTTCTCACAGAGGTACAGAGACTCGAATACTGCACGACGAGAATGATGTCGAGGTAGAGCCCGTTGTCACAAAGATGGTGATTAGCGGTAGGACTCAAGAAAGCACGAATTCAAGAAGTATATACTATCGCTCGCTAAAGGGGAAGGTAATGTATGGGTCCACCCACTTTCCGGGAGCCCACGTGGTGGATTTGCATGGCACACCTCCTGGTTGGGAGTACCGAAGGTTTCTGAACTTATACACGGTTCGGAATCCATGAACAATGGTTGGTTCAAGGTGCCGTTGAGCGGTATGATTGGATGTGGGATTCGAGCCAATCGACCGCCTCACCGAAAGATGAATCCGTGAAGCCCATCACCAATCCGCCAAACCCGTTTGACTCTCACCACCGGGAACTTCTTGAACCGGCGCCCCACGTGCTGCCTATACGCTGTTACGGCTCAACGACAACGTGCAACAGGTGTTTCTGGAACGCATGGCCGAAGCCTTTCCCGACCGGATCAGGAAAATCACCAATCGCCTTAAAGAGACACGTTGGAAGAAAAGCGGTTTTTCGCACACCACTAAGATCACCTCGAAGCGGAACGTGCGTTTAACAGCGTTCGGTTGAACCCCTTGTTCGAAAGCAAGTCAAGAGATGTGCTTCAAGGCTTTTTCAATCGCGACGATGCGGGTCCGCATTTCTTTTGCGCAGTAGTAAAGGTAGCTAAC
This sequence comes from Nitrospirales bacterium, assembly GCA_965261755.1. GTDB lineage: Bacteria > Nitrospirota > Nitrospiria > Nitrospirales > UBA8639 > Bin75. The sequence continues at coordinate 1,429,902 of OZ253473.1, read as the reverse complement.
TGCTTCGTCGATTTCCGCCGCGAGTCTTTCCCTTTCCGCCTGTGTTCCAGCCGCTTTGAACAGTTTTAACCTAGTTGATATCATCCTTTTTGAGCCCTGCCAACTCATAGATCCAGATTCCCAACAAAACTGTTGGATGTCCTGCCAAGTACAATTCCCTCCGATCACCTTCGCGATCGCATCCATTTTTTCACCTTTAGTGATCATTCGGGTGATCTTTGTCTTTTGTCTGTCAGTAAAGTCCATGTCTGCCTCCTCTTTTCGTGTGTCTGTCGAACGGTTTGGCAACCAGCGGTGGCCGAAGGCCCTCCGCCGCATCGCCTTGTCAGCCACCTTCACTTTGCTTGCGAAATTCATTGTAGTAGAACCGGCTTCGCTCCTCATCTCCGAGGGCGATGTCCCGGAGGAGTTGAAGGCCGGCGAGCCGACCCGGCACGATTTTCTCTTCATCGATGTCGCATCCGTCGTAATCTGGGTTGGTGGGAATCTCGAAGTTAGTGATCCACCACACTTCGATCTTGCGGAGCAGCGCGACCATCTCGGTGAAGCGCTGCTCGAAATCGGGTGGCAAGCCCTCTGAGCCCAGCGTGGAGAACAACTTATGCGCAAGCGTGTTTCGGCAGGCTTTCACGCGATCGAAGACACGTATGTCGGCGTCATCGATCGCGTTCATTTTCGTCAGCCAAGCGAGACTGGCGTAGACAGGGCTCTTATTCCGAGCGAGGACATCCGACTGGTACCTGGGGTCGATCTTGTCACCGGACTCGTCGAAACCCGTCCAAAAGAAGTCGCGAATGTGGTCCACGATGGCTTCCTTGAGGACCTCAAATCCAGCGATATAGATGGAGGCGGCGATCAGGCGGGGGCGCATGACCTCCGGGTTCAGGAACTCCTCCCACGACCTCCTCACGTTGTGGTCCATGCTCTCCTCTCTGGTGTGGCTAATCCCGCGCTCAGCGGCGCACCGCCTGCGATTGATCAGCAAACGTCTTGAGCGCGAGTGCGACCGCTGCAGCGTGAAGTTAGGCAGTTGGTCGCTATCGCAGCTTTGCATCTAAATAATGTAGCAGTGTCCTCACGCTATTAATCACGAGCATGGCCTCTGGTTCCTGGAGAACCGCATCGATCGGGTGAGCCCCGCTCGCTCTATTGCGAACCGGATTCAGCGCATCAAGGATAGTAGAGATGGATCGGACGACACGGTCGATTTCACCCGCGCGCGGCTCTGGAACACGAAGCGCCGGGCGAAAACGGCAGAGGAGCTTAAACAGGGTCGTGATGCCGGCGTCCTCCTGGAACTGGATGGATGCCTTCTCCGCAATGCCCTTGAGGTACGCATGTAATGCGGTATGTACCCGATCCACTCCACTGGCTGCGCCCCGACTGTGAATAAGCTGCTCGGCGTCTGCAAGAGCCCGTTCGACGGAATCGCTACGGATCGTTAAGGCAGGCGTCGCCACTGGTGCTGGGCCAGATTCCGGATCTAAATCTAGGACGATGAACCGGACATAGTGCCCGGCTTCGTTCACGGCCTCTGCGATCTGGCAATATTCGTGCTTAAGATTATTCTTTTCGTTCGTTTCTGCCAATTCAACGTATCGGTCTAGGGGGCATTTATAGTAGAGGATCGAAAACTCGTCATTAAAACCGTTTGTGCCGTCACGCAACTCAAAAGGTATGCTGGCGAGCAACTCTGCCGCCTGCCGTCCACCTTTTCTGGCTTTAAGCAGGCGGACGACGTTGCTCCGGGTGGCTGCCCAAGCCTGATCAGGCAAGGTCTCACCAAGGACTTGAACCTCCTGAGATCCACTTCCAGAATAGAGTGGGATCATGAGTGCTCGCTACTTTCACGGAGATCGGCCTGACTCACGTTCGCGGTCAGCGGCCTGGGCGCGAGTAGCGCGAGCGCCAGTCCCGCTGCAACGCGCAGGTTAGACGGTCCAATCGATCACTTCGCAAGGTGCCGCAAGGCGATTCTCTCTGCGTTTCGAGGACTTGTCAACGGTTTCTCCCGCTCGTGGTCGGCGAGCTATGCCGAGCGGCACAGCTCCAATATAGCTGCGAGGGGATGAGTCTTCCTACTCGGGCCGACGACCGCGAGGAGGATGTGGGGCGAATCCCTGGCAAGAGATTTATCGAAGCCTTAAGGAGAGCCGGAAGGAACCGCTGAGGCCACCGCGCTGCCGATTTCGCTGCTCACCACTCCTCGACAGGCAGGTTCTCGATTTCCCTAAAGTGCAGGTCTCGGGAGACGACAGTTAGGCCGTGTTGCTGCGCGATTGCTGCGATCCAGATGTCATTTTCAGGAATCGGCCGGCCCTTTGCACGTAGATCTGTCTTGATCCGTCCATAGTGCAGAGCGGTAGTGCCATCGCAGTAGAGGATGGCCGTGGAAGCCGCCAAACGGTCAATGCGTTCGGCGTTGTCATCGGGATGAGCCGACTTAAATGCTCCGAAATACAGTTCGCCAAGTGCGATGCTTGGAAGAAAAACTACTTCTGTTTCCACCAAACGGGAAAGAATGGCTTCGTCCTTCGCGAGGATACCGATCAAAATGTTGGTGTCCAGGAGGACACTACCACTCACTCTCGTTTATCCTTTCGCAGCCCTCCTCAATGACCGCGGCCATCTGCTTGAGATCATCCGGGTCAATCGCTCCGGCGAATCTCGCCAAGTCCTTCATGCCCTTCCCGGTGGGCCCTGCAACTAGGCTCTTCGCAAAGGCGATTACCCTCTGTTGCTCTTCTTGCGATAGCCGAGCCATCTCCTTGAGCAGCTCTTCCTGCAATTTCGGACTCACGACGCAGAACCCCCTTCGCATAATGGTCAGACTATATCCATTATCATTCCCTGCCATATTGGCGTCAAGAAGCGAGGGCCACCCTGACTTTTGGAGGGGCTTTTGTCTTTCGGCAGCCTGAGTGAGTAGGTCGGATTAGCATGGCGTAATCCGACAGTTGTGCGAATTGTCGGGTTACGCCTGCGGCTAACCCGACCTACGGGGGCTGACCTACGGCGCTCGGGACGAGACAACGGTTCGGAATCCATGAACAATGGTTGGTTCAAGGTGCCGTTGAGCGGTATGATTGGATGTGGGATTCGAGCCAATCGACCTCCTCACCGAAAGATGAATCCGTGAAGCCCATCGCCAATCCGCCAAACCCCTTTGACTCTCACCACCGGGAACTTCTTGAACCGGCGCCCCACGTCGAGACTCAAGTGTTTGAGGAAAATACAGGGGCCATCTTGAGTCGAAACGACAGCCCCGACCTGCCTTTTCGGTGGAGCGTGAATCCGTATCGTGGCTGTTTTCATGCCTGTGCCTATTGCTATGCACGACCGAGTCATCAATATTGGGGATTCGGTGCGGGAACGGATTTCGAATCCAAACTCATCGTGAAACCCAACGCGGCGGCTGCGCTTCGCACGGCGTTCTTGAAACCCTCATGGAAAGGCGAACTCGTGGTCTTTTCCGGCAACACCGACTGCTATCAACCGCTGGAAGCCACGTATGAACTCACCCGTGCCTGCTTGGCGGTGTGCGCTGAATTTCGCAACCCTGTCACCATCATTACCAAAGCCGCGCTCATCCAACGCGATCTCGATCTTCTGCAAACCCTCCATGAACAGGCTTGGATCCGCGTGTATTTCAGTGTTCCGTTTGCCGACAACGAGGTCGCTCGAAAAGTCGAGCCTCAAACGCCCTCCATCACCAAACGCCTGGAGGCCATGGCAGCCCTGTCTTCAGCCGGCATCCCGACGGCCGTCATGATCGGTCCCGTCATTCCGGGACTCAATGAACAGGACATTCCGCAGATTCTTCACCTTGCAAGACAAGCCGGCGCCACACGCGCCGCCTATACGCTGTTGCGGCTCAACGACAACGTGCAACCGGTGTTTCTGGAACGCATGGCAGCGGCTTTTCCCGACCGGATCAGGAAAATCACCAATCGCCTGAAAGAGACCAGGGGCGGCACGTTGGAAGAAAAACGGTCTTTCGCGCGCCACCGAGGACAAGGCTCGACGTGGCACACCATCGAACAATTATTCGATTTGGCTTTTCGTAAAGAAGGCTTTCATCGATTCGAACGAGACGACACCGTTCCCGCAACCTTCACCAGACCACCAACGGCTCAACTCAAGCTGTTTTGAGGAATCTCGATTCATTCACATTTTTCAGTTGGCACGGGGCTGTTGCTCTCTTTACAATCAGAGAACGTGTCTTCTGACGACCCAAGAGTCATGACAATTTCATTCTCTCTCTTCTTGCAAATACGAAAAAAGGTGACGATATGCTGAATGGTTATTGGAAAGGGCTGATGGCAGCCTGCCTGGTTGGGATGATCGGCATCACGGGATGCGAGGACGCGAAAGCCCCGTGGGACAGATACGTGGACCAGGGTGATCTTCTCTTCCAACAGGGACGCTTCAAAGAGGCCAAGGAACAATACACCGCCGCGCTCAAGGAAGCGGAAACATTCGGGGAACAGGATCCCCGGCTTCCCCGAACGCTGACGAAACTGGCCGGGATCCATGACGCGCAGGGCGAATATGAGCAGGCCGAACCGCTGTTGAGTCGCGCCGTCAGTCTGAATGAAAAAATTCTTGGAGACCGCGATCCTCAATTCGCCGTCAGCCTGAGTAACCTCGCGGCCCTGTATCACGCGCAACAACACTATGAGAAAGCCCTGCCCCTCTTTGAACGGGCCTTGCACGTTCGTGAACAGGCACTCGGCGCGGACCATATTGATTTGACCCTGGATCTCAAAAATCTGGCAGGCGTGCTGGCCGCTCAAGAACACTATGCCCAAGCGGAGACGCATTTAACCCGGGCCCTTACGATTACTGGACACGCCACCGGCCCGGACGACCCCGCGCTGGTGGAACGTCTCAACAATCTCGCGCTCCTTTACCGGGCCCAACAGGACTATGAGAAAGCCATCCCGTTGCTGGAACGCACACTGGCCATCAATACGAAACGCTATGGCGCCGAGAGCCCGGGGCTTCTCGGCAGCCTCAATAACCTCGCGTTCATGCACGCGGCCCAAGGAGCACACGACCAAGCCGAAGGACTTCTGAAGCAGGCGCTGACCATCAATGAAAAATCGTTCGGGCCGGAGAATCCGCGATTGGTGTCCAGCCTGACCAAGCTTGCCGACTTCTATCGCCTGCAAGGGCAATTCGAAAAAGCTGAACCCTTACTGGTCGTTGCCTTGGACATTAACGAAAAGAAGTTCGGCCCGGAGCATGAAAAAGTCGCCAACGTCGCCAACAATTTGGCGCTGCTCTATTTTTTGCAGGACAAGTACGCGAAAGCCGAACCGCTCTTCACCCGGGCCCTTGCGATCAATGAACAGGCTTTGGGCAAGGAGCACCAGGCAGTCGCCCGCACGCTCAAGAACTACGTCGCGCTGCTGAAAAAAACCAATCGGGAAAACGACGCAAAAGAATTCGAAGCCCGCATCGCCGCTATCGAGAAAGAGTCATAAGACGGGGGAGAGGGGGCCTTCTTCCCCTGACTTGCGTGACGGGCGCAAAAGCCGCACAATGAAGAAAAGGGTAATCGGATGGAAAATGCTCTTCGATTCGTGATCGTTTTTTTGTGGTGTGTGTGTTTTGGGTTTTTCAGCGTCATGGGGTATTTGGATGACGCCACGACGGGTCAAAAGAGTACCGCGATCCTGGCCGGGCTCCTGGCGGGCTTGGGCGTGTATGGCGCCATCGAGTGGCGCCCGAAGATCAAGGGATTGCCATCCATTCGCGCGGGTTGGAACGAACTAATCCGCCCCTTGTACGCGAGAATGTCTCGCGGTATTCGCGCCTTTCTGCCCCTGTGCGCACGAATTTTGCAGAGGGTTCAAGCCTATCTGACTTCCATCAATCTCCCCACGTGGGGCAGCATCAAAAAGCGTATCCTGCCAACGAGCAAACCTTCGGTTTCTTCTAAAAGCCCCTGATCCCGTTTTCCACAACCATTTAGTGAACCGACGCCCGCGTCAACCCCGCAAGCGACAACGCCCGATTAGGCGCACGTTCCAATGCCAATGTAAACTGGCGCCGCGCCTCGTCTCGTTTCCCCAGGCTCAAGAGCACCTCACCGAATAACTCATGCGTAGGCTTGACCGGAAACACCGGACCTGCGGTAAAAGGAATGGCATCTTCCAAAGCAGCCGTTTCCCGTAACAGCGCGAGCCCTTCGTCAACGTTTCCATCCGCAATCAACTTCATGGCGGCCAGTTGGTTTCTCATCATCTGCACCTGTCGTCCGTGAGTCGTCGTGCTTTCCGCATGATCCGTTTGCCGGCTGAACTGATCCAGCACCCGGTCGGCCACTTGCCCGTGTCCGGTTTTGAATGCGCTCAACCCGATGGCGAACAACTCACTCATTGCCGCGGATACCCGCACACTCGACAGATCACGATCGAGTCCGGTCACGTCCCACTCCCCGGTCTCAATGATATACGTCGCACGCATGGCCGCCCGGTACCGCTGAACGGCCCGAGACTTGACCCGTTCGGCATCTTCCTCAACCATACGGAGAAAGGGCTTGGCTTCTTCCACGCGACCCTGCTGGAGCAAGGCATACATCAGCCAATGTGCCACGTGATAGGAACGCTCCGCCACACTCAACCCTTGACGGATTCGCCGTTGCTCACCTGCCGCCCAACTCCTTTCGTTGGCTTGAATGACGTCATCCCACAGGCCTAACGCCATAAAAATGTGCGAGGGCATGTGCTGGGCATGAGGGGCCGCGGAGGCAAGGCCGGCGTAGACACGTGCCGCTTCCAAGGCCCCGTGCGCATGAGCCGGATCGTCCAGCGCGTGAATCAAATAGTGAACGGCACCAGGATGGCGTGGACTTCTTTCAAAAACGGCTTGGGCAATCGACGCGGCATCCAGGTAGCGTTTCTCCACTCGTTTGCCTTGCGCGGAACCCAAAATAGACAGCGCAGAGAATGCCTGGGCGTTATCATCTTCAGGGAATTGCCGGGCAAGGGCCTGCATGGCAGCCATGTACGCCTGATCGCGTTGTTTCTTATCACCCTCCCCATACAATGCTTCGACCGCTCGCAGATACCCTTGTTCCCGTTTGGTGGGAGCCGCGGCCACTCGCTGGGTTGGCGTGGGAGCCAGTCGCCGTAACACATCCAAGGCCCCTTGAACGTCCTGCTCTCCCCACAGGGGATGCGTCATCGTCATGGCCTCTCCCCAGTAGGCCATCGCAAAATCAGGATCAAGTTCCTGCGCCCGCTGGAAGGCCACTTGAGCGTCGTCGTATTCAAAGTTGTGTAACAACAACACCCCCCGAAGAAACGGTTGTTGGGCCTCCGGAGAACCCGAGGTGGGAAAATCAATCTCTCCCAGTGAGGAAGCGGGTGTTGTGTGAAAACTCGATCGGTTCACGTCAGGACGGGGGTCCGGGACAAATCCATCGCGATTCACCATCCGAACCTCGGGAAGCGTCTCCCTGTCCAGCACGGCGTCTTTTTCCAGCAGCCCGTTTTGAAACAGAATCCAGGCCGTCACGGCATACACCTGGTCAGGCGTCAGAGACTGCGGCGCCACAAACGGCATCGCCCGATAAATATAATCGAACACGGTCGTGGCATACGGCCAATAACTGCCGACCGTTTTCAAAGGGTGCGCGCTCGCAAGCGCCCCCTGCCCACCGACCAACTTGGGGTTGGGACCTTCCATACCGGTCGCGCCATGACAACTCGCACAGCGCTCGGCATACACGCCCGCGCCTTCCTTCACCGTACCCCTGCCCACCGGCAGCCCTTTGCCGTCAGGCGCGACGTCAATATCCCATGCTTGAATCTCGTCCGGGGTCGCGACACGCCCAAGATGAAAAGTATCGCTCTTTGCCTCACTCCACACGGCAGTCAGCGGAATCCCGAGAAGAACGAGAAAAACGAGAAAAATACTTTTTTGAAGAACGTCCACCGTTAGAGGTCTTCCATTGCCCTCATACCTGCACATTCCGCACACTCCCCTCTTTGTCTATCTTCCAGCTCTGGATGGCATTGTAATGGTAGTACGAATTGGTGCCACGAACGTCAACCAGCTCCTGCCGCGTCGGTTGCCGGTACCCGGTTTCATCGGTACAGCGGCTTTGAAGAATGGCATCCCCGCCGTCCCACCACCAATCGAGACAAAATCTGGTGTGGCATTTCGGCAGGACAGGAGCGTGCAACGTCGCGGTCCGCCAATTTTTTCCCCCATCCACGCTCACTTCTACTTTTTCGACTCGGCCACGCCCGCTCCACGCCAAACCCCGAATTTCAACGTAACCCGGTTTTTTCAATCGTTGCCCGCCGGACGGCACCGTGATCACCGACTTGGCTTCCATGTCGAAGGTGAATTGACGCGCGGTCCCATCCGGCATCAAGTCTGTATATTTCGACGTTTCTTCACGAGTCATCACTGGCGCGGAAACAAGTTTCAGACGTCGCAACCATTTAATGCACATGTTGCCTTCCAAGCCCGGCAACAACAAGCGCAGGGGATAGCCTTGTTCCGGACGGAGCGGTTCCCCGTTTTGCGCATAGCACAACAGGGCTTCATCCAGAACCCGATCCAACGGGATACTCCGCGCCATCGCAGCGGCATCACTGCCCTCGGCCAACATCCAAGCGACCCCGGAAGTAAGACCCGCTTCCGTCAAGACCGTCGAAAGTCGAACACCCGTCCACTCACTGGTGCTGGTCAGGCCATGGATCTCTTGAGCGGTCCTGCCTTTCGGCCCTTTCCATTCTTTCCCACTGTTTCCCGAACACTCGACAAAAGCAATTCGTGAAGTCGCGGGAAACCGTTTCAACTCATCGATGGTAAAGAGCAACGGCCGTTCCACCAGGCCATGCACCAGGAGACGATGTCTCGTGGGATCGATGAGGGGCACGCCGTTATGATGGCGTTCAAAATGCAGAGCCGAAGGAGTCATGATGCCATGCAAGTCCTGTAATGGCGTTCTCGATCGCTGTGGCTTGGGCAACCGTTTGGCACGTTCGAAGGGTGAGCGTCGACCATATTCCGTCGCCTGGGCACCGGGCACTCGGATGGGATCGTTGGGAACGTTTGCCGCGTGTCCCAGGAAAGGCGCAAGCAAAATGTGCGCCGCGGCCATCCCCAACACCGACGTGGCTCCGGCCAAAAAGGCTCGACGCGTCGGTGGCTCTTTAGGCCGCGTGGCGATACGGGAGTCGTTTGACTTGTTCATGAGTGAGAAATAGTGTAAACGAAACGGGCAACGGTTGAAAGGCACCGTCCTGGCGGCCTCTCTACCTCCCCTTCACCCCTCCCGATCCTTCGGCTACGCTTCCTTCGACAAGCTCAGGACAGGCAGGACAAGCAAAGGGGGGGAATGAAGGAAGGAATGCCCATCTTTTCCCTCCACTTTGTAGAAACATTTGATTTTCTGCTTGACTACCCGTTCACGTCTTGGGTAAATCGACTCTCAACAGCGAGGTCTCGACACGAAATAGTTCCTTCGCGTCGCTCAGGACAAGCGCTCCACTCGGAATAACAGCTATGGTGTGGTCAGATCCTCATTCTGTCAGCGAATGAGTGAACACAGAGAAGTCTCATATGCCCTACCTCCCAATTGAAGAATACGGCTTGATCGGCAACATGCGAACCAGTGCGTTGGTTGGCGTGAACGGCTCAATCGACTGGTTCTGTTTTCCCCACTTCGATTCTCCCAGCGTGTTCGGCGCCGTCCTGGATGATCGCAAAGGCGGATGGTGTAAGATTGCACTCCAAGGCAATGAGGTCACGCACAAGCAGTACTACTGGCCGGACACGAACGTTCTCGTCACGCGGTTTCTTTCCGAACAGGGCGTGGGGCAAGTCATCGACTTTATGCCGGTCGGTCTTAAGGCCACTGAAGCGGGCCATCATGGCATCATTCGCCGAGTACAGGCGATTCGCGGAAATGTGACGTTTCGCCTGGAGTGTTTTCCCGCATTCAATTACGCTCGAGACACGCACACGACAACCCTGACCTCCGAGGGCGCTTGTTTCGAAGCCCCTGGCCTGAGTTTGTGGTTGGGATCGACCATTCCCTTACAACAAGAAGGCAACGGCGCCGTCGCTGAATTTGTGATACAGGAAGGTCACGAATTGACGTTTTCCCTGCAACAAGTCGAGCGGATCGAGGCATGTTGCGGGGCCATCTCCAAAGATCAGGCCGATAAACTCTTCCGCCAGACCGTCGCCTACTGGCGACAATGGCTTTCCCAATGTACCTATCGAGGTCGATGGCGCGAAATGGTGCAACGCTCGGCCTTGACCCTTAAACTGCTCACCTTTGAGCCGACGGGAGCGATCATCGCCGCTCCGACGTGCAGCCTGCCGGAAAGTATCGGGGGAGAACGCAATTGGGATTATCGTTACACCTGGATTCGTGACGCCGCCTTTACCATCTATGCCCTCCTGCGCATCGGGTTCACGGAAGAAGCGGAAAAATTCATGCGCTGGCTCGAAGCTCGCTGCCATGAACCCAATCCTGACGGGTCGTTGCAAATCATGTATGGAATCGATGGCCGGCATGAATTGCATGAAGAGACCTTGTCTCATCTCGACGGGTATAAGGGATCGCGCCCCGTCCGCGTCGGAAACGGCGCCTACAATCAACTTCAATTGGATATCTACGGCGAATTATTGGATTCGGTGTATCTCTACAACAAATACGGCAGCCCCATTTCTTACGACCTCTGGAACCATTTACGCCGCTTGGTGAACTGGGTGTGTGACAACTGGATGCGTCCGGATGAGGGGGTGTGGGAAGTCAGGGGCAGCCAGCAACATTTCCTGTATTCGAAACTCATGTGCTGGGTCGCCGTCGACCGGGGCTTGCGCCTCGCCGACAAGCGCTCGTTTCCCGCGGATCGTGACCGGTGGCTGAAAGTCCGCGATACCATCTACGAAGAAATTATGGAAAAAGGATGGAGTGAGACCAGAAACGCCTTCGTTCAGCGGTACGGCAGCGAAGCCCTTGACGCGGCGAACCTCATGATGCCCCTGGTCTTCTTTGTCTCCCCGACCGATCCCCGGATGCTCAAGACCCTGGAAGCCATCAACCAGTCTCCGGAGAAAGGGGGATTGGTCGCCAATGCCCTGGTGCACCGGTATAACGTCAACGAAACGGAGGATGGTCTTCGAGGCGAAGAAGGCACCTTCAACATTTGTACGTTTTGGTTAGTCGAAGCGCTTACCCGCGCGGGCCGGGTCGATGAGGCACGACTGACGTTCGAGCAAATGCTGGGCTATGCCAATCACGTCGGACTCTATGCCGAAGAGACCGGCCATCACGGTGAAGGCCTCGGGAACTTTCCACAAGCGTTTACGCACTTGGCGCTGATCAGTGCCGCGTTTAACCTGGACCGGGTTTTAGGCTCTCGGGGATAATACTTCTTTCCGACTCGATCTGTTGCATTGCGGTCGAACGAGACGACTCCGCTTACCTTTTCGCGGCCCCTCAATCCCAAGAATGCCCACAATAAATATTATAAATGTCCCCTCATTCGTTGCTGGAATGATGGGCTGACTGCAAGAGAGGAACAGAAGGCGCCCTACAAGAGGTGGTCATTCCGAGCGAAGCGCTTGTCCTGAGCGAAGCGAAGGAACTATCTGCTTTTGAAGTATTCGGTTATTGAGGGAGAGATTCTTCACTTCGTTCAGAATGACAATTCTGGGTGTCGTTGGATCTTTTCATACCATGACATGTTCCACCAGCTTCCATTGTCTCTTATAGGCCTCCGAATCCTGCTGGCGCCCGTGCTGCTCCTCATGTACGGCTTCAATGTCGAATCCGTATGGTACGGTGTCGTCTTGGGAGTCGGATTTCTCTCCGATGTCTTTGACGGAATGCTTGCGAGAAAATTAGGAATCGCGACGGAGAAGTTACGTTCCCTGGACAGCACGGCAGACACGATTTTTTACCTTGGCGTCTTTCTTGTCGCCGTACTGAAGCACCCTCATCTCCTCATGCCCTTCTGGCTTCCCTTAGCCTGCTTTTTTCTGTTGGAGATCGGACGTCACATTTTCGACCAGGTCAAATTTGGTCGGTCTGCGGCTTATCACATGTGGAGCGCAAAAGCCTGGGGCATTTTTCTGTTTGTGGGATTCACGGAAATTTTGGTGTTTGACGTTGCAGGAATCGGCTTTCTTGGAGCATTGACCCTGGGGATCCTGACCAACCTGGAAGGCCTCTGGGCGTCGATCATTCTGCGCGAGTGGCATCATGACGTCCCCACCATCTATCATGCGTTTGCATTGAACCAACAGCGTCAATAAGAAGAAGAAACATGGTGTTCCAGTGCTGGATTCTGTTTATTCCTTCATGAAGGACCGGTTGTCCGCACCACTTTTTTCTCTCCTGCAAAAAACCGGTGAATTCGCTGAAAGACGCCACGTCCGCGTGTATGCCGTAGGCGGGTTCGTCAGAGATCTCCTCCTTGGCATCCCGAGCCTTGACCTGGACCTGGTCGTCGAAGGCAATGGGATTCGTTTTGCGAAAGCCTTCGCCCAACGAGACAAGGCTCGCGTCACCATCCATGAACGATTCGGCACAGCCGCCGTCACGTTCACGGACGGGCACACATTCGACCTTGCCACGGCTCGAACGGAATCGTATGACTCTCCGGCCGCGCTCCCAACGGTGCAACGGAGTTCCATCAAGCAAGACGTCTCCCGCCGGGATTTCACGATCAACACCCTGGCCATCCGACTCAATGCTCCTCGTTTCGGTGAATTGATGGATCTCCACGGCGGCCGGCGGGACTTGCAGAACAAAACCATTCGCGTGCTGCACGGTCTCAGCTTCATCGACGACCCGACTCGGGTGTTTCGCGCCATCCGCTTTGAGCAACGCCTGGGTTTTCAACTGGATCGAAATACGGCCGTCCTGATGCAGGAAGCGGTGAAAATGGGGCTCGTGCACCGCCTCTCCCCGTCTCGACTCTCGGCTGAACTCCTTCATGTGTTGTCGGAACGTGAGACCGGCAAAACCCTTGCCAGATTAGCGGACTTTAACTTGCTTCAATGCATTCACCCGCGACTGAAATGGTCTCCCGGACTGGCTCGGCTACTGAAAGCCGCCGAAAAAGCCGTCGAATGGCATGCACGGCTCTCTCTCAATCGCCTCACGTCTCCATGGGTCGTCTACGGCATGGCCTTGATGGATCCTCTCCCCCAACCTGCCGTTGAAGAAATCCTGACCCGGTTGACGTTTCCCCGGCGTCAGACCCAATCCATGTTGTGGGTGGTCCAAGAGGGTACCCGTCTTTTGCGGACCCTCAACCAAAACGTCAAACCATCCGAGACGTTCCGGGCGCTCTGCGACCTCCCTGATGAGACACTTGTTTTTCTTATGGCCAAAACCCGATCGGAAAAGGTGAAACAAAACATTTCCGCTCAGTTCACTACCTATCGATGGGTGAAACCGATCTTAAAAGGGAACGATTTGAAATCGATGAACCTCAAACCGGGCCCCTCGTACAACAAAATCCTGAACCGGCTTTTGGATGCACGATTGAATGGAGAAGTGGAAACCGAAGCCGACGAGCGCCGGTTGGTCCGCCGGCTGGCGAAACGGTTCTAACCCGGGTTAAGCAAAAACGACTTCTCTTTTTGCCTGAAGAACGATACAATCGCAGCATGCCTGCTGCATGGCCCATTGCTAAATTTTTGTTTCAATTAGTTGCCCCCAACATTCCCGACATCGTCTCCACCATTGCGACCATCAAAAAGCAGCAAGCAGAGCCCCAACCACGCGAGGAGCCTTTCAAGGCACGCATTGCGGAAATGGAGCAAAGGTTGGCTCAACAACTCGAACTCATCGAGAAATTGACGAAACAGGTCGATGCCTTGCAAACGATTCTTTGGCGCACGCTGATCATCAGTGTTGTCGCTCTTGGACTATCACTGACGGGGTTGGCACTCATCTTCTACACCTGAGATTCTCATGGAGATGAGCATTCCCCATTCCTCTACCTCCCCTCACCCCTCCTTACAAAGTGTTGTGTCCCGTGAGATTCTGTAACAAGTGCAAGGGGGCCTGATAGTTGAGGCACCTTAACCGGGTCCGATTGTAATTGTCCACCACCCGTGTGATGAAGGCGTTCCGCTCGGCGTGACTCCGAAACCGATTGCTGCAATGGGCCCGGAGCGTCGGCTGGCTCTGTAACGCGTCACTCAGCCGCCGGTTAAAGCGTTCCACCATGCCATTGGTCTGCGGATGATAGGGCCGGATCAGGCGATGTGTGATCCCATGCGCCCGGCACACGTGATCCAGGCGATGTGTCCCGCTCGGCTGGCCCGCGGGCTTGCCTTTCTTGTGCACGGCAAACCGATCGGTAAACGCGCCATCATTATCGGTCAAGATGGTGTGCACTTTGTGCGGAAACGCGGCCAGGAATTCTTCGACGGCCTGCGTCACCGTGGCGGCCGTCCGCCGGGCCAGCACCTTGACCCAGACATAGCGGGTGGCCCGGTCAATGGCCACGAACACATAACTGGGCTGCTTCTGTAATTTGCTTAACACTTTCAGATCCAGATGAATGTAGCCGCACGGGGTCGCCGCGAACCGCCCCACCGGCGGCGCGTCGGGGGAGGCGGGGGGCAAGCGCGCGACGCCGAGCCGCACCAAGCAGCGATGGATCGCGCTCCGACTCAAGGGCGTCGCACTGCATCGGTTCAGGACCTCCGTGACATCGTCGAGGGACAACCGCAATTGGGTGCGCAATTCGGCGATAAGGGCTTCCTGCTCGGGGGAGGTACTGGCATGGAGCTGGTGGCGGACATGGGAGCCATCGTGGACCCGGCCGGCGCGCTTCCATTTATAGATGGTAGTCACAGCGACCCCGAGTTCCCGGGCCAAGGTCGCGGCGCTTTTGGGGGCGGTCTGGATGTAGCGACGCGTGGCGGGGGTGGTGCGAGCTAACTTATGTAATTTAATGTCCATGGGGCCTCCGTTGGTGGACATATTCGATGCCACGCATGATAGCAGAAGAGTCTAGGGAATCACACGGGACAGTACACTTACAAAGGAGGGGAACCGGGAAAGAATGACCATCTTGTCCCTCCCCTTTGTAAGGGGAGGTTAGGTGGGGTAGAATCCAACCCCGACAATGCAAAAAATATTCGTCTCATCGAACTTGGTCGAAGTCGAATCGCTGAAAGACATACTCGATCAAGCAGGCATTCAATCCTGGATAAAGAACCAACGAGGTTCCTCCTTGGCAGGGGAAGTCCCCTTCGCCGAAGTGTTCCCAGAACTCTGGGTACTGAACGACGCCGACTGTGCCACGGCTCAGCAATTTTTAGAAAATTGGCGCACCGCCAAGCCCTACGAATCGACGAGTTGGACCTGCTTTCGTTGCGGAGAATCACACGAGAAAGATTTCACCTCGTGCTGGAAATGCGGAAGTGATCGCCCGCTGTTGGCCTGATTCGTTACAGGCCCATGACGTTCAGGCTCCCACGACCTGCTCGAAGGAATGGAATCGAATGCCCAACGACTCACACACCTTGAACTGCCGATCAAACCGGTTCGTCGTGTTCACGATGTCCCACAACGTGCCCATCCCGGTCCGGCCCCATACCGGCAGGTGAAAGACCGACAGCGGATAATCCGTTCCAAACAGAAGGCGATGATGCACCTCAGGATTCTCACGCAGGCGCAGGAGCATCCTGAACCGATTGGGAAGCGTCAGCGCGGAAATATCCGCATAGAAGTTCGGATACGTCTCGACCAGTTCCAATAACGTGGGATAAAATTTTTCATAGAGCATCAAGCCGTAACTGCAGGCATGGGCGGCGATCACCGCGACGCCTTCATCCAGGGCCACCCGAAGCCGGTTCGGATCACCGACGGATTGATCTTTGCCGATCAGGCTGAACTCGTACCCCACGTGGCTCAGCAACGGAACTCGTCGTTGAGCCATCGCCCGATAAAATGCCCTGTATCGGCTATTCGCCGGATCGAATCGCTGGGTATTGGGAAGCACTTTGACCAATGCCGTGCCCTTATCGGCGCATCGGTGTAATTCCTCGATTGCATCACGTCGTTGCGGATTGATGGACACGCCGGCCAAAAACGTCTCGGGAAACCGGTTGGCCAGTTGCAGGACGTAATCGTTCCCAACCAACAATTCGGTTGCCGATTGATCCGGTTTTCCGCTGCCGTCATAAACCCCATCCATTCCCAACACCACCGCCTTCCTCACGTGGAGAGACTGCCGCAGTTCATTGAGTAAATCATCCACGTATTTTTGGTTGGCGGCGCGCGGGCTATTCACGTCCAGCCCATGTTTCCATATCAAAAACCTGAACAGTGAGCTTCTCAACAGTTTCGAAGAAACGTAACAACCATTGTTCCCTTCAGGGAGCGCGGCCAGGTGCACGTGACAATCGATCATGTTTTTCGAAGACGGCGTTGTTTTAGAGGAATCGATCATGCCGTTTTTCCATCTCTGTCATTTGTATGTTGCTTTCACCTTGCAAATCGGCCAATTTGTAAGGTGGGCGTGAGGGGCGCGTCGCGTGTCATAAGGTGAATCCCGGGGCACTCCGAGGTTGCACCGTGCAGGAGTAGGACACCCCTCAGGCCAGTTTGTAGCTCCGAACAGATCCAGGGGGTTCACAGCCCCGCATTTGCAAGTGGGGAGGACAAACACCATTCACCTCAGCAAGGGAGGACATCATGAACAAAATTGTGGCCGGGATTGATGTCGGGAAACAGGAATTAGCCGTATCCGTCGCGCGGGGGCCGGTCCGCCGGTTTCCCAACACCAGCGCCGGGCTGACGGCGTTTCTGGCGTGGGGGCGGGGACAAGCCGTGACCCACGTGGTGTGTGAAGCGACGGGGGGGTATGAACGCCTGCTCGTGCAACGGGTCCGGATCACCGACCTCGCGGTGTCGGTGGCGCATCCGACGAAGGTGCGGGCGTTTGCCCGGGCTGTGGGCCAGGGGGCCAAGACCGATCCGCTGGATGCGCAGATCCTGGCACACTATGGCGACGTGTTTGAGTTGCCGGTGGAGGCCGCGCAAGAGGAAGCCAGTGAGGAGGTCCGGGCCCTGCTGGGGCGGCGGCAGCAACTGCTCGATCAACGGACCCAGGAACTGAATCGCTTGGAGAAGGGGTTGCGGGGGCGGGTCAAGCAATCCTGTCAGCGGCATCTGGCGTGGTTGGACAAAGAGCTGAAGCACCTGGCGGACGAGTACCAGCAAGCCATCGAAGTCCGGCCAGCGTTGGCCGAGCGCGCGGCCTTGTATCAGAGTGTGCGCGGGGTGGGCCTGCTCACGGCGGCGACCTTGCTGGCCTATGCCCCGGAATTGGGCCAGGGCTCGGGGAAGGCGCTGACGGCCTTGGTGGGGCTGGCGCCGTGGGCCCAGGACAGTGGGACCCACCGAGGGTACCGGGCGATTCGCGGCGGCCGCGGGCTGGTGCGCCGGGCGTTATACATGGCGGCGTTATCGGTGATCCGCACCAACACGGACCTGGGGCGGTTTTATCAGGGGTTACGGCGGCGGGGGAAGCCGGGCAAAGTGGCCTTGGTGGCCGTGATGCGGAAGCTGCTGTTGCAACTGCACGCGATTGCGCGGCGAGGCACGCCGTGGGTGGATGAGGGAGTCCCGGCATCGTAAAAAAGCTTGACTTGAAACACAGATACTCCTGCGAAAGCAGGAATCCAGGGACTTTCTCTTCTGCCCCTCCACTTGTGCTAACCCACTTGGAACAGAACTCTGGATCCCCGATTAAGGATGTCGGGGATGACAGGAGGGGGGATGCCGGGCTAACCGGATGATCGCTGTTCCAACGCGACTCGTTTCAGGGCACGGAGATCCAACTTCCCCGTCCCCAGCACCGGAAGCTGCTCGACCTTGACGAAGGCGTCTTTGCGGGGAATGAAGAGATTCGGCAATCCGCTCGCTGCCACTTTTTCCAACAGACCGGGAATGACGGCTTCGTCGAGCATGTGCAGGACGACCAATTGTTCGCCTTTTCTTTCATCGGGGACGGACGTCACGGCAAACACTTGCACGTCGGACTCGGCAGCCTCATGTAACGCTTCTTCGACCTTTCCATGCGGCACCATCTCCCCGCCGATTTTGGCAAAACGGGACAGCCGGTCCGTAATGGCGAGGAATCCGTCTTCATCCAGGACGGCAATATCCCCCGTCACGTACCACCCGTCATGCATCGTCCCGGCCGTCAGGTCTGGACGGTTCAGGTAGCCTTGCATGACGTTGGGCCCCTTGACGAGCAGCATGCCGGCCGTTCCGACGGGTACGGGTTCAAAGGAATCGGGATCGACGATGCGGACGGACACGCCCGGCAAGGGCCGGCCGACCGTCCCGCGACGCGAGGCGGGCTGGTAAAATCCCGCCGCACGAAAGTCCGGACAATTCACGGAAATCACGGGGGCACATTCCGTCACCCCGTATCCTTCGATGGGACGAATTCCGAACTTTTCCTCAAACGCGGTGGCAAGGCGTTCCGATAATTTCTCGGCACCGGTCAGCACAACGCGAACCGACCCGAATTGCTCCGGCATACACCGCCGCCAATAGAGTTGCAGAAAGGTCGGTGTCGCAATAAGAATCGTGACCTGCTTCTTTTCAATGAGTTCGCCGATCGCCCCCGCATCCAACGGCGTGGGATGATACACTACCCCCACGCCGTGGGTGACGGTCAACCACAACGTCCCAAGGTAGCCGAAGGAATGAAAAAACGGCAGGATGCCCAGCACCCGATCGGCGGGGCCCAGATGGAAGACCTGCGCCACGCTCTCGACGTTGGAATCGACGTTGAAGTGACTGAGCATCACCCCCTTCGGCTCTCCCGTGCTGCCGCTGCTGAAAATAATCGTCGCGAGATCGTCGAGTTGCGGACGATGGACCGCACCGACGCCCTGCTCCAGCATGCCAATGGGCGAAACCAGTGCCATGGCAAACACCTTCACTCGTTCCGCGATCCCGATGGTCTTGCGAACATCTTCGATCCAAATGATCTTGACGTTTTCCGGCATTTCAAGATTGGCCTTTTCAAAAAACACGCGACTCGTCACGATCGTTTCGAGGCCGGCTTGCTTCGTCATCGACTCGATGCCAATTCGCCAGACGGTGTAATTGAGATTGACGACGGTGCGTCCCGACAGCGTGGCGGCCAGGTTGACCAATGCTCCGCCGACACTGGGCGGCAACAGGATGCCCACGGTGTACTGGTTCATCCAGTGCGGGCGGAGCGCCCGGGCCAACGCAATGGCGCCGGCGAGCGATTCCAGGCACGAAACTCTGGGCCGGGTCGCGTCGGCAAAGGCAAAACGAAACGGATGGCGGCGAGCCGCACGAATAAAGGAATGATGAAGTAACCGCCGGTCGGATTTTCGATAGCGCCAGGCTTCCTCGCCCAATTCCTGGACGCGCTGCCGCACCTCGGCCGCCGTGGCGGTCGGCGGCATGGGCTGCCCATAAGAAACCGTGACGGGATAGGGAACGCGTTCCGGCCGTTTCGTCATAAATCTCCCGCCGATAAAACTGAAGATGCTGCCCCATATCCGATCGAGATGAACGGGGATCACGGGAACCTCCCGCCCCTTGACGATGCGCTCGAATCCCTGGCGAAACGAGAGGAGACCCCCCGTCCGGGTAATTTGCCCTTCGGGAAAGACACAGACGACTTCACCTTCATCCAGCCGGCGACCGGCCTCGCGGAGAGCATGGAGAATGTCTCGCGGCGACCCACCGGCAGAAACGGGAATGGCTCCCATGATACGTGCCGCCCAATGCAACAGAGGAAGCTCGTAGTAGCGCCGGTCAACGAGAAACCGAATCGGACGATCGATACTCGCCAACAGCAACACCCCATCCACAAACGACACGTGGTTCGGCAGCAATAACGCGCCTCCACGTTCGGGCACGTGCTCCAGTCCAATGACCCGAAGCCGATAGAGGGTGTGGGTGACCAGAAACAACACCATTCGAATGAAGGTTTCAGGCATGAGCCACACGACCCACGCCGCCAAGGCTGTCGCCGCCACCCCGGCGGCGACCAGAATTTCACTGGCGTTGAGGCCGGCGAACGACAACGTCCCGGCACCCAGGGACCCGACCACCACGCCGCCGAACACAAAGATATTCCCGAACGCGATCACGGCGCCTCGTCGATCATGGGGCGCACGCCATTGAATCAGGGCGTTGATCGGAACCAGAATGAACCCGCTCGAGAACCCCAGCCACCCCATACCCAGCAAAGTCCCCGTCAATCCCGGAGACAGCGTGCCCAGCAGGAGCAACCCCAGCATCAACCCAACCGCACCCAAGGGAATCTGCCCGACTTCGACTTTGGCATGCGAGAGTTTTCCGGCTAACACCGATCCAAAGCCGACCCCGATCCCAAACGTCGCCAAGGGCAATCCCGATAAGGAATCCGACAGCCCCAACACGGCCTTGGCATAGACGAGCACGTCCTGTCCCACCAAACTGGCGATGGTCCAATAGCCGACGTTGCCGGAAATACCCAATCGCAACACGCGATCCGCTTGCACGGCCTGCCAGGCCCCTTGCAGCGTTGACCGCAACCCGCCTTCCTCGCGAGCACGCGGGACGGCAGGCACCATCAGGGAAGCGGCGAGCCCCATGACCGAAAACACCAGCAGCACCACACCACCCAACCAGGGGGAAGAGCCAGACATTTGGAGCAGGATTCCCCCTATCCCCGTTCCGCCGATAATGGCCAAAAAGGTCCATAATTCCAGTTGCGCATTCCCCATGGCTAATCGTTCGTGAGGAAGCAGTTCCGGCAGGATGCCGTACTTGGCCGGACTGAAGAGCGCACTTTGGACGGCCATGCCGCCTAACACGATGAGCGGCAGGAGCCCCCCCGAGGGATTGTGGTAGAGAGCCAAGGTCCCCAAGGCCATCAGCACCACTTCAACGACCTTCATGACCACAATCACGGACCGCTTGCTGAAGCGATCCGAAAAGACACCGGCAAAGATGGACACGAGCATCAGCGGCAAGGTGAAGACGACAAAGGTGATGGTCGTTTGGGCTTGAGACGCGGCTTCGAATTCCGGGCCGGTTCCTATCTGCGAGGACAACTGCTTGATGGCCAACAACGCGACCATCAACTTCCACGCGTTGTCATTGAACGCCCCGAAGAACTGGGTAATAAGAAGGCCACGAAGAGGAGAACGGTTTGGATGACGTTCGCCGTTGCTCACTGAATGATCCTCCAAGGTGTTGGAGTCAACGCGAGTCCATGGTACCCGAGAACCGATCTTTTTTCGACACCACTCCCAGGAGTTCGTCATATTCGCGCCGCTTCGCCGCAATCCCCTCGGAACTGGTCAACAGACTGACCACCACGAACGTCATTGCCGCCGTCAGCAAAGCCCAGGTAATGGGACCCATGACGGGCAAGTACACATCCAAGCCAAAAAGCTGAAACTGCTTCACCAAAAACACCAGCAGCCCCAGGCCCATTGACCAGGATGCCCCCAGGGACGTGGCTTGTCTCCAGTAGAACATGCCAAAGACGCATGGGATAAAGATGACCGTCAGGCTCATGCCGAACACGATCAGATCCAGGATCGGCTGCGATTGCAGCGTCAGACTCCAAAGGTACAGAAGCCCCAACAGTCCCATGGTTGCCCAGCGACCAATCAGGTAGTTGCGGCGCTGATCGACGCACGTGACCACGAGCGGGATGAGGTCACGGACGAATAACGACCCGGCCGAAAGCATTTGGCTATCGACCGTCGACATCCCGGCGGCAAAAGCCGCCACGAGTACCATCGCCCCAAAATAGGGAGCGTTTTCACGAAAAATCGATCCGACCACCGTATCGGCATCCTGCAAGCCGTTCGGAAAGAGGGAAAAGGCCGAAGTCCCGAGTACCCAGGCGGAAAAAAACAGAATGATGAAGATGACGGGATAGGAGCACAGGCTGAAGGCGACGGCCGACGCCGAACGTGCCATGTACATGCGCTGCCAGATGTAGGGCAAAAACGGGAACGACAGCGTCAGCAACCCGAATTCGTAATACCCCGTCCACGAGACTTTCCCGGCGAAGGTCGCATTCTCGGGCGCATGGGTCATCAAGGCATCGATCATCGTCTCCCAACCACCGGCCCACTTGACCGATAACAGCGCGGCGCTAATCAGCAGAAAGGCCAACAGAAAACCCTGGGCCATATCCGTCCATACCACCGCACGCGCGCCACCAAAGTACAGGTACGCGGCGATCGACGCCGAGGCAATCGTGACGCCCCAGAAATAGGTCACGTTGCCATCGGTGAGCGCCTCGAAGGTCTTACCAATGGCCACGAGTTGGGCCACGGCATACGGCAATAACGCCAGGAGCCCGACCGTTCCCGCCCAAAACTTGACGGAGTGACTTTGAAAAAAGTCGCCGAGCATATCTCCCGGCGTGACGTAGCCCTTCACTTTCCCGAGCTTCCACATCTTGGTCGCAAGGAAAAAATAGATGACGGGCATGGGCGCAAAGAAAAAGAACCAGAAATATCCCGCTCCCTGTCTGAAAAACTCGGAGGGCGAGGCCACGATGGTCCCGGTCGAAAAGATACTGGCCATGATCGTCCCGGTCAGGGCGATCATGCCGACATTGCGACCGGCTAAAAAATAATCTTCGGGATCGCTTTTGGAGATCCGATAGGCAAAATACGAAATACACTTTATTCCCACAAGATAGACACACAACAGAAGAATGGTAAATTCCGCCACGCTCATGATCGCTGCTTCCCGCCGGTTATGGCTTGACACTCCGATCCAGGCGTGCCGCGTATGGCCTCAACCACGTGAGATAGACGATAATCATCCCGATGACAATCGTCCACGTGGCGAAAAACAACGCGGCGATTTCGGCCGGCATGCCCAACCATCGTCCCGTGGGCCTTCCCAGGACACCAAGCGGGACCAGCACCTGAAACAGGATCCCCAGCACCATGACGAGCCAACCCGCGTATTGCATGACCGTCTTTTTTCTTGAACTCATAATGGATCCCCATGCAGGGTTTCAGGATAAAGCGGCGTTGTCTTCCAAGTCAGAACTGCTGGAAACGCTCAGGGCAGTGTGCCGTCCTTCAACCATCGGGCGAGCGCCTTGTCGGGATCGGCAATCTCGTGGATTGAGCCGTACCAATAGACCTGCCAGCCGACTTCCGGCAGGCCGGTGAACACCATCAGATTCAGCGGATAGGCCTCGCTGTCGGTACAACGACGAAAGTCGTCACGGAACAGGAACACGGGCTTGTCCCAGGCGACCGCCAGACCCAACTCCACCATCACGCCTTCGTCCGGGGGACAGCCGTTGACGACCGCGAACAGCCCATCGGCGTCCCGCACGTCTCGAAGATCGGCCTGTCCGATCCGGTAAGCCCAACCGGGGGTTGTCCGGTCGATCTGGTTATTGCGGGCGAACGGCTCCCAAACCTCGGCGCCCATGGCCTCCAAAGCCACCACGAGTGCCGGCAACGGCCCCTCGCGCTGCTGTGCGGAAAACCCATACGGATTCGCCAGATACAAAGTCTTCTTTGTGGTGGCGTTCGGGCCTTCGTCACCCCAGGCCGAACCGGCACCCATTCCACTCACGAACGTGAGTGCGAAGCCCAAGGCGATGACTTTCGCACAACCGATAGCATTGACCATGTTGATTTTTTCGACAACCGGAGGGGGCATGGATCTCAGCTTTATATTCGGACGAAACAGTGGGCGGTGGAGCCAGGCAGTCAATCCCTTCGACAGGCTCAGGACAGGCATTGCGCGAGCGATGTACATTACTACCCAAGCGGCCCCATTTGCAAAGACCATCGCCAGTTCCGTCCATAGGAGACAGTCGGGTCAAGACCAGCTTTTCTCACACCCGGCGATCTTTCTCAACAGGAGAATGTGTGGAGCAACGTTCGTATTCACATCTTCTCCGGCAGCATGGTATCCTAAAAAAAGGTATACGAATGAAATCGTAGTAAAAATCAAAATCCGCACCAGGATCGAAGCGGCAGAAAAGGAGGATCTATGAATATAGACGGTTTATGGACTATCGAGTTCATTTCAACCTTACACCTTGTAGGATCCGGAGTTGCCGTTCTACACGACGAACGGCTTCTTGGAGGCGATGAAGGGTACTATTATAGCGGTCATTACAAAACACAGAACGGTCAGTTTTCCGGAACCATTCACGTCACCCGTTACAACCCGAGAAGCATTTCTGTTTTTGGAGATACCGGACAATTCACCTTGAAACTCGAAGGGAAGGTGCAAGACTATCAAATCGAGGGAACGGCTACGATGGCAAGCACCCCTGACCGGAAGCTACGGATCGTAGGCACGAAAAAAGAAGCATTATAAAAATCATGAATGGTGAAGAACTCAGACAAGAATATGAAGGGAGATTGTCTGACCTTGAAAATATGAAGGACCGAATTGTAATTAGCCTCCGGCAGAGTATTGATCACAAAAAAATACCCTTCGACGCGGTAAAGGGCAGAATCAAAGAATTCGATTCATTCATGGAAAAAATTCGGAGGAAAACCCTTCAAAACCCTTTCCAGGAAATCAATGACATCGTGGGAATACGAGTCATCTGCCTTTACCGTGATGACATTGAAAAGATCAAGAACGTCGTCAGTGAAACTTTTGAAGTCATCAGTGATGAAGATAGAACAGAAAGCAGGGATGTAGACCGCTTTGGTTATTCGGGCTCCCACATCATTGCCAGATTAGGCAACGAACAGAACGCTTCCCTTCAGCAGAGTCTGCGTGATTTGCATTTTGAAATACAGATCAGGACGATCGCCCAGCATGCTTGGGCATCCATTTCCCATCACCTTTTTTACAAACAATCCGACGAAATACCGAAAGATCAGGAAAGAGATTTTCAGGCTCTTAGTGCCCTCTTTTATGTAGCCGACTCTCACTTCTTATGGTTGAAGGACGAACATAGTCCTCGTGAGCAGATTCAATAAGAAGGGCAAGCCTCTACCTCCCCTCCTCCTGATCCTTCGCTATGCTTCCTTCGACAAGCTCAGGACAGGCAGGACAGGCAAAGGAGGGGAACCCTCACCCTAATAAAGAGAGTTGTTCCGGTTCCTGTTTCGACCGTCGAGGCCGGTTGGGAATGACGGTGGTTTCTTTCAGGCTCTCGTCACATTCCAGAAGAAATCGCGAGGGTTCACGGTCGCGTCGGGTCCCGAACAAAAACCGGCTGCGGCAATGGAGGAGAGACACTCGTTCTTTGGCGCGAGTCAACCCGACATAGAACAGCCGGCGTTCTTCCTCGATGTCTCCATTTTCGCGTGGCAGGCTCCCTTCTTCGACCCCGCACATCATCACTTCGGTAAACTCCAATCCCTTGGCGGCATGGATGGTCATCAGGCTCACCGCATCGATGGAGGCGTCATAGTCATCGACCTCGACGGCCAAGGTTGCCTCTTCCAGGAATTTCTGGAGGGCCGTTGCCGTGTTCACCTCATCGTATTTCGCGGCAATCGAGCGAAGCAGCAACAAGTCGTTCTCATGACGTGGGTCCTGTTCCATCCGCCATTGCCGGAGTCCCGTGACGTCGGCCACGTACGCAAGGAACTGCGAAAGGGTTTTCTCTTCCTTGTTGCGCTGCCCGTCTTCAATGAGCGTGACGAGCGATTTGGCCGCTCTTCTTTGCGATGACGAAAGAATCACGGATCGTTCCAAGGCGGCCCACAGCGAGAGACCATGTTGCTCGGCCTCGGCTTCAAGGGCCGTTTGCGTCTGCCCGCCGATTCCCCGTGGCGGACGATTGAGCACGTGCGCAAAGCTGCCGTCGTCGTGTGGATTTTGGATGACCCGCAGGTAAGCCAGCACGTCCCTGACGATTTTCTTGTCGAAGAATCGGACTTCTCCCACGACCCGATGGGGAATGCCCGAGTTTCTCAGGGCCTCTTGAAGCGGCTTCGTCAGGGCATGAAGCCGGCTCAACACAGCAAAATCCAGGAAGCTTTGATCCCGCCGGCTTACGGTATCGGCCACCTTCCCCTTGTAATGTTGATAGTGACTGGTCCCACCGACGCTTTCCTCGATCTGCCTGACGATCCAGGCGGCCTCGGCCTGCTCGTCGGGAAAGCTCACGACGTGCACCGGCAACCCGGACGCATTCACGGTGTTCAGGGTCAAGGCCCGTCGGGATGCGTTCCGCCGGATGACTTGTGAAGCCACGGCCGCAATCTGCGGCGTGAAGCGATAGCTCTGTTCCAGCGTAATGACTCTCCCATTCGGATAACTCTGCTCAAACCGTAACACGTGTTCGGACTCCGCGCCTCGAAACGCGTAAATCGCCTGATCGCCGTCTCCCACTGCCCAAAGGTGATTTCGATCGCCGGCCAGGAACCGCAGCAGTTGCTGTTGCACAGGATCGACGTCCTGATATTCATCAACCAACACGTGGGTCAATCGTTGTTGGATGCTTCCCCGGACGTCTGCAAAGCGTTCGAGCAACCGCACGCCGAGGAGCAACAACTCATCGAAATCCAGCAAGTCACATTTTCGCAATTGTCGTTGATAGGCTTCGGAAATTTCCGCCAGGCCCGCGTCGTCCGGAGGCGGATCGACGTTGGCCCGTCGATTGCGGAACGCGGACACGTCATGGAGCATCCGTTGGGTGGCGGTGCGAGTGTCCGGCTGCCCCAGTCGCCGCAAGGCCCGCTGCATCATCGTCACCTGAGCTCGCCGATCAGCCACGCCGAAGTCCTGCGGAAGGTCAAGCCGGTGCCCTTCCGCTCGCAGCAATTGTAAACAAAAGCTATGGAAAGTCCCCAGGCACACCCTGCCCGCCTGAGACCCGACAAGCCGTTCCAACCGCTCACGCATTTCTTTCGCAGCCCGCGTGGTAAAGGTCGCGGCCAGCAATGCCTCGGGTGCGACGTGCCGCTCGGCCAGCAGGTACGCAAGACGAACCGTCAAGGTTTTGGTCTTGCCGGTACCGGGCCCCGCAACCACGAGCACCGGACCATCACCGGCCAGCACGGCTTCCCGCTGCCGGTCATTGAGGCTCTCGAGCAACAGGTTGGTCTCGACGTTCATGGATACCTCACTCTTCAACGGGACTGTACGTGTGCACTCATTCGTTGACCATTCCCCCCTCACCCCAGCCCTCTCCCACAGGTGGGGAGAGGGGGCTCCTTCATTCCCCTCCTTTGCTTGTCCTGCCTGTCCTGAGCTTGTCGAAGGAAGCGTAGCCGAAGGATCGGGAGGGGTGAGGGGGCATTAGGCATGCCCCTGGCTTTGACCAGGGGTAGAGTCCGAGAAAGGCCTTCCCGACGCCTGCGTGTATTCATTGTCTGTACCTCATGTGTATTGGGCTCTACCCCACCCCCGCTTTCGCGGGGGCAAGCCTGGCTCAGCCTCCCCTTACAAAGGGGAGGGAATAATGGAGCGTACCATCAGACCTGGTCTCGCCACCGAATAGGGATATGCCTGTTGGCGCCTTCTGCTAGAACAGCGGCATTTGAGAGGAATGGGAAGTTCTGTCTGCTTGAGACAGCAAGCAAACAGTCCCGTACTCCCCGTCGTAGCCCGGGGCAATGGTCACGTTGCCCGCGCGCATGCGTTGGATCGCAATGGCAAGGAGGCTTCCCCCATTCTCTTCGATATCCGCAATGGGCACGTTCATCAGGATCTCGAATTCATTACCCAAATTCGCCAGCAACTGCCGGTAGGCTTCGGTCACCCCTTTGGTATTCACTCCGGCGCCGCGGACCTCGGCAATCAATTCGACGAGCGGAATCAGGCTCCGGTAGGGCAACGCCCTGCGGGAGCGGTGTCCGGTGGGATGATCGGCCAGCATTTCGACGCGATGCATGACCCCGCGAGTCACGGGCTTTCCGCATTCCGGACAGATGTTGTCGTGGGTCCTGGCTTCCTCCGGAGACAGGCGGACCTGACAGTTTCGGTGCCCGTCGTAATGGTACTTGCCTTCCTCAGGAAAAAATTCGATCGTCCCCAGGAACAGCGCGGGATCGCAACTCGTAAAAGCCGTTTTTATGCCATTGAACGACAAGTCGCCGTTCAACACGTTGGCTTCACGGCCAAGCTTGCTCGGCGAATGGGCATCGGAGTTCGAGATCAAGCTAATGCCGTCGAGCTGGCTCAGCCGCCAGTTCATGGGCGGGTCCGAGGACAGTCCGGTTTCAATCACCTGGATATGGGGACTCAGTTCTCCAAAACATTCTTCCAAGGAATCAAAACCCGAGTTGGCCCCGAACACCGAAAAGTGCGGGGTCCAGGCATGGGCGGGAACGAACAGGGCCTCCGGGGCACGCTCCAGCATGATGCGCAACAACTCCTCACTGTCCAACCCCAGGATGGGCCGTCCGTCCGAATGGAGATTGCCGATGCGCGCCAGCCTGTCCGTCATGTTCGCCACGGCGCTGAAACTTGGCGCAAAGATCAGGTTGTGCACTTTGCGCGTGCGTTCATGGCGCTTATAAATACTGCTGATCTCGAACGTCAGCATGAACCGGACGTCAGCCCGGCACGATGCAGGGATCTCGGCATCTACCGGAGCCGCCAGTTCCGGCCTCAGGCGATAGAGGCCCGGTTCGGCCGGTTCGAGTTTCTCCTGGAGTTCGGCGAACCAGGCAGGATGCGTGAAGTCCCCGGTTCCAATAACGGTAATCCCCTTGAGTTGCGCCCAGCGATAGAGACTCTCCGGGACCATGTCTTTGCTGACGGCACGGGAATAGCGGGAATGAATATGGAGATCGGCGATGAATGACATGAATCGTTCCAGGATAGTCCGGCAAAGCTTAGCGGGTACCATCAAAGGGGGCAAGAGGTTTTGTTTTCACCTTTCCATTGTGTTTTCTTGCCCCTTCCTGGTGAAAGCTGGCATAATGTTGCTATTCAAGAAAAATTTCGAGTTGCTTTACCATTTCTTCAAGGAGGAAACCATGTCCTCTCATAAACCATCTCTCGTATGCTCTCTTGTAGTCAGCTTGGCCTTAGCCGTTGGAATCGGGCTTGTCATTGATTCCGCCCCTGCCATGGCCAAAGAGAAAATAAAGGTGCTGTATCACGTCGACGGAAAGGACCTGGCGACTGCCACGTATGCGATGGCACTCATCAATAAACACATTGAAGCCGAAGGTGGTCCGGAAAATATCGACGTGAAGCTCGTGGTCCATGGTCCGGCCCTCGAGCTCTTCAAGACGGACAGTGTTGACCCGACACTCAAAGCCAAACTCAAGTCCGCAATGGACAAAGGCGCCTCAGCCGAAATGTGCCAAGTGTCGATGAAACTGTTCGGCACGCCACTTGAAAAACTCGTGGCGGGCTTTATACCTACCGAACATCCTGTGGCCGTGAAACGCATTGCCGATCTTCAACAACAAGGGTATATCTACATCAAGCCGTAATTCCGGTTGATCGTTCGTTCGGAGGAGCAGGGTTCTGAGCCTTGCTCCTCTTTTTTTGTCCCGATTTCGGCCCTACAAAGACCTCTACCTCCCCTAGCCCCTCCTTACCCTTCGCTCCGCTCAGGGCAGGCAAAAGAGGGGAAAAGATGGAGCCCCCTTAACCCCAGCCCCCGGTTACCCTCGGGAACGGCATATTTGGAACGATACTTGCAGCAATTACCTTGACAAGTATCATTCAACTCAAGGGCAAGTCCATGCGAAAACACAGGGGTCACACTTCCCATACTTCCCATACTTCCCATAGACGGCACGTACATTCGGGGCCTCTATGGTCTCTTGCCCTTGTGACCATAGCTTTTTTCACACTGCTGTGTGCAAATTTTGCCACAGCCGTCTCGCCTTTCACCCATTCTCCGACAACCACGACCGCCGGATATGAAACCCCGTCCATCCTCGACGCGAGAGCCATACTCTCTCCCGACGTACGCAAAGGGCAGCACCATACCGTCCTGGATGAAGTGGTTCCCTTTCGCTACACGCACCGTTTCAGGATCACCTCACCGTATGGCCAATTCGAGGCCTACGGGGAAAACATGCTGAGGATCCGTATTCATGAAATTCAGGCTATCGCAACCATGGAAGAAGAAGTGAATCACCTCCAGGGTCTGGCAGCAGGAGCAAAGCATGCGATCCTGAGCCCCTTTAAATTTGCTCTGGGCCTGTTCACCGAACCCACGGAAACCATTTTGGCCGTACCAAAAGGCATGTGGCGTATGGCGACACGAATCGGAGAAATGGCAACCGGTGAACGAGGAAACCTCGAAGACCCCGAGAACCAGGAACTGATGGGTTTTTCAACGGTCAAACGACAAGTCGCGGATCACTTTGGCGTGGACGTCTATTCCTCCAACCAGGTCTTGCAGGAAAAGCTCGATGGCTTGAGTTGGGCAGGGTACGCCGGGGACGCGGCCATTCGACTCGCAACGCTTCCCATTGGAGGACCGGCCGGCGCCATGCTCACCGGCACGTCGTTCAGTACCACCGTCAGCGAGCTCCTGCGAGATCATGGTCCCGAAGAACTTCGACAACTCAACCGTGACAAACTTGAGGCCATGGACATTGACGACTCGCTCGTCGAAGCCTTTCTCAAACACCCATGGTACTCTCCCCGTCATGAAACGGTTCTGGTCCAGGCGCTGTCAGAAATGGATGCCGTCAACAACCGAAAAACGTTTTTTGAAGTCGCCACGTCGGCGGAGTTCGAAGAGGACGCCCTGTTTTTCCAACGCATGGCTGAAATGTTGCTCTCGTACCATCAAAACGTAAAACCGCTTGAGCAACTCGTGGCGATTGAAGACATGCTGATGGGGATGACACGCGATCACACGTTGGTCTGCATGCTTCCCATCGGATATCTTCCTTGGAAAGCCGAACTCGCCGAAGCCGTAGAAACCGTCACCAACTGGAAATCCGACCGGCACGTTGAGAACGTCGAGTTGTGGATTGCGGGCAAGCTCACGCCGCGTGCCTACCGTGAACTCCTCGCCAAAGGAGTCACCGTGCGTCAGGAAGCCATGGACTACCTGACCTTTTATCGGCTTGCAAACTCCACCGGCTCTCTCACCGCATCGCTCTCGCCAGAGACCAACTGACCGTTGGTATGAACATACCAAACGACACCGCGAATTGGTCATTCCCGACGTTTGTAATCGGGAATCCAGTCTTGCTTTTGGGGGCAGTGGACCGGGTGCAAGGGAAAGACCAAAAACTCTGGAGCCCCGATGAAGGATGTCGGGGATGACAGAAAGATGTCCTTGATACGAAATCGGCTCTCAGGCATACCGTTTTCATCGCTTGGAGTACAGGCGAACCGCCAGGGAAGTGCCGCCGGTAAGAAACGAGGGGCTTGACGATACCCCCACGTTGCCCGGACAATGAAGACATGCAAGAGAAAACGATACCGGAAGATCACGATTCTCAAGACTGGCTTTCCCAACTTCGCGAGATCTATGACCAAGCCGTGCACCGGTTTGAACAGGGGCATCGCGATCCTGAAACGGTCATTGGCCGTGAGGCCCTGGCGTTTCTCGATTCGATCGGCACCTCCGCCCAGGAACTGTATGACTTCGTGGAAGATTGGGTTGAAGACGGCGAGCCAACTTTCGATGCCGTTGCAGCAATGACCGACGTCCGCCGCACGTACTTTCTGACGGTGCAAGAAGGAAAACCCTCGGACAAGGTCATCCCTTCGGCAACCCTGCCATCCGGCTATGCCGAGTTGGGTGGGTATCGATGGCTCCCCCGCATTATCGCCAAAGCCCGTGCCAAGCTGCGCGGGGAACTCGCATCGGATATCATGTTCGGCTGCGGTGCCGACCGGCCGTTTTTGCGGAGCGTGAATATGGAGCCGGCTGAATTCCTGAAGACCGTGTGGAACGCCGGCATGGATGATCGGTTAATCTTAGACGCCGTGAAGGAGAAGGCCGTGCTCTCATCAACGACTCCCTCTCCTTCCGGGAGAGGGCCTGGGTGAGGGGACATGACTGAGAAAATTCACAAATCCGAGGATGAATGGAAACAACAACTCACCCCGGAACAATATTCCGTGACCCGCCAACGGGGAACCGAGCCGGCCTTCAGTGGCACCTACTACCACCATAAAGCCAAGGGGACGTATCATTGCATATGTTGTGAGAACCCCTTGTTCCAGTCAGAAAACAAGTTTGAGTCCGGGACCGGGTGGCCGAGTTTCACGCAACCTTCGAATGAAGAAGCCCTGGAAACCAAAACCGACCACAACTACGGGATGACGCGCGTGGAAGTCACCTGCAACCGCTGCAATGCCCACCTGGGACACGTCTTTGACGACGGCCCTGCCCCAACGGGCCAACGGTTCTGCATCAATTCCCTCTCGTTGTGTTTCAAGGATCAGTCCGAGGACTAAGCAGGCGTCTGAACCCTCCTTTTATCATTGGCATGAAAATAGCCAACGACATCCCGAATCTGTCATTTCTGTACGTGTTCAGTCATTCGTTGACAATTCTCGCCCCGCCTTTCCCCTCCTTTGTAAGTGTACTGTCCCGTGTGATTCCCTAGACTCTTCTGCTATCATGCGTGGCATCGAATATGTCCACCAACGGAGGCCCCATGGACATTAAATTACATAAGTTAGCTCGCACCACCCCCGCCACGCGTCGCTACATCCAGACCGCCCCCAAAAGCGCCGCGACCTTGGCCCGGGAACTCGGGGTCGCTGTGACTACCATCTATAAATGGAAGCGTGCCGGGCGCATGGGATCACACATCGCCTGATCCGGCCCTATCATCCGCAGACCAATGGCATGGTGGAACGCTTTAACCGGCGGCTGAGTGACGCGTTACAGAGCCAGCCGACGCTCCGGGCCCATTGCAGCAATCGGTTTCGGAGTCACGCCGAGCGGAACGCCTTCATCACACGGGTGGTGGACAATTACAATCGGACCCGGTTAAGGTGCCTCAACTATCAGGCCCCCTTGCACTTGTTACAGAATCTCACGGGACACAACATGTAAGGAGGGGAGAGGGGAGGTAGAATCCGTGACCAGGATGGGACCCCCCGTGCTCCATGGACGGTTGGCTCTACCCCACCTACCCTCCCCTTACAAAGGGGAGGAAAACGACGGCCCTTTTTTCCTGGTTCCCCTCTTGTGATCAGCCCCTCATTCTGTCAACGAATGAGTAAACATTGACAATCCCCACCCTTTCCTTGGCCTGCGATCACAGGCCAAGGTCGCTCAGGCTCGTATGGTCGTCGGGACGGCGGCCCAAAGGCCATCGGAATGTGCGATCGTTTTCGGCTATCGGGTAGTCATTGATGCTGGCGATCCGACGGCGCATCAAGCCGCTTTCGTCGAATTCCCAATTCTCATTGCCGTAGGCGCGGAACCAATGACCGCTGTCGTCGTGATACTCGTAGGTGAAGCGAACGGCGATGCGATTTCCGCCAAACGTCCAGAGTTCCTTGATCAGTCGATACTCGAGCTCCCTGTTCCATTTCCTGGTCAGGAAGGCCTCAATCTCAGCCCGTCCATCGAGAAACTCGGCGCGGTTTCGCCATGTGCTGTCCGGGGTGTACGCAAGGGCGACCTTGGCGGGATCACGACCGTTCCACGCATCCTCGGCCATGCGAACCTTTTGCGTTGCCGTCTCTTCGGTAAAAGGAGGGAATGGCGGACGTGGCATCAGGTGTTCTCCTTTGGTTTCGTGGCGCACCCTGCATTATTCTCTAGGTCTGCTCAAATACATCGGCCTACAGTACCGTAACGTGGACAAACCGGAAAATGTTTGGCAAATCCCGTGTGCCTCTATGCTATTTCGTGGCGCTTGATCTTTCCATGTAAAGAACCATACCTTCGTATGCTGAAGCTCTTCTTTCGCTTTTTGCAGACCCACTTTTTGTGTGTCCCGAAGGATGACGGCTTTCTCTTCCTCATCAGGCCAATCATGAAACGCCAGAACAATGCCGGTTGTCGTAAGAGCCTCCGGCGGGGACACTCGGGACAAGGGAACCTCTGTCTGTGGTGAACCAGAGGTCTGAGACAAAAGCGGGGCAGTGACGGATTGTTGCGCTTTCGCGTTCAGGGGCAGGCAAAGCAGCAAAAAAACGTGCCCCGCAAGAGTCCATCTAGTGGTCCTTCCGTTCATCAAGCAAGCCATATTCACATACCACCCACTAGAACTTCCAGACAAACAACGCCTGCACAACGCTCTCATCCGTGGCTCCGTCGCCCAGCTTGTTCATCCAAAACTGATATTCAATGCCCAGGGAAAACCGGTCGTGCGCATTCCATCGCAATTGGGGTTGCGCAAAAATCCATGACTCGACTTTGTCGCCGAACTCGTTTTCCCGCTCACCGATATATTCCATGTGCCCTTCGATGCTGAAACTGGATTCGCCAATTTTGAAGGGCCGCATAAAATTGAAGTCAACCATGAATGAGTTGTCCTCTTTCGGCGCACCCCCGGAGGACACACCCTCGCTATCGTCAATATACGCGGTGAAATCCAGATTGGCGAACGTGAATCCGCTAAGGTCCAAGGACAGCCGCAGGCCGGGAAGGTACTTTTTTATCTTGGCCTCGCGAGCCCCGTTGAAGCCGAGAATCACACCGACGTCCAAAACGATCCCGGCGCCAACCTTCCGACCCGTGATCTTGCCAAGACTGAAGTTCGAGTACCACTCGCCATAGACATCGAAATCCTGAAACCCCGGATTCCGGGCATCGAGTACGTCGACGAAAAAATAGGTGTCCCCGTATGTCCAGCCACTGGCATGTTGCAGCGTATAGATAAAATGTTCCGAATCACCTCCGCCGGCAAAAGTCGGCACGGCCAGGTTACCGTATTGCAGGTGCAACTCGGTCCTGCTCCATTCGAGGGCATGGGCAGGGTGCATCAACACGAATGACAAGAGCGCCAGCACCGGCCCGTGACCGAAATATCTGATAGCTTTCATGGCCAACGCCGGGAATATTCTGAGATCACTTAAATGATCATGGCCACCGTCGCACCTCATTACGGGAACCATGGTCCAAACGTGCGGGGCACATGGGGTCGGCCCACAATCATGTTGCACGTTCATCCCAGTGACAATTGCCACGCCTGCATGGCGCAGCACGGCCGTTGAGGCCGGGTTAGCCGACGACCGGTACCAGGGAGGCACGCTCGCCCAGTATATAGCGAATCACGTTTGCAGAGTCGAAGGCGAGGGAGACGACAATCGTGCTCACAAGTGCCATTGTCATCCAGCGCACTTGCAATGGGGATGCCAGATGTTTTCTTCTCGAATACAGGTACCCCAGCAGCGGCGTCCAGATCAGGATATGCGGAAGTCCGAGCATGCGCGTATAGCCCACTTGTGCATGCCACAGCAGCATCAAGATTGACAGCACGATGCTTGAGGCGAGAATCACTTTTCCTTCCCGTCGGGAGGATTCGTACCTCAGCAGCAGACCCGGTACGACGAAAAGTGCGGCAATCATCCAGACCACCCAAAGCTGAATGGCGATTGGCTGCGAAAGGACGTCGTTGATAAAATTTATGATCACGTCCATGGTTTTTCTCCGATTCGGTCTCGGTCGACGCCGTGTCGAAACGGCCGGGCTCGAAACCGGACCACCATAATTTCAGCCGTCGCGCAGGTCTTCGGGCCCGGTTCGAAGCCCGCAAGCATGATGGCCACCTGCCTGGTCAAGCCTTTCCAGCACGCCTTCGATACCGCGAAACCGTTGCCCAAGTTAAGCAGCGTAACCTGACGCACCATGTGGCCGACGCTACTTGCGGAAGACGGACCAATACGTAGCGTAGCAGGTCTTATGATGAAGATGGGGACATGCTAGGTAGACTGGCAGGTGATGTCAACAGACAACGGTCCACCCCCATATCAGGAAATATCCCGCAGGAGTCGTTGAGCCGCCACCGCGTGAACCTGTTTGTCCAACGCAAAGCTCTCCGTGCCGGCGTGGATAAGGTCTATTCGGCTCAAGTTCAGATCACGAAGCGCCGATCGCATTGAGCGAGTGAATGCAGGGGCTGTCGTGCGTTTGATCTCGAAACCACGAAGTTTGGTGCCTTGGCGTACGACAAGGTCGATTTCCGCCCCGGAATGCGTTGCCCGGAAATAGCATTGCCGAGAACAAGAAAGCGGGCGGGGCGGTGGGGGCGGTCGGACAGCACGCGCAACGTGGGAAAAAGATCGGGCCGCCGCTGGACTTCGTCCAGTACAACGAGACCTCGCAGAGGGGAAAGCGCCAGCAACGGATCGGCAAGACGTGCGAGATCAGCGGTGGACTCAAGGTCGAAAAAATGAGTCAGACCCTTTCGAGACCAGGCAAGCTCACGGGCCAGAGTCGTTTTCCCCACCTGTCGCGCTCCCACCAAGGCGACGACGGGATGATGGGAGACAAGCCGTTTCAATGCGTTTAAATGTGCAGGACGTTGAATCATTGCGAGAAATTATATCTTGAAAATTGGAATCAATACATCCAATTTTCAAGATTTTTACAAAAAGGAAACCCGCGTTCATATCCCGCTCCCTGATCGGCATTTCTTCAAAAACGCAATCTCCCATCTATACGCGTATTTTTGCCGTAACCATCCATCTCATTCTTTGGGCAACAAGGAACAATAGGGAGAAGAACCAAGGACAGAGTCGCAGTTCATCCCCGCACATGAGGGGAACATGAAAGGTGATGCTACGCGTCAGCATTCACCAACTTCCCAACCTGCTTGACCCGTTTCAATCCTCGCCCACCCCGAAAGGTGGGCGCTACGTCGTTCATTCACAAAACAACAAGGAGACTTTATTATGTTTCAATCCTCGCCCACCCCGAAAGGTGGGCGCTACGGGGCCTTCCTCGCGGACGGCATCACCATCACGGCGTTTCAATCCTCGCCCACCCCGAAAGGTGGGCGCTACGCCGGGACACGAGTGGCTTGACGACGCCAGCGTCGTGTTTCAATCCTCGCCCACCCCGAAAGGTGGGCGCTACTAGCCAGCAACGTCGAAGCGATCTGGCCGCGACTGTTTCAATCCTCGCCCACCCCGAAAGGTGGGCGCTACTCTGATTGCGTGAAGGTGACTGTCTGCCCGTTTAGAGTTTCAATCCTCGCCCACCCCGAAAGGTGGGCGCTACCATTGGATGCACTCGGCATGGAACAAGGATTGCATCGTTTCAATCCTCGCCCACCCCGAAAGGTGGGCGCTACGACTTCCACTTCACGCAGCCCAGCCTTGAATAACTGTTTCAATCCTCGCCCACCCCGAAAGGTGGGCGCTACACCCCTTGCGAAAGATACAGCATGGGCGATTCTATGTTTCAATCCTCGCCCACCCCGAAAGGTGGGCGCTACTGTTCAACGACGGTTGCAATGATGTGATCGCCATTGTTTCAATCCTCGCCCACCCCGAAAGGTGGGCGCTACGTGGAATGCGCTTGGGCATCCACCGGATTATGTGGTGGTTTCAATCCTCGCCCACCCCGAAAGGTGGGCGCTACCTCGTTCATTCGTGGTGAAGCGGCGGAGGTAGAGCATGGTTTCAATCCTCGCCCACCCCGAAAGGTGGGCGCTACTACCGGCAAAAGGGGGCAGAGTTGCGTCGGATCATGTTTCAATCCTCGCCCACCCCGAAAGGTGGGCGCTACACCTCAGCAATAAGCACTCCCAAGGCGTCACGTTGTTTCAATCCTCGCCCACCCCGAAAGGTGGGCGCTACCCATCAACACGGTTTACGGCAGCATGGCCGTGAGTGTTTCAATCCTCGCCCACCCCGAAAGGTGGGCGCTACTTTCAGGAGTCCATGGATGAGTGTAATTATCATTGTTTCAATCCTCGCCCACCCCGAAAGGTGGGCGCTACGTTCAAGGTGCTACCCTGGGAGCGTGATTTCCTTGTTTCAATCCTCGCCCACCCCGAAAGGTGGGCGCTACGTTGTCGAGAAACGAGCAGGTGCCGTCGTAATTCAGGGTTTCAATCCTCGCCCACCCCGAAAGGTGGGCGCTACACCACCGCCACCGGTGGCCTGCGTCCGGAACAGGTGTTTCAATCCTCGCCCACCCCGAAAGGTGGGCGCTACGCAGGTGCCCTACATCGAGGGAGAGATCACAGACGTTTCAATCCTCGCCCACCCCGAAAGGTGGGCGCTACGGTCTCGCCTCACAGCTGGGCCTTGCTCTCCCGTGTTTCAATCCTCGCCCACCCCGAAAGGTGGGCGCTACATTCGCCGAATCACTCAGCATCCTGAATGAGATTGTTTCAATCCTCGCCCACCCCGAAAGGTGGGCGCTACCAGCAAGAGCAGTGGCAGTGGAATAAGCGGTTCCGAGTTTCAATCCTCGCCCACCCCGAAAGGTGGGCGCTACGTGCTGGGTGGTGTCGGTGGGGCAGCCCTCACAAGGTTTCAATCCTCGCCCACCCCGAAAGGTGGGCGCTACGTGACCTCCTTGTGTTCACAGGGTACACACAACCAGTTTCAATCCTCGCCCACCCCGAAAGGTGGGCGCTACGATGAGCCGTCTTCTTGCTTGGTCAGGGCCTTGATGTTTCAATCCTCGCCCACCCCGAAAGGTGGGCGCTACGCCAAGGGTGATGCCGACCCAGCCGAGCAGGGCATTGTTTCAATCCTCGCCCACCCCGAAAGGTGGGCGCTACGCCAAGGGTGATGCCGACCCAGCCGAGCAGGGCATTGTTTCAATCCTCGCCCACCCCGAAAGGTGGGCGCTACCAGGGTCGGGAGCATCTGTCACGTACACGGCCCCAGTTTCAATCCTCGCCCACCCCGAAAGGTGGGCGCTACTTGATATCCCCAAAGATCAGATCGTCGGCTTCATCGTTTCAATCCTCGCCCACCCCGAAAGGTGGGCGCTACTCCCATTCTTCCTGACAGACCGCTTTCCTCCACTGTTTCAATCCTCGCCCACCCCGAAAGGTGGGCGCTACCAGTTAGTCCGTGGCGTCCATGATGGGTTTGAACAGGTTTCAATCCTCGCCCACCCCGAAAGGTGGGCGCTACCCTGATCTTCTTCCACTTATACTTCCCGATTTCCTGTTTCAATCCTCGCCCACCCCGAAAGGTGGGCGCTACACCCCACCGGACTTGCTGTTGATCTGGTTCAATGGTTTCAATCCTCGCCCACCCCGAAAGGTGGGCGCTACGATGATAAGGCCGGTCGATACTCGAAGGAACAAGAGTTTCAATCCTCGCCCACCCCGAAAGGTGGGCGCTACACCCCACCGGACTTGCTGTTGATCTGGTTCAATGGTTTCAATCCTCGCCCACCCCGAAAGGTGGGCGCTACGATGATAAGGCCGGTCGATACTCGAAGGAACAAGAGTTTCAATCCTCGCCCACCCCGAAAGGTGGGCGCTACGAACGTGCGCAAGAATCCTGAGCCGAAAAAGAATGTTTCAATCCTCGCCCACCCCGAAAGGTGGGCGCTACAATGGAGCCGACCCCGTTGTTCTACGTACATAAAGTTTCAATCCTCGCCCACCCCGAAAGGTGGGCGCTACAATACTCAAAATTCTCCAACGTCGCCAACACGATAGTTTCAATCCTCGCCCACCCCGAAAGGTGGGCGCTACGCGTGTAGGGATACGTCGATAATGGCGACAATGATTGTTTCAATCCTCGCCCACCCCGAAAGGTGGGCGCTACATTCAGGCGTGCCGTATCCACGATCTGTTGACCGAGTTTCAATCCTCGCCCACCCCGAAAGGTGGGCGCTACCTGATAGCGGGTCTACGTTATCACGGCCTAAGACGTTTCAATCCTCGCCCACCCCGAAAGGTGGGCGCTACGTTGTTCGAGACGATGCAGGCCAGCCGGTTCAATGAGTTTCAATCCTCGCCCACCCCGAAAGGTGGGCGCTACCAGAGGGGAGACGCCGGAAATGGGAGACAATAACGTTTCAATCCTCGCCCACCTCGAAAGGTGGGCGCTACGGGCCTGCGAATCGGCGTTGCGTCAATCTCGAAAGGTTTCAATCCTCGCCCACCCCGAAAGGTGGGCGCTACGCGGAAAACTTCGGGAAAACGGTCGGGAAACTTACGTTTCAATCCTCGCCCACCCCGAAAGGTGGGCGCTACGACAACGTGTTGCACGTGCGGTATATGGTCGAAGGTGTTTCAATCCTCGCCCACCCCGAAAGGTGGGCGCTACGCTGACAGGATCGCGGCCACGTACCGCACCAACAAAGTTTCAATCCTCGCCCACCCCGAAAGGTGGGCGCTACAACTTGGCTATCGTCTCATTGATAAAATAATTGATGTTTCAATCCTCGCCCACCCCGAAAGGTGGGCGCTACGGCGGCGGCGTTGAGCGGGTTGCTGTCACAAGAGGTTTCAATCCTCGCCCACCCCGAAAGGTGGGCGCTACGTCGGTGAGCCGTGCCAGTGTGAGGATTCATAAGGTTTCAATCCTCGCCCACCCCGAAAGGTGGGCGCTACCTCCATGCAAAGGTCGAAACTTACACGCAACAGCAGTTTCAATCCTCGCCCACCCCGAAAGGTGGGCGCTACGGTTTGGCTCCGGCTTGGTGCGCGTAACGGAAAGTGTTTCAATCCTCGCCCACCCCGAAAGGTGGGCGCTACCAGTCTTTCCAGGATCAGGCAACGGAGCCATCACGTTTCAATCCTCGCCCACCCCGAAAGGTGGGCGCTACAATGGCGGCGAGGTTATTATGTGTGGGCCACGAATAGTTTCAATCCTCGCCCACCCCGAAAGGTGGGCGCTACGAGCAGTCTCGAAACTGATCCACCGGAAGTAACTGTGGTTTCAATCCTCGCCCACCCCGAAAGGTGGGCGCTACATACGACGTTTGCAGTGCAACCCTTATTGCAACAAGTTTCAATCCTCGCCCACCCCGAAAGGTGGGCGCTACTACGGCAGATGGGGTTGTTAAGACTGGATCATTTGATGTTTCAATCCTCGCCCACCCCGAAAGGTGGGCGCTACGCGTGATACCGGCGAGCTGGCACGCGGATATACGTTTGTTTCAATCCTCGCCCACCCCGAAAGGTGGGCGCTACCCTAGAGGCGCGAAAGCGACGTTGGTCATTAGTAATGAGTTTCAATCCTCGCCCACCCCGAAAGGTGGGCGCTACTTGGATTGTTGGGGTTTGGTGTGGCTGGTGTTGCGTGTTTCAATCCTCGCCCACCCCGAAAGGTGGGCGCTACAATCGTCGAAAGGGCATTCAGGTTGGTGATCGGGTGTTTCAATCCTCGCCCACCCCGAAAGGTGGGCGCTACGTACAGTCGTTTTATCGTGGGATGTCGCGACTGATGTTTCAATCCTCGCCCACCCCGAAAGGTGGGCGCTACTTGTGTTTGCGTTGACCTCATGTAAGGATACTATCGTTTCAATCCTCGCCCACCCCGAAAGGTGGGCGCTACCTAGCAAAATATGATGAACACGTCAAGATAAAAGTTTCAATCCTCGCCCACCCCGAAAGGTGGGCGCTACGCCGCTTGGTCATCTGCATTCCTTTCTTTTAATTCGTTTCAATCCTCGCCCACCCCGAAAGGTGGGCGCTACGTCGGTGAGCCGTGCCAGTGTGAGGATTCATAAGGTTTCAATCCTCGCCCACCCCGAAAGGTGGGCGCTACCTCCATGCAAAGGTCGAAACTTACACGCAACAGCAGTTTCAATCCTCGCCCACCCCGAAAGGTGGGCGCTACGGTTTGGCTCCGGCTTGGTGCGCGTAACGGAAAGTGTTTCAATCCTCGCCCACCCCGAAAGGTGGGCGCTACGGCGTTGCCCTTTCGCATGCTTGACGGACCAGTGTTGTTTCAATCCTCGCCCACCCCGAAAGGTGGGCGCTACGAGCGATCACACAAGGTTGGTGGTTGACGCGAAAGAGTTTCAATCCTCGCCCACCCCGAAAGGTGGGCGCTACGGGCGTGTCGTGCAGCAACGCCCAGCAACGATCAAAGTTTCAATCCTCGCCCACCCCGAAAGGTGGGCGCTACTGTATCGCGAAAATCTGCCAAACTTTCAGGCAGTTAATATATCCATCCGGCGAACCTCCTTTTCGTATGGCATAATCTTGATCCATTTGTTCAACCACATGCTCAAACCCCTTGTGAAATCAGCCCTTTTTCGCGTCCGCGAACCTCCTGGGTTTTTGCCAGTGCTGTAGGTTCGCGCTTACAGCACCAGTGGCCCCTCAAAATCCACCGAAGTGTCAACGCCGTAAACTTTCATGAATTGCTCTTTGGGCTGGGCCAGCCGGTAGACACGGAGGCTATCTTCTTTTTCGTTCATAATCTCGACTAATCGGTTGGTCAATTCTTCGTGCTGCATTTCGTTGACCGCACATTCAAACACGGATTTTTGTACGCGCTGTCCAAAATCCTGACACGCTTCGGCAATCTTGCGTAACCGTTTTCTCCCTGCAGCCGTCTCTGTCGAGACATCATAGGCAACCAGAATATGCATATAAGTCGTCCTTACCTGGTGGTAAATGGGATATAGGCCTCCATATCCTTTCTGAGGGTTCTCGCCAGCAACCGCGCCTGCACATGCGGAACCAAGCCCAATGGCATTTTTTGATCAAGCAGAGGATGCGTGATTTCCTCTTGTTTGCGTTTCTGGTACGCCACAATCACAGCCTTTCGGCTTTCATCGTGCAAATGTACGGCCCCACCCGGTCGAGACAGAAAATCCTCCGCCGCAATTTGTCGCCGATTGATCAACGTTAAGGCCAGCCGATCAGCCAGAATACAGCGCAATTCTTCCATCAGATCCAGAGCCAGCGCAGCCCGGCCAGGCCGAATGGCATGAAGAAAGCCGACTTGCGGATCAAGCCCCACCCCCTCAGCCGCTGCCACACAGTCATTCATCAATAGGGCATAGAGAAAAGACAAAAGGGCATTCAAAGGATCTAACGGCGGCCTACGGCTCCGACCATTCATTCTGAAGGTTTCTCGATCACCCGCAACGAGCCTATCCAAAATTGAGAAATAGGCACGAGCCGCCTCACCCTCAAACCCTCTCAAGGCATCCAGATTTTCACAGGCAGGCAATCGTTGAATCGTACGGGCTAACACTTCAGCCGTATCTCGTAGCACATCAGCATGCTCGTTGTTGGTGACTTCCCTTGCTCCCCTAAGAACAACTTGACGAGTGTTTTGGATCTTTCCCGCTACCATATTTCTGGCAATAGCCAGAGCCGCCTCCGGATTCAAGGAAGCTTCATGTTGGGCTCGACGCAATAACACATTGCCCGATACCGGGCCTTCCACACGCGCCTTAAAACGACCGTTGCGATCAAGCCAGACCACTGAGCGTCCTTCGGCCGCACACCGATGGATAGCCGCCGGACTCATCAGCACGTCCCCAAAACACACAACACTGCCGATATGGTGAACCGGCACTTGCAATTTCGTTTCTTTCTCAACTTCCACTTTCAACGTTTCATGGTCAGCACG
Source organism: Nitrospirales bacterium (assembly GCA_965261755.1). Taxonomy (GTDB): domain Bacteria; phylum Nitrospirota; class Nitrospiria; order Nitrospirales; family UBA8639; genus Bin75. The sequence goes on along the minus strand of OZ253473.1, from coordinate 1,386,518 downwards.
GATATAGGCGCCTTCCGTGGTAATATAGAGAGTATTAAGGATTTGGTGCATAAGCTTGCTCTAGGGGATTACGACCTCGAATAGATTGGCAAGAAGCCGTTTCTCACGGCTCCGATCTTCAAGCACCTGGGGCATGCAGGCTTCTTTGAGTGAACACTTCTCGCACCGCTGATCGTTGACCGGTGGTGGAAGCCTTTCGTCGGCCAACAGAGCCCGAATGGCTGTCACGGCCTCTTCGACCTGCGTTCTCAAGTTTGGTGTAAAGATCACTTCCCGTCGGCGACGAGACTTGTGATGAAAGATCGCCCCCCGTGGCACGGCTTGGCCTGTCATTTCTTCCAAGCACATGGCTTGGGCGCAAAGTTGCAGGTCGTCATGCTCTTTTTGACGACGTGGCCCGTGTTTATACTCCACGGGATACGGAACATCAGCGCGAAACTCCACAACATCGGCTTTCCCTATCAGGCCAAGGCGCCGATTCCAAATAGGCATAGCCCGCTCGACCCGTACGCCGTGCTCAGCCACTGATTCAACTTCATCAACTTGCTTATGTACCGTCCGCCCACGCAATGTGTACAGATTTTCATCAAACGTTTGCTCGACATGAATCAACGCACACTGCCGTGGACAATAACTCCAGTGCTGCAGGGCGGAGATCATGATGGAATCGTCTGATTCGTTGTCCACAGATGACAATTCACCCTTTCAATTAAAACCCAGGTATTTCCTCGGGTATGAGCCCATCAAGATTGGAAAGCTCGATACGTCCATCTGGTTGAACTTTCAAGGTGCGGTGAACCTTTGCAGATGAATACTGCCCAGCTTTACAGTTGTGTTGCCACCAAACCACTTTTAGCACTTCCATGCTTCCCTCAGGTCTGGCAGACGAGGCATCGTTCTCAAATAACTTAGGTAATACTTCCTTAATAGCCTCAGCGTCCGTATCCTTGAAGCCCGTCTTTTCAGCCAATTGCGGGTTCATACTACCGAAAAAGGCGTAAACCCCACGGTCAACACGGTGCTTCATACCCATGGTGTCTGAACTTTTTTTGCCCCCCTTTGCATCCTCTCCACTGACACTCTTCGTGATCTGAGTGCTTGTCACAACCTGACTGACTGGTTCTATGCTAAACGCCGAGTGAATTGAAACTGGCCCACGAATACCTATGGATATCCCACTGTCACCTTCATCGTTTTGTTGATCATTTTTCTTTTTGTCGGACTTTAGCGCAAATAGTTGACCAAAGGCTCTCACATCAAACCATTCTTTACATGCCAGTTCGCGCGTATTACCTGACCCCAATTGCTTTCCCAATTTTTTTTCCGCTCTCGATCTCAGACTTGTCGCGTCATCGTTTTTTCGGTCATCCGACTGAACAAAAATACTCTGTCCGCTTTCCAGCAGACGGTCACGAATCTTTCTCTTGAGACAGACATCGGTTACTTCCCCGTATCCGTCATAATCGGTACGTGGGCGGTTGCCATTCAGCGGATCGCCATTTGGGTTAGCTTTCGTCACTCGGAAAACAACGGCAAAGTCAATTTTGTGTTGAAGCATAGACATAAGCCCTCCTAATATATTGAATCGTTATTGTTTCCTTCATCATTTTCGTTTTGCTTGTCTTCGCGTCCCCCATCATTCTTTTCGAATAACGCTCCCCTTTGGCAGTGATACCCCAACAGAAACTCGCCAGTTAAAGCAGCGTCACTGGTAAAATCATCAACCTGAAAAGCACGGCAAACTTCATCCAACAATTTCTCTCTTGTGAACAGAAAACCCGCACCCTTCTCCGATGAACGCAGGCGAGATTTATACGGACTCAGAGCTAACTCGATATTTTTCCAAGTAGAATGTGGTCTTTCTGAAAAACGCTGCATCAATCTGGAAGCTGCTGTATCCCTGTTTTCCCCTGATTTCTTTAAGGCAAAATTTTCAATGTTTTCCGCAATGGCTAAAAGACGTCCGTAAAGATAATCTCGGGTATTTCGATCAGTTTCCAAGGCCATTTGATAGTTCCTTTCCTTGAAATATCCCTTGAATAATGCACAGGCTATTCCTAAGTATTTTGCAAATTCCCAATTCTCCAAGCCAGACCGATTGCATGTTCTGCGTATTGTCGATTCCATGAGATCGCGAGGAATAGCCTGCCCGTCAATGATGCAAGGCAGAAGTCGCTCCACTGTTGCTTTATGCAACTTCTTTAAATTGTCATCCTTCGATCGTCCATAAGCAGCTTCAGCAATGTCCTTAGGAGATGGTACACCAACAAAACGGAGACCTCTGGAATAGTTCTGCTGCCAGGCAAATATCTCATGCCAAACTTGCAGACGGTCAAGAAATTCCGATCCAGTTAGCTCACGGTAGTAGGTAATAGCCATACGGCCAGGTGTGGCCGAGTCCACAGCCATGATCACAATGTCGTTGGTCGAACCTAGCTCAACCCGATAGCCAGCGATGTATTTGCTGAGGCGGCTGGCAAAAGTCTGCCCAGCGTCTCCCTGGAATTGATTGCTTGTCTCAACTCCGCTAGTTTCCAGTCCAAGCATGTCTGCAGAATTCGCAAACGGATCTGGAACTTCCTTCCCACTCACCGCCCAGGCGACGACAACCTGAGCACCGTTGCGGAAACCTTGCCGTTCAATCAACCACCGTAAAGCATTATGGGCCTTCTGCGTGACTTCAAAACCAACTCCGCACGCTTGTTCCGCATCCTCAAATCTTCCGCGAAAAGTGTATCCACTGGTATCATTGGAAGAAATAAGCTTTGCTTTATCGGCACCATTTCGAAGCTTGGCTGGATGCTGCTCAGCCAAAGTTTTTATTTCACCGGCAATGAAGCACAATCCACGTTTTGCTTGCTGGCTGGCGTAGTAATCGACCCACGCCTTTATTAATTTTTGATCCATCCAGGTAGCACTCTGCGGATCTCCCGGCACCTCAACTCTCCAGCGAATGAATGCTTCAGCCGGACTTTGCTCTTTGGATATAAGTTTAAAAATCGGCGGAGGGTTCTGTTTGTCACCTTCCCATGTTTTCAGAAGTTTCCCTTGTGGATCGAGAAATAAAATTTGCTCTCGTGAGAGATCGTCAATAACCCTAGATCTCTGAACATACTTGCGAATTGCTGCTAACTTCGGATGGCCATAAGGTGATTCGTCCCAGCCTGCTAAAGTTTGCAAATAATTTTGATGCGGTTCTCGAGAATCTTTAGAAAATCCTGATGTCACCTCACCGCCAAAGTTTATGAAATCGCCCGCAACGTATTGCAGCTTGTCACAAAGGGGATGGTTCACTGGTTTTTTGCCAGACCTTCCTCCAGAATTTTCCGTGCATGGAACCACCGTTAGTTGGTCGGTTTTAGTGATTACATTGGCGCGCAGGAAATTGCCTTCGCCATCTACAGTAATTTCAATGTGAGCTTTCTGCGTTGTATGGCCTATCGGCAATAAAGGATTGCTATCAAACTGAGGCGCACGAACACATTGCTCATAGGTTTCGTATAGCTTGTGGATCCAACTCATACTAGAAGTCCCTCTTCTTTCAACCCGGAGAAATTTTTCTCCCCAGTAAATCGTTTTGGCTGCATGGCTCGAACAAATTTCTCGACCTGACAAGCTTCCGGACGGGTGAACAGAATGACACCATCAACCATAGTTGGTCGCCAGAAACGGGCATGAAGTTCGTTCCTGCCTGTCTCATCTGGATAACCAAAACCGTGAAACATCAATCCAAATGCCAGTTCTCCAGATCCATCGTAATAACTTTGTCCAACCCCAAAATCACAACACTCAACATAGCCTTGACAGTCACGGGTACCAAGGAAAATATCCTGCCGTCCCCCACGCTCCAGCATGCGTTTAGCAATAATGTGATGTTTGGATTCATTTCGGTCGTCAACCAGTTCGGGACGATACGAATTCCATTCGAAATGTGCTCTCACCTGATATTCGACATCCATAAGAAAAGTGTAAATCGACAAAGTATTCCCACCGCCAAACTCCAACGGCTTTGTACCTTTGGTTTGGGTACGAATGCGATTCATTATCCTCACTTCATCGATGACCCAAACAAACGTAGGCTTCCAATAGATGGACTTGGCAATCCCTTTCAGCGCCTCATAAGTTGGGATGTGATAGGAACACTTTTCACCGCCGATCTTAGTCAACGGGTCCGTAAACAATGCGAAGCGCCCCCACACTTTAAATTCAATGCTGCTGTTCAATGTTTCAGACACAATGCACCTCCATGTCTCCTTCAGGAATTTGACTGAGGCCAAAAGTTTGACTGTAATAGCGGGTATCTGAAAGATAGAAAATGTCGACGCTTTCCTGGATTCTATGTATTGCCTCCTCCTCCTGAAGCCGGTCAAAAATATAGGGAAAGACGTTGACGGTATATTGCTGTGCCAAGCGCAAAAGTTTGAATTGTGTCTTTACTTCGACTGCCGAACAAAGATCGTTTATCAAATTCCGCCCAGATTTTTCGTAGGGAACAATGATCCCCCGCGTCGGCGCATCAATCACCTTGAACGCTTTGGCAGCGGACCTGAATGATTGGCGCAGGTAAATGTTCGGGGCTGCACGATGGCTGCGCTTGTACTCGTTCACTGCGGCTGAATTGACGGACAACAGATTTAGCAACGTGTCTTCACGGCCGATTGCCTCCCTTGAAATGGAATAGCTCATTTCATTCCGTCTGGAAAAAAAGTAGTACTTGAAATAACGTTCCATCGCTTCCGGGCCTAGAAGGTTTCCATCGAATTTCCATTCACCTGTCATAGCCTCATTTAATAGTCGTTGGGTAACCTGTACGCCGGCTCGAATATCTTTAAGCCTATCCAGGCTCTCATCTGCCGGGTTGATCACGTGTACTCGGCCAACATCTCGCAACTTATTACGATTGCACCGCCCTGCAGCTTGTGCAATAGAATCCAGCCCTGCTGTAAATCGAATGACAGCACCGAAATCAATATCAACTCCGGCTTCAATCAACTGCGTACTGATACAGATCACAGGGGAAACAGGGGGAATCAATAATTCTCGCATCCTTTCCAAAATCTCTTTACGGTGGGTTGGGCACATATTGGTGCTAAGATGATAAATGGGTATCTCGGTTTTCTCCAGACAGATTTGGAAAAGCCTCTGCGCTGATTTTTTTGTATTAACAATCACAAGGCAACTTCCACTATTTTTGACTTCCTCGAAAGCGAGAGCAGCAACCTCTTCGTTAGTCCAACCTCCATGCTTAGGCCGGTTTAATACCTCAACCCGTTTTAAATCGTCGAATAAACGTTTCACATTTGGCATAATTTCGTTTTCTTCCGTAAACCGGAGCGCCCCTTTGCCTCTATCGACCTGATTCAAGAGTGGCTGAGTTGCCGTGCAAAGCACGGCAGTGCTCCCGCAATGTTCAGTTAGAAAATTGATCGCATTGTTAAAAAGGTGGACGCAATTGACAGGCACAGTCTGAATTTCATCGAAAATGACAACGGCGTTTGCTAGTTGATGCATTCTCCTCGCGCCTCGTGTGCCCGAACCAAAGAGAGATTCCAGAAGTTGCACACTCGTTGTGTATATCACCGGAGCATCCCAATTCTCGGTTAGTATCTTTTCTTGCCAGCCTTGTTCCTCAGGAGTGAGGTTAGAATGATGCTCCAGGACAATACGACCGCGATCTTTTTCCGACGGTTCAAGGATGTCACGAACCACCTTGGCATTCTGATCGATAATCGTGGTAAATGGGACAATGTAGATTATCCGCTCCATCCCCCACTTTTGAGCGTGATGTAAGGCGAAACGGAGACTGGCAAGTGTCTTGCCACCACCTGTGGGGACAGTAAGTGTATAGATACCCTTAGTTGCCGAAGCCTTCTCTTTACAGTGATCGGAGATTTGCTTTCTGAGTTTGTCGATCTCCTTTTGGTTCTCAAACTTCGCTAGTTTTTCCTCAAGCCGTTCGATGAGTATATCCCAGCTTGGATATTGTCCAGTAAGTCGGTTCTTAGCAGCTTTTGGATTTTCGAAATCAGCAGTATTGATACGGTCAGCGTCGATCAGACAACTGAACAAAAACCGAACCAGGAATCCAATTTTGAACTGGACGACTGGATTTTTGCTCGGGTCCAACCCCTTGATCTCATCAAGAAGTGCAATTTGACGAAGTGTTTCTTTAAGACTATCCACAATTCGTGAACCATTTGCTAGCTCCGAGAAGCGTATGAAAATCGAGGTGTTCATATTGGACTTTGCTTCGCTCAAATGAGATCGACAATCTGATTTGTTGATCCGTCTCGTAAAGTTATCTTCAACCGGACGATTGTTGTCTGAGGATAAACAATCGATCAGACCGGAATGGTGGGAAGCAATACATAAGGCAAGAATCTGCCCAACAATCTGCCCTATTCCTTCTTGCTTAGTTATCTCCTCCCAAACAAGCTGTGCCCCTGCGGTGGAATGATCTATTTTGCCTTTAAGTCTCTGAGCATCCACAAAGTCTTCATCTTCATCTTGGTTGAGTAGGCCAACAGCAGATTTAAGATAGTCTTGAAATTCTTTGCTGTATTTTCCTAAATCATGAACGAGCCCAATGAGTTCTCCCTGCTCGGTCAACCCAATTTTTGAGGCAAATGTTTTTGATAATTCAGCGACTTCTAGAAGATGCCTTTCCAGGCTTTGTTTGGTGCCATCAGTCTTTCGCTGATGGGCAATATAAGAAGGCTCATCCATGTTATTTGTCTGACCTCATCCTTGTATATTGCTAATTCAAGATTGCCAAACGAACTGTAACTTCCAAAACGAAGTGAAATCTTTGAGGCATTTTCTCTCGGAGCACCCCCGCCATGATCTCATCCATCAATTCAATCTGACCGTGATCTTTCTCGCATCGTATCCCTTGGCATAGACATGAAATCTGCGCATTCATTACGGCACAATCTCCAGCCGCTCGCCAATCGTTTCCCTCACAACGGCTTCAGTCTCTACTCCGGGGAACGTCTAATACTCCCTTCGGCCCCCTCACCCTAGCCCTCTCCCACGGCGGGGAGAGGGAGATAACGGCAGGCGCGATGAGATCGCGCGGCTACAAATGCTTCTACCTCCCCTATCCCCTCCTTACCCTTCGACTTCGCTTCCTTCGACAAGCTCAGGACAGGCAGGGCAGGCAAAGGAGGGGAATAGAAAAACACTGGATTCCCGCTAACAAATTGCGGGAATGACAGAAAGAAAAATTTCACGGCTGACTGTCTCAACCATTTTTATAAATAATAAAATTTTAAACTTTTTTCAAAAATATTATTTTTTTAAAGTTTGTAAAGTTTTTTATATTTTTTAAACTTTTTAAAAATGCCACCAGTGCATGACTATTCAAACGCCAGATCCTTTAGCCGGAGGACGATGCTGTGGCCTTTCATTTTCCGGAGCAGGGCTTCATCTGCGGTCACGCAGGGGAATCCCAAGGTCTCGGCAAGGGCGACGTAGACGGCGTCGTACCACGTGAGATTGTAGGCCCACGCAACCGCATTGGTTTTCCGCAACACCCGTTGCGTATGTTGTTCGACCTGGACGTCCAGGTCAGCCAGCGTCGTGAGGACTTCGGCTAATTCTTCTTCGGTGCTTTTTCGGCCGGTTTTGATGGCGTTGGGCACTTCCAGGAGAAATAACTCGGGCACGATCATGCGCGTCGATCCCTCGATATGGCGTTGTCGAAAGGACAGGGCGACCTCTCGGTCGGCCTCCCGTTCTCGAACAAACCATTTCACCCCGACGGAGGCGTCCACCACGTAGCCGGCATGATACGCCGGGATCATCGCGTCGCTCCGGTCCGCCGGTCACGAAACTGGCGGATGGTGCCCACTCCATCCCACTTGCCGAATTTGTTTGCCAGTTTATCCATATTCGCGGCGGCTTTTTGCATCCGTTGTTTGCGTTCCCCGGCTTCTTTTTCCAACCGCTTCTCATCCATGTACCGGCGGGCCGCCTTCTGGAGGAACGCACTGCGAGTCAGCTTTTCCTCCGTTGCCGCGTGATCGACCGCTTGTAAAATGTCTTCCGGCATCATCACGTTGATGCGAGCCATGGCTCCTCCTTTCCCGAAAGTTTGACGCGGATTGTAATGTGTATATTGACATGCGTCAAGATGTGTAATTTTTATGAATTGATACACATGAAATGAGATTCTTCGCTTCGCTCAGAATGACAACTTAGAAGAAGGCGCCATGAGGCATGTCCCTGCCTCCGAGCAGGGATGGCGCGGGCACGAACATAAAAGATATGTGGAAAGACCAAATGCCATGACAAAGACACTGGATTCTTTACTTGACTGGATCCCCGATTACTAACGTCGGGGACAAGTGTCGGGAATGACAGGAGGAAACATCGAGAATTGTCAACGAATTACTGAACACATACGGGAATGACGGGGGGAGAAGCCCCCTCACCCCAGCCCTCTCCCGCCAGGGGCGAGGGAGGAAGAAGGATGGTGTAGCGATAGCAAGACGAAGTGCGGAGAGGTTACTGCGATAACTTGTTGAAGGCGTCCAGCGAGGCGACTTTGTAGCATTCGGCCATGGTCGGGTAATTGAAGACGGTGTTCAAGAAGTAATCCAGCCCGCCGCCCAAGCCCAACACGGCTTGGCCGATGTGCACCAATTCCGTGGCGCCCACTCCAATGACGTGCACGCCCAGCAGTTGGCGATTCTCCCGATGAAACAGCAGTTTCAGGAGTCCGCTGTCGTCTCCCATGATGTGCCCTCGGGCGATTTCCCGATAGCGGGCCATGCCGATTTCATAGGGAATTCTCTTCATGGTGAGGTCCTGCTCGTTTTCGCCCACCATGGAAATTTCCGGAATGGCGTAAATCCCGATGGGGAAGTGCGACGTCATGGGCTCCGCCTTCACTCCAAAGGCGTAACAGGCCGCAAGCCGACCTTGTTCGGACGACGTGGCGGCTAAACTGGGGTAGCCGATCACGTCACCGGCTGCAAAGATATGAGGCACAGCGGTCTGAAATCGTTCATTGACTTTCAGCCGGCCCCGCTCGTCGGCTTCGAGTCCCGCCCGCGCCAAGTCCAACGATTCGGTCGCCCCGATTCGGCCGACTGAAAACAACACCAGATCGGACACGAGCCTTTTCCCCGAGACCAGACGAATGACGGCCTTTGGAGTCGCCCCCGCGGAACATTCCAGATGTTCAACCGTTTCCTCAAATCGAAAGGCCACTCCGTAATTCCGCATCGCATGAATGAGTTCATCCACGATTTCGACATCCAAGAATTCCAAAGGCCGCCGGCGTGTATCCACCAACGTCACGTCGACGCCGAGGGACGCAAACATCGAGGCATATTCGAGACCGATCACCCCTGCGCCCACGACGACCATGGTTCGCGGAAGGCGTTCCAGACTCATCACTTTATCACTGGTGATAATCTGAGGATGCTCGCCGACCATCCCAAGTGGCGGAGTGGGAATGGTACCCACGGCAATCAGGATATGTTTCGCTTGAATCCATTGCAGGGCCTCGTCTCCGACGACCTGGACCGTTTGGGCGTCAATGAACGACGCTTCGCCTCGAATCACCATGATGTCGTTGCGTTGCAGTTGTCGTTCCACCACCTCCCCTTCTCGTTCCACCACTTCGTTCACTCTCGAAAACAACTGATCAACCCCTGGTCGGGATGGAACGGCAAAGCCATGACGTTTACGAAAGTGTTCGGCTTGCCGGCCAAACGCCAGAACGGCTTCCCGAAAGGTCTTACTGGGGATGGTGCCCGTATCCAGACAGACCCCGCCGATCACTCGCCGTTTTTCGATCACGGCCACGCGCTTGCCCAGCTTCGCCGCTTGAACCGCGGCCCGCTGGCCTGCCGGTCCGCTTCCAATACACACGAAATCGGCCTCGATCATGTCACGTATCGCTTTTGGCATGTCCGACTACCTCAGGGACCCGTCGATGGTGGTTCAGGGGATCAGAATGTTGCGGACCGTTGTTCATAATTTTGATAATATCCCCCAAGGCATCATGGGTCCACTAAAAAATAGTCTGATGACGTCTTTTTGCTTCTGATTTCCATGGCCACAATGACTGGTTCATCCTTCCGATCCCGGATCCTGCCGATCATCCTGGTGGCCGCGAGCCTTGTGCTCCTGGCTATTGTGGTCTACCGGTCCGGGCCTCCGCAATGTGACCCGCAAAAGGCTGAGGCCTCGTTAGCCACGTATGCCGATCAGGGTATCCACGGCACAAGCCGTCCGCCCAGCCTGTCCAACCTGCTGTGGGTCCATATCGGTCCTCGATGGCACGCCCTTCCGCTTGCCGAGAAACACGCGCTCGATAAAGTCGTCCACTGTGCCGCGACGACGCTCGATGACCGGGGACACCCCACGTGGCAAGCCGCCTACTATGACAACACGACCGGCAACATCGTCGCACTGACAAGCCGGCAATACGGGTTCCGGCTGAAACAGGCAGAATAGAGGTGAACGTGTTCAGTCCCTCTTTGCCTCTCCCATTTTGTTGTAGCTGCGCCGTCGGGTTACGCTACGCTAACCCGACCTACGGTCTGCCCCCCCTCACCCCGGCCCTCTCCCACCAGGGGAGAGGGTTCTATAAGATGAGTGAATCTGTACCATTCCCGTCCTTTTCGCCATCCATGCTATAATAATCTCACCGTGCGTATCCTGATTGTCGAAGACGAACCCAAAGTCGCCTCGTTCATTCGCCGCGCGTTGGAAGAAGAAAGTTACGCGGTGGACGTATGCCCCGACGGCATTCAGGGTCGAGACCTGGCGTCGGAAGTCGACTATGACCTGATCATCCTCGATCTCCTGCTTCCCGGCCTTTCCGGCATTGACGTGCTGAAAGCCGTACGAGACGCCAAGGTGGCCACCCCGATCCTCATTTTGACCGCTCGCTCGAGAGTGGACCAACGCGTGAAAGGGCTGGATGCCGGCGCGGACGACTATCTCACCAAACCCTTTGCCATTGAAGAACTGATCGCCAGGGCAAGGGCCTTGTTGCGGCGGGCCGGTGGGGATACGGTGGGCATTTTACAAATCGACGATCTTATCTTGAACCCCATCAACCACGAAGTCACGCGCGGTGGGCAACGGATCGACCTGACCTCGAAGGAATACGCGTTGCTGGAATACATGATGCGAAACACGGGACGCGTACTCACGCGCCCGATGATTGCCGAGCACGTGTGGGACCTTGATTTTGACACCTTCACGAACGTCATCGACGTCTATATCAATTATCTCCGGAACAAAATCGATCGAGGCCATGACCGCGGACTCATCCACACCGTCCGGGGCAGTGGATACACCCTGAAGTTGACCGATGCCTAGCCCGCATATCTCGACGCCCTCGCGACGAAACCTGGTGAGAAATGCGGGCTAATACCTCCATCCGTGTCCGGTTGACCATCTGGTATGGCGGGGGCTTGGCCTTGATCATGATCCTCTTCGCGAGCGCACTCTACGTCGTCATGTCACGCGCGTTGCAGGATCACATCGACCGGTCGCTGGAGGAAGCGGCCGTCGCGGCCACCCGGACTCTCGAAGAACACCGCTTCGGCCCATTCCTGTTGTTGGACGACCTGGCGCAGGCGTTTCCCGAGTTGGCCCTCATTGACAAGTTCTTCCAGATCTTCGGCCCGCAAGGTCAAATCACCCTCCAGTCCGCCAATATCAAAACGCGGAATATTCCTCTCAGTCAAGCCGCCCTCCAATCGACCCTGCAAGGCCACGCCATCTTCGAAACCGTCCGGTTCCAAAATGAAATCACGATTCGACTCCTCTCATATCCCATTCGACACGGGGACACCCTCGTTAACATATTACGGGTCGGCACGTCCCTCCAGCCCGAGGAAGAAATGCTGGCTCGCCTGGTGTTCGTCCTGCTCGTCGGCTCTCCGCTGGCAGTGGTGGTCAGCGTGTTGGGCGGCTGGTTTTTGGCCGGACGGGCGTTGCGACCCGTGGACACCATCACCCTGACCGCCCAACGGATTGCGGGAGGCGATCTCACCCAGCGTATTGAAACGACCTCGAAAGACGAAATCGGTCGCTTGGCTTCCACGTTTAACCACATGATCGCCAGGCTTGAGGCCTCGATTCGACAAATCCGTCAATTCAGCGCCGATGCCTCGCACGAATTGCGCACCCCCTTGACGATCACGAAGGGTGAAACCGAACTGGCTTTGCGAAAACCTCGTTCGCCTGAAGTCTACCGGGAAGCCCTGGAAAGTAACCTGGAAGAAATTGATCGGATGAGTCGCATCGTGGAAGAACTTCTGTTCCTCTCACGCGCCGATCTCGGGGAAGTGCAAATCGCGTCGGACCCCGTGCAACTCGATACGTTGGTGCAGGAAATTCAACTGCAAGCCATGGTACTTGGAAAAGAGCGGCAGATCGAAACGACCCTCGGGCAGGTCGAACCGCTCCGGGTATCGGGAGACGAATGGCGGCTTCGGGAGTTGATCCTGAACGTGGTCGACAACGCCGTCAAATATTCATCGCCACGAGGAATCGTGCAAATCGGTGTCACGCAACACCACGGGATGGCCCGGATTCTTGTTCAGGATCACGGGATCGGCATGACTCCGGATGAACAACGTCTCGTCTTCGACCGGTTTTATCGAACCGATGCCGCACGGGCGCACGCGCAAAAAGGCACCGGCCTTGGCCTGTCGATTTGCAAATGGATTACCGAAGCACACCACGGGACCATCGAAGTCACCAGCACCTTCGGCCAGGGTTCCTGTTTTACGATTTTCCTTCCCCTCCTGCCTGCCGACCCTGTTCGTTGACCATTTCCTCCTCACCCTGCTCTCTCCCGTGTGGGGAGAAAGGAAAAACTACAACGACACTGGAGCCCCGATCAGGTCGGGGATTGTCAATGTTCACTCATTCGTTGACAGAATCAGGGCTGACTATCTTCCCCCTCTTCTGTAGCGACGCCATCCCTGGTCAAAGCCAGGGACATGCCTCATGGCGCTTGCCCCCTCTTCTGTAGCGGCGCCATCTCATGGCGCTGTCCGTTGGCCGCATCAGAGACGGCCCTACGAATACCTCTACCCCGGGCATGCCTAATGCCCCCTCACCCTGCCCTCTCCCTCGATGGGGGAGAGGGGAAAAACTACGAAAGACGAAGACCCTGGATTCCTGCTTTCGCAGGAATGACGGAAGGGGGAAGAGGCGAGGATGACAGAAGGGGGAGTGATGTTTTCCGGATTAGAAGTTTTTAATCCACGATTAATTTTCTTTTCATGTTCCGGTGCTACAATTATTGCAACTGATGATTGAACAGGGCGAACACCGCCTCTACATGAAGGAGGAACCCATGAAACAACCGCTGTACCGTTCATCGTCCATGTCGCTCACCGAGACGCAGGGCAAGAAGAATTTCCTGATCGCTCTCACGGTGAGTTTATTCCTTACGGGAATGCTGATCACCGCTTTTTCAAGCGGCGCAGTCGGATCTCCGGCACGTTCCGCTGTCTCGACTCCGCCTCATTCCATTGATCAGCCTTCCGATTCTCAGGTCGGGCATGGATTTGCGCATATTGTCAAAATGGTCAGACCGGCCGTCGTCAATATCACCGCCTCGAAGGCCATGGACACCGGATTCTCCGACGTCCCCGGCCTCCCCGATTGGTTCAAGCCCGGCCCGCAAAACAAACACTTCTTTGGGATGCCGCCAGGTCCCAACCCAGGGCAAAAGCCTCGCGGGACGGGTATGGGATCCGGGGTCATCGTGAGTCCGGACGGGTACGTGGTCACCAACCACCACGTCGTCGAAGGAGCGAAAACGGTGACGGTCGCCTTGCTCGATAAACGAGAGTTCACCGGTTCGATCGTGGGGAGCGACCCGCAAACGGATTTGGCCGTGATTCACATTCAAGGCTCCAACCTGCCGTTCATCGCCTGGGGTGATTCGGCCAAACTCGACGTCGGGGACTACGTCCTCGCGGTCGGGAGCCCCTTCGGGCTGCACTCCACGGTCACGCAGGGCATCGTGAGCGCCAAGGGTCGTGGCGGCATCGGTATCGCGCAGTATGAAGACTTCATTCAAACCGATGCCGCAATTAATCCCGGAAACTCCGGCGGCGCCCTGGTCAACATGCGTGGCGAATTGGTCGGCATCAACACCGCCATTCTCTCGAGGACGGGCGGATACCAGGGTGTGGGCTTGGCCATTCCCGCCAGCATCGGCCAACACGTCTATACCAGCCTGGTCTCGACGGGGAAAGTGACCCGCGGGTTTTTGGGCGTCGGGATTCAAGCCGTCACCCCCGAGCTGGCCAAATCGTTTCATCTGGATCGCCCTGATGGAGCCATCGTGACCGAGGTCCGTGAAGAAAGCCCGGCGGACCGTGCCGGACTCCGGCGAGGCGATACCATCATTCGATATCAGGAACAGCCGGTTGCCGGTCCCAGGGACTTGCAACGGGCGGTGACCACCACCCCGGTCGGGACCGAGGTCACGATGACGATCGTGCGTGACGGAGCAGAACAATCCTTGCGCACGGCCATTGGTGAACATCCGATGAGTCAACAAGTCGCCTCCGCGCAGCAACTCGATACCGAGACCCGTCTGGCCGGACTGACCGTGGAGGATCTCACCCCACGCCTGGCCAAACAACTCGGCGTTGACGACCGCGTCACGGGTGTCGTGGTCACGGGCATTCGCGCGGGCAGCCAGGCCGAGAAGGCCGGACTCGTTCAAGGCGACGTGATCCGCGAAATCAACCATGAACCGGTTCAATCGTCGCAAGAATTTCGACAGGCGGTGAAAGCCTTACCGAACGAGCAGACGATTCTCTTGTTTATCAATCGTCAAGGAACGCCGCTGTTTATGACCGTCAAGGTGTAACCGGGGAGGGACCGTAGGGAACGACGATCGTTGTTCCCTGCGGCATCCCCGGAATTGGATCCTTTTGTGACGAGAAAGGAGAACTCCATGAGCAACACAGCACTCGACAACAAACCGTTCGACCTCGGCAAAGGAGCGCATCGACATTCGACAAAGGGCACCCACTCGAAATTTTTCCCTCACGGGAACCCCACGCTGGATACCATGGTGGAGGATTTTCCGCGCGATGAGAAAGATGACGCCAAGGAACCCAAAGACACCGCGCTCGAGCCCATCTATTTTCGAACCTTTCGGTCACGGCCCCTCCTGGATAAAAAGGAGGAATTGGAACTGGCCAAATATATCGACGAAAGCAGCCAAGGCATTCGGACCGTGCTCACCAAAGCGATTCAAGACGTCGGCGCTCTCGGCGACAGGCCCGAGTTTCAGGAGGCGTTGCATTCCTTGACCGAAATTCGCGGGCTGAGCGGCTTATCGGCTCCGGCCCTGGACGAGGCGGAAGAACGAGTGTCCGGTCTCGGAAACGCCTTGTCCGGTCGTGGACTCAAAGACCGCATGCTCGGGAAACGTCTGCAACGGCTTCAACACGAGTTGGCCGAACACCGCGTGCAATTGGAACGGGCAAAGGAAGGATTGGTTCAGCGAAACCTCCGCCTGGTCGTTGATATTGCCAAACGCTTTACGGGACGCGGGCTGAATTTTTTGGATCTCATTCAAGAAGGCAACATCGGGTTGATGCGGGCGGCCGAACGTTTTCAATATCAGAAGGGGTTCAAATTCAGCACCTATGCCACGTGGTGGATACGCCAGGGCATTTTACGCGCCGTGGCCGATCAGTCCCGGACCATTCGGGTTCCGGTTCATACGACCGAAGCGTGGCAACGCATGATCAAGATCTCCCATCGTTTGGCGCAACAACTGGGTCGCGAGCCCAGTCACGAGGAAACTGCCCTGGCGTTGGCCATCAGCCCCGAACGGGTGCAGCACACGACGCGGGCGTTTTTGGAACCGATTTCTTTTGACCAACCCAATGCCGACGGTGAGAACTTCCTGGGGGACTGTCTTGCGGATAACAGCGCTCCGGCTCCGGATGAACAGATTCAAGAAGAGCAGATGAGGACCAAACTGCATCATATTCTTGGGAACCTGACGCCACGAGAAGAGCAAGTGATCCGGTTACGTTTCGGCTTCGGCAACGGACAGTCCCGAACGCTTGAGGAAGTGGGCAAACTCTTGAACGTGACGCGTGAACGGATTCGGCAAATCGAAGTGCTGGCTCTAAAAAAACTTCGCGAGCCGACGATTAAGGCGCAGTTGACCGCGATGCATTAAGGCGCATCCGCCAGGTTCGCCAAGTCCAGGAGGAAGGTGTAGATGAAGGCCAATTCCTTGTATCGCTGAAACCGGCCGGACGCCCCTCCATGGCCCGCGTCCATGTTGGTTTTGAGGAGCAATCGGTTCCGGTCGGTTTTCACGCAACGTAATTTGGCCACCCATTTCGCGGGCTCCCAATATTGCACTTGGGAATCATGGAGCCCCGTGGTCACCAGTAAATGAGGGTAGGCCTGTTCCCTGACGTTGTCATAAGGGGAATAGGACACCATATACTCGTAAGACTCTTTTCGGTTGGGATCGCCCCATTCATCGTATTCTCCCGTGGTCAGGGGGATCCTGGAATCCAACATCGTGGTCATGATGTCGACAAACGGGACTTGCGCCACCACCCCGTGAAACACATCGGGCCGCATGTTGACCACCGCCCCCATGAGCAGCCCTCCGGCACTGCCACCCATGGCATACACGTGCTCTTTTGCGGCATAGCCTTCTTGCACCAGGTGTTCGGCACAGGCGATAAAATCCGTAAACGTGTTTTTCTTGTGAAAGAGTTTTCCGGTCTCATGCCATGCACGGCCCAACTCTTCCCCTCCCCGGACGTGCGCGATGGCAAACACGAACCCCCGATCGAGCAGGCTTAAGCGTGGAGAGCGAAAGTCCGCGTCAAAACTCATCCCGTAGGCCCCATAGCCATACAGCAGGAGCGGGTTCCCCCCGGGTTTTTGAAGACTTTTCCGGGACACCAACGAAATCGGAATCCGTTTCCCGTCCGGTGCCGTGGCCCACGTCCGTTCAGTGGCGTAGTGCGGGATCTCGAACCCGCCCAGGATCTCTTCCTGTTTCAGCAAGACCTTGCTGCGGGTGTGCATGTCATAGTCATACACCGAATCCGGCGTCGTCATGGAGGTATACCCGTACCGCAAGGTCGACGTGTTGAAATCGGGATTTTTCCCCAACGCTGCCGAATACGCCGGTTCTCCGAAATCCACGTCATGTTCGCCTTTCCCCTTCCACGGGATAACGCGTAACCGCACCAGCCCCTGATGCCGCTCTTCCGCTACCAGGAAATCCCGAAATAATTCAAAGGACTCAAGCAGGACGTCGTCACGATGAGGCAGGACCTCCTGCCACGACGACCGGTCCGTTTGCCGGAGAGGCGTCTTCATGAGGCGGAAGTTCTTCGCCTCCCAGTTGGTCAGAATATAAAACCTGTCTTCGTAATGATCGACGTCATATTCGTGAAATCGCTCGCGAGGGAGAAATACTGAAAATTCGCCGTCAGGATTATCCGCTGCAAGATAGCGATACTCCGTGCTCACGGTTTGATGCGAAGCAATCATCAGGTACTGCTTCGATTTGGTCTTGAAGACGGCCGTGGAAAACGCCTCGTCCTCTTCTTCGAACACCAGGACGTCGGAAGACGGGTCACCACCCAACCGGTGCCGCACCACCTGAAACGCGCGCAGGGTCTTCGGGTCCTGTTTGCTGTAGAACAGCGTCCTGCTGTCATTGGCCCAGGCGATGTTTCCCGTCACGTTTTCAAGCACGTCGTCCAACAACTCACCGGTTGCCAGATTCTTGAATCGCACCGTGTAAATGCGCCTCCCCTGCGTATCGAACGCATACGCGAGCAGATCCTGGGCAAAGCTCACGGCCATCCCGCCGATGGCAAAAAATTCATGGCCCTCGGCCAACACGTTCACGTCCAACATCAGCTCTTCCCGGGCGTCCAACGTCTCTCGCTTCCGGCAATACAGGGGATATTCTCTCCCCTCTTCATATCTCGTGTAATAGTAGTAGTCATCGAGTTTGTAGGGAACGGACAAATCAGTCTGTTTGATTCGGCCCTTGATCTCTTCAAACAGGGTTTCCTCGAACTTCGCGCGGTGGGCCATGACTTTCCGGGCATAGTCATTCTCTTCCTCGAGATAGGCCGGCACGTCGGGATTGTCTCGTTCAGACAACCAATAATACTGATCGACCCGTGACCGGCCGTGCTCTTCCAAGGTCGTGGGAATCGTTTTGGCTATGGGAGGAGTCAACTCCTCGGGGGACCCGTTAGGGTTGGCTGGCATAAAATACTCCTTGTCAGGTGGCATGAAAATAGCCCGAATCTGTCATCCTGAGCGAAGCAGGAATCCAGAGTCGGTATTGCTTTTTCTGTCATCCTTGCGAACGCGAGGATGTGGATTCACATTTGAAGTGCAACAGGTGGTTTCTAGAAACCTCGGCGGGGGTCTGATAGCCGAGACATTTCCGAGGCGTATTATTGTATACCTGGACGAGGCGCGTAAAGTGCTCATCCGAGAGGGTCGCCAAGTCGGTCTTGCGGGGCAGGGTCCGGCGCAGGCGGCCGATGGCGTGTTCGACGCCGCCCTTTTGCCAAGGTGAGTGGGTCTCACAGAAGAAGGTTTCGAGGCCGAGAGCATGGAGGGCGTAATGGCGCGCAAACTCCGTCCCGTTATCGAAGGTGATCGTTTGGCGCCAGGTGGGGGGCAAGGGCGCGAGGAGGGTGGCGATGGCGTGGGCGATCGGCGCGGCGGCTTTGCCGGGGGGGCGCGCGGCGATCAGCAGGCGGGAGTGGCGCTCATGGAGGGTCAAGATGGCTTGGCCGTAGATCCGGAACAACATCAGATCGGCCTCCCAATGGCCCGGGGTACGGCGATCCGCAACCGCCGCCGGCCGCTCCGCCAGCGGGCGGCGCAGAGCGATGAAGGACGCCGGGCTGCGCCCCTTGTAGCACCGGCGCCCGCGTTTGGCTTTGGCCTGCGGCAGATAGTGGCGCCAGGCGTACTCTGTTTTGCGGGCCATCTGCGCATAGATGAAGCGGTAGATGGTCTCGTGGGAGATGACCGGTCGGTGCTGCTCCCGAGCGAGGCGGCCGGCCACCTGTTGGGGGGACCAGCCGTGTTGGAGCTGCGCCAGGACCGTGGCGCGGAGCGTGCTGTCGCGGTCGAGCTTGGAGCCCTGCCAGCGGCGCGCCCGAGCTTGCTGGTCGGCATAGCCGGGTTGGTAGCCCTGGGTGGTGGACCCATTGCGGTTCAGCTCCCGAGCCACGGTCGATGGCGCGCGATCCAGAGTTGCCGCAATTTGGCGGATCGAGTGTCCCGTGGTGTGTAAGCGGGCCATTTCACAGCGGTCTTCAAGGGTGAGATGTGTATAGTCGCGTCCCATGGCAACACCTTAACAAGGTGTTGCACTTCGTTTGTGAATTTAGGGGATCCAGCGCCTTTCTTCTCACAAAGCGAAGGAAAAGCAAAGACCCTAGATCCCCGATCGGGGTCGGGGATGACAGAAGGAGGCAGTCTTGTGAAGCGTCAGTCGTCGGCACGGATCGGTTGATTGCGCAATTGCTTGACCCGTCCTCGGCGTTTCTTCTGATCCAATCGCTCTGCAATGGAATGGTGGGAGATCCGGGTTTCTTTTCTGATTTTCCGGGGAGTCAGGGCCTCGCGAAGAAGCCGGGAAAACTTCTCGATCAAATCGGCTCGATTCATGGCCTGGCTCGAAGCTCGTTGGGCGTACAGATACAACACCCCCTCCTTATTGATCCGGGTCTTGAGCTTTCTGCCGATCAGGGACTTTTGCGCGGCCGTCAACGACGGAGAATGCCTGACGTCAAAATGCAGCATCACGCGCGTATTCACCTTGTTGACGTTTTGCCCTCCGGGGCCACTGCTGCGTGATGCGTGAAATCGGAGTTCCTGTTCAGGAATGGATAACTGGGACGTTACGGCAATCACTCGCTCCCTCCTGGCATTGTCCTCATGGGACGGCCACAATCAGGAGGGGCAGATTAAACGAGAAATACTTTTTTCACAAGAAACCGTGAGAAAAAAACGGGAGAGATTGAATGCGGAGCAGGCGCGAATGCGCCGGGGCAAGGCATGGGTTCTTTCAGCCCCACCCCCCACCGGTTCGCCTGCGGGCTGCGCCCTCGGCTCCCCGACTCCCCCTCAAGGGGGGAGTGAGGGATTGGCACCGGCACGTTCAACGCGTTCATTGGGTGACCCTTATCCCTTAACGTCGATCGGGATCGATTTGGGCTTGGTTTCTTCCCGCTTGGGAACCTGCACGGTCAGCACGCCTTTGTCATAGCGCGCCGTCGCCTGATCCGGTTTCACGTAGTTGGGAAGACGGAAGCTCCGGGCAAACGCCCCATACTGCGCTTCACGGAAATGATAGTTGTCCCGGTCTTCCGTACGATCTTCTTTCCGTTCTCCGTGAAGTTGTAACGTATTGTCAGTCACGGAAATCTTCACGTCATTCATGTCAATGCCCGGCAATTGGGCTTCCACAAACAGGTGTTCTTTATCTTCATAGACGTTCACCGGTGGCACCCAATTGACCGTTGACGCCTGCGGATCGTCCCATTGCGGACGCCGAAACGGCTGAGCACTCCACCACTCCAATGTTCGTTCGAGTTCTTGAAACGGATTCCATTTGACCAACATTGTGCACCTCCTCTTGTCCTCGTTAGCCTTTGCTGTTTCCATTGAAGCGCTTCTATGTTTTCAGATAAATCCCGCCTTCAAAAAGTCAAGATCCGGCGCTTGTCGAAAGCGCCCGTCTGTCAAAAACGAGATCCTTCGCGAGGTCTTTCGCTCTGCTCAGGACAAGCTCAGGATGACCACGCTGGTGTTTTGTGCAGGATGACAGAGAGGCGAGGAATGAAGCGAGCACTCAAAGTCGTGTCGGCACGCCTACGAGGATTCGGGGTTGGGCTGCTGCGGTGTTTGTTGAATCACGTTGAAGTCTTTTTGAGTGATGAAATACCCATTCGCGAACAATCGGAACTCATACCGGCCCGGTGCAGGAAAAACCAGAGAGGGAATATTCACGCCGAAATCATGAATCTGCAGCCGGTCTTTGATTTCAACCTGCGACAACGAGGCTTTCCCGATGAGCTGATCCTGATCCAAATACACGAGACGAAGCTCAAACTCATACTGCCCTTCCGCGTCCGTCAAACAAAAATAGATGCCCATTTGCGGATGTTGGCAGGGAAATCGCGCCGCCCACAAATGCGTGAACGTCCCGATGATACTTTTCTTTCTGGTAAAACTATCCAGGATCACCGAATCGCAAACCAAAAAGGCCTGCACGATGGGTTTGACAAGTTCGTCCATGGCGTAGCTCCTCTCTTGTTCATGACTCCACCCGGTTGCCGTACTCGCGGCCGGTTCAATCGATTCCATCTATCCTCATCGTAGCATGACCCTCGTCACCGATACGAACAAAACGTACAGCGTCATCGCTCCTGCAAACGACATTCAAAATTCCAACCGTGGAACACTGAAGAGCAGCACGCCGCGGGAATTACGTGAGCGCCGCTTTCACGCTGAGAGACAGGATCATCACCTCAATGGCATGGGCCGCAATCACCGTCACCAGATTCCGCCACCGCAAAAAGAGGGCCGCCCAAATGAGGCCGTCCCACACCGCGATCCAGTGGAGATGCCGAAACGTCATCACCATAAAAGGATCGAACGCAAACACCAACGCCGAAATCAGCATCGCCACGATCGAACCCAGCCGGAGACCGTTTCCCTGCGCCGTCGAAATCCATCGGCAACAGAAGTACTCCAGTCTGCCCAGGAGAAATCCGCGAAAATTCAACTCGACGCCGACCGCAATCAAAACTGTGAACCAGGGAATCATCACGAAGAGGGGCACCTTGGCATGCGGCGTGTCGGCCAAAAACAGAACGTCGCCACCAAGAACCGGGACCAGCCACAGAATCACGGTCGAATTGACCACCCCCAGGAGACACCCCGTGCCGATCCCCCACACGACGCCTTGCTTCAGGAAGCTCCGAGAAAATCCCAGCGCAGGCAGCACATCGGCATTGGATTTCCACCAGATCACGAGCGCCGCGTACCCGGCGAGTTGCGGCAAGAATTGCAGGAACAGGTTCTGCTGGGTCGAGGCAGGGAGAAGATAAAAGCAGCCCGTCAGACAGATTGGAATACACGCCAACCACGTCGCGCGTTCATCGGCTTGAACGGCGCTTTGCCAACGGATTTTTCTCCATAACGGCATAGGCGCATTGGTATGAAAATAGCCGGCAACACCCCGAATCTGTCATTCCGAGCGAAGCGAGGAATCTCTCCCTCAATAATCGAGGACTTCAACTACGAGATCCTTCGCGTTGCTCAGGATGACAGAAGGAGGTCCTTGTTACGAAAATGGCTCTCCAGCATACCAGTTTCATTTCTTAAGGTGCAGGGACAAGCCTGCGGAGAGTTCTACCCGCCTCCTTCTGTCACCTTGCAGCAAAAGACTTTTTCTTCGTATGATCCAGCCGAAAACCCATTGGCAAGCATTTACTCATTTGGTGAGATTCATGCATAACACAGTTCCCTTTCAGTGTTTCCGTATTCCTTCCCGGCAACCCTCCGCGAGGGCAGGCCGTTTTCTTACTCGTGGCCTCATCCTCGGCTTCGCAGCCCTTGTCCTGTGCACGGGCGTTTCGGATATTTTCGCAGAAGACGCCGAGCCCCTGAAAGAACTTCCCCGCGCCGTCTTACGGCATACTCCTCCGATTTTTCAGGAATGGACTTTTGAAAAAAACCTGGATTCGGTTCTGCCCCCCGGGTTTTCCTCTCATACCCTGGGGCATGGGTACCCCGGGGAATGGACTATTATTGCCGATGACGACGCGCCAAGCCGGACCCATGCGCTGTTACAACCGACCTCCTGCCCAACTCCCGGCTGTTATCAACTGCTGATCAACGACACGATTCACGTGGAATACCTCGATCTCACGGTGGGCATCCTTTCCAAACTCGGCACACCGACCTCGGCAGCCGGCTTGGTGCTGAACCTCCAGGATCTCGAGAACTTCTATGCCGTCCTCATTTATCCGGCAAGCAATATGGTCAGGGCCTATCGTTTTTTCGAAGGGAAACCCACCCTGCTCGAGGAGCATGAGGTCATTCCGATGAAAAGAACTCCATGGCATTTCCTGCGAGTCCAGAGAAATACGATCCTCAGCAAAGATTTCTTTGAAATTTCGTTCGATAACCAGTTCTTCCTCTCCGTGTATGATTCCACCTTCCGGACTGGCCGGATCGGGCTCCTGACCACCGGTGACGGAAAATTCGCATTCGACAATCTGCGAGCCGTGGAATTGGTCACGAGCGAACCACTCTCTCGACCACCGGCCTACTAGGGAACCTCTGATTTATCGCACTATCGGGCGCATGGCGGCGTTGTGTCCTCGCTCAACCCTCGGCTATCGACTTGATATGTCTCGGGTTTCGCTGCGGGACGCCTTGCCCTGCATCCCGCTATCACAATAAATCAGAGGTTCCCTGAACCGTGCCGGTGAATCGGTCAACGTTTTTCACCGATTCACCGGATTTGCCCCTCCCCGGTCTTCAGGCTTCATGCAGAAGATCGAGCAACGTCGCCGGATCAGAGGCCACACGAATCAACGCTCGATTTTCAGGGGCCAAAAATCCTTCCCGTGTCTGATGATCCAGAAACGTCAGGAAGGCATCGAAAAATCCATCAACGTTCAACAGCCCACAGGGTTTATGATGTAACTGAAGCTGTCGCCAGGTGATCATCTCACAAAACTCTTCCAGGGTCCCGTACCCGCCGGGCAGCCCGATAAAGGCATCAGCCAAATCCGCCATGAGGGCTTTGCGCTCATGCATCGATCCCACCACGTGGAGCGTGGTCACGTCGTGCCTGGCCCATTGTTTGTCCACCATGAATTTCGGAATGACGCCGATCACCCGGCCGTCTCCGGCGAGGCAGGCGTTCGCCACCACCTCCATCAACCCGATGTTGCCTCCACCATAGACCAAGCCCAGCCCACGCGCGGTGAGTTCTTTGCCCAGGAGCCCGGCCATATCGGCATAACGACTCTTCAGGCCGGTACTGGAGCCACAAAACACACAGACGTTGTTCATGGATACATTTTAGAGAAACCGCTGAAGTTACGATTGTTCGTCAATCGTCAGATGAAGCAGAGAGTAGGGATCAACACGCGACCCATTGAGGCGCACGCCCCAATGGAGATGCGGGCCGGTCGCCCGTCCCGTGGAGCCGACTTTCCCGATCACCTGCCCCTTCTTCACGACCTGATCCTGCTCTACGTCTACGCTGGATAAGTGAAAATACATGGAAAAGAGGCCAAGCCCATGATCCACGATCACCCCTTTTCCCGAAAAGAAGTGATCCGCGGTGAGTCGCACCATCCCATCATTCATGGCCAACACGGGGGTTCCTTCAGGCGCCGCGATATCTTCACCACTATGGGGTTTTCTGGGTTGCCCGTTAATGACCCGTCGACTGCCGAATCGCCCGGATATTTCCCCATGGACCGGCTCACGAAACCTGCCCTTCCACAGGGGATGTGGGACGAAACCGGCAAAAGCCCGGTGGACGGCGTTGGATTCGGTCTCGACCCGAGCGAGGGTTTTCCGATCGAGATCCACCATTTGCGAGGGCAAGGTCAACCGTTGCACGGGATATTCTTCCTTCATCACCAGCACCGACAGGCTGCGACGTTCCGTCCGTTGAGGATAGACGACCTCGATCGTGAGTTCATAACGGCCTGGACGATCCTGCATATCCAGCCCCAACAGTCCCGCATACACCTGTTCCTTGAAGGGGAAGAAGGTCAGCGTTCGTTCTAAGAATCGCCCTTCGACCCGGTCCGGCCGGTCCCGGACGGGGACCGTCACCAACAACACTTCCCCTTGCTTGCCACTGACTTGTCCATCGGCCCCCACGGAATACTGAGGCCCTGCCCCGAAAAAAAGGCTGACCGGGAACACGCTTGCCAGCACCAACACCAGTGCCACGAGCCACGGACGAGTGACGACGTTCGCGTGGGAATCCCTCATGTAGGCTTGCCGCCTGCCCCCAAGAGATGAAAATGGCTCAGGTTGTCATCCTGAGCGAAGCGAAGGATCTGCTTTTCCAGGCATTTGGTTGTTGAGTGAGAGATTCTTCGCCTTCGGCTCAGAATGACAGATTGGGGGTGTCGTTGGCTATTTTCGTGGCAAGGCAATGGCATGTCACGTATGGAGGGAAGCGGGAGACACCTGAGCCAGCAGTTCATCGACCCGCCGATTGAACGCACAAAAGGGATCCATGCACAAGATCGTTTCTTCCCAATAACCATTGAGTTTCAAATAGGTCCAATCAACCGTGTAGGATCGATTTTTTGCCCGGGCAAATCGAATAAAATCACCTCGAACCTTGGCGCGGGTGGACTGGGGCGGCATGGACATGGCGCGTTCAACGGCTCGCTCATCCACCATCTTCACCGTCTTCTCATGCGCCTCTAAAATATAATAGAGCCCGCGCTTCCGGTTCACGTCGTGATATTGCAGGTCCATCATCGCCACGCGCGGATCATCCCACCCGCACCCTTTTCGGTCGATATACGATTGGATCACCCAGCGTTTCGTCACCCAATCGATCTCCCGCACCAATTGCATGGGGTCATCCGCCAACGCATTCAACACGCGTTCCCACTCCGTCAGGACGTCGGCCAGCACTTTGTCATAGGGTCGGGCGTGGAGAAATTCCGAAGCCTTTTCCAAATAGATCCGTTGGATTTCCAGTGCGGACAACTCTCGTCCATCATCCAACTTCACCTTTTTTTTCAACGTGGGGTCTCGAGAAATTTCCCTGATGGCCTTGACGGGATCTTCCAATTCAATGCCTTTGACAAAATACCCTTCCTCGATCATGGACAACACCAGGTCCGCCGTGCCGACCTTCAGGTAAATGGCAAACTCCGACATATTCGAATCCCCGAGAATGATATGAAGGCGTCGATACCGTTCGGCGTCGGCATGCGGCTCATCCCGCGTGTTGATAATGCTTCGGGACGACGTCGTGGAGGAAGAGGTTTTTTCGTGAATGTGCTGGGCTCGCTGGGAAAGGAAATAGTGCGGTTTGCCCGAAACCTTGAGCACTTTTCCGGCGCCTGAAAAAATTTGTCGCGTCACAAAAAATGGAATGAGCTGTTCAGCCACCTTCCAAAAATCAACGTCACGCTGCATCAGAAAATTTTCATGGGACCCATAGGTATTCCCCAGGGAATCCGTGTTGTTTTTAAAAATATAGATATCGCCGGCGAGCCCTTCTTCCCGGAGGCGTTCTTCCGCCGCGGGCAAACAGGATTCGAGGATCCGCTCTCCGGCCTTTTCATGAATCACCAACTCGAAAATGTCGTCGCACTCCGGAGTGGAATACTCGGGATGGCATCCGGTGTCCTGATAAAACCTGGCCCCATTCGTGAGGAAGGCGTTGGACGGCCAACTGTTCGGAATCAACCCTTCAAAGATGTATCCCAGAATTTTTTCGATGGGCAGATAGACCCGGCCATTGGGGGAAAAGGTGAGACCGTATTCACACTCAAGTCCAAAAATCCGTTTCATGGACTCATCTTAGCATAGACGCCACGCAGACAACAGACACCTCCGCACCTAGCCTATCCCCTCTCCACACCGCGGGAGAGGGCTAGGGTGAGGGGGGTCTGTCATCCTGAGCGTAGCGAAGGATCTCGTAGTTATGGCTGCGCCTTTGCCTCTTTCTGTCAGCCCCAACTCCCCCTTCTGTCATCCCCGACCCTCCCTCCTGTCATCCTCGACGCTTGTCCCCGACATTCTTAATCGGGGATCCAGTCAAGTAAAGGATCCAGGGCTTTTGCTTTTTGCCTTTGTCTTTTTCTGTCATCCCCGACCCCGATCGGGGATCCAGTGTCCTTGCCTTCGTAGCCGCGCCATCCCTGCTCAAAGGCAGGGACATGCCTTATGACGCTTCTTCCAAGCATCCTCAGTGGCCGCATAAGGCATGTCCCGGGCCTTGACCCGGGATGCGGCCACTACAAAGATTCTGGATTCCTGCTTTCGGAGGAGTGCCCGCGAGCCTTCATTCCTTCGTTTCGCTCGGGACAGGCAGAACAGTCAAAGGAGGCGAACTGGGAAAGAAGGGTCGTCTTGTTCCTCCCCTTTGTAAGGGGAGGCCGAGCTAGGC
The DNA here is from genome assembly GCA_965261755.1 of Nitrospirales bacterium. Lineage (GTDB taxonomy): Bacteria > Nitrospirota > Nitrospiria > Nitrospirales > UBA8639 > Bin75. Next base: position 1,359,307 of record OZ253473.1, on the reverse strand, counting down.
ATGCCCCCGCGAAAGCGGGGGTGGGGTAGAGCCGGCCGGCCCTGAAGCACGGGGGTTCGCCGCCTTGGTTACAGCCTCTACCCTTGGTCAAAGCCAGGGGCATGCCTAATGCCCCCTCACCCCTCCTTACCCTTCGGCTCCGCTTCCTTCGACAAGCTCAGGACAGGCAGGGCAGGCAAAGGAGGAGGATTATTGGTCTTCGGATCAAAACAAAGATACTGGATTCCCGATTAATAATGTCGGGAATGACAGAAGGAGGAGAAGTCACCCTCACCCTGCCCTCTCCCACGGTGGGGAGAGGGTTCTTTATGAAAGAAGGGTGCCGGCTTCTTCTGTGCCGACGCGGCGGAATTTTCGGCCGGTGCGGGTCCGGTCGAGGAGCGCAACTTCAAGCGCAGGTAGTGACACGTTCTGGCCCGTCGCGGTTTCGAGGGCTTTCATGCACCGGGTGAGGGCGGCTTTCAGATCCAGGACGTCTTCCGAGCCCGTCGCGCGCAGGGCAGAGGCCACGGTGTCCGAACGTCCCCCGATTGCCACAAATTCCTTTTCGTGAACGATCATCCCATCAAACGCGATGCGATACAATTCCGTCTGGTCAGGCCGTTCACCGATTTGGGCCAATAGGATTTCCACTTCAAAGGGTTTCAGTTCCTGGCTGAAAATCGTGCCCAGGGTCTGCGAATACCCATTTGCCAGGGAACGAGCCGTGACGTCTTCGCGACTATACATGAACCCTTTTAAATCGGCGTGTTGAATGCCGGCTTTGCGCAAACTTTCAAATTCGCTGTATCGCCCTGCTCCTGAAAAGGCAATATTGTCGTAGATTTCGGAGATCTTGAACAATGAATTGCTTGGATTATCCGCCACGAAGAGCACGCCGTCCCGGTACTCGATGGCCACGATCGACCGGCCTTTGGCAATGCCTTTTTTGGCGTACTCCGCCTTATCCTGCATCAGTTGTTCGGGGGACACGTAAAATGGAAACGTCATCAGGATTCCCGTTCGGATCGTGAGCGAGCCAACTGGTCGCATTGGGACGCCACGTCGGCATCTTCAACGTCCCGCACACCCTGGGCATCGACGATTTTCATGGTGGGATAAATGCCACGGAACAGGTCGGGGCCCCCGGTCCCCACGTCCTCTTCCGCCGCGCTCAAGAGCGCCTGGAGCGCGAGAGAGATGACTTCCGGTTGGGACAGATTTTTGCGAAACCGTTCTTTGATGGTCACACGGGCGTCTTTTCCCCCGGACCCGACCGCGTGATATTCCGTTTCTTCATATTTCCCGCCGGTGACGTCATACTTGAAAATCCGGCCCTGTTGTTGCTTGAGGTCAAACCCCACGAACAACGGAATGACGACCAACCCTTGGATGACCATGGGCAAATTCGCTTTCACCATTTGCCCCAACCGATTCGCCTTTCCTTCGCAGGATAACGGCACTCCATCCAGTTTTTCATAATGTTCCAGTTCAATCCCGAACAACTTGGCCATTTCCAGACACGGTCCCGCGGCGCCCGCAATGGCGATGGCCGAATGGTTGTCGGTTTTAAAGACCTTCTCCATACGACGCGACGCCACTTGATACCCTTCGATTGCGCGTCGGTCGCCGACGATCACCACGCCCTTCTCGTATTTCACGGCCAACACGGTCGTCCCGTGAGAGAGTTGCGACAGCACGTTCCGTTGCATCTCGTCCACCGACACGGACGCGTGCCCCCCGCTCCCCCATCGCACGGCGGGTGTCAGTTCGGGTCGCGTGTGATGGATAAAATCAAAAAAACTCGAACACTGACTCACGGGCATTTTTGACAGGATTGATTCCATGCTGAAGTCCTCACATCACCGGTTCAGGGAAGTAGGTCGGGTTAGCCGAAGGCGTAACCCGACAGCTTCGCCGTTCAATGCCTTTCTAATTTCAGACTAGGGGCGAGGGAGGAAAAACTGGATTCCCGCTAAAAAAATGCGGGAATGACAGAAGGAAAAAGCAGATTCCTCGCTTCGCTCGGAATGACAAGCCCCCCCCGGCCCTCTCCCCCTCACCCTTCCCTCTCCCACCAGGGGAGAGGGTTTTACGGGGGGTCAAGCCGACAAACGATCCAGGAGTTGTTGCGCCGTCTCCACGCCCTCCAACAACTCATTGGTCAAATCCTGCGTTCCCCGCAAGGGATCCATTAACGGAACCCGTTTGACGGACACGTCGCCTACGTCAAAGAGCACCGACGTCCAACTGGCCCCATAGATCTGGTGAGGAAATTTCTGAAGGCAGGCGCCGCGAAAATAGGCGCGAGTGCCTCGTGGCGCATGAAATTCCGCCTTGGCGATTTCCTCATCATCCAGCAACCGCTCAATGCGCCGGCTCCGCTCGAGCGTATAATACAGGCCTTTTTCCGGCCGAACGTCATGGTATTGCAAGTCCATCAAGGCCACGCGCGAATCATCCCATCCACAGCCTTTCCGTTCCACGTACGACTCGATCATCTGTTGTTTGGCCACCCAATCGAGTTCCGCGACCAATTGCCTCGGGTCCCGTTCGAGTTTATCCAGGACGCTTTCCCATCTCACCAACACGTCCTTCGTCGCGGGCGACAACTCGCGACAGGCGTAAAAATCATGCGCGGCCCGGAGATAGGCGCGTTGGATGGCAAGCGCATTGGTCGCACCGCCCCGGGACAACTTCAGGTCGGCTTTCATGGTGAGATCACGCGAGACGATCTTGACGGCTTCCACGGGATTCTCCAGCACAAACGCGGGAACGGCGGCGACCTCGTCCAACATATGCGTCACGATCGCCGTGGTGCCCACCTTTAAATACGTGGACAGTTCCGCCATATTGGCGTCACCGACAATGACGTGTAACCGTCGAAACCTCGCGGCGTCCGCATGGGGCTCATCACGTGTATTGATCAGGGGTCGTTTGACCATGGTGTTGAGATCCGCCACGCATTCAAAAAAGTCCGCGCGTTGAGAGATTTGATACGTCGCAGGCCCGGTTCCATTTTCGGCTCCGACTTTCCCGGCTCCCGCAAAGATGGGACGCGACACGAAAAACGGCAGCAACCCCTGAAGGATCACGTCGAACGGCACTGAACGGTTCATCAAATAATTTTCATGGTACCCGTAGCTGTTGCCCTTCCCATCGGAGTTGTTCTTGTACAGCACGCACTCGTTTCCCTCCGTCGTCCGATTCATGGCTTCCAGGCACTTGGCGACGACGAGTTCACCGGCCCGTTCATACGCAACCAGTTCGCGAGCCGTACTGCATTCCGGCGTCGAATACTCGGGATGCGCCCCGTCGACGTACAGTCGACCGGCGTTCGCCAACAGTTTATTGAGCGCCCGGTTATACTCGGGACCCGGCCAGTCACGTTCCCCATCGACTTCAAACCCTCGAGCATCCCGCAGGGGGTTTTCGTTCTCGTAATCCCAAAGAGCTTGGGGGACAAGGAGAGACGGGTAACAACTGATCAGTTGGAGGGAATTCTCAACGGGATCGGAGGCGTGGCCGTGGCGCGAGGCCACACCAAATTCCGTTTCTGTGCCGATAATGCGCTGCAAGGACTCCTCATTCCGGTTCGAGCAAGAGTATTAAAAATAATGCCCGGCACTCACGGTTTCAATTTCGCGCGTTTCTTCCGAGCCGGTGGTCAGGGTCCGAACGTGGATGATTTTTTCGCCTTTTTGCCCGGCGATGCGGGCCCAGTCATCGGGATTGGTCGTATTGGGCAGATCTTCATGCGCCTTGAATTCATCCCGAATGGCCCCCAACAGGTCTTCTTCTTTCAAGCCCTTTTCACCCGTGGCGATGGCTCGTTTCACCGCGAATTTTTTCGCTCGTGAGATCACGCCTTCAATCAGAGCGCCGCTGGAAAAGTCTTTAAAGTAGAGGAGTTCTTTTTCTCCATTGGCATACGTCACTTCCAGGAACTTATTCTCTTCCGACGTGGCATACATCGACTCCACCGTCACGTCCAGAAGGTGCGAGACCACCGCCTGCCGATCCTGTCCGTGCCGATCAAGTTCCTCTTTGGCAAACGGCAGATCGCCAATGAGGTATTTGGCAAAAATATCTCGAGCGCCCTGTTTATTCGGTCTGGGGATTCTGACTTTTACGTCCAACCGCCCCGTTCTCAGCACCGCCGGATCAATGAGATCCTGCCGATTGCTCGCCCCGATGACGATCACGTTTTTGAGCCTTTCGACTCCGTCGATTTCAGCCAAAAACTGCGGGACGATCGTGGACTCGATATCGGACGAGATCCCGGACCCTCGTGTACGAAACAACGCGTCCATTTCATCAAAAAACACCACGACCGGATTACCGGTTGCCGCCTTGGCCCGCGCTTTGGCGAACACCTCCCGGATGTACCGTTCCGATTCGCCCACGTATTTGTTCAACAGTTCGGGCCCCTTCACATGCAGGAAGTAACTTCGGACTTCTTTGCCGGATAGATGCCGCATTTTTTTGGAAATGGAATTCGCCACGGCTTTCGCAATCATCGTCTTTCCGCACCCCGGAGGCCCGTACAACAGGATGCCCTTGGGCGGGGTCAGACGATGTTCCTTGAACAGTTCAGGGTACAAAAAAGGCAATTCCACGGCATCCGTCACCTGCTCGACTTCTTTTGCCAATCCTCCGACGTCTTCATATCGTACGTCCGGCACTTCTTCGATCACCAACTCTTCGATTTCGGCTTTGGGGACTTTCTCAATGACGTAGCCGGACCGGGGATCATAGAGAAGATGGTCACCCACATTGAGCGGCTCATGGAGTAACGGCTCACCCAGTTCGACGATGCGTTCTTCGTCATGGTGCAACTGAATCAGCACCCGCGTCCCATCCAGTTGATCCTTTAACTTCACCACTTGTCCCTGGGGATCAAAGGCACGCGCCTCGATGATATTCAGGGCTTCATTCAAAATCACTTCCTGCCCCTTTCGCAGGGTCGTACTCGCCACCGAACTATGCACGCTGACGCGCATTTTTCTGCCTGCGACGTAGACGTTGGCGCTGGAATCATCATTCAGACTGCAGAAGAGCGCATACGACGACGGGGGAGCGGTAAGTTTGGCGATCTCGGTACGGAGGGTTTCAATCTGGGTTTTGGCTTCCTGGAGGCTGGACGTCAACAGTTCATTCTGTTTTTGCGATTGCTGTAATTTCATACGGGTTTCGTACATGTGGCGCATTTCGTTCTCCAGGGATTGGAGTTCTCCGCGCAGTTTCTCTATCTCCCGATTATCGTCTTCGTGTTTTCTCAATCCCATAGAATCTTCCCTTGCTCGATCACAAAAAAAAGAGCGCCAGTCCGATTCCTTTCTCCACCGCTGAAACCTTGATAAGGCTCAACCCCAATGAGCCCATCGTTCCCTCTCATCAGGGAATAAATTTTAGCACTGGCTTTCGGAAAGGGTCAATCTATAAAGGAGACCGTGTTACCGTGGTCGCCATTTGCGCAATTGCGTGGAATACGTCGTCACCGCTTCACGTGGAGACGCGGCTTGGAAAATTGAAGAAACGACCGCGACGCCGGCGGCGCCGGACGCCATCACGTTCTCCACGCGAGAAGGCGTCATCCCGCCAATCGCATACACGGGAATGGTACAGTGCCGGCTGGCTTCACGAATAACGGGGACGCCTAACGGGGGGCCATACTGCCGTTTTGAAGGTGTCTCATACACCGGTCCGAGCACAACGAAGTCCGCACCTTCTTTCTCGCTTTGGAGGGCCTCTTCGGCGGAATGGACCGACTTCCCGATAAGATAGCCGGCCCCCAGACATTTCCGGGCCTCTTTGGTGGGCATGCTGTCCGAACGAAGATGTACGCCCGCTGCCTGGGTGGCAAGGACGAGATCCACGCGGTCATTGATCAACCACGGGACACGGAAGGGATGCGCCAGCCGGTGAACCGCCTCCACAAACCGCAGAAGTTCTCGAGATCCGAGGTCTCTTTCCCGAATTTGTACCATCATCCCCTGTTCAGGGATGATGTCTCCGAGGATCCGGAGCAATCTGTCCTCTCCGGTCTGGTGGCGGTCGGTGACAACGTACAAAGGCGGGAGACGGCTCGTTGTCACAAACACCGAAGGCCTCGATGGTCGACTCTGTCGGCCCCGTTTCCTCTTGTCATTCGCGGTTCCTCTTGTCATCCTCGCGGTTTTTAGCGGGGATACAGGTCTTTCTCTTCTGCCCCTCCATTCGTGAGGACCCAAACCCTGGATTCCCGATTACAAATGTCGGGAATGACAGAAGGAGACGGCGGAAATTGTCAACGAATGATTGAACACATACGGGCATGACACATCGAAGAGCACGTTCAACGTCGGCCTACAACATGCCTTCGATCGGACTACTCGCGGTGGCATAGAGTTTTCGAGGAATGCGCCCGGCTTTATACGCCAACCGGCCTGCCTTTACCGCATACTTCATCGCCTCGGCCATGGTAATGGGCTCTTGGGCCCCCGCGATCGCGGTATTCATCAACACCGCATCTGCTCCGTATTCCATGGCCAAGGCGGCATCGGAGGCAGTGCCCACTCCCGCATCCACAATCACGGGCACGTTCACGGTTTCAAGGATGATCTTCAAATTATAGGGATTGCGTATTCCCAATCCGGAACCAATGGGGGCCGCCAAGGGCATGACCGCCGGGCATCCGATATCGACCAGCTTTTGTGCCACGATGGGATCGTCGTTGGTATACGGTAACACCACGAATCCCTCCTTGATCAATATCTTGGCGGCTTCAAGGAGTCCGGCGGTATCGGGAAATAAGGTCCGCTCATCGCCGATCACCTCGAGCTTGACCAAATCCGACACCCCGGCAGCCCGGGCCAACCGGGCATAGCGGACCGCATCCTCCACCGTGTAGCAGCCCGCGGTATTGGGAAGAATGGTGTAGTGTTTGGGATCAAGATAATCCAGAAGATTCTCGGAATTTCTGTCCGTGATATTGACTCGACGTACGGCGACGGTGACGACGTCCGCGCCGGACATGTCAATGGCTTTCTTCGTCTCGATAAAATCCTTATACTTGCCCGTTCCAACCCACAAACGAGACCGGAACTCTCGCCCGGCTATGGTCAAACGATCGTCACGCATTGTCGCTCTCCAGTAAGAAGAATTTTGGATTGAGGATTGTGGATTGTGGATTTTTGCAATCAGCAATTCACAATCACAAATCAGAAATTCCCGCCCCCTCCGATGAAACTCATAATTTCAATGCGGTCACCTTCCTCCAGAATCTTGGCATCAAAGTCCCGTCGATCAAGGATTTCAAGATTGATCTCGACCGCCACTCGTTCAACGTTCAACTGCAAATCCTGGAGCAGTCCCGTCACGTTTATCTCCTCACGCACCTGGCGTGACTCTCCATTGACTTGAATATGCATGCGTGGAACGTTTTCGAAAAACCTCCGTCACGCTCTATTCACTCCGAACGTGTCTCCGATATGACTTGCCAGCATCCTACGAGAGCCTCTCAAGCCTTGTCAATTTGGGAACGCGGCCTTTTCGATGTGCAAAGGCCGAAGAACCTATCATCGCCAAGCACAATCTTTTACAATAGAATCACCTTCTCAAATGAATTCACGGTATGCCGACTGACCACGACTCAAACAACATGCTCGCCAATCTTTTCCTGTCCATGGCAGAGTTGTTGAAGAACAATGGAGAAAATCCCTATCGGATTCGGGCCTATAAACGGGCAGCCGACACGATCGCCAACCTGGAGTCGCCCATTGCCGAGCTTGCGCAGGCCGGGGATCTCCAAACCCTTCCCGGCATTGGAAAAGACCTCGCGGCAAAAATTCACGAATACGTGGAGACCGGCACGATCAAGGCTTATGAAGAGCTCACGACGCCCCTGCCACCCGCCATTCGTCAATGGATCGTTCTTCCCGGCCTTTCCGATCCCATTGTGCATGACTTGTATTATCGACTCGGAATCCGGACGCTCGATGATCTGGAGACACTTGCCCGTTCTCATCTGTTGAGGACGCGACCGGGAGTCAGCGTAACCGCGGATGAACTGCTCGCGGCCATTCAACGTTTACGCGAACAATCGAGGAGTGATTGACCGGGCGGCAAAGCCTTTGATAAGGTCACGCGCAGAACAGGAAGAATCGCGCGCCCTATTCCCCGTGCAAAGAGGATAGAACCGGTTATGGCCGTCTCTGCGTTTATCATGGTTGACGTGGCGGGAGATCACACGAAAAGTGCGTACAAAACCATTACCCGCATTCCTCTGGTGAAGAAAGTCGACGCCGTCACCGGTCCTTTTGATCTCGTGGTTCAAATTGAAGCGGAGACGTTGGAGAGCCTCAACGAATTGGTTCTTTCACGGATACGCGGCGTGGACGGCGTCATCAAAACCAGTACCGCCATTATCCTCAACCTGTAACCCGTCTATGCCGATTCGAGAGGATGCAGGCCTTTGAAGACTTTCCAGGTCTTGAGCAACTCGATCGCCTTTTGAAGCTGCACGTCCTTTTTCATTAATTCCGCTTCAAGATCTTTTTGCGTATCCGGAGCATTGCCCTGTTCATTGTCCGAGGAAGAGCGGTCGTCCTCTTCCGGGGAAGTCGCCTCTTTTTGTTCCTTATCTTTTTGTTCCTCATCCAAGATGATCGGCTTTTGCTCCACCACGATATCCGGTTTGACGCCAACGGAATGGATCGACTCACCGCTGGGCGTATAATATTTCGCCGTCGTCAGCCGAAGTCCCGACCCATCCGACAACGGGAGAATCGTCTGCACGGAGCCCTTTCCAAACGTCGTCTTCCCCAGAATGACGGCTTTCCCCCAATCCTGCATCGCGGCAGCCACGATTTCCGACGCACTTGCAGAGCCCTGATTGACCAACACGATCATCGGGTGTTCCCGGGCATCCAGCGGCGGATTGGCACGATACTCATCCTTCCGACCATCACGGCCCTTGACCGACACGACTAAGGTATCACGCTGCAAGAATTGCTCGGATACGCCAACCGCTGCGGATAACAATCCCCCAGGGTTATTGCGTAAATCCAGGATGAGGCCTTGCGTGCCCTCGTCCTGCAACTTCACCAATTCCCGGCCAAGATCTTTGGGCGTGGATTCCTGGAACTGTGAGATCCGGACGTAGCCGATGCGATCGTCCAAGGTCCGGGATCGGACACTGCGAATCTTTATCGTATCCCGAATCAAGGTGAAACTCAGAGTGTCCGAGGCCCCTTCTCGCTCGACCGTCAGCGTGACTGCGGTCCCCTTGGGCCCTCGCATACGTTGCACCGCTTCCATCAGCGTCAGGTCTTTCGTCGGCGTCTCATCGACCTTCAAAATCACGTCTCCGCTTTCGATACCCGCCGCGTGAGCGGGTGTCCCTTCAATGGGAGCAATGACGGTGACGTGATGATCCTTGATCCCAATCTGGATGCCTAATCCCTCAAATTCCCCCTTGGTTTCCACTTTCATTTCTTTATACATCTCCGGGGTCATATACGCGGAATGCGGATCCAACGTTTTCAGCATGCCGCGAACGGCCCCATGGACAAGATCGTTCGTCTGAACCTCTTCGACGTAATGTTTCTTGACCTGGGTCAGGACTTCCGCAAAAATCTTGAGTTCTTCGTAGGATTCACTGGCATACCCTGTTTTTTCTACTCCTTTTCCGATCATCAACCCCAAGACGAGCGCACCGCACACAATCAGCCCGGAAACCCACGATGTTGAAGAGCGTTCTTTTTCCATAGCGACGTCCTAACTCCTTAAAAAGACAATGAACATGGTGGACTCCCCACAGGCTTTAGTGGGGATCCACCTCTTTCCTCTCACCCTGATCCACCCTCACCTTAATCCTCTCCCATCAAGGGAGAGGAAACGAAGAGACGGGAGAGGGTGCTATAGGGGGGGAATGAGAATTAAAAATCGTGCCGGTTCCGGACGTGCTCACCGTTTGGCCAACCAGCCCAACGGGTTCACCGGCTTGGCGCCTTTCCGTAACTCAAAGTATAAGATGTTTCTATTGGTCAATCCGGAGGATCCGGTTTCCCCAAGCACGGCTCCTTTGGCAACCGTGTCCCCCTCTTTCACCAACAACTTGGAAGCATGGGCATAGAACGTAAAATAATTATTGCCGTGATCCATAATCACCACAAGGCCATACCCTCTGAGCCAATCCGCATAGACCACGTCCCCGCCTGAAACGGCCCAGATCGCACTCCCTTCTCTTGAGGCAATTTCAATCCCTTTCTTCCGGACGTACGTGTCGAACGTCGGGTGTTTTTGCCGGCCGAAGAATCCCACCAAATCGCCGTCAGCTGGCCACAACAATGCGCCTCTTCGAAACGAATCCGTCGTGCGTTTCTTGGTTCTCCCGGCGGTAATTTGACTTCGCCGCTTCAGTTCTTTGAGCAGGGTTTCCTTTCGGTTTTCCGCCTGATTAAGCGTGGACAGCATTTGATTACGGGATTTCGTCGTTTTTTTCAAACTCGCCAAGACCACGCGCTTTTGGGACTTTACGTCTCGAATCACGCTCAATTTTTTGTCGACGTGGCTCTTCCGTGCTACCAACGATTCACGGATTTTCGCCTGTTTGGTATGAAGTTGTTCGCTTTGAGCCACCTGTCGCCGGTATTCCTCGAACAAATCACGCTCCCACGTGGCAAGCGAGGAGAGATACATCAACCGGCGTTGAAACTGCGCATAAGAAGCCGCGGCCATCAAGGGAGACACCCAGCCGGCTCGCCCTTCCATATAGAGTCGTTTCAAACGGGTTCCAATCACGGTCTGCTTGTCGTTCATGTCAGATCGAAGCCTAGTTAACTGAGCATCTATTTTATCCAGTTCCCGGTCGATTTGTTTTATTTCCCGATTCATTGAAACAGCTTCCCGCCGTTCCTTGTGCAATTGACGATCGAGACGCTCGATCGATTGCAGGACCTTCGATTGTTTTTCCCGTGCCTGATCCCGCTCTTTCCTGGTTTTCCGGATTTCCTGCTTTAACTGTTGAAGAGTCTGTTTTTCTTTTTCAATTTTTTCCTGCAAAGAGGCTCCCCACGACGGCTGGACGGCGATGAGACCAACGGCCATCACCAAACAAGACGCGAGCACAAGACGGCGGTTTTCAACGTGCGACTTGGGGGCCATCAGTTCCTCACCTTCATCAAGCCGAAGACTGAGAGCACACTACTCCCACATCCTAACAACAGACCAGTCATCACCAAAAGAACAGAGACCTGTCTCGGGAAAACCGGCAAAATATGCTCCATTCCCACGAACCAACCTGACGCATTGAGTTCCAAGCGAAAGAATTCAAAAACCCCTTTCAACAACGCCAGGGACAGACCGCCACCGACGGCCCCAAGAATCATGCCTTCGATCACGTAGGGTATCGCAATAAACGCACCCGTGGCGCCAATCAGCCGAAGGATTTCAATTTCCTCTTTTCTGGTGTGTAACGACAAACGGATCGTATTCGCAATAATCGTCACCGTCGCCACGGCCAGAATCGTCCCAATCACCACCGCCCCCAACTCAAAGTAACTGACCACCAACGCCAACGTGTCAACCCAGTCCTGGCTGTACGCCACGTGGGTCACACCGGGAAGCTGCTTGACGCGTTCCGCAAACGCACCAAGGGATTCGGTATCCAGAAACCGCGGGGACAAATTGACGACAAGGGACGCGGGTAACGGATTGCCTTCCATCCCTTCCAACAGGAGAGATTCGTCCGGAAATTGTTCGGAAAATTCTCGAAGAGCCTGTTCCTTGGACACGAAGGTCAACGCCACGGCTGCCGGTTCGGTCCGGAGACGTTTTTGTACCAGAGACACCACCTGTTCCGAAGCCTCAGGATCCAGATAGACGATCACCTCAATGTCGCTCTGAAGCGTTCCGGTCAGATTCTTAATATTCAGATACAGCAACAAAAATATTCCGAAACAGACCAGGGTAAAGGCCGTCGTGACAATGCCGATCATCACGTTCCCTCGATTCGCACGGAGATTGGTCATGGCCTCCCGCAGCAGATACAACGGCCGCATTACGGCGTCACCCCTTCATCAGACACGACCTGGCCTGCTTGCAGATGGACGACCCGACCATTCATCTGCTCCACCACCCGTTGGTTATGCGTCGCCAAGAGAATCGTCGTCCCCTGAGCATGAATCCTTTTAAACAATTCCGCGATTTCAACCGCCAATTCCGCATCCAAATTTCCCGTCGGTTCGTCGGCCAACAACAGAATGGGGCTGTTCACGATAGCCCGTGCAATACAAATTCGTTGTTGCTCTCCGGCCGAGAGAACACCCGTGCGGATCGTCTGTTTATGGTCCATGCTGACGGCCTTCAGGACGTCCATCACCCGTTTCCGCGCTTCGCGTCTTTTGACGCCTTGAATAATGAGCGGCAAGACCACGTTCTCATAGACGGTTTTCTTCGGAAGCAACTGAAAGTTTTGCAGCACGATACCCATGGTACGACGCAGATAGGGAATGTCGCCTCCACGTAACCTGGCAATGTTGCGGTTCTGCACGAGAATCTGCCCCGCATCCGGAAACTCGGCGCCAAAGATCACCTTCAGCAGCGTGGTCTTTCCCGCACCACTCGGTCCCGTCAGGATGACACATTCACCTTTGTCGATCCGAAACGAGATATCGTCAAGGGCCGTACATCGATCGTAGAATTTGGAGACATGGAACAACTGAATCATGGGGACAATGGCTCAGCATGGGGACAACGGCGAGGCACGGCGACATATTCCCTGACCCTCATGGTGATCTTCCGTGTGCTTACCAACGCCGATCATCGCCGGCCACCTCAAAGGCATGTTCGATGTGTTCAAGAATGGGAGAAGCCGGAGTCCCGGCATCATAGAGGAGCACGTCGAACCGACAAGACTGATTTTCCAGGCGATGGCGCGCAAGGTATCGGGCAGCCAATTGAATGAGTTGTCGCTCTTTTCGTGCCGTCACCGCGTGGGCCACGCCTCCGTAGCGATCCGTTCGGCGAGCTTTGACTTCGACAAAAATCAACGTCTCCCCCACCCGGGCCACAATATCCAATTCTCCACGACCGACCCGAACGTTGCGATCAAGAATCCGGTACCCTTTTCGGCGAAGAAACCGTTCGGCAGCGGCTTCGGCTTCCTTGCCCAGGAGTTGTCGGGTGAGGCTCACGCATCCTCCTGACGGGTCGTCAGACAACGTTGCACCGGACCAAAACTGTACCGATGGACCGGACTCGGTCCAAACTGATGGAGTAAGCGGAGGTGCTCCGGCGTGGGATACCCTTTATGAATATGGAACCGATACCGGGGATCACGCCGGTGATATTCACACATAATCCGGTCACGGAAGACCTTGGCAAGGATTGACGCCGCGGCAATGGAAGACGAAAGCCGGTCGCCGTGAATCACGGACCGATGAGGAATGAACAAATCAGCACCCAGGTGCCCATCGATCAACAAAAAATCGGGTGGGATACGCAACTGATTGACAGCCCGCTGCCAAGCCAACCACGTCGCACGGAGCACGTTCAGCGAGTCGATTTCGGTTTCAGACGCGACGCCGATTCCCCACGCCGTGGCGGACTCGGTAATCACCGAAAAGAGCGCCTCCCGTTCCGCAGGACTCACCTTTTTGGAATCGTCAAGATTCCGCAACGAAAACCGGCGGGGGACAATCACCGCCGCGCCGACAACCGGCCCGGCCAGGGGACCACGTCCGGCCTCGTCCAATCCGGCGACCCGTCGATACCCACGGGTCCGCGCCTCCTCTTCGAAATCGCACGTGGGGCCAAACGTTCCCAACCCTATGGCGTCATTGGTTAACGTCACAATACATCGAATTATTCGGCAACGTCCTCTGGTGAAGCCCCTGCGCTGACCGTCGCCGCAGGCTCGTTCTTTGCGGCCTTTGTTTTCCTTGCGGTTCGGGAAAAATCCCGTTCGGGGACTTTGGCTTGCTTCCCCTTTTTGTCACGCAAATAGTACAACTTTGCCCGCCGCACTTTCCCTTTTCGCATCACGTCGATTTTCGCGACATTGGGAGAGTTCACGGGGAACACCCGCTCAACCCCCACCCCATAAGAGATTTTACGAACGGTAAACGTCTCACTGATTTTCTTGCCTTTTCGAGCAATCACGACGCCTTCAAATACCTGGACCCGTTCTTTCTCACCTTCGATCACTTTCACGTGCACGCGAACGGTATCCCCGATTTCAAACACGGGGACCGAATTCGTCGGGAACGTTTGCTCTAGCCGTTGAAGCCGATTCATGATGGTCATCCTCCCCCTTCACTTACTACTTGTTCACATTCCTGGAAAATATCCGACAGTAATTGTTGATCTTCCTGGGTTAACGACTCCTGCTGCAACAAATCCGGACGCTTGCTATAGGTGTTCCGCAAGGCTTCTTTTCGACGCCACCGTCGAATGGCCTCATGATTGCCTGAGAGTAAGACGTCGGGAACCCGGCACCCGCGAACCGTCTGCGGCTTGGTATAATGGGGAAAATCCAACAGGGGTTCGGCAAAGGAATCCTGTTCCACCGACGCGGGATCCCCCACCACCCCGGGCACCAAGCGGACGGCTGCATCAATCATCACCAGGGCCGGCAATTCCCCTCCCGTCAGGACGTAATCACCAAGAGAAATTTCTTCGGGCTCCAGCCGGATCAACACTCGTTCATCGATGCCTTCATAATGACCGCAGATCCACACCAGCCGTCGTGATTCCCGACTCAACTCTTCGGCAAGCCGTTGCGTAAAGGGCCGCCCTTGCGGTGAAGGCACGACCATCCGTAATTGACTTCGCTCTTCGCCCAAGGCCTCGATCGCCCGGAAAATAGGCTCGGCCTTCATGATCATGCCGGACCCGCCGCCGTAGGACGTATCATCAGCCACTCGATGCCGATCATCACTGAAGTCACGAATATTATGGATGCGAATCGAAACCAGCCCGTTGTCCTGCGCACGCTTCACGATGGAGTGCGAGACGACGTTCGCCACCGTTTCAGGAAACAACGTCAGAATGTCACACCGCATCGTCACCCACCCATTCCGCATTCGGCGTGACGGTCATGACGCCTCCGGCGAGGTCGACCGAAGAGATCCATTTACGCAAAGCGGGCAAGAGATATTCCTTGTCGGCTCCGCGAACCACAAACAGGTGTTGGTGCGGTAAGGCCACCACTTCCGCCAACGTTCCGAACACGTTGCCCGACTCGTCTTTCACCGTTAACCCGATTAATTCAAACTGATAATAGTGCCCTTCAGGTGCGGGCGGAACCTCCGTTTGAGGAATTTTCAACCACGCCCCGTGATAGTCCCTCACCTCCTCCGGCGTCGAGAAGGCCCCAAATCGCAAGAGATACGATCGGCCATCCGAATGGACGTCGGTGACCGTGGTCACCAAGGTTTTACCCGTTGGCAACTCCAGTGTCACTTCCTTGAGATTCTCGAATCGATTCGGAACGTCCGTGAGTGAAAGAACCCGAGCCTGCCCTCTCACGCCAAAGGGTTTGACCAGCTTCCCGACAGTGACCATGGTCTCCATCGACGTCACGTTTCCTTCATCCGGCACGGTTCCGGCCCCCACGTTCACCGCACATCCCGATGGGGAAGGCACCCTTCATCCAGCCAGACGCTCAGGCGTTCGGCTTCTTTTTCGATTCTTCGAACGTCTTTAAAATTCCTGACCGCCGAAGGAGCGTGCGAACGGTCACCGAAGGTTGGGCTCCTTTTTGAAGCCAGTCCAACACACGATCCGATTTCAGGTTCGTGACCGCCGGTTCCTTCAAGGGATCGTGCGTGCCGACAATCTCGAGGTACTTCCCATCTCGACGTGATCTGGAATCCACGGCAACGACCCGATAAAAAGGCCGTTTGTGTCGGCCTATTCGGGTTAAACGCAAATGTACTGCCACGAGTCTAAACCTCCTGCAAAGTGAGTTTTTTTCAAAAGTTGATCATTATACTTGGTTTAAGATCAGAAATACACCCTGGACCGAATTTCTTCGCACCTCGCGAGAACTCGCCGTCCCGCACGGCAGACGACCGGGGGGGGGGGGGGGGGGGGGGGGGGGGGACCAGCAAACCGGGTTAAGGGGATTGAAGGACACGAATCAGCTTTCCCCGTTTTTTGAGTTTCCCCGGCTTCCCCGGCTTCCCCGGTTTTCCGGGCTTTCCCCCAACCAATGACTTCAACATGCTGCGTGCCGTCAGAAATTGCTTGATGAGCCGATTGACCTCTTGAACGGAGGTTCCACTCCCCTTGGCCACGCGTTTCTTGCGACTGCCGTTCAGGATCGCATGATCCGAACGCTCTGCGGGCGTCATCGAATCAATAATCGCGACGGTCCGCTTCATTTCCTTTTCCGGCAGTTCCTGGCTCACCCCCGCATTCATCATCGACTTCAGCTTCCCGGCCCCTGGCAGCATCCCCAAAATTTGCTCCATGGACCCCAACTTGTTGACCTGTTTGATCTGATCTCGAAAATCTTCAAGGGTCAGGGTATTGCCCGAAGCCTTTTTTTGCAGCGCCAGGGCTTCTTCCTGCGAAAAGGATTGCTGTGCCTTTTCAATCAGCGACAACACGTCACCCATCCCCAAAATCCTGGAGGCCATACGGTCAGGATGAAAAGGTTCCAGGGCATCGGATTTTTCACCCACGCCAAGATACTTCACCGGCTTTCCGATAGCCGTCCGCATCGAAAGCAGGGCTCCCCCTCGCGCGTCGCCTTCGATCTTCGTCAGAATCACACCGGTCACGCCCAAGCGTTGATCGAACTGCTCCGCCACGTTGACGGCTTCCTGCCCGGTCATCGCATCCGCGACCAACAACACTTCTTGCGGCGTTACCTCGGCTTTGACGTGTTCGAGTTCCAACATCAATTCGTGATCAATATGAAGCCGCCCTCCGGTATCCAGGATCACGACGTCATAGCCGTGGTCCCGACCGCGACGGACGCCCTCCGAACAAAAACGCACGACCTCCTGCCGGGTCGACAGCAGCCGGTCGGCACGATGAACGGGAACGTCGAGGCTGGCTCCCAAGGCGGCCAATTGTTCCGCGGCAGCGGGACGTCGGGGATCCGCCGCAATGAGCAACACGCGCTTCCCTTGTTGGGTCAACAACCGGGCGACTTTGCCGCAGGTGGTGGTTTTCCCGGCCCCTTGCAGGCCCACCATCATCACGATTGTCGGTGGTTGAGAAGAAAGCGACAGGCCGGAATGGTCATGGCCCATCAGGTCGCGCAATTCTTCCCACACAATTTTGACGACTTGCTGCCCGGGCGTCAGACTTTCGAGAATGTTGCTGCCCGTGGCTTTTTCCTGCACGCGCCCGATGAAGTCCTTGACGACTTTAAAATTGACGTCGGCTTCAAGCAGAGCCAGGCGTACTTCCTTTAAGGCCTCGACGACGTCCTGTTCTTTGAGAACGCCGGCACCCCGAAGTTTTTTGAGGACGCCGTCAATTCTGTTGGTGAGAGATGAAAACACGAAACGCTCCTAACCATTCGAAAATACAAAGAAAATTTTGCGCAGTCTAGTCGAGTCTCAAAAAGTCTGTCAAGAAAAGCGCTTTCTTGACTTACCGTGAAGATTGCCGTACGTTTCCCAGTAGTTTCCCTTATTTTGAGGGAAGTACGTTTTTTCTATTGCCAGTTTCAACGAGCGCACCGGTGAAAAAATCAGGCTGGACGTTACTGGGGTTTATTTTTATCGGTGGTCTGCTGGGCGGAATGTTAGGTGAAATTCTCACCGTTTTTTCGCCCTCCGAACAGATTCACACCATTTTTGCGCGATCGCTTTCCCCAGGCATAAACCCACCCCTTACCGTCGATCTGGTCCTGATCAAGATCACCTTCGGCTTTCTCTTCAAAATAAACCTGCTCACGATCCTGGGTATTTTTCTCGGTATCTATCTCTACAAAAACATCTAGCGGCGCGTTGAAAACACCGCCGGCACCGGAGCACGTCAGCGAATCGATTCACCAAACAGAAGCTCTTGCTGCCGTAACGCCCGAATCCGATCACGCAACTTCGCCGCCCGTTCAAACTCCAGTGTTTTTGCCGCAGCCTTCATTTCCTGTTCCAAGGCAGCAATCGTCTTCTCCACGTCGGCTTCGGTCGCATAGACGGCTTCTTCCTCCGCAGCGATGCTCACTTCAACGTAATCAGCCTCGGCAACGTGGTATTCCAGATCATGAATGCGTTTCTTGATGGTCTCCGGCGTAATCCCATGCTCATGATTGTAATGGGCCTGGAGCTGACGGCGACGCGCGGTTTCCTCAATGGTCATCTGCATGGAATTGGTGACCGTGTCGCCATAGAGAACCACTTTGCCCTCGCGGTTGCGGGCCGCGCGCCCGGCGGTTTGAATCAACGCACGGTGGCTCCGCAAAAACCCTTCTTTATCCGCATCCAACACGCCGACAAGCGCCACTTCCGGAAGATCCAACCCTTCACGCAGCAGGTTGATGCCGACCAGCACGTCAAACACGCCCTTGCGAAGATCGCGAATAATCTCCGCCCGTTCAAGCGTCCGGATATCGGAATGCAAATACCGCACCTTCAACCCCAAGTCGTGGTAGTATTCCGTCAGGTCCTCAGCCATCCGCTTCGTCAAGGTCGTGACCAACACCCGAAAACCCTTGGCAATGACCGCCTGCACTTCCTGCAATAAATCATCCACCTGCCCCTTCGCCGGCTTGACCTCGATCACCGGATCCATCAGGCCCGTCGGCCTGATAATCTGTTCCACCACGCTCTTCCCGGCATGCGTCAATTCATACGGTCCTGGCGTGGCCGACACGTACATGACCTGATTCATGGCTTTTTCAAATTCCTGAAACTTCAGCGGACGGTTATCCATGGCCGACGGCAACCGAAACCCATAGTCGACCAAGGTCTTTTTGCGTGAACGGTCGCCTTCATACATCCCGCCGAATTGAGGCACCGTCACGTGGGCTTCATCGACAATCAACAGATAGTCCTTGGAAAAATAGTCCAGCAGCGTCGGAGGCGGTTCACCCGGCGCACGCCCGCTCAGATGCCGCGAGTAATTCTCAATGCCGTGGCAATACCCCATCGCCCGAATCATCTCGAGATCAAACCTGGTCCGCTGCTCCACACGTTGCGCTTCGAGGAGTTGATTATGTCGCCGGAAATAAACCAGGCGTTCTTCCAGTTCTTCTTCAATGCCCTGCAGTGCCCGGTCGTACCGGTCGGGAGCGATCACGTAGTGACTCTTGGGATAAATGGGAACCTTGGACAATCGCCCGAGTGACCGGCCGGTCAGCGGATCAATTTCAGCAATCGACTCGACCACGTCGCCGAATAATTCCACGCGGACGGTATTCGAATCCGAGGCGGCGGGGAAAATCTCGATCACGTCTCCGCGTGCCCGAAACGTGCCGCGCTGAAGCTCGACGTCATTTCGGGAATATTGAATCTCCACCAGCTTGGCGAGAATGGCCTCTCGTCGAATGGTCATTCCTTCTTCGAGATACAGCAACATGCCATGATAGACCTCCGGCGAGCCCAAGCCGTAGATGCAGGAGACCGAGGCCACGATCAGTATATCGTCGCGCTCCAACAGGGCCGACGTTGCCGCGTGCCGCATCTGATCAATGGTATCGTTGATCGAGGCGTCCTTGGCGATATAGGTATCCGTAGAGGGAATGTAGGCTTCGGGTTGGTAATAATCGTAATAACTGACGAAGTACTCCACGGCATTGTGCGGAAAAAAACACTTGAACTCCTGGTACAACTGTGCCGCCAACGTCTTATTGTGCACCACGACCAACGTCGGCTTCTGGACCGCGGCAATGACGTTCGCCATGGTAAACGTCTTGCCCGACCCCGTGACGCCCAGCAGTACCTGATGCCGCTTGCCGGCATTCACCCCTTCGGTCAGCGCGTCGATCGCCTGCTGCTGATCGCCCTTGGGCGAAAATTCCGATTCCAGCATAAATGTGTTCATGGCAACCCCGGATCCGTCATCATAGCACACTCGCCGGCATGCCTGGGGGAAGGCTGAGGGAAGCGGCCTTGCTGAGCGTTTCAGCAGCCTCACCGATTTCGATCTTCACAAGTCCAACAAATCACGGCATAATGTCCGTTGCCTCTATGCCATCCTCGACAACGTCTTTAATGGAGAGTTGTAAAACATAGATATATGGAGTGAGAATTTCAGATGTCATTAACCCAACTCGAGGCTGACAACCTACTCCAGATGCCCAAGGTTTTCGTCGAACCAGACCCAATTGAGTTCAGTCTTATGGAGCTCATGGACTACGATCGAGAACTTAGATCAGTTGATCGACAGGAGGGGTTTTTGCTCACAGTTGAGCGGGGGAATCGGAATCGCCTCCGTCTAAAGTACCAAACTCGTGCACGGCGCGTGATTGTTTTGGCCAGACTTGAACTAAATGGCCCACGTCATAAAAATCCACATGGTTGTTCCTACAAACCAGGACTCTGGATCAGTGGAACTCATCTCCACCTGTACCACGAAGGTTTTGATGATAAAGTAGCCTACGAACTTCACGAGGCTCCAAACTGGACAGATGGTTCAATAACCGATGGGATTGTTGCGTTAGAACAATTCATGAGGTTTTGCTCAGTTGACCAATGGCCACAGATCCAGACCTCAATCTGATAAACAAGATGGAGTGCCAACAACTCATAGATGAATACCTTCGCTGGCTTAAGCAGGAGTTTGTTTTTTCAGAGCTTGATGGTTCTTGTCAAATTTCCACCCCATTTTTGGATAGACATAATGATGCTATTGAAATCTATGTCGAAAAAAGAAATGCGCTTTTCTATCTAACCGACGATGGGCATACGATCCGCGACCTTCGTTCGTGTAACATGGAGTTTTCAACTCCAAAACGTGAGGCTCACCTGACCGCCGTCCTGAACGGATTTGGAGTGAAACTCGGCAAAGACGAAATTTACGTCGAAGCTTCAGTCGAAGATTTTCCACGGAAAAAGCATAATCTTCTTCAGGCCATTTTGGCGATCAACGATATGTTCGTCATGGCTGAAGAACACGTCCTTTCCCTATTCAAAGAAGATGTAGCCCTTTTCTTGGAGACCCATCATATTCCTGCATTTTCCGACTTTAAGCTTAGTGGGAAAAGCGGGCTTGATCATAAATTCGATTTTGGTATTCCTAAAACAACTGGGAAACCACAACGCATCTTACAAACAATAAACAATCTCTCAAAAGATAATGCCACGTCGCTGGCATTTGCTGTTGCCGACATTCGTGCCATACGACCGGAGCCGATTGGAGCTCTTGCCGTGATTAACGATTCTATCCGTTCTCCTAATGATGAACATTTAGCTGCCCTTCGGGCTTATGATGTAGAACCCCTAATCTGGTCAGACCGCCAGGATTTTGTATCAAGTCTGAACGGTGGTCTACAATGAATATGTCCCTTTCTATTGTTTGCATAACTAGAGTCACTGCCACACATGACACCATCCTCTCCTCCTTCCTCGACAAAGCCTTTAAAGGAGAACGTTAGTCATGGCCAAACATACGCCACTTGTTAGTCAATATCTTGAAAATATTTCCCGTGCGGCTTTGGAGAAACATCAACGCATTATTCGGGAATATGTGGCCAAGCGGCATGGGGTCTATGCCTTGTATCGCGGGAACCGGCTTTATTATGTCGGCCTGGCAAGTAATTTACGAATTCGACTCCGACATCATTTACGTGACCGGCATGGCCAGTTGTGGGATAGGTTTAGTGTGTATCTCACAATTGGGGATAGTCACATCAAGGAATTGGAATCTCTTGTTCTGAGAATCGTCAGTCCGCCAGGAAATAAGACTGGCGGCACATTCGGCAAGGCAGAAAATCTTCGAAACCAGTTGAGTCAGGCTCTTCGCCAACAGCTACGAAAAGAGGTTCGTGAACTCCTCGGAGGTCCAAAAAGAAAGACGCCCGTCAAACCAAGAGCTACTTCTCCTAAAAACCGCAAGGAGCAACCGCCGGTTCTTTCTAAGTATATCTCCACACCTTTGAAGCTCAAGGCGACGGTCAAAAACAAATCCATCACTGCCAGGGTTGTGAAAAATGGGACGATCCGTTTTGCGGGGAAAACGTATTTCTCGCCTTCCCTGGCAGCGGGGGCAGCCTGCGGCCGCACGAGTCGAAACGGTTGGATCTTTTGGAGTTACGAACGCGCGCCCGGCGATTGGGTTCGTTTAGACCAGTTGCGAAAGTGAGTTCAGAAAGGCCAAAGAAATTTTACAGCTGTATCTTTGATCGGGAAGCTTGCGTTAGAACTGTATGCCGAGATTGAGGTAGCCGGCGTATTCCTGGTCCCTCGACCCCAGGCCGCCCGCAGCCACTTCGCTGCTGACCGAGAAACGGCCCCAGCGATAGACGGCGGCCAGGCCTACCAGCACCCGGGTCTTGTCGGATACCGACTTCAGCGGCTCCCCCTGCGAGACTTTGAGGGCCGTGCCGTCACCTAACGTCTTCCACAAATCCAGCGAGCCTCGAACGGCGAACGCCTGCGCCCCGTCATCCCAGATACGCTCGGTCTCGGCCACCAAGCCGGTGCCGGCCGTCAAGCGATCAGAGTCCTTTGTCGACAGCCGCGATTGCACCGCGTCCGTGAAGCCCAGGGAAATCTTGGAGCGCGTCACCCACACCCGGGGCATCAGCGTGATCCGCTCGCTGAGGGTGAACCGCCGCCCCGTCTCAAAGCCCAGGGAATGCCCCAACGCGCTGGCGTCCTCCGTCAACGTCCCCCGCGTATCCGAGGCGAGATCCACGTCGTAGTCGATCACCGAGACCCGGCCCCGCAAATAATAGCCCTGCGGGCCCGCCCACGCGACGCCGATGGCCCCACCCAAGCCCCGCACGTTGATCTCGCCACCGCCGGTCGGCGAGGACACGTCTCCGGATCCTTGGACGTGACGCACCGACAGCGTGCCCGTCAGCCGCGGCCCCAACTCCACGTCCAGCCCGGCTTCCACCTCGATACGGTGGAAGTCGTACTTCGCTCCCACGCTGGCTTGCACCGGCGTATACCGCCCCGCGCCCCCGGCAACCCGCACCCAGGCGGGCGACCCGGGGGCGGTCAGGCGCTCCCCGGCCGGGCCACGGCTGTTCAGCCGCAGGAGCAGCCCGGGGAGGGCCTCGTACACCGCCGCGCGCGGCGCGTAGACCTCGACGACGTCGTTCGCAGAGAAGGCCCGGTCGGCGAGGGGTTTCCCCGCTCGCAGGGTGACGTCCCAGGCTCCGTTCAGGACCTCGATGCCGGTGGCACCCGTCACGCCGTCGTGCAGCGTCACGCCGTTGAGCAGGAAGGTGGTCTCACCTCCGTCGTTTCGGATATCGCCCTGAATGACGCTCGCCATCCGGCGGCCCGCAAGATTCGCGTCGAGGTACAGCTTGGGCTTGCGTGTCGCTCCGGCAGAGTCGAGTGTAGCTCCCGTCGCGCGAATCGCCACCCCGGACTCGGCGCCGATGGTTCCCCGCGGCCCAATGGTGAGTTTGCCGCCGCCCGCCAGATACACGCCCGCCGCCTCGCCCGTACCGCCCCACACCCGGCCGTTCACCGTGACGCTCTGTTTGCGGTAGCCGTCCTCGCCCACCCCGGCGGCCTGCTGCACTTGGCCTTGGTCGATGTAGCCCACCTGGATACCGCTCGCATCCATGCCGCCGGCGCGAATCGTGCCTCCATCGACGGTGATACGGATCTCCCCGATGCCGGATTCATGTTCGGCATAGACGCCGTGGGAGCCATCGCCCTGGGTGCTGATCTCGCCGCCCGTCATACCGACTGTGATGTCTCCTGTACCTTGGATGACGTTGTTCTCAGAGTCGGTGAGAGGATTGTCATCATCGTCCGTGGGGTTGGTATGCCGGGCATAGATGCCGTAGGAATTCACGCCCCTGGTCGTGATGCGGCCGCCCCGAACGTCGATATTGACGTCGCCTTCGGCGCCTCGATGATCGCCATAGACGCCGTTGGATTTCGTTCCATTCACAGCGATGGTGAGGCCTTGCGCGTCGACGGTGATGTCGCCCTTCTCGCCTCGGTGCGACGCAAAGATGCCATCGGAGCTATCGCCCGTCACCATGAAGGTGGCGTCACGAACGTCGATATTGATGTCGCCCGCACCGACACGAGAGGAGAGGATGGCGTTGGCGTACAGCAGCCCATTCGTGTTGATGGTGATGTTTCGAGCGATGATACTGATGTCGCCGGTGCCGCGATGACGGCTGTCGATGCCGGAGGCACTCTCGCCCTTCACCGCGATGTTACCGCCTTGAACATCGATGTCGATGTTGCCCGTACCCGCATGAACGGCAGCGAGGCCGTTGTTATTTTCGCCGTCTGTCGTGATGGCGCCTCCTTGAACGTCAATGTCGATGTCGCCTGTGCCAAAATGTCCTCCAAAGATGCCAGCGGCGCCTTCGCCCATCGCTGAGACAGTGAGGTCTTGCGCGTTAATAGTGACGTCGCCTGCGTCAAAATGTCCTCCAAAGATGCCACGGGCGTTTTCGCCCGTCGTCGAGATGGCGCCGCCCTGCACGTGGATGTCGAGGCTGCCTTGGCCGGTGTGTTGCCCCCTGATGCCGTCGGCGTTTTCGCCCACCGCTGAAACAGTGAGGTCTTGCGCGTTAATGGTGACGTCGCCTGCGTCAAAATGTCCTCCAAAGATGCCACGGGCGTTTTCGCCCGTCGTCGAGATGGCGCCGCCCTGCACGTGGATGTCGAGGCTGCCCTGGCCGGCGTGTTGCCCCAAGATGCCGTCGGCATTGTCGCCCTCCGTCGAGATGACGCTATCCCGAACATCGATGTCGAGGCTGCCTTGGCCGGTGTGTTGTCCAAAGATGCCTCTGGCGTTGTCGCCCACCGCTGAGACAGTGAGGTCTTGCGCGTTAATGGTGACGTCGCCTGCGTCAAAATGTCCTCCAAAGATGCCACGGGCGTTTTCGCCCGTCGTCGAGATGGCGCCGCCCTGCACGTGGATGTCGAGGCTGCCCTGGCCGAGGTGTTGCCCCCGGATGCCGTCGGCATCGTCGCCCGTCGTCGAGATGACGCTATCCCGAACATCGATGTCGAGGCTGCCCTGGCCGGCATGGGAGGAAATGATGGCCTCGGCGAGCGACCCATCCGTGTTGACCGCCAGGTTCCGGGCGATGATGTCTACATTACCTGCGCCTTCATAATAGCTGTGGATGCCTCTGGCCCTCTCGCCCATCGTCGTGAAGTTGCCGCCCGTCAGTTCCATGCGGAGCGCGCCCGATTCCCCGTAGTGGCCGACGGAGATACCTCTCGCGTTCGAGGTCACGTCGGCGGAGGAGAAGACCGAGATGTCACCTGTGTAGCCATCGCCTGTTTCGGTGGGCGTTATCCAGACGGCGCTATAGAGACGGCTTTCAGGGTCCCCGGGCAAGCTGTAGAAATCATCGCCGGGAGCCTCGCGATCGTAGTCGAGGACGAGGTCATCGGTGAGCCTGATCGTGAAGTCGCCGTTCGACTCGTCGGGGCCGTAGAAGATGTTGCCGTCTTCGGCGGAGTCGTAGTTCGAAGGCGAGCACGTTAGTTCCACACCGGGTTCGGGGGCACCGCATTCGTTTTCGGCCCCTGCTACTCCGCCGAAAGCGAGCAGGACGACCACCCCCAGGGCGGCGGCAGTCATCGGCGCCCGTGTTCCGATGTCTCGCTTCGCAAAAGTGACAATCTGATGGCTGAAGAGCATCATATTGATAAAACGCAACCAAGTATGTGAAGCATGGACTTGGTCTATTGACGGATTTTGACTTATCAGTCTTGAAATTGCAAGAACTCATCCGTTTGTTCTCCGTGCGGCGCGAAGACGACACGCTCGCTCACTTCGTCTTTAGAGCCCTCACTTAAAACAAACCGACGATATCGCCCTTCGCATCGAGTCCCACGGCTTCGGCAGCCGGTACTCGCGGCAGCCCGGGCATCGTCATGATACCGCCG
Organism: Nitrospirales bacterium; assembly: GCA_965261755.1. Lineage (GTDB taxonomy): Bacteria > Nitrospirota > Nitrospiria > Nitrospirales > UBA8639 > Bin75. The sequence continues at coordinate 1,333,334 of OZ253473.1, read as the reverse complement.
GTCAACACGACGAGAAATTCAGCTCCCAGGGAAAGCCGCACTTCTCGAATGGGGACCGTAAACCCGGTAGGGGCACCTTTTTTGTCGGGGTCGGTTGAAAAGCTGTATTGGGTTTTGGCCATGCAGATGGGAAATCGGCCATATCCCTTGTTTTCGAGTTCCTCGAATTGTTTGAGCACGGCTGAAGGAATATCCGCATCAACCGCACCATAAATCTCTCGCGACACGATCCGGACTTTTTCGGCAAGCGGCAGGTCGTCGGAATAGAGGGGATGAAAGTCGGTGGGTTCGTCTTCGATCGTCTTCACCACCAATTCCGCCAACGCGACGGCGCCTTCCCCGCCTTTGGCCCAATGATTCGCCAAGGCCATTTTTACTCCACGACCGGCGCAGACTTCATGGACCAGTTCCAATTCGGCCTTGGTATCGCTCGTGAATTCATTAATGGCCACGACCACGGGCACCCCGAACTTCTTCACGTTGTCCAGGTGGCGGATTAAATTCGGCAGGCCGCGTTTGAGCGCCTCGAGGTTTTCCGTTGTCAGTTCTTTGAGATTGGCTCCGCCGTGCAGCTTCAACGCCTTGACCGTTGCCACCACCACGGCGCAGTCCGGCGTCAAGCCTGCTCGCCGGCATTTGATGTTAAAAAATTTCTCCGCACCCAGGTCCGCACCGAACCCTGCCTCGGTCACGACGTAGTCCGCCAATTTCAAGGCCGCCTTCGTGGCCACGACCGAATTACACCCATGCGCAATATTGCCGAACGGCCCCCCGTGTACAAAGGCGGGGTTCCATTCCAGGGTCTGGACCAGGTTGGGATTGAACGCGTCCTTCAACAACGCGGTCATGGCGCCCTGGGCTTTCACGTCCTTGGCTAAGACAAATTCTTTGTGCGGAGTTTGTCCGACTTTGATGTTCCCCAACCGGCGTTGCAGATCGTGTATGTCCGTTGCCAGACACAACACCGCCATGACCTCGGAAGCCGCCGTGATGTCGAAGTTCCCTTCCCTGGCAAAGCCGTTCACGGCAGAGCCCAGCCCCGTGACGATCTGGCGTAACGACCGATCGTTCATATCCATGATCCGCCGCCAGGTAATGTGTCTCGCATCCAGGGAAGGGGCATGCCCCCAATACAAATGGTTGTCCACCATCGCCGCGAGCAGATTATGCGCCGAGGTAATGGCGTGGAAATCTCCCGTAAAGTGCAAATTGATGTCGGTCATCGGCACGACTTGGGCGTACCCTCCTCCGCAGGCACCGCCTTTCATACCGAAACAGGGCCCCAGGCTCGGTTCCCGCAAGGCCACCATCACTTTTTTCCCGATCTTCGCCAGACCGTCGGTCAAGCCGATGGACGTCGTGGTTTTGCCTTCTCCGGCCGGGGTGGGCGTCATGGCCGTCATCAATATCAATTTCCCATCGGGCCTTTCGTTCAAGCCGCCGGGTAATGAAAATGGAATTTTGGCTTTGTATTTTCCATAGAGGTCCAAGGTCTCCCGATCGAGTCCCAATTTTTCCTGCGCCACCTGCTCGATTGGCCGGAGGATCGCCTTATTGGCGATTTCACTATTGACGTTTGTCTGTGTCATGCCTCACCTCAGTCAACACCATTCACGTTTTTGCCCCCCCCCGATTGTTAAAAAGCATACCGTGTTGCCCCATGCCCCAACAACCAGCGGCTGAGAGACCACCCTATCCTTCTCGGTCAAGGTTTGGTATGTATGAGCAACGGGTATCTTAGGCAGGAGATCGTGATGCGGATTGGCTCTTTGGTTCTCACCCTCATCGTCGTCGCCACGGTCGGGGGCACCGGCGTCGTTCTTGTAGCCGTGGCCGATGCCTTTGACACGGCACAGCATCCTGCTTTCCATCAAAGTTCTTCTCTGGAAGAAGCATTGGTGTGGAAATCTTCAACGCACTGTGAACGCGTTGTCAAGGATGGCGGTCGTATGGCCGTCCCCACTCCCGATACACTTCGAATCGGGACGTGGAATATCCGGTGGTTTCCTCACGGCAGCCCGCCTGACCGGCCGGATCGTTCCATTGCACCGACCGACTTGGAATGGCTGACGTGCACCCTTGTCTGGATGCAAACGGATATCCTGCTCATCCAAGAAAGCCTGACAACCACCAAGGCTCTGGCCGCATGGGACCGGGTGTTGACGGCGCTCGAACAACGAACGGAAGATTCCTGGCAATGGTCGGGGCAACAATGCGGAAGGCCCGATGGGCATCACGTAGGGGTGTTGTGGAACGCGAATCGGGTGACGCTTTCTGCCATTCAGAGCCTCTGGCCCTTGAACAGTAAAGCCACGTCCGCACAAAACCCGTGCGCGGGCGGACTCCGCCCCGGCCATTACGCGCGAGTTCAATCAACACACCAACCGGGTGCAGACTTCCATGTGATCGGCCTTCACCTCAAGTCGGGCCCCACGGTCTCTGCGGTCGAAGCCCGACACGCGGCGATCAACCGTATCGACACCACGATTGCACGCTTTCTCGAAGAGGATCGGGACGTGATGATCCTTGGCGATTTGAATACCATGGGTGCCGGCGATCATCATTCACAACGGTCTGAATTGAAATACCTCAGACGAATGGTGGCGAAAGAAGCGCCCGGATTCGACGATCTTTCCCCGAAGCCTCGTTGCTCGCATTATTTCCGCGGTCGGAGCGATTGGTTGGATCACGTGTTGGTCGCCAAAGACATGAGCGAAATGAGTACGCGGTCGGCGCGCGTCACCGGCTATTGTGCCGTGGCCGGATGCCGGCGAATCAAAGGGGAATACCCACTCGCCTATCGACGACTATCCGATCATTGCCCCGTGATCATCGAGATCGACAACCGGGACCTGGACTGACCATGAGCCAACCATCGCCCACACGATGTTCCTGGGCAACCAACATGCTCCTGATTCAGTACCATGATCGTGAATGGGGCGTCCCCGTGCACGACGACCGGTGGTTATTCGAATTTCTCATACTTGAAGGTGCTCAAGCCGGGTTAAGTTGGAACACGATTCTGCAAAAACGTGAAGCATTCAGAACGGCCTTTGATCACTTTGATCCAGCGTCAATCGCCAGGTACGACGCACGAAAAGTGCGGGACCTGTTGAGCAACCACGGCATCATTCGGAATCGGCTCAAAATTCAAGCAGCCCTTTCAAATGCGCAGGCGTTTCTTCTCGTTCAAAAGGAAGTCGGCAGCTTTGATGAGTATATTTGGCAATTCGTTAAAGGGCGACCGATTCACAACCGCTGGAAATCTGCCCAAGACATTCCCTGCCACACGCCGGTCTCCGAGGCCATGAGTCGGGACCTGAAACGCCGGGGATTTACATTCGTCGGCTCGACGATTTGCTATGCATTCATGCAAGCCATTGGAATGGTCAACGATCATACGACCAATTGCTTTCGATACCGGGCGCTTCGCTAGCCTGCTCGCATCGCCCAGGTGTTCATTGTGAACCCGTCGATAATTCCCGCTTGGATGCCGCGACTTTTTTTCACCGCACCATTTCTGCTCTAAGGCAGGGAGATGCCTCCTGACGCCTTCTGTCGGCGGCAAAAGATGCGTCACTCGTTTTCATAAGAAAAGCTGGCACAAACCCTTTAAAAAATAATATTATTCAATATATAGTAGCTATAATTCTTGTGCATGCAATATATTGACTAAATAATGAATTGAAAAATATAAAATATAGGGGTATAGTGTAGTGGAATGTTTGTTCCATAAAGTCTTCGAGCACCATAGCAGGAAGGCATTTCAGCACCAGAAAGATGCCGCTCTCAGGTTCGATGGTTCATCCATAGATAGAGAATGGCTGAGAGGGACATAGCGGTTTCCACCCGAAAGGAGGCGCGTTATGGCAAGTCGAGGCACCATTGAACAAGAAGTCGCTATATTTCAAAAACACCAGTACGAGGGACAAATACGATGGTTCGTTCGCGTATCCTGCAACTTTCTCGAACCACGAGTCTATGGTCCCTTCCCGGATGAACACGAGGCAGAACGGTTTCGAGAGGGTGCCGAGTTCGAACTCCGAAAATTGCTAGACTGCCAACTCCCCAGTCTCTCCGGTGATTATTGCCCCGCACTTCGTTAACAGAGTTGGCTCCGTTTTCTGACGAGGCTACCCGCTGGCTGTCAGCGGGTAGCCAGCGCATGTGAAGGCCGCATCCCTCTGACCTTCTCCCGGTCTGAACAAAGGGAGCGATCCTCTAAGTCATCCACTACCTGTTCACAGATACTTATTGTTCATTACGTAAAAAAATAACTCAACTTATTGTTTTTATTATGAAAATAAATGGTTAACCCATTCATCCACAAAAAATGTGGACAACATTGTGGATTAGTTTTGTACTATAAAAAAATGTGTAGCACGGAAGTCATTTTTGACCAATTTGCCTATATTTTAGGCATAGGTGATTCATGATCTACACCACAAAATCTAGTGAGGGAAAGACCCTTGAGTGGGGGTACTTAGACGAACGGCAGAATGGACTTCATTCGTCCATTTCGGCTTATTGCATGCCTTCGTTTCTGAATCGGACAACGAATACGCCATCCCTGATCGTCACCAATACTGCCGCTACGCGAGGGTCGGCAACGATGACCCGATTCAAGTCTTGCAGCACTGCCGTAGCGCCATCCGGGGCCGGATGCTTGAGGACCTCCCCGCTCCAAAGCACATTATCAATCAGCATAACGCCTTTGGGAGACAACAACTTCAACCCGCGTTCATAATAATTCACATAGTTGGTTTTATCCGCATCGATAAAAATCAGATCGAATCCGCCTTCAAGTGTGTGCATCGTCTCAAGAGCCGGCCCAAGCCGTGACTCAATCTTTCCGCCAACGGGACTTTGGGCCCAATACCGTTTGGCCAGTTCGGTGGTTTCGGCATCGATATCGCAAGTGATCACGGTTCCACCCTCAGGCAGTGCCTCGGCAAAGCACAGGGCGCTATACCCGGTAAAGGTGCCGATTTCCAGCACGTGTTTGGCCTCCACCAACATCGCCATCATTTTCAAAAACGCTCCCTCTAACGGACCGACCACCATTTGCGGAAACTCTACGGAACGATCAGTTTCCTCTCGGAGCCGACGACGGGCATCGGATTCCGGCATCGAATGCGCCTCGGCATAAGCTTCAACATCGGACGCGACCAACTCTTTCATCTGTCTCTCCTTTCTCGCGTTATCCATCATAAAGAGAGAGAACCGAATCAGATTGTCCCGTCCTCTTTATCATTTCCACCTTGCATTCGGACGTGGCGCTTTGTACAGTCCTTTTCGGCATGACCCACGTGCGTTGAACAACGAGAGGGACTGCGTATGCCGAACCCCACACAACCACTGGCTACCTTAAAATCCAGGCTCCTGGACATACAACATCTCAAGGACGCCGCAGCCCTGCTGTCCTGGGATCAAGAAACCTATATGCCGTCCGGCGGGGGGCAAACCCGTGCCGAGCAACTGGCCACGCTCCAGACCCTGGCCCACGCCAAGTTCGTATCCCCTGAGATCGAAGACCTCCTGTTGCATCATATCGATCCGACAACCGGTTTGGCGAACACCGAAGCCATCGATGACGCATCCAAGGCCCTGCTTCGGGAAACCTGGCGTGACTTCAGCAGAGCAAAAAAACTCCCATCCGATTTCGTCAATCGCCGGGAACGCGAATGCTCCCTTGCCCAGCAAGTGTGGGCCGAGGCGCGCCGGCGTGATGACTTCATGCACTTTCTTCCAAACCTGCAAACGGTCATCGCTTTGAAATTTGAAGAGATCGACTACATAGGCTACGACGATTCCCCATACGACGCGCTCTTGGATACCTACGAACCCGGGGCCACCGTGGCCCAACTCCAACCGCTGTTCGCCACGCTTCGTCACGGATTACTCGAATTATTGCAACACGTCCGGGAAGCCGCTTCACCGGACGATCGGCTCCTGTTTCAATCCTACGATGAACAGCAGCAACTCGCGTTTGGAAAACTGGTGCTCCACGGCATGGGGTACGACTTCAACCGGGGACGGTTGGATCTTTCGGCCCACCCCTTTACCACGTCGTTTCACCCTACTGACGTACGCGTGACGACGCGCGTCTTTGAAAAAGATCTTCCCTCCTGCCTGTTCAGTTGCATCCATGAGGGAGGACACGGGCTCTATGAACAAGGCCTGCCCCAGGAACAGTACGGCACCCCCTTGGGCGAGGCGATTTCTCTCGGCATTCATGAAAGCCAATCACGGCTGTGGGAAAACAACGTGGGGCGGTCCAAAGCCTTTTGGACGCATTTTTTCCCTTCGCTTCAACAACACTTTCCGTCACAACTCGGAGCGATCTCCCTGGACGCCTTCCATGCCGCCTTGAATAGGGTGAAACCTTCTCTGATCCGGGTGGAAGCGGACGAAGTCACGTACAACCTGCATATTATGGTGCGTTTTGAAATAGAGTTGGCCCTGATTGAAAAACGGGTGGGAGTCAAGGACCTGCCTGGTCTGTGGCGGGAGAAGATGCAGGAATATCTCGGGATTGTCCCTGAACGGGACGCCGAGGGTGTGCTGCAGGACGTCCATTGGTCCCTTGGGGCATTGGGCTACTTTCCCACGTATACTCTGGGCAATCTCTATGCGGCCATGTTTTTTCAGCAGGCTTGCCAGAACATCCCCGCACTGGAAACCGAAATCCAACGGGGGCACCTGCTCTCACTCAAAACCTGGCTCAACCGGAATATCCATCAGTACGGGCGGCAATATTCATCCGCCGACCTCCTGCACCGGATCACCGGCCGCGCGCTGAGCGTCGAGCCGTTCCTGTCATACCTCCAGACCAAAATCGGGAACATTTACGGCTTCACCATCACTCGATGACCGCCGTGGCATTACGTCCCGCACTCGGCTTGCCGTTCACAAAAACTTCCTCGCCTGACACCTGAGGATACAACACCGCATCCCTGAGTAGACGGGCCGTTCTGTTTCTCAGGACCATGCCTGACTGCCCCTCCGGAAGGGAACAAACAAAAAACCTCTTATCAATCAAAGACCTTTGGAAACAATTCGCGTTTTTGTCTTTCTGGCACGTTCCTTGCTTTTATAAAAATCATCGGCGCTACTTTTTCTAACCATCATTTTTTAAAGGAGGAACAGCCATGAGACACATTCACCAACTGAGTCGGTCCTACTTCACGATCAGCCTGCTTGCGCTGATGCTCATCGTCAGCTTTTCAGGAATGACCTTCGCGGGTGACGGCCAAGTCGATCTGAATACCAGTACCGCCAAAGAGCTTCAACAATTGCCGGGAATCGGCAAAGGGTTGGCCAAGCGGATTGTCGACTACCGGACCAGCAACGGCCCATTCAAGAGTGTGGAAGAATTAATGCAGGTCAAGGGTATCGGCAAGAAAACGTTCGCGAAGATGAAGGAACGTCTCGCGATTGAGAACCCCGGCCAGGTAGCGGCATCACAGTAATTGAGATGATTGCTTCATCGAGGCTGCGGCAACGGCAGCCTGCGGAGTGGGGCGGGGTCGAATCGGCCCGGCCCCACTCCGCACCGTTTTTGCAGGATGAAATTTCCTCTCCCTTGATGGGAGAGGAGTAAGGTGAGGGTGGTTTAAGGTGCGGGTGATGTGCGTTGTAGCGCCGCAGCCCGAAGTCACCACCCGGCCCTTGCCTTTCTCTTCTTACCCCCTCACCCCAGCCCTCTCCCGCCAGGGGAGAGGGAGTTATGACGGGAGCCTGCTACGAGCCAAGCGCCTTATTCAGGAGAGATAAGGTTTTGGGAAGAACGGAAAATTCTCCGGTGACTTCGATGCGGGAGGGAACAAGCACAATGGAATGAAACGGAATATCCCGAATATATAATTTTTCTTCGGGTCGATCGACCACGCTGATTTCAACGTCTTCCACTGATTTCGTGATCTCCCCCACATCTTGAGGCCCATACATCTCCACAACGGATCGGAGGATTTCCATAACCTGTTCATTGGCTTCGATCCCGGAAGTCACTTCTTCATCCAACAAGGGGATACATTCTTCCGCCGGACCGACGACGTCAAAATTCTGCAACCGTTCTTTCTTACGCAGGGCCAGCAAATCATTATCGAGGTCTTTACTGAAGGCCCCATAAGCAAACCGCATAAATTCGTAATGCAACCCGCGGACCCCTTTCCCGAGCATTTGCAATTCGGCCAGAAAAATCAGTTGTTGCACCTTCACGTCGCTGACCATGGAACATTCTTTTTCCTGGGCCAGGTGCAGCCCATAGACCAGCAACGTCCGGTCAATCGTGATCTCTTGCGGTTTTCGCATCATAGAAGTGACCCAACAGGAGGGTGATCCTAACGAGCCACAAGAAGACTCGTCAACGCGAAGGGGAATCTTGGCAACAATGGAGTCTGCACTCCTGTCACGAGGGACTTTTGGTCATTTCATAAACGTGCCATGATTCCCGCTTGACCCTTCAACCATATTCCGGTTTAATAGGTTTCCCATATACGCGGAAATTCATTGTTATGGCGAAGCCCACCAAAGAGCTTGAGATTCTCAAGCAACACCTTTCGAAAAACAGCCTGAAACTGACCCGTCAACGTGAGAACATCCTCACGACCTTTTTGAAAATGGAACACGTGACGGCCGAACAGATGTATCGGCTGCTCTCCAAGAAAGACCCTCATATCGGCCTGGCCACGGTCTACCGTACGCTGAAACTCCTGTGCGAGACCGGCCTCGCACAAGAACAGCATTTCGGCAGCCAGACACAGTTCGACAACGTAGCCCATAAAGGGCACCATGATCATCTCATCTGCACGGTGTGTGATAAAATCATAGAATTCGAGAATTGCCAGATTGAAGAGTTACAGGAAGAAGTCGCCAGAAGAAACGGTTTTTCGATTCGCACCCATAAACTGGAATTGTATGGCACTCCCATGCAATTGCCGAACGGCGATTGCAAGAACTGCGGTCGAGACTTGGTCACCACGACAAAGATAGGCCAACGTTGAAACAACGGATTCGCCGCAATCGTCCCGCCATTCTTCTTCGTCACGTCTTGTTGTTCCTGGTGGCGGCTCTGGCCCTCCCCTCCTGGGTCTATGCCGGGGACACGCTGGTCGTCTACTCCGGCCGGGCCGAACGGCTGATTCAACCGGTACTCGATGCGTTTCAAGCCGAATCGGGCATCAGCGTTCAAATGCTGACGGCAGACAGCACGGCCTTGATCAACCGGCTTCAAATGGAAGGGGCGCGGACGCCGGCCGACGTGCTGATCACCAATGACGCCGGAACCCTGGAACGGGCGCGTGAATTACAGTTGCTCCAAACCACGACCATACCCGACCTCGCGACAACCATTCCCAGCCGCTTCCGGGCACCGGACAACAGTTGGATCGGCTTATCGGGTCGCATTTGGGTGATCGTCTATAACACCACCATGGTCAACCCGAGCGACGTCGCCTCCATCCTGGATCTCGCCAACCCGCAATGGAAAGGCAAAATCGCGATCCCTAGTGCAGGCAGCGTCTATTTGCAGACCGGCGTGTCGGTTATTCGTGCGGTGAAGGGAGATGAAGTGACCACCGCGTTCCTGCGAGGCTTAAAAGACAATGCCGGGTCATTCGTCTATGGAAAAAATCGGCAAATCGTGGCCGCCGTGGCACGCGGGGAAGTGGCCGCCGGCCTGGTCAATCATTATTACATCAACCGCCACCTGGCCAAACACCCGGATGCGCCGATTGCCCTGCTGCTGACGGATCAAGAGGATCAGGGCATGGGTGTCGTTCTCAATGCCGCAGGGGTCGGCATCACCGCGCATACCAAACGCCTTGCGCCCGCTCAGACGCTGGTCCGATTTCTGATCTCTCCCAAAGGGCAACGCATGTTTGCGAACGTGAACAAAGAATACCCCTTGAATCCTCACGTGACGGCTGCGCCTGAACTGTTGCCGCTTCAGAGTTTTCAGGTGGCCCTCGTCCCTTTAAGCCGGTTGGCTCAACTCCGCAATCCTACGATGACTGTCATTGAAAACGTTGGACTCCGCTAACCCTTTTCTCCCACTGTCGTCGCTCCGTTTTCGTTTTCCTTCTCCACTTCTCCTGCTCGGCTTTTGTCTGGCCATTGCGCTCATGCTGCCGTTGCTCTACGTCGCCTTTTCGGCCATGACGGCGGACCCGGCGGTATGGCGACGACTCTGGACCACGCGGGTCCCGGAACTGTTCCTCAACACGTTCTCCCTATCCCTGGGCGTCGCGGTCATCAATCTGACCCTGGGCGTCTCACTCGCCTGGATTCTGACTCGCTATACCTTTGTCGGGTCGAGAATATGGGATTGGTTGTTGATTTTACCCTTGTCGATCCCCTCCTACGTCCTGGCCTATACCTATACGTACCTGTTGAAACGCGGAGGCACGCTGGAACAGGTCTGGCAAACCATTGCCGGGCCGGAGGCCGTGTTCTTTTCACCTTTCAGTTTCGCGGGCGCCGTGCTCGTGCTTGCATTGAACACGTTTTCGTTTGTGTACCTGCTGGCTCGATCGGCTTTCAAAAATTTTAACATCTCCTTTGAAGAAGTCGCCCGCACGACCGGAGCCGATCGAGTGACGACGTTCTTCCGGGTGTCGCTCCCGCTCATCCGCCCGTCACTGATCGCCGGACTGTTCCTGGCGATCCTCTATGTCGCTTCTGATTTCGGCGCGGTTTCGCTGTTGCGCTTTCAAACCTTTACCTACGCCGTGTACCAGCAAATGACCGGACGATTCGACAACACGGCAGCCGCCTGCTTGAGCCTGGTGCTGGTTGCGTGCGCGTTTGTCTTTCTGTTCGGCGAACGGTGGTTCCGGCAGCGAAGCCGGTTTTACCAAACGACCAGCCGGTATCGAAAACCGGTTCCTCAACCCTGTCGTCCCCTCACGACCCTGCTTTTTACGGGCTACCTGCTTCTCGTGTTCGGAGCCGCATTCGGCCTGCCGGTACTTCTGCTCATTCAATGGACCGTCAAGGCCGCATCCGCCGGTGAGATTTCTCACGTGTTCATCGGATACGTGTGGAACAGTGTCTCGCTCTCAGGGATCACCGCCACCGCGGCCGTGATCTGTGGGATTCCCCTCGCCTATCTGGCGTGCCGGCGCCGGACCTGGGCCAGCACCTTTTGCGTGCAAGGAGCGTACACCGGCTACGTTCTTCCCGGGCCGATCGCCGCCCTCGCCGTCCTGGTTCTGGTCTCACAAACCGTTCCTCAACTGTATGGCACGATTCTCGTCCTGCTCATGGCGTATCTGGTCCATTTTCTCCCGGCGGCACTGCAAGGCATGGAATCCACTCTCCAGCAACTCACTCCGAATCTCGAAGAAGCGGCGCGAAGCCTTGGGGCTCGATCCCTTCGAACCTTTTTTCACGTGACCCTGCCGTTGGTGCGAGGTGGATTTCTGAGTGCCTGGATCCTGGTATTCGTCCAATGCATGAAAGAATTACCGGCTTCACTCCTGCTGCGTCCGGTGGGGTTCGATACCCTCGCCGTCAGGATTTGGCTTGAAGCCAGCGAGGAATTGTATCAATTGGCCGCTCCCCCGGCTTTGCTGATCGTAGTCATTACCATTCCGGTCGTGTTACTATTGATGCGAAAAGACCAGACGTAACCGCGCCACGCACACCCTGCCATGAGATCCTCTTCGGCAAACCCTGCGGGCCTGATTCCTCTTACACGGGTATGACTCCTCTCGACGATAAGCCCATTGTGCTCGAACTGAAGGACGTGGCCTGCTCGTATGAAACCGGCTCCCTGGCGCTGGAGAGTATTTCCTTCTCGGCGCGGAAAGGCGACATCATCTGTTTGTTGGGGCCATCCGGATGCGGGAAGACCACCACGCTTCGAGCCATCGCGGGGTTTGAACCGGTTTCCTCCGGCGAAATCAGGCTGAACGGTGCCATCGTCTCGGCGACGGACCGGCACGTCCCTCCCGAACGACGGCGGGTCGGCATGGTGTTCCAGGACTATGCCCTCTTTCCTCACTTGACGGTACGGGACAACGTGGGCTTCGGGCTGGCGTATGCCACGGCGGACAACCGTCGAAACCGAATCGACGAGATGCTGGCTCTCACCGGGCTTTCAGAACTGGCCCGGCGATACCCTCACACGCTGTCCGGCGGCCAACAGCAACGTACGGCATTGGCGCGCGCCCTTGCCCCTCAACCCGTGCTGCTCCTATTGGACGAACCGTTCAGCAACCTGGATCCCGATACGACTGAACGCATGCGCGTGGAACTCCTGCACCTGCTGAAAACCACCCAAACCACCGCCGTTCTCGTGACGCATGATCATGAAGAGGCCTTTGCCATGGCTGACTACGTGGCCGTCTTGAATAACGGAAAGCTCGAACAATGCTCAGCACCCGAAACCATGTACCATCTTCCGGTTTCGCCCTTTGTCGCGGAGTTCGTGGGGCAAGCCGATTTCATTCCCGGAACTATTCGCGATTCCGTGGTCGTGACTCAACTCGGCGAGTTTCCGGTACCCCAAGGCTACCGGGGCGATCCCGAGGTCATGGTCATGATTCGACCGGATGACGTTCACATTCGTGAAAACAGGGATGGAGACGGAACCGTGAAATCCCGTCAGTTTCGAGGCTCGGAGACAATCTATGGAATCCGCCTGGATTCCGGCGACTTCGTACACAGCAGCGAAGCGTCGACCCGGTTCTTCCCTCTCGACTCGAAGGTGGAGTTGGAAGTCATTGCCACCCATACGGTACTATTCGACAGGAAGGTCTGGAAGACGTGACGCGTGGTTGCGTCACGTGAACAAGGCCGGGAGGCTCAATTCGCAATCTCAGAATTCAGTGTTTATAATGTTTTTATGGCTGAGGTTGTCATGCCGGAAACGCTGCACCCTCAAAACCCTTTATCATATCGACTGAACGTTGGTAACGTCTTTTTCTTTTTAGGAGGAACCGAACATGAGAATCCATGAACCACGTTGCTGGTTTTTACCTGTTTCCCTACTGACCATTTTCTTCCTGCTGGCTGCCGTTCCGGTCTTTGCCGACCCTCAGGGTTCCATGCCTGGACAGTCGAAAAACATGCATTCGAGTTCAAGCACCCATGGCACATCCGGGCATGACGGGTATGACGATCATTCCCGGTCTTCTCGTCATGATGGCATGCATAAGAAACACGACCGAGGCCATCAGTCAATGCATTCGTCAGGACATGGAAAACCCCACACCAAAGGGCATGGCAGCCACCATCAGGACGCCATAAAATTTATTTCGCACATCTTGAAATTTAAAGAAGGCATGAGCGTCACGGCCGAACAGGAACAGAAACTTCGCACACTCAAGACAACCTACAAAAAAGACCGGATCAAAACGAAAGCCGAAGTGGAATTAGCCAGTATCGATTTGCATGAAGTCTTGAAAAACGAGAAAGCGAGTCTGTCCGACATTGAAGCGGAATTCAACAAGCTTCATGCCTTGAAGACGAAACTTTACATGGCTTCAATCAAAGCCAAGCGGGAGGCCAAAGCGGTGTTGTCCGAAGAGCAACGAGCACGGATGGACAAAATTCACGAACGCATCAAATCCCATGGCGGCAATATGGAGCATTCCGGCGATTATTCCAAGTATAAGAAAAGCAAGGACCACGGAACCAACGGGCATATAAAGTAACCCGTTCCCTTGCAACGCTCTCCAAGCAAAAGGGCCGCATCAAGCGGCCCTTTTTTCTATCATAAAACCTCTCAAAGCCGGTTACGGCTGTGGGCTCAACTGCAACCGGTCTTGTAAGCCCGAAGAGACGGATACGGTTCCGTCCGCGCCGACGATCACGCCTTCGACTCCGGGCAGGCGTTCAAGCAATGCCATCCCTTTTTCCGGCCCCATGACGAAGATGCCGGTATCGAGCCCATCGGCCAGTACCCCGGTTTGGGCCACGACGGTCACACTCTGGGAGAGCCGCGCGGGCTGGAGCGTTTGAGGATCGAGAATGTGATGATAGCGAATGCCGTCTTTCTCGAAATATCGTTGATAATCACCTGCCGTGGAAACGGCCTCATCTTCGAGTTCGAGTTGCCCGATCGTGATGCCATTTTCCTTTCGGGGATGTTGGATGCCGAACACGAACCGTTGGCCATCGGGCAGGCGACCAAAGGTCTTTATATCCCCGGAAATGGCCACTACGCCCGCTGAGGCCCCGGCTTCCCGCATCACGCGGGCCGCGAAATCCGCAGCATATCCCTTGCCGATGCCGCCGATATCCACTCGCATCCCGGACCGCGCCAGATACACGGTGCCGGCCATCTGATCGATATGAATGGCGGAAAGATCCATGAGCCGGCGCGTGGCCTCCAATTCTTCCCGCGTCGGAATCCGCCCTTCCCGACTGACGTTCCAAGCCTCTACGGCCGGACCAATGGCAACGTTGAAGCCGCCCTCCGTCAACCGGGCCATTTCCAAAGAATGCTCCAAGAGCTCCATGGTTTCCAGACCGGCCTTCACGGCGCGTTCCCCTGCCGCGGCATTGATCCGGGAAAGTTCGCTGTCGGGAATCCACGTGCTCAGGATTTGCTCCAAGCGATGTATTTCGGCGAATCCCTGTTCAATGGCATCGTGGGCCAGCCGTTTGTCCGGGGCCACGGCAGTCAGAAAGACCAGGGTGCCCATATGCATCTGGCCGCGCTTGACCACGTGGGGTAAAGCGGCATGTCCGGGCAGACCCGGCCAACACACGAACAAGACCACGAAGAACGTCAAAAAGACGAGAGAAATCCGTTTCATCTTGTATACGGCGGCTTATCGACGACGGAAATATTTGGCGTTCGGTGTCGGGTCCACATAAAACGCGCGAGTTTCGAGTGTTTCAGGTTTCGGCAACACCGTTTCAATGGGCGTTCGTTCCAAGCCAAGCTCCGCGGAAAATTTCTTTGAGAACTCCGCCTCCCCTTCAAGGATACGGACCCTCACAAGCCGAACGGTGCGTGGCGTTTCCACCTCGAATTGCCATGAGCCCAAATAGGCCAGTTTTTTCTCGGGCACGTGAAATTTCAATTGGACGTGGGATTCGGCCCTGAATGGGCCCTCACTGAATTGCACACGGTCAACGGCATACCGTCCCGCCGGCAGTCTGACGGAAAACACTCCCGATTCGATGTTCACGTTGACCCGAGATCTGGCTCCGGTCTCTTCATTCGTCAGGAGAAAAAACCTCAGTTTGGCAGGAAAAATACGCGGATTAGGGCCCTTGGTCTCGACTTGAACATAACCAAACGCCAATTCATGCGTCGTCGAGTCCGAAGAAGTTTCCTGAAGCCCGGACACACAGCCCGTCACCATAACAAGAGAAAGACTCGCCAAAAAGATTTTTCTGCCCATCATGCCTCTGCACCGGCCTTGTAGATCTTCCTTCATCCCAACCTCAGGATCGAGTCCTAGGCAGGCCCGCCCCCACTTGGCGAGAAGGTGACAGAAGATCACTCATTCTACCAATACGAGCAACAGGTTGCAGCCATATTTCTTCATTGCAAAATAGAGTTGACAGGCCACTGAAAATTCTATATTTTAATAACCGTTATCAAAATCAATTTAGATAAAAATAAGAATCATTTTTATTTTTGTCAATGCGTTGTTGATTTGCTGAATTTCCGTTGCTGTCCTTTTTCATTCAATGAATTTTGATAGAAACACCAGGTGGCTTGGCAAACAACTCAAGCCTGCCGAAGCCAGATGTGAATGCGGCCAGCTCATCGCAAAAATTCGTGGGGACAATCTCGAACTCAAGTGCAAACGCTGCAAGCGGATTGTCTCCATTCCCTATAACAGACTCAAGGAGAGTGAAGTCATCTTGGCACCATGCGGACAGTAGCATCAGAGTGAGGGTGCTGTTAAGGAGGCCCACGAATCCATTCAACACTAAACATAGCAAGACATAACTCGAGAGGACCACAAGAGTCCCTTTAGTGATCAAGAGGACCGGCAGAGTCCCCAACAATAAGGAGGTCGTCAGATGCGACGATTGTTGATCACGGGGGCATTGATGGTCCTCATGATTGTGCCACAACCGACTGTTTGGGCCGAAGGAGAATTTACTCCCGCCCAAATGGAACAGATACGAAAAATGTTTGAAGAGTGGTATTCCGAACGACAGAAAATGGAGAAAGACGCCCCTGCCCCCCCCACGGCGGCGCCACCAAAAGAGATTTCCGTGCCGGCCATGGGCGACACCACAAAAGCCCAACCCCGATACGGCGTGGACTTCTCGGGTGGTAGTGGCCTGCAGGGTGGACGGACCATCTACGCCAAACCCTTCGTCAAGGCTCCGAAAACCATCATCGGTGGTTACATCGACTTCTCGCTCACGCGATGTTCCGGGGGATCACGGGATTGTAGAAGTAGGTTGGAATTCGACCAGGAACGTTTCGTGCCGTTCTTCTATTCCCAGGTTACGGACCGGCTCAGCGTGGCCGCCGAACTCGAGGTTGAACACGGCGGCCCTCAGGGCAACCAAGGGGACGGGGACATCAAGATGGAATTCGCCACCATGGACTATCGGTTCAATGACGCACTCAACCTGCGAGGGGGCATCATCCTGATGCCCATGGGCCGGTTCAACCTCATCCACGACTCGCCCTTGAACGATTTGCCTCTTCGGCCGATGGTGAGCCGGTTGATCCTGCCTTCCACGTTTGCCGAAAGCGGACTCGGCTTTTACGGCACGTTCTATCCGACCCAGCTTTCCAAGATCGATTACGAACTGTACGTCACGAATGGCTTTCAGGGCGATGACGGCCAGTTTTCCGACGAGGAAGGAAGCGGGTTGCGAAGTGCTCGCGGAAGTTTTCAAAAGGATAGTAACGAAAACAAGGCTATAGTCAGCCGCGTATCGTTCAGCCCTGTGTTGGGTGTCGAGGTGGCCGGGTCCATTCACCACGGCAAATGGGACAAAAATGACAAGCATGACCTGACCCTGCTCGCCATCGACGGGAACCTGCAACGAGGGGCCTTTGACATACAGGGTGAAGCCGCCTGGGCCAACGCCGAAGGGTACGGGGAGTATACGCTTGACAAGAATGATGATGTGGTAATTTTTTCTCAGGATACTACCGGAGCAACGAGGCGCCGTCAGGCTCCAGGATTCTCAAGGTACGTCGTCCCCGAAAATATGTTCGGATATTACGTGCAATTGAATTATCACTTTATGCCGGACGCGCTCACCAAGGCCCTTCCCGGCTACTTCGGCCGGGACTCGACGTTTACCGGCATCCTTCGTTGGGGACAGGTGGATACCAACACCGGTTCCGACAACAACAAGAATCGCATCGACCGGTTGACCCTGGGGCTCAATTTCCGGCCGTTGGAAGATTCGGTCATCAAGTTGGCCTATACGTTTAATCGTCATGGCAAGTTTTTTGATGATGACGGTGTGCTACATGGTGCCTCTGATCGCAACGGGTTCCAGTTCAACATGTCGACGTACTTTTAACCGAAAGGAAGCTTCACCCGTCTATGCGTAGGCATATCGTTCTTTCCTTGTTTCTGGTCGTCTCCACGGTGGGGTGCGCCACGGTTTCCGGCGCGCCCAGCACCGTGAAGTCCGGCTGCTCCTATGACCAGGCATGGTCCGTGGCCCTCGCGAGCGTGGATGAATTCGCGTTGACTCAAACGGATAAGGACAAGGGGGTGATTTCGACCGAGTGGATGGGCTTTGCCTCCAAGCGAACAGCCGGGATGTTTTCGCGCGATGCCAACCAGGAACGCGCCCGGTTTTTTGTGAATCTCAAACCGGCCGGGCGGGCCGTCGAGATTTCCGTTCAGCAAGCCAGGGAGTTCTTTTCTCCCATGGGCGTACAGTCGCAATCCACGTCCTGGCGACGCATTCCCCCCATCGCCGAGGAAGAGCGGCGTCTGGCCCAACGGATTACCAATCAACTGAGGGATGAGGGATGCACGATCATAAGCTGATACAGAGGCTTGCAGGGATTGTTGCCGTTTGTTGTGTCTTGACGGGATTCCCCGCGTTCCAGGCTCTCGCCCAAGAGAAACCGCTGGAACAAATCTGGGACCATGAGCTCAATCGCTGGCTCACGCCGGAGGAACTGGGACATCTGGAAATTTATTTCACCGAGGAAGAAGCCGCAAAGGTCATGTTTCCGGATTCCGAAAAGATCCGCAAAGACACCTTGACATTAACGGCAGAGCAAAAAGCCTTCGTTGAAGAAGTCATCGGCTGGAAATTTCCGGAAACGTCCTTCGACATCTTTATCGGGGAAACCCAGGGGAATATCGACGGGTACGCGCTCATCCAGAATACCATCGGCAAGCATCGCCCGATTACCTATATGGTGGGCGTTGATTCGACAGGCGAATGCTCGAACTTTGAAGTCCTGGTGTACCGGGAAGCCCGAGGGAACGAGATCGCCACGAAACGCTTCAATTATCAGTACCATGGGAAAACCATCGCGGACCCGATCCGGATCAATCGGGATATCATCAACATCACCGGGGCCACGATGTCCGTGCGGTCCGCAAGCGCCGGGGTGAAACGCGTCCTCGTCATGGTGAATGAATTCTATTTGAAGCCTCGCGGACTCGGCAGCGACGTCGTTGCAGCCAACAAGCAAGAAAAAGGATTTTTCGAAACTCTCTTGGGACTCTGAGGGTACAGAACGGAATTTCAACAACGCACGCGCGCAAAAACAGATTCTTCGCCTTCGGCTCAGTATGACAGATTCGAGACATTTTCATATTTTTCATACCAATGACAGACGGGGCTCAATGACAGAAGGAGGTCAGGGCTCTACGTGAAGATTCGATTGCAATGCGGAATTTCAACACTCGCTTTCGGCTGCGCGACACCGACCGGCAGATCCGGCTGGTGTACACCTGGTTCTTGCTCCTGATGTTCGTGGGATTCGTCTTCACCTTTATATGGGCGCACAGCATGACCGACCTGACGCCGAAGGGCATTGCCCTACACTATCGCGGATCCCCTGAAAACTTCGGCGAGCCTATGTCGTTCGGGCAATTGGCCGAAACCTCGCACTTTCACTTATTCACGATGCCTGTCGTCTTTCTGATCATGGTGCACGTCTTGTACCTGACCATGGCCGGACCTCTCACGAAGGTGCTGACCACGTGGGTCGCCTTTTCGGGCGTGACGTTGGATCTCGTGTCGCCGTGGCTGATCACCTACGTGTCTCCCCTCTTCGTGGTGACCCTGTTGG
The DNA here is from genome assembly GCA_965261755.1 of Nitrospirales bacterium. Taxonomy (GTDB): domain Bacteria; phylum Nitrospirota; class Nitrospiria; order Nitrospirales; family UBA8639; genus Bin75. The sequence continues at coordinate 1,314,124 of OZ253473.1, read as the reverse complement.
CCGGCGACGTCCTCATGACGATCGCTTTTTTGATCATGTTTGCGATTCCCATGTACGAAATGTGGATTTTGAACCATCCCTTTATGATGCGAGGAGATTCCGAGTAACACCTTGATAGATAAAGATTCCTAACTCATCAGTCGAATAGAGCCCGAGACTCTTAGTCCAGAGCCCAAGAATGCATACTGCATACTTGGGCTTTTTTGTTGAGTTTGGCAAAGAAGGAGTGGGGTGAATCCCAGCCCACCTCTTCTCCGGCGGGGGCTACAAGTTCCTCCTGATAAGCCCCCCCCTACGACTCACTGCGTATCATGAATGAATACGGGAACGAGAAAAAACCTATACATCCTGCCTCAGGCTTCGCTGCCCGTCTGAACGAACACTGGTGTATCGATCTTGCCGATGCCCGGCGCAGGATCGAGGCTTGGCGAATCCACCACCACACCGTTCGCTCGGCTTTCTCATTCCGAAGGGGTTCCGTTTGGCAGGCAAAAGGGGCTATGGAAAAGACGGTCGCCCCGTGACCTTGGTAACCTCTTCGAATTTCGGGCTTTATCCTTTTAAGTGGACAGGTGAACCTGGTTGGAGTCTCGTGCGGCACAGGCTGGGCAAGATCGAGCGACATCCTGTGAGCAGTGGGCCGTTCTTCGTCTTCGCTGGCAGGGATGGCCACGCCACGGTCGCCAAAGCCAACCCAGGAGGGGCCCAGGTGTTTCCCTGCGAATTTGCGAAGTTCAATGGAGCAGCCCCTAGGCCTGTGTCTTGTTTATGACCGGTTTTCGTGCGATACTATGAACAGGACGTGGAAGCAATTCTTGATTTCCGGCCCGGCCCCCGCCCGTGCCATTTCGTGCTTGTGTGTGGGAGTGCGGCGGCGGCAGGCAGGGTTTGGCTTAAGGAGGGGGCCGTGGATAAGCAGCGAGCCGACGGCATTTTTTCTGGGTCCATTCGCTGGGCGGCTCGCTCTCCGGCGCCTGACGCTACCCCCCCCCCCCCCCCGGCGCCTGTCCCCTCCCTTCACCGCCTGGCACGCCTTCAGGGTAGCGCGGCCCCCCTCGTACTGGCCGCGTTGCTGCTCGCTGCCGCCGTCACCGCCGCCCCCGCGTCGGCCCAGACCCCACCGGGAACCATCTCGGACCTGACGGGGACGCCAGGCCACGGGCAGGTCACGCTGGCCTGGACCAGTCCCAACCTTGGCAGCAAGATTCTTACAGTGTACCAGTTGAAGAAAAAGACAGGCACCGGCAGTTACGATAGCACTTGGACGACGGTAAGCCCCTGGCAAATCCGCGGCACCAAACATCAGACGCACGTGACGGGGCTGGCCAACGGCACGGCCTATACCTTCAAGATACGGGTAGCATTCCTTGATGGGAGCCACGGGCCCGTGTCGAACGAGGTGCGCGTCACGCCGGCGACGGTGCCGGGAACCATCTCGGACCTGACGGCGACGCCAGGCCACGGGCAGGTCACGCTGGCCTGGACCAGTCCCAACCTTGGCAGCAAGATTCTTACAGTGTACCAGTTGAAGAAAAAGACAGGCACCGGCAGTTACGATAGCACTTGGACGACGGTAAGCCCCTGGCAAATCCGCGGCACCAAACATCAGACGCACGTGACGGGGCTGGCCAACGGCACGGCCTATACCTTCAAGATACGGGTAGCATTCCTTGATGGGAGCCACGGGCCCGTGTCGAACGAGGTGCGCGTCACGCCGGCGACGGTGCCGGGAACCATCTCGGACCTGACGGCGACGCCAGGCCACGGGCAGGTCACGCTGGCCTGGAGCCTGCCCGGCACTGGCGGTTCGGCGATCACCAAATTCCAGTCCCGGCGCAAGATCGGCGCCGCCGCCTACGGCAACTGGACGGACATTCCGAGCAGCGGCACCGCAACCACCGACCACACGGTGACGGGGCTGACCAACGGCACGGCCTATACCTTCAAGGTGCGGGCAGTGAACAATGTCGGCGACGCGCCCGACTCGAACGAGGTGCGCGTCACGCCGGCGACGGTGCCGGGAACCATCTCGGACCTGTCGGCGGAGGCAGGCCATCGTCGGGTCACGCTGGCCTGGACTGTGCCCGGCGGGGGCGCGATCACCGAATTCCAGTACCGGGGCAAGGCTGGCTCCGGCGCTTACGGCAACTGGGCCAAAATTCCGGAAAGCGGCGCTGGCACCAAGAGCTACACGGTGACGGCGCTGAGCGACGGAACGCTCTTGACCAACGGCACGTCCTACACCTTCCAGGTGCGGGCGGTGAACGGCAGCGGCGGCGCGGCGCCCTCGAGCCCGGTGTCGGCGACGCCGGCGGAGAGGGGGCCAGGCGATATCCGCGACCTGTCGGCGGCGCCGGGCGACCGCCAGGTCACGCTGACCTGGACCGTGAATGATCGCGGTTCACCGATCACACAGTACGAGTACCGGAGGCGGTATCACGGCATCGGCGGTTTGAAGAACTCTTGGCACGGGTGGGAGGATATTACGTCCTATGTAAAGGACAAAGGCGGCGGCAAGAGGGAATACACGAAGTATGCGATGAATAACGGTCAGACATGGGACTTCGAGGTGCGGATGCGGAACCGGTTCAGTGTAACACAACCCGTATCGAACGAGGTGACCGCTACGCCGGTGGCCTCCTCCGGTCAGCAACCGCCCAGTCCGCCGACCGACCGAACGCCCAATCCACCGTCCAGTCCGCCGACCGACCAGCCGTCCAGTCCGCCGACCGACCAGCCGTCCAGTCCGCAGCCCAACCAGCCGTCCAGTCCGCCGACCGACCAGCTGACCAACGCGGCGCCGGCGTTCAGCAGTGCTGCGGAAGTATCGGCAGCGGAGAACCAGCGGGCGGTCCTGACGGTGCGGGCGGTCGAGCCGGATGCACAGGACGGCGCGGTCCGGTACCGCCTTTCCGGCGGCGCGGATCAGGCGCGGTTCGCGCTCGACCCGGCGACGGGGGCGCTGAGCTTCGTCGCGGGGCCGGACTACGAGCATCCGCTTGATGCGGGTGGCAACAACGACTATGTGGTGACGGTGCAGGCGACGAGCGGCACGGGCGAGCGGGAGCGGAGCGCGGAGCAGACGATCGCAGTGACGGTGACGGACGTGGCGGAGGCCGTCATCGGGCCGCGGGCGACCTCGGCGTGGCTGGCGCGGGTTGGGCGCACGGTGACGGACCAGGTGCTGGACGCGGTCGCGGGTCGGCTGGCCGCGCCGCGGGCGCCGGGAGTGGAGGTGCGCCTGGCCGGGCAGGCGTTGCCGGCCTGGAGTTGGGAGCCTGAGGAGCCCGGGACCGAGGAGCCCGCCGTCGGCGAGCCACGCGGGGCCGGGGCTGCGCTCCGGCCCTGGAGGTCCGGGGCGGCCCGCGCCGCCCCGGGACGCAACGCCCCGGCCGGCGGGGTCGGCCCGGAGACCCGGGCGCGGACGGGCCGGGACCTCGTGGCGGGCACGGCGTTCACGCTGACCGGGGCGCCGCAGGCCCATGGCCTTGTCCCCTCGGTGTGGGGCCGGGGGGCGCTAACGCGCTTTGACGGGCGCGACGGCCCGCTGACGCTGGACGGCGAGGCGGCCACCGGGCTCCTCGGCGCGGACTGGGCGGGCCAGCACTGGACCGCCGGGGTGGCGCTGGGGCATTCGCGCGTCACGGGTGGCTATCGGGCCTCGGCAGCCACCGGCACGATCGAGGCCGCGCTGACCGGGGTCTATCCCTATGTCGGCTGGGACCTCACCGAGCGGCTGACGGGCTGGGCCGCCGCGGGCTACGGCGGGGGCGAGTTCACGCTGACGCCGCCGGGGGGAGGGACGATCGAGACGGACCTCACGTTGGCGATGGGCGCGACCGGGCTGCGCGGGGCGGTCCTGCAGCCGTCGGCGGCCGGCGGGCTGGCCCTAGCGGTCAAGAGCGACGTGCGCGTCACTCGCACGTCGGCGCCGGCGGCGATGGCTGCGGGGGCCGGCCGGCTGCGGGCGACGACGGCCGACGTGTGGCGGCTGCGGGCGGGGGTTGAGGGCACGCGGCCCGTCACGCTCAACGACGCCGGGGCGACGCTGACGCCGTCCTTCGAGGTCGGTGCCCGGCTCGACGGGGGTGACGCCGAGACCGGGGTCGGCGCCGACGTTGGCGGCGGGCTGGCCCTGGCCGATCCCACCCGGGGCCTGCACCTGGCGCTCAAGGCCCGGGCGCTACTCGTCCACGAAGCCCAGGGCTTCCGGGAGTGGGGGGCCAGCGCGGCGGTCGGCTGGGACCCGCAGCCGGCGACGGAGCAGGGGCTGGCGCTGGCCCTGACGCAGGCCTGGGGCGGTGCGCCCGCGGGCGGCATGGACGCGCTGCTGGCCCGCGACACGCTGGCCGGGCTCGCGGGTGCGGCCCCCGCCCGCGTCGGGGCGGGCCGCCTGACGGCAGAGTTGGGGTACGGCCTCGCCGTGCTCGACGGCGCCTTCACCGGCATCTCAACCGCGGGCCTCACGCTGACGCCGACCGGGCGCGACTACCGGCTCGGCTGGCGGCTGACACCGACGCGCCCGGCCGCGCCCGGCGTCGTGGTCCATCTCGACGCGACCCGCAGTGAGACCCGCGGCACCGCGCCCGCACACGCGGTCATGCTGCGCGGCGACCTCCGGTTCTAGGGGCGGCCCCCGCCCCGCTCCCTCGGACGGGGCGGGGGCAAGGGGCCATGCCCGGGCGCGGCTGACGGCACAGGACCGGCGTTGACAATGTGCACCGCGTGCTTCCGTGCCCCTTCTTTGTCAGACCCCCACCCGCCGAACGACCGCTTCGCCAAAGACGAAGCCACGAGCAGAAGAGGCGCCGGTCGTCATCAGGAACACGCGGGCCCTTCTGGCCGAGTTCCCCTCTTGGCGTCAGCCCGTTCTGCTGTCAACGAATGACTGAACCGTGACAGTTGGTTTGGGCGACCGTGGCGTGGCCATCCCTGCCGGCAAAGACGAAGCACGGCCCACTGCTCACAGGATGTCGCTCGATTTTGCCCAGCCTGTACAGCACGAGGCTCCAACCAGGTTCACCTGTCCACTTAAAAGAATACATCCCCGAAATTCCCACTTCCCTGCAGCCACAATTTATGATATTGTGCCGTACATTCCGCAGTCTCGAAGGGGACCTAAATTGAAGTCACCTCTTATCAAAGGAGAAAGCCCCATGCGATATTTTCGCCAACTCTCTCAATCTTTCGTGATGCTTGGTTTGCTGACGTTCATACTGGCCATCGGTTTCTCCGGTATAGCCTTGGCTGACGAAAAGGCAGCCGAGGAGAAAGCTCCGGCAGCAGCCGAAGAAACAGCTCCGGCAGCAGCCGAAGAAACAGCTCCGGCAGCAGCCGAAGAAACAGCTCCGGCAGCAGCCGAAGAAACAGCTCCGGCAGCAGCCGAGGAGAAAGCTCCGGCAGCCGAATAACTTGCGCCATAGCCGGGGACCGACAAGGGAAAGGACTGTCTCACGATTACCCCATCAGGTCCATCAAAGTAGTTCTCGGCCATTACCATGGACCCTGCGTAGAGCTGAGGCTGTTAGCCTCAGTTCTACGCTTTTCTCATGTCCTTTACCGACAATATTCGATTGTTGGTGAAGCGTAAAAGAAGAAAACCCTCAACACATAACCATTTCCCTTCGTATCAGGTGATGAAAGAGGACCCGTCAGGGCAGTACGCTGTCTCTGTGGGCCAATGCTCGCGAAGTTAAGGCATCGAGGGATTGGCATTGAAATGCAATCGCTGCAAACGAGTTCACATTATTTCTTCCCTGTTCCCAAACACTCGGATAAACAAATCCCCTAATGATACAAAGAATAACGGACTATAGAACCGGCGAGTTGACTGTCTCGGTTTCCGTTTGTTTTTTCGGGGGTTGAACCGCCCATTGGTCCAAGTTCGATTTCACGAGGATCAATCAAGGGCCATCAATGGGTCTCCAAAGGAAGGGATTCCCTGCCAAACCCTCATCTCAAGCACGCGACACAAATTCGTGACGGGGAAATTGAAAAATGCGGGGTACTATCAGGATTGCGAAAATCGATCGACCTTTTCTTGTAACGTCGTTTGAATGAGTTCGCACGTCCGGGCGTCTTCGACTTTGTTACCGTTCCGTTCCGTGACGTGAAACACGTCTACGACTTGATCCAGGCGCGTCCCGATCTTGGCCGAATGAATCGAGAGACCGAGGTCATACAAGGTTTTGGCTATTTCATGCAGCAGGCCCTGCTTGTCATCGGCAAACACGTCGATCACGGTAAAGTGGTCCGACGTCTCATTATCAATTTTGACTTCGGGGCGATGCTGGCGAATCGGCATTTGGCTACGAAATGAGACGCGTTGATTCTGTTCCATAAACGCTTCGATCGAGAGTTCTGCCTTCAACACGCTGACTATCGCCCTCCCCACTTTTTCCAACCGTGCCGGCGTCGGCTCGCCGCTGAAATCGGGATCCTTGACCAAAAACGTATCCACCACAATGCCGTCGGACCTCGTCACAATCTGGGCATCAAGGACACGAAGGCCTTTTGCAGCCAACACGCCCGTCATCTTCATAAACATCCCGGACGACACGGAATCGAAGGCAATTAACGAATACTCACACACCTTGAGTTCCCGGTTGTAGGTGGATTCGACCCTGGGACGTTCCGGGGTCAAGGACTGGATTGCAGAAAGGTGAGCGATGATTCGATCTTTGGCCGTTCCGGAAAGATAGCGCACCGGAAAGGCTTCCAATTGGCTTTTGACCCACTCACGGTTCAGAAGAGCCTGGCTCTCGGCGGCTTGCCCACCTGCTTCAACGCGTTGAGCTTTCGACTGACAGACCGCTAAGACCTCGTCGGTGACGCGCTCGATGTGAAGAGCGGATTCCACCTGTTCACTTTCTCCGGAAATTTCGGGGAGCGCCAGAAGATATAATTCGATCAGCAACGCTTCTTTCCATCTGGTCAGCATGTCCGGCCCCACCGCCGCAATATCCGCAGCAGTCAGGAGCAAGAGTTGTTTCAATCGTTCGGGACTGCCCACGGCCCGACAAAACGTCAGCCGCACTTTTTCATCATGGGGATCCCGCCGAAAGGCCGTATTCGCCATCAGCAGATGTTCATGGACGAGAAATTCAAGGGTCCGGGATTCTTGTCCGTCAAGTTCTAACCTGACGGACACGTCCTGGGCGATCCTTTTGCCGACTTCGCTGTGGTCTTCAGGGAGGCCTTTCCCCACGTCATGAAGAAGCACGGCCAAGTGCAGGAGATCCTTCTCTCGAATCTCCTCGTACACCGTTCCCAACGTTCCGGGTTGTTTTCCTAAGGACTCGACTTTCTTCACGGCCAGGAGGCTATGCTCGTCAACCGTATATTTGTGGTATTGATTGAATTGCATGAGGCCGCGTACACGACCGAAGGCGGGGACCAGTTTTTCCAAAACCCGAGCCTGATGCATCAACGTCAAGGTTTCGGCAACCGCCTCTGGGCCAGACAACAATTCTCGAAACCGCCGGCTCACGGCCGGGGACGCGAACAGATGGTCGGGGATGCTGTCCATGTGGCGGTGAATCTCTTCCAGCACCAAGCCATCAATCGTCACCCCCTGTTTTTGAGCAACCTGAAAGAGACTCAAGAGATGCTCCGGATCATCCAGGACCTGCATGAGTTTTTCGTCACGGATGGACAGCCTTCCATCAACGACCTGAAAGAAGCCGTCGATCACGGGAGAAGGCCACAGTTTCTTGAAACGAGTCCATAGCGACGTGGAGCCTGTACGCTCCACAAAGCGCATCGCACGATGATGAATGCCCGTGGTCAGACGATAATAGTGTTGCATGAACTGTTCGACACCCAGCATATGCGGTTCATCCCGATAGCCGAACTCTTGAGCCATGCGTACTTGTTCGTCGAACGACAATATTTCCTGGGCGCGGTCCGCCCCCAAATGGAGCAAGGCGCGCACCTTGAACAGGAACTCTCTTGCTTCGAGTAACGCCAGATAATCCTGGTGCACCAATGCTCCACGATCGACCAATTCCCGCAACGTGGAGGCCTGATACCGGGCCATACCGATCCATTGGAGCAAATGGACGTCTCTCAACCCGCCTTTGGTTCTCTTGATATTCGGTTCCAGGAGAAACACGGTTTCGCCGAATTTGGCATAGTCCTGCTCCCGCTCTTCAAGCTTTTCCCGGACAAAATTCTCCACTCGTCTTCCAAGAACGCGCTTGGCAAAACGTCGCCGAAATTCTTGAAAGACCGAAGGGCTTCCGACTAAAAACCGTGACTCCATCAGCGCGGTTTTGGCCGACACGTCCTCTTCCGCAACGACCATACAATCGTGAATCGACCGGACGCTATGTCCCACCTGAAAACCCAAATCCCACAAATGATGAAACACCTGTTTCGAGAGATCCTGGACGACCTTTCCACCACCTGTACGATAGAGCATCATGACGTCGATATCGGAATAGGGTGACAGTTCACGGCGACCATATCCCCCGACGGCCACAAGGCAGCAATGCTGTATGCCGGCAGGCGCCTCTCCACCCCACAGCCTGACCACGTTTCGATACCGGCCGGTCAGGACCGTATCGACGAGGGCGGTAAAATCCGACACGACTTCCGTCCCGGATGCTCCCTCCCGTAATCGCCGGTGGATGCCTTCGCGGCGCGCCTGGAGTACGGCTTGCGTTGAGGATATACTCGATTGAGACGAGTCGATGGGACGCTCCAACTGTTCCATACGTTCCTGATTCACGGACGTACTCCTGTGCCGTTGTCGTCAGTGCACAACAATCGTTGTTCTCTACCGAGTTCGTATACTAGCTCGAACATTGTTCGTCACCACTTCACGTATCGATTGGTAATCGGCATCCGTCGATCTTTCCCAAGCGCCTTTTGCATGATCTTAATCCCGATCGGAGCCTGGCGGCGTTTATATTCACTGCGGTCCACCATGGCCATCACGCGCTTGACGGTTTGCAATGGAAAACCCTTTCCGGCAATTTCCTGAAGGGAATATTCTCTTTCGACGTACGCCTCCAGTATGGGGTCAAGGACTTCATAGGGCGGCAAGGCGTCCTGATCCGTTTGATCGGGCTTGAGTTCAGCCGAAGGCGCCCGGTCGATGATACGTTGAGGAATCACGGCTTGGACATCAACGGCTTTGCGATTGCGGTACCGAACCAGGTCATAGACCAGGATTTTGGGTACGTCTTTAATCACGGCAAACCCGCCCGCCATGTCCCCGTACAAGGTGGCATAACCGACGCTCATTTCGCTCTTATTGCCGGTCGTCAAGACTAAATGACCGAATTTGTTGGATAGGGCCATCACGATGGTTCCACGTATGCGAGCCTGAAGATTTTCTTCCGTGGTATCTGGAGCGCGTTCTCCGAAAGTCGAAAACAATGCCCGGACGTATTGTTTCCAGAGGCGCGTGATCGGAATGGTCAACAAACGAACGTTCAGCGCCTTCGTCAAGGCGTTGGCGTCAACGCGGCTTTCCCGCGAGGTAAACGGTGATGGCATGAACACCCCCGTCACGCGATCCGGGCCAAGGGCATCGGCGGCAATCACTGCCGTCAGGGCTGAATCAATTCCCCCGCTGATGGCGATCAAGACGCGTTGGAAACAGTTCTTCCTGACGTAGTCACGCACGCCCGTCACCAGGGCCTGATAGATTTCTTCCAAGTCGTGAGACACGGCCGGATTTTTCAACGGCACGGGCTTGTTCGCTTTCCGTTGCACCACCGGAAAAAGTTGCACTCGTTTGACGGGATACCGTTGCCCTGCCCGTTTTCCCCGACCCGCAGGGCGCGTCTCCCGTGGACCATCGAAAGACAGGTCAGCCACAAGAAGCTCTTCTTCAAACGCCTTGGCACGCGTGATGACCTTTCCCGTTCGATCGACAATCATGCTGTTTCCATCGAATACGACTTCGTCCTGTCCCCCGACCATGTTGGTATAACTCACCACCACGTCATTCTCCCTGGCGCGTTGCGCCAACATGCGTTCCCGCGTTCTCGCCTTTCCCACGTGATAGGGCGAGGCATTGATGTTCAGGATCAGTCGCGCACCCCCGACGGATACCTGATCGCGAGTAGGCCCACCGGCGTACCAGATGTCCTCACAGATGTTCACGCCAAACCGCATTCCTTGGACTTGGCAGACTAACGCTTTTTTGCCTGGCGAAAAATACCGGCTTTCGTCGAATACCCCATAATTCGGCAAGCACGTTTTTTGGCAGGTGGCGACGACCTGCCGGTCATGAATCACCGCCGCCGCATTGAACACGTGCCGGGGTCCCGAAGAAACGACGAAAGGAGTCGAATCCCGCAAACGAATCACACCTCCCTCTTCAAGATAGCCGACGACCACGGTGAGGTTCCGACACTGTTTGGTCAAGCATTGGAGTGCGTGCTTGGTATCGCGAAGAAAACTTGGACGTAAGACCAGATCTTCCGGGGGATAGCCGGTGATCGACAGTTCCGGGAAGACGACAATATCCGCTCCCACCCGACGAGCCTGTGTCACCCATTTGCCCATTGCACGCACGTTCCCGTCCACGTCCCCCACGATGGGATTCATTTGGACCATGGCAATTCGGTAAACACGCATCGCAAAAAAAACGTCCTCTTCCCTTCGGGGGAGGGAGGACGCCTTTGTCCTAACACCTATCAAACGTGCACGAGTCGTCTTTTGAGCTTGTACCAACGATTCGGACAGCCTGTCAAGGAGGAAGAGGGAACAACGATCGTTGTCCCCTACTGATCCATGGATCCACCTTCCAATTCTCCAGCCAAAATAATGGCCTCGGCAATCTCCCGCATGGACTTTCGCATGTTCATGCTTTGGCGCTGGATCAATCTGAACGCATCGGCTTCTGATAACTTGCGAGAATGCATAAGATAGCCCTTGGCTCGTTCGACGAGTTTTCTGACGGTCAGGGCTTCCTGCATTTCAAATGATTTTTCCATGAGACGAGTATGCTCAATGGCGACCGCTGCCTGGTTGGCAATGGCCTGCATGATTTTGATTTCCTTGTCGTCAAACGCATGCAACGTGGAGGTATAGGTATTGAGCACGCCAATGACCCTTTCCTTGCTCATCATGGGCACCGACAATAACGAACACAACGACTCCCGTTTGGCTAAATCCTGGTAGAAAAACTCTTTTTCCTTCTTCACGTCAGAAACGTAAATCGGCCGTTGTTCCTTGACCACCCGCCCGCTGATACTCTGGCCGATCTTGAGCGGAGGTTTCCGACGATAGGCTTCGCTCAAGCTCTGGGTTGCCGCAATATGCAACTTCTGGTTCTCCTCATCAACCAACATAAGGGAACAGATCGTCGAATCCATCATCTGCGCCGTCGTCATCACGATCAATTGGAGCACTTCCTCAATCACACGATTGGAAGCCACGGTTTCCGAAACCTGGGACAGGGTATCCAGTTGTACTGTTTGCCGCCTCATTTCGTCATACAATCGCGCGTTCTCGATGGCGCCCCCGACCTGGTTCGCGATCGTCGATAACAGCGCCAGTTCGGCATCCTGATATCGCCTCGCCCGCTTGTGTTGAACGTTAATGACTCCGATGACGCTGCCTTTGGTCACGATAGGAAGCGACACAAACGCCTGGTATCGGTCTTCGGGAAGATTGTGAAAGAATTTAAATCGTGGATCATCACTCGCGTGACGAGGAATGACCACCGGCACCATTTCTTGTGCCACCCAGCCCGTAATCCCCTCTCCCAACCCCACGGAGATTCGGCCGATGAGCTTGGGATGAGGATTCTTGGATGATCGCAAAACGAGTTCGTCCCGATTCTCGGAGACGAGATACAACAAACAGGAATCGGCCTTCGTCACTTCGACAACCATTTCCACGATGTGTTTGAGAACCGCTTCCAAATCGAGCGTGCTGCTGATCGATTCACTGATACGATACAGCACTTCCACTTCACGCGTTCTTTCGCGAAGGACGGCCTTGACGTCCTGCTTGGGCCGCTTGGGTGATTTCTTTGTTGGCGTCATCTCAAGAATCCAATCCATGTCTCCCTCTCCCTTTGAGGAAGAGAGCCTGCCCCGGACTCGATCCTGGGGGTGAGGAGAGAAGACCGGTCAATTGAACTGCGCATACCACCGTCTCACCGTGCGCGGGTCCAGCGGCATGACTTGAACTTTTCCGATCGACCGGGGGAACACGCAATGAATGGTTCCATCCGCCACCTTCTTATCATGGCTCATGGCCCCCCAGAATCTCGAAAAACTATAGGCCGGCATCCGCACGGGAAGGCCCGTTCCCTGTATCAAGGCACGTTGCCTGTCCACGACGACTTTCGAGCACAGTGCCAAATGATTGGCAAGGAGGGCTTCATACACCATGCCGATTCCCACGGCCTCACCATGGATATATTGTCGGTACCGACCCAAGGATTCCAACGCGTGACCGATGGTATGTCCATAATTCAAAATCCGGCGCAGACCCGATTCCCGTTCATCTTTGGCCACCACTCGTGCCTTGATCTCACAACAACGCGTCACGACCTTTTGGACGTCTTTCTCCTTCATGTCGAGAATATGTTCCATCCGGTCCTCTAAAAACGCGAAGAAATTTTTATCGGCAATGACCCCATATTTAATCACTTCGGCCAACCCGGCCAGCCATTCCCTCCTGGGAAGGGTCTGCAACGTATTCGTATCGGACACTACAAGGGCCGGCTGGTAAAACGCGCCGATCAAATTCTTCCCGGAGGGATGGTTGACCCCGGTTTTCCCACCCACGCTGGAATCCACTTGCGCCACAAGCGTGGTGGACACTTGAATAAAGGGGATGCCCCGAAGGTACATTGACGCGGCAAAGCCGGTGATGTCTCCAATCACCCCTCCACCCAACGCCACGAGTACGGACCGGCGTTCGAATCGATGCTTGACCAATTCATCGACGATGGACGAGACCCACCGAAGCGTTTTGGTTCGCTCGCCATCCGGAATGCTTATCACGTGGCAGGTGAATCCCGCTTTGACGATCGCCTTTTTGAGCGACGCCCCATAGAGACGTGCCAACGTCGGATTGGTCACGACTCCGACTTTTCCGGACAGTCCCAATGCTTGTAAATACTGCCCCATCCGGTGAAGGCTGCCGGGACCGATCACAATATCGTAGCTTCGCTTGCCGAGACCGACTGTGACGGTTTGGTTAGAGTGGGTCATGAGCAGCCCTCTACTCGGCTTTTCCGGTTGAGCGATGTAATCGGTTCACGTTGGTTGAGGAAAAGGATGGAGAAACCAGGGTGCCTTTCAAAAATTCTTCACGTATTCCTGGTAGGCGTCGAAATTTCGTTTCATTTCATCCAAACTATCACCGCCGAACTTTTCCAGCATGGCATTGGCCATTTCATAGGCAATGACGGCTTCCCCTACCACGCCGGCGGCGGGAACCGTACAGATGTCAGAACGTTCCACCGTGGCTTCAAATGGTTTTTTCGTTTGAATATCCACGCTGTTCTTCGGTCGATACAGGGTGGCAATCGGTTTCATGGCAACCCGCACGACAACGGGTTGCCCGTTCGTCATGCCGCCCTCCAACCCACCGGCACGGTTGGTTTTTCGTGCAAATCCCGGTTTGACTTCACTGGGATAAATGTCGTCGTGCACTTCAGACCCAAATCGACAAGCAGACTCGAACCCCATGCCGATTTCCACGCCTTTCATGGCTTGGATACTCATGGCCGCCATGGCCAATCGTGCGCTCAAACGCCGGTCCCACTGCGCGTAACTGCCCAACCCAACGGGAGGATTGGTCACCACCACCTCAAAAATCCCGCCCAAGGAGTCGCCGTTACGTTTCGCCGATTGGATCTGCTCGATCATCTTTTCATTCGCTTCCGGATCAGAACACCGCACCTGCGACTGCTCAGCCCGTTCATACGCCGCCAAGGGATCATCCACCGGCGGGATCGCGACCGACCCGATGCGGGTCGTATAACTCACCACCCGCATGTCAAATTGCGATAACAAGGCCTTGGCCACGCCACCGAGGGCCACCCGAATAGCCGTTTCTCTCGCACTCGCCTTTTCGAGGACGTTGCGAATGTCCCGATGTCCATATTTAATGGCCCCCGCCAGGTCCGCGTGACCGGGTCGCGGACGGGTCACGACTCGTTCCTCTGATGGAGGACCCGGTTCGGCCGCCATAATCTCCTGCCAATTTTCCCAATCCCGATTGCGAACTAATAATCCCAACGGATTTCCCAACGTTTTCCCTTTTCGGACGCCACAGTAAAATTCAACCTGATCCTTTTCGATTCGCATCCGGCCCCCACGGCCATACCCACCCTGTCTTCTCGCCAGATCATGGTTGATCATTTCCGCGGTAAGAGGAAGCCCTGCCGGAACCCCTTCCAACACGGCCATCAACCCCTTTCCATGGGACTCACCGGCATTTAAATAACGCAACATCTTGCACCTTCATCCATCCGGGCTTTCAGGAATCCCCGCCGGAACGCGGTTCCCAAAAGTTTTTTTCTTCGTACAACCAATACGTCTTCTCCGCTTGAGGCCTTGCCTTTTCCCCTATCGCCGAAAGAGTCACCCCGTGATCCGTGATGCGTTGCACGACTCGGGAATAGGCGGAAATAACTTGTCCCGGCATGACAATGAGTCGCTTCCCATCCTCAAATTCCAACAGAGCCCAACGGCCCTGAGCTGATGACATTGTTCCAATGACCTTCACGGTTTGGTGACTCACCTCTTGCCCCTGCAAGGAAGAACCGGCCTTGTTCCGGACAACCGATTTCGGCACAAAAGGATCGCGATAGCGATCCGATCGATACCGGAATGCGCGAGAGGGCTCATTCAATGGAGCGTTCGTTACCACCTGTTCGCCCGGCCCTGCATGAGCTTGGGTCCCGGTGAACAAAAAAACGCTCCCACACACGAAGAACTTGAGCACTGCAATAGCACGCATCACGGGTTTGCTCCCTTAACTTGTGACCTGCCCAGCAACACGCTGTTCCCTTTGTCCGACGGCAGTCACCTGGAGGCCTATCAATTCAAAAGAGGCTTGAATGGAACGCTCCGGGCTCTCCTCAGTCGCTTTCCTGGCTTGAAAGTCCAGCGCCTTCAACGTCAACGTGTTCGGAAGCGTTTGAAGCTCTTCAAGAAAGTGCGCGAGCGCATGATACCGCCCTTCCGCATAGAGCCGAAGCGTGACTCTATTCAAATCCGTTTCCGGAAGCGGGACGGGCTCTTCGGACTTCCAGGACGTGAGTGCCACGTCAACCGACTGGGCTTTGTCCAGAACGCCCGTAAGTATTTGATCCATGGGCACCGCCAATACTTTTTTTTGTGCTTCGAGCTGGCGGGTCAGGTTGGCGATTTCATCTTTGAGAGTCTCCAATTGAGGGTCCCTCGTTGCCAGTTGATGGTCCAGTGATCGAAGGGTTTGTTGAAACGCTTGGGTTCGTTGCCGTTGCGGTTCCACAACGAATTGAAACAGGATGATCGACGCGAACCCTGCAAAGAGAAGCAGGATGATGACCTTGTGGGTCATACGCGTGTCTTCCACCCAATCAAGAATGCTTTCGACCATGATCCGTCGAGTCCATGAATACGTTCATTGAAAATTGAAAGAGGTCAGGCTGCTGCACATAGGGCTCGGCATCAACCACGTCGACCGGCCCAAGCATTTCGGTTTTTTCGAAATCCTTCGCAAGCTTCAACACGTCTTCGAGAGAACGGGCAAAACCGGACAACGTGATCTTTTCATCCTTTGCCTGAAGATGCAGCAACCACACGTCCAGAGGATCAACCGCCTGGCCGATGATCGACAGCAGGCGAATGGGCAGTTCACTCGTCAATGCCTTGAGCCTGTTCCGTTCGGTGACAATGGCTTGCCGTCGTTTCTCCAGCGTCAAAACCTCCTGGTGGGTTTTCTGCAGCAAAACGACACGTGCCTGTTTCGCCTGCATTTCTTGTTCAAGCCGTTGCGTAGCGTGATTGACATCAATGGCGACCCATCCCCAAAACGCACAGACACTCGCCAGGACGCCTACCCCCGCGAACAACTCTGACTTGGAGCGACTCCGCACCTGACGTTCATCGTGTCGTTGGCCTTTCAGTAAATTAATGCTAACCATGGTTGTCCTTATGAAGGGCCAAACCGAGGGCCACTCCTCCGAGGTGGGCCGAAGCCGACAGATGGTCACGATCCTGATGATCGGCCAGACATTCGATTTCATCAAAAGGATTGAACGGCAGAGTGGGAATCGCCAAGGCGTGTTGCAACTCACGTTGCAATCGCGGATGTTTCGATTGTCCTCCACAAAGAAACATCTTTTCCACGTCGAGTTCCGGGTAGCGTTCCAGGACGGACTCGAAACAGCATTTGGTTTCCCTTACAACTTCTGCTACGAGGGATGGATTCTCCGGGCCACCGGTTCCACCCGGACCGTGCTGCCCAGCGGTGTCTTTGACGGCTCCCGCGTGATCGACTTCCCAGCTTGACGAAGTTCCCTCGAAGCTGACATCGCGGACCACGAGGGGAGACTCATCGGCTACGAAGACGATATTCATGCCGCTCGCTCCCACGTTTGCAATGGCAAACGACTTTCCCCTGAAGGCAGGGCTTTTCCGCATAATCGTCTTCATCAGCGCGAGACCATCGACGTCACACACGATCGGATGAACCCCGATTTCTTCCAATAACGTTTTGCGGCTTTCAACCACCTGTTGCTTGGCGGCCACAAGCAGCAGTTCCGTCTCCGTAGAGGCAGGCTGCGGGGGAGGGAGGATCCAATAATCAAAATAAATGTCACTCATGGCATAGGGGATGTATTGATGACCTTCCCACGTCAAATATTCATCAAGGGCATCCTGCTCGACACCGGACACGCGTATCCGCTTGACCATCACCGATGGTCCGGATACGGAGATGGCAACGGGGCTGCCGAGCAACTCACATTCTTGAAGCAGATCGCTGAGTGCGGCTTTGAGCCGATGGGAATGGTGGCTCGCGTCCTCTTCCACAACGTCTGAATCGAGACTGCTGACGCGAAATCGTTTGAGACGATACCGGGTGGCATGTTGCTCAAGCTGAATCAGCTTGATCGTGGAAGAGCCGATGTCCAATCCGACACGGGGTTGCGGTCGTGAAAAGGCGTAGGCCCATCTCCGGAGTCGCTTCATCATCGGCGGTCAATTGCGAGGGCGGGTTGACGTCGAAGGCAACATCCCTGGTGCTCCCGCTTAAAAAATTTAACCCTACACTGTTCTCGATTGACCGTCAAACAATGGCGATTTGGCCCATGTGCCGATAAGGTTTCTCGCAAAAATGACGGTAACGGTGAACGTTTCCTCACCGAGATTTGTGCATGGCGCAGCGCAGGCCGGCGTGTGCAATGCGGAAAAGCCCGTAGCCGGAACGGCACGTCAATATTCAGAACGACCCAGGTCCCGGTGGCTGAGCGTGGCGCTGTAGCCTAACAGCGCAAACAGGTCCTTCACCTTGTTCCCGATCGCGACGGAACGATGCCTCCCACCCGTACAGCCGATGGCGATGGTCAAATAACTCCGCCGTTCTCGCTCAAACAGCGGAAGGAGAAACGTAAAAAACCCCTTCATGTGCTCAAGAAAACCCTGTGCCTCTTTGTTTTCGAGAACGTACCGCTGGATGTTTTTTTCATTTCCCGTTAACGGTTTCAATTCAGGAACGAAGTGAGGATTTTGCAAAAATCGAACGTCAAACACGAGGTCGGCTTCGTAGGGCACGCCAAACTTGTAACCGAACGTCATCACGGACACCTTCATCGAATGCCGATGGTCACGGTCGCCGTACTGCTGCACCATCCAATCTCGCAGTTCATGCACGGTCAACTCCGACGTATCCAACACGCGGTCGGCACGAGAACGTAATTCGCCAAGGCGCTGCCGTTCGAGTCGGATCCCTTCCAGGACGGGCTGCTGGGGCAGGAGCGGATGGGGACGACGGGATTCCGAAAAACGACGGGTCAGGACAACGTCATTCGCTTCCAAATACACCAGTTCCACGACGGAGACGTTCGCTTGGAGTCGCTCAAGATTTTCGAAAAAATCCAAGAAGAATTCGCGTTCGCGAATATCAATACACAAGGCAATTTTGCGAACGGTGTGACTTCGTTGGCCGCAAAATTCTGCAAATGAGAGAAACAGCGCCGGAGGAAGATTGTCCACACAGAAGAACCCTATATCCTCGAGACATTTCAGGGCTTGGGTTTTTCCGGAGCCGGACAACCCACTGACAATCACGAGATGGAGTGAACGTTCCGCAGTCACGGCGACCTCAGGTGAAGGGGCATCGTTCTCATCGGCAAGAAAGGCAAGCCCTGGAGTGAAGATGCAATCACGGTGGGATCAATAGATACGTTTTCGCTGGCTGGCCGTGGCGATATTGAGTTCCGCCCGATACTTGGCAACCGTCCGTCTGGCAATGACAATCCCTCTGCCACGCAACCTCGAGACAATTTCCTGATCTTTCAACGGTTTCCCGTGATTTTCCTGTCCGACCATTTCACGGATCAACTCACGAACGGTGATCGAGGATAAATATTCGGCACCCGGTTCCGCCCGTTGAATGCCCGCGTTAAAGAAATATTTCAGTTCCAGCATGCCCTGGGGGCAATACATATATTTATTCGTCGTCACCCGACTGATGGTCGACTCATGCATGCCCACGTCTTCAGCCACTTGCTTCAGCACGAGCGGTTTCAAGTACTGAATGCCTTTTTCCAAAAAGGATTCCTGGAATCTGATTAAACTTCCAACCACTTTCAGAATCGTTTTGTTCCTCTGCTCAAGGCTGCGAATGATCCACTGAGCCCCTCGCAGTTTCTCCTCCAGGTACGCCTTCGTGGTGGCTCCATCTCCGCTGTTGTTCGTTCCCAACATCTGCGCATAATAAGGATTGATCCGCACACGAGGTATCCTATCGAGATCCTGAAGCACCTGATGGGAGTCGATAGATATAAGGTTTCCCGTGCGTACACGAGGCATCCTGCCGTCGTTCAGGGACACCTGCCATTCGCCTTCGTCCTTGAACACAAAGACATCGGGCACGATGATTTGGTTGTTGTCGGAAAAATAGGGCCGTCCGGGTTTTGGCTCCAGACCTTCGATGATATGCACGGCCTCCACGATCTCTTCAACGGACCTCCCGACTGCCTTGGCGACGGTGGAATATCGTTTTTTCTGGAGGTCGCGAAGATGGTTCTTGATAATCAGCTCGAGCAGGGATTCCTGGTGAGCGCCGCCATGCACATATTCACTTCCAATGGGTTTTTTATGCAGGTGGCAAAGTTGAACCAATAAACATTCCTGAAGGTCGCGGGCAGCCACGCCGATGGGATCGAATGTCTGAACCAGGGATAAAACAGAATCCACCTTCTTGACGGACACCCGAGCTTCTTCGGCAATTTCCTCGATCGACGTGCGAAGATACCCATCTTCATCGAGATTGCCGATGATCATATGACCGATGGCTTTCTCTTCCTCATCCTCGGAAGAAAGCCGTAACTGCCATAGCAGGTGATCTTCCAATGTGGCCGGTTTCGTCAGCGTTTGGTCATAAGACGGAAAATCTTCGTCTGAGAACGCATGGCAATCACCACCTCTCGGTCGCCAATCACCTTCATAATAATCTTCCCACCCCTCCGGCGAGAGCGGTTCGGAAAGTTCATTGGCGGCTCCGGCCTCACCACCGGTATCACTGGCACCGACGACTTCTTCCTTTATCTCGGGAGCAGTCTCTTCCAGCGTTGGCCCATCCCCCTCATCCACATCGGCACTCACCTCTTCAAGGAGTGGATTTTCCAGCAAATGCTGGGCAAGCACCTGTTGCAGTTCCAGTCTGGATAGCTGCAATAACTTGATGGCTTGCTGAAGTTGGGGCGTCATCACCAACTTCTGACTGAGCTGAAGATCGAGTTTGAGTTCCATCGCCGTCATCCAGGCAGGCCCGGAACGTTCAAAGCCTGAAGCGTTCCCCTAAATAGATTTTCCTGACCTTGGGGCTCCTGACAATGACTTCTGAAGTCCCTGCCTCCAGAATCGTTCCTTCATTAATGATATACGCTCGATCTGTTATGGAAAGCGTTTCTTGCACGTTGTGATCCGTCGTCAAAATCCCGATTTTTTTGCTTTTCAAAGACTGAATGATTTTTTGGAGGTCGGCAACCGCAATGGGATCAATGCCGGCAAAAGGTTCATCCAACAACAAAAACTGAGGAGTCGTGGCCAGAGCTCTCGTGATTTCCAACCGACGCCGCTCTCCGCCGGAAAGCGTGAAGGCTTTGCTTTTTCGAATATGGGCTAACCCGAGTTCGTTCAATAAACGATCCAGGCGTTCCTGACGCTCCTCCTGAGAAAGGTCCAAGGTCTCCAAGACGGCACAAATATTATCTTGAACGGATAATCGACGAAAAACCGAAGCTTCTTGCGGGAGATACCCAATACCGCGGCGAGCCCTCTGGTACATCGGCAAGGCAGTGATCGGATCGTGATTTAAGAAAATCTCGCCATAGTCGGGCTGGCAAAGGCCAACCACCATGTCGAAAATCGTCGTTTTTCCTGCTCCATTCGGCCCCAATAACCCGACAATTTCTCCTGATTCAACTTCTAACGAGACGCCTTGAACGGCATCCCGTCCCTTGAAACTTTTGCGTAATTCCTTGACGGAAAGCCTGGAGTGCGCCATGACGGGCTGTAACGGCTCAACGATTGTCAACGGCCTTACGGCCCTTCCTCTTCGAGGATAACCACATGGGATCCGCCTTCGACGATGCTTCGTTCTTCCTTTAAAAACATCGTCATTTGTGATCCTTTAATTTTCGTACCACCTTGCCAGGCCACCGGCGACTCCGTCAGTACGAGTTTGTCTTCATCTTTGTCATACAGTGCGCGCCCGCACGTCGCTTTTCCATCAGATTTCTCAATGACCACGTTGCCGCTGGCCTCAATGCGGGCAACCTGATGCGTGGTCCCCCCTTCCGTTTGCCGGCTGCCAGCTTGCGCGCTTTTCTTAAACGTCACCACCATATGATCGGATCGCATGACGAAGTCCATTTTTTTGAGGACCACCGTTCCTTCGAAGATCGTCCGTCCGGATTTTCCTTCGACGGTCATCGTCTGTGAAGTAATCGTCGTTTGCTCCTTTTTTTCAGCAAAGGCGAACGGGATTACCTGCGCCACGACGAAACCACACACCAGAATCGCCATGAGGATGGGCTTGCTATATTCAGGACGTAATCCGAACGTGCACATCGTCGAGCACTCCTAACTTTTCTGTTTTCAACTCCGCAATCAAACCAATACCCGTAATGATCAAGCCATGCCCATGTATGGTCACCGGCCTGTCCGTGCTGATGGTCTGCTCCGCATCCACCCAGTGAACGTGCGGGGTAAAGATCGTATATCCATTTGCCAATTCAATTGCAATCAACTCTTCCTGACTTCGAAGATCAAAATTGCCGTTGGCCGTATTAATCGTTCCTTCTTCAGCCTCCAATTGCATTTCCTGCTCTTGCCCTTCCTTGCCAAACAACCGAACCTGAACCTGTTTCAGCAGCACGTGCTGTTCGGACTCATGGCTTTCGGCTTTTTGCGCTTCCACCTCCCATTGGACCCGCCCCTCTTCGGTTTGACGGTAGACAAAACCTTCCAAGTCGGCATCGGTCGTTTCAAAAACCGGTGCCGTAAGCACGGGAAGGGGATGGTTCGACTGCATTTGCTGCATCAGAACATACCCGAGAAAGCCCGCCAAACTCAGGGTAATCCCTCTTAAAATCCATTGGATCCATAAGCGAGGCATACGTGTATATGTGAACGGCTTGGAAGGAACCTGAAACAGAATACCATACGCTCCGGACCAAGTAAACTAAACGGTCGCAGGGATATTCCTGAAACACGGTTCGACTCTAGCTGAGATAGCGGCAGGGAGGAGGACGGCACGGCAGGAACTCCCGCAACGGCCGGACACCTGAGGAAGGGAGAACTGCCAAAGATTATGCAGTCTTGTCTTCGGTCACGGGTTCTGGAACGTCGTCGACCACCGGCCCGCGCTCGATCAACTCAATGGCTACAAGTTCTGCAGCATCACCGGGTCGCCGTCTTGTCCGAATGATCCGGATGTACCCTCCTGGCTGGCGACGAAATCGTCCTGCAACGTCACCGAACAATTTGGATACAATCTCTTTTTTTCGGATAAAATCCAAGGCGCGCCTTCGAGCATGAAGAGAGCCGTCTTTCCCCAAGGTGATCATTTTCTCAGTGATACCGCGGATTTCTTTGGCTTTTGCCTCCGTGGTCTCAATACGTTCGTGTTCCAGTAACGAGGTGACAAGGTTCCGGAACATCGCGTGCCGATGTTTGGTATTTCGCCCTAATTGTCTGCCTTTTTTTCGATGACGCACTATGTGGCTCTCTTGATAAAAGGTTAATGCGATTCGTTGTTGGTCTGTACCAGACTTTCTCTTCTGAGACCCAAACTCAGTCCCATTTCGGCTAACACTTCCTTGATTTCATTGAGAGATTTTTTCCCGAAATTTTTGGTTTTCAGCATCTCTATTTCCGTCTTTTGCACAAGGTCTTCGATGGTTTTGATATTCGCATTTTTCAGACAATTCGCCGCACGCACGGAAAGTTCTAGTTCGTTAACGCTTCGAACCAGATGTTTATTCAATTCGGCTTGCGTTTCCTCATAAGCGGAATCATGCTCCACTTCTTTCATTTCTTCGCTGGGAATGCAAATAGCCAAATGCTCTCGAAGAATAGAGGCCGATGAGGAAATCGCCTCTTGCGGGGTAATGCTTCCGTCGGTCCAAATCTCAAGATTCAGTTTGTCATAATCGGTCACACGGCCCACACGGGCATTTTCCACGTGAAAGTTCACCCGCTTAATCGGGGAAAAAATCGAATCGACCGGGATAACCCCAATGGGCAGCCCTTCTTCTTTATTGCGTTCAGCCGGCACGTACCCGCGTCCCGGCTTCACGATCAACTCCATGTCAAGCGCACCGTCTTTGTCCAACGTGGCGATATGCAATTCAGGGTTTAAAATCGTCATGTCCGCATCATGCTGAATATCGGCGGCACGAACGTCGCCCGGCCCTTTTTTCTTTAACCGCATCGCTTTCGATTTATCGGTATGAAGTTTGAGACGCAGACTTTTGATGTTCAAGATGATAATGGTCACGTCTTCCGTGACGCCGGGAAGGGTGGAAAATTCATGAAACGCACCTTCGATCTTGACAGAAGTCACGGACGCACCGGATAACGAGGACAACAACACTCGTCGCAAGGAGTTGCCGACCGTTGTCCCAAACCCACGTTCAAATGGCTCAGCCGTAAACTTTCCATAGATGGACGAGGCTGTTTCCTTTTCCAATTCCAGTCGCATAGGCAACTGAAAATCCTTGATCCCTTTGCTCATTACGCCCCCTTTCACCTCATCTGTCACAGCCGAAACGTCAGCTAACGTATGGTTGCCCGATTATTCACTTCTAGCGAGAATAGAGTTCGACAATAATCTGTTCATTGACCGGGGCCCCAATGTCATCCTTCGTCGGCAATGCCAGAATCGTCCCTTTTAACGCATCATGGTCACAGTCGATCCAGTTGACTACCGACTGGCTGTCGGCGGCCTGCGCCGCAGCTTTAATCGCCAGCAACTCCAAGCTCCGTGGTCTGACTTGAACCACGTCTCCCACGGCGGTCGTATACGATGGAATGTCGGTTTTTCGGCCATTGACCAAAATATGTCCATGATTGACCAACTGGCGAGCTTGCTTGCGCGAAAAAGCCAAGCCAATCCGGTAGACGACATTATCCAACCGTCGCTCGAGCAGCGCCAGGAGATTTTCACCTGTCACGCCCTCTTGACGTTCAGCGCGCTCGAAGATTCCTCGAAACTGACGCTCTTGGATGACGTACATCCGGCGCAATTTCTGTTTTTCACGAAGCTGCATACTATAATCCGTCACACGGGGACGAGATTGTCCATGTTGACCGGGAGGATAACTGCGACGTTCAATCGCACATTTGTCGGTCATGCAACGTGTTCCTTTAAGAAACAGTTTCACGCCTTCCCTTCGACAAATCCTGCATACTGGACCACGATAATTTGCCACGTATCTAGCCTCTCACTTGCAAGACTTCAGACCCTGCGTTGGCACGTCTGAAGGTTGAGTCAATCACCACTTACACTCGTCGTCTTTTCGGCGGCCGGCATCCATTATGGGGAATGGGGGTCACGTCGCGAATCAAATTCACCCGTAAGCCCACGGATTGCAGTGCTCGCACCGCCGACTCACGGCCCGATCCCGGCCCATTGACGTAGACGTCAATCTGGCGCATGCCCTGCTCCATGGCTTTTCGTCCCGCCGACTCCCCCACGCGCGTCGCCGCAAATGGCGTACTCTTTCTGGCCCCTTTGAAGCCTAAGCCCCCCGCATTCGACCACGAGACCGTATTGCCGCTCATATCCGTAATGGTCACAAGCGTGTTATTAAAAGACGCTTGAATATGGGCAATCCCCATTTGCACGATTTTCTTCTCTTTTTTCCGACCTTTTTTTACGCTCATGCTGTCCCCTGAATCGCTGTTTATTTTTTAGCCCTGCCGATCGAAGCCCGCTTCCCTTTCCTGGTTCGGGAATTCGTTTTGGTCCGTTGTCCACGAACGGGCAGTCCTCTTCGATGACGAAGACCTCGATACGACCCCGTATCGATCAGGCGTTTAATACTGAGAGTGATCTCTTTTCGGAGATCTCCCTCCACGGTGTAGTCTTTATCGATCGTTTCGCGAAGTTTGACAATATCTTCTTCACGAAGATCCTTGACGCGCACGGCGTAATCAATGCCGGTCTTTCGTAAAATCTGCCTGGCACTCCACGGCCCGATCCCATAAATATAGGTCAAGCCAATCTCAATGCGTTTACCCACCGGCAGATCGACGCCTGCTATCCGAGCCATGTATCCTCCTTCTTCACGTAACGCGGCTTGTGCCGTTACCCTTGTCGTTGCTTGTGACGAGGGTTACTGCACCGGACCCGAACGATACCTCGTCGTCTGAAGACAACACATTTTGAACACATCGGTTTGACGGACGATTTGACTTTCATGAGAGCATGTCTCTCCTTGCTATTTGAAGCGATAGGTGATCCGTCCCCTCGTGAGATCATAAGGAGACAACTCCACGGTCACTTTATCGCCCGGGAGAATTCGAATGAAATGCATCCGCATCTTCCCTGAAATATGTGCCAGAATTTTGTGGCCACTCTCTAACTGAACCCGGAACATGGCATTGGGCAACGTTTCCATGACCACCCCTTGCACTTCAATCATGTCTGCTTTTGCCATCAGCCTTGAACCGCGTCGCTATGAATGACGCTCACCTGCTCCTTGACCGTCGTCAGAATCGTTGGCGGCCCTTCAGGTTGGATCGCCACGGTATGTTCAAAGTGAGCCGACAGGCTGCCATCTTTCGTGACGGCAGTCCATTGATCGTCCAACACTTTCACCTGAGGCCCCCCAACGTTCACCATGGGCTCAATGGCCAACACCATCCCGAACTGGAGACGCGAGCCTTGCCCCGGACGTCCATAATTGGGAACCTGAGGGTCCTCATGAAGTTGCCGACCAATCCCATGGCCCACAAAATCCCTCACAACGGAAAACCCGTGTGCTTCCACGTAGCTTTGAATCGTATGGCCGATATCGGACAACCGGTTCCCTACCCGTGCTTGATCAATCCCTTTATGCATCGCCTCTTCCGTCACCTTGAGCAAGGTTTCAATGTCGTCTGAAACGGGTCCGACGGGTACGGTCACGGCCCCATCGCCATAAAATCCATGAAAGATCGCCCCCAAGTCAAGCCCGATGATATCCCCTTCTTTCAGTTCCCGGCTAGAGGGAATACCATGGACCACTTCATGATTCACCGAGGCACACAGGGTGTTGGGGAAATGACGGTACCCTTTAAAGGCCGGGACTCCCCCGTGGTCACGAATAAACGTTTCAGCAAGTTCGTCCAAATACAACGTGGTGACACCGGGCCTGACCTCTTCTTGGAGGACCTGATGCGCTTCGGCCACAATTTTCGAAGCCTGTGCCATCAGCGCAATTTCTTCCTCGGTCTTGAGCATTATCATAAAGAGCTACGACCTGGCCAACAACGCGAGTAACCGTCCCTGTACGTCTTCTACGGATCCCGTGCCGTCTAATTCAGCCAGCACGTCTTTCTCTTTATAATAGTCAATCAAGGGAGACGTTTGCTCTTCATACACCATCAGCCTCGATTCCACCGTTTCCCGTTTGTCGTCACTGCGTTGAACAAGAGCCGCCCCACACTCGTCGCAGCGTCCTTCCTGCTTGGGCGGAACGTAATCAATATGATACACCGCCGAGCACGTCGAACAACTTCTTCGCCCGCTCAACCGCCTCACCACTTCCTCGCGGGGGATCACGAAATACATGACCCGGTCCAGCACTGCCTCCTGCTTCTGAAGAATGCCAGATAAAGCATCCGCTTGAAGAATGGTTCGCGGAAATCCATCAAGGATAAATCCTTTTTCGCATTCAGGGGAACCGATTTTTTCTGCTACAAGGCCGATCACCACGTTGTCGGGCACGAGCTCCCCTCGCGTCATATACTGCTGTGCTTCAAGACCCAACGATGTCTTTTGGGCCACACCCGTTCGCAATAAGTCTCCCGTGGAAATTTTGGAAATGGCAAGTTTGGCTGCCATCATTTCAGCCTGCGTACCCTTGCCCACCCCCGGCGCACCAAGAAAAACCAATCGCATCTTGCTATCCACTCCGGCCTTTCAACCGTCCCTTGGCCAGAAATCCTTCATAATTTCGCATCAGCATATGAGACTCGATTTGCTGGGCGGTATCCAACCCGACACCTACGACAATCAGCAACGAGGTGCCTCCGAAATAAAAGGGAACATTCAATTTATAAATCAACAATTCCGGAATCACACAGACAACCGCCAGATAAATGGAACCGGCGAACGTGATCCGAGTGAGAACTTTGTAAATATAATCCGCCGTTCGCTGGCCCGGTCGAATGCCCGGAATAAAACCTCCATATTTTTTCATGTTGTCCGACATATCGACCGGATTCAACACGACCGCCGTATAGAAAAAACAGAAGAAAATAATAAGGCTTACGTACATCAACGTATAGACGACCGACCCCGGAGCCAAGTGCGCCCCAAACGCTTGTACCCACGGCACCTGAATAAATGAGGTAATGGTGGCCGGGAACGCAATAATCGAAGACGCGAAGATCGGCGGGATCACGCCAGCCGTATTAATTTTCAACGGGATATGAGTACTTTGTCCCCCGTACACCCTGCGGCCCACGACCCGTTTGGCATATTGAACCGGAACCTTTCGTCTTCCGCTTTCCAAAAACACAATGGCCGTGATTACGGCCAGCATGCTCACAACCAACAGAATCAGGAAGAGCAGGCTCAGTTCGCCGACACGGTACATCTCAAAGGTTTGGGCAACGGCGCTTGGAAGCCTGGCGACAATCCCGGCGAAAATGATAAGCGAGATTCCGTTCCCCACTCCCCGCTCGGTAATTTGTTCACCCAACCACATGAGGAACGCGGTTCCCGCAGTCAGGGTAATCACGGTCATGAACCGAAACGGCCAACCCGGATCCAACACGTATTGACCGCCATTCATGCCCTCGAGCCCAATGGCAATCCCGAACCCCTGAATCAGGGCAATGCCGATGGTGCCGTACCGGGTATATTGAATAATGGTCTTTCTTCCTCGTTCACCCTCCTTGGCCAGCTTCGATAAATGCGGAATAACAACGGTCAATAATTGCAGAATAATCGAAGCACTGATATAGGGCATAATGCCCAGAGCAAAAATCGTTAACCGTGATAGCGAGCCTCCGGAAAAAATATCCAGGAACCCGAGAAGGGCTCCGCCTTGGTCCAATAAGAATGCCGCCAATTCATCATTGTTAATCCCCGGAGTGGGGATATGAGCCCCAATCCGGTAGACAGCCAACATTGCCAACGTAAAAATGACACGGCTACGTAACTCCGGTATTTTGAGGATGTTCTGGAAGCTCGTAATGAGCCGTTCAAGCACTGCCGATGACCTTGGCTTGTCCGCCCGCTTGTTCAATTTTCCGAAGAGCCGACTGACTGAATTTATGCGCTTCAATTGTCATGGGCTTGTCCAGCTCTCCCACACCAAGAATCTTGATGGGCCTTGACCGCTTCCTGACGATCCTTTTCTCATATAAGACTTGAGGGGTCACGTTCGTGATCTCGCCAAGGGCAGAAAGGGTTTTGAGATTGACCACGGCAAATTCGATCCGAAAAGGATTATGAAATCCTCGTTTGGGCAACCTCCTGGCAAGCGGCATTTGTCCACCTTCAAAACCTGCGACGTTCGCCCTGCCCGATCTGGCGAGCATACCTTTATGCCCCTTACCTGCCGTCTTTCCAGACCCCGAGCCAGGACCTCGACCCAGACGTTTTTTTGATTTCCTGGAACCCGGTGCGGGTTGCAATTGATGGAGTTTCATTGACCGTCGACCTCAACGAGGTGCTTGACCTTCAGAATCAACCCTAACACCTGGGGCGTCTTGGGGCGCTGCACCGTTTGATGAAGCTTTCGTAAGCCGAGACTCTGTAAATACAGCCGTTGTTTATAATGTCGCCCTATGGGACTGTGCTTCAGCGTAATGGAAAGCCGATCAGGAGATTGAGACACGACACCGCTCCTCATACCACGTTAGAGTGACGACCCATTCGGGACCCGACGAAGTTGCTGGACGTCTTCCGGACTTCTGAGTTGGGACAATCCGGCCAACGTGGCTTGCACGACGTTATAGGGGTTTCCGCGGCCTAAGGTTTTTGCAATGATATTGTGAGCCCCGAGCATTTCAAAAATAGCTCGGACCGCCCCTCCCGCGATGATCCCCGTCCCTTCTTTCGCCGGCTTCATGTACACGTGTTCCCCACAAAAACGCCCATGCACGTCATGGGGGATACTGCCGTTTCTCAAAGGAACCTGAAGCAGTTGTTTCTTGGCCCGCCCCACGGCTTTGGCAATCGCCGGCGGCACCTCGGTGGCTTTCCCTTTGCCAATACCGACCCATCCCTGCCCATCTCCAACCACAACCAACGCGCTGAAGGAAAATCTCTTTCCACCTTTGACGACTTTCGCCACCCGGTTAATCGAGATTAACTTATCCTTGAGGTTCAATTCTTCAGGATTAACTTGCACCAGATGCCATCCTCTTGGTTAAAAAGCAAGACCACATTCACGGGACGCGTCGGCCAACGCTTTCACGCGCCCATGATACAGTCGTCCATTCCGATCAAACACAACGTCGGTCACGTTCGCGGCCTTTGCTCGTTCGGCCAATAATTTTCCAACGGCCTGCGCTGCCGTCTTCGAAGAACCGGACTTCACGGTCTCGCGAAGACTGCCGTCCATGGATGACGCCGCAGCCAGGGTGAGACCCGCAACGTCATCAACGACTTGGGCATAAATGTGCGCATTACTTCGAAACACCGTCAGTCTCGGCCGTCCGGACGTTCCCTGCACTTTTTTTCTGACTCTCGCTTTTCGCCGTTCCAATCGACGACGTTGTGTTTTTTGATTCATACGCTATTTCTTGCCGGCTTTTCCGGCTTTCTTGATCAAGATTTCACCAGCATACCTGATGCCCTTTTGCTTATAGACGTCAGGTGGTCGCACCCGTCGAATATTGGCGGCAGTCTGGGTCACCAGCCGTTTATCAATGCCTTTGACGGAGATCATGGTTTGCTTCTCGACCAAAGCTTGCACACCTTCCGGGATCGACACAGTCACGGGATGCGAAAACCCTACGTTTAAGGTC
The DNA here is from genome assembly GCA_965261755.1 of Nitrospirales bacterium. Classification (GTDB taxonomy): domain Bacteria; phylum Nitrospirota; class Nitrospiria; order Nitrospirales; family UBA8639; genus Bin75. The sequence continues at coordinate 1,284,233 of OZ253473.1, read as the reverse complement.
AGCAATTGACCTTGCACCTGTGCCCGATACCCTACCCCCGTCAATTCCAAGTTTCGTTGGAACCCCTTGGTCACTCCCTCGACCAAATTCGAGAGCTCCATGCGGGTCAGCCCATGTAAGGCTCTGACACGAGGAGCATTCCCTCGTCTTCCCACGTGGACCGTCCCCTCGTTGATTTCGACGTCAATCCCCTCGTTCAGTTCCCACCCTAATTGGCCTAAGGGTCCCTTCACGGAAACGGACCGATTTTCAACCTTCACCTCGACGGTGGAGTCCAGCGCAATTGGTTTGATTCCGATCCTAGACATCGTTGACGTGACTTCCTTGTTGAGACGAACCGGTTCGTCCTGGTCCTACCACACGTGGCACAACACCTCGCCCCCGATACTATTTTGTCTGGCTTGCTGGTCGGTCATGATCCCTTTCGACGTCGAAAGCACCGCAACCCCCAACCCACCGCGCACTCGAGGGATGGATAAGGCCCCCACATACACCCGCTTACCCGGCTTGCTGACCCGCTTGATTCGCTCAATCACGGGTTTCTTTTCCCGTCCGGGAATGTACCGCAATTCCACCTGAAGAGCCGGATGTCCATCGAGTGTGGTGGGTGAGAAATTATGAATAAAACCCTCGGCCTTAAAGACAGCAAGAACGTTGACCTTCAGCTTGGAGGCTGGAACGTTCACCGTCGCATGCCCTCGTCGAATGGCATTCATTATGCGAACAAAAAGATCGGCAATTGGATCCGTCATACCCATAACGTCATATCCTCATCATCCATACCCTGGAGCCAGCCTACCAGCTTGACTTGGTGACCCCGGGAATATTCCCGCACAGGCTATGCAGCCGAAAACAAATCCGACACATATGGAAGCGCCGCAAAAAAGACCTCACGCGACCGCAGAGGGGGCACCGATTATATTGCCGGACGGGAAACTTCGGCTCCGCCGCAGCCTTATTCCGTAATGCTTTTCTTGCCACAATGGCCTCCGTCTCAATCGCGCGGGTTCAACGAAACGGCATTCCCATATGAGCCAACAAGGATTTGGCTTCATCGTTTCGTTGAGCACTCGTGACAATCGTAATATCCATACCGTGAATAGCTGCCACGTCATCATATTTAATTTCAGGAAAGGTCAACTGCTCTTTTAACCCGAACGTATAGTTGCCACGACCGTCAAACGCCTTGGGCGACACCCCTCGAAAATCTCGAATCCGGGGCAAGCTGATATTCAGCAAGCGATCAAGAAACTCGTACATCCGGCTTCCGCGAAGCGTGACCTTGGCGCCAATCGGCATGCCTTCTCGCAGCTTAAAGCCGGCTATGGCTTTTTTCGCCCGGGTCACGACGGGCTTCTGCCCGGTGATTAACGCCAATTCAGCCACGGCACTATCCAACAATTTGACGTTTTGAATCGCTTCTCCCATACCGACGTTCAGGACCACCCGCTCCACACGTGGCACTTGCATCGGGTTGGCATACGAGAATTCTTTCATCATCCGAGGGACGACCTCATTCCGGTAGAGATCCCTTAACCGCGGAGGAGGTCCGCCCTGCGCAGCCTTTTTCTTGGTTGCGGGCTTATCCATGGCTTCTTTTTTACCCATCACACCTTATCCAGTACGTCATCAGGACTTTTCTGCAAGACCCGCACCCGCCGCCCATCATCCAATCGCTTGATTTTGACACGTGAAGGCTTCCCCAAATCCTGGGAATACACCATGACGTTCGAAATCGCCATGGGTGCCTCACGCTCTAAAATGCCACCTTGCTTGATTTTTTGGGAGGGTTTCGTATGTCGCTTAATCACGTTGAGTTTTTCCACCGTCACCCGGCTCGTCCGTGGATTCACGTGCAAGACCTTCCCCATCTTTCCCTTCTCCCGTCCGGCAATCACAATCACCGTGTCGCCCTTGCGAATACGCGATTTAGTCACCGTCCGGCTTCCTGTTCCAGTTCGAGTCCCCATATGCGCTAGATCACCTCGGGAGCAAGTGAAATGATTTTCATGAACTTCTTTTTCCTCAATTCCCGAGCAACGGGACCGAAGATTCTCGTACCCACGGGATCTCCCTGATTATTCACTAAGACACAGGCATTGCGATCAAATCGAATGTAGGAGCCATCCTCACGACGCCGGCTTTTTTTCGTTCGCACAATCACCGCTTTGACCACGTCGCCTTTCTTGACGGACGCTTTGGGAATCGCCTCTCGAACCGACACCACCACGATATCGCCGATACCTCCATACCGTCTGCGCGTCCCCCCCAGCACATGAAAGCACCGCACACTTTTGGCGCCTGAATTATCTGCGACGTCAAGATAGCTGTAAGTTTGAATCATCAGAACTCCACGCAGCGCCTGCGTCGCCGATTACGGCGACGGGTTCTGCTCGCCCCGCTCAATAATAGCCGCCACCCGCCAATGTTTATCCTTACTGAGCGGGCGCGTCTCCACGATTTTCACACGGTCGCCAATCCGAGATTCATTCTTTTCATCATGGGCTTTAAGCTTGGTGAGCCGTCGCAGCACTTTTCCGTACAACGCATGCGACACCAGTCTCGGGACCGCCACGACGACCGTTTTGTCCATTTTGTCGCTAATCACTCGCCCATATGATGCACGCTGTCGTCTTACAGTCATGTTTCGTCAATCCTAGCTTTTCGAATGTCCCGACACCTGTTTTTCACGAAGGACGGTCTTCGCCCTGGCCACTTCTTTCCGCGCCTGACGGATTCTCATCGGATTTTCAATTCGCCCAAGGGCATGTTGACAGCGAAGGTGAAACAATTCCTGCTTCAACTCATGTACTTTTCCGACCAACTCTTCCGCTTCCATGCCCTGCAATGCTTTGACATCCATCAATGTACCTCAGACGAAATATTCGCCTCGAACGACAAATTTTGTCGCCAACGGCAGCTTATGACCGGCCAAACGAAACGCCTCTTCCGCGACGCTTCTCGATACGTCATCCATTTCATAGAGAATACGACCGGGCTTCACCACGGCAACCCAAAACTCAGGGCTCCCTTTTCCTTTCCCCATTCGAACTTCTGCCGGCTTTTTCGTAATCGGCTTATCCGGGAAGATCATGGTCCAGATCCTTCCGCCGCGCTTGACGTGGCGCGTCATCGCAATTCTCGCCGCCTCAATTTGCCGGGCCGTAATCCGACCGGGCTCAAGCACCTTGAGCCCGAATTGCCCGAAAGACACGGCACCGCCACGGTAGGCCTTCCCCCGCATGTTGCCTTTCTGCACTTTTCTATATTTAACTTTTTTCGGAGCTAACATACTCAGGACTCATCAAAAATTATGAGTGAATATGAACCGACGTTTTCATGCATTCGACAAACGTCGCCGTCTCTCTAAAGCAAATTCAACGAAGCCTCGTCTTTCGCGACGTTCGGCAACTCGGCGTCGCCCTTATAAATCCACGCCTTCACCCCGATAATCCCCATGGTCGTATGGGCCTCCGCAAAACCATAATCCACATCCGCCCTAAGCGTGTGAAGCGGAACCCGGCCCTCCCGATACCATTCCGTCCGGGCGATTTCATTTCCACCCAACCTTCCGGCACAAGACACTCGAATACCTTGGGCACCCAACCGAAGCGCCGAGGCGACGCTTCTTTTCATGGCACGACGAAATGAAACGCGTTTCTCCAATTGCAAGGCAATATTTTCAGAAACAAGCTGCGCATCCAATTCCGGCTTCTTGATTTCCTTGACCGTCACGTAGACTTCACGACCATATCGTTGCTCCAGCATCGCCTTCAACTTATCAACTTCCGCACCTTTTCTCCCGATGATAATGCCGGGACGGGCCGTGTAAATGATCACCTTTAGCTGATTCCCGGAACGTTCGATTTCTACCCGTGAAATGCCGGCGTGAAACAACCGGGATTTTACCGTTTTTCGAATTTCCATGTCCTCATGCAGCAACTTCACAAAATCTTTTTTAGCATACCATCGTGAATTCCACGTCCTGGTGTACCCCAGCCGAAAACCATATGGATGTGTTTTTTGTCCCATACTCCCGGTTTACCTCGCTCCGCCAACTGAAACGGTTGGCATTCGCTTCCTCTAGGAATCCCCCTGCATCGGAGAAACCTCAATAGTCACGTGACTGGTTCGCTTATGGATGGGATTCGCCCTGCCCATGGACCTGGCCCGAAATCGCTTCAAAACGGGACCGCCGTCCACATAAGCTTTTGAGACTTTCAGAGATTCAGGATCCCCCAACTCCCGTTGTCCGGCGTTTGCGACGGCGGAATTCAACACCTTTTCCACGACCAGCGCAGCGGCCCTGGGCAAGTATTTGAGGACCGTCAATGCCTCAGACACGTTACGCCCACGAATCAAATCGATGACCATTCGCATTTTTCGCGGCGTCATTCTGACGTAGCGCAAGACTGCCTTTGCTTCGGCCATGAGGTTCCTTCCCTAATGCTTCACCCGTGTCTGCTACTTCAATCGAACGGCTTTTTCTGATTTGGCGGCTCCATGGCCCTTAAAAAACCGGGTGGGAGCAAATTCCCCGAGTTTATGCCCAACCATATTTTCCGTCACGTAGACCGGAAGAAACTTTTTCCCGTTGTGCACCGCAAACGTATGACCAATCATTTCAGGAATAATCATCGAGCGACGCGACCAGGTTTTAATTAATTTCAGATCACGAGACTCGTTCATTCTTTCCACCTTTTCCATGAGGTGGGAATCGACAAACGGCCCTTTATGAATTGAACGCGGCATCGACGCTAGTTCTCCTTATTTCGTCCGCCTGGAGATAACAAATTTCGACGACAATTTTTTCTTCCGAGTCTTGAACCCTTTGGTCGGGACACCCCAAGGGGAAACGGGATGGGGGTTCCCCTGCCCGGCCTTCCCTTCACCGCCACCATGCGGATGATCCACCGGATTCATCGCGACCCCTCGTACGTGGGGCCGCTTACCCTTCCACCGCGAACGACCGGCCTTCCCCACTGTGACGTTCTCGTGATCGAGATTTCCGATTTGCCCCACGGTCGCCATACACGTTCCCAGAATCCGACGCATCTCACCCGAGACCAAGCGGACCTGAACGTACTGCCCTTCCCGGCCCATCACCTGACAGGCAGCACCGGCGCTCCGCGCCATTTGGGCGCCCTTCCCCGGCCTGAGTTCAATGTTATGAATGGTGGTGCCAAGCGGCATCGACGACAAGGGCAGCGCATTTCCGGGACGAATGTCCGAGCCATGGCCGGCCTGAATCGAATCCCCCACCGACAAGCCGACGGGAGCCAGGATATACCGTTTTTCCCCATCCACGTACGCAATCAACGCAATGCGAGCCGAACGATTGGGGTCGTATTCCACCCTGACGACTTTCCCCGGCACGCCGACTTTATTTCTCTTGAAATCAATGACGCGATACAGGCGCTTATGCCCTCCACCACGAAATCTGGTGGTAATGCGCCCAAAGTTATTTCGACCTCCGGAGCGAGGCAGAGCCGTAGTCAAGTGCTTTTCAGGCGGCTCTTTCGACAGCGTCTTGTCCTTGAGAACCGTCATGCCTCGACGCCCGGGTGACGTTGGACGATAGAGTTTACTCGGCATAGCTTGCGACCTTTTCCTTCTCTGGCCCAGAAAGAAACGTTTTTAACGGTGACGACCTAAGCACTTTCATACAACTCCACCTTTTCTCCCTCGTGAAGCGTGACAATGGCCTTCTTCCAATCAGGACGTTTTCCAAGATAGCGCCCCTGGCGCTTCTTCTTGCCCATGACCTTCATGATATTCACGGACTTTACTTTTACCTTGAGGACCAACTCCACCGCCTGACGAACCTCGATTCGATTCACGTCAGTTTGCACGACGAAGGCGATACGGTTGGCGGACTCCTGAAGCCCCGTGATTTTCTCGGTCAACAACGGCTTCACCAAGACGTCAAATGGGTCACGCTTCATGCCCACAACTCCTGGACGTTCGGCAATTCGTCCTTCAACACGACGAGCGTCTGGTATCGAAGCACGTCGTAAACCGTGAGTTCTTCCGGCGGTACGGCTTTCACTTGAGCCAAATTCCTCGTCGCGCGAAAGACGGCATGATTGTTTTTCCCCACCACGAACAGGACGGTGCCAGTCGCTCCCAATTGACTCACCGTCTTCGCCATCAATTTGGTCTTGGGTTCCGGAAGAGAGAGATCGGAGAGAACCAGAAGCTCCCCCGCGGCCTTCTTGGAAGAAAGGGCACTCTGCATGGCCTTTCGATACATTTTTTTCGACATGGAGGAACTATACTTTCGGGGTCGAGGCCCAAAAACCGTCCCGCCATGACGCCACAACGGCGAACGAATCGAACCTGCTCGAGCCCGTCCTGTATGTTTTTGCTTCCACGGTTTTTTGCCCGACCCACTGACCTCACTGCGGCCCTTCGTACTGGCGGTCCCCTGCCGAAGCGAAGCAAGCTGCATCACCACTGCGGAATGGACAAGAGAACCATGAGGCTGAGACCCGAACACGCCCTCGCTCACCTCAACGGCACCTACGGCCTTGTTGTTTTGGTCTACGACTTCTATCGAGGCCATACGACGCGTTACCCCCCTGCCTTCCGGATAAGGATCAGCCCACCCACGGGACCGGGAACGGCCCCTGAGATGAGGACGAGATTTTCCTCCGGTCTCGTTTCGATCACGGTCAATCCTTGCACCGTGACCCGCTTATTCCCCATTTGTCCGGGAAGCTTCTTATTTTTCATTACGCGCGAAGGATACGAACTGCAACCGATCGACCCCGGCGCACGATGAAACATTGACCCGTGACTGGCCGGACCACCAGCGAAATTGTGACGCTTCATGACGCCTTGAAACCCTTTTCCCTTTGAAGTCCCCTGGACGTGAACCACTTCACCTTTTTCAAAAAGCTTGGCCGTCACGGCGTCTCCCACCTGACAATCCGGCACGCAACGAAACTCCCGCAAATACCGGAGAAGCTTCTCTTGCCCGGAAGAACGAAGATGCCCCACCTGGGCTTTGGTGAGCTTCCGCTCCTGGACCTCCGTATAACCAAGCTGCACTGCATCGTAACCATGACGACCTTTAGTCTTCACGGCCGTGACGCGACAGGGACCTGCCTCAATTACCGTCACGGGATAAAGACGACGATGTTCGTCGTAAATCTGCGTCATGCCCAATTTTCTTCCTATTAACCCACTAATCATGCAGCACCCTGCCAATCTTTTACGATGAACGCCACCCTACAGCTTGATCTCCACGTCCACCCCTGCAGCCAGACTTAATTTCATGAGCGCATCCATTGTTTCCGGGGTGGGCTCAAGAATATCCAGCAAACGCTTATGGGTTCGGATTTCAAATTGCTCACGGGACTTCTTGTCCGCATGAGTGGATCGCTGAATAGTAAACTTTTCAATACGAGTGGGAAGCGGAATGGGACCGGCAACGCGCGCGCCCGTTTGCTTGACGGTATCCACGATTTCCCTTGCCGATTGATCAAGGATCCGATAATCAAAACCCTTCAATCGGATACGAATACGCTGACCTACGCTCACCACCACTATATTCCTTCCTCAGGCGAGAATTTCGGTAACGACGCCGGCTCCCACCGTCCGCCCACCTTCCCGCACCGCAAACCGTACCCCCTGCTCCATCGCAATTGGCGCAATCAATTCGCCCGCAAACGTCGTGTTGTCCCCCGGCATCACCATCTCCACGCCTTCTGCCAACTGCACCACGCCCGTCACGTCCGTCGTCCGAAAATAAAACTGCGGCCGGTATCCGTTGAAAAACGGCGTATGCCGCCCTCCCTCTTCTTTCGTCAACACGTAGACCTCCGCCTTGAACTTCGTATGCGGCGTAATACTCTTCGGCTTCGCCAACACCATCCCCCGCTCCACTTCATCCTTCTTCGTGCCCCGTAACAACGCGCCGATGTTGTCCCCCGCCTGCCCTTCGTCCAAGACCTTCCGAAACATCTCCACGCCCGTCACCACCGTGGTCCGCGTCTCGCCCAAGCCCACAATCGCAATCTCATCCCCGACCTTGACCTGCCCGCGCTCCACGCGTCCCGTCACCACCGTCCCCCGCCCGCTGATCGTAAACACGTCCTCAATCGGCATCAGAAACGGCTTGTCAATCGCCCGCTCCGGCGTCGGAATGTAGCTGTCGACCCCCGCCAATAACTTCATGATCGCCGGCACGCCCACCTCGCTGTCGTCTCCCTCCAGCGCTTTCGTCGCCGACCCCACAATGATCGGAATGTCGTCCCCCGGAAATTGGTACTTCGATAACAACTCCCGGACCTCCAATTCCACCAATTCCAACAATTCCGGGTCCTCCACTTTGTCCGCCTTGTTCAAAAATACCACGATGTACGGGACGCCGACCTGCCGCGCCAACAGAATATGTTCCCGCGTCTGCGGCATCGGCCCATCCGCCGCCGAGACCACCAGAATCGCCCCATCCATCTGCGCCGCCCCCGTAATCATATTCTTCACGTAATCCGCATGCCCCGGACAGTCCACGTGCGCGTAATGCCGCTGGGCCGTCTCATACTCCACATGCGAAATCGCAATCGTCAGAATCTTCGTCGGGTCCCGCCGCCCCTGCGACTCACTCGCCCTCGCCACCTGGTCGTAGCTCACAAACGTCGCCATCCCCTGCTTCTCCATCACCTTCGTCAGCGCCGAGGTCAACGTCGTTTTCCCATGGTCCACGTGCCCGATCGTCCCCACGTTTACGTGCGGCTTCTTCCGATTAAATTTCGCCTTCGCCATCTGCCCCTCCCTCTTCGATTGCGAATCTCTTGAGGCTCTGCGAGAAAGAAACGAGTCTCATCACGTCGCTTTCCTGCCTTTCCAAAATGCCGTCCCGTTATTCCCCACGTTGCTTGCCGACAATCTGCTCTGCCAGTTGCTTGGGAACCGGTTCGTATTGCGCAAATTCCATTGAATAGGTGGCACGCCCCTGCGTCTTCGAGCGAAGGGTCGTGGCATACCCAAACATTTCCCCAAGGGGAACCATGGCCTCCACGGCCTGAGAGCCGACTCTCGCCTTTATCCCCTGCACTTTTCCGCGTCGAGCATTCAAGTCGCCAATCACGTCACCCATGAAATCCTGGGGAACCAGGACCTCCACCTTCATGACCGGCTCAAGAAGAATCGGGCTGGCCTTGCGACAAGCCCCTTCAAAGGCCATCGACGCCGCGATTTTAAATCCCATTTCACTCGAATCGACCTCATGAAAGGAACCATCAAACAACGTCACCCGAACGTCCCGCATGGCATATCCGGCCACCACGCCTGACTCCATGCGTCCCCGCACCCCTTTTTCCACCGCCGGGATATATTCACGGGGAATAATGCCGCCAACAATCTTATTGACAAATTCGAGTCCCACCCCGGGCTCAGATGGTTCGACGCGCAACACCACGTGCCCATACTGACCTCGCCCACCGGATTGCTTGATATATTTTCCTTCGGCCTCACCCTTGCCGCGAATCGTTTCGCGATAGGCGACCTCAGGCTTGCCAACGTTCGCCTGCACCTTAAATTCCCTGACCAGACGATCGACAATAATTTCCAGATGCAGCTCCCCCATTCCGGAAATGATCGTTTGTCCGGTCTCTTCATCGGTTCGAACGTGAAAGGACGGATCTTCCCGTGACAGCTTTTCCAGAGAAAAACCAAGCTTTTCGAGATCTTGCTTTGTTTTTGGTTCCACAGCCATGGAAATCACGGGCTCCGGAAATTTTATCACCTCCAACAATATCGGGCGCTTTTCGTTCGACAAGGTATCACCCGTTCTCGCGCCCTTCATCCCCACCGCAGCGGCAATGTCTCCGGCATAGACCACGTCAATGTCTTCACGCTTATTCGCATGCATTTTGAGTAAACGTCCGATCCGTTCCCGTTTGCCCTGGGTGACGTTAGATACGTACGAGCCCGTTTCCAGGCGACCGGAATAGACGCGGAAATACGTGAGTTGCCCGGCAAAGGGATCGGCCATGATTTTGAAGGCTAACGCCGCAAACGGCTCTTCATCACTGACCGGACAATTCATTTTCTCACCGCTGACCGGATCAACCCCCTCCAGTTCCGGCACATCCAAAGGCGAAGGCAGGAAATCCACCACGGCATCCAGTAACGGCTGCACTCCTTTATTCTTAAACGCCGAGCCACACAACACCGGCGTCATTCGCATTTGATTGGTCCCGGTGCGCACGGCACGCTTGATGTCCTCAGGCTTCAGCGGCTCGCCATTCAGGTATTGCTCAAGCACCGTTTCATCAAATTCGGCAACGGCTTCGATCATTTTGTCCCGGTACTCCTGAGCCATCGGCAGAAGATCCGGCGCGACGTCTTCGACCACAAAATCCGCGCCCAGCGTTTCATCCACAAAGAGATATGCCTTCATCGAGACAAGGTCGATGACCCCTCGAAAATCAGACTCTTTTCCGATTGGCAACTGGACCGGGACCGGATTCGCTTCCAAGCGATCAATGATGCTTTGAACGCTGCCTGAAAAGTCGGCACCCACCCGATCCATTTTATTAAGAAAGGCAATGCGAGGGACCCGATATTTATCGGCCTGACGCCAGACCGTTTCCGACTGCGGTTCGACTCCCTGCACCGAATCAAAAACGGCCACGGCTCCGTCCAACACTCGAAGGGATCGCTCGACTTCAACCGTAAAATCCACATGCCCCGGGGTATCGATAATGTTAATGCGATGATCGTTCCACAAACAGGTGGTCGCCGCAGATGTAATCGTAATGCCCCGCTCCCGCTCCTGCTCCATCCAATCCATTTGAGCCGCACCTTCATGCACTTCACCCATCCGGTGAGAGACACCGGTATAAAACAGGATGCGCTCGGTCGTCGTCGTTTTCCCGGCATCAATATGGGCCATGATGCCGATATTCCGAGTCCGCTCTAATGGATATTCTCTCGCCACAATTCCTTCCTACACAACCAAGTAGCAGCAACACTCCCAAACGCCCAACCCGAACATGGATTGAGAAAAAAAAAGACTCACGCGTGAAGGGTGGTTCGACTACAGCAACAAGAAACCGCTACCAACGATAATGGGCAAACGCACGATTAGCCTCGGCCATTCTATGCGTCTCATCTCGTTTCTTGACCGCAACCCCTGTATTATTGGCAGCATCAAGCAACTCGGAGGCAAGCTTGTCCTGCATACTCTTTCCCGTTCGAGACTGGGCACTACGCTTAAGCCATCGAAAGGCCAGGGCAACTTGCCTGACAGGTCGGACTTCGACGGGGACTTGGTACGACGCACCGCCCACCCGTCTCGATTTCACTTCCACCATTGGCTTGACGTTGCCAAGCGCAGAATGAAAGACCTTCAAAGGATCACTACCCGTCTTATGCTGAATAACATCGAACGCCCCATAACACACACGCTGAGCTATACTCTTTTTCCCTTTTGCCATCAGAATATTGATGAACTTCGCCACAAGGTGATCTCGATATTTGGCATCAGCCAAGGGAGTTCTTATGACGGCACTTCGACTACGAGACATATCGTGAAAACACCTTCTCCAGGCAAATACGCGGTCTTTGCTATTTCGGTCGTTTCGCTCCGTACTTGGAACGACCCTGTTTTCGATTGGCTACTCCGACCGCATCGAGTGCACCCCGGACCAAATGATAACGCACGCCGGGCAAGTCCTTCACCCGACCGCCACGCACGAGCACAATGGAATGCTCCTGCAAGTTATGCCCCATGCCCGGGATGTAGGTCGTCACTTCAACACCCGTGGTCAAACGCACACGAGCCACTTTCCGCAACGCGGAATTCGGCTTTTTCGGAGTTGTGGTATAGACGCGCAGACAGACCCCCCGCCGCTGCGGGCATTGATTCAGGGCCGGGCTTTTACTCTTTGCCTTTGGGGCCTTGCGACCTTTTCTGACAAGCTGATTTACCGTTGGCATATTACAATTTTTCCTTCAAAGACGCCATGAACTTGACTCTCTGGGACAACCTTTCAATTGTAGTGGTACTAATGCTATGTGTCAAGATAAAACGCTCGCACATTACGTGGATTGCATCTGTAATTCTTCCCCTTGAGGAATCGCCAATCCACCATCATCCTTGATTGCCTTTTCCTCAGGAGCAGGCACGAAGGTTTCACGATAGTGCGAGAATCCCGTTCCAGCCGGGATCAGACGCCCCACAATGACGTTTTCCTTGAGCCCTCGCAAATCATCAACCCGACCATTGATGGCGGCTTCAGTGAGCACTCGAGTCGTTTCCTGGAAGGAGGCCCCAGAAATGAAGCTGTCCGTATTCAGTGATGCCTTGGTAATACCCAGCAACACCGGTTTTCCGATAGCCGGCTTCCCGCCTTCGGCGAGGACCCGTTGATTTTCATCGGTGAAAGCAAATTTCCCGACTTGGGCACCCGGCAAAAAGTTCGTATCTCCTGGATCTTCGATGCGGATCTTCTTCAACATCTGCCTCGCAATAATTTCAATATGCTTGTCATTAATCGATACCCCTTGCAATCGATACACTTCTTGCACCTGATTCACCAGGTATCGCTGCAACTCTCGGGGGCCCAACACGTTCAGAATATCATGGGGATTCGCCGAGCCATCCATAAGCGGTTCACCGGCACGCACCCAATCCCCTTCATGCACGTTGACGTGCTTTCCTCGAGGAATGAAGTATTCCTTAATGTCTCCCATCTTGTTATCGACGACGATCTTTCGCATCCCCTTGACGAACCCGCCGAAGGAGACCTCGCCGTCGATTTCACTGATCACCGCTTGCTCCTTGGGCTTTCTCGCCTCGAACAATTCTGCCACCCGTGGCAACCCACCCGTAATGTCTTTGGTCTTCGTGGTTTCTCGAGGGATTTTCGCTAACACGTCACCAGGATGCACGATCACTCCTTTTTCCACGAAGATATGCGCACCCACGGGAAGGAGATAGCGGGCCGGCGCACCGGAACCGGGTAATTTTGCGGTCTTATTCCCGTCGTCTTTAATCGAAACTCGCGGACGAAGATTGGTGCCGGCTTGCTCAATCACCACCTTGCGGGACAGGCCGGTGATTTCATCGACCTCTTCTTTCATGGTGACGCCTTCGGAGATATCGCCATAGGCAATTTTTCCACCAACTTCCGTCAGAATGGTTAACGAATACGGGTCCCATTCCACCAGTTTCTGCCCCACCGTCACCCGATCGCCGTCTTTCACGATGATTTTCGCACCATAGACCACCGGGTACTTTTCCCGCTCTCGACCGGAGTCATCATAGACCGCAATCTTCGCGTTTCGATTCATGACCACCCATTCGCCATGCTTATTCTGGACCGCCGTGTGCCGATTGTGAAAATCGATATTTTTCTTGGCATCGAAACTGAGGTATTTCAAGACCCCATCATGTCGAGACTCGACCACGCTCTGTTCCACGACTTTACTCGCCGTCCCTCCAATGTGGAAGGTCCGCATGGTTAACTGCGTACCAGGCTCGCCGATAGACTGCGCGGCGATCACTCCCACGGGCTCACCCAATTCAACCAATTTCCCTCTGGCCAGATCACGACCGTAACACTTCACGCAGACGCCCCACCGGGATTGACAGGTCAACACCGACCGGATGCGGACGTGCCCGATGCCGGCTTCGACCACGGCCTTCACGTGCGTTTCATCCAACTCTTCATTCCCCGGCACCACCACTTCACCGGTCAAAGGATCAAGGATATCTTCGGCCACAATACGGCCTAAAATCCGTTCTTCAATCGGCTGAATCACCTCTCCGCCTTCGACCAGGGCGGAGACCTCGATCCCATCGGCCGTCCTGCAATCTTCTTCGCTCACGATGACGTCCTGAGAAATATCCACCAGCCGCCTCGTCAGGTACCCGGAGTTTGCGGTTTTGAGTGCCGTGTCCGCCAAGCCTTTTCTCGCCCCGTGCGTCGAGATGAAATATTGGAGGACCGTCAGCCCTTCCCGGAAGTTGGCGGTGATGGGGGTTTCAATAATTTCGCCGGACGGCTTCGCCATCAACCCCCGCATACCCCCCAACTGCCGAATTTGCTGTGAACTCCCTCGTGCGCCGGAATCGGCCATCATGAAGATGGGGTTCAAGGTATCTTCCGGTCCTTGCCCACCGCCGGCTTTAATTTCTTTCATCATCTCATTGGCGACCTGTTCGCTCACGTGGGCCCAGATATCAATGACCTTGTTATAGCGTTCACCGTTCGTGATAAGCCCCTCGTTATATTGCCGCGCGACCTCGGCGACGTCCTTGCGCGCCTTACCCAGCAGCACTTCCTTTTTGGTCGGGATATGCATATTGTCAATGCACAGGGAGATCCCGGCCTTCGTCGCATAGTAAAAGCCAAGGTCCTTCAGCTTATCGAGCATCCTGACCGTTTCGTGCAGCCCGACTTCACGATAAACCGCATCGATCAGCTTCGTCATTTCTTTCTTGGTCATAACCTGATTGACGTGTGAAAGCCCTATGGAGGCAGGAAGGATTTCCCCAAAAAGCACGCGCCCGACGGTCGTTTCGACCAAGGCTCCATCGATTCGCACCTTGATCTTGGCCTGTTCGTCCAGCTGCCCGGCATCATAGGCAATCCGCACTTCTTCGGGTGAATACAAGATCTTCCCTTCACCCGTCGCGCCCGGTCGTTCCTGAGTTAACCAATAACACCCCAACACCATATCCTGAGAGGGAATGGCGAGCGGGCGGCCATTCGCCGGCGACAGCACGTTATTGACGGACATGATCAAGACGCGAGCCTCGATCTGGGCCTCGACCGACAGCGGAACGTGCACCGCCATTTGGTCGCCGTCGAAGTCCGCGTTAAACGCCGCACACACCAACGGATGCAACCGAATGGCCTTGCCTTCGACCAATACGGGATCAAACGCCTGCATGCCCAAACGATGCAGCGTCGGCGCGCGATTCAAGATCACCGGGTGTTCCCGAATCACTTCGTCCAATACGTCCCAGACTTCCGGACGCTCCTTTTCCACAAGGCGTTTCGCGCTTTTAATGGTCGTCGCGGCTCCGCGTTCCTCCAACTTGTGGAAGATAAACGGCTTAAATAATTCCAACGCCATTTTCTTGGGCAACCCGCATTGATTCAATTTCAGTTCCGGTCCAACCACAATCACCGAGCGTCCCGAGTAATCAACCCGTTTCCCCAGGAGATTCTGACGAAACCGGCCCTGCTTGCCCTTGAGCATGTCGCTGAGGGACTTCAAGGGTCGTTTATTGGCCCCGCGAATCGTCCGACCGCGTCGCCCGTTATCAAAAAGCGCGTCCACGGCTTCCTGCAACATTCTCATTTCGTTGCGAATAATCACGCCGGGTGCCTTCAACTCCACCAACCGTTTCAACCGGTTATTGCGATTAATCACCCGTCGATAGAGGTCATTCAAATCCGACGTGGCAAACCGCCCGCCGTCCAACGGCACCAGCGGCCTCAGCTCAGGCGGAAGAACCGGGATGACGTCCAAAATCATCCATTCCGGTTTATTGCCCGACTTATGAAAGGCCTCGATGACTTTCAGACGTTTCGTGATCTTCTTGCTCAAGGCCGCAGAAGCCGGGGCCTTCACCTTTTCATGGCGCTCGCCCCACAGGGCTTCGATATCGACCTGTCTCAGCAATTCACGAATCGCTTCCGCCCCGATGCCGACGCGAAAGGCCTGCGGTCCGTACTGGTCCACACATTCACGGTATTTCTCTTCCGTGAGCAGTTCTTTTTCCTTCAGCGGGGTCTCCAGGGGATCAAGAACGACGTACGCCTCAAAATAGAGAATTTTTTCCAATTGCTTGAGGCTCATGTCCAGCAGGATTCCGATCCGGCTCGGCACCCCTTTTAAAAACCAGATATGGGCAACGGGGGCGGCCAACTCGATATGCCCCATACGCTCGCGCCGCACCTTCGACTGAATGACTTCGACTCCGCATTTGTCGCAGACGATACCGCGATGCTTCATTCGTTTATATTTTCCGCAATTACACTCCCAATCTTTGGTCGGCCCAAAAATCTTCGCACAAAACAAGCCATCCTTTTCCGGCTTAAACGACCGATAATTGATGGTTTCCGGTTTTTTGACCTCACCATACGACCACGAACGAATTTTCTCCGGCGACGCGATCCGAATACACATGGCGTCGAAGGACATGGCATCGCGTGGCCTTTCAAACAAGGCATAGACGCTTTCCAATGCTCTACCCTCCTTTTAGGAAACTGGAAAACCTTCGTAGAGAAGTGGCAATGACCGGGTTATTCGGCGGACTTTATCAACTCAACGTCCAACCCCAGACTTTGCAATTCTTTCACTAACACGTTAAACGACTCCGGCAAGCCTGGCTCCAGGAAGTTTTCTCCCTTGACAATCGCTTCGTACATTCTCGATCGTCCCGGAACGTCATCGGACTTCACGGTTAAAAATTCTTGAAGCGTGGAGGCCGCCCCATAAGCCTGGAGGGCCCAGACTTCCATTTCGCCCAAACGCTGCCCCCCGAACTGAGCCTTTCCGCCCAGTGGTTGTTGCGTCACCAACGAATACGGGCCAATGGATCGGGCATGGATCTTATCGTCCACCAAGTGGTGCAACTTCATCATATAGACGTAACCCACCGTCACCGGACTCTTAAACGGGTCGCCGGTGCGACCGTCATAGACCACCGATTGACCATTTTCCGGCAAGCCCGCCTTCTTTAATAATTCTTTAATCTCCACCTCCGTCGCTCCGTCAAACACGGGACTGGCGGCATAGATCCCCAAGGCCCTGGCGGCCCATCCCAAATGTGTTTCCAAAATCTGTCCGACGTTCATCCGTGACGGAACCCCAAGCGGATTCAGCACCACTTCGATCGGAGTGCCATCAGGCAAGTACGGCATGTCTTCTTCGGGGAGAATCCGGGAAACCACACCCTTGTTTCCATGACGCCCGGCCATCTTATCCCCAACGGAAATTTTCCGCTTAATGGCGAGATAGACTTTCACCAACTTAATGACGCCCGGAGGCAACTCATCACCACGCCGAAGTCGCCCGACCTTTTCGTCATAGAAGGTTTGCAGGCTCTCGATGTGATCCTTGGCCGTTCGTTCAATCTCTTCGAGCTTTCGTTGCTCTTCCTGGTCACTCAGAATCACGCGCCGCACGTCGTCATCGGGAAGTTTCCGCAAGACGTCCACCGTGATTTTTCCCTTTTTCTTTAATATGACTTCGCCGCTTTCGGGATCCATCAAGTCACGGCCTACCACTTGTCCAAGCAGCAGTCTCCGAAATTTTTTGTTCCGCTCATCCTCGATGATGTGGAGTTCATCCTGATAGTTCCGTTCGATTTTCACGCGATCCTGGGATTCAATGTTCTTCGAACGCTCATCCTTATCAATGCCTTTTCTGGAAAAAATCTTGACGTCCACCACGATCCCCTCAATTCCCGGAGGAACTCGAAGGGACGTATCCTTCACATCCCCCGCTTTTTCTCCAAAGATCGCTCGAAGCAACTTTTCTTCGGGGGTCAGTTGGGTTTCACCCTTGGGAGTCACTTTTCCAACCAGGATGTCCCCGGCCTTGACCTCGGCCCCGATTCGAACGATCCCGCTTTCGTCAAGGTTTCTCAGGGCCTCTTCACCCAGATTGGGAATGTCGCGGGTAATCTCCTCCTTCCCCAATTTGGTATCACGGGCTTCCACCTCAAACTCTTCGATGTGGATGGATGTAAACGTATCTTCGCGAACCAGTCGCTCGCTCAACAAAATCGCGTCCTCGAAGTTGTACCCGCCCCAAGGCATAAAGCCGACCAGGATATTCTTGCCTAACGCCAACTCTCCCCGATCGATGGCCGGTCCATCCGCCAACACCTGCCCTTTCTTCACCGGCTGCCCGACTTTCACGATGGGGGTCTGCGTCACGCACGTATTCTGATTGGTTCGTTGAAACTTCACCAAGTCATACGTATCCCAAAAACGTCCGGTCTTCTTCTTTCCCTCGTCCGCCTTGCCGCCTTCAGTTCGTACGACAATGCGCCGGGCATCCACGCTTTCCACGACCCCATCCCGTCTGGCCTGTTCAACGTACCCGGAGTCGCGGGCCACCACGGCTTCCATGCCGGTTCCGACCAGCGGCGCCTCACTCTGCACGAGCGGCACGGCCTGACGCTGCATATTCGATCCCATTAACGCACGGTTGGCGTCGTCATGCTCGAGAAAGGGAATCAACGCGGTGGCGACGCTGACCACTTGCTTCGGGGACACGTCCACGTAATCGACTCGATCCGGCGTCGTGGCAATAAACTCCCCCTCGGACCGCGCCGTCACCGAATCGGATAACAAACGACCGGTTGAATCCACTTGGGAATTGGCTTGAGCAATGACGAAATGCTCGCCTTCCAAAGGAGAAAGAAATTCGACGTCCCGCAGAACGCGTCCCTTTTGCACTTTTCGAAACGGGGCTTCAATGAAGCCGAATTCGTTAATGCGCGCGTAGGTGGCCAACGAGGTGATGAGCCCGATGTTCGGCCCTTCAGGAGTTTCGATGGGACAAATACGACTATAGTGAGAGGGGTGGACGTCGCGGACCTCAAAGCCCGCGCGCTCACGAGTCAGCCCGCCAGGCCCTAATGCGGACAATCGTCGTTTATGGGTGATTTCAGCCAAGGGGTTCGTTTGATCCATAAACTGGGACAACTGACTGCCGGCAAAAAATTCTTTAATAGCGGCCACAATGGGTTTGGCGTTAATCAAGTCATGCGGCAGCACCGTTTCCATATCGAGCAGGTTCATCCGCTCTTTAATGCTGCGCTCCATTCGGGCCAACCCCAAACGAATCTGATTCTCGAGCAATTCTCCAACCGTCCGAACCCGACGATTCCCCAAATGATCAATATCATCCACGTCGCCTTTGCCCATTTTCAATTCGACGAGGCAGCGGACCACTTCCACCACGTCCTGCGCGGTGAGCACCCGCTGGGAGAGGGAAAGGTCCAACGAAAAGCGGTTATTCATCTTCAACCGTCCGACCGGAGACAGATCGTACCGCTTCGGGTTGACAAACAGGTTCTCAAACAAGAGCTTGGCCGAATCCACGGAAGGCATTTCTCCCGGCCGAAGCCGTTTATAAATTTCCACCCAGGCTTCTTTTTGAGACGTCGTCCGTTCGGCATCCAAGGTATCCAAAATGATCGGCGTCGCCGTCACGCTGTCCAGATAAATCACTTTGAAACTCGAGGGCTTCAATTCAAGAAGCCGTTCAAGCATGGGCAAGGTCAACCGTTGATTTTTTTCAACCAGCACCTCTCCTTTTCCCGAGTCCAGGATCTCCGTCAACACCGCTCGCCCAACCAATTCTTCCGGCTTCACCGGGGTCTCCTTCACCCCGGCAGCACGCACTTTCGCCATTAATGATTTGGTGAGCCGCGTGCCTTCTCGAACGATCGGATCCTTGGCGCCTTTTTCGGATATTTCGACCGACGAACGTAATCCCGTATGCAGTTCGGGATCCAACTTTCGCATCAGTTTTCCATCTGAAACCCGAATCTCCTCAATGGGGTAATACATCTTCAGCACGTCGTCCGTTGACAAACCAAACGCCTTCAACAGGATCGTGGCGGGCATTTTGCGTCGACGATCGATGCGGACGTACAAAATATCCCGAGCGTCAAACTCAAAATCCAACCAGGACCCTCGATACGGAATGATGCGCGCGGAAAACAACACCTTGCCGCTGGAATGTGTCCGCCCTTTATCATGACTGAACGAGGCACCGGGAGAGCGATGCAACTGGCTCACCACGACCCGCTCCGTGCCGTTAATGATAAAGGTGCCCCGGTCCGTCATCAGAGGCAGCTCACCCACGTACACTTCCTGCTCTCGAACGTCGAGCACCTTGCTGTTCTTCACCCCCTTTTCCTGCGGATCAAACACCACCAGGCGGATACGCAGTTTTAAAGGGGCGGCAAAGGTCATGCCCTGTTCCAGACACTCGCGCATATCGTACTTGGGCGTGCCCAGCGCATAATTGGAAAATTCAAGAATGGCCGAACTATTAAAGTCTGCAATGGGAAAGACACTCATGAGCGCGGCTTGCAGCCCTTTTTCCGCACGACGCTCAGGTTCGGTATCCTTTTGCAAAAACCCCTCGTACGAGCGTTTCTGAACTTCGACGAGGTCCGGAATGTCAATCGTCGACTGAATTTTCGAAAAGTCAGTACGCTTGATAATTTCCGGCAATGGAGGTTGAGACATATTCGGCTCCTTCTGCATCTAGGCTTGTGAGGTCAACCCGTCCTGATCAACCAGGTCCCGTACCGCTCCCTACTTGACTTCGACCGGGGCCCCCACGTCGGTGAGCTTCTTCTTAATCGTTTCCGCCTCGTCTTTTGTCGCACCCTCCTTGACCGTCTTGGGCGCCCCTTCCACTAAATCTTTGGCTTCTTTTAACCCGAGCCCGGTGATCTCGCGAACCACCTTAATCACTTGAATTTTCGTGTTGGCCGGGGGGGCACCGGCCAACACGACGTCAAAGGAGTCCTTCTCTTCAGCAGCCTGAGCCGCAGCGTCCCCAGCCGGCGCAGCCGCGACGACCGGTACCGCTGCCGTCACGCCGAATTTTTCTTCAAATCCCTTGACCAGTTCGGACAATTCTAAAACCGTCATACTTTCAACGGCTCCCAGAATGTCATCCTTTGAAAGCTTTGCCTCAGTCGCAGCCATTTCTCCGTCTCCTTTCTTTTTGTCTTGAATCGCAACCAGCACGGCCGCAAATCCTCGTAAAATCCCCTGAAGTACGCCCACCATTCCTCGAAGAGGTCCTTGCATGGCAGACAACAACATCGACAGCAACACCTCTTGGGAGGGCAAATCAGCCGTCGCGATCAGTTGTGCGGGCTCAAGAGCTTTGCCTTCTATCACGCCGCCTCGCCAGATAATTTTCTCGTCACATTTTTCGTGCTTGATAAAATTCCGAAGAATCTTGGCAGGCAAAACCGGGTCGTCGTAGCCGATGACCACCGCCACTTGTCCCTTAAACAACGAGACGACGGGCAATAACGACGTTCCCTCCGCCGCTCTCACGGCCAGGGAATTCTTCACCACTTTCAATTCTGCCTGGGCTCCACGAAGTTGATGGCGCAACTGCGTCACCTGATTAACCGGCATGCCCCCACATTCCGTCACCACGGCCAACTTGGCCTTGACAAACTTCTCGTGCAAATCGGAAACCACCCCCGCCTTCTGTTCCTTTTTCATGCCCGGCTCCTTTTCACACCGCAACTAATCAACATGTCGGCCCAGGGTCGTACATTCCAGGGGAAGGCCCGGCCCCATGGTGCTCGACATGGTCGCACCCTTAAGATACTTTCCCTTACTTGAGGAGGGCTTTGCCTTCACCACCGACGTAAACACCGCCTGCGCATTCTCGGTGATTTGCGAGACGGCAAACGAGACCTTCCCGATCGGCACGTGGACGCTCCCGGCCTTATCCACTTTATAATCGACTCGACCCCTCCGGATTTCCTGGATTGCCTTCCCGACTTCAAACGTCACGGTTCCCGTCTTGGGGTTCGGCATCAGGCCACGGGGCCCCAACACCTTTCCCAATTTCCCAACCGACGCCATCAGATCCGGGGTGGAGATGGCTTGATCAAACTCCAACCATCCCCCTTTAATTTTTTCCAACAACTCATCGGCACCCACGAAATCGGCGCCTGCCTGCCGCGCCTCCTGCTCTTTTTCCCCTTTGGCAAACACCAGAATCCTCACCTTTTTCCCGGTGCCATGAGGTAACACCGTCGTACCACGAACCATCTGGTCGGCACGTTTGGGATCAACGCCCAACCGAATGGCCAATTCCACGGTCTCGTCAAATTTGGCATAGGCCGCCTGCTTGACTAATTCACTGGCCTCCTGAAGCCCGTACAGTTTACCCTCAACTTTTGCTGCGGCGTTCCGTAATTGCTTTCCCACGACTTACACCCTCCTCTGACCAACGCCTTAGTCGGTCACCGTGATTCCCATACTCCTTGCGGTGCCTTCGAGAATCTTCATCGCCCCTTCAACATTCACCGCGTTCAAATCTTCCATTTTTTGCTTGGAGATTTCCTGTAATTGGGCACGGGAGATCGCACCGACTTTATCCTTCTGCGGCACCCCGGACCCCTTGATAATCCCCACCGCTTTCTTCAAAAGGTCGGTAGCCGGAGGGATTTTCGTGATAAAGGTAAAACTCCGGTCTCGATAGACGGTAATGACAACGGGGATGATACTCCCTTCCTGCTTTTGCGTTTTCGCATTAAATTGCTTGCAAAAGTCCATAATGTTCAGACCATGTTGACCCAATGAAGGGCCAACCGGCGGAGCGGGATTGGCCTTCCCCGCGGGAATCTGCAATTTAATTTGCGTTATAACCTCTTTTGCCATCTCTCTGTCCTTTTTCCTAGGTTAATGCACGTCGACTTTCGCCGACCCTCACGCACCCACGTCAACGACGACCCTACCCTCGCTCGATCTGCGCAAAGACCAATTCGACCGGCGTCGCACGACCCAGGATGCTCACCAACACCTTGGCTCGACTATGCTCGTCATCCACTTCGTCGATTAAGCCGTTAAAGCCCATGAACGGCCCATCAACGATCCGCACGTTATCGCCCTTGGAGAAAAATACCCGCTCTCGAGGAAGAGAGACACCCGATTCGATTTGCTTCAGAAGAGAATCCGCTTCCTCTTTCGGCAGCGGCATGGGCTTGGTCCCTTCTCCCCCGATAAACCCCGTGACCTTGGGAGTCTCTTTGATCATCATCACCGTGGCATCCTGAAGAGGGTTCTCCAACTCGACCAGCACGTACCCGGGAAAAAATTTTCGCTTGGACGCGCGACGTTTTCCATCCTTGATTTCAATCACGTCTTCGGTAGGGACCAGGACCTGCCCGAACTCTTCCTGAAGACCCATCTGGGTCGCTCGTTCAACCAAGGAGGTTCGCACTCGACCCTCATATCCCGCATAGGTGTGAATCACGTACCAATTTTTGGCCATAGCGCCTGCCCTCGAATGTTCAAAGAATTTGGCTGACCAGCCACACTAAAATGGAATCAGTCATCGAGAGATACAAAGACATAATGAAACAAAACACGACCACCACCGACGAGGACCCGATGGTTTCATCGCGCGTCGGATACGAAACCTTCTTCAACTCCCCTTTTACCTCAACGAGAAATTCCGTAATCTTCGCCCAGAGTTTCTTCATGTCACGTTCATCCCGTCTTCCTTATTCGACCCGTCTCGTGGCAGGGGCACCAGGACTCGAACCCGGACCTTCGGTTTTGGAGACCGACATGCTAGCCATTGACACCATGCCCCTTCATGACTCTCAACAATGGAGAACCCCATCATTTTACTTCCTTATGAGGGACATGTTTTCGGCAGAACCGGCAATACTTTTTCACTTCCAAGCGATCAGGATCATTTTTTTTATTCTTCATCGTCGAATAATTCCGCCGCTTACATTCCCCACAGGCTAAAGAAATAATGACCCGCATAACGCCTCCTTTCTCGTACCGGCTCCAAGCAGTGACCGTCCTCAGGCGAGAATTTCGGTAACGACGCCGGCTCCCACCGTCCGCCCACCTTCCCGCACCGCAAACCGTACCCCCTGCTCCATCGCAATTGGCGCAATCAATTCGCCCGCAAACGTCGTGTTGTCCCCCGGCATCACCATCTCCACGCCTTCTGCCAACTGCACCACGCCCGTCACGTCCGTCGTCCGAAAATAAAACTGCGGCCGGTATCCGTTGAAAAACGGCGTATGCCGCCCTCCCTCTTCTTTCGTCAACACGTAGACCTCCGCCTTGAACTTCGTATGCGGCGTAATACTCTTCGGCTTCGCCAACACCATCCCCCGCTCCACTTCATCCTTCTTCGTGCCCCGTAACAACGCGCCGATGTTGTCCCCCGCCTGCCCTTCGTCCAAGACCTTCCGAAACATCTCCACGCCCGTCACCACCGTGGTCCGCGTCTCGCCCAAGCCCACAATCGCAATCTCATCCCCGACCTTGACCTGCCCGCGCTCCACGCGTCCCGTCACCACCGTCCCCCGCCCGCTGATCGTAAACACGTCCTCAATCGGCATCAGAAACGGCTTGTCAATCGCCCGCTCCGGCGTCGGAATGTAGCTGTCGACCCCCGCCAATAACTTCATGATCGCCGGCACGCCCACCTCGCTGTCGTCTCCCTCCAGCGCTTTCGTCGCCGACCCCACAATGATCGGAATGTCGTCCCCCGGAAATTGGTACTTCGATAACAACTCCCGGACCTCCAATTCCACCAATTCCAACAATTCCGGGTCCTCCACTTTGTCCGCCTTGTTCAAAAACACCACGATGTACGGGACGCCGACCTGCCGCGCCAACAGAATATGTTCCCGCGTCTGCGGCATCGGCCCATCCGCCGCCGAGACCACCAGAATCGCCCCATCCATCTGCGCCGCCCCCGTAATCATATTCTTCACGTAATCCGCATGCCCCGGACAGTCCACGTGCGCGTAATGCCGCTGGGCCGTCTCATACTCCACGTGCGAAATCGCAATCGTCAGAATCTTCGTCGGGTCCCGCCGCCCCTGCGACTCACTCGCCCTCGCCACCTGGTCGTAGCTCACAAACGTCGCCATCCCCTGCTTCTCCATCACCTTCGTCAGCGCCGAGGTCAACGTCGTCTTCCCATGGTCCACGTGCCCGATCGTCCCCACGTTTACGTGCGGCTTCTTCCGATTAAATTTCGCCTTCGCCATCTGCCCCTCCCCAAAAACTTCGCCGCGCGCGGGAACCGCTTCATTTCCACGCGAGACGAAACCGTAAAATCCTAGAGAATAGATTTCATTGACACTTCATCAAGATAATGGAGCCCACGACGCGGATCGAACGCGTGACCTCGTCCTTACCAAGGACGTGCTCTGCCAACTGAGCTACATGGGCCTTGTGAATGGGAGACGTGAACTCCTGCATCACTTGCCACGTCGACCTCTTTACGCTTCAAACGTTCGCTGGAGCGGGCGACGGGATTTGAACCCGCGACAGCCAGCTTGGAAGGCTGGAACTCTACCACTGAGCTACGCCCGCCACCGTTTTCGAATTCGCCGTTGATCTACGACTTTGCTCACTTCTTTGACTCAAAAAGCCATTGACTTGAATGAACGTCCCGTTTATGCCGTCACACACGTTTCTATTTATGGTGGGCAGGCAAGGATTCGAACCTTGGAAGCCGATGGCAGCAGATTTACAGTCTGCCCCCTTTGTCCACTTGGGTACCTGCCCTTTCAACAACTCAATCGTTTGGCAGTCCCCTCCTGCATCAATAATACATTAAGGGAAAGAGGAAAGCGGGGATACAAGACAGAGCCCAATTTTTCCTGCCGAAACAGGCAAAAGAGGGCATCTCGAGTTTTTCCTTTTAAAAACCGTAAGGGCCGACCCCACCAAACGGAGAATTATATAGAGACACCAGGCACCCGTCAAGAGACCAAATCAAAAGCACGGGCAGCGGCGAACGGGCACAATATCGCAACGGTTCTCCATTCCTGGTTGAACGGGTTCTGCCTCTTGGCGATTCGACGGGATCTCGCAACTCGAGGCGACGTTGTCCTTGGTTGACAAGCTTTTTCGAGAGCCCCTAGCATGGCCGTCATGGCACAACCGGAACCAGCACGACGGATTCCCAACAAGAGGGTACGGTTACTCCACCTGACGGCCTGCCTCGTTCTGGGCATGAGCCTCTTCGCGTTCTCCGCGCCGGCGGCGACGCCCCCACCATCCGGCTCAGGCGGTTTGGCCACGGTTTCGACACCCGATGGGTTTGCGATTTATTGTGAAATCGCCGACACGCCGGCCAAACGGAGTCAAGGGTTGATGTATCGAACGCGAATGGCCCCTGATCGAGGCATGCTCTTTACCTTTCCGGAGTTTCAAGAGCCCGCCTATTGGACGTTTTGGATGAAGAACACCAAAATGCCCTTGGATATTTTATGGTTGGACCGGGACGGGACCATCGTCCATCTCGAACGGTACGTCCCGATCTGCACGAGAACCGACAATCTGTGTCCCCGCTATCGGCCGAAAACCACCGCGGTCCAGGTCCTGGAACTTCGCGCCGGACAAGCCGCAACGCTGAAGCTCGCCCCAGGTACCCGACTCACCATCGAGATGCCGAAGTAGGAGACTCAGGAATTTTCCCAACCACGCACGCGCCTGGCTGAAATGACTCCATCCATCCGCCCTATGGCTTCGAGCGTGTGTTCGAGGTGGCGGGTGTTGGAAACTTCAATCACAAAGTCGAGAACGGCTTTTTGATCTTCCCTGGTCGTAATTTCCGCCCCACTGATATTGGCCTTCGAATCGGAAATAGCCGACGACACGTTGGCTAACACTCCGGGGCGATCAATGGTCAACACGCAAACCTTGACCGAATGATGCTCTTCGATCGTCATATCCCATTCAACTTCGACCAAGCGATCTTTTTCATAGTCCATGGTCTCAAGATTGGGACAGCCCTTCGAATGGATCGTCAGCCCACGCCCGCGGGTGAGATAGCCCAAGATGGAATCACCCGGCACCGGCGCACAACATTTTGACAACTGCATCAGGACGTCCCGGCCCCCCATGACCTTGACGGATTGCAGGGCACCCGGGGCCGTCCCGGACACCCTGTGAACGGCCTCGTCGCCTTTCGCCGCATCTTCACCGGGCGACACGAGCCAATTGACCAGTTCTACGGCGGACAGACGCCCATAGCCCACCATCCGGGTCATCTCCTCGACGGAGGCATATCCTCTCTCGCCGGCAAGTTGAGACAGCCGGTCCGACTGGAACAACTGCGCGGACGGGAGCTGATGCCGGCGAAACTCACGTTCAAGCAATCGACGCCCCAATTCCAACCCCTGCTTTTGCTCCTCGCCTTTCAAGAAATGTTTGATTTTTGCTTTCGCACGGGACGTCCGAACAAACTTCAACCACTCTTTCTGCGGGACCTGGGTCGACGAAGTCAGAATTTCCACGGTATCGCCGCTGGCGAGCGCTTGTCGAAGGGGCACGATCTTTCCGTTCACTTTCGCTCCGACGCAATGATCTCCTACTTGCGTGTGAATCGCATAGGCAAAGTCGACCGGCGTGGAGCTAAGCGGCAGTTCCTTCACTTCGCCCTTTGGCGTAAACGCAAAAACCACGTCGTGAAAGACGTCCAAATGAAAAAGATCGAGTTTGACGGAATCCATGAACTGGCGATTATCGGAGAGGTCCTTATGCCATTCCACGAATTGCCGGAGCCAACTGAAGACCTTTTCGTCGCGCTCGGCGACTTTGACCTGTTCCTTGTAGCGCCAATGGGCCGCCACCCCGTATTCCGCGAGACGGTGCATTTCTTCCGTTCGTATTTGAAATTCCACGTGATCGCCTTGCGGACCCAACACCGTCGTATGCAGCGATTGGTAGAGATTCGTGCGCGGCGTGGCGATGTAATCCTTGAACCGCCCGGGGACCGGTGGCCATAACGAATGCACGAGGCCGAGAAGCGTATAACAATGGCTCTTGGTGTCGGTGATAATGCGAATGGCCGCGAGGTCGTACACTTCCTCGAACGTAATTTCCTGGCTCTCCATTTTCTGATGAATGGAGTACAAATGTTTGGGGCGTCCGACCACGTGACCGGGCAACCCGGCCGCGGCCAACGCATCGACCGTCTCCTGAATAATCGACTGGACGTAGACTTGCCGTTCTTCGTCCCGTTTCGCCACCCGGAGCTTCAACAGGGAATAGGCTTCCGTCTTGAGATACTGAAAACATAAATCTTCAAGCTCCTGCTTGAGCCAACTCATGCCCAACCGGTTGGCCAACGGCGCATAAATTTCCAGGGTTTCCTTGGCGATTTGCTTTTGTTTGGCCTCCGGCAAATGGCCCAGCGTTCGCATGTTGTGAAGACGATCGGCCAACTTGATAAAGACCACCCGGATATCATCGGCCATCGACAACAACATCTTCCGGAAATTTTCAGCTTGTTTTTCTTCATACGTCCGAAAAGGAATCTGGCCGATTTTCGTGACCCCTTCCACAAGATGCGCCACCTCGTGCCCGAAATGCGTCTGCAACTCTTCCTGGGTCGCCACGGTATCTTCCAACGTGTCATGGAGAAGCCCGGCCACAATGGCGGTCACGTCGAGTTTGAGAAAAGTCAAAATGCCGGCGACAGCCAGCGGGTGTTGCAGGTAGGGCTCGCCGGACCGGCGAGTCTGCCCCTCATGCGCTTTCGCTGAAAAGGCATAGGCATGCCGAAGCAAGGCTTCGTCGGCCTCGGGATGGCAACTTTGCACCTGCCGAATCAGGTCATCAATCTCTGTCACACTGGACAGCGACATAAGTGGTTCTTCCCTCATGACCCGACTCGCACGTCACACAGCCGGAGTTGAATGCGGCTCGATCCCTTCCAGTGATTCAACTCCGGACTGAACACGGCGTCAATCCGCCCGTTTCCCGCATCGATGTCTTTCGCGAGCCCGCCCATCCGAAACCCGATACTGTCCAAGGGAACGGAGCCGTGCTGGCGAACGACCAATTTCAGATGATTCTCCCCTACCACCCTTTTCTCCAGCACCGAAATCCCTCGACTCATAAAGGTCGGCTCAGGATTGCCCATCCCGAAGGGCTGCAGCCGCTCCAATTCCCGGAGAAGGGGAAATTGAACGTCGGCAAGCGCAACCGCCGCATCCACGTCCAGGGTGGGAACTTGCGGCCTGGCATCCATCAACCCCTCGACGACTCCCCAAAACCTGCGTCTGAAATCGGTAAACATTTCTTGTCTGACCGTGAGACCCGCTGCCATCGGATGCCCACCGAAAGCCACCAGGTCCTGGTGACATTCCTGCAAGGCCTGGCACACGTCGAAACCGGCCACGCTTCTGACCGACCCTTTCCCGATACCATGCTGATCGAACGCCACCACGACCGCAGGACGGTGATAGCGTTCCACCAACCGCGCCGCGACAATGCCGATCACGCCACTATGCCACCCTTCCGCGCCCACCACAATCGCGTGCGGCTGGTCACCGGCCTCCACCTGCGCAATCGCCTCCTTGGTTATCTCTTCTTCAATCTGTCGCCGTTGACGGTTCAGTTGCTCCAACTGTTGCGCAAGTTGAACCGCCTCGGGTTCGGACTCCGTGGTCAGCAGCCTGACGCCCAACCCGGCATGGGCCAATCGTCCGGCCGCATTGAGACGCGGGGCCACCCGAAACCCGATCGTGCCGGCCGAACACGTCCCGTTCAGGCCCAAGTCTTGGGTCAACGCCCGAATCCCGCATCGTGTCCCCTGAGCGACCTGGGCCAGCCCATCCCGTACCAGGACCCGGTTCTCATCCCGGAGCGGAACCATGTCGGCGATGGAAGACAACGCCACCAGGTCACGAAACGTCTCCACCGATACGCCCGCGGCTCCATACTTCTGCGCGTAGGCTTCCACTACCTTGTAGGCCAAGCCACCGGAACATAACCCCTGGAAAGGATAGACGGAATCCGGTCGATACGGATTGATAAACGCAACCGGCTCAGGCATTCGGGATTGAAGCTGGTGATGATCGGTGACAATAACGTCCATGCCCAAGCGACGAGCCACCTCGATCTCCCGGTATGAGGTGGTTCCGCAATCCGCCGTGAGCAACAAGGAAACGCCCGTATCGGCCAGTTTCCGTATGGCCCCTTCCTGCAGGCCATACCCTTCCTCCTGCCGGTGAGGAATATAGACTTCCGCCTTGGCACCCACACGTCGCCAAAAAAGGAGGTGCAGACTCGTGGCCGCCATGCCGTCAACGTCATAGTCTCCATAAAAGCAGATCCGCTCACCTCGTTGAATGGCCAGATGAAGCCGATCAATGGCCCGTTCCATATCAGGCAGCGCAAACGGATCATGGGTTGCACCACCGGGGGATGAGAGCCAAGCCTTGGCCTGATCAGGCTCGACGACGCCCCTTCCACACAAGACCGTCGCCGTCAGGGGTGAGATGCCCAAGGCCAGAACCAACGCATCGACCTGCTTCTGCTCAATTGAGCGCACCAGCCAATTTTTGGGGAGCATCGTCATAGGCGGAAATTCACGTGTGTCGCAGGAACCGTGAACAGCAGCGATCATAGGAACTGATCCGAAGAGTGTCAAAGGCCTGGCGCGACCTCCCAACCTCGCCGATGAACCAGCCACACTGTCCTGGCGAAACAAAAAAAGAAAGAATGGATGGCGGTAAAAAAAGAGAAGAAAGAGGAGTTACTCTCCCCCTTTCTGCACGTAGTTCTTGACGAA
Source organism: Nitrospirales bacterium (assembly GCA_965261755.1). GTDB lineage: Bacteria > Nitrospirota > Nitrospiria > Nitrospirales > UBA8639 > Bin75. Next base: position 1,253,912 of record OZ253473.1, on the reverse strand, counting down.
CTCGGCAGCGTTTTCCTCCAGGACCTCATCGATCTCATCAACTAAATGATCGATGTCCTCCTGGAGCTTCTTGCCGGTTTCAATGACGTGAGGATTCGGCTTGACTTCCTGATCATCGGAGGAAGTTTTTGCTGCCTCGGATTTCTGTTCCTGCCTTTCCATGGCCCCACCTCCCGGTTCTCAAGGAGAACAAGACTCTCGCACAAGCCATGCTAGGATAGCCCAGCCTCTTGAAGGGGTCAAGATAAGCCACTCCGCCCCATCATGACTCCGGATGAGGCCTCAAGACTGGACACCATGTCCTTCTCTCAAGGCGAGCAGGACATGGCCTTCGACTCAGGACAGAGGTTTTTCAACAGCCTGTTGCTACACAATAAAGGAAATGATGAGTAAGGACACGATATTGATGACTTTAATCATCGGGTTGATCGCCGGACCGGCGGTATCTTTGAAAGGATCACCGACGGTGTCGCCCGTCACCGCCGCTTTGTGGGTTTCGGTTCCTTTGAGGCCCTGTTCCTCGATGTATTTTTTGGCATTATCCCAGGCCCCACCACCGCTCGTCATGGTAATGGCCAGAAACAGGCCCGTCACGATACTGCCGACCAACACGCCTCCCAGGGCCGCCGGACCTAAAATCACGCCGACCAGAATCGGTGAGATCACGGGGATGAGGCCGGGAAGCAGCATTTTTTGAAGGGCGGCTTGGGTCACGATATCCACACACGTGCCATATTCCGGTTTCTGCGTACCTTCCATAATCCCGGGGATTTCCCGGAACTGCCGGCGGACTTCTTCCACCACCAGGCCACCGGCCTGACCCACGGCCTTCAGACACAGCGCCCCGAAGATAAACGGCAACATCCCGCCGAGGAACAACCCCACTAAAATGTTGGGGTCGGACAGATCAAAGGTCAGGCTTGGGTCGCCGGCCCGGGCTTCCCGGGCATACTCCGCAAACAACACCAGGGCCGCCAACGCGGCCGAGCCGATGGCATAGCCCTTGGTGACCGCCTTGGTGGTATTCCCCACGGCATCGAGCGCATCCGTGATTTTTCGCACGTCTTCCCCCAAGTGGGACATCTCCGCAATGCCGCCCGCGTTATCCGTCACCGGACCGAACGCATCAATCGCCACCACGATGCCCGCCATCGACAGCATGGCCACCGCCGCGACCGCGACCCCGTACAGCCCGCCGCCTTCGGCGCCGCCGCAAATCCCGAAACTCGATAAAATTGCCGCGACGATGACGACCACGGGCCACCCGGTGGACTGCATGCCCACGGCCAACCCGGCGATGATATTCGTCGCATGTCCGGTTTCACTCGCCTTGGCCACTTCGCGCACCGGGGCATAGGCTGTGGCCGTAAAATAATCGGTAATGAACACCAGGGCCAACGTCACCGCCAGGCCCAGGAGGGCCGCAATGAAATAACTGATGCCCGAGACTCCGCCGACGCCGTCCATCATGTGGGTCGTCACGGGAAAGAACGCCACGGCGGCAAGGCCTCCACTGACGAACAAGCCTTTGTACAGGGCCGACATGATGCTCCCGCCTTCACTCACCTTCACGAAGAAGATCCCGATAATGGTGGCAAAGACGGTCAGCCCGCCGAGGGCCAGGGGATACAGCACGGGAGCCACGTTTCCGGGAAAGAGACTCGTGGCCAGGACCATGGCTGCGACAATCGTCACGACGTAGGTCTCGAACAGGTCGGCCGCCATACCGGCACAGTCACCCACGTTGTCACCCACGTTGTCCGCAATCACCGCGGGGTTACGAGGGTCGTCTTCGGGAATACCGGCTTCAACTTTTCCGACGAGGTCGGCTCCCACGTCCGCGGCCTTGGTGTAAATGCCTCCCCCGACACGGGCAAAGACTGAAATGAGGCTGCCCCCAAACCCAAGGCTGATGAGGGCGTGCACGGCTTTTTCCTGCCCTGCAATCGCGGACCCGATGGCATAAAAGCCGGCCAGCGCCACCAGTCCCAACCCAATGAGCAGCAGGCCGGTAACCGCGCCACCTTTAAAGGCGACTTGCAGTGCCGGGTCCAACCCGTGCGAGGCGGCCTGCGCCGTCCGCACGTTGGCCCGCACGGCAATCACCATGCCGACGTACCCGGCGAGTGCCGAGGCTGTGGCTCCCACCACAAACCCCATCGCCGGCAACAACCCGAAATTGTCCGACCATATCCCGGTCAGCCACAAAATCAGAAACATGATGCCCGCCACAACGCCGACGGTTCGATATTGGCGCTTCAAGTAGGCGGAGGCGCCTTCCTGGATCGCTAACGCAATGGTTTGCATGGTCTCGTTTCCGGCGTCCTGTCGAAGGACCCAAAAGGTGAGATACACCCCATAGGCAATACCCACGACGCCGGACACTAACGCAAAGATAATCACCGAGCTCTCAATATTCACGGAACGCCCCCTTCGTCAGACGGAGAAATGCTCCCCTGAATTCAGTAATACCAACCTAACCGGCAGGATTGTCACTCACCCAAGAACGCCTTTGCAGATCTTCCGCGTCACCGTTCTATCTTCGCAGTGTCTGTCTTGGGTATCGTCAATAAGAATATGGCTGAAAGGCCAATTATTTTAGCCAGCGTGGGTTGAATGTTCAAGGAGAAATTCCCTGCCTTGCCCGACGAAGCGCCCATGCCGACTCTGACTGCACCTGAAAGCGATCGGGACGGTTTGCGCTCACGGCGCAACCAAAGTTGCCCATCTCCGGACTTTCTGTTACTGTGATCGAATATGAATAACATTTTGTCCATCAACCATCTCTGATATTGAGGAAATCGTATGGCTTGGGAACCGAAAGATCCATGGGGTCAGCAAGGCGGGGCCGATCCGCTTGATGACGTCCTCAAGAAAGCGAAAGAGCAATGGCAACGGATGAAACCGACGCGTGGAATGAAGTCCATCATCCTGATCGTGGCGGGTATCCTGGTGCTCTCTCAAGCCGTGTTCAAAGTCGAGCCCGATGAAGAAGGGCTCGTCAAGCGGTTCGGCGACGTGGTTCGGACCGTCGGACCAGGGCCACACCTCAAATTGCCATTTTTTGAAACCGTCGTCACGCCGAAGGTTGAAAAACTCCACCGTATCGAAGTCGGGTTTCGCACCAATACCCGTGGACGGGCCCAAATCGTCCCGCAGGAAGCCCTCATGCTGACCGGAGACATGAACATTCTCTCCGTTGAATTCATTGTCCAATACAAAATCAGCGATGCCAAAGAGTACCTGTTCAACGTGGCGGATATTGAAGGAACCATACAGAAAGCGGCAGAGGCCGCAATGCGGGAAATTATCGGCAAAAATAAAATCGACGAGGCGTTGACCGTGGGCAAAGCCGCGATCCAGCAGTCCACGCAGGAATTACTGCAAACCATCGTCGATGAATATGAGGGTGGCATCCAGATTGCCACCGTACAATTGCTCGATGTCAATCCGCCACTGAAAGTAGCCAAGTTCTTTAAAGACGTTGCCAGTGCCAAGGAGGAACGGGAGCAGCTTATCAACCAGGCCCATGGGTATCGGAACGACATCATTCCGAAAGCCAAAGGGCAAGCCGCACAGGACGTCAATCAAGCCAAAGGATATGCCCAGGCCAGAGTCGCTCGATCCGAAGGTGAAGCCAACCACTTTTTGCAAACGTTGACGGAATACAAAAAAGCCAAAGACGTCATTGGTAAGCGGCTCTATATCGAAACCATGGAAGAAGTCCTCTCCGGCGTCGACAAGATTATTCTCGATTCAACAGCCGCGGGTAACGTCTTGCCGTACTTGCCGTTGGATCGGTTGCAGAAACTGCCTGGCCGAAAGGCGGAGACTACCCCCTGATGAAACAAAACCTGTTTATCGGCATCGCCGTCGTCCTGGTCCTGCTGGTCGTGTTGGGGGCCTCTCCGTTCTTCATTCTTGATTTAACCCAAACGGCCATTGTGGTCCAGCTCGGGAAACCCAAGCGAACCGTGACGGAGCCGGGGCTCAAATTCAAAGTTCCCTTTGTCCAGGAAGTGCGATACTTCGACAAGCGACTGCTGGATTATGACGTTGCCGCTCGCGAAGTCATTACCCAGGACAAAAAAACCATTTTGATCGACAATTTCGCCAAATGGAAAATCGTCGATCCACTGGAAGTCTACAAGGCGTTCCAAACGCAACGGGGTGCGCTTCAACGGCTGGACGATATCATTTACTCCGAACTTCGCGTGGAACTGGGTCGCCACGAGCTTTCGGAAATTGTCTCCGCGAACCGTTCGTTGATCATGTCCGAGGTCGCAAAACGCGCCAATCAAAAAGCCTCGAAATACGGTTTGAAAGTCCTGGACGTCCGAATCAAACGCGCGGACCTGCCTGAACAAAATGCCAAGGCCGTGTTTGATCGGATGCAAGCCGAGCGGGAGCGGATCGCCAAACAATACAAAGCCGAAGGCGCGGAAGAAGCGCAGAAAATTCGATCGGAAGCCGAAAAGGATCGACAAATTCTCATAGCCGAGGCCTACAAAACTTCCCAGGAAATTCGTGGGGAAGGTGATGCGAAAGCCTTCAAGATTTACGCCACTGCGTATAACCAGGATCCTAAATTTTTTGAATTCGTTCGTACCATGGAAGCCTACCGGAAAATATTCGCCAAAGACACGACCATGGTGCTGAGCCCTGACTCTGAATTTTTGAAATTCCTCAAGAAACAGAAACCCTGAGGGGTCTTTACTCTCCTCTCAAGAAAAACCAGCCGGCCTCTTCTTGCTCTCTGCCAAGCGTAATACCCCCGGCATCCCCCCTCATGGCCAATCAAGCCCATCTTGATCTGTTACTCCAAGGCCTCGAAGTCTGGAATAAATTCCGACGAACCCAGCCAACCGTGTACCCCGACCTTCGGGAAGCCGATCTCTCGGGTTATGATTTCACGAGAATGGATTTTACCAGGTGCGACCTGACCGGCGCGGATTTGTCTGATGCCTACTTGCTCCGGGCTACTCTGGAAGAAGCCGATTTGACCGAAGCCAATCTCACGGAAGCGGACGTCATCGAAGCCAATCTGCTCAAGGCGACCCTCACCAATGCAACGCTCGTGATGGCGGATTTCAGTGGAACGGGCCTGATCCGTGCGAATCTCGCAGGCGCGGATTTAACCAAGGCCAACCTGACGCGCGCCTCACTGCCGTGGGGAAATTTACAGGGGTGCAGGTTCGTGCAAACCAACCTGAAAATGGCTGACCTGCGAGAAGCCAACCTCACGGGATCGGACTTGTCCGAAGCCAACCTGCAAGACGCCTCTCTGACCGGAACCATCTTCCAACGCGCGAATCTGCAGCACGCAAAAAACATCTCCATGGTGTACCTCGGCAAGGCGAAGACGCTTTTCCAAGCCAACCTCGATCCTCAGATTCACGAAGCAGTTGAGAAGGACTATCCGCACCTGCTGAGTCAATCGTAACCCCTTGCCCTCTCAGGCACGCCAAGGGGGAGCCCAACCTCCTCTACCGCAGGGAGCCGTGGCTTCTTCTGATGAGAACAAGACGTCCCAGGAGATGCTCGGGCGGGTTCATGGCAGGCTCGATCAAATCGACTCGCGGGCCCACGCCTTGAACAAGACGAAGGCCATCGGAGGTCTGCACGAATCCTTTGGCACGCAGGGCGTGGCGTGCTCGAATCCGGTTGACCAGCGTCTCGGGGTCGATCCCCGGCTCAACGACGCATTCTTCCGACTCAAACGCCTCGTGGGTATGTGGTTCACGTGTCGCTTGTCTGCCGACTCGCTTGGAAAGATTCCCGGGATCAGGGGGAAACAACACCGTCGTACTGACGCGGGCGTGAACGGCTGGAACGATGGGAGCCCCCGGGGCCAGGTGCTGCACCCGTTCATAGACCTGCTCACGTTGTTCCGAAGGCACGAGATCCATTTTGTTCAGGATCAACAAGTCGGCCGATGACACCTGCTGTTCAAAGGTCCCTTCCAGGTCACGCCCTTCAGCTACCTGTTCGGCATTCACCACCACCGCCGAGAGACACTCACCGACCCATTCGGACACCGGTTCCCGCCAAAAATTCAGAAGCGTGTCAAAGGGTAAAGCCACACCGGACGTTTCGACCACAACCCGATCCGGATGAACCTCTTCCCGGATCCGTTGGAGCGTTGTCACGAGTTCATCGGAAAGTTTGCAACAGACGCACCCGCCTTCCAATTCGACGTAACTTTGGCCTGCCTGGTTCCCCAACAAGGCCTGGTCGATTCCCAAGTCACCGAATTCATTCGACACGACCGCTATCCGCACCCCTTGGGCTTGTGCCTCTTCAAGCAGGTGCCGAACGAGCGTGGTTTTACCGGCACCCAGGAATCCTGACACGACCAGTGCCGGCACGCCAGTGACCGGCAAGGCACCTGCCGGTTTCTTGTGCTCAAGCGATGAAGGGGGATTGTCTTGTGGTACCATGGGTTTTCAAACGTGCTGCCGGTTCTTACAGGCTCTTTCCCTTCTGTCATTCCCGACGCTTGTCCCCGACATTCTTAATCGGGGATCCAGTCAAGTAAAGAATCCAGGGTCTTTTGCCTTGCATCCCTTTCTGGTTCCCCTCCTTTGTTGTTGTGTCCCGTGAGATTCTGTAACAAGTGCAAGGGGGCCTGATAGTTGAGGCACCTTAACCGGGTCCGATTGTAATTGTCCACCACCCGTGTGATGAAGGCGTTCCGCTCGGCGTGACTCCGAAACCGATTGCTGCAATGGGCCCGGAGCGTCGGCTGGCTCTGTAACGCGTCACTCAGCCGCCGGTTAAAGCGTTCCACCATGCCATTGGTCTGCGGATGATAGGGCCGGATCAGGCGATGTGTGATCCCATGCGCCCGGCACACGTGATCCAGGCGATGCGTCCCGCTCGGCTGGCCCGCGGGCTTGCCTTTCTTGTGCACGGCAAACCGATCGGTAAACGCGCCATCATTATCGGTCAAGATGGTGTGCACTTTGTGCGGAAACGCGGCCAGGAATTCTTCGACGGCCTGCGTCACCGTGGCGGCCGTCCGCCGGGCCAGCACCTTGACCCAGACATAGCGGGTGGCCCGGTCAATGGCCACGAACACATAACTGGGCTGCTTCTGTAATTTGCTTAACACTTTCAGATCCAGATGAATGTAGCCGCACGGGGTCGCCGCGAACCGCCCCACCGGCGGCGCGTCGGGGGAGGCGGGGGGCAAGCGCGCGACGCCGAGCCGCACCAAGCAGCGATGGATCGCGCTCCGACTCAAGGGCGTCGCACTGCATCGGTTCAGGACCTCCGTGACATCGTCGAGGGACAACCGCAATTGGGTGCGCAATTCGGCGATAAGGGCTTCCTGCTCGGGGGAGGTACTGGCATGGAGCTGGTGGCGGACATGGGAGCCATCGTGGACCCGGCCGGCGCGCTTCCATTTATAGATGGTAGTCACAGCGACCCCGAGTTCCCGGGCCAAGGTCGCGGCGCTTTTGGGGGCGGTCTGGATGTAGCGACGCGTGGCGGGGGTGGTGCGAGCTAACTTATGTAATTTAATGTCCATGGGGCCTCCGTTGGTGGACATATTCGATGCCACGCATGATAGCAGAAGAGTCTAGGGAATCACACGGGACAGTACACTTTGTAAGGAGAGGCGAGGGGATGCAGAAAATTTGACAACCACCGTCTGGCTTTATGAGAATGCCTGAATGGACACGCCTTCGCCAACGTCATCAGACCTCCCCCTCCCGTCGGAGACCGAACTTCCCGACCGCCAATGCACCTGGTGCCGGGTCACGATGCATAAACGACTCGTGGCTGACGGCCGCTTCATTCATTACACCTGCCCGTCCTGTCTTTTTCAACATACCAGCAAAAACTCCTAAACGCTCAGGAAGTTGCTCCCACCGTCTTGCTACGACCAGGGAAAAATCCGGGCTAGAATAAATTCGACACGATGCGCGTTCCGCCGACCCACGTGCCGATGACGCTGCCGATGGTGGGAAACAAAAAAGCCAGGAACACCCGTAACAGTCGGCTTTGCCACCAACGCCGGGGAATGGCCACGTCTTCGGCCACGGTCTGAAATTCACGAACGAGCGGAGGTTGCATATAAGCTTGGACAAATGCGGTCACGTACCCGACGCCGATCACCGGAGTCAGACTCGTAAACGGCGCTCCGGCCACTGCCGCGACAATCGTGAACGGGTGGGCCCAGGCCAGTACTGCCCCCAAGCCACTGGGCACGCCGTTGGCCACGATCCAAAAGATGGCGTTGTCTCCGGCTGCTGCGGCCCCTTTTTGATAGCCGATCAAGGCGATTGACCCGACAATAATGGCCGGGATAGCCCACCCTACCCATTTCCATACCGGCGACACGGGAGGGATCACGTCCAAGCCGTCCAGGTTGCCCCGCTCGCCTTGGAGAATGGCCTTAATCCCCTCCACGTGTCCAGCTCCGACCACCGAGACGAGCGTCTTGCCTTCGGCCTGCAAGGTTTTTTCCGCCAAATAGTGGTCCCGTTCGTCGATCAATGCCGTTTTCAACGTTGGAATTTCCTTGCCTAATTCCTGCATCATCTCGGACAGCACGTCCTGCTTTTTCAAATCCTGTAAAGATTCCTCGCTCACGGGCTTGGTGTCGAACACGCTCAAAATCAGCGACGAGACCAACATGCTTTTCTTGAAGAACGGGGTGGACCGCCAGGCACGTCGCATGGTAACGCGTACGTCGCGGTCGCAGAGGAAAATGGGAATGTCGTGCTTTTTGGCCACGTTGATGGCTTCCAGCATCTCGGTGCCGGGCAGAACACCAAGCTGATCCCCCAGTCGCTTTTGATAGGAGGCCAACAGGACGTTGGCCAACATGGTACTGAGCTGTTTTTTGCGGATCACCTCTTTGAGGTCGAACGACTCCCATTTCTGCTGCTGGGACAAGGCTTCGTACCGGCGGGCATCCAATTCCACACAGACCGCATCCGGCCGTTCCTCTTCGATGACGGCACGAACCAAATCCGCGGACTCCTGTGATACGTGTACCGTCCCGACCAAGATAATCGTTTTGTCTTGAACGGTAAGGACGTGCACTTCCGGAGAAGATCGGACGTTCACGGGAGCGGCCTTCGACGGCGGCATGAATTCCAGTAAATCACCTGATTCCATCGTGACACCATGGCCGGAACAATTTTTCTCTGTCAAGAATCGTACCCACAGGCTTCGCCTTGTTTATGCTATAATTTTTTCTTCACTTTTCTGACGTGAAGATCCCGTGATGAAAACGCAACAACTCCAGATTTCCAGTTACCGATTATCCTATTGGCATGCGCCACAACGAGCCCGCCATGAACCTGGAGACGTTCTCGACTGTGTCTTTTGTCAATATGCTGAAGGAGTCGCGTTAATGAAAGACGTGGTAGCCCACCTGAAGGGAAAAGGCTTTCCGATCATTGAGTATAATGAGCGCTCATTTATTGTCGAACTCCAAAACGTCGAACCCCGGACTCCCCACGATTCCCTCGCCACGAAACAGGCACTGTTTGACTATATCGGCGGCACGCAACGGGGTTGACCCAATACAAACGGCTTCGACGGCCGTCCGGCCTTACAAATCCAACATGTACGTGACGTTATCTCCCCCGAACGCCTTGACTTTGCCTTCGATCATCTTTTCGTTTTGACTGTACACTCTCACGGTGACGTCCTGAAGACCCGTTAACGACTTCATCTGCTGCATCAGCATCAGCACGATCTTTCTGCTACGATCCCGATCAACCGCCAACCGTCTGTAAAACTCTTCGGAGACGTGCAGTTGCAGAAGGTCCCCCTTGACCATAAGGTCATCCACGGCCGCGGCCTGGCCTAACTGCGCGCGTATACGCTCGGCTATCTGTTCATCCGTCAAGGCTTGACTCATTTCGTTTGCAGACCGTTCATGTGAATAGCATGTGTAGACTCATTCGTTAACCATTTCCCCCTCACCCCAGCCCTCTCCCGCCCGTGGAGAGGGGGAATAGGGAACCTAGGCGATTCGTTCCGTCGCCTGTTCTAACCAATCAGCCGTGGACGAATCAACCAGCGGCCCGATGACTTCACGCACACGAGCGTGGTAGGCATTGAGCCACTCTCTTTCCGTTGCATGCAATAAGCTCCCGTCGATAAGCGAGACATCAAACGGCACGAGCGTGATGGTCTCGAACGCGAACCATTCCCGTCCTTCCCCGTCACTCGTCGCAGCAGGGATCACTACAACGAGGTTTTCCAACCGAATCCCGTATTCTCCGCTTTTGTAATACCCGGGTTCGTTTGAAAGGATCATGCCGGGTTGTAACGCGACCGCATGTCCCCCTTTCGAGATACGCTGCGGGCCTTCGTGGACGCCCAAGTAACTCCCGACCCCGTGCCCGGTCCCATGATCATAATCCAACCCCACCTCCCAAAGCGGCCGCCTGGCCAGGGTATCGAGTTGGGCACCGGTCGTTCCTTTCGGAAAGGTGGCCATGGCGAGGGCAATATGTCCTTTGAGGACACGGGTGTACCGATCCCGGTGCTCCGGTAGAGAGGACCCGATGGCAATCGTTCTGGTGATATCGGTCGTACCGTCCAAATACTGTCCTCCTGAATCCACCAGGTATAAGGTGCCTGGAGCAAGCCTTCGAGCCTGCTGATCGGTTGCCCGGTAATGCACGATGGCCCCATTGGGGCCGGCCGCGGAAATCGTGGGGAAACTCATATCCTGCCAGAGCGGCTGCCGGCGGCGACAGGCATCCAGATGCGATTGGGCATCGCATTCGGAGAGTTTCCCAGTCTGCGCTTCTCGACTCAGCCAGGCGAGAAATTCACATACCGCAGCGCCATCTCTTTTTTGCGCTTCCCGTGCCCCACTGATCTCCGCCTCATTTTTGCAGGCCTTGGGCAAGAAGCACGGATCTTCGCCTTCGATCACTTGGCCCCCGGATCGAGTCAGGCGTTCGGGAATCCAACTCGCCGTGCGCTTCGGATCGCATAACACGCGCTCACCCGCCTTTCCCAATTGTTCCAAGGCGTCATGAAATTCGGAGACGGGACGAATCCGCACGGCTGGTCCCACGTGCAGCGCCAAGGCATCGGAAACTTTATGCGTATCGAGAAAGAGAGACGCCGTGCCGTCACGATACAGCAGGGCGAAGCCAAGGGGTAACGGCGTATGCTCCACGTCACCGCCACGAATATTAAAGAGCCAGGCGATGGAATCCGGAGCCGTCAGGACAACAACCCCGATCTCATCGTTTTTGAACGTCATGGAAAGCTCGTGCCGCTTGTCTTCCGAGGACTTTCCCGTATAGGCGAGATCATGCGGCACCACCTTGGCCGCGGGAGGCGCGGGACGAGTATCCCATAACGCATCGATGGGATTCGGTTCGCATGGAATCAACGCGGCGCCGGCTCTGGAACAAGCCTCTGCCAATTGTTTGACTTCCTGCGGCGTATGCAGCCATGGATCATACCCCAGTTGATCGCCGGGCCGGAGGACGGCAGACAACCACGAATGCACCGGTTCCTCTATGAGATGCCGGGGGGCAAACACCTGCACGTCGACTTGAGAACGGACTTGCAGGGTATAGCGTCCATCCACGAATATTACGGCCTGCTCGGAGAGCACCACCGCCGTCCCTGCCGAACCCGTAAAGCCCGTCAACCACGCCAACCGCTCGGCACAAGCCGGCAAATACTCATTCTGGTACTCATCGGCATGAGGGACGATGAACCCGGACAATCCTTGCCGGATGAGTTCAGCGCGAAACGCTTGTATTCGTTCTGCAGTCAATGGTGCAAGCTCCTTCAACTCCAAACCGACCAATTTTTCAAAATATCACGCCGGTATTGTTCTGGCAAAAAGCGTGACGTTAGCCGGTCAGGCGTTGGCGTGGGGGATGATTCGTGTTGAGGCTTGCGTGTAGCCGCTCGTGGACGCAAGGCAACGATCTTTTGCCCGTGCAGAAAGAATGAACAAGGCCGTTTAACAACCGAGCGCGGCCTTGACCGTCTCGCCGATCTCCGCGGGGTTGCGAACGACTCGCACCCCGGCGGCTTCGAGCGCTACGATTTTTTCTTTCGCCGTGCCTTGCCCGCCGGTGATAATCGCCCCGGCATGGCCCATGCGCCGGCCCGGAGGCGCCGTCATGCCTGCGATAAATCCAATGACCGGCTTCGTCATTTCTCTTTTGATAAACGCGGCGGCATTTTCTTCGGCGTCCCCGCCGATCTCCCCGATCATGACCACGGCTTTCGTCTCCTCGTCGTGTTCGAACATTTGAAGCAGGTCGATGTAGCCCGTGCCGATGATGGGATCGCCGCCAATGCCCACGCAGGTCGTCTCACCAAGCCCTAAATTCGTCAACTGGTTCACGGCTTCATAGGTCAGGGTGCCACTGCGGGAAATCACGCCGACCTTTCCCTTTTTATGAATGAACCCGGGCATGATGCCGATCTTGCACTCGTCCGCCGTGATGATCCCTGGACAATTGGGACCGATGAGCCGGGTCTGCGTACTGGCCAGGGCGCGTTTCACCCGAACCATGTCATTGATGGGAATCCCTTCCGTGATGCACACCACCAACCAAATGCCCGCATTGGCCGCTTCGAGGATCGCATCGGCGGCAAAGGGAGGAGGCACGAAAATCAACGACGTGGTGGCTTCCGTCTCTTTTACGGCGTCACGGACCGTATGAAAAACCGGAATACCTTCGACTTCCTGCCCGGCTTTACCGGGCGTCACTCCTGCGACGACCTGGGTGCCATATGCCTGACACTGGGTCGCATGGAACGATCCTTCTTTTCCCGTAATCCCCTGTACAACCACCCGTGTTGACTTATTCACCAAGATGCTCATGCGCCCTTCCTTCCCTTATTCTGGCACTTCTTGCTGACGTGACCACGACACGAACACAGTCAGCCTTTCTTCCTTTTGTGCTTCATGGCCACGATTTTTTGCGCGGCTTCCCAGAAATCCGTCGCCACGTCCACTTTCAATCCAGATTCGAGGAGAATCTTCCGCCCTTCCTCCGAATTGGTGCCCTGGAGGCGAACCACCACGGGCAAGGTCATCCCGACTTCTTTCGAGGCTTCGATCACGCCATAGGCAATCCGTTCACACCGAACGATGCCTCCGAAAATATTGATGAAAATGCCTTTGACTTTTCTGTCCTTGTGGAGAATCCGAAACCCCGCCGCGACGGTCTCCTTGGTGGCTCCTCCGCCCACGTCCAAAAAGTTGGCAGGTTCCGCCCCGGCCAATTTGATCACGTCCATCGTGGCCATGGCCAATCCCGCTCCATTCACCATACACCCGATGTCCCCATCCAATTTCACGTAATTGAGATTATGGGCACCCGCCTCGACTTCAAGAGGGTCTTCTTCGTGCAGGTCACGAAACGCCTGGACGTCCTGATGCTTGAACAACGCGTTGTCATCAAAGGTGACCTTCCCATCGAGTGCGATAAGCTGTTTGTCCGTGGTAATCACCAACGGGTTGATCTCGATCAATGACGCATCTTTTTCCATAAACAGGCGATACAGGTTCCCGAGCATTTGAATAAAGGGCGTCACGACGGCTTTTTCCAGGGAAGGCAGCCCCAAGGCAAAGGCCAGATTACGCCCGTTGTACCCCTGAAACCCGACGGCCGGATCGATCGTTTCCCTGAACAGTTTCTCCGGAGTCTTTTCCGCCACTTCTTCGATTTCCATTCCCCCTTCGGTACTCGCAAGGAACGTGGGGCATCCGCTATCCCGATCCACCAACAGACTCAGATACAACTCTTTGTCGATCCACGCCCCTTCCTCAATCAACAGGCGCCGGACTTTTCTGCCTTTCGGTCCGGTTTGATGCGTCACCAGGGTTTTACCGATAAGATCTCGCGTCAGGACCGGTACCTCATCTCGATGTTTGGTGATTTTGACGCCGCCGGCCTTACCCCGTCCCCCGGCATGGATTTGTGCTTTGACCACGTAGACCGGGGCATCCAAGGCCGCAGCCCACTTTTCGGCGGCACGCGGCGTCTTGATTTCCTTGCCGCGAGGCACCGGCACCCCGAATTGAGCAAATAACTGTTTCGCTTGAAACTCATGGATATTCATGATTCTCCCCTGTATTTGCACTTCCGTTTTTTAGCAAAATCTGCGCCAAATCGAAATGACCTTCCGCCAAAGCTCTATCCAATGGCGTCAGGCCATGTTTGTTTTCTGAATTGACTTCAGCACCAGCCAAAATCAGCATTTCTGCAACTTCTTTGGCGTTAAACCTCACAGCCCAATGCAAAGGCGTATTGCCAGCATTGTTTTTCGCATCGACATCAGCACCCTCATGAATCAGCATGAGTGCTATCACATCTTTGTTGCATCGCCCCGCAATATGCAAAGGTGTGTTGCCCTGTTTATCTCTCGCTCCAATATCTGCTCCTTCCTTGATCAACGCTAGTACCTCATGGGGTTTCCATTGGTTGTCTATTGCGAGATGCAAAGTCGTAACATTAGATCGCCATACGAAGATATAGAACACCACCCCAATCCCGCCAACAACCATCAGCCAACCAATATCTGCTAAATAGCCCACCACACCACAGACACCAAAAAGAAGCATCCAAAAAAGTATTGGCCCCTTCATCGCGCTATTCACTTATACGTTGGCGGAAGATTATCAGCAATTTCTATACGATCTCTGATGTCTATTCATGAAGAACAAGAAGGCAGGATGTTCAAAAAAGCCGTCCAGCGCGGCCGCAGCAAGCGAGGAGGCGAGGCGTACATTGGAGTACGTTGAGCCTCCGAGCGCCGCGAGAACAAAGCTGGTGGGTTTTTTCAACATCCTGCTACGGTTGTTCGGTATAGGCGGGCAGCACGATCGGCGACGTGATCTGGTTCGTGACCTTGTGAGTTCTCGCTTCGGCCCGGAAACGCTGCAAATGGTTCAACGTCAGCCGGCCGTGAGGAATGGTTTGAGCGCGCGCCGCCACCGTCAAACCCGATCGTTTGCCAAAGACCATCAGATCCAACAACGAATTGCCCATTAAACGGTTGCGCCCGTGCAGTCCCCCGGAAGTTTCTCCGGCCACAAAGAGGTTCTTCACGGACGTTTCACCGTTAACGTCGATCTTCACTCCTCCGTTCTGATAATGAAGCGTCGGATAAATCAGGACCGGGTCTTTACGGATATCGACGCCGTACCGTGCATATTGGCGAACCATGGCGGGGAAATGTTTATCCAGCGTGCCTTCACCGTGTTCCTCTTCGAGCATCGGGGTATCCAACCACACGCCGACGCGACCGGTGGGCATGCGGACGCCGCGACCTTCTTCGCATTCCCGAATGATGGTCGATGACACCACGTCGCGCGTATCCAACTCATTCACGAATCGTTCGCCCTTCGCATTGACCAGGTGCCCGCCTTCCGACCGTATCCCCTCGGTGACCAACTGCCCGACGAGTTGTTCCGGGTACACCCCTCCGGAAGGATGATATTGAAACGTATCGATTTGGACGAGCGGGGCCCCGATGCGATAGGCCAAGACGAGACCGTCGCCCGTGGCGCCGTAATGATTGCTCGTGGGAAAGCCTTGAATGTGCAACCGCCCGATGCCGCCGGTCGCCAAAATCACGGTTTTGGCGGCAATCACGACAAATCGTTTATTATCCAAATCCTGAAGCACCGCACCGGCACACGCCCCTTGCTCGTCACTCAACAGTTCCACGGCGGCGACGAATTCCAGGGTCTGGATCTTCTGGTTGAGCACCTCATCCTTGAGCACCCGCATGATTTCGAGACCGGTGTAATCCGAGCAGGTGAGCAGCCGCGCCTTGGTACTGCCTCCGCCTTTTTTAACGTGGAGATTGCCCTCGGCGTCCCGATCGAAAAGCACGCCCAATTCCAACAACCACTTCGCAATGGACGGACCTTCTTCCACCATCGTCTTGAGCAACTGATGGTCGTTTTTCATGTGACCGCCCTTGAGGGTATCGAGGAAATGCTGGACCGGGGAATCATCAGGCGCCACGGCAATCTGCATGCCCCCCTGCGCCATGACCGAATTCGAATCCGCCACGCGCAACTTCGTGGCCAGGAACACTTTCGCCCCTTGCCCGTGCGCATGAAGCGCCGCGGCGCACCCCGCACCGCCGCCGCCCACCACCAGGACGTCCACTACGTGGTCCGGCGTCAGGGGGAGGTCTTCGGAAACCACGCTGTCGCCTTCCAGGACGGAGGCGAGTTCCCGTACCGTCAGGTCCCCTTCATTGGGCCCGAAGGCAACGGGACGGTACGCGGCTTCCCGATGATCGGGATGAAACTTTTTAATCAGAGTGTCGCGTTCGGCCGGAGAGAGTTTGGGAAAGGTGTATTTTCGCCTGGCGTCACGGGAGTTGTGGACCACGTCGTGCAGGGCTTGAATATCCACGTATCAGCCGCACTCCCCTACGACTTGATCGTGGCCGAGGTTTGCTGCAACTCGTCATCGGTCATCTTCAAGATTCGGTCCCAGTCGTCATTGTACTGTCCCTCGGCAATGGCTTGAATCCTGTCAAAGAGGCCGGGCGGCTTTTCCATTTCCCGTACGCCGTAGGCTCGACTGGCATAGACCCCCACCAGATTCGGCGCAATATCGGCAATGCACACCGGCACGCACAAGCCACACATCACACAGTCCATGAACGTCTCCGAAACCGCTTTGAAATCCCCGAAGACGGCTTTCCACACGCCTTCCCGCACGTCGATTTGTTGAGGGCAGGCTTCGGTACACGCGTTGCAGTTCCTGCACAAGGGCGCTTCCGGATACAACTTGAACAGGTCCTGCTTGGGATTCTCGAGTTGATTCAAATCATACGTGGCCTTCCGCGCGGGAAAAACCGGGGCAAACGAAAACGACATGCCGTCTTCCACCGCATGTGAACACGCCAGGCAGGTCTTCACTTTCGGATCGTCCTGGGTACGATAATAGGTCGCGCAGGCTCCGCAAAACCCGCCTAAGCATCCCGCACCTCGTATGACTTCATGGCCGGTATACCAAAGGGCCTTCATCAGGGTAATCCCCGCCGGGACCCGGAAGGATTTCCCCGCAATCTCCACCATGACCATCGGGGGTTGGAGCGCGTCTTCCTGGCTCAAGGTTGCGCCTTTGTCGAATGAATCCGTCATGTCCGTCTGGCTGTACTCCCTTGCCTCTCTTCTTTTCCCCTCACCCTCACTCCCTCTCCCCTTGCGGGAGAGGGCTGGGGTGAGGGGAAAAATCATGCATTCAAGGCATTCAACGCCGAACCCGCTTGAAACCATTTGATTTGCTGTTCGGTCATGCTGTGTTTGGCTTGAACCGTGATCTCTTTTCCATCCTTTTTATGAATGACCACGGACACCGGCTCCCCCGGTGCCAACGTACTGAGACCCGTGACGCTGATGCGGTCCTCCTGGTCGATTTGCTCATACTGCGTGGAGTCCGCGAACGTCATGGGGAGAACACCCTGCTTCTTTAAATTCGTTTCGTGAATGCGGGCAAAACTTTTGGTGAGAACGGCTTGCACGCCCAGAAAACGCGGGGACATGGCCGCGTGTTCCCGGCTGCTTCCTTCGCCGTAATTCTCGTCGCCGACCACGAACGACCCGATCCCTTTGCCCTTATAATCACGGGCGATCTGCGCAAGGGTGAGATCCGATTCCCCGGTCAACACGTTGGTCCCTTTTCCCGCTTCACTCGAAAATGCATTATTCGCACCCAGGAACATATTGTCACTAATCTTGTCCAAATGTCCACGAAACTTGAGCCAGGGGCCCGCCGGTGAAATATGATCCGTCGTGGTTTTCCCTTTGGTCTTGATCAACAACGGCAACTTGTCGAAATCCTTGCCGTCCCACTTGGGGAAGGGCTGCAACAATTGCAGTCGCTCGCTGTTCGGAGGAAGATCGACGGTCAATCCGTCGCCGTTCTCCGCCGGAGGAATAAACCCTTCTTCACCCTTGGCAAAGCCCTGGGCCGGCAATTCATCCCCCTGCGGCGGATCGAGTTTCAATTGTTTGCCGTCCGGGGTGGGAATGGTGTCTTCCAGGGGGTTGAATCCCAGGTTGCCTGTCAGGGCATACGCGGCAACCAACTCCGGACTGGCCAAAAAGGACAGCGTGTCGGCGATCCCGTCGTTGCGACCGGGGAAGTTCCGGTTAAAGGTGCTCACAATCGAATCGGCTTTGCCTTTGACGCCGTCGGCCCGTTTCCACTGCCCGATACACGGGCCGCAGGCGTTGGCCAACACGGTCGCGCCCAACTCCTCAAACGTGTCCAGAAAGCCGTCACGTTTCATGGTATGAAAAATCCGTTCCGAGCCCGGCGACACCAAAAACGCGGTTTTGGCTTTCAGGCCGGCTTTCAACCCTTGTTGGGCAATATGGGCGGCCCGGCTGATATCTTCATACGAAGAATTCGTGCAACTGCCCAACAAGGTCGCTTTCAACTCTACGGGATACCCTTTCTCCTTGGCCTCGGCCTCCAACGCGGAAACGGGGCGGGCCAAGTCCGGGGAATGCGGCCCCACGACGTGCGGTTCCAAGGTCGAGAGGTTGATTTCCAGGATCTCGTCAAAATATTTTTCCGGCGACTCATACACTTCAGGGTCAGCCACCAGCATCGACTTATTGGCTTGCGCCAAGTCGGCGATCTCTTTGCGCTCCGTGATCGTGAGATAGTCCACCATCTTTTGGTCAAAGGGAAAAACCGACGTGGTCGCCCCGAGTTCCGCCCCCATGTTGGTAATCGTTCCCTTGCCCGTGGCACTGATCGTTTGCGCGCCCGGGCCAAAGTACTCGACGATCTTATTGGTGCCGCCCTTCACCGTCAGCTTGCCGCAAATATACAGGATCACGTCCTTGGACGAAGCCCAGCCGTTCAACTTGCCGGTGAGCTTGACCCCGATCAGCTTGGGATGCAGCACTTCCCACGGCAACCCGGCCATGACCTCTCCCGCGTCGGCACCGCCGACTCCGATAGCCAGCATGCCCAACCCGCCGCCGTTCGGCGTGTGGGAATCGGTCCCGATAATCAACCCGCCCGGAAAGGCGTAATTCTCCAGGACCACCTGATGAATAATCCCCGCACCCGGTTTCCAAAACCCGATGCCGTATTTCCTGGCGGCCGACTCCAAAAAGTTATAAACTTCCCGGTTTTCATCGCAGGCGCGCAGCAAATCCTTGGACGATCCCATTTCCGCTCGAATCAAATGGTCGCAATGAATGGTGCTGGGCACCGCGGCTTTTTTCTTGCCCGCCTGGATAAATTGCAACATGGCCATCTGGGCCGTGGCATCCTGCATGGCCACGCGATCGGGACGAAGCGACAACATGGCCTTTCCACGATCCCAGACTTGGGTCGCAAGATTATCGGCATGGGAAACCAGAATCTTTTCGGCCAGGGTCAACCCACGACCGAACTGTTTTCTCGCCGCTTCCACGGCTTCCGGCATTTTGGCATACACTGTTTGGACAAGTTCAATCGACATAGGACGTTCTCCGCATGGTTTCCGAGACCCGATCCCGTTTGCGGGCCGGGTCAGGAAAAACCGTCAATGTTGTTATTTGAGTGGCGGCACTTCCCGACGCGCGGGTGCCGCGTAGTTCACCAGATAGTTGAACAACCGGATCAACCGGCTGCCCTGACGTTTTTGATCGGCCCAATGCCCGATCAACCCAATGGTTCTGGACAGGACGAAAAACCCGTTCAGACTGTCGACCGGGAATCCAAGATCCACGAGGACGGCCGCCATGGTCCCATCGACGTTCAAAATCAGATTATCCTTCTTCGCCGCCGTGATCTTTTCGACTTCCAGGGCAAAATCCAAATGCGGGGTGGCAAGGTCCAAACTCTTCACGTACCCCACCAATTCCTTCACGCGTTTATCGGGATTCCGCAGGCTTTTCACCCGATGCCCGATCCCCGGCACCGGCCCGACGTTTTTCTTCATGTGCGACAGAAACTCATCCACGGACAGGTTGTTGTCGATGGCATAGCTGAAATACCGGCCCGCATCGGTCACGGCTCCACCGAATCGGGGCCCGATCATGATCAACCCGGCCGCCACGGCTTGAGACAATCCGATACCGGCACATGCCCCGATAATAGTGGTCAACGCCCCACTGACGCACGGACCGTGATCCGCCGAAAGGATGATGATTCTCCTGATGACTTCGGCATCTTGCTTGGAAATCAGCCGCTTATCCCACAGGAGCCCGATGATATGGGGAATGTCATAGCCTTTGTTGATGAGTTCGGACGCCGGATACCCTTCATACAGGGGCTCGTCGCCCCGGTCATCGCTGATGGTGGACTTGATCAGGGGAGCAACCAGAATATCGCCGTCTTTCATGCCCTGTTCCACGGTCCTGGGAAGCTTGGGTTTTTCCGCTTCACTGAGTTCGGGAATCGGCGTCACTTCACCGGACGTCACAAGTGCTTCATACGTTTCCTTGATCGCCGGTCCCAGAGCGCCGAATGTATCGGGAACGATGGCCCCGGCCTTCTTCAAGGCTTCCGATTTTGCCCGGGCCGACCCTTCACCCTGGAGACCTTCCTTGGCGCCGGCGTGCCCGAATTTCATGCCCTTGGGCAGACTCTCCTGGCAGAAACCGGAAACCACGGCCAAGAGTCGGATGCGGCGTTTTTTCGCGCCGTACCATTCCGCCGCACGTTCCTCCAAATCGCCGCCCATCTCGCCGACAACGACGACGGCCTTGGTTTGCGGATCGTTTTCGAACATTTCAAGGTACGTCACGTAATCCGTTCCCGGGTAGGCGTCCCCGCCGATACCGATGGCAGTCGTGACCCCGTCGGCGAATTGCGAGCAAATCCAGACGATTTCATTCGACAGGCCACCGGACTTCGTGATCACCCCAAAGGAACCCGGTCGATAGAGTTTGCAGGCCACCAGGTTATCAAACGCCCCACCGATCACCCCCAACCGGCATTCTCCGGCCGACAGGACGCCGATGGATGAAGGCCCGTTGAAAACTTTCCCAAGTTTCCGCGCATGCGTCCCGAGCAATTTGGAATCTTTTTCAGGCAAGCCTTCCGTGATCATCGACACCACTTGAATGGACGAATTGTCCAACGCTTCCCTGGTGCCGGCATAGGCACGATCCGCGCCGATATAGACCAGGCTGGTATTGATTTCCGGATGGTTTGCGGTGGCCTCGGCAATCGTTTTGTACACCGGAATCGTGAGGAGTCGATTCCCGCAGACGATTTCGTTGGTTTTCCCGGCATCCGGAGGATACACAAACGCCGAAACGTTTAAAGGCTGCTGAATCATGTGGCGGAACTCGCCCATTCGCCGGGCCGCGTTCACGCCCGCCACCCCGCCTTGGATCACAACATGCGTCTCTTTCGTCGCCAAAATGCTCATCGAACTCTCCTGCGTCTCAATATGTTTGAAAAGATCTCTCCCGAGGACCGCTATTTTTTGGCCAGGGCCATGTCCACGATGTCCGTCAGCGGGGTTCGACGATCAAAGACTTCGATGTCAAAGCCTTCGTCCTTCAACGCTTTCATGGCCGCCAGCCCTTGCTTTTCATTGGGCCCGCCTCGTCGCACCCAGATCTTGACACCATCCAGTTTCCCTTCCGTCTTGGCTTTACGAAACGCATTGATAATGCCGCCGAACGTCTTCTTGACGTCGGTGAAATTGGCAATGGCGCCGCCGACGATGATGTTTTTGATGCCGGGAAGGGAACAGACCTTGTCCGTCAGGACTTCAACGGCCCAATCCGGAGGATCGCCGGAATATTCGGCATAATTGGCCAATTTGCCGCCTCGGGCCACCACCGCATCCGAGTAATACACGCTTGCCCCACCGCCCGCCGGCAGCATCGCCGTGTCTCCACCCGGAATTTCTATCAGCTTCACGGACCCTTTCACCTTGGAATCCACGGCCATGACCTCTTCTTCATTCTTGGTATAGGCTCGCCCGAATTCGGCTGCAAAAGGAAACGTCCAGTCGGGATGCCGGAACTTGGCATCTCCGTCCAACAGGGTCACGGCATCGAGCGCGACCAAGTCGCCGGCGGCGTTGCGCACCACCGGATTGATCTCCAGATATTGCGCGTCTTCATTCTCGAAGCAGAGAAACAGTTTCCTGGCGAAATCGGCCATTTTGGTGATCAACTCACCGGAAAACCCAGCGTCTTTCGCAAGAGCCTCAAGGACCGCGTCGGACGGAGCATCGCCCACGACAACGGAGCACCGTTTCACGCGATCCCAATTGGACTCCACTTCGATCCCGCCACAGTTGGCGACCATCACGTCCGCACCGTCACGGGTGGACTTCACGGCAACGTAATATTCCTCGCTATGTTCTACCGCTTCGGACACGATCACTTCCCGAATGGTCAACGTTCCGACGGTCCGGCCGAGCATTTCTTTCGCGGCCGCTTTGGCCCCGTTGAGATCCAGGCCCACCTTCACGAGACCGAGCTTAAAACGCGAGCCCAACGCCTCATGCGCCTTGACCACTAACGGACTGCTATTCAACCAATCATTGGCCTGCGCCAACTGTTCCAGTTCTTCCGAAGAACCGACCACAGCATAATTCGGGGTTTGCAGACCCCATTTTTTCAACAAGCCCATTCCCGGGCCTTCAAGTACCTTTGCCATAATCCAACCTTTGTTAGTCTGAATGAGAAGTAGAGATCAGGACATCAAACTGATGATTGTAAAGAGAATGTACTCCAGCCGCAATCAATCGAAAGGCCCATATCAGGGAGTCACGAAAGACCCAGTAGGGGACGGCCCCTGTGCCGTCCCGAACTGCTGGAGGCACGGCTTGGACCAAGCCGTTAAAACACTTCTTTCCAAGTTCTCACCCGAGTCGGGACGGCGAGAAGCGCGGCTTGAAGGCGACAACTATCGTACTGGACGGTGAATGGTCCCGCCTGATGGTCGATCCGGCCGGCCCAGACCCCCCCGCGAATCACAATGCCACTTCCATGGCCGTTGAGAAACAACGTGCCGGTGACCAGGATCATGCCATCCCACCGGACCTCGCCTTCCAAGGTGGCGTTCCCTTCCACCAGGAGAATGCCGGCGCCCCTGGTTTGCTGAATACGGATGCCTTGTGGTTGCACAAAGGACCCTCCCTTCGCAAGAAACGTCATGGGCACCTGCACCGTACCCAGGTGCTGATTGGTTTGATCCCCGTTCAAGACCGCCGCTTCTGCATTGAGCGTGACCAGGGCAGCATCGAGGGCGGGGGCCTGGTAACCGGGCTGGGGACTCGCGGGGTTTCCATTGAATTGAATCGTCGGCGTACTCGTCAACGTTCCTCCGTACACGACCGGTGGCAAGCTGCCTACCACTCCACAGGCGTCATGGCCATTGATCGTGACTGACACGCCCGCGAGGCTGACGTCTCCGGACGCATGGAGCGCCCCGAGCTGGTTCGGGCCGGGCGGGTGAACCACTTCTTCCTCCAGGATCACGGTGCCGCTCGTAGCAGTCCCACGAGCGACGATCTTCTCGATAGGCAACCACGGTGTGGACGTATTTGTCGTGAAGGAGACCGGAACGGTACTCGTCTTCGAGGGATATCCGAAGGAGACGACGTTGCCCCGGTTCCCCTTACTATGGCGGGAATGACTTCCGTCAAGGTCAACGTAGTGAGGCGTGGCCGTACGATGCCCTGCCCGCTTGGCGTCGTATTCAGTCTTATGCCGAATCTTCACCCAGTACGGCAGACCCGTCTGCACGCTGTTCGGTTGCACCACCGTATTGGTTGGATTGCCTGGGACGGGAATCACATTGGTATTGTGCGGAGAATACTCGGGATCGACGGATGGAGACCACTCTGCGGATGCCACAATGTAGGCAGTCCACAACGGATCAGGCAACATACCCGTGTCCCCGATGAAATACGCCTCAGCCCCCATCGTCTTCCGCAAACGCGACCGGGCTTCCGCCAATCCGGCCTCGGCGGCATAAAACTCCTGAACCGCCCGCTTGTGGTTGCCACTGATTTGGATTTCCGTCGAAGTCGTCTGCAACACCGTCGCCGTCACGAGACCCACGACGGCAATCAGCACCAGGACCGCCACAAGCGCAAAACCATGGTCATGGTACACGTTCGACCTTGCGATCATCGTGGGATTGCAGCACTGCACATACTGTCATTCCGAGTCTGATTGAGGATCAAGGGGCTTTGCTTTGTTGTATATGTAGCCGCGCCATCCCTGGTCAAAGCCAGGGACATGCCTCAGCGCTTTCCTCGCTGAACGGCCTCTCCAGGCGGCATAAGATGCCGCCGCTACAACGACGGAGAGGTCGCAGCCAAGCCCGTAGGTTAAGTTAGCGCAACGTACCCTGACAACCTCGCCGGGCGACGAGCACAGAAACTTCCCAACGAGACCGCAATCACCCGCCTCGTCGGTGCCATCCTCACCGCGCAGAACAACGAGTGGACCATGCAAGGAGTGCAATGCATAGCACTGAACTCAATCTCTCCGCCAAGATATAATGTCCCATCAGGCTTCCTGTCGTGGCAGCCTGTGCTTCACGGTCCTGCCCGTTGGAAGCCGCATGGAGCAAAACGCTCCTACACCACGCCTAGGGACACGAGCTCGGATGAGACTGACCGAAGAAATCATACTCCTCATGCTGAACGAAGAGAGCGGCTATCTCGAACAGGTCGCAGGTTGGAACCTGTCGTGTGTTCTTGCCGGCGCCGTGCTGGCAGACCTAGACCTCGAATCCCGTATCGACACCGCTCACGACTCGCTTGCGGTGGAGGATGCCTCGCCTGTGGGAGACGATATCCTCGACCCTGTCCTGGCAACCATTGTCGGCGAACCCGAACCACGTACCGTCAATTACTGGGTCGAGAAAATCGCCAACACGTCGGACGAAATCCTGGATCAGTCTCTCGACCGGTTGGTCAAACATGGAATTCTCGACCATGCGAATGGCGGCTTTTGGTCTCTTTCGCCAAACGCGGCAAATGCGGGCTACAGTATGTCGTCCGGCAGCCAGTCCCGGGCTATCGTACACCGACGAATCGTCGAGACGATCCTCGGGGACGACATACCCGACCCCCGTGACGCCATCATCATCGGTCTTGCCAATGCCTGCGACGCGTTCAGATTTCTTCTGCAACCGGAAGATTACGAGGCTTCACACGACCGTATCGAGCTGCTGAGCAGGCTGGACCTCATCGGTCGATCCGTCGCCACTGCCGTCGCGGCGACATCGGTCCATCGCTCCATTGCGATCGCGACAAAACCCATTCCCAACATCAGCCTGTTGAAAGTGCTCCGCAAAGATGCACTTTGGCAAGGAAATATCGCCAGACTGCTGGCCGATCTTTACCGCGACTATGGCCCGGTCTTCGCGCTCAAGGTTCCCCTTTCCAGGAAGAGAATTTTTATCCTCGCCGGGAACAAGGCCAACGTCTGGGTCAACCGGCATGGTCGGATGCACTTGCGATCGAAGGAAACCATGGCGGGTCTGGAGAGTGTGCTCGGCGCATCGAGAAGCCTGCCGGGCATGGATGGAGCCGAACACTACCGCATGCGCAAGGCGCAACACATGGCCTTCACCAGGACCCGCATGAACGAACGTCTCGGAGATATGTTCCAAGCAATTCGGCTGGTCCTGGATTCGTGGAACGAGGGCGATGTGATCGTCGCCCGCGAGGCCTGCCGCAAACTAATGTCCGGCCAGGTTTCTCAGCTCATGGTCAGCATGGACTTTTCGGAAGACATGGAGGACATCCTCAAATACAAGAACCGCATGTTGATCACCCACGTGCAGGGGACCTTGCCGAAGTTCTTCCTTCGAACGCCGCGAATGGCCGCCATCCGACGGCGCATAGACCATGTCTATTCCATGATCCTGAACTCGCACGCGCCGGCGCAACGCGAAAACAAACCCCGAGACCTGATCGACGACCTGCTCAGCCTACACGCCAGCGACCCTCAGTACTTTCCGGAGACCGATACCAAGTTTGCGCTGATCATACCGTTCGTTGCAGCCATGTATATGGGTACTGCCATCGCGTTCGCGGTCTTTGCGATGGTCTCCAATCCGGACATCTATCAGCGCGTGCGCAGGGAAGCCGAGGCGCTGTTCGCGGACGGAGATCCTGGCCATGAGGACTTCAAGGAGGAGGCCATCGACACCACCCACCGGCTGGTTCTCGAAACCCTTCGGCTCTATCCCAGCGTGCCAATGCAGTTGAGAACCGTCATGAACAATTGCATCGTGGAGGGCTTTGAACTACCTGTCGGGGCACGCGTCACGCTGGCATCCACCGCCGTTCATTACCTGGACGAAAATTATCCGGATCCGCTGACGTTCGACATTGACCGATACCTCCCCGGGCGCGCGGAGAACAAGAAACACGGGGCTTATGGGGCATTCGGTTTCGGCACGCATACCTGCCTTGGCCCAAGAGTGGTGGAATATCAAATGGCGATCAACCTTTTGATGATTGCCTACTACTTCGAACTTGAAGTGCTGCCGTCAAGCTACCCGATCAAAATAAATCCGTTTCCGACTTGTACCCCTACAAAAAAACTCAAGTTCCGAATCAAGTCGAAGCGCCCGGTCACGTCAGGTCACCCGGCGGTTGTCTGCAATTCCTGACCGACAAAAGCTGACGTGGCGTCCCGTGGACCTGAGGACGAATCATAGCTGGAGGAAACCGAGATGGTAGTCCTCGAAATATATGGTATGTTATGATGTGTTTCAATCGTGTATCGGGCTTTTGCCAGTCGTTATGTCTATGAGTCCATCTCGAAAAGCACATGCGCTTCCAAGCGAGGCAACGTTCCCCGCCAAATCAACTTATCCTAAAATCACCGGAACATTTGTGCCGTGGATTCCCAAATCAATTTCCCGCTGATTGCAGGCTTGGTTGGCGTCTATTTCTTCTCCGTGATATTCACCGTCCTACAGACACGGGCGGCAAGTTCCGAACGATATAAGAAATATCGGCTCTACACGCCGGTTAACGATCCTCTTTCAAACACCAGCAAGTTCTTGCGAACCTTCCTCATCATCATATTCATCGCGTGCATTTGGACCGCTTATCTCACGCAAGGATATGATTGGGTCATTCATGACGAACCTGCCGGCTTTGCCGTGCTGCTCGGGCAGGTTTTAGCCGTCCTTCTGATATATGATTTCATGTTCTATTGGGTGCACCGCGCATTTCATCTCCCGTTTCTCATGAGGCATGTCCATCATGTTCATCACAGAGTCCGCTTCCCGACTGCCATAGATGATTACTATCTGCATCCTATTGACACGCTCTGGGTCACCACACTGTTTTTCCTGAGCGTCGCCATGATCGGGCCCGTCAACACGACGACCTTCATAGCGACGCTATTCGTTTGGGTGTTTATCAATAATTCCATACACGGCGGACTGAATTTGCCACATCCTATCTTCAAGCTGACGAACTACTGGGCACGAATGCACGAAGTTCACCACGGGAAAAACATGCATGCCAACTTCGGTTCGATTTTTCCATTTTGGGACATGATGTTTGGAACCCACTATATAAGTAAGAAACATCAACGCGCCGTTTCAGGATAGAACTGCGTGCAATAACGACGAAACTTCAGAATATCGCCGTCTACCGGTGTCGAGAGAAACCAGTTCAGCGTCTTTGCGCCGAGAGACTTGGGGGCGAGGGTCTAAAGGGGTTTGCGAGCCAGGAAACAGTACAGCGGCGTGAAGATCCCAGCCTTACCGCCCGCGACACAGGCGTCTGCGGTCCGATCCAAAAGTCGGACGACTTCCGCGGAGCCCTTCGGAAACAGCCGCAGCACCTCGGCCAGCATCAAACCGGCGATGAACGCTCTGCGGCCCCATGGAAGCCTGCGCAAGGCGTTACCCAACGTCCCATGCCGACTCTCCATAGGTTGATACCATGGTGTGGATGGCCCCTCCTTGACGTCTCGGTCCATCCCCTCGATGACGTGGAATCCCGCCGCTTCGAGCGCGTGATTCACTTCCCCGAACGTCGCGATGTCCTTCAGCGCAATACCACGCATGAGATCCCGCTTGATAGCCCGGTGCCGGCTGTCGTTCGGATCGAACTTGTCCGTCAGGCACATGTCCTGCCCCCAGAACAGGGATCCGGGTTTCAGCACGCGGAATATCTCCGCGAACGCGCGTTGCTTGTCCGGCGCATGGCACGTTGACTCGATGGCATAACCCCGGTCGAACGTGTCGTCTTTGATGGCCCCCATGTCCATGAAGCTGCACGCCTCGTAATCGACCATGTGGTCGAGCCCCGCCTCGGCGTTCAGCCTTTTCGCCTTTTCCAACTGGATTTTATTGATGTTGATCCCGACAACCCGGACACCGGCCTCACGGACGACGCGGCGCATCGGGCCGCCGACTCCACAACCAACATCGACCACCGTCATGCCCTGTTGCAACTCCAGATTGGCGATCATCAACCGCTGATGCCGGACTTTGGAGTCCTCCAGACTCTCCTGAGGCGTGAGGGGCGCGAAGTGCAGGGATTCACCCCAACCAAACACCATGAATTCGCTGCAAAGGTCGTAGTACTCTTTCACCGTTTCGGTGTGATCGTACCGGCTCGCGCCGCCGGCCTCCGGCGTCGCTCGGTCGATCCAGCCGTCGAAGTGTTGTACGCGACGGGTGACGTCCTCCCCCCGGTACGCATCCTTCAGCGCGTTCGATAGTTTGTTTAGTTGCATGGCGTGGTGTGTCCTTTCACCTCTGTGTCTACCGCGAAACCCGTGTCAACGATGGAGTGGATGGACGGCTCTCCCGGCGGCCTCGTCTGTCTGCACTCGATCCGGACGATCCGGATAGAATTGCTCGCAATAACGTCGGTACGTTCCAATCTCCCCGTCCGAGCGACAGAACAGGGGGCGGGGCCGATAATGTTTTCGGCTCCATATGACGACGTCCTGCAACACGTCCCGCTTCTGGGCAGACATGATGATTTTGTTCATGAGCCTGGAGCGCAGGCGTGACGGCAGGAAGCGCATGCCCACGATCGGCCGCTTCGGTCTCAGTATTCGCCGCACCTGACTGACCAACACCAGTTCGACGAGTCTGCCGTCGATGGGCGTTGCGAGCACCCACAAACGCGTATCCATGTCGATCGCATGCTCGTGAACCTCGACGGAACGAATAGCCTAACCCGTGCACGTGGGTGACAGCGGAAACATCGTACGTGAAGACCTTGATCCCGGCGATGGTCTGCGTTCGCTTGAAGTCAAAGCAACTCTTGAGGTAGGCGCCGTCTATTGAGACCGATTCGATCCGGTTCACGCTGTTGTAGCCGTGCACGTAGCGCAGATGTCCGAGGTCCACGGAATTCTCGGTCGTTTCCTGAGGATGCCCCGGGAACCGGACGCTCCAGAATTCCAAGTCGGTCCAGTCGGTTCCGGTCGGCGGCGTGTCCGGCAGGGTCCATTGGGGCGGGCGGCCGCCGCTGCCCCGCCAGGCAAAGACCAGACCCAGAATTTCGCGGGTTTCGAACACCTTCAGTTTGGCGGACCTGGGTGCCGGGACGAAGGGCGTGGCTACGCATTGGCCGGTGACATCGTACTCGAACCCGTGGAACGGGCAGACGAGGCAGCCGTTGCGCACGCGGCCTCCGGCTTCCGGCCCCAGTTCGGAGCCCAGATGCGGACAGATCGCCTCGGCCACACAGATGCGTCCTCCCCCGTCGCACCACACGATAATTTCTTCGCCCAGCCAGGTTTTTTGGAACAGCTTCTCCTTCTCTATCGTTTTGCGGCTGGCGATGAAGTACCAGCCTTCCAGAAACGGAAAAAGCAAGGGGAGGCCGTTGCGCTCGTTTCGACTGGCTGTCATTGGTATCGGTCATCCCCTGGTTCGAAGGCTGGGGCTTCGCCGGCCGGCAGGGAGTCGCGCGAGGTCGGCAGACAGCATGGCCCTACCGGCAACCGCTTGAGGCGCACGTAATCCCATGCCTTATCCCGACAGGACGTTCAGGGTCCGCGTGACGCCTAAAATCGATAGCGTACGCCTATCTCGAAGAGATGAACTTGCATATCGGTCGTCGACTTGGCCGATATAGGCCCAACGTTGGTCATGCTGTCGGCTTTGAATTCAAACGTGTTGGCTTTAAACAGGCGGTAGCCCACCTGGACGGTAATGGCATCCGTGACCTCGTAGCCAAGCCCCGCGCCGACCTGATAGGCGAACGACGTGTCAGTGCCGGCAAGGTTGGGCACCTCCAGCATTGCTTCCTCCCGTGCTTGCTTCTGTTGAAAAAGAACCTCAGCAACCATTGCATCAGCCTGCTCCGGAGGTAGGCCTTGGAGCCGGGGATCGGCCCTTATCCCCGCTTCCAAAGCCGCATTGAAAGGCACGTCGGGGTCATACGCCAGGTCGCTCCAATCGCTCCGCATGACACCGATGCCGCCCCCGATAAAGGGTTTCCAGCGGGAACCCGTATTAAAGTCATACCAGACATTCACCATACCGCCCAATTGGTCTGCCGGGCCGGACACGGTGGGGTCGGACGTTTTCGGAATACCGAGGTCCCTCCCATTAGAGGTGATTCCGGTGTAGGTCAGCTTGCTGACATTGGCCCTGCCGAAGAACACCTCGCCCTCGACACGGAAGCCTGAGCCGAATTCATAGCCCAGTGCGCCACTGACCCTGAACCCTGTCTTGTACTCGTTGACGGCATCCGCCCTGTACGTGGTTGGGATTGGGCCGGTTGGGCCAAGGCCAAAGTTGTCCCCGGTCGTGACGCTCTCCGTGTCGTCAATGAACATGACCGGTACGCTCAAGCCGACGTACCATCTCGAATCCGACGCGCGCACATCGGGTGCGAACACCGGCATCAGAAACATGGCAAGGGCGGCCGCTGCAACGATCATTCGCTTAGACATGCTTATCCGGTATGAAATACGTCTCATGGCATCTCCTCGCTTTCAGTTCGATTACTGTTTCCCGAATCGTATCCCGAGGCGAGCTATATATTTGATTTGACAGAAAAAAATAAAAAGATCAAATGATCAAATTGACTACGAGATTGTCGCCGGCGAACCTAATGAAAGAGTTCTGACCCGCAAGGATGCCGTTCGACATGAAAAGCCATTTCCTACAGATTGGCGACACTATAGTTCAACAGAGCCACAGAATCCAGTGTCATGCATTGCACTCTGTGGATTCTTTACTCGTCGTTCTGCTCGGCGAGGATGGCACAGACGAGGCGGGGGCTTGCGGCCTCGTTGGGAAGTGAGGCGGAGGAGCGGGTCTTCCGGTGAGCCCGATGCATGATACTGGAATCTACTGTTTCGCTGAGCTATAATATCTCCCTGAGGCTTCCTGCCGTGGCAGCCCGAGTGTCCCGGCCCTGCCCTACGGAAGCCGCGTGGCGATGATCGAAATGCACTTCCAGCAAAGAACCGCCAATGGAACCGGCTGGTTCGCCGCGTCTGCACGCCGCCGGACAGCGAAGCCATGAGCTCCGTCACTCTGGACCGCTACACCGCGTTCATGTTGCGCCACCGATGGCTGGTCCTCGCGTCGGCCGTGGCGGTCAGGGTGGTTCTGACAGCCGGCGTCCAATTCATCACCATCTCCAACGACTGGCGCGACATGCTGGACGAGGACAATCCTCAACTCGTTGCATTCGACACCTTGGAGGATACCTACACGGCAACCAATGCGGCGGTGATCGCAGTCGCGCCCAAGGGCGGGTCGGTATTCACCCGCTCGGCGCCGTCGAGGAGTTGACCGAGGCCGCGTGGCGCGGGCCCTCGTCCACCCGGGTCGACTCCCTTACCAACTATAACCACACCAAGTCGGTCGAGGACGACTTGAAAGTCGAGCTGCTCGTGGACGACGCGGGATCGCTCAGCGATGACGACCTCGCGCGGATCAAGAGGATTGCGTTAGGCGAGCCCAGTGTCGCGGGCCGTCTCGTCTCCCACGACGGGCGCGTTGCCGGCCTGGTCATCAGTTTCACCCTGCCCGAGCATTCGGACGCCGCGGAGATCCAGATTCTCAACTATCTCCGCGGCCTCCTGGAAGAGGCCCGGGCGGCCCATCCGGACATCGCCTATCACGTAACCGGCAGTGTCTTCGTGAACCAGGTTCTGACGGAGGTGGCCCAGGACGATATGGGAATTCTCGCACCCGTCGCATTCCTCGTCATCGTGTCCGTCGCCGCCATCCTTCTGCGCTCCCTGTTCGGCACGCTGTCCCTCGTCGTGGTACTCATCTTCGTCGTCAGCTCGACCATGGGCGTCATCGGCTGGACCGGTTTGGTACTCAACGCCGCCAACTCCGGCGTTCCCCTCATCATCATGACGCTCGCCACCGCGCACTCGGTCCACGTCGTCGAGAAGATCATGTCCGGTATGAGCCAAGGTCTGGACAGGGACACGGCGGTCGTCGAATCGCTACGCGACAATGCCTGGCCGGTGTTCCTGACGACGGCCACGACGATGATCGGGTTCCTCAGCATGAACGCCTCGGACTCTCCGCCTTTCCGGGTCCTCGGTAACCTGGTGGCGTTCGGCATGTTATGCGCCTACGTGTATTCCATGACGCTTCTGCCGGCGCTGCTGTCGGTCCTGCCGTTGCGCGCGAGTCCCGTACGCGCCGGGCGTTCCACTTTCT
Source organism: Nitrospirales bacterium (assembly GCA_965261755.1). Lineage (GTDB taxonomy): Bacteria > Nitrospirota > Nitrospiria > Nitrospirales > UBA8639 > Bin75. Next base: position 1,221,303 of record OZ253473.1, on the reverse strand, counting down.
TCGATCGCCTCGGTGCCTTCGTCGTGGCGCGCCGCACGTTCCTGCTCTGGTCCATGCCGTGGCGACCGGCGTGCCCCGCATCGAGCTGACGGACAACTGGTTGCAGTATTTGGATGAGCGTTACGAGTTTCGGCGCGACACGGACTTCGTCGTCGAGAACCTGACCGGCATGGAAAATCTGGAATACTCCCTGAGTGCCGGGCGCGAAGGCGGCATCACCGATCCCGACTATCTGCGCAAGGTCGACGCTTTGGCCGAATGGTACCGGGCCCAGCCGGAAGTGGCACATGTCCAGGCGTTTTCAGACATCATGAAGCGCCTCAACAAGAACATGCACGGCGACGACCAGGCCTTCTACCGGCTACCCGAAGACCCCGAGCTTGCCGCGCAGTACCTGCTGCTCTACGAGCTTTCGGTTCCCTTCGGCATGGACCTCAACAACCGCATCGACATCGGCAAATCCTCGACGCGGATGACCGTCACGCTCCACAGACTGAAGTCCGAGGAGTTGCGCAAGCTCGAAGTGCGCGGGCAGGATTGGCTCCGCGCCAACGCGCCCGACCTCGCGACCGAGGCATCGGGATACAGCCTCATCTTCGCCCATCTGGCCATACGGAACACCAAGAGCATGTTGTGGGGCACGGTCACGGGAATGATCCTCATTTCGCTGATCCTGATCGCGATTTTCAGAAGCGTGCGCCTCGGCCTCGTCAGCCTCGTGCCCAACCTCATCCCCTCGGCCATGGCCTTCGGCGTCTGGGGCTATCTGTACAGCGAGGTGGGGGCCGCCGGATCTCTCGTGACCGCGATCGCCTTCGGCACCGTCGTCGATGACACGATTCATTTTTCATTTCATGAGCAAGTATCTGAAGGCGCGTCGCGAAGGCCTTTCCGCGACCGAGGCGGTGCGGTATGCCTTTCGTTCGGTCGGTCAGGCGCTGTTCACCACGACCATGATGCTGGTGCTGGGCTTCCTGGTGTTCGCTACGTCGGGATTCGCGATCAGTTGGATGCTCGGCCTCCTGGTTGCGCTCACGATCGGCTTCGCGCTGCTCTGCGATTTCCTGCTCCTCCCGCCCTTGCTGATAGCCATCGACCGGAAGACCCAATGATGTCTGCCCGTCTCGCCCGACCGGGGCACGGGGCTTTCGCGAAAGATGACTCCCTGATATTCGTTCTTGCGCCTGAGAAAGGCGACCTCTTTACAAAACGATCGTGACTTGCGATATTCGTATGCCTCCCTCCTGAACCGAAATTGCTATGGAATCCGCCGGTCCGTAGGAAGCATGTCATGAACAAGTCCCTATTCCGCACCTACCTGACAATTGTGTGCATGTTCGTGCTGGCGGGGACCGCCGGCGCACAGTCGATCGAAGAGGCACGCACCGTCTATGCCGAGGGCCGCTTCATGGAGGCCGCCGATCTTGCCTGGGTTCTCGACACCTCCGAAGGCTATGCATTGGCAGCCAATTCACTGGCGATTTACGGCTACTACATTGCGCCGGATAGCGAGAAGGAGGGCTTGTTCAGGCGGGCCGAGGAGTTCGCGCGAAAAGCGATCCGGCTCGACGCGGCCAACCCCGAGGCCCATCTCCAATTGGCCCATGCCATGGGTCGCCACGCGCAGGTGATCGGAATGTTGGAGGCATTGAGCGAGGACTACGCCAGTCAAGTGCGCGATGCCATTCAAGAGGCGCTTCGGCTGGACCCGGACGCAGCAGCCGCCCATTTGAGCCTGGGCGCCTGGCATGCGGGAGCCGTCAGCGCCGGCGGATTCCTGGCCGGTCTGCTCTATGGGGCGAACGAAGAGGACGCTCTCGCGCAATTCGAGCGGGCGCTCGAATTGGCGCCTCAAGAGAAGATTGTGCTTCTCGAGTACGCGCTTGGCCTTCTGAGCCTGGATGCCGATGCCAACCGCGGGAAGGCGCGAGACCTGCTCGAGCGCGCGATAAAATTACCGTCGAAAGACGCTCACGACCGGATCATTCACCGGAAGGCGGTCGAGCGGCTGGAGTCTCTCGGCGGCGGATAACCCGGCTTGCTATCAGCTATACGAAGCCTTTCACCTTCGCCAGCCCCTGACCCTGGACTGTTCTACAATAAACGGGACCCGCAGGGATAAAAAGGGAGGAAGGAAGACGCCTACAGAAGAGGAGGAAGGCAAGCGCCATGAAATGGCGCGGGTACATAGGAGGAGGAGAGAGGAAGGCGCCATGAGATGGCGCCACTACAGAAGAGGGGGAAGATAGTCAGGCCTGATTCTGTCGACGAATTAGTGAACACATACGAGGGTGACGGAAGGGGCGTGGCCTGGCTGCCTATCGGACCCATTCCGTTCTGGTCCTTTTGTTGGATGGGCACTGGGGCTTTCGGTTGATTGCGTCGATTGCCGGTTCTCTCTAGAATTGTTCGTTCGGTCTCCGGAATCGTATTCCGGCTGTTTTTGTTTGCGCTTATACAACTTTGAAACTTGAGGAGGAACCCATGTCAGCAGAACCGGATATTATTTACACAAAAGTCGACGAAGCCCCGGAACTGGCGAGCGGATCGTTTCTCCCGGTCATCCAAGCCTTTGCCAATACCGCCGGGGTAAACGTCGGCAGGAAGGACATTTCGCTGGCCGGCCGAATCATCGCGCAATTTCCCGACGCCTTGAAGCCGGACCAACGGCAGCCCGACGATCTCGCCCTCCTGGGCGACATGGTGGAAACGCCGGAAGCCAACGTCATCAAACTCCCGAATATCAGCGCATCGATTCCCCAAATCAAAGGCGCGGTTGCCGAATTGCAATCCCAGGGGTACGCCATTCCCGACTACCCGGAAGACCCCAAAACCGATGAAGAGAAGAATATCAAAGCGAAATTCGACAAGGTGAAGGGCAGCGCGGTGAACCCGGTGTTGCGACAAGGCAATTCCGACCGCCGAGCGTCTGCCTCCGTGAAGCAATATGCCCAAAAGAATCCGCATAAAATGGGTGCCTGGGCCAAGGATTCGAGAACGCACGTGGCCCATATGACGGATGGAGACTTCTTTGCCAACGAAAAATCGACGACGATTACCGAGCACACGGCGGGGAAGGGCCGCATCGAATTTGTCGACGCGGACGGCAGTGCGACGGTCTTGAAGGATAACGTGACCTTCGACAAAGGCGACGTGGTCGACGCCACGAAGATGAGCGCCGGCGCGTTACGTCAATTTTTCAAGGAACAGATCGAAGACGCCAAAAAGAGCAACATTTTATTGTCGCTGCACATGAAGGCCACCATGATGAAGGTCTCGGACCCTATTATTTTCGGTCATTGCGTGTCCGTCTATTTTGAAGACGTCTTTAAAAAACATGAGAAGGTTTTTGCCGAACTCGGCATCAATCCTAACAACGGAGTGGGCGACGTGTACGCCAAGATCGGCACCTTGCCGACCACGCAGCAGGAGGCAATCAAAGCCGACCTGCAAGCGGCCATGCACCATGGCCCGGATCTCGCCATGGTGGACTCCGACAGGGGTATCACCAACCTTCACGTGCCGAGTGATATCATCATCGATGCTTCAATGGCGGCGGCGCTTCGCGTCGGCGGGAAAATGTGGGGCCCGGACGGCAAGGAATACGACATGAAGGCCATGATCCCGGACCGCAGTTATGCAAGCATTTATCAGGCCGTCGTCGATTTCTGCCGGGACAACGGGGCCTTCAATCCGGCAACCATGGGCAGCGTGCCCAACGTGGGCCTCATGGCCCAAAAAGCCGAAGAATACGGATCGCACGACAAGACCTACGAAGCGCCCGGAGAAGGCACCATCCGCATGATCGATGGAGGCGGGAACGTCCTGCATGAACAACACGTGGGAAAAGGGGATATCTTCCGCGCGTGCACGGTCAAGGATATCCCGATTCAGGATTGGGTGAAGTTGTCCGTGAATCGTGCCAGGGCGTCCTCAACGCCCGTGGTGTTCTGGTTGAACAAGGACAGGGCGCATGACGCGCAACTCATCGAAACAGTGAACCGCTATTTGAAGGACCATGATACCACGGGCCTGGATATTCAAATCATGGCGCCGTTGGATGCCATGCAGCATGCACTCAAACGGGCCAAAGACGGGCAGGACACGATTGCCGCGACCGGCAACGTCCTTCGGGATTATCTCACCGACCTGTTCCCGATCCTGGAACTGGGCACCAGCGCCAAGATGCTCTCCATTGTTCCACTCATCAACGGCGGTGGCTTGTTTGAAACAGGTGCCGGCGGATCAGCCCCGAAACACGTGCAGCAGTTTGTGAAAGAAGGCCACTTGCGCTGGGATTCTTTGGGTGAATTTCTCGCCTTGGCGGAATCCTTTGCGCATTTAGCCCGAACCCGCGACAATAAAAGAGCGCAAGTCCTTGCGGAGACCCTGGACCGGGCCACGGGCAAACTCATGGAAAACCGCAAGTCACCCGGTCGGGTGCTGGGCGAGTTGGATAACCTCGGAAGCCACGTGTACGAAGCCATGTATTGGGCACAGGAACTCGCCGCGCAAAACGACGATCCGGCGTTGCAGCAAAAGTTTGCGCCGTTGGCGAAAGAGCTTGAAGCCAACATCGAGAAAATACTCGAAGAGTTGAAGGCCGCAAAGGGCAAGCCCATGGACGTCGGCGGTTATTACCACCCCGATCCGGCCAAGGTCGAAACGGCCATGCGCCCGAGCGCCACGTTCAACAACATCCTGGCCACCCTGGGCTGACTCATGTGATCAGCCCGTATGAAGGCGGACCGCATGCCGAGCCCTGGCAGAGAGCATCTGCCAGGGCTCGCGTGTTTTTGGAGAACCGCAGTTGCCATCCCTGGCGGACGGTGCCGACTTGATTCGACAATTCTATGGCGTGCAATGGGATTTGCCGGACGGTTAATCAATTCTCCGGCGATTCTTCGATCACGTCCAGCTTTTCCACGTAAAAACTCAGGTAATCTTTAATCTGCGGCACGGCGTCGATGGGGGTTTCATAGGTCCAGACGGCGTTGTCGGCTTTTTGGTCATCGACCTGAACGGAAAAATATGACGCATTGCCTTTGAATGGGCAGTGGGTGGAGTGGTCCGTCCTCTGAAGATAGGACATCTGCACGTCTTCACGGGGAATGTACGTGGCCGGCGGCAGCGGTCCTTCCTTCAGAACCAAGGCCCGGGTGGTATCGGCGATCACGGTTCCGTGAAACGCGACCTTTATGCGATGGGGATTTTTCTCGATGGTAATCGCATGGGGATGACCTGGTGCACTCATACGGTTTCTCCTTTCTTTATTGCACGATCAGTTTTTCCTCTTCTTTTCACTGCTTCCCTATATTATGCTACGTGACCGTATCTCGACAATCGTAACTGTTCACGGACAAGGGAATTTCCTCCGAAACAAGCCCTGAGGAAATAAGATGCACATGAACGTCGGCCCCGATTCCGTGGACGCTGCCGATCAATCGATGGCAAGCGACTTCGTCCCCCTTCCCCGAAGACAGCTTCTGCTGACGCTGACCGGAGTGATGCTGGCGATGTTCCTGGCCGCGCTGAGCCAGACCATCGTCGCCACCGCGATGCCCCGCATCATCACCGACCTGGGCGGATTCGACCGCTACACGTGGGCTTCGACTGCATACCTGGTGGCGTCCGCGGTCGCGGTCCCGATCGTGGGCAGGCTCTCCGACCTCTACGGGCGCAGGATCTTCCTTCTCTTGGGCATCACCGTCTTTATGATCGGTTCGGTTCCGACCGGTATGAGCCAAACGATGACCCAACTCATCGCGTTTCGTGCCATCCAGGGCATCGGAGGCGGGATCATCATGACCACGAGCTTCGTGGCCATTGCCGACCTGTTTCCACCCGAAGAACGAGGCAAGTTTCAAGGACTGATCGGCCTCGTGTTCGGCATGGCCTCGGTTATAGGGCCTACCTTGGGCGGCGTCATCACCGACAACTTGTCCTGGAACTGGATCTTCCTGTTCAACGTGCCGGCCGGGATTCCGGTGTTGCTGTTGGTCGCACGGACCTTCCCACGAATCAGGCCCGAGGTCGAGAAGCGAAGCCTGGACTATCCGGGCATGGCGACCCTGATACTCGCCGTGGTGCCCATCCTGCTCGCGCTGTCTTGGGGCGGCGTCCAGTATGCATGGAGTTCGCCGCAGACCATCGGCTTCCTGGCATTCGGGTTGGCCATGGCCGCGGCTTTCGTGGTCATCGAGTCACGGTCGGAGTCTCCCATCATGCCCCTGGACGTCTACCGACACCGGACGGTGGCCGTCTCGATGATCGTGATGTTCCTGAGCGGGCTCGCCATGTACAGCAGCATCATGTTCGTGCCTCTGTTCTTTCAGGGAGTGCTGGGCGTTTCCGCGACCAGCAGCGGCAGTTTCCTGACGCCCATGATGCTCGCAGTCGCGTTCGGGGCCATTCTGTCCGGACTCCTGCTCCAGAGGACCGGACGTTATCGGATACAGGCCCTCTTCAGTACGGGGCTCATGACGGCAGGTATGTTTCTCATCTCCTCCATGAATGAAGAGACGAGTTTCGCCGGCGCCGTGGGATACATCGTGATCATGGGGCTTGGCCTTGGCGGGACGCTGCCCGTGTTCACCGTGGCCGTGCAGAACTCGGTGCCGTTCAGGTTCAGGGGACTGGCCACTTCCATGCTCATGTTCTACCGGTTGGTGGGCGGGATGATGGGTCTCGCCGTGCTGGGCGTTGTGTTGACGAAAAGGTTCTCCTGGAGGCTGGAGGGGGCACTCTCCGATACCGTGAGGGCCTCGCTCTCCCCGGGCCGGCTCGACGCCATCAAGAACAACCCGCAGGTGCTGTTCGATCCGTCCACCACCGACATGCTCAGAGCCGAATTCGCGGAGGCAGGGGCTGACGGCGTTCGGATGGCGGACAGCCTGCTCGACGCTCTCAACGCCGCGCTGGCCGGGGCGGTGGGAGACACGCTCACGGTCGGCGCGGTGGCGATATCGCTGTCCGTCGCCGCCGTGCTGTTCCTGGGCACGCCGGGCGGTTCGGCGCATGCACCGGAGCAAGGATGACTTACGGCGTCCCGGCCAGGCGAAACCCGACGTCGTCGCGCAGGAAGGCGGACAAATTCCAGTAGCGATTCGAGGAACGCAGGTACCTCGGGTAGCTGGTCCAGGCACCGCCACGCAACATGTGCCGCGCACAATTCCTGCTTTTCCACGCGCTCCCGTCAGCCTGGGGGCCCGGGTACTTCTTGTTCCAACAATCCTCTACCCACTCCCAGACGTTCCCGCTCATGTCGTACAGTCCCAACCCATTGGGTTGCTTTTGCCCGACCTGGTGGACCCTGTTGCCGCTATTCTTGTCATACCAGGAGACCGAATCAAGGTCATCACTCCCGACGTAGAGGTGCGCTTGACTTTTTTGCCCACCCCTGGCGGCATACTCCCATTCCGCATCAGTCGGCAGCCGATACCGTTCTCCGGTCAGCGCGTTCAATTTCTTGAGAAACGTTTTGGTGTCATCCCAACCCACGTTCTCCACGGGACACCGGGGGCAGTTGCGGAACTTGCTCGGATTCTTGCCCATCACCGCCGCCCACAGATCCTGGGTCACCTGATACTTGCTGATCCTGAAACTGTTCACCTGTACCTGACGGACCGGCTTTTCGTCATCATCACAACTGCCCTGTTCCTCCGTACAGCCCATTGTGAACGTACCGCCCTGGACGGTGACCATCTGCTGCTTGAGGTTTTCCAATAACGACGGCAACAATTCCTTGAGCCTTGTGGTCCGTTCCTGCGTCTCCGCTTGTCGTGTTGCTTCTTCGGTTTGCCGCCGCTCGGCTTTTTCGACTTTTCCCCTTGCCACGGAAAGCAGTTCCAAGGTCGGCATATAATATTCGGAACTCTTTTCGATATTGACGACAAATTGTTTCAGCGAGACTTGTCCCTGGCGGACGTCTTCCACTGTCGCGCCGTGTTCAACCAGAAGTTTGCCGAAAAAAAAGAAGAATTCCAACGGGGGTTCGGTATCCAAGGCTTCGATTTTCTCAAAGGCCCGTCTCGCGGTTTGCGGCTCGCCATTTGCAAGGGCCTTTTTCGCTTCCAGCAGGTATTGATCCGCCAGAATATCATCGGGCAGGTCCTGGGAAACCGCCATCCCGCAATAGCAAAGACTCAGGATGATGCAAGCCAGGGTAACCATTGTTCTCATCTTCGCTCTCCTCCCGCCGTTGGTGAAATGTACGTGAATGTGAAGGGAAATAACCGACCGATTCGCATTGGCGAGCGGATATTAGTGGAGCACTGCCGAAGCGTCAAGGAAGGGAAAATAGACGGTGCGTAACCCGTCACGGCAGGTTTCTCGGGACAATGCGGGATCGAAGGGTAAACGTCCGATGTCCCTCATTCTCGGGATACTGGCTGTCGGCATGGGCGGACCGGGCTGTCACCTGCACGTCAACCGCCCGAATACTCGGCGTGTGCGTCGTTGGATGCCCCAGGGCGTCACGATACGAAAAAGTAAAGGACTCGATATCCTCCGCCACGGGTTGTCGCCCTCCACCTCCCACTTTGCGTCTCAACGTTGAAGTCGACTCGTCATACAGGTAGACAATGGATTCTTTCGAATCGGTGAGCACGCCGTTTCCCTTCCAATCGGTTCGAATGCGCAACTCCGTGGGATGATAGCTGAGCCCATGAAAATCGTTCGAGGGATCGGTATCCCGATTCACCCCCATGGGATCGTAGCCTGCCATGCGGATCTCCCTGGCCATCATATCCAATGCGGCACGAGCGGTTTGTTGCATGGCCAACACGTCCTCTTGAACGATCTGGCGCTTCACCTGACTCAGGTACACGCTATAAACCGCACCAACGGTGAACAGACCCAGGGCCAAGGCTATCAGAAGTTCCGTTAAGGTGACTCCTCTTTGGTTGGTCACGGGCATCAAACCCATCGTTTTCTAAGGTGCAAGAATCGTGGCGACGGTCACGGAGTGTCGGTCGTCAGCCCACGACACCGTGACCGTCGCCGTTTGTAACCCTGGAATGGGACGGTTGGGCTCCATTCTGACGACGCGTTGATACAGGGGAAAATCCGGAATGGCGTCATCGGCTTCCGTGGTTTCAAGGGGAGCCGTCAACCCCGCGTCGTAGCCGGTGCGTCTCACCTGTTCCAGTGTATCCTGGGCCAGGGTCGCGGCAGTGGTCAGATGCTTACTCGCTGCCGCGCCTTTACTCGCCGTAACCGCCAGCCCTGAAAGGGCCAAGACGGCGACAAGAAAGAGAGCCATGGCAATGACCACCTCCAGGAGGGTTAAGCCCTTATGGTTTGTCACGAGGTACATACGGGGATGCTAGGGGGTTGTCACTCTCACGCGACCCGTAATGGCGATCTTGATCTCTTTTTTCCCCGAGGCATTGGAGACCGTGATCGTGCCAAAACTGGAGGTGCCCCTCGGGTAAAAGAAGATCGGATTCTTGTTGGACTCGATCGCGACGCCTGCAAAATCCTCCAGGATCGAGCGCGACTCGATGACTTCACCGGGGTCGATTCTTCTATTCTTGTTGGCGTCCTCCCAAATATCATAATGCTGCAGATCCGTAAAAGAGACGCGGACTTTATTGCTCTGTCTGACGGCTTGTGCCCTGGCTGCCAAGAGGTCCGCGCGTATTTGCCGGACCGCCCCATTCAGGCGGTACTGCGGCAGTTGGGAGGCAAGCCAGGTTCCGCTCAACCCTAACACGACCGCCAGAATACCGAGGACAATCACTAATTCCGTCAGCGTATACCCTGATGTCCCATACATCGAACGCGCAAGAGTGCACACTGGTTTGTGTAAGGGTCTCCACAAGACGGAACATCCGGGGTTGCAAGAGTGCCTGCTCAACGATCCTTCCCTGCGTTCGCTACGAAAACATGGACTCATACATGCCGAACAGTTCCTGATAAAAAAACAGTGACGCCACCGCCCCTACCGCCAGGAACGGACCAAACGGGATGTATTGACCGCGCTCCATGTCACGGAAGGCCATGAGGCCAATGCCGACCAACGCCCCTGCACATGATGCGAGAAACAAGGTCATGAACACGTGCTGCCAGCCGAGAAACGCGCCGATCATCGCCAGGAATTTAATGTCTCCACCGCCCATTCCTTCCTTTCCGAACAGGTAAGGACTGACGGCCGCGAGCACCCACAGGATTCCTCCCCCCAACACGATGCCCAGCAACGAACCGACCCAACCCAAGGGAAGAATGAATGCCGCCGCGAAAAAGCCGATGACCATGCCCGGGAGAGAAATGACGTCCGGGATCACGAGATGATCGACGTCAATCATCATCACGACCAACAGCAACGATAACAACAGCGCATACACGAGGGCGCTGCGATTCCAGCCGAACGTATAGACGATCCCGAGATAGCCCGCTCCATTCAGACATTCCACCAGGGGATAGCGCCATGAAATCTTTCCCCCACACCATCGACAACGTGCTCTCAACCAGAAAAAACTCAAGAGCGGAACGTTATCGAACCAGCGAATGGACGTCTTGCATTGCGGGCAACGGGACCCGGGCCTGATGACGGATTGCCCGTGTGGGAGTCTCAATATACACACGTTCAGGAAACTCCCTATGACCAATCCCACCACAAACAACAAAATATAGGAGTTTTGGGCATCCATCATGCTATATGTCGTGACTCCATAAAAGCTCACGTTTTTTCTATTAGAACGTCTGTTCCACTTTACTTTTCAATGGATACCCTGCTAGTATTACCTACATAATTCATCTTGGGAAAAAATTCGGTGCCTGATGGCCGTCCAAACAAAAGTGCGCAGCAAGAAAGACCTGCCTCCGATTCGGCGAAAACGCCCGGAAGCGCTCACCGAACGGGAACAGGAAATCCTTCAACTGATTTGGTCCGGCCTCAAAAATAAAGAAATCGCCGAACGTCTCACGATCAGCGTCAAAACCGTAGAAGCCCATCGCGCCAATATGATGAAAAAGGTGCGCGTCTCGAATGCCGCCCAACTTTTAAACGCGGCGATTCAAGAAGGGCTGATCCAAGTTCGGTAACGCCTTCGCTCCTTCCATCCGTTGACGAACCACTTCATACGCGACCACGGCAACGCTTGCCGAAACGTTGAGTGAACTCACCTCCCCTTGCATGGGAATGCGGGCGTGAGCATGACACTGTTCGACGATCCTCGATCGGAGTCCCTTTCCCTCTCCCCCAAACACCAATACGGTCGGTCCCTTGAAATCCAGTTCGGTATAGAGTCGAGGAGAGCGGGGATCCAACGCCACGGCGTTCACGGCACGATCCTGCAAGCGTTCGATCAGTTTGCCGATATTGGCGCACCGGGCGACCCGAACGTGCTCGACGGCGCCGGCGGACGCTTTTGCCACACTCGCCGTCAAGCCTACGGCTCGACGGTCAGGAATAAACACCCCATGAATGCCCGCCGTGGCCGCCGTTCTGAGGACTGCCCCGAAATTTTGCGGATCCTCCACCCCGTCGAGCGCGAGGAAAAACCCCGGCTCCCCTTGTTGCGCGGCAAGCCCGAGGATCTCGTCCTCCGAGGCATAGGATTTCGCCGCCACCAGAGCCACCACGCCTTGATGATTTCCGGAGAGGACCAGTCGGTCAAGTCGTTCACGCGGTTGAACCTGTAAGGGAACGCCTTGGACTTTGGCGAAATGAATGATCGGGGAAAATTGACGATGGCGGTGCGACAGGAAGATTTTTATAAACGTTCGCGACCCGGATCGCAACGCCTCCGTGACCGCCCGAATCCCAAACAGGAAGTCGCCGGCCTCACCGCTTCCACCTGGTGCTTCCGTCCGGCCGGCCCTCGATGTTCCAAGAACCGCTGATCGCGGGTCAGGTGGACTTCCACCTGGTCCTTCCGTCTGGCCGGTCCTCGAGGAGAACTCCTTTGGCCTCCAGGGCTTCTCGAATGTGGTCGGCGGCGGCGAAGTCTTTTCGCTCCCGCGCTTCGGCCCTTTGTTGAATCTGTTCTTGAATCCACTCATCGGTGCACTCCTGCTCAGCGCGCATCCGGCATTGCTCCAAGCCGAACTCCAACTCACGAAACACCCACTCGTTTTCGTTGAGTTGAAACAAGCCTAACGGCGCGCCACATTGCCGAAAGATTTCGCGAATCTCCTGCCGGCCCTTCTCTGACAGCCCCCCTTGAAGGACTTGGTTGGTCACGGCCCGAAGTTGCTGGCATTCCGCCAACGCCTTGGGTGTATTCAGATCATCGTCCATGGCGTCTTCAAAAGCCTGCTGAAATCGAGTCATGGCATTTCCCAAAGAAGCCTTGGGGTCCGGACCGGGACCAGGCTTCTCGGAGAGCCGGCTGAAGAGGTCATAGACGTTATCCAATGCGGATTTGGCTTCTGCCACGGCCAGGTTGGAAAAATTTACGTCTCCACGATAATGGGTCGAGAGCAAAAAGTAGCGTATCGCCTCGGCCGTCACGGGTTCCGGGCAATTCGACTGATCGAAAATATCCCGTACGGTAAAAAAATTCCCCAACGACTTTGACATCTTTTCTTCGTCAATGGTGACGAAGCCGTTATGCACCCAATATCGGGCGAACGCCTGTTCCGTTGCGGCACGGGACTGCGCAATTTCATTTTCGTGGTGAGGAAAGGTCAAATCTTTGCCGCCTCCATGAATGTCGAAGGTTGCGCCCAAATGGCGTACGGACATGGCCGAACACTCGATGTGCCAGCCTGGCCGGCCCGGTCCCCAGGGACTCTCCCAGGCCGGCTCCCCGGGTTTGGCCGCTTTCCATAAGGCAAAGTCCATGGGATCCTGTTTTCGTTCATCCACTTCGACTCTCGCCCCGGCTTGCATGTCTTCGAGGTGACGTTTACTCAACCGGCCATACTCCGGAAAAGCCGACACCCGATAATAGACGTCGCCGTCGACCCGGTAGGCGAATCCTTTTTCCAGCATCGTGCGGATCATCTGAAGAATCTCCGGCATGTGTTCCGTGGCCCGCGGTTCAACGTCAGGAGTGCCGACGCCCAACCTTTTCATGTCACGGGCGTATGCCTGTATATATTTCTCGACGACTCCGTCCCAGGGAATGCCTTCCTCCGCCGCCCGGTTGATGATCTTATCATCCACGTCGGTGAAGTTTTTGACGTAGGTCACGTCATACCCTCGATACGCGAGATACCGCCGGAGCACGTCAAAGACGATCGCGCTTCGGGCATGGCCCACATGACATTCATCGTACACGGTAACACCGCAGACGTAGATGCCCACACGGGGAGGCGTGATGGGAACGAACGGTTCTTTTTGATTCGTCAGGGTGTTGAAAATCTTCACGGAGCGTTCATTCAGGGTTCGACGAAGCGGAAGGGGTCAGGGCCTTTTTCGTTTGCCGTTTGACGATCCAATATCCGAGAACAAGGCACGTCACCAAGACGACGGTGAACAGATTGAAGTATTGCTCCAGGACTTCTTTGACCCACGGACCCAACAGTTGCAACGTACCGGCTACCAGAAAAAACCGGGCGCCCCGGCTGACCAGAGACGCCACAACGAATACTCGAAAATTAACATAGAACGCGCCGGCCCCGATTGTAAACACTTTATAGGGAACAGGGGTCAGGCCTGCAATCAGGATCGCCCAGCCCTCATACCGTTGAAACGTGTCATGGATTGTGGAGACGCGGTCTTGCCCCATCAGCCGAAGCAGGAGCGGCTTCCCTCCCCACCACCCGATGAGATAGCCGAGCATGCCCCCCAAGACGGAGCCGACGGTGGTAATCGCCGCGTAATACAGGCCCCACGATGGATTCCCCAGGGTCAACACCATCAGTAAGACGTCAGGGGGAATCGGAAAGACGGAGGACTCTGCAAACGCCAGCAGAAACAACGCGGGGTCCGCGTACGGCGATTCCGACCAGGAGACTATCCACTGATACAGTGCCTGGAACATGATGTCCCGTCGCCACCCCTCAGGATGACCTCGTTCGCTTTGACAACGCGGATTCCCATGCCGTTAACTTTTTTATGGCGCGGTACTGCGTCATATCGAAATGCAGCGGCGTCAAGGAGACCTTTTTGTCGGCAATGGCATCCACGTCGGAATTCTTTCTTCGGTTCCAGGTCACCTGTTCTCCTGCGATCCAATAATACGCGTTCCCCCGTGGATCGACGTTTTCAATAACGGAATTGCGATACTGTCGCCGGCTTAACGACGTGACCTGCACCCCCGTCAGGGCTTCAGCCGGAACGTCGGGCACGTTGACGTTCAATAACGTATCGGTCGGCAACCCATCCTTCAGGACCAGGGTTGCCACCTCGACCGCGACCCGGGCCGCCGCCGGGAATCGAAATCTTTTCAGGCCATCCAGCGATACGGCCATCGAGGGAATGCCGCGGATCGCGCCTTCGAGAGCCGCGGCCACGGTTCCGGAATTGGTCACGTCGTCACCAAGATTCAGCCCTTTGTTGATCCCCGACACCACCAAATGGATCGGCTGATCCCGAAGTACCTGTCCCACGGCTAAGATGACGCAATCCGACGGCGTTCCGTTCGCTGAAAAGACTTGCCGACCGATTTGCTTCAATCGTAGAGGCTTATGCAGAGTAATGGCTCGCCCCATGGCGTTCTGTGGTCGTTCGGGAGCCACAACCCACACGTTGCCGAGGTTCTTCAGGTGTTTCGCAAGGGTGCGGAGACCGGAAGATTCGACGCCGTCGTCATTGGTGATTAAGATATTCATCCCGAACCGTCAGGCGCACGTACAATAAAAAAGCCTACCTCAACGGAATTGAGGTAGGCTTTTTCGAAAATCGCAACAGACCGTATGACAAACTTTTTTAAATATTTTGCATAAAGTGAGCGACGGCTTCCGGGTCGACAGCGCCCATGATAGCGGAAGAAGGAACCGTCGCCGACTTTCTCCCCGTCAGCCCACATTCGATCTCGTCGAAGATCATTTCCACCGGCATGGACATGCCACCATAGACGTGGGGTCCTGCCACGATTTTGGCTTTCGAGTAGCCATAAATGGCCGTCGCCACGTCTTTGGCTAACCACCCGACGTAATTGAATTCCGGCACCACAATCAGTTTGGCCTTGGCGCACAGTTTCCGCAATTCCCTGCTAGGGAACGGTCGAAGCGATTTCACCCTGATCAACCCCGCCTGAATGCCTTTTTCTTTGCACATCCGGATGGCTTCGCGTGACTGCGCAGCGGCGCTTCCCGACGCAATCAGCAGCACGTCGGCACCCTCAACGTCTTTCGTCTCGATCAAGCCGTCCATGTATTGGTCGATGTATTTACGTGACCGTTCCACCGCCGCCCAGATCTCTTGTTGCCACACGGCGTGGATATTGTACGCCATGAAATTCGATTTTTGGACGGGCGCATCCCGTGACAACCTGGCCGGAGGATTTTCCGCATCCAAGACGGGAACGGCACCTCTCCAGGCATCTCGTGGCGGCAATTTGATGCCTCGATCCGGCATGGTACAATAGCCCCGTGCATGGGTCACGAAAAACCCATCGCAGCACACCCCAACCGGAAGGGTCACGTCATTCCTTTCACTGATAATGAACGCCTTCATGATGTAATCAAACAAATCTTGCTGATTCTCGGCGTGAAAGAGGATCATGCCGCAATTCAATAAGTACGCAATTTCAATATTGTCAGGCTGAATGGCTAACGGAGCATTCACCACCCGGCAGGTAAACATGGCCACGGCGGGAAGGCGGTGTCCCGGCCATGAGGCAATCGGTTCAAGCCCCCGCAACGTGCCCGGTCCGGCCGTCGCGGTAAAACACCGCACCCCGGCACGGGACCCGCCGGCAATGGCCGACATGACGCCGTATTCTTCCTCGCCCCGATAATATTCCTTGACGTACCCTTCTCCATACAACACCCCGATCAACTGCATGGTTTCACTTTGGGGTGTAATCGGATAGGCGATAGAGAGATCAACGTTGGATCGGCGAACGGCTTCTTTTGCGGCTTCACTGCCCGTAATGAATTCCCGCTCACGCGGCGCCTCGAAAAACATGTGCTCCGGGGACACCACCTGTTGCCGTTTGGCCTCCGCATGAGGATCCTGTTTCTTACTCGGACTGGGAGGTGCAGGAGCCGTACTGGTAATCGGGTCGCCTTGCGGATTCGTTTTGACTTCTGTTTCTAATGCTTCACTCATGGCTTACCCCCTCTAGGGTGGCGACAATCCCAGACCAAATTTCCGGGGTTGCGTAATCGAACATAATAGGCCTAGCCCTCACGCTGCATATCTTCGGTTTTATGCCCAAAGACCGCAGCACTTGCCGTCCCACCTTCTCCCAGTGGAAGGTCTAAGGGATTCGTATGCGTTTTGCCGTCATGCACGCGGGATTGCAACCCCGTGAAACGGACACTCTCGCCATTGTCCGGCAACGCAATCCCCATTTCCTCACGAATGCGCTTGAACACCTGCGTCACCTTTCGAATCTTGGTTGCATCGGAATCCCGAACCGTGAACATGGCATCTTCATGGCCCTGTTCCGCGCAAATCGCCGACGTCCAGCAATTCGTCCCGGCTCGAATCATTTTCAGCGTCAGATTGGCGTAATGACAATGCACGCCAATGAAAATACATGCTTCTATTTTATTCCCCCAAATCGTGAGATTAGGATGATTGGGGTTGATCACTTCTTCCGGCTCGATCTTCGGATATTTGGGACGATAATCGGGCATCGGGATCACGAGCACGTCCGGGATTTGGGCCGCGAGTTCCAAGACGGCTCTGGCCTTCTCGGCCGCGTGGTCATTCCAATTCCATAACACCAGGGGACCGGGGAAAATCGTCGCATTTTTTCTCGTGAACATGGCTCTGGCCATTTCTTCCATCGCCTGTTCTTCCGGAACTTCATGGCCAAACGTCAGTCCATGATCCGGTACCGGGGGAAGGACACCCAATTCGGCCGCGGAGGGCGGATGAAATCCAGCCGGACCCGGTTCAACGATTCTTTCTAAATTGGTTGCTTCCACTTATGTCCTCCACTCATTGTTTCCGGGTTGAGACGAATACCGTCCTTGTGATCTACACGCCATCCCTTACATTTGCCCTCGAACGGGATTGGCTAAGAGTGCATGGCTCGTTTTTTCGCCATAGGTCACGTTTTCAGTCAGGGCCGTGTCACCGATTTGATCAATCATTTCCATTTTGATGGCATTGTGCTTGGCCATGTTGTCACACACCCAGACACACTGCGCACATCCCTTACAGCGGTCCACGGCAACATAGGCGGCTCCATATTTGAACCCTTTATCCTCGCCGGCCGCATTGTCATACAGGATGGTATTGGCCTCAGGACAATATTGCGTGCACAACTTGCAACTCGTGGCTGCACAAATTTCGGTATCGATATTCGCAACTAAATACATACAGGCCTCTCTCGTCGGTTAAAGCATTACGCCATAGCCGGCGTGCTGGACGTCTGTTTCGGTTGAACCCAATTGTGTTCTATGGCATATTCCCACGCCGCTTGGACCACCGCCAGATTCTTGTCGATCAATTCCTGTTTCTTCTTGAACTTCCTCTCGACCACACTATCCAAGGCTGCCGTTCCTCCGGACACCACAAATCCTTTTCCGAGGAATCGATCTTTCACCGCTTGGGCCAGGGCTTCCATATTCGTCAGACTCGTAATGGCGCCCATGGCGCCCACCATGGCCATATTCGTGGCCAGGTCGATTCCGGCCACGTCAAGCGAAAGTGTCGTTGCAGGCAGATAGAACAGTCTGGCATTCAGGGCGGCGAGTTCACGCTCCTGGTCAGGCTCGAGTCTCATCGGCCCATCGTGGTTGATCAGGGCAATCCCGTCCTTTTTCAATCCAAAGTAAAACGGATTCGTGTAGCTTTTCCCATGGGTAATGACCTGTGGGTGAAAAATCATGATAATGTGGGGAAACGTGATTTCGCCGATTTCATAAATCGGCTCATCAGAGACCCTCACGTAACTTTCCACTGGCGCCATTCGCTTTTCGGAACCATAAAAAGGCACGATCGTGCTCTCTCCGCCGGCATTGATCACCCCTGTACTGAAGATATGAGAGCCCGTGACGACCCCTTGTCCTCCGACTCCTGCCATACGAATGTTAAAACGAATCGCCATTGTCTTCACCCTCCTCTCTCGTCACGTACACACCAATCCTTCCTCTCTCAGTCGACCAGCCTTACCGCTTTCCTACGGCAGCCGCGGGTTTCGGGAGATATTCTTTGTACCCGTACAACTGGGACAAATACTCCTTGGCTTCATCCGTAATGTATTCTGAAAATTTGTAGCGGTCGTCCTCCACGGTTTTGCAGTCTTCCAGCACCTTGTCCGTTGGAATCGCGTATTCGATATTACAGGACGTGTAGGCCTGGATGTAGCTGGGGCCGATTTCTCTTGCAACCAGCACGGCCTTTTTGATCACACTTTCAACTCGCCGTGGGTTATTGGGAACCACCGTCGCCACGTACGCGCAACCGGCAACTTTTGCCATGCCCAACATATCCATTTTCTCGAATTTCTTCCCGAGCGGCGCCATTTTCAATACCTGATTCTTGTTCGTCATCCCACTTTCCTGGCCGCCGGTATTTCCATAGACCTCATTGTCCAACATAATGGTGGTGAATTTTTCTTTTCTGAACCATGAGTGCAGGGTTTGGGCGAACCCGATATCAGCCATGCCGCCGTCTCCCGCCATCACGACCACGTCCTTTGGTTTATCACCAAAACGCAGACGAAGGCCGCGGGTCAATCCACTGGCAACCCCATTCTGGTCCCCATAATTGCCGTACACGAATGGGATGGCTGCTTGCGAGATCGCCAGCCGGCCACAACCCGCCGTCCCGACCGTGATGGTATCTTCCGGATTCGGAAAGGCAATGATAGCCAGCCGAATAAAGAGGGTCATGGCACATCCCGCACACATCGGATGTTCTTCTAAAATCTCCTTAAAGGTTCCCACTTGAGAGACTGAGGTTTTTTTCCCAAATGGACCATGCTCCACCATATCCCGATATTCTTTAGGCATGAACTTTCCAAAACCTGGTGTAAACTTGACATAATCGAGGCTCATCGCAGATCCCCCTTCTTGTTACGTTTCTATGACGTTAGCTATTCAGCCCATCGGCAGCATGTCCGGAAAATCGACTGCGTTCTCTCTGTTCCTCTGCTCTCTTTCTCGTTGCATTTCCGGTACAGTGCAGCAACATTAGCGTAGATGGGGGTCTCTAGTAAAGACCTCTGACAATCCCACCCGTTTCCTCGCCTCCCGATTTTCCAGAGAAGCATACGATCCTTCATTGTTCGGCAAGCTACTCCGGCAGATCCTCTAAGCCAAGGACTGCACGGTTATCCTAAGACCGAACCATAGCAGAAGGCACAACAAAAAAGAAGACCCACG
The DNA here is from genome assembly GCA_965261755.1 of Nitrospirales bacterium. GTDB lineage: Bacteria > Nitrospirota > Nitrospiria > Nitrospirales > UBA8639 > Bin75. Next base: position 1,201,902 of record OZ253473.1, on the reverse strand, counting down.
TCTTTAAAAAGAAGCCCTATGCAGGGATTGAGGCTAGGCCTTTGGCCCCATCTCCTGTTTGAACGAAACACGAAGCGGGAACACCTCGTTTCGTCGCATTCTTCGTGAGGTGCTCAATCCCAGGACGGATCGGCGTATGAGGACACTAATCCAAAATATACTGGAGAGGATCAACGACTTTATCCTTCACGGCAACCTGGTAATGAAGATGCGGTCCGGTTGAATACCGGCCGGTGCTACCGACCAGTCCCAGTACGTCGCCCCGTTTCACCTCCTGGCCGTCTCGCACGAGCATTTTGGAAAGATGGCCGTAGGTGGTCTCGACGCCATAGCGATGACTGATCCGAATGAAGTTTCCCATCTTCGAATCATAGGCGGCCGCGACGACTTTGCCTTTGGCCGGGGCCCGCACGGTTTTCCCGCGGGGGGCACTGATATCCACGCCTGAATGGAAGGCTCTTTTTCCGGTAAAGGGTGAAATGCGTGGCCCGAACCTTGAGGACACGTGGCCTTTGACGGGCCAGATGGACGGGGTCGCGGCCCACAGGCCCACCCGTTCTCCCGCGGTGTGTTCCAACCGGGCCAGCATGTGGAGTTGGCGCACGGTCTGTCGCTCGAGCCAGGCCAGCCTCCCTTTGATGTCCGCCGCCATCGTGGTCCCGGCGTGGCCGGGATGCTCGCCATCGACCTCCGCTGCGAGCGAGTCGACATCCCGCATCCCTGCTGCCCCATCCAGGGCAGCCGCATACGACACCTCTTCGCCGCCTTGGCCCTCGGCGTCCGCGTCTTGTGCTTTCTCGGGTGCGAGCCCGAACATCACTTGCAATTTTTCGTTTATCGTTTGGATGGTCAGGACCCGTGCCTGCATGGTATCGATGGCTTCGGAAAACCCAACCGCTTGTTCTCTGGACTGGCTGAGTTCTGCCTTCAACCCTTCGAGTTCGGCACCCTGGTTCGTCACCCGGGTCGTCTGAGACACGTACTGCACCAGCACCCCCACTTGCACGACCGCCAGAATCACGACCGCCAGCAACACGCGCTTGACCGTCTTCTTGCGCACACTGATCCGGAGCGGGTTCCCGGTGGTTCCGAGCGGGTTCCCGGTCGTGCCCCGAAACAACACCATCGTCCATCTGTCAGCAGAGGGTTTCATGAGAGCCACCCGGGTTTACGATTGTTCGGTTGGTTTTCGACGCATTACTGTACTGAACACAGTCCGCAAGGGTCAATACGGGGTCATACCGTGTATTCCTTTTGACAAACGGCTCGCCCTCCCATCATCCGGAGAACTGAGGGAGAACGGCAGGCAGGCTAACCGGGCACCCGGGTCATGGCCTTGACCCACGCCAGATATTCGCTTGAGCCCTTCACGACCGACAAGGCGAGAATTTCAGGGACCTCATAGCCGTGGAGGGTTTTCACTTCAGCTTCCAGGGCATCGTAGACGTCAGCATCCGATTTCATGACCAGCAGCCATTCATGTTCTTCGCAGACTTTTCCTTCCCATTCAAAAATGGAAATGACTTTGGGCACGACCGTGACACAAGCCGCCAGCTTTTTTCCCACAACGCTACGCCCAATCAGAAGCGCTTCTTCTTGGCTCGAAGCCGTTACCAGGACAACAACCGCTCCCATGATCGACACCCCACCTCGCGGGACAAGCCCCCCCGGAATCTCTTCCCGTCACTTGTCCGAGCGCTTGAGGCGTTCGGGAGCTTTTTCCACCAAATCCTTAGTGGCAAGCCGTAGCGAATCCTGAAGGCCTTTCGGGTAATTCGTGACGGAATCCTCCAACCCACGATAGAGGCTATCCGTTTCCTGCGCCTCAAATTCCATGGCAAAGCCCCACAGCACGTTGTCCGGCTCACCCGCCGGGGTTAAGTGCACGAACATTTCCACTTCAGTCTCGGTGGTTCCGATCGGCAAACCGGCCAGCCACAACAGCGTGCCGGCGGGACCCAAAAGATACGTGGAAATATTCCGCTCCCACCGCGTCGAATACAGTCGTCCCTGCAAGACAAAATCACTGGGAGGCAGTGGTTGGCCCTGGTCGACAAACGTCACGGAAGAGAACACGTTCGTCTTTCGAATTTCATCTGCCAGGGCACGCGCAAAATCGCGTGTAGGGGAAAAGGACACTTTGTCGACGAGTGCGGGGTTCAAAGCCGTCTCGGGCCGATCATAGACCGTGGTCGCATGAGGGATGAAGGGAATGACGGATGCCCAATATTGCTCGCGCACCTCCGTGCCCCGCTTATCAGCAAGAGGAACGACCACCAGACTGCCGGCCACCTGCTGGTCAGCCGTCGCGTTCAAATACGTCCTATCCGGGGGAGGCGGATACTGCCAATCCCGTGAGCCTAAGCAGCCCGTTATCGTCAATGACACGATCATCAGAATACCACACGCCTTGTGCACGACAGACAGGCGATTCATATGTTGTCTCCTTTGGCAAGCAACAGTTTCCAACCGTTGCAATGATGGGTAATGCATGAAGTACAACTGCTTTGCGTTGGGCCGCAACCGACCGGATTCATGCGTAACGGGTTGACGGTGCGACCTCAGCGACTGAACCCTCCGGCACACACGAACTGTTCCATCAGTTCAGGATAGGAACGGGTGACCGGAAATTGAGGATATTCGGAACAAATCGTCTCCGGAGGACGGAAAAAAAATCCGGCATCGGCCTCTTTCAGCATCGACACGTCGTTATAGGAATCTCCCGCAGCCAACACGTGAAAATTCAGGCTCTTGACGGCTGCCACCGCATGGCGTTTCTGGTCTTTTTGCCGGAGCGAATAATTCCGAATGTATCCTTCGTCGTCAATCTCCAGGGTGTGACAAAATATGGAAGGATAGTGCAGTTGTTTCATCAGGGGACTGACCAGGTCATAATAACTGTCCGACAGAATAATGACCTGACACCGCTCTCGTAACCACGTCAAAAATTCCACGGCGCCATCCAGGGGTTTCAGCCCCGCGACCACCTCACTGATATCCGACAGCTTAAGATGGAATTTCGCCAGAATGTCCAGGCGAAGCTTCATGAGTTCGTCATAGTCGGGAATGTCCCGGGTAGTGACCTGTAAGTCGGCAATCCCCGTTTTCTCGGACAACGCCAGCCAAATTTCCGGCGTTAATACACCCTCCATATCCAAACAGGTCACCACGGGTGATTTCATATGCCCCTCAAAACCGCGCAAGTTTCGGATGAAAAGCTACAAGACGACACGGCAAGAACGCTATTGTATAAAAACCGGAGAGAGACTACAAACTTTTTCACCCCGAATGCGGCTCCACAATCCCGGCACTTCCATCCGCTCATTTACCCAAAGGCAATGAGTAAGACGAAAGCGAGATAGCACAGGCCATTGAAAATCAGATGGTAGGGCCTCAAAGGCTGGGACCGTAAACGAAGTTTGAGATAGATCGCGGCAAGGAACGTCACCCCTATCCCCCACAGGGCTTCTTTTCGTGGAACCCATGGCGTCAACAAGATCCCCAAGGCAGGGAGCAGGCTCCCTTGAAACACCATCGCCCCGGTGATGTTGCCAAAGGCCAAGGTATCCCGGCCCCGCCGCACCCAAATAATACTATTCACTTTTTCCGGCAATTCGGTCGCCACCGGCACGATCAACAACGACAAGGCCAAGGTGGAAACCCCAAGCCAGGCGGCTAAATGCTCCACGCCGTAGACGAAGCCCTTGGCCCCTCCAATGATAAACCCGAATCCCAGGACCAGTTGCAAGAGAATCGTGGCGAGGTTCTCGGGGAGGCGGAGCTGGCTCAAAAACAGCGGGTGATCCGCCTCGGTTCCATGGCCCTGCTCAACCAGACCCTGTGAGGCGCGAATCGTCAACAGCAAATAGATAAAGTAACTCAGGGTCAATCCCAACGCCAACGACACGCGTGCCCAGCGCCATTCCGGAGGCACGAAGATCGCGAGGGTCGCCAACGCAAAAGCAAAGAGAAACCAATCCAGGTCCCGATGCACGCCGGTGGGCTCGGGACAAAAGGCTTGCACCCACCCACGACGCTGGGCGGCGAACATTCCCATTAAAAAGAACGTGATGGTCGAAAGCATTAACGGAGCACCCAAAATGGCCCCCACCCCCACGTCATGCCGAACAGACAAATCCCCACTGGCGGCCAACACGGCCACGATCGGGACCATCGTCTCCGGCAATGCCGTACCCACGGCCGCAAACACCGATCCCGTGACTCCCTCGGAAATGCGTAACCGTTCTCCGAAATGCTCGAGCGCATTGGTAAACGTTTCCGCACCGATCAGAATCACCACCAACGAAATGAGTAACACCCACAATTCCATAGAGTGACGCTTTCCTTACGAGCCGTTATCGGGGGAACGGCAGACCGGAATCACCGAGAAACCACCTTGCTCACAAAATGAGGTTGCACTAGACTATCGTCATGAGTGATGAGATGGGAATCGTCGTGGGTTGTCTGGCCGGAATTCTTGCCTGCCGATTCGGAATCCGGTGGTGGCGCAAGCGAAAGGCGGCCAAACAAGCCGATGAACTGCTCTCCAAAATTGTGAAAGGCAAAGATGCCTTTCGCCGATGATACGGTATCTCCGCTCGGGGGGCCGGGCAGGCTCAAATGCGTAGGTAGCAAACCCCGGCATGGTTTGGCAACACCGTGCGCTCGACGTTTCTGCGATTCGTGAGGGAGCCTCTCTCTCCGTGTTCTCCGTACCTTCCCCGTCATGAGTCACGCCTCACAACGCGCCCGAATTCATCTGCATCGCGGCAATCTCACGCAAGCGCGCCATTGGTACGGGGAAGCCGTGGAAGAAGCCCGGAACAACGAGACGGGTGAGGCCCTGACCACCGCGTTGGGAAACCTCGGCAACGTGTGCGCGCAACTGGGAGAATACACCGAAGCGGAAGCCTGTTATCATGAAGTGCTGACGCTTCAACGCCGTGAACATGATCCGTCAATCGTTGGAGAAACATTGGTCAATCTCGGCAATCTCAAAGCCGACGCGGGTCAATTCGAAACGGCCAAGGCATATTATTTGGAGGCCCTTGACGTCCTCCACCCCATTGAACACCATCGCGCCTTAGGCATTCTGTATAACAATCTGGCGTTGATGGAACTCGCCACCAAGCAACCCGACGCAGCCATCTCGCATTTTCAACGGGCACTCGAGTGCCACCGCATGGTCGGCGATGAATTGGGGTTGGCCAACACGTTCAGCCAATTCGGCAAGGCCCTGCTCTCTCAAGGAGACCTGCAGCAAGCGGAACGCTGTCTCAATAACGCCAGCGAACATTTCATCAAACTCGGGCAGGAACCCGGCGAAGCCGCGGTGCTCCGCCTCCTGGCCGATATGTACGCAACCAGAGGCGACCACGTGTCCGCGTTGCGATGCCTGGAACGGACCGTCCACGTGGACAGGCGGTATCACCTCCCGGAAATCGAGAACGATCAAAAACGCCTCGCCCTCCTCCACGCCCGGGGAAGAGAGGCTCGAGCCTCGTCCACGCCGCCACCCGTGACGTTCAAAAATGAAAGGCCAGTTGAATAGGGCTGCCCAGCTTGCTGCTCCCTCTCCACCCGGGAGAGGGCTGGGGTGAGGGTTGCCCGTTATTGTCGCGGGTAATAGGTTGCAAGCGAGCCGTCTCTTGAGGGGTACGTACACGGGAAGGAGTCCCGGAAATTTCCTGAAGAGGCCCCCGGCACACCCCACAGCGATGCCGTTTCGTCGAGAGGGTGTTTCGTTGGCGATGATACGCGTGCCCGCACCACGCACAATGCCACGTAAACTTCGTGGAGGCTTGAGCTCCCTCGGCCAGCGTATGATAAATCGTGATCCCCAAACCATCGTCATTCATCAGGGCCATGATCCGTCGAAATTCCCGCCCATGCGAAGGACAATATTTTTTTACGTCGAACTGCCATTGATGGATCATCTCATGGGCCAAGATCCCCCGTATTTCCTCAAAAGATTGCCCGGTAAGAAGCGGGACCGACAGACGAATGACTCGCCCGTTGCCATGCCGTTCCTCCGGAGCCACCCAAGAGATGCGCGGACCCGTTCGGCTCCGAAAGAGGCCGGCCGACGCCGTCAGGCGGGTGCTCCATTGAATCTCAATGGCCGGCAGCCGGTTTCCGAAATACGAATCGTTCAACTCTTGCCAAATCGACTGAAGGTGTTCGACGGAAAGGGGAACGTTGATTGGAGTGCGAAGCGCCATGTCCCTCAACACGGATCCTCATGGAGTATGAGGCAGCCCTATGGTACCATGATTCCCGTGTAAACCAAAGGAGCGGTATGGGCCTCGAAACAGCAGAGAAGCAAGATCCACCGGCCGATGAAGCCTTCATGCACGAAGCGCTGCTGGAAGCGGAACAAGCCGCGTCCGACGGCGAAGTCCCCGTGGGGGCGATACTCGTGCGTGAGCATACCATCGTGGCCAGGGGACGAAACGCCAGAGAACGCCAACAGGACCCGACGGCCCATGCGGAACTCATCGTGATCCGGGAAGCCGCCGAAAAGTTGCAAACCTGGCGATTAACTGGCACAACCATGTACGTGACGCTGGAACCCTGTCTCATGTGTGCCGGCGCCATGCTGCAAGCGCGGATTCCTCGCTTGGTCTTCAGCGCCTGGGACCCCAAAGCCGGGGCCTGTGGGTCCCTGTTTACGCTCCATGAGGATACCCGTTTGAATCACCAAATCGCCGTCACGCACGGCCTATTGGAAAACGAGAGTCGTGACCTTCTGCAACGCTTCTTTCAACGGCTCAGGCACGACCAGCCCCTCACCATGAGCTGATTCTACCCAAACAATTGTTTGGCTTCTAGCTTAAATCTTGAAACGGTCTTCTTCATAATGAGGTTCAGCTACACCTCGACACTGAGCCTGCCCTGGCGCCGTGAACGAGGCTCTCGAATGACGATTTCCACGTCACGCCCAAGCGCCGTCAACAAACGCAGGAGGCGCTCGACCGAATATTCCCGAAAGCTTCCCCGCAGGAGACGCGAAACGTCGGGTTGGGACAATCCGAGCAACTTCGCCGCTTCGACCTGCTTGAGCCCGCGCTGTCGGATGATCTTGTCAATGCGAGTGACGAGTTCTGCCTTCAGCAGGTGAGCCTCGGCGTCGGGACGCCCCAGGTCCGCGAACACGTTACCGCTGCCACGTTCGATCTTCATTTTGTCCGTCTTCATGGATCTACCCTTTGCTTGAGCACATCAAATTATAGTGATTTCACCATATTCAGGCAAGCGGCATTCTTACGGTAGGTGCGCCAACGCAGCTTCCGCCTCAGCGGAACGGCCAGATTTTTGATAACTTATTCAAAACAAATGTCAACCGATACACGTTCCGAAAGCAAGGCCGATCTCTTTTTCTTATTTGGATTATGCTTGCTGCTCTTGATTGGGCAGCCGGCTTGGCGCTAGAGTCCTGGTGTGCGGAGAGGTGCGAGAGTGGCCGAATCGGGCGGTCTCGAAAACCGTTGACCGGCAACGGTCCGTGGGTTCGAATCCCACCCTCTCCGCCATAATAGCAAGAGCAGTGCGATACAGAGTGGAGCGAGAGCCTCATCCAATAGCACGAGAAGAGGGTGGGGTTCGAACCGGGGGTTCTGAAGGGGGTGCGCCCCCTTCATGGGGTGACCGGCGCGAAGCGACGGCGCGAGGGGGCCTGGCCCCCTAGCGGGAGCGCGAAGGCAACCGCCGCGCGACTTCGAATGCCCACCCTCTCCGCCATAACGTCAAAAACAAGATCACGCAGAATGGATCCACGGCTCACCCAATGGCAGTAGAAGGGGGTGGGGCAGGAAATGATAAGAATAAGTATGAAAACTTCTAATAAAAGTTAATAATTTCAACAAATTTTATAAATATTAAAAAAATAATAAAAGTTTAAATATTTTAAACTTTGTCGCAAACTTTACAATGTTTAAACATTTTAACAAATTGTAAAAAAGTAAAATATTTTAAAAAATGTACAAATTGTAAATAGATGTGCCAACCGTCACAAAGAATGCATTCGATATCGATAGGGGCACCAACTGACTGTCGGGTTACGCTACGCTAACCCGACCTACCCCACTGGGGACGCCCTCAGCGTTTCCCTTGATGATTTAACGAAATAACGATGGCTGCTCATTCCGATCTAACGTTCATCACAAACGAAAACGGGCAGAACCTCCTTGAGCGGTTCAAGGTCCTGATCAAGGATACCGAATTCTTCGACGTCCTTGTCGGTTACTTCTATACAAGCGGGTTCCACGCACTCTATCAAGCCTTGGAGAAAACGAGAAAGATCCGAATCCTCATCGGCATCAGCACGAACAAGGCAACCCTGGAATTCATAGAACAATCACGCCAGCCAGAATTGCCATTTTCCCACGCGGAAACAAAGGAGCACTTTTCCGATTTGCTTGTCGGCGAAATGACCCATGCCGAAGACAGCAGGCACGTTGAAGAAGGAGTGGTAAAGTTCCTGGAGTGGCTGCAAAGCGAAAAGCTTGAGATCAAGGCGTATCCAACGGAAAACATCCACGCCAAGCTCTACATCATGACCTTCGTTAAGGAAGACAGGGACGTGGGCAGGGTCATTACCGGTTCCAGCAACTTCACACAATCCGGGCTGGTGGATAACCTTGAATTCAACGTGGAGTTGAAAAACCGCGCCGACTACGAATTTGCACGGGAAAAATTCGAGGTGCTTTGGAAAAACGCCGTTGACGTAAAAGACAAATACATTGAGACCATACGGGAAAAAACATGGCTGAACGACACGATCACCCCCTACGAACTCTACCTCAAATTTCTGTACGAGTATTTCAAGGACGATCTCTATCAAACCGATGAAGTCACGTCCAGATACCTACCCGAGGAATTCAAGCGACTGGAATATCAGGAGCAAGCCGTCTTGAACGCAAAGAAGATTTTGGACGAATACGGTGGGGTGTTCATTTCAGACGTGGTAGGACTTGGGAAAACCTATGTTTCCGCCATGCTGGCGAGCCGGCTCGACGGTCGAACGCTGGTCCTGGCCCCGCCCGTGCTCTTGGATAAGGCGAACCCCGGCTCATGGCCCAATGTCTTTTCAGATTTCCGGGTACCTGCCGATTTTGAGTCGATGGGCAAGCTGGATCATCTCACTCGCAACGGCACGCAAAAATACAATAACGTCTTCATCGACGAAGCACACCGCTACAGAACGGAATCAAACGTCACCTACGAAAAAATCGCGCAGATCTGCAGGGGCAAAAGAGTCGTACTGGTGACTGCAACCCCGTTCAATAATTCCCCAAAGGACATCCTGAGCCAAATCAAGCTGTTTCAGAACGCGAAAAAAAGCACGATCCCGAACGTCTCCAATCTCGAAGTATTCTTCGGTACACTCGAGAAAAAGCTCAAGCAATTCGACAGGCAAACAAACCACACAGAATACATGCGAACCGCCAAAGAAAACGCGCACACGATTCGCACTTCCATTTTGAAGTACCTGATGGTCAGGAGAACAAGAAGAGAAATCGAAAACTACTTTGCCGACGACCTGAACAATCAAAATCTCAGCTTCCCGGCGGTGGAAGACCCTGAACCCCTGTTCTACCAATTGAACGGGGAAGAAAATGAAATCTTCAACCGGACCGTCGAGTTCCTCACACAAAGACTCAAATATGCGCGGTATAAGCCCATGCTCTATTACACGGGGGAGGACACTCCTGACCCGTCGGAAATACAAGCACAAAAGAACATGGGGCGCTTTATGAAAATCCTGCTGGTCAAACGGCTGGACAGCAGCTTTCACGCGTTCCGAAACTCGATTGCCCGTTTCATCTCAAATCACGAACGATTTCTCAGGGAGCTTGATAAGGGCAACGTGTACGTCAGCAAAAAATACATGAATAAAATCTTTGAACTTTTGAACAACGAGGATGATGAAGAAGCCATCCAACAACTGCTTGAAAGCGACAAAGCCAGAAAATATCCGGCTGAAGATTTCAGTGATGGGTTGAAGAAAGACCTGGAGAACGACCTGCAGATCCTGAAAAAAATACAGGCAATGTGGCGCAAAGTGACACGTGATCCCAAACTCCTTGCTTTTGTCGATATCCTTTCTTCTCGTCCCGTCCTGAAAGAAAACAAGTTAATCGTGTTTACCGAATCCGCGGAAACCGCGGACTATCTTGCAAAAAACCTGGAGAACCACTTCCCCAATGAGGTCCTTGCCTTCACCGGCGCATCCAGCGTGGACGTACGTGGAACGGTGATTGAAAACTTCGATGCCCGTGCCCGTTCCCCGAAAGACGATTACAGAATTCTCATCACCACGGAGGTCTTGTCTGAAGGCGTGAACCTGCACCGCTCAAACGTTGTCATCAACTACGACATCCCGTGGAATCCGACCCGTCTGATGCAGCGTGTGGGGCGCATTAACCGGGTGGATACGGAGTTTGACAGAATTTACAGCTTCAACTTCTTCCCGACCGAACAATCCAACGAACAGATAAAACTCAAAGAAGCCGCTGAGGCGAAGATACACGCGTTTATCACGCTATTGGGTGCCGATGCGCGGCTGCTGACCGAGGGCGAGGACGTAGAATCACACGAGCTTTTCAACCGCCTGATTTCCAGGAAGACCATTACCGGGGAAGACGAGGGTGAGGAAAGTGAACTGAAGTATCTGCAAATCATACGGGGCATCCGCGACAGCGACCCCGATCTGTTTGAAAAAATCAAGCGACTGCCGAAAAAGGCACGGACGGCCAAGAAATGCGGGGGCGAAGCAAACCAATTGCTGACCTACTTCAGAAAAGGAAAGCTTCAGAAGTTTTTCACGGTCGGCGCAAACAAATCGGAAGAGGTTGATTTGATCCGGGCGGCCGGACAGCTTGAATCCCAAACTAAAACGCCGCGCGAAAAACTGCCCGCCGACTTCTATGACAAACTGGAGAAAAACAAACAAGCATTCACCTTCGCAACAACCGAAGAAGACGTGGAATTCAAAGCCCAGCGCGGTGGCAGCGACAGTACACTACAGGTGCTCAAAATCCTCAAGGCTGTAAGAGACTTTCGCCAATACACCGAAGAACAGGAAGCATATCTCAAACGGGTGATGAATCGCCTTGAAGAAGGCGCATTGCCAAAGCAGACGGCCAAGACCGTGCTCAAGGCGCTGGAAAAAGAGCTCAAAATAGGCAAGCCGAACCCGCTCAAGGTGCTCGCAGTTCTGCAAAACAACGTCCCCGATGAATTTCTGGAAAGCCACATCGCCGAAAGCGCCGCACACACCTCCGGTCCGAGGGAAGTCATTTTATCCGAATATCTCATCAGTGAATAATGGACAAAGCCACCGCTCAAAGACTGATACGGGAAACATTGCGGGATTCTTTCGACAAAGAACGATTTGTCTATCTGCTTAAGAATATTTTGAACAGATTCGATGAATCTAAAGCCTTCCACGCAAGAGGGCATGTTAAAGAAAAATTCAGGACGACAACCCCAATCATCAAAACATACGAAAGGATAGGCACCTATAGCGATCCTGGTGGTAAGAAAACCGATCTATTGATCGTCTATCTACAAAAAGAAAATTCCATAGATAGAGCCAGAACAGCCTTAAGAAATTTTGTCGCTGATTATTTGAAACAACGAGATATGAAAGACTCGGCGCTGGTGGCATTCGTCCCACCGGACGGCGAAGACTGGCGATTCTCTTTCATCAAAATGGAATACAAATTCAATGAAAAAGGGAAGGTGAAAGAAGAATTTACCCCAGCCCGTCGTTACTCGTTCCTAGTCGGCAAGTACGAAAACAGCCACACCGCCCAGAGTCGCCTCCTTCCGCTTCTGTTGAACGACGAGGGGCAACCAACACTCAAAAAACTGGAAGACGCCTTCAGTGTTGAGAAGGCCACCAAGGAATTCTTTGAAAAATATCGTGCGCTTTTCATTCGACTTAAAGAAAACCTGGATAAGATTGTTAAAAAAGATCCAGCAATAAAGACGGAGTTCGAAAACAAAAAAGTCAACACTGTTGATTTCGCAAAGAAGCTCCTGGGGCAAATCGTTTTTCTCTACTTCCTACAGAAAAAGGGTTGGTTCGGCGTGGGCCGTGATGATGACTGGGGCACCGGATCAAAACATTTTTTGCGGGAACTGTTTGAGAAAAAGCACGCCGACTACAAAAACTTTTTTAACGAAATTCTGGAGTCCCTTTTTTACGAAGCCCTACGCAAAGACAGTAGCCACGATGACGATTATTACAGCCGTTTCAACTGCAAAATCCCTTTTCTGAACGGTGGTCTTTTTGACCCCATCGGCCATTACGACTGGGTGCATACCGATATTGATCTGCCCAACGCGCTCTTTTCCAACACCCGACTAACAAAAGAAGGTGATACCGGCGACGGCATTCTGGATGTCTTTGACCGTTACAACTTTACAGTAAGAGAAGACGAACCGCTGGAAAAGGAAGTGGCCATCGACCCGGAACTGCTTGGTAAAGCCTACGAGAAATTCAACGCCATACGGCCGGACAATTTTGATGAATATCTAATGACATTGAAGAGTGGCAATAAGGGAGAGGAAAACAAATTCAACAAGAAGTACGGTGTCTATTACACTCCCCGTGAGATTGTTCACTACATGTGTCAGCAGAGCTTGATCAATTATCTGGCGACCGAGCTGAAAGACAAGACGGATAAGGACGACATCGAAACCCTGATCCATATTGGCGAACAGGTCAGCGAAAATGAAGCCAGGGTGCTCCGCGAGGGCAGGGAAACCGACACTTATTCACATAAACTGCCGGGAAGCGTCTGCATTCCCGAGAACGCCGCGCTGATTGACCAAAAATTGTCAGCCATCAACGTGTGCGATCCAGCGGTTGGATCCGGTGCCTTTCCCGTAGGCATGATGAATGAGATTGTCCGCGCCAGAAGGGTATTGTCTCTTTTTCTCAACGACAAGACCCGAAACGACTATGAGTACAAACGCCACTGCATTGAACATTCGCTCTATGGAGTGGATATCGATCCCGGCGCGGTGGAGATAGCCAAACTGCGACTGTGGCTCTCACTGGTAGTGGATGAAACTGATATCAAGAACATCAAGCCGCTGCCAAACCTGGATTACCGGATTATGCAGGGGAATAGCTTGCTCACTGAATTTATGGGAATCAACTTTGATGCTGATGAGCCAAGGAACAGTGCACCCCTAATGTTCAAAGACAAAACGGATGAATTGATTGAGATGTTTCAGCAAAAAAAAGAAGAATTTCTCAATGAATCCAATGTGTCACGAAAAGCAAAACTAAAAGAAAAGGTTGAAAGCCTGCTTCTTGAAATTTTTGAAACCAAACTGAGAACCCAGAGAGCAGATTACTTTAACCAACTAGAGAACATTGAAAACAAATATGCGGTATTGCCCAATCAAAAAGACCGCGATGAAATAATCAAAAAGGAAAAAGAAAAACTATACAAAACAGCCGGCTTTGACCCTGACGCCGCGAAAAGACAACTAAAAGAACTCTCAAGCGAAAGGCGAATAAAGCCATTTTTTCTGTGGAGTCTTTATTTTTCTGAAGTGTTCCACCACAAAGGCGGTTTTGATGTGACGATCGGCAATCCGCCCTATGTCAGAGCGGATTCGGGCAAACGGCATCTTGAACTGCGTCAGAGTATTAAAGACAGCAAGCAATACGAAACCCTATGGGAAAAGTGGGACTTGTATATTCCCTTCATTGAGCGGAGTTACAAACTGCTCAAGCAGAGTGGCTTCACGACAATGATTGTTTCTGATGCCTATTGTCACTCGAAATATGCGCAGAAATCACAGAACTGGTTTCTGCAAAATAGCCGGATCCTACGGCTTGACTTCTTCAGCAAGATTCAAATCTTCGAAGCCGCCGTACGAAACGTCACCTATCTCTTTCAGAAGGCAGATGGCAGCCACCACAAACCCGAACGCCGGGTACATGAGCCGAAATTTGGCGTCGTCAAGCCGTTGCCAACAGATGAACAATGCAAACTCACTTATCGGGCGTTTTTCCCGGAAGATGCCGATTTTCAGCAATTCTCCGCTCCAACAGTGCTACTCGACAAAATTTGCTACATCACAAAGGGAATGGTCGTTCATGCCGATGAAAAAAGAGCACCGGGTGCATTTGAAATGAAAGATCTGGTTTCAAACACTAGAGATCAACGCCACCCGAAGGGAATTATGTACTTAAGTCCTTTTCTTCTTAGGCTTTTTCCGTACTCTCTTTTTCGCGGCCTGGGTTGTCGGCTTGGGTTTGTATCCCACAACCAGATCGATGACGCGCTGCAAAATCACGGGCGCCGTCATTGTGTTAACTCCCGATAGGTCAACCGCCGTCCTACGGTGGCGTCAACAAAACTGTCCAATCGATCCAGGGTGTGACGTTGACAATTCCCCTCGTTGAGCCGCCAGGCAAACTCACTGACGTAGCGCCCCAGGTGTTTGGGCGAGGCGTGATGATAGACCCCGTGCAGCCCACGCTTGAGCACGGCAAACACCGATTCAATGCCGTTGGTGGTGACGGTTCCTCGCACGTACTCTTTGGCGCTGTGGTTGACCGTTTCATGCCGGAAAAACAATCCACCGGCGTTGTCATAGGCAGACGCCGCATCGCTGTGGATCGTAGAGCCAACCTCGACGTGGGCATGTATACGATTGAGGAGCGTTTCGGCTGTGACGTGTCGGACGGGGACCGCTATGGTTTTTCCGCCGCGTTCACGGAGTCCTAGGACCGGCGTTTTCCCCACTGTCCCGCGTCCGAGTTTCAGTTTTTTCCGTTCGTGCTTATTCTCTTCGCGCCCGCCTATATAGGTTTCGTCAACCTCGACGGTGCCCCGGAGTTTTGGCAATTCAGACCCGCACGCCTCGCGGAGTCGGTGGAGTAAAAACCAGGCCGTTTTTTGCGTCAAGCCGATCTCCTTGGAGAGTTGTAGTGATGAATGCCCTTTCCGTGAGGTGACGACAAAATACATCGCGTAGAGCCATTTGTGGAGCGGTACGTGGGATCGCTCCATCACGGTGCAGGTGCGGACGGTAAAATCCTCGCGGCAGGGATTGCAGCGGTAGTAGCCGTGGCGCTTGCGGGTCGTGATGTTGTCGCCCTGGGCGCACACTGGGCACCGGACTCCGTTCGGCCACCGGCGCGCCTCTAAGTACTGGCGCGCCGCGTCTTCGGTGGGGAATTTTTCGGCGAGTTGTAAAATGCTGATGGTGAGTTTATCGGTCATCCCCACTCCTTCCACTCCCCGCCGAGGCCTATGTAGCCATATCGCTTAAGATCTCCGAGCGTAGCCTTATGGATCGGCCATGTCTCATCCCACATGGAGTAGCATTCGCCACGTGTGTCTGCGGGTTTGCCCCTGGACTCGATCACAGTAACGCCAGTCGAGTTATTATTTGAGCTAGCTGCTTGTTGCGAGGAGTCCCGCCTTGAGCCCATTAACCAGTACTCCGTCTCCCGTAATTCGGCTCCGCAACAGGACGAGAGGTTGTCGGTAGCATCGCTTAGGGTGCCTCGTAACTCTTGGTCACACTCGGCACAATACGGGGTGCCATACGGTGTGAGTTGTTGGATGGTGTCTGTCATCGCGTCCTCCTTATTTTTAGCTGTTAAGGATTCGATCGTCGTTCGCGCCGGTCCATCCGGTGTACTCAGGACCATCCAACGCTTTTTCCGCCATGGCAATCCGATCATACTCGGCATTGAGGGCAGCCAACACCTCGTCACTGTAGTTGCCTTTTTCAGTTTCTTCCTTGGCTTGTTGGTAGGTCATGGTCTCGACTCCTTGTTGGTTGTTATCAATCATCATGCTGCTAATATACACGAGTCCCTACTCATTGTCAAGGGATTTAAATATATAATTCCCCACCCGAAGCCATTTGTCGAAGGTAAGCACCTTGAGAGATGGCTTCCTGCTGAAAAAAAATGGCTGGAATGGGGAACGAAACGAGCACCTGACTTGTTTAGTCGGCCAACGTTCCCGGAGATCTATGGAGTTGATGAAAAAATACTCGTTCAGCGTAGTCCTGGTCCAGATCCAAAAGCTTGTTATGATGATTTCCGACTGCATTTCACAGAAAGTAGCGTAGGCTTTATCCCTTGGCATAGCTTATCCGGCGTTTGCAATAAATCTATCAAAAAGCAAACACGCTATCGTAATGAAAAACCTCGACGTCCGGATTTACCGCAACGAGAAGAGCTCGAAAAGACCAGCCGTTGTTTTGCCGTGAAGTTCTTGCTTGGAGTGATGAATTCCACTGCCGCGCATGATTTCCTGCGGATAAATCGGCGGAGCAATATCCACCTTTACCCTGATGACTGGAAAAAGTTGCCGATTCCCGACACGGCACCTGCGCAACAAGAACCGATTATTGAACTTGTCAATAAAATCCTCAACACCAAACGCGCCAGCCCGAATGCCGACGTTTCTGCCCTCGAAGCCCAGCTTGACCAACTTGTTTACAAACTCTACGGCCTGCCTGCAGAAGAACGCGCGTCGATCAAACAAAAAAGCATGGCATGAAAACAACAATCTCGAAACTGACTACTGCTGACCTAGACGCGGTAGATGATCTGATGAAGCAGAACAGTCATACGCTGGGTTTTCTTACCAGAGAAACCATTCGCAGCCATCTCGAAAAGGAATGCGTGCTAGGAGCCAAGACGGGCAATGATGAACTCGCTGGTTATCTCCTCTATGCGGCTTATCCAGATCGTTTCCGTCTTGTTCATCTCTGTGTAAGGGAAGATTTTCGAAGCCAGGGCATCGCAAAGCGTCTTCTTGAGAAGCTAAAGAATTCTGCTACTACTCAGAAGGTTATTAAGCTTCATTGTCGTCGAGATTTTCCCGCGCACAAAATGTGGGAAAAATTAGATTTTGTGCCTTTGGGTGAAAAAGCAAGTCGCTCCGCTGCTGGTCACCTTCTGACATTTTGGTGTCTTACTCTGGCTCCTAATGATCAATTAAGTTTATTTCAGGCAAAGGCATCGGACGACGCTCTCGACGTTGTCATTGATGCCCAAGTTTTCTTTGATTTTTATGAACCGGATAGTGACAAAACTAAGCCATCCAAAGCTCTGCTCGCTGACCTCTTGGTAGGCTCTCTCAATCTTTGCATCACCGAGGAACTGTTCAACGAAATAAATAGGAGTAACGATGCCAAGCGACGGCAAGCATCTCAACAGAGAGCTTACGAATTCCCGAAGGTAGAACATAATCCACAATCGGCTGAGCACTTTCTAACAGTCCTAAAAAAGTTGCTCCCAAGCGATAATGAAGCTCAGCAATCAGACATTCGGCAATTGGCGAAAACTGCCGCCTCCGATGCAGAAATTTTTATTACTCGGGACCAGTCTCTTTTGAAAAAGTCAAAGGAGATTTCCAACTTGACGAATCTCCAAGTGTTCTCTCCGACCAACTTGATTCGTCACCTTCATGAACTTTCCGAAAGACAATCCTATCTCCCCACTCGCATTTCAGGCATTGCGCTTGAATGGCGCCGCTTAATTGTTGATGATCTCGCATCTTTTCGGTTCGAATCTTTCCTCAATCAGAATGAAAGAAAAGGCAAATTCAGAGAGAAATTAGAACTCTTTCTCGCAAATCCAGATCGTTATGAGTGCGAACGTCTCCGATTGGGGAATGAAATTGTTGCCATTCGAGTTCTCGAAAGTGGTATCGACAAGACGACCACTGTACACTTGGGCAGAGTAGCACCATCTGCTGATCGCTCACTATTCGAGTGTTTTTTAGTCACCGATACTGTTGGCAAAGCTGTGAAGGAGAACCGCTACCTGGTGAAGTTTGAGAAAGCCCTTCTTGCCCCCAGCTTGATACCAAACCTTTTGAAGACAGGATTTATCGAATGCAACGAGAGTTTCGTGAGATTTTGCTTTGCCCGTTGCCTTGACCGTCAACAAGTATCGTCTATGATTGCTGAATTATGTCCCGAATCCATAAGCAATTATCAGAATATGGCAAATCCTGAGCTTGAAAGGTGTTGCTCGCCTCTTGGCTTGGAAGACGCGCACCAGAAGTATTTTTTGATTCCGGTTCGTCCAGGTTACGCGATGAGCCTCGTTGATACGCATGGAGCGGCTAACGATTTATTCGGGGGGAAAACTAGTGTATTATTGCGCTGGGACAATGTCTATTATCGAAAGAAGACACATCACAATGTACTTCAACCACCGGCCCGTATTTTGTGGCATGTAAGTGGAAGCCAAAAACAAATTGTAGCCGTGTCCTACCTTGACAGCGTTGAAATAGGTGCCGCTAACGCGCTTTTCAAAAAATTCAAAAAATTCGGGATACTGGAATGGAGAGATTTTGATCAAATGTGCAAAGGCAATCCCTCAAAAGAACTCATGGCATTGCAGTTTTCTCACACGTTTCCATTTCGAGAACCAGTATCACTAGAGGCAATGCGAACTGTCTACAAAAAAGGCATCGTAGTACAAGGTCCATCAAGTATACCGCCAAAAACGTTCTATAAATTATTTCAACTAGGATACCCTGACCAGCCATGAACAAGACCTCGCAACCCTTGCTTCTTTCATTGAAGCCCGACTATGCAGACTTGGTTTTCGATGGGCTCAAAGAGGCTGAACTGCGAAGGCGTATTAGTTCATGTATGGAAAATCGTGACGTGTTTATTTATGTTACCAGTCCCGTCAGACAACTCCGTGGCGGCTTCCGTGTTGGACAGGTGTGGAGTGGAACCCCCAAGCAAGTATGGAGACAGGTATCCAAACTCGCTCGCGTCCATAAGCGCGATTTCGATGCTTATTATGCCGGGCGGACCGTTGCGTATGCTTTGGAAATCACGGATGTTTGGGAGTATAAAAACCCTGCAAGCCTAAACAAACTGGGGGATCGATTCCCGGATTTCGTTGTTCCACAGTCCTGGCGATACGTCAGACCACAGGAGCACCGCTTATTTCGAAGGATGAAACGTCTGACGAAAAAATCGGAACCTGCAGGGGCCTTGAGTGCGGTGGCCTGACTTGTCGCTGATCATATCCCGTTGGTTTGTCCAATGAGGGTTAAGGTCGCCGTTGAACCTCTCCACATCTCTAGCATCTCTCTCTTCGAGCAGCGATCGTATGTTTTGTTATTTGGCGATATTCTGAAGGCCAAAGTCACCGATCCGTCAGCGGACACAGGTGAAGAGGAAGCGCAATAAAAGCTTGCTAGCTTATCAATTCTGCATTCTCGACGGTGAGGAAATTAAAGCGGTTGAAGAAAAAACGTGGGTGAAATCGTCATGACTACCATTGCCGAATTTCTAGAATTGCTAAACCGCCATTCAGATGCCCTAATAGTAATCTTTACCTTCGTCGTAACTCTCTCTACCGTTTGTTATGCCGCTCTTACCTGGAGATTAGTTTCTGAAACAAGAAAATTAAGAGAGGTCCAGACAGAACCTAAAATCCACATCACCCTGGAAAGTCTTGACTTTGCCATTAATATTGTCCGTCTTAATATCAAGAATATTGGTCTCGGACCAGCGAGCGACCTTCAATTCGATCCAGCAGTTATCTCAGGCGGTGAGTCCGCAGAGAAGCTACTACAAGAGTTTACTCGTCCCAATTTCTTCAAAACAGGTCTTCGTCACTTTGGCCCCGGACAGAATATCCATTCCAGGGACACACAAGTAACCGACGATTTTGAAGGAAAATCAGACTCAAAACTTTCGTTCAAACTTAGATACAAAAGCGGTACAGGCAAGCAATACAATGAAGAAGTAATTATAGACATGAGCGAAATAATGGGGACTTCTCAACTCGGCAAGCCAAATTTATACTCAATCGCAAACAGCTTAGAAAAAATGCAAAAGGATATTGGGCATATTGTTAGTGGCTCTAAGCGTGTTCAGACAGATATACATTCAAGCGAGGACAGGGAACGAGAAATAGAAGCAATGAAGAAATGGTGCGAAGGGCAGAAGAAGCAGAGTGAAAACTCATAGCCAAGCTAACCAGCTAAAATAGGACAAATAAGCTGATGGAACGTATTGCAACGCCGACACGACCGAGCAGAAACAGAGATTGACCGCCTCGTTTATCAGCTCTACGACCTGACGCCGACAGAAATCACGGCGGTGGAAAACATCTGAACTACAGAATGACGCAGACTGCATGGATTTGATCCGTGTATTCCTTTCATCTGCGATAATCCAAGATCAAGACGCCGTTGTGGCACCATGCTTGCGGAATCTGATTTTCATTGTTATATTTAAACAATGAATCTATAAAAACAATGGAAGGAGGTTGGGCTGTGATCAAGTCAACGTTAACCGATAAATGGCAAACCACCATCCCGGCCGAAGTCCGCAAGGCGCTCCACCTCAAGCCTCGGCAGCAGCTCATCTATGAGGTGGTTGACGGCGCCGTTGTGGTGAAGCCCCAACCCGAAACGCTCAAGGATCTGTATGGCTGTCTTGCAAGCGACCGGCCGCCTGCCTCCAAATCCGAAGAGCGAGCGGCAGCACGCAAAACAAGGGTTTCGAGATATACATGACCAAGTATCTCCTGAACACCAACGTCCTGATCCGCTTCATCCTCGGCGACCATGACACACACTCCCCGGCAGCCCGGAAGCTGTTTGGCGAGGCTTGTGATGGAAAATGCACGTTGATCCTGACCGAAGTGGCTGTGGCCGAGGCGGTGTGGGTACTGCATTCTTTTTACAACATCAAGCGGAACCCGATTACAGAATGGCTGAGCAAGGTCATCCTGAGTGCCGGCGTCCGCTGCATGAAGCGTGACGAAATGCTTGATGCCTTGCATCGCTTTGCGTCAACAAAATGCGACTTTCTGGATTGCTATCTGGCTTCCCTGGCTGCGGCCTCCAGCGACCACGTGGCGACCTTTGACAAGGACTTTGATCAATTTGACGACGTGAGGCGATGGGAGCCGGAAGCGTGAAACTGTATGGACCGCGGATCAGGCGGACGATTTTGTTTCTCCTTCTTTGAGCACCTCCTGGTACTGGGGCAGCAACTGACCGTTCACCGGCGTCTTCACCGGCCAGCGGTCTCTACGCCCTCGCCGCCGAAGCGTGTCGCGACATAGCCGATGATGAGCCCAACGACAGCGCCCTCGGCCACGAACCAGAAGGGCGAGTTGAGGACGCCATCAAGACCGAACATGGCCTCCATCGCCTGTTTCAACATGTCATAGGCGAAAAATGTCAGGACGAAATTCATCCAGGCTCCAATAAACGGGTCGCGAATCCACCAAGGCATAGGCAACTTCAAGACGGGGTGCCAGGTGAACACACCGAACATCCCGATGATCGCTCCCAGCGTAGTGTACCAAAGCAAGATTCCCCATCGGATCAGCCAACCCGCTTCGGGCATAAACCAGGGGAGCAAAACAAACCCGGCGAGGCCGATCAAGAAGCCGATGGCCTTTCCGATGGCGATTCGTGTGGTCAACGATGGATTACCAAACATCCTCGCACCTCCTTTTTGCGTCATGGATGCAGGGGCTCTTCATTTCGAGGAACCCTTCGACTTCGCTTCCTTCGACTTCGCTTCCTTCGACTTCGCTCAGGACAGGCAGGGCAGGCATTGGCGACGGCGGAAGGAATGATTTGATGGATGTACCTATGCTTTGTTGCTACTTCTTAGGACGTTTGTAGAACGCCACGAAAAATTTGGCGTCCTCAGACAAACGCACATGATGAACTTCTTCCGGCAAGATGACGAAAGGCTCTCCCGATGAAATGACCGCAAACGGCGCGTCGTCTCCTTGCCGGAAAAAGCTCACCGTGCCGGCCTCAACCGTTAGAAGACCCCATGCTCCGGCTTGTAAGTCATGATGGTTGAGCAGCTTGTCGGGTACGGTTTCGTTCGTGAACAGAGGTGTTTTCCCATAGGGCTCTACGTCGTCCGGTAAATGACGCTGTTCAGTCATCATGCAGCCTCCATCCCAAGCAACTTTCTAGCCGGTTCGGCAGGCGCTAGAGCTCTGAGATCTCATCCCGCCTCCCTCTTGGCCGCATCCCGGGCCGTGAACCGGGACGTCGCCCTACGCATGCATCGAAAATGTTGCCCAAACCACGACAAAGAAACAATTGGCAAACAATTGTCGAGAATATGACAAATTGATAAGGAAATGGCGAATGGCACAACGTTTAAATATTGTAAACTTTGTAAAAAAGGTGACGAATTGTAAACAATGAAATTGGTTCACGGTTGAAACAGAACTCCGGATTCCCGATTGCAAATGTCGGGAATTGTAAATGTTCAGTCATTCGTTGACAGTTTTTGCCTGGCAGTAGAGAGAAGCCATCATCCTGCGCAATACGCCTCATCTGTCATCCTGAGCGAAGCGAAGGATCTGCTTTTCCAGGCGTTCGGTTGTCGAAACGACGAGATTCCTCGCTACGCTCGGAATGACCATGTTGGTGTGGTTAGTTCCTTCATTCTGTCAACGAATGACTGAACACATACGGGAATGACGGAAAGGGAAAAGCAGATCCTTTCCTTCGACAGACCCTTCGCAAAACTCAGGGCGTACTCAGGACAGGCGCTTCGCTCAGGATGACCACGTTGGTATGTTGTGCAGGCTGTCTCTCTTCTCCTTCTGTTGTAGCTGCGCCATCCCTGCGGGACGGCACACAGGCCGTCCCCTACAATGACAATGACGTAGGGACAGACCTGCGTGTCTGTCCGAGGGGAGCGTCCCGTAGGGCAGGTTAGCGAAGCGTAACCTGACATCTTCACTCAGAAACCCCAGGTGACTTGGAGCCGGAGGCTCTGGTTCGGGGGCTGTTGGCCGGCCGGTTCTTGCCGGGTGCCTTCCAGGTTCAGCGTCAGCCCCGTGGTCCAGCGGCCGGTCAAGCGCAGGCGCCCGCCGAGCCGGTAGGTCCGGTCCGCGCCATCCGACAGGACGGTCCCTGCATACGGGGTCAGGAGGCCGGCGCCGAAGGGCGCGGCCAGGCCATACCCTATTTCCGCGTTCAACCGGCCGGTTGGGGTCTGCCGGGTACCCTGAGACGCCAGGCCCGCCGTGGTCTGCCGCGACCACAGGCCGTCCACGCCATTCGCGGTCGCCCCCCAGGTTGGTGCGAGCGTCAACGACAGGCCGTGGCCCGCGGTCCCCGGGTCGATGCGCAGGGTGCCGCTCGCGCCCCATTCCTCATAGTCGCTGTCTTCGTGCGCCAGCAGGCCCCGCACCGCGCCTTCAACGGTCAAGCCCACACGCGGGTCGCGTGTACCGCACCCGGCCGCCCAGTTCCACGCCGAACCCGGTCTCCGCGTCACCCCAGTCATGCCGCAGCCCCATTTCCACCGATGGGGTCAGGCGTTGGCCGTCCGCCCACGTGACCATTCGGCTGCCCTCCAGGATCAGCCGTAGCCGGTGCGCGTCCGCGTCTGCCGACTCCATCCCAGCGACCGCCTCCGAGGTGGTGCGCGTGAGCATGGCATCCGTTCGGGTGGCGACCTCAAAGCCTCCGGTCTCCGACGCCGGCAGCAGAATGCCCCGGCCACCGAAGGCCCCCATGACCAACGCCGTGTCGGTCTCCAGGGTCACGCCGTTGCCCTGCTCCACGGTCAGGTCGCCCCACCCGTATCCCAGCAGGCCCCATACGTCCAGCCGGTCGTTGACGGCATAGCGCAGGTAGGGATGGATGCTCGTCAGGGTGTTGTCCAATTCGCCGCTGTCCCGTTCTATGCCGTCGGTCATCGAGAACGAGCCGTCGCCCCGGCTGTGCGAGACGGCCACGCCGGCGAGCCAGCGGTCCCATTCGCTATCGACGCCCATGGTGCCCGTGAGCACGTCCCCATCCAGGGTCAGGGAGCCGTCGTCGCGGCCGTTGAACCGGGTGCCGGCCACCCGGCCCCAGGCGGTCAGGCGCAGGGCGCCGGGATGCTCGTCGTCACTTCCCAGCGCGAGCCGGAAGGAACTGCCCAGCAACAGATCACGGAGCCTGAGGGTCTGCAAGCGGCCTAGGCGCGGGTCCGCCCCCGGCTCGGCGGCGCCCGCAGCTTTCTTCCCCAGCGGCAGCCGGTAGCCGCCCACCGTCACATGCGAGTCCTGCCCCGCCGCCCCGCGCAGCCGGTCGCCCACCGCGTCCGTCACGTGCGTCGCCGCCGTCCGCCCGAACCGCGCCAGCCACGCCCGCTGCAACGGATCGGTGTTCTCGATCGTGCCGGTGACCGTGCCGTCGGCCAGAGACACCCCGCCCGTCGGGTGGCTCAAGGTGAGGGTGAACGTCTCCTCACCCTCGTCATGGATGTCGTCGAGCACCGGCACCGACACCGTCTTCGACGTCTCGCCGGCCTGAAAGGTCAGCGTGCCGCTCGCCGCCGTATAGTCCGCGCCCGCCTGCGCCGTGCCGTCCGCGGTCGCGTATGCCACCGTCACCGGCCCGGACGCCGGATGGCTCAAGGTCACCGTAAAGTCGAGGGTCGCGTCCACGCCTTCGTGTGCGCGTGCATCGGCCACCGAGAGCGTCACCGTCGACGCGCTCACCCCACGTGTGCGGGTCTGATCGGTGGTCCTTGCCGGGAGAATCTGAACCTCGTATGTGGAAAGGGGATCGATTGCGTCGGTTTCATGCCTCACTGTAATAACCGCTGTGCCGGGTCCGCAGGCTGCGATGTAAAGTCCCTGATGGATGGCGCGGCGCCAGTCCACGACATCCGAATAGTCGGGGCATGAGTCCGCAACCGAAGTGGACGGCTTAACTTCTCCAGGGGCAGTCAAGAGGTAAGGTTCACTGCCATACCCGTTCACGCCGACATGGTCGTTGAGGTACAGCCGAACGTCGGAACGGACCTTAAGTTGATACCATTCTCCGGCGTACATGACAGGAGGGGGAGCTGGGTCCAGCCATGCCTGTACCCCGGGAGCCGGAGGCTCGGGGGCCACCTCTCCGGGCGCCAGATACCTGGACATCAAGAAATTCGTGGTCGCCGACGCCAACTCAGTCCTGTCGTCGGCCTTGAAAATCCTCGCGTCGAGCGTGTAGGTGCCATAGGTTCCATGGGAACAGGCGTCATAAACCCTCACCGTGAAGACCTCCATGCTCTCGTCCACTGGTATTTCAATGTCTTTGCCGGTGTCGTCGCCGTTGCACCTCGTCTCCCCGTGGCGGTACACCGTCACATCAGCGCAGAATATGACGGAGGAGTAACTGGCAACGTCCAGACTGCGTAACGTAATCGTGGCTGTGATCGCCGTGTTCTCCGGCACCTGATGACTTGGTGAGAGCTTGATCGAAATCGACGGCGAGGACGGTGGTGGCGGCGGCTGTGTCACCAGCACAATGACCTGCACCGATGTCGAGCAGTTGTTGGTCGTGTCGGACTCCTCCGCCAGCGCGTCCACGCACGCGCCGTAGTAGTACGTCCCGGGCGTCGACGGCGCGGTCAGCGGCACCGATTCGCTGCCGCTCCCCGACGCGGCAAGCCCCACAACCGCGCCCGTGCCCACTGCCGTGTCGGACGTCGTGATCGTCGCGTCCGTCGAGCGGTAGTAGCGCAACGTCGTGGCCCCCGACGAGGCTCCATCCCCATCGTTGCGCACCGTCGCCGACAGGGTGAACTGCGCCCCGGTGGCCGGGCCGCTATCGCTCACCGAAGCCGACGCCACCACCAGGTCCGGATGGCCCTGGGACTCCAGGACATTCGACGATGGCGGCACATTCGACGATGGCGGCACATTCGACGATGGCGGCACATTCGGCGATGGCGGCACATTCGGCGATGGCGGCACATTCGGCGATGGCGGCACATTCGGCGATGGCGGCACGCTCAGCATCTGGTCCCCGCTGCCTCCGGAGACCGGTCCAGAAGAACCACCACCACCACAACTCGCGAGCCCGGCGCACGTCATCACGACAAACCCTAGAGACGCGATCCCCTTCAAGCTGTGTAGACGAGTGGTCATTTCTCAAATCCGGAGGTGGTCTTAAGCAACGCACGGCATGAGTTTGGATCAAGCCTCTACCCGAGACACGGTCACGCCCAAGGAACGAGCTTCGGTTATGTTGGAGTTGCGCAGCAGTTGGATCCCGGCCACGCCACGGTTGGTGTTGTGCCAAGCCACCGGCCAAGCCCGATCCCTGCCACCTTGGGATGGACCGCCGGCTGCCCATCAAGAAAGAGGCCAGGGGCCGTTCCTCGGGGAAGGGGGCCTTCCCCCGGACACGCAACGGTTTCCAGCCTGGCCACGACCTGAGTCGGGGGATTCTACGCTCATCTCAGAAGCCAAACAACTCTTCTGCGAATCTGAAGTGAGGATTATACAAGTTTAGATCGAGCCATCAGGACGCAAGAGGCAGGGAGCGGTCCCTTCCTGGATTCCCGATGACAAATAGCCTGTCCAAATAGCCTGGCGCCTTCCGCTACTTCGTGCCCTTCGACTTGGCTCAGGGCAGGCATTGAAACCGGACGCCCCACCAGTCTTCGGTTACGACTTCCGCGCCTCCCATGCCCTCGACCACCCGTTGCCGGCCTTTTGTTTTGCCTTCCTTGAGCACCTGGTACGGACCGCGACAGAACTCGCGAATCTTGTCAAACGCCTCTGCGCGCTTGGAGGTGGACAGGTGTCCGTCGTTCCCTTTGTACAGATACCGGACAACTCCGGAATCCAGGCTCGCCGATTGCGTGGCTGAACACGTCCACGAGCGTTTTCGGCTTACTGCTCGCTCGAGTTGCCCCCCCCAATTTAAGTGCTTCGACGGCTCCTTGGACCCGGCGATAGCGGACGCGTGTTCTATTCAGCAGCGCTTTCGGGACCACGGCGAAACCCCTTGCCCAAGACGACATCGGACCAATCTGGCAGAGTCCCGGCACTCGCAATCCGCAGTATAGCCTCCCGGCAAATATCCTGAGCTTCACTGATAGCCCGCGCCAGCGCTTCCGTGTCCTTCTTCTGTAGGCTCCCGGCATGCAGCACGGTCGATGCAAGGGCGTACGCGTCCCACAGCGTGTCAAAGTATTTCTTCCGTTTTTCAAAGGTTCCGCCGAGCAGCCATGCCCCCCTTGTTGCCAGACGATGCCTCTTTTCTCCGCTCGCTCTGTTGTCATCAGTCAGCAGAACCGACTCCAAAGCGATTCTCAATTCTACCAATTTCTCTTCTTTCGTTGTCGCCTGTTTCGACCTAATCCATCTGGCAATGCCGAGATCCAATCTAGTGAACCCGTCTAACATTTGATGGACTTCTAGACAGTTCTTCAACTGCGCTACGGAGACACGGCTAGGCGGCGAGTTGCTTATTTCCCTAAAGGAGCACGAATGTCCCGGGTTGAGGAAGAATGCATCTACGTCTCCGTAGTCCCACCACTGTCTGAACCAGTCTACGTAGTTGTTGGCTTCGACCGACATTGCGCGGCACAAGCTGCCCGGCGACACCGACGACAGTTCAAGATTGCGAATTACGGGACGCGGTGGGAACTCAGGTAACCTGTCGGCTTCCCCGCCCGGGAAGTACAGTGCCGGTCCTACCTCGTGTTCGAGAGACAGCATCGCCCTTTGGGCGTATTGCTCGTATCGGATGTCGTGCTCGTCGATCTGGACGTAGAGGGATCTGGGAAAGTCGTCCCCGTTCTTCGGCATTGTCTCCAGGCAAAGGCCGTCTACCGGCATCAGCCGCTCATCGGTTATTACTCCCTTGAGCAAGGCACACAGCCAGACCCGGACGGATCGGCCCTCGATCCATCCTGCGAACAAGGCCGCGACTCGTTCTGGACCCAGTCGCGCGGCCGCGAGAACCAGTATCTTTGCGTAGTCCTGGACGGACGGCAGGCGGGGCGAAGCCGACGACCCCATCAACTTGTAAAAGCCGTTGCCCACCGCACCAGTCTCGGGCGAGATGTAGCGCGCAATCATTGGCGTTAGCACGGAGACAAGATCGGTTAGCTCGGCTTCACGCACGCTTATGGCGTCCGTATTGGACAGGCAGTACTCCCTTCTCATCTTCCTGGCGTAGAACTCATGCATCACGGACGAGTCGAAACGGTTCTTGTAGACATTCCTGAACTGCGCTTGGCGGACGGCGCCCCCAATGCACTCCGTTAAGCGTTTAATCGCAATGTCCATCGGCTTTCGTGTGTCTCTCGGCATCTCGTAGGCGAAGTTTGTCGGAGTCCGCAGCACGCTGGCCGCGCGCGCGACTTCGAATGCCCACCATCTCCGCCATAAGGTCAAAAGCCATGGGTCAGCGCTTAGGACGTTTGTAGAACGTCACGAAAAATTTGGCGTCCTCAGACAAACGCACATGGTGAACTTCTTCCGGCAAGATGACAAAAGGCTCTCCCGCTGGAATGACCAAAAACGGCGCATCGGCTCCTTGCCGGAAAAAGCTCACCGTGCCGGCCTCAACCGTCAGAAGACCCCATGTTCCGGCTTGTAAATCATGATGGTTCAGGAGCTTGTCGGGCACGGTTTCGTTCGTGAACAGAGGTGTTTTGCCATAGGGTTCTACGTCGTCCGGTAAATGACGCTGTTCAGTCATCGTGCAGCCTCCATCTCAAGCAACTTTTTAGCCGGTCTCCTGTCCGGCGTTTTCCCGGCCTTCTGATCGTGACAGTGAGACAATTGCACCCATCGTCTACTTCGTGCACTGAAACCGGACGCCCCACCAATCTTCGGTCACGACTTCCGCGCCTCCCATGCCCTCGACTACCCGTTGCCGGCCTTTTGTTTTGCCTTCCTTGAGCACCTGGTACGGACCGCGACAGAACTCGCGAATCTTGTCAAACGCCTCTGCGCGCTTGGAGGTGGACAGGTGTCCGTCGTTCCCTTTGTACAGATACCGGACAACTCTGGATTCCGGGCTCTCTCGAATGACTTGAACGCCGCCGCCACACCCATAAAGTCCCAGCACGACCATGAGGGCCACTCCGGCTCTGTAGACGTTCAGAAATCTTTGGCACTCCCACTTGATTCCCCTCCTTTGCTTGTCCTGAGCGTAGCCGAAGGATCGGGAGGGGTGAGGGGAGGTAGAGCCTGAGCCGAAGTGGGCTGACCGCGGGTGGGGTCGGTACCGGTACCTCTGGGCCTGCGACTCTACCCCACCTGGCCTCCCCTTACAAAGGGGAGGGACAGAAAACTATCACCCCCGCTCCGGCTGACCATTCTGTCAATGAATTACTGAACACATACAAGGATGACCACGTTGGTATGTTGTGCAGGCTGTCTCTCTTCTCCTTCTGTTGTAGCCGCGCCATCCCTGCGGGACGGCACACAGGCCGTCCCCTACAATGACAATGACGTAGGGACAGACCTGCGTGTCTGTCCGAGGAGAGCGTCCCGTAGGTCAGGTTAGCGAAGCGTAACCTGACATCTTCACTCAGAAACCCCAGGTGACTTGGAGCCGGAGGCTCTGGTTCGGGGGCTGTTGGCCGGCCGGTTCTTGCCGGGTGCCTTCCAGGTTCAGCGTCAGCCCCGTGGTCCAGCGGCCGGTCAAGCGCAGGCGCCCGCCGAGCCGGTAGGTCCGGTCCGCGCCATCCGACAGGACCGTCCCTGCATACGGGGTCAGGAGGCCGGCGCCGAAGGGCGCGGCCAGGCCATACCCTATTTCCGCGTTCAACCGGCCGGTTGGGGTCTGCCGGGTACCCTGAGACGCCAGGCCCGCCGTGGTCTGCCGCGACCACAGGCCGTCCACGCCGCTGGATGCCGCGCCCCACGTCGGCGAGAGCGTCAGGGCTAGGCCCTGGCCAGCCACCCCCGGGGCTACCCGCACCGTGCCGCTCGCGCCCCATTCCTCATAGTCGCTGTCTTCGTGCGCCAGCAGGCCACGCACCGCGCCTTCAACGGTCAAGCCCACACGCGGGTCGGTGTACCGCACCCGGCCGCCCAGTTCCACGCCGAACCCGGTCTCCGCGTCACCCCAGTCATGCCGCAGCCCCAGTTCGACCGATGGGGTCAGGCGTTGTCCGTCCGCCCACGTGACCATTCGGCTGCCCTCCAGGATCAGCCGTAGCCGGTGCGCGTCCGCGTCTGCCGACTCCATCCCAGCGACCGCCTCCGAGGTGGTGCGCGTGAGCATGGCATCCGTTCGGGTGGCGACCTCAAAGCCTCCGGTCTCCGACGCCGGCAGCAGAATGCCACGGCTGCCGAAGGTCCCCATGACCAACGTCGTGTCTGTTTCCAGAGTGACGCCATGGCCTTGCGTCACGGTCAGGTCGCCCCACCCATAGCCCAGCAGGCCCCATACGTCCAGGCGCTCATTGACCGCATAGCGCAGGTAGGGATGGATGCTCGTCAGGGTGTTGTCCAATTCGCCGCTGTCCCGTTCTATGCCGTCGGTCATCGAGAACGAGCCGTCGCCCCGGCTGTGCGAGACGGCCACGCCGGCGAGCCAGCGGTCCCATTCGCTATCGACGCCCATGGTGCCCGTGAGCACGTCCCCATCTAGGGTCAGGTCCCCGTCTTGGCCGTCAAACTGCATGCCGGCCACGCGGCCCCAGGCGGTCAGGCGCATGTTGCCGGGCCGGGCATCGTCCGTGGCGCCCAGCATCAGCCGGAAGGAACTGCCCATCAACACATCGCGCAGCCTGCGGGTCTGCGAGCGGCCCAGCCGCGGGTCTGTGCCCGGCTGGTCAGCCCACGGGCCAGTCCCGACTCCGCCGAGCCCAGGCTGGGTCGCCCCCGGGCCTACGGCCAAGCCCGCCAGCCCCGTCACCAGGGAGGCCAGCGGGTCCATCCTCGGCTCGGCTGCGCCCGCGGCGGTCTTCCCCAGCGGCAACCGGTAGCCGCCCACGGTCACATGGGAGCCTTGCGCCGACGCACCGCGCAGCCGCTCGCCCACCGCGTCCGTGACGTGGGTCGCCACCGTGCGCCCGAACCGCGCCAGCCACGCCTGCTGCAATGGATCGGTGTTCTCGATCGTGCCGGTCGCTACCGCGTCCTGGATCCACGCCCACGAGGGGTTACGCAAGGTCAGCGTGAACGTCTCTTCGCCCTCGTCATGGGCGTCGTCGAGGATCGTCACCGCGACGGTCTGCTCCGTCTCGCCCGGCGCAAAGGTCAGCGTCCCGCTCGCGGCTGTGTAGTCCGCCCCTGCCGTCGCGGTGCCGTCCGCCGTCGCGTAGTCCACCGTTACCCTCACCGCCGCCGCCCGTTCGAGCGTCACCACGAAGTCGATGGTAGCGTCCACGCCTTCATGTGCGCGTGCATCGGTCACGGAGAGCGTCGGCGTCACCGTCGACGCGCTCACCCCGCGTGTGCGGGTCTGATTGGTGGTCCTTGCCGGGAGAATCTGAACCTCGTATGTGGAAAGGGGATCGATTGCGTCGGTTTCGTGCCTCACCGTAATGACCGCGGTGCCGGGCCCGCAGGCAGCGACATGGAGCGACTGATGGATGGCGCGGCGCCAATTCAGGCCAAGCAACAAGGAGGTGTCGGCGCATGCTTCCTCAACGGTTTCGGTCGGCGTGCCTGCTGAACGGGATGTCAGGAGGTTAGGGTCGCTGCTATACCCGAACACGCCGACATGGTCGTTGAGGTACAGGCGAACGTCAGCACGGACCCGAAGTGGATACCACTCTCCGGCGTACATGACAGAAGGGGGAGCGGGGTCCAGCCATGCCCTTACCCCGGGAGCCGGGGGGGCGGGGATCACCTCTCCGGGCGCCAGAAAGCTGGACATCAGGAAATTCGTCGCCGCCGACACCAACTCAATCCTGTCGTCGACGGTGAATACCCTGGCAACGAGCGTGTAGTTGCCGTAGTTGCCGTGGGGACAGGTGTCAAAAACCCTTACGGTGAACGTCTCCTTGCTGTCGTCCACGGGAATCTCAATGTCTTTGCCGGTGTCGTCGCCGTTGCACCCGGTCTGTCCGTGGCCGAACACCGTCAGGTCAGCGCGGAACATGACGGAGGAGTAGCCGGCAACGTCCAGATTGCTCAACGTGATCGTGGCGGTGATCGCCGTGTTCGGCGGCACCTGATGACCCGGCGACAGCTCGATCGAGATTGACAGCGCGGACGGTGCCGACGCCGCCTCGTCGTCCACCGTCACGCTGACGGAAGACGAGCAGTTGTTCGTCGTGTCCGACTCCCCCGCCACCGCGTCCACGCACGCGCCGTAGTAGTACGTTCCGGGGCTCGACGGCGCCGTCAGGTCCACCGACTCGCTGCCGCTCCCCGAGGCGGCAAGCCCCACAACCGCGTCCGTGCCCACTGCCGTGTCGGACGTCGTGATCGTCGCGTCCGTCGAGCGGTAGTAGCGTAGCGTCGTGGCCCCCGAGGCTCCATCCCCATCGTTCCGCACCGTCGCCGACAGGGTGAACTGCGCCCCGGTGGCCGGGCCGCTATCGCTCACCGAAGCCGACGCCACCACCAGGTCCGGATGGCCCTGGGACTCCGGGACATTCGGCGATGGCGGGACACTCAGCATCTGGTCCCCGCTGCCGCCGGAGACCGGCCCAGAAGAACCACCACCACCGCAACTCGCAAGTCCGGCGCAGGTCATCACGACAAACCCTAGAGACGCGCTCCCCTTCAAGCTGTGTGGACGAGTGGTCATTTCTCAAATCCGGCGGTGGTCTTAATCAACGCACGGCATGAGTTTAGATCAAGCCTCTCCCCGAGACACGGTCACGCCCAAGGAACGAGCTTCGGTCATGTTGGAGTTGCACAGCAGTTGGATCCCGGCCACGACCTGAGTCGGGACGGATTCTACGTTCATCTCAGAAGCCAAACAACTCTTCTGCGAATCTGAAGTGAGGATTATAAGTGAGGATTATACAAGTTTAGAGCGAGACATCAAGACGCAAGAGGCAGGGAGCGGTCCCTTCCTGGATTCCCGATTACAAATAGCCTGTCCAAATAGCCTGGCGCCTTCCGCTACTTCGTGCCCTTCGACTTGGCTCAGGGCAGGCATTGAAACCGGATGCCCCACCAGTCTTCGGTCACGACTTCCGCGCCTCCCATGCCCTCGACTACCCGTTGCCGGCCTTTTGTTTTGCCTTCCTTGAGCACCTGGTACGGACCGCGACAGAACTCGCGAATCTTGTCAAACGCCTCTGCGCGCTTGGAGGTGGACAGGTGTCCGTCGTTCCCTTTGTACAGATACCGGACAACTCCGGATTCCGGGCTCTCTCGAATGACCTGAACGCCGCCGCCACACCCCCCCATCACGAACCCCATCGCGACGACGAGAGTCACGCCTGCTCTGTATACGTTCAGAAATCTTTGGCACTCCCACCTGATTCCCCTCCTTTGCTCTACCCCACCTACCCTCCCCTTACAAAGGGGAGGGAGAGCCTCATACAGCAAACGGCGCACCAAAACCTGTCCCCAACCGTTGAAATCGGAGAGTGGTGCACCCACGCCGGCTCTTGACCACGTTCCGAAAGTGGGCATAGGATATTTCATACGCAGGAAGTGCATGTCGTTCCTGATTCTCCTCCACACTATTTCGACGGGAGGTTATATATGAAGATCCGGACAATCCTCAGTGGCCTCATGGGTCTCTCACTCGGGTTGATTGTGCTGGGTGGTTCCGTCTCGGCTCAACAAACGTACGTGCTGACCGTCCAGGAGTTGAACCGGGGACTCCAAAAAGCCCCGAGCCTCCAGCAGAAAGGGTTTTTTCTGATTGACGTCCGCACCGGAGATGAACATATGACGGGCTTCATTCCCGGCACCGATGGCAATATCGATTTTCGGGAGATCGGCCGTCGCCACGTGGAAATCGGTGCAAGGCTCAACGATCATATTGTCGTGTATTGTCAATCCGGTCACCGGAGCAACATCGCCGCCGAAACGCTGGCCGGCCTCGGGTATCAATACGTGTATAACGTCATAGGGAGCATGAACGCCTGGGCCGAAGCCGGATATCCGGTCGATTTCCCGCAACGCTGAGCGTTGCACGCCGCGAGTGTTTCCGGTGGCATGAGGCCGCCCTGCAAATGCTCAGAATAACACATTCCTGGATTCCCGATTAAAAATGTCGGGAATGACCCAGTGGGAACAGCCCCGCAGGCCCCGCGGGGTTTACGGCGTGGATTCTTCCTCCCTGATTTCCGAAAAAATCCCATCGAACTCCAGGTGCCTTTCCCGAAAGGCTTCGAGGAGCGTCGGATCGAAATGCCCGGGTTTGGTTCGCGCATTGCCATTGACGATGATGTCACACGCTTTCTCATGGGAAAAGGCCGGTTTATACGGTCGCACGCTCCGAAGCGCATCATAGGTATCCCCCAACATGACCATGCGCCCTCCCAAGGGAATGGCCTCGCCTTTCAACCCTTGCGGGTAGCCAGTCCCGTCCCACCGTTCATGATGCGTAAGGGCGATGTCTCGCGCGGTCTGAAGGAGCAACGACGGGGAACCGGCCAACAGATTCGCTCCCAGGATCGGGTGTCGTTTGACGATGTCCCATTCCTGTTCATCCAACGGTCCCTGTTTCTGCATGATCCTGTCGGGGATCCCGACCTTCCCCACGTCATGCATGGGCGCCGCGTCGAAAATCAGTTGTGCGTCCTGTTCATCGAGCCCGATGACCAGCGCCAGGATTTTGCTGTAGTGACTCAGGCGCTGAATATGCGCGCCGGTCTCTTCGTCCTTGTACCGGGAAGCCAGGGTCAGGCGGACCACGGTATCGGCGTAGGCTTTTTCGAGTTCCCGTGTTTTGTGTTGTTGGGTCGCATAGGCCGCCTTCAGGTCCTGGGCATAGGCCTGCAACTGTTTATTCGTCGTTTCCAGTTTGTATGATTTTTTCCGTTCACGGGACAACAGGGCTTTCAGATCTTTGGCATACAGGGCCAGTTGCGACTTGGCCGAACGCAGTTGTTTATTGAGATCATCATCCGGGACGAAATCCTGAGAGAGTTTCATCGGCTACCAGGGGCTAAGGTGTGCTCGTCCAGTGAGAGATTCTTCGCTTCGCTCAGAATGACAAGCAGTTTCATCGGCTACCGGGGGCTAAGGTGTGCTCGTCCAAGTGGTCATCCTGAGCGAAGCGAAGGATCTCGTCGTTAAGGCGCTCGATTGTTGAGTGAGAGATTCTTCGCGAGGTCCTTCGCGTTGCTCAGGACAAGCTCGGAATGACAAATTGTGTTTATTTTCATAGCAATGACAAGCAGTTTCATCGGCTACCAGGGGCTAAGCTATGCTCGTTTGGCCGAGCGCCTGCCTGACGGTTTCAAGCAGTTGCAAGGGACTGAAGGGTTTGACCAGATAGGCAAAGACCTTCGGTGCCGGATCACCGTCGCCGGCCGCAGGCTGCTCCAAGGCCGTCAGGAGAATCAGGGGGATATGACGGATGGCCGGATCAGCCAACACGGCTCGGGCCACCTCAAGGCCATCGAGTTTGGGCATCATCCGATCCAGGATCACCACGTCCGGCCGTTCCTGCCGGACCAGGTGCAAGGCCGATTCCCCGTCCGAGGCTTCCAGAATGCAATGGGCCGGATCTTCCAGGGTGGTTTGAAGCAACAACCGGAGATCGGGGTCGTCGTCTGCAATGAGAAGCGTTTTCATCGCCTCACGAATCCCTTTCCCCGTAGATCCGCATAGCACGAAACGGGTTCAGCCGCCATCACACACCAGGTCTTCGGCTTCGCCTTCGTCACCGGGCACGACAGCGGGCTCCGCAGGGGCCTCGCCCTTTTCCATGCGCCGGGCGACGGTGAGGAATCCCGAATGGGCGATCATCCGCAGGTCCGGCCGTACGCTGCGCCCATCGATATTCCAATGGCGCACGAGGGTCTCGAAGGTTTCAATCAGTCCGAAGGCCCTAGTCCGTTGCAGGGCCTCCACCGTCTGAACCACTTGGGGCACCGTCGGGACAAAGCTCAGATAAATGCCGCCGGACCTGAGCACAGCCGGCACATGCGGCACCACGTTCCAGGGTTCCGGTAAATCCAGGATCACCCGATCGAAGACGTGGGGAGTGCCGTCCACATCCCAGCCAATACCTTCATGGGCATCGCGTTGCACCAAATGGAAGTTGGCCACGGGGCCCAGAAATCTCTCGATATTTTTCATCGCGGTTCGAGCGAAGTCTTCCCGTCTTTCATAGCTCACGACCCGCCCGCGGTCACCGACCGCGCGCAGCAACCCCAGCGTCAACGCCGCGGAGCCAACCCCCGCTTCAAACACGGAGGCACCCGGGTACACGTCGGCCCACATGAGGATCATGGCGATGTCCTTGGGGTAGAGGACTTGTGCGCCACGAGGCATCTTCAGCGTGTATTCCGCCAAGGTGGGCATCAAGGCCATCATGGTCTTCCCTCCCGAAAGACGAACCATGGTCCCGTCAGGCTGTCCGATCAGGTCGTCATGCGGAATGGTCTCTCCGCTGTATTGAAACCGATCACCGGCTTTAAGCGTGAAGGCATACTGCCGCCCTTTTTTGTCGACCAGATGGACGCGTTGACCTGATTGAAACGTGGGCATCGCTTGCATTCTATGAGGCTACCCTTGGGGTTGCAACTTCCGTCGCGCGCTTCCCTTTCCGTAGGGCCGCATCCCAACGCCACGCCGCTTAACGATGCTCGTGCCGTGAAACACATTCTTGAGCGATTGAACTAATTTTAGTATATTTAGCATGCCATTTCGTTATTTGTTCACCTGCTTTATTTATATCATCTTTTTAAAGAGCACTGGAGACACATTATGACCTTGCAAAGATTGGTTTGTACTTTGTTTATGATTACGACCATGGCCCTAGCCGGATGCGGCGGTGGAGGGGGCGGCGGTTCGATGCCAGACTCCTCAATGATGGGGGCGGGAACGGCGGCGGGGGCACGCCAGACGACATGATGCCCAATGGAGGCGCGATGACCGAACTCACCGAGGGCCAGCTCTATGGCGATATTGAAAGATACAGGGAAGTGGCCGCCAATTCTCCAGCGTTCGGCAGCATAACCCAGAGCAGCAATGGTAACGGGATATCCACGGATAGAGTTGAAACGACGCTCGATGCAAATGGGGAACTGACCGTGATCGTGAGAGACGGAAACGGTGCCGTGTCTCTGGAACTGGATAGCCGTCAACATGAGCACACGAATTTGAACGGCACCGCGTGGATGGATGATGGCGACGAAGATTTTCCCCAGAATTGGAGTGGAAATGGCTGGGTTCTGTCGAAACAGGATGGAGAAGACACGGTTGTGGCCCTTGCCTATACGGCTTGGGACGACACCGACGAAACCAATTATTTGGCGGGAGGATATTGGATCAAGGGTAACGAGGCCGAAGGCGTGACGGAGATGGGCACTTTCGGAGACGCCGGTGAGGGTTCCGTCTTCAGCTATTACGATGATCCGAATTCTTCCTGGCAGAGACCGATCACGGGCACGGCCACCTATCTGGGCGAAGCGGAAGGCGCTTATGTCGACTCTGATGGCGAGGCGGGTGTCTGGTGGAGTCGATTGATGCTCAGCGCCGATTTCGCAACAAACTCGATCAGTGGTTGCGTTGGTTGTCGACAAGCCGATCCTGCTCGCGATGATCAGGGCATCTATACTTACACGACCATCGATGATTTGAAAGACGATCTATGGACAGAAGAAGATCTTTACGTTGAACTTCTGGGTAATGGAAATATCAACAACGACGGAAGCTTCAAGGGCACGCTGAAGGTCTTGGAGTTGAGCACCAACAACGAACTTGACTCGGAAGGGAAATGGGGCGGACTGTTCTCGGAGAACAGCAACGCTGCTGCCCATCCGTCACAGGCAGTCGGAACCCTTGGGGGAACCGCAGAGGGTAGTGGGTTCATCGGCGTCTTTCACGGAGGACAAAGATAGAGGCGATCGCGTCGTACGGTCAGTCAGACATTCCGGCGAACCATAATTCGTGACTGTCTGAGCGTTCGTGGCTGTTGCGGCAAACGGAAGATTCTCTGTCATCCATAGGCCCGCGTCGCGGACCGCATGCTCATCGCCAAGTCACAAAAGAAGGGCAGCCACGTGGCTGCCCTTCTTTATTTCATACCACCGTCCGACATCGGGCATGGCCTTGCCTCAAAACAGGGAGACAACGGCCACGAATGCGAAGATGAAAACCCTGGATCCGTCCCCGACATCCTTAATCGGGGATCCAGTTCTTTTTGTCGGGGATTGTATGTGTTCAGTAATTCGTTGACAAGATTCGTTGATCTGTTTGGGGGTTTTCCCCTCCAGCGCCTGATGCGGGCGCACCTCATTGTAGTAGAGCAAATATTGCTCCAATTCGTCCCGGAACTCCGCCAGGGAGGCGAACGTGGTGCCGTCGATCAGGTCGTCGTTCAAGGTCCGCCAGAACCGCTCCACCTTCCCATTGGTCTGCGGCCGATAGGGCCGGGTATACCGATGTTTGATCCCCAACTCCAGCAACATCCGTTCAAACGGGTGCGTGTCTTTGGTGCGCGGGGCCGCGAATTCGGATCCATTGTCCGTTAAGACCTCGGCAAACTGGAGCTGGTAGCGCTGGTGGAGCAGATTGAAGCTCTTCAGGGCGCTGAACATCACCGTCAGGCTCTTCAGATCGGTCACCACCTCGGCCCAAGCCAGGCGGGTACAGGCGTCAATCACACACACCAGATAATAGCGCGTGGGATCGGTCGCGATGAGGTCCTTGCTCAAGTGATGGCAGTCCAGATGCCCTAATTCTCCGGCTTTCTGCTTCACAATCCGGCGTTTCTCCTCTCGCAGCTTGGGCGTTAAGCGGTTCAGCCCGTATCGCTGGGTAATCCGATAGACCGTACTCGGGGACGGCGTCAGGTGCTTGAGCTTCGGAGCCAGGAGCTGGCAAATCTCATACCGGTTGACGCCCAGCCGCCGCTGCTGCAGCACTTGTTGCTCAATATACCCGTAGACCCGCCGACTTTTCCACTTCGGGCCGCGTGGCTGAGGCACCAGGGCGTGCTCGGCTCCGCTCTGGCGGAACCGGTGGTAATACTTGAAGAAGGTCTGCCGGTGGGTCTGATGAAATCGGTAGAAATCGGCGACAAACCGGAACGTGGGATGCCGTTTCTGTTTGACCAACTCGTACTCCTGGATCAGGAATTTCCACTTGCGGACATAATTGCGATACAGGGTTTTGTCGTGGGTATTGTGTCGCATGGCTTCGCCTCCAGGTGAAAGGATGAGTCACCCTTCATTCTGTCAACGAATTAGTGAACATTTACAGGGATGACAGAAGAGAAAAGGCGTCATCCCTGGCTTTGACCAGGGATGACGCCGCCACACAGACAAAAGACAAAGATCAAAGATGCTGGATTCCCCCTCACCCAGCCCTCTCCCGCCAGGGGGCGAGGGTATGGAAAGGATTCTCAGATCTACCGAACGGGTGCGTTTTCTTGACAGCCTTCGGAGAGGGTCGTAAGATTGTTTGTGTAGGAGGTTTCCTCCGCATTGACTATCTTTCGCACAACTTCTTTCCGGTTTGGGCCCATGCCTGTTTCCGTGTGGCACAATCGGAAAGGACGCACGCTCATCGCGCTGAGCGTGCTGTTTTTCTCCTGTCACATCGGCCTCTCCCGGGCTGAACCTTCCCTGGTGGTCACCGCCGCCTATGAAGGAGTGATTAATCCCGTCGCCGCCGAATATCTCCACGAAGCCATCGCCCATGCAGAGCAGGAACGCGCCCAGCTTCTCGTGTTTCAACTCGATACGCCCGGAGGACTGGACACGTCGATGCGTTTGATGATTAAAGATATCACGGGGGCGCAACTTCCCATTGTGGTCTACGTCGCCCCTACCGGCGGGCGTGCCGCGTCGGCCGGGGTCTTCCTCACCTTGGCGGCGCACGTGTCGGCCATGGCGCCGGGGACCAATATCGGAGC
Source organism: Nitrospirales bacterium (assembly GCA_965261755.1). Lineage (GTDB taxonomy): Bacteria > Nitrospirota > Nitrospiria > Nitrospirales > UBA8639 > Bin75. The sequence continues at coordinate 1,162,132 of OZ253473.1, read as the reverse complement.
GGCCCACCCCGTGGCCATGGGAGGCGGGGAAATGGACGAGGTGATGAAGGAAAAGGTGGAGAATGACGCGGTCGCCTATATCCGGTCCATTGCCGAACGTCGGGGCCGGAACGTCGAATGGGCGGAAAACGCCGTCAAGAAAAGCGTCTCGGCCACTGCCACGGAAGCCCAAGAGTTGGGCGTGGTCGATCTGATTGCGTCGGACCTCAATGACTTGTTCCAACAACTCGACGGGTGGGAACTCTCCCTTGGTGAACAGACCGTGACTCTTGAGACGCAGGACGCGCGCACCCTGGATTTTCCCATGAGTTGGCGACTCGAAACCATGAAAGCCATCAGCGATCCGAATATCGCCTACGTGCTCATGACCATCGGCACCATCGGGTTGATCGCGGAACTCTATAGCCCGGGCGCGATTTTACCCGGCGTGGTGGGCGCCATCAGCCTGATCCTCGCCTTCTATTCCCTCCAGTCCCTTCCCGTGAACTACGCGGGGGCGCTGTTGTTCATTCTGGGCATCGTCATGTTGATCCTGGAGGTCACCGTCACCAGTTACGGGTTGTTGGCCATCGGCGGGGTCACCGCCATGATTCTGGGGTCGCTTTTTCTCTTCAACGAGGATTTCCCCTATTATCAGATCTCCTGGTCTGTTATGCTTCCCGTCATCGCCCTGGCGGTCGGGTTTACGTTTCTCGTGGTCAATTTCGGCGTCCGTGCCTTACGCAGGCAGGCGTCCACCGGCAGCGAAGGGATGATCGGCCGCATCGGATCCGCGAAAACGAGTCTGACGCCGACCGGGAAAATTTTTTTTCAGGGTGAAATCTGGGACGCCGTCAGCTCGGAGCCGGTGACCGAAGGACAGCCAATTCAAATCACGCAAGTCGAGGGGCTCACGGTCCACGTCGAACCCGTAGAACCTCAAAACAAAAGCCAATAAACCATGGAGTCACCCTTGAATGCCACCATGCTGTTTATCCTGTTCCTGGGACTCGTCATCCTGATCTCGAAAGGGTTGTATGTCCTGCGGGAGTATGAGCGAGCCGTCATTTTTCGTGTGGGCCGTCTGGCCAAAGGCCTCATCGGGAAGAATGGACCCGGCATTGTTATTATCATCCCGTTGATCGACAAACTGGTTCGCGTGAGCCTCCGAACCGTGACCATGGACGTCCCTCCCCAGGACGTCATCACGAAAGACAACGTGTCGGTCAAAGTCAACGCGGTGATCTATTTTCGCGTGGTGGAGTCGGAAAAAGCCATTGTCGGGGTGGAGGACTATTATTATGCCACCTCCATGATCGCCCAGACGACCTTGCGGAGTGTCCTGGGCCAGAGTCACTTGGATGACCTGCTCTCGAAACGGGATGAAATCAACGCCGACTTGCAGCGGATTATCGACCAGGCCACCGAACCCTGGGGCATCAAGGTGTCCGCCGTCGAAGTCAAAAACGTGGATCTCCCTCAAGAAATGCAGCGGGCGATTGCGAAGCAGGCGGAAGCCGAGCGGGAGCGACGGTCGAAAGTCATCCATGCCGAAGGAGAATTTCAGGCCTCCCAGCGCCTCTCCGATGCCGCCAACATCCTGAGCGAGAATCCGGCCGCCCTGCAATTACGGTATATGGAAACCGTCATGAACGTCGCCGGGGATAAAAGTTCCATCATTCTGTTTCCCTTGCCCATTGACTTATTAAGCCCTTTTTTTAAAAACACGGAACCAGCAAAAGCGCCACCCCCGCCTGAAGACCCCTCTTCAGCATAGGTAGGACGGCTTCCACCACGACCCACGTCATCAGATGAGTGGCATACAACCATGAAGCGTCAGTTCGCGGTGATCGGCCTGGGCCGATTCGGCTATAGCGTCGCGGAATCGTTGGTTCAAAAGGGGTGTGAAGTCCTCGCCATCGATCGGGAAGAAGCGAAAATTCAAGCCATCAGTGATAGTGCGACCTTTGCGGTTCAGTGCGACGCGACGGATGAACGCGCCCTGAAAGCCGTCAGCACCCAAAACGTCGACGTGGCGGTGGTGAGCATCGGCGAAAACATCGAAGCGAGTATCCTCATCGTCCAGACGTTGACCGAAATGGGGATCACCTCCATCATCGCCAAGGCCGTGACCAACGCTCACGGAAAAATCCTCAGCAATCTCGGGGTGACCGAAGTGATTTATCCCGAACGGGACGCCGCGATCCGGCTCGCGCATCGCCTGGTTTCCCCCAAGGTGTTGGACTATCTCGAATTGGCCCCCGGGTACAGTGTCGAGGAAATCGCGGTGCCGGATCGGTTTTCCGGCATGAGCATCGAGGAAACCAAAATCCGCGAGCTTCACAATCTCAACATCATCGGCATCAAGAAACAGGTGAATCGCATGATCAAGGGAAAATTAAAGAAGGAAGATACCTTTAATTTCACTCCCTCCCCCGACGATATGATCGAAAAAGGCGACGTCCTGGTCATGATCGGAAAAGAGCATGACCTGGACGGATTCAGTAATTCCGAATAACGGCGAAACCCGGATCACGGCGGGCGGGCACCCATTCGCTTCGCTCAGGGCAGGCGTAGGCCAGCCCCTACATAAAAAAACGGTTGGAACGCTCCTCCCTCATGTCACGGCACGATTGCCAGGCCCTCCTCAACGAATTCCGTCAGAACCTGGAAGCATTTTATGCGGCATTGAAGCTTGCTCCACCCTATGATAGTGTCGAAAAAACCATACGGGGTCTCTCCACCCTGTTCGAAACCAAAGCAGCCGAGGAGCAGGCACAACTCCTCGGCGATGATTCCTTGAGATGGAAACTCCACGTCCAGGCCTTTATCGACTCCGGATTACACAAAAAACATCGGGGCATCATCACCGGACTCGCACGCACCGATGCCATCGATCAGTTCCCCGAGTCCTTGCGATATTTATTGGAGCCCTTTCGATCCTGACCATGTCTCGCTCCGCTATGTTGCTTTTTCGCAACACCACTATTGACTTTTCACATCAATTTTATTAACTGTGCAAAACGAGTTTTTATTTATCATTAGATTTCAATATGTTATGAAAGTTTACGCCATGATCAATATGGCCCGAAATTTGCAATACATTTTGTGTTGCAAGTTTGTGGAATATTTGTTCCAATTCAGAGAAACAAATAAACATGTTTGGACAACGTCAACAGACCATTGAGCAAACCATCTCGGTATCCGGAGTCGGTCTCCATTCGGGACGTGCTTCGAAGGTGAGTCTTTCCCCGGCGCCCGTGGACAACGGCATTGTGTTCCGGCGGAAAGTCAACAGTCACGTCGAGACGTGCCAGGCGTCGATTCGTAATCTCAGACCCATGGAGTTGTGCACGGCGATCGGCTTCAATGGATTCAAAATCCAAACGACCGAACACGTGCTTTCGGCCCTCTGGGGTTTGGGAATCGATAATGCCTTTATCGATATCGATTCGGAAGAGGTTCCGGCGATGGACGGCAGTGCGGCACCCTTTGCCAAACTCATTCAACTCGCCGGGATTCTGCCCCAGGAACGTCCTCGAACCTATCTCAAAATTTTAGAACCCATTCATATCGGTGATGACAATCGAGGGATTTCCATTCTTCCCTCTCCATTTCCCAAGATCACCTATACGATCGACTACAATCATCAGTTGATCCAGCAGCAAACCTATGAACATGAGTGGTCGGTGGTGGAATTCAAGGCCAATATCGCCCACGCCCGGACCTTTGGGTTTTCGCATGAAGCGGAAGCCTTATGGGCTCGCGGCTTGGGAAAAGGCGGTTCCCTGGACAACACCATCGTGTTTACGGAGACCGGAATGATGAATGAAGAGACGCTCAGGTTCCCGGATGAATGCGTTCGCCATAAGGTGTTGGACCTCATTGGAGATCTGTCTCTCCTCGGCATTCACGTTATCGGCCATATTATCGGCAAATGTTCAGGCCATTATCTCCACACCCAACTCGTCCAGGCGATCCTTGACAACCCCGAGGCATGGACGATTGTGGGACCTCCTGAGAAACATGCAACAGATTTAGCCGATCTTGTCCCCAATGGACAAGATTCGATTCATGCCATGCCTCTCCCGGCAAACGCTGCGTTCTGATCCCTTCCATTGATACGAAAATAGCTAACGACACCCCGAAGCTGTCATTCTGAGCTTGTCCTGAGCAACGCGAAGGACCTCGCGAAGGATCTGTCATCCTGAGCGAAGCGAAGGATCTGTCATTTACAACCGAACACCTCAACTACGAGATCCTTCGCTTCGCTCAGGATGACAATGGTACTCGGAATGACCATGGTAGTGTGGTCATCCCTGCAGTGCCTTTTGTCATCCCTGTATGTGTTCAGTCATTCGTTGACCATTCTCGTGACAAGGACCTCCTGCTGTCATCCCCGACCTGATCGGGGATCCAGGGTCATGTTCTTCTGCCCCTCCATTTATGCGCCCCCCCCTGGAACAAAAAACCCCTGGATTCCCGATTAAAAATGTCGGGAATGACAGAGGGGGAAAAACGGGAATGACAGAGGGGGAAAAACGGGAATGACAGAGGGGGAAAAACGGGAATGACAGAGGGGGACATCGGGAATTGTCAACGAATGACTGAACACATACAAGGATGACAGAGAGTGTTGTATTTTCATCCCTCGGGTGCAGGCGGCAAACCTGCATGAGAGATCCCCTGTTTTCACGTCTTTCGTTCTCAGGTTGTCAACCGGACACCGCCGTTGAGTTCTCAAAGGGAGGGTGCTAGTGTGGCGGGATCATGACACGTCGCGTTCCGTACCCCGTTCTGCTGTTGGTCTTCTTCCTCTGGTTGCCTGAACTCCTCATCGCCGCGAATACGAGTCCCGCGTCCCAACCGGGCTTTCAGGGGATTCCCTGGGGAAGTGCGCTGGCTGAATTGTCTCAGTTCGTCCTCGTCGAGCCTGATAATCGGGTCGACATGTATGCGTATAAGGAAGGCCCGCCGAAGTTTGCGAACGAACCGGTCGATTTCATCAAGCTCTACACTATCGACGCCCAATTTGCTCGTGTGATGATCCGATACCGAAACGAAGACACGCACAACCGTATCAAGCAGGCTCTGGAATCGGAATTCGGGAAAATTCGACACAGGCCCGGCTCGATGATCCGGGGGCTGAACCAGGAATATTCCTGGCGTCTCGAGGACACCGAAATCAGCCTGAGTTACCGGGAACTGGGAGAACGTGGATTGCTGACGATTCAGAGCCGTATCCTGGCGCCGCGTTTTCTCGAACTGTTGAGCGACCATTAGCATTAACGGGAAACAGGGAGTCGCTCGTGCCACCCACTCCTGAAACCTTCACGATCAATCCTGACTGCCAGGTTTCCATCGACCATATAGGCTTGGGCCGCCACAAGGTCGTCATGGTCGACCGGTTCTACCAGTACCCCGACCAGGTCCTGCAACTGGCCTTGGAGCTTCCGTATACCGATCGATTCGAGATTGTCGGCAACTTTCCCGGCGTTCGGGCTTCAGTCAACGTCGAGACCGGGCCGATCGTGAATGCGATCAGTGACTTCTGGGGCATGAGGCTGCACCCGTTTTTCGACCACCAGCCGGTCGTGTTTCAAGGCATCACCAACCAGACGTACCGCCTCAACGTCGGGCAACGTCAACCCCATATCGATCAGGACGTAACCGCCATGGTCTACCTGAACCCCGCCGAATCCTGCATGGGCGGAACCGGCCTGTACCGTCACGTGCCCACGGGATTGGAACGGGTGCCCATCGTTCCGGACCAGGAGATCCGCGAACTGGCCGACAGGCTGGAACTCAGCGATGAATTTCTCAACAGCGCGGAGGGCTATGAAAATTTTCAGAACAGTATGATCTTCAACCCCTTGTTCGCCAACCGGGAGAATGCCTATATCAACGACGGGAACGCCTATTGGGAACTCCTCTTCCTCATCCGGATGAAGCCCAATCGTCTGATCATTTTCGATGGGCGCTGTTTTCATTCACAGCACATCACGGCCGACCAGTACACCCAGGCCTTCCGGGTCAACCAGGTCTTGTATCTCAGTCAGAAGCCCAAACCCTGATCGTCCGACAGGCGCGTATGCGTTCAGGCATTCGTTGACAATTATTGCAGCTTCCTTCTGTCATCCTCGACACTTGTCCCCGACCTGATCGGGGATCCAGTCAAGTAAAAGATCCAGGGCTTTTGCTTTTTCCTCTGTCTCTTTCTGTCATCCTCGACATTTTTAATCGGGGATCCAGGGTTTTTGCTTTTTCCTCTGCTTTGCGAAGAGAACAACACTGGAGCCCCTAAATTCACAAACGAAGTGCAACACCTTGTTAAGGTGTTGCCATGGGACGCGACTATACACATCTCACCCTTGAAGACCGCTGTGAAATGGCCCGCTTACACACCACGGGACACTCGATCCGCCAAATTGCGGCAACTCTGGATCGCGCGCCATCGACCGTGGCTCGGGAGCTGAACCGCAATGGGTCCACCACCCAGGGCTACCAACCCGGCTATGCCGACCAGCAAGCCCGGGCGCGCCGCTGGCAGGGCTCCAAGCTCGACCGCGACAGCACGCTCCGCGCCACGGTCCTGGCGCAGCTCCAACACGGCTGGTCCCCCCAACAGGTGGCCGGCCGCCTCGCTCGGGAGCAGCACCGACCGGTCATCTCCCACGAGACCATCTACCGCTTCATCTATGCGCAGATGGCCCGCAAAACAGAGTACGCCTGGCGCCACTATCTGCCGCAGGCCAAAGCCAAACGCAGGCGCCGGTGCTACAAGGGGCGCAGCCCGGCGTCCTTCATCGCTCTGCGCCGCCCGCTGGCGGAGCGGCCGGCGGCGGTTGCGGATCGCCGTACCCCGGGCCATTGGGAGGCCGATCTGATGTTGTTCCGGATCTACGGCCAAGCCATCTTGACCCTCCATGAGCGCCACTCCCGCCTGCTGATCGCCGCGCGCCCCCCCGGCAAAGCCGCCGCGCCGATCGCCCACGCCATCGCCACCCTCCTCGCGCCCTTGCCCCCCACCTGGCGCCAAACGATCACCTTCGATAACGGGACGGAGTTTGCGCGCCACTACGCCCTCCATGCTCTCGGCCTCGAAACCTTCTTCTGTGAGACCCACTCACCTTGGCAAAAGGGCGGCGTCGAACACGCCATCGGCCGCCTGCGCCGGACCCTGCCCCGCAAGACCGACTTGGTGGCCCTCTCGGATGAGCACTTTACGCGCCTCGTCCAGGTATACAATAATACGCCTCGGAAATGTCTCGGCTATCAGACCCCCGCCGAGGTTTTTAGAAACCACCTGTTGCACTTCAAATGTGAATCCACATCCTCGCGTTCGCAAGGATGACAGAAAAGGGAAGATTCGGAATGACAATTCTGGTGTGGCCAGCCTGGTAGGTCGGGTTAGCCGAAGGCGTAACCCGACAATCATCCTTCCCCGCCCTGAAGATAGGTTTGGCCTTTGTAGCGTTTGGCTACCGCGATGAAGAGAATCGACACGCCGAGCATGACCCACGTGAAAAACCAATAATAATCCGGGCCGTCCAGCCACACGCTGCCGTCGTCGTTCTGAATGAAATAATTCACCAACGCGGTAAAGGCGTTCCCCAGGGACACCGACAGGAGAAAGAGCGCCATGACGAACGATTTCAAGGCCCTGGGCGCCTGGGTGTAGGAAAATTCCAAACACGTGATCGAGACCATGACCTCCGCCGCGGTGATCACCACGAACGCCGCGATTTGCCACGCGATATTCGGCCGCAGTCCCGAGACAATCTGCATCTCGATCACCGCGGAAATCACAAAGGCGATGACCGTCAGAAAAAACCCGATACTGATCTTCCGTAAGGGCGTCAAGGGAAACACCTTGTCCATGGCGGGATAGACGCCGTAGGCAAACACCGGGATGAGGAGCATAATCAAAAACGGATTGACGAACTGAATTTGCGAAGGGAGCCATTCCACCCCCATCCAGTATAAATCCATATTTCTTGCCTGGAGGACCCAAGCCGACCCGGTTTGGTCGTAGAGCGCCCAGAACACGGCCACGAACAGGTAAATCGGCGTAAGCCGCCACATGGCCAGCAGGCTGTCGCGCGTCAGCAATTCCTGAAGAAACGTTTTTCCCCTGGCGGGGATATGCACGTAGTCCCGCCGCCCCAACCAGAACACCCACGTTGCGAGCAGCATCAACAGCCCGGGCACGCCAAAGGCCAGGTGAGGCCCGATATGGTTGAGCAGCCACGGGGTCAGGAGCGTGGAAAGCCCCGCGCCGAAATTGATCGCAAAATAAAACCAGTAAAAGGCTTTGCTGAGCAGATGACTGTTTGTCGAACTGAACTGATCCCCGAGGTTGGCGGAGACACAGGGTTTGATTCCTCCGGAACCCACGGCGATCAGCGTGAGACCCACGGCCAATCCGACCCTGGTCTGATCCATTGCGAGAGCCAAATGCCCCAGGCAATACACCAGCGACAACGACATGATCGTTCGGTACTTCCCCAACCAGATATCCGCAATCAGGGCACCGAAGACCGGGAAAAAATAGACCGCTGACGTAAAAAGATGATAATAGGAGCGCGCTTCAGGCTCACTCATCACGTCCAGGGTGCCGTCCGCGTTCAGGAGATATTGGGTCATGAAAATGACCAGGATCGTGCGCATGCCGTAGAAACTGAATCGCTCGGCGGCTTCGTTCACGATCAGGAACGGGAGGCAGGACGGCATACGACCCGAACGTTCGGGCTCGGTACGGTATGAGATGTTGCTCACGACGAACTCTCGACTCCCACGCGGCTCATGACTACTCCAGACGGATGTTATTCCGATATGAAGGCTGTCCCGGAAGAAACCAACGGGTGTATAACACAGATCTGCCGTTGATGAGAAGCTGTCCTCATTCAGCACCTATCAGAGGTGCTTCTTAAGTTCCCCTCCTTTGCCTGCCCTGAGCGAAGTCGAAGGGTCAGGAGGGGTAAAGGGGAGGTAGAGACTGAAGAAGTGATGCATCCGGGTTTTTCCAAACAATCTCTTGTAACCGGCACCGGAATCCTGGGGTTCACACTCTGTTTCTTGCCTTCGGCCGGGCCGGCGGAAACCCTGCCTGTTGAAACGCTGGACCCCGTTGTGGTCACGGCCACCGCCCTTCCGACGAACCAATCGCAGACCCCCATCCGGACCAAGGTGTTCACGCGAACAGGCTTTGACTCTCAACAGCCCAACAGGCTCGGCACCCTCTTGCAACAAACACCCGGGATTTTCGTCGATGAAATGGGAGGCCGGAGCGGCATCAGTTCACTCTATATTCGCGGGGCTGATCCGAATTTGACGATGGTGTTGTTGGATGGGGTTCCGTTGAACGATCCGACGAACCAGCGCGGCGGATCGGTCGATTTGTCGTCCCTGACTCCCGAGCGTATTGAACGGATCGAAATCGTCAAGGGACCGGCTTCCGTGTTCTATGGGTCCGACGCGATGGCAGGCGTGGTGAACGTCATTACTCAAAAAGGGACGGCGGCGGATCGACTGGTTGCCCGCACGGAAGGGGGACAATGGGGTTATACCCGCGGGGTCCTGCAAACGTCGGGGTCCGCCGACCGGTTCCGATATGCCGGTTCAGCCGCCTTCACGCGGAACGATGGGCAAGTCACGGGAAACCGGTTTGCGTCCGGAACGATCGGAGGCCATGTGAACTGGTCGCTTCAGGATTCGCTCAAATTCGAACTGACGGGACAATACACGACAACCGACACCCGTTCCTTTCCGGAAGGCAGTGGCGGCACACGCCTGGCCATTCTCCGTACACCGGAGCAGCGGCGCACCAACGAAGTCGTTTCCGGATTCAACCTGACGTTCCCGCTCGCTCCAAACTGGGAGAATCAACTGACCGGCAACGTGTTCCACCGGAAACAGGACGTTGACAATCCGGGGGTTCTTTCCGCACCCGGGACTTTTCGAATACCTCCGACGGTCTTCCGGACGGACTTTACCAGGATGCGTCTCCATTGGACGCTTCGGGCTTCCCTGAACCGATTTTTGAAAGTGGCGGGTGGGGTTCAACTGGTTCACGAGAACGGAACGCGAATCGGAACCCAGGACTTGACCGTCCTGGGGTTTCCGTCAAAAGCCGTCACGGATTTCGAGCGATCACGCACCACGCCGGCAGGGGTGCTGGAATCGATCATCTCCCCGAACGAGCAGGTCCGGCTCAGTGCGGGTATCCGTGTGGACAGCCCTGAGGATTTTCCGCTCCGGGTGACCCCTCGTCTCGCCGTCAGCGTCCAACCGTTTCCACGAACGACAATCCGTGGGCAGTACGGTGAAGGGTTCAAATTGCCGAGCCTGAATGCCCTGGGCGATCCCATTATCGGAAATCCTCACCTGTCTCCCGAATCCAGCACCGGATGGGAAGTGGGCATCCTCCGGTCGAGCCCCGTCTGGGATAGTGAAATCCAGTTAACCTACTTTCACAATACCTTTTTCAATCAAATCGACCTGGACCCCGTTCTTGCCAGACAAAAAACTTTCCTTCTGGTTAATCTGAACAAGGTCAGGACGCAGGGGATCGAATTGAACGTGGCCGCCACCCCGGTGCCGAACGTGTCTATCGAAGGCTGGTTGACCTACCTCGACGCCCGCATCTCAGGGACGAACGCCCCGCTCCGGAATCGTCCCAAGGCATCCGGCGGCTTCGCGGTGCAGGTACAGGCTACTCCCGCGTTGACCATACGCAGCCAACTCCAAGCCGTCGGCACCCGCTTCGACCTGCAAATTCCCACGACGCAAACCAGGGTGCCGGGGTATTATCGAATCGACCTCGCCACCACCTATACGCTGAACGACGCATGGAAAATCTTCGGGGCCGTGGACAATCTGACCAACGTGACGTACGAGGATTTTCTCGGGTTCAGCGCACCGGGGACGTGGGTACGATTCGGGGTGAAAGGCAATTGGGAGATGTAACGCTCCGGCGGGGAGCGATACATGCTTTCAGGACCGCGGCGGCCAATCTATTTCGACTTGCCGTCCACAATAAAAGCAGGAGATTCGATACCGGGCCTTTCGGCGAGGATTGGGGAGCGAGGTAAACACCACGGGGGCCTGATCATACGGGCACACGGGCTGGAGGTGCAGGAGATGCTCATCGAACATCGCCTGCAATTCGGCATCCTCCCACTGCGCGGCGCCGTCCTCACGGCCACGGACGTGCTCTTCCCACCCGCATGCCTCACACCGGAGATGGTACGCCTTCACGCGCTCTTGAGGGTGAGAGACTTCGGTACAGGCCACGTGTCCGGGGCACGCCGCCCGAAGACAGGTGATGGGTTCGTGCTGAAGGGCCTTGATAAACGCGTCGGGAGCCGTCATCGTTTTCCTCGGATTGTCGGGTTACGCCTTCGGCTAACCCGACCTACCTGTGACTACCTGACCTCACCTGACCGGGGCTAGGCTTTATGAAAACTGATATGATCCTTGTATTCCTGAATGGCCGCTCGTAACGAGGACTTGCCACGGGGGATGTTGGCTTCAAGCGTGTCCTCGATCGCGAGGTCGTCGATGACCACTTCGTACCTCTCTTGCACGTTGGTCAGGACCACCCCTTTTTCAACCGGCCGGGGCAGGAGAATTTCCATCCACACTTCTTTTTCAACGAGACAGACGTCGCAAAACCGTTCATACAACATTCCCAACCGTTCAGGATCAGTTTCTTTCATGTTTCAGGACTCCCGTATGTGTTCTTTCATTCGTTAATAGTATAAGGACCTGACCATCTTCGCCCTCTTTTGTAGCGGCGCCATCTCATGGCGCTACTGCCGGGCCGCATGAGATGCGGCCCCTACAAATACAGAGGGCGCGGCTGCCGGGCCTCCCGATAACCCTCTCCCCTGGAGGGAGAGGGCAGGGTGAGGGGGAGGGCCAGCACCTTCACCTTAATCCACCCTCACCTTAATCCTCTCCCATCAAGGGAGAGGAAACTTCATCGCGGATTCTTCGCCCTCACTGCACCATAGCCGCCACCGCCCGGAGTTTCAATCCTCAAGCGATCTCCCTGGCTTACGGCCAGCGTCGTTTTTCCGGGGAGTTTCTTTTCGCGGCCCTTGCGAATCAACACGTTTCGACCGGATTGTCCGGCCCCTCCCCCGGCCAACCCAAACGGTCTCGATTCCCGTCGATCGGAGACGATCGTCACTTGAGCGTCCTGCAGGAATTCGATTTCGCGCGTGACCCCATTCCCCCCCGCATGGATTCCCTCGCCGCCTGTCCCTTCTCGAAGGACGTACCGGGATATGCGAAACGGATACGCATACTCCAAAGCCTCGACCGGCGTATTCATCGTATTCGTCATATGGGAATGAATGCCGCTCGCCCCCGGACATTCCACCCCGGCGCCCATGCCCCCGCCCAACGTTTCATAATACGCAAACGGCCGTTGCTTGTCGCGATCCCACCCCCCGATCGTAACATTATTCATGGTCCCCTGGCTCGCGGCCGGCACCCGGTCGGGGCAGGCCTGCGCCAAGGCCCCCAACAGGACGTCCACGATTCGCTGGGCCGTCTCGACGTTGCCCGCGGCCACCGCCGCGGGAAACCGGGCATTGACCACCGACCCTTCAGGCGCCCGGACGTGGATGGGCACCATACACCCGCTGTTACCGGGAATATCCAACCCCAGCAGACATCGAAACACGTACGCCGTCGCCGAGACCGTAATCGCATAGACCGCGTTGACGCTTCCTTCGCACTGGGGCGCACTCCCCTCAAAATCGACCACCACCTCTTCTCCATCGATCGTCACGGTTACGGCAATCGGGATCGGTTTGTCGTCAAAGCCGTCGTCATCGAGCACGTCTTCATACCGATACGTGCCGTCCGGCAAATTCCTGATGCCGTGCCTGGTCAGTTTTTCACTATAGGCCAACAAATCGGACATATTTTCCCGAACGCGCTCCATCCCATAGCGGGACACCAATTCCCGGAGTCGCTGCGCCCCTATTCGGTTGGCCGCCAGTTGTGCCTGCAAATCACCGGCACGTTCCTGTGGGGTCCGCACGTTCGCCAGAAAGAAATCCCACAGGGCCTGGTTCGTCCTGCCGGCTTCCATGAGTTTCACGGGCGGAATAATGACCCCTTCCTGATACAATTCCCGGGACAACGGCATGGACCCCGGCGACATCCCCCCGACGTCGGCGTGATGCGCGCGGTTGGCGACGAAGCCCAGGAGATCTCCGTTCTCGACAAAGACCGGGGAGACGATCGTGATATCCGGCAGGTGCGTTCCGCCATGAAACGGGTCATTGAGAATCGCCACGTCACCCGGCACAAAGGTCAGGTGCCGGCGACAGGCTTCGACGGAGAGCGGCATGGCCCCGAGATGGACCGGGATATGGGCGGCCTGCGCCACCAGGTGTCCGGCTTCGTCGAACACGGCGCAGGAAAAGTCACGGCGCTCCTTGATATTCGGGGAAAACGCCGATCGTTGCAAACGCACCCCCATTTCCTCGGCCACCGAACTGTACAGATGTTTAAAGACTTCCCGTTCAACGGCTTTCTGCACGAGCGTCTCCAATAGTGATCAGCACGTTTTGCCAGGCGTCAACCTGAGCGTGATCGGTTTCCGACAACAGAATGGTGGTGTCGTCCTGGAAGATGACCGCGGGCCCGGGAACGTGATGCCCAGGGTGTAATCGACGGCGATCATAGAACGGGACGGGTCGGGGTCCTGAAGCGAACACGAGCCGGCGTTCATGGCACAGGGCCCCGGAGGAATCGGCAGGCCCCGTTGCTTGCGTCTCGATCCGCGGGGGACTGACGTCGCCGATCGCACGAACCCGAAGATTGACGATCTCGAGACCCGCGGCCTCGTTCTTATGCCCATAGCGTTGGGCGTGCCGTTCATGAAAAGCCGCTTGAAAGGCAGGAGAAAACGGCACGGTCAATTCAAAGGATTGGCCTTGATACCGGAGATCCACTTCACAATGAACGTGCCGGGCCGGAAGAGGGACCTTTTGGGTCGCAAGGTCCTCCCCCGCCTGCTCCACCATGGGAACAAACCGGCGTTCCAGCTCTTCAAACGGGGTCTCACCGAGACACATCACCGTTTGGACGTAATCCAAAAACACGTTCGCCGTCAACATGCCCAAGGCGGACAACGTCGAAGCGGCCAGGGGAATCAGGACACGGCCGACGTTGAGGGATCGCGCCAATTCGCAGGCATGCACCCCTCCGGCTCCGCCGAACGAGAGCAGCACGTACTCCCTGGGATCGTGCCCGCGCTCGACTGACGTCACGCGAATCGCCCGTTCCATCTCGGCATTGACCACCTGGAGAATGCCCAAGGCAACTTCCTCAAGGTCAACGTGAGGGCCGGCAGCGTACGGAACCAATTCTCGTGACAGCGCAGCCAGAGCCTCATGGGTGGCATCCACGTCCAAAGGCAGCTCACCGCCCAACAGGCCCGTGGAAGGCAACCGCCCCAGGAAGACATTGGCATCCGTGACCGTTGCCCTCCGTCCTCCTCGTCCGTAGCACGCGGGACCCGGATCGGCCCCGGCGCTTTCCGGTCCGACGCGCAGGGCACCCCCCGCATCGACTCGCGCCAGGGACCCGCCTCCGGCACCGACCGTATGAATATCCAGCACCGGCACACGAATGGGCATGCCGGCGATTTCCGCTTCCGACGTCGTGTGAATCGCGCCATTGACGACGGACACGTCCGTAGACGTGCCTCCCATGTCAAACGTAATAAGTTGGGAAAACCCGGCCAGCCGCGCAAGGTACTCGGCCCCGATCACCCCTCCCGCCGGTCCGGACAATATTGAACGGACACCCTCCTGCCGCACCTGTGCCGCCCGAATTCGCCCGCCGTTCGATTGCATGACGTGGAAGGAGCCCCCTGCGAACGATTGCTCAAGGGTTTCCAGATACCGGTTGAGCACCGGGGAAACGTAGGCATTCACCACCGTGGTGGAGGCCCGCTCGAATTCCCGAAATTCCGGGATCAGTTCATGCGAGGCGGTGACAAAGAAGCCCGCCTCCCGGAGGCGTTGCCCGATTTGACGTTCATGATCGGGATTCACAAAGGAAAATAGCAAGGAGAGCGCGACGGCCTCGACCTGTTTTTCCCGTAGGGTCTTGATGAGGGACGACAGGGATTTTTTTGCCAGGGGCTGCAACACGCGCCCGCAATGATCGAGCCGTTCCCGGACCTCCAGGCACCGGTCCGGAGGCACGAGCGCCGGCACTCCGCCACTGAACCAATCATAGAGGTTTCGACGAGTCTGCCGGCCAATCTGCAACACGTCCCGAAACCCTTGCGTCGTGATGAACGCCGTGCACGCCCCTTTTCGTTCGAGCAACGCGTTGGTGGCCACGGTCGAGCCATGCACGACGGTATGGCCGGCGGACGGGGAGAGCCTCCGCAACCCTTCCAGGACCGCTTGTGCAGGATCGGCTGGAGTCGAGAGCACCTTGAAGGTCTTCACGCGACCGGCGACGTGGTCATACACCACAAAATCGGTGAAGGTGCCGCCGATATCAATGCCGATTGAAAGGGGGGATCGTTCGTCGTCCGGACTCATCACGCACTTTGCTCTCTTGTCTTCCTGGGGATTCGCAGCCGTGCCATCTCTGTATGTTCAGTGATTCGTTGACAGAATAGTTGGCCTGAGCGGAGGCACCCTATTCTTTCCCTCCCCTTTGTAAGGGGATTTATATACTTAACGGCGTGCCACTGCGCCATACCTCTATTATACTCAAGTTGGGGAGAGAGTGTCTGTCAGATTGGGGGCGGGGGAGGTGTCAAGACGGGGGGGGGGTCTTGGGTGGAGCACCAATTTGGGTGCTACGCGACCGACCTTCATAGATTTTAAGCAACCCGTCTCTCTGTGCGTCGTAATCATACATACAATAGAGAAGCCAAATCTTTTTCCACAGTTCATCATTATATGGCA
This sequence comes from Nitrospirales bacterium, assembly GCA_965261755.1. Lineage (GTDB taxonomy): Bacteria > Nitrospirota > Nitrospiria > Nitrospirales > UBA8639 > Bin75. The sequence continues at coordinate 1,146,197 of OZ253473.1, read as the reverse complement.
GGTAGCAAACTTTGAGACCAAGAGATGCGGCCTCGCGGTGCTCAATAACTGAACCATGAGATTTATAGAAGTCACGACCGGCAAGTTTCTCTACAACAGCAGTGACTTCCTCTTTCGTTTTGGAGGCCATCATCCCTGCTGAAAGTAATCTCTCAGCAATCTGTTTGGTATGTTTATATGCATATTCACCCAATTTATGTAATGCAAAATCTAAACCTGCGACCTCCTCTGTCATTAACACAGAAGAAGGAATTTTATTAACACTTGGCTCTATTGGCCCTAATTCCGAACAGAATCCCATCACAATTTCGTTGGCTGCTAAACTCAGTAATGTTCCATTACTCTTTGAAGATCTAGGAACTATTACGCGTAGATCAGACACGCAATTTTGAATCAAGCTTACTAAGCCTTCGGTCGCGTCAGTTTCACCACCTGGTGTTTGAATGAGAAGGTCACACGGCTCACAATGCACATCTCCGAACAGTTCAGCAAAATAATAACAATCGCGTTGGTTAATTTGTGCATCAAGGAATGGGCTTGCATAATAGACAACAAGACGACGCTCTGTGAGCGCTTCAATGTCACGAATCAAAATTTGTCGAAGATACCGATCTTTTTGACCTACCCAGAATGCTGGTGAATGTTCTGGGAGATTGCGGGAACGGGGGAAATACTCCATACACTTAGCTATTGTCGCTTACATCTTCAGCTTTGCGAGATAAAAGAAGGCGCATTGCTTCATAGTCTGGCTCATAGCATTTACGTTCCGCTATAACATGTGGATTAACCATTACCTCATTGTTGCCATTGGAACGCAAAAAATCGGAAAGCTTTTTACTCCCGATACCTCTGAATTTCATTATATTTACCCTCACATAATTAGAAAATATTACTATACTAAGAAAAAATAAAAAAATTGTCAAGATTGAAAAATAAGGTGGACACCCTTCACCTCGTCCAGACCAGATACATCGCCACCATTAAGTATCAGGCAGAGCAGATTCCACACGAACGACCTGTTCCAGTTCTTCTTCGGTCGGCTCGTAGTCGTCTGACACCGCATCAGGACTCGGCCTCATGAACGTTCTCCGGAAGCACAAGATCGAAGCGGGAGACGACGCGTAGCGTCAGCCTTTGACTTGTCCGCTTAGGGTCACGATTCTTGGGCCGCCCGGCGCATTGTCGAAAATACGCAGCAACGCCTGGTGCCTACCGGGCGCCGTACTCTTGAAATGAATAGGCAACGCACAGAGTTCTCCCGTGGTCAGGGTGACCCCGGCACAGGATTCCCGGTCAACGGAAAAGGCCCGGGAGCCCTCCAACACAATATCGGCGATACTCAAGGAGCCGAGCCCCACGTTGGAGACGGTCAATTGAAGCGTCTGTTGGGCCGGCGCATCGACGTCCGCTGAAAACCGGATGGCGTCGGCACTGAGGCTGATGGACGGAATGACCGTTTTCCCGCTCAACAGAATCGACACGTCATCGGATCCACTGTTGGCCGTCACAATGTCCGGCAACCCGTCATTGTCAAAATCTTCGATCCCCATGGCGGTCGGCACGGCGCCCACGGCATAGTGCCCGGCCGGCTGAAACGACCCGTCTCCCCGTCCCAGGAGGATGGAGGTACTATCCGAGGCTCGATTGGTGGCAATCAGGTCACGATAGCCGTCACCGTCCAAATCCTTGTAGCCCAACGCCACGGGGCCGAATCCCACTTCCATGTTTGCGGGTTTGGTGTATTGACCGGGACTGAGTTGCAGGAGCAGCTTGATACTGTCGGTAAACAAACTGGTCACCATGAGATCCAGGTTCCCATCAGCATCCAAATCCGTTTGGGTTACGGCACTCAACGTGAGCCCCGCTTGAATTGTTCTCCAGGAAGAAAAGGTTCCCCGGCCCTGGTTCCGCAACACGGACACGTATCCATTCGGCGTCCGCCAACTCGGCTGGCTCCACGTCAACGTCAGGTCCGGCAACCCGTCGTCGTCGAGATCCGCCAGCGAGGCGCCGGTGGGGAACAAGCCGCGCCGGTCCTGCTCTTCGACGTGTTGAGTCACCACGAACTCGCCCTGCCCGTTGTTCAACAGGACCGACCAACTGAATGGGGGATAATGTCCGAATCGCCCGCTGTTGACCACAACCATATCCGGGTCTTCATCCCCGTCCACGTCACCCAACGCGAGAAACGTCGGACCTTTTCCCGAAGGATACGGCACGGGTTCCTCGAAGAACCCGTTCCCCTTGCCGAACAGGACGACGACGCGACCGGCTCCGGTCTCGGCTACGGCTAAATCCGACTTTCCATCCAGGTTCAGGTCTCCCGTCGTCAGAAACATGGGACTCTTTCCCACGCCGAAGGAATAGCCTGATCGAAACGTGCCGTTTCCGTTTCCCAACAACACCGAAACGTCGTCCGAATCACTGTTCGCCGTTGCAATATCCAGGTGCCCGTCCTCATTGAAATCGCCGACCGTGAGCCCCTCCGGATGCGCGCCGACGGGTGCCGACAAGACCGGAGTAAAGACGAGGTTTTGTGCCAGGACGGGACCGGCAGCGATCAGCACCACCGCACCGCAGAACGCCCATGGTGTGAACACGCGGCTGATGCACCCGATCATGACGTTTCCTTCGACAAGCTTCCTTCGACTTCGCGCGGCTACGCTCAGGACAGGCTCCTCTCCCCGCCCGTTCACCGGCGTCTGTGTTCACTCACAGTTTTTAGTGGGGATCCAGGTCTTTTTTCCCCTCACCCCAGCCCTCTCCCACCAGGGGAGAGGGTATTGGGGAGTGGGAATGGTCAGCAAATCAATGAACAGTTACAATTCCGGCAACGACCGTTCATCCGTTGGAAACGTTTTTTCCAGAACAATTTCCACTTCATCCGTCGCCGACATTCCTCGATTGCGAACGTGCACGGACCATGAAGGATTGGCTCGCAGGGACGCGATCACGGTCTTGAGCAATTCGGGTTTGACCCGGGTCTCCCAATCATGCAGCCAGGCGTAACCATCGTCGTCGCCATCGTAGTCTTCCGGGAACCCGGCAACGAGATTAAACCGAAGGGTAAACGTTTTTTCTTCTTCGAACATTTCCGGTCATCCTCTGCAAAACATCAAATGGTCATTCTGAGCGCATTGTACTTCCTTCCTGTCATCCTCGCAGTTTTTAGCGGGGATCCAGGGATTGTCGGGTTACACCTTCGGCTAACCCGACCTACCCGACTGAACATTTACAATCCCCGACTACCCCTCCTGTCATCCTCGACATTTTTAATCGAGGATCCAGGGTCTTTGCTTTTTCCTCTGTCTCTTTCTGTCATCCTCGACGCTTGTCCCCGACCTGATAGGGGATCCAGTCAAGTAAGGGATCCAGGGTCTTTGCTTTTTCCTTCGGTCGCAAGATAACGACTCTGGATTCCTGCTTTCGCAGGAGTATCTGTGTTTCAAGTCAAGCTTTTTTACGATGCCGGGACTCCCTCATCCACCCACGGCGTGCCTCGCCGCGCAATCGCGTGCAGTTGCAACAGCAGCTTCCGCATCACGGCCACCAAGGCCACTTTGCCCGGCTTCCCCCGCCGCCGTAACCCCTGATAAAACCGCCCCAGGTCCGTGTTGGTGCGGATCACCGATAACGCCGCCATGTATAACGCCCGGCGCACCAGCCCGCGGCCGCCGCGAATCGCCCGGTACCCTCGGTGGGTCCCACTGTCCTGGGCCCACGGCGCCAGCCCCACCAAGGCCGTCAGCGCCTTCCCCGAGCCCTGGCCCAATTCCGGGGCATAGGCCAGCAAGGTCGCCGCCGTGAGCAGGCCCACCCCGCGCACACTCTGATACAAGGCCGCGCGCTCGGCCAACGCTGGCCGGACTTCGATGGCTTGCTGGTACTCGTCCGCCAGGTGCTTCAGCTCTTTGTCCAACCACGCCAGATGCCGCTGACAGGATTGCTTGACCCGCCCCCGCAACCCCTTCTCCAAGCGATTCAGTTCCTGGGTCCGTTGATCGAGCAGTTGCTGCCGCCGCCCCAGCAGGGCCCGGACCTCCTCACTGGCTTCCTCTTGCGCGGCCTCCACCGGCAACTCAAACACGTCGCCATAGTGTGCCAGGATCTGCGCATCCAGCGGATCGGTCTTGGCCCCCTGGCCCACAGCCCGGGCAAACGCCCGCACCTTCGTCGGATGCGCCACCGACACCGCGAGGTCGGTGATCCGGACCCGTTGCACGAGCAGGCGTTCATACCCCCCCGTCGCTTCACACACCACGTGGGTCACGGCTTGTCCCCGCCCCCACGCCAGAAACGCCGTCAGCCCGGCGCTGGTGTTGGGAAACCGGCGGACCGGCCCCCGCGCGACGGATACGGCTAATTCCTGTTTCCCGACATCAATCCCGGCCACAATTTTGTTCATGATGTCCTCCCTTGCTGAGGTGAATGGTGTTTGTCCTCCCCACTTGCAAATGCGGGGCTGTGAACCCCCTGGATCTGTTCGGAGCTACAAACTGGCCTGAGGGGTGTCCTACTCCTGCACGGTGCAACCTCGGAGTGCCCCGGGATTCACCTTATGACACGCGACGCGCCCCTCACGCCCACCTTACAAATTGGCCGATTTGCAAGGTGAAAGCAACATACAAATGACAGAAGGAGAACAGGAATGACAGAAGGAAGACAACAGGAATGACAGATTCGGGATGGCGTTGGCTATTTTCATGACAATGAGAGGCTACTCCTGAATGTCTTTGGCCCGACGATCCATATAACCCGACCGGACGGCCCCGTACAGATCGATGGTGGACTCTTCAAGCCCCTCGAACGTTTCGAGGTTGATGGCACGATCATTCACACGGTCCGTCGCATTGAGGCCCAGGTTCGGGGCAAACGGGATAAAATAATTGACGGGGTTCATGAAAATATCGCCGGCGTACCCCACCGCATCCCGAACCGTCATCGGAGGAAGCAACGGCAGGACCAGATAGGGCCCTGAAGCCACCCCATATGTCGCAAGGGTCTGACCGGTATCTTCCGCCGGTGGGACTTCAATTCCGAACATGTGCGTGGACACGTCAAAGAGCCCCCCCACGCCGAGGGTCGAATTCAGAAGGAACCGTTGCATTTCCGTTCCGGCCCGATCGAATTTCCCCTGGAAGACGCTATTGAGAAATCGTGAGGCAAACCCCAGATTATCAAACGCATTTCCCAAAGAATCTTGAACGTCGGACGGCACGATGCCGGAGTAGACCCTGGCCACCGGCTTCAGCGCATAGCGGTCGATGTTATAGTTGAGTGTAAAAGTGCTCGAATTGGACGGCTCCCAGGGGTCCTGAACCGGTTCGCTCTCGGTTGCAAAAGGATCCTCAAACGTGCCCTCGACGACCGTTTCGTCCATGAGGGGAATTTCTTCTTCATCTTTGTCGAATTCCCCGGAAGGCCTTTCCTCGCCCGAGCGACTGTCCGTGTCGAGTGGAAAATACGGCATGGCCAGAAGGGCCGATGGAAATCCCAGGACGCAAAGGAAGACCGCCAAGAAAAGGGCGGGTTCTTTTCGTATCAATGCCGGAAAGGAGGCACAACGCGCCCAATTTGCCATCCTGAGCTTGCCTTGAGTGAAGCGAACGGGCCTAGCGAAGGATCTCGTCGTTGAGGCGCTCGATTGTTGAGAGAAAGATAGTTCCTTCACTACGTTCAGGACAAGCGCTTTTGCTCGGAATGACAGATTCGAGGTGTTGCTGGCTATTTTCATGCCCATACCTGTAACCTCATGCGCCCCAACGGTGGGACTCTGCCGCACTCCCCACCCACTCAAAAACATCCGGTGGCGGGGATTTTTACTCGGAACTGCCTAACATATCATCGACCAACGGGCGGTTGATATCTTCACAACCCGGGCATAAGACGTCGAACAGCGCCTCGTGGTTCTCGACATAGTTCCGGTTGTCGGTCAATTTTTCCTCGAGCACTTCCTGGTAACAGATATCACATAACATCATGACTCCACGCATCACCGACACTGTTTTCCGACCGCTGCTCCCAGTCATACGACACCTCTTCGCAGAATTCCATAGTCTGTCATGATCATATCAATCACGGCAGCCGCCTTCCCCAATGCACGAAACTCCCAACCGCACAAGCCGTCAGGACCAGCCGCGTTGTTGGGCCATAAAAAAATCTTCCGTCTCAAGATCAATGCCGCATTCCGGACATTCGTATGGTTGATCCGGTGGAGGGATAGACAATTCCTTCTCCTGGATCCGTCCCTGACAAACGTGATAATAATGTCCACCGGCATCTTCGGAATCCAACGGATCATTTTCAAATTTGAGAATCATGGTTTCCTCGGTAAAAGTAAACTTGAGTTATAACAAGGACAGCAAACGGTGTGCAATCCTAAACATGCGTGGAGCACCGTCGGATTACGCTTCGCTAATCCGACCTACGCATGATTCAACTACGAGATCCTTCACTTCCTTCAGGATGACCACTCTGGCACCTTTGCTCACCGTCTTCTTCCTGCTATCGGCACATCCTGCGTGGGCGTTGGCTCAAATCCCTCAGCCGCCCTCTCAACGAATCGCCCTCGCTCCCGTCCTCACGCAGGGGCTCATTCAACCGGTATTCATCGGACATGCGGGTGACCACAGCCACCGGCTCTTTATCCTGGAACAGCCGGGAAGAATCCGAATCCTTCAAAACGGCGCCCTGCAACCTTCGGCATTTCTGGACATCTCCGACAAGGTCAATTTCGGCGGGGAAATGGGACTGCTGGGATTGGCGTTCCATCCCCATTTTGCGAAAAACGGACGGTTCTTCGTCAATTATACAAGAAAACCGGATGGGGCAACCATCGTGGCGGAATTTCAAGTTTCACCAAACCCCGACCGCGCCCTCCACAACGCGAAAACCCTGGTGATGGTTCCACAACCCTTTACGAATCATAACGGAGGGATGCTGGCCTTCGGCCCGGACGGGTATCTGTACATTGCCACGGGAGACGGCGGAGCAGGCGGAGACCCGGGGAATCGAGGGCAAAACCCGGACACCCTGCTTGGCAAGATGTTACGCATCGGCGTTGACCAGGGAGAGCCGTATGGCATTCCTCCCGACAACCCCTTCGCCCGGCAACAGAGCGGGCGGGAAATCTTTGCCCTGGGCTTCCGGAACCCCTGGAGATTTTCTTTTGACCGGCAGACCGGCCAATTGTGGGCCGCGGACGTGGGACAAAATCGTTGGGAAGAAATCGACGTCGTGGAAGCGGGAAACAACTATGGCTGGCGCGTCATGGAAGGGGCGCATTGTTTTCAGCCTGCTCGAGGCTGCGTCACGGCCGGGCTGACGCTCCCCGTGGCGGAATATCGAAATGAATCGCCCAATTGCTCCATCACGGGCGGGTACGTGTACCGTGGGGCACACGTGGACTTCTTACGGGGCACCTACGTGTTCGGAGATTACTGCAGCGGCCGGATCATGGGCTTGATCGACGGAGAACCGCACGTCCTTCTGGCCTCGGGGGTAAGGATTTCTTCCTTCGGGGAGGATGAAGAAGGCGAACTGTACGTCGTGGATCACGGGGGAGGCATCTACAAAATCACCCCGGCAAGGACAAACAAGTAACGCCGCCGCACCTGCCCATTCCCGCCTGCCTCTTCTTTGTTTAGTTGACTGAATCATGGTATCTTGTTATTCGCCTTGTATCTTGTTTATCCCCCTTCGACGTGTCAGCCGTGAATAAAAAATCTCTCTTCTACGCGATTGCGCTCGCCATCGTCGCCTTTTACCTGGTCATGACGGCCTTGTATCGATGGGGAGACGGGACTCCGCCTCAAATCACGCTGGTCGAGCCCTTCACCCAAGCCGGCCCCACGACCCCGTTGATCCTCCACGTCGAGGATACGGGAACGGGTCTCCAGGAAGTGACCGTCAGCCTTGTCCAGAACCTCGAGAGTTACACCCTGGCGCAAGAACAGTTTTCCGCACAGTCTCCCCTTTCCATTGGAGGCAGCGGCCATCACACCTTCGACCTCAACCTCATCCCCTTTGATGACGACACCATTCCCAGGCGCCGTGGACAGGTCAAATTGGTCATTACGGCCCGGGATTATTCCTGGCGAGGATTTTTTGAAGGAAATTGGGCGAGAATCGAACAGGACGTCGCCGTGAAATTTACTCCCCCACGGCTGGAAGTGTTGTCGGCCCCTTTGCCCGTTTCGCAAGGAGGAGCGGGGGTCGCGGTGTACCGCGTCTCCGACGATGGCCGGCGATACGGAGTCCGAATCGGCGAAACCTTTTTCCCGGGATACCCCAACCCCAACCGAGCCTTCAGCGCGTTCTCCCTCTTTGCCTTTCCTCATGACGTCCTGGACTCGACTCCGGTGATACTCGTGGCGGATGACGGCTTCGGCAATCACGCGGAACAGCCGCTCGACGTCACCGTCATACCCAAGCGATGGCGATCCCGAACCATCACGATTTCCGATCGCTTCATCGAGCAGACCATTCGTCCCATCATCGCCCAAACCCCTGAAATCGAAGACCTGGACGATCCGCTTCGCAATTTCCTGCAAGTCAATAACGTGTTGCGCAAACGGACGGCCGACCAACTGACGGCCCTTGCCTCGGGCAGCCCACCCGAGTTCCTGTGGAACGGGGCTTTCATCCAATTATCCAACTCCCAGGTGGAAGCGGCGTTTGCCGATCATCGCGAATATCGCTATGGCGGAACAGTCGTGGACACGCAGTATCATTTAGGGTTCGATCTGGCCGTCACCAAACACTACCCCGTGGAATCCGCCAATGATGGAAAAGTCGTGCTGGCGGAGTATTTTGGCATTTACGGAAACACCATCGTGATCGATCACGGCCATGGGCTCCAGTCGTTGTACGCCCATCTCTCCTCGTTCGCCGCGGAGAAAGGGGACGTGGTCCGCAAAGGGCAAATCATCGGGAGATCCGGCATGACGGGTTTAGCCGTGGGCGATCATTTGCATTTCAGCCTGCTTCTTCAAGGCGTGCAGATCAATCCCGTGGAATGGTGGGACCGCCGGTGGGTGCAATCCCGTATCACCGACCCTCTTCACGACCCCCTTCGCAAAAACGCCGCCGGCCGGAAGCGGGTTCCGCGAACGCCGGCTCCTCCAAACCAAATGGGCCCGTCACCACCCCCTTGAGGACGGGCTTTCTCCCTCTCCCCTGGAGGGAGAGGGTTGGGGTGAGGGGGCATCCCAGTCGGTAGGTCGGGTCAGCACCGCCGTTCTCCCTCTCCCCTGGAGGGAGAGGGTTGGGGTGAGGGGGCATAGCCGTAGCAACCCGACGTGAACCCAGAAAACGATTGATGGCACGATCACAGGCACGCACGCCAAGCAAGAGCATGGCACCCGTCACCACGGTGCCGCTCGATCAAACCACGCGCCAGCGGTACCTGAACTACGCGCTGTCCGTCATTACCGCACGCGCCTTGCCCGACGTGCGGGACGGCCTGAAACCGGTCCAGCGACGCATTCTGTTTTCCATGTTTCACAACCACCGGTTATCGCCGGACCGGCCGCCCATCAAGAGCGCAAAAGTCGTGGGGTCGGTGATCGGTGAATGGCATCCCCACGGGGATTCCGCGGTCTATGACGCCATGGCCCGCATGGCGCAATGGTGGTCCCTTCGCGCCCCGCTCGTCGACGGCCACGGCAACTTCGGCAGCCTGGACGGCGACCCGCCTGCGGCCTACCGCTACACCGAAGCCAAACTCACCCCGGTCGCCGTCGAACTGCTGAACGAACTGAACAAGGACACGGTTGACTTCCAGCCCAATTACGACGGCAAAGATAAAGAGCCACTGGTCCTGCCCGCGCCGTTTCCCAACCTGTTGGTCAATGGGTCCACCGGCATTGCCGTCGGCATGGCCACAAACATTCCGCCACACAACCTCGAGGAAGTCGTCAACGGAGCCGTGGCCTTGGTCGATGATCGAACGTGCACGATTTCCGACCTCATGAAGTCGATTAAAGGTCCTGATTTTCCCACCGGCGGGGAAATTCTGAATACCCGGACCGAACTTCGTGAGATTTATGAGACCGGCCAGGGATTGGTTCGCTTGCGCGGGGAGTTCACCGTGGGCCCGCCCTCGCACGGCAAATCCCAAATCGTCATCACCTCAATACCCTTTGCCGTGGACAAAGCCACGGTTGTCGAACGCATCGGCGAACTCATCGCCAACAAAAAAGTGCCGCAGTTGGTCGACGTCCGCGACGAATCCACCACCGACGTCCAAATCGTGTTGGAGCTTCAGAAGGATGCCGATGCCGACCTGGCCATGGCCTACCTGTTCAAAAACACCCCGCTCCAAAATAATTTTTCCGTCAACCTGACGAGTCTGATTCCGGTTTCGGGCACCACGACCACGCGACCTCGATGCCTGACCCTGAAAGAAATCCTCGAACAGTTCATCGACTTTCGCTTTGAAACGGTCACGCGCCGGTTCTCCTATGACCTGAGAATCCTGGAACAACGCATCCATATCCTGTCGGGCTTTCAAAGCATTTTCGACGCGCTGGACCGGGTGCTCACCATCATCCGCCAAAGCGACGGCAAAGCGGACTCCGCCGAAAAGGTGAAACGCGAGTTCCGGCTCGACGACGCCCAAACCAACGCCATCCTGGAAACGCCGATCTATAAGCTGTCCCGCACCGAAATCAAGAAAATGCTGGACGAACTTGCCGACAAAAGAAAGCAGGCCCTGGACCTCAAGACCCTCCTCGCCTCGAAGCCGCAATTATGGAACGTCGTCAAGAAAGAGCTCCAGGCTCTCGCCAAGACGTACGGCGATAAACGACGGACCAAAGTCGGGCATCGCCAGGGCGAAGAAGTCGAATTCGACCCGGAGGCCTACATCGTCAAAGAAGACGCCGTGGTCACGATTTCAACGGATGGGTGGATTCGCCGCGTCGGGATGGTCAAGGACCTGTCGAAAACACGGCTCCGGGAAGGGGACAACCTGCTGACCGCCTTGATCGGCAGTACGGTGGACACCATCGTGTGCTTTTCGAATTTCGGCAGCGCGTACACCATTCGGATCGGCGATCTGCCACCGGCTCGAAGCGGCTATGGAGACCCCGCTCAAAAGCTGTTCAAATTCAAAGACGGGGAACGCATCATCGCGGCCCTCAGTTCGGATCCCCGATTGTATCCTTCGCCGCCGGACGCTCGGCAATCCACGGCACCGGCGCTCCCGCTCTTCGACGGAGCACAGGGAGAAGGAGCCGACTCCCTTTCCCTTGGGCAAGGGATCGCCGTGTCATCGGCCGGCATGGGCATGCGTTTTGACCTGGGTCCGTTCAAGGAGCCCTCGACCCGACTCGGTCGAAAATTCATGAAACTCCGGACCCATGAAGAAGTCGTGAGCGTCGAAACCCTGGACTCGTCCGCGGCAACGCCCATCCTTGCAGTCGCCTCGCAACGAGGCCGCGTGCTCCTGTGCAACGCCGAGGAAGTGGGGGTGCTCTCCGGTCCGGGACGAGGGGTGACGGTCATCAAACTCGACCCCACGGACAGGGTCCTGGCCGTCCGCATATTGTCCCGGAAGCAGGACCAATTGGTCGTCCTGAAACAGGAAGGCAGCACGTTCACTATTTCAACGAGGAAATATCAACCCGTCACCCGCGGAGGAAAAGGCCACGTACTGTTCAAACGCGGAACCCTGAAAGGAGCCCAAGCGGTACCCGTCGAACTGCCGGTGCTCGATTCAGAGAATCACAACCCGAAACCGATAAAAATTTCCGGGCCGCCCGTTTCGAAAGCCATTCTCGACGATCGAGAGTCGAGGTAGGTCGGGTTAGCGTAGCGTAACCCGACAACTGGAGACCTGAGCCTCCCATTTCCATTCCACAACCCCCTCGCCCATGGAGGGAGAGGGCTGGGGTGAGGGGGCATAAGAATAGGATCGCCGATCAGATCGGGGATTGTAAATGTGCAGTCATGCGTCGCGTAGCGCACGTGCCGTCTTCTCGCCCTTGGCTTCCTTGGTAGCCCGGGAGATTTCTTCGAAATTTTCTGGCGTTTCAACGGGCGTCACGGACCCATAAGCCGATTCCAGACTGAAGATAGCCGGTGTCAAACGGACTCCACCACCTTGAATGGTGAAGGCAACTTTATCCCTAGGCTTCACGCCCAACACTCGCCGCACTTCGGCGGGGATGGTCACCTGGCTCCGTTGGGTTATCGTTGTCACGATCTTCTTCATAGACTCATTCAATGTTTTTCTGATTAAACAATGCAAGTGATAATGAATCACTGATCTACGTCGAGACCACATATTGCCGAAGTTCATATGCTCGCCAAACTGACTTCAAAGAACCGGCTGACTCTGCCGAAAGCGATCCTGTCCGATTTCGAAGGCGCGGAGTATTTTGACGTGACCGGAGAAAACGGCTGCATCGTGCTGACTCCCGTGCGGATCACGCGCGCGCCAAGTTGGCCGAGTTGGGCCTGTCCGAGGCAGACGTGGCCGACGCCGTGGCTTCGGCGCGTCGAGCCAAATGAGCCCTACCCGCGTTCCGTAAGCGCCTGTCCCCTACGGCACGACCGGGCAAGCCGTAGAGACAACCGATGCCGTTTCCGCATCGTCCAAAAGGAGTCATTTGGACGCCAGACCCATTGAATAAGTCTCCAATATGGTGTATAATAGATCAATAAGTATGCTATTTAGATGCTAAATAGGTTCTAATTGGAGGTAAAACGATGCCAAAAAGAAGCATATCTATTACAGAAACACATAACGAATGGCTGAAGGCCCAAGTCGCCAGTGGGCAATATCGCTCCGAAAGTGAAGTCATCAGCGACCTGATCCGGGAGCAACAACAACGTGACGCGGGAATCGAAGCCATTCGCCTCGCCATGGTCGAAGACGAAAAATGCGGTCCCGGCACCCCAACGCCGGAAGACATCAGAACAGCGGTGCAAGAGCGACTCCGAAAAAGCGGCTCGCCGCCAATGTAGAGGCGGACCTACGTGTCCGCCCTGCACCCTGCCGATTCAAAATTTGGTGACGCTCCCGGGAAATTGTAGGGTGATGACGCTTACTTGATGCCAAATGGGCAAACTCAACGAAAGTTCTTGTAACGTCTTGATTTCGTGATAAAATTTTACTTGCTGGGTACTTGCCTGCTCTGAGATTGACAACAAACACGAAAGAGGCTACATGTTGTTTGCTATCTGCTATGCTCGTAGGCGAGCCTATCTTTCAACCCCCGTGTGGCAACGCCCGGGGGTTTTTATTTTACGATTTCATGTAAATTAATTCCCTAACATATGTTAAATCTCAACAAGGTTGCTCAACAGCTTTCACCGTGATCCATGGAAAAACATCAAGAAAAAATCTCTTTAACTCAGGGTGGCCTTATTTTCTTCTTGGTCGTGCTGTTTTCGGCTTTCGCGGCCGTCATGGTCTCCGAAGCTGTCGAAAAATGTGTCGGTGAACTGTTGGGCTTGGGCTCACCAGAGAAAAACGAAAAAAACGAAATCCTGACCTTTCTCGGAATCGGCATGGGCGGTATTTTGTTGGCTCTGCAAGCCGTCATAGCCAATAGACGCGCCAGGGCGATGGAGGACGCCGCGAATGCGCAAGCCAAGGCCACGGAGGAACAGGCAAAGGCGAACGAGAACACCGAGCGAGGGCAGCGGCAGGAACGTCTGAAAAATGCCATTGAGCACCTAGGACACGACTCCGACTCGGTACGCCTGGGCGGTGCCTACGAACTTTTCCATCTGGCAAAAGACAATAAAGATCTGTGCCAGACCGTCATGGACATTCTCTGTGCCCATATCCGCCGGACAACGGGCGAAGCCGAGTATCGGGAGAAGCACCCGTCGAAACCTTCAGAAGAAGTCCAAAGCCTCCTGACTCTGTTGTTCGTGCAGGAGTACACGGTTTTCAAAGGTTGCCATGTTAACTTGCAGGGAAGCTGGCTGAACGGGGCTGATCTCAGAGAGGCACACTTAGAACATGCTGTCATGGTCGGGGCGTATCTACAACGAACTGAGCTGGAGAATTCGCATTTGCGAAATGTCGATCTCACAGAGGGGTGTTTGACATTAGCAAATCTGACGGCGGCCGATTTGCGTGAGGCTATCTTCCACAAGGCGCGCCTCCTAGATGCTCTTCTCAACCGGGCGCGTCTTCAAAGTACAAAGTTCTTCTGGGCACAAATGCAAGGTGTTAAACTTATTGAGGCACAGATGCAAGGTGCCGTTCTGGACGAAGTAGATTTGCAAGGGGCAGACCTTAGCCGCGCACAGCTACAACTAGCCACTCTTTCGGGCGTTAAATTGCAAGCAGCGGGACTCGGTGGCACACAACTACAAGGGGCCACTCTTGACTGTGTGTATTTGGGCGGAGTCCGTTTCGGTGGTGTACTATCGGCGGTCGCACGCATACAAAATCGAAGTGGACAACCGGCCAACTTAGTTGAGACAATTTTTCAGGGAGGACTGAGTGAACAGGATCTCAATTCCATACTCGAAGATGTATCCCATGAGGAGCCAAGTGTATTGAGAGAAAGGCTGAAGTCTCATATAGACAAGCCTAAAAGCTATGAACTGCCCGAAGACAGTAGCGTTGATGTCGATGCTTACACTCCGGCAGAAGCCGAACGATGGATTGCCGAATACGATGAAGCCATGGCGGAGGTTCCGAAAGTCAATAATGGATAATAACACCTGAGAATAAAAACCTTGCACGCTATCGCACACCCCGGCAGATTGTTGAAGCGTGAACTTAAGGCGCGCAACTTGAGCGCCAATCGGTTGGCATTGGCCCTCGGCGTGCCCTCCGGCCGTATCACGGACATCTTGAACGGCCGCCGATCGATCACCGCGGAGACCGCGGTGCGGCTTGGCCGCTATTTCGGCAACCGTCCCCGTTTCTGGCTCGAACTTCAGAGCCAATACGACGTTGCCCTGGTCGAACGCGACCGCGGTGTAGAAATAGCCAAACAGGTACGCCCTGCCGGTACCTGACGGTGTCGGCGTAGCAAGTAGACGTTGGATTTCGCCGTACTCATCCGCAATACGGGACGTGCAAACAAAATAATATGAACTGTATCCACTGCCATGGGCAGATGAAACGCTCGAAGGCACCCTTCCACGTCGACCGCAACGGCTATCACTTGGTACTCGACACAGTCCCGGCTTGGGTCTGTCACCAGTGCGGTGAGGCGTACTTCGAGGAGCGCGAAGTCGACGCAATTCAGAACGTCATCAAGGGGCTCGACCAACAGGCTCCACAGCTTGTGAAGGATACATGAGACGATCATCCATTCAAGACTTCGAGTCTTCGGAAAAGCACGATGTTTCAGATCACGAAGGACCCGACCCGTTGCTAGTGGAGATATACACATGAACGCTATTCGCTCGGATGATTACTTGACCGGGCTGGTGCGGGAATTATGTAAGCTCCCTCATGAAACCGAATGGGTGGAGTTCAAGCAAAATGACGCTGACCCAAAAACAATCGGAGAGAATATTTCGGCATTGGCCAACTCAGCAGCTTTAGAGGGCAAAGCATCTGCCTATATAGTCTGGGGTATACGCGATGAAGATCATGCCGTGGTTGGTACCGCGTTTGATCCATCGAAAAGACGAATCGGCAACGAAGAACTTGAAAATTGGTTACTACGCCTCTTGGAACCGAAAATAGAATTTCGATTCTTTTCTATGAAAATAAACGCACAGCCAGTCGTTCTACTTGAAATATCAAGGTCGACGCGTCAACCCGTACGTTTTCAGGGTACGGAGTTCCTACGAGTAGGAACCTACACGAAAAAACTTAGTACATTTCCAGAGAAAGAACGGGCGCTTTGGCGCATCTTTGACCAGACATCCTTTGAAGAGGGCATAGCAGCTGAACAGCGAGATGATGCCGAAATTTTGAGACTGCTCGACTATCCAGCCTACTTCGATTTGCTGAATGCACCCTTACCGGAAAACCGCGATGGCATTCTGTCTGCTTTGGCTGCTGACAACCTGATCAAGGCATGCGAAGCAGGCGGATGGAACGTCACTAATCTGGGTGCCATGTTGTTTGCCAGGGATCTTGGTAGATTTCCCCGACTCACGCGCAAGGCCGTGCGTGTGATCCAGTATAGCGGTGTGGGCCGCATCAAAGCCTCGAAAGAAAGAGAAAGCGTAAAAGGGTACGCCAATGGCTTTGATGAATCGATCAACTTTATCAACGGGTTGTTGCCGCTGAACGAAATTATTGGCCCGGCATTGCGCAAAACGGTACCCATGTTTCCCCTTTTGGCAGTACGCGAACTGGTAGCAAACGCGCTCATTCACCAGGATTTCTTTGTTACCGGAACCGGCCCGATGGTGGAGATCTTTGAGGACCGGGTGGAAATTACGAATCCAGGTGCACCTCTGGTTGATACGCAACGATTCCTGGATACACCACCGAAATCGCGTAATGAAACACTGGCCTCGCTCATGCGTCGTTTCGGTATCTGCGAGGAACGGGGAAGCGGAATTGACAAAGTCGTAAGCGAAATTGAGCTATACCAGCTTCCCGCGCCACTTTTCGAGGCACCAGAAGGATTTACTCGAACGGTGCTTTTTGCATATCAACCGTTCAGAAAAATGTCCGAAACCGAGCGACTTAGAGCCTGCTATTTACATGCCTGCCTGAAGTACGTTATGAGAGATTTTCTCACTAATACATCTCTCCGAAAACGGTTCGGTATCGAGAAAACCGGACGGTCCATGGTTTCACGAGTCATTCGGAACACAGTAGACGCAAATCTTGTTGCTCCGCACGATCCGGATGCTGCACCCAAACAAATGAGATATATGCCTTGGTGGGCAGTTTCAGAACAACGTTAGGAAAGACCGATAGGAGAGTTGCTTGCCGGGCACTTGATTCCGTGAGTTTGAGAGACCTATCTGACATAGTGAAATTTATTACATTTCAACAGGTTACGCTACTTGACAGGTACTTGCTTGGCACTTGATTCCGTGAGTTTGAGAGACCTATCTGACATAGTGAAATTTATTACATTTCAATAGGTTACGCTACTTGACGGGTACTTGCCTGGCTGATTGACGAAAAAGATCTCAAATCGCTTAGTTGACGGTCAATTGCCTGAAACGGGCAAAGACCAGCCAGAACAACGAGGTATAAGGCGGGTTAGATAATGTCGGAATTTGACGATAAACCCATCGAGTCGCCGGAAGAGGACAAATTCGGGTGCAAGGCACAGGCTAAAACGATAGCTGATACCATTTCGCAAATGACAGCACCTGAGGGTACAGTCATCGCTATCAACGGACCGTGGGGATCGGGCAAGAGCAGCCTGATTAACCTTATACGAAATCATTTGTGCGACGCGACCGATAGGGGTGACTTAAAGATTGTCGATTTCAAATGCTGGTGGTTTAGCGGCTCGGAAGCTCTCACGATTGCATATTTCCGTGAACTCTATTCAGCCATGAAGCCGTCTCTGACCTGGAAGACAAAGATACCGCTCAAAATAGCTCTCTCGAAACTTGGCCGGTATCTCAGTTTAGTAAACGTAGGCATCGCAGGCAAAATCATTTCCACTATTGGCAAAATTCTCGTTCAGGCCAATACCGTGGAAAGCTTGCACAAGAAGCTTTCCTGCACACTAGCTGATATGGATTCTAAGTACTTAATTATAATCGACGACATAGATCGTTTGTCACCGGACGAAGCTATGCTCATTTTTCGGTTGGTCAAATCTGTCGGTGGATTACCAAACGTTATGTACCTGCTCGCCTATGATCGACAACTTGCGGAGAAAATCGTCACAGAGCATTACCGTTCTGAGGAAGGTGCGCATTACCTTGAAAAGATCGTCCAAGCGTCCTTTGATTTGCCAGTGCCAAGCCGGACAATGCTGGCAAAAGAATTCTTAACGCGTTTGGACAACGTAATTGAAGAAAGAGAATTTGGAGATGGCGACTATTTCCGAAGTCTCTTTGCCGAAATGATCGCTCCCGAAATCAAAACGCCGCGCGATCTGATAAGGATATTGAACCCATTGAAAGTCACTTGGCCGGCGGTCAAGGGTGAGGTCGATTCTGCTGATTTTCTTTGTATCGAAACGTTAAGGGTACAGCGTCCTGAATTATATCGTGCATTGAGATCAAACAAAGATGATTTGACCAAAACTGAAAGTGGAGAGGAGGCGATGTCACGAGGTTACCATTCTCATTCTCCGAGCGAAGATAGCGAAACTCAACCGTACAAGCATCCCCAAGCTCAAACGTACGAGGATATTTTTCTTAACCGTGAACCGGAAGCGGAACGGGAAAGACTGCGTCGAGGTTTGATGCTGCTGTTTCCAGCACTGGCACGTACTTGGTCTCCTAGCAACTACAGAGACGATGATCCTGATACCTGGGAGCGTCAACGCCGTGTCTGTTCTCCCAAACACTTTGACACGTATTTCCGATTCGCACTACCTGACGATATTTTAAGCAGTAGCGAGATCACCGAGCTTATTTCCGGTGCTGGAAATCCTGAGTTCATAAAAAGATCATTTCTCGATGCCGTTCAAGAAAAATTGTCGAACGGTGCTACGAGAGCTAGCCTTCTTTTCGACGCATTCCGAATTCACGCGAGTGAAATAGCAGACGAGCATGTGGAAATTCTTCTCAAGAGCGTCTACTCGATTGCATATGGCCTAGCCGTAAATGAGGGTAATCGAAACAACATGTCAATTCTTAGAAGAATCGAACAGCAATTGTGGGCACTTACATCTGCGTTGACCGTGACTCGTCCATTGGAAACACGATCAGTTATTCTGGTAAATGCGTCCACTGAAATGCCGCTTGGATGGGTGGTGTTTCTTGCCCGTTGGGTCTACGTTGAGCCTAAAACGCCGAACAATATGCCTGAAATATTTCCCGGGGTACATCTGGTGACATCGGAATATGCTTTAGAAATTAAGAATATCGCAATTCGTCGTATCAGAGAAGCCGTACTTGACAAATCGCTGTTTGATAGCCCGCATCTGAGGGACATACTGATTTGGTGGAAAGGAGCTGGAAACTATGAAGAAGAGATCGGAATGTGGGCAAGGCCCGTCCCCAGAAATGATGTGGCGGTGGCTCGTATGGCAAGAGCATTCACAAATGTATCGCCAGAAACCATGCTTGAATATTCTGCTGGCAGCCAACATATTCTGACAGATACGTTAAAGCATTTTGTTGACTTGGAAAAGTTTCTGAACCGTGCCGAAGAAATAGTAAGAGCAGGGAAGTTGAACGAGGAAGACCTCAACGATCTGAGAGATTTTCTCGATGTGTCGCAAAAGCAGAAAGAAGGCCGACAATAAACTATGCCGACGCTGAACTGGCTGACACGTGACGATGACCTTCGCGCGGCTTCGCGCGTGCCGTATCGGTTGTTGGAAGAGGCGCCGAAGTTGTCGGCTGAGGAGCCGGACGCGGGCAATATGCTGATTCAGGGTGATAACCTGGAGGCATTGAAGGCGCTGTTGCCGTTCTATGCCGGGCAAGTGAAGTGCATCTATATTGACCCGCCATACAACACCCGGTCGGCCTTCGAGCACTACGACGATAATCTGGAACATACCCAATGGCTGGCGCTGATGTGGCCGCGCCTGGAATTGTTGCGCGAACTGCTGGCGGAGGAAGGGTCGATATGGGTGTCAATTGATGACAACGAGGCACATTATCTGAAAGTTATTATGGACGAAGTATTTGGGCGACGAAACTTCGTGGCGAATGTATTTTGGCAGAAAACACATACCCGCGAGAACCGAACTGATGTCTCGGCTGTGCATGACCATATAGTTCTTTTTGCGCGAGATCGAGAGATGTGGAGAGAAGTCCGCAATGCACTCCCGCCCTCGGATCAGAAACTTAAGCGGTTCAAGAATCCAGACGACGACCCGAGAGGCTCTTGGGCTTCACTTCCGGCGCATGCAAAGGCTGAGAAAGGACGGCGAAAGGAGCAATTCTTCACTGTGAGAACGCCGTCAGGAAGGTTAGTTGATCCCCCGCCGGGAAGATGCTGGTTGTACACAGAAGAACGTTTCGATGAGATGGTTAAAGACAACCGCATATGGTTCGGTCCAGCGGGGAAGAACGTGCCACGAGTAAAGACATTTTTGTCAGAGGTTCAGAAGGGGCTTGTCCCATCGACGTTATGGCTACATCAAGAAGTAGGTAGTACCGGGCAAGCCAAGAGCGAGACGACTCAACTCTTTCCTGGAGAGACACCATTTTCGACGCCCAAACCCGAGCGCTTAATTCAACGGATTCTTCAGATCGCCACCAACCCTGGCGACCTCGTCCTCGACTCCTTTCTCGGCTCCGGCACCACTGGGGCAGTGGCGCACAAGATGGGTCGTCGCTATATCGGCATTGAAATGGGCGAGCACGCTGTTACGCATTGCGTCCCTCGCCTGCAAAAAGTCATTGACGGTGAACAAGGCGGCATTTCCAAGTCCGCCGGATGGCATGGCGGCGGGGGCTTCCGGTTCTATCGTCTCGGTCCCACCGTGTTCGACGAGCAAGGCCATATTCGGAAGGACATTCGCTTTCCCGCCCTGGCCGCCCACGTGTGGTTCAGCGAGACACGGCGTCCGTGGAACGGAAAGGGCGACTCCCCGTTGCTGGGCCTGTGCGACGACCGCGCCTACGCCTTGCTCTATAACGGTATTCTTGGCGACAAACGACCGGCCGGCGGCAACGTGCTGACCCGCGCGATACTAGAGCGAATTCGGGATGAGATTACCCGGACACAACCAGGTTTTGACGGCCCGTTGACGGTCTACGGTGAACAGTCACGCCTGACGCCGGCAACGCTCAACCGGGAAGGCATCGTCTTCAAGCAGATGCCGTATGATGTAAAGGCGCGGAGATAGGCCCTTCGACTTCGCTTACGCTACGCTCAGGATGAACGGGAGGGAAGCCGTTGGTCCTGCGCGTAAGGCGCAACGCGCCTGAAGTCGAAGGACGCTCAGGGAAAACGGTCCCCTTTCCGTTCATCCTGAGTGTGCTTCGACTCCGCCCCTACGGGGCTACGCTCAGCACGAACGAACCCCGTTCGTCCTGAGCGTAGCGCGGCAGCGCGAAGTCGAAGGAAGCTTGTCGAAGGATGAACGGGGGGATACGGTTGTCATGAGTTTCTGGGTTTACATATTACGTTGCGGAGACGGGTCCTATTACACCGGTCATACGGATGACCTTGAACACCGTCTTCACCAGCATCAGGCGGGGACTTTTGGAGGATATACCTCGTCTCGGAAACCCTTGTCGTTGGTCTATTCCTGTTCATTTCCGTCGAGGGAAGAGGCGTTGGGAGCGGAACGACAGATTAAGGGTTGGAGTCGAAAGAAGAAAGAGGCCATGCTGCGTGAGGACTGGACCGCGGTCAATCGGTTATCTCGTGGAAAACATAAACATCAACGGTCTTAAGGGTCCTTCGACTCGGCTCAGGACAGGCCCTTCGACTTCGCTAACGCTACGCTCAGGATGAACGGGGGGAGGATAATCCGTGCATCCTGAGCGTAGGCCTCTTGAGGGCGAAGTCGAAGGGTCAGGATGAACGGGAGGGAAGCCGTCGGTCCTGCGCGTAAGGCGCAACGCGCCTGAAGTCGAAGGGTCAGGACGAACGGGGGGGATAATTCGTGCATCCTGAGCGTAGGCCTCTTGAGGGCGGAGTCGAAGGGTCCTTCGACTTCGCTCCGCTACGCTCAGGATGAACGGAAGGGTGGTCAGTTCTGTTGGTGGGAGAGGCTGAGTCATGCAACTGAAGCAATATCAGACTCACACGCTGGACACGTTGCGCCGCTTCTTCGAGCAAGCCCGTCTCGCCGGGCCGAAGGCCGCCTACGAGGCGATTGCCAACGAATCGGAGCAGGCCGCGCGGATCGGGCGTTATGCCGGGGCGTATGCACCGCTGGCCAAACTGCCGGACGTCCCTTACGTCTGCCTGCGGCTGCCCACCGGCGGTGGCAAAACCCTGCTCGCCGCCCATTCCATCGCGATTGCGCGCGATACCTGGGTGGAGAAGGACTATCCCCTGGTCGTGTGGCTGGTACCGACCGACAAGATTCGCCAGCAGACTGCCGAAGCGTTGAAGCATCCCCGTCATTCGTACCGGCAAACGCTGGATGAAGCGTTCGATGGCCGGGTACGGGTGTTCGATATTACCGACTTTACGCATATCCGGCCCCACGACCTGCGTGACCACTGCTGCATCGTGGTCGGCACCATTCAGACCTTGCGCGTCACAAACACCAGTGGCCGTAAGGTCTACGCTCACAACGAGAACCTTGAGCCGCATTTCTCCGGTGTCAGGGATACGGCGCAGTGCCTGGAAAAATCGGCAGGCGGCGAGATCAAGTTCTCCTTCGCCAACCTGCTGCACCTCCACCGGCCATTGATGATCGTGGACGAGGCGCACAACGCCGTCACCGGCCTGACGCGGGAAATGCAGGCACGCCTCAACCCCAGTGCCATCATCGAGTTCACGGCGACCCCGAAGCCACGGTCGAACATTCTGCACAGTGTTTCGGCCCAGGAATTGAAACAGGCCGCGATGATCAAGCTTCCGATCATGCTGACCGAACACACCTCGTGGCAGAATGCGGTGAACGGGGCGATTGCGGCCCGTGCTTCGCTTGCTAAGACGGCCAAGGATGACCCCGATTACATTCGGCCCATTGTCCTGTTTCAGGCCCAGCCCAAGAACGAGGAAGTGACGGTCAGCGTCCTGAAGAAACACCTGCTGGAAGTCGAGAACCTTCCTGAGTCCGCAATCGCCGTCGCAACCGGGGACATGCGGGAACTGGACGGCATCAACCTGTTTGACCCGCACTGCCCGATTGAATACGTCATTACCATCGAGGCGCTGAAAGAAGGCTGGGACTGTTCCTTTGCGTACGTCTTCTGTTCGGTCTCACGCATCAAAAGCGCGGTGGACGTGGAACAGATCCTCGGTCGGGTGCTGCGGATGCCGTATGCCACGCGGCGCAAAGCCGCGGAGTTGAACCGCGCGTATGCCTTCCTGTCCGAACCTGAAACCGGCATGGCTGCCCGCTCACTGGTCGACAAGCTGGTGGCAATGGGCTTTGAGGAAGACGAGGCGCGTGACAACATCGAACCGGTCCGATCAGAGCTTGACGACGGCGGGCTCTTTTCACCGGACCAGCTTCAGCAACCGGCTTTCAGGCACATCTTGACGGCTACACCGGAAGTCGCCGCTGCACTGAATAAGATACAACTCGAAGGTCTGACGGTGTCCTCGACCGAAGGCGGTACGTTCGAAATCGCCGTCACCGGACGTGTGAGCGAAACGTTGGCGGAGGCGTACAGACAGCTTTCACCGGCTGAACGCGAGGCCCTTGCTGAGGTCGTAGCGCAACACCAACTCGAAGCGAAGCTGCGATTATCGCCGGCCGAACGTGGTGAGACGTTCAGCGTTCCACGTCTCATGACGGAAATCCAGGGTGAATTGGAGTTTGCCGACACCGACGTATTCATGGAGTTTCATGACTGGTCACTGCTGAACCACCCGGCCCGGTTGGACGAGCACGAGTTCACCATCCGTGAGACTGCCCATGGCTTCGAGATCGACCTGGACGGGAATCGACTTACCTACCGATTCGCCGGCGAACAGGAGCAATTGGGGTTGAACGTGGACGTGGAGGGCTGGACGCAAGAGGCGCTGGTCCTGTGGCTGGACCGGCAGGTGCGCCAACCCGACGTCGGTCAGGCTGAACGGGTTAAGTGGCTGTCCGGTCTCGCCACCTACCTGCTCAACACTCGCGGCCTGCACGTCTCCGCGCTCATGCGCTGCAAGTTCATCCTGGCTCGAAAGATACGCGACAAAATTGACGCGATTCGCCGCGAAGAACGCAACAATACGTATCAGGCTCGCCTCTTCGCGCCCGGAGCCAAGCCCGAGGTCTCGTTCCAGACCGCCTTTGTCTTCAGAGACGGCATGTATCAAGGAGAACGTTACTACCGTGGACACTGGCAGCCCAGTAAACATTTTCTGGGCTCCCATGCCGTGCTGGCCTTTGGCGGCGCGGACGACGGTGAGGAAGTCCAGTGTGCTCAAACCCTCGACAGCCTGCCCGAGGTGAAATTCTGGGTGCGCAACGTCGCGCGCCATCAGGCTTCGTTCTGGCTGCCGACAGCGACGGATAAATTTTATCCCGACTTCGTGGCGCAACTCGAAGATGGTCGCCTGCTCGTCGTCGAATACAAAGGCGCGTATATTGCCGACAGTTCCGATACTGCGGAGAAGCGGGCGATCGGCGAATTGTGGCAACGCACAAGCAACGGTAAGGGGGTATTCGTCGTTGTTGAGCGGAGCGTCAATGGGCGGGACATGCGCCAACAGTTGCTGGACGGTATCGGGGGTAGTGGCAAAGATTGAAGGGCATGGCTTCGATGGCCTAAGAATCGGGGCAGGGGCACGGATGATAAGAGAAAGACACTGGATCTTTTCCTTGCTTGGATCCCCGATTAAGAATGTCGGGGACAAGCGTCGAGGATGACAGAAAGAGACAAGAAGTGCCCTGGATTCCCGATTAAAAATGTCGGGAATGACAGAGAGAGAGAACACAGGAAACGACGGGAAGGGAACTTCGAAGCGGATCAAATGAAAGGGCTTACATGACCGCCAAATACGACGCCAGCGAAATTCTTGTTCTGGAGGGGATTGATCCGGTTCGGCGGAGACCGGCGATGTATATCGGGGGGACGGACAGGACCGGGTTGCATCATCTCGTGTGGGAAATTCTGGATAATGCCATCGACGAGGTCATCAACGGGTATGCCACGATGATCACGATCGAACTTGATAGGAACGGCGGCGGCATCCGCGTTACCGATAACGGACGCGGCATTCCGGTGGATCAGCATAAGAAATACAAAAAGTCGGCGCTTGAAATTATCATGACGACGCTCCATGCCGGTGGAAAATTCGAAACCGGCAGCTACATCCACTCGGGCGGCTTGCACGGGGTCGGCGCCTCGGTGGTCAATGCCTTATCCGATCATCTGGAAGTCACCGTCAAACGGCACGGGCACGAGTGGCAACAACGGTATCAGGCCGGCAAACCTCTGGGACCGGTCACAAAGGGGAACCCGGCGCGAGGCACGGGCACGTCGGTGTATTTTCGTCCGGACCCGCTTATTTTCGGAAAGCAGACGACCTTCGACTCCACCCTGTTGCAGCACACCCTCGAGGCCAAATCCTATCTTCATAAAGGACTGAAACTCACCTTCAAGGATGGACCTTCACGGCAAACGCACGACTTTGTCCATGAACAAGGCATTGAAGAATACCTCACCAAACTCGTCAGGGACCGCGGACACAAACCCACCGCCGACTTCGTGTTTTATTGCGAACGCCGCTTAGACGACAACGGCAAACCCGCGACATCCGACGACGGCTTCGCCATGGAAGTCGCCCTGCAATGGACGGACGAACCCGCGGAATTTGTCCGGAGTTACGTGAACGGCGTGGGCACGTCGAGCGGCGGCACCCATGAATCAGGGTTACGAAACGGCATCGTGAAAGTCGTGCGTCATTATATGGAGACGCACAACCTTACGCCGAAAGGACTCAACATCCAGGCGGAAGATATCCGCGAAGGCATGGCCTGCGTCCTGAGCGTGCTCATCCTGAACCCGCAATTCCAGGGGCAAACCAAAGAACGGCTCAATAATCCCGAGGTGCAGGGGCTCGTGGACAACGCGCTGCGCCCATCCCTGGAAAACTTTTTGCACGAAAATCAAACCATTGCCGAAACCCTGGTCGGCCGCATGATTTTGGCGGCACGCGCGCGGGAAGCGTCCCGTGAGGCGTCGAAAGCCGTCATCAGAAAATCCGCCGTGAGCCATCGGCTGAATTTGCCGGGCAAGCTGGCGGACTGCCAAAGCACGGACCCTGCGCTCAGCGAACTGTTCGTGGTTGAGGGTGATTCCGCCGGAGGCACCGCGAAGCAGGGCCGTGATTTGAAAACCCAGGCGATTTTCCCTATCCGGGGCAAGGTGCTGAACACCGAGGAACTCACCCTCGGCAAGGTCGTCGAGAACAAGGAGTTGGCGGACCTGGTCAAAGTCCTGGGCTGTGGGATCGGACGGGATTTCGATCTCAAGAAGCTGCGCTATCACAAAATCATTTTGCTCATGGACGCGGACGTGGACGGCTACCATATCAGCACGTTGCTGCTGACCTTCTTCTTCCGGCACATGTCGGAATTGATCAGGCACGAACACGTCTATATTGCCCAACCGCCGCTCTACCGTATCGATATCGGCAAGGCCGTCCATTGGGCGGGGTCGGATGAAGAGAAAGAACGTATTCTGGCTGAAGCCGGTGGCAGGGCGACGCCGCTCATCAGCCGGTTCAAGGGTCTCGGCGAAATGTTTCCCCAACAACTCAAAGAGACGACGCTCGATCCCGCCACGCGCCAACTCCTCAAAGTCGAGCTTCAGGATGAACTCGACACCGACCGTGCCTTCCGCGATCTCATGGGCAAGCGCACTGAAGCCCGGTATGAGTTTCTGATGGCCAACGCCGCCCTTGCCGACAATCTGGACGTGTAGTTTGCCGACCCCCCCCTCACCCTACCCTCTCCCGCAAGGGGCGAGGGTTTTATAAGGCCTGGGACGCGGCACTACAAGACTCATCACCCTCACCTTAATCCTCTCCCATCAAGGGAGAGGGAATTCTATTCACTCCCTCGCCCCTTGTGGGAGAGGGCTGGGGTGAGGGGAGAACGAAAAGACATGGCCCGGGATGCGGCCCCTACAAATACAGTACTTTGTGCGGAGGCATGCGGGGCGGTAGAATCCACACCCGATGAAACCCCTTGAACTCGTGAAACAGTACCATGAGCAGACCAAGCATGAATTCAACCGGTATGCCCGCGCTCTGGGGTACATGGACTGGGCCAACCAGCCTGATCCCTTCCGGCGATATGAAGGGACTCCGCTCTACGAATTACCGTTGCTCGCGGCCGGCGACGAACCCGTTGCGCCTTCTTACGAATCGCTCTTTTCCTTACAGCCGGTTCCTCCTCAACCCGTGACCCTGAACAGTCTTTCCCGGTTTTTCGAGTATGGCCTCTCCATCACGGCGTGGAAAGAATACGGGGGCAATCGCTGGGCGTTACGCAGCAATCCTTCCAGCGGTAATCTGCATCCCACGGAAGGCTATCTGCTGATCAGGGAAACCGCCGATCTTCCGCTGAAGCCGGGGCTTTATCACTATGCTGCCAAAGAACACGGGTTGGAGCACCGGAGGCATGGTACGAACGAGGCGATCGAAGCCCTCCTTCAACCTTTTCCCGCGCAATCCTTTTTTGTCGGGCTGAGTTCGATCCATTGGCGGGAAGCGTGGAAGTATGGGGAACGCGCGTTTCGCTACTGCCAGCACGACGTCGGCCACGCGCTGGGCACGCTTCGGATTGCGGGAGCCGCCCTCGGTTGGCGTGTCTTTCTTCTTGCCGGGCTCGACGACCGGACGATTGGCGCCCTTCTCGGCTTGAACCGCTTGGATGAATTTGAACAGGCCGAACCCGAATTGCCCGAATTGCTGTGTGTGGTCTGTCCCGTGCACGACTCCCCGCCGGAATCCCTGCCGATCGCCATTGACCAAACCGTTCTCGAGAATTGGGAGCATGGAGACTGGCGAGGCAAGGCGAACCGGTTGAGCCGGGACAACCCCGTTCCCTGGGAAATCATCGATGACGTGACCAAGGCATCCTGGAAAACCTCGACGGAGCAGACTCGAGGGGACGCCACGGTCGGCGTCCCCTACAAATCCGCCCCGATCCCGGAACGGGATAGAGAGGAACGGGCGTCTCTGCCCGATTCCCGGCCAGACATGATTTCCGCGCACCAGGTCATTCATCAACGGCGGAGTGCGGTGGCGTTTGACGGAACAACGTCGATTTCCGCACAACAGTTTTTCACGATGCTGGAGCGCGTCATGCCTCACCCGGATCGACCGGTGGCCCAGCGGCCCATGCCGTGGGATTCGCTCCCGTGGGATCCGACCATCCACCTGGCCCTTTTCGTGCATCGAGTCGACGGCCTCCTGCCCGGGATCTACATGCTCCTGCGAAACGCCGACCCGGCTCTCAAGGCCACCTGTCAACAAGCCATGCATGAGCAATTCGTCTGGACCGTTCCCGAGCAGTGTCCGGCATCGCTTCCGTTGTACTTGTTGGAGGACGGAAACGCCCAACGCATTGCCATGCAGTTGAGTTGCCATCAGGAGATCGCAGGCGCCGGTGCGTTTTCATTGGGGATGATTGCGGAGTTCGAGGCGTCGTTGGAGAAACATGGACCGTGGTTCTACAAACGCCTGTTTTGGGAGACCGGACTCATCGGTCAGGTGTTATACCTCGAAGCGGAAGCGGCCGGTGTCCGTGCCACCGGTATCGGGTGTTTTTTCGACGATCCCGTGCATCGCGTACTCGGGTGGTACCCCGACACGCGATTTCAATCCTTGTATCACTTCACCGTCGGTGGCGCCGTAGATGATCATCGCCTCACCACCCTGCCTCCCTATGGCGAACGGTGAGCGGAGCGGAAGAGGAAGGGACAGGTCTGATAGCGCCTCTCTCTTCTGTCATCCCTGTATGTGTTCAGCAATTCACATCAGAATGGTCATTCCTGTATGTGTTCAGTAATTTGTTGACCATTCTCGTGACAAGGACCTCCTGCTGTCAGCCCCGACCTGATCGGGGATCCAGGGTCATGTTCTTCTGCCCCTCCATTTATGCGCCCCCCCCCTGGAACAAAAAACCCCTGGATTCCCGATTAAAAATGTCGGGAATGACAGAAGGGAAAAACGGGAATGACAGAGGGGGACATCGGGAAGTGTCAACGAATGACTGAACATTTACAATTCCCGACGCCTGTCCCCGACCTGATCGGGGATCTAATCGGGGATCCAGGGTTCTGTCCCCACGTGTCCTCACAAATGGAAGGGCGGAAGAGAAAGATTCTGGATCCCCGATCAGGTCGGGGATTGTAAATGTTCACTAATTCGTTGACAGAATGAAGGGTGACTCATCCTTTCACCTGGAGGCGAAGCCATGCGACACAATACCCACGACAAAACCCTGTATCGCAATTATGTCCGCAAGTGGAAATTCCTGATCCAGGAGTACGAGTTGGTCAAACAGAAACGGCATCCCACGTTCCGGTTTGTCGCCGATTTCTACCGATTTCATCAGACCCACCGGCAGACCTTCTTCAAGTATTACCACCGGTTCCGCCAGAGCGGAGCCGAGCACGCCCTGGTGCCTCAGCCACGCGGCCCGAAGTGGAAAAGTCGGCGGGTCTACGGGTATATTGAGCAACAAGTGCTGCAGCAGCGGCGGCTGGGCGTCAACCGGTATGAGATTTGCCAGCTCCTGGCTCCGAAGCTCAAGCACCTGACGCCGTCCCCGAGTACGGTCTATCGGATTACCCAGCGATACGGGCTGAACCGCTTAACGCCCAAGCTGCGAGAGGAGAAACGCCGGATTGTGAAGCAGAAAGCCGGAGAATTAGGGCATCTGGACTGCCATCACTTGAGCAAGGACCTCATCGCGACCGATCCCACGCGCTATTATCTGGTGTGTGTGATTGACGCCTGTACCCGCCTGGCTTGGGCCGAGGTGGTGACCGATCTGAAGAGCCTGACGGTGATGTTCAGCGCCCTGAAGAGCTTCAATCTGCTCCACCAGCGCTACCAGCTCCAGTTTGCCGAGGTCTTAACGGACAATGGATCCGAATTCGCGGCCCCGCGCACCAAAGACACGCACCCGTTTGAACGGATGTTGCTGGAGTTGGGGATCAAACATCGGTATACCCGGCCCTATCGGCCGCAGACCAATGGGAAGGTGGAGCGGTTCTGGCGGACCTTGAACGACGACCTGATCGACGGCACCACGTTCGCCTCCCTGGCGGAGTTCCGGGACGAATTGGAGCAATATTTGCTCTACTACAATGAGGTGCGCCCGCATCAGGCGCTGGAGGGGAAAACCCCCAAACAGATCAACGAATCTTGTCAACGAATTACTGAACACATACAGGGATGACAGCAGGGGGCAGCCCCACCCGGGGGCAAGGATGGCGTAGCTACAAATGCCAAAAAGACCAGAGATGGCAGCACTGGCAGAGCACACTCTCTTGCAGTCTGCCCATGGAATAGGATAGGGTAGTTGCCATCCAAGGCGGCGTCGGCTCATCGCCTCTGCGACGAGCGAAGACCGCTCACCTCAGACAAGACAACGACGCCGAAAAGCACCCACTTTAAAGGAGGACACCATGAATCCACTCGACTCGATCCCCGGAACGATAGCTGCAGGATTCGTGCTGACTGTCGTTCTGTATTTTGTGGTGAAGATGCTTGTCTAGACCTTCTTGAACGTTTCCCACTTACCTGCAATCAACCCAAAGAGGATATACAATGGAAACCTTACTGGCATGGGGACATTATCTGGCGGGTATCACCTGGATCGGTATTTTGTATTACTTCAATTTCATTCAAGTTCCCTTTCTGGGAAAAGTCACCCCTGAAACCAAGGCGGAGGCCTTTACACATTTAGTCCCGAATGCGCTCTGGTGGTTCCGTTGGGGCGCCCTTGCCACCTGGGTGTTCGGTGCCGCGCTCCTGATGAACCCGGACCCGGCCCGGTTCGGTTCGGCGTTCGCCCTGCAGGGACAGGATGCCGTCATCGGGATGGGGGCTTGGCTCGGGACCATTATGCTCTTCAACGTCTGGGGCATTATCTGGCCCAACCAGAAAAAGGTGCTGGGCCTCAAAGAAGCCTCGGCGGATGAAAAGAAACGGTCCGGCCGTATGGCCCTCATGGCTTCACGGACCAACACGATGCTTTCCATTCCCATGTTGTTCTTCATGGCATCGTCCGGACACGCCTCCGGTCTGTTTTTAGCGAATTGAGCGTGGGTAGAGCAAACCGTCCATGGAGCAGGGGTTCCCTGGCCTAGTCATAGCCTTTCTACCTCCCCTTGCCCCTCCTTACCCTTCGGCCTCGCTTCCTTCGGCTTCGCTCAGGACAGGCAGGGCAGGCAAAGGAGGGGAACTAGGGCACGGAAGAAATCGGTGGAAACTGTCAACGAATCAGTGAGTACATACGGGAGGTAGAAGGAGCGTACGTTATGGGGTTGCGCAGATGCTTGTTCTTTCTTATGTCGATGATTTTCCTGGGTGCGTCGGGCGCGTGGGCAAACGACACGGCAGGCTTGTTCGCCGGGGTCAGGTTCGGACACGAGCTTGCCGACGTGAATTATGCCAGAATCGTACACTACAATGCAGGCGTTCTCGCCCCACCTCTAGAAGATGGAAGTTCGAAGGCAGGTGTGGACAGCGCAAATGACGGTTTCAACGCATTCTCGGCGAACCTGGGCTATCGCGCGTTCTTGTCCGACCGGGTGTATGTCTCCGGCGAGGTTGAAGGTGCGGTCTACTCCAACGCGGTGCAAGGCTTCTTTGAAGGAACGTACACGGGTAACGAAAGCCTCATTCCATCTGAAAACGTATTTCCCGGAGCATGGAAAGTGGACAAGAACCACAGCTTCGGGTTCAACGCACGATTGGGGTACGTGCCTCAAGGGCTTGCCTTCCTGGGTGAAGGCCGCTCCATCTACCTGATTTCCGGAGTAAAGTGGCTGGACGCGATTTTTGAATCCGACTTTGATAATCATGGGGTTGGTGATGCGGCTATTCGCGGCGTGACCCGCAAAACTCGCGATGCCATGCCTTGGCTTATCGGAGGCGGCCTGGAGTTCGGGAGCAGCAAGAACCGCTTTGACGTGCGCATCCAATATTCCAATTGGAGCATGGATTATGCCAGCGGTGATGGATCGAGGGAAGACAGCGCCTATGTGCCAATCGATTTCGACGTTGACGAAGTCGGCATCTCATTGGGATATACCCGATCGTTTGCCCTGGGCATGTAAGTTCGCGTGAACGGCTGTGTCTGCTGTAAGAACGGCTGTGCAGGCTTCAACCATCGGGCAAACCTGAGGAGCAACATCGAGGTTATATAACTAGTATCCGAGCCGGTCAGCCGTTGTCGGCTCCGGTTCATTTCTTCATAACATTTCTTACCAAAGAGGAAACTATGAGCAAGACTCTCAAGGACACACAAAGCCATGACAATCTGAAAGCCGCCTTTGCCGGAGAATCCCAGGCCAATCGCCGGTATCTGTATTTTGCACGCCGTGCCGATATCGAAGGGTACCCGGACGTCGGCGGATTGTTCCGTGATACGTCAGAAGCCGAAACCGGCCATGCCTTCGGTCACCTGGATTTTCTGAAGGAAGTCGGCGATCCCGCCACGGGCGAACCCATCGGGAACACCGAATCGAATCTCAAGGCGGCCATTGAAGGAGAAACCTACGAGTACACGCAAATGTACCCGGGCATGGCCAAAACCGCGCGGGACGAAGGCTTTGAAGAATTGGCCGAATGGTTCGAGACCCTGGCCAAGGCGGAACGTTCCCACGCCAACCGTTTCACCAAAGGGCTGGAGTCTTTAAACAACGCGTAATCGGCACGAAAATACCCAAGCATACCCCGATCTGTCATTCTGAACGAAGTGAAGAATCTCTCCTCAACAACCAAGCACCTCAACGACGAGATCCTTCGCTTCGCTCAGGATGACAACGTGGGCGCGTGGCGCCTCCTTTCTTGAAAAACATTCACCTCATTTCCCCTGACTGGACGCGAGAGGATCTCGTACAAGAGACGAATCGCATATTCGACGTCTGCGACGGCTGTCGTCGATGTTTCAACCTCTGTCCTTCCTTCAGCACGCTGTTGGACCGGATCGACGAGTATGAGAGCGACGTCTCCCGCATGACCGCCCCGGATTATGAACGGGTCGAAAAGGAATGTTATTACTGCAAGCTCTGTTACAACCACTGCCCGTACACGCCACCCCATGATTACGGGATCGATTTCCCGCGTCTGATGGCCGCGTGGAAAAAGCAACGGGTCAAGGAACAGGGCGCGTCCTGGCGCGATCGCCTGCTGATCAAAACGGACCTGATCGGGAAACTGGGAGGCATGACGGCCTCGCTGACCAACCGGGTTCTTGCTACGCCGTGGATACGGACCCTCTTGGAACCGATCATCGGCCTGCACCGGGACCGGCAGGTGCTTGCCTTTTCTCGAGAAAACTTTCCCGCGTGGTGGCGCAAACACGGCCCGGCGCTGCAACCCGCGGTCGCCAAGCATAAAGTCGTGCTGTTCCCGAGTTGCATGGTAAACTATCAGGCTACCGATATCGGCAAAGCGACGGTGCAGGTGCTCGTCAAGAATAACGTGGAGGTCGTCGTGCCCCAAGGCCAACGCTGTTGCAGCATGCCGTCCTTCGATCTCGGGGATACCGAGACCATGGTGCAGACCGCCACGCACCATCTCCAACTGTTTCTGCCGTATCTCCAACAAGGGCATGACCTCGTCGTGCCCACCCCCAGTTGCAGTCTCATGTTCAAACGGGAATATCCGTATCTGGTGCCGACGCGAGACATGACGACGTTGGCCGAACGCACGTTCGATATCTGTGAATACCTGATGCGGCTCAAAAAAGACGGGGCGTTGTCCACGGAGTTCAGGCACACGCAACAGCGCATCGCGTACCAGGTTCCCTGTCATTTGCGTGATCAGAACATCGGCTTTAAATCCAAAGAACTCATGGAACTCACGGGCGCCCGGGTCGAGGTGATTGAAAAATGTTCCGGCCACGACGGCTCCTGGGGCGCCAAGGTCGAATTTTTCGATCGTTCCATGAAAATCGCCCACAAGGCCGTCCGGGCCATTTCCGATTGCGAACCCGACCTGGTGGCGTCGGATTGTCCTCTTTCGGCGCTGCAACTCGATCAGGCCGGGGCGACGCCGTCGGAAAACATGCCGGCGGCTCGACATCCCATTCAAATCGTTCGCGACGCGTACAACCTGCCCTCATGAACCGTCTGACCCAATCCGATCTCCTCTCCCCGGCGGACTACGAAGCGCAACGCGCCACGTTTCGACAGGAGATTATCGCCCTCAAAAAACGACGCCGGATCGAGGTCGGTCCCTTGGTCACGCTGGTCTTTGAGAATCGACGGACGCTGCTTTTTCAAATTCAGGAGATGATTCGCGTCGAACGCATTTTCGAGCCGTCGAAAATCCAGGAGGAGCTTGACGTGTACAATGCCCTGCTTCCCGGAATGAGCGAACTCAGTGCCACCCTGATGATTGAAATTACGACCCAGGAGCGCATCAAGGAGATCCTGGACTCCTTCCAGCATTTCGATCGATCAGACACCCTGGCTCTCACCGTGCAGGACCAGGCCGTCTTTGCCGACTTTGAAGCCGGTCACAGCAAGGAAGACAAAATCAGCGCGGTGCATTTTGTGCGATTTCCGGTTCCTTCGTCTTTTCTGAAAGCGCTTGGAGAGGATGGGGCGCATGCCGGCATCCGGATTACCCATGAGCACTACAGGGCAGAGGCGAAAGTCCCCCCTGCCCTGCGAGTAGAGTGGCTGAAGGACCTGGAAGCCTGATTGTTTTTCAGATTTTTCTTTCGATACAAATTGACAACTGCCTGGTGGGTGGTTATTATTACTCTCCAAGAGGAAAATGTTCTGGATTGTCGAGAATCCGGGAAACACGATACCTATTCATCTCATATTTAAGCGGAGGAAGTCATGGTCACTATCAGCCCACTTGCCGAAGAAAAAATCAGAGAGTTGATACACGACGAAGAAGAGGACGTCATCGGATTGCGGGTCTACGTCAAAGGCGGCGGTTGCAGCGGCTATCAATATGGGATGTCCTTTGAATCCAAAATGGATGAGGATGACACGGTGATTGAAAAAGGCGAGGTCAAAATCATCGTGGATTCGCAAAGTGCTCCCATGCTGAGCGGTGCGGAAGTCGATTACGTCGACAGCCTGCAAGGCTCCGGGTTTGCGATTAAAAACCCGCAAGCGAAGAGCACGTGCGGCTGCGGCAGTTCCTTTAGCACCTGACCCCATCGAATTCGACCTCAACAAGGCCAGGGTTCTTGCCTCTCTCACAGGCGGAATTCCTGGCCTTTTTCTTTAGAGCCGGTTTCCTTTCATCGAGTATGGCACGATCCACCCTCACGAAACGGATAGAATTTTCCGCTTCCCACCGGTATTTCAAAGCCGAGTGGGACGAGGCGCGCAATAAAGAGGTCTTTGGCCCTTGTTCTCAGGAGCATGGGCACAATTATCTCCTTGAAGTGACCCTTGGCGGGCGGGTCGATCCCGTCACGGGCATGATTATCAATTTGTACGACCTTAAAGAAATCGTGACGGACGTGCTCGAAGAGTTCGACCATAAACATCTCAACTTCGATATGCCCTACTTTGAACGGCTCGTGCCCACCGCTGAAAATCTGGCCCTGGTACTCTGGAGGAAATTCCGCGAGCGCCCCGAGACCCGGGACATCGAATCGATACGGCTATGCGAGGGTGAAAACCTGTGGGCCGAACTCTATCCGCCGAACGACCCGGCATCGCAGGACAATGCGGAACCGACCGAGGCCCTGCTGACTCGCCGGTATGCCCTGACGGTGAAGCGAAATGCCGATGCTTCCCACGTGGAGACGTGGCCCCTTTCCCTGGACGTCACGCTTCGAGGCCCGATTGATCCCATCACGGGTCACGTCACGAATATCATGGCGTTGGACGAGCGGGTCCAGAAACAGGTCCTCAACAACCTGACGGGCACGAATGTGTCCCAACACCCGGAATTGGCTGCCCGGCCGGCTACCCTCCCCACCCTGGCCAAAATCCTCTGGTCCCGATTGCTCGACGTTGCCGATGCGCGACTCGAACGACTCCGGCTCACCGATCATCACAACCTGACCCTGGACTATTCGGAATAGTCGCACGGCCCATTGGGCCTCTTTCTCCTCTCTATTTTCCTCCCTCAGGTTCGTCCTCACGGATTCGCCAGAAGACGGGGAACCGGGGTTTGCCCGTGCCGGTGAATCCCTGGTGTTTGAAGGTGATCGTCGCGCCGATTGGCGGCGGGGTTTTGCGTTCGTCGTCGGAAAATCCGCTGCCGATTTTAACGGTGATGCCGTCCGCGGTTCGCACAGTCACGCTGCCCATCATCCCGGTGAATTTTCCCTTGCCGGGATTGTGCGCGATGACGATTCCTTCAGCGTCGTCGAATCGTTTCAGTTTCAATAGATCCATGCCGCGCCCGCCGTGATAGCGCGAGTCGCCACGGTGCAACATCAGCCCTTCACCCCCGGCCAACGTGACTTCGTCCAGTTTGTTCAGCAGCGACTTGTGGTCGGCGATTTTTTCCTGGACGACGACGGCAAGAAATTCGTTTTGCGACGTAGCGACGACGGCACGCAGATTTTGCAGGCGCACGTCAAAAACATCGGGGTCTGTAGGCAGGTCAAAGACCATGTAGCGCACCTGCCGCCACCCGTCGTGCGGGATGCTACGAGCTACGATGGAAGCCGTCTCTTCAAACCGCCCGCGTCCGGTCCACAATTCGCCGTCCAGCGCGACCCGTGGAAAACCGGCGGTAAACCACGACGGAGCTGAAAACGCATTGCCACCTCGGGAAATCAACCGCTCGCCGTCCCAAAATGCCCGCACCCCATCAAGTTTTTCACTCACCCAGTAGGCGGAAAGGTCGATATCCTGTCGGTATTTTTCGGCAAGCAGAAGATCGGGAGATTCCCCCTCGACAGCCGGCGGGACAAAAACGGCGACGAAGAAGACGGCCAGGAACATTGACGTCCTGCACAACACGCGCATTATCTCTGCATTCCTTTACCCTACTCGACAGATGAGTCAAGTTTGCACGTTAGCGGCTTCGTAGCGTAGCCGGCAAAGAGAGGCCAACCGATTCCATGACCGCCGTGCACTATGGCAAGGTTGTTGTATACGAGCCCCCTGCACGATACCGAACAAGTGCCACTGCAGAAAAATGGCAGAATCGAAGTTTTCTTTCAACGAGTGGGCCTACCAATGTTCGCCATGCTCTCGGGTCGACCAACCTTCCACCAAGTTCAAACATATTAAACGCTGCCTTTGAAAATGCTGAATCACCTTTCTATATTAAACGCAGCATTTAACAATGCCGCGATGCTGGATTATAGTAAAGATAGCATTTACGTTCCTGATATTCTCGATTGGTCTGGCGCCAAGAGAGAAGTAAAGTGGCCACCGATACCAGCGAAAAATGCCTTGCGGCATGCATCAAAAAAGCCCACCCCGGCTAGCTCGACGTGAGCTAGACAGCCGCCACCTTGCCCGACAAACCCGAACTGCTCGACAACACTAAACATCTGATGGACAATGGCGACACCTCGGTGGACAATCCGGGGACAGCCATGGAAAGGAGCACTGTGTGAAATACAGAGAGACTCGTGCCTTGGAACTGTTGCGATTGGGATCCGGCCGGCCTGATGCAGAATTTCGTGAAGGTCAGGAAGAGGCCATACGGCATATCGTGAGCGGGGATGGTCGGTTGTTGGTCGTACAGAAAACCGGCTGGGGCAAGAGCTTCGTTTACTTCATCGCGACGAAACTGCTGCGCGAAGCGGGGATGGGTCCTGTACTTCTTATCAGTCCGTTACTGGCGCTTATGCGTAACCAGATCGCTGCGGCGGAGCGGATGGGCGTTCGTGCTGAGACAATCAATTCTGATAACGAAGACGATTGGAAAAAGGTTGAAAACGCTGTCAGTCGTGACGATGTGGATATCCTGCTTATCTCACCCGAAAGGCTGGCTAATGAGCATTTCCGTAACGAGGTGCTGGCAAAAATCGCCGATCGGATCGCTCTGTTCGTGATTGACGAGGCACACTGCATCTCTGACTGGGGTCACGATTTTCGCCCACAATATCGGCTCATCGAACGTATCATCCGCACCTTGCCACCGAACCTCCGCTTGCTGGCGACTACGGCGACGGCAAATGACCGGGTAATCGCCGATTTGACAGAAGTACTCGGGCCAAACCTGGGAATTTCCCGCGGTGATCTCAAGAGGCCTTCCCTTGCTCTTCAAACGATCCGCTTGCCGAGCCAGGCTGAACGGCTCGCGTGGTTGGCGGAACAATTGCCTGCCCTTTCGGGTCACGGGATCATTTATACGCTCACGGTCAGTGATGCGGAACAGGTAAGTGAATGGCTCAGGTCTCGCGGACTGAACGTCAAGGCCTACACGGGTAAGACAGGCGAGCAGCGACCGGAGTTGGAAGATGCGCTTCTTCAAAACAGGGTCAAAGCTCTGGTAGCAACGACAGCCTTGGGCATGGGCTTCGATAAACCTGACCTGGCTTTCGTCATTCATTACCAGACGCCGGGCTCTGCGGTAGCCTACTATCAGCAGGTCGGTCGCGCCGGGAGAGCACTTGACGCAGCCTACGGAGTGTTGTTGAGCGGTCAGGAAGAAACCGAAATCACCGACTATTTTATCAAGAGCGCGTTTCCAACACGCGATGAAGTGCAAGAGATACTGAATGCCCTGGAGGAGGAACCTAAAGGGCTGTCAGTCCCCAAGATTGAGGGAACAGTCAACATCAGTAATGGTCGTATACAGAAGGCCATGCAACTCCTTTCTTTAGAAGCGCCGGCACCGATTGCCAAACAGGGAACCAAGTGGCAACTGACCGCCGCGACCCTGAGCCCCGCCTTCTGGGAACGGGCGGAGCGACTCACGGAACTACGGAGAGAGGAGCAGGAACAAATGCAGGAATACGTGGGGCTGAGTTCCGATCACATGGAGTTCCTTATTCGAGCACTGGATGGAGAGCCGGGTAATATCTCCCCACCTGGCCTTCCCCCTTTGGCGACGGAACCGGACTCGGCTCTGGTTCTGGAGGCGATTGCTTTCCTGCGCCGCACGAGCTTGCTGATCGAACCGAGGAAGAAATGGCCATCAGGAGGGCTACGGCATTATAATCTATCCGGACAGATCGTTACCCAACTCCAGTCTCAACCCGGCAGGGCACTCTGCGTCTGGGGTGACGCCGGTTGGGGTGGTTTGGTACACAAGGGGAAATATCAGGACGGATACCTATCCGATGAACTGGTGGACGCCTGCAAAAAATTGATTGAAAAATGGAACCCGCAACCGGTCCCGAAATGGGTAACCTGCATTCCGTCACGGCGGCATCCGGACCTGGTACCCGATTTTGCCAGACGCTTGGCCGAATCCCTTGACCTTCCGTTCAAACAGGTATTAATCAAAACGGAGGATCGCCCTGAACAGAAGACAATGGCGAACAGCATTCAACAGGCACGCAATATTGACGGTTCATTGGCGCTGACCGATGAAACGTTGCCTGATGGGGCGTTGCTGCTCGTGGACGATATGGTGGATTCGCGCTGGACCTTCACCGTTGCAGCTTGGTTACTGCGTTCGCACGGAAGCGGTGAGGTATGGCCATTGGCGCTTGCTCAGACAGGAGGCAACCAATGAGTGAGACGCTCTCCTTGAACACTAAAGCTATTCTGCTGTTGACCGCGCCTTTGATCGTTGGACGCGGCAAAAGTAAGGAACCAGCCGATTTGCTCACGCCTGGCGAATACACGAAACTCGCCTTGTATCTCCAAGAGACGGGAAGGCAGCCCGCTGATTTGCTGGAGGCGGATATAGATCAACTTCTCGGGGATCGCCGTCGTATACTTGACCAGGACCGACTCAAACGTCTGTTGGATCGAGGCTTCCTCTTAAGTCAGGCAGTCGAGCGCTGGCAGACACGGACGATTTGGGTGATTAGCCGCGCCGATGAGGCTTATCCACAAAAGCTCAAGGCACGGCTGAAAAAGGACTCGCCGAGCTTGCTGTATGGCTGTGGGGACAGGGAAATTCTCAATAGCGGTGGATTAGCGGTTGTCGGTTCCCGCAACGTCAACGATTCCTTAATCGAGTACACCCAGGAAATCGGACGTCTGGCAGCAAAGGCTCGACAGACTATAGTCTCCGGTGCTGCCAGGGGTATTGATCGGGCAGCCATGTCTGGTGCATTGGAAGCGGGTGGCAAAGTCACAGGCGTACTGGCCGATAGCCTCGAACAAACAGTCATGACTCGCGAGCATCGAAACCTGCTGTTAGAAGGTCAACTCGTATTGATCTCACCCTATGATCCGAACGCGGGATTCAACGCGGGGCACGCAATGCAACGCAACAAAGTGATCTATGCCTTGGCGGATGCGGCCCTGGTGGTGAACGCGGATATAAACAAGGGCGGGACCTGGGCCGGGGCAACGGAGCAATTGGAGAAGTTGCGCCTGGTGCCTATCTATGTGCGTTCGACCGGTGAACCATCCGAAGGTCTTGAAGCATTGAAAGCCAAAGGGGCTATGCCGTGGCCGAATCCGGCAGACGCAAATGATCTTGATGCCGTCTTTGAGCCCGATCTCCCCAAGATGCCAAGCCCTCCGATACAGAGCGAGTTGTCGTTTGATGTTTGACAGGAACCTGTGAAGTCGGCGTTGCCGATGCGCGTCTCGAACGCCTCCGGCTCACCGACCATCACAACCTGACCCTGGACTATTCGGAATAAGCAGCCTGGCCGTTGGCCGATTGCAGCGGCGCGAAATTGGCTGTGATTCTCGTGGCCGGCGCTGGATCGTGAGCGCATGACAGTCTAAGATTGCAATTCACAGCCTTTGCCTCGTAACCAGCCCCGCTAGACTTGCGCCGAATCTCCCTTCTATTGTAATTTATCAGTTAAAGTTAAATAGCGAAGTTTGTTATTGCAAAACTATGAATAAGGACTGTCCGTCATGCAGCGCGGAGGAAGCGGCAGCTATGAAGTAACGAGCATCGACGGTGAGCGCGTTCGCGCCTTTATCCCGGCACCGCTGCCGCCGAAGCCCACCCTGGTTCTGGACGGCTCGCTCCAACAAATGCTCGAATCGGCGGTGCTTGCCATAGGCCGCCTCGACGGCGTCGCGACGCTCCTACCGGACGAGGCACTTTTTCTGTATGCCTACGTGCGCAAAGAAGCGGTGCTTTCCTCTCAGATCGAAGGCACGCAGTCGTCGTTGTCTGACCTCTTGCTCTTTGAACTGGATGAAGCACCCGGAGTTCCGCTTGACGACGTGCGCGAGGTTTCGAATTACGTGGCCGCGCTTGAACACGGTTTACGCCGCCTGCGGGAGAATTTTCCGCTATCGAATCGCCTGATCCGCGAAATTCACAGTGTGCTGTTGTCGGGCGGACGGGGTAGCACCAAAGCGCCCGGTGAATTTCGCCGCTCACAGAACTGGATTGGCGGAACCCGGCCCGGCAATGCCGTCTATGTCCCACCGCCACATACCGCCGTACCGGACTGCATGACGTCGTTCGAAAACTTCCTGCACGCCGAGGCCGATGGATTGCCGGTACTGCTACGGGCGGGACTTGCACACGTGCAGTTCGAGACCGTTCATCCTTTTCTGGATGGAAATGGACGCGTGGGGCGATTGCTTATAACGCTGCTCCTGTGCCACGCCGGTGTTCTGCGCCAACCGCTTCTGTACCTGAGCCTGTACTTCAAACAACACAGGGATACCTACTACGACCTGCTGAATCACGTGCGCCGCACCGGCGATTGGGAGGCATGGCTCGCCTTCTTCCTCGAAGGAGTGAAGCTGACAGCCGAAGGCGCAGTCTCGACGGCCCAACGCCTCTCCCTGATGTTCCATGATGACCACGACCGGATCGAAGCAGCCGGAAGCCGGAAAACCGGGTCGGCGTTGCGCGTACACGACGCACTCAAGGCCCAGCCGATTTTATCACTGCCCGTAGCGCGCCGTGATACCAAGTTGTCCTTTCAGACGGCCGCTTCGGCAATGGAACTGCTCGTCAAACATGGGATTGCCAGGGAGATCACGGGCAAGCGTCGTGACCGGCTGTTCGTCTATGAGCAATATCTTTCCATCCTCAACGAAGGAACCGAGGCACCGTGATGTTGGGTATAACCGCCAACTCCCTTAAGGCAACAAACCCCCGGGGTAGCGGTTCGAGGAGGGTGAACATGTGATTCTTCAATGAACGGCCCTTACCTCCAAACAGATGCCTTCTCTTTTTTGCAGACACTCGATAATTTCGAAAAGGTTCTTGGCCTGCGGATTTCCTTTAGGACCAAACATCCGCATCAAACTTTTTGGAGAGTTATCCGTCAGATCACCCAATTCTTCAAAGCCAACCGTGGCATTGATGTAGTCACGCAAGATCGTTTTGCCGGTGTCCATATCACCGGACACCAAACATTGCACCCCTTCTTTTAGCAATTCTTCTCTGAAAACGGGATCAGTTTGAACTCTCTTTTTTACTGTTTCCTTAAAATCTCTTGTTAATGCCATTTTTTATTCCTGTTTTTTTCGCTTCTTATAATATTGCTTCCAAAGTTTAACTTGTTTAGATGGTAACATAAGGGTTCCCTTCTGAAAACTTCTCTTCTTCGGCCAATACGAAGCGTCATGAGATGACGCGGCTACAAAGACAAAGACCCTGGATCCTCGATTAGAAATGTCGAGGATGACAGAAAAGGCAAAAGCAAGAAAGATAACGACCCTGGATCCTCGATTAGATCCCCGATTACAAACGTCGGGGACAAGCGTCGAGGATTGTAAATGTTTAGTCATTCGTTGACAGAATGAGGGAACTAACCACACCAACATGGTCATTCCGAGCGTCGCGCCTGTCCTGAGTACGCCCTGAGTTTTGCGAAGGGTCTTTCGAAGGAAGGAATCTCGTCGTTTCGACAACCGAACGCCTGGAAAAGCAGATAGTTCCTTCGCTTAGTTCCTTCGCTTCTCTCAGGACAAGCAGGACAAGCGCTTCGCTCAGGATGACAGATGAGGCGTATTGCGCAGGATGATGGCTTCTCTCTAATGCCAGGCAAAAACTGTCAACGAATGACTGAACACATACGAGGATGACAGAAGGAAGAAGAAGGGAAAAGGGAATGGAGGCGGTACTGTTTCAGGGGATGCCCGGGGTTCAGGAAGCGGGCAGGTATTGCTTGATGAGGGAGAGCAGTTCGTCTTCTTCGACTTTGCCCTCGCGGGTCAGCAGGAGAGTCCCTCGAGAATAGAGATGCGTGGTGGGGTACGTTTCGAACTGGTGTTGTTTTTTGATTGCCCGGCACCGGCCCGGCACGTGCATCTTGGCTTTGCCGATGCGAACGGCGGGAAGCTTCCGGGCAACTTCTGCCAGGATGGGATCATAGGCCGCACAGGGTTCGCAGGAGGCAATGCCATAGGCAACCACGGTCGCTTGCGCCTCTTTGAACTCTTCGTAATTTTCGTCAGTGACGTTTTCGACGGTTCCGTCCATCCTGCCTTCCCTTCCCGTTCGTCAAAAATCAAGGGGGACCCCATGTTCGTGGAATCCCCCTTCAACGTGCCTCGACGCTGCCGTCAGTTCAACTGTTTCAATGCTTCCAGAATTTCCTGGTCATCCCGAGCCGTTTTGATTTCCTGCACTTTGGCGTAGGCGACCTTGCCTTCCTTATCCACAATCACCGTGGCTCGTTTGGAACAATTGAGATCCGGAAAATACAAGCCATACGCCTTGCAGACCGTCCGATGCATATCGGCCAACAAGGTGTGTTTCAGATCAAGTGAGTCGGCCCAGGCCTTGTGAGAAAAAAAGCTATCCGTGCTGATACCGAACACTTCGGCGTTGGCATCGGAAAAGCTCGGGAAATCGTCCGTCAAACATTTGTTTTCACCCGTACAGACCGGACTCCAATCGAGGGGGTAAAAGGCCAGGACCACGTTCTTCTGGCCTTTAAAACTACTTAACGTGACTTCGTTTCCATCCTGGTTTTTCAGGGTGAAATCCGGGGCACCGTCGCCCACTTTTATTTCTGAAGCAACATCAGACATGAACTAACCTCCGTTATGATAGAAATGAGTAGAACGCTAAACTTCGTTGTTTGCAGGACTTTTTTCGTAGCATGCCCTTTCAAAGTTTGTCAACCAGACAAAAGGCCAGGGCACCAAAACCAATGAGAGCTTCTCCGCTCACCCCCCAAAAAACCGATGCCGTGAAAGCCTCCATCAGAAAATCAGCCGCGAGAAGCTTGTCTTTTGGGTCAACCAGGGGTATCGTCATTGTATATAAGCCTTATCCACTAGATACCTTACCCTGACCATGCGCACGTTGCTGTCTCGTCTCCACGTTTCGGAGCCTCACCGTCTGACAAAACGCCTCCTGTGGCCCGTCTTGATTGTCGGCGGGCTGGTGGTCGGAGGAACGGCGGCGGTGGCCTGGCATATGGCAACCGGGCTTCCCTCGCTCGGGGGGCTCCGGGAGTACCAGCCGAGCCTGATTACAAAAGTAAAGGCGGATAACCGCCAGGTCATGGGACAATTCTACGTGGAACGCAGAATTTTGACTCCCCTTCGTGAGGTTCCCCGGCATTTGATCGACGCCGTCCTTGCGGTTGAAGATACCCGGTTTTTCGAGCACCCGGGATTGGACATCTGGGGCATCCTGCGAGCCACGTGGACGAATTTCAAGCGTGGGGGAAAAGTTGAAGGCGCCAGCACGATCACCCAACAACTGGCCAGATCCCTGTTCTTAACCCCGGAACGGACTTTCCATCGCAAAATACGAGAACTCTTCCTTGCCCTGAAGATGGAATTTATTCTGACGAAGGAACAAATCCTCGAGATGTATCTCAACCAGATCTACTTCGGCCATGGGGCCTATGGGGTCGGCACCGCGTCCTTAACGTATTTTGGAAAAGCGTTATCCGAATTACAGCTACACGAGTCGGCATTTCTCGCCGGACTGCTGAA
Organism: Nitrospirales bacterium; assembly: GCA_965261755.1. Lineage (GTDB taxonomy): Bacteria > Nitrospirota > Nitrospiria > Nitrospirales > UBA8639 > Bin75. The sequence continues at coordinate 1,101,398 of OZ253473.1, read as the reverse complement.
AGCCCCCAATACCTATTCTCCTTATAATAACTACGACCTCGCGAAGCAACGCCAGGAACACGTGTTGGGACGGATGGTCCAGGCCGGTTTTCTGACGGAGCCCCTCGCCCGGGAGGCGAGCGAGACCCCACTGCCCTTTACTCGTCAATCCTTTGAACGCGTGGCCCCGTATTTTCTTGAAAACGTCCGCCAACACCTGGTCAACGAATACGGAGAGGCCATGGCGTATAAAGGCGGGCTGCAGGTTGCCACCACCTTGAACATTCAAATGCAACACCTGGCCGAGGAAGCCATCAGAAAGGGGCTGCGCGAACTCGATAAACGACAGGGCTGGCGCGGGCCGCTCCGTCATGAGGAGCCGCAGGCAACGCTTCCCGAAGAGCTACCCATTGCCTTCCCCGCGTTTGGGGAAATCATGGAAGGCCGTGTCCTGAACGTCTCCCAAGAGGACGTGATGGTCCTGGCGCACGATCTGGTCGGCACCATCACCTTACCGGATATGCTCTGGGCTGAACGCCGGCTCTCCGAAGGAACGTCCGTCACCGAAGCGGAGGTGACTCCCATTGTCTCGGCTCGGCAATTGGTCCAACCGGGAGACGTGATCGAAGTCTCGTTGAAATCGACCCGCAACGACACGATCCGGTTCCGGCTCGATCAGACCCCATTGGTCGAAGGCGCGCTTATTGCGATTGATCCCAGGACCGGCGCAATTCGAGCGATGGTCGGTGGGTACAATTTCGAACGGAGTCAATTCAATCGGGCCTTACTGGCCATCCGGCAACCCGGGTCTGCGTTCAAACCGATCATTTACGCCACGGCCATCGATCAGGGGCTGACACCCGCCACGCTCATTCTCGATGCTCCCGTGGTGTACGAGGAGGAAGAGCCCGGCAAAACCTGGAAACCGGAAAACTATGAAAAACGTTTTTTCGGCCCTATCACCTTGCGAGAAGCCTTACGCCATTCCAGAAACGCGGCAACGGTCCGCTTGCTCGAACAGATAGGCGTTTCCCGCGTCATCAATTTTTCACGCTCACTCGGCATTCGAAGCCCATTAAGCCCGGACCTGGCATTGGCGCTCGGCTCGTCGGGCGTAACGCTTCAAGAGCTCACTGCGACGTATGGTGTGTTTGCCAACCAGGGACTGGCATTGGAACCCTACACGATTTCCCTGGTCAAAGATCAGCATGACCATATCCTGGAGCAACACGTGTTCAAACCCCGGCAAGTGGTCTCCAAAGAAACCGCCTATTTGATTACGCACATGATGATGGACGTCATTCAAAGCGGAACAGGCAAAGGCGCCCGTTCGATCGGGCGCCCCCTGGCCGGCAAAACCGGCACCACCAACAGTTTCCGCGACGCGTGGTTCGTCGGCTATGCTCCGAATCTCGCCACCGGCGTCTGGATAGGATTCGACAGCGTGGAGACACTCGGCAAAGTGGAGTCCGGCGCCCATGCCGCCCTTCCCATTTGGACGGATTTCATGAAGGCGGCACTCAACATGCTCCCCGTCCGGACCTTCTCGGTTCCGGAGGGGATCCAGTTCGTCGAGGTCGACCAACAAACCGGCACCGTTGTCGACGAGCCATCACAAGGCACCACGACCGAAGTCTTTGCGGATGGAACGATCCCCCAACGTCCTGTTCGCCAGCCAGCCGATCCCTTAGATTTTTACGAGTTCGATCAACTCGACCAGGCCGTCGAACCCGACTAAAGGAGAACGAATTCGTTTATAATTTCCGCGGTCTCCTTCTGTCATTCCCGACAGCTTTTATCGGGAATCCAGGGTTTTGTGTTCCAGGCGGGTCCACGTTGGAGGGGCAGAGGAGAAAGACACTGGATCCTCGATTAAAAATGTCGAGGATGACAACAGGGAAAAGATGGACGGCCGGTTTGCACCGGCACTGCCGGTCGGCTGGGATAGCTGAGTGGTGCGTGAAATGAGTGGCTCTCAGGACGGTCGGGCTATTGTGCGTCCTGATATTCTTCGTGCCAGGCCATTTGAATGGCTTCGAGTTTTTTTTCGTCTGACCCCTTGGGGTCGTCCGTGAATTCCGGCCACGCCACGACCCACGCGTGCAGATCGGTAAAGCGGACCGTCAGCGGATCAAGGTCCGGATGTTCTTCGTGAAGCCGAATCGCGATGTCTTCGGCCATATCCCACGTTAACTCTTGAGACATATGGGGCTCCTCGGGCGGATAGCCGCAGGTTCAATCCGTGACTTCGGATAGTTTTTTGCTTTCGAGTGCTTCTTTGAGCGTGGCATCCATCAAGACTTCGGCCAGGTGATGGGTCACTTTTTCCACGTCGGCAAGCTTGGCCCGGATCAATCGATGGTCTTCCTGGGTGTTGGCGACGCGCAGTTCCTCGATGGCGTTGCGAATGGATTGGATTTCTTCCGTCGTGATCAGGTCCGTTGCCCGTTTCAGCGCCTTTTCGGTGGCCATCATGATGGCATTGGCCTCCGTCCTCGCCTCGATCACCTGACGGGCCTGAATATCCTCCGCCGCGAATTGGAATGATTCCCGAATCATGGTTTCGACTTCGTCATCCGTCAGCCCGTAGGAAGGTTTGACTTGAACGGATTGCGATTCACCCGTCCGGATATCCGACGCCGTGACGTTGAGAATGCCGTTCGCATCGATCAGAAAGGTCACTTCAATGCGAGGAACGGCCGCGGGCAACGGCGGGACCTTGAGTTGAAACCGGGCCAGGCTCCTGTTGTCTTTCACCAGTTCGCGTTCGCCTTGCAAAATATGAATGTCCACGGCGGTTTGGCCGTCCACGTAGGTGGTGAACATTTCCTTGGCACTCGTCGGGATGGTGGTATTCCGGCGAATCAGGGTGCTCATGACGTTGCCCATGGTTTCAATGCCCAAGGACAGCGGGGTCACGTCGAGCAGGAGCATGTCCTTGTTCTCACCGGCCAGAATGCCGGCCTGGACCGCGGCCCCGAGCGCCACGACTTCATCGGGATTCATGTCGCTGTGGGGCGTCTTCCCGAAAAGCTCTTGCACGCGGGATCGAATCAACGGCATCCTGGTGCTGCCGCCGACCAGGACCACTTCGTCGATTTGACCGGTCTCCAAGCCCGCGTCGCTCAACGCGTGGCGGCAGGGAGCCATGGTTTGTTCGGCCAGGTCCCGGATCAAGGCTTCGAATTCATCACGCGACCACGTTCGTTCATAGGTCCCTTTCCCATCGGGAAGGGAGAAGGCCATATGCGCCTGCGATTCGTCCGACAATCGGATTTTGGTCTTCTCGGCTTCAAGCCGGACGGTTTGCATCAGTTCCAGCGAATCTTCCACTTTCACGCCATGCCGGGCGTCGATGTCCCGTATGACCGCATCAACCAACCGTCTGTCGAAATCATCCCCGCCGAGATGCGTATTCCCATTGGTCGCCAGCACCTCGAAGATGCCATCCTTGAGTTTCAGGATGGAGATATCGAAGGTTCCCCCTCCGAGGTCATAGACGGCCACCAATCCCTGTGTGTTTTTTTGAAGCCCATAGGCCAACGCCGCCGCCGTCGGTTCATTGATGATGCGCAGCACTTCCAGGCCGGCAATAAGGCCGGCATCTTTCGTCGCCTGTCGCTGGCTGTCATTGAAATACGCCGGGACCGTAATGACGGCTTTGGTAATGTCCTCACCCAGGTGCGCTTCCGCCCGGAGCTTGAGCTCTTTCAAAATCATGGCGGAGACTTGCGGGGGGGAATAGGTTTTCTCTCCGACCTGGATTCGAATCACTCCGCCCTTTTCCTGCAAGGTATACGGGAAATATTTCAATTCCTCCGCCACGTCCGCCACGGATTTTCCCATGAACCGTTTCACGGAATAAATCGTTCGGGACGGATCGCGGACGAGATACTCCTTGGCGGGGTCTCCGACCAGGAGTCCGTTATCCGTGAGGCCGACGATCGAAGGGACTTTGGCTTGGCCGCGTGGTCCGAGTATGACCCGCGGACCGTCAGCGGCCATGTACGCGACCAACGAATTCGTCGTTCCGAGGTCAATGCCGACAATCAGTGCCATTCGTTCCTTCCGGATTCGGCTGTCGGGCTGGTCGCCGCCACCAGATCATTCACGATATTCTTGACGTACGTACGGTTCGATAAAATTTCCTGCATGCCCGTGAGCACCGCGTCTTTTTGCGCCTGAACCGCGGAATCTCCTTCGGTTTGCAGGGCGTCCCATCGGCTGAACTGCTCCAGCAGGCGATCTTCCATTTGCGCTTTTCTCGCTTCGAGCGTCCGGCGGTCGGCTTGCAATTTCTCCTGAAGTTCCTGCTGGCGTTCGGCGGACGCCTCGGCGGAGAGTGACCGAAACTCGTCCAAATCCTCCTGAAGCTCCAGGATTTCATCGAACAGGTCGGCCGGGGGGGAGGTCCGAATATCCTTGGCCGACCCTGCTTCGAGACGAATGAGGTACTCGGCTCGTTGCATGGGATCCTGCAACGTTCGATACGCCGTGTTCAATAACGCGGTATTTCCCAGACTGATCGCCTTTTCACTCTCGTCTTTCGTCGCGAAATAGTCGGGATGAAAGCTCCGGCTCAAGGCGTAGAAGGTTTCTTCAAGCGCCTTTTCGTCGATGTTCAATTTGCGAGGCAGGTTCAGGCAGGTAAAATAGTCGAGTTCCTTGGAAAGCGGCTGCACCTTGACGCACCGGCCACAAAAGTACTCACCGGACATTTCAGATTGACAATGCCAGCACATACTGCGGGCCATCGGCAGTTCGCGGGTCCGTCCTGAATCCGGTTGATGTGTGTGCTCGCTCATCTCCCTCACTCGCACGACGGGCATGGTAGGACTTCACCATGCCCGTCTGCTTGCTCCCTGATTGTCACGCAACCCCGTCAACGTTTTACGCTGAAAACGATTCTCCGCACCCACAGGTCTTGGACGCGTTGGGATTGATAAATTTGAATCCCCCGCTGACCAGATCCTTTTGATAGTCAAGCTGCATGCCTTCGAGATAAATGGCGCTCTTCGCATCGACAATGACCTTCACGCCATCCTGCTCACACACCGTATCGAACTCGCCGATTTTGTCGTCGAAATTGATCGTATAACTTAAACCGGAACACCCTCCCCCTTTGACTCCCAGGCGAAGGCCTCCTTCGGTCAGATCCTGAACGTCCATGAGCCGGCTCACTTCCACAACCGCCGCCTCCGTCAACGTGACGAGGGAGGACTGAGTGGTTGGTGAGGATTCAGTAGTTTGTGTCGTCTCCATCGCGTTGCTCCTTGCACCTCCGTGGTTCAGGCACCAGCCGATGCGGCCGGTTCTTCGGTCTTTTCTGCAGTCTCCGCTTTCTTTTTGTAATCATTCAAGGCGGCTTTAATCGCATCTTCCGCCAACACGGAACAGTGGATTTTGACCGGTGGAAGGTTTAACTCCTGCACGATCTCGGTATTTTTAATTTCTCCCGCTTCATCCACGGTTTTGCCTTTCAACCACTCCGTTGCCAAACTGGAACTGGCAATAGCCGACCCGCACCCGAATGTTTTGAATTTCGCATCCACGATGGTGTCGTTTTCCACTTTAATCTGCAGTTTCATCACGTCGCCGCATTCGGGGGCCCCGACGATTCCGGTCCCCACGCCGTCTTCCTCTTTCTTGAAAGACCCCATGTTGCGCGGATTGTTGTAATGGTCGATCACTTTTTCACTGTATGCCATGGTACCACCCTCCTTCTCCCCGGAAATTTATAAAAATGTTGTAGTTCATTGCATGCCCTGCTGTTTAGTGTGCCGCCCATTGGACCGACTTGAGGTCAACCCCTTCCTTCGCCATTTCATACAGGGGCGACATTTCGCGAAGATGATTGACCGCCTTGATCATCCGGTCGATAGTATATTCCACTTCTTCCGGCGTCGTAAACCGACCGATTCCGAATCGAATGGATGAATGCGCCAAATCGGACCCGACCCCCAAGGCCCGCAGGACGTATGATGGCTCAAGAGTGGCCGAGGTGCAAGCCGATCCCGACGACAAGGCGATTTCTTTGACCCCCATCAACAAGGCTTCCCCCTCGACGTACGCAAAACTGACGTTCAGGTTCCCCGGAAGACGCTCAGAAGGGTGTCCATTGAGATAGACTTCTTCCAAGGCTTCCATGATGCCGTCTTGCAGACGATCCCGAAGAGCTTGCATGCGAAGGGACTCCGCCGGCATCTCTTGCGCACACAACTCGATGGCTTTTCCAAAACCGATAATGAGCGGAACCGGGAGAGTACCCGAACGCATGCCTCGCTCATGACCGCCCCCGTCGATCATCGGCGCCAACCGGACTCGCGGAGCTTTCCGTCTCACGTACAGCGCGCCGATGCCCTTGGGTCCGTAAATCTTGTGGGCGGTAAATGACATCAGGTCAACACCCAGTTCCTGGACGTCCACCGGGATTTTCCCGACGCCTTGCGTGGCGTCGCAATGAAAGAGCACGCCCTTTTCCTTCGCGATCTTGCCGATCTCCGGGATGGGATGAATCGTGCCGATTTCATTATTCGCCAGCATGATCGAAATCAAAATGGTTTTATCCGTGATGGCGTTCCGCACGTCGTCCGGATCGACCCTGCCGGTTTTATCGACGGGCAAATACGTCACCTTAATGCCCTTTTTCTCCAATGACTTCGCCGGATCGATCACCGCGCGGTGTTCGGTCGACGTGGTGATGATATGATCACCTTTCTCCTTATACATTTCGACCACGCCTCTCAGCGCCAAATTATTGGACTCGGTGGCTCCGCTCGTAAAGATGATTTCCTTGGCATCGGCGTGAATGAGATTGGCAATGAGTTTGCGCGCCTGATCCACACCCTCTTCGGCTTCCCAGCCGAAGGAATGATTTCGACTCGCGGAGTTGCCGAATTTTTCAGTGAAATACGGGAGCATCACATCCACCACGCGAGGATCGCAGGGCGTGGTCGAATGGTTGTCCATATAAATGGGTAACTTCATGATGGCACTCCTTGTGGCTTTAAAGATTCGACGATAATCAGGGGTGTTTCCTCAACCAATAAATCTTCGATGGACATGCTGTTCAGCAATTGGAAGATACTTTCCTGAATTTTGAAAAGGGGCGTTCGAATATTACAGTGATTCATCTGCTCGCACTGGGAATGATCATTTCTTTCATGAGAACAATCCGTCAATCCCAAGGGACCTTCTATGACTTCGAGCACTTGTGCCATGGTAATGTCTTTGGGCTCCCGCCCCAACACGTAGCCACCCTTGGGTCCATTATGATGACTTTCGATCAGTTGATGCCTGGCAAGGGTCTGAAGCACTTTCGCCAATAATTCCACGGGGATATGATGTTCTTCGGCAATTTCCTTGGTATTCACCACACGCGGGTGAGCATCGATTCCGCTTTGAATCGTGGCCATGTACTGGAGGGCCAGCAAGGCATAATCGGCTCTTTTCGAAAGCTTCAACATGATTTTTCACACAAAACGTGGAGTGAATGAATCTCCGACCAAAACTATCGGAGTAAATCCTAGCATTGACATTCCTTCGTAGTCAAGAGTATTCTAGTCGGAGATTAAAACAGTCGGAGATAGAGCCAGACAGCCATTTTAGCATCTATCTTATTGAAAATACGTCTGAATTCGTCAATTTTTCTTTCCATAGCCGAGGTAAAAAGGAGACCAGATGGGTGGCAGTAATCCATATATTGAACAAATCGAAGTCAAAACAGCCACGGAATCTTTCGCGGTGACTTTTTACATGCCGGACGCGACTCTTGAGGTTCAGGTTGATCCGGCTAAAATCCCGTACGGACCAACCGGCCAACCCGGCAGCCTCCTGGACATTGCGATGGGCGCGGGAATCGACATCGAACATGCCTGCGGCGGAGTCTGCGCCTGTTCGACCTGTCACGTCGTTGTGAAGGAAGGGTTGGATACGTGCAGTGAAGCCACGGACGATGAATTGGACCAGTTGGACGAAGCCCCTGCAATCACGCTGCAATCACGCTTGGCCTGCCAATGCGTACCCGACGGATCAACCAACCTCGTCGTCGAAATCCCCGAATGGAATAAAAACCTGGTAAAGGAAGGGCACTAGGCCCCCGGCCGGTCAAAGAACCGCCTGAGCCGAATGCCAAGCTGACCGCCACAAGGCACCCTCCCCTGTCATTGCGAGCGAGCCAAGCGAGCGCGGCAATCTCCCCTGTCATTGCGTGCAAGCTGAGCCAGCGCGGCAATCTCGCAATTTGCGGTCTTCGGGCGTTCGCAAATTCAGCGCCTATGATAAAAAAGGGAATTATATATTTAAATCCCTTGACAATGAGTAGGGACTCGTGTATATTAGCAGCATGATGATTGATAACAACCAACAAGGAGTCGAGACCATGACCTACCAACAAGCCAAGGAAGAAACTGAAAAAGGCAACTACAGTGACGAGGTGTTGGCTGCCCTCAATGCCGAGTATGATCGGATTGCCATGGCGGAAAAAGCGTTGGATGGTCCTGAGTACACCGGATGGACCGGCGCGAACGACGATCGAATCCTTAACAGCTAAAAATAAGGAGGACGCGATGACAGACACCATCCAACAACTCACACCGTATGGCACCCCGTATTGTGCCGAGTGTGACCAAGAGTTACGAGGCACCCTAAGCGATGCTACCGACAACCTCTCGTCCTGTTGCGGAGCCGAATTACGGGAGACGGAGTACTGGTTAATGGGCTCAAGGCGGGACTCCTCGCAACAAGCAGCTAGCTCAAATAATAACTCGACTGGCGTTACTGTGATCGAGTCCAGGGGCAAACCCGCAGACACACGTGGCGAATGCTACTCCATGTGGGATGAGACATGGCCGATCCATAAGGCTACGCTCGGAGATCTTAAGCGATATGGCTACATAGGCCTCGGCGGGGAGTGGAAGGAGTGGGGATGACCGATAAACTCACCATCAGCATTTTACAACTCGCCGAAAAATTCCCCACCGAAGACGCGGCGCGCCAGTACTTAGAGGCGCGCCGGTGGCCGAACGGAGTCCGGTGCCCAGTGTGCGCCCAGGGCGACAACATCACGACCCGCAAGCGCCACGGCTACTACCGCTGCAATCCCTGCCGCGAGGATTTTACCGTCCGCACCTGCACCGTGATGGAGCGATCCCACGTACCGCTCCACAAATGGCTCTACGCGATGTATTTTGTCGTCACCTCACGGAAAGGGCATTCATCACTACAACTCTCCAAGGAGATCGGCTTGACGCAAAAAACGGCCTGGTTTTTACTCCACCGACTCCGCGAGGCGTGCGGGTCTGAATTGCCAAAACTCCGGGGCACCGTCGAGGTTGACGAAACCTATATAGGCGGGCGCGAAGAGAATAAGCACGAACGGAAAAAACTGAAACTCGGACGCGGGACAGTGGGGAAAACGCCGGTCCTAGGACTCCGTGAACGCGGCGGAAAAACCATAGCGGTCCCCGTCCGACACGTCACAGCCGAAACGCTCCTCAATCGTATACATGCCCACGTCGAGGTTGGCTCTACGATCCACAGCGATGCGGCGTCTGCCTATGACAACGCCGGTGGATTGTTTTTCCGGCATGAAACGGTCAACCACAGCGCCAAAGAGTACGTGCGAGGAACCGTCACCACCAACGGCATTGAATCGGTGTTTGCCGTGCTCAAGCGTGGGCTGCACGGGGTCTATCATCACGCCTCGCCCAAACACCTGGGGCGCTACGTCAGTGAGTTTGCCTGGCGGCTCAACGAGGGGAATTGTCAACGTCACACCCTGGATCGATTGGACAGTTTTGTTGACGCCACCGTAGGACGGCGGTTGACCTATCGGGAGTTAACACAATGACGGCGCCCGTGATTTTGCAGCGCGTCATCGATCTGGTTGTGGGATACAAACCCAAGCCGACAACCCAGGCCGCGAAAAAGAGAGTACGGAAAAAGCCTAAGAAGAAAAGGACTTAAGTACATAATTCCCATAAAAAAGACTGGAAAGAGGCGTTCAGATGATTGAGTTTGAGTAAAGAAGAGAAAAAATATGGATTAGGGACACTGGCCGACAGGGATCTCCCTGTCAAGTGGTTGAAGAAGGCATCGGGTAACGGACACAAGAAGGCCAGGGAGCGTCTAGACTTTATCTCGACCCTCACCAAGTGAGGTATTTTCTCAAAGCTTTTTGCATGACAAACTCGGTGAGAGCCCAATGAAACTCCTCCTGACGTGTTTCGGCATGGCCGCGGCGTTGATGCTGCTTGGGTGCAGTAGTGGAGGAAAGAGCCCGTGGGTTCAGGAGTTTCCCGAGCTTCCGCTACAGACGCCTCGTTACGAACACCAGGCTCCAACCGTCGACCTTGGTGGTACGTTGCATGTGGGTGCAGACATCGCCCCACGGTCCGATCAGCTGCCGCTCATCGATCATCACGGAGAAACCAGAGTTTTCCACGGATGGGTGCGAGACGGGCTAGGCGCTGCCGAAGTGATTGAGTACCTCGAGGCAGACGCTGCCTCCTACCGCACTTCCGATGAGGACGATGTGGATGTCCCATTCCTCTCGGACGGCTTGCTTCTACGCTTCGGCAAGATTCCGCCCACCGTTCGCGTTGCGCAGGGCACTTCCGCGGAGTTGGTCGACGAGACGGTCCGTGTGGTCCAGGCAATCAACGCAGCACTGCCCCGAGACTGGCAGTTGGGTTTCAGTGCTGAACCTGCACCCCTCGATACCATAGGTCCTTCGGACGGCGAGATCCTGGTGGCGTTCGCGCGTCAAGAGGATTGGCCTTTCGAGGCTACTTCTCCGATTGTCGAGGACATCGGGCTGGCGGAGCCTCGGTACACGATCGTACTCACGGGAGACCCCGTGGTGCCGTGGAGAATCGAAATCGTGGCGGGTCAGGTCTGGGTGGACCCCTCGCGAACGGTGGGTGAAGAGCGGCTGGGTGTTCTTGCGCACGAGCTCATTCACCTTCTGGGTCGAAACCATGCGGACCCTGATCGGTTCCCGAGGACGATCATGGTGGCTGGCGGCAGCGAGGAGTTGACCGAGCACATTCTCCACGCTCTTGACCGAGAAGCCCTTCTCGCGGTCTACAGCCGCCTGGAGCCCGGCACGGCGCCGGACCAAATCGCGGAGGAGCTGGGACCCTGGTCTGACACTTCGATGCATGTCCGCGGCGCGATTGACGTTTCGAGCGATAAGGTTGCGTTCGGCGTAGCGCTGAGGAACGGATTGTCGCAGCCATGGGTGGTGGGGCCATGGCCGCATTCGAATCTCGTGGACAATGCCGAGCTTTTGGGCAATGTCAGCTGGACGGGGCGCTTGTTGGGAATCACGCCGGTCGCTGAGGCCGTCGCGGGTGCTGCCAGTCTCACCGTGGAACTGGCGACGCTGTCCGGCGGGGTAGAGTTCACGGGGCTGGAACATTGGGCGGTTAATGCAGCACCGGGCAAGTTGGGAACCGGAGCCGTTTGGGGCGATGGCGAACTGAGCTATCGGATCGAAGTGCGCGGCAACACCTTTGCTCAGACCAGCGGCGATGTTGGAACGGTAACGGGCTCGTTTTTCGGCTCGGATCATGAAGGCATGGGCGGTGTTCTCGAACGTGATGACCTGGCCGCCGGCTTCGGGGGTACGCGATAACCCTGACGTCCCTGGAAGTGATGCCGCTTCTCTCAATAGCAAGCAGGGTGTACTCGAAGGCAATTCCGGACGGCTCGCCTTGGCGGCGCCAACCGTAGCGATCCGTTCATTCGGCCTACCTTCTCCCTGACCTTAGCTGACATGAGGGCAAATTACGTCATGGAATGCAACGCCACTCGATTCCCCTCGCAGTTTTGGAAGTGGGCGATGTACTCATGTTCCCCGATGCCGGTCTTGGGCATCAACGTCTTTCCGCCATTGGCATTGATCGTGGCCAGGGTTCCCTCGATGTCGGTCACGGAAAAGTAGACCAGGGTCCCGGCATGGGATGGCGTGTAATGCTCGGCTTGCATGAGCGTCCCCGTCGCTCCGGGACCTCCTTGGGTCATGGGAAACCAAGCCATCTTCATCGGACCCATTTCGTTGGGGCTGAGTTGAAGACCGAACACGGTCTCGTAGAATTGTCTGGCTCTCCCCAAATCATTCACTGGAATTTCGAACCAATTCACGGGATTGGTCTGACCTGTCATGCTTTCCTCCCACCGCTCGTATGAAAAATGGGAACATACAACATGACGTGACGTAAGTATAGCGACCGCAACGCTCCGGCAATGAGCGGAACGCAGAGCAAGCGCAACCTCCAGGTTGCACTCGGACATCACTGTCATTGCGAGCAAGCGAAGCGAGCGCGGCAATCTCACACTTTCTCAAGCCACCGCTAACCTTCCCGGGCCTGATCTCCCGGTCCCCAGCACCTTCATGAAGGCCGCCCAAGGAATCGACGGGAGCAGATGTATTTCGTAGACCGGCATGATTGCCACCACCGGTAGTGATGGAATGTCATCGTGTGCGTAAGAAGACGCCTTATACCACTTTCAGGCCGGAATTCTGGAAACGGCGAAAGTCCGCCACATTCTCAGTCGCGATGGGCGCGCCGTCGGCAAGCGCCGCCGCTGCAATCATGCAGTCGATCAATGAGCCACGCCGCCGCCCTGACTCATTGAATACACGTGCGGCAATCGCCGCCTGAGCCGGCGTGAAGTCACTGCGCTGTCCAACGATCTGATCAGCCAACGCTATCTCGGATTCATCAAGTGGGCCGCACAGAAACTCCGCCCAGGCGACCGTACTCATGCTTAGCGTTTCGCCCGCACCGATCCACTCTCGCAACTTGCGATCCTCGGGTGTCCCCAAGTTCAGCGCCCGAATCAGAAAACTCGTATCCAGATGGATCATCGGGTCTTGGGAGGCAGCCGCCGAGCAGTCGCACGGCGCTCGGCCTTCAAGTCCCGTTCCCACTGAGCGAGGTTGACCCTGCGCGCACGTAACGAGGCTTGCAGTCGGTCGAGAGTACCCAGTGCCGCACCGTCACCGGAAATCCCATCTATCGCCGCAATCCGAATGGCGCGCCGCAACACTTCGGACTTCGACACGTTCCAGCGTTGCGCCAGGGTCTCAAGCGTGCGCATGGATTCCACATCCAGCGAGTAGGTCGATTTGATGGTTGTTACGGCCATATGATTATTATATGGCCATACTCAAGCCGCGTCAACCTTTCGTTCTGCAGGCCTATTGAGAACCCTGGAACGAATTCGGCGAGCTGATCGCACATTCACCGTCACCGCGGACAGAAAAGCTGATCGGCGGGCATGTCCGCAATCCAATTCAGGACGCCCTTGTGCAAATTGGGACGGCGCAATTCCGAAACAACGTTGGTGTCGATAAGATACACGGACCTACTGGAAAGCCAGTGACACCCGATGACGATGCTTTTCGCGCGGCGGTGTTAGCGTATCCGTGCGCGCTTCAGGCGCGAGCAGCAGTTCCTTGAGGTCCGGTCTGGCCATCTTCTCCAATCGACGCTACTGGTCAACGGGGACGAGCACGGCTACCTCCACGCCCCGTTTGGTCACAACTCCAGATTGCCACGGCCCGTGGCGATCTGCAAGCCCAGCCAACTTTCGTAGATTGCCACGGCCGCCTGCGGCAGCCTCGCAATGACAATAGAACGATAAAGCCCCCGTGGGGGCACCCCAGCCGTTGGTCGGGACCAGACAGTGACGTGAGGGGAAGGGGCACCAATGTACGTGTCCCTCGATGGAACGCATGTGAAAGTTTTGTTTGCGTAATTGGGTATTTTTGTTAGGTTAGGTGACAGGAGCAAACGCGAGATGATACCCTGCCTGTTCAAGCTGTTTGAACAATACCCTCTGTCACCGTGACCGGACCACGTCAGTCCGGAAAGACCAACCTCTTCTGCACGAATCAAGCATCGCCACAGGAAGGCGAAGTTGTGCCGTTGACTGACCTCGTTGAGGTGCTTGAGTGCTTCGAACAAGGGGAATATACCTGATGGACATCTTTCTTTTCGTATCGTGATGAATCTTCGCAATATCGCCATTGTTGCGCACGTCGACCACGGCAAGACCACGCTCGTGGACGCGATGTTGTGGCAGAGCGGAACGTTCCGTGAAAACCAGGTCGTAGGCGAACGGATTCTGGACTCGATGGATCTCGAGCGCGAGAAAGGCATCACGATCATGGCGAAGAACACCGCCATCATTTACGGCGACGTGAAGATCAATATCGTCGACACGCCGGGTCACGCCGATTTCGGCGGCGAGGTCGAACGCACCCTGCGGATGGTGGACGGCATCATGTTACTCGTCGACGCCGCAGAAGGACCGCTGCCTCAGACTCGATTCGTGCTGTCCAAGGCGCTCGATCTGGGACTGCCCCCGATCGTGGTGATCAACAAGATCGACCGTCAGGACGCGCGCGCCTCGGAAGTCCTGAACGAAGTCTACGACCTGTTCATCGACCTGGACGCCACCGAGGAACAGATCGAGTTTCCGGTCATCTACTCCGTCGCCCGTGAAGGAAAATGCACTCGATCACCCGACGGGGAACTCACCAATCTGCAACCGTTGTTCGAGATGATCATCGAGCACATTCCGCCACCATCAGGGGACCCGGACCATCCTTTACAGATACTGGTCACCAACGTCGAGCCCGACGATTACCTCGGGCCGCTGGCAATCGGCCGCGTCGTGGCCGGCACGGTTCGGAACCGGCAGGCGGTCACCTTATGCCGGCGTGACGGGACTCAGACTTCGGCCACCGTCACGGAACTGTTCGTCTACAAAGGCCTCGGGCGAATCGCGGTCTCCTCGGTGGGTCCCGGAGAAATCGTTGCGCTGGCGGGAATGCGCGGCATCGGGCTGGGGGAAAGCATCGCCGGCGGTGAAACCCCCAAGCCCCTGCCCATGCTCAACGTGGACGAACCCACGTTGTCGATGGAGTTTTCCGTCAACGATTCCCCGTTCAGCGGAAAGGACGGCCAGTACGTGACCTCACGCCACCTTCGGGAGCGACTGCTCAAAGAGGCACGGCACAACCTCTCGATGCGGGTGGAGCAGACCGAATCTTCCGATCGCTTCATGGTGTACGGCCGGGGAGAACTGCAGATGGCCATCCTGATCGAACAGATGCGGCGGGAAGGATGTGAATTTTCAGTCGGCATGCCGCGGGTGTTGACCCGCTCCGTTGAAGGCACGACCCACGAACCCTACGAACTGGCGCTCATCGACGCGGCTGAAGAGTACATGGGCATCGTCGTTCAGAAACTCGGCACGCGCAGGGGCGTCATGGTCAAGATGGTGAACCACGGCTCGGGAAGGGTGCGCCTGGAGTTCGAGCTGCCCAGCCGTGGGTTGATCGGATACCGGACCGAGTTCCTCACCGATACGAAAGGCACGGGAATCCTCACGCACATGTTCACGGGATACCGGCCCTGGGCGGGCGACATCGTCCATCGGACGACCGGCGCGCTGGTCTCCGACCGCAACGGCCGCGTCACCGGGTACGCGATGATCAACTTGCAGGCAAGGGGGCAACTGTTCGTCGCACCGACCGAGACAGTGTACGGGGGCATGCTCGTCGGAGAGAACAGCCGCGACACGGACATGGACGTGAATATCACGAAGGAGAAGAAGCAGACGAACATGCGCGCGGCCGGGTCCGATTCCTATGAAAAGATCGTCCCTCCACTGCGTCTGTCTTTGGAGCAGTCAATCGAGTTCATCCGCCACGATGAGCTGATCGAGGTCACGCCGCATAATCTCCGGCTTCGAAAACGCCATCTCGACCAGAACGAAAGAAAACATCAAGCCGCCCGCCAGGCAGCCGGCTCCGACGCCGGCTCCCACGAATAGCTCTCCGACACCGGCTCGACCGACTCCCGAGGATCGACGACCCCTCTTTAGGGCTGGAGCCTCTCTCGACGCGGCTCTGCCTTACGGGCGGTACTCCATAACTTGCGGACGAACCGGCGGCCCAAGCCCCGCTCGATCTCACGCCATTTCCGCTCTTCGTCCGATGTGATGAACGTGACCGCCTCCCCGGAACGGCCCATGCGTCCGGTCCGTCCGACCCGGTGCGTGAAAAGTTGTCCCGAGTCCGGCAGGTCATAGTTGATGACCTGGCCAATGCCTTCAACGTCCAGGCCTCGAGCAGCCACGTTTGTCGCTACCAGAATGGGCGCGGCGCCGGAACGAAAGTTCAGCATCACGCGCTCACGTGCGTTTTGGCTCAGATTGCCTTGGAGCGCCCCTACCGGATAGCCCAACGTGTCGAGCTGTTGTGCCAGCTTATTGACGCCGTGCTTGGTCTTGCCAAAGACGAGGATCGGAGCGCCATCCCGCTGGTTCAACAGCGTTTTGAGGGCCTCCATCTTGTCGCTCTTCTGGATGCTATAGATCAGGTGCTCCACAGTGGGTAGCGCCTGCATGCCTGCATCCACTTCCACCGTGACGGGGTTGCGCAGGTATTTCCTGGCCGTCTTCGCCACCCACTCCGGCATCGTGGCGGAGAGAAGCGCCGTCTGCCGACCGGAAGGTGTCCGGCTCAGGATGGCTTCAACGTCGTGGGCAAACCCCCTATCGAGCATTTCATCCGCTTCGTCCAGCACCAGGAATCGCACTGATTGCAGGTTGAGTGTGCCCTGCCGTAGATGGTCCAGCGTACGGCCCGGTGTGCCAATGATGATCTGGGCTCCGTTCCTCAACGCCGCGTACTCCGGCCTCAACGACCGGCCGCCGTACAGTAACGTCACGCGCAGCCGCTGTGATGAAGCCAGGGCCTTCATGACTCCGGAGACCTGAATGGCCAGCTCGCGGGTGGGCACCAGCACGAGCGCCTGGACCTGCCGGAGCGATGGGTCGCATTGCTCTGCCAGGGGCACGGCAAACGCCAGCGTCTTTCCGGACCCGGTGCGCGCCTGCCCGATCAAGTCCTGACCCGCCAGGAGATGGGGGATGGACTGCTCTTGAATGGGCGTGGGTGCGGATATATCCATTTTGGAAAGTGCCGCTCTGGTCGCACGATTCAATGCCATTCCAGGAAACACGGCAACATCGGCGGGGGCGCTATCGGCAGGGATAGGATTGGCAACACATGATTCACTCACCGGTGCGTTGACCGCAGGGGAAAGACCGTTGCGATGAGCTTTGAAGCACGGGGGGCAGTACACCGGCCTGTCCGGGCTTGGCTGAAAAGGGACGGTTGTAGACGTATCGCAAGTAGCGCAAACGGCCTGGTGACGCCGTGTCCGGCTAGATGGACGTGGATGAGTTGATAGAGATTCAAAAGGCATAAGAAACAAACTCCTTGGTTATTTGGTTAGTGACACCCTGAGAACTTGCCTGGCAGTCGCCTACCGGCCACTCCGGTGGTTAACCTCGTGGAGGTTAATCTCGTACGACTGTATCCTGGTCTGAAATCAGCAGGCGGTTACAACCGTGCAGGCTTGGCGAAACCTGGCATTTCTCAAGGCATCGATATTCTAGCACCCGCGCCCTGCAGCAGGGCGTCGAGCAGGCGGCAACGGAAATCGTCGCCGGCGAGGGTTACCTCCAGAAAACCCCGACGAGGGTCACCCTTCGGGGTCTCGCTTTCCTGAACAAGCCGCTAAGTTCAGCGGCTGGAAGATTGGCTCCTCGGGCAGGACTCGAACCTGCGACCAATCGGTTACGAGTTTCCCAGTATTTCTACCGGGCTCGGACTATCTCATCACCCGCCTGACGAATCAGGTGAGGGTGTCGGGCGCTTGTGAGGTCGTATTGGATTGGGTTCCTCAACCTCTAGTCTCTGCACGTTCTTGCCTACCCAAGACCCTTCGGCAAGCTTCGCTCAGGATTCCCTTTCCGAGTTCGCCACGAACCCGGGGAAGGCTTCCCTGAATTCACCCGATTTTTCAACCACAGTTTCCTGTGGAAGCTGCAATCCGGCGTGACTCTTTCGCACGCCTCCCTTTACAGCCGACCGCTCTACCAACTGAGCTACCGAGGAACACGATCGTTGGCTTCTTTTCCACAATGGTGGAGTCAAAAATTGATCATAACATAATTTTGAAATTGAGCAATAGCTCCTGCCGACAACGGTTTCATAGACTAAAACTGAAAATCGTCGGAATCCTCTTCGCCTTCTTCGGCTTCCGCGGCGCCACCTTCGGATAACGCGACGTAATGCCGCGCCCACGACAAATAAATGTTGCCGCTGTCTTTCATGGCATCGGCGCCCATGCTCAACTTCTTGGCGACCTCGGAATCTCCGCCCATGAGTTCCATTTCCTGGGCGCGACTCTCCATTCGGTCATGAAATTGGCTCATGTGCTGGGTAATCTCGCCCATGAGTTGTCTGAGGTCGTCGCTCATGTCCACATCCTCTATTTCATTCGATTAGCGTGGGGTCTTCTATCGAGAAAAAAAGCCCCGCGACAAGCAAAGGATTCTGCCGCAGGGCCCTATGCCGATATCTGATGTGTGAAATTACCCCTGATAGGCTTGTCCCAAACCGGCGGCTTCCCCTGCCTTGTCCATCAAGGAGCCGTCGGCACTCACCGCCACCATGTCGATCGCCATATGTTTTGCCGCATCGCAAACCACTTTGCACAACTCACAACCCTTACACCGGTTGAGGATCACTTCCGCCACCTGTTTTTCAACGTTCAGGTCCAGGCAATTGGCCTCGGGGCAGTACATGATGCACAACCGGCACCCTTTTTTGGCGACACACTTTTCATCGATCACTTGCGCTACGTTATACATGAATGACTAGCCTTTCCCCCGTATTATCTATGCTGCTGCAACGGCCAACTCGACGTTGTTCTTTTCCGCCCATTCACCAGCCATTTCGTATGCCCTGATGACCGTATCCATGTTTTTCTTCAACAGCATTTCTTTTTTGGCAAATTTCTTCTTGATGGCTTCATCCAAGGTGGCCGTTCCACCGGAGGCCACGAACTTTTTCCCGAACCGCTCTTGCAGCGCCCCCTCGAGTCCCTTCAGGGAGACGCATTTGGTAATACCGGCAACCGACCCGATCATGGTCATGTTGGTGGAAAGCTCCGTACCCGCCACTTCCAACGCCACCTGGGTTCCCTTGATGTAAAACACCGCCACGTCCAGATCCTGTAACCGCTTCACGTCCTCATCCGACAACAACGGCATGTCTGAATTAATGATAACGACTCCGTTTTCCTTGATACCCGAGTAAAACGGCATGGTATAACTCTTGCCCATCGTGATCACCTGCGGATGAAACACTACGATCACGTCGGGAAACACCAACTCCCCCCGATCATAGATCCGACTCACGCCGATCCGACAATAACTCTCGGCCGGCGCCATCCGTTTTTCCGCACCGAAAAAAGGATTCGAGATCGCAAATTTCCCATCACGATTCGCCGCCATGGCCAACACGTGCGCAGCCGTCACGGCACCCTGTCCACCAAGACCCGACATGCGAATATTCAATCTCCGCTTGATCATGATGCTTTCCCCTTTTGCATTCAGTAAGGAGGGCTCAGGCCTGTCCCGCCAATTGCTTTTTCGCGGCGGCTTTTCTCTCTTTTTCCTTGGCCGCCAGTTCAGTCAACAACTCTTTGGCTTGATCGCTGACGTACTCTTTATACGCAAAGCGTTCGGTCGGCTTTTCAGCGTCCCGCATTTCCTGCAAGCCTTCCATGCTGTTCTTCCCGATTTCCAGGATGCACGGGGTATAAAGCTGCAAATAGGTAGGGCCGATTTCGCGAGCCACGTAGATCGCATTCTTGATGACTTTTTCAATAAGGCTCGGTTTGCTGACCGTGCAATTCACCACGTAGTGGCATCCGGACTCACGCGCGATTTCCGGCAATTTGACCTTTTCAAAGGTTTTGCCCATGGGAGCCATCTTGGCCACGAACCCTTTTTGCATCAACCCGCTCTCCTGGCCGCCCGTATTGGCGTAGAGCTCATTATCAAAACAAATGGTCGTGAATTTTTCCTGGCGGAACCAGGCTTGCAGCGTCATATCCAGGCCGATATCGACCGTTGCCCCGTCACCCGCCAGCACCACCACGTCCTTGACCCGTCCAGGGAACCGCACCGTAAGGGCGCGTTTGAGCCCGGAGGCAATGGCGTTCTGGTTGCCGAAAAGGGAATGAATATTGTGGACACCCACGTGCGGAAAGACCAGGCTGGTACAGCCGGTCGAACCCACCATCACGGTATCTTCCGGAGCAGGCAATGACGCCAGGATGTACCGGAACGCCATGGACTCCGGACACCCGGCACACAACGAATGCTCTTCAATCAATTCCTTCGAGGTCCCGATATCCTTCCACCCGCGGTGTTCATTACCATAGGTCGCTCGTTCGACCAGATCCTGATACTCCGGTGGCATGATATCGAACATTTCCGGAGCTATTTTAATTCGTTCTTTACTCATGGACGCCTCCTAACAAACACATATTCAAAATTTCCACATTAATTCCGCATGCCGGTTTGACAGATGCGGTGATCGACACAGACCATGTCAGCTTCCGCGTCCGGCCAAGCTTTCGGATTTAATGCCCAATTGCTTCTTGACGTCGGCCGTAATAATTTCCGGCGGCATGGTCATGCCCCCGCAAACGTGAGGACCGGCATACACTCGCTCCGGATTCGTAATCGTGGCACGAATCTCTTTGGCAAGCCAACCAGTGACGTTGAACTCCGGCACGATGATATGTTTGGCATGCTTGGTGACTTCCTGAATTTCTTCTCCCGGCCATGGCCGAAGCACTTTAATTTTGACGATTCCCACGTCGATGCCCTCTTCTTCCAAGAGGATCTGGGCTTCACGCCCTTGGGAAACCGCCGTACCGGATGCGACGATCAAAACGTCGGCATCGGGCTTGTCCACTTCAATCAGGCCGTCCAACCACCGAATGGTGTGTTTTCTGGACCGCTCTATGGCTGCCCACACCTCCTGTTGCCAGCTTGCATGGGTGGCATAACTGATATAATTGCTCTTCATGACGAACGGGTCACGCATCATACGGACCGGCGGACATTCCATATCCATACACGGCACGGGAGACCGATACGGATCATAGGGCGGCAGACACATGTCGGCGGGCGTCAGGTTCACGATGTCTTTGGTATGGGTCACGAAAAACCCGTCACAACACAGCGCCAACGGCAAATGCACGTCCGGCTCTTCCGACACCATGTACCCTTTTAAAATCCAGTCATAAAAATCCTGCGCCGTCTCGGCATGCCAGACCAGCATCCCGGTGTTCAAGAGATACGAGATTTCCAACGTATCCGGCTGAATGGAGAGGGGAGAGTTAATGCCTCGACAGGTCACGATCATTTGAATGGGCAGACGCGCCCCGGCCCACATCGGAAAGTTCTCCATGGCGCGCATGGTGCCCGGACCCGCGGTTGTGGTGAACACCCGCGCACCGCCGAAGGCCGCCCCGGCGCATTGGGACATCACCGCGAATTCACTTTCCCCGCGAAAGTAGTCTCCGATAAACCCTTCGGCAAACAATTCTCCGATCAACGCCGCGGCTTCACTTTGCGGGGTAATCGGATACGCAATCATGACGTCGCAATTCGTACGCCTGACCGCTTCTTTAATGACTTCACTGCCCGTATAAAAACAGGGAGTTCGCTCGGCTTCATGCAACAGCTTCCAGGCATCCGTCACCACCTGCCCGGCTCTGTTTTTTGTCCCGATTAACGATTGAGTTGCCATGTTTGCGTCTCCTTCTGTATTAGGGCTACCGGCTTTTTCTCACAGGGTGTTTCATCTGAACGACGTGTTGTTCTATTGTAACGTTTTGCGAATGGTAAAGAAATGAAAAAATGTCTTCTGCCCCGGCCTCAAGCCTCAGTCGTCTTTAGGCGGCTCGACCGACCCTTTTAATTTTTTCACCCAATCGGCCAATTTCATGATCTTCTCGGCCGTGGCATCCCGGAAAGACAACATGGCGTCTTCATGGCCCGCCTGGGCGCACATGGCCATGGTATAACAATAGGTGCCTCCACGAATAATCTTGAGGGACAGGTTCGCCTGGTGACAGTGAACGCCGACGAACATGCAGGTGTCGATCTTGTTATGCCAAATAGTGAGATTGGGATGATTGGGATTGATTTCGACTTCAGGGTCGATTTTCGGATACTTGGGCCGGTAATCGGGCATGGGAATGAGCATCGCCTGCTGGGACGGGGTCACGCATGCCTTAAGCGTTTCATATAAATGCCTGACCGCCGTGGCCTTTCCGGCCGCTTTTTCATTCCAGGCCCACAGGACAAGCGGACCGGGAAAAATCGTCGGAACTTTGGCTGACAGGAACTGGCGGGCCGCGACTTCCATGGCCTCATCCTCATTGACGATTTTCCCATGAATATGAGCCTGCCCCGGGTCCGGCAGACGAATGCCCATACTGGCTGCCGCCGGGGGGAGAAAATGCTCCGGACCTCGTAAAACCTGATACATTGTCGACATAGGTTTATTTCCCCAAGTTCATGCAGAATGTAAGAACCGCTGATTTGACTGCACGAGTACTGTATGCCGGTCCACGGAATTTCGCAACCTGGAAAAAGCCCCAACAGGCCGGATATTTAGGCCATTTTCAAGATCGGCTGCATGAGGCTTTTGACCCACCATTCCCCGGTGCTGCCCAAGAAAATCACTATAGGAATTTCCGGGAGATCTTGTCAATTCACAACCCGCGAGACCGTTCCGATCCGAACGCTTACGGCTTTCGCTCCACCCGAACTGAACGCGACAATCAGTACCTGTAGGTTTCCGGCTTGTACGGGCCTTCGACCGGCACGTTGATGTAGGAGGCTTGTTCCGCAGTGAGTTTGGTCAGCGTCCCACCGAACCCTCGCACCATATAGTCGGCCACCTCTTCATCGAGCTTTTTCGGCAGCACTTCGACGGTGACGGGAACCCCGGGAGTGTCGGCGAATTTCTTCCCGAACAAATGAATCTGCGCGAGGACCTGGTTGGAAAAGGACCCGTCCATAATCCGGGAGGGATGGCCGGTCGCATTGCCCAGATTCACCAGTCGCCCTTCGGACAAGAGGAGCAGGTGGTCGTTGGCGAGCGCGCTACGATAGATTTTATGAACTTGCGGCTTCACCTCTTCCCATTCCCAATGTTTCCGCATATAGGCCGTATCGATTTCATTGTCGAAGTGGCCGATATTGCAGACCACGGCTCCCGGTTTGAGGGCTTGCAATATGGCGGCGTCACAGACGTTGAAATTGCCGGTCGCCGTCACGATCAGGTCCGTATTGCCCAACAGCGCCGTGTTCAGATCTTCGGCTTTCCCCGTATTGATTCCCTGATTGTAGGGCGACACGACTTCAAAGCCGTCCATGCAGGCCTGCATCGCGCAAATGGGATCGATTTCCGACACCCTCACGATCATGCCTTCCTGTCGCAGGGATTGCGCCGACCCTTTCCCCACGTCTCCATACCCGACCACCAGGGCCTTCTTCCCTGACAACAAATGGTCCGTGCCCCGCTTGATCGCATCGTTCAAACTGTGCCGGCACCCGTATTTATTGTCGTTTTTCGATTTCGTGACCGAATCGTTCACGTTGATGACCGGCACTTTCAGGGTGCCGTTGTCCAACCGCTCCTGAAGGCGATGCACCCCCGTGGTGGTCTCTTCCGTGATGCCGTGGATTTTGTCCAACATCGCCGGGTACTTGTCATGGAGCATCAGGGTCAAATCGCCCCCGTCGTCCAGGACCATGTTGGCATCCCAGGGCCGGCCATCCTTCACAATGGTTTGTTCGAGGCACCAGTCATATTCTTCGAGCGTCTCGCCTTTCCACGCGTACACCGGAATGCCCCGGCTCGCGATCGCGGCGGCGGCATGATCCTGCGTGGAGAAAATGTTGCAGGAGGACCACCGCACTTCCGCCCCCAACTCCATCAGGGTCTCAATCAAGACGGCCGTCTGGATCGTCATGTGAATGCACCCGAGAATCCTGGCGCCCTTGAGGGGTTGCGCCGCTCGATATTTTTCCCTCAAGGCCATCAGCCCCGGCATTTCCGTTTCGGCAATCTGAATCTCTTTTCGACCCCAATCGGCCAGGCTGATATCCGCCACCTTATAATCACACACCGGTTTTTCAAGTTGCGTAGCCATACCCATAATTTTCATCGCTCCCTTCTGCTTGGACTCGACCAACCCCTTACCCTCACAGGTTTAAGTCGACGGCCTGCTTCAAAATCGAGGCCTTATCCGTTTTTTCCCAAGTGAACCCCGGACCGCTCCGCCCAAAATGCCCATAGGCCGCCGTCTCCTTATAAATGGGGCGTCGCAATTTCAAATAATCGATGATGCCACGCGGGGTCATCGGAAAATGTTTTCTGACTAAGTTATCGATGACCTCGATCGGGACTTTCTCCGTCCCTTTCGCATCGACGAGCACGGAGACGGGCTCCGGCACCCCGATCGCATACGCCAACTGCACTTCACATTTCTCGGCCAATTTTGCCGCCACGATATTCTTGGCAATATACCGGGCCATATACGACGCCGACCGGTCCACCTTACTGGGATCCTTTCCGGAAAAAGCGCCGCCGCCATGGCTCCCCACGCCGCCGTAGGTATCGACAATGATCTTGCGACCGGTCAACCCGGTATCGCCCATGGGCCCCCCCGTCACGAACCGGCCCGTCGGGTTGATATGAAACGTGACCCGCTTCGGATCGAAGATCCCTTTCGGCATCACGGGTTTAATGACTTTTTCTTTAATGTCCTGCTCGATTTTTTTGGACGTCACCTTGTCGCTATGCTGGGTGGAAACCACGATCGTGTCGATCCGGACCGGCTTGCCGTTTTTATACTCGACAGTCACCTGGGACTTCCCATCGGGGCGCACCCAGGGCAGCAGGTTCGTCTTCCTGACCTCAGCCAGGCGTTTCGTCAGGCGATGGGCCAACACGATCGGCATGGGCATCAATTCGGCGGTCTCATTGCTGGCATAGCCGAACATCAACCCCTGATCGCCCGCGCCACCCGTATCCACCCCCATGGCGATATCGCCGGATTGGGCATCGATCGCCGTCAACACCGAGCAGGTGCGGTAGTCGAACCCCCAGGTGGCATCGGTATAGCCCACGTCACGAATGGTTTGCCGAATGATATCGGGGATTTCAACGTACGCCTTCGTGGAAATTTCTCCCGCCACGAACGCCAAACCGGTCGTGAGAATCGTCTCACACGCCACCCGGCAGTTTTTATCTTTCGCCATAATGGCATCCAGGATGCCATCGGAGATCTGGTCGGCAATTTTATCCGGATGTCCCTCGGTGACGGACTCGGACGTAAACAAGAAATTCTGATGACTCATTACGATGACCCTTCCCTATATATAAACAAAAAGGCATCCCCTGCTCAGCCTGTCGGAGAGGAGGTGCCTTGACGAGGTGTTAAAGAATCGGGATGCCCAAAACTCTCAGGCGGGCAGCCTGAAGACCCCCTACCATAAAGAAAAAGCACGTAGGTTTGTCAAACACAAAATGCCCGTTCATAAAAAACGTCATTGTTTTCAAATAGTTGAAAGCCTCATGTGTCAGAATGGAACCGGAGTGAACGAGAGAATCCAAGCAGGGCACTCGACAGGGACACCCCCCACCCCCCAAGTGCCCTCAATACCGCCATACTCTAAACGGATTAGGACGATTCTAAACGGATTTCAAAAAAATTTCAATGCCGAGCAGGAATCACGCGTCCTTGCCTTCGTAGCCGCGCCATCTCATGGCGCGTTCTTTCAGGCGGCCTCTCTTAGTGGAATAAGATGCCGCAGCTACAACTCCCGAAAGGACGCGGGGCGACCGGTGGCGGCAACAAGCATACGCTAATTTTCTTTATTCAAGCATACTTATACGAAAATGGTGAATACTTGCCGGCTCCTGAAAGAAGGAAGGTCGCTATCCTTTTCATGAAGACACTGACCGATAGAATTCGAGCCGCCCGGGAAGAAGCGGGCTTGTCCCAAGCGGACGTCGCCAAGGCCCTGCACATCTCGGCTTCTGCGGTCAATCAATGGGAGCGGGGCTTGATCAAGAATATGAAACTGGATCACTTTTTCGCCCTCGCCAATTTGCTGAGACAAGACCCGCGATGGCTGGCAACGGGCAAGGGGCACCCCCGAATGCGAGAGACAGCGGCGATGCCGCCGGCACAGGACTATCCTACCCTCACCAGCGAAGAAAAAGCGCTGCTGCACTATTTTCGCCAAATACCCAACACACTACGAAAAGTAGTGCTGCGGTTCCTGAGAGAGCTGAACACTATCTACGTTTCTCGTGCCAACCCCGGCCACTGAAGCTCCCGCGCGCCAAGGCTCTCGCTCCGCACGTATCATTTCTTAAAAGACGGCGCGATGAGGCATGTCCATGGCTTTGACCAAGGATCGCGCGGCGACGAAGGCGGAGAGGCCGGGCCGCATGAGATGCGGCCCCTACTGAAAACAAAAGCAAAACCCTGGATCCTCGTAGATTGCCTGGATCCCCGATTACCAACGTCGGGGACAAGCGTCGAGGATGGCAGGAGGGGAGATGTCGAGGATGACAGAGGAAGGGAGAAGGAGGGGAAGACAAAGGCACTGGCGCCGCGCCGAGTAAGCGATAGGCACAACGTTTTGCCATACACGCCGGTATTTGGAACTATCATTCTTGACACCTGTCTCCGCAGGCCGTGGCGGGGTCTGTCGGGGCGTTGTTGCCCCACACATCTTGTTGCATTGCCCAAATGTCAGGTGCTAAGATCCATTTCAAATTTTTGGCCCTCGTGGTGCGACTTCTCGTATTCCACCGAAGGTGTGAGACCCGATTCGACTCGTGAAGTTTCGTAAGGAGGCTTCTCATGTATAAAACCATCTACATCCCGGTCGATAATTCAGACCATTCCAATATGGCCGTCGATCTGGGTGTGCAGTTGGCGCAGGAATTTGGATCAAAAATCGTCGGCAGCCACGTCTATGCCGCCAAAATGCACGATAAACGGTTCAAGCAAATGGAAGCGGGGCTCCCGGAAGAATATCACGACGAAAAAGAGCTCGACCGTCAACGCAAGATTCACGATTCCCTCATCACGCGCGGGCTCCAGATCATTACCGATTCCTACCTCGACTACGTGGATAAAAAGTGTACCGAGTCGAATCTCCCCCTGGAACGACGATCCCTGGAAGGTCGCAATTGGAAGGTGTTGGCCGAAGACATCAATACCAATGCCTACGACCTGACCATTATGGGCTCGCTGGGGGTGGGTGCCGTGAAGGACTCCGTCATCGGCAGCAATACCGAACGGGTCCTGCGCCGGGTTCGCAATTCGGATATGTTTATCGTGAAGGACCTGAAGCCCATGAACGGGGGGAAAATCGTCGTGGCCGTGGACGGCAGCCCGTACAGCTTCGGCGGATTGAAAACCGGGCTGGCCATGGGGAAAGCGTTGAACAAGCCGGTCGAGGCTATTTCCGCCTTTGATCCGTATTTTCACTATGCCGCCTTTCACAGCATTTCCGGGGTCCTGAACGAAGAGGCCGGCAAGGTCTTTCGCTTCAAGGAACAGGAAAAACTCCATGAGGAAGTGATCGATAGCGGATTGGCCAAAATCTACCAATCGCATCTGGATATTTCCCGCGAAATCGCCCAGGAAGAAGGATCGGATATTCGCACGACCCTCCTGGACGGGAAGGCGTTCGAAAAAGTCCTCCAGTACGTTCGGAAAGAAAAACCCTGGTTGCTGATTGTCGGGCGCATCGGCGTGCACAGCGACGATGACATGGATATCGGCAGCAACACCGAGAACCTGCTTCGGGCGGTGACCTGTAACGTCCTGATTTCCAATAAACGATTCGTGCCGCCGATCGACACCCAAGCGGAATATACCATTGCCTGGACCGAGGAAGCCTTGCTGCGGATGGAAAAGGTGCCGGTGTTTGCGCGTGGCGTCGCCAAGACCGCCATTCACCGCTATGCCATTGAAAAAGGGCATACCATCATCAGCAATTCTGTGGTCGATAACGCGATCGGTGATATTTTGCCGAAAGGGGCCATGGATGCCATGAAAGCCCTGGGCGGCCAACTCGACGAGGCAGGGATCGACCGCAACCAGATGCAAGCCGACGACGCCGTGGCGACGGATCTTATGGGCTCGACCCTCAGCGGCATGGTCAACCAGGTGGTTGAAGAAAAGGAGCCTGCCGCGAATCCGGCGGTAAGCCCGTCCACGCAATCCTATCTGGATCGCATGGCCCAGCCCTATTACGTTTGCGATGGGTGCGGGTACATCGGCAAAGGCACCCAACCCGTGAAATGTCCGATTTGCGGGGGAGCGGGCGACGGCTTCAAAACGGTCGACAAGAGCATGTTCGACGCCGCGGCCAAGCAGGAAGGGGTCCTGGAAACGCAAATGGCCTATGACGACGTGCCCATGCAATGGACCAAAGACGCGAAAGAAGCCATTCGGGCGGTCCCCGCGGGCTTCCAACGCCGCCGCGCCAAAGCCAAGATCGAAAAGACCGCGAGAAAACTCGGCATGACCACGATCACGTTGGAGTATGCCTCTCCCATGATTGACGAAGCCGCCAGCGAAGACTATACCCCGATTTTCGCCAACAAGGAGACGGACGCGGAACCGCCCGCCCCCGAGACGGCGCCGGTACCCGACTCGCCCTACGATTGGGAGCCCGAGGCCTTGCAACGGTTGGAACGCGCGCCCGAAGGGTTCATGCGCGATTGCACCCGAGCCCTCATCATCAAGCACGCCGACAAGCTGGGGACCACTCACATCACCATCGAAGTGGCCAACGAAGGGATCGAGCAAGCCAAACACACCATGGAAGAAGCCATGAAGTCCGGCAACGTCAAGGAAATCATTGCCAAACTGACTGGCGCTGGTGCTCAACCATAGGGAGCGGGCCACGTTATGGGTAAATCACTCCCTGTCATCAATTCCCCGATACGGGAAGATCCGGGAAACCACGTCACCGGGTTTACCTCTCCCGGGGCCGGTCCCGGCGACGGCCGGACCGTCGATGACTTCAAGCCTTACCTTCTCGCCCTGAATCTCACCAAACGCTGCAACCTGAAGTGCGCCCACTGTTACCTGGACGCCACGACCAAGGCCGGTGGAGGATCCGACGAACTTTCGACGGAAGAATGCTATCGGCTGATCGACCAGATCGCCGAGGTCAATAAAGGGTGTTTGCTGGTCATCACCGGGGGAGAACCCTTGGTCAGGCCGGACATCCTCGACATTGCCCGTCACGCCGTGGCCCAGGGGTTCATGGTCGTCTTCGGCACCAACGGCATGCTGATCAATGATCGCCTGGCCCGCGAACTCGTGGAGATCGGCGTCATGGGCATGGGCATCAGCATCGACTCCCTCGATTCCGGCAAACATGACGCGTTTCGCGGCATTCCCGGAGCATGGGAAGCGGCGGTCGCGGGAATTGAAGCCTGCAAACGGAACGGCCTGCAATTCCAGGTGCATTTCAGCGCCCAACCGATGAACTACAAGGAATTGCCGGACGTGATCGAATGGGCCCATGGACTGGGCGCCCGCGTGTTGAACGTCTTCTTTATGGTGTGCACGGGACGTGGCGAGGAATTGACCGATATTACCCCCGAACAGTACGAGGAAGTGCTGACCTTCCTGGTGGACACCCAGGACCGGTACTCGGATATGCTGGTACGCGCGCGGTGTGCCCCGCACTTCAAACGGCTCGCCTATGAAAAAGATCCCAATTCCCCTATCACCAAAGCCCAAGGGTACATGGGCGGGGGCTGCCTGGCGGGGACGAATTATGCCAGAGTCACCCCCAATGGGGACCTGACTCCCTGTCCCTATATGCCCTTGTCAGCCGGGAATATCCGAGACACCAGTTTTGTGGACCTGTGGGAAAATTCTGACATTTTCAACTCGTTCCGTTACCCCCACCTCAAGGGCAAATGCGGCGACTGCGAATACAGCGAGATCTGCGGCGGCTGCCGGGCCCGCCCCTACGTGGATCACGGAGACTGGATGGATGAGGATCAGTGGTGCCTGTATACGCCCAAGGGCGGGGAAAAAATCAAGGTCGCGTTCAACGTGCCAGAAGACGTTCCCGTGGAATGGGAGGAAGCCGCTGAGACGCGGTTGAGCCGGATCCCCTACTTCCTGCGTGCCATGGTAAAGAAAGGCGTGGAACGGCACGCCCGCGAGCACAAGATCTCCCTTATCACCGTTGAATTGATGGAAGAGCTTCGCCAAAAACGATTCGGCAACGAGAAGCCGGTGTTTAAATTCTGATGAATGCTCTCCTGGCCACGCTGTCCGATCTCAACAAAGTCATTCCCATTGTCAATCACTGGTTGCACCTGCTCTCGGCCGTCGTGTGGATCGGCGGACTCGCCTTTCTGGTCCTGGCGGTGACGCCGGGGCTCAAATCGTCCGTGCCCAAGGAATTTATCAAACCCATTTGCGACACCTTCTACAAGCAATATCGCAAGGTGGTCGGCATCCTGCTGCTGGTGATCCTCTTCACCGGCGGTATCAACCTGCATTACGTGGGCGAACTCATGGAAATGCAGACCGGCAACGGCCTATCCCATAATGCCAAATATCTGACGATCTTTTTCATTAAACTCACGTTGGTCTTGGGCATTCTGACCTTGTTTCTGTATACCGTCATCTTTCGCATCGAGCCCACGGGCGACGAAGACGAACAAGAAAAAGAAGAGCAAACCGTCGAACCCATCCCCTTCCAAAAAGCCGGCCTCTGGATAGGCGTCCTCATAATCCTCTGCGCCGCCACCATGAAACATTTGCATTTATAACACACCAACATTGTCATCCTGAGCCGCAGGCGCTTGTCCTGAGCGAAGAGAAGGAACTATCTCGTAGTATCTACTTTTCCCCTTCTGTCATCCCCGACTTGATCGGGGATCCAGAGTCTTTGGCAACTCTGTTTCTATCGGCATGCTTGATTTTTGAGGTAAAACTACTTTATTTGAGAAATTCAGCATGCTATATTCTCCGCCGGGCAAGACGCTGCTTCGCAATCTCTGCGAATCTTGTTATGAAAGGAAAGAACATGACACAGAATCAGTATATTGCGATGGTTGTCGCGGCAACCTGTCTTCTCTCTCTGGCCGCTTGCGGTGGAGGTGGTGGTGGTTCCAGGCCTCCCCTGGTAACACCGACTCCGGAGCCCACACCTCCTCCTGATCCTACCGCTAACCCCTCATTTCACCTCAACACGGCCCGCTTTACAACACACCAGCCAAAGGTGCTCGAACAGATCGGTGCGCATCATGCCTACGCCAGGGGCCTGACCGGCAGGGGTGTGCGGATCGGGATCGAAGACACCATTGTGGACTATACGCAGAGCGCGGAATTCGGGAACAGGGTCAAGCTTCGTGATGCCGACGGCGCAACCCTGTCGTACAGACACCCGTTTGGAGATGAGCCTTCCAGCGACATCCAGTCATGTCTGCGTGCCGGCACTTGTAGGGCTTGGAGGGGAGCCAGCGGCGGCGACGATGAAGCTCTCAACAGTTGGGTGCAGCAAATCGTGAGCGAGAATGACTGGCCCAAGAGAGATGACTCCGTATTCGTACTTGACGAACATTTCAGCGAAAACAATGCGCTCGAACAGTTGTTTCGATGGTCGGAAGTCCCGACTCCCTATGGCGGGTCTGGACCTCATGGAACGATAGTGGCATCGGTTGCAGCAGGAACGAATCTCGGGGTTGCGCCAGAAGCAACGATTATTCCGATCGCAAGTAATTTTTCAGACGACCAACTGGACAACGCTTTTGCAGACGCGGCGTTGCGAACTGCAATCACCTTTCTCCCTAATGCGGAGCGCGGCCAGTTGGACGATTTGTTGGCTGGTGGCTACCGGGAGAACTACGCAAAGTTCGACATTATAAACCGGTCCTATGGTATAGACCTGTTCGATCCCGACGTAATCTCCTTGGAGATCGAATCCGAATTGCAATGGTACCGCCGATATCTGCCCAAGACCATAAACGCCGCGTTGCAAGTTGGTACGCCCGGGAGTCAGAAAACTATCCTCGTCTACGCCGCCGGCAATGAAGAACAACCTTGGTCGGGCTTGGGGGCAGACCTGCCCTACTACATCCCGGAACTACGCGGGCACTCCCTTGCTGTCGCCGCGACGAATCCGGAGACAGGGGCCATTGCGGACTACTCCAATCGGTGTGGCCCCCTCCCGTCCAACTGGAATGCAGCAAATCATGGGGCTCACTACTGCCTTACGGCCCCAGGCACCGTGCGAGGCCTCGTGCCCAACCCGAACAGCCCTGGAAGCGGCGACGTTAGGGATGGAGCACAAGGCACCAGCTATGCCGCGCCAATCGTTTCTGGCGCGCTCGCCCTGCTGATGGAACATTTCCGCGGGACGCGCGGCAATACGGAAGTCGTGAAGCGCATGCTGGACACCGCGGATCGCAGTGGCCTGTACGCCGACCTGGAGACGTATGGTGCCGGGCACTTGGACCTGGAGGCCGCGCTTTCACCCATCGGCACGCTCAATGCGGGGCAATCGGCGCAGGTGCTCCACCTTTCCTCACTCCAAACCCCCGTTGCGTTCGGCTCGGTCGCGTCGCGCGTCGGCAGCCTCGAACTGGCGGCATTCGACGAGCAGGACTTTCCGTTTTGGGTGCCTTTGTCATCCACGATCTTTACCAGAGCACCCTGGCGTTCCCCGATTCCTGAGTTTCAAAAGGTAGGATCGAGTTTCACCCCGGCCACCGGCCTTGAGACCCTCGGGTTGCAATGGACGCGGCTTAGCGACGCTGGAAGTCTGGGGTTGCCGGTTGGGGAGGAGTGGGTAGCCGGGTTTGGCCCGGCATCGGTAAGCTTTGCCCGCCGGCCGCAACATGGCGGCTGGGGTTACGGTCTCAGCTTCAACGACGGCGACTACCTGGGGGCGCGGACGTCCGGCGCGTTCGGAACGAACCTGCGCTCCGGCATGGTGTGGTCCTCTCATGCTGTCGAGCATGAACTGGGCGGTGGCTGGAAGCTGGATGCCACGAGCACGTTGGCGATCAGCCTCCCGGACTATCAGAACAACGCGATTTTTGAGGCGTCGTCCTCCGTGCTGTCCGCACTGTCGCTACGTGTTGGCACGCAAAACACCGGAATCACGGTTGAGCAACCATTACATGCCGAGACGGGTGTCGGCACCTTCCGCATAGAGAATGGGCGAATCGCAAACGGACGACGGCAGTACGACAAATATCGCATTCGGCTCAGCCCCGCTGCCAGGGAGGTCCGGTTGATGTTGCACCACGAACGCGAAGCCGTCGGCGGCAGAATTGCCGTCGAAGTCGGGCGTACCATGAACGCCGGCCATATCCCAGGCCGGCACGATTCGCGTCTGGGCTTCGCGTACCAGCTGATTTGGTGAGTAGGTGAAACGTCTCGGTACATTAACGCTTGGGTGTCTGGCCGTGCTTGGTGTGGCTTGCACAAATCAGCAGAGCACGGAAACGGTACACGAGCCGGCCAGCTTGGGCTCTCCGGTCGAGCGGGAAGGCGTCATTTACACCCCTGTCAGCGTCGGCTCACAGGGGTGTCTGCTCTACCGCATCCAGATCCCGGGCGGTCAAGCACCGGCGGCCTTGGCGTACCAGAGCACGGACGGGCGGTTCAGCTATGGACGACCGGATCAATGTGTTAAACAGGCGGCCGGGTACACAACTCCCCGATGACAACCACCGCAGACCGGCTTTCGCATCCGGGTCCGCCCAGCATCGCACCAGGCCGGCGCTGCTCATTTAATGCCCGTTCAACGCCCATTAAACAGGGCCCATTCGCTGCCAAAACAAAGGCGCGCCTCCCGTGTCATCCTCGACATTTTTAATCGGGGATCCAGTGTCTTTCCTCTTTTGTCTTTGTTTCTTGTAGTCGTAGCCGCGCGATCTCATCGTGCGTTTCTCTCTCGCCTCTGGAAGCAGCGACCTAGCGCACCGCCGGCCAATCGAGTTACTGCACGAATACCGTACGCGGTTGATTGCCGCCGTGGTTACTGGCAAACTAGACATGCACAAGGTGGAGACCAACCTGCCGGACGGCGGAGCGGACCACGACCCTGTTGTCCCTACAGATGATATTATCAACAAAACCATCGACTAACCGGAGCCTCGCCTGATGGCCATCGGCACTGTCGAGAAGGATCTGGAACGAGTGAGCGCATGACGTATTTCAGTGAGAGAGAAAAAGGGGAACTTCCCCGAGAAAAGGAAGAAATCGACTACAGAATATGGGCAGGTGTCGAGGCGCTGGTCGATGGCAGGATTAATTATGGTTCATTTGGTGCGAGCTATCCAACAAAGTGCCCTGACGGAGAAGGAATCACAGGCAGCGATGGGGACGCCGTCTGGCGGGCCATATATGCAGAGATTCCGAATTTGTATCACCAGCAAGTGGGAAACCCGCCGCGAACCATGGACATCCTTGACATGATTGAGTTCTGCTGGCGGGGTATTGCCATGCCGATCCGCAAGGGCTATCACGATTATTTTAAACATCATCATCTGGACTTCAATATTGAGGAGGGTCGGAACGAATTCCGAGCTGACATCAATCGGATATTTCGCTGCAACGGTCTTGCCTATGAACTTAAAGAATACGGTCAGATCGAACGACTCGCGCCTCCGGTCCTGCGTGAGGAACTTGTTTCGGCTCAGTTCCGCACAGGCGATAACGATCTTGATGGTCTGTTGGAGACGGCACGACGCAACTTTCTCCATCCCGATGAGACAACGCGGCGTGAAGCACTGAAAGCTCTCTGGGATGCGTGGGAACGGCTGAAGACACTGGGCAGCGGATCAGATAAGAAATCCTAGGCAAAAGCTCTTCTTGACGATACCGCCGGCTCCTCCTCTTCTAAATTCCGACAAGCACTGGAGCAGGAAGCCACGGAACTGACGAGCATTGGCAATAAATTCCAAATACGCCATTCCGAGACAAACCAGGAACGCCTCGCCAGGAGCGAGCATGTCGATTATCTCTTCCATCGTCTGTTTGCGCTTATTCACGTGATTCTTCGAACGAATGACCGCTCTTGATGGAATGGAACCCATATTCATTTGCCGTTCATACGCTTCCGGGCACCCCTTCCGCGGTGGGCTGCCAAGCAGTCTGGAGAATCTGAAACGTGACCAAGCCGGTCCCCGACGAGCCGAAGATCTACCACATCGTGCATATAGACCGGCTCGCCTCCATCGTGGCAGACTGTCTCTGGTGCGACGCGAAGATGGCAACGAGAACATCAAGCGGCACGACGATCGGCATGAACAGCATCAAAGAGCGGCGTCTCACGAATCCCTTGCATAGCCATTCAGGCTTGCGCGTGGGCGATTGCGTGCCGTTCTATTTCTGTCCGCGCTCCGTCATGCTCTACGTCATCTACAAGGCAAACCATCCCGAATTGGACTATCGAGATGGACAAGACCCGATTGTGCATCTGGAAGCAGACTTGCGGCGCACTGTGGCGTGGGCCGAACGAAACAAGCGGCGCTGGGCATTTACGACCTCAAATGCTGGCTCGCTGTTCTTTGACGATTATTCCGACCTCGCCGACCTGGTCAAGATCGACTGGGACGCCGTGCATGCCAAAGACTGGCAAGGCTGTAAGAAGGATGGCAAGCAGGTGGAATTCCTGCTTGAGGCCGCATTCCCGTGGGGGATGGTGTCGCGAGTCGGTGTCAATTCAAGAGGGATGTATGCTAAAGTGCAGCATGTGCTGCGCGGGGCGAGTCATCGCCCACCCGTTGAAGTCATGCCGGACTGGTATTACTGATCTAGGGAAAGGTGCCCGACAATGATCGAATACAAGACTGGCGATATTCTTGCCGAAGAAGCCGAAGCCCTGGTCAATAGCGTCAACTGCGTGGGTGTCATGGGGCGCGGCATCGCGCTTCAATTTAAAAAAGCCTTCCCCGGGAACTTCAACGCCTACGTTGCCCGATGCGAACGCAATGAGATGCAACCTGGGCGTGTGTTCGTGTACGAGACGGGGGAAACGGTTTTCCCACGCTACATCATCAACTTCCCGACTAAGCGGCATTGGCGAGGCAAGAGTCGCCTTGAGGACATTGAATCCGGTTTGGCATCATTGACGAAGGAGATCCGTTCGTACGGCATCCGTTCGATTGCCATTCCGCCGCTCGGAAGCGGGCTGGGTGGCTTGCACTGGCCGACGGTGCGTGCCCGTTTAGAGACGGCTCTGAAGGAATACGAAGACGTCAAGGTGGTGATATTCGAGCCGGGCGGTGGACCGGTGGACGAACGAGCCAACCGTTCAAGTACCGTTCCGAAAATAACGGCAGCGCGAGCGGCGCTGATCGGGCTGATGGATCGCTATCTTTTGGGCCTGCTGGACCCGTTCGTGACGCTACTGGAAGTCCACAAGCTCATGTATTTCATGCAGGAGGCTGGCGAGCGGTTACAGCTCAAATATCAAAAGGCACCGTATGGACCGTATGCCGAGAATCTGCGGCACGTTCTGCACACAATTGAAGGCCATTTCATCTCCGGTTACGCCGATGGCGGTGATGCGCCTGACAAGCAATTGGAACTGGTGCCGGGTGCCGTTGAAGACGCGAACACCTTTCTCGCAAGCCACCCGGAAACGCACCAACGTTTCAACAAAGTCGTTGAGCTCATCGAAGGGTTCGAGTCTTCATTCGGCCTGGAACTTTTGTCCACGGTCCACTGGCTCGCCAGCAAAGAACAAGCCAAAACCCTGGATGACGTAGTGCAACGCACCTACGCCTGGAATGACCGGAAGAAGCAATTTTCCCAGCGTCAAATTGCGCTTGCGGTTGATGTACTGTCACAGAAGAGGTGGATCGACACCCCGAACACATGAGTCAGGCGTGACCGACGACGGTGAATAAGGCCTTAAAAGCCTTATCGCGCCTTTTCTTCTATCCTTCCTGCTTTTCCCTCTTGCTGTCATCCCCGACCCGATCGGGGATCCAGCGCCATTTGTCATTCCGAGCGTAACGCTTGTCCTGAGCAAAGCGAAGGAACTACTTGCTTTTCCCTTTCAGGCATCCTCGCGCACGCGTGGCTCCAGTTGTCCTCTTCGAGAAACCGACAAGCTATTCGCAGTTTATCTGGCCTTTTTCATGCTCGCGTGAAAGCACCAAAATACGCTTGAGGTGTCATGCCCAAGTTTTTCCAGCCAATGCGGATGCAATCATTTCCAGGCTGGGCTTTTGATTTTTAAACAACTCTGGGACGGCTCCCGGTTCGTTGCCAGAGCCATCCAGATTGAAATATCGATGCCCAAAAATCCCATGCTTTGAAGTTTTCCTGAAATCCGTCTCTACGAAGCGATCAACAATGTAGTAGCGAACTTCTTCATGACGGAGGTTATAGTAGTCAGAACCGTCCACAATTCCCAAGATACGATTCAATTCTTCCTTTGTTGGCTGGTGCGGTTCGCCTCGCGTCCAACTGAGCTGATGATTTTTCGTGATGACGACTCTCTTGCCTTCTATCCTTGCGGTCACGACGGCCAACACTTTACCGATCAACGAGACTGACTTATCCTTGTATATTCCCAGGTATTTGCAGAAGGCTTTCGAGCGCCCTGGTTGATCGTGATAGATACAATGGAGCTTGTTTTGCACGTATGATGTGCCGCACGGATTTACCAGCAGCCTGTTTTCTGATATTGGAACCAAATTTCGCTCCTGGATGAAGGCGCGATATTCTTCCAGTATAAGATTCAAATCAGTTCTGTAATCAGCAGAAGCGCTTTCGAGGATGTCCGCGATATCCGAAAATGTTGTCGCGACGAACTGAACTTTCTTCAACTTTCCCAAGTCGCGCAATTTCTTGTAAAGAGCCGTATCAATCGCCGTACCAGTCAGACCAATGAGAATGCTGGCCCCCGGCACAGTTTCATTCTTCTTGATCGTTGCGAGGTGTGCCTTTATTTGATTGGCACTCAATTCACCTCCTGGCTTGGTCTCAACATAAATTTCAAACGGTGCCTGCTGGATCAAAGCATCGGGCCGACCGCTGCCACCCGGCACTCTGACTTGATTTTGAAATGTCGGTCCAACAGCATATTCAATATCAGTGATCGTTGTTAACAGGTTAGCGAATATTCCCGGTGCCAATCTATGAACATGAGACAAAAGAAGTAGAACCGTATTAGTGACGACATTCTCTTCTTGGCTGTAAGGAGGGAAGTAACTCACATTTCTCATGCACTCACCTCAAGGCGAAAAGGTTAAAGAAACCCTTCTGTCAAAAAACGATGTGTCCCCATGGTATTCCGATCAATCACTTGTCACAACCGATCAAAGGAGTTGACTTGCCTCCAAAGTTTTATCTGGAGGCGAGTTAAACCAGCCCTTCAACGCCCGTTAAACCCCCATTAAAACAGGCATTCATTCGTTGCCAGAACAAGGGGCCGCGGCCATGAAACACCTGCATATGTAACGACTTGTCTTTTCTCCTTACCCGCCCATAGACTGGATTTTTGGTTCTTCAGTTCTTTTGCCTGCCGGAGAACGTTTTTTTCCATTTGTAGCGGCAGCATCTTATGCTGCTTGTAGGAAAGCGCCATGAGATGGCGCGGCTACAAAAAACAAGAGAAAAACCCTGGATCCTTTACTTGACTGGATCCCCGATTAAGAATGTCGGGGACAAGCGTCGAGGATGACAGCAGGAAGAAGGGCAAAAAAGCAAAGAC
Organism: Nitrospirales bacterium; assembly: GCA_965261755.1. Classification (GTDB taxonomy): domain Bacteria; phylum Nitrospirota; class Nitrospiria; order Nitrospirales; family UBA8639; genus Bin75. The sequence goes on along the minus strand of OZ253473.1, from coordinate 1,062,707 downwards.
TCTGGATCCCCGATCAGGTCGGGGATGACAGACAAGGGAAAGGCGCTCTACCTCCCCTCACCCCTCCTTACAAAAGAGGGGAATCGGAAGGGCGCGACATCGTCCTTGCCATGAAACGGAAATCCCCAGCGCGATCGAGCCGCCAAACTTTCCTGCCTAGCCTAAACCCGCGGGCGTTCCGCTCGTGGCCATTTATTGATGGCGCCACGGTAACGGTCATTTGAGCAAAAATGATTGAACGGATAGGCGTCGGCCATGATCCAGTCCTTTGCGGATAGGGATACGGAAGAACAGTTTAAAAATGGCCCTATGACGTTATAGGATATAAACATGGACAAGCCCTTCACACCCGGTGAGATTTTGCTTGAGGAATACCTCAAGCCCATGGGGATTTCGCAGAACGCCATGACACGTACCATCGGAGTGGCTCCGCGAGCGATCAATGAAATCGTGCATGGCCGCCGATCGATCAGACCGGCCATGTCGATTCGCTTTGGCGCCTTCTTCGGCCAGTCAGACCAATTCTGGCACGGCATCAAGGTCGAGTGCGACGTTCGCAAGCTGGCCAGGGAGAAACACCGGCTGACCGTCGGCGTCCAACCGGCTACGGCGCTGGGCTAGTCCGCATGTCGGCCGCATCGGCCTGTCTCGGGCCATAACTCGGAATCGCGCCGTGGCCTGAAACACCTCCATATGTAACAACTTGTCTTTTCCCCTTACCCGCCCGTAGACTGGTTTTTTGGTTCTTCAGTTCCTCTCCCTGCCGGAGAACAATCTTTTCCATTTGTAGCGGCAGTATCCCGGGTCAAAGCCAGGGATGGCGCAGCTACGAAAGACAAGACAAAGACCCTGGATCCCCGATCAGGTCGGGGATGACAGATAAAGGACAAAGACGAGGAAACGACGCTGGATCCTCGATTAACAATGTCGAGGATGACAGAACAAGACAAAGAAAGAACACAGCGCCATGAGGCATGTCCCTGGCTTTGACCAGGGATGGCGCGGCTACAAAAGACAAGAGAAAAGACACTGGATTCCTTCCTTGACTGGATCCCCGATTAAGAATGTCGGGGACAAGCGTCGAGGATGACAGAAAAGGGAAAGGCGCTCTACCTCCCCTCACCCCTCCTTACAAAGGGAATTATCCAGAATAGTTGACGGCCCATTATTTCGTGAGGGCTTTCCCATGTGTCAGGCAAAGGCGAGGGCGCGTGCGAATGTTCAGGAATGTCTAGCATGCTCATAATCATCAGTATAGCATGATTGATTTTCAAGTCGTGGGTCTGCCATAGTGCCTCCGTCCAACTCGACGGGTTGCCCCATGTCGGGTCGCCCGTGAAATACAAGAACCTGAACGTGTAAAGAAAGGCTCAAGCTCATTAACTCAATGGGATCATGGAGCATGCTCAACGCCTGTGTCGAGGATGAGTTAGAAAACTACCGTGAATTTCATCAGAATTATGGTGCCACGACAGATTCTCCATAACACCATGATTCTCGCTACTATCAGTTTTCTTTGGGTTCTGCTCGTCAGTTGTGCCACAGGCCCTATCAAGCTAACCGGCAATCCCATAGTCATTGATGCTGATACCGTGATTCTGTCAGGGGAACGAATCAGATTCAAAGGCATTGATGCTCCTGAAACCACTCAACAATGCCAAGACGCAGAAAGGCACTCATATCCATGCGGGCAAATGGCTACTTATGCCCTTATTGATAAAATTGGAATCTCTGAAATTACATGTATCGGGGACACGAGAGGAAAATACACACGATTACTGGCGACGTGTTACCTGGACAACCTTGATCTCAACAGTTGGTTGGTACAACATGGATATGCGCTGGCCTATCGCCGGGATCGAGACACCTATATTCCTCAAGAAGAAGACGCAAGAGAGATGAAACGGGGGATCTGGTCAGGGACTTTCATCCCACCGTGGGAATGGCGAAAACAAAAACATTAAGGTAAAAGGGAAACCATAATCTGTGCACAACATGACTATGACTCCTTCCATCAAACACGCCTTCGAGAAATTGGCAAAGCAGATAGCGACCTACCAGCCACCAGTGAAACTCCCGAAGAAACTCCCGAAGAAAAAACAGCCCGTGAACACAGCGAAACGCAAGTCACGTTAAAAGCTGTCAACTATTCTGGATAATTCCCCTTACAAAGGAGGGGAATCGGAAGGGCGCGACATCATCCTTGTCATGAGACGAAAATCCCCAGCACGATCGAATTATCAGACGTTTCTGCCCGGTTTGCGACCGTCGGGTGTGCCGCTCGTGGCGGTGATCGGGCGACCGAACGTGGGCAAATCGACTTTGTTCAACCGGATTCTGGGGACCAGAAACGCCATCGTCGACGACAAGCCTGGCGTCACCCGCGACCGGATTTATGCCGAGTGCACGTACCAGGGCCGTCGCTTTCAGGTGGTCGATACCGGCGGGCTCGATCCCACCTCCACCGACGGCATGCTCGGGCTCATTCGTCAACAATCGCAAATCGCACTCGCCACGGCGGACATTCTTCTGGTGATCATGGACGGCCGCGCCGGGCTGACACCATTGGATCAGGAGATCGTGAACGGGCTCCACGGGGTGGACAAACCCACGTTCTGGGTCATCAATAAAATCGATTCCCCGACCCTGGACCCCCTGCTGGCGGACTTTTATCATCTCGGGAAGGACACGCTGTTCCCCATTTCAGCGGAACACGGCACCGGGGTGGATGAATTGCTCGAGGCGTTCCTGCATCTCCTGCCGGAGTTCGATCAGGACCTGGAAGAAACCGCCACGACCCGGGTGGCCATGGTCGGGCGTCCCAACGTGGGCAAATCCACGCTGGTGAACACCATACTGGGAGAAGAACGCGCCGTCGTCAGCGACGTGCCCGGCACCACGCGAGACCCCATCGACACGCACCTGGAACGCGAGGGCCGGCAATTTCTGTTGACGGATACGGCGGGGTTGCGGCGGCGGGGCCGCGTGGAGCCCGGCATTGAGGGCTACAGCGTGGCCAGGACCATGAGGGCGTTGGGGCGGTCGGATATCGGCGTGTTGTTACTCGACGGGGTCGAGGGCGTCACGGACCAGGACACCAAGATTGCAGGGCTCATCCAACGGCAAGGACGGGGCTGCGTCATGCTCGTCAATAAATGGGATCTGCGCCGGCATCAGCCCGAGGCCCAAAAGAAATTTTCTCTGGAGTTGCAGCGACAGTTTCCCTTTTTCACCTTTGTTCCCATTCTATTCGGATCGGCGCTGTCGCCCAAGACCGTCGATCACCTGTTCGGCGCCGTCACCCGGGTCATGGACGAGTTCTCGTACCGGGTGCCCACCAATCGCCTCAATCTGTTCCTCCAAAAGGCGCTGACGAACAACCCCATTCCCGTTAAAAAAGGGAACCCGCCGAAATCGCTCTATATGACTCAGGTCGCGACCAAACCGCCCACGTTCGCGCTCTTTGCGGGCAAATCGGCCGTACTCACCCCCGCGTATCTGCGTTATCTGGAAAACCAGCTCCGGGCCACGTTCGGGTTTGAAGGCACGCCGTTGCGGATTATGGTCCGAAAGAAAAACTAAGCTCTATTTGTCCTCTTTTTTGCACCTTTTAGATGCTTTTCAGAGTACTTTTGTTATTGTTTTGTCACCTTTTTGGATACCTTTTAGCACCATTTTGTGATCAATGTGTGAAGATGCTGACGCTAGGCTTGCGGAGTTTCAGCAAAAGGACCCAAAACCATTTCCGGCCCGGGCGGGCCACCTGCCTGTTCTCCCCCTCACCCTACCCTCTCCCTCCAGGGGCGAGGGTTTTGTAGCGGCCCTACACATGCAGGGCGGCCACGCGGGTGAAGTAGTCGACAAAGGTGCGGATTCCGCCCGACGCCTGGCCCCAATCGAAATTCTCATTCGGAGCATGGTAGCCGTGCTCGGGCAGACTCAAGCCGAAGAAGAGAATGGGTACCTTCCACGTCCGTTCCATCAGAGACACGGCGCCGATTGATCCCCCTTCCCGGACCAGTGACGGGTTCTTTCCGAATCCTGCCCGCACCGCCTGGTGCAGCGCCTCGGCATACGGTCCCTGCGTCACCCCACGAAACGGTTCGAGTTGCCCGTCGGCTTCGACCAGAATATCGGGATTCTGCTTCTTGAGATGGGCTTTCAACCGGGAGAATATTTTCGCGGGATGCTGGTTCGGGACCAGCCGCATACTCACCTTTAATTCACCGAAGGGAGGGACCACCGTTTTCACGCCGGGTCCCGTATACCCTCCCACCAACCCATGTACTTCAAAGGTGGGGGCAGCCCAAATCCGTTGAATCAACTCGGCACGGTTTGTCGTTCGAATCGACCGGAACCCATAGGCCTTTTTGAACCGGTCCACCTGAAAGCCCGAGGAGAGAAATTGCTTCATTTCCCCGGCCGTGGGAGGCACCACCTCATCGTAAAACCCGGGAATGGTCACGCGGCCGGTTCGCGCCTCCACGCACGACTGCGCGGCTGCGCATAATTCGGCCAGCGGGTTTCTGGCCCCGCCGCCGGTCAACCCGGAATGCACGTCGGTGGTTCCCGTGCGCAGGGTCAGCCGAGCGCCCAATAACCCGCGCAACCCCGTGGAAATCGCCGGGCGTTGACGCGAGACCCAAATGGTATCCGACACCAGGACCGAATCCGGGCGCGGGACGACGCGCCGTTGATCCAAGGCATCCTGGAAATTCGGACTGCCGATTTCTTCTTCCAATTCCCAGAGAAACCGGATATTCAACGCCACTCCCTGCTCCACGGCATACCTGGCGGCCAGGAGCGCCGCCAGCGCCGGGCCTTTATCATCGGTAGTACCCCGGCCTCGATAGGTATCCCCCTGTTTGCGAAAGACGAACGGGTCTTGTTGCCACTCCGGTTCCTGGGCGGGTTGCACGTCCAGATGATTGTAAATCGTCAACGTGGGATACTGTTTCCCGACATGCCAGCCGCCCGATACCACGGGATAGCCGTTGGTCGTCACGATCCGCACCCGTGCGCCGAGACTCCGTCCATACTGCGCCGCAACGGTGGCCATCCGGGCCATGTCTTTCCTTCGTGCAGGATCGGAGCTTACCGACGGAATCTCCACCGCCTGTCTGAGCATGTCCTCAAACTGCGGCCGAACCGACCGGATATAGGATTCCAAATGCTTCATCGACGTGCTCTCTTTCGTTCGTGAACCATGATTGAGTATTTGTAGGTCGGGTTAGCCGAAGGCGTAACCCGACAATAAGTTCTGCAAAAGAAAAACCCTGGATCCTCGATTACAAACGTCGAGGATGACAGAAGGAGGCGCCGGATTACGCTGCGCTAATCCGACCTACTGCCCCTGCCCATTCCTTGCCTGCGTGTCAGCCATCAGCCGAAATAAAAGGGAACAGGGGAAAAGCTGACGAGAAAAATGGCAAGGGCGCCCCAGCCCACCCATAGGCGACCGCGACCCAATTCCGTTCCCGGATCGATCACCGGCGGGTGGCTGATCCCGACCAGGCCGGCCAGAAACGCCCACAAAATCCAACCCGGCCATCCCCAGAGCCCCAATACCAGCAGGATGGGTATCGTCGCCAGCGCCAGGGTCCGTTGACGGCGCCCGAACAACGCATAGGCCACGTGCCCGCCGTCGAGTTGCCCGATCGGAATCAAATTCAACGCGGTAATGAAGAAGCCGAACCACGCCGCAAAGGCCACGGGGTGCAACACGATGTCGTGGGTGGCGGGGAGCGGTCCGAACATGAGCCACGAGATCAATTGCAGCAACAGCGGCTCCCCCAATTTCAAACCATAGAGGCCTATCATGGGTTCGACCTTTGAATAGGAGAGCCCGATAATCAAGGCCGGCACGGCCACGATAAATCCCGCAATCGGACCGGCGACGCCGATATCGAACAAGGCACAACGATTCATAATGGGTGAACGCATGCGAATGACGGCGCCGAACGTCCCGATAAATTGAGGAGGACCTGGAATGAACAGCGGAAGAGACGCCGGGACGCGATGAACACGCGACAAATAAAAATGCCCGAATTCGTGGGTGACGAGGATACCCAACAACGTGCCGGCGAACGGCCAACCGTCCAGCAGGCTGCCGGGATAGCGCACGAGGAAATCCCAGGCGCCCGACACGGGTTTGGTATTGACTTGATATGCTCCCGCCCACAGCGTGGTAAAGACGGTCACTACCAACAAGCCGAGCGGGAGGTACAGGGCCGACACCGCGCTTTCCGGTGCGGGCTCGGACTGTTCCCAATCCGGCGACCATTCATCGGGACCCTGAGGCCTGTCATCTTTCGACGGGTCACCGGGAAATCCCTTGTTCTGTTCTGGCGGAAATTGTTGTTGATCCATAAACGATGACGACTCAGGGGCGGCACATCATTGTGGAATCATCCAAAGGGATTCGTGACTCGTTCTTCTTTGACCGTCGTCGGGGGACCGTGCCCGGGAAGCAACACCGTGTCCGGATCCAACTGCAACACGCGCCGGCGAACCGAAGCCAAATGTTCCGCATACAACGAAAGCGGATTGGAACCGCCCACGGACCCGGCGAACAGCGTATCGCCGACAAAACAGAGCGCCTGGCCACGGGATTGAACCTTATAGCAAAATCCGCCGGGGGTATGGCCGGGCGTGGCGAGACACTCGACCTTCAGGTCCCCCACGGCAAGGACCTGGGCATCCTTGGGCACGACGACCGACTCTTGCGGAGGCTTCCAGGGCAACAGCGGGAAATCTCCCTCTCCAAGATACACCGGAACGGGCCGTTCGGACAAAATCCGATCCAAGCCACCGGCATGATCCATATGCCCGTGCGTCAGACACACGCCGGCCAACGTCGCGTGTTGATCTTCGAGTACCGCCAACATGGCCTCCGCATTGTACGCCGTATCGATAAAAACGGCCTGTTTGGTTTGAGGATCGACCAGGACGTACCCCTTGACCTCGTAGCCCCCGATGTCGCCAAGAACCGTCACCACGAGAGAAGAAACCCACTCCGGAGACGGCTGCGGCACCCATCCCCCGACGGACACCGCGGCAAGCGCCTCGCTTTTGAGGGCAAGAACCCGGGCCATGGCATGGGCTTCGTTCTCCGACGGGGCGCGGGCACCCTGTTCCAGGTGTTCCCACTCGTCTTTCCGAAGATGGGCGGTGTCCGCCGCGTGGGCGATCGAGTGTCCCATCCCCCTCCGGGCTTTTTTCACGATGTCGCAAAATTCGTCTTCGAGTGCCACGGGAGGCGACAGCGCAACCTGCCAGGCCCGCACCATCACGGGATCAATATCGACCAAAATGACTGATTGCAGGGATTGGGGATGAAATTGGCGAATCTCTTCAACCATCCCTTTCGCGGCTTCCTCGTGAGCGACCCTGCCGACTCCCGTCCCCATTCCGGGAATGGCGAGGGAGACAAAGCCTTGTTCATCGGCCAGCCGGAGAGCGGCGCGTGTGGCCAATCTCACGTTTTGGACGGGAATGCGCATGGCCGGTTCGGGCATGGTCGGCGCATGAATGATCCCCGCAAAGCGTGTGCGCCCGCCCGACGTCAGCACGGCATGCCCCACGGGGATCGGCGCCTGTCGCCGCGCCTCATCTTCCACGTGCGACCCCGCGGCGCGCCGGATGATTCCGGCTACACCCCCGCCCATGAGACCATGACTATTCGCCGCGTTGACGATGGCCTGCGCCTTAACGTCGAGCAGGCTGCCTTGAACACAAGTGATTTCCAGCAAGTATTGCCTCATCTCCTCCGGTCTTGTACTGTTAGACGAAACACGAACGTATCATTTCACACTACGAGTCCTGCATGCATATATCAGAAGTGTTTCGGCAAAACCAGCCTGCAATCAGTTTTGAGTTTTTTCCCCCAAAAAGCGAGGCGGCGTCCGAGGCGTTGTTCCGTACCATTGAAACGTTGATTCCCCTGAAACCCGCCTACGTCAGCGTCACGTACGGCGCGGGCGGGTCCACGCGTGAGTTGACCAATGACCTAGTCGTCAAGTTGCACCGTGAGACGAATTTAACGATCGTTTCGCATCTCACCTGCGTGGGGTCGAGCCTGGAGGAAATCTTCCGGATTCTCCAACGATACGATGAACACGGCGTCCAAAACATCATGGCCCTGCGAGGCGACCCGCCCAACCAGGAGCTAGAGCACCCGTCCGAGCAGAGCTTTCGCTACGCCGTGGAATTGGTCGCCTTTATCAAAAAACATTTTCCCCACATGGGAATCGGGGTAGCCGGGTTCACCGAAGGCCATCCCGACACCCCCAATCGACTCAAAGAAATTGAGTATCTCAAGGCCAAAGTCGACGCCGGCGCCGATTACATCTGCACGCAACTTTTTTTCGACAATCGGGATTTCTATGATTTCTGCGAACGGTGTCGGCTGGCCGGGATCCACGTCCCCATCATCGCGGGCATCATGCCGATCACCTCACTCAAAGGGATGAAGCGGATGGCGGAACTCGCCTTGGGAGCGCGCTTTCCGGGGAGGCTGCTTCGCGCCTTGGCGAGCGCGCAGGATGATGCCCAAGCCGAAAAGATCGGGACCCATTGGGCCACGGAACAGGTCCTGGACCTGTTGGACAACAAGGTGCTCGGAGTGCATCTCTACACCCTGAACAAATCCAAAGCCTCGTTACAGATCTATGAAACGCTGGGCATCCAGCGTTTCGACCAGCTCGTGCAATAGAAGGCGCTGTCGGGTTACGCTACGCTAACCCGACCTACCCGGACTCTACCCCACCCTGCCCTCCCCGACTCCCCCTCTTGTCATCCCTGTATGTGTTCAGTAAGTCGTTGACAGAATGAAGGGACTGACCACACCATATCTGTCATTCCGAGCGTAGCGAGGAATCTCGTAGTTTCGACCACCGAACGCCTGAAAAAGCAGATCCTTCGCGTTGCTCAGGATGACCATTTGGTATTGTGTGTCGGATGAGAGATTCCCCCTTAAGCCCAGGCAGAAATTCCGCAAGGGTACGAATTTTGACTTTTTGGGGAGGAAACTATTTCTTTTCGAGTTTCGACCAGGAATCGCGGAGGGCGACGGTGCGGTTGAACACGAGTTGTTGGGCGGTTGAATCGGAATCGACGCAAAAATAGCCCTGCCGTTCGAACTGAAACCGTTGGCCCACGGCGGCTGTCTGCAATGCCGGTTCGACCCGGCAGTCCTGTAACCGTTCCACCGAGTCGGGATTGAGCACGGTCCGGTAATCCCGGCCGTCCTTCTCCGGGTCCGGGACGGAAAACAAATGATCGAATAGTCGCACTTCGGCCTCAAGCGCATGCGCCACGGACACCCAATGGATGGTGCCTTTCACCTTTCGGGCCGGTTGCCCCGACCCGCTTTTGGTCTCCGGATCATACGTGCACCGGACTTCGACGATCTCGCCCGTCTGCTCATCCTTGATCACATCCACGCATTGAATGATATAGGCATAGCGCAAACGCACCTCCTGGCCGGGCGCGAGACGAAAGTATTTTTTCGGAGGATCTTCACGAAAATCTTCCCGCTCGATATAGAGGACACGAGAAAACGGGACCGCCCGACTCCCCATCGCGGGATCTTCAGGATTGTTCACCGCCTGTAACTCTTCCACTTGGTTTTCCGGGTAATTGGTAATGACGACGCGCAGCGGCCGGAGCACCGCCATGACCCGCTGCGCACTCGCATTCAGGTTCTCCCTGACGAAATGCTCCAACAGGTTCACCTCGACCACGCTGTCGCGTTTCGCCACCCCGATATGCTCGCAAAAACGTCGAATCGCTTCGGGGGGATACCCGCGGCGTCGCAAGCCCATCAACGTGGGGAGGCGCGGATCATCCCATCCCGACACGTGCCCCTCTTCAACGAGCCCCAACAGTTTCCGTTTGCTTAGCACCGTGTGCGTCAGGTTCAAGCGCGCGAATTCAATCTGTTGAGAATGGCACGCCACCTCACACTCGTCGAGCACCCAATCGTACAAAGGCCGATGGTCTTCAAACTCCAGGGTGCAGAGGGAATGCGTAATCCCTTCGAGGGAGTCGGACAACGGATGCGCGAAATCATACGTGGGATAGATGTTCCAATCGGTGCCCGTCCGGTGATGAGAGACCCGCCGAATCCGGTAGAGCGTGGGATCGCGCATATTGATGTTGGGCGAGGCCATGTCGATTTTGGCGCGGAGCACGTGCGTCCCTTCTTCGCAGTCGCCGGCACGCATCTGCGAGAACAGGTCAAGGTTCTCCTCAACCGGTCGCGTTCGATACGGGCTCTCCTTGCCCGGTTCCGTCAAAGTCCCCCTGTAGCGGCGGATGTCGTCCGCCGTCAGACTGTCCACGTAGGCTTTGCCTTTCCTGATCAACAACACCGCATACTCGTACAACCGCTCGAAATAATCCGAGGCAAAAAAACACCGGTCCTGCCAGTCGAAGCCCAGCCAACGCACGTCCTCCTGAATGGACTCGACGTATTCCACGTCTTCCTTGGCGGGATTGGTGTCGTCGAACCGCAAATTGCACAGCCCCCCGGCAAATTCCCGGGCAATGCCGAAATTCAGACAAATGGATTTGGCGTGTCCGATATGGAGATACCCGTTGGGTTCCGGAGGGAACCGCGTATGCACGACGCCGTCGAATTTTCGTGTCTCCCGGTCCTGCGCCACGATCACACGAATAAAATCTTTGGAAGCCGGATGAGGGTTGGACATGCTCAAGATCCTTTATCTGCCGTTACCATGCCGTCAGGACGATCCACGTCGAGGAACCATCGCACCTAAGGAACCTCTAATTTATTGTGATAGCGGGATGCAGGGCAAGGCGTCCCGCAGCGAAACCCGAGGCTTATCAAACGAGATAGGCGAGGGTTGAGCGAGGACACAACGCCGCCATGCGCCCGATAGTGCGATAAATCAGGGGTTCCTTAATATGGCTTCTTCCCTTTGAACAATACCAGCAAGCCGATCACCCCGACGATCAGCAGTAGTGCGCCATAAAAATATTGGTCATCCATCGTCGCCCCTCCCGGATTCTTTTTTCCGCATGATGGTTTTGTGCACGGCAGCGCTTCTCGTTGGGCAAAGCAAGAAGGGAGAGAACTTCACGTTACTCGGACACGTGTGGTCCGTACTGTTCGAGCGGATACTGCAGCACGTGCGGAGCATTTTTGATCAACGTGTCCCGGGCCGCCCGATTATGGCATTGACCCGCCAGGATCCATCCGAATGCTTTTTCATGATCGCCTTTTCGATACGCTTGAATGGCGTTGGTCAGGCACGTGCGACCCGAGACGGTCCCTCGCACAATTTTCGGAGGTCCGGCTTTGACCACAAACGTTTTACATCTCCCCTTGGACGTGGGTTTCGTGTCGTTCCACATCCAGTCCACCTCGTTTTGGTAACCAAAACTTTTGACCGGGACCAGCAGAACCGTCAGGGTCAGGAGAATACACAGTGAGGAAGCGAAGCGTTTGATCGTCGACAACATCTCCCGACGAAACCTAGGAAAAATGTTCGGAGGTGTCAAGGCCCCCCATTCGGCATATCCGATACAGTGACGAGCGTAGCCACGCGTCAGGGTCAAAAGGAGTACTTCAGCCCGACGCTGAGCGCCCAGTATTGGATGTCGCTGAACGTCAGCCTGCTGTCGAATGGAGTGACACCGTCAGCCCGGACCGGTCTGTGACTTCTGATGACGTTCCACACGGTGTCGCCTTCAAGATCCTGGAAAGAAGCCCAGCGCGCTTTCATGCCGATTGATACCTTTTCCGTCAGCGCGTAATCGAGGCCACCCAGGAATTGGAAACCGAAGAGCGTGTCGGTGAACTCGGTATTCAGAAGGCTTAGCGTACCGGCGGCAGCCGGTGGTTTACCAGCCGGGTAACCTTGAGCGATTGTCTTACGCAAAAAGCGGGCCTCGTAGTCCAGACTGGTGCGGGCCCAACCGACGCCCGCGCCCACATAAGGCGTCCAGCGCGAGTTGTTCAGAAAGTCGTAGTAGGCGTTCACGAAGAATTGATGAGCGCTGAAGTCCGATATCCGTTCCGAGGGCGGGTCGAGCGTGCTCCACTCGGGCCCTTTGCCCCCCAGCACCGGGTTCCCACCAGGGGGCTTCCAAGGCAAGGAATCGCCACTGTGAGACCGGTTCAGATATTCGAATTCGACGCGAAACCTGTCCAGCGCATACCCTACGCTGACGCCGCCCAAGAACCCTGTGCCCAGGTCAAACGAGGTGATGGAGAGCGGTCGCGGCGTGTTGGCAGCGCAGTCCGGGCCGCTGGGGTCACCCCCAACCAATATGTCGCATTGCGTAGGATGGTTGACTCCAGACAGCACGGACCCCATGTCTTCGGCATTTGCAAACCCCAACTCGATGCCGGCGTAGAATCCCTGCCGACTTGTTTCGGCGTTTGCCACGCCTGCCGAAGCGAGTATACACAGACCTAGTACTATGGCAAGACGCCTGGATGGGTGAAGGATCATCTTTTTCGTCATAGTCGCCTCTTCCACGTGGTCATGCAGAAACGTCGGGTCCCTGCGTTCCATTCCTTATCCGATCATAGATTGAACATTTTAGTGTCACGGAAATTGGCTGGGGGAGAAGGATTCGAACCCTCACAATCAGATCCAGAATCTGATGTCCTACCCTTAGACGATCCCCCAGCCCATGAAAAAGCTTAAACGGAGCCGTTTCGCTGAGTCAAGAACTTATGCTCATTTTGATGCTGTCTGTTGCGACTATTCTTGATAGTTCCCAGTGGAGTTGAGGAGAGCGGCATTCCGGCTCACGGCAGGCACTGAGTGAAGTCACCCCACGACCGCAGACATCCCTCTTTTTTTGATCGTTCGTATTAAAATGATTATTCCAGAATGCTTGCATGTCATGTGGCCTTTACGTATAGTTTAAGCGTTTTAGTGTCTTCACTTTTATTATCTTCCAGATAACCATGCCAAGGAAAAAAGAGTTCGACGTCGACGCGGTTCTAAACAAGGCCATGGAAGCCTTCTGGGCCCGTGGCTATGAAGCCACGTCCTTAAACGATCTCCTGGACTGCATGCAGATCCAGCGTGCCAGTCTTTATAACGCGTTCGGTGACAAGCGCACTCTCTTCCTCGAGACCTTACGCCGATACGACGTCATCTACCGCCGGGCCGAGGTCTCAAAGCGTGTGAACATGCCTTCGCCCCGCCAAGCCATTCTCGGCTTATTCCAGGATGCGGTCACCGCGGTGGTGGAACATGGGGCCCGCAATGGGTGTTTTCTGATCAATACGGCCTTGGAGTTATCGCCGCACGACGAGGAGGTGGCTGAGATCGTCCGCGTGGCCTTCACCCACATGGAACACAAATTTTTCCGCAAGATGATCGAAAAGGGCCGAGCCAGGGGCGAGATTGCCCCGTCAGTGGTGCCGGCCATGACCGCGCGTGCCTTGCTGGGCCTGCTCATCGGGTTGGTTGTCCTCTCCCGCAGCCGTCCGGAGAAGCTTTTGCTGCAGTCGATCGCGAAACAGGCGGAAGCCCTTTTACCCCCTGGCGATACGGCAGCCCCTCCTCTCGCCATCTCCGACGCATCCCGTAGCCAATGGCCAATACCTGACGCAGCCGCTTTTCCAAGTCCCGTGAGGCTTTGAAAGAAGGCACCTGAGGCATATCCCTCCCGCAGGACGGGGATATGCTGCTACAAATACTGCGCAGTTCCCTCTTTCCAGGTAAACCTTCTACCCCAGGGCAAGTCTCATGCTTCCCTGCACCTCTCCTGACCCTACTGTGCTTCCTTCGCCAGGCCCTTCGTTTTGCTCAAGGCATGCTCAGGACAGGCAAAGGCGGAAAAGGACTGGAATCAAGGGCATATGCATGCAACATGTATGTAATATTGTATGTATATGTTGTCATGCGCAGGGCGCATCTCGGGTCAAAGCAGCCACTGAGTGGGAGCATCCCACGAGGGCGTGGGGGCCATTCTAGATCGTTCATTTCAAATTGATTGTTCCAAAATGCTTGCATGGCATGTGATTTTTAGATAATATTTTTCGACTTTTTCATGCCTGAAGGGGAGCCACCGTGCCCAGAAAAAAAGAGTTCGACGTCGATACGGTTCTGAACAAGGCGATGGCGGCCTTCTGGACCCGGGGCTATAAGGCCACGTCCTTAAACGATCTCCTGGACTGCATGCAGATCCAGCGTGCCAGTCTGTATAACACGTTCGACGATAAGCGCACTCTCTTCCTCAATGCTTTGCGCCGATACGACATCATGCGCCAGACCGAAATCGCAGCGCTGGCGAAAGCGTATTCACCTCGCCAAGCTATCCTCAGCGTATTCCGGGATACCATTACTGCGGTGGTGGGAAAGGGGGCACGCGATGGGTGTTTTCTGGTCAATACGGCCTTGGAATTATCGCCGCACGACCAAGAGGTAGCGCAGGTCGTCGGTCGAGCCTTCATCAAGAGGGAACGATTCTTCCGCAAAATGATCGAAAAGGGCCGAGCCAACGGAGAGATTGCCAAGTCGGTGGTGCCGCTCCAGACCGCGCGCGCCTTACTGAGTCTGTCCATCGGGTTACGGGTGCTCTCCCGCAGCCGTCCTGAGAAGCTTTTGCTGCAATCGATCGCGCAGCAGGCGGAGACCCTTTTACCCCTTGGCGGTAGGGTGACCCCTCCTCTCACCCTCTCCGGCTCATCCTGTAGCTAAAAGTCAACAAAAGCCCCGACAAATCTCTCCTGTAGCTGCGCGATCCCTGTTCGGAGACAGGGACATGCCTTATCGCGCCATGCGTCACGCCAATTTGACAGTCTTTCTTGGCAGCATGAGATGCTGCCACTACATGAACAAAACGAGCGCCGAAAAAATAGAACGTATTGTTGTCACGACGCGGGGATTCTGTGGAGGGCCTGTTCAATGCGTTTGAGGGTCCGGTCCTTGCCCAGTAATTCCATGACTTCATAAATGCCCGGGCTGAAGGTTCTTCCGGTAAGGGCGACGCGAAGGGGTTGGGCGAACTTCCCCATCTTCAGGTGGTCTTCCTCGAGGATGGTTTGCAACACGGGATCGAGCGTTTCTTTGGAAAAGGGATCGACCGTCTTCACTCGTTCGACGAATTTGTTGAGGCTGGGGCCAATCGCGGGGGTGAGAAACTTTTCGACCGCGGCTTCATCCATCGCCACAGGTTCCGTAATATAAGGCAACGTCCATTCCACCATTTCGACCAATGTTTTCGCGCGCTCACGCAGGTGAGGGACCGCCGCTTCAATGCCACCTTGGGGTTGAACGAGTCCGTCCCGGTCGTATCCCTGCTTTTCCAAAAAGGGAAGTAACAGGTCCGCGATGTGCCGTGGCTCACCTTGTTTGATGTATTCGGCATTGAGCCATTGCAGTTTTTCCGGGTTGAACACCGCCGCGGATGATTGCACGTGGTCAAAGGAAAATTTCTCGATCATTTCCTGGATTGAAAAAATCTCCTGGTCGCCGTGCGACCACCCCAGCCTGACCAGGTAATTCACCAGCGCTTCCGGTAAATAGCCCATTTCCTGATACGCCAATACCGACGTGGCTCCATGTCGTTTGGACAACCTGGATTTGTCCGAACCCAAAATCATCGGCAGGTGGGCAAACTTGGGCACCGGATACTCCAACGCTTCAAACAGCGGAACCTGGCGAGGCGTGTTGTTGACGTGATCGTCACCGCGAATCACGTGCGTGATCTCCATGAGCGCGTCATCGATCACGACGGACAAATTATACGTGGGATAGCCGTTCGATCGAAGAATGATGAGATCGTCGAGGACGGTGTTTTCGAACACGATGGTGCCTTTGATCAGGTCCTCAACAACGGTTTGCCCTTCTTGAGGAGATCGAAACCGGAGCGCCGCCGGTTCCGCGGAAGCGGTCAGTCCTCGTTCCCGACACCGGCCATCGTATTTGAGGGGTTCGCCTTTGGCCTGGGCCTCTTTCCTCCGGGCTTCGAGTTCTTCCGGCGTACACACGCACCAATAGGCTTGACCCCGTTCGAGCAATGCCATGGCTTTTTGCCGGTAGAGATCCAGCCGGTCGCTTTGCCGATGGGGACCTTCATCCCAATCCAGCCCGACCCAGCGCATGCCGTTGACGATGGCGTCGATGGCGGCATCCGTTGACCGGTCGCGGTCCGTGTCTTCAATCCGCAAAATAAATTTCCCGCCATGCCGCCGGGCGAACAACCAGTTGAACAGGGCCGTACGAAGGCCTCCGATATGGAGATGCCCCGTGGGGCTGGGTGCGAAACGAACTCTGACGTCGCTCATGCCTCTTTTCTATCAAAGTGTGCCCTCCGGTTGCCACTTTATTTTTAGCGCATCGTTCCCTTGCTGTCATCCCCTCAATCTGTCATTTGTATGTTGCTTTCACCTTGCAAATCGGCCAATTTGTAAGGTGGGCGTGAGGGGCGCGTCGCGTGTCATAAGGTGAATCCCGGGGCACTCCGAGGTTGCACCGTGCAGGAGTAGGACACCCCTCAGGCCAGTTTGTAGCTCCGAACAGATCCAGGGGGTTCACAGCCCCGCATTTGCAAGTGGGGAGGACAAACACCATTCACCTCAGCAAGGGAGGACATCATGAACAAAATTGTGGCCGGGATTGATGTCGGGAAACAGGAATTAGCCGTATCCGTCGCGCGGGGGCCGGTCCGCCGGTTTCCCAACACCAGCGCCGGGCTGACGGCGTTTCTGGCGTGGGGGCGGGGACAAGCCGTGACCCACGTGGTGTGTGAAGCGACGGGGGGGTATGAACGCCTGCTCGTGCAACGGGTCCGGATCACCGACCTCGCGGTGTCGGTGGCGCATCCGACGAAGGTGCGGGCGTTTGCCCGGGCTGTGGGCCAGGGGGCCAAGACCGATCCGCTGGATGCGCAGATCCTGGCACACTATGGCGACGTGTTTGAGTTGCCGGTGGAGGCCGCGCAAGAGGAAGCCAGTGAGGAGGTCCGGGCCCTGCTGGGGCGGCGGCAGCAACTGCTCGATCAACGGACCCAGGAACTGAATCGCTTGGAGAAGGGGTTGCGGGGGCGGGTCAAGCAATCCTGTCAGCGGCATCTGGCGTGGTTGGACAAAGAGCTGAAGCACCTGGCGGACGAGTACCAGCAAGCCATCGAAGTCCGGCCAGCGTTGGCCGAGCGCGCGGCCTTGTATCAGAGTGTGCGCGGGGTGGGCCTGCTCACGGCGGCGACCTTGCTGGCCTATGCCCCGGAATTGGGCCAGGGCTCGGGGAAGGCGCTGACGGCCTTGGTGGGGCTGGCGCCGTGGGCCCAGGACAGTGGGACCCACCGAGGGTACCGGGCGATTCGCGGCGGCCGCGGGCTGGTGCGCCGGGCGTTATACATGGCGGCGTTATCGGTGATCCGCACCAACACGGACCTGGGGCGGTTTTATCAGGGGTTACGGCGGCGGGGGAAGCCGGGCAAAGTGGCCTTGGTGGCCGTGATGCGGAAGCTGCTGTTGCAACTGCACGCGATTGCGCGGCGAGGCACGCCGTGGGTGGATGAGGGAGTCCCGGCATCGTAAAAAAGCTTGACTTGAAACACAGATACTCCTGCGAAAGCAGGAATCCAGCGTCTTGCTCTTAACGAACGAAGGAAAAACAAAGACCCTGGATTCCCGATTAAGAATGTCGGGAATGACAGAAGGAGATTGTCGGGAATGATAGAAGGATACAGCGGGGGTTGCGCTCCGAAAACGTCGTGCAGGATTCAACGGCCGATCCCACGCCCGCAGCCTTGACCGATCCTACCTTGCATGTTAGATTCCCTTCTTGTTTCCTGTTGTCTCCGAAAATACTTCTGAGTGGGGCTGTGGCGCAGTTGGGAGCGCGCGTGAATGGCATTCACGAGGTCGCCGGTTCAATCCCGGCCAGCTCCACCAACTACTCGTAGCGGTTGGTCGGATCCCACCTCGATTTCTTTCATTTTTTCTCTGGTTTTGAGAGCCCGGCGCCAAACCAACCTCTGTCTTTCCGGATTGAACGATGCTCCATATTGAATCCTTAACCAAACAGTACCCGACGAAAACGCTCTTTTCCGAGGCAGCGGCCCACCTCCGTCCGGAAACCCGGGTCGGCCTCGTGGGTCGAAACGGCACGGGAAAAACCACCCTGCTCAGGATGATTATGGGTGTGGATTCGCCTGACGACGGGGCAATCCGAAAACGGCCCTGGCTCCGTATCGGATATCTCCCCCAAGAGCTCGACGCCCCCACGGACCTGACCGTGCTTGAGGCGGCCCATCGCGAGCAGTACCCCGAACATGAAGCCAAACGGATTTTATCGGGGCTCGGGTTTGGAGAGGCGGACTGGCATCGATCCCTGCAAACCTATTCCGGCGGTTATCGCATGCGGGTGGCGCTCGGGCACCTTTTGCTCGCCAACCCCGACGTGTTGCTGCTCGACGAGCCGACGAACCACTTGGACAAACCCACGCAGACCTGGTTCGAATCCTTTCTGCTTGCTTCGAAAACGACCATGCTCATCATCAGCCACGATACGAAATTTCTTGATCTGTTGACCACGCATATCTGGGAAATCCGCAATCATCACATCCAGGAATATCGTGGAAACTACCAGACCTTTCAAGCCTTGCGCGCACAACTCGACACCCAGCAGGCAACAGCCGCACAGCGCCAGGCCAAGGAGGTCGCGCGCGTGCAAAAGTTTGTGGATCGATTCCGCTCCAAGGCCACCAAAGCCAAACAGGTGCAATCGCGCATCAAGCAGTTGGAGAAAATCAAACTCATCGAGACCAAGCGTGACCCCAAACGACTTCGCTTCCGGTTTCCGCAACCCGCCAAGAGTGGGATCCGGGTGTTGGAACTGAACGACGTCCGAAAACAATACGACGAACGCGTCATTTATGAGGGGCTTCACTTTTCGGTCGACTGTGGGCAACGGGTCGCGCTGGTCGGAGAAAACGGCGCGGGGAAAAGCACCTTGTTGAAAATGCTGGCAGGGGTGTTGCCCTTCGAGGCCGGCACGCGACGGGAAGGCCACGGCGTGACGCTGCATTATTTTGCCCAGCACCAAGCCGAGATTCTGAACCCCGAGCATTCGATCCTGGAAGCCTTGACGGAAGCCGCGCCTCAAGCCGAGACCAATTTTTTGCGTAGCACCGCCGGGGTCTTTCTTTTTTCCGGACCGGATCAGAAAAAGCCGATCAAGGCTCTCAGCGGTGGGGAGCGTAACCGGGTCGCCCTGGCTCGCATGCTCGCGGAACCGGCGAACACGCTCTTGTTGGACGAGCCCACCAATCACCTGGATCCTGTCTCCGTGGACGTCCTCACCGATGCGCTCCTCGACTTTCAGGGCACAATGGTGTTCATCTCCCATGATCCGCTTTTTTTAAGCCGGGTCGCGACGCGGGTCGTGGAGATCGAAGAAGGCCGTGTCAAAGATTACCTGGGAGACTATGAATATTATTTGTGGAAACGCTCACAGGAACTCGACGCGTTGAAAGCGCAGGAAGAGGCCCAGACCCTTGCGAGACAGGAAAAACGAAAAACCCGGCGCACCCCGGTCCCGGCGGAGGCATCCCTGCCGTCGAGTACACCCACTCGCCGCGATATGACCAAAACGGTCAACCGGTTGGAAAAACAGGTGGCGCGGTCGGAAGCGGACATTGCGGCCTTGGAGGACCGGATCAAAGCCCGGGCCGAAGAACTCTCGACGCCGGAACTTTACCGGGATTTTCCCCGGTGGAACGAGTTGCATCAGGAACATGAACGCTGGAAAGAAGAACTCGACGTCCTGACGAACCGGTGGTCAACCCTTTCCACCGAACTCGCGGAACTCAAAGACCAACTGGCACGAGTCGGGTAACGACTCGTCCAGCGCCTGCGGTCAGGGCCGGTAATACTTTTTCTTGTCCAGTTCTTTCGGCAAATGGGTTTGTTCAGTTTGGGCCCTTTGATCATGATGCACGTAGCGATACCCTTTTCCATATCCCAAGTCCTTCATCAGCGACGTCACGGCGTTTCGTAAATGCAAGGGGACGGGCAGGTTGCCGAAGGCCTTGGCATCCTTCCGCGCCTCGATCAGTCCGGCGTAGGACGCGTTGCTCTTGGGACAGGAGGCCAAATACGTGGTCCCCTGCGCCAAATTGATTTGCGCTTCGGGGAGCCCGATCACTTCCACGGCGTGGAAAATCGACGTGGCTACGACCACCGCCATGGGCTCGGCGTTGCCGACGTCTTCCGAGGCGAAGATGACCATGCGTCGCGCGATGAATTTGGGATCTTCGCCACCTTCCAGCATCCGGGCCAACCAATACAACGCTCCATCGGCGTCGGAATCCCGCATGCTCTTGATGTAGGCGGAAATCACATTGTAGTGCTCTTCTCCATCCTTGTCGTATCTCACCCGTTGCTGAAGGATCCCTTCCAGTTGCGGACGATCAAGGGTGATCGGCGTATCGGAGGAAGAAGCGGCTTGCCGAATCACGTATTCCAGGGCCGTGAGCAGTGACCGGGCGTCTCCGTTCCCGTACCGGATCAAATACTGCCGCGCCTCGTGGGTCAGGGTCGCCCCGGATTTCCCGAGCCCGCGCTCGTCGTCATTCAGCGCCCGATCCAGGATCATGCCCATCGCGTCATCATCCAACTCATTGAGGGTCACGACCATGGAACGGGACAGGAGTGGGGCAATGACTTCAAAGGAAGGATTTTGCGTGGTCGCGCCGATGAGAATGATATCCCCCTTCTCGACGTGAGGCAGAAAGGCGTCCTGCTGCGCTTTGTTGAACCGGTGAATTTCATCCACGAACAGAATCGTGGCCTGATCCTGCATTCGTCGTCGCTGCACAGCTTCCTTGATGATCGCTCGAAGCTCGGTTACTCCGCTGACCACCGCGGAAAACGCCACGAATGCCGCTTTCGTTTTTTGGGCGATGATGTGGGCCAACGTGGTTTTCCCCGAGCCGGGCGGCCCCCACAGAATCAGCGAAGGGACCCGATCATTTTCAATGGCCTGCCGGAGCGATTGATGCTCGGCGAGCACGTGATCCTGGCCGACAAACTCGTCAAACGTTTGGGGACGGAGCCGCTCGGCCAGAGGAGCGGACAGAATTTGCGCCGGTTTGTGTTTTGACTTAGGATTTGATTGGGGAGAGGAAGAGAACAGGTCAGGTGGAGTCTCGTCAAACATCACGTTTTTCCGGAAGCCAACGTCATTTGGTAGGCCAATGCTATAACGTCATTGGAAACGGGTGCAAATGAAATGATGGGCATTTCGTCCGCTCGTGGCTTTGCAAAATGGTGATTGCCGTCTGCCGATAGAGGGAACGCTGATGAAAGTGAAAGATTCAATTGCTGCCGAATTTGATCAGTTCTCGGGCAACTATACGGAGGACATGACCAAATGTGTTCCGCACTACCTCGAATTACTGTCATGCTTTTGCGACTGTCTTCCCGATGATTTCTCACCGGACGCCATCCTGGACCTGGGATGCGGCAACGGAAACGTGACGGCACTCCTGCTGAAACAATTTCCCCATGCACACTATACGCTGCTTGATGCTTCAGCGGAAATGCTGGCCCTGTGCAAGCAACGATTTTCAGGGAACAACGTGACCTGTGTCGAACGTTATTTCCGTGACTATGACTTTCCCCGATGCCATTTCGATCTCATTACCGCCAGCTTCAGCCTCCACCATCTGGACAGCGGGGAAAAACAGTGGATCTTCCCGATCCTGTTCGATGCCCTGAAGCCGGGAGGCCTCTTCACCTGCTCGGATCTCATGATCAGCAAGCAACATGATCAGTATGAAACGCTCTGTGAAGAGTGGAGGCTCTTTGTCGATTCCCATTATCCCGATGGAGAAAAGTGGAAATGGCTAACGGAGCACCATCGCATTCATGACCACCCGGAAGATTATGAAACACAAAAACGCTGGCTGCATCGTGCCGGATTTCGTGAGATCAGGATTGGCTGGAATACAGGGTACTGGATGTATTTCACCGCGATGAAATAATATCTTCCCATCTGAGGAAAAAGACTCTGGATCCTTTACTTGACTGGATCCATTCCTTGATTGGATCCCCGATCAGGTCGGGGACAGGCGTCGGGGACAAGCGTCGAGGATGACAGAAGGGGAGAATTGGTGTGAAAATAGCCAACGACACTCCGAATCTGTCATTTGTATGTTGCTTTCACCTTGCAAATCGGCCAATTTGTAAGGTGGGCGTGAGGGGCGCGTCGCGTGTCATAAGGTGAATCCCGGGGCACTCCGAGGTTGCACCGTGCAGGAGTAGGACACCCCTCAGGCCAGTTTGTAGCTCCGAACAGATCCAGGGGGTTCACAGCCCCGCATTTGCAAGTGGGGAGGACAAACACCATTCACCTCAGCAAGGGAGGACATCATGAACAAAATTGTGGCCGGGATTGATGTCGGGAAACAGGAATTAGCCGTATCCGTCGCGCGGGGGCCGGTCCGCCGGTTTCCCAACACCAGCGCCGGGCTGACGGCGTTTCTGGCGTGGGGGCGGGGACAAGCCGTGACCCACGTGGTGTGTGAAGCGACGGGGGGGTATGAACGCCTGCTCGTGCAACGGGTCCGGATCACCGACCTCGCGGTGTCGGTGGCGCATCCGACGAAGGTGCGGGCGTTTGCCCGGGCTGTGGGCCAGGGGGCCAAGACCGATCCGCTGGATGCGCAGATCCTGGCACACTATGGCGACGTGTTTGAGTTGCCGGTGGAGGCCGCGCAAGAGGAAGCCAGTGAGGAGGTCCGGGCCCTGCTGGGGCGGCGGCAGCAACTGCTCGATCAACGGACCCAGGAACTGAATCGCTTGGAGAAGGGGTTGCGGGGGCGGGTCAAGCAATCCTGTCAGCGGCATCTGGCGTGGTTGGACAAAGAGCTGAAGCACCTGGCGGACGAGTACCAGCAAGCCATCGAAGTCCGGCCAGCGTTGGCCGAGCGCGCGGCCTTGTATCAGAGTGTGCGCGGGGTGGGCCTGCTCACGGCGGCGACCTTGCTGGCCTATGCCCCGGAATTGGGCCAGGGCTCGGGGAAGGCGCTGACGGCCTTGGTGGGGCTGGCGCCGTGGGCCCAGGACAGTGGGACCCACCGAGGGTACCGGGCGATTCGCGGCGGCCGCGGGCTGGTGCGCCGGGCGTTATACATGGCGGCGTTATCGGTGATCCGCACCAACACGGACCTGGGGCGGTTTTATCAGGGGTTACGGCGGCGGGGGAAGCCGGGCAAAGTGGCCTTGGTGGCCGTGATGCGGAAGCTGCTGTTGCAACTGCACGCGATTGCGCGGCGAGGCACGCCGTGGGTGGATGAGGGAGTCCCGGCATCGTAAAAAAGCTTGACTTGAAACACAGATACTCCTGCGAAAGCAGGAATCCAGGGTCGTTCTCTTCGCCAACGGAGGAGAAAGCAAAAGCCCTGGATTCCCGATTAAAAATGTCGGGAATGACAGAAGATGAAGGTTCGGATCAACGACATCGACCTAGCCTATTCGGATGAGGGGCAAGGGGCTCCGGTTATTTTTCTCCACGCGTTTCCGCTCAATCGGACGACGTGGGCACCGCAGGTGGCCGGACTATCGGATCGGTATCGCGTCATCACGATCGACCTGCGCGGGCATGGCGAATCCGATGCGCCGATGTGGCGCTATACCGTGGACCAGTTTGCGGAGGACGTCAACGGCTTGCTGGAGCACCTGGGCATTGCACGGGCGACGTTCGTGGGATTGTCCATGGGAGGGTATATCCTCTTTGCGCTTTATCGAAAATATCCCGCGCTTTTTCAATCTCTCGTGTTGGCCGATACCCGAGCGACGGCCGATACGCCTGAAGCCAAAGCCGCTCGATTCTCCATGGCCCAAATCGCGTATCGCCGGGGGGCGTCGTCCATCACCGATCTCATGTTGCCCAAATTATTGAGTCCCGCTTCTTGTGAAAACCGCGCAGACTTGCGGGATCACCTGCGCACGATCATCACCGGCAATCAGGTTTCCGGGATCGTGGGCGATCTCATGGCCATGGAAGAACGACCGGATTCCACTCCGCTGTTGAGCACCCTTTCTATTCCGGCTTTGGTGATCGTGGGCGACGAGGATCTCGCCTCACCACCGGAGGAAGTGGAATGTATGGCCAACCAGATCCCCGGCTCCACCTTTGTGCGTATCCCCCAGGCCGGGCATCTTTCGAACATGGAGAACCCCAGCGCCTTCAACGCGGCGATCCTGACTTTTTTGACGTCGTTGGAAGATTCGGATTCGTAGCGATAATATCGGGTTACGCTCCGCTAACCCGACCTACTCCCTCTCCCCTGGCGGGAGAGGGTTGGGGTGAGGGGGAGGTAGAGCCTGGGCCGGGGTGCGCAACTCACGCTCAGACGGATCGACCGATGAGCTTCAAAAATTCATCGCGGGTTTGTTGTTGTTTGCGAAACCCTCCCAGCATGTGACTCGTGACAGCTATGGCATTTTGCTTTTCGACGCCGCGCATCATCATGCACAGGTGCTGCGCTTCGATGACGACCCCCACCCCCAAGGGGTTCAGCGCCGCCTTGAGGGTCTCGGCAATTTCCACCGTCAGGCGTTCCTGTACCTGAATCCGCCGGCTCAGCGCTTCGACGATCCTCGGTAGTTTGCTGAGGCCGACGACCTGCTTACCCGGGATATACCCGATGTGACATTTTCCAAAAAACGGAAGCAGGTGATGTTCACATAAACTGTAAAAATCTATATCGCGAACAATGACCATCTCGTCATATTCAAGAGGGAACAGGGCCCCATTGATGATCTCCCGGATGTCCTGATCGTACCCTTTCGTCAAAAACGCGAGGGCCTGGGCGACGCGTTCGGGAGTTTTCTCCAACCCGATGCGCGTCGGATCTTCTCCAAGCGCTTTCAGGAGTTGCGTAATCAGCGGCTGTATCGCTTTGCCGGCACCGGGGTCGATGTCGAAGTCCGGGGAAGCCTTGGTTGCCCGCACGCGTTGTCGCGTTGATGCCTTGGGAGAAGGACGCTTGTTCATAGGGTATGAAAGAACCTTTCTCAGGCTGATTGGTGTTCAGGCCGAACGGATTGCCGATATTCGAAATAATTGTCACGCGTTTCAATTAGCCCGATTTTTTCCAACCGTCCCACCGGGACGTGGTTCACCAACTCATCCCAAATGAACTTGACGAGATTTTCGCCGGTGGTCACGAGCTGCTGAAAGGCCGGGTCGTCATTCAGATGACGGTGGTCGAAACGTTCCACAATTTTTCGGTTCACCAGCCGGTCCAAGGCCAGAACGTCCGTCACTTCGCCGGTTTGAGGATCCAACGCACCGGTTACCGTGACGAACACGGTGTAGTTATGGCCATGTCCATTGGGGTTGTTGCACTTGCCGAAGACTTTTCGATTGACGTCATCGGGCAAGGCGCTCGTATGCAACCGATGCGCCGCGCAGAACCGATATTGACGGGTCACGCAGATTGTTTCCTTCATCGGAATCGCCCTGTTCCGATCCATCTCACGTGTCAGCTCTTGGTGGCATTCGAGGAATCCTGCTGGTCGGCAGCCGTGGGCTCACATTTTTCTTCGGGCACCTGGACCACGACGTCTCCCAAGACCGTGGCCTGGCAACTGAGACGATGATAGGGTTCGGTTAACGCTTCGCGATCGAGCAAGTCCTGCTCTTCAAAATCTATTTCGGAGAGATGCTCTCCTCCCATGATCACTTCAACGCGGCAGGTCGAGCACGAGGCACTCCCCCCGCAATCATGATTGAGCGGAAAGCCCAACAGTTCGGCGGCATCGAGCAGGGTCAGGTTCTCCGGAACCTCGCCGCTTGTGCCTTCAGGATGGATAAAAGTGACACGTGGCATCCGACATCACCCAACGGTAACCGCCGGTTCCGTGGCGGTAGGATGAAAAGGACACGCCCGTTTGGCGACGTGTTCCTCAAATTCTTGCCGGAACAAGCGAAGACTGTTTTGGACCAGGACGGCCGCGCCCGTCACCAACGTGCAGTAGCCCGTGCCTTTGACGAACCCGCAAATCTGCAGGAGTTTGTCCAGATCTTCCTGCATCCCGGTGCCATCCTCGATTTTCACCATCAGTTCTTCCAGATGCTCGGTCCCGATCCGGCAGGGTGGACATTGCCCGCAACTTTCTTCCCGAAAGAACGTGGAGAGCTTGAGCGTTTGCCCTACCATGCAGGTGGCATCATCGACGACAATCACCCCAGCCGACCCGAGCCCGGTTCCGGCCTTTTTCAAGGCATCGAAATCCATCTGCAGATCAAGCGCGTCAGGCCCTACCATGGCAAAGGACGGCCCTCCCGGAAACATCGCTTTGATCGCCCGGCCATGCGGAACGCCTCCACCGCATTCTTCGATTAAATGACGTAACGGCGTGCCCAAAGGCAATTCATAGACACCCGGGCGATTCACGGCCCCGCTCAACGAAAACAGCATCGTTCCCGGACTTTTTTCCACGCCCACTTCCGTAAACCATTGAGCCCCGTTGCGCAGCAGATGCGGCACGTGGGACAGGGTTTCGACGTTATTCACCAGGGTCGGCTTGCCATGGAGCCCGAACTCGGTGGGGTAAAACGGCGGCTTTTCCTTGGGTTGAGCCGGGCGGCCCTGCATGGACTCCAACATCGCGGTCTCTTCGCCGGCGACGTAACTGCCATGCCCTTCGAAAATTTCCAATTCCAGGTCAACCCCGGACCCCAGCACGTTTTGACCGAGGAACCCACGCGTCCGGGCTTGTTCCAAGGCCTTCTCCAAACTCGCCCGCGCTTCCAGAAATTCGGCATTCAAATAAATGTACGCTTCCCGCGCGCCGATGGTGAAGGCCGCGATCAAACACCCTTCAATCAACTGATGCGGGTGGTGTTGGACCAGGTACCGATCCTTAAAGGTGCCCGGCTCGTGCTCGCCGGCGTTGCAGACGAAATATCGCTCTTTCTCCCGATGGTGAACGACCTTGTCCCATTTCAATCCCGTGGGGAATCCGGCTCCGCCCCGGCCCCGCAGACACGCTCGTTTCAACTCATCAATCACCCGGTCGGGATCGGCGTCTCGAACCACTTGTCGCCAAGCCTCGTACCCGCCGCTTTTGACGTAGCCGTCGATATCCCACGGCTCAGCCTCAAGCGGAGTCAGTAACCGAAGGGGGAACTCTTTAGTCATAATAGTCATAAAAAATGCCTTAAGCCGGGAAACGCGTCCAGGCTGTCATTGTATGTGTTCATGCCGTTGACCATTCCCCCCCTCACCCCAACCCTCTCCCACAGGTGGGGAGAGGGAGGCTTCTTCATTCCCCTCCTTTGTAAGGAGGGGTGAGGGGAGGTAGAGAGTCCTGGGAGCCCCATGTGTATGCGACTCTACCCCACCTGGCCTCCCCTTACAAAGAGGAGGGAAAGAACATGGTCGTTCTCCCGTTCAGGCTGACCCTTCTATCTATCAACGAATCAGGGAACATTTACAGGCTCTCCCTGATTTCGTCAAGCCGTTCTCCTGTATACGGACACCAAAAACCTTTGAACGTCAACGAGTTACACTCTATCCAACCCATTCGGCAAACAGGAAGGAGGCCTTGGGGAGGTCCATGCTTTCCACGTCGAGGAAACCGTCGCCCGCCCTGCACCCGATTGTAAGATTGTAAATGAAATGATGAGTGAGTACACTTTTGTCCTGTTATTGAGGAGAACGCGTTCACCGGGAACGCTCCAACTTCGGTTAAGGAGGAACGCTTGTGGCTTCAGCAAATGATACGCCTTTAGTCGGCATTGTTATGGGCAGTAAAAGCGACTGGGAGGTCATGCGGCTGGCTAGTGAGACGCTGACGCAGCTTGGCATTGCCAATGAATGTCGTGTGATTTCCGCTCATCGGGCCCCCGATGCCTTATTCGAATACGTGAGCCAGGCCGAGTCACGCGGGCTCCGCGTCATGATCGCGGGAGCCGGCGGAGCAGCGCACTTACCGGGAGTGATTGCGGCAAAGACGACCCTGCCGGTTCTCGGCGTACCCATGCAATCAAAAGCGCTCCAAGGACTCGATTCCCTGCTCTCCATCGTCCAAATGCCCAAGGGCATTCCCGTCGCCACCCTGGCCATCGGTGAAGCCGGAGCGGCTAATGCTGCCTTATTTGCAGCCGCAATTCTGGCTCTCGCAGATTCAGGGATCAAAGAACGATTGGAAGAGTACCGCAGGAAACAAACGGAAAAGGTGCTGGCTGAAAAACTACCCTAGCGGATTACAGGCCGAGGATTTTATCGACCTCTTGGCATAATTCCCTGACACCCTGGGCCGAAACCTCGAACGCGGCTTTTTCGTCGGGCGTCAGTTCATATTCTAGAATTTCTTCGACGCCGTTTTTCCCCAATCGGATCGGCACCCCCATATACGTCCCTTTCAGGCCGTACTCGCCTTCACACAGCGCCGCGCAGGGAAGTACCTTGTGGTCATCCCGGACGATAGCCTCGACCATTTCGACCACGGCCGCCGCCGGTGCATAGTACGCACTCCCCGTCTTGAGGAGACTGACGATTTCCCCACCCCCGTCGCGTGTTCGCTTCACCAGGGCGTCGAGCCTCTCCTGTGACATCCATTGATCCACGGGTCGGCCGGCCACCGTCGTATATCGAATCAGGGGCACCATCGCATCTCCATGCCCTCCCAGCACCATGGCCTGGACGTTGTGGACCGAGACGTTCAACTCCCGGGCGATAAACGTGCAGAACCGGGCGGAGTCCAGAATCCCGGCCATGCCCACGACTCGCTGTTTGGGAAACCTGCTCACCCGATAGGCGACGTACGTCATGGCGTCCAACGGATTGGCCACGATGACCAGAACGGCCGCGGGAGAACGGATGGCCACTTCCTGCACGACGGATCGAACAATGTTGATGTTGGTTTCCAGTAATTCGGACCTGCTCATGCCGGGCTTCCGGGCAATCCCCGACGTCACCACCACCACGTCGGAATCCACCGTATCTTCATACCGGTTGGTCCCACGAATCGGCGAGTCATAGCCGCACACCGCGCCGGCCTGCGCCAAATCCAAGGCCTTGCCCTGCGGCAGGCCTTCCACGATATCCACCAGGACGATGTCGTACCCGCTCTTTTCGGCCAGCCTCTGCGCAACGGAGCCCCCCACGTTCCCTGCCCCGACGATGGTAATTTTCTGTCGACTCATGACGCACCTGACGTTAGATTGTTGTTCCGACTCGTATACGAACCATGAACGCAAAGACACCTTGAGCACACTGCCGGCGGGCGTTCAGGGTTCTAGTCATCGTCGTGACTGGCCCATCCTCCGACTTTGAAATTGATGGTACAGACGAAATTGTCTCCATAATAAAAATTCACCTTGATTTTTTTTCTTCCATATTCCCGGGCCAGGAACTCTTCCGGTGTGTCCACCAATTCCTGATAGCCTCCGGGTGGATAGGACCCCAATTCCGTGAAACCCACGATCATTCCCTGTTTCACTTCCTGCAAAATTCTGGCGGAGGATCGAGGATACACTTCCCAGAATTTGGCATCAATCTCCTCGCGAGACGGCTCGGAACTCATCTCGCCGCGCTTGCGATCTTTTTTCTCAAATTTGGCCAGGCGACGGACGTACGGATACTGGTGTCCGGTAAACAGCTTATACAGCCAGGGCGGAACCGTTCGTTGTTGAGATTCATCGCTCATCGCGTTGCTTCATCCGTGACTCGTGTCAATGTTCCGTCATTCGTTGACAATTCCCGCCGCCCGCTTCTGTCATTCCTGCGAAAGCAGGAATCCAGAGTCTGTAGCCTCACGGACTAAGGAAAAAACAAAAACCTGGATTCCCGATTAAAAATGTCGGGAATGACAGATTGGGGAGATGCGTCACGACCTTCCTGTCAATCGTTGATACACCCGAGGCAACCGTTCAGGCAAGGTCAGGATATCATCCAGAACCAGGTATTGAACGTCTCCATACATGCGTTTGAGATAGCCGCTCGCCTGTTGGTCAATGGTTAAGCAAAATGGACTGATCCCCTGCTGCCGCGCCTCTCGAAGCGCCATTCGGGTATCCTCCAGGGCATATTCCTCTCCATAATCTCCGTCAAGGGGTCGCCCGTCACTCAAAAGAATGAGCAACCGGTGCCGGGCCGGGCAGCGCAGCAGTTTTTGGACGGTATGCCGAATCGCAGCCCCATCACGATTTTGCTGTAGCGGCGTCATGGCCGCAATGCGCTGGCCGATTTGATAGCGCCGGGTGTCGCTGAAATCCTTCAGCACCATGAAATCAACCTGATGCCGGCCCTGGCCGGAAAATCCGTATAACGCATATTGGTCCCCGATGGCCTCCAACGCCTCGGTGAGCACAATCAAGCCTTCCTTCTCAACGTCGATCACACGACGCTGTCCCGTTTCCAATTGCCGACCCGTCGAGCCACTCATATCAACCAAAAACGCCACGGCAACCTGGCGTTCACGTTTATCCCGCCGATCATAGATCCGATCGGAGGGGTCGATGCCCGCCCGCCGTTCCGCCACGTGACGAATCGCGGCGTCCAAATCCAATTCTTCGCCATGGTCATAGCCATGGACCCGACGCAACCCCGTCGGACGCATGGTTTCAAAATAGCGGCGCAAGATTCTGAGGGCCGGGGCATGTTTTTCCAGGACACGTTGTGCAAAATCCTGACCACCTTCCTCGCCGGGACGCTCGACCACCCGACACCATTTGAGCCGATAGTCCTGGATCCCTCCATCCCATTCCGGGTACACGTACGCCTGCTCTTGACCGGACGGAACGGGCAACAGCCCATCGCCTGCGCCTTTCACGTGAAGATACTCGTCAAGGACGGACCGGTGTGAAACCTGCTCGCCGGTGTCGTCTTGATGGGCTTCCCGTGTTTCCATCTCTTCGGTTCGACGCGCCGGAGAAAGAGCAGGCTCGCCGGCATGTTCCAACTCCGGCTCCGGCTGTTCCTGGGCGTCCGAGCCGTCGTCCGACTCCGTCGACCCTCCACGGACGAAATCAGGATTCATTTCACCGCGATAGGCCCAATTCGTAATGCCTCGATAGCCGCCCGCGGTTTCTTCCGCTGCACGCGGGCCCGCGCCCAACTCCTCTTCCTCGGGCGTTGAATCCGCTTCATCTCGAACAACGGCCTCCAAGCTGCCGATCATTTCATCCAACACCTGATAGATCCTGTCAGCCAAGTCGATGGAATGCTCGTTCGTCGCCTCGGAATGCCGAATCGTCTTCGCCGAGTCCCAACACCGATCCACGACTCGCTGAAGATTATCTGGAATCCGCGGTCCTTCCGCTCCTTGTGTAAACAGAAGCAGTAACTGATCCAGCACCATTTCCCTGGCCGTCATGCCATGGAGAAAGGACCGGGTCTTCACCGACGCCCGGGCCACGGCGGCCAAATCATTTCGAAGTCCCGGATATTCCTGCTGCAACAAACACTCCACGCGCCCGTCTTCAAGAATGGTCCACAGATCCTGGATCACCCCTTTTTGAGGATAGAGGGAAAAGAAGTCCGTCAAGCAATTGATATCCGGAGCACTCGCATCGAGTCGATAGCGATCCGCCACCCGTTGCGCCAGGGTCCGAAGAAACGGCATATCGATTCGATACGTTCCAAACTCCACGTGCCCGACCTCATGCGCCAACGTGACCGTATAGCTTCGAGCGTTCTGGTCCTTCACCGAAAACCGGTTCATGATCGAAGGCAGGTAGACAATAGGCCCTTCGGCTTTCATTTCCAGTCGAGGCCGTTGCGCCGCATCGGCCAGGGATTCAATCTGCACGGGTTGGCCGCAGATCATGTGGCCAAGCAGTTTCAACGAGCGCGCCACCTGTCGAAGCGGTACGTTATTGGTCGCCTGTTCGATCGCACTCAATGCCTTCGAGGTTTCGAGAGCAAAATACGCGCGGGCGCCTTCCGGGCTGTACTCCAACACTTCCATGCCGCCACGGAACCACGTTTCAAAGGCTTCGTCCCGGCCTTCCGCTCCGTCGCACAGACGGATCACCTCCGGCGCCCGGCGAAAATATTCCATCGTCACGGCGGCATCCCGTTCGGCAAGCAGCCCTCCGTATCGGAGGACTTTCATGCGCCGTTCCACCGACGGCAGTAGAGCCATCAACCCCGGCGCTTCCGCCAAAAAGGTCAGGGCCGTTTCAGGCGACTGATCCGCAAGGGTCGAGCCCACGTTCACGATGTTCGGGTGTACGTCCGCATCGGGGATTTCTCCGATCAGGCCGGGACTCGTGCGAAAGAATTCCAGAATCCCCACGTAATCGGGTTTTCCCAAACTGTTTTGCGTGATCAGTTTCATGCCGAAGGCCACCCAGGGACGCACCTCTTCCAAAGCCAGCACTTCGGCCACCCTCGGGCATTCCCGGATAAACTCGATGCCCAACACGTCATCCCATTCCGTCAGTTCCCGGCCAATCTCCGCCCACTGGGCCAAGTCGGTGTGTGAATCGACGAGCAACAATTCCGGAGCCTTTCGAAAGAATTCAAACGCGCAGTTGGCCGCAAACTCCGAGTCGTTGTCGGCGAGTTCCAGCGTCGTACCGAGTACCGTTTGACGAAGCGCGGCGGAATCCAGGACACCCAAGAGGCGCGGGCTCTCTTTCAGGTATTTCAAGGTTATCGCACCCGATAGCCCGGCCAAGGTTACGGCCACGTCCAGCCACGAGACGACCGGCTCTGGACCGCACCGTTCCACCATCTCGGGGAGCGCTTCCATGGCCTGCCCCGCGAGCTTCGCGGAACGCTCCTGGAGTTCTTTCAATAATTCGGAGACGTGATCGGCCCCACCCGCCTCAAAAAGAGCCGTTGCGACTTTTTGCGCGCTGTCGGGACTCAGCCGAACGGCAAGTTGAGCCTGGAAGGTTTCTAAAAAGGAAGATCGGTCCATTGGTTACAAGAGCAAAATGTGGATTATAAAAAGCGGCCAAGGGGGTTGCAAATCTTGGGCACACCTATCGGCATGGAGTCTTTCAATAAACCGTCAGATGTGCAAGATCTCGCAGACCCGCGAGCGATTGATTCCAATGACCTTAATCCGCTTTTTCCGCGTCGTGTGTCCGGCTGATACGGAGACCAAAGACTTCGCTATGCCGAACAATTCGGCAAGATACGCACATAAGGCAGCGTTGGCCTCGCCGGCCACAGGAGGCGCGGCGACTCGAAATTTCAATGCATCACCATGGACCCCCACGAATTCCGTTTTGGCGGCCTTCGGCTGAACATGCACGGTCAGGACGACGCCATCTGCGATCGGTTCGATCATGTCAAAAAATATTCTTCAACAAGTCACAAAACCAATGTTACCTGAATGTTTGCGCCTGCCAGAATGAAAATTTTTCTCATTTTCATTTTTTCGGCTTGACAACCTGCCGGCGACTTGATTAGAATGCGTGAAGATGATAACGGAAATCAATATCGCATTCGGTGGACATCATGTACATCTGTGTTTGTAAAGGCATTAAAGAATCGGACGTCGAAGATCTCGGGCGCGCCGGCATAACCTGCCCGAAAAAACTGGCCGCCACGCTGGGAATCGACGATGAAGATAATTGTTGTGGGCGATGTCTCAACAATATCAATGACCTGGTCACCATTGCCTCACGTGAACACAAGCGGCACTGTACTTCCGTTCAAATTTAGCCCTTCGCGGCGAGTTTCCCTCTTCCACTCCCTTTTCTTGCCGGTTATTCTGTCTTAGTCCATGCGTTTGTAATCAATCAGGGGTTTAGCATGCCGAATCCGCTTATCGCTCCTTACGGGTCATGGAACTCCCCTCTTACCTCGGACCGGATTGTCTCAGAATCGATCAGACTCGGACAAATCGCCCTCGACGGGGATCAGGTGTTCTGGGTCGAAAGCCGTCCCGGTGAGGGTGGGAGGAATACGATTGTCCAAAGGGATGCCGATGGAACTCATCGCACCCTCACCCCTGCCCCGCTGAACGTTCGTACTCGGGTCCATGAATACGGAGGAGGGGCGTATTGTGTTGCGGAAGGCGTCGTGTATTTTTCCAATTTTTCCGATCAGCGACTGTATCGACAACGCCCGGGCGGAATGCCTGAACCCATCACTGCCGACGAGCCCATGTGCTATGCCGATGGGCTCATGGACCACCGACGCCGCCGGCTTCTTTGCATTCGTGAAGATCATACCCATTCCGACCGGGAGCCCCAAAACTCCATCGTGAGCCTTGCTCTCGACAACGGCTCAGGTACCACATCCGGCGATATTCTGGTTTCGGGCAATGATTTTTATGCCTCTCCACGCCTGAGCCCGGATGGGCAACGGTTAGCCTGGCTGACCTGGAACCATCCCAATATGCCATGGGACGGCACGGAACTCTGGCTCGCCGATCTCGGGCAGGACGGCTCGCTCCGGATGCCACGATGCGTGGTCGGCGGAACCGACGTCTCCATTTTTCAACCGGAATGGTCACCGGACGGCCGCTTGCATTTCGTGTCGGATCAATCCGGCTGGTGGAACCTGTATCGATTGGAAAACGAGAAGGTCGCCTCTCTCTATCCCATGGAGGCCGAATTCGGCGCACCACAATGGGTGTTCGGCCAACGGCTCTATGGGTTCGAGTCCCCTCACCACGTGATATGTGCCTATACACAAAACGGCTTTGGGTTCCTGGGACGTTTGGATACGGCACAAAAAACCCTCGAACGATTTGAGTTGCCTTACACGACCTTCGACGACGTCCACGTGCATCAATCCAAAATTGTTTGTACGGCCAGTTCTCCATCCGACCCCACGGCACTGATTCAGATCGATACGGGTACGCAAGCCGTGACCGTCCTTCGCCACTCGGTGGATTTTTCTCCGGACCCCCGTTATCTTTCCGTACCCTCCGCCGTCACCTATCCGACCCGGGACGGATCGACCGGACACGCGTTTTATTACCCCCCGCACAATACGGATTTTCAAGCCCCGCCCGCAGAGCGCCCTCCCCTCTTTGTCAAAAGCCATGGAGGCCCGACCGGCGCCTCTTCCCCGACGTTCAACTTGATGATTCAATATTGGACCAGCCGAGGATTTGCCGTACTCGACGTGAACTACGGCGGAAGCACGGGATACGGCCGGGCCTATCGGGAACGCCTCAACGGTCAGTGGGGCATTGTCGACGTCGATGATTGCGTGAGTGCGGTCACGGCGCTCATTGACCGGGATGCCGTGGACCCGGCTCGCGTGACCATCACCGGAGGGAGCGCAGGGGGCTTTACCACGTTATGCGCCTTGACGTTTCGCGATTGCTTTACGGCCGGGTCCAGTTACTACGGCGTCTCGGATCTCGAGGCGCTCGTTCGGGATACCCATAAGTTCGAATCACGATACCTGGACCGGCTGATCGGCCCACTGCCCGAACGGAAAGACCTCTATGATCAGCGATCGCCCATTCATTTCACCGACCGGCTGTCCGCTCCCCTCATTCTCTTTCAGGGCTTGGAGGACAAAGTGGTTCCGCCGAACCAGGCGGAGAACATGTTCAACGCGGTGAAAGCAAAAGGGCTTCCCGTCGCCTATATCGCCTTTGAAGGGGAGCAGCACGGGTTTCGACGAGCCGAGCACATCAAGCAGGTTCTGGACAACGAACTGTATTTCTATTCGAAAATTTTCGGCTTCGTCCCCGCCGACTCCGTGGCTGCCTTCCCTATTGCCAATCTGGAAGATTAACGAAGAAATCGGCAGCGGGGACGTGCCTCACGGCGCCAGCCGCTCGATGGTTAA
The DNA here is from genome assembly GCA_965261755.1 of Nitrospirales bacterium. Taxonomy (GTDB): domain Bacteria; phylum Nitrospirota; class Nitrospiria; order Nitrospirales; family UBA8639; genus Bin75. Next base: position 1,026,977 of record OZ253473.1, on the reverse strand, counting down.
GGCTTGATCATTCGGTTTGAGGATGGCTTTGATAAAGTCGCCGAATTTGAATTCTTCCGTCATCTTGGTCTTCGGAGTTCGTTCCACTCGGATTTCTCCAAGTTCACCGCGTAGAACGTAGAAGTCCCCATCGACCATCAAAACCTGGCCTTCGACAACCTTGGTGCCGGCACCCTGAGCCCAGGCTGGAGAGGCCGAGGGCTGGCCCGCGGCCTTGGCCGGATCCTGAGCGGCACTCGGAGAAGAAGAGGCAACATGTTCCACCACACCCGTCACGTCATCGGGGCCGGCGCGCTCGATTTTCAACGCCTTGTTGTTCATGAGCACCAGGGCCTTGATGCGATCGCCGTATTGGAATTCTTCCGTGATCTCGGTTTTATGCGTGGCTTCGATTTGAATCTCACCCCGTTCGCCTCGCACGATGTAGAAGTCTCGATCAACGTCCAGCAAGTCGGCCACGATCGTTTTTCTGTCCGGCTGTTGAGGGGGGGCTGAAGCTGCGGCTTTGTCTCCCCCTTCTTTTGGGAGTACCGGCGCCTTGGCTGTCGCTGCCTTATTTTCCACCACTCCCGGCACGTCATCCGGCCCGGCGCGCTCGATCTTCAACGCCTTGTTGTTCATGAGGACCAGGGCTTTGATGCGATCGCCGTATTCGAATTCTTCCGTCACCTCGGTTTTGTACGTGGCTTCGATTTGAATCTCGCCTCGCTCGCCCCGCACGATGTAGAGGTCTCGATCAATATCCAGCAGGTCGCCGACAATGGTTTTGGTGGGTTGGTTCGATGCCCCATCCTGCGCCAATACATTAGGACTCTGCACCAACAGGACGACACAAACGGCACTAAGCATTTTCACAACAGCGACAGCCCCTTTCATTCCGCCACCACCTTTCCTGATAAACACTGTAAGTTGTACGAGCCTCTGGAAGGTCCGCAGCACGTCATCGTTTCTTGCTCAAATAGTACCATACCCGTTGAGCCTCATCCATAGACTTCCCAGCACCAGGACGGCAATCACCGCGAGCGCCGCGAAATCGGATCCGCTCATTTTCGAAACAAATAATGGGTGCCGAACCTGTCCGGCCCCGAATCCCTTCGATTCCAGGGCCATGGCGAGAAGATTGGTCTGGCGAAGGGTATGACCGATCAAAGGCACGATCAACGGAGGGTACCGGCGAATTTTTCCAAACACACCCTTTGATTGCACGTCCAACCCTCTCGACCGCTGGGCCTGAATCACGGCCCCGATCGAGCCGAGCAAATTGGGAACCCATCGAAAGGCGAGCGACAACGAAAATCCCAGGGGGCGGGGCACGCCTAATCGATTCGAGGCCTCGCCAAGCTCTTCAATGGCCGTGGCAGACAAGAGCACGATGCCGCTGATGAGCATGGCATTCAGCCGCAGGCCCATCCCCATGCCGTGCAGCACGCCTTCCTGCATGACGGTCATCCCGCCAATCGTGAACAGCGGGATGGTCCCTTCCACGAAAAAAGGCCAGAGCGCCACGTTGTACACAAACAACAACACCAGCAAGATCCAGATCTTTCTTAAATTGTGGAAACTTTGCGCCCAGATGACCAAGGCCAAGACGCCCGCGCATAGCCCCAACAAATACACCGGGTCTGAAAAAATCAGGCTCAATGAAAAGAGCCCAAGCAGGCAGAGGATTTTTGTCCGGCCATCGAGCCGGTGCACCCACGTCCTGGCATCGACGTACAATGAAAGATTCACGGCGTATGCCAAGCCTCCCGTACTTCCTCGACCGTCAGTAACGTCACGCCCCACCGCTGAGCGAACCGTGTCAGGGCCGGCAACGCCAATGCCGCAGACCGGACGAGTTCAGGGTCTGAGAAAATTTCCCGAGTCGGACCGTCTGCCAATATTGTGCCGCGTCGCATCAGCACGCATCGCGTCGCATAGTTCGCGACGATCCCCATGTCATGGGTAATCACGATAATGGTATGTCCCTGTTGATTCAGCATGCGCATCATGTTCATCATGCGAGCCGATTCCTCCGCATCGAGCCCGGTAGTGGGCTCATCCACAATCAGGATTCGGGGCTTGGCGGCAAGGATGGACGCAACCGCCACTCGCTGTCGTTCGCCTTTCGTCAGAGAAAAAGGGTCCCGATCTTCGGCTCCGGTCAAACCGACCGCTTGAAGCGCTTCGGTGACTCGCGTTTCGCATTCACCGGGTGAATATCCCGCATTCTCCGCGCCAAAGGCGATTTCTTTGCGCACGGTTTCCGCGAAAATCTGATGGTCGGGATTTTGAAAAACGTAGCCGACGATGGACGACAAGACCCCGGTTTGTTGCGTATCGTTTCCCAGAACCAGGACGCGGCCTTCCGACGGCAACAGGAGACCATTGCATAATTTGGCAAGCGTGCTTTTTCCCGAACCATTCTGCCCGAGAATCGCCACGAATTCCCCGGCCTGAAACGACACGGAAACCCGGGAGAGTGCCGGAACGCTTGGCTGGTAATGCGCCGACACGTTACTGAGTTCAAGAACGTTTGTGGAAGGTTCCGATTGGACAACGTCTGAACCCTGCCCGTGAAACTGCGGCACGACGATGCTCAGGCCGAGGGTATCGGCCAATTGCCAGGCTTCTTCAACTGTTGCCGGTAAGGCGTGAGCGCCCTGTCCCTGAAAACATTCCGCCAACGGGTATGGACTCACTCCATATCGTTCTGCCAGGTCGGGTTGACTGAGCATTTCACGAGGGGTGCCCTGCCAAACCATTTCTCCTTCATCCAGCACACACACCCGGTCCGCTTTCATCAAGTCTTCGACCCCATGTCCGGCAATGATGACCGTGATCCCTTTTGCTTTCAGCGCTTCCAGGAGGAGGAGAAACTGCTGCCTGCCCGCGGGGTCCAGATCGGTCAGCGGTTGGTCCATGACGATCACTCGAGGCTCCCGGACCAGGACCGATGCCACCACCAGGCGCTGCCGTTGCCCTCCCGACAAGGAAAAAGGGTCACGCCGTTCCAGGCCCGACAGCCCCACAAGATCGAGGAGGCGTCGCACGTGTTCGCGGAAGGACGCCTCGTCGGCGAAGTTGTGCGTTCCTCCCTGCGCTTCCAGGGCGCATCGAAGTTCCGTCTCCACGTTGGTCGAGACCAATTGCGTCTCAAAATCCTGAAACACCATTCCGACGCTATTCGCCTGTTGCCACACCGGGGATTGCGTCGTGGATTGTCCGTGTACCATCACCGTGCCGGTAAATTCGCCTTGGATAAATTGCGGAACCAGCCCGTTCAAAGCATAACATAATGAGGACTTCCCGGATCCGCTCCGCCCCATCAGCACAACCAACTCTCCACGTTGAACGTCCAGGGACACGTGTTTGAGCACGGGATGCTCCGCATGAATCGGGCGAAACGTGAGGTCCTGAATGGATACGGCAACGGACTCGGCTTTCGTCGATTGCGGCGACAATGGTGAGGGAAGAAGATCGCCGGAAAGGTCTTGCTTCTCTCGCGCCACACCACCGAACGCCAGATCACCGTAATACAGATTCCATTGCTTGACCCGTGGATAGAGAAACAACAGAAGCGGCGGGCCGAGCAACATCGCCATCACCAGGTTGTTCAAAAAAATGGCCGGTGACAAAAGCCAAAACGGGAGGAGGCCCAAAAGCTCCACGCCCCATCCGATCGTGACGGCACACACCATGGAAGCGCATACACAGACGATCACATATTCCACGCCTTGCCTCCACGAACGCACCATGGGTTCCCGCCCCGACGACAACCAACCCAGGTTTCCCCACAACAGATACGGCACGTACCCATAAAGAAAATTTCCCAGAAACCCGAAGAGACTGGCCGGGCCCAGCGTTCCGAAACAATCCCCGATCACGTTGCCGATTCCCGCCCCCCAAGCCGCGGCCGGGCCAAAAAGGAGCGAACTCACGATGGGAATGACGTTGGCCGGTCTCAGTTCCACAAAGCCGGGGATAATCGGAATCCCTACTTTAAAAGGAATGAGCACGGCCGCATAAATGGCCGCAATTTGCGCGGATAAGACCAGCAGACGGGTATCGTGCCAGACGTGCCGTAGTTCCCTATACCACCGACGCGGACTCCAGCATGGGAGAGAGTTGTGCATTGGAGGCTTTAGAAGGCGACCGCAGACTCAAGCGGCCAGCAATGGCTCGACATGAGGGCTCGTCGCACAACAAGTGGACTAAGCCACCGCATATTCCAATGATCGAGGATTTTCTATCTGCTTGGAGGCATTCAGGATTTCAAGCCAGACGATGTTGCCATCCTTGTCATAATCAAGAATCACCCCGGGTTTGTCCTGGTCGCTTTCCTCAACGGGAGCATTGCTCAGTTGAATAGTCAGCACGTCGACTTCCTGGTCGTATTTCACCTTCATGGTTCTCTCCAATATTTATTGATCTTTTTGGTCAGATAGACAGTGACGACAAGCGTTCGGGGAACGCTTACGCTTTTCCAACTCTTCCTGGACATGCTTGGAGAAATAAAAGTTCATTGTCCAAGTAGAATCCTTGTTCAATAATTGTTGATAAACGTGACATTATACGTCAGATTGAACCCTTGTTCCATGATTCGGGGAAATAGGCGAAAGACCCTGGCGGATTTTCCCGGAATTCACGACCGCCTGTGTTTTTGCTATAACAACCCATTCGGACAACCATCGGCCATCACACAACGGGAAACCGGGACACCGTGAACACTCGTTCCAACGCCTATTGGAAAGCTAATCTGCGGCTTATTGCCTTGTGCCTCACGCTGTGGGCTACGGTGTCCTATGGCTGCGGCATCCTCTTTGTCGAACAACTCAATCACTTTTCTCTCGGTGGGTACAAATTGGGCTTCTGGTTCGCGCAACAGGGCGCCATGTATGGTTTTGTCGCCCTGATCTTCTTCTACAATTGGCGAGTCACCAAGCTGGATCAACGCTACCGGGCGGAGCGTGATAAACGGAAATCGGGCGGCGAATGAGTTTACAGGATTTGACTGCTCTCGTCGTGGGTTTCACGTTTGTGGTGTATATCGGGATTGCCGTCTGGGCCCGTGCCAACAGCACCAGCGAGTTTTATGTCGCCGGCAAACACGTCCCACCCATTGCCAACGGCATGGCCACCGCGGCCGACTGGATGTCAGCCGCCTCCTTTATCAGCATGGCGGGGCTGATTGCCTTTCTCGGGTATGAAGGCAGCATGTACCTCATGGGCTGGACCGGTGGGTACGTGTTACTGGCCATGCTGCTCGCTCCTTATTTGCGCAAATTCGGCAAATTCACCGTGCCGGAATTTATCGGCGAACGGTATGACTCGGACCTGGCCCGCTTCGTAGCCGCCATGTGTCTCATCTTCATCTCCTTTACCTACGTGGCGGGACAAATGCGCGGGGTCGGCATCGTTTTTTCCCGTTTCCTCGAAGTGAAGATCGAGGTGGGTCTGGCCGTCGGGATGTGTATCGTGTTTATCTACGCCGTGCTCGGCGGCATGAAAGGCATTACCTACACGCAAGTGGCGCAATACTGCGTGTTGATCTTCGCCTATACCGTTCCTGCCGTGTTTATCTCCATCCAATTGACCGGCAACCCTGTCCCGCAGTTGGCACTGGGGTCCACCATGGCGGATGGGTCCGGGTATCTCCTGCTGAAACTGGATCAGGTACTCATGGATCTGGGGTTCAACGCCTATACGCACCCCTTCAACGATAGTTCCATGATCAACATGCTGGCCATTACGTTCGCCCTGATGGCGGGGACCGCGGGCCTGCCCCACGTGATCGTGCGCTTTTTTACCGTGCCCCGCGTGGAAGATGCACGGCGTTCCGCCGCCTGGGCCCTGGTCTTTATCGCACTTTTATATACCGTCGCCCCTGCCGTCGGCGGGCTGGCGCGTTTGAATCTCATTGCAACCGTCAATGGCACCGATGGCACCGGGACCGCCTATGAAACCATGCCGAGCTGGTTTCGCACATGGGAAAACTCGGGTCTGATCGCCTGGTACGACCACAATCACGACGGCAAAATCCAGCACGCTGCCGGCAGTGCCTTTGCCGGAGGCAAACCCGTCTTTGATCGTGATGCCCGTGGTGAATCTGGCCGGCGCCTGGTCACGAATCCCGGCCCAGGCGACGTTGCCGAGGGCGCGCCCTTTGCCAATGAAGTCTACGTTGATCGGGACATCATGGTTTTAGCCAATCCGGAAATTGCCAACCTGCCCGATTGGGTGATTGCATTGATTGCCGCCGGTGGCATTGCCGCGGCTCTGTCCACCGCTGCGGGACTGTTACTGGTCATTTCCGTCGCCGTTTCCCACGACATCTTAAAAAGCACCTTCGCGAAAAACCTGTCGGATAAACAGGAATTGACCGCCGGCCGCATCGCCGCCGCTGTGTCCATTGCCATCGCGGGGTATCTCGGGTCCAATCCCCCGGCCTTCGTGGCCCAGGTGGTGGCGTTCGCCTTCGGACTGGCCGCCTCGTCCCTGTTCCCGGTCATCCTGCTGGGAATCTTCAGTACACGCATGAACAAATGGGGTGCCATTGCCGGTATGCTGACGGGTCTCATCTTTACCATGGGATATATTATTTATTTCAAGGGCGTGTTTATCGCCCCCATGGCGGAGAACGTCCCGGCCAACTGGTTTCTCGGAATTTCACCGGAAGGCATCGGCACGGTCGGCATGTTCTTGAACCTGACCGTCGCGCTGACGGTCTCGCAATTCACCGCACCGCCGCCTGCAAAGATCAGGGAATTAGTCGAACGCATCCGCCTGCCGGAGGCGTAATCGTTGATTAAAGCTTATCGGAAGCTCTTGCACGCAACAAGATTCGAGATGAATTTATTGGTCTTTTGGGTCGGGCAGACAGTGACGACGGGTGGATTAGCCATTTCCCGATCAGAAAAATGGGACTATGCCGTCTTCGGTGGTCGTTTGCTGGCGTGCAAAACCGTGAAACCAATCACCGTATTCCCTTCATAGCGGACAATGACGTCATCATCGGTCATCTCGCTGTCAGTGGCGTAGCTGGGCTTTTTAAAGTTCACATAAAGTGTGTCCGCCTCGGCATCAAACGTTAGCCAGACAGCATGTTGTGGTGCACGATTAACAATGGGGATCAGCTTCAAGTATTCCTGAAAATCAGCTATGGCCATATCTGTCTCCTCTTCACAAGCAATCGAGCCTTGCTGGTTAAGAATGCGGTGATAATAAACCCGTCATCCCCCTGTTCCCGATAGACGACTATGAGATGCTTGTCATGTCCCATCTTATGTCGTGAGGGGCTCCGCTGCCAAAGGCCACTGCTTTTTTACATCGTGCTTTTTCCAACCGGGCACGTGAGCCGTCATCAGTGCCTTGAAGAGTTTGCCGTGGTTGGGCACGCGCAGGTGCAACAGTTCGTGCGCGATGACGAAATTCTGAAAGCTCAATTCCCTGTCGGCCAAGTCGTATGCCAAGGTCACGATTCCCGACGTTGAACACGAACCCCACTTCTGCGTCATACGCTGAACGCGAACCAGTCGCGGACGGACGTTCAGTCGCTGCGCCCAGTAGTCAACGCGGTTGCGAATGACCTCTCGCCGTTTGTCATGCGTTCTCATCGGCGCCTTCGTCCAGAAGAATCGAGAGGATGAGCTTTACGACGCGGCTCCGCTCCTCCTTGTCCAGTCGCAGAAGTAGTCGATAGAGAACCATCCGCAACCGCCGTTGCTCGTCGGAGTTGACGGCCGCATTGGGGAAGCGCGTGAGAAGATCTTCCGTTTCTCGCGCCAAGTCCATCGCCGCGATGCCGGTTATTCCAAAACCCGGATCATTCTTCAGTGTCCAATAAACGCCGAACGCACGTGGCGAGAGTCCACTGTCCTTCGCCGCCTTGGCAGCCGCGTCTTTTTCCCTGGCGATGTCGGCCAGCAGGTCCATTGCCGCGAGCCCGGTCGTCTTCCGCTCCTCCAGGTCCTTCAGGATTTGCTCGGCGCGATCCTTGAGCGGTCGAAGCACGGACGCCGAATCCCGATCCTCCTCGACTTCCCGGTGCAGGCCGCGCACGAGGTTGAACACCTTGGCTTCATCGGAGCCCGATTCTCCTCGAAGCGCTTCGAGGGTGCGCACGTCGAACGTCACGGTTTTCGTCGGGTAGCCGAGACCTTGCTGGATAGCGCCATCCTGTATCAGCGAGCGCGTCTTGTTGGCGAGATCCATCACGTAGTCGACTCTGCTTGTGTAGGCGTTCCGAACGGCCGAGTAGAGTTGCGCAAGCTGTTTGTACGTCACGATATGATCGCGAAGTTCGGGCGAGGGCGAGAGAATTTCCCAAAGCGCCTCGATCTCCTTGTACGCCTCGAAGAACGCCTTGCGCGGCTCCGGGTCCAAGAAGCGCCCGTAGATCACCTTCTCAAGGCGTTCGTCAGACTGCCCTTCGCTGCCCTCAGCGAGATAGTCATCCTTTGCCCTCACGATCTTGTCACGGAGGTCATCCAGCAGCAGATCGAGGTCTTCGATCACGCCGCTGACATCCGTGGAGTCGAACCGTAACGCCTTCTTCAACTCGCGTAATACGCCGACGAAATCGACGACGAGACCGATGCGTTTGCGGGCGCCGGTTGCATCCACGTAAGGGCGGTTCACGCGCGCAATCGCCTGCAAGAGAACATGATCGCGCATCGGCTTGTCGAGATACATGCAATAGAGGAGCGGTGCGTCATAGCCCGTCAGCAGCTTGTCGGTGACAATGAGGATTTTCGGATTCTCATCCGCTCTCTTGAACATGAGACGCACGTCTGCCTCGCGTTCCGGGGAAAGCTGGAGCTCGGCGACCAGCGGACGATCCACAACGTCGTTGACATTTTCCGTGTAGACCGGCGTGGTCCAGTCGGGTGGCAACAGCCTGTCGAGCGCGTGCTTGTACTTGGCGCAGGCTTCCCGGTTCACGCCGACGAGGAACGCCTTATAGCCAAGCCGTTCCACGTTCTCCTTGAAGTGCTCGGCCACGAACGCCGCGACCTTTTCGATCCGATCATCGGCGGTGAGGAACGTGCGCAGGCCGACTGCTCGATCAAGGACCTTGTTGAGTTCATCGACGTCGGTGACGCCCTCGAATTCGGCCAAGGCGAAGAATTCTTTGTCGAGCCGCTCCGCCGGCACCGTCATCTCGCTCGGTGCCATCGTGTGGCGGATCGGCAGCGTCGTCTCGTCTTCGATCGACTCGACGATGGTGTACTTGTCGAGATAGCCCAGTTCGTCGTCGGTACCGAAGATCTTGAAGGTGCCCTCGCCCTGGGCCGTCTTGTCGATGGGCGTGCCGGTGAACCCGATGATCGTCGCGTTGGGCAAGGCCGCCATCAGGTACGTGCCCAGATCCTTGGCCACCGACCGGTGCGCCTCGTCGATGAACACGTAGACGTTGTCACGGGTATTGGCGTCTTTCTCAATCCTCTCGAACTTGTGGATCATCGAAAGGATCAGGCCGCGCTTGTCGGTTTGGAACAGATCCCGGAGTTCGGCCTTGGAACCGGCACGCCAGACCGCAATGTCCTGCTGCTGCATCTCCCCGAGCAGCCTCTCGACCCAACCCTTAAGTTGTCCTTCAAGCTCCGTCCGGTCCACGACCACGACGACCGTCGGCGTACGGAACCGATCCTCGCGTTCCAGGATCAGGCGCGCGGCAGTGAGCAGCGTAAAGGTCTTGCCCGAGCCCTGGGTGTGCCAGATGAGTCCGCGCCGCTTCGCCGGCTCGGAGCAGCGTTCGACGATGAGATCGATCGCTCGTCGCTGGTGCTGGCGCAGAACGGATTTCCGAGTCTCACCGTCCTCGACGTAGAAGAGAATCCAGTCCCGTAACGTGCGCAGAAAGCCGGCTGGCTCGAAGAACGACTGGACGGCGAACCGGTAGCTCTCCTCCGGCCGTTCCTTCCAGCGCGCCATGTGCCGGCGCGACGCGTTCCAGGTGACGCCGTACCAGTATTCGATCAGGTGCGTGACGTTGAAGAGTTGCGGCGAGGCTATCAACTCGGGAGTCTCGATTTCGTAGCGTCGCAGTTGTTTGACGGCCCGCTCGATGGCATCGGCGTCCTTGGGGTTCTTGTGTTCGACAATGGCAACTGGCACACCGTTGATCACGAACATCACGTCTGCCCGGTTGCCCTTGCGGGCCGGAGGCTTGAGCTTCCATTCCCAGGTGACGTGATAGACGTTGTCGCCCGGCGTCTCAAAATCGACGAGCCGGACGCGCCGGTGACGCTTCTCAGCCTCGTCGTACCATTGCCGCTCGCCGTGCAGCCAAGCAAGCATCTCGCGGTTGCCCTCGATGGTCGATGGGATCGCCTCGATCCTCTCGACCACGGAGCGGATGACGTCTTCCGTCATCCAGGAATTAAACAGTCCGAGTGCTCCTTCGAGTTCATCCCGGAACAGCATCCCGGCCTCGCCGCCACGCTTGTGCATCGCCACTTCCGGCGGGAGCAGTGTCCATCCGATCTCCGCCGCGTGGCGAACCATGGGAAACTGCACCGAGTCGGCTTCGCTAATCTTGAGATCACTCACAATGCGCCTTCCATGAACACCCAGACATGCCTTGACGTACCATTAGGCTGACACTATGGTGGCACCATAATGGTGGTTAGAACACAGATATCCCTCAATTCCGAGTTGCACACACGCGTTCGTGCGCGCGCTGCCGCGCTTGGCATCTCACTCGCCGAATATATGCGCCGGCTGGTTGACCAGGATTTGGCCGAGTCTCCACGAAGTATTGACCGTTCCATCGTCTTCGATCTTGGTACGTCGGGAATATCTGATATCGCTTCGGAGAAAGATCGAATGATCGGGGAAGCGACGGTCGCTGGAAAACTCCACCATTGAGCAGACGACCAGCGCAGACCTGGAAGCCGCATGGGCAATCGGCGAACGCTTCCCCGACCACGACTTCTCCCTCGTCGATCTCACTTCCTTCGCGCTCATGGAACGACTCGGCATCTCGCGCGTCATTTCATTCGACAAAGACTTTGCCGTCTTCCGATACGGTCGCAATCGCAGGATCGCATTCGAAGTGCTGATGTAATCAGCGAATTCCTTGACCTGCTGTAACGCCGGTACCCGGAACATGCCAACCTCCACCGCCTGTCGCTTAGACAGCCGCCGTAACCGTTCGGGCATGCGTGAGGTCAGCGCCCGTCACGGGACGCGCCTGTGAGGACAACACAGTCGCGATAGCCACCGTGCCACCATCCAGGGACATGAACTCCACCACAAAGGCTTCTTTATCGGGATGGACATGGATGATGGTGCCCACGTCGCCCGATTTCAGTTCTTCTCCCTCATCACCAAGAACTTCAGCAGTAAGCACGATCTGCTCATGTTCCTTGAACACTTCTCACCTCCTGCGCGGGTGCGCTGTAATGAATCTGGGATACGCACTCCCATGATCGGTTTGCCAGTTTGAGAATTGTATATTTAACTCTCAGCCTTGATTTCGTCGTATAGCAACTTCAAATATACTTTCAGTTCATTCAATTCTTTGCCATCGCCTTTAAGAGTAAAAAGTAGTTGGGGCATTTCTCTAAGGCGAACGAATTCATCAGGAGCCAGCCTGACCTCACAAGTGATATATCACGTAGCGTTTTGAATCTTTCTTGGCTTCTGGATTTCGGCTATAAAAAGGCCGAGAGCCCTCGCGCCTTTCGTGAATGCAGACACATAATATTCTTCGATAGCGGCGACAGATCTCAGCTAACAAATCGGTTCGCACCCGGAACCTTACTCCAAAGGAAAGTTTGTCCCGAGTATATGAATTATCTTGGTAGCCCTCCTGCCATGCCTCGTACTTAGCAACAACTTTACCATCTCTGGTGAGATCGAAGCCTTCGAACAAGAGATTGAATTCTTCCATTATGAATGATGCCAATGTGCAGACGCTCCGATACCCAAGGAAGGATGCAGGATTCTGATGTTCAGCAATGAGCGGGATACAGTCTGCTCTAATATCCAAGTTATTTCGCCCTCTCTTTGTCAGGGCATCACGCGCTTGTTCCAAAGTGATAGACATCGCCGACGCAGGCAAGATTGGCTCCGTTGTGAGTTCAAACTTATCCAGTTCATGCGACCCACCGTACACCTGCGGAGGGATCAGTGTTGCTGTCAGCGATGTTTCCTGCGAGTAGGGTATGTTGTATCGCTCCTCATGAGCCAGCATTCGCCTTTCAAATACGGTGATCCAGCCGGCGCTCTGTTCCTCAGTGGGGGCATTTCCGATTTGGAACGATTCGCTCTCATCAAGTTCTCTGAACCATGCTTCTTTATCGACGACATGAAGGGCATCAATGTCCGCCGGGCGAGGCAACGTCCCTTTTACAACCTGCTCGGGATCAACAATTTGGACTGTTTGCCAGAGCCAATGAACCTGGTCATGACTCAGTGTCAGTTTTTCGGCCGCTTCATTGAGGATGCTCCAGAGCACATCAGTGGCTAGTTCGTGGAATCTGGTCGTGATCCAGACAACGGGCCAACCTTGGGGATGGACATACTCATCCCAATCGTCTTTGACACGAGAACGCTCCTCATCCATAGACCAATTCTGAGTATTTAGGCGTTCTTCAATGGTGGCCACAAGACTTCCCTGCGGCACTTCAAGAATTTTTTCTATTAGTCTCAGACAGTTCCAGAAATCAAACAGAGTGTTTCGTTTGAGAAAAGCCGAGAACGTGGAAGTGGGGCTCGACGGCATCCTATAGTTCGAATGCGATATGCTGGCCGAGTACTTCCTATCGATGCGCTTGAGGGCAGTGTCAATGGAAGCTTCCAATGCCGAATTTTTGCTCGCACACCGAAGAATGCGCGTCACTGATTGACGAATCAAAAAATCCTCTCGGTCAAGGAGGGTGGCGAGCGTTTGTTGATACGAGGCCAATAGATCAGGGCTCTGAGTCGCAAGTGTATAAAGTATCATCAGCAAGCGACGAAGACGTCTTCCAGACGCCGACAGTGTTCTGCTAACGAGTAGAGGAATTGCGCTCTGAGGTCTTGCGATCGCCAAACGCGTGAGCGCCCTAGTCAGTCTTTCGCCGTGATCGATTTCTGGCGTGTCCAGTTCTTCAATAGAAAACTGGAGAATGCGTTGATTCTCATCGAAAGGTGGCTCCGTATACTCTTTCAACCAAGCATAGTCATTGTCCTGCGGTAACTGGGCAAACATGCTTTCGCAATGTGTCAGGAAATCATTGAAGACAGCCTCAAGCTTGTTTGGTTCATCGAGAACATCTAAACCCGTAGCTGCGATAGGTGGCGTATCATAGCCACTATTCATGGATCCTCCCGCCGAATCGTAGCATTCCTTTAGCAGATACGACTCCGCCACCTTCCTGTCTTTTCCCGCTATGGCGGCAAGATACTTCGTGTTGCTTCGCCAACGGAACCAGTTCTCATAGCAAGCGTAAGCTATGCCGAAGCACGCTACGGCGTTGTCCTCGGCACCCAACTCCAGGAAGCGATCCGCCAAGCACTCAATGACATTCGAGTTTTGCCAACGCCCTTGTGATTCGACATATTCCTTAATCGAAATGAGGTCTTCTGTCGAGCGTGCTTCAGTTATGTGATGTCGCAAGGTTACATCAGACAAGTCTCGCTCGTAGAAATACTCATTCTGGGCTTTCAACTTCTCAAGTACCGTAAGAAACTCAGAAAAAGACTTCCTACATCTTTCGGCTAAACCTTCTCTGGTTATGGTTTCCCCATCCAGCATGAAGTCTGATCGTCGATGGTCACTTAACACGCTATCGGTTCCGTTGTTGCTATCTGAATCCGGTGGGACGGAAAACTCCTTTTTAAACTGGTCAGGCCAATGCTTAGGAGTAATCTCTGTCAGAACGAAGTGCCTGAAGCGATCCTGAAAGGTTTTTTGGACATCCTCTGAACAGGATGCACAAACGAGATCAACGATGTGCTGCCTAGTTCCAATAATTTGCTTACAATGTCGGCCATCATCACTGAAATTATTGGCGAATGATTCGCTGAAGCACCATAAGTACTCGGGGTCTCCAGTCATCAAACTTAGAAGGTACTCCTCCAGACAATCCTGCATCTTCCATCTTGCCGTTGACCGAGACAATTGCTTGAGCAAGTCAAAGGCCACCTGGCGATTGACAGCAAGAACGGCAGAAAAAGCTTCTTGTGTAAACCACTTTGTCTCCCGGCCATCAGTAAGCTGAGGCATCCAACCCACCATCCACAGGACACGCGCGCATCTCTCAAGCGCCATATCGGGCTGACGCTGATTCACCAGTTTCAGAACATCTATCAGATACAGCAGGGTGATATCCTTGTGGTCGCCATAAATAAGCGAAGACCGAATTCCATAGTGAAGCCACCTTTCCGCATCTTCACGCATACCGCATTTAGCCATGATTGAGGCGAGCCAAATGAAGTGATCTGACCTGCTACTACCTTTCAGCATGGTTGATTTCTCATACGTGGCGGCGCAGCTTTTTAGAATGGAAGCGAGCTTGGGGCACACCGTAGAATGCTCTGCGAGAGTTTCCCACAGGCTCAACTCGAAACTATAGTCCTGGATGGATTCGCCAATTCCAAAGTGGGTATTCCATAGAAGAGAATCCCGTAGTACAGCCAGTCTCTCAACCCAAGCATCCAATCGATCGGGAAAGTGTTTCTGTACTCCTTTGGTCAGCGAGCTAATGGTAAATTGCAATACAGCTCTTATTATGTAGATCGACTCGAATATCTTCTCTCCATCGCCCTGCTTGGCGTTCACAAGAATGTCTATACTTTTACATGCCTCTTCATACCAGTCACTCACATCAGGACGGAACGATTGCCCCATGCAATAACCAGCCTTCAGGAGATGGCAGAGAGCAGCGTTCCAGAGCGTCTGCGATGTACCCACAGTCTCGCAGAGGTTCTCATAAGAAGACTCGTTATTCTCGTAACCCAAGATAACAAAGGCGTATGCATAGCGCATGAGCACTGGGTCGTTCCTTGACAAATAGTCGGGCGAATCTGTGTTGGGAGCCTCGATAAGGCCTGCGATGGCGGACACTTCGGATACAGGCATACCTGCCATGGCTGCATAGAAAGCCAGCTCTACATTACCGGAAGGGTGCTCCTGCTCCACATACTCGATCACAGCAATCCGCAGATCATCGAGAAGGTCGTGGTGTGAGAGCGCACGAATCAACAGGTAACGAACCAAGCGATTTGGGAAAAACTTTCGCACATGTTTAAGGCGACCCCACTTCTCGGAATGCCCAGATTGGACCAATGCATCGATGTATGCTGATAAATGTGGTGCATAGCCTGGGGCGTAGGCATCGGTCCGATCCAGAATACCGGGGGAGAACTCGAACCGTGAAAGCCACTGCAGGGGACGTATTTGATGCTTCGAGTAGATGCCAAGGCACCGGGCAATACCGATAACCTGCGAGCGAGCGTTATCCCCGTTGTCAGAATGGACACCTCGAAACTCACCCATAAATATACCAAAGAGCTTCCGCCCTAACTCCAGTTTACCCTGATCCGCCAGTGCCGACATAACAGAGAGTGAAGTGTGGTTATCGACGATCCAGCGATTTGCCTCTGGCGAATAAGCGAAAGAGATTACATCTTGTTCACGGCCCAAAGCCAAAAGAGCATCTCCAAGAAGAGCTCGGTCGAGATTGTACTCAAGACGTGCCTTAGTCCTGCATTTTAACGCGCCGACTCGACTGAGTTGAGCGATTTCCTTCTGGCTGAACGCTGATTCGACTGCCCAGTCTATCGCATCCAGGATCTCTTTGGATGGTCGACAGCGCAGAAGAGCGCTATCAATAAAGTCGGCATTCACTTCGTTCAGGATATAGGCATGGTCACCTACGTCATGGCAGTACTCAAAGACATGCCCAAACCACTTGGGAGAATCCTTGTCGGTCTTCAAGAAATCGGCAATGTTTGTTTTTATTTCCTGTATCCAGTCTGGAGGCAATTGACTGATTACGAACTCACGGAAACTGTTGTGGAATACGGACAGTCTGTCATCAGAGTCCCGTAGAAGGTGGCCCGTGCACTTGTACGCGTCCTCGAACTGGGGACGATTGAGAGACTTCTGAATGCTGCGGAGTTCCTCCCTATGCACGGAAAATCGCAAGCACGCCATTACAGCGCACAAGTGCCTTGCATCACCCATACCCACTCGGTCAAATTCTGCCCAGAGAAGTTCATAATAGTTCCGGATGTCTCCACCCGTTGCCGGGGAAAGGGCAACTACGGCATCTGATATCGTGTCACTCGACAGGATGATTTCCGCAGCATACCGCAGATAAAGAGGAAGCCCTTCGCACTTTCTGTGGATTTCAACAATGTCGGCGTGTGACAGTCCTGATATACCTCGTTTGTTCTTAAGATAGTCTTGCGTCTCTGATTCCGAAAACAATGGCATTCGGATATGGTTTTCTGGGCACTCTTTTGTACGCTTGAGAAAGTGAGGCCATTGGTGCAACTCTTGAGTGCCTATAACTATGACGACGCCCCTAGGCACATCTGGTGGCAGAGCAGAAATCACATTGTCTCTTACTTCCTGCCCAAGCCGTTCAGCATGGTCCAGTCCGTCCAAGAAAATTATAAGCTTGCGACCTCGCTCAACGAAAAACTCGGCTAGTGTCTGTAGACACTCACAAAAGTTGCGTTCACTGTAGTCGAAACGTCGTTTGAGAACATTTGGATATCTTCGATGAAACTCTTTCAACAAGTTTGCACGGAGGCTTTCAGCCTGAACGCGCATCTTTTGGGCATTGTCATGCACACCGACGAAGCAGTAGTAACTGAAGACCTCACACGTAGCTCGATCTAGTGTTTTGAGATATGTGGTGAGTGAGGTTGATTTGCCGCTGCCCGGCAAACCCGTGACAATGAGATATTCTCCGTCAACCCGTGGCAATACTTTATCCAGTTGCTCCGAAAGAGCCTTACGCTCCACAAGGTGATCTTGGTTGACTGGGAATACTTGTGGGATAAGCAGCTTACTCTGGAGTCGTTCCAGAAGTCTGTCAATTGATTCAATGGTAATCGCATCTTTGGAGAAGATAGCGTTCTGTTTAACGGCTTCCTTGAAATCGAGGAAGATTGCCTCATCAGAAAGGCCCAACTCTTTGTCGAGAAGATTCGTTCTGATGTACTGCTCCAACTCCCTCAACGTTGGCTGCCGGACGCGGAATTGGAATTCTGTCAAGAATTCACGAAAAGAGTCGGCATCAAGTCCCGAGGCAGACGCCAGGGACGATCGTAGTTTCTTCGCATTTCCTCGCCTTCGATCTTCTATGACATCTCGTCTAAACGCCCCTTCGCTTGTCACGAGGTCAACGAGAGCGGTATCAAGAGCACGGTTTGATAGGAGACACACGTTCAGACTATGGTGAGAAAACTTTGCTCGCAGAGCTTTCCAGCTATCTGCGAATTTCTTCAGACTGACCGGACTGTTGGGAGCGATGAGATCTCTCGGTTCGTAGACATCAAGCTGATTGACGGCATACTTGACCTGACAGGCAACCATTTCAGTGCCCTTAAACAGAACGATGTCATCGAGATTCCCCGACTTCTCGTACTCCAAGAACATCTCGAATGGCGTGCGAGCTATATAGTTCTCCAGCGCAAGCCGCAGGGCCGTGAGGTCCTGATATTCATCGCCCTTTCTTCGGGCACTGCCTCTTTTACTTACCTCACTCATTGTAGGTTAACTGTTCTATCATTGGTTCAGATAGACGACGCGGATACACCGGTCATCAACTTGTGTGGCAACACGTTAAGTTCACCAAGCGTGGTGAGCGTGGCATATGCAGACTTCTGCGCTACAGGTTCGTCCTCCGTGTTTTAGCTATTGGAGGTAACATTCCCCCCAGTTCTAATTCTTCGCAGAATCTCCCTTTTTGCTGCACTCACTGCATAGTACCTATCACCACCCTTCACTGTTGCGACAACTCGGCCATGTGGTTGGTCGAGGTCATATGATCGGTAGAGATGGTCCGACCTGTCAGGAGAGCACCGTTCACATATGAAGTCGGTTTCTCCATAACTTTCTCTGTAAATCAATTGTGCGTCACAGCTTGGGCAGAAACACCAAAGATTCGAGAGTTCGCCACCATTCCATGACCAACGCCATTTCGCTCCGTACAGCATATCTTGAGTATAATTTCGATATGCTGGTTCATTCTCTGGTTTAATCTGGAACCAAAAAATGACACAGAGGAGCAAAAGACCAACAAGCCCAAATACTCCGATAATCAGAAATGCCCAACCGGGCATCGAATAGGGGGAGAGCAGTGCAACCCAAATCCAGGTGACACCCGCCCAAATCCACGACATTGCTTCTGCCAAGAAACCGAGAAAGTGCAGGATGACGGACAGGATTAGTCCTCCTACTACCGTTACGATAATTCCATTTTTCACGGAATTTGGAAGCTTATTTGCCACTGGTTCCTTTCAGCTTTAGCGACGAATCGTGGGCCAATTGTAGTGCCGAGAGGTCGAGAGCGGCGACGCGAATTTCGCCCGTCATCAGCTTGTGTAGCAAAGCCTTGAACAAGTCGTCGAGCACCGCGTGTTTTTTTCGATGCAGGTCGATCTTGCGGTCAATGGCGTCGATGATGGCAACAATCTCATCGATTTCAGTCTGATCTGGTGGACAAGGGACGTTGAAATTCTCAACATCGTTGAGGTTCAGCGTCATCGTTCCGTGCGCGGACGGGACGATCTGGTTCAAAAGACGCTCCTTGCCTGCATAGATTACGGATCGCAGAAATGTCCCCGGATAGTTGCCACGGGAGACCAGCGCCTTTATGTCCTGATTGAAGGCCATCGGTCGATTGATTACGGCAACCGGCAAATCCTTGGCGAGACCCATGCCTCGGACAAGCAGCAGCACGGCGCCAGAGAGGGCCAGACGACTTCCGGCTTCGGCACCTTCTACGGTGACATGGTCCATTGCGTCATCAAGTACAGGCGACTTGAGGTCCTTGCCGGAAACCCATGGGATTTTACCACCCCAATACTCTTGGATCGATTTACGAGGTGTCCCACCACTCCAGATTTCGCAAAGTTCCAGAATAGTTTTGATCTCCCAACTCTCCGGCACCGGGCCGATCTCGGTTTCCTTCTTTGCTTCGCCTCGGAGCCCGTGCGTGAACAGAGATCGTATCGTGCCACGCTTAAGGGCAATCGCCGTCTGTACAGATTTCGTCTCGGCCCTTATGAGCCGCTGGATTGTCTCCAATGAGTCCGAGACTGCAGTTTGTTCTTCTGGCTCGAACTCGGGGAAGGGCAGATCAAGAAGCACTTCCTCTGGCACGCGTTGTCGTCCCGTCGTGCCTTCCATGCGCTCGGCAATGTGATGACGAACATCGGGATGCAACAGGTAGAAAAACAGCAATCGTCGATCGTGTCCTTCAGTGCGCGGTCGAAGGGGGATCACCTCGGTAGTTGCAAAACCAAAAGGTGTTGGCAACTCAGTCGTAAGCGCCTGTTTGCCGTTTTCAAAGGATGGGGTAATTTTCGCTACAAGAATGTCACCTCGCTCGAAATACGTTCCGCTCTTGATCTCGCTCTGAGCCTTCAGAGTGAAATCAGGCGCGTACGCACCACCTTGTGGAATGTCAGCCATCGACGCGAATGGGATGGCTGCCAATGAAGACGTATCAAACCCCCGAGGCTTCCTCGTAACTTCATAAGTGTCGCCTACTTGCGACCACCGGCGGCAATCCCTGAGTTCTACGTCAAACAGACTCATCGACGACCTCTGCAAGGAGCTTCGACAACGATAATGAAAGCTGGTGCGCCTCGTCATCAAGGGAGACAAGCTCTTTTAGTAGCGCGCTGACCGAGCCTATTTCTGCGGAGCTTACCTGCCCCACCCACCGACTCGGGCTGAGGTTGTAGTCGGCTTCCGCTACTTGCTCCCTTGTAATGACGGCGACCTCACCCTCCACCGGCTCGCCCTTGAGAAAGGCCGCCGCGAGCGGGCGAATGTCCTCTTCTGGAATATAGTTCTTCGGCTGGCCCTTCCGCACATGCTTGCTGGCGTTGAGGAGCACGATCTTGTTCTTCCGCCCCGCCGGTTTGCGTTTCGACAGTACCACGATGATGCCGGCGGCGGTGGCGTTGTAGAAGAGGTTGTCAGGCAGCAGGATCACGCCGTCGATCAGGTCGCGGTCGATGAACCATTTGCGGATGTTGCGCTCCTTGTCCTCGTGTTTGGCGCCCGAACCGCGTGTCACGGCGCCGGTGTCGAGCACCACTGCGGCGCGTCCGCGTTCGTTCAGACAGGTGAGCGTATGCTGGAGCCATGCCCAGTCGCCCTTGCCGGTGGTGATGCCGCCACGTGTGCGGAAGCGGTCGAACGGGTCGTTGGCAAAAAGGTCAGGATCGAACGGTTGGTTCCACATGGGATTAGCGATCACGACGTCGTGGGTGTTGATCTGGCCTGATGCGGTCTTGAACTTGGGGTTGATCATGGTGTCGCCACGGGCGATCTCGACCTCCATGTCGTGGATGATCGCGTTCATGTGGGCGACGGCGTAGCTCTCGGCTTGCAGTTCCTGGCCGCAGAGCTTGAGCGGCACGCGGCTGGTGGGGTCGAGATCGCGGGAGACAAGTTGGAGTTTGACGAGCAGGCCGGCCGAGCCGCAGGCGTAGTCGTGGCAACCCTCACCGGGCCTCGGGCGCATGATGTGCGCCATCAGGAAACCGACTTCGGTCGGAGTGAAGAATTCGCCCGCGCTCTGGCCGGAACCTTCCGCGAACTTGCGCAGCAGATACTCGTAAGCGCGACCGAGGAAGTCGGGTTGCACGTCGGCGAGGCCGAGCCGATAACGGGAATCTGAGAAGGTCTCGACCACGGCGACAAGCTTGGCCGGGTTGACGTCTCGCTCGCCGTTGCGCTCGGACGCGAAATCGACCAAATCAATGACACCCGAGAGCGAGGGGTTCTGCCGGACGACCGCCCGCACCGCCCTGGTCAGATGTTCGCCAATGTCCTTGGGTCGCGTGCTTCGCTTCCGGTCGTCAAGCGGCCACTCGTAGCTTTCGCGACCGTTGATGACGCCCCATCGCGCTTCGGGTGGCAGGTAGAAGCGCAGCAGTTCGTGATCGCTTTCGGCGATCTCAAGCGCGGTGGCGCGGTCGTCATATTCCTCGGCCAGGCGCCCGATCTCGTCGTCGAAGACATCGGACAGCCGTTTGAGGAAGAGGAGCGGCAGCAGGTAATCTTTGAATTTGGCGGCGTCCTTCTCGCCACGGATGGAGCAGGCCGCGTCCCACAGCATCTGTTCCATGGGCTTGGTGGATGGGGAAGCGGCGCGTCGGGTAGCTCCCGCTCTGCGCCGTGTTACGCGTGCTGCCGCCTCGGTTGGCTCTATGGTCGCTTCCGCCTCGTCAACTTCCGCTTCGGCGGCAAGCGCGGCGATTGCTTCCTGCGCCGCCTTCTGCGGCTTGGTCATGCCGCCCTCCCAGCGGTTCACCGTGGCAAAGGAGACACCGAGCCGGTCCGCAAGTTGCTGCTGCGTGAGATCAAGTCTGGCTCGAATGGCGCGTAGTGTTGACTGAATTTCCATAAATTATGCCATGTTTGAAGTAACTAATTTTCAAACATAACAAAAAATTCAATCCATTACAAGTCTCCAAGCCGTGCTGTCTAGCTGGGATTGTCGGGTTACGCTACGCTAACCCGACCTACCAGACCTACGGTCTCTGGATTTTTTTGTATCGCTAAAAGGTATCTATTTGGCACCATAACTACACTGTTTTGCATCTAAATAGATCTATTTATGCTCTATTATTACTCTTTTTAGCACCATTTTTGAACCATGATTGGTCATCATGGACGCAGTGACGAATCAAGAAGCCAGCTCTGAGCGAAATGAACAGGTCGTGGAGGTATTCGATTGTTGGGGGAGAGATTCTTCACTTCGTTCAGAATGACCGATTTGGGGTGTCGTTGGCTATTTTCGTCTCAATGCCTCTATGCCTCTCCGTCCCCCTCACCCTGCCCTCTCCCTCCGGGGGCGAGGGTTCTATAAGGCTATTATCAAAGACAAAAGTCGGTCAGGTGTTTTTGACGCACCGGAAGCCGGCGTGGGCGTGGGGATAGCCTTGGCGAAACCAATTTCGGAATGAGCGACGCAACAGGCATGAGGCCGTGGTGGGGGCTCCTCCTTTGACGATGAAATGATCATTGTCGAAGAAGCGAGCGGAGTATCCGGGATAGGTGGGATAAGGCTCAAAACCTTCGAAGGGATGGAAACGCGTCTCGGTCCATTCCCATCCGTTCCCGACTAATTGGGAAACCCCGAAGGCACTGTCACCTTGCGGATTGGCCGTGACCGGGATGGGATCCCAAAACCGGAAATGAAAATTCCCGTGTGCTCCATTGGCAATCCGGTTTCCCCAAGGATAGACACGTTCTTCGCCGCTTGGCGTGCCGTACGCCGCCCGATGAAATTGCGCTTCGGTCTGAAGCGAGAGGCCGGCCCATTGCGCATAGGCCTGCGCTTCTCTCAGGGACACATAGACGGGCCAATGCGGGGGGAGCGGAATTTCTTCGAACATCGTCAACAGGAACCAGCGATCTCCTCGTTTGACCCAAAACGGGGGGATGGGCCCGCCTTGTTCAACGAACTCTCCATACTGTTGATTGGTGATTTTATATTTGCTGATCGCAAAGGCCGTCACGTCTGCTTGCTGTTCGCCAAATTCATTATCCCAGCCAAACCCGTCACCACGGCCGAGCGTCGCCACGCCTTGAGGAACGTCGATCATGGCGTGCTGGGGGGACGGACCTTCAGACAGTGGTGACAAAGGCGGGGCAAGTTTCCCGCTACGAGCAACATGATGCAGCAGGTAGGCCGTGGTTTCGGCGTGCATCCAACGATGCTCGATCGCCATGTGCAGGACGGGTTCGGGAGCGTTATCCAGAGCTCGATCAACCGACTCCCTTGCCTTGACGTTGTACCGCCTGATTTCTTCGAGCGAAGGCCAGTCCGAAGGCGTGTCTTCCTGTTTCGAGCCTACCTCGGGATCGATGCCGGCCTCGAACAGTGAATCAAACGTGTCGTGAAAGGAGGATTGTCCCAACGTCCAGCGGCAAATCTGATTCCAATCGAACGCCTCCAAATGGCCGAGGTAAAAAATAACGCGGTGGCGTTCAGGAATGGGGCGCTCATAGAGCGTCTCCGGTTGAAACAGGGAAAAGATGGAATCGGTGCAGGCCCGCGCCGCGGATAACTCCTTTCGTATTTCGGCTAAACGCGGCATAATCATTGACGCGAGCAGGTCCTTTTACAATCAGGCGACGTCCGATTTCACGCTAATTCCTGTCGAGAGAGAATCGATAGCCTCTCTCTTACGGGCTTTTGTAATATATCCATGGTTGGTCTTGTCAAGAAAAAAATACTGGATTCCCCTCACAGGCTTGCAGCCTGCACACCGAGAGATGAAAAGGAAGACTCTGGATTCCTTCCTTGACTGGATCCATTTTTGCCTGGATCCCCGATCAGGTCGGGGACAGGCGTCGAGGACAAGCGTCGGGAATGACAGAGGGGAAAACGAGAATGACAGAACGTGTATCGTCTTTACATCCTACACAACTTCTTCAGACTCTACCTCCCCTCGCCCCTCCTTACAAAGTGTACTGTCCCGTGTGATTCCCTAGACTCTTCTGCTATCATGCGTGGCATCGAATATGTCCACCAACGGAGGCCCCATGGACATTAAATTACATAAGTTAGCTCGCACCACCCCCGCCACGCGTCGCTACATCCAGACCGCCCCCAAAAGCGCCGCGACCTTGGCCCGGGAACTCGGGGTCGCTGTGACTACCATCTATAAATGGAAGCGCGCCGGCCGGGTCCACGATGGCTCCCATGTCCGCCACCAGCTCCATGCCAGTACCTCCCCCGAGCAGGAAGCCCTTATCGCCGAATTGCGCACCCAATTGCGGTTGTCCCTCGACGATGTCACGGAGGTCCTGAACCGATGCAGTGCGACGCCCTTGAGTCGGAGCGCGATCCATCGCTGCTTGGTGCGGCTCGGCGTCGCGCGCTTGCCCCCCGCCTCCCCCGACGCGCCGCCGGTGGGGCGGTTCGCGGCGACCCCGTGCGGCTACATTCATCTGGATCTGAAAGTGTTAAGCAAATTACAGAAGCAGCCCAGTTATGTGTTCGTGGCCATTGACCGGGCCACCCGCTATGTCTGGGTCAAGGTGCTGGCCCGGCGGACGGCCGCCACGGTGACGCAGGCCGTCGAAGAATTCCTGGCCGCGTTTCCGCACAAAGTGCACACCATCTTGACCGATAATGATGGCGCGTTTACCGATCGGTTTGCCGTGCACAAGAAAGGCAAGCCCGCGGGCCAGCCGAGCGGGACGCATCGCCTGGATCACGTGTGCCGGGCGCATGGGATCACACATCGCCTGATCCGGCCCTATCATCCGCAGACCAATGGCATGGTGGAACGCTTTAACCGGCGGCTGAGTGACGCGTTACAGAGCCAGCCGACGCTCCGGGCCCATTGCAGCAATCGGTTTCGGAGTCACGCCGAGCGGAACGCCTTCATCACACGGGTGGTGGACAATTACAATCGGACCCGGTTAAGGTGCCTCAACTATCAGGCCCCCTTGCACTTGTTACAGAATCTCACGGGACACAACAACAAAGGAGGGGGAAACCCCCTCACTCCAGCCCCCGGATCGAGTCCGGAGCAGGCTCTCTCCCTCGGAAGAGGGAGTTGTGGGCAGAAGAAATTTTGACACAGGTCCTATAATGATGAAGCCACCTGTCCTCAGTGTCCATGATGTGAGCAAAGAATTCGGCTCTGACGTTCGAGTCCTTGAGCACGTCGATCTCGAAGTGGTTCAAGGTGAAACCCTGGTCCTGATCGGGGAAAGCGGGTCAGGCAAAACGACCCTGCTCCGGATGTTTAACGGGTTGACTCATCCAAGTTCGGGAGAAGTCCGCATTCATGGCGAACCGATACGAGTCAAAGATCCCATAGCACTCCGTCGCCACATCGGGTACGTGCAGCAGGACGCCGGATTGTTGCCGCATTGGACCGTCGAAGAGAACATCGGCCTCGTGCCGCTGTTACTCGGATGGGAGCCGAAACGAAGAACGAGCCGGGTGCATGCGCTCCTGGAACTCATCCATCTTGACCCGCACCAGTTTCGAACGCGTTATCCCATTGAACTGTCCGGTGGACAACGGCAACGTGTGGCCTTTGCGAGAGCCCTCGCGGCCGATCCCGAGATCGTCTTGCTCGATGAACCCTTCGGCGCGCTCGACGCGATTACCCGTCACGAACTCCAACGTCAATTCCTGGGGCTTAAGCAGCACCTCAAAAAAACCATGGTCATGGTCACCCATGACATCGATGAGGCGTTGCAACTCGGTGATCGCATCGCGGTGTTGAAGGAAGGACACCTCTTGCAGATCGGAACCCCGACCGACCTTCTCAACGCTCCGGCCCACGACTACATTGTGCAATTGCTTCGCCATCGATCCCATGGAGATCACCCATGACCAGGCCTCTTCATTCGATGTGTTTTGTGGCGCTGGTCTTCTTCGTGCTGCTTCCCTTACCGGCCTTTTCCCAGGAAGACCGTATCGTCGTCGGCTCAAAGAATTTTATGGAGAACAAGCTCCTGGCTGAAATCTTCGCTCAACTCATTGAAGCCCGCACGGAGCTTTCCGTGGAACGGCGATTGGGACTGGCGGGCACGCAGGTCTGCTTTGAAGCGCTCCGTACCGGAGCCATAGACCTCTATCCGGAATACACGGGCACCGGGCTCGTCAGCATTCTTCAGCAACCGCCGACCGGAGATTCACGAACGGCACTCAACGTCGTCCGTTCCGAATTCTTGAAGCGTTGGGATTTGTGGTGGCTGAATCCATTGGGGTTTGAGAATGCCTATGCGCTCGCGGTCCCTCGCTCTCGAACGGCCGGCACTCCCCTACGAACCATTTCGGATCTCGCCAGGATTGCGCCTTCCCTGACGGCGGGGTTCGGGTATGAATTCATCAACCGGCCCGATGGCTTACCCGGTCTTGAAACACAGTATGGCCTCACCTTTCAACGCGTGCAGGCCATGCAACAGTCCTTGAAATACCAGGCGGCCGCTACCGGAGAGATCGACGTGCTCGACGTGTATACCACCGATGGACGGCTCGCCGTGTATGATTTCGTGGTGCTGGAAGATGATCGACAATTTTTCCCACCCTATGAAGCGTCCGGACTCATTCGAGGCTCTACGCTTGCGCAACACCCCGAGTTGGGAGCGATCCTGGGATTGCTGGCCAACGCGTTTGATGCCAAGACCATGCGGCGATTGAATTATCGTCTGCAAGAAGGCGGGGAGCCTCCGGAGGTGGTGGCACGCGATGCCTTGTCAGACCTCCACCTTTTTGTCACCGATGATGCCGACCCCGAACCGGTTCCTCATCAAGAAGGGCTCTTTGCCTACGCCTGGTCGAAGCGAGCGACTCTGATGCGTCGAACGGTCGAACATCTGACCCTGGCCGGCCTGGCTTTAGGGTTGGGGATCCTGATGGCTGTCCCCTTGGGATTACTTCTCGAACGTCACCAAACGGTTGCCGAACCCGTCATTCGAGGCATTGGACTCACGCAAACGATCCCGTCCATCGCGTTACTGGCCTTTATGATCCCGGTGTTCGGTATCGGTATGCTGCCGGCCGTGATCGCCTTATGGATTTATTCCCTGTTTCCGATCGTGAGAAATACCTATTCAGGTCTCCGCGACGCGGCGCCCCAGGCCGTGGAAGCGGCTCGCGCGCTCGGCATGACGGAATGGCAAATACTCTATTGGGTACGACTGCCGTTGGCTGCGCCCGTCATCATGGCAGGCGTCCGAACGGCCGGCGTCATCACCGTGGGTACAACCACGCTCGCCGCGTTTATTGGAGCGGGAGGCTTGGGCGTACCGATTGTCGCGGGATTGCAAATGGCCAACACCACCGTGATCCTGTCCGGGGCGTTGCCTTCAGCAGTCCTGGCGTTGATGATCGACGGGTTTCTCGGCAAAGTGGAAACGTGGGTCAGACCGCGTGGCGTATCACTCTGAATCTTGCACAAATGGAGGCAACCCGTTAGAGTGCACATTCTTCGATTTCACACCTCTCAATTCCATAAACCATCATCTTATCATAGCGGCAAAGATTCGATTTCATGCTTGATCAATCCAATATTATTATCGACGTGCACCTGAACAACCAGGATCCCGGTGCCGTCAAGGAAGAAATTCGAGCGGGACTGCTTTCGACTCCACGGACGCTTCCTGCCAAGTATTTTTATGATGAACGAGGATCCGAACTTTTTGAACAGATCTGCGAATTGCCGGAATACTACCAGACGCGCACGGAACACGAATTACTGAAAACCGTGGCCGATGACGTCGTGACCCAAACAAGCGCTGAAGAATTAGTGGAATTGGGCTCCGGAGCCGCGACTAAAACCCGGGTCGTGTTGGACGCCATGGCGCGGGCGAAACGACTCCGCTTCTACGTCCCGTTTGACGTCAGCGAAGGCATTGTGCGACGGGTTGCGCAAGAGCTTGTCGAGGAATACGAGGGATTACAGGTTCATGGCGTCGTGGGAGATTTCCTGGCCCATCTGGAACACATTCCGCAGGGCGGGAGACGCCTGGTCATGTTTTTGGGCGGGACCATCGGTAACTTGGGACCTGAAGCAGTTCCGGCATTTCTGTCGTCGGTCTTTCATGAAATGGATCAAGGCGATTTCTTTCTCCTTGGAGTTCAACTTATCACCGACGTGGATCGCCTGGAAGCGGCGTATAATGATTCAGCCGGGCTCTCCGCAGCCTTCAACAAGAATATGCTCCAAGCGTTACAGTCCGTGATTGGAGCAGAATTCGATCCTGACGCCTTTGACCACGTGGCACGATTCAATCGATCCGAACATCGAATTGAAATGCACCTTCGATCGATTCGAGAGCAAGTGATTCCTATTCCCGAATTGGAGTTGAACCTTCGCCTCAAAGAAGGGGAAGAAATTCTCACGGAAATCAGCACGAAATATACGCGTCACCACGTGGAGGCCCTGTTGACCCGTGCGAGGTTCAGCCCCGTTGCCTGGTATACCGATCCGGCCCACCTTCACGGTCTCGCCTTAGCCCAAAAGCCTTCCGGCTGACTGGTTCGCATGATCTATCTGAATTACGCAGCCCTGTGCCCGACACTTGCAGAGGCTGAGGAAGAAGTTGAACGGACGCTGGCCGAGTTCAAACGCTATTTGTATTCGGAAGCCGGCATCGAGTGGTATCTCCGCAAGGTTCGTGATTGCCGGCAAAAAGTCGGTGCCCTGTTGCACGTGAGTGATCCCTCGAGCATCGCATTCACCACGAATGCGTCCACCGCACACTATCTCACGTTTTCTTCTTTGAAATGGGAACCGGGCGATACCATTCTCACCACCACGCATGAAAACCCTTCCATCACGAGACAGCTTCGTGCTCTCGAACACGACGGCGTGCACGT
This sequence comes from Nitrospirales bacterium, assembly GCA_965261755.1. Taxonomy (GTDB): domain Bacteria; phylum Nitrospirota; class Nitrospiria; order Nitrospirales; family UBA8639; genus Bin75. The sequence continues at coordinate 998,454 of OZ253473.1, read as the reverse complement.
TCATGCGGTCAGGCCTACGTCCCTGCAAACGTTCCTGCATGCGCTGGAAGAACGATTCAGCGAGCCCGGCGTCAAAGCCATCGTGATGAGCCACGTGTCGCACGTTGACGGGCGTGTCTTCCCGGTCCATGAAGTGGCCGCCTTGGCCAGGGCACGGCAGTGTCTGGTCATCATCGACGGCGCGCAAGCCGTTGGACATATCCCCGTTGATCTGAATGCGCTCGATTTCGACGGCTACTTTTTTACCGGACACAAGTGGTGTGAAGGCCCTCTCGGCACGGGGGCGATGGTGGTGCGTGAGAGTTTGTTTACGCATCCCCGCTACCGCGGGATCCAAGGAGAAAACCAAGGTCGTTCGCCGGCGACCCAATTTGAAATCGGAACGCATAACGTCGGACTCATTGCAGGACTCGCCAAGGCCTGCGAACAACGACATCAACGGGGAATCAGCGCAGAACCACAGCGGGCCTTTCGAGAAACGGCAAAGGAACTGCTGGGCGGGCATCCGAATTGTCGTTTCATGGAATGGGAGGGACCCCATGCTCCCGGCATCCTCACGTTCAAAGGAGCGGCTGACCTGGATCATGGACAATTTGCCAAACGGCTTGCATCCGAATCGGGGATTATCGTGAAACCCTTTGTGGACTATCCCGAAGGTGACGCGGCTGCGATTCGGCTTTCATGGTCTTCGACGATGAACCAACCGGATTTTCAGAAAGGCGTTTCGGAGATTGCACAACTGCTCGAGTCATGACGGTAAGGAATCCCTCATGCAGGCTTGCGGCCTGCACACCAAGTGATGAAAATGGCCCAGGTTGTCATCCTGAGCGAAGCGAAGGATCTGCTTTTCCAGGCGCTCGGTAGTTGAGCGAGAGATTCCTCTCTTCGCTCGGAATGACAGCTTCTGTGTGTCGTTAGCTATTTTCATACCAATGACGATAGGCGCCGCTTGCTCGACGGGCGTCAGGACTCACGCTGGCGGTCCAATCGTTCCTCCAAACGGCGCAAGGCCTTCTGAGTCGAGCGAAGGTCGCGTAAGATTTCTTCCCGCGATACGGGCTGTTCCAGTTCTCGAAGGCGCTCGGCCTTGGCTTCTTCCAGATTGTTGAGCACCACAGCGATAAAGAGATTGATCACGACGAACGTGCCGACCACCACGAAACTGACGAAATACAGCCAGGCCATCGGGTGCAGTTCCATGGCGGTATACATAATGTCCGTCCAATCTTCCAACGTCACGATCCGAAACAACGACAAAAGGGAAATGCCCAAGTTTCGCCAATGGACGGGATCGTGTTCGTGAAACAGTTGGTAGCCCGTGATCGCATAAATATAAAAGATGATGCTCATCAGGAGCATGACGTGTCCCATACTCGGGATCGAGCGCACGAGCGTCGAGACGATCAGGCGCAATTCCTGAATGGTGGAAATCAACCGCAGGACTCGTAATAACCGAGCAAGCCTGGCGATCATGGCATACTCTCCGGTCGCCGGAAGCAGCGAGAACACAATCACCAAAAAATCGAAGACGTTCCATCCATCCCGAAAATACCGATTGATCTGCGGGGCCACGGCCAGCATCTTCACCAGGGCTTCGAGAATGAACACGGCCAGCACGAGTTTATTCCCCAGATGCATCCATTCTCCAAATCGGCGAACCAAAGCAGGAGACGTCTCCATGCCCAACAACACCCCATTCCCGAGAATGAGCGCGATAATGACGTATTCAAACGCGGGAGCACCGACCAGTCGTTGCGCGAACTGTTTCATCATCTGTGACCTTTACTTACCTTTGTGCAATGAAAAGAATAAACAGCGGGAAGGCCTTGAGGACCTGAGCCTCTTCAATCCTGCCCTGCCCTGCCTTACCCCAACCTGCATTGTCTGAGTCGATGCTCCAAAATTTGAGCTGGTGTCAAGGAATCAACCTGAAGATCATGCCCCTCGGTCTGCGCAAAGGCTTCCTGAGGGAGCAACCCCACGAATTCGCTTTTCACCACGGCGACACCTTTGAGGGCCGCGGCTCGTTTCACGGCTTCGAAGGCCACGTGAATGGGCGTTTGGTGATAGTTGGTGAGATTCATCGACACCTGCACGCATTCTTGGCTTTTCAGTTCCAGCCCGATGGCCTTGACCGCCGGCAGCCCGCCATTAGACGTACGAATGGTCCGGGCGATATCCCGTGCCAGGGATACATCGTGACTCTGCAACAGCACGTTGAAGGCAATGAGCGGATAACGGGCCCCGACGACGATCACGCCGGCCGTGGGGTGCGGCTCGGCCGGACCGAAATCCGGAGCCCACGCACGGTCGGTTGCCATGCGCTTCCTCAGGCCCTCAAGCCCGCCTTTCCTGATCTGTTCCAGTCGCTTTCGAAAGGGTCGTGCGCAGGCTTCCTCATACAGAAAAACCGGTATCCGCAGTTCCTGCCCGATTCGCGCGCCGACCCGATGCGCGAGTCGGACGCATTGCTCCATCGTCGAGCCTGACAACGGAACAAACGGCAAGACGTCACAGGCCCCGAGACGAGGGTGCTGGCCCACGTGATGCGTAAGGTCGATCAATTCCGAAGCCCTGGCAACCACCGAAAAAGCGGCTTCCTCCATCGACTCGACAGACCCGGCAACGGTCAGGACGCATCGGTGGTGGTCCACGTCCCGGTGCTGGTCAAGGAAGGCAACGCCTTGAGTCGAGGCCAGGGCGTTTTTGAGTGTCTCGATGACACCCGGATCGCGGCCTTCACTAAAATTGGGAATACTCTCGACCATGCCGGCCATATCCCTGTTTACTGAAATCGTGCTTTGTTGACAACCTCAAAAAGGTGATATTATGGTCAAATCTACTGATAGCTTTTCACGTTCACGAGTATCAGGCCCCTAACCCTCTAGCAGTTCCGAACAGGTGATCTCATGACGATGACCCAAGTCGAACCAACCGCGACCCTTGCCGAACTTCAAGAATCCAAACCGGCACGGGTGACCATTGTGCTCCTGAGCGGAGATATGGATAAAGCCATGGCCGCCTTTATCATTGCCACCGGCGCCGCAGCCATGGGCATGCACGTAACCATGTTCTTCACCTTCTGGGGACTGAACGTCATTCGCAAACCCGGGTCGACCAGTGCCGCCAAAGACCTGCTGCGTAAGGCCTTTGGCTGGATCAACAAGGGAGGAGCCGGGAGCCTGCCTCTTTCAAAGTTCAACTATGGCGGGCTGGGAACCACGATGATGAAAAAGGTCATGCGGGACAATCACATGCCCGGCGTGCCTGAACTGATAGAAACCGCGCAGGATCTCGGCGTCACAATGATCGCCTGTACCACCACGTTGGGCTTACTGGGCATTTCAAAGGAAACCCTGATCGACGGCGTGGACCAACTCGCCGGGGTCTCAACCTACCTCGCGGAAGCCAAAGACGGCTCGGTGAATTTGTTTATTTAAGCAATAGAGCATTCCTTCTCCCCTTGATAAGTCTTACCCTCTCCCCTTGAGGGAGAGGGAAGGGTGAGGGGAAAGGTGAGGAGAACAAATCAAATGATCCAATCCGATATCACGCTCGATACACTGGGGTACTTCTGCCCCATGCCCATTATTCTCACTTCCAAGAAAATCAAAGAACTTACCATGGGCCAGGTCCTCGAAGTCCTCTCCGACGACGAAGGCATCAAAAAGGACATGCCCGCCTGGTGCCAAACCATCGGCCACGAATGGGTGGGCCTCGAAGAAGAAGCGACGGACCCCAAAACGGTGTATAAGGCCTACGTCAAAAAAACCAAATAAATAGCGTCTTCCGCCAGACTTCTTCTTCTGCCAAAGCCCCCTTCAATTCCTTGACGATCTGCTTTTCAGTTGGGAGAACCGATAGAAAATATATTTGCTCTGTCCTGGAAGATCGTGTTAAAGTTGACCAGTTAAAATAACCGGTTTGAAAAGAAGCATGCGAGAAGTTCAAGCAACCCAAGCCAAAACTCATCTTGCACAACTACTGAGCGCTGTTGAGCGCGGTGAAACGATCGCGATCACCCGCCACGGCAAACCGGTTGCCCACTTGGTTCCGGCTGAGAAGCAGGACCGCGCCGCCCGCAAGGCGGCAATCGAGCGTTTCAAGGCGTGGCGCGCAACGTGGAAAGGCATTGACATGTCCATCGAGGAGCTTCTCGCCGCCCGTCACGAGGGGCATCGCTATTGAGCGCCATGGTTCTTGACGCGTCAATCACCATGGCGTGGCTCCTCGACGATGAAAAGGATCCGCGAGCCGAGGTTGCGCAGACCCGTCTTACAAAGGACAGGGCTTTTGTACCACAATTGTGGCACCTGGAAGTTCGCAACTGTTTGATCGTGGCCAAGCGCCGCGGCCACATCTCCGCGGACCGTGTGACTGAATGTTTGGAGGCCTTGAAGTGGCTTCCCATACAAACCGATACGGGACTCAATCTCTCAGCGGCTTTTTCCCTCGCCCAAACGCACAATCTGTCTTTCTACGATGCCGTTTATCTGGAATTGGCCAAACGGCAGGATGCGGCACTCGCCAGCCTCGACGCCGCGCTCGTTCGAGCCGCCGAGGCCGAGGGGCTCTCACTCGTCGAGGCCGTCTAACTATACTTCTAGCACGCTCAGCGGTGGCTGAATTTGGCGCTCAGGACTCTTTCATCAATCGGCTGACATTGTCATTAATGGCTTGAGCCCATTCGTCGCCGGTGATTTCCACAAACGACACGTCACCGACGAAAGCGCTGCTCATGACAATGTAGGGATTGAGGTCTCGCAGCCGTATTAGGCTTTCGGCAAGCGACGCCTTACTGCCACCTGCCTGAGGAAACGCCAGGGTCGCCCACTTCCCATTCGACTGAAAGATCGTATCGCCGGTAAAGAGGTAGGACTTTCCGTACGGCGACTTGTAGAAAAAACACATGCTGCCTTCGGTGTGACCCGGGGTATGGATGATCTCAATGTCGCCAAGATGATGGTCGCTGAGTTGAAAAGTGACATCAACCGGCTCGTCTTTGCCGATTATCGGGGCTTCCACGGCGCTACAACACAACCTGGAACCGAACAGGTCCTTGATACGTTTCAACGATGGACCCGCTTCATCCCGATGGCTTAGAAGCTGAGCCTGAATGCCTCCCAACTCGGCTATTTTCTCGAAATCACCTTCGTTACCGGTATTATAAAAAAGCACGTTTCCTTCCGGTCGCCGGAGGAAATACGCATGGGTATTTAACGTCCCTATGCTATAGATCGTGCTTTGCCATAAATCTTCTTGTAACTGTTCCATGCTGGCCCAGAGTAAGGCTTTATGATGATTATTGTGAGGGCCTAGCGCCGATTAGATCTTTCACTTCTTCTTATAGCCGGCCTCCTCCGCTTAGAATTCAGTGTTGCTATTTCTCGCTTCACCGCGCGCGGTGACTCGTGGGAGAAGATCTATGAGTCTTCTCGTAACAGCACGCCGGCCCTGTCAACTCTGACAAACTCCGCTTCGTGAATACGGCAAGTATTTTAAGTTGCTTTACCCTACCGTGAACAGTATCGTTGCTCATCATGATTCAAAGATCTGACCATTCGTCTTTTTCATATACTTGATTCTTTCTTCTACAAAATACAGGGACAATACAAATGGCCAGCCAGAAAAAAAGGAGTCAAGAAAAAACTCCTGGCACGAAAAACTCCTCAATGAATAAGAAAGCCTCTTCAGATTCGGAGAATAAGCATCCAATTCAAGTAACAACAGACAACTTTCTTAACTGCATAGAGGGTTTAAGAGCGTATGCCCCTATAATTAATCTAATTCTTTCTGAAATTGCTGAAAAACAGTCTAAAGACCTTGAGGAAGAGGCAGATAAATTTGGCAAGGTCAACCGTGAGAAAAAAGGGGTGATAACAATTTCAGTGCCGGCGGACAGGGCACATAAAGTTCAAGAGAAAATTAACGAATTAGGCAAAATAACCGCCGCACGCAAGACTTTTCCCAGTATGATTCTATTGCCTCTAGTCAGTCAATACGATGCATTTGTCGCTGACTTACTAAAGATCCTTTTCCAAAAAAGACCGGAACGCATATTTACATCTGATAGGCAAGTAACCTTTTCTGAAATATCTGAGCTTAATTCTATAGAGGATATAAGAAACTCAATAATTGAAAAAGAGGTTGAAAAAATTATACGGGAAAGCCATTCAAAGCAATTCGATAGCATGGAGAAATTATTTAGCATCGAACTGAGGAAGGGGTTAGACATTTGGTCTGACTTCATAGAAATAACTGAAAGAAGAAATCTACTTGCACACACAAATGGCATCGTTTCAAAACAGTATATTTCAATATGCAAGAATCATGGTGTTGAGGCGGGAACAATCCAGGAAATTGGCGAAAAACTATCCTTTACTAAAGACTACTTTATTAATGCCTTCGATGTTTTTTATGAAATGTCCGTAAAACTTGCGCACGTTCTTTGGCGCAAATTACTACCACAAGATATCGAGCTATCTGACAACCACTATAATAGTAAATGCTACAACCTTATAGTAGCCAGAAACTACGATGTTGCTATTAAATTGCTTGATTTTATTTGCGATACGGCAAAGCCGCATTCGAACGACAATATTCTACTTTTCATGAAATTTAACCGCTGCAATGCACATCGCCTAGCCGGGCGCCCAGACCGCTGTAGAGAACTCCTTGATGAGATTGATACTTCTGCATTAGGAATTGATTTCAAGCTCGCAGAGGCGGTTTTGCGAAATCAATTCGACCAGGCTGGGAAATTAATGAGACAAATTGGGGATACACATGATGTTACAGGTAAACATGCTTACTCAGAATGGCCAATATTTGAGGGGTTTCGCGAAAGCAACCAGTTTCTTGAAGCTTATGGAGAAATATTTGACGAGCCTTTTACGGTAGAAACGAGTTTGAACCCCGATGAAATGAACGAGAGCAATGCGGACTCCACACGCAAGCATTGAGGGAAATACTACTCATAGCGCATGCAAGAGCAAGGAGTCAGGTCTTGGATTCATGATGATTGCGAAAGCCTAGCGCCAGTTTAGATCTTTCAATTGCACCTATGGTCAGTAAAGGGAGAAGTCAAAATGACTTCCTAAAATTAACTTCAAGACTGTAGCTTACTATTTCGACTCGTGGCAGTCTCTTTGCTTCAGTGATCACTCCACGTGGGATTTTCGGCGCACCACCATGAACAAGTATTCCTCTTGTGACTTTTCCTGTTTCCTGTTGCAGAAGTGTCATGTAGTGTCGTAACTGCTGTATATCATCAACTGATGGTGAATGTTGTTTGCATTCTACGACTACGGATTTATGGGATCGATCAATAAGTAGAACATCTGAACGTTTTTTATCCGTGAAAACATTCTCCCGTATTTTTTTGTTGGGATGTGGGAGCAATCCATCTTCAAGGTGATTAGGGTAGTTGCTTATATAATCTGATAATGCTTTTTCATAGCCAAACTTTGGGAATTATATATTTAAATCCCTTGACAATGAGTAGGGACTCGTGTATATTAGCAGCATGATGATTGATAACAACCAACAAGGAGTCGAGACCATGACCTACCAACAAGCCAAGGAAGAAACTGAAAAAGGCAACTACAGTGACGAGGTGTTGGCTGCCCTCAATGCCGAGTATGATCGGATTGCCATGGCGGAAAAAGCGTTGGATGGTCCTGAGTACACCGGATGGACCGGCGCGAACGACGATCGAATCCTTAACAGCTAAAAATAAGGAGGACGCGATGACAGACACCATCCAACAACTCACACCGTATGGCACCCCGTATTGTGCCGAGTGTGACCAAGAGTTACGAGGCACCCTAAGCGATGCTACCGACAACCTCTCGTCCTGTTGCGGAGCCGAATTACGGGAGACGGAGTACTGGTTAATGGGCTCAAGGCGGGACTCCTCGCAACAAGCAGCTAGCTCAAATAATAACTCGACTGGCGTTACTGTGATCGAGTCCAGGGGCAAACCCGCAGACACACGTGGCGAATGCTACTCCATGTGGGATGAGACATGGCCGATCCATAAGGCTACGCTCGGAGATCTTAAGCGATATGGCTACATAGGCCTCGGCGGGGAGTGGAAGGAGTGGGGATGACCGATAAACTCACCATCAGCATTTTACAACTCGCCGAAAAATTCCCCACCGAAGACGCGGCGCGCCAGTACTTAGAGGCGCGCCGGTGGCCGAACGGAGTCCGGTGCCCAGTGTGCGCCCAGGGCGACAACATCACGACCCGCAAGCGCCACGGCTACTACCGCTGCAATCCCTGCCGCGAGGATTTTACCGTCCGCACCTGCACCGTGATGGAGCGATCCCACGTACCGCTCCACAAATGGCTCTACGCGATGTATTTTGTCGTCACCTCACGGAAAGGGCATTCATCACTACAACTCTCCAAGGAGATCGGCTTGACGCAAAAAACGGCCTGGTTTTTACTCCACCGACTCCGCGAGGCGTGCGGGTCTGAATTGCCAAAACTCCGGGGCACCGTCGAGGTTGACGAAACCTATATAGGCGGGCGCGAAGAGAATAAGCACGAACGGAAAAAACTGAAACTCGGACGCGGGACAGTGGGGAAAACGCCGGTCCTAGGACTCCGTGAACGCGGCGGAAAAACCATAGCGGTCCCCGTCCGACACGTCACAGCCGAAACGCTCCTCAATCGTATACATGCCCACGTCGAGGTTGGCTCTACGATCCACAGCGATGCGGCGTCTGCCTATGACAACGCCGGTGGATTGTTTTTCCGGCATGAAACGGTCAACCACAGCGCCAAAGAGTACGTGCGAGGAACCGTCACCACCAACGGCATTGAATCGGTGTTTGCCGTGCTCAAGCGTGGGCTGCACGGGGTCTATCATCACGCCTCGCCCAAACACCTGGGGCGCTACGTCAGTGAGTTTGCCTGGCGGCTCAACGAGGGGAATTGTCAACGTCACACCCTGGATCGATTGGACAGTTTTGTTGACGCCACCGTAGGACGGCGGTTGACCTATCGGGAGTTAACACAATGACGGCGCCCGTGATTTTGCAGCGCGTCATCGATCTGGTTGTGGGATACAAACCCAAGCCGACAACCCAGGCCGCGAAAAAGAGAGTACGGAAAAAGCCTAAGAAGAAAAGGACTTAAGTACATAATTCCCCAAACTTTCCGAGCAAATTGACCCAATTTCTTTGGTCATTCATAAGTTTTCGCAATTGGCCGATTTTCATTGAAGATATTCGTGCTACGGTTAGCCTCAATTGTGCTCCAGTGAATCTATTTTCTTCAGGTAACTGAACAATCAGATCTTGATTATCTGGGCCAGTAGTAAGTTCCCACCTTACTAAAATTCTTCGCCCCATTGCTCCGTATTGCATGTCTTCCATGGCAGGGTTCGGGGGAACCAATGGATTCCACTCATTGTCTTTTATGGCCTTGTGAATAATTTGCCCAATTCGCCCAACGCGATTATTCTTTAATGCAACTACGACATAATCTCCAGTAGCCATATTCTTAAGCGCATTCCGTGCAATACTCCAAGATTCTGGATTATCTCCGTCAATCTTTCCATCAAGTGGATAACCCCATAGACTCGCCCAGTCAACAGCAACGCATTGCTCTTTGAACCAACGTTGCCACATCCCAGGATATACATGTTCCATGCAGCTTATTTTCCAGAGTGTGCCCATTCTCTTTACCCTTTTCGGCTAACTATTAATATCCCAATTCATTGCATGCTACGGCCAGACTATGGCAGTGACAGGCGTGATTGACGGCATGGCTTATCTTGAAGCAGGATTTCTATGCTTTTATGTCAGGGGAAACCTGTACCGAATAACTGGCGTGAGGCTGCAAGATGTACTTCTACGCCGATGCCGGATGTTTCATTTTCATGTAGACGCCGCCTGCTTCAAGTTCCTCAAGCATCTGACGCAACCGTTTTTCTTTTGTCTCCCGGCGCTTGGCGCGGTTGATCCAGCTAACGTAGTCATTCTGTTGATACGCAGGACGCTTTCGATAGGCTTCCATCAAGCCTCTCTCGTCCAGAGCCTGTCTGACAAATTCCGGCATAGGGTATCGCGGTCGCTTGAGTTTGGAAAAGTCCCTACACATCTTTCTGTCTCCATCGCCAGCAGGAAACTGTAAGCTCTGCTAATAATTTCACATAACGGCTCCAGCCACGCGGACGCGGCTGGCTTACCGCGTTGAGTGGAAGCGCAGGTTATATATTTCAGCTAAGGCAAGACAGGAGGAATGAGCCAATAGAAGCAATGTTTCCTGCAGATGGGAGGCCCTTGATGAGGGCGCTAACAACGGCTTGTTTGGGTGAACCGGACTTGAACTGATCTTCGATGGTATCCACTATTTCTAGAGCTTCTGATCGCCGAGATTCGTCTTTGATGAACTCGTTAATCTCTTGCCTTAGGGCGTTAAGCTTTTCGGCAACATCAGAACTTAGGTGAACTACATTGACTGATTGATCAACCGAGTTTTGGTTGATTCGAACATTATTTCCGGTCACGTTGTAAGTGATGCTCTTGATTGCGCTCTTCGCTTCCGGGACGCCCAATTTATGTACATTCATCTGATAGTGAGCCGGAATTTCATGGAATTTCTCATGAAATCCAGGATCAATTACCTTATAAGTTTCCTCAGCACCATTGGACATCTTTCTCTGAATGAGATCCCCTGATTCGATCAATGGCTGGTGGTCAAAAATGAAGATTTTTTTCGATTGAACGCTCGCTTTGATACCTTCGACAATTGTACCATCTTGCTTGATCAACGTTACAGTATCTGTGAGAAAGCTCTCAAAGGCCATGGGACACCTCAATCTGGCTCAGGAACATATTACCGTGCCGGCATGTCTATGTAATAACAAACACTTCATTATATTTGTAGATTTGGGGATCATCAAATTCTTTCGTGCGTCTCTCTCCGCAATACATTGAACAATGTTCACATATACGTTAACATAGCTCGTGCAAGAAATAGTTTTCTACCGTACCGAGTCCGGGGAATGTCCTATTGAGGAATTCCTGGACAGCCTTACGTCCCAGCAAGCCCTGAAAGTTGCCTGGGTTTTGCAACTCATCGAAGAACTTGATGTGGTCCCCGTCCAATATTTCAAAAAGCTGGTCAATACGGATGGCATCTGGGAAGTCAGAGTCCCGTCCGGCGGTAATATCTTTCGGCTACTGGGCTTCATGGAGGGCGGCAACGTAATTATCTTAACTCATTGGTTTCAGAAGAAAACTCAGAAAACCCCCAAGAAAGAAATTAAGCTCGCTGAAAATCGCAAGAAAAATTATCTTAACAGGAGGCATTCGAAATGAGTGATCTAAAAGCCTACATCCGTAAAAGAAAGAAATCTGATTTTGAGTTCAGAGATGGCTTTGATGAAGGCTATAAAGCGTTCAAAATAGGGGTGTTGCTCAGGAAGGCTCGTGAGGCTTCAGGCTTAACGCAAGAAAAAATGGCTGAGAAACTGCATACCCGGAAATCGGCTATTTCCAGAATTGAAAATCATGCGGAAGACATTCGCTTGTCCACTTTGGAAAAATTTGCATCAGCACTGGGACGCAGTCTTGAAATATCAATACGATGAGGTCTGCGGGGGAGAATAATAGTTCTGCCTGTTTTTCTGAGCCAGCGACGTTCGTCGGGTGTTATCCGCCCACCAAGGACGTCAACACAGGGACTGCCGCCGTGGGAGCATTCAGATTGGAGAACATCAACGTGGCGGAAACGGCCCAGTCGATGAAGGGTTTGGGGTAGATGCCGAGAAGCAGGGTGCCGGCGATACTGACGAAGATGACGGTTTTCAGTGGGATCGATACCGAGAGCGGCGTGGGATCGTGGGGTTCGTTGATATACATTTTTTTGACCACGACCAGGTAGTAGTACAGGGAGATGACGATATTGATCAGCCCCACGATCAACAGCGTGTAGAGTTCCTGTTCGATCGCCGCGACGAAGATATAAAGTTTCCCGATGAATCCCGCGAGCGGCGGCACGCCGGCGAGCGACAACAGAAAGATCAGCATGGCGGCCGCGAGAAACGGAGACCGTCGATTCAACCCGTTGTAATCTTCAATCTCATCGCTCTTGATCAGGTTGCTGACGCCGATGACGACGGCAAAGGCGCCCAGGTTGGCAAACAGGTAGGTGAGCAAATAAAAGAGTATCGCGTCACTGCCTTGTTTGGTTCCGGCCGCCAGGCCGATCATGATGTTGCCGATTTGCGCAATACCGGAATAAGCGAGTAACCGTTTGATGTTCTTCTGGGCGATGGCCACGATGTTGCCGTAGGTCATGGACAGGATGGAGGCCACGACGAACAGGAGGACCCACATGGGTTTAAACGTCACGAGCGCCACGTAGAACATTCGAATGAGAATGGCTAACGCCGCACCTTTCGGCGCAATCGACAGAAAGGCGGTGATGGGTGTGGGCGCCCCCTGATAGGTATCGGGAATCCAGGAGTGAAAGGGGACGGCACCGATTTTAAAGCCTAAGGCGGCGAAGATCATGATGAAGCCGATGGCCAGCCCATAGCTGCCGGGCGTCGACGCCATTTCGGAAAACACCAGCGTCCCCGTCTCTCCATAGACGAGACTGATTCCATACGCGAGCAACCCCGCGGTGAACACGCCCAGGATGAAGAACTTCAACCCCGCTTCGCTGGATTTCTGATCTTCCCGAAGATAGGCCACCAGGATGTAAAAGCCGAAGGTGGAAAATTCCAACGTGACGAATACGGAGAGCAGGTCTTGCGCCGAAGCCATGAACATCATGCCCAAGGCCGACATCATGACCAGGACATAATATTCGCCTCTAAAAAACTTGAATGATTTGACGTAGTCGATCGAAGCCAGCAAGACCAGCGCCGTTGCGATCAAGATGAAAATCTTGAAGAAGATCGCAACTCCATCCAGGACAAACGTGTCTTTGAACAGCGCGCCCTGGACTCCGGTGTAATCGAACCAGATCAGGTTGACGAGCGTGGCGATGACGCCGCCCACACTCAGGTAGGCCAGGTTTTCATGGTCGATCTGTTTAAAGGTAAAGTCGACGGCCAATACCACGCACAACCAGATGGTGAGAAAAATCTCTGGTGCCAGGAGGAGGAGGTCTGAGCCCGATAGGGTGAGGTCGAAGGTCATCTTAGTTTAGTACTTCAGCATTTTGTGAGGCCTGTTCGTGATTAAAGATGACATCACGAACAGAACGAAGCTCATAATCCCTCCCCTTTGTAAGGGGAGGACAGGTGGGGTAGAGTCCGAGTAACAGCCGAACAGTTTGCCTGGGTCGCATCCCCTTCGGCGGCCAGAGTCTACCTCCCCTCCGCCCCTCCTTACAAAGGAGGGGGACTTTGGAATGATCAAGCAAGGGAAGTAAGCTGACGAATCACAATAATATCCCCCCATAATTCACTCAAGCGTTCGTAGTTTAAGGAAATAATCCCGTGGTATTTTGGGTGATCACCGGAGCCACGTGATTGATTCGATCCAACATCGGCACGACCGTCGATCGCACGACGTTGTAAAAGTGCATGGGGAAGATGCCAAAAAAGATGCTGCAGCCGATCATCACGAGAAGAGGGAGGCGATCCACCCATTGCGACGTGTCACGGGCATGCGCATATTCAGGCGACATTTTCCCATAGAACAGCCCGCGCATCATTTTAAAGAGATAGGCCATCGTCAACACGATCCCCAATACGGCCACCACCACCTGGAAGGGATATTTCTCCCATGCGCCGACGATAATCATGATTTCGGCAATAAAGTTCACGGTGCCCGGCATCCCGACCGATGCCATACAGGCGATAACAAAGGCCCCGGCCAGGAACGGCATATTCTTGACCAGTCCTCCCAGGGATGGAATGTCCCGGGTATGGGTCTGGTCATATATCCAGCCTGCCATGGCGAAGAGCATGCCCGTGGCCAAGGCATGCGCAAACATGTAAATCACCGCGCCGGTCAGGCTGATGTAATCCAAGGCGGCCATACCCAGGAACACGTAGCCCATGTGACTGGAACTGGAATAGCCGATGACGTACTTCGTGTCCTTGGCGAAATACGCGACAAATCCGCCATAGACAATGCTGAACACGCACAACACCGCGGCGATGGGCATGAGCTCCCGCGTGGCTTCAGGAAGGATTTCATACGCCACGCGAATAATGGAGAAATGGCCGAGTTTCATCAGCACGCCGGCGTGCAACATGCTGGTCGCGGCCGGGGCCGCGGCGTGGCCGACGGGAGACCATGAATGCAAAGGCCAAATGGGCGCGATGGACGCGAAACCGAAAAAGACCAGCAACCAAATAATCGTCGCCAGCGTTCCATCAAAATGGGCCACTTCCCGCAGCACCAGAATATCGAACGTTTGGATCGGCGAGAAATGGTAAATCAGCAGAATGCCCATCAACGCGAACATCGCCCCAGCCGAGAGGAACAGCGTGAGCTTCATCGCGGCGTATTCTTTGCTGTTCGCCCCGAAGTTCAGAATGAACCCGACCGAATCACGGAGCTTGCGGCCTTCGGAATCGGTCATGCCCAAATACCCCTTGGTATGACTCCCCCACACGCCCAGCAACAAATACATGGGCAACACCGACATTTCATAAAAGAAGTAGAGGAAGAACAGGTCCAGCGACATGAAGACCCCGATGGTTGCCGCCGCCAGGATCAACAGGAAGATATAAAATTCTTTGGTGCGATCCTTGATGTGCCACGAAATAAAGATACCCGCAAACAGCAGAATGGCCGATGCAAAGACCAGGGGAGCCCCGATCCCATCCACCCCGATATGAAACGCGATGCCCAGTTCCTCGGACCACGCCCACTTGGTAATGAATTGAAAGCCGCCCTGGTCGGGATCATAGGCCAGAAAGACGTAGAGAGAAGCGAGTAGCGCCGTCCCGGCGGAGGCCACGGCCACGGCACGCACCAGAAGCGGCTCACGATTGGGAACAAACAGCAACACGACCGCCCCCAGGAACGGGGCAAACAAGGTTGCCAGTAAAGCCAACTGTCCCATCCCTCAGTCCTTCCCTCCGGGTTCAGGGGTGACTGGATTGCGGATTGCGGATTGCGGATTGCGGATTGCCATCGCTCAGTCCTTTCCTCCGGGTTCATTGGTTACGGCATGAGACAGCAGCGTCCGGTTTCGTTCGACGCTCGCGAGAGACCCGCGATCCAACCGGTCCACCACGGCCTGTACCGATCCATTGACCATTCGCAAAAACGGCGAGGGGTATAATCCGATCCAGAAAATCATCACACACAGGGACACGGCAATCATCGATTCGCGTCGAGTCAGGTCCTTGAGCACTTGAGGGACTTTCTCGCCGATGGGTCCGAACATCGCTCGCTCGTAATACCACAGGAAATAGACTGCCGCGAAGATCACCCCAGAGACGCCCACAACTCCATAGACCCAATGCGCTTGAAAGGCGCCGAGCAGGATCAGAAATTCTCCGATAAATCCATTGGTTCCGGGCAATCCTATCGAGGCCATCCCGATGATCAGAAAGAACGTCGCCAACAGGGGCATCTTTGAAGCAATGCCTCCGCAATTTTCGATGAGCGTATTGCCGAGCCGGTTATAGAGAAACCCTGCGAAGAAAAAGAGCCCTGCGGTGGTAAACCCCAAATTGATCATTTGCAGCAAGCTGCCTTGCAGGCCCTGGAAGTTCAAGGCAAACAAGCCCAACACGACAAACCCCAAATGGCTGATGCTGCTGAAGACGAGCAGGCGCCTGAAGTCCGGTTGCATAATGGCGATAATCGCGCCCCAGACGATGGCGGCCATGGCCAAGCACATGACAATTACCACGACGATGTCATTGGTGGAGGCTTCCGGCAGCAACGGGAAGGTAAACCGCAGGAATCCATACGTTCCCAACTTGACACCCGCCAACACCACGGACATTCCGATCGGCCCTTGCACGAGCGCATCCGGCAACCACGTGTGAAAAGGAAAGAGCGGAGCCTTGAAGGCCAATCCCATGAAGATGAGCCAAAAGATCAAAATCTGATCCTCGACCGGAACGGGCACTTGCAACAAGGCCAACAAGTCGAAACTGTAGGTATTCGTGACCTCGTGGTAATTCAAACTCAACAGCGCGAAGCCGACCAACATGAACACGCTGCCCAACAGGGTGTACAACACGTACTTGAGCGCGGCGTATTCTTTTTCCTCGCCGACGCCCCACAGTTTAATCAGGAAATAGCTGGGCACGAGCATGAGTTCCCAGAACACAAAGAAGAGAATCAGGTCGATGGAAACGAAAATCCCCATGATCGTCGTTTCCAAAGCCAGGATACTCATAAAGTACGGTTTGACGTTGTCCTGAACGGCGTCCCAGGAATAGAGAATGATCAGGACCGTGATGAAGGCCGAGAGGCCGACGAACAAGACGCTGATGCCGTCCACGGCAAGGTGATAGGAAATACCGAGAGCCGGAATCCAATTCAGCCGTTCGCTGAATTGCATGGCCGCGGATTCCGGTATGAACCGGAGCAACACGAGGACGGCGAGAGCCAACTCGAAAACCGCGATTCCCAATGCAAACTTCTTGATCAGGTTGGTATCCCGCTGCGTCCACAACCCGATCGCCCCGAGAAGCGGGAGAAAGAGCAGGATCGACAAAATCGGGAAACCGAATTCCAGTTCTTCAAGCATCGTCGATGACTCAACCCTACAAGATAGAGGTTCCGGTCAACCACACCAGGAGAAAATGCGTGAGAAGAAAGAGGCCGATGACGATCACCGCGGCGTAATGATTGACCGACCCGGTTTGCAACCTCCGCCACGACCAGGCCGCCAAATGATTGGCGTACCCAATCACGTTGAGCCCCCCGTAAATCACGTGTTTCTCAGTCCAGGTCACTCCTGCCGCACTGACGTCAGCCCCATGACCGATTCCCCTGATGAAGCGATCGATCACGTGTTGATCGATCCAATCCCACAGGCGGGCGAGGCGTTTACAGGGCTCGACAAAGACGGCATCGTACAGTTCATCCACGTAGTATTTATTCAAAAGAGTTCGATACGCCCCGGCATACCGCGCCGACCAGTCATCCGCCGTCCCGGGTTTGATCGCATACAGATAATGCGCCAACCCCCACCCACTCAACGCGATACCGATGGCCACCGCCATCAATCCAATGACGGTTCCCACGCCGACGTCATGCGTCACCGCTCCCAGGGGAGTGGCCACGGATTCCAAAAATCCATGGAACCAGCCATGTTCCGGCGGCACGCCCAGAAACCCGCCCAGCACGGAGAGCCCCGCCAGGATCATGAGCGGCACGGTCATGACCGGCGGCGACTCATGAATATGATGTTCCACCTTCGGATCAACCCGGGACTGCCCGTAAAACGTCATATAGGTGAGACGGAACATATAAAAGGAAGTCAGGAATGCGCCGACCGCCGCAAAGAGATACAGCACGTAATGGTGCTGGACAAAAGCATGCGCCATAATTTCGTCTTTACTCCAAAACCCCGCCAAAGGCGGAATGCCGGCAATGGCCAGGGTGCCGATGAGAAACACGGCGTGCGTGACGGGAATTTTTTTGGAGAGCCCGCCCATCTTTCGGATGTCCTGTTCCCCTTCGAGCGAATGGATGACCGCGCCGGCGGACAGGAATAGAAGCGCTTTGAAAAACGCGTGGGTCACGAGATGGAAGATGGCGGCGATATACGCCCCGACCCCACAGGCCAAGAACATGTAGCCCAGTTGACTGACGGTCGAATAGGCCAGTACCCGCTTGATGTCGTTTTGCACCAGCCCGATCGTTGCGGCAAATAAGGCGGTCAGGCCACCGATGATCCCCACCGTCGCCATGGACACGGGGGCCATGTCGTATAAGACGTGAGTGCGTACCACCATGTACACCCCAGCCGTGACCATCGTCGCGGCGTGGATCAACGCGCTCACCGGCGTCGGGCCCTCCATGGCATCGGGCAGCCACGTATACAACGGAATCTGGGCGGACTTCCCTATCGCGCCCACCAACAAGCACAGCGTAATGGCCGTGGCCATTTCGATGGAGAGTTGGTTCGCGTGTTCGAAAACTTTCAAGTAGTCCAAGGTCTTGAAATTGACGAAGACCAAAAAAATCGCGAGCAGGAACCCGGCGTCGCCGATCCGGTTGACCACAAACGCCTTGGTGGCCGCCTTGGCCGCAGAGACCTTATTGAAGTAGTACCCGATCAGGAGATAGGAGCAGAGGCCGACTCCTTCCCATCCGATGAAGAGCACCAGGAAATTGTTCCCCATGACGAGCAACAGCATGGAGACCATGAACAGATTCATGTACACGAAGAAGCGGGTAAACCCGTCTTCTCCATGCATATACCCGATGGAATAGACGTGAATCAGAAATCCGACCCCCGTCACCACCATCAACATCACGGCGGTCAGCGGGTCGATCAGAAATCCGAAATTGACGTGCAGGTCGCCGCCGAAAATCCACGAATAGGCAATGACTTCACGGGGCGTGGGATCGGAAAGTACGCCGGCCACCACCGCGACGGCACAAAGAAAAGAGAGCCCAATGGACCCGACCGCAAGACGGCCGGCCAGGTCAACGGCATAGCGATGACCGAGCAGGCCATTCACCAGCACCGCGATAAGAGGGAAGACCGGTATGAGAATAACGAAAAGATCCGACACGTTACCACTTCAACAGATTAATCTGATCGACGTTCGTCGCAATTTTTCCACGGAACACCACGATAATGATCGCCAGGCCGACGGCGGCCTCACCGGCCGCAATTGCGATCACGAACAACGCCGCCAATTGGCCGGCCATCGACGAGAGGTAATGGGAGAACGCGACAAGATTGATGTTCGCCGCATTCAACATGATCTCGACCGACATCAGGACAATGATGAAATTCCGGCGGATCAGGACGCCCAACAATCCCGTCATAAACAGGATGAAACTCAACGCCACGTATGCCGAAAGAGGAATCATGACGAGCCGCTTACGTTGACCTGTCGGCCCCGGCAGTCGGAGCAGTCGGGGTTTTGGCCAATACGATCGCTCCGATAATGGCGCCTAAGAGAAAGACCCCCACGATCTCGAACAACAACAAATAGTCGCTGAACATGGTGAGACCCACGGCGTGACTCGGCCTAGTCTGCAACACGACGTCCGGGGTCGCGGTCCCTTTGGCTCCGCCGTAGGGGGTTTGAAACACCAAAATGAGTAATTCGCCGAGAATCGCGACGCCGGCGAACAGGAAAAAGGGATATTTCTTATGCAGATACTGTTCTTCGGTTTTCAGGTTGAGCAACATCAGGACAAAGAGATAGAGCACGAGGATGGCCCCGGCGTACACGATGATTTGCACGGCAAAAAGAAACTCGGCATTGAGTAACACGAAGAGACCGGCCACGTGCAGGAGTAACGAAAGCAGGCTCAGGCCGCAATGGACAGGATTTTTCAAGGCGATCGTGAAAATGCCCGACAGGATACTCACGGTCGCAAAGTACCCGAACAATAAATAGATCATCGTGAAATACTAAGAGTCGGAGTCCTCGGTTTTTCCTATGGGTTGCGGGAAATTATAGCGGTAGGCGCGACTCTCCTCATCATCTTGTTCCTGATTATGGGCATAGAGATACTTTTTGGCGTCTTCCAGATGTTGCTCGCCGATTTCGTAGAGTCGCTTTTTGTCGAACAGGAGGGTTCGTTTGTCATGAGTCGAATACTCATACATCTTCGTCATGGCCAACGCATTGACCGGACAGGCTTCCACGCAATACCCGCAAAACACGCATTTGGTAATATCAATGTAAAACTCGGTCGCATACCGTTGCAGCGGCAGGGACTTATCTTCTTCACTGATGACCTTGATGCACCGGGACGGACAGGCTACCTCGCAGAGGTCACACCCGACGCACCGTTCCTGCCCATTGTCGTACCGCAACAAGCCCAAGGCGCCACGATGCGCGTCAGGGATCGTTCGCTTTTCACGAGGATATTGGAAGGTCATCGGGCGATGAAACATATGCTTGAACGTGACCTTCATCGCTTTCCAGATTTCGCGGAACAGTACCGCGTCCAGTAATTTTTTCGTTTGAGTTGGAGTATCCATAAAAAAGAGACTCTCCTAAATTTTTTCGATCGTTACCTGCGTCGCTTTGAAATAGGGAACGCGCGTCACGGGGTCTACGACGACCCGGACCAAATCCTTGACCGGAGGATCATTGAAATGTTCAGGAAACGCGCAGGTTCCCGGCAACATATTGATGTCGGCTTCCACACTCAACTCCAGGCTTCCCTGATCCGATGTCACGCGAACGCGTCCGCCTTCGGCAACGCCCAACCGTTCACATTCTTCCGGAGACATCCGTAACGCGCCGGTATTCGGCGAAATATCCATCAACCCGGAAGCTTTCGTGGACAGTTTCCCCGAATGATAGATGAGTTGAATCAATTTCAGCCCATAGGGCCGACCCGACCCTTGAGCATGGCCATTGACGGCATACCGGGCACCGACCGAATCCTGATAGCCGTTCCGCAGGTACGTAGTGGGGTCGGCGACGACGGGTTGAGGTTGGCCCAGATTATAGTAGCCGGGGAGCAGCTTTCGAATTTCCGTTTGAATATCCTGCGTCGTTTCATAAGGCAGTGAATGCCCCATGCCGTTGGCGAGCCCTGCCATGATGTGCCAATCCAATGCGCTCTCGCCCAACGGGTCCAACGCCGGCCTGACAAATTGCACCATCCCTTCCTGATTGGTGACGGTGCCGTCCTTTTCCGCAAACGTACACGCCGGGAACACCACGTGCGCATGCTGCGCCGTCTCCGTCAGGAAGGGGTCCTGACAGATCAACAATTCCAACTGGCTCAAGGCTTCCTCCACGCCGAATGATTTGGGAAGCGTAGCCAATGGATTTTCTCCCACCACGTAGAGGGCTTTAATTTTTCCGGCACGACAGTCCTCTAAAATTTCGATGAGGGATTTGCCCGCTTGTGCGTCCGGCAACGCCGCGCCCCACGCTTCGGAAAATTTTTGCTGTGCCGCGGCGTGCTCATAGGCTACCGGTCCCGGGAGGAATTCGGGCGCGACCCCCATATCCACTGCTCCCTGTTCATTCCCCTCTTCGGCGAACGTGTTGATCCCACATCCGGGCTTATTCAATTTTCCCGTCACCCAAGCCAGGTCGATCAGGGATAACGTATTGTCATAGCCGTTGTGCTGGCGCACGATCCCTTCTCCACACACGATAATCGAGCGCGAGGCTTCCGCAAACACTCTGGCAACCTCCTGAATCATTTCGACCGGGACTCCCGTTTCCCGGGCCACGGTTTCCAGCAAAACCGCATCGGCGGCGGCTTTCAAGGCAGCCAAGGCTTCAGGGGCCTGAGAGGCCAGGTCAGGATCAATGAGATCCTGCTCCAAGACCGATTTGACCAATCCCTTGACGAACGTTCCCTCCGTCCCCGGTTTGACCATCGCCGGATGCGACGCCAACTTGGCCAGGTTGGTTTGCATGGAATCCACCACGATGACCGACGCCTTATAGGCGCCGATAGCGGCTTTCACCCGCAGGCTGGCCACGGGATTCGTTTCCGTCACGTTGGCCCCCACCACCAGGATGGCTTTGGCTTTCGTGATATCCGCCGAGGTGTTCATCATACGGTTGATCCCGAGAGCATGATGAACCGCTCGCACAAAATTCATATGACCGTACCGTGCGCTACTGTCGAGGTTGTTCGTTCCGAGCACGGTCCGCATGAATCTTTGGAAGACGTAGAGCTCTTCATTCGTGCACCGTGCCGTGATCAAGCCCGCAATGGCTTCAGACCCGTATCGATCTTTGACGTGCGTCAGCCGCTCGGCGGTCGTCTCCAAGGCTTCGATCCACGGGACAGGAACCAGACCCGCCTCTTTCCGAATGAGGGGCTCCTTCAGTCGATCTTTACTGTCGATAAACTGGAAGCCGAACCGCCCCCGCACGCAGAGCCCTCCGTGACCGTTGATCGTATCCCCTCGGTCGCCCCATTTATTTTTCCAGGATAAGGGAGAGGTCACCCGCACGACTTCCGTATCCTTGGTTTCCACGTACATCTGACAGCCGTCACCACAGTAATTGCAGGTGGTCGTGGTTTTTCGGAGTTGCCAGGGCTTATACACGTATTTTGAAAATTTATTGGTAATCGCTCCCACGGGACAGACCGCGAGGCAATCACCGCAGAATTCGCAGTCCAAGGCGTGATCACCCTTCGCCACGACCTGCGTAAACCCGTCTTTCTTCATGAACTGCAAGGCGTCAATGCGCTGGACGTCCTTGCAAACATTGACGCATTCCCCGCACGCAATGCAGCGATTCATGTTGAAGTCGAGCACCAGGCTGCGCGTATCTTCCGGAATATTTTTCTGTTTGGCGTTGGCCAGGTCGGTGACCTGATGCTCGAACGCCATGTCCTGCAGTTCGCAATGCCCGTCCGCGTCGCAGACCGGACAATCCAGCGGATGCACGGACAGATGTTTTTCAACGGCTTTTTTCCGAGCCGCAAACAGATCATCCCCATCCGTACGAATCACCATCCCTTCGGTCGCTTTGGCGGTGCAAGAACGCACCGGCGACTTCTTCCCTTCCTGCAGGACCAGACACATGCCGCAGGATCCAAAGGGATCGAACGTGTAGTGGTAACACATGGCCGGGACGATTTTGCCCATGCTGGAAATCACGTCATACAGCGAAACCCCTTCTTTCGCGGTGACGGTTTCGCCGTCGATATTCAGGGCAATCGTCGCGGCTTCGGTATCGGGTGTCGTGACCGGTTTGAGTGCCATCTATCTCTCCCGCATTGTGGATTGTGGATTGTAAATTGTGGATTGTGGATTGTAAATTTTCATCGTCGTGGCGACCCGTTATCGATCGCATTCTCCCATGACGATATCATACGACCCAAAAATCGTGACCGCATCGGCGATCATGTACCCTTTGGCCATATAGTCAAACGCACCCATATGGATAAAGGACGGGGACCGGATCTTCAGGCGATACGGGTTCCCTCCCCCCGTACTCACGATATAAAACCCCAGCTCACCTTTATGCGCTTCGGTTCCACAATAAATCTCCCCGGGCGGAGCATCGAACCCTTGTGAAAACAGTTTGAACTGCTGGATCATGGATTCGAGATTGGTAAACACTCGATTCTTCGGCGGCAGGGTGACGCTGGGCACATCGGCCATCACCGGCCCTTCCTTCGGCATTTGCTCCATGCACTGACGAACGATCTTGATGCTCTCGCGCATTTCTTCAATGCGGATCCAATACCGATCATACGTGTCGCCGTTCTTGCCGACCGGCACGCTGAACTCGCACTTGGGATAGGCCCCATACGACTCGTATTTGCGCAAGTCATAATCGACGCCTGACCCCCGCAACGTCGGCCCACTCAATCCAAAGCCCAACGCGTCCTCCGCCGAGATGACCGCCACACCCACGGTCCGAGCCAGCCAAATACGATTTTTTTCCAGGAACACCACGTATTCATCAATCTTGGGAGGAAAGTACGCAAGAAAGTCCCAAATCTTGGTCTCCAACGAGGCGGTAAAATCCCGTTCCACGCCACCGATCCGATACCAACTGGTCGTCAGCCGCGCCCCGCACAGTTCATCGAACCAGTCGAGCAGAATCTCGCGGTCGCGGAACGTGTAGAAAAACACGGTCATCGCCCCAATATCGAGCGCCTGCGTCCCCAACCAGAACAAATGCCCGATAATCCGCTGGACTTCCGCCACGATGGTACGCAAATATTCCGCCCGCTCGGGCACGGTCACGTTCATCAGTTTCTCAACGGCCCGACAATACGCAAAGTTGTTGTACATCGCGCAGACGTAGTCGAGACGGTCCGTATGAGGAATAAATTGGTGATACGTCCCATGTTCGGCGAGTTTTTCCACTCCCCGATGGAGAAAGCCCATGACCACCGTGGATTTCGTAATCCGCTCTCCTTCAAGGTTGAGGATCACTTTCAGCACGCCATGCGTCGCAGGATGCTGCGGCCCCATGTTCAACAACAGTTCCTCGGTCCGCAGGATCGGAAGATCCTTGGTCTCCGGATGGGCCGGGTCGACTTTATAGACGGTTTCGCGTTGGTCCGGTAAGTACGCCATTGGTGCTCTCGAAGGGTGCCTGCTCGTCAGGAAGCCGTGCCTTCATTCAAAAAATCAAACGTATCGCGCCAGCCCTTCCCTTGCAACGGGAAATCCTTTCGCAACGGATAGCCTTCGGGAAAGTCATCCGGCATCAGAATCCGTCGCATGTCCGGGTGGTTGTTGAAACGAATGCCCATCATGTCGAACACTTCCCGCTCCATAAACTCCGCGCCCGACCAAATATCCGTCAACGAATCCACGTAACAATCGTGTTCCGGAACCCGCGTTTTCACGCGAAGACGATGGCGATGGCGGATGGAATAGACTTCATAGACGACTTCAAAGCGCTCGTCCTCATCCGGCCAATCCACCGAGCTGACGTGCACGATGTAATCGCAATCCATGGACGGATCATCCTTCAGGAAACGGCCAATCGCGTGCAAGGCTTCGCGTTTCACCGTCACGGCCAGATCACCCCGCCATTCCTGGGCATTCAGGAACCCGTCAGGAAATCGGGCTTGGATGTTTTCCGCAAGAGGATGCATTACCCGATTGCCTTCTCCTTGGGCCTGACCTGTTCGGGCTGTTTGGTAAAGACCCGCTTCTGCATAATCTGATCTTGAAGCTTCATAATCCCGTCAAATAAGGCTTCGGGAGTCGGCGGGCATCCGGGCACGTAAATATCGACCGGAACGAATCGATCCACGCCTTGAACCACGCTGTAGCTATCGTAAATATTCCCGGACGTGGCGCAGGACCCCATGGAAATGACGTATTTGGGTTCGGGCATTTGGTCGTAGATTTTGCGAATGACCGGAGCCATACGCCGGCACACCGTGCCCGCCACAATCATCAAATCGGATTGGCGGGGAGAGCCACGAAACACGCCGGCCCCGTAGCGATCGATATCATACCGGGAGGAGACCGAGGCAATCATCTCAATCGCGCAACAGGCCAACCCGAACGTCATCGGCCAAAGCGATCCTTTTCGCGCCCAATTCGCAACCTTTTCCAGAGACAGCGTGATGACACCGATATCGCCGTCTTTCTCATGCTTTTTTCCTATTTGTATCAGCCCCATGGATTCCTCGTTCTCCGTCGTCCTTTTACCAGGCCCCGATCATTCCGAGCCGTACGGGCCTAATCCCACTCCAACGCGCCTTTTCTCCACGCATACACGTAGGCCACGACAAAAAGACCGATAAAAATCATCATTTCAATGAGGCCGATCACGCCAAGTTGGTCAAAGGTGATGGCCCAGGGATAGAGAAAAATGACTTCGATATCGAAAATAACAAACAGCATCGCGATCACGTAATACCGGACGGGAAACGGCATCCGAGAATCGGAAAACGGCTCGCTGCCGCATTCATAGACGCTGAGTTTTTCAGCTTCGGGATACTTCGGTTGGACGAGATAACTCAGGACGAGCGTCACGACCCCAAATCCCAACGCCATGATAATAAACACGACTATTGGCGAATATTTCGCTAGATAGTCTAAAAACAGATCAAGCCCGCCGACCATGAGAATTTGACCTCGCAAGAGTCAAAAACTTCAATCTTTTCGCAGAACTCTGAATCGTAGCACCACATTTTCCAACGAATCAAGAGAACAAAAGACCTACCATCCCGGTATCAAAAGCCCCAATCACGTGATTCCCCCGGGGAAAGAATCGGCACACCCCCGCGAAACGGGAACCTGCGGGTACGATTTTTCGGGATACGGTAGAGGAAACGGGAAGGAGAAAAATGGGAAGGAGAAGGAAGGGCTCGCTACGATTTCCGCATATCCTGCGGCGGGCGTTTCAAGCCCTTGGGAGGCTCCGATTGCGAACTTTCCCATTCATTCGTCAGGGGATAGACCGCCTTGGCTTTCTTACGCCGATGGATCTGCGTTTGAATGCGCTTCGGTGGATCCGGCAATCCCGAATCTTTTCGCACGTTTACATTCTTCTCCGACATCAAACACTCTCTTGTTTCACTACCTCAGCATGATCCTCTCAAGCATCCAACGCTACGGAACGGGCGCGGACCATTGCGGAATACGCGAAGGCTGCTCTTCCAGATGGCTGGTATCATAGGTCCGTTCATTTCCGGTGATGCCGTCCTCATCCGGGTCCGACCACATCTCGCCTTTGCCTGTTTCAAATTCCCCATTCCCGTTGCGATCCAACCAGTAAAACAACGGAGCCCCCACCGTCACGACGACCGGTGTGCCGAATTCATCCAGCCATACCTTGTAGGTTCGC
The DNA here is from genome assembly GCA_965261755.1 of Nitrospirales bacterium. Lineage (GTDB taxonomy): Bacteria > Nitrospirota > Nitrospiria > Nitrospirales > UBA8639 > Bin75. The sequence continues at coordinate 972,059 of OZ253473.1, read as the reverse complement.
CGGGCGGTCATATAATTCACCACGCCGTCCCCGCTCATATCAAATTCCCGGAAGAACAAGTCATTGCGCCAGTCGTAATACGCCTTGACCTCACGGTCGTCAAACTCTTCGGGCTCTTCCGGGAGAGGAGAGAAATCCCGCAATTGCGTTTCCTGCGAAGATTGGGAAGTCGAAGGACTCGATGGCGAGGTCGGTGCATCTTCCTGTCCATAAACCGGCAAGGTCGGCATGCCCACAGTCTCGACGAGAGCCCAGAGCATCACGAGGAGTGCGCCGTTCCACGTTCTCTTGTTGATCATGACCTGGACCTCATGAGACTTGTTCCATAGGGGTATTATAACGGAAATACCTCAAGCCGGCAGCACAGATTATCCCCAGGCTCTCCCACTCCCCGGTTTCAGACCGGATCCAGGCCTTTTTCTCAGGAGCCTGATGCCCTTCTTTGTTGTGAGGTCACGATTCCTTTGGCACAATAGCCCATATGCCATCATCATACGCCGACGTCGTCTTTCCCCCCAGAACCTCTCAATCGTTTACGTACCGTATTCCTGAATCGTGGAGTTCGAAGCCCCAAATAGGGCAATGGGTCCTGGCGCCGTTCGGGCCACGTGTCAAGCCGGGGATTATTGTCTCTCTTGCCGGGAACGCGAAGCAACCTCCCGTTGATCCGAGCCGCATTCGTGAATTGCATCTCATCACGTCCCCGCACTGGGACCCGGACCCCAAGCTCATTGCCTTGGCGGCATGGATGGCCGACTATTACCTGGCCCCAACGGGAACCTGCCTGGCGCTTATCCAACCCCCGGACCTCCCCTTTCGCAGCAGCACCCGTTGGACCATGACCCCGCAAGGGCAACAACACTTGGAAACCACCCGGACCGGCACCTCCACGCACAGGCTCCTTACCGCTCTTGCCAAACGTCCCAAAGGCCTGGCGCAATCAACCGTTGAGACGCTGCTGGATAACCCCTCCACGGTCCTGCAAAGGCTCAAACGACACAAATGGATTCAGGACCGGCAAGACTGGACCGAACTGCCGTTTCAAATCGACCCCACACCAACACCCCCCGTAAAGAGCTTACTGGAAATCCCGGATGAAAGTCCCGGCCTTTTCTCATGGTTGAGCCGTTTTCAGCAATCCCTTCAGGCCAAACGATTCAGTGAGGTGCTGACCACTGAATTGGAATTTCCGCACCCCCTGTTAGGCAACGTCATACAAGAAACAACGGCCCAAGCACGCACGGTCCTGGTGATTGCTCCGAATATCAACCAGTCAGCGCGCCTGGTCTCTCATCTTCGGCACTCGGTGAAACATCCGATAGGAGAGTTTCACAGCGGCCTTTCAGACAAACAGCGTTTTCAACACTGGCAAGCGATCAAACAAGGGCACTATCCCGTGGTCGTAGGGACCAGATCCGCGCTTTTCCTTCCTCTCCCTTCCCTGGGCTGTGTATGGCTCGAACATGAAGGGGATAGCGCTTACAAGGAAGATCCGAGTCCACACTATCACGCTCGGGAGGTCGCACGAAAAAGAGCCGAGTTGGACGACGCCGTGCTGGTGCTTCACACGCATTACCCCACACTTGAGACGGTCCATCGCTTTGCGAACGACGACGAGTCTCCACGGGCTCTCGCCGGCCGGACGAATCCGATTCAAATGGTCAGCCTTCAAGAGACTGCGTTCGGCACGATTTTCTCCGATGCCCTGCAGAACGGCATTGAGCAGGCCCTGGCCCGAGGTGGCGGGATCGTTGTCTATCACAATCGCAAAGGGTTTTCTTCGTCCTTCACCTGTCGAGATTGTGGAACGGCGCCACAATGCCCGCGCTGCCGGATTTCATTGAGTCTCCGACAATCACAAATGCGGTGCCCTTATTGTGGGCAGGCCGAGCCCATACCGGCCGCGTGTCCAGCCTGTTCCGGCACTCGTTTGGAACCGGTGGGATTCGGCACCGAACGCCTTGAAGAAGAACTGCAACGGCTGTACCCCCACGCCACCATCGGACGCTATGACGGCAACACGATCCGGAGCGAATCCGCCGCACGCCGCATCCGAGAGCAATTTTCCCAGGGAACGATCCAGATTGTCGTTGGCACACAAATGCTCTTTCAGGCCTCACCGCTCACGCCGGTGAGATGCGTCGGCATCCCCTACGCGGACGCAGGCCTGCACGTTCCGGATTTTCGATCGTCGGAACGCGTGTTTCACCATTTACAACAGACCGTCGATCTGCTGACGCCCGGCCTCTCCGGATCCGCGATTATTCAAACGCGCCTGCCCTCGCACCCGGTGATGCACGCCGTCGGCCAACAACAGCCCAAGCTCTTCTATGACCATGAATTGGCCTTTCGCCGGCTGGTGGGATACCCACCCTTCGGGCATCTCATCCAATTACACGTATCAGGCCAAGAGGCAACGGAAACCGAGGAGACCGCAAAAACATGGCGGCAGCATCTCACAAGACAGCTCGCACAGATGATCGCGCGAGGAGAGATGAAACGAGATGAACAGGACGCTATCCTGGGTCCCCTTGCCTCGGCCGGGGCCAAGCCGCGAGGGCTCTCCCGCTATCACCTGTTGGTCAAAATCGCAGACGATGCCGCCGGGCGAACCCTCGTTCGACGGACGCTCGAGTTGATGACGCAGAAGGAAACCTATCGACGCATGAAATTCGGGGTGAACGTGGACCCGTTGGACGTGATGTAGCAGAGGGATGGCCGGAATACCAAACGAGAGGGGATAAACACCATGGCCAAGAAATTGAAGCCGCAGAAGCCGGACGAAGCGTTCTCAATGGGACCCTTTACTGTGGCACGCTATGGGAAAAACCTAATTTATAAGTCCGACTGGCCAGAAGGAGAATTTGATAAATTCCAAGAACATCTAATCGAAGATTATTCGAAGATTGTCGAAGACATCAATATGCTAGTCACCGAGATCGCGGATCTCATTAAGGTTCTGCCGCCAGAAAAACTCCTACATCGTGCTTGGTGGGAAATGGCGATGGCGCATATAAGAATTCAGGCTGAAGTCGAAATTGGCGAAAAAGAAGCTACCTCAATGCGCATGATTGACTATGTTCAAAGCGTCATTGCAGCAGTCCCACCAGCAAAGGATCAAAGAGACGACGTAACGGCTGAAGAGTGGACCGACCTCAGGTCTAAAATCCAGCAGTTATTTTCGAAGGTAACCTTTGAGTACCAGATTTGCCGTACGGCAAAGAATAGAACCGACGATCCCAATTTTGACAATGACTTCGAGGAGTTTCAGTTCAAAGCTCAGCTTCTATGGTGCAATGTAAGAGGTCGTAGGTATCAAATCCACGAACCTGCCTACCTAGAAGATATGTTCCTCCCACATGCTGGCGTCCTTCAAGAACTCTTCGGAATCTCTGGTGAGCAGTTCGTTACGGAAATTAAGAAAATCTGGCAAGTTTTGTCGTTCGGCATCCAAGACCTCTTCGATGACCTCAAGCAACTTCAGCGAGACACGATAGACGCTGTCGACAAAAAAACATAGATTTATCTTCAGATTCCACCCCAAATCCTTCTGATCTAATAGCCACGGTTATTAAAGAAAATGCATGGGAAGATCGCAAGGATGATATTGGGGGTCGACTTTTAGGCATGAACCTACTCGATGTCCAAAAGATAACTGCTCTCCCAGAGAAACTTTTAGCAGAACTGAGTTGGCGGCAGGGTGAAGAGAAAGATTTCTTCGCCGAAGGCGAACTCCGTGGATGGCCATTGCGTGTTTGGCCGGTGTTCAAACGCCCATTTATTCGACTGGGTGATCGATATTGTTGTTTCGATCTCTACAGCTTGTTCGATAATCTATACCGCGTCATGCAGCGAATTATTCTACGCCGGAAACCCGATTATCAAGAGACTTGGAATGCTATTCAGCGTAGTCAATCAGAAGATCTACCGTTCAAATATCTCAAGCGTCTACTTCCAGGCGCAAAAGTGCTGAAGAAAGTTTACTATCGTGGTAAGACTGGCTCGGGTGTAACTGAGTGGTGTGAAGCCGACGGCCTTTTAATTTACGACGATCATCTATTTGTCATTGAAGCGCGAGGCGGTGCTTTCACATACACGCCCCCATCAAGTGACTTTCCCGCATACATTAATTCACTTAAGAATCTCGTATTGAAACCAGCTATGCAGGGGCGAAGATTTCTCGACTATTTGAAGAGTGCGAAAAGTGTTCAATTGTTCGATAGCCACCACAACCAGATTGACCAACTTCGGAAGTCCGATTTTCGGCACATCACGATTTGCCCTCTGACTTTGGAACCGTTCACGGAACTTGCGGCACAAATTCAACATCTCCGAAAGATCGGCGTCGACGTTGGAGCCGCACCTGTTTGGGCGATATCTCTAGATGATTTGCGCGCTTATGCAGACATTTTTGAAAATCCTTTGATCTTTCTCCACTATGTCGAACAGCGCATGCAGGCTTTCCGTTCAGATGTCATCCAATGTGACGACGAATTGGACCATCTGGGACTTTATCTCGGTCATAATCATTACAGAAGCTACGTAGACAAGTTAAAAGGTCACCCTAGTGATCCAGTCGGCTTCCTCGGATATCGCTCGAAGATCGACGCATTCTTTCAAGAACGGCTGTTTGATCCCAAGGCACCCTGTCCCCTAAAGCAGGATATACCGGCACGTCTTCTGGAAATCATCGAAGTTCTGTCTCAGAACAACAAACCAGGGCGAACAGCTATAGCAGCCTACTTGCTCGACATCAGAAGCGACTGGCGAACGGAGATTAACACGGGAATCATTGAAGAATTGGCACGCCAACCGACTACAAAGCGTCCCAAGCCTTCTTCAACGCATGGAGATGTTAAATTAACGATCTACTGTTGGACTGAACATTCAGGACCAAGAAAAGCAGCTTGGGCACTCGATCACGCCCAAACACTCGTCGTGATGCATAACGAGTCGCGGCGGCTCTTGATGGAACTCATCTATTTGGCTGGTGAACTTCAAGAAGTCGATTGGAAATGGGTTGATCGGGAAAGTATCCCACCCGAGAAGCTATCGAAGTTACGCTTGCAAGCGAAAGACCTTAGCCAAAAGCGAATCGCCAACGCCATGACCAAACGCAGGAAAATTGGACGTAACGAATTGTGTCCTTGTGGTAGTGGTAAAAAGTACAAGAAGTGCTGTTTGGGCCGCTGACGGATTAGAGGCAGGTTGATCGTGAAGCTTGACTAATAAAACAGCCCAATTAAGTAAGAGTATAATCCCCTTGATCCGCCCCGCGGTATCAGAGAAGTAGCTGGATCTCTTTGGGCAAAAGCTCACGCTCGAGATGCTTATAGTCCGTAGACTAATAGGCATCTTGCCCCAATAGTCATGAGCATGAGTGCCGACAGTATTCTGAAGAAATTCGGCGAACGCGTAAGAAAACTGCGAAAGTCTCAGGGATATTCGCAAGAATCGTTCGAGGTTGACTGTGGACTCGACAGAACTTACCTTGATGGAATCGAGCGTGGCGAAAGTAACGTTGCTTTGAAGAACAAACAGGTGATCGCAAAATCTCTAGAGGTTTCTGTTTCCGAACTAACAAAGGAAATGTGAGAGCCTGTTAGATTAATAGTTTATTGAATGTACAGGATTGCTGATGCTCTTTGGTTTCGCCTCGGGAGTTTTGAATGACCGGGACAGATGACTATCTAAAACACCTGTTAAACAACCTCCGCACCTTACGTGAGCAAGCAGGGCTTTCACCAAGGGAGATAGAAGACCGGCTGATCTTGGGGCCAGGCTGGGTCACACGCTTCGAAGAAGGTGAAATAACTCCGAACATCGACATGCTTCTCGCGATTCTTCATGAAACTGGATCAGCACTGAGTGATCTGCTGGTGGGCCTGCCTGATTACTCGGGCACGGCCGGAATTGAACGGTCCATCTTTGCGGAGCAGGTTGGGACCGATATCAGAATCCGTTTTCGTTACGCAAAGTTCGACGCCATCTATATTCTCGAAAATGCTACGGTCGATGAATTTGAAGCAATCATAAAAACACTGCGTGACGGTCTCGCGCAGCTTGCAGATGTCGAAGAAGAATTAAGCGAAGCAATCAAGGCCGACTCGGTCTCACGGACTTTCCTCAAGGCCGTTGAGACATGGCCGGATGCGAATCCTTCTGACTTGTGGTGGTTCATCATCTATCGAGCCTACTGTGATCCTTTCAATCACCCAGCCCAGTTCGCTCGTCTCGACTTCACACAAAGTTGGAAACGAACTAGCGGTTGGGCATTAGAAAAGATACTGGTACAGCATTACGGCCCCTTTCTGGCTAAGCATGGGGTAAAGCTCTTCATCCCTGATGGGGCCACGAAGCAGGCGATCGTGAAAGAACTTGATGTGGAAGACCGTTTGGAAGCCGACAAGATCGATGTGGTGCTGAGAGGAGAAGAAGACGAGCGATTCTTTGGGGTAGTACATGTCAAGGCGAGTTTTGCTGAGCGCCGTACTGATGATGTGCCAATGAGCGTAGCGCTAATGCGCGCGGGATACACATCGCCCCTTTGGACGATGGATTGTAAAAGCACGCCAGAGAAACTGCCTAGAAACCGGGGCGAACTCGGGACACCTCAAGGCCTGAGAAGCGCGAAGCGCAAAGATATAGAAGATGAGGGATACTTTACCGGGTGCTTTTCGTACAATCGAAACACCCAACCAAGCGCAGCAAACCTAGCACCAGACCGACGGGTATATGTTTGTGACTTCAGATGCCCGGATGACGCCTTTTCACGATTCATCCTTGAGCGGTGGCGAGAACGCCAGCCTGTCTAAGCAAAGGCACATCGTTTTCCAGGACAGCTTCGAGGCGCTGGTTGGAGGCGACCACTTGTTCATGGTCGATCTCAAAACCGATGTAAGAGCAATTCAGCTTCAAAGCTGCCAATCCTGTCGTGCCGGAGCCTGAAAAAGGATCAAGAATCACCACATCCTGACCAGCTTTGCCATATGCTTCTATGCACCGGTGCGGCAGTTCCTCCGGGAAGCGGGAGAAATGAGCCGGACCATCAATTTTCTCGTTTGGAAACTCCCACACGCTGCCAACAGGAGGTGACACACGAAAAAGATGGCATTCATCACGGGTTAGGAGAAAGATGGGCTCATGTTGGCGGTGCGGGCGACGGCAGCGGCCTTCTGGCATAGGATTTTTCTTTCGCCATATGACCTCGCCTCTGTAGAGGTAACCGTTGTCGCAAAGAGAGATTACGAGCCTGTTGGGGAGGGCGAGCAAGTTGCCATAAGTGAGCCAGTCAGCGTGCTTATCGATAAAGGATTTTCTCTTGGCCCGAGGCTTTATGTAAGCAGAGTTATTGTTCGCCAGTCCGTTTTTTCTTGGGCCCAGAGAACTATACTTGTGGTCATCCATCTTCCAATTTACAGGGGTATTGTAGGAATCCCCCAAGTTGATCCACATAAGTCCGTGTTTTTTGAGCTTAGGCATAAAGGCTGTAAAGGTGTCGGTCAGGAATTTCAAATAGTCCCTAGGATCTTCTTCCGTGCCAGTTCCGTTAGAGACTCTTTGTCCCCAATACGGAGGACTGGTAACAAGGACATCTATGCTTTCGTCCTCTAGCCTAGGAATTAGATAGCGACAATCACCTTCAACAACTGTATTTATGTGAAACGGGCCTATTTTTGTACTTGTAGACACAGATTACTCCTGTAGTTTGCAAAGGTGATCACAGGTATATATAGCCTGTGTATGTAGCCCCCATTTTTTACGCGCTCAGCAATTTTACAAAGCCAATGAAATTAGGTCTTCTTCCTGAAGGCGTATAACGTTCAGTCAAGTCAAAAAGCATTTCAACTTGTTTCGTACTCATCACTACTCGAAATTTCCGAATTGCTCTTCCAGAAGTTCTCTTATCGCATCTGCCATTTTAATACCTTGTCTTGCACACCCTGCCTTAACATTGGCATGCAAAGAAGCTGGAACGTCAATCGTGAGACGTTTCATTGCAGTGGTCGTTACTCCGAACACAGGGGACTCCTCACGCACCACCAATCCCCGATTACCAATGTCGGGGACAGATTTACGAGATTTGCCAGTTGAATCGTATTTCATGATTTACGATTTTACAGAAATTGCCTCAAGCAATCAAGGTGTAAGGAAAAATTTTACCGCTGCTTCCTTCGCTTGGCTTTGGCCTGATTGGACGTTAAGGGGGCAGACGGGTCTTCGGTTTTGGGTTGGGTCCGACGATACAGGCCGTAGGCAAAGGTCAGCCAAAAAATTCCGGAGAACACGCCGAACAACACCGCCGTAAAGACCTTGCTCATCTCTTCGATCGGCGGTTCGGGACCGAATTGCCGGAGTTCGCCTAACATGAGAAACGGCCATGCCAGACTTTCAATCCCGAGCAGCAGGGTGGACCACATCCAGACGTGAGCAACGCTGGGGCAGGTCTTCGCAAACACCACCATGAGCCCCACCACCACGACAACGGTCGCGCCCGGGGAGAGGCCTCCTTGAAGAAACCAGAGCCCTCCCGCGACGGCCATGGCTCCAAGAACCGCATTGACTAACAGGCGGACACGCAGGTTCGCCCCTACAGCATCGTCCGGCATAGACGCCACCTTAGCATATTTATTCTGATGCAGGCAGGGCCTTTACAAAAATCGGGTCATATGCGGCATATCCCGGGCTTTGATTCGGGATGCGGCAGCTACAAATACCTCTACCTCCCCTCGCCCCTCCTTACAAAAGAGGGGAAAAGAACGGTGGCATGAGGCATGTCCTTGGCTGTGACCCTACAACTACAGAGAGCACAACCGTAGCAGGGAGAACGGGTACCCTTAACCCGGATTTCTCACCAGGCTCCGTCAGCGAGGGCGTCGAGATGCCGTTGTGCCGGGGCGCACGGACTGCGAGACGCTGAAGGCATAGTTGGACACTATGTCGAAGGGGCTTGCGGGAGTACGCCTCGGCACAGCGAGTGGACCGGCGCCCGTAGCAGGAGGCTGGTGAGAAATGCGGGTTAAAGGGAATCGATGGGAAAAGAGGGGTTTTCTTCCGTCTCGGAATGAGAAGAAGAGGGGCGGATTGAAGACAATTCGTTGGGATGAATCAAGGTCAAACAGTCTTCGGCCACCGGATCTTTATGAAATAACGCATAGATGGAAAACACGTTGGGTGGCTCTTCGCCTTGAGTCGACGGAAACACGACCGGCACTTCAACCCATGGCTTTGCCGTTCCCAGGCCGGCAATTCTCAGACGAACGGCCAACAACATATCGCGGACGCGAAGATCCCATTCATGCGGGTCGAGATCCAGGGACTTCGTGATGCTCCGATCCCACAAGGACTTCGTGATCCCGACGGCCACGTGAAAGCCTATACGTTGGGCCTTCTTGGTGACATCAACAAGCAACCCGGCCTTGATGGCTTCCTGGCGAGAAGGAACGTGACGGGCCCTGGCCGGCTCACGTTCGCCTTTCTCATCGGACAGGAGCGCCGGATCCATCGTCTCCGCAAACAAGGCTTCGGGGGATTCGCCTTCCTGCACGGATTCCTGGTTGACGCGACCCGAGTCAAAGGTATCCACCGCATGCCCTCGGGCCATGAGAATGCCGTCGTACACGGCCCGGGCAGACTGCGACCACGAGGCATCGAAGGCTCGGCCCCGGTAGGCCGCCTCCGCGGCTTTTTTCTCATCATGGGTTAAGGGACGAGTTGTATTCATACTAAGATTGATAAGGCTCAAGCGCGAACAAGTCAAGGGGGAAAACAATTTTCACTTGACAGAACCCATAACGGTTTGTCAGGGGCCAGGAAGAAATTGCGAAACCGCAAGCCCCCCTGGCATGTGTTGAATGAGAGCCGTGACACTCGCATCCATCGCGTTGAGGAAGGGCCCCGGGTACAACCCCACCCAAAACACGACAACGACCAACGGAATCATGGTTGCCGTTTCACGCCAGTTCAGATCCGGGAGCCGTGCGGCAACTGGCGTTCGAGACTGTCCCAGTGCCACGCGCTGCAACATCCAAAGCGTGTACGAAGCCGCCAGGACGATGCCGACCATGGCCAGCAACACCTTCACGAAACTGTCCGAGGACGTACCCACGAGCACCAGGAATTCACCGATAAAATTACACGTACCCGGCAAGCCGAACGACGCCACGGAGAACAGACAAAACAGTGCCACGAACCGGGGCATGGGTTTGTGGAGCCCTCCATAGTCATGAATCGACTGACTGCCCGTGCGGTCGCACAATTGCCCGATAGCCAAAAACAAGGCAGCGGTGGTGATGCCGTGGTTGAACATCTGGAGCACCGCGCCCTGGAGGCCCTGGCTGTTGAAGACGAAAATGCCCAGGGTCACGAATCCCATGTGGGAAATCGAAGAATACGCCACGAGCCGTTTGATGTCGGACTGCGCCAAGGCCATGTACCCGCCGTAGAGAATGGCCGCGATCGACAACCATAAAATAAACGGAGCCAGTTGTTCGGACGCCCCGGGAAAGAGGGGCAGACTCAATCGCAGAAACCCATAGGCTCCCAGTTTGGTCAACACCCCGGACAGAATGACGCTCGCGATCGGTGCTTCGGCATAGGCATCAGGCAACCAGGAATGAAAGGGAAGCATGGGCACCTTGATGGCAAACGCCAAAAAAAACGTGAGGAACAACCAATACTCCACGGCCGGGTCAATGACGTGGTCCGACAACGTCACCAGGTCAAAGGTCTGTCCTCCTGAGACGTACAGACCCACAATGCCAAGCAACAGAAGAAGCCCGCTCACAAAGCTGTACAGGACGTATTTCAAACCGGCCGCGCTACGACCCGGTCCTCCCCAGACCACCAACAGGAAATAGGCGCAGACCATCGTGAGTTCCCAGAAGACGTAGAAGAAGAGGAGATCCAGTGACAGAAACACCCCAAGCGCCGCAGATTCCAACAAAAGAATCAGGGCCATGAACGTTCGGACGTGTGTCCGCACGGCGTTCCAGGAGCAAAGCACGGCAATCGGACTCAGCAGGGTCGTGAGCAGGACAAGGAGCAGGCTGATACCGTCGACGCCCACGGCATAATGGACCTGAAGCGTCGGCATCGCTTCGAATCGCTCGACGAATTGCATGTCCACCCTGGCGGATTCGAACCATCCCCAGACCACCAGCGACACCCCGAAGGTGAGGAGGGTGCCGGTCAAGGCGATACGCTTGACCATGTCTTCGCCCCGGACACACAACACCGCCCCGATCCCCAGCAGGGGAAGGGCAATCAGCCAACTCAAAAGGTGATCTGCAAACATCGAATCGATAAATCTCCTGACGCTGCCGAACCGTGCACGTCCTCCCGCTTAAAGCAACAGAAGACTCATGGTCACGACGAACCCGAAAATCAGCACGAGAATATTCCGTCCGACCAGGCTCGGTTCGAGCGCGGTCAACGTCTCTTCAACAACCGTCACCCAACGGTTGAGCATGTCGAGCATTTGCGGCACCTTCATCGTCTCGGCTAGACGGGAGAGCCGCTGCGCCGACCGGATCGTGGGATCCACCACGAAGGCGTCGTAGATCTCATCAACGTAAAATTTGTTCCAAAACAGGACATACAACTGCGTCTTCCTGCCGGCCGATTCGGGCACCCGTTGTCGAAAGGGCGACTGCGTCGAATAATACGCGAATATCCAACCTGCAAAAGCCACGCCCACCGACACCACAATCCAAATCGGGAACCCGGTCCCGGCACGGCTTTCGCTCAAAGCAACCCCGGCAGGAGTGACCGCCGGGGCCAGGAAGCCGGCGAACCAACTCCAAAACAGGAGCAACGTCACGCCCAGCAGGATCGTCGCCAGGACGAGGCCGCCCAGGATCGAACCGTCCACGAACCGGGGATGAAGGGACCGTTGCTCCAGGGCCGGTTGCCCTGCCGTCGACCAATACGTCCTCGGGGTATGGACAAAGACGGACGTGACACTGCGAAAGAGATAAACGGCAGCCACAAACACCGTGACCAGGCCGATGACCCGAAACCCGACAGTGGCGGAGGCGAAGCCCGTGACCCCCCACAAGGATTCATACGGTCCCGAAAACAGAATGAACGGAGGCAGGCATGCCAACAGGAAGGCCCCGCCGTACAAGGGGGCCATGCCCCGGGCCGTGGGATGGGCTTCCCCATGTTCACGAGCCGTTTGCACGGATTGCAGGGCATTGCCGGTGGAAAGAAAAAAGAACGCCTTGTAACAACCGTGCGCCAGCAGGTGAAAAATCGCCACGACGAACGCGCCCAGGCCGCACGTCATGATCATGAAGCCGATTTGACTCATCGTGGAATAAGCCAGGATCTTCTTGATATCTGACTGGGTCAAAGAGACCAGGCCCGCGAACAGTGCGGTGCTCGCCCCGATGATCGCGATCACCGCCATCGCGACGGGCGACAGCACGAGCAACGGGCTCAAACGCACCAACAGGAACGGCCCGGCATTCACCATGGTCGCGGCATGAATCAACGCCGACACGGGCGTCGGAGCCTCCATCGCAAAGGGCAACCAAACATGAAACGGCAGTTGTGCGGATTTCCCCATCGCACCCGTAAACAAACACAGCACAATGAGCGTGACGGCCCGCACTTGCAGGTCGAGGCCCAACCATCCCAACACGTTGACGGTATGGTCGGACAGGGCAGGTGCCTGTTCCAGGATCTGGGGAATATCGAGCGTCCCGAACGTCACAAAGGTCAGGATCACGCCAAGGCCGAACCCGACGTCGGCCACGGCGTTAACCAAAAAAGCCTTGGTCGCTGCGGCGCAGGCCGCGGGTCGTTCCGACCAATGCGCAATCAGAAGATAAGAACACAAGCCCATGACTTCCCAAAATACGTACAGCATGAGCAGATTCCGGCTCATCACCAGCATGAGCATGGAAAAGGTAAAGAGTGCAATGACCGCAAAGAACCGGTTATATCGGGGATCCCCGATCATATACCGGGATGAGTACACGTGAACCAGGCCACTGACTCCAGACACCAGCAGGAGCAACAACACGGTGAGTTGATCGATAAACAAACCCAGGTCGATCGTGAGGTTCCCGGACTGCAGCAGGGTATAGAGCGGCACGTCGATGGGACCGGACTGCCAGACCTGCGCAAAAGCCAGGACGGACAGAACGAAAGACCCCGCAATGGCGGGAATCCCGACCCTGTGGCCGTGCCCCTGAAAGCGGCTGCCGCCCAAGGCGAGGGCAACGGAGGCCAACAGCGGAAGAAGCGGGATGAAGAGATACAGAAACGCCATATCGACCGGCTCAGTTCAAGTTAGCGGGAAGCGCCGATTCAAAAATAATGCCCATCACCAGATCGCTTCCCGCACCCAACACCAAAATCCCGACCGTCAGGACGCCCAGGCTCATCCGTATCGGAAAAGGTGTTTCCCGGAGAACAGGCTCCGGCGAAGGGAGGGGGGCGGCCCACACCCGTTGAAACACTCGAAAAAAATACACGGCCGTCAGCAGGCTCGATGCAAAAATGGCAGCCACGGCGACGTACTGACCGGCTTCCAGGGCACCCATGACCAAATACCACTTCCCGAAAAACCCCGCGGTCGGAGGAACGCCGACCATCGACAAGGCCGACACGATCAACGCGGCCAGCACCCAGGGCATAGACCGGCGCAACCGGACAAGATCCGCAATGGTCGCCATGCCGCCCTGATAGATCACGGCTCCGGCCACCCCGAACAGCGCGGCCTTCATCAAGGTATCCGTCACCATATAGAACAAGCCGCCGGCGAATCCCATCTTGGTACCCAGGCTGAAGCCCACCACGAACAACCCCATGGAAGAGACGCTGGAATACGCCAACATGCGCTTGAAATTCTCTTGCGACACCGCAAGAAAGGCTCCGACCACCGCGGCCAGGGCACCGAACCAACCCAACACCTCCATGATCGGGATATGCGCGTTCAGCGTGGCGATCCCGAAAATCCAATAGGCAATACGAACGAACGCATACAACGGGACTTTCGTCACGACCGAGGTCAGTAACGGAGTCGACGAATCGGGCGCGTGGGTATAGGCATCGGGCAACCAGCCATGTAACGGGAACAACCCCATCTTGATGGCCAGGCCCAGGACGATGAACAACAACCCGGTGAGCACGGCCCGGGAGTCGATAACTTCGGGCAGCCGCGCCGCCAGGTCAGCCATGTTCAGCGTGCCGGTTTCCGCATAAAAATACCCCACCCCCAACAAATACAACGAAGCCCCGATCGTGCCGAGAATCAGGTAGCGAAACGCCGACACGAGGGACCGGCCGCCCGTGACTCCGACCAGGACGTACCCGGCCAGCGAGCCGATCTCCAAAAAGACGAACAGGTTGAACAGGTCCCCCGTCAACACCATGCCGCCCAGGGCCGTGACCAGGAGGAGGGCCAAGGCATAAAACGGGACCACCCGCCCCGGCAATTCCTTTTCCACCAACGGTCCCGCGTGAAGAAGCGCAATCAGGGAAACGACACTGATGGTCACCATCAGCAGCCCGCTGAATCCGTCCACTACCCACTCGATCCCGATAGGCGGCGGCCACCCGCCGAATTCATGAGACAAGGGGCCATGGGATACGGCTTCACGCAACACCACAACCGAGACCACGCTGAGCAGCAGGAGCGCGCCGAGGGCAATCGGCCTGCAGATTTTCGGATAGTTGAATCCGGCAACCGGGATCAGGATTGCCGCGAAAAAGGGAATGGCGAACAAATACCCGATCAGGTTGGCCATCATGACTGCTTCCCGAGCATCTGACCTTCTTCCAACGTGTGGTACTCCCGGTACAGGGCGATGACCATGGCGAGTGAGACGCCCAGGGTACTGACGCCGACGACGATCGCCGTGAGCATCAGGACGTGCGGGAGCGGGTTCGCGTACGCATCGGGGCCCAGGGCCGTGGCGGAAGGCAACAGGATCGGGATGGTGCTGTCCTTCTTCACCGCCAGCGTAATGAAGAACAGGATGATACTGGTTTGCATGATGTACATCCCGATCAGTTTTTTGACCAGGTTCTGATGAAGCACCATGATATACATGCCCAGGAGGAACAAAATGATGAACGCCACGAAATTGGGACGATGCAAAAGGAGATCAGTCACGCCGGGGCTCCTCGCTACGCAAACTAAAAAAAATCGAAACCGCGGTGGCGGCCACCGCCACCCCGACGCCGATTTCAATGCCCAAAATACCCCAATGCCTCCGTGCGGCGGCGTCCATACCCGGGATGGGCAGTGCCGCGTAATTCAAAAAGGCCTCTCCCAGCAGAAGGGGCAGCAGGCCGATACCGGCGTACAGCAGGATACCGATCCCGCCCCACACGATCGCGCGCCGTTCCAACACGGCAGGGGAATGCTCCATACCGAAGGCAAGGACCAGCAAAATGAGACTGGCCCCGAACAACGTGCCCGCCTGGAAGCCGCCCCCGGGACTCTCGTGTCCATGAATGAGGACATACAGGGCAAACAGTTGAATAACGGGCGTGAACACCCTTGCAAGGGTGTGAACGATCACGCTCTCATGAGGCCGGATCATCTCGTCTCCGTAACAGCATCCAGCAGGCGATCCCTGCCGTAAAAATCACGGTGGTTTCCCCCAGGGTGTCGAAGCCCCGATAGTCGGCCAACACCGCCGTGACCACGTTGGGAGTATCCGTATCCTCCAGGCTCTTTTCCAGGTAGACGGGAGAGATATGGGCATTGGGCGGCGAGGCCGGATCCCCGACCACCGGCAAATCCACGGACTCGTACAGAAGCAGAAAACCCAGGATCCCCAAGCCGGCCAACGCGGCCACCCGGTCCCGCAGGTCCGTCCGGCTTTCTTCCTGATGGGATGTCAGGAACAGGGCCACCAGAAAGAACACGGTCGACAGCCCGGCGCCCACGACGGCTTCGGTGAAGGCCACGTCAACGGCCCCGAGTCCGGCCCAGAGCAGCGCCAGGAAAAAACTGTAGGCGGCCAGGATGAGCACGCCTCCGAAGAGGTCACGAATGAACACGGCCCCCATGGCCGTCACCACGGCCAGGAACAGGAGCAGGTAATCGTCGAGCAGGCTCACGTGTCCATCCGTGTCCAGGGTCTCACGCCCCTTCGTAGCGCGGCTCTCAAGGTCACGTGGGAAACGACCGGGTTCAGGTGCCACAGCGCGAGGAGAATCAAGAGGGTTTTCACGTCGGCCAGCGTCAAGCCCTGATAAAAGGCGACTCCGGTCAGGGTAAACACGACGCCGAGGGTGTCGGCAACGCTCAAGGCATGGGAACGGGAAAACACGTCGGGCAACCGGAGCATGCCGATAGCCGCAACCGTCAGGAAAAAGAGGCCGATCGCGATCAGGATGACGTCGAAGGTGAACATTACGGGATCCTCTGCTGTTCCAGATACTTGCCTACCGCCAGGCCACCGACGACATTCAGCACGGCATACCCCAGGGCGATATCAACAAACATGTCCAACCGTTCATACAGGCTTCCTAAAATGGTCAAAAGAATAATGACTTTGGTCGAAATCCCGTTCAGGCCGAGGATGCGGTCGTAGACCGTGGGTCCCTCAAATACCCGATACATATAGACGAGGATGAGAATGCAGAGGACCAGAAAGACAAAATGGTACAGCGTAAACATCAGGCTGACCTGTTCGAATGGAAGACGTCGTCGATTTTTTGTTCCATGGCTCCCGCCATCAGGTCGCCGGACGACTGATCATCCAGGGCATGCACCACCAATTCCCCGGAGACCACGTCGGTCGTGACCGTGCCCGGGGTCAACGTGATGGAATTGGCCAACAACACCACGGCATGGTTATTGCCGAGTTTCGTCCGGTACCGGATGAGCTTGGGATTGACGGGCAGCCGCGGATCGAGAATGACCTTGGTGATGTGAAGACCGCTCTTCATGATCTGCCAGAACAACCAGGGAGCATAGGCCGCAAGCCGCATGAGAGGCAGCGGCGGTTCATCCGGATGTCGCGGCTTGGTGTTGATCCAGGCGATCACAGCGGCGCCCAGCAACCCGACTGAGAGATGGAACGCGTCGATCTTGCCGGAAAGCAGGATCCAAAGCCCGAATAAAGTGATGGTTTTCAGGATGAACGTTCTTGCCGACATAGGGCTGCCTCCACAACCGTCGTTCGCAAAAAAAGCCAACCGGATGCCTCGAATGCAATATTTGAAAAGCTTCTGGTTGGCTTGTACTGTGCCCACCCTTTTACCCGCCAAGGTGGACACCCTACCGGCCAAGGGCACGCTGAATCGGTTCAGAGGGTCTTTCACCACGACCGATCTCTATCTATTCGTGGCCCTTATACCAATATTGGGCTTATGACACAACCGATTTGCTTCATATAGAAAAAGATTCCAAACAAGTAGAGGGCAACGATCGTTGCCCCCTACAGCGCGCCGAAACAATGACGGGAGGATTCACGCCCACCTCCGTTATTTGCCACTGAGCGATAAGAAGAGCACCGAGCGACCTCGTCTCAGGAGAACCAGCACCGAATCATCCTCATCGAGGCGGCTGGTCACGCGATCGAAGTCGTCCACGTCCTTGATGGTGATCCGGTTGACTTCCAGGATGACGTCATCCTTTCGGATGCCGGCCTGTGCGGCACGGCTGTCTGGCTGAACTTTTAAGACACGCACTCCTTTGTCATCGGAAGAAGAGCCGGAAGCCGCCGACTCGACCGTCAACCCCGACAGGGCATGCCGCGCGCCGACCGTACCCGCGTCGCCGAGACCGGCCATATCCTTGGGTATCTGGCCAATGACGACGGTAACGCGCGTATTGTTGCCTTCACGAAGAATTCCTACGTCCACCTTCGTCTCTGGCGGAATCTCCGCGACGTAGGCGCGTAGTTTGTTTGCATTCTCCACTTGGCGCCCGTCAAATTCCCGAATGATGTCCCCCCGTTGGAACCGAGCGACCTGTGCGGGACCCCCCTCGACTACGTCGGTCACCAGGGCGCCTTTGGTGTCTGTCGCCTCGAATTGTTTCGCAAGCTCGGGAGACAGGTCCTGGATGGAAACGCCGAGCCATCCCCGCACCACTTTGCCGTAGGCTTTCAAACTCTGCGCCACCCCTTTCGCCATATTACTCGGGATGGCGAAGCCGATGCCCATATACCCGCCACTTCTGGTAAAGATGGCCGTGTTGATGCCGATGAGTTCTCCTTGCACATTCACCAAAGCCCCGCCGGAGTTCCCCGGGTTGATAGCCGCATCGGTCTGGATAAAATCCTCGTAATCGGCAAGCCCCACGCCAGTCCGCCCCACGGCACTGATAATGCCCATGGTCACGGTCTGGTTCAGGCCGAAGGGATTCCCCACGGCCACGACCATTTCTCCGACTTGCAACGTGCTGGAATCGCCCCAGGAGAGAAAGGGCAAACCCGATGCATCAATTTTTAAAATGGCCAGGTCGGTTTTGGGATCGGTGCCGACCAATTCCGCCTCGAACGTCCGCTGATCCCCCAACACCACATGGATTTCATCGCCTTCCGCCACCACGTGATTGTTGGTGACGATGTATCCATCGGGATTGACGATGACCCCGGACCCCATGCCCTGCTGCCGGCGCTTGGGCGCCTGGCGGCCTTCCTCTCTGAATCTGTCCCCGAAAAACTTCCGAAAGAAGGGGTCGTCAAAGAATGGGGAATGAGGAAAAGGAGAACTTCGCGGGGCGGTCGTCTTCACGATGGAAATATTGACCACCGCGGGCGTGACCCTTTTCGCAATCGCGATGAGATGCTGGTTGAAACCGAGCAGGTCTTCGCTCACGATGGGAAGAGCAAAGCCGGCTGGTTGAACCAGGGGTGGTTGAACCGCATGCTCTTCTGAAGCCTGGGTGACCGTCGAAGGCTGGAAAAACGTCGCACTCGCGCCTAACGCCAAACACACACAGAGAAAACTCCCGATCCCCAGGACAATAGGGTTTCTCAAGACAGTACTCAAGGACCGTTGAACTCGCATCGTACCTTCCTTCGCTTTATCTTTATCTGAAAATCATGACCAGCGATGAAATTATACCATGCCGGCAACGCCCCTCTCATCCTCTTTCCAAAGGAGCGGAAACGACAAGCGCCAGAAGGCATGTCCCTGGCTTTGACCAGGGATGGCGCGGCTACAAAGGCGAAGACAAAGACGCTGGATTCCCGATTAAAAATGTCGGGAATGACAGAGGGGAAAAGGCGGGGATGACGGAAGAGAAAAGGGAGAGGGAGTGAGATGCGGAGAAACGCGTCCCTCATCCGATCAATTCCCACGTGGCATCGGTGTGGTAGCGATGGAACTCGAAGGTATACGGATCGAGGGCCACGAGGTTGAGCCATTGATTGTGGAAGAGTTGCTGAAGGATCGCATGCTTCTGAATGATGGACGAGATCCGGCTCGGAGGCGCTTCAATCATGCCCAGGAGCCGCATGGGTTCGTGATAATGGACGTCGCCGTCGTTCACCGTCTGCAAGGGAAATCCGATCTGCAGATCACTTTGACTGCCCAGCATCACTCCCACCCCCGACACGACGTTGTGGATCACCTTACTCCCGCTTCCATAATGCCACGGATCAACGGAGGAGAAATAATACCCGGTATTAATCCACTCCCCGACGATCAAGGGGGCCGTCATGATTCTTTCCAGATTCGCCCCCTCCGGGTCGGCGAGCGGGTCATAGGAGTGCAGGAAGACGCGACCGCCTAAGTCCAGGCCTTTGGTCAGGCTCCGCCGCCCGATCAAAAAAGCCGCATTCCCGGCCAATCCCCACTCCGGCCGGGGATTCGCCCAATCACGGCTGCGTTCCTCCACGTGAACAAACGCCCGTTGAGGAGAAATATTGTCCGGCGCGCTCGGGATGCGTTGACATCGTTCCAGCGCCTGGGTCATCCCCGCCTGCTCCAAATCCCGGCTCAACACCTGCAAATCCTCTCTATGACTATCAGGGAGGTCGTCCAGGTCATAAAACGTCATCCGATCCGTGGTGGTATTGTGCTTGGCCGGAAGGAACCAGGTATCTTCGGGAACGGGCAATCCATTCTCATTGAGAATACGCCGGACTTCAGGTTCGTTGGCCATGGCGGCAAACACCCGTGCGTTGGCGTCTCCGTGGTTCCCTCCGCAGGCCCCGCAATCCAAGGCCGCGAAATACGGATTGTTGTCGGTCTGGCTCCCATGCCCGCAGAGCACGACCAACCGGCTGTAGTTCAGGGTCAACCCCATCACCCGCAATCCGGTTTCTATGAACGTGGCCCGTTCCGCAAGCGAGAACCCCTGCGCAAGCCCGGCAGGAATCCCCTCCGACTTCGTCTCGGCCCATTGGGGATTACCGGGATCCGGAGGTGCGGCCACGGCAACCCGCGTCGGCACCGCAGCTTCAGACCATCCCTGAAATTTCGACTGGATCGCGTGGAACGCCTTGGGGATCAACGTTTTACCCAGTAACCCGAGACTGAAGAAAAACCCCAACACGTCGATCAGCATCATCGACCCGACGGGGTGATGTTTCAGGTCGTGAAAGACGTGATGGCCCAGTTGATGCCAGCATGTCCCCGTCGCATACTGCTGCACAGCCTGTTCCTCGCCTAGGCGCGGAATCTCCGTGACCGCGTGCTTGGGCGTCAGCAACACCGGGCACAAGGCAGCCCGCTCCTCGCTGTCAAAGGCCTGATGATTGAGCGGAATACCGAAAAACCCGGCGAACCCGAACGTCTCATACGGGCCTTGCGCCTCAACGTGTCGCCGGAAGGATTCCGATCGCACGTCAATACAGAACACGAGCTGCGCGCGCGGGCGAATGTCGAGCGGCGGCACGGTCCCTCGATGCGCCGAGAGTTTTCGGACGATCTCGCCCCGAAAGCCCTCTTCATACGCTTCAAGCCACACCGGCCCGTGCCGGTCCGGGGGAAAGGCATCCAGCCATCCCAACAACGTCCGCGCATCGTCTGCGGAAAGATCGGACATCTCGACCGGCGACAACTCCAACACTTGAGCGAGATGAAACAGCCGCCAGCCATCGCGGCAGACAGCCTGTGTCGTGGCATCAACCGCATGGTCGCCCAGCCCCATCCCGTGCTCGTAGGCATCCGGACGCTCCCGCCAGTAGGCGACCAACGCCGAAACGGTTCCGTCGATCCCCCATTCCCGCTCACAGGCCGACTGCGTCAATTCGGATTCATAAAACAACCGCACTGCCAGGTACTGAACGGCATCAACAGGGTGTTTGCGTTGCGCGTGATACGCGGGATTCGTCTCAAGCCAGCGAACGTATCGCGTCCAGCCCGGCAATTGGGACAACTGCCGTGCCAGGTAATCGCTCCATTGCTCCTCGGGAACGCCCAGACGATGCAGACTCGACACCATCGCATCCTCAGGCTCGGTCGGAAGATCGTTGACCTTCTCCTCGAACCCTCGAATACCCAAAAAGCGGCCGGACTGATCATGTGGCGCAAGCTCTCGCCAAGCCGCATAGACCCCCCCGTGCCTGCCCGGCATTTCCCATCCGGCCAATCCTTCATCGACAAACGCCGCCAACCATTTGATGAGCTGGCCGTTGACCTGTTCGACGAGCGTTGTTCCGGCCAGGACGTCCACCCAATCGCTGATGGTCCGCTGGACCGGCAAGGCCACGTCGACGGAGTCGCGTCGCTCATCCGACACCCCTGCTTGTTCGCCGGACAGCCCCAATGCCGCCAACGTAGCCTTCCACAGGTTCGTAAGATACGCCTCTTCGGGATGATCCCGGCACTGCTCACACTCTTCGAGCGTCCGTTCGATAATTCGCTGTCTGGCATCGCCCGGAAGGTCTTCCCGGAACCGCTTCGTGGCTCCGTCACCACCGAGTTCCCATGCCAACAGGGCCGGCTCCAAGGCCTCGAACCCGAACGCCACGTGCAAAAACCACACCTCATCGGCCGTGACCCCGCGACTCCCCACCGTGACCACACGGGATTCCTCCTGTGGGGGCCTCACCCGCGCCAACGCCCGCGTGAGACTGTCGCTGGAGATGCGTCCCGATCGATAGAACTCACGATACTCTTCATTGGGCAGGTACCCGTTCCCGCCAAGAAGATGTTTGCCTTTCCGCACGGCCTCATCAAAAGGAAGATATTCCAAGCCATGCATGGGGTTTTGGGCAACCATGATCTGCATGGGCCAAAAGGGCGGAATCGGTTCGCTGGCCCGGGCAACCGTCTCCCGAAGCCGGTCGCGTTCTTCCTGGGAAAGCGCATGCATCGACGTGGTAGTCATCACGGAGCCTCTTGCTGAAAGAGAACAGGAAAAAAGCCAACCGTTCCATCCATCTCAGAAGAAACACGATTGGCTCGTACTGCAACTGACCGCTTGATCGGGAAGCCAGCCACCACACAGCCTTCACTCTCGGTTCAGGCTCAACCCCCTGCCTGCCTTCGGAGACACAGTGCCTCGGGGAAGCGGGGGACTCTCCTTGACCGATCCCAAGGAATCGCTTATATCGTTGTTATAGCAGGGACTGCAGACAGGCTCAAGTGGTCAGTCAAAAGATCTTCCCCCCATGAATAATGGACCAACCAAAGGCGAGTCTGAGACAGCCATCCGCAATGCCGTCATCAAATTCGAACAGGAATTTATGGGGCGCGGGCCCACGGAGGTCAAGGCATTCATCCTTCGTGACATGGTCCTGGTAAGGCTCAAAGGCGTCCTGACTCCAGCCGAACGCCAACTCGCGAAAAATACCGAAGGCGTGGATATGGTCAAACGCATGAGGCAAAACCTCATCGCACAAGGCCGGGAACGACTCTGCAGCCAGATTTCAACCATCACCGGGACAGAAGTCACGGGCCTGTTCACCGACATCGAAACGCACAGCGGCGAACGGATGATCGTCTTCACCCTCGAAAACGACCTCGACAATACCTTTCGCTAACCCCGTGCCACTCTTCTGTCGTCCCCGAGTACCAACGTCGAGGACAAGCGTCGGGAATGACAGCAAGGGGAAAAAGCAGATCCTTCACTTCGTTCAGGATGACCACATCAGTATGTTGCGGGGAAGGAAGAGTGAAGGCGGCGGCATAAGATGCCGTGGCTACAACTACAGAAAACGAAGGCAACGACACTGGATCCTCGATTAAAGATGTCGAGGATGACAGAAAAGGGAAAGAAAAGGCGCTGGATCCCCGATCGGGTCGGGGATGACAGCAAAGGAAGAGAAACGACCGGTTCAGAAAATCTTGGCTATCAACGCACGAAGCGGGTTGACGGCTGATCCGGTTTGAGTCTCGCTCTTCACTTGGGAGGACGACTCGGTTTCATCGGCTTTCTTCGCTGCTTTCTGCTCACAATGAAGACTTCTGTACAGGATGCTGAATTCACTCATGATGGCCCCTCCAAAGGTTTGAGCAAGAACTATCTTATAGTTAAGCAAAGGATGTGCCAGATTGTACGGGTGGACGTCTTACGCGAAACCATCAAAAAAACAACCTGTTAGGAATGGAAGTTTCCGGATCGGCCGACAAGGTGGGGACAACAAGCAAAAACGCACATGCTCGGGTGAGCGAAATCGCACCAAAACCCGTGATGGGGAGAAATTTTGAGTTGGGATTATCGGGTTACGCGACGCTAACCCGACCTACCCCGACTGTCACCCTCACCCTGCCCCCCGATTAAAAATGTCGGGGGCTTCGCCTAATTTCAGACTAGAGGAAAGGGTTCTAGCGGGCTATTTCTGTATCAATGAGGCGAGACGGCTCTTCTCTACTCCTTGGGCTTGACGTGAGCCGCCACTATGGAGTCGGACATGGGCCGGTGCTGGGCCAACCCCCGGATGAACAGGTCACACCCTTTTTCTTCGAACTCCCCGACCCATTCGTAGAGTTTCGACATCACGGTGTGATCGACGAGTCGCGTTTCGGCCAGGTTCAGGGTGACGGTTTTCTCTTCCTGGAGCAACCGGTTCAGGTGTTTGCGCAAGGGGATCCAGGTGCTGAAGACGGCGGATTCCCGTACCACGATGGTCGCCGATGTCTCGTCTTCCTGCGTGATCTCGGCATTCAGTTTGAAAAACGAGGGGATCGGGGCTCCGTTGACGAGGTGAATGACGACCTTGACTGCGATTCCGATCCCAATGCCCATCAAAAGGTCCGTGGCCAGCACGCCGATGATGGTGGACACGAACACGATGAACTGGTCTTTGCCCAAATGGTACATATGGACGAACTCGTGGGGGGACGCCAGACGGAACCCCGTAAAGACCAGCAATGCGCCCAGGGCCGCCAGGGGGATCTGGTTGATCAGCGCCGGGATCAGGGCGACGCAGACGAGCAGGAACGTGCCGTGAAACATGTTGGCGAACCGTGTCCTGGCCCCGTTGTCGATGTTGGCTTTGCTGCGCACGATTTCCGAAATCATCGGCAGCCCGCCCACGAAGGCCGAGACGGTATTGCCGACCCCGACGGCCAGCATGTCCCGGTCCAGATCCGTCTTGCGTTTCCACGGGTCGATCTGATCGATGGCCTTGGCGCTGAGTAACGACTCCAGGCTCCCGATCAGGGCGAACATGATCACGTACTTGATGCCGATGAAGGTCGTTAACCCTGAGAAATCCGGAAACGTGAGCGCGCTGAACATGTTCGCCGGCACGTCCACCAGAAACTTCGTTCCCAACGCATAGGTCTGTTCGTTCAAGGTGTAGGTGCCTTCTTGCCCGATGTTGAAATACAGGCCCATCGGCACCGCGACGAACAACACGATCATCGACGCCGGGACGACTTTCAGTTTTTGACTTTTGATGAGCGGATACCCGAACATGATGAGGAGACTCACGATCCCGATCAGGCCGATTTTGGGGTTCATCTCCATGATAAACGTGGGAATGTTGGCCAGCAGTTGCAGGGGTGTTCCTTCGGGGCTGAGCCCCATGACTACCGGGAATTGCTTGGCGATGATAATGACCCCGATGGATGCCAATAACCCGTGGATCGCCGTCGTCGGGAAAAATTCCCCGAGGATGCCGGCACGGAAGAACCCGAACAGGATTTGAATGACGCCTGCGGCCACTCCGACGCCGAGCGCCAGCCGGTAGGCCTGAAAGTCGGCGGCGGGGTCTTTCCCGCCGGTAAACCCGAATTCCGTCACGCAGCCGATGGCGATGACAATGAGCCCCGCGGCCGGGCCTTTGATCGTGAGTTCCGAATTACTGAAAAACGTGGCCATGATGCCGCCGATAATCGCGGTAAAGATGCCGGCAATGGCGGGATACCCACAGGCCAGGGCGATGCCGAGGCACAACGGTAGCGCTATCAGAAAAACCAGGAATCCGGAAACCAGGTCGGCTTTCCAGGTTTGCCGAAGCCCGGCGAGCGTTCCTCTCGGTATGTCTGCTTTCTCAGCGTTCATGCTCTCACCTCATTGTGCGGCTGCGACACAAAAAAGCCGGTTGCCATTCAGGGATCACGCTCCTGAATGTTCAACCGGCCTGTACTGTGGCCGGCCTCAGACAGCCGACAGCCAGCTACCCTACATGCCTGATACGTCCGTTCAAAGTACCTCCTGCCTGCGTGCAGCCGATCTTCTGTCATTCTGAGCAAAGCGAAGAATCTCTCGCTGAACAACCAAACGCCTGTAAAAGCAGATCCTTCACTTCGTTCAGGATGACAACTTCGGCGCGTTGCTCAGGGTGACAAGCTAAGGGCTCTGTGCAGACAGGCCTTTCTCAACAGCCGCTCGGATTATTTAAAGATCCGGATTGCCTACCCGGCGTTGTTATTCGCCAAATTGTAGCCCGCATGCGTCCGGGGAGCAATGGGTTTTCGTTCCGCCAAAGGACGGCCCGCGGGTACGTGCATCAAAATTGATCCGAATTAATCCACAAATGGACCACGATGCTCGCCGCATACCCGAGCGCGATCACCGGGGTCCACTTAAGATGACTGAAAAACGTATATTTGCCTCGCGCCTGCCCCATCAACGCCACGCCCGCGGCCGACCCGATCGAGAGCATACTCCCCCCAACCCCGGCCGTTAAGGTCACCAACAGCCATTGCCCCTGAGACATGTCGGGATTCATCGTCAGCACCGCAAACATCACGGGAATGTTATCGATGATGGCGGACAGGATGCCGACCATGGTATTCGCAGCCGTCGGGCCCCAGTCGATATACATCACCTGCGCCACCACCGCGAGGTAGCCGAGAAAGCCCAACCCTCCCACACACAGGATGACCCCGTAGAAAAACAGCAGGGTATCCCATTCCGCCCTGGCCACTTTTTGAAAGATATCGAACGGGACCACGTCGCCGTGGGTGCCCTGAGCTTTGTCCTCACTCGCTGGTCCCGGCTCCACGTATGTAGTGTGCGTCTTCTTCAGGTAATACCCGAAAAATTTCAGGTAGGCCAGGCCGGTCATCATGCCCACCATGGGCGGAAGGTGCAGGAAGTTATGAAAACTCACGGCGGTGCAAATCGTGAAAAAGAACAGGAGCATGATCACGTGGGCGCCCCGCCTCATGTGCACGACTTCGTCCGACGGCGCCGGGGACACCTTGGGCACGGCAAAGTGCATGAACGCGGCCGGCACCACGTAGTTGACCACCGAGGGCACGAACAGGAGGAAGAACGTGAAGAAGTCCACAATCCCTTTTTGCCACACCATGAGCGTCGTGATGTCGCCGAAGGGACTGAAGGCCCCGCCCGCGTTGGCGGCCACCACGATATTGACACAGGCTAAACTGACAAACCGGGGATTGTCCGCTCCGACCGCCAGGACCACGGCGCACATCAGCAGGGCCGTCGTCAGGTTATCCGCCACCGGCGAAATGAAGAACGCCAGGGTGCCCGTGAGCCAGAACAGTTGGCGATAGGTAAATCCCTTGCGCACCAACCACGACCGCAGGCTTTCGAAGACCAGCCGCTCTTCCATGGCGTTGACGTACGTCATGGCGGCCAGCAGAAACAGCATCAATTCCGCATATTCCAGGATATTGTGACGGAGCGCCTGCTCGACAGCATGCGGGTCATTGCCGGAATACGACCACGCCACCAACGCCCAAATGATTCCCGCGGCCAACATGACGGGTTTGGATTTCCGGAGATGGGTAAACTCCTCGGCCATGACCAACGCATAGGCCAGGACGAAGATACCCAGCGCAAAATACCCGACGGCCGAACCGGTCATATCGATGGGCATGGCTGAACCCTCTGCCCCCCAGCCGAGTTCGGGAACGCCGAGCAGCAGCGCGACGGCGCTGAAGGACAACATTGTTATTGAGCAAGTCTTCATCATGATCCGTTTGCCGTCAACCAATTGGTGGGGACAATAGCAAAGGCCGGAACAACTCTTCAATAATCTTGGGAAAAAAATGGAAAGAACCCGGGCGTGCGCAGGAAAAGACGCGTATTTTTACACAGATTTAACCTACTCCAAAGGCACTTCGATGACCAGCCCCCCCATGACGTCATTGAGTTTGAAATCGCGCTTCGGAGACTCGACGTGCGCATTGTGACAGGACACGCAGGCTCGACTCACGGCCCGGTCCGGATAGATCGCCTGAAAGTAGCGTTTATCGTGCAGCGTGACTTCTCCCTCCGTGACCTCCCCGAATTCGACGACCTGTTCCAGCATCTGCCGTTCCTGGTCCGAAGCAGGAGCGTTTTGGGGATTCAGCGGCCAGAGGCTGACTAACCGGTAGCGAAACGGCGCATCGCGCAAACGAAGACTGCGAGACGATTCACGCAGAAACTGGGCGGGCAGCGGCAGGGTTTTCTCGTTGATCCAGTCTTCCGACGCGTTCACAATCAGCATCGCTTCCATACGCTCGACAACGTGCTGCGTATAAAACGTCCGGTCGGCCTCGATCACCCCGTGGAGATAATCCGCAGCGGTTCTTGCGGAAATGCCTTGCACGGGAAGTCGTTTCGTACTGATGGTCCATCCCGTCACAAGCCCCAGAAAAAAGAGAACTACACACAACCAGACTGTTCGTCTCTTCATGTTTTCACGACACCTCTATCGTTTCACCGGCTTTGTCCCGGATGCGACTGAGCTGAAGGATCATCATACCTGAACCGGGTCCGACTCACCAGAGGGCGCTCACGGGCACCCCACAACCCAAGCGCATCCATCGTGATACGATTTCCCTCCCCGGTTTGACACCTCCACGAGGCAACCCTAAGATACGGCCAGAGCTTCACGATGCGAATTTTTCGACGATTCAACAACCTTCCGATTGAAAAAAAGCTCCTTCTCGTCTCGGTTATTCCTATTCTCACGCTCGCCGTCCTCAGCATCGTCACCTTTAATAGCGTTCAGACCTTTTCCCGGGATGAGGATCGGCTCAACCAAGTCTATCACGTTCAAACCACGGCCGCCGACTACTTGCGACTGATTGTCGATTTGGAGACGGGCTTCCGCGGGTTCGTCCTGACCCTCCAACCGAAATTTCTGAATCCCTATCATGCCGCCAAACAGCGCGTGTTGCAGGTAGGACGGACCCTCGCCCAGATGGTGGAACATGACGAGGAACAGCACGCCGAAATCCTGAAGGCCCAAGCCCTGGTTCAAACGTTAATGGAAGATAAGGATCGTTTGATTGAACAAGCCAAGTTGGGCCCTTCGGATCAAGCGCTCCAGTACATCGAATCCGGGGCGGGACGGGATCTGATGTTAAGCATTCGAGAGCAAATTGCTCGTTTTGATAAGCAGGAAGGAGAGGTCCTGCGGCAGACCCTGGAACGCACGTCGAATGATCGAGGCTTTCTGTTGAGTGTGATTGTGGGTGGAGGATCGTTGGCTCTCATCCCCATGGTGTTCGTGCTCCGTCTGTTGGCGCAGTCGATTGCCGGCCCCTTGGTTTCCCTGGCCAAATCCGTTGAAAACCGGCAGGGTGTAACGGTCCCGGACGTCCAGGTCCTGGACCGGGGAGATGAAATCGGCGACTTGACCAGGGTCATGCACGAAATGGGTCAACAAATTCGGGAATTCATCGGCCAAATCCAAACATCGGAATCCGCGTTGCGCAACCTGAACATTGACCTGTCGAATTCCGAATCCAAATATCGTGGCATTGTGGACCACGCCCCGTTTGGTATTTTTACCGCCAGGGATGGTCGAATCATTTTTTGTAATCGCCATAATTGGAGGCTTGCCGGACACGATCCGGACAATCCCCTGGACCCGGAACGTATCTGGAACGCCGTTCACCCCGGTGACCGCACCCAAGTGTATGAGGCGTTCTCGAAGGCGACGGCGCAACACCTTCCCTTTGAAAACGTCTTTCGTTTCGTTCATCCTGATGGAACCACGCATAAGGTCCTGAGCCGTGCGGTCCCCATTTACGATGGACAAGGGGGCGGTTCGCTGTATCAAGGCTTTAACGTTGACATCACCGCGTTTGAACAAATGAAGGAAACACTCAGCCGGACGGAACGGCTCGCCACCCTGGGACAGGTGGCAGCAGGCATCGCTCATGAAATTCGCAATCCCCTGGTGGGCATCGGCTCAACGACTTCGTTGCTCATGGAAGACTTTCCGTCCGAAGACACCAAACGACAGGACCTGCACACGATCCTCAAAGAAACCCGCCGTTTGGACCGGATCGTGACTCAGATTGTCGAATACGCCAGACCTCGGGACATCGTCCCGGGGTCCTTTGAGATGCCCGCACTTGTTGAAGAAACCTTGGATCTCTTGAGTCATGCTGTCGCGCAGAAACACATCAACCTGACCACGACCTTCCCCACGGAACTGCCCGCGCTCGAAGCCGATCGTGATCAGGTCAAGCAAGTGGTGCTCAACGCGATTCAAAATTCCGTCGAGGCGTTAGAAGAGAACGGAGAAATTCGCGTAGAAGCGCAAGAGGAATTACGGGACGGGTACAAGGGGCTGCTCACCACCATTCACGACAATGGAAAAGGAATCAGTCCCGAGGATCTCCCCAGAATTTTTGATCCCTTTTTCACGATGGGGAAAAGACGAGGGACCGGCCTGGGATTAGCCATCTGCCGGAATATCATTGAAGCGCATGGGGGCAGTATCCGGGCCGACAGTCAGGTGGGGGTTGGAACCGTCATGGCCATCTGGCTTCCGTTCACCCTTCAACAACAACCAATAACCGTGGCCTGAGATGCGCGCGTCAATTTTTGTCACAGATGATGATGAAGTCGTTCGCTCGTCGATTACCCGCCGCTTAACTCGTGGCCGGCACGACGTGCGAGGCTTTGATTCCGGAGAAGCGCTTCTTGAGGGATTGGACCACGATATCCCCGACATCATCCTTCTCGATCTGAAAATGTCGGGTATGACCGGCATCGAGACACTCAAACATATCCGGCCCAAAGCCCCGCAAACGCTTGTCATCCTTTTGACCGCCTACGGGACCATTGAAGATGCCGTCGAAGCCATGCGATTAGGGGCGTATGACTTTTTGATCAAAAGCGTTGATCTGTCCGGCGTCGGTCCGGTTGTCGAACGAGCGATTGACTACTTGACCCTCCGTCGCCGGGTCAGTTTTGAAAGCCAAAACCGTGCCGGTCGATACGCACTCAAGGATCTCATCGTCAATAGCCCCAGCATGCGAGGACTGGTCGCCCAGATTCAAGAATTGAGCCAAAACGCAAAAACCACCGTTCTGCTCCAGGGTGAAACCGGAACAGGCAAGGAATTCATCGCCCGCGTCCTCCATCACAATGGGCCACGACAGGATGCGCCCTTTGTCGGCGTGAATTGCACGGCCATTCCACAGGAACTCTTTGAAAGCGAACTGTTCGGCTACGAACGAGGTGCGTTTACCGGAGCCAACCAGCGCAAACCCGGGCTCTGTGAACAAGCTGAAGGGGGCACGCTGTTTTTAGATGAAATTGGTGATCTGAATCCTTCAATGCAGGCCAAACTGCTTCGCGTCCTGCAGGAACGCTCATTCAAACGGTTAGGCGGCCAAGAAGATATTACGGTGGATTTCAGGCTGATTGCCGCGACGAATCGAGATTTGAAGAAGGAAGTGAGCCAAGGGACGTTTCGGGAGGATTTATTTTTTCGGCTCAACGTCGTGTCGTTGGAACTCCCGACCCTGCGACAACGCGTTGAGGATATTTATCCCCTGAGCCTTCACTGCTTGTTGCACCATAGCCGGGATATCAATAAAGACATCGGCGAGATCGACCCTGGCGCCCGAGAACTGCTTGAGCGCTACGCGTACCCGGGGAACATTTGCGAACTGGAGAATATCATCGAACGAGCCGTGATCTTTTGTCATGGGAAAACGTTAACCCCCGGGGACTTGCCCAGGGAACTCCATGAGGAAACCAAAAAAGTCATTTCATCCACGACTCAAATCGACGAATCGATTCTCAGGTTGGAAATGGTGTTAGGCCGACAAACGTTAGCGGAAACGGAATTCGCGATCATCGAGGAAGTGATGAAACTCTGTGGACAGAATAAAAGTTTAGCCGCTCAGAAATTAGGCCTCACCCGGTTTGCGCTCGACCGGCGCTTGAAAAAGATTGCTGACGAGTCGGAATAGCCGGTCCGGTAAAAACCTAACTGTCACCCCGCCCCGGTCGATCACATGGCATCCCCGACCAACACCTATCAAATTTCCGGACTCGATGACCTGAGCCGAGGCTTTAATCGACAGGTCGAAATGAAAGTCCTGAGTGGAACGTTTCAGGCCAGCTTCCGGTATGAGCGCTTCCTTCTCGAAACTGAGCCGCAAGCCACTGAACAAGCCGCAGTCGCCATGCTCGTCAACCAACTACAGGACCAAGGCTACACCCAACTGCGCAGCCGCCTCCAATTTCAAGGAGAGGCTTATTTGGGCAATCAGGAATTGTGGGAGGAACATCTCGACCCTGAGCCCAAAGGAATACTGACTCGACTGTTGCAGGCAATCCGAAACACGTTCCGCGGAGGCTAGGCACGCTACGCAGACTGCTGGTGCTGCGTGCAGGAGGACAGGGCTCAGGTTTTGCTTAAGCGACTGATGCGATCCAGCACCTTCTTGCGGGTCGCGTGATAGGCTTTTTGGCCTTCGGTCAAACTCAGAAACGTCCGATAATGCTTGACGGCGACGAGCCGGGCTCCCTCCACTTCGAGAGAATACGCCAGGTTCAGTTGCACCTCGGGAAGCTCCGGAGCTAACAACTCCGCTTGCCGGAGGGCATCCAACGCTTCGCCGAATCGCCCCTGCTGCTGACTCACCAGGGCACGTTGCACCCACAATTGAGGCACCGTGGCATCACGAGCGAGCCCTTCCACCAACGACGCCCGAGCCTTCTCCCATTGACCTAACCCCAATTGCGCCGTGCCCAACCAAAACCAGGGCTCCCAATGTTCAGGCGGCTCTACAAACAGGGGTTGCAGGACGGTCACGGCGCGTGCGTATCGGCGTTTCTTAATGAAATAGTGTGCGCGGGCCAGTTTGACTTGAAGGGGAGTGGCATTCCGAAGAAATGAGGCAACCCGGTTTTTCGATCGATTGGATGATGCCGAATCGGCGTTGAGCGCCGGTGGCGGTTTCGCCGTTGACCGAACACCGGGAGAGGAACGCGTGCTTCGAGCCGGTGTGTCCTTGGCAACCGTCGTCTTTGCCGATGGATCGGATACCGTGGCTGAAGCTGCCTCCGCCGGCTTAGAATCCTCGCTCGCCTTTGCCACCGTCGCGGTGAACGGTTCTTCCCGTCGTTCAGGAATCGCCTCGACGATCTGAGACGGAACGTGTTGCACGGGATTCAACTCCTTCACCGTTTCCTGCGCCGGGGGCACCTTGTCCGGAACTGCAATAAGGGGTAATCCCCACAGGTAGGCCGCAATCCCGACACTACCCAGCACGACCACTAACAGACGATTTCGAAGAGCCCGGGCCGGGGAATGAGGAGGAGAAGAAACGGGGTCACGGAAATCAGCGGCTTCCGCACTGTCCGATGTCGCCGAAACCTGTGGCTGCCCTGGGCGTTGTGCCCGCTCAGTCTGCAACCGGTTCAGCGAATCCGTGATAATACTCATTGATTGTCTCTGGTTGTTGGCTTTTCTTTCCCGTCGTCGTTCTCTTTTCGGGGAATGGTCTTTACGCCTTAGGCCAAGCCGGTGATTTCGCGTCTCGCACGCAGGACCATGCGAAGGCTGACCTCGAACCGGCGACTGGCATAGGCCGCAAGAAGAGCACGATGACAAATCTGGTTAATCCGGCGAGGCACGCCTCCGCTCAGGTAATGCGTGAGCGCCATGACGCCTGGAGGAAATTGGAACCGAGCCCACAGGCCCGTGACCAGCAGGCGATGCCGGATATACGCCATGGTTTCCCGGCAATCGAACGGCTTCAATCTGAATCGAATGCTGATGCGTTGCGACAGGGGGCGAAGCACGCGATGGGACAACGTCCGCTCGAGTTCGGGTTGTCCCACAAACAACAGGCACATGAGTTTTTCTTTTTCGGTATCCAGGTTGGACAACAGCCTGAGTCCTTCCAACACTTTCCCGCTCAACCGATGCGCTTCGTCAACCAGGACAACCATCCGTTCACCCTGCCCGGCTAAGTGCAGTAACACGTGGGACAACGTCCGTTGCAGCGCCCCGATGCTGCGATCCTTGTGGACCTGCCCGGTGAGGTCCCGGTAAATTGAACTCAGAAGATCCGCGTACGATTGATCGGGGTTCAAGAGGTAGGCAAAGCGCACGCCTTTCGGAGGATGCCGCAACAGGTACCGGCACACCAGCGTTTTCCCGACCCCGACTTCACCGGTCAACATCGTCAACTCACCACTGGCGATCCCGAATTGCAAATGCTCCAAGGCTTGCAGATGCTGCCACGATGGGAAAAAATAGTCGGTATCCGGCGTCGTCTGAAACGGGGCTTCGGTGAAGCCCAGTTGTTCGTAGCACACGTTCAGATCGAACTTGTCCATCACGTCACCCTCACGATACGGGGCATGAGGAAAATGACGAGTTCGGTGTTTCTCTCGGCCTGATAGGTACCGCTGAAGAACGAACCAAGCACGGGAATATCGCCCAGCAACGGCACCTTCCGTTCGGTATTCGTGAGTTGCTCCTGGATCAGCCCGCCGATAATCACCAACTGTCCATCACGGACGCGGACCAGCCCTCCGGACTGTTTCACCTCCAACACAGGCGCGGTGGACCCATTCTCTGACTTCACGATATCGGTCAACCGGGTGATAATGGGCGACACGTCCATCATGATCCACCCGTCCTGGGAAATCTGCGGAGTCACCGAAAGGACGAGTCCCGAGGTCACGGTCCGCACTTGCTCCGTAATAATGTTCCCGGTCCCTGCCGTCCCCTGCGTGGTGGTTGAGGTAAAAAAGGATTGATCCGTCCCGACCTTGATCAGCGCCGGTTGGTTATTCAGCGTCAGAATCCGAGGCTGGGACACCACCTGCACGTCACCCTGCTCCTGTAAGGCTTGAATCACGCCTTCAAAATCGCCGTCACTAAAACTGAAGGCCGCGGTCGCCGCTCGCGCGATAAAGCCACCGGCCGGCGCCGTGATGATGTTGGCCAGCTTGAAACTGTCCTTTGGGGTGCTAAGATCGATCCGGCTCCAATCCACTCCCAGGCTGTAATCATCCCGGAGCGCGATTTCATAAATCCTGACTTGGATCTCAACCTGTCG
This sequence comes from Nitrospirales bacterium, assembly GCA_965261755.1. Classification (GTDB taxonomy): domain Bacteria; phylum Nitrospirota; class Nitrospiria; order Nitrospirales; family UBA8639; genus Bin75. The sequence goes on along the minus strand of OZ253473.1, from coordinate 937,451 downwards.
ATAGAGTGAGTTGCGGACGTTGACCAGAAACGTCGCCACCTCTTCGACCCGCCGGTGCAAATCCGTGACTTGAATGGTGCCGGACAACCGATTCACCACGAAGCGCCCTTCGGGCGAAAGGAGCGCGCCGAGCTGCGTTTCAATTTCTTCCCAAAATTTTATGTGATCCTGTTGGCTCAAGATCACTTCGCCCGCGTCCTGCCCACCGCTTCTCCCGGACCCGGACGTGACTTGCGCTTTATTGCGTCCTTCCCCGGAACGTTCCAGGCGAATGTAATCCATTGTGAAGATGCGTGTTTTCAGCCGGCGTACGACGATCAGTTCTCCATCGTTTTCCCAATAGTATCCCTGCGTATCCAACAACGCGGCCATGGCTTTTTCGAGAGCAAGGCCTTGAAAGTCGACCGTCACCACGCCTTCGACCCCCGGCTCCACGACAATATTGAGCGTATTCGCCCGCGAGAACAGACGTAAGGCATCGACCAACGGCATTGCCCGTGCCCGAAAACTGAACACCCGGGCGGGCTTGCCGTCGGTGAGTGGGAGGCCCGAAGGGATCCCAAGCGACATCCGATCTTCGAGAGAAAACGGGGCCGGGGTTGCTTCGGAACGTTCCCGGACGGCGACTTCCGTCGAACGAGCCTCAGACTGGAGATCCTGTGGCTTGGGGAATTCACTCTGAAGTTGCCTGGTCGGCTTGGTGGGAATGGCCGTGCAACTTGCCGCCATGAAGGCCAGGAGAACACTCAGCACGACGATCCCCGGGCGCCGCGCCCGCTCTCGTCGCCGGTCACAGGGACCGTGGAGCTCTTTCATCAGTACGTTGATAGCTGGAATTTGCATGATTTTTGAAATTCCATGAAGTTCTCAGATTGCAAACCAATACACCCGCAACTATATCAAGTGGTCAAATACACTCCTAATTCTACCTGTTTGTCAACCTGTCTGCCGCTGACAGCGCATCAGGTCGGTGTGTAAAGGGTATCGTATAGGACGGGACGAGGCACCACGAAATGAGTCCGCGCAAGCGGCCAAACCATGAGAGAACTGCCGGCATAAACCGGAGAGGCTTGCAACAACTATTCTGCTGAATTGGAGATTTCGTTAAGAACGACGGCGTGAAGGATGCGCGTTCCGGCAGGCATGCACGACGTACCCAATGAGGCCAAGGCCCATGACAAGGACGACGCCTCCCATTGCCATGGCACCCCAGTCAGGGCTCAGTTGCGTCGCGACAGAGTGCTTCGCTAACCAGGATTGGCGAACCGCGTCCCGGACCACGACCATCAGGCACACGGTGACCAGTAAACTCACAATGCCGGCCAAAGCCATTCCCCGCACGTGTGGAATCATCAATGCCGCATTTAAGAACACCAGGCTGAGTAATCCAACGGTGAGTCCTACGAAAAACGCAAGAGAACCCAGGCTCCGGCCGCTTATGAGTTCGGCCAGAACCCCGTCCGGTAGAGACAACAAGAGCCACGGTCCAACCACAATTTGAGGCAACGTGCCGGCCAAGGCCCATGCCACCCCATACTTGGTCACCCAGGTCGCATCGTCTTCTGTCGGTTCATCTCCCGGAGAGTCCGGACGTCTAGAGCCCGAACCCAGGTACAACCCATAGCACATCAAAAAGATTCCCATCCCTGCCACGGCTGCCAGGACCATATGCCCATACCGTGGGAACAGGGAAGGAAGAGAAAGCATTCCACGCAACCCGCTACCTTGAATGTCTTGCCAGTGCTCCGGATTCAGCATCAAGATGCCGACCATCACAAAGATCCATGCCACGCCCCAAAACAGAACGACATTGACACTTCCAAGCGCGAGTTGAAGGCCAGGACGGCCACCTAACCACACTCTCCAATATTTATAGGCATACAATCCATAATACCCAAGAATGACGGCACCAAGGACCGCGATCCACATCTTGCCGACAAGGAGCATGGCGGAATACAACACGGGGCCGTAGACCGCTTGGACAAACAGGAAGGATGCCACGCCTAAGACCACGGCGAAAACCAGAAACGAAGGCAACATATTGGCCAACGCCGTCCCTAACCGCCGGTAGCGTTCGCGACCGGTCCCATGCCCCAGCCAATCAGTCACCACCATAATGGGGGCGCCGCCGAGAACGAGATTCATGAATAGGGCATGCAGGAAAAACCCGATCAACAGGAATCCATGCAAGATGGGCTCCGGACCGGGCAAGGCCAGGGGATCGGCAGTGGGAACATGCGGAAAAGAATTCATGCCCCCTCATTGTACCATCAGTCGGTCGTCACATCGCTACAACGGTTTTGGGTCCGTTTGCCGAAACAACATGGTGGGGGAACATACGGTTTTGAGGGACGATTTGGAAACTCCTGGATGAAAGGCAGGAAGAGAGTCAAGGCTCAGTGAGCGCCTCCGTTTTTGGTTTTTTATCATGAATTGATCCAGAGCGTACGTTGAGGGGTGCCTGGACGTGCCCCATGAATCAGGGACATCCAGGCCTCCTGCCTCATTCCTGCGGTTTTTACTGTCTTGATCCTCCCGAGCTATTTCACATCCACGCTCATAATGACGAATTCCTTATTCAGTTGGCTGCCCTGATGAGGCTCCACATAGGTCCCATCATAGTAATACCATTGGAGTGGCTCCATCTTCCCCAATTCACTGGGGTGACGAGGAAGTTTCTTGATATCCAGGCCACTTTCGATAAACGTGGCAGGATTGATGAAATACACCACATCCTCATGGGTTTGTTCGGGGGTTTGCGAAAAGTGGATCATATTGTGTTTGGACACCGTCTCCAGCATACACATTTCCCCACTGGCCTTGGTGGCATCAATGGGGACCATCTTCGACCCGGGAGCAATCATGTTCGCAATCGCGTTAATCTCCTTACGGGCTTTTCCTTCTAACTTCAACACAGGTGCAAATGCTTCGTTGATGTCATTCTGCGAAGCGTCGGCACGAGCAACGGATGGTACGACTACCAATGTCGAGGCACAGACGCCAAGAATTCCAATAAGGAGAGACATCGATTTCCAATGCTTCCTCATGCCTGTCGCCATAGCCATACAGTTGTGCTTCTTCTCTTTCATGATTGATGCTCCTCTGTTATAGGTTCATTACGCGTTACGTTCCGCCAAAGGCACGTACGTACAGGAGAACGTGCCAAGCCTCTTCTTCCGTCAACACGAGCGGAATGAACGAGGCCATAGCCGTGCCCGGGCTGCCGTTTTTCAAAATCCAAAACAGTTCGCCATCGGTCCGCGCGGCCTGCCACGCTTTATCCGTGAAATTTCTCGGGAGCTTTCCTCGCAGTCCCGGAATCTTGCCCAGCCCTTTGCCCTCCTTTCCATGACACGTCACGCAAAACCCTTTGCCATGAAAAAGTTTTTTGCCTCGTTCAAGCCGTTCGGGCGTACCGGGGAAAGGGTTCCGCCAGGTTTTGGCTTCTTCGATCCGGTCAGGCGGTACGCGTGGGTTGAGAACCGCAGGATCACCCCCCAAGACCACCGACCCTCCCATCAAGAACAGAGCCAGGACGTGGCTGGCCACTTGTTTGCCGGTTAATGGCATCAGACGCTTCCTTCTTGTGAAAAGACAACGGTGGGAGAGGGACGGTGCGGGACGTGATGCGTTCCCGCACCGTCGATACGTTACTCGGTTCGGAACTTGTGACCAAGCGCATTCGGAATCGTCACCGTTCCATCAGGCACTTTTTGGCCAGGTTGCCAGAGCTGATAAATGATTCCGTCGGTTTGCGCGGCGGCGGCGGCAATTTCTGCGACCTTGTTTTTATCCTCAATGTCCAGAATGAGCACGCGACCGGTGGCGATTTCCACTTCATGGTCGTGGAAATTTCTGTTCCATGTGATGAGCGGAACTTCCTTGCGGGCCAGGTCTTTCGCCACGAAGTATTCCACCCCGATCAATGGGGCCATAGGATCGGTGGACGGAAAGAGAAGGCATTGGATGATTTCATTGGAAATGCCTTTGCAATAATGATGGAAGGGACCACCGATCTGTCCGTCGGGCATCATGTGCGGAGCCTGGACGTGCAAACCGAAGCCATCCGCCGGGCCATTGCCCTCGCTCATGGCCGGAGTGATCATCAATCCAATAAAGAAGACACTGACAAGCACGATGAAACTCATTGAACGCATCGAACGCAACATTGACTACCTCCTTGTTGTTGAATGAATAAATCTTCCCCACCGTTCCCCACCGAATGAGGGGAACACGTCGGGTCTAAGAATTCGCCGTCATCAACGCGTGAAACGTCGGGTCCGTTTCCACCAACCCTTTCAATGTATCATTTTGCAGGAAAAAGACCCAAGACCGGGTCGTGGCTCCCGGAATCTGCCGATACCAGCGTCGTGCTTCCTTCAAGAGTTCGAACATCGCCTGATTATCCCGTTGGGGGCGAAAGGCCAGACTGTACGCCTTGGCGTAGGCTGCGGAGAATTTGACCATGGGATCAGAGGACAACGTAAAAGCCTCATCGGCTTCCTGGTAGCCCTGAATAATATCGGGATCATCAAAAAAACGACTCCACGCGACCTTACTGATGCGTGACCAAGCCAAGGCCATCAACACCCTGGCACGCATGTTGGGTTGATCCGTCGGCAATTCCGAGAGCAATTGCTGGGGAGCCATGATGGACGTGAGCGGGTCGTTCGTCCACCGATAGGCATTCGTCAGTTTCAATCGCGTTTCAAAATCCCCGGGCTCCAAATCAACCAGGGTTTCCATGGCGGGAATCAAGCGGTACAGATAATCGGCCGGGGTCGGTTCGAGTTTCCCGCCCATTTCCATTTCAAGGGAAATATCCATCCGGTCGGTTTGCGATTGGATGGTCCAATAGAGTGCGTTGAATTCTTCATAAAGCGGACCGCTCTCCACCTGAACACCATGCGTCCGTGCTCCGAAATCCAACAGCCCGTCGTACAGTTCGGCGGTAATGGCTTGCAACCCCTCCACGTGCAAGGGGTCCACCGCCAAAATCCGGTTGAGCATGGAGATCCGGTCCCGGCGCGTCGGCAACGTTTTCGCCCGCGCCAGCCCGGCCGTCACTGCCGCTTGGGCTTCCTTCGGACTCCAAAACTCCGTGGATTTCTGCTCAAACCCGCCGGGGTCGACGACGAACGGAATCAGCGTCCCCATGGAAGACAGCAACGGAATATTGAGCGCGGCCGTGTCCACCGGAAACCCATGCTGTAACAGCCCCGACAACACGACCCATTTCACGGTCACGGCCTTGACCGGGTGCATCGGTTTTTTATACGGCGTGACCCAATCCTGTTGACCTGAGCCATGGGCCGCCGGCGAGGTCATCGGATCAGGATACACGATCCGTACCCGGACCAACGTCGTCGGCACGGCCACCACATGATCCGATCCAGGCACCTGAAAGGACGCATGGGGGAGCGGTGCCGTATTGAGCACGTCCAGTGTGAACCCCGGCACCTCGGACATGTCACCGATCTCGGGCATCACAAAAAAGGAAGGGGCTCGCTGATACGCGCGGGTTTCCGCGATCTCGAACCGTTTAAAGTCCAGGAAATTCACCAACTTCCCAACACCCGGCCATAACTCATCCAATGCCCGGTCGCGGCTCTCGATCACTTCCGCGTGCGCTTGAGCCAGCCGGTCCCAACACCAGGAATACACAGGGTCCGATTCAGGCAAAAACTGCCCTTTCCCCGTGGCACCGGCTTCCACCATCTTCAGCAGACAGACAAAATCGTTTTGGGCTACCCGAGCGGAATCCCGACCGGCCACCGCGTGAACGTAATTCTGGACTGCCTGCACTGCCGCCTGACTCTGTCCAGCCGGAACAGGCTCCGCGGCACGTGCAAGATTGCCCGCACCCAACCCGACCAGCCCGACCATCAGGACCCCAAGGCCGAGACCACGCATCTTGAAAACCCTGGATTGCTTGCGGCGACCTGCGCGGGTCCGTTCACCGTAGAAAAAATCAACCAACGTCATGAGCACTTCTCCTCTTCAAAATCATCACCACAATAAATTTCATTCCAGCATATCCATCTAACCGTCAACGTCAACCACGATCGTTCCGTTCATGATATGCCCTGGCAAATCACAGAAAAAAGGGAAGGAGCCTGCTTCCTTCGACGTGAACACCAGTTCGACCTGGCCGCCTGAAGGAATCAATACACGGCGGAACCCGTCTTTGCCAAACTGCGGCGCCCCGTTACCACTCACTTGGACGTTTGTCCGAACCAGGAGATTCACAGGAACAAACGCATGGAGTTCAACGTCTTCGTTCTTCAGGATAAGACGAACCTGTTGCCCGGCGCGAAGGTTTACCACGTGGGGAATAAACCGACGACTCTCGATGCGAACCGTCACAGCGATATCTTCCTGATCCAGCGTCCCGGCGGGCACGGACTCACCAAAACCGATGACCGGGCTCCACACTCCACACACCAAGGCCACAAGAACACCGGCTCGTGTGACTATCTTCATCAGTCCAATCGTGTTTTCTCCTTATGACCCCTCATGCAGTACGTATCCAGTCTAACAAAGTCTCTGAAACCCGCACAAATGTACCCGCTCCTGTCATTCCCGCAGTGGCACCGTGGGGTTACGCTATACGAACCCGATCTACGGAGGTCCCGTTCGCTTCTTTTGTTGTAAAAGAGAGGCGGATGATTTGAAATCGTGACATTCCACGTGGTACAAATTTTACAGTATGCTTCCACAAAACGGGTGGTCCCATGATTAGGCTGATTCGCGAAGGCTCGACGAAATACCCTTGGATACTGAAGTTCGTCGTGTTGGTGATCGCGGTCACCTTTACCATCGGGATGGGGTGGTTCGGGTATGAAACCTCGCAACAGCCCAACGTGGTGGCCGTGGTCGGGTCGTACCAGGTGGAACTGGATGAATTCCGTCAGGCGTATAACAGAATCGATGCCTTCTATAAGAGAAATGAACTCGGGCAAGAAGCCCCTGACCCCAAAGAACTCAAGCAGACCGTCATGAACTCCCTGGTCCAACAAAAACTGTGGCTGGTGGCTGCCGACGATCTCAACCTGGATGTGCATCCGGACGAACTGCGAGACACCATCATGAAGCGCGAAGAGTTTCAAAAGGATGGGGCCTTTGACCCGGTGGCCTATCACCGTCTCCTGGAGCTCAACCAGATTGCTCCGGCGCAGTTTGAAGAGAGCCTGACCAAAGACCTTCGCAGACAAAAAGTTCAGATCCTTGTGCAAGACGTGGCCGCCCTCAATCCGGTGGAGGAGGAAGAAGCCAAGGAACTCGCCGCGCGGCAAACCGCGGGCCTGGAAGACGAAAAAGAAATCGAAAAGATCAACGCCCGCATCCGGCTTCAACTCCTGATCCAGAAGAAACAGCGCGCCCTCGAAGCCTTCCAACAGGCCATGAAAACTTCTTCCAACGTCGAGATCCTGCAGGACTTCCTCTAAAGTTTTCCCTCAATTCCATACGTGCCTGTGTGTCAGAGAGTCGCTATGAAGAGCGGCGTTTGAGACGCTTTTCATATTGGGCGGCGTACAGATCAATGAGCCGGCGGATCATCGCCTGATACGACGTCTGACGCTTACCGGCCTCTTTCTTAAAGAAATCCACACTCGATTTGCTCAAAGAGATCGTGACCTTGACATGGTCACGGCGAAGCACCAACTCTTCCGGCGGTGGGAGAAAATCTTCAATCACGCTCAATTTGCCAAGAGGTTCATCCGTATATTCGATTTTGTTCTTCATAAATCCTTTTGCCCCTCCTCCAGTACCCTGCACCAATGATTCGAATCACATCTTTTCGGTACGTAAAACGAACAGGTAAGATTGCATCTCCAACTCGACCAAAACAATAATAACGCCTTTCCTCATGGCTATGGTCCAAATCCTCTGCAATCACGCGCTTCGGATCAACAAATGCTTGCTGAGCGATTTCAAAGGAGACATGATGCTTTTCTTGGTTCTCAACGTTTTTCGCCCCATCCCATTCAAATCCTGTCTTTGCCACAAATGAATTATACCCCTGGCACAGGAATAAATCCATATAAGTATACACATACTTATATGTAACATAATGAGGTTGATCTGTAACAATTGGGAGTTATCCGTCGGATGCTGTCTGGTGGCGTGCAGATTCGAGGGACTGAGGTGTGGCCCGGCCCTCTTCAGCTATTGAATCAACATGGCATCGCCGTAGCTGTAAAACCGGTAGCGTGCGGTGACGGCTTCCGCGTAGGCGGCTCGCAGGTGGTCGAGGCCGGTGAAGGCGGAGACGAGCATGAGCAACGTGGTGCGCGGCAGGTGAAAATTGGTCAGCAGGGCATCGACCATCGTGAAGCGAAACCCGGGCGTAATGAACAGCCGGGTCTCACCCGGACCCGGCCGGATTTCCCCGGCTTCGTTGACCACTGATTCCAACGTGCGCACCGAGGTCGTGCCGACCGCCACGACTCGCCGACCGTCAGCCTTTGCCGCATTGAGAAGCTTTGCCGTTTCCTCGGAAATTTCAAACCACTCGGCGGTCATATGATGGTCTTCGATATGGTCCACGGCGACGGGACGAAACGTCCCGGGGCCGACGTGCAGCGTGACGGTCGCGAGTTGAATGCCTTTTTGCTTGAGGGCCACGAGCAATTGTTCCGTGAAATGCAACCCCGCGGTCGGTGCGGCAACGGCTCCTTCCGAGCGCGCGAAGACCGTTTGATAGGCCTCTTTGTCCCGCTCAGTCGCCGGGCGCTTGATATAAGGCGGGAGCGGGACTTCTCCTATCCTGTCGAGCAGGTCTTTGATGGACCCTTGTGTGTCGATCCGAAGGACCGTGCGTTCCCAAGTCCGTTCCAGGACCTCGGCGGTCGCCTCATCCTGAAAGTGCAGGATTTGTCCAACGGCGACATGGCCTTTCAACAGGACTTCCCAACTCGTTTCCTCCAAAGGTCGCACCAACAACACCTCCACTTTCCCACCGCTTGACTGTTTGGTGCCGTGGAGCCTGGCGGGCATCACCTTGGTGTCGTTCAACACCACCACGTCATCGGACCGCAACAGGTTCGGCAGATCTTGCACCCGGGCATGTTGAAACGCGGATTCCCCTTTGCGCGGCACGACCAAGAGTCGAGCATAATCTCTCGGAGAAACCGGGTGATCGGCAATCAGCGATTCATCAAAAGGAAAATTGAATTCGGATAGTCGCATAGCGGATACCTACGTCGATAACGCTTGTCCTGAGCGACAGCGAAGGAACTGTCCCGGATCTCCAAGCAGGGCGGGGATGACAGAAAAGGGAAGGCCTACTTTGGAGTCTGGCTTCCCGCGTTCCCGGGAACGACGGAAGCAGGCAGGGTCATGACTACCTGGTCGCGTGGCAGGATCTCTGTTCCCGGGTAGTAGTAGCGCAGGATGGATTGGTAGGGGTACCCCAGCTCAGCCATTTCTTTGGCGCCCCATTGACAGAGGCCTACCCCGTGCCCCGCCCCGTTTCCCTTAAACACCACGTGCCGGTGAATCCGTTCAATAGAAAACCGGGTGCTGCGCACTTTGGCATACCCGAGGAGCCGTCGAAACTCCTGGCCCGTGACGATGAGTTCTCCCCGGGAATGCAGGATCCTTACGTCCTTGACCCGACCGGCGTTGGTCATGCGATAGGGCGTGAGCGTCGCGAGCCAGCCGATGGGGTACCCTTCATCCTTGAGCCGGGATTGGATCTCGTCAAACGGAATGGTCACTTGCCATTCATACCGGGGGGACTTCTGATCGAATGGACAGTCCACTCCTTTCAGATAGGGCAAGTCTTTGGACCACACGTTCATGGCGTCTTCCGTGCGCCCGGCCGTGGTGGATGAATAGACGGCAAAAATGGGGCGGCCTTCATAGGTGAGGACCTGGCCACGCGTGTGGCGCACGGCATCGAGTACCGCACGATTGACGTTCTTACGGCCCGTATACACTTGGTCCTGGACGCTCGCGTACACGTCAAATAGTTGCCCGGCATTTTCCAGTTTCTTGTGCAACACGTAGGTCCGTGCCGCCACGGCCTGCGTCCGCAGGAGTTCTTTGTGCCATTCGGGGTTGACTTCCGAGCTCACGACCCCTGCCACGTAGTCTTCGAGATCAACCAGATTTATGACCAGCAGGTGTCCGTCCCTGACCGTGATATCGAGACCTCCATACACCACCCACTGTTGACTCGCCGCATCAGGGGACGGTCTTTGAATAGTCACCTGCAATCCCTCGTGTGTGCCTTGAATCACAAGGCGGTTGCCTCGCACCCGGTGGTCGTCGACCTGCAACTCATGCCCCTTCGGAATAATCGTCACCCCGGACGCGACTTCGACCCGATCGCCCGAAGGCAGTTCGAGACGAAGGTCTCCGGCGGACGCGACCGTAACGCGGCCGGCCCGTTCGGCGAGAGCGACTCGAATGCGATCGGATGCGTGAACCGAGGCGGGAAAAGAGCCCAGCCCCATACCGATGATCAGCAGCAGGATTCCGACCGGAGCAGAGGTGAACATAGTCAACGTTTGAGGAAGAAATAGAGGAGCAGACTCCCCACAATGCTGATGACGATACTGGTGCTCAGGGGAAAGTAAACGGTGAAATTGTCCCGTTTGATGAACAGATCGCCCGGCAGCTTTCCCAGCCAGCCGAGCCCGGTCCCTTCACCCGGCCACTTGCCGAGCCACGAGACGACGATACCGAGGGCGACAATCCCCAAGCCCAGCACGATGAGCGTTTTCCCGATGAACTCCGGCATGACTCACTTCACCAGTTCCTCGGCAATCTGGACGGCGTTGAGGGCGGCCCCTTTGCGCAGATTATCCGCCACCACCCACAGGTTGAGGCCATTGGGAATGGATTCATCCTCGCGAATCCGTCCGACGAACACCGCATCCGTTCCCACCGCATGGACCTGCAGGGGATACAACTCATGTGAAGGATCATCGTACAGTTGCACGCCCGGGGCGGTCGAGAGAATGGCCCGGGTTTCCGCCACCGACAACTTTTTCTTCGTTTCGACGTTGATGGATTCCGCGTGACCGACGAACACGGGCACGCGTACCGTGGTCGCGGAGATCCCGATCGATTGGTCACCCAGAATTTTCCGTGTTTCGTTGACCATCTTCATTTCTTCCCGGGTATAGCCCGACGACAAAAAGTCGTCGATGTGCGGCAAGCAGTTAAACGCGATCTGGTGCGGATACACTTTTGAGGTCACGTCACCGAAGCCCAACAACTGTCGGCACTGTTCCGCCAATTCATCCATGGCCTCTTTCCCGGTGCCGGACACGGATTGATAGGTCGAGACGACGACACGGATGATCCCGGCGTGGTCCTGTATCGGTTTGAGCACTGCCACCATTTGAATGGTGGAGCAATTCGGGTTGGCCACAATCCCCTGGTGTTTTTCGAGATCGTGAGGGTTCACTTCGGGGACGACCAACGGGACCTGCGGGTCCATTCGCCAAGCCGAGCTGTTGTCTATCACCACCGCCCCGGCTTCGACGGCAACCGGCGCGTACTCCTTGCTCACTTCGGCACCGGCGGAGAACAACGCGATATCGACCCCCCGGAACGAGTCCCGGGTGAGCAACTTCACCGTGACGTCATCACCCCGAAACGATACTTCTCCGCCTGCCGACCGGGACGAGGCCAACGGGCGCACCTCTTCCACGGGAAACTTTCGTTCTTCCAGGATCGAGAGCATTTCCGTGCCCACGGCACCGGTGGCCCCGACAACGGCGACAGTATAGGCTGCTTTTTTCTTCATCTTCTGCGGAGCGGTTGTCTCACGGGTTTTCATTCACCACGACCCGGATACGATGGCTGAAGGTATCCGCGATGTACACGTGCCCCCGGGCGTCAAGGGCCACACCGAACGGGTAGTTCAGACTGCTGTGCAGGGGATCTTTCCCATCACCGGAAAACTCCGCCTTTCCGTTCCCGGCCAAGAGCGACATTTCCCGTTTCTGAAGATTCCACACCCGGATCAAGTGGTTATCGCTGTCCGTAATGAACAGGCGGCCGTCGGGATGCAGGGCAATGGCATACGGTCGAGACAGGTTGGGAGAGGATTCGTTTTCGCCCGGCGTGAATTGAAACGGGCCCGTTCCTCCCGCCACCGTCTCAACCGTTCCGGTGTGTCGATCCCACTTCCGAATCCGACCACTGAACGTGTCGGCAATGTACAGGTTCCCCTCGTGATCCACGGCGAGCCCGCTGGGACCGGCCAACGCGGTTTCAGGACCCGGCGCCCCATCGCCGTTGTACCCCGACTCCCCGGTCCCGACGACCGTCGTGATCACGCCGGAAGTCAGATCGAGCTTTCGGATCCGGTTGTTGCTTTGATCGGCGATGTATAACAGGTCCGGTCCATCGAGGGCCAGGTCCACGGGTTCATTCAGGGCCGCTTTTACGGCAGGGCCCTGGTCGCCGTACCCTTTCGCCTGACCCGTTCCCGCGACAGTAGAGATGACCCCGGTGCCGGGATCCACCCGGCGGATACGATGGTTCCAGGTATCGGCAATGTACACGGTCCCGTCCTCAGCCACGGCCACGGCCGAGGGGAAATTGAGGGCGGCGGCGATCGCCGGGCCGCCGTCCCCTGAAAACCGCTGATCCTTCGACTGCGTCCCGGTCATGTAGCGGACCATTCCACTCAAGTCGGGTTGTTGCGTGTAGGCGTCACCCGGGTTGCCAAGCGGATCCGCCAACGGATCTTCATCGTCTTCCGGAGGTCCGGGAACGGGTTCGGCAGGCATCAAAGCGGGAGCATCGCCCACGCGGGTTCCGGCTATCGTGGTCATGATCCCGGTCCGTGCATCAACTTTGCGCACCAGGTGATTTTCCGAATCGGCGATGTAGAGATTGCCTGCGGCGTCGAGGGCAATCGTTTTCGGTTCGTTCAACAGGGCCGCGGTGGCCGGACCGGCATCCCCCTCCCACCCCGGCTCTCCGGTCCCGGCGATGGTGCCGATCGCACCGGCTTGCATGGCTTCCAACATCTTTCTCCTACCCTTTCTTCCGCCTATCCCGCACTGATATTCTGAAGAATACGGTCGCCCATCTCTTTGGTGCCGACGAGGGTGGTCCCCGGCGCCGCAATGTCTCCGGTTCGATACCCCTGGCTCAACACGGTCTTGATGGCGTTTTCGATGAGATCCGCTTCTTCCCCCAAGTCGAACGAATACCGCAGCATCATCGCACCCGAGGCAATCATGCCGATGGGGTTGGCCGCATCCTTTCCCGCAATATCCGGGGCACTGCCGTGAATGGGTTCATACATGCCGACGGACGCGCCGACGCTGGCCGACGGCAACATCCCGATCGATCCGGTCAACATGGCGGCTTCGTCACTCAAAATATCACCAAACAGATTCGTGGTCAGAATCACGTCGAACTGCCGGGGGTTCCGAATCAACTGCATCGCGCAATTGTCCACGTACATGTGTCGCAGTTCCACGTCCTGATACTCCTTGTGGACCTCAATGACGACCTTCCTCCACAACTCCGAGGATTCCAGCACGTTCGCCTTATCGACGGAGGTGACGAGCCCCTGACGCTTGCGTGCGACGTCGAAGGCGACCTTGGCAATCCGCGTAATTTCTTCCGTGGTGTAGACTTCGGTATTAAATCCGCGATGGCCGCCCGGCGTCGCCTCCACGCCCTTGGGCGTCCCGAAATAGATACCGCCCGTCAACTCACGCACCACCAACACGTCAATGCCTTCGATGACCTCGCGTTTGAGAGTCGAGGCATCGGCCAATTCCGAATACAGTTTGGCGGGCCGGAGATTCGCAAACAGCCCGAGTTGTTCCCGCAAGCCCAGCAACGCCCGTTCCGGCCGCCGCTCATATGCAAGCCCCTCCCATTTGGGCCCGCCCACCGCCCCCAACAGAACCGCGTCACTGGTTTTGGCCAAATGGAGAGTTTCGTCCGGGAGGGGCCAGTCCGTGTCATCAATGGCTTTGCCGCCGACCGCGGCGGGAACAAACTCAAACGCATGGCCACAATGTTTCCCGATTCCCTCCAACGCTGCAATGGCCGCCGGGACGATCTCCGGGCCAATGCCGTCCCCTGCCAACACTGCGATCTTCTTGTTCATACGCTTCCCTTTATTCTCACCAGCCCCCGGATCGAGTCCGGGGCAGGCTCTCTCCCATCAAGGGAGAGGGGATTATTTCCCGCCTCCTTGTGATTGCCTATTCGAGGTGGGCGATTTCGACGGCGCCCCAATGTTGCTTCAGGTACCCCGCGACGAGCCGCCGGTGACAGTGGTGCGGCTTGTCCTCGCTGCACAGCAGACAGCCGTCCGCGATGATCTCCTTGGGAACGGTCTCTTCGATGCGGCGCTGTCTCATGAGGTCCAGAAACCGGGTCTCATAGGTGCTCCACTCACCACGCCGTTTCTTGTAGTCGTCCAGTATCTCCCGTGTGGGAGCCAGTTCGGGCACATGGATATACTCCATCCCACAGATCTCCTGCAAGAACCAAGTGAGGTCGTCCTTCTTCGCAAAGCCCGCAAGCTGGGACACGTTGTTGAGGCGCACGTCCACGACCCGCTTGGCCCCAGACTCACGCAAGAGATCGAAAAACCGACGGGCCGGTTTCTTCGTGAACCCAATCGTGAAAACCTTCATGGTGTCTCCACCTCAACGTCTTGCTTGACGTAGGAGATCCGCTCTTCCTGTCTAGCCAAGGCTTCCGCGATCTGCTCCTCTCTGGAGAAAAAAAGATCCTCCTGGTTCGGCACATCAAGTAATCTTTCCAGTGTAGCCTCGTGCGGCTCCACGCGCCCGTCTGGTAAAATATGCTCAATCACGACCCCGCGCTCTGTCAGTGCATGAGCCACCAGAAGAGTACGGTGGCAGTCCAAGGGTTCCCGCTCCGCGCACATCAAGGCAACGCGGTAATCGCTGGTGCTGCTGATGACGTGCTCGATGCCTCTGCGGAACAAATCCGTTCGCATCAGACGCGCATACTGAACACGGCCATTCTCGTAGCATGAGTGATCGTCGGATCTCGCTCCAAGCTCGCGCCCGAGGAATATGTACTCGATTCCGTTCGTCTTCAGTGCCTTTTCAAGCGACTCACGGTTGAACTGAGGATTGTACCGGCTATAGGGTGCCGAACGCACATCGGCCACAGCCGTGATTTCGTGTTTGCCCAGGAGATTCACAAAGACATCCAATGGATGATTGGAGTGTCCTATCGTCAGAACGATGCCCTTTTCGGAGATCATAACGCCTCTGCTTTTTCGGGCTAGCTAACCTGGATAACGGTGGCAACCAGCTTGTAGCAGGCTTCCTTGAACGGCTCTCCGAGACTGATGGTCAGGAAACTCTCACCGATCTCGTATTCGTCATCCGGTTTTGAAAGATACTCTCTCTCATAAAAGGGATCTGTGATCCAGAGTGCGTATTCTTTTTTGGCGTACGAAAACCGTCCCTGCACCCGCCGTTTCGGATTACCGAATGCCGTGCCAGGCCTCAAGACGGACAATTGCACACTATCTACGTGGATCAGACGAAGCGAACTGTCCAAAGACTTCGTTAGCGCTAGCGGAATCTGATCGTTGATACCACGGTTGGTGCTGTGACCGTCAATCCATAACAGCGCGACCGGGTCGACAAGTTGTTGCAATTTATCCAGGGAAAGAACGCCCACCTTGGTCCAGTCGGAATTGGAATCGAGCAGCCAATTCTCCTGCTGATGGTTATTTGGCTTATGAGACAGCAAAGGTACGTCGATGATGTCAAGCACTTGAGGATCGCAGCCGTTCTCGTACTGGCATTCATCTTCGGAGACTTCTTCGCCTTCACGATCGCTGACGGGTCGGATCCAATTTCCGGGCCGGTTTCCGTCCCACACTCTGCCCGCGATACAACGTCCGCTCTGCCTACGGGAGTTGGCAAGGCAGACGATGCGCCTGACAGTTTTCATGGTCTACTCCGTGAATAGAAAAATTAGACGCTGTTGAGGGCGGAGAGTCAAGTAGGCATGCGGTTCTTGAATCGCATGTGACTTTTTCGTACAGCGGGCAGCAAAGGCATTTGGCATTCCACCACGGCCTTCGATGATTTCTCCCTCACCCTAACCCTCTCCCATCAAGGGAGAGGGGATTACGGATCAACAGAGCCCGATTTTATCGCCCTGGTTGGCGCGACGCTCCAATTGCGAGGCCAGTTTATTCAGGGCATTCAAATAGGCTTTGGCCGAGGCCACGATGATATCGGTATTCGCCCCGTTCCCGGTGACGATTTCGCCGTCCTGTTCGATCCGCACCGACACCTCTCCTTGCGCATCCGTTCCACCGGTAATGGCTTTGACCACGTAGGCCAACAATTTGCTCTTGGTTTGCGTGATCCGGGCAATCGTTCGAAACACCGCATCGACCGGACCATCGCCGATCCCAGTCTCTTTTATGACATGCCCGTCCACTTCCAGTTCCACGGTCGCCGTCGGCACCTGGTTCGTCCCGCTTTGCGTATTCAGGGAGTTTAACGAATACCGTTCGGGCACCTTGGTGACGGCTTCGGACACAATCGATTCCAAATCTTCCTCGAACAATTCCTTTTTCTGGTCCGCGAGCCGTTTGAAGCGATCGAACGCGGCATTCGTTTCTTCGTCCGTGAGCGTATAGCCCAACTTCGCCAATTCCGCCCGAAACGCGTGGCGACCGGACAGTTTCCCCATCACCAGGCGGCTTTGCGTCAACCCGATGGAATCCGGCCGCATGATTTCATACGTGTTTTTATCCTTGAGCAACCCGTCCTGATGGATCCCGGAGGTATGCGCGAACGCGTTCGCCCCGACGATGGCTTTGTTGGGTTGGACGACCATCCCCGTGACCTTGCTGACCAGGCGACTGGACTTGGAAATTTCTTCGGTGCGAATCTGCGTCCCGGCATCATAAAAATCCTTGCGGGTCCGCAGCCCCATCACGATTTCTTCCAATGACGCATTGCCGGCCCGTTCGCCGATTCCGTTGACGGTACATTCCACTTGTCCGGCCCCCGCGTAGATGGCCGCCATGGAATTGGCGACCGCCAACCCCAAATCATTGTGGCAATGGACGGAGATGACCGCGCGATCGCAGTCACGCACCCGTATCCGGAGCGTCCGGATAATTTCTTCAAATTCCTTGGGGGTCGTGTACCCCACCGTATCGGGAATATTCACCGTCCCCGCGCCGGCGTCAATGACCGCTTCCACCACCTCGCACAGGTAGGTGACGTCCGACCGCGTCGCGTCCATGGGAGAAAACTCGACGTCCTCGACGTAGGTTCGCGCATGTTGGACCATCTCGACCGCACGATGCAGGGCTTGCGCTCTCGTCATGCGAAACTGATGTTTCAGGTGAATGTCCGACGTGGATAAAAAGGTGTGAATCCGCGGTTTGGGCGTCCCTTTCAACGCCTTCCACGCCGAGTCAATATCCTCGGGTTTGGCTCGTGCCAGACTACAGACCATCGGGCCTTCGACCTCCTGGCCAATGCGCTGCACCGCTTCGAAATCGCCGGGGGAACTGAAGGCAAACCCGGCTTCAATAATATCCACGTTCAAGCGAGCCAGTTGTTTGGCGACCAACACTTTTTCTTCCACGTTCATGCTGGCTCCCGGAGACTGCTCGCCGTCCCGCAGAGTGGTATCGAAAATTCTGATGTGTCGTCTCATGACCCATGCTCCTCACAAGGGGATCCACCGCCTTCCGACAAGGCCACGCCCGGTTCGACGCTCATGCAGCCCTGCTTCCGGCCCTTTTCAATCATAACCCAATCATCACCGGTTCCGACAATAAAAAAGCCTTCACCCCGATGAGGTGAAGGCTTTCTACCTGTTTCGGGGTCATCAGGGGGTCACTGATAGGTTCAGAAGACCTGACACTGTCAGCACCGCGTCACTTACGCGAAGGATGCCCCTTCCTTTTCTTTGCCATTGATCCATGCGGTCAATCCTTTGAATCCGACGACACGGGCGCCCGAACCTGCGTGTCTCGCGTTGTTGAGACGGTGACGACGCTCCAGCCTTTTTCCACCAACCCGGAAGCCACGTATCCCAGACAGAGCACAAACAACATCAGTTGAGGATAGGCCATCACGGACACCAGAATCAAGACGGCCCAGACCAAATACATAAAATGATTGTGGCCTGCAAACTGCAAGTGTTTCACCCCGCGGTACTTCACCGTACTCACCATGAGAAACCCCATCAACAAACTCATGGCAATCACCACCGAGGGCAGGACGCTTTCCGGCAGATGGCCGATGTGCGTATTGAAAATATAAAACGTCGAGATGAACCCGGCCGCCGCCGGAATGGGCAACCCCGTAAAAAATCGACTGTCCCCACTACCCACCATGACGTTAAACCGGGCCAGGCGCAGTGCGCCACAGGCCACGTACGCGAACATGATGGCCGCCCCCAACATCCCCGGCGACTTCAACACCCACGCATAAATCAAAAAAGCCGGGGCCAGCCCGAATGAGATGAGATCCGACAGCGAATCGTATTCCACGCCAAACTCGCTTGTACTGTCAGTCAACCGGGCGGACGTGCCGTCCAGGACGTCGAACACCATCGCAATCAGGATCGCAATCGCCGCCGTTTCCAATCGACCATGGAACACCAACACCACCGCGGCCAATCCGCTGAGCAGATTACCGGTGGTGAGGATATTGGGAATCAGTTGGACTCCCCGGCGGCGTTGCCCTTCTTTATTTTTAAAAATCCGGCCTTTCACGTGAACTCCGCGAGTATGGATTCGCCACCCTTGACCCGGTCTCCGACCCTGACGCGGACCCGGCTTTCGACGTCAACATACGTATCCATCCGGGAGCCGAACCGGATGAGGCCAAAACGTTCACCCGCTACGGCGGCATCGCCCGGCTGGACCCAGCACACGATCCGACGGGCAACGAGCCCCGCGACCTGAACACAAAGCACTTTTTTCTGCGACGGGGTTTCAATCATCAACGCATTCTGTTCATTATGCATTGTCGCGTCCTGATCGCTCGCGTCGAGGAACCGGCCCGGCTGGTAGGCCATATCCACCACGGTGCCCGCACACGGCATCCGATTGATGTGCACGTCAAAAATATTGAGAAAGATACTGATCCGGATACTTTGCTCTTTTAAATATCTTGGTTCAAATTCCTTTTGAATCGCGATCACTTCCCCGTCGCCGGAAGCCAGAATCAGGTTATCGCCCCGCGGGGGCGTCCGAGGAGGATTTCGAAAAAACCAGCCTGCAAAACATGCAAAGGCGCCAAAGGCCATGGCGGTTTTTCGCCAACCCAACAACCGGGCCACTGCCGCCGGTGCCGCTGCCCCTACGACAAAGGGCACCCCTTCCAGAGCAATCGGGAGACCTTTTGCACGATCAGTCATTCAGACCAGTTTTCCCAGCTCGCCCAGCTCAATTCTTTTTCTGGTCCACGAGTTTGTCCTTGTGCAACCAGGGCATCATCCCGCGCAATTGTTCCCCGACTTCTTCGATGGGATGCTCCTTGCCTCGTTTGAGCAGTGCATTGTACACGGGGCGATTCGCCTGATTTTCCAGGACCCATTCCCGGGCAAACCGGCCACTTTGGATTTCCCGGAGAATTTTCTTCATGGTCTGTTTGGTTTCGTTCGTAATGATGCGCGGGCCGCGGGTGACGTCGCCGTATTTGGCGGTCGTGCTGATGGAGTATCGCATGTTGGCGATCCCGCCCTGATAGATCAAGTCGACGATCAGCTTCACCTCGTGCAAGCATTCAAAATACGCCATTTCCGGGGAATAGCCCGCTTCGACCAGGGTCTCATAGCCCGCTTGAATCAAAGAGGTCAGGCCCCCACACAAGACGACTTGCTCCCCAAAGAGATCGGTCTCGGTCTCTTCACGGAAATTCGTCTCGATGACGCCGGCGCGCCCGCCGCCAATGGCCGAGGCATACGCCAACCCGACTTGCGAGGTCTCTCCGCTGGGGTCCTGATGGACGGCCAACAAACACGGAACCCCGCTTCCCTTCGTGTATTCCGAACGGACCAAATGACCAGGTCCCTTGGGCGCCACCATAAACACGTTGATCGCGGCCGGCGGCTGGATTTGTCCGAAGTGAATATTAAACCCGTGACCGAACGCGAGAAACGCGCCATCTTTCAGATGCGGGGCGATCTCATTCTGATAAATGGCCGGCTGCACTTCGTCCGGGGCCAGGATCATGACCACGTCCGCCTGTTTCACGGCGTCGGCCACCGGCATCACCTTGAGACCCGTGGCTTCGGCCTTTTTCCAGGACGCACCCTCCCGCAGACCGACGACGACGTCGGCGCCGCTGTCCGCCAGATTGAGGGCATGGGCGTGACCCTGACTGCCGAATCCGACAATCGCCACTTTCTTTTTCAAAATGTTCTGTAAATCCGCATCTCTGTCATACAAGATTTTCATGGACAACTCCTTGGGGGATGAAGGGGCAAGCTGATTTTCTTTTCCTCTTTGTAGCAGCGCCATCTCATGGCGCTTTCGTTGGCGGCATAAGGAATGCCTCTACCTCCCCTCACCCCTCCTTACAAAAGAGGGGAAGGAAGGAATGCCAGTCTTTTTCCTCCCCTTTGTAAGGGGAGGGTGAGCTAGGCTTGCCCCCGCGAAAGCGGGGGTGGGGTAGAGCCCCACGCCCGACAACCTCGCGCTCCACATCGTATGAGTTAGCTTCTAGTTGGCTTTGGCAAGTGGACGCGACTGATTCGCCACCGCGCGAATGGGTTCTCGTGCAATGGCAATCCGGCCGGACCTGACGATTTCCTTGATGCCCAGGGGTTGGAGCAACTGGATAATGGCGTGAATCTTCTGCACATCACCTATAACTTCAATCGTATATGACGTTGGGGATGAATCAATCACGTTCGCGCGAAAGATATCGGCAATCCGCAGGGCCTCGGCTCGATCCTCCGATCGGGCGTGTACCTTAATCAAGGCGCTCTCCCGGCTGACGGCGTCGCTTTCATTGAGGTCAACCACTTTGATGACGTCGATGATTTTATTCAATTGCTTGAGGATTTGTTCAATGATGCGCTCATCCCCGTTCGTGACAACGGTCATCATCGACACGGTCGGGTCGAGCGTAGGCGACACCGACAAACTTTCGATATTAAACCCCCGCCCGCTGAACAGGCCCGCGACCCGGGACAACGCCCCGGATTTATTTTCCAACGTCACTGCAATAATGTGTTCCACGAATACTCCACCCTTTTCCCGTTTACGCCGTGCAAAAAACTTCGCTTGGTCTCTCCCGCCCTACAACACCCTCTCCCCTGGAGGGAGAGGGCTGGGGTGAGGGGGATTCGCCCCGGCTCCCTACGCCGTCAAAATGGTGTCCTTGCTCTCCCCTTTTCCCGCCGCCTCCGATGTCTGTCGCCTCTGCAACTCGGGAGGATCTTCCAGAATCATTTCGTGGTTGCAGCCACCGGCCGGAATCATGGGATAACAATTCTCGAATTGGTCCACCGGCACGTCAACAAAGACCGGTTTATCAATGGCCATCGCCTCTCGAATCCCGTCATCCACTTCACCGACGTTGTGAATGCGAAGGCCGGCCGCGCCGTAGGCTTCCGCGAGTTTGAGAAAATCAGGAGATTGGTCCAAATAGCTGCACGCGTAGCGGCCTTCATAGAACAGATCCTGCCACTGTCGCACCATGCCATGGAACCGGTTGTTGATGACAAACACTTTGACCGGCAGTTTTTCGATCACGGCCGTCGCCAGTTCCTGGGTGTTCATCTGGACGCTCCCGTCACCCGCGATGCACAACACGAGTCGATTTCGAAAGGCCGCCTGTGCCCCCAAGGCCGCGGGGAAGCCAAAGCCCATCGTCCCCAACCCGCCGGAGGTGAGCCACGTATTCGGTTTGGCGAGATGAAAGTATTGCGCCGCCCACATCTGATGCTGTCCCACGTCGGTCGAAACGATCGGGTCGCGGTCCTTCGTCAGTTGGTAGAGCCGATCGATCAGATACTGCGGCTTGATCAACTTGTCAGCATCCTGCTGGTAGCTCAGGGGGTGAGCGGTCTTCCACTCATTCAGTTGATCCCACCACGGCTTGCGCAATTCTTTCTGGTCACCGTTCACCGTCGCGCGCAACACGTTGTTCAATTCCTGCAGCACGCATTTACAATCACCCACGATGGGAACGTCCACGTGAATGTTCTTGCGAATCGACGTCGGATCAATGTCGATATGGATAATCTTGGCATTCGGACAAAACTCGGACACCTTCCCGGTAACGCGATCATCAAACCGGGCGCCTACCGCAATGACAAGATCGGAATAATGGATAGCCATATTGGCCACGTAGGTGCCATGCATGCCGAGCATCCCCAAGGATAACGGATGTTGACCGGGAAATGCCCCCAAGGCCATCAAGGTTTGATTCACGGGGATCTGAGTCATTTCGGCTAATTCGCGAACCTCTGCGGAAGCGCCGGACAACTGAACTCCCCCGCCAATGTACAAGATAGGCCGGCGAGCCTTCATGATGGCATCGGCGGCTTGCTTGATTTTCCACTTGCTGCCTTCATAGGTCGGATTGTAGCCGCGAATCGAGACGGAGTCCGGATATTTAAATTCGGTCTTGTCCATGGAAATATCTTTGGGAATATCCACCAGCACGGGACCGGGTCTGCCGGTGGACGCGATGTAGAACGCTTCCTTGATGTTCTGCGCCAAGTCGTTCACGTCCTTCACCAAAAAGTTATATTTCGTGCAGGGTCGGCTGAGCCCGATATTGTCGGCTTCTTGAAAGGCATCGTTCCCGATAAGCGGCGTGGGGACCTGACCGGAAAAGCACACCATGGGCACGGAATCCATGTAGGCATCGGCCAAGGCGGTGATCACGTTGGTCATGCCGGGACCCGACGTAATCAAGGCCACCCCGGGTTTCCCCGTGGCTTTCGCATAGCCTTCCGCCATGTGGCCTGCAGCTTGCTCATGTCGAGTTAAAATGACTTCAATGTCTTTTTGTTGGTGCAGGACGTCAAAAATTTTCAGGACCACCCCGCCGGGAAGAGCAAAAATCGTTTTCACACCTTCTCGCTTCAAGGCTTCCACAAAAATTTCGGCTCCTGTAAGCTGTGCCATGATCTCCCTCACCTGTTTGAACCGTCCATGATGAACAATACATGATCAGTTCAGTTAAAAATATGTGATGCCGCCTTACGTTTCCTGTCGACCAAGAAACGCAATTGTTTCCAAGGGTTGTACCCCTAAACGAGTGATGGTAAACCTGCGTTATCCACAAGTCAACTCAAACCTTGTCGATTCCCAAAACCCCAACACCCTCTCCGATGGCGGGAGAGGGCTCGGGTGAGGGGGTAGAAGCACCGTAGGTCGGGTTAGCGTAGCGTAACCCGACAATGTAACCGAACACACACCATCTTACGCACCCGGACGTGGCCTCATGTTACGCGACTTTAAACAAGAGATAATAAATTTAGAAACTCGACACCTGCGCCGGCAGCTACGGATCGTGGAGTCGCCTTCGGATACCACCATCACCATCGAAGGCCGCCAATTCATATCCATGGCCTCGAACAATTATCTCGGGTTGGCCAATCATCCCGCAGTCAACCAAGCGGCCATCGAAGCGATCGAACAATGGGGCGTCGGAGCCGGCGCCGCGCGTCTCATTGCCGGCACCATGACGCCCCACCACCAACTGGAACGGGACCTGGCCCAATTCAAACAAGTCGAAGCCGCCCTGACCTTCGGCACGGGATATACCACGAACCTGGGGCTTATCCCGTCACTCATCGACAGAGAGGGAGTCATCCTCGCCGATCGCTACTGCCACGCCAGCCTGATAGAAGCCTGCCGGTTGTCGAGGGCTCGGCTGCGCGTGTTTCACCACAACGACGTCGAACACCTGGAAAAACTGCTCAGAAAACGGGAAAAGGCCTGGCCCACCCTGGTCGTCACCGAAGGAGTCTTCAGCATGGATGGCGATCTCGCCCCACTCCCGGATTTACTGACGCTCTGCCAAACCCATGAGGCCACGCTGGTCATTGACGATGCCCACGGCACCGGTGTCATGGGAAAAAACGGTCGAGGAACAATCGAACACTTCGGCTTGAACCCACAAGACGTGATTCAGATGGGAACGCTCAGCAAGGCGATCGGAACCAGCGGCGGCTACGTCGCGGGACCGGCTTCCTTAAAAGACTATCTGATCAATACGTCAAAGGCATTCATCTACACGACCGCCCAGCCACCAGCCATCGCCGCCGCATCGTCCGTTGCCATTCGGATCATTCAACACGAACCCGCTCGCCGGGAACGTCTCCGGACCAACCGAGACGCTCTCCATGCAGCCCTGACGGACATGGGCTTTCAACTCGCCGACTCGCAGAGCCCGATCCTGCCGATCATCGTAAAGTCGCCGGAGACGGCGTTGAAGATGTCGCAAGCTCTGTACGAAGCCGGCGTGTACCTTCCCGCCATCCGCCCACCGACCGTGCCCAAACACAGCAGCCGGCTACGACTCACCGTGAGTTCGGAGCATACGCAAGAGCAGTTGGAAACAGTGGTGCGAGGCTTACAAAAGGCAGGACAAACCTTGCGTGTAATTTAGCGGTTAGGCGGAAGATGTTTGCCTGTAGAAGTCTTATCGCTATCCGGGTTGCCACTCGCGCATCAGCCGTTGCGCCTCGGCAATCTGCGCCGGCGTCATTTTCGATGCGACCTCGTTGCGAGCTTGCACTGTCGTGTCTCTGAATTCCTGCTCGGAACTCGAAAGCCGAGAAGCCGCAAGATTGAACCATTTGTGCGCCTGAACATAGTCCTGCGGCACTCCTCGCCCCATAGCGTACATGGCCCCGAGCTTGGCCTGAGCCAAGGCGTGGCCCTGTTCAGCCGCTTGATGATGCCAGCGCACGGCTTCGGCGTCGTCCTGCGGCACACCCCTGCCTTGGGCGTACATGAACCCGAGAAAGGCCTGAGCATCAGCAACGCCCTGCTCGGCAAGAGTGCGAAACGACTCGAATGCAACGGCATAGTCGCCGCGATTATACGCAGCCGAGGCTTCCTCAAACGTCTGCGCCCCCGAGGCCGGTGCGCCGAGCAAGATAAGTGCCAGCAGCGCCGAGGCGACCATAACTTTCAACCCAATGTGGTGAATTCTCAAGTTTCGTAAGAGAGGTGATGACACAGGCGTCTAACCTTCCATGCTGTAAAAAAAATCTTCTTTTGTAATCCTGTCGTTCTCGACGGTATAGAGGGCGACTTGTTCAAGCGTCATACGCTGTTTGGACTGTTTGCAGGTGACGTCGGTTTTGAACCAGAGTGCGAACCGGTCGCCGTGGGGAAAGGGGCCGCGGAGTTCCCCGCCGTGGACTTCATAATTGTCAAACCACCACGTGTTCTTCTTCTTGATCGCTTCAATGCCGCGTTGGGTCTGTTCCATTTCGGGCATGGCACAGGCTTCCACGCTCACCACGTCAGGGTGATACCATTTTTCAATCGCCTCCAGGTTTTTTCCTTGCTGACACAGGGCCACTAATTCCTTCCCGATTTCCATCACCGACATGACATTTTTCCTTTCTTCAAACAAGGCTCCAGAGTAGCAGATTTTCAGCGTCGTTGATAATCCGAATTGTCCCTTGCACCGTAGGCGCCAAACAATTGGGAAGCGACTCCGTAAATACCTATTACGCTCTTGAGTAAATTTACTCAATGCAGGTTTCGCAAGCGCCAAAATCAGGGCAGGGTAAGCCGATATGCAAACAATTAGTTACGTTATTGAGTTAATTTACTCAAAAGCGTAATGTGACGAAATGAGCAGCTTCCAGCGTGCACAACTATCGACGCTTTTAAGCCGACTGCGCGAGGCTCCAAAATGGCTGATCGTCGTCGCCGGCCCGCGTCAGACCGGCAAAACCACGCTCGTGGGGCAAGCCTTGGAACAGCTCGACCTCCCGAGCAGATATCTCTCCGTCGACCAACCCGAGCCGACTACGCTTCCCCTACCTATTGCCCTACCCTCGGACGATCCTGAAGATGCTGTCCCCATCTCGGACGTGAAAGATACGGAGTGGCTCATTCGCCAGTGGGAGCGGGCCAGAGTGGAGGCTAAACGGTCCGAACGGGGGTTCGTGCTGGTATTTGACGAAATCCAGAAAATCCCAAATTGGTCGGAGACCGTGAAAGGCTTGTGGGACGCTGACCGACATGAAGGCCTCCCTCTGCACGTGGTCGTGTTGGGGTCCGCGCCACTTCTCATGCAGAGAGGGTTGAGCGAAAGCATGCTTGGTCGCTTTGAAACCATCCGCCTTCCGCACTGGTCGTTCGCCGAGATGTCCGAGGCATTCGGGTTCGACCTCGACCACTACATCTACTTCGGCGGGTACCCTGGGGCCGCGTCCCTGATCCGGGAACAACGGCGCTGGCGCGAATACATTTTGGGTTCCATTATCGAACCGAATATCGAGCGGGATATCCTCGCCATGGAGCGAGTGGATAAGCCGGCACTCCTCAAGAGGCTGTTCGAGTTCGGTGCCGAAATTTCAGGACAGATCCTGGCATACGACAAGATGCTCGGGCAGATTCAGGATGCCGGAAACACCACGACCCTGGCGCGCTATCTGGATTTGTTGTCGAAGGCCGGGCTGCTGACGGGACTGGCCAAATATGCCGGAGGGGTATACCGCCGCAGAGCCTCCAGTCCCAAACTCAACGTGCTCAACACCGCGCTCATGTCGGTCCATTCCGGTTACACGTTCGAAGAGGCGAAAGCGGATCGAAGTTTCTGGGGACGATTGGTCGAAAGCGCCGTTGGCGCACACCTGTTCAATACGGGAACGCCGGATGTACGGCTTCATTACTGGCGTGAACGCTCCCTTGAGGTGGATTTCGTCCTGGAGCACGGCCGGAAACTCGTGGCGCTGGAAGTCAAAAGCGGATCGCGCAGAGCGAATACGGCCGGCATGGAGGAATTTGCAACGCGCTTCTCACCACGGCGTTCCTTACTTGTCGGTGAGGGCGGCATTCCGATCGCGG
Source organism: Nitrospirales bacterium (assembly GCA_965261755.1). Taxonomy (GTDB): domain Bacteria; phylum Nitrospirota; class Nitrospiria; order Nitrospirales; family UBA8639; genus Bin75. Next base: position 910,429 of record OZ253473.1, on the reverse strand, counting down.
AATTTCTGTCGACCCCCGCCATGGATTGGTTCGAGGAATCATGATCGATTTTGTTCCACGCACGTGTACGGAAATCGGGGAAGACGGCCAAGTCAAACAAAACGCCGACAAGACCGAACGCACCTGTCTGTCTTTCGAAGAGTTTCGGGATACCGACGCTTACGTGCTACTCGGTCCACCCGGTGCAGGCAAGACCGAGGTGTTCAAACAAGAGGCTGATTGCCCAAAGGCGCGCCGTGTCACTGCTCGGGACTTCACCACGTTCGATGATCGGCCGGAATGGCATAACGCAACGTTGTTTATTGACGGCCTCGACGAAATACGGGCGGGTTCCTTGGACGGACGCACACCGTTGGACGGAATACGCGGAAAGCTCGACCGATTGGGTCGCCCGAGGTTCCGGCTTTCCTGCCGTAAGGCCGACTGGTTCGGCGCCAATGACAGAGATAAGCTAAAGGCCGTATCGCGCAACGGACAGGTTACGGTCCTGCGCCTCGATCCACTTACCGATCAGGACATTCTCAAAGTCTTGCGCGACAATCTGAAAGTCAATGACCCGGAAAAATTCGTTCGCGAAGCCCGCCACAAAGGATTGGAAACCTTGCTTACGAACCCGCAAAGCCTGTCAATGCTGGTAAAGGCGGTCGCAGGCGCGGGCGGTGATTGGCCGTCAACCCGGATGCAAACGTTCGAGATGGCCTGCCGGACACTTCTTCGCGAGCACAACAAAGAGCATCAAGTGGCGAAGCCGAATAACGTTTCCATCTCCGATCTGCTGGAAGCGGCGGGGCGGCTTTGCGTCATGCAACTCCTTACCGGCGGCGCGGGGTACCTGCTGCCCGGCACCGAGAGCGACCACGAATACCTTGGGTTGGAACAGGTATCCGGTGAGGACCAGGAAGTTCTTCGAAATGTGCTAGGAACCAAGTTGTTCGTAGCGCCTATTGAAGGCCGTGCAGCCCCGGTTCACAGGCACGTCGCCGAGTTTCTTGCCGGCCGGCATCTTGCCGGCTTGATCGAAAACGGCTTGCCGGTCCGGCGTATTCTCGCCTTAATGACGGGCGACGACGGCGGTGTCGTGTCGGAGATGCGGGGTCTTTTGGCATGGCTCGCGGCGCAAAACGCAACGAGCCGGATGGCAATCATCGAGCGTGACCCGATTGGAACCGTACTCTACGGCGACGTCAGAGATTTCTCTATCCACGAGAAGCGTAGCTTGATCGAAAATCTGAAGCAGGGTGCGCATACAAATCAGGAATTCTTCGAGGCATTGGCGAAGTTGGATTCCCGCTTTGGTGATCTGGCAACGCCCGACATGGTGCCCGATTTCAGAGAGGCTTTGACGAGTCCGACGCGGGACGACCCGCACCAGGCTCTCGTCGTGGTTCTGATCGAAGCGCTTCGGCACGGGCCTGCCATTCCAAAACTTACGGATGTTGTGCTGGGCGTGGTCAGGGACGACAGTTGGTGGCGGCATATCAGGTATCGCGCCCTCGATACGATTCTCCATCAAGGCAAAAGCGACCAGCAGACCGGCGATAAGCTTATGGCGTTGCTGGCAGACGTATATGACGGCTCAGTGCCTGACCCGGACGATGAATTGCTGGGTCAGCTGCTGCACGGGCTTTATCCTTCGAAGCTGTCCACCTTGGAAATCCTTCGATTTTTACGGGCACCTAAAAATAGAAACCTGCTCGGCATGTATAAGCTTTTTTGGAACGGCCACGTGGTGGAGAACTCGACGAACGCACAGCGTACGGAACTACTCGATAATCTGGTCGAGCGATACAAAAAATTGACGGTGGAAATTCGGGAAGACCCTCAGCCAGACCTCCCATTCTCCAACCTGCCGTCGGACTTGTTGGCCCGATTCCTGAAAACTTCTCAGAAAGAAATCGCTCCAGATCGGCTCTTCGGTTGGCTAGGCATCGCCGCACTGGATCCTCCTGATCTACTTCCATCTGAGGATGAACCTACCATTAGCCATTGGCTAAGCCACCACCCCGAGATCCAGAAGGCAATGATTGCCGCCTGCGTCGAAGACTGCCGAGGGCAACAACGGTTCGATTCCTTCGTTGAATGTGTTTCTATGCAGCGCAGCAGGTTGTTTGACGCGACACCGCCATCTGACTTCGGATCCTGGTGTCTGGAACAGGCAATACACACAACTGACGATAATGCGGCCATCTGGTATATCCGCGAGGTCGCTAATGCTGTTCACTGGCATGACGAAGGGTTGACCCGGGCAATCGTGGAAGAGCGTCTCACGCACCACCGGTCTCTTGAGAACGCTTTCGAGAATGCCTTGAGAGAACGCCTGTCCAAGAACGAAGAATCAAAGAACAGGGAAAATGAACTCAAGAAAAAGTCTGAAAAGAAGAAAAGTAAGGAACGGCAAGAATTTCGGGATCTCGTAAAGAAACACGTCCCGGCACTACGCGAAAATCGATGCCCGCCGTCACTGCTTAACTATGTGGCCGCGGCGTATTTCGGCGAACCTATCGATATCCGTGTTGAAGGCAACAACTCGAGAGACCGGCTGCACAACCTGCTCGGGTGCGACACGGGCTTGATTGAGACGGTTCTGGCCGGGCTTCAGAGAACGATTAGTCGAAATGACCTTCCGACCGATACCGAAATAATACGTCTCCATGCCGACAACCAGCGTTACTTACTGGAACTTCCCTTCCTAGCCGGACTGGAGGAACTTTCCGAACCTGACAAAGAACCACCGCTTAACGAAAGACAAATGAGGCAGGCCGTTGCTTTTTATTATACGAGTGTGGCGTTACGCTATTATAGAGGCAGCAAGACGCATTGGTACGGATGGCTGCTGGCCAGCCGTCCTGACGTGGTGTCCGAAGTACTCATCGAGTTCGTTCGTTCCCAACTCCGTAGCGGGAAGGAACAGTTTGCTGAAGCCCGTGAACTCGCTTCCTCGAAAGAACATGAGGAAGTCGCCCGTCTGGCGTCTCTGACCTTGTTGAAACTTTTCCCCGTGCGGTGTACGTCACCTCAGCTTGGATTGCTGAACGTTCTGCTCAAAGCCGCGCTGTTTCATTGTGAGAAAGAAACGTTCGAGAAACTGATCGAACGCAAACTCTCTTTCCCAAGTATGAACATGGCCCAACGCATCTACTGGCTGGCTGCCGGACTTCTTTCTTCACCAGCCTCATACCGCGAAACGCTCAAGACTTCGGTCTCCGACCACGAGCAACGAATCCGGCATCTGGCCGAATTTTTGACCACATACCGGGATCAATCAGCATGGGCAACATTGTTTGACCGCTTCGACGTTCAGGACATGGAATTACTGATTCGACTGCTCGGTGGTTCCTTCAGACCCATTTCTTACTCCAGGCAGGTGATGTCGTACGATGGCACTCAGATGATGACCACGGACCTTGTCACCGCACTCATCAACCGACTCGCTTCCGTTCCATCACGGGATGCGACACTAGCACTCGAATCGCTACGATCCAATAACACCCTGCATCCTTGGCGATTCAAGATTGTGGATTCGGCATCTCGGCAAAACGTGATCCGACGAGAAGCGAATTTCCGGCATAAGGACGTTGATCAAGTCCTTCAGGTGCTTGACAATCTGAAGCCCGCGAATGCCGCCGATCTTGCGGCCCTGACGATGGATATCCTGGCCGATATGGCCAAACGGATCCGTGACGGGAACACGTCGGACTGGCGTCAGTACTGGACCCCAAGTAAGAAACCTGTGACGCCTGAGCATGAAGATTTTTGCAGGGACGCGCTGCTGTCGGATTTACGACTCAAGCTGGAGCGAGTGGAAGTGCACGTGAAAATCAACGCACAGCGGGAGGTCAGCTATGCAGACGACAAACGGGCCGATATTAGCGTGACGTTTGGCGACTTCAACGTGCCGGTAGAGATCAAAAAGAGTACCCACCGTGACCTGTGGCGCGCAATCCGGGAACAATTGATCGCACAATACACCCGTGATCCGGACACGGACGGTTATGGAATCTATCTGGTGTTCTGGTTTGGTGCGGAGGGTTGTCAAATGCCGCCATCCGGGAAACGCCCCATAAGCGCGCACGAACTGCAAGAGCGGCTGCTGGATACGCTCTCGGCGGATGAAAAATTCAAGATATCGATCTGCGTGATCGACGTCTCCAAGCCTTTATAACCAATCGAGAATCACTCATGCAGGCTTCCAGGTTACTGTCGGGTTGCGCTGCGCTAACCCGACCTACTCCGACTCAATAGAGGTTTCGCAAGCGCCAAAATCAGGGCAGGGTAAGCCGATATGCAAAGGATCCGAATGGCTTGAGACACGTGTTGACAGCTTTTTCCACTTGGCATATGTCTTAGCATATGCCAAGGAGGTAATTGTGATCCCTGAACGACACGTCAAGCTGTTCAAGAACGGACGGAACCAGGCAGTGCGGATTCCTCGCGAATTCGAGCTTCCCGGTGAGGATGCCCTCATGCGCAAGGAAGGCGACCGGCTGATCATCGAACCTGCCCGGCCGAAATCCCTGCTGGCGGTACTGGCAATGCTACGGCCACTCGATGAGGAGTTCCCACCGATCCCCGAGTTGCCCGTCGATTCCGTCGAACCTTGATGATTTCCGCCCCGATCGATCCCCTCCCGAGTTAAAGTCCGGGCCATAGCTAAAGCCTGCGGGAATCCCCGTGCAGGCTTCGAGGTTACTGTCGGATTACGCTCCGCTAATCCGACCTACCCAGACTAATTGGGAGAAATAATCAAGAAACAAAAGTTTAAAATTTATACATTTCGATGAAACTTTAAAAAAATAAAAAAACACAATAAATATAAATATTTTAAAAAATCGTTAAAAGTTTAAAGTTTTTTTGAAATTTATAATAATGTGCGAATTGTCAATGTTCAGCGGTTGAGGTCGCGGCCGGAGCAGGCTCTCACGAGGTTGGCAGAAGAGGAAAACAGATTCCTCGCTTCGCTCGGAATGACCATATTGGTGCGTTGCTCGGAATGCAGAGGGAGAGAGGCAGCATGGCAACAAAGACAAAAAAAGACCCTGGATTCCCGATTAGATCCCCGATTAAGAATGTCGGGGACAAGCGTCGGGAATGACCCGGGGAGCGAACGGGCGGGATAGTCAACGAATGAGTGAACACAGACACGGGTGCCGGGTTACGGCACTTCTTCGATCTTCAGGAGATAGGTAATGATCTTGTCCAGGGCGCCGGCGGTGAGTTTTTGGCCGTACCACCGCGGCATGACGCGGTCGGGATACCCTTGGACAATATAGGCGCCCGGATTCAGAATGGATTCCTGCACGTATTCCCACTCGGTTTTGGCTTTCCCGTGATAGTTCGGATCGGCCAGGCGCCGGCTGGCGTTCGTGCCCAATTCCAACTTCGGGCCTTCCCGCCCTTTTGCAACGCGAATGCCCGGAATCATGTGACAGGCGGCACACCCGGACTGGACAAAAATTTTGTCGATGGGCTCTTTTCCCGTGGCCAGGGGCACCATGGCCTTGTCCACCACCGGCGTTGCCTCGTTCTTGAGTTGTTCAATCTTTTCCTCCTGGGGCCCGTTCTCCGGTTGAATGCGGTTGAACGTCCAAAAGAACACCACACACATCAGCCCCATGATGATGATCGTCTCTTTATTCCACTGAAACGGTTTCTTGTTCGCAGTCACGTACCCTCCCTGCCGGCCGGAGTCGAAACGACGCCCGCGTATTTCTAGCACAAGCGAGCGGTTCTCACCAACGGGGGAAGCATGGTGACGCGTGTTTTTGGTAGGCTGAAGACCAGCCATGCGATTTTCCATGCGACCGGACCATCATTGTCTCCCGTTTACGCCTCATCCGTGGCTGGCGAATCCTCATCTCCAAACCCTGGTGTCCCGGTATCGACGCCGGCCCCATCTCCTCGCCGACGTGCCTCATGAGGAACGCCTGTTCCAGGTCGATCCTCAATCGCAGATCAAAGGCATGTGCAGTTGGCAACCGGACCGTCAGGCCCGCGCGCTCGTCCTGGTTCATGGGTTGGAGGGATGCCATGATTCGCATTACATGCGAGGCATCGCCCACAAGGCCTGGCACGCCGGATTGCACGTCATCCGCTTGAATCAACGGAATTGCGCGGAGACCGAGCACCTTACCCCCACTCTGTACAACACGGGATTGAGCCAGGACGTTCGGGCCGTGGTGGACGAGTTGGTCGGAAAAGACGGCATCCAGGCTCTCTGGGTCGCGGGGTATTCGATGGGTGGAAACCTGGTGTTGAAAATGGCAGGCGAGGCAGGGGAGACCTGCCCTGCTCTGCGAGGCGTGGCCGCCGTGTGTCCCAACGTCCATCCCGCTGCGTGCGTGGCGGCGTTAGAGCAACGGCGTAATTGGATCTACCAGCAACACTTTGTGCGCAAGCTCAAGGCGCGACTCGAACGCAAAGCGAAACTCTTTCCGGGGAAATGGGACCTGTCTCTTTTGCAAAACGTCCGGACCCTGTCTCAATTCGATGATGCCTACACGGCTCCCGATGGAGGATACCGCAATGCGGCCGACTATTATGAACGATCGGGGTCCCGTCACGTACTTGAAGACATTCGAGTCCCAACCTTGCTCATCATGGCCCAGGACGACCCTTTTATTCCTCTTGCCTCGTTCGATCTTCCACGCATCCTCACCAATCCCTGCATTCAACTCATCACCCCTGCGAAGGGTGGACACTGTGGCTTTCTCCAACAATCACGTGCGAACGAAGACGCACACTGGGCCGAAAATCGAATTGCCGAGTTTGTTCAGCAGGGGGCGACAAACAAGCAAAAGCCGTAGGTCGGGTTAGCGTAGCGTAAGCCGACAGTGCAATTTCAGGACAAGCAGAGGGAGCATGACCGCGCTCTTTTCCTCCCCTTTGTAAGGGGAGGATAGGTGGGGTAGAGCCAAACAATCGAGAACCTTACGCTTCGTCTTGCCGTGGACACCTCTCGATCCATGCGCTCTACCTCCCCTCACCCCTCCTTACATGTTGTGTCCCGTGAGATTCTGTAACAAGTGCAAGGGGGCCTGATAGTTGAGGCACCTTAACCGGGTCCGATTGTAATTGTCCACCACCCGTGTGATGAAGGCGTTCCGCTCGGCGTGACTCCGAAACCGATTGCTGCAATGGGCCCGGAGCGTCGGCTGGCTCTGTAACGCGTCACTCAGCCGCCGGTTAAAGCGTTCCACCATGCCATTGGTCTGCGGATGATAGGGCCGGATCAGGCGATGTGTGATCCCATGCGCCCGGCACACGTGATCCAGGCGATGCGTCCCGCTCGGCTGGCCCGCGGGCTTGCCTTTCTTGTGCACGGCAAACCGATCGGTAAACGCGCCATCATTATCGGTCAAGATGGTGTGCACTTTGTGCGGAAACGCGGCCAGGAATTCTTCGACGGCCTGCGTCACCGTGGCGGCCGTCCGCCGGGCCAGCACCTTGACCCAGACATAGCGGGTGGCCCGGTCAATGGCCACGAACACATAACTGGGCTGCTTCTGTAATTTGCTTAACACTTTCAGATCCAGATGAATGTAGCCGCACGGGGTCGCCGCGAACCGCCCCACCGGCGGCGCGTCGGGGGAGGCGGGGGGCAAGCGCGCGACGCCGAGCCGCACCAAGCAGCGATGGATCGCGCTCCGACTCAAGGGCGTCGCACTGCATCGGTTCAGGACCTCCGTGACATCGTCGAGGGACAACCGCAATTGGGTGCGCAATTCGGCGATAAGGGCTTCCTGCTCGGGGGAGGTACTGGCATGGAGCTGGTGGCGGACATGGGAGCCATCGTGGACCCGGCCGGCGCGCTTCCATTTATAGATGGTAGTCACAGCGACCCCGAGTTCCCGGGCCAAGGTCGCGGCGCTTTTGGGGGCGGTCTGGATGTAGCGACGCGTGGCGGGGGTGGTGCGAGCTAACTTATGTAATTTAATGTCCATGGGGCCTCCGTTGGTGGACATATTCGATGCCACGCATGATAGCAGAAGAGTCTAGGGAATCACACGGGACAGTACACTTACAAAGGAGGGGAAAGACGGGACAGGAATTTTCAACGAATGAATGAACACATACAAATGACAGCAGGAGGCTCAGGGTGGCCCCTCAGGGGCTAAGGAACCGTTCGAGGGCTTCACGATACTTCGCACTCGTCTGCGTGACCACCGCATCGGGCAAATGGGGCGGAGGCGGGTTGTGATCCCAGCCTAGGGAGTCCAGGTAATCCCGGACGAACTGCTTGTCAAAACTGGGTTGCGATTTCCCGGGCTCATAGTGCGGCTTTGGCCAAAACCGTGACGAATCCGGCGTGAGTAATTCATCGATGACCAGAAGCTGCTTCGTGTCCCGGTGCAACCCGAATTCAAATTTCGTATCGGCGATGAGAATGTCGCGCTCCTCGGCCAAGGCCGCCGCGCGCTGATACAGCGTGATGCTGACCTGCTTGACCTGTTCCGCCAACTCCTCGCCGATGAGATCTTTCATGGTGTCATAGGAAATATTTTCGTCATGCCCTTCGGTGGCCTTCGTCGACGGCGTGAATAACGGCTCAGGAAATTTATCGGATTCCCGCAACCCCGCGGGGAGCGGCTGTGTACACACGGTCCCCCGCGTCCTGTACTCCTTCCACGCCGACCCGGACAGGTAGCCGCGCACGATACATTCCACGGGCAACGGGTCGGCTTTCTCCACGATCATGCTGCGGCCCGCCAGGAGATCCACGTGGGGCTGGCACGACTCGGGGAATTCCTCGGGGTTCATGGTGCGCAGGTGATGCGGCACCAGGCCGCCCTCCTGCCACAGGCGATCGAACCAGAACTTCGACAATTGCGTGAGCACGTAGCCTTTGCCGGGGATCCCTTCCGGCAGGACCACGTCAAAGGCCGAAATTCGGTCGCTCGCGATCAGCAACAAGCTGTCACCGAGGTCGTACATATCCCGCACCTTGCCTTGCCGCTTCCGGCCAAGACCGGCGAGGTTCGTTTCAAACACCGCTGGAGATGTCCACACGTCACTCATGGTTGGCGTTCTTTCTTTAAGAACTGTAAAAGCAAACCGATGGGAAAAACCGCACTCTAATCAGACCGATCCCGTGCGTCAACGTTCTTCACCCGCCCATGGCCTCTTTGACCGTATTCACTCATTCGCTTCTACCCCCTCACCCCAGCCCTCTCCCACATTGGGGAGAGGGGGTTGAGTAGCAGGAGGCATGTTCCCCTTGATCCCTCGCAAGAGATTAGGTAGAACATGGGAGAAGACACGATCGGCAATAATCACCCTGAGTGAACACCATGAGTCAAAAACTTCCGGCTTCAGACCAAGGGTTTCTTCGGCAACTGCATGAACCTTCCAAAAAATATTTGGAAGAATGGTTCGACGTGCCGGCACACATTCACCACGTCGCCCATCATATGGCGAACCCGCCGGTTGATCGCCCCCAAAGCCGGCAAGAGTTTGAACATCTTCTGCAGTGCCTGGACGTACCTGAAGAACAGACCGTCATTCATGAAAAGTTCGGCCATGGCGCCAAAATTGCACCGAATGGGGACCGCTTGCTCGTCACGTGGGAAGCCCACACCGAATACTACAGCTACCAGGTCTGGCACATCCCCGACGATAAGCTAAAACCGCTCGAATTCGGGCCGCTTCGATTTCCCGACTATGCCATGCCGTTGTCACCGTTAGGCGTTCAGGTCAATGCGTTGGATATTCTGGTGCTGCCGCACACGACGCTGGGCATCGAAGAAGTCAAAAACATGATGCCAGGTCCCCAGTTCTATGGAAGCCGGATCTTCGGGGAGGACATTTCCGTGATGACCACCTTTACCCCGGACGAGTATAAACGCGAACGCTATCTCATCCTCTCACCGTCGTTTGACGTGTTGCTCACGCACGTGGCCCGCACCATCGACACCCTCGTGGCCATGGAAAACTATACGCACCTGATCCTCTTTCCGTTTCACGCCTTCGCCCAATCCGTGGACCAGGTCCATCAGGATGAACAACGTCATCTGTCTCAACGCGGCGTCATCGCCGCGGAGATCGAGACCGCCACACCGCAAAAACTCCAGCACTGGCTCACCGTGATGACGCAGGATTTCATGAAAGTCAGTCGCATGGCCGAATCCATGCGGTACAAACTTTCCGCGTCCGTGCCGTACGATCGCATCATTCGAGCCAACCTGGCGTTGCTGCACGAACAAGCCCTCGAAGGCTGCCGGCAAATCTCCGAATACGTGGACGGGAAAACCGTCGGGGTCGCCGATGGGTACCAGCAATTCATCAGGCGAATCAATGCACTGGTGAATGATTTTGAAGGATCCATTGCGGTGATCCGCACAAAGGTCGAACTCCAACTGCAAGACCAGAACCTGGCGCTGGAGAACCAGAACTTGAAGCTCCTGCGCAACATGGAGAAGACGACCCGCCGCCAGGCGATCCTGCAGCATACGGTCGAGGGGTTATCGGTGATCGTCATTTCGTACTACCTGAGCGGCCTCGGCAGCTACGTATTCAAGGCCATGGAAACACTGGGCTGGATTGAAAACCACGATCTGTTCTCCGGCCTGTTCGTTCCGATTTCCTTGGGGATCGCGTTCGGACTCCTCTTAGTGGGCCGACAATTGATCTACAAACGCCGCTTCGATGATTCCGTGCCCGACTCGACACCATCCGACCCATCGCAAAACTGACGAGCCACCACGGGCACCTCTTATCCATCACCGGGACCCCATGGCCATGCGCTTACCCTCACCATGCCCCTCGTCTCCCAATTGCGTCAGCTCGTTCGAGGGCACGGATCAAGGGCACTTCATCTCCCCCCTGCACTATCGGGGCACACTCGAAGAAGCCAGAGCGCGACTCTTGACCGTCTTGAACGCCATGCAGCGCACACGAATTGTGACGGACGAGCCGTGGTATCTGCACGCCGAATGCACCTCGCTCGTGCATCGCTTTATCGACGACGTGGAATTCTGGTTTCATGAACACGAACCGATCATCCACGTACGATCCGCCTCTCGCGTGGGGTATTGGGACTTGGAGGTCAACCGGGAACGGATCGAATACATTCGAACACGGTTTCAAGCCACATCCCTTCCAAAGCTGTAGCGGTTCATGCAGGACCGGTCTGCGTAACCGGCACGCACCTGCCCTTTCTCTTCTGTGATCCAGTTCCCCTCTTCTCCGCCCTATTTTTGGGCCATTCTCCGATAATTAACTGTTCGTTCCGATAATTTACGGCCCGTTGATTCTTCTGTAACGCCACCGTAACGAAAATGTTTTACACCTTCTCCTGCATGAATTTGCATCGGACGCACGTCGATATTTCCAAACCAATTACCATTCATTCGAGGGAAGATTGCCGTATGAGCATTCAGCGATGGATCTTTGGAATTGTGGCACTCTTTGTCATGACGGCCTCCATGACGTTGCCGCCGGAGGCAACGGCCGGGGATTTACTCCTGGAAATATTGCTGGAAAAAGGCATCCTCACAAAGGACGAGTTGATTCGGCTCAAAGCCGAGGAGAAGAAGCGGGAAGCCGCACAAGCCGCTGAGCAAGCCAAGAAGAAACCCGAGGTCAAAGTCGATGTCGTGAAAGAGAAGCAGCAAACCGTAAAAGCTGCCAAGCAAGACAAGGAAAAATCCGGGGTCAAAGTGGGCTTCGGGAAAAAAGGGTTTACCCTGGCCACCGCGGACGGGTTATTCCAAACCAAGATCCAGTGGCGATTTCAAGGCCGGTACACCTTTCCTGAACGGGGAGACCCACGCAAAGCAAGCCATTTCAGCGATGATGAAGAGAGTACCTTCGAACTTCGCCGGGTCCGGCTGAAGGTCGGGGGGCATGGGTACAAACCCTGGATCAAATATTACCTCGAAGTGGACTGGCAGCCCATGCGTACCGCTGATAACGATCAAGCACGTGCTTTCACCCGTCTGATCGATTGGCGCATCATGCTGGAAAAATTCCAATGGGCCAAATTGCGGATCGGCCAATGGAAAATCAACTACAGCAGAGAGCGGGTCGACTCCTCGGGGAAACAGACCATGGTGGAACGGTCCATCATGAATCGGGTGTTTACGCTCGACCGGCAAATGGGGATGATGGTGTACGGTCGCGTGAATCCCGGCACGGTCCTTGATACAAACTATTACCTCGGGATCTTTACCGGCGCCGGTCGAGGTGTGGCCAACGATGACGATAACATGATGTACATGGGGCGCCTCCAATGGAACGTGTTCGGCCGTGAACTCAAATGGCGACAAAGCGACGTCTCATTCCACAAGAAACCCACGGCAAGTGTCTCGTTCGGCGCCTATACGAATAAAGGTAAATGTACGCGATGGTCGTCTGGCGGGTGCGGGAATATAGATAGCGATAATGCCAAATTTCCATCGCCAGGTGGTGTCGAAAGGGGCCGGTTCCAAACCAGCGGGATGCAGATCGGGTCGGCCTTCAAGTATCGCGGGTTTGCCTGGCAACATGAAACCCATTGGAAAAAAATCAAGGATTCCGATAGTGCACCGGTCAATGGAGGGGAAACGAATATGTTCGGTGGCTATTTCATGGCCGGGTATTTCCCGCACGGTCTTATTTCGGCCGTTCCCAAGCCGTTGGAGATCGCCTTCCGGTATTCTCACGTCGACCCGAACACGGATGCTGGCGGAGACCGCCGCCAGGAATTTACCACGGGCTTGAATTGGTTCTTTGCCGGTCATCGCAACAAGCTGACGCTCGACGCCTCGCACCTGACGATTGAACCAGCTCCCGCCATGGGCGGTAACGACTTAGCTGAACAGCGCGTCCGTCTCCAGTGGGACGTGTCCTTCTGAGCGATCTCTTTTCCTGAGAGGAGCTTTGACTCCACCTGTCGGGAAGCTGCCCGGGCTGCGACGTTCAACCCCTTTACCGCAGTTCCTTAAAGCGTACCCCGACTTGCCACGGCTTTCCGGTGGCGATGGTGCCGAAGGTTTCTTTTTGCGGTGGGGCCATGACTTGGGCCGGATGAAACACCAGTCGGCCGGGTTGTGGATCAAGTTGTTTGAGGGGCTGGAGTCTGACGGGTGAGTGGTATTCTTCGACGTCCTGCCAAATTTCGGTCTGGGCCGCATGATTGCTGAGGATCACGTACAGCACGTCGCCCTGAATAAACAGCCCTCCGGAAGTCGTCAGTTCGTGCAGGTTGGAAATCTCTCCGCGCTCATAAAAGGTGACGACTTCGTTCGGCTGCGCCAGACTGAGCCCCCTGGCCAACAAGGGCGCAAAAAATGCGATTTCGCTTTGATTAAAGGCCGGATCACGCTCTGATTCGCCCCCGCCCAACAACGGCAGGGAGACGGAGCTTCGGCGTTCGACGTACAGTCCTTTCATCACGTTGGCAATATCGGTATTCTTGAGAACAGCCGGATGCGAAAACCCGCTCCCCCGGCTGCTCTCGGAAACAGGCTGAAGCCCGACCTCCCGATTGGGGTCCTCATGGACTTTCTGCGTCACGACTTGCGGGTTGCCGCCGCATGCGACGAGCAGCCACACCATACTGAATCCGAGTCCTGTCAAAACGTTCATCCTTCTTCTCACTCCTTTTTTGCTCAGATGCTTTTTTCCTGGACGGTTACGGCCTGTTCCCTCACCCTGCCCTCTCCCCCCAGGGGCGAGGGTTTTCGAAGACATAGTCTAGCATACGGTCACGACGGATTTCCCCGGTTTGCCGGATCGTTGCGGTGATTTCGACGTTTGTTTACCCGACGCTCACGTCACGGTAATCTTCTCTTTACATTGCGTGACTATTCTATCCCTACGCAGAAAGGAGGATTATGCTTCGCATCGAAACACTCATGAAACGAAAGCTGATTTCCGTTCGGAGCGATGACACCGCGAACGTCGCTCGCCAAGAGGCCCTCCGAATGCTCGACGTCTTTCGTCTTTTTTCCTTTAACGTCCTCTGTTAGAATTCTTTTTTCCCGAGGATCCAACCATGGATTGTATTTTATTCCGACACGGCATTGCCGTTGATTGGAGAGACTGGCAAAAGGAAGATCACTCGCGTCCCTTGACCGACGAGGGCATCGAGAAAACACACAAAGCCGTGAAAGGCCTTATTCGGCTTGACGTCACCCCCACTCACCTCCTTTGCAGCCCCTATCTCCGGACCCGACAAACTGCCGATATTGCCAAGGAAACGCTGGGCTTTACCGGGCAACCCCAACAATGTGCCGAACTGCGTTCGGACGCCTCTCCTGAAGATTTCCTCAACGTGCTGATGTCGTTTTCCGATGATGACTGCGTGCTCTGCGTCGGCCATGAACCGCATTTGGGGCATACCGCCGGAACGATGCTGTTGGGCCAGCCCGTTTCAGGACTGTCGTTTAAAAAAGCCGGCGCGTGCTGTATCCGGTTTCACGGAAAGCCCCGACACGGAAACGGCGTGTTACTCTGGTGGCTGGAACCGGCTCAACTCAGGAAACTGGCGAAATGTTAACCGCGACGTTGGCCCCCGGCCTGGGCCGTTGGGACGTGAATCATTCTGCCGCGTTTGTCGAAAACCTCGGTTCCACCTGAACGGTGAAGGTGACCTCTCGTCCGAAGACTTTCTGAAACAGATCCGCTCGTGATTGCGCGGTCCAGATTTCCAACTCCGAGTCGGCCATCGCCTGCAACTCGACATTCATTTTTTTCCCAAGCGTGACGTGCACGTCCCGGATAATGGAAAAGTGACTGCGATCCAACCCATCCGCAATGCGCAACATCGCACTGAGCGTCTCCAGGACCCTTCGCCTGGCGGGGGAAAGGACTTGATACGGCAGATGCTCTATTCCGGGTAACGCCCGGCGATGATAGCGGGCGACGTTGGCGATCATCTCGATTTCTTCGACCGTAAATCCGGCCAGGTCGCTGTTTGTAATGAGATAATAACTGTGCTTATGGTGTTGGCGCGGGTTGATGGCGTACCCCACGTCATGGAGCAACGCGGCATATTCCAGCCATTCGCGCTCCTGATCATCCATGCCATGGAGGGGGTGCGTTTGGTCGAACAGCGACGTGGCCAACTTCGCCACGTGGTGAGAATGCGTCTTGGGGTAGTGACAGCGTCTGGCCAAGGCCACGACGTTCCGCAAGCGAATATTCGGAATTTCCTGCTCGATCAGTAAGCCTTCCTGGTTCTTTTGGATAAAATCGTAGACCAACCCTTCACGCATGGCTCTGTCGCTGATCGTGGCTTCCTTATGCCCGATGGCTTCGAGACACCGGCGAATCACCGACGTCGCCGCCAACAACGTATCCACCCGTCGCGGGTCCAGACCCGGGATGCCGAGCCGCGTGTCCACGTCGCTGGTCGCGAGCCGCTGCTCCACGGCACGAATTTCTTTCAGGGTAATGGTCAAGAGATTGATCTGGGGGATGGGACCGCCGGTCCGTTCCAAATAGATGATTTCCGCCAGGTTCGCGGCCATGCCGGAAGAGATCACGATTCGATCAAACTCCGGTTGACGAAATCTCTCCAAGGCTGCGCGAATTTCCTTCTCGATGATTTCGTGCATGGCACGCAGTTTGGCTTTCGCGGGCGGCGCCTTGATTAAAAACAGATCTTTCAGGCGAATGGCCCCCAGCTTGAGACTCACGGCATGCAACAGACGTTCCCGATTCCCCACGATAAGTTCGACCGATCCCCCGCCCACGTCCACCAGGAGCGTCGGCCGGTCCGTTAAATCCATGCTTTGGCGAACACCCCAATAAATGAGGCGCGCTTCTTCCTGCCCCGTCACGACCTTGACCCGCACCCCCGTGTTTTCGGACACCTCTTCGATAAATTGGCCGCTGTTGCGCGCTTCACGCACCGCGCTGGTCGCCGCCATCAGGATGCGATCAAACCCTTTGTTCCGTGCCAGGGTCGTCAGGTGTTTCAGGACTTCCACTCCCCGCGCCCGTGACTCGGCCGACAAACGTCGCTGGCGAAACGTCCCATCGCCCAGACGGGTCATGTCCTTGAACCGGTCAAGAATCTTATACGAGCCATCCGGCTCGGCTTCCGCCAACACCATGTGGATCGAATTGGTCCCAATGTCTATCACGGCGATTTTCGACATCGCATTACCTTCCGTTATTCGACGTACGGCTCCTTCATGTTAACAGGATAAGTGGGCTCGATAACAACACTGTTATGAGAACGTGACGATTGTGTGGGAGCCTCAAGGCCACGATACGGATTGTCGGGTGACACGACGCTACCCCGACCTACATCGTCTCTCTTTTGTATATGTGGCTCTACCCCACCCTTCCCTCCCCTTACAAAGGGGAGGAAAAGACAGCCCTTCTTCCCTGTTTCCTCTCCTTTGTAAGGGGAACTATCCATTTTAGTTGACAGTCTTATTTCCCCCTCCGTTTCGGCTTCTTCTTCCCCTGCTTCTTCGGTGGCCTGCCGGAAGGCTGATACGTCGCCAAGGTCTTGGTTAAGCGATCATGGGCCTGTTTAATAGGGGGTTCATGAGTCTTTAGTTCTGATCGAACTTTTTATGATAAACTCAAGTATGCTCAGAGATCGTTATGTCATTACGTTCCCACAGCAATGTGACAATCAAATCCATACGTATAAAAGGGTTTTCAATGATTACTGGAAATTCATGAGAACCGATTCATCCGCAGAAATTGTTTTTGAGTGTGGAGGCATACATTTTATTCGCCCATTCGGATTAAATGTTATTGCCCTTCTCATTAGAAGTTTCTTGCAACAAGGGTCAAGAACTGTCCTTTTCGCCCATCCTACAAATTTGTTATGCGAGAAATACTTTGAGGATCAAGGTTTGTACAAAGAATTTCACATTCAGGACAGAGATAAAACCGTCAAAGCTTCACAGCGAAGTACCAGTGTCGGACTTCGCAGGATGGTATCATTCGAGCCACTGTTTTTCGATACGATTGCCATGTGGTTGAATAAACATTTATCCTTGCATGAGGAAAGTATTCAGGATGCTATAAAAATTCCGCTTACAGAGATCGTCAACAATGTCATAGATCATAGTCAATCTTCTTTAGGTTGCTATATCAGCGCTCAAGCCTATCCACAAGAAAATAAATTGATGTTATCAGTTGCCGATCTTGGATTGGGATTTCTTAAGACTTTACTTCCTAAATATCCAGATTTGAGTGCAGCCGAAGGAGCTATTGCACTAGCCATACAAGAAGGTATATCATCAAAGTCTAAAAAGCGTAATCGTGGTGCTGGGTTATCCATTCTCTGTGATTTTCTCAAACTTCGCGGAAATTTAGAAATCATTTCTATTGACGGGCTATGGCAGCAGGATACTGCTGGAAGCTCGTCAAGTAGGACATTACCCTTTTCTTTTCCTGGATCCTGCATTAACATTGAATTTGATAATCAAAAAATTGCCGAATTAATGTTGCGGGAAGACGATGTATAAATTGGTCGTCAAAGACATTGTTGGTCCATATTGTGGGACATATGCACAGGGAGCGAAACTGTCTCGTGTGATCTCGCCTTTGCTCAAAGCTTGCCCAAAAATTGAGTTAGACTTTCAAGGAATTGGATTAACTTCTTCGTCGTTCTTCAACGGAGCTATAATCAATCTGTTACCAGAACTTACTGATGGTGATGGAAAGCTGCGTATCGTCTTTTGTAATTTAACGCCACGAGATAATTTCATTTTGCAGCACACGTTGAAAGCTGCGAAACATAGGGATAATGCGGTTGTTTAATTCTGTCAGTTCTAATTACGCCACCAATTCCTGATACCGTAACCGCTTCCCACACAACGCTTGTGAGAGCGATCCCATTCGGTCTAGCGTATCCCGCTGTACGCCGCCATCATTCAATCGGAACGTAAACTCGTTCACATACCGATTCGTGTGTTTCATGCTCCAGTTGTGGTAAGTCCCGTTGTAGCCACGTTTCAACACGGCCCACAAAAGGAAAGACCCGAAACGCCCACCCAAGGGGAATCCAGCAAGAAATAGGGCTGTCAACTATTCTAGATAATTCCCTTTGTAAGGAGGGGTGAGGGGAGGTAGAGGAAACAGCAGGTTGGGTGACGCTACGGGAACCTGACCTGCAAATACTAGAAATGCAGTAATGACACCAAGCGTTCGACCAGTTTGGGCGCTCCGAACAGGGCATCGATTTTATTCTCCGCGCGGGACGGACGAGTGACGAACGTCCCGCCGGCCTCTTCAACCAGGACTTGAGTGGCCACGGCGTCCCAGGGATTGAGTGCCGGATCGATCATGGCGCCGGCTGCTCCGTTGATCACCAGCGTATGGCCGAAACAATCGGTATAGCCCCGAAGATACGGACACACGCCGGCCAGTTGCCGGAACATCTCTTCGCAGCCCGCACTGGTGAATTGGGCAATGTCTCCCGTGGCAATGATACTGGTCTCCAGTTCGGCTTCCCGGGAAACCGCAACAGCCGTCCCGTTACAGAAACACCCCAACCCTCGAGCCGCACTATATGTCCTGTTCAGCATGGGCAAATGGATCACCCCGATCAGCGCCTTGCCGGTCTCCCGGTCTTCCAACGCCACAATCGTGCCGAATAAGGGGATCCGGTTCACGAATGAGCGCGTGCCGTCGATGGGATCGATCAACCAGCGATAGCGCGCCGTGCTTCCTTTCTCTCCAAACTCTTCTCCCAGAACGTCAAAGTCCGCAGCGACCGGATCGCCCTGCAAAATGGTCCGAATCGTGGTTTCCGCCTCGCGGTCCGCAATGCTCACCGGAGAGCCATCGCCTTTCCGTTCGACGCTGAGCGCACGATCTGCGAAATAGTCGAGCAGCATCCCAGCCGGCGTTTGCGCCGCGCGGATTGACAGGTCCAACAGGTATTCTAGCTTAGTGGCATCCATGCAATGCTCTCGTTCCTCATTGGGTTCCATCATCAGTTTTCACAAACCCCTGACGCGTAACAATTTAACACCGGGGCTCCCGTAATTTAACCTCCAGATAACAAATTGTCCTGAGAAACCTAGTACAAATTTGTTCCAAATAAGAACGCAGATGTCCTGCCGGATAGGCAGAACGGGCGACAACCGATGCTGATAAAAACCGATTCTTCATCGTCAACCCTTCAAGAGTCTCCTTCTTGCCTCCGACAAAAAATCGAACGCCTAGCCGATTTATTCGGCGCCAACCGGAAGTTCGAGTTACTCGAAACGGACCGTGATCTATTTTGCGCCTCACCCGCCAATCCGTCAAAAATGTCTCATTACCCCTATGCCCGGGAAAGACAATTTCGGCCCGAAGCGCAACGACTCCTGAATGAGCTCCCGTAGGTCGGATTAGCGTAGCGTAATCCGACATCGGCCTACTGCGGCGTCGGGTTACGCCTGCGGCTAACCCGACCTACTGAACTCCACAAACAACAAGACTGGATCCTCGATTAAAAATGTCGAGGATGACAGGAGAGGGAGTCGAGGATGACAGAAGGAGAAGGCGGAAAGGAGAAGTCCCCCTTACTTTCTCTTTGTCTTCCGTGGGCCATCGTGCTAGCCTATCAGATTGCACACTCGCAAACAGTTCACATTATGGAATGCGTTCTTCGGCAAACTCTGGAGCGGGAAGTCAAGCTCAAGACGGGCCACCCGTTTCGTCTGCCCCATTTTCCGGGTGAGGCGCTTCCGCCTCGCCTGTTTACCTCCACCTACTTCGACACCATTGATTTCAGACTGGCCCGGCTGGGGGTGACGCTCCGTCGCAGGGCCGAACACCACCGCGTCGTGTGGCAACTGACACTCCCGAGACAGACCGCCCGCTTGGAAATGGAGATGGCTTCCGGTCGCTCGACCCCGCCGGCACCGTTGGAAGATCTCCTGTTTGCCTTGTTGCGACGTGAACCGTTGACGGCCATTGCCAAACTCCGGACGCGTCGGTCCGGCATCAGGGTTCAACCGCATGACAAACCCGTCGCCGACGTGGTGATCGACCGTGTCAAAATTCTCAACGCCCGGCGCGTGGTCGGGCATCTGAGCGAGATCGAAGTTGGACTCCGGTCAGGCAAGGAAAAGGAACTCGCCGCGATCGTGACGGCCCTTCGCAAATCAGGAGCGTACGATGGCGATTCCCGCCCGAAAGTCTTTCAAGCCTTAAACCTGAATGTGTCGGATCGCTGTCTTCCCGAATCGGCACCCCTCTCGGAACGCCTCAAAACCATCCTGCAAAAACAGCTTCGGGATATCCTTCTTCACGACCCCGGAACGCGATTCGGCAAAGACCCGGAAGAACTTCACCAGATGCGCGTCGGGATCAGAAGATTTCGCGCACTTCTTCGGGCGTCGAGCGCCTTACTGGAGCCGGAATGGTATGCGTCTCTGCAAGAGGAACTCAGATGGCTGGGCGCTATTCTTGGAACCGTTCGGGACCAGGACGTCCTGCTCGACCGGCTGTACACGGAAGCCCACGTCCTTCCCCCGGCCGAACGAAAACTTTTCGAACGCTTGTTGACCACGTTTGAAACCCATCGTTCCCAAGCCCGCCGGCAATTACTCGACACCCTTCGCAGCGATCGCTATCTGGATCTCTTAAGCCGCCTCGAACTGGCCGCCCAAGCCCCGGCCTTGCGCGACGCGCCCGAGAGTTCCCTGATGCACCTGGCTGCGCAGGAATTCAAACTGTTGATCAAAGCCGGCAAGCGTGGGGCGACCGACCCCTCGGACCACGAACTTCATCAACTGAGAATTCGTACCAAACGGACGCGATATGCCGCCGAACTCGCTCTCGAAACCATGGGGAAAACCGCCATCCGGTTCGTCCGCCAAACCAAACGGAACCAGGAAATCCTGGGTGATCACCAGGACGCCGTGGTCACGGAAGAGCGACTCCGGCAATTGCTCCAAACGACCCGTGGCGTGAAAACCGCATTCGCCATCGGACAGATCGTCGAGAGACTCCGGGCTCGCCGGCGCCGTACGAAAGCGATTTTCCCACGAGAATGGGCGAAACTCAAAAAGCGAGGCCGTGAGGTCTTTGCTCTATGAAGTTTCTGAATTTACTGTCGGGTTACGCTACGCTAACCCGACCTACGGGGCTGATCGGACGTTCAGGCACGCATGACGCAATGAGGCCGAGGTAACAGCCATGGCATTCGGTTCCGCTGAAACCAAATCCCCGGCCGCTTCTTCTACGCCGGACTTTGATGATCCCAAGCTGTATTTGAATCGTGAGCTCAGTTGGCTCCAATTCAACGCTCGAGTGCTCGAAGAAGCGGAAGATCCGGGGAACCCGCTTTTGGAACGGGTGAAGTTTCTGTCGATCTTTTCGAGCAACCTGGATGAGTTTTTCATGATCCGGATCTCGGGGTTGAGAGAACAATTATCCGGTGGAGTGCGTGAGGGCCCTCCGGACGGCATGACCACCTCGGAACAATTGGCGGCCGTTCGGCAGGAAGTCCTTTGTCAACTGGCCCGGTTTTCCGACTGCTGGCAGAACGATATGCTGCCGAAGCTCAACGCCCAGGACGTGTACGTGCTTCGCTACCATCAACTGCAACCGAAACAACAACACTTACTCCGCGGGTATTTTTCCAAAGAAATCTTTCCGGCGCTCACCCCCTTGGCCTTCGACCCTTCCCATCCATTTCCCCATATTTCCAACTTGAGTTTGAATTTGGCCGTCGTGGGAAAGGATCCGGAGCGAGGGGAATGTTTCGCCCGCGTCAAAATCCCCAATATTTTCCCGCGTCTCGTTCGTATCCCAAACGAAGACATGGTCAACGAGGCGGACCAATTCGGTTTGCCCGACTCGGCAGCCGACAACTTCGTCTGGATCGAGGACATCATCGCCGCCAATCTCGACCTCCTGTTCCCGGGGATCACCATTCTCGCCGCCTACCTCTTTCGGGTGACGCGTGACGCCGATTTCGAAATTGAAGAAGACGAGGCGGACGACTTGTTGGCTTCGATTGAAGAACAAGTGGACAATCGCCACTTCGGCTCGGTGGTCCGGATGGAAATCGACCAGACGACGCCCGATCATATCCGGGACATTCTGATCAGGAATCTCTCCTTGGCTCCGTACCAGGTCTACACCCAGGATCTTCCGCTCGGTTTGTCCAGCCTCATGGAGTTAACGCGCATCGAGCGTTCGGATCTGAAATATCCGCCGTTCGTTCCGGAGATACCGGATTCGCTCAATAAGAAGGAAAGCCTGTTTTCGGTCATCCGGCGTGGTGACGTCGTGCTGTACCATCCCTATGACAGTTTTACCCCGGTCGTCGATTTCGTGCGCAAGGCGGCAAGCGATCCCAACGTGTTGGCCATCAAACAGACCCTCTATCGAGTGGGGACCAATTCCCCGATCGTCGAGGCGTTAATGGAAGCGAGAGTGAACGGGAAACAGGTCGCGGTGCTGCTTGAACTCAAGGCGCGATTCGATGAGGAAAACAACATCGAATGGGCACGAAAACTGGAGGATGAAGGCATCCACGTGGTCTATGGGGTCTTCGGACTGAAAACCCACGCCAAGATGTGCCTGGTCATCCGGCGCGACGAAGACAGCATCCGGCGGTACGTCCACCTGGGCACGGGCAACTATAATCCGGTGACGAGCCGGATGTATACCGACCTGAGTTTCTTGACCTGCGACCCCGCCATGGGGGCGGACGTGGCCGATCTCTTCAACTCGTTAACCGGCTACTCCCGCAAGAATTCCTATGCCAAACTGCTCGTGGCGCCCCAATTGATGCGGGAACAAATTCTGGAGCGGATCGAGCGGGAGATTCAACGACAAAAGGAAAAGGGCGACGGGTACCTGGCGTTCAAGATGAACGCCCTGGTGGACACACAATGTATTCAAGCTCTCTACCGGGCGGCCCAAGCCGGTGTCACAATCGACCTTCAGGTTCGGGGGGTCTGCGCGCTTCGCCCGGGGATTCCCGGCATCAGTGAAACCGTCACCGTGACCTCGGTCGTCGGACGGTTCCTGGAACACGCGCGGCTCTATTATTTTCGCAATGGCGGGCAGGAAGAACTGTTTCTCGGCAGCGCCGACCTCATGCCTCGTAACCTGGACCGGCGCGTGGAGATCCTGTTTCCGATCGAGTCCCCGCACCTGCGGAAAATCCTCGTCGAAGACCTCCTGCACGTGGCGCTTCATGATAACGTCAAAGCCCGCCAATTGCTGTCGAACGGGCACTATACCCGTCTCCAACTCGTGCCCAAGCAGGCCCCCCTCAGCTCCCAGGAATGGTGTCTGGAAAATTGGAAAAGCCGCGGCACAAGCGCCTTATAACTTTTTCCCTCTGTCATTCTCGCCTTTCCTTCGGTCATCCCCGACGCTCCCCTCCTGTCATCCTCGACATTTTTAATCGAGGATCCAGGGTCTTTTCCTTTTTTCATGCGGGGTTTCGCCCCCGCACGACGAGGTCCTTTTGTTTCGGCAAAAGGACCCAAAACCATTGGCGCCCGAGCGTGGCCCAAGGGGTGCCTTTGCCCCAGTCCCGATTGCTAGGGCTGCGGAACTCGCTTCGTTCAGACAGTCCTCGCCCCCGAATCAGGGTCGGGACTGGGGCGCAGCCCCGCCCGCAGGCGCCGGGATATAGCGCCACAAGCTGGCATTTTCTTCTTTCTTTGGTCTTTGTCTGTCATCCTCGACATTTTTAATCGAGGATCTAGGGTCTTTTCCTTTTTGTTTTCGTTTGGGAGGATACAAACTCAGGATTCCCGCTAAAAACTTGCGGGAATGACAGAATGGGAAGAATCCCGTAGGTCGGGTTAGCGGAGCGTAACCTGACATCCCTCGACTAAATTGGGGCAGGACTAATCCATTTATAGTGTTAGGACGTCAACAGAAGATTGGGGAACATAATTCATCGACATTTCAATGATGATTTTATATCGTCGATTACAGATGTGAACATTTTCTCTACGTCCGCATGATTCCCCTTAAATTCTAGGTTCTTTGCCCCATTCTGATAGCCCCAAGTCGCTCCAAAATCAGCAGCACAATTGTCCGATTGCCATAAATGACCTAGGCCCAACCAACAAACGATAAAACCAGGAGGGTCAATCCAAACATTGATCCACTTCGATACATTACCGGGTTTTTTCAGATGTCTTCTAAATTCGTCAAAATTCAGACCTGGATAGGCCCTTCCACCGACAGCATCAAGTGTAACTAAGATGTCAATTTGACTACCCCAATCATCAGCAACACCATAAGCGGTATCTCCGCCCCAACTATGGCCGATTAGAATAATTGGTGATTGTGGATATGCTTTCAAATGTGCTTGGATGAATGCTTGAGATGAGTTTTGTTCATCATGATGAAAGTAGATGAGATTCTTGTAATCCCCAACATCTTTCAGTCTCTGTGCAAAAGATTTCATTATTGCCGTTCTCTCATCACGAGCTCCGCCATACATTACTATCAAAGGTTCGCATTCTGCATAAGCGTGCTGGATAAACGCCATGCTAAAGATAGTGATTCCCGCCAACAATTTCAGACGTTGTATAGACGATTTCATTGGCAAGCCCCCCTTCTATCCTGAGTCATTACGAACAGAGACAAGCATGTGGCCCTGGCTAATAACCTGCCGCATGCCTGCAGTCCAGCGGATGCTATTCGGAGCCGCAAGCCTCTGGAGTATTGTTGATACCTATCCACCTGCCATCACGAAGTCCATAACAACCATTACGCCACTTCCCTTCGTAGGGGCTACCAGCAGTGGTGAGGGTCCCGTAGCCGTCTGGTATGTCGTCACGCTGCATGCCCTCGTAGCGGTCGCCATTGGCCCAGGTGTAGGTCCCCTGGCCGTGAAACTTACCGTCGCGGAATTCGCCCTCGTAGTCATTCCATCGGCTGAGGTCTGTGCCCCCGGGCTGTGCTTCCTGCCATCGTGCTACTCCATTTCACCGTTACGGTAATGGAAGCGGTAGCCGTCGGGGTGGATCGAGACCCCGTTGTACAAGGAGTTGTCGCGCCACTCGCCCTCTCTACGTGTGCCATCGGCCTCGGTGTAGATCCCCTGGCCGTGCCGCTTGCCGTCGCGCCACTCGCCCTCGTAGCGGTTGCCGTTGGTGTAGGTGTAGATCCCCTGGCCGTGCCGCTTGCTGTCGCGCCATTCGCCCTCGTAGCGGTCGCCGTTGGTGTAGGTGTAGATCCCCTGGCCGTGTATCTTGTCATCGCGGACCTCGCCCTCGTAGCGGTCGCCATTGGCCCCGGTGTAGATCACCCGGCCGTGCAGCTTGCCGTCGCGCATGCTGCCCTCGTAAACACTCTGCCCGCCATCGGGGAGATGCCAGACGCCACGTCCCTGGCCTGAAACCTTACCGTCCACGCAATCGCCCGACCAGGTAAATGTCTCGCCGGGTGTCGCATTCGGGTTAAATGTTTGGCACGGTTGGTTCTCCGCAATGATCCAGTTGGGGCCGAATGGTTTCAGGGCCGTGGCCGCCTCCCCAGTGCTCCCTTCGCCCTTGTCGGTCAGCTCCGGTCCGTCCTCGCTCCCCAGTTGGCAACCTGAATCTCCGGCGTGGCTGGCGTCAGCGCCACCGGCCCGGGCAAGGGCGCGATGAATCCTATTCAGTTCAGAGGACATGTGGTAGGGGGTGGACCCACGCGCGTCACGCACACAGGGGTTGGCTCCGCCATCCAGCAGGGCTTCGACGACCTCCGCCTTGCCATAGCTTCCGCCTGTTTTGGTTGCGGCGTGCAGCGGCGCATCGCCCCGGGGATCTTTCCGGTCCGGGTTGGCCCCGGCCTGGAGCAGCAGCCTGACGATCGCGCCATCGTTCTCGCTGTGCCGGCTGAAACGTTGCAAAACCGTCAACCCGTTCCCATCGACCGCTGATGGCCGGGCGCCGGCGTCCAGTAGGGCCTTGATCACGCCGACGTGGGCGGCACCGACGCCGGTAAAGACGGCCACGTGCAAGGGGGTCTCACCCGAGTTATTGGTCCGGTGAAGGTTGGCACCATGCTGCAGTAAGACCCGGACGGCAGCCGGGTGATCCGAGAAGCCGCTTGCATAGCTGCCCCTGCTCGCCAGGTGCAATGGCGTATCGCCGTCCCCGTCTTGCACCTTCTCGGGTTCCCGCCCGCTTGCAGCATGGCGGCCAGGTTCTTGGCCGCGCCGCCCTTGGCCGCATTGTGCACGGCCGTCCGGCCATCGAAGTTCCCTGGCGCGTTCGGGCTGACCCCTTCGGCCAGGAGCGACCGCACGGTCCCGTTATCCTTATCGTGGCCGGCAAACCTGAGCAGCCGGTCCTCATCGGCGGAGACTGCCCCGGCTTGGCCGGCTGACAGAACCGCGAGCACGAGACCCAGGAAGAGGGATCCAAATACGGTGGATCCGATGGCTCGTAATGGGTTTTCGGGCAGCTTCATGATGTCAAATCCTTTCCGTTGTTTTGCCATGAAAGACTGGTTGGTTACTCTAGAGTTAGAGAAAGCCGGAAATGTCTCTCCCGTGCCTGCGTGAGAGAGACGTGTTCTGCCCGCCATGCAGGAGCTAGGTGGCGGGTTACGCTCGAAAAAGTACAGTCAAATATAGGCACAAAAAACATTTGTCAATAGCCAGAAACAGAACGTTCGTTCCGGTAAATATCCCTGGACAATTAGACACCAAGTTATACTGTCGGATTACGCTACGCTAATCCGACCTACAATTGCTGATAGCAGGAGGGACGGTGAGGATGTCAGAGGAGAAAAAACCTGGATCCCCGATCAAGTCGGGGATGACAGAAGGAGGGGGATTGCGACTTACCCTCCGGCGGTGTAAACCATGTGTCCGGTTTATTTTGTAAACCACGCCCGGCTTGTAGAAAGAGGAGAATGAGGGCTTTTGTTCAGCGTGCGGCAAAAGCCTCACCGAAAGAGATCAAGAAACTCCCGCGGCGAGACAATCCGGATCTCACGGAAAACAGCAAGCGGCAACAGATCTTTCTTGTCACCCGTCACAAGAAATTCCGCCTCGGCCGCGACTGCGCACTCAAGGATACGATGATCGTCATCATCACCGACGATGTCTCCCAGTTTAACGGTAGGGTAAACCAGAGAGGTAAGGGTTTCGACTTCCGTGAGGGCTGCTCGGACCTGGGGTTCGGTCCACTGGAAGCCGGTGCGCAGCACTCGCCGTAACTCTCGTTGAATGGCGGGTGAAATGTTGATTCCCACGATACCGGATCGAGCCAGCGCAAGGATTTCTTCACAGGTCCTTCCGAATACGATGGCCGACACATAGACGTTTGTATCGGCCACGATGCGAATCACACTCGGTTCTTTCCGCCTTGAGCGCGCACGCGATCAAGGAGATTCTGTAGATCTTCTTCTGTCTTGAGTTCCAGTCGTTCGGCCGTCTGCGCTCCCCATTGGCGAAGGCGTTGCCAGCGACGCGAGGCCACGTACTGATTCAAGGCGTCGCGAATAACGTCCGTTCGCGTACGCACCTCTTCCTTGGCGATCCGTTCGGTTTCGCGAAGGATATTGGTTGGCAAGGAAATCGTTATGGGTTTGGTCGTGCGCATGGCCACCTCCTTTTGATATGACGGGGTCATACTCTAGGGAATGAACGAAGCAGCGTCAAGACTTCCAGGTCCATCGCCATTCACCACCATTGGCACTCGCCCCGTTGGTGGAGAGGCAGGTGACCGGACGGTGGCTTGCCCCCTCACCCCAGCCCTCTCCCACCCCATGGGGAGAGGGAGGAAGCCCTGTAGGTCAGGTTAGCGTCGCGTAACCTGACATCCCTGCCATTTGAGGAGAACGGAAAATGTCGGGTTACGCGACGCTAACCCGACCTACTCGCTGATGGGGCAACGAAAGAGAGGGAAGGACGGTCAGGCCTCTTGCGGGGGAATGGTGTGGCGGATGATTTTTCCTTCCACCAGGTACACCACCAGTTCCGCGACGTTCGTCGCATGGTCGGCAATCCGTTCAATGTACTTTGAAATAAAGGAGAGCCGAATGGCTCGGCTGATCGTCTTGGGATTTTCGATCATGAAGGACAGGAGTTCCCGGAACAGTTGTTCCGTCAGGTTGTCGACGAAATCATCATCATCAATGACTTTCCTGGCCAACGCCGAATCCATTTTAACAAAGGCGTCCAACGATTCTTTCACCATGATGCGGGCACGCTCGGCCATGTGAGGAATGTCGATATAGGGCTTCAACTGGGGTTCTTCGTTGAGTTCGATCGCCCGCTCGCAAATGTTTTCCGCTAAATCGCTCATCCGCTCCAATTCAGTGGAAATCTTCATGGCGGTGGTCACAAAGCGTAAATCCCTGGCGACCGGCTGGTACCGGACCAACGCATCGAGCGCCATTTCGTCGATTTCCACGTCAAACGTATTCACCTTGTGATCGTTCTCGATGACCTGACGTGCCAATGCTTCATCGCGTTCAACCAACGCGGTCAGAGCATTCCTGATCTGGTCTTCGACCAGGGAGCCCATCATGAGAATCTTGCTTTTGATCCTGTCAAATTCTTCTTCGAAGTGACGTTCCATAGCTTCTGATTTCCCTTTACGAACGGGTCATATCATCCAAACCGCCCGGTCACGTAATCTTCGGTCCGGCTGTCCGATGGATTGGTAAAGATGGTTTTGGTATCGGCGAATTCAATCAGTTCCCCCATGAGAAAAAAGCCCGTCAGGTCGGAGATACGCGCGGCCTGTTGCATGTTATGCGTGACAATCACCACGGTGAGTTGCTCTTTCAAGGAATGCAACAACTCTTCGATCTTGGCGGTCGATATGGGATCAAGCGCCGAACAGGGCTCATCCATCAGCAAGACTTCGGGGTTGACGGCCAACGCACGCGCAATACACAAACGTTGTTGCTGTCCCCCGGACAGGTCAAGGGCACTGTGATGCAGGCGATCCTTGACTTCTTCCCACAGGCCCGCGCCCTGCAGGCTCTTTTCGACAATGCCGTCGAGCACGGAACGACGCCGTATGCCTTGGAGTTGCGGCCCGTACACCACGTTTTGGTAAATCGACTTGGGGAACGGATTCACTTTCTGGAAGACCATGCCGACCCTGGTCCGCAGGTCGGTCACGTCCACTGACGGATCGTAAATATCGTCGTCATCGAGACAAATTTTGCCGATGAGTCGGGCCCCTTCAACCAGATCGTTTAACCGGTTAAAGCACCGTAACAACGTCGTTTTTCCGCAACCGGACGGGCCGATAAATGCCGTGACTTGATGGATCGGGACGGTCAGGGCGACTTTGAACAGCGCCTGCTTCTCCCCGTAAAAGAAGTCGGTATCCTCAACCGTAATTTTGGGGTTGTTGTCTTGAGAACGTTCAGAAGAAGCCATGGTTGTTTCCGTCGTCTGCATGTGTTGGGCAGCAGTGTGCCGGGGTTCTGATAATACGTCAATCCGTGAACTCATGATATCCGTTGAACCTTACACCGCCGACGCCTTGAACTTTTTCCGCATATAATTGCGGAGGGCAACGGCGCTGAGATTCAACACAATGACGACCATCACCAGGATCAAGGTGGTGACGTACACCATCGGCTTCGCCGCTTCCACGTTCGGGGACTGAAAGCCCACGTCGAAGATATGGAAGCCCAAATGCATGAATTTGCGTTCAAAGTGCAAAAACGGGAAATGGTGGTCCAAGGGAAGCGCCGGGGCCAATTTGACGACCCCGGTCAACATCAGGGGAGCCACTTCACCCGTTGCGCGGGCCACCGCCAGGATCAGCCCCGTCAAAATGCCCGGCAGGGCGCTGGGCAGGATCACGCGAAGCATACTTTCAAACTTGGTGGCTCCCAACGCCAAGGACCCTTCACGGTATTCCCGGGGGACGGCTGAAAGCCCTTCTTCCGTGGACACGATCACTACCGGAACCGTCAACAGGGCCAAGGTGAACGACGCCCACAGAATGCCTCCCGTGCCGAACGTCGGAGTCGGCAAGGCTTCGGAATAGAACAGGGTATCAAGGGTCCCGCCGACCGCGTAGACGAAGAACCCCAACCCAAAGACGCCGAACACGATCGACGGCACGCCGGCCAGATTATTGACGGCAATGCGGATCACCCGAACGACCAGCCCCTGTCGCGCATACTCCCGCAAGTAGAACGCGGCCAACACGCCGAACGGCACCACGGCCACGCTCATGATCAAGACCATCATGACGGTGCCGAAGATCGCCGGGAAAATGCCCCCTTCGGTATTGGCTTCCCGTGGTTCTTCGCTCAGCACGGACCAAAAATTTATGAAGTATCTGAGAATTTTTTCGAAGAGGCCCATGTCATTGGGACGAAGGGCTTCCACGATTTGGCCGACCGCGAGGCGCTTCTCCCGGCCATTTGTTTCGACGAGGACCACGGAATATTCGTCGAGTTGTTTACTCAATGCCCGAAGAGTCTCAACGTGCTTCCGGTATCGGGTTTCCAACTGTTTCGTGGCGGATTGCAGCTCGACCACCTCCGGGGCCTGATGTTGACCTCGTAATCCCAACTCCCGGATTCTCAACCGAGCTTTTTCGATTTCATAGTTAATGTCGCCGATGACGTCTCGTTGAAGGTATTCAATCTCGTCATGCAGGTCATTGGCCTGCTCGATCAGCGGCTGTAACGCCTGCCATCCTTCCTGATTGCCGGAAGCGACGACGTCTTCACCGCGCGTGACCTTGTGAATCCGGCCGTAAAAATTTCCCCATTCCCTCCGTTCAAACGCCGCCACGTCTTTCGGGGATTCCGCCGACGTGATTTGATCGGTATCCACCCACCTGAAGTCCAAGCCATAGAGGTCACGATTCCCGACTTTCAGCTTCACCCGCGTTTTCCCTTCGGGAAATTCCGGCGTCTCCGAATAGGGGATGACTTCTTCCCCTTTCAGTTCTCCCAGCACGCGCGTGCCGTCCTTGAGCGTCATTTCCACAAGGACATGGGGCCAGAAAAACCCGAGGCCATTGATCATGATCAGGAGGAGGACGCCGCCAACCATGAGCAGCGAGGCGGCCACCGCCGTGCCGCAAAACCACACGAACAGCGTCCCTGAGTCGAGAAATTTTTTGATCCTACCAGGCATGAAATCCCTCTAAAATTGGCTGTATCGCGTCCGAAGCCGCTGTCGGACAATTTCGGCAACAGTGTTGACGATGGACGTAAACACAAACAAGAGCAGACCGGCCAGGAACAATAACCGATACAGCGTGCCTCCATGCGGGGCTTCCGGCATTTCCACGGCAATGTTCGCCGATAATGTTCGGAATCCGTTGAAGAGGTTCATGTCCAACACCGGGGTGTTGCCCGTGGCCATCAGGACGATCATGGTTTCTCCCACGACCCGCCCCAACCCGATCATGAGAGCGGAGAACACTCCGGGACTCGCCGAGATAATGACCAATTTTGTCAGGGTCTGCCATGGGGTGGCCCCGAGGGCCAATGATCCGGCAATCAGGTGGGGCGGCACGTTGCTCAGCGAATCCTCGCTGATGCTGAAAATGGTGGGGATCACGGCCATGCCCATGGCAAAGGCAATGACCAACGCGTTTCGCTGGTCGTACGCCAACCCGAACGTCGACTGTAACCATTGCTTATAGTCCGAATCGAAGAGCCAGGATTCAACTTGGTGATTCAACTGGAGACAGAGCCACACCGTTCCGACGAGGACCAGCAAGAAGACCGCTAATTCCGTCACGTTCCCAGAATGGCCCTTCAGGCGTGAAGGAAGAAATTGCCACCCGACGCAGACCAACACCACGGCCAGCGGAGCCAGGAGAAACATGGCCACCAGGGCGGGGAAAAATTTTTCCAACAACGGCGCGAACCACAACCCGGCCAGGAATCCCAGGACGACCGTCGGGAAGGCCGCCATGATCTCCACGACCGGTTTGACCACGGCGCGAATATTGGGACGCATGAACATCGCGGTATAGATCGCTCCCAGCACGGCGAGAGGCGTCGCCAGCAACATCGCGTAGATCGTCCCTTTCAGCGTGCCGAACATGATCGGCCATAAGCTGAATTTCGGCTCGAACGAGTCGGACCCGCCGGTTGATTGCCAAATATGGTGGGGCTCTTCGTACCCTTCATACAGCACGGGTAAGAACAACGACGAGAACGTGGATTCGGGATGCTCATTCTCGATGTCATAGGTGATCAGCCGTCCCGAGTCATCCAGCACCAAGGCGCCGTCGGCCTTCGGTGCAAACATCGCAGCGACAATGGCGGAACCGTTCCCGGGAATTTGGATGAGCGTCTGATCGGAAGTCGAATGGTGCACGGCCACCACACCGGAGACGTCGGCCGTGAGAAATCCTTTATCCCGAAGCGACGGAGAAATGGCGGTCACGGCCCCGTCATGCGGAGCCAGGTCCCGAATTTTTTCAAGACGCGGGTCACCGCCCACGTCAGGGTCGATCACGGACATCCAAACGGAAACCGTCCCTCTTTCCGTGCCGACCACGATGGACCGGTCGCCGATGAGATAGGACAGGGCGGTGATGGACGTCCCGGCCGAGTACATCCCCATCAGTCTCGGGCTTTGGATATCCCGGATATCCCAGTACATCAACCTGCCGTCCTTCGTGCCTCCTAACAGGGTTTCGCCCAAGTCGTCCAAGAGCAACACGGACAGCGCCTCCACGCCTTCATCGGTAACCTCAGCCTGAAGAAGTTCCGCTTCCGTTTCGAGCGCAAACAACCCCTCCGCTTCCGACTCCTGCATCTTCGTGAGGAACAATCGCCCTGACCCGGTCAAGGCAGCGGCTATCGTTCCACTGTCCGTCTCCCGGTAGGCAAGTCGTGTAATGGGGGCACCGGTCGGGACGGCTTCAAAAGGCTCGCCTGAGGTCACAACCGGTTCAATGGTTCGTACGTCATCTTCGAACGTGACTCGAAAATCGACGTATACGGGAATGACTCGCCCGGTTACTGTCCCGAGTCCATAAATATGGTCTTTCCCCGGAGAGCGGACCAGGGCGGTAATTTCCCCGCTCTCAAAATTCGGCACGGACTTGAGATGCATCGGGGTCCCGGCAGGAAACGCATAGAAGGAAATGTCCCCCTTTCGGAGTACGTATCCCACTTCCATGTATTCATCGATCCCCACGGCGACGTTTTCCGGCTTCCGACTTGCTTCATCGAATGTGTCGATTTGCACGGACGTCAACTCGGTCCAGGAAGCGGCATAAAACAACGGAACCACTTCGATAAACAGATAGACAAAAATGCCGAAGATACTGACAAAGGTCGCCCACCCTCCAATGGTGATCACGACCCGTGCGCCCCCATCGATCCAACGCCGTAACGTCCGGGAGGTCACCTTTGGAAGGACCGATGCCGAAGGAGGGGTTGCCCTCTCAACCTGATTCGCCGTTGGGTCAGCCTGATTCATGGGGTGTGGAGACCTATTGCATTTCCCCTAATTTCTTGCTGATCAAGGTTTGCGGTAAGGGGAAATAGCCGTCCTTGATCACGATATGCTGGCCCGCTTTGCTATACACGTATTTCAGGAATTCTGTGACCAACGGAGGCAACGGTTTCCCCGGGGCTTTATTCACGTACAGGTAGAGGAACCGCGCTAACGGATACTTGCCGGTGGAGGCATTGGCAAACGTCGGCTCATAACACGCTTCGCCACTTTTGGCCGACAACGGAATCACCCGGACGCCCGAGGTCCGATACCCGATACCACTGTACCCAAGACCGCCCCGATCTTCCGTCACGCCCTGAACCACCGAAGCCGAGCCCGGTTGCTCCTTGACCTCATTTTTATAATCGCCTTTTTTCAACACCTTTTTCTTAAAGAACCCATAGGTCCCCGAAGCTGAATTTCGACCGTACAGGCTCACTCTCGTGCGCTTCCAGTTCCCATCGAGTCCCGCTTTTCCCCACGTGTCAACATCCACGGTATACCCGCGCCGCCGGGTTTTTGAAAAGGCGGCATCCACTTCTTCCATACTGAGACATTTCACGGGATTGTCTTTATTGACGTACACGGCCAGCGCATCGACGGCAACGGGAAAGTTGGTGAGTTTATAGCCGAATTTCGCCTCGAACTTGTCCATCTCTTTCGCTTTCATTTGCCGCGACATCGGACCCACCTGAGCCGTCCCTTCGATTAACGCCGGAGGAGCCGTGCTGGATCCTTTCCCTTCAATTTGAATCTTCACGTTGGGATATTCTTTTCTGAACCCCTCGGCCCACAGCGTCATGAGATTGTTGAGGGTGTCGGACCCGATGCTGTTCAGGTTCCCGGACACCCCGCTCACCTGGCTGTAGCTTTTCCAGGCGGGATCCACCATCGAGTCGGAAGCCGCCCAACTCCGGACTGCACTGCCCATGCCGACTACCAGGAGAACGAAACTGAGGAATACAACCCTCTGACCGAACAATCCGGTTGATCGATGTGTACCGCTTGCCAAGACGAACCGTCTCATCACGTATGAATCTTCCTTCTGCAACGTTCCTTCAATCATAGGACCTCCCTGATAGTTGCTTCACTCTAAGCGTTGGATGTTACTCCGGTGTAAAAAACAGGTTACGAAATTGTTACGGCAGAAGATTTCCTGATTTTTGGGGTCAGATCCTTGTTCTCCGGCATTGCCGGCGTGCCAACCCTCAGAATCGACGTTCGCACTATACGAGAAGAGTATTGCAGTCACGTATGAGGACGGTTACACGTCCGTTAATTTTCTACACCCTCCCCCCATGGGAGAAGACCTGCCTCTAGTCTGTCATTCCCGCGCACGCGGGAATCCAGGGTCGTTCTCTTCGCCAACGGAGGAAAAAGGGAAAACCCTGGATCCCTTCCTTGACTGGATCCCCGATTAAGAATGTCGGGGACAAGCGTCGGGGATGACAGAAAAAGACAAAGGAAAACAAAAAGACACTGGATCCCCGATCAAGTCGGGGATGACAGAAAAAAGTAACGAGTCGATGTAGGTCAGGATGGCGTAGCGTAGCCCTACAATCTAGGAAGCGGGTTGGAGTTGCACGGCCGGAAGTAAAAATTCGATCGTGGTACCTTTACCGTATTCACTCTCGATGTGAAGCGTCCCGCCATGCAATTGCACTAAATGTTTCACAATGGCGAGACCAAGGCCGGTGCCGCCTTCCACGCGGGCACGCGCCTTATCGACCCTGTAAAACCGTTCCGTAATGCGAGGCAAATCGTTGGGCGGGATCCCTTGTCCCGTATCCCGGACCGTGATACGGATTTCATGGCTGTTTATTTTCTCCGCCTGAAAACTGACCGAGCCCCCTTTCGGCGTATACTTCACGGCATTGTCGACCAGATTCACAAGAATCTGAGAGAGCCGGTCCCGGTCGGCTTGTACCCATACATCGGGAGGAACCCGGTTGACAAGCTTCACGTCTTTCTTCGCGGCATCCTTCTCAAAAATCGCCGAGATCTCCTGCACGAAGCCCCCCAGGCTGATGGGAGTGGGGTCCAGGACGACTTTTCCCGTTTCAATATCGGAAAGGTTCAGCAGGTCATTAATCAAGCGCCCCATCCGTTCCGCGTGGCTGTTCGCGATCTCCAGAAATCGCCGGTGCGTGGCCGATTCCAGCATGGTTTCATCGAGCACAGTCTCCAGGTATCCCTTGATGGCCGTCAACGGCGTGCGTAACTCATGGGACACGTTTGCCACAAATTCGGCACGGACTTTTTCCAACCGCCGGAGTTCGGTGATATCGTGCAAGACGAGTAAAAAGCCCCGGCGCTCCGACAAAAAAGGCATGGGCATGGCATTCACCGCAATGATTTTCAAGGTGGGCAAATAACATTCGATTTCCCGCTTGCACGGCTCCGTGGTGTCGAGTGCTTGACACATCTCCACCCAATCGGCCAAACCCCGATCCCTGACAACCTCCAATAAAGTGCGCCTTTCTCCCTGATCTTGAGCAAAATCGAGCATCCTTCGCGCAGCAGGATTCATGAGCACCACGTACCCTTGCCCATCCAAGGCGATCACGCCTTCGGTCATACTGTCGAGGATAGCGGTGCCTTTGGCTCGTTCAGATTCCAATACTTGAACCCGTGCCTGGGAGTAAGCCGTGACGTAATCCAGCGCCTTTCTCAAGCCGCTCAATTCATCTTCGTCGATTGTCTTCTCCTGCTCCCTCCATCCCTGCAACAGCCGCTCAGCGCGGGTGTCAATTTCATGGACCGGCATCAAAAGCCGTCTGCCCAACCACACGCCAAGAGGGAAACCCAACGCGGCAACGACCAGGACTCCAAGCCAGAATGTCCCGCCGGTCGCCCCGGAAGAGGCCAACAGCCACATCGCCCCCATGCCGATCAACGTCATGAAACTCAGGAACAGACTCAAACGGGAAATCAACCGGCCCTTCAACATCGGGGTCTCCTCATTCAGCCTTCTTCCTCGAAGCGGTAGCCCACACCCTTGACCGTGACGATTCGGTGACTTTCATTTTTGAGTTTTTCTCGAAGGCGTCTGATGTGCACGTCCACCGTCCGCGATTCAATCTCCACGGCATTGGCATACCCCCAGACCATTTCCAAAATTTGCTCCCGATTCAACACCCGCCCGTTGGCTTGTATCAGCGCACGGAGCAGATCAAACTCCTTCACCGTAAGTTCGACGGAACTGCTTCCAACGCGAACCTGATGTTTCGCCTCGTCAATTTCAAGAGTTCCGATTCGTCTGACGCCGTCCGTTTGAGAATCACGCCCCCGCCGCAACACCGCCTTGATCCGAGCCACCAACTCCCTGGGAGAAAACGGCTTGACGAGGTAATCGTCCGCCCCCATCTCCAGGCCCACCACTCGATCGACTTCTTCGGCTTTGGCCGTCAACATGATAATCGCCATATTGGCGAGGGTCCGATCACGACGAAGCAACCGGCAAATTTCCAACCCATCGATACCGGGCAGCATGAGATCCAGCACAATCAGATCAGGGCGTTCGGTCCGTGCGAGTTGCAGCGCCGTTTCTCCCTCATAGGCC
This sequence comes from Nitrospirales bacterium, assembly GCA_965261755.1. Taxonomy (GTDB): domain Bacteria; phylum Nitrospirota; class Nitrospiria; order Nitrospirales; family UBA8639; genus Bin75. The sequence goes on along the minus strand of OZ253473.1, from coordinate 873,554 downwards.
TCGATACAGGACAGTCCTTCTTTTTCCAGGTGGTGGCGAACGAGGTTCACGATCGCCTGTTCATCATCCACGATTAAGGCTTTCAGAGCCATGGGCACCTGTTTTTTTGTGAATCCCTTACCCGGGAAGCAGGTCGTGCGTCTCTGGTTCAAAAAATCGCTTCACTGCAACCATGGCACGACCATCATCCTCATTGATACGAAATCGCCAACAACACCCGGAGTCTGTCATGACAACCTGGGCCGTTTTCATCCCTCACTGAGGTGGACGCGGCAAGCCTGCATGAGGGATTCTATTGGCTCTATGTTTCATTTGTGTTAAGGCTTCTCCACCATTCGCGAAATTTTCGTGCTCAATGTAGCACAAAAAGCACAAGACAGACCATGGGCTCACACATGCACGGCACCTCTTCTTTAGGATTGAACGCAATTTCCACTTAAGGGTATTCTTTTAGCAGCATGTTCAACCGGGTCACGCATCCTGCATCCTGGTTCACCTCAATCCGGCAAAGGGTCAAGCCGATGGTCGATCTGAAACGGCTGTGTGTACTCGCGCTCATTGTTCTCGGTTCGGCGTGCACGGACCCCGCTTCCGACGCCTTTCGCTTTGGTCTGGCCGGCGCGCCCGCAAACCTCGATCCGTGCTTTGCCACGGACGCGACGTCAGCCCGCATCAACCGTCTGCTCTATGACCGGTTGGTGGATTTCAACGACGCCTTCGAACCCGTTCCGTCCCTGGCCGATTGGGAACAACTATCGCCCACCCATTATCGCTTCCAACTCAACACGAACGATCATCCGTTCCATGACGGCACCGTGCTGACCGCCTACGACGTCAAAGCCACCTATGATTTTATCCTGAATGCTGACAACGCCTCCCCGCACCGCGCCCCGTTGGCCGTCATTGACCGCATCACCGCTCGCAACGAAACGAGTCTCGACTTTTTTCTTCACCGGCCGGAGCCGCTCTTCCCCGGGTATCTCGTCATCGGCATTGTTCCGGCAAGCCTCATCGCCACACACCATCCGCTCCACGAGCACCCGATCGGAAGCGGACCGTTTTCCTTCCTGGCACGACCGGATGAAACGCGACTCCACCTCCTCAGGATTCGGGATCAACGACGCTTTGAGTTCATGACGGTCCCGGACCCCACGGTACGGACGTTAAAACTGATGGCCGGTGAAATCGACATGCTCCAAAACGATCTTCCTCCTGAACTCATCGGCTACCTGGAAAACGACGAGACGCTGAAGGTCCAACGAATATCCGGTACGAATTTTTCGTACCTCGGATTCAGCTTTGAAGACGCCGTGACCCGACAGGCACTCGTTCGACGGGCCATTGCCCATGCCATCGATCGCCGGGAGATCATCCGGTACGTCCTGGATGGCGCGGCCAGGCCCGCACAGTCGCTCTTGCCACCCGAACATTGGGCGGGCGCTCAAGATCTCAACCCGATCACCTATGATCCGGAAAAAGCACGGGCGTTGTTACACCAGGCCGGCTACTCCCTCGACCGTCCGCCCCAGATCGTCTATAAAACCTCGAGCGATCCCTTTCGGATCCGTCTCGCCACCATTCTTCAACATCAATTGCAACAAGTCGGAATTGTCGTGGACCTGCGCAGTTACGACTGGGGCACGTTTTACGGAGACATCAAGGCCGGCAGATTCCAGATGTACAGCTTGGCGTGGGTAGGCATCCAAACCCCCGACATTTTCGATTACGTGTTCCACAGTGAATCGGTTCCCCCACGCGGGGCGAATCGTGGCCGGTTCCGCAGCACACGGGCCGATACGTTCATCGACCGGGCACGGGCGGCGCCCGACCTTGAAACCAAACAACGGTGGTACGTGCAACTCCAGCATCACCTTGCCGACGTGTTGCCGTACGTCCCCTTGTGGTACGAAGACCATATTTTCATCGCCCGTCAGGAGGTCGAAGGCTTTACCATGGCCCGGGACGGCAATTATGACGGCCTGACGCAGATACGCCGCCGTTCATCTCCCGACGCGTTGTAACCGATCGTGTTCGTCCGATTTCTCATATCACGAGTCCTGACGGCGTTCGCCGTCGTGCTCGGGGTCGTCTGCGTCGTCTTTTTTCTGCTCCATCTCGTTCCCGGCGATCCCGTGGAAGTAATGTTGGGCGAATCGGCACGCCCCGCGGACAGAGAAGCCCTGCAACGGGCCTTGGGACTCGATCAGCCGCTCCACGTTCAGTTCGGGCACTACCTGGCAAGCCTGGGTCGATTCGACCTGGGGACCTCGCTCTACTCCAAACGTCCGGTCCGCGACCTGCTGCTCGAACGGCTGCCGGCCACCGTTGAACTCGGGGTCGCGGCGCTCCTGGTGGCCCTGCTGCTCGCCGTTCCTCTCGGAGTCCTAGCCGCCGTGAAAAAAGAGTCCGCATGGGATGCCGGGGCCATGGGGGTTGCGCTCTTCGGCGTCTCCATTCCCAATTTCTGGATGGGCCCCATGCTGATTCTAGTCGGGGCGTTGTGGCTGGACTGGTTCCCCGTAAGCGGCCGGGACGGGATCGCCTCGCTCGTCCTGCCGGCGCTGACCCTGGGCACGGCATTGGCGGCCATTCTCTCGCGCATGATTCGTAGCGCCCTGCTGGACGTCCTGAATGAAGACTTCATGCGCACCGCGCGCGGGAAAGGCCTTCCCGAGTGGACCGTCATTGTTCGACACGGCTTGCGGAACGCGCTGCTCCCCGTGATCACGCTGGCGGGCTTGCAACTCGGGGCGTTACTGAGCGGAGCCGTCATTACCGAAACCGTGTTTTCCTGGCCGGGCATCGGCTCCCTGGTCGTCGAAGCCATTCACCGCCGCGACTATCCCGTGGTGCAAGCTACCGTGTTGTGCATCAGCGCATCCTACGTGGTGCTGAACGTGCTCACGGATCTCGCGTATGCCCGGGTCGATCCGCGCGTCCGGATCGGAGACCGGCCATGATGCGCATCCGGATACCGCTCGGCGTCATCCTGCTCTGGGCCCTTGTGGCCCTCCTGGCGCCCGTGCTGCCCCTGTCTCCGAACGCCATCGATCTGCCGCATATCCTCACGTCCGGAAGCCCGGACGAATGGTTGGGCTACGATGACCTGGGCCGGCCGATTTTCGATCGCTTGCTGGTGGGCGCCAGAACGTCTTTTCTCGTGGCCGTTGCCGTCGTAGGCATTTCGCTGATCATCGGGAGCCTGCTCGGCACCGTTGGTGCGTACGTCGGAGGATGGCTCGATCTGATCCTCGTTCGCGTCATCGACGTCTTTCTCGCCTTCCCGGGAATCCTGCTGGCCATTGCCTTGGCCGGCGTGATGGGGCCGGGCATCGACAACGTCGTCATTGCCTTGTCGGTCGTGAGTTGGGTGGGCTATGCCAGGCTCGCCCGTGCGCAAGTCCTCTCCGTGAAAGAACGTGATCACGTGCACGCCGCCGTGGCGATCGGCACGCCACCGCCGCAAATCATCGCCCGCCACCTGCTCCCGCTCATCAGTGCTCCGCTGATTGTCGAAGCCAGTTTCGGGATGGCGAGCGTGGTCATCGGTGAGGCCGGGCTGTCGTTTTTGGGATTGGGCGTGCAACCGCCTGCCGCATCGTGGGGCAGTATGATCCGGGACGGCACACGATACATGCTGGTCGCCCCGCACATGGTCATCGCCCCGGGCCTGGCCCTGATGGGCGTGGTCCTTGCCATGAACGTCCTCGGGGACCGGCTGCGCGATTGGTTGGACGTGAAGAGTCAAACACGAAAAACCGTAGGGCGGGTTAGCGAAGCGTAACCCGACGATCCATAGCGTGGCGCGACAATTCATAGCATAACATAACAATTCATAGCACAACCCGACAGCGAGGCTCATTCGTTGACCATGTCACCCTCACCTCAACCTCCTCTAAGTCTCCTCTCCCTTGATGGGAGAGGATTAAGGTGAGGGTGATGAGCGACCAATCAAAGGCCCAAGAACTTCAGCAACGCTCCACCGATGCCGAACAGGCACTGTGGAAGCGTCTCCGAAACCGCCAACTGGCAGGATGCAAGTTTCGCCGACAAGTGCCCCTTGGCAAGTATATCGTCGACTTTGTTTGCTTCGAAAGAAAAGTAGTCATCGAGGTGGATGGCGGCCACCACCAAGCACACGTCTCGTCCGACACTGTCCGCACCACTTGGCTGGAGTCTCAAGGCTTCCAGGTGCTGCAGTTCTGGAATCACGAAGTCCTTGCTGACCCGGAGGCTGTCCAAGAGGCCCTTCTTGGGGCCTTACAGGAGAACTCACCTTCTCCTCACTCACCCTCACCCCAGCCCTCTCCCGTCAAGGGAGAGGGAGAAAAAACGCCATGAAACAACGCATCACCGGCTTCCACCAGGACGAACACGGCGATTGGGTCGCTGATCTGGAATGCGGCCACGGGCAACACGTCCGGCACGCTCCACCCTGGAGCGAAAGGCCCTGGGTCGTGACTCAACGCGGGAGAGAACAGAAGTTGGGAGAAACGCTTGTCTGCAAGAAGTGCGATGAGGAATTGCCGTGAATCAGTTGTGACTTGTCTCGGGCGGCCCGTCAACCGGCGGCGGATCAGCAGGATCCCAATACTGTAAGCGGTCAATCAGGGGTTTGGCATCAGGGCTGGTGGACTGGCTCGGTTCACTGGGCCCCTGGTCCCAGGTCATGCGGGAGTAGCCATGTTCATGCAGTGTGCTGCGGATGACTTCGACGAGCGCCTCAAGGGCAACCTCATCCCCCTCTCGCAGGTCCAGCACGCGTTGGGTGTTCTCCTCCGGCGGGGGCGTGTCGTGCAGCAACGCCCAGCAACGATCAAAGATCATTCGTCGAACGTCTTCCGACACGTTCAAGGTCGGGACGTCAGCCGTGCACAAGGCCACCACCATGAGCACGAATTGGAGGTCCGGGAGTCCGGGATTATTGACGTCAAGTGTCTGCATAACCGGGGAGTATCTTATTGTGATCCAGACTCATTTTTCAATCCCCCCGGCCAAATGGACAGATCATGTCTTTTCGATGGTCATGCCGAACAGTCAACGCTTCGGCCCGGCTCCTCATGATTTCACACCTGAATCAGTTGCTGCCCGTCAGGAACGACTTCTCCTTTCTGAGACAGTTGAGTCGAGTGCCGTTCTTGCGACCCCTGTCCCTTACTGTGCGACCCCTTTGGTTTTGTTCGAGTTTTCTTTTTCTCCCGGTGCATTTTTTCGCGGGCGTGGTAGGGCAAGATCCCCGCTAAGACACCAGGGAGCTCATCACACGGAACGTCCTCTAATAATTTCGTCGCGAGCTTCGGGTCCGGGCCGGATCTTCCACCGACGTAGACGTCCACCGCCTCTACGATCTGACCACGCCGTTTGATCTTTTTCCCCAGCAGACCCACGTCCGCGACTAAATGGTTGCCACACCCTGCAGGGCACCCTGACCAATGCATGGTAATCGGGTTGATCTCTGTTCCAACCTTTTCTTCCAGGGCACGAGCGGTTTTCATTGCTTGACTCTTGGTTTCAATCACGGCGAGGTTACAATAATCATTCCCGACGCAACTGACTAACCCTTTCCGCAGTGGAGACGGATTGTAGCCATACTTCGCGAGCAACGGCTCTTCGAGAAAAGTTGCGAGTTGTTTGTCATGGATATTCGGAATGACGATGGATTGATTGGCCCCTACACGCAATTCGCTCGTTCCGTATTTCTCTGCCAGACCGGCGAGTCTTCCCAACTCGTCGGCAGGAATTCGCCCAACGGGGACGTGCAACCCAACGTAATTCAATCCCGGTCTGGATTGCCTGAAAATACCTCCATGGGTATTGACAGTGGAGTTGCGTGCATCTTGTCCCGCAGCCGGTAATCCTCGACCAAATCGACGCTCAACTTCTACCCGAAAACGGGCTTCGCCCCATTCCTCCAACAGGAACGCGAGCCGTGCCGTTGTTCTGGAATCACGAAATCCATGATCGCGAAACGCTTTAATCACGGCACACGACACCACCACGGCCTCTTCGGGAAGGACAAACACGTCCAACGGCGTGGCAATCCGGTAGCCGCCGGACCCGAGTTTCCCACCGATCAGCACATTGAACCCTTGCTTCATCTCTCCCTCTATTTCTTTGGTGGCTGGAACCAACGCAAGATCTTGCGTTTCTGCATGCAAACAATTGTCGGGGCATCCGGTCATCACCACATTGAATTTTCTAGGCAAATTCGAATATTCCCGATTCCCTACAATCTCTTGCGTTAAGGCCTGGACCAGAGGGGTTGCATCCAAGCACTCTGATGGAGACAGACCGGCTACCGGACAGGTCATAATATTCCGGATATTGTCCATGCCGGTTTGCAATGCCGTCAGCCCTACTTCCTCCATCCGTTTGTACACGTCCGGCACATCCTCTATCCGTAGTTGCCGAATTTGAATTTGTTGCCGGGTGGTCATATCCAACAGCCCATTACCAAATATCCCTGCCAACTCGGCCAGCGTTCGAAGTTGTGTCGCCGTCGCGCGTCCTCCCGGAATGCGTACACGCACCATGAAATACCCTGGTGTTGGATTCCTGAGAAACAGCCCGCACCACTTCAGGCGTTGTACGTCATCCTCCGAAATCGATTCCCACCCCTCCCGGGCAAATCGAGCAAGATCACTCCTGATATCCAACCCATCTCTTTCTTGTTTCCATATTTCCAATTTATTCATCACACCCCCCGCTTCCGTTGCACGTCAGCCACGAATCCTGCTCTCATCACAGCGATGGGATTTCCCGATCACAGCATCTATGCAGGACGAGTCAACAATTCTCTTGTCTCGCGCTTTTCTTCCATTGTCGCAGGGTGAGCGATAACCGATTCGGTGACGCGATAGGGGCTGCTCATCCAATACGCTGCCCCGACGAGTACGGCCCCGCCGACAATGTTTCCCAATCCGACGAAAACTTGGTTCCACATGAATCCGCCCCAAGAAATCGCCTCTCCATGCGGGAGGAACAGCGCGATCCCCAATACCGATTGGTTCGCAATGCTGTGCTCAAATCCACTCCCCACGAACGCGAACAAACACCAGAAGATCAGCATAATTTTCGCCGTTTCATTGGCGGTACGGGCCGCCATCCACACAGCCAGGCACACCAGCATGTTACAGAGAATGCCCCGGCTGAAGAGTTCCCAGGCCGGCGCAGACATTTTCATGGCCGCAACCTTCATGAACAGATCCACCTGAGGAGCCTTGGCCACCACGCCGGATTGAGCGATCAGCCAGGAAACGGCTAACGAGCCGACCAGATTCCCGATGAATGACCATAAGAAAATCCAACCCACGTATTTCCAGGTTATCGCCCTGGACAGCGCGCCGATGGTGCAGACCATATTGTTGCCCGTGAACAATTCCGATCCGGCAAAGATCACCAACGTCAAGGCAATGCCAAATGACGCTCCCATCACAAGTTTCAGCGCAGCCGACCCTTGAGCGGAGAACGGCGCCCCCACACTAAAGATTAAACAGATCCCCAATCCCAAATAGATGCCTGCCAGGGCCGACAAAATGAAGTAGCCCCCAGGCGAGTGGAGAAAATAGTCGACTTTTTTTCTTGAAACGTCTGACATGCGCTTGAGATCTTCTTGATACATTGTTCGAACCCCTTCTCTTTTTTTAAACACGAGAAAAAAACGATTCTATCTCTATCGCCACAGCCAGGCAGATACGCCATTCGCCAAGCATTCATTTCTACTTTTCTTGCAAGAGCCACGCCAAAACACATTTTTTCAAAAACCTCAAAGAATCAAGCGCAATCATGACAAAACCCCCTCACCAAACCGGACATTCCTGTTCATCACGCACCCTATTGTGGGCAAAGAGACAAAAATGTCTTGGCGGTAAGGGATGCACTGACGAGAACCAAGTACGCCTCAGGCGATCAGGGTTCTTCGATAAGCTGGTACTTTTCGATCCGGTAGGCGATTTGACGTGGAGTCATGCCCAACAGCCTGGCCGCTTTCGCCTTGACCCATCCTGCTTTCTTGAGGGCTTCTCGAAGACGGTCCCGTTCGATCGCATCCAACCGTGCGGAGAGCGTTTGTTGGGATGCAAGGCTGCTTGACTTGGGGGGACTAGGATTGAACGATCAGCGACGTCTCTGCCAAGACGACCAACCGTTCAATGCAATTTTGTAATTCGCGAATGTTTCCAGACCATCTCTTTCTTGTTTCCATATTTCCAATTTATTCATCGCACCCCGATTCCGTTGCACGTCAGTCACGAATCCTGCTCTCATCGCAACGATGGGATTTCCCGATCACGTCAACCTATGCAGGACGAGTCAACATTTCTCTCGGATTGTCTTCTTGAGACACGCGATAGGGGCTGCTCAGCCAGTACGCCGCCCCAACCAGTAAGGCGCCGCCGACAATGTTTCCCAGTCCGACATAGACCTGATTCCACATGAATCCTTCCCACGAAATCGCTTCGCCGTGAGGGAGGAACAGCGCGATCCCCAACGCCGATTGATTCGCAATACTGTGCTCAAAGCCACTTCCCACGAACGCGAACACACCCCAGAAGAGCACCATGATTTTTGCAGTTTCATTCGTCGTCCGGGCCGCCATCCACACGGCCAGGCACACCAGCATGTTACAGAGCACGCCCCGGCTGAAGAGTTCCCAGGCCGGGACGGCCATTTTCAGTTCAGCCACGTTCATGAACAGATCCACCTGCGGAGCCTTCGACACCACCCCGGATTGCGCAATCAGCCAGGCAACGGCTAACGAGCCGGCGAGATTCCCGATGAAGGACCAGACGAAAATCCAACCCACGTCTTTCCAGGCAATCGCCCGGGAAAGCGCGCCGATGGTGCAAACCATCGTGTTGCTCGTGAACAATTCCGATCCGGCAAAGATGACCAGCGTCAAGCCGACGCCGAATGACACGCCCATCACCAGGTTCAGGGCAGCCGACCCTTCAGCGTAGAAGGGGGCCCCCACGCTGAAGATCAAACAGACGCCGAATCCCAAATAAATGCCCGCCAGGGCCGATAAAATGAAATAGCCGCCTGGCGAGTGGAGCAAATAGTCCACTTTTTTTCTTGAAACGTCCGACATGTGCTTCAAGTCTTCTCGATACATTGTTCGCACCTCTTCTCTTTTTATAGTTAGACGCAAATGATCGTATCTTTCCGGGAATCCCTGATGCGGGCTTGCTGTCTGCACACCACGACATGAGAATGAGACGCCTCTCTCCAATCTGTCATTCCCGACATTTTTAATCGGGAATCCAGGAGTTTTTTGGTTCCAGGCTGGACCACACGAATGAAGGGACAGAAGAGAAAAACTCTGGATCCCCGATCAAGTCGGGGATGACAGAAGGAGAAAAATCGGAATGACAGATTCGGGATGTCGTTGGGTATTTTCATGCCTAGCCCTCCTATACTATAGAGAGATAGAGCCAAAAGAAACACGCCAAGACGAATTTTTACCGGACGTTCTTATTTTCGGCATGCTCTATTATGGGCAAGCAGACAAGAATATCCTGACGGCATGGGAGGCCCTTGCGCAAACCAAGCACGCCCGATGTGCTTAGGCTTCTTCGATCAGCCGGTATTTTTCGATTCGATAGGCGATTTGACGCGGCGTCATGCCCAACAGCCTGGCCGCCTTCGCTTTGACCCATCCCGCTTTCCTGAGGGCTTCTCGAAGACGGTCCCGTTCGATCGCATCCAGCCGCGCGGGGAGCGTTTGGTGGGAGGCAGAACTGCTCGACTTGGGAGTGGGCTGGGATTGAACGGTTCGCATGTTGTCAAAATAGGGAGTGAGTGATGCGGGAATGGACCGGACGTCGATCAGCGACGTCTCCGCCAGGACGACCAGGCGTTCCATGCAATTCTGCAATTCGCGAATGTTTCCGGGCCAATGGTAGGCACTCATCAGATCAACCAGGTCCTTCCCCAATTGAACGTCCCGGCTATTGGCGCGATTGAACTTCTCCAGAAAATGCGTCATAAGCGGGCCTATGTCGTCCCACCGGGCGCGTAAGGGAGGGAGCGTGAGTGGGACGACATTCAGCCGATAATACAAATCCTCTCGAAACTCGCCTGAACGGACCATGGCTTCGAGATGACGATGCGTCGCGGCAATCACCCGGACGTCCACGGAGAGCGGCTGTCCACTCCCGACTCGCTCGAATTCCTTGTCTTGCAGTACACGAAGGAGCTTGACCTGGATGGACAAGGGAATGTCCCCGACTTCATCAAGAAACAGCGTTCCGCCATGTGCCTGTTCCAGTCGTCCTTTTCTGGCCTGATTCGCTCCCGTGAAGGCTCCCCGTTCATGCCCGAACAGGGTCGTTTCAATCAGGGTCTCCGGAACCGCCGCGCAATGGACCGCCACGAACGGTTGATCGGCGCGCGCACTGGAAAGGTGAATCGATTGCGCGACCAACTCCTTGCCCGTTCCACTTTCGCCGCGGATCAGGACCGTTGCCGAAGAGTTCGAGACCCGCTGAATGGCCGTGTATACCGCTTGCATCGCCGTACTGTTTCCAATGATGACCGGCGCCTGCTTCTTTTTTCTGGCGACACTCGAAGATTTCGGCAAATCACCTGCTTGCTTGAGGCGCAGGGATGACTCGGATGCCTCGGAAGCACGGCCTGGAGTCTCTTCCGTTTCAGATTCCCGCGTCAGCAAGGCCAGAGCTTGGCCAATCCGTGTTTCAGGATCATCCTTTCCATCCAGAATAGTCCGCAGTCTGGTGATGAGCCTGTCGTCGTCCTTTGAAAGATCGCATTTCATCGTGCTACTCATGTCTCCAAAAAACGCAAAAAAAACGCCCTTTCCCAACCTTCGTTGGGGAAGGACGTTCATTGTCCTCACACGGCTTGTCTCTTTCAGCGGAATGACGACTTTGTCATTCTCAGTTTGTAGTTAACCGCACTTTCCCCTGTTTGTCAATGGGGGTGCATTGGTTGTGTCAAGAATCGTCTCCACCCATAATGGGGTACACGGCGCACCACGTGTGCCTTCAGAGTCCAATGACGTGACCATTTCTTACGACGCGTCCATGGCGACCTTGTAAGACTTTCCTCTACCACCACGTAGGGGGCAATGGGGGGCAGTGAATGATGAATGCATCGTCCGGACCAGGGCTTACGTTTCCATTGACCATTGGGCAACGCCTGCTCGCCATGGTGGTCATCTTCATTCTGGCGCTGGGTGCCATCCTGGCCTTTACCCATACCGCGGTGACAATGCACGAACTCGACATGGTGGTGATGGACGTGGCGGGCCGCCAACGCATGATGATTCAGCGGCACCTCAATGAAACGATGTTGGCCTCTCATGGGATTCAAACGGATCTTCAACACACGCAACAGGCGTTGTTGCACTCCGCCGATGCCTTGCGACACGGGGGAGACGTGACCGTGAACCCGTTCACCGGCGAACGACGCTCGATTCCCGCGGCCCCGACCGCCCGGATACGAGAACTTCTGGAGCAACAGCGTTCCCTGCTTGAACGGTTTTTTGCCAAAACCAGAACCTTGCTACTCGAAGACCCCGATCACTTCCCTTCGCCGGAATCGGTTTCCTTGCTCAGTCAACTCCACCAAGAACTTCAACGAAACGCCGACACCGTGTTCAAATTGTTCAGCGCCCGTTCCCGTCAAAACATCATGGATCTCCTGAGAAGCGAACCGGTCATCGGATTCCTGGTCATTCTCCTGAGCATCGTCCTGGCCCGACAGGTGGTGTCCACCAGCCGCAGGCTTGAAAAAGAAATCGAGCAGCGCAAGAAAGCCGAGGATGAACGCAAAGCCTATGAGGAGGAACTGGTCTTACGCGACCGCTCGATCAATTCGGCGACCAACGGCATTCTCATTGCCGATGCCCGTCAACCCGACATGCCCACGGTCTATTGTAACGCCGCCTTTGAAAAAATCACGGGCTACGCCACAACGGAAGTGCTCGGCCGAAATTGTCGTTTTCTCCAGGGCACGGACCATCAGCAGCCCGGGCTCGACGCCATACGCCAGGCGATCCGGGAAGGCACCGAGGCCAAGGCGGAACTCCAAAACTATCGCAAGGACGGCAGTCTGTTTTGGAACGAACTCTACATCGCGCCGGTGAAGGATCAACAGGGACGGCTCACGCATTTCATCGGGATTCAAACGGACATTACCCAACGCAAACACCAGGAAACCGAACTGGCGCACAAGACGCGGGAATTGGCCCAATCCAACGCGGAACTCCAGCAGTTCGCCTACGTGGCGTCCCACGACCTGCAGGAACCGCTTCGCATGGTGGCAAGTTACACGCAGTTATTGGGCAAACGGTACCAGGGCAAGCTGGACCAAGACGCCGATGAATTTATCGGGTACGCCGTGGACGGGGCCACCCGCATGCAACGGCTCATTCGCGACCTGCTGGAATACTCGCGAGTCGGGTCCGAGAACAAATCCTTTGAACGAACCGACTGTGAACTCGTGTTGCGACAGGTCCTGGATAATCTCTCCTCATCGGTCCGTGAACGTCACGCCGAAGTGACCCATGATCCGCTTCCCATTGTCCATGCCAACCCGACGCACCTGACTCAAGTCTTCCAAAACCTGATCGGCAACGCGCTGAAGTTCCAGGAAGACGCCCCTGCCAAGATTCACGTGGGTGCCAAGACGGTCCCGGACGGGTGGGAATTCTCCATCCGCGATAACGGGGTCGGGATCCCGGCCGATCAACTCGGCCGAATTTTTTCAATCTTTCAACGATTACACGGTCAAAGCGAATACCCGGGCACGGGTATCGGCCTGGCCATCTGCAAGCGAATCGTGGAAAAATACGGCGGGAGCATCCGGGTGGAATCCGAACTCGGCAAAGGCTCGATTTTTTATTTCACCCTGACGACCCATCGAGACGTCATGAACCCTATGCCGGAAACGGCCGGCTCCCCGGATCTGCTACAATCTCCTGGTGAAGGGCCGGAGAACCCAGTCACATGAACACGACGACCATTCTCTTAGTGGAAGATAACCCCGGCGATGCTCGCCTGATCCGGGAACTCTTTCGTGACATTCAAGGCCGATCCTTCGACATCCTCACCGCCGAATCCTTTCGGCAGGCCCATGATCGCTTGAAAGAACACCGCGTGGACCTCGCCCTGGTCGACCTGTCCCTGCCCGACAGCCACGGGTTGGACACGTTTCGGAAACTCGCCGAAAGCTATCCCTCGCTTCCCCAAGTCCTGCTCACGGGCCTGAATGACCAGGAAACCGCCATCCAGGCCGTTCGAGAAGGGGCGCAGGATTATCTGCTCAAAGGCGAGGTGGACGGGCACATCCTGATCCGGGCCATCGACTATGCCATCGAGAGGAAACGCATCCAAGTCGAATTGGAAGCCGCAAACACCCGGCTCCAAAAGAGCGCGGAGGATCTTCATTCCATTCTGAATCAACTGCGCATCGGGACGATTCTCCTCAGTTCGGAAGGCCGGATTCTCTACATGAGCGTGTCCGCCCTTCGGTTACTGGGCCAAACCGGAACAACCCCGGAAGGCCGACCCTGGCAGGACGCCGTGGAGTTCGCCGACCATGACGTCCACGCCCTGGAACGGCTCATGAAGCAGGATGAACGGAAAAAGTTCGTCGCCCATTTCACGCCCCCAGGCCATTCCCCACGTTGGCTCGAAATCGATATCCACGATGATCCTCGTGACGCGCGGGCCAAAATTTTCTTTCTCTACGACGTGACTGAAATCCATACGCTCCGCAAACAACTGGAGGACAAATCCCAATTTCACGATTTGATCGGGAAATGCCAGCCCATGCAGGACGTGTATCGGCAGATTCGCAATCTCTCCCAGGTCGAATCCACGGTCGTCATTGAAGGAGAAACCGGGACGGGCAAGGAACTCGTCGCGCGGGCGCTGCACGATTCAAGCCCGAGACAAGACAACCCCTTTCTCGCGGTGAATTGCGCCGGCCTGACCGAATCCCTGCTGGGCAGTCAATTATTCGGTCACAAGAAAGGCGCCTTTACCGGAGCCGACCGTGACCACCGCGGATTTTTTGAATCCGCTCACGGGGGGACGATTTTCCTGGATGAAATCGGCGATATGCCGTCTCCCGTCCAGACGAGTTTACTCAGAGTGCTCCAGGAAAAAGAAATTACCCGGCTGGGCGAATCTCAACCGAGAAAGGTGGACGTCCGTATTATCTGCGCCACGCATCACGACTTACAGGAGCAGATGGCGCAGCATGCCTTCCGGGCCGACCTGCTGTACCGCATTCGGGTGGGACGCATTCACTTGCCTCCACTACGGGAACGACAAGAGGATCTTCCCCTGTTGATTTGGGCTTTTGTCAGCCAATGCCGCAAGGCGATGGGAAAACTGTTCGTGCAGGACGTCAGCCCCGATGCCTTGCAACGCCTGGCCCGGTATCCATGGCCGGGCAATATTCGGGAACTGAAAAGCGTGATCGAATATGCCGTCCTCCAATGCGAAGGAGACACCATCCAACCACGGCATTTTCCTCCGGAACTTCTCGAATCACCCGGAACCGCGCTTCCCGTTTCAAAAACGATTACAACCGTCAAGGACCGGGCACGTCTTTTAGAGGCCCTCAAAGAGACCAAAGGGAATCGAGCCAGAGCGGCTCAACTTCTCGGCATCAGTCGTGCAACCTTCTATCGCTGGTTGGATGATTTGGACATTTCCAAGCATGATCTCTCATAGGCAGGCTCTCTTTTGAATCTGGCATGAAAATAGCCAACGACACCTCGACTCGGCCATTCCCGTTTTTCTCCTTCTGTCATCCCCGACCTGATCGGGGATCCAGAGTCTTTCTCTTCACGGACGAAGAACAAAGGAAAGACTCTGGATTCTTCCCTTGATTGGATCCATTCTTTGACTGGATCCCCGATCAGGTCGGGGACAGGCGTCGGGGACAAGCGTCGGGAATGACAGATGAATGACAGATTGGAGAGAGGCGTCTCACTTTCATCTCTTGGTGTGCAGGGGTAAGCCTGCATTATGGTCTCTTGCATGAGACAGTCATGAGACGTTAATGAGACATCTCATGGAAGGTCGTTGACCTGAATGGAATCATAACCCGTTGAATTTACACGATATAGTGTTTTGTCTCTCCCTGGAGACCTTTGGCACAACCTTTGAATATAGTTTAAATAATCATAGCGAGCGCAAACACGGGAGCAAGCCCCCAGCGGATAAGCCATGAAGCAATCACCCGTTATTTTGATCGTCGAAGATAATCCGGGGGACATTCGCCTTATCAAGGAGGCATTCAAAACCTCCTCCATCGACCCCACCCTGTATTTTGCACATGATGGGGTCGAGGCCACTCACTTTTTGGAAACAAGAAAACGTGAGCCCTCAAATGACTTTCCACAGCTTATTGTTCTGGATCTGAACCTCCCGAAAAAAAGTGGATTTGAAGTATTGCAGTTCGTGAAATGTGACGAGGTGCTGAAGCGGATTCCGGTGATTGTCCTCAGCTCTTCGCAAAATCCGGAAGACATTGCCAAGGCGTATGATCTGCACGCCAACTGTTATTTGACCAAACCTGCAAACTTCGAAGCCTTTATCGCCGTCGTCCAAGCCTTGGAATATTTTTGGATCCGGACGGCGAGCCTTCCTTCGATACACGGCACACGATTGTCTTTGTAGCCGCGTCCTTCATTCGGGACGGCACGGGGGCCCGTCCCCTACGGGCCGGGATGCGGCCGCGACAAGACTCATCACCCTCACCTTCATCCTCTCCCATCAAGGGAGAGGAAATTTTCTGCACCCCCTACATCCTTGTCGTTGTAGGGGACGGCCTGCGTGCCGTCCCGTATTGTATTTGTTCACGCATTCGTTTTTCCCCTTCCTCTCCCCTTGAAGTGTCTCATTTTCAAGGCATGAGACACATAACTGTCTCATCAAAAAGCAGTCATTCCGACTGCTTTGTCGAGAATTTTTCTAACCATATGAAATTCAATTGAAAATTCTTATCGAAAAATGTGGCACGCAATTTGATAGACGTTGAGATAGACAGAACAGCCGGAACGTTTACCGTTTAACCAAGGGGCGTACATATGGCTACTTCACCAAACATCTACCAAGGCCCAAATTCGGCCGCGTCTCAACACATTCAAACGTGCACCCGGTGCGGCGGACTGTTGATCAGGGAAGGTCTGTTCGATCTGTTCGGCGATACGGGGCACATGCGCCGATGGGCGTGGCGGTGCGTGCAGTGCGGAGATATCGTGGATTCGCTGATTCTCAAACGCCGCGCGGGTATGGATCTTCCGGCTCTCAACACGACGAGTCGCAGACGTTGGACGAGCATAGAAGCTTTAATCAAGAAGCCCACGCACTGGTGATCGTCGATGTTGAAAAACGACACAAACTTCAAAAAGTTAGAGAAAGAGGTCCCGTTGCCATGGTAAAAATTGCTGAAGGAAGTTTCATTCGGGGAAGCGGTATGGAAACCGGACAAGCAGGCAACGCCCCGACCGGTCAAACGAGGTGAACGATGAACGTGGTCATCGTCGGCGGAACGGGTTTTATCGGACGGAACATCGCCCCGGTTCTTGCCGGCGGCGGACACGCGGTGACCATTCTGACCCGAAACCAACGCGTGGCTGCCGGCGAAGGCGAAGTTCACGTCCGAGAATGGGATCCGTCGAATCGGCAGACCCTGGAACAAGCCTTTCACGGGCAGGACGCGGTCATAAACCTTACGGGCGCCTCCGTTGCCGAACGCCGGTGGACCCCGTCGCGCAAGGCCGTGCTTCGTGCCAGCCGGATCGAGACCACGCGGACGATCGTGACGGCCTTGTCCCGTCTCTCCACGCCCGTTCGACCGAAAATCCTCATCAACGCGTCGGGTGTCGGGTTCTATGGACTCGAGACCTCCAACCACGTCGATGAAATGCATGGGCCGGGAACCGGATTTTTAGCTGGCCTGTGCGTGGAGTGGGAACGCGAAGCCTTCCGGGCCACGGACTATGGCATTCGGACCGCGTGTCTGAGAATCAGTATGGTGTTGGGGCAAGACGGCGGCGCTTTGCAAAAAATGCTTCTGCCCTTCAAATTCTTTCTCGGAGGTCCCATCGGCAAGGGCACTCAACCCGTGAGTTGGATCCACGTCGAGGACCTGGGACGGCTCGTCGCGGCCATGCTTGAGCAACCTTCATACAGCGGCGCAATCAATGCGGCGTCCCCCCATCCGGTCACGATGAAAGAATTCTGCCTGCAACTGGGGAGGGCCTTGGGGAGACCGTCCTGGCTTCCCGTTCCGGCGTGGGCTCTTAAAATCGGATTGGGTGAACTGTCGACGCTCATGACTCATGGGCAGTCGGTGAATCCCCTCATGGCGCAGCAACTCGGATTTACCTTCAACTATCCGGACCTGGAATCGGCTTTGTCCGCGATCCTGGGAAAGGGTTCGTGATTGAGCGCGCGGTCATGGTGGTGGATGAACGGAACATCGTGCGGTATAGTGAAAGTGTGCCGATGAGCCCATTGCCCAACTTCACCGCCGCCCTGGCCGCGGCTCGACGGATCCCGGGCCTGCGCGCCTCATAACGTGATGGTCGACATTCTCACCTATCTCCATCTGCTGGCGACCGCCGTGTTGGTCGGGAAAAACGTCTTTATGTCGTTCGTGGCCGCACCGGTCTTCGTCCGAGCCCTGAACCAGGACGCCTTTGCCCGCCTGGTGCGCCTGCTCATTCCACGGTACTACGCACTGGGCATGATCGCGGCCACCGTCGGGTGGGCGAGTGTCACGAGTCTCGGCCTGCTCAACGGATTCGGCCCGCCGGCTTTGATCGCCGCAACGCTCTGGCTGGGCGTCCTGGCCATCGAAAATTACTGCCGCGCTCCATTAACCCCGCGTATCAATGCGTTGAGCGACCAACTCAAGGACGCGACGCAACCCGGGGTGGACAGCGTCCCGGTTCGCAAGGATCGAGATGCCCTGCATCGCCGCGCGGTTCAACTCAACGGCATGGTACTCATTCTGGGACTGTGTCTAATCGGATTGATCTAAAGGAGGATGCGGATGCCACCATCATCGACGACGTTATCGATTCACGAGACCTTCCAGAGCCGTTTTCTGCTTGCCCTCTTGTTTGCCCTCCTGTTGATGGCCCCGATCCAGGGTCATGCGCAGGAAGGGCCTCCCCAACAAGACAATCCCCACGGTGACCTGTCGGACACCATGCTGCCCCCGCCGGGAATCATCGGAGTCGCGCTGCACCTCACCGCCGAACGCATCGGCGATCCTGCCGGCTTGTTTATCCGGGCGACTCATCCCCTGGGACCAGCCGTGAAGGCGGGGCTCACGCACGGGCAGGAAATTCTGGCCGTGGACGGGCAGTCCGTCAAAGGCAAGACGTACCGGGAGGTCGTGTCCATGATACGGGGCGAGATCGGGACGTCCGTCACGCTCCTTGTCAAAACCTTTTCCGACGTGAAGGAAGTGAAGATCATTCGCGCCAGCGAGGCGCAGTTGACCGAAGAAGAACAACGGATCTGAGGCACCTTTCATGCCAACCCTCGTCACGCAGCATCACCCGCTCCCGGCGGAGCCGCCCCTCGCATCAGATCTTCCCGTGCGGTTGGGGATCAGCCGCTGCCTGTTGGGTGAACCCGTCCGGTACGACGGCGGCCATAAACGGGATCATTTTCTGGTGGACGTGCTCGGGCGGCACGTGGAGTGGGTTCCGGTGTGTCCCGAAATGGAAGCCGGATTCGGCACGCCGAGAGAATCCATGCGTTTAGTCGATGACGTGGCTGAACCGCGCTTGATAACGGTTCGTTCTCATCACGATCACACCGACCGGATGCGCCGGTACACCAAACAACGGTTGCGCGACTTACAAGCGTTGAACCTGTCCGGATACGTGTTCAAAAAAGATTCCCCCAGTTGCGGGACCCGGCGCGTTCGCGTGTATACCCGCGACGGCCATCTCCTGGGGACGGGGAAGGGACTGTTTGCCGATGCGTTCCAACACGCGTTTCCCTTGACTCCCATCGAAGAAGAAGGACGACTCCAGGACCAGGGCCTTCGGGAAAATTTCATTGAACGGGTATTCGGCTATCACCGGTGGCAAGAGCTCAACGCACGTCCCACCCGTGGGCGGCTGGTGGCGTTTCATACGGCCCACAAATACCTCTTATTGGCCCACAGCCAGCACCATTACCGGGAGCTTGGTCGATTCGTCGCCAATGCCAACCAGTCTTCAACTCGAGAGTTGGCCCGGACCTACGGACACCTGTTTATGGAGGCCCTGGCCGTCAAGACCACCATTCGCAAACACGTGAACGTGCTTCAACACTTGGCCGGTCATTTCAAGGGCGCCCTCAGCGACGCGGTGCGGGATGAACTCCACGCGGTGATTGGCGATTATCAGAAAGGGTTTGTACCGCTAAGCGTCCCCGTCACCTTGATCAGACACTACGCCAGGATATTGGACGTTCCGTACCTGAAGGACCAGGTGTATCTTGCACCTCATCCCAAGGAACTCATGTTGCGAAACCATGTCTGATTTTTAGATCATTCGGGACGAGGACAAGCGTCGAGAACAGATTTTTCCCTTCCCCTCCTTTGCCTGTCCTGCCTGTCCTGAGCTTGTCGAAGGAAGCATAGCGAAGGATCAGGAGGGGCGAAGGGGAGGTAGAAAAAGGAGAGGTAACCATGAGTGATTCAACAAAAGGTGTGGTGCTCGTCGGGCATGGAGGCATTCCGAAGGATTATCCCGGGGAACTGGTCACGAAGCTCAAGCGGCTGGAAGCCCAACGACGTACCGCGGGCGTTCCGATGTCCCCCGAAGAATATGAACTCGACCAAAAAATCCGGCTGTGGCCCCGAACCCCGGACACCGATCCCTATCAGGCCGGCCTGGAATTATTGGCCACCCGCCTCAATCCCCTCCTGCACGGCGCACGATTCTCCACGGCGTATAACGAGTTCTGCACGCCTACGCTCAGCGAAGCCATTGAGCAACAGATCGCCGACGGAGCCAACGACATTACCGTGATCTCCACCATGTTCACCCCGGGTGGCTCGCACTCGGAATATGAAATTCCCGAGGAAATGGCCGAGCTGCGTCAAAAATATCCCGAGGTGACCCTGACCTACGCCTGGCCCTTCGACCTGGACAAGGTCGCGGAAATGCTGTCGGAGCACATCAAGCAATTCCAAGGACATCCAGTGGGAGAGGTTGGTTAGACAATTGATGTCGGTTTCTTGCAACTAGTGAAGAGACTTGAGGAAGGATGACGTGCTGGATCGTGAGGACTGAAGTCCCCTGCCTATGATAGGTTATCCGTCTTGGCCTTGTGGGCGGGCTCGGCCGAATTGTTGGCGGTTTTCTTGTTGGATGACTTGCAGGCAGGCTTCGCAGATTTCGCCGTGTTCTTCGGTCATATAGGTTTCGGTAATTTCTCCACAGCGATCACAGATCATGGTTTGTCCTCCGGCCTTACTCTTTGCTGTTCGGGGCGCCTTCTTCCGCGGGCGCGCCGGGAGCAGGATGTTCTTTTTTGTTATCCATCGCAAACAGGATCAGCAGGGACACGACACCCACGCTGATGGCGCTGTCCGCCACGTTGAAGGCCGGCCAGTGATAGCCCCCCATATAAAAGTCGAGAAAGTCCACGACTTCACCATATTGCAACCGGTCGAGAAGGTTCCCGATCGCCCCTCCGAAAATGCCGGAGACGCTCAATTGGCCCCACACGTCCGCCGGGTGCATTCGATAAAAGATCGTTCCCAACAACCCAAGGGCGAAGATGGACGTGCCGACGAAGAAGATAAGCCGGAACGTGCTGTTGGTCGTGGCAAACATGCCGAAGGCCGCGCCGGGGTTCCGAATATAGGTCAGGTTGAAAAACCCGGCGATGATGGGGGTCGATTCATGCAAGTGCATGGTATGCATGACGAGGGTCTTGGTGATTTGATCCAGGACCACGATGACGAGACCGACGCCAAGCAGGATGCCCCACCGCTGGAATCCGTGGTTCACGTCACGGCCTCGATGCAACGGTCACAGAGCGTCGGATGCTCGGGAACGCTGCCCACGGACGCGCGATAATTCCAACAGCGCTCACATTTTTCCCCTTCCGCCTTCACGACGTTCACGCTCATTCCCAACGCTTCATCACTCCCCAGGTGAATTTCGCCGGACGGGTTTTCGGCGGGACGGATGACCACCTGGGACACGATAAACAGCGCCGACAACTCGTTGTCATAGGCTTGCAGAAACTCGTGCAAGGCCGGAACGACGTTCAGCACTACGCGAGCTTCCAGCGAAGACCCGATGACTTTTTCTCGCCGCTGTTGTTCCAATGCCGAAAGGACCACGGTCCGGATGGCCAGCAATCGTTTCCAGTTGGCGTCCAGTTCGGCCTCATCGGGTAACGCCACGGGCTCGGGAAAGGTCGAGAGGTGGACCGAATCGCCGGTCGCCGGAGACGTTGCTTTGCCCGGCACGGCGTCCCACACGTCTTCCGCGGTAAAGCTCAGGATGGGGGCCATGAGCCGGGCCAATCCCGTGACGATTTGAAACAGGACCATTTGTGATCCCCGTCGCAGGGGTGAGTTTTGCGGAAAGGTGTAGAGCCGGTCTTTCAAAATATCCAGGTAGGTCGCACTCATGTCCACGGAACAAAAGTAGTCCAGTTCGTGCACGATCTGCCGGAAATCGAATTCCTCGTAGCCTTTCCGAACACGACAAATGACGTTATTGAATCGCAGCAGGGCCCAACGGTCCAACTCCGGTAATCGGGAGATCTCGACGTGATGCTTGTGCGGATCGAAGTCGTAGACGTTGCTGAGCAGGTACCGGCAGGTATTCCGGATTTTCCGGTAGGCCTCGACCAATTGTTTGAGGATCTGCGATGAGATTCGCAGGTCTTCCTGGTAATCCTGGGCCGCGACCCACAAACGAAGGATTTCCGCGCCGTGCTGTTTGATCACATCCTGCGGGGCCACCACATTGCCGGCCGACTTGGACATCTTTTTGCCCTGGCCATCCACCACGAACCCATGGGTCAGCACGGCCCGATAGGGCGCTTGTCCATCCGTGGTCACGGATGACAAGAGCGCGCTGTGGAACCACCCCCGGTGTTGGTCCGACCCTTCTAAATACAAACTCGCCGGCCACCAGTCTTCGCCCTGTTGTTTCACGACCGCGGCATGACTCACCCCCGACTCCAACCACACGTCCAGGATATCCTGTTCCTTGTTGAATTCGGTGGACCCGCATGTTGCACAGGTTGTTCCGTCAGGGAGCAATTCCTGCGCCGGTCGTTCGAACCACACGTCCGAGCCATGCTCACTCACCAGGCCGGCGATCCGCTCGATGATCTGCGGGTTGATCAACGAGGTCTGGCATTGCGCACAGGTGAAACCGGGAATCGGCGTTCCCCAAATCCGTTGACGGGACAAACACCAGTCCGGCCGGTTCTTGATCATGCCATAGATGCGCTCGCGGCCCCGCTCAGGGATCCATTGCACGCGGTCGATTTCTTCGAGCGCCCGCTCGCGTAACCGGCCTTTGTCCATGGAAACGAACCATTGCTGCGTGGCGCGAAAGATCACCGGCTTCTTGCAGCGCCAGCAATGGGGATAGGAATGGGTCACTGAGCCGTGGCCGAGTAACACGCCCAGATGCATAAGTGTTTCCACGATCGCCGGGTCGGCTTTGAAGACGTGCTGCCCGGCAAACTCGTGTACCTCGTCGGTGAAACGTCCGTAATCATCGACCGGCACCAGGACCTGCAGTGGTTCAGGCAGCATTCCTTCCGAGGTACGTGCATTATATTTCAAGGCCAGCAGGTAGTCGTCCATCCCATGACCCGGCGCGATATGCACGCACCCGGTTCCCTGTTCCAGGGTCACGAATTCACCAAGCAGAACCGGCGAAAGCCCGTTGCTCAAGGGCCGTTGACAGCGAAGGGCCTCGAATCCGTCATGGCCTTTTTTGCGGGCGAGGATCTCGGGGGCTTTCAACTCACATGCTTTGGCCACCTCTTCGACCAGCTTTTCGGCCATGACCAGGACTTCGTCGCCGACGCGTACGAACGCATACTCGATTTCGGGATGCATCGCGATAGCCTGATTCGCCGGAAGCGTCCAGGGCGTCGTGGTCCAAATGACGATGGAGACTTTCTCGACTCCTTCGAGGCCGTCAAGGCCAAGCCGTTCCCTGGAGGGCGCATCGAACGGAAACTTCACGAAGATTGAGGGAGAGGCATGGTCCATGTATTCCACCTCGGCCTCGGCCAAGGCGGTCTGATCCTGCGTGCACCACAACACCGGTTTCAGCCCTTTATACACCCCGCCCTGCTCCACGAATTTTCCGAACTCTCGAATGATCGTCGCTTCGTAGGCCTTGTCCATCGTGAGGTAGGGATGTTCCCAATCACCCAGGACGCCCAACCGTTGAAACTCGTCCCGTTGGATGTTCCAGAATTTGTCCGCGTACTCGCGACATTGCCGGCGCAATTCCGTGGCGCTCATGTCCCCTTCGACAGACTCAGGGCGGGCTTTTTTCTTCTCGCCGAGTTGCTTCGTGACCTGGTGTTCGATGGGCAACCCGTGGCAATCCCAGCCCGGAACGTAGGGCGCCTGCATGCCTTCCATGGTGCGGGACTTGACGATGATGTCTTTGAGTATTTTATTGAGCGCGTGGCCGATGTGAATGTGGCCATTGGCGTAGGGCGGGCCGTCATGCAGAACGTACAACGGCTTGCCCGCTCGCGAGGCCTGAATGCGTTCATAGAGCCCCTGCTTCATCCACCGCTCGACGAACTCCGGCTCGCGGTTCGGCAGGTTCCCTTTCATGGGGAATGCCGTTTGGGGCAAGTTGAGCGTTGATTTATAATCCATGGTGTTCTTCTGGCATTCCCGTATGTGTTCAGTAATTCGCTGACAACTCCCGCTGTCTCCTTCTGTCATTCCCGACATTTTTCATCGGGAATCCAGGGTTCTGTTCCAAGCGGATCTGGACGAATGGAGGGGATGAAGAGAAAGCCCTGGATCCCCGCTAAAAACCGCGAGGATGACAGGAGAGGGTCCTGTGAGGAAGAACTAAGCCCTTCATTCTGTCAGCGAATTAGTGAATATTTACAATCCCGCTCGTTAGCTGACCGCCATCATTCGATCGAGCGCCATCCGGGCCGGGACCTTGTCATCCTCCGGTACGGAAATCTGATTCACCACACAGCCTTGCGCGAGATTCTCCATGCTCCAACACAGGTGAGCGGCATCGATACGAAACATGGTCGCGCACCGGCAGACGGTGGGAGAAAGGAAAAACACCTGCTTGTCGGTTTCTTCATGTTTCAGCCGGTTGACCAGATTCAACTCCGTCCCCACGGCCCACAGGGTCCCCGGTTGAGCCTGTTTGACCGTCTGAATAATACGCTCGGTGGACCCCACCACATCGGCCTGCTTGACCACGTCTTCGTGGCATTCCGGATGCACGATGATCCGAATACCCGGATAGGTCTTGCGAAAATACTCCACGTGCGTGGATTGAAACATCTGATGAACGCTGCAATGCCCCTTCCATAAAATCAGGCGGGCTTTTCGTATCGCTTCTTTCGTGTTCCCCCCGTACGGCAGGTACGGGTCCCAGACGATCATCTGTTCCCGCGGCATTCCCATGGTATTGGCCACGTTGCGTCCGAGATGTTCATCCGGGAAAAACAGAATTTTTTCTCTCCGGGCCCAGCACCATTCCATGACGGCCTTGGCATTGGAGGACGTACAGGTAATGCCCCCATGCTCCCCGCAAAAGGCTTTGAGGACCGCGGCAGAGTTCACGTACACCGCCGGCATGACTTCCTCTTCCACGGAAAGCACGCGCCCCAGTTCTTCCCAACACTGATCCACCTGCTCAATGGCCGCCATATCCGCCATGGAACACCCCGCGGCCAAATCCGGTAAAAGGACGGTCTGGTTCGACCGGCTCAAAATATCGGCGGTTTCCGCCATGAAGTGGACGCCGCAAAAGACCACGTAGGGGTGCTGCGACCGTTCCGCCGCCAACTTGGACAGCAACAGGGAGTCCCCCCTGAGGTCGGCGTGCACGATGACTTCATCCCGCTGATAGTTATGCCCCAGGATCAGCACCTGATCGCCGAGTGCCTTCTTGGCCGCCCGGGTCCGGTCAAAGAGTTCCTCGACCGGGACCGATTCATAATCGGTTATGGGGAATGCCCTGGTTTCAACGGAATTCACGCTTTCACCTCTTCCTCCGGTGACTCAAACATGCTCAATGGCTTGCTCCCTTCGCTCGATGGTCAAGCATCTACCCAGTCTAAACTTGTGATTGTAGCAGATATGAAACATCCTGCAACAGTGCATGGAGGGGACGTGTTCCTGACACGTGCCGGCATAGTCCTTGACATGGCTGGTTACTGTAGCTACACTAGGGCTACACATTACAGGAGGAAACCCATAATGAGTGCCGATACCGTCGTGCGCGCCAGGATCGATAGCGATACCAAAGTACGAGCTACTGAAGTGCTTGATGCCATGGGTTTGTCAGTGTCCGATGCCATTCGCCTGCTGTTGCTGCGAGTGGCGGATGAAAAACAATTGCCATTCGCCGTCCAGGTGCCGAACGCCAGGACTGTCAAAGCCATGAAGGAATTACACGAAGGCAAGGGCAAGCGTTTCGGCAGTGCCGAAGAACTGTTCCGGGATCTGGACATCTGAGTGCTGACCCCGGTTCGGTCCACACAGTTCAAACGCGACGCAAGAAAAGCCCAGAAGCAGGGGAAAGACCTGACTAAGCTTCGGGGGTTGCTGGCGTCATTGATCCTGCAGGAGCCACTGTCCGCACGGCACCTCGATCATCCGCTACGGGGCATTTGGAAAGGTTACCGGGAAGCTCACATTGAGCCGGACTGGCTCTTGATTTACCGGATCGAAGGGCACGAATTGCACCTGGTCCGCATCGGCTCTCACTCCGACCTCTTCACAGAATAAGGTAGGCCCGCACGCGCGGCCTCCACCTCTTCGTCGAGCAAGTCGAGGATTTCCTGCTGGTCATGTCGGGCATTACGGTCCTTGATTCCGTGAACGGTAAGGTCCAGCACGCGACGGCGTACGGCTTCATCGACGAACCGGGATAGGTCGCCCTTCTTGCCGCCGGTGCGCGCAAGAAAGGTACGGATCGCCTGGTCCGTCTTTTCAGAAATTGAGAGGTTCCATCGGATCATGGGCAATTTCCGCGCATAGATGTATAAACGCTTATGCGCACATCATTACCGCCTATTGGCCTGTGCGGTCAATTCCGGAGTCTCCCTTCTGTCACTTGTATGAAAATAGCCAACGATACCCGAATTGGTCATTCCCGACGCTTGTCCTCGACATCTTTAATCGAGGATCTAAATCGGGAATCCAGCGTCGTTCTCTTTACGGACGAAGAAAAAAGCAAAGACCCTGGATCCTCGATTAAAAATGTCGAGGATGACAGAAGGAGGTCCTTGTTACGAAAACGGTTCTCAGAAACACCATTTTCATCGCTTGGGGTGCAGGCGCAAGCCTGCATGAGGGATTCCTGTAAATGTTCACTAATTCGTTGACAGAAGGAGGGACTACAGAAGGAGAACCGGAAAGCGGGGGCGCATTTCCGAAGAGGGAATGCTGGTGGGGTAGAGTCCCAAATATCTGTAGCCGCGCCATCTCATGGCGCTTCTTTTTCTTGACGGTCTTTCCAGGCGGCATAAGGCATGTCCCTGGCTTTGACCAGGGAGGCCGCCGCATAAGATGCGGCCCTACAACTGCGTTCTACCTCCCCTCGGACAGGCACACAGGCCTGTCCCTACACCAAAGGAGGGGAAGGGAAAAGACCCCCTCACCCCAACCCTCTCCCTCAAGGGGCGAGGGAGTTTCCGAGCGGAAACTGTCAACGAATGACTGAACATCTACAATCCCCGACATCCTTCATCATGGATCATTTGCACGAGAAAGTATCGCATTGCTATTTTTGCTATAGTATAGCTATTATAGATATGAATATGATATGTTTTGCTATATCTACGCTATTTTATTATAAAATGTGTTATGACAGAGAAGCCTTTTGCAAACAAGGCGTTTCGGATGGAGTCAGAGCACCCGAACTGACTGATTGGAGGCCGAAGAGATGTCTGAAAACGATGCACGTCTGGATGCCTATCGCATGGTATTGGAAGATCTGGAAAAAAGAAAAATGGCAATCGAAGCTGCCATTGCCGGCATTACGTCTTTGATGGGAGAAAGCGACACAACGTCCTGCATGCCTGCTCCTCCTTCCACAAGGCAAGAGCCTTGTCACGTCGAGTCCGGTTCATTTGCCGATCTGACGTTAACCGAAGCCACGCAACGCTATCTGGCTATGGTGAAAGAGCCCCAGTCCACTGCTGAGATTGCGGAAGCCCTTGAAAGAGGGGGATACCCTACCAAGTCCAGCAATTTCAGGAATACGGTCAGGTCGGTCCTAGACCGGCATGCAAAAACCGTGGGGGAAATCGTGAAAGTTCAAAAGAATTGGGGATTGGCCGAATGGTACCGGGACGGAAGCGAGGCAGGAGGTTGATTGACAAGCAAAAGGGCAAGGCGTACGATAGTTTGTTTAGAAAATAGCTAGGGGAGCCAGTTGGCTGAGAGTCTTTGTGATGAAGACAACCCTTAGTACCTGATCTGGGTAATTCCAGCGTAGGGAAGCGGACATATGCTGCCTTGTGTGTGAGCCGCTCCCGGAAGTTGGAGAGTGGCTTTTTTATTATCAGGAAAGGATTTCCGTATGAAGCATACTGAACTCCCTCAAACCCCTTCCGCGAACGGGAAGGAGTCTCATGGTCAGGTATCCACTTCGGCCCTCACCACGACGCCGCTTCCCGCCTCCAAGAAAGTGTACGTCAAAGGGGAGCAAGCCGGCGTGGCCGTGCCCATGCGTGAAATTTTTCTTTCCTCCCCCAAGAAGGAGAACGGCGCGTCCGCCGGACCGTCGGTCCTCGTGTACGACACGTCCGGGCCTTATACCGATCCCTCAACGGAAATCGATATTCAAGGCGGCCTTTCCCCATTACGCCATGATTGGATTCTGGCACGGCAAGACGTGGAAGCTTTATCCGACGTCTCTTCCGAGTACGGACGACTGCGGGCCAATGATCCGGCTCTCACCGCCCTTCGCTTTCGCCATATTCGCAAACCATTGAGGGCGAAACCGGGGAAGAACGTCTCACAACTGCATTATGCCCGTCAGGGCATCATCACCCCCGAGATGGAATTTGTGGCTATCCGGGAAACACAACGACGGGAGGAAGCACAAGCCCACTCGAACGGCACCTCCCATGGCGTGGAACAACATCCCGGACAAGCCTGGGGTGCGACGCTTCCTCAAGCCATCACCCCGGAATTCGTCCGTGATGAGGTGGCCCGTGGCCGCGCGATTATCCCGGCCAATATCAACCATCCGGAAATCGAGCCGATGATTATCGGCAGAAACTTTTTGGTGAAGATCAATGCCAATATCGGCAATTCCGCCGTGGTGTCGTCGATCGAAGAGGAAGTCGAAAAGATGATCTGGGCCATCCGGTGGGGGTCCGATACGGTCATGGACCTGTCGACCGGCAAAAATATTCATGAAACCCGGGAATGGATCATTCGCAACGCCCCCGTCCCCATCGGGACCGTCCCTATCTATCAGGCGCTGGAAAAAGTCGGGGGGAAAGCGGAAGACCTGACGTGGGAACTCTATCGGGACACGCTGATCGAGCAGGCTGAACAGGGGGTCGATTATTTCACCATTCACGCCGGCGTCAAGTTGGCGTACGTGCCCCTCACCGCGAACCGAATGACCGGCATTGTTTCACGAGGGGGGTCCATTCATGCCAAATGGTGTCTCTCTCATCACCAGGAGAACTTTACGTATACCCACTTCGAAGAAATTTGCGAGATCATGAAGGCGTATGACGTGTCATTCAGCCTAGGCGACGGGTTGCGACCCGGCTCGATTGCCGATGCCAACGACCAGGCGCAGTTTGCCGAACTCGAGACGTTGGGAGAATTGACCAAGCTCGCCTGGGCGCACGACGTGCAGGTCATGATCGAAGGACCCGGCCACGTGCCCATGCACATGATCCATGAAAACATGGAACGGCAATTGGAGGCGTGTCACGAAGCACCGTTCTATACCCTGGGGCCCCTCACCACCGACGTCGCACCCGGGTATGACCACATTACGTCGGGGATCGGGGCGGCGATGATCGGCTGGTACGGGTGTGCCATGCTGTGCTACGTCACGCCCAAAGAACACCTCGGCCTGCCGGCGAAAGAAGACGTCAAGACCGGAGTCATTACATACAAAATCGCCGCACATGCCGCGGACCTGGCCAAAGGACACCCCGGGGCACAACGCCGTGACAACGCGTTATCGCAAGCCCGGTTCGAGTTCCGGTGGGAGGATCAATTCAATCTCTCGCTGGATCCCGACACGGCTCGATCGTATCACGATGCCACACTTCCCGACCAAGCCGCGAAGGGCGCCCATTTCTGCTCGATGTGCGGCCCCCAGTTTTGTTCGATGAAAATCACGCAAGACGTGCGTGATTATGCCGCTCAACTCGATATGGCTGAACAGCAAGCCCTGGAAACCGGGCTTCAGGAAAAAGCCGACGAGTTTCGAAAAACCGGCGGGGAACTGTATGTTCAACCTGAAAAGCCGTAACCAACGGAGGCACGAGCCTTGCTCCCTGACCCTTTCCCGGAGGGAGAGGGCAACATAGGAATTTCTGTTATGGACAATCTCCAGCCGGCGCCGCTTCGTGAACGAGACGTGACTCGCCACATCGCGCGCGAATTCTATAAAGAGTTTGATCAACTCATTGAAAGTGACGTGATTATCGTGGGAGGCGGACCGTCGGGTCTGGTCTGCGCTCATGACCTGGCGACACAAGGATTTCGTACCCTTGTCATCGAACAAAGTCTCGCGCTCGGCGGAGGATTCTGGTCCGGCGGGTACCTCATGAACAAAGCCACCCTGTGCGAACCCGCCCACACCATCCTCGAGAGCATGGGTGTCCCGTGCAAACCCGTTAAAGAATGCGGTGGCATGAGAATCGTGGACCCTCCGCATGCCACCGCCCGCCTCATTGCCTCGGCGTATGAAGCCGGGGCGAAAGTGCTCAACCTGACCAGGGTGGTGGACCTGATCCTTCGCGGCGAGGGCGTGCTTGAAGGCGTCGTCGTCAATAACACGACGGCGGAGATGGCCGGACACGATATCATTCACGTCGATCCTATCGGACTCGAGTCGAAAGTCGTGGTCGATGCCACCGGACATGACGCGGTCATTGTCGGATTGCTCAACCAACGCGGTTTCCATCAAACCGTCCCGGGCAACGGGGCCATGTGGGTTGCACGTTCCGAGGCCATGGTTGTAGAAAATACCCGTGAGGTCTTCCCGAACTGTTTTGTCACCGGTTTGGCCGTGGCTGCCGTGGATGGCTCTCCCCGTATGGGTCCGGCTTTCGGGGCGATGTTGTTGTCGGGAAAACGTGCCGCCGCCCTCGTTCGTCATAAACTGAAAGGGGAGTAAGGGACTCATTCGTTGCACGATTGGTCCTTCTGGAGTCAATGAACCAACAAGATTTTATTCAACAGGGTGAAGGGCGGGAAGAGGACAAACTGACCGCGTGGGATTTATTCCAGCAGGGCTACGACTGTCAGATGAAAGGCAATCTGGATGACGCCGTCAAATTATACCAGAACTCCATTGACCTCTTTCCGACGGCCGAAGCGTATACCTTCCTCGGATGGACCTACAGCTTTATGGGGCAATTGGACGAAGCCATTGAAGAATGTCATCGGGCCATCCGGACGGACCCTGACTTTGGGAATCCGTATAATGACATTGGGGCCTATCTTATTGAACTGAACCGGTTGGATGAAGCGATCCCCTGGCTCGAACGCGCCACCACAGCCAGACGGTATGAAAGTCCGGCCTTTCCGCACATGAACCTAGGGCGCGTCTATGAACGAAAAGGCGACTGGTCACTCGCCATCGAATCGTATAAAACCGCCGTGACGCTCAATGCCAACTATATGCCGGCTAGGCGAGCGATGATGCGGCTGATCACTTTGATGAACTGATTTATTGTACTATCGGGCGCATGGCTGCGTTGTGTCCTCGCTCAACCCTCGACTATCGACTTGATATGTCTCGGGTCTCGTTGCGGGACGCCTTGCACTGCATCCCGCTATCACAATAAATCAGAGGTTCCTCAACTTTGTTCGTTGACCGGTTTTCACAAGAAAGGTGGAACTCATGGAAAATGAAAAAATCGTTCTCGTGGGGGTGACCGATATTTTTTTCTATACGAAGATTCGTGATGCCTTTAAACCCGCCGGCTATGGGCTCAAGCGCGTCACGTCTCCGGATCAGATCCTCGAAAAGGCAAAGGCCCATGCACCGACTGCCATTGTGCTGAATATGAACGATCCCGGGCTCGATGCCACCACCATGCTGAAAACCGCCAAAAGCGAGACGGCGTTGAACCGCGTTCCGGTCCTGGCGTTTGCCAATCATGAAGAAGTCGACACGTGGCGTCAGGCGAAGGAACTCGGCATCGACAAAATTGTCTCACGCAATGAATTTTCCGCCAGAACCCTGGCCCTCCTCCAAGAAGTGACGCAACCCCCGGCATGAAACAGTCTTCCCTTCATACCACCCATCAGCAACGGGGAGCTCACTTCGGCCCTGCAGGAGAGTGGGAGATGCCGGTCCATTATGGTGATCCCATTGCCGAACATCACGCGGTCAGAAATGGCGTAGGGATTGCCGATATCTCCCATCGCGGGAAACTGCACGTCACGGGAGAGGATCGCGTCACCTGGCTGCAAAGCATTATCAGTAACGACATTCTGCCGCTCCAGTCCGGGAACTGGTTGTATTCGAGTTTCATGACGCACAAAGGCAAGATGCTGAGCTATTTTCGAGTCTATCGGCTTGAAGAGTCTCTGTTCGTGGAAGACATGGGCGAATCAGGAGCCGTCACCTATGAAACCTTTCGCAAGTTTCTGCTCTACGGCACCAAAGCCAAAATGAAGAACGGTGCGGACACCTGGGGCATTATTCTGGTCAGTGGTCCAAAGGCCCCGCTCCTTATTCAACAATCATTGGGTGTTGACGTCACCGACTTGAAACCGGGGGCCTTCCTGACCCACGACCTGAATGGGCAGTCAGCCCTGATTGCCACCACCCAGGAAACCGGGGAACGCGACGTTGAAATTCTGATGCCGAATGACGCCATGGACCTGGCCTGGAGCCGGTTGTGGGAAGCCGGGGAAGCCGTTGCCCTGCGAGCCATCGGCACGGCAGCACGAGAGTCCCTTCGTATCGAAGCGGGCATCCCCAAACTGGGACCGGATTTGAATGAACGGATCGTGCCGCCCGAAGCCAACTTGGAAGGGAAAGCCTTCAGCCTGAGTAAAGGGTGCTATCCCGGACAAGAAGTCGTCGCGCGCATGGACACGTACGGCACAGTCAAGCGGCGACTGGTGGGCCTGGTGATTGATTCACCGGAGAACACGGTTCCGCCTCCCGATGCCAAAGTGTTCAGTGAAGATCGAGAGGTCGGGTGGGTCAGCAGTGCGATTCACTCCCCGACCCTGAACAAAACCATTGCCTTTGCTTTTCCGTTGAGGGACTTCACCGCTCCGGGCACCGCCCTGGACGTGGACGTCAACGGACAACGCCGACCCTCCATCGTGCAGGCCCTTCCGTTTCACCAGGCCAGTTGATCGTCACGCTTGGGTTCGGTCTTCCTGGCTTGCTCTAAGGCCACGGGTGCGTTATCGTGTTCGCGAAAGAATCCTGTTCTTCTGCATCGTAGCTTGGTGGGTAAAGATGAAGTTCAGTATTGAGTGGTTCAATATGACGTATGACGTGGAGTTTGCCGCCCCGGCGTTTGATCTGCCGAGCAACAACACAAGCGTACTTAAAGCTTTCTACGAGACGATTCATCCTCGTTTTCCGATAAACTCTCGTGACATGCACGTAGCCGGGGGCAACTCGCTTTCGGATGTGCACGTTCGTATCACCTTGTTCAACGGGAATGGCGTTATCGATATATCCGCGGACAGAATGTCCCTTGTTTTCAATAATTTGAGGACCAAAGAAGACTTGACAACCTGTAAGGACTGCTTCTCGCTGAGCGAGGAAGCGCTGCAAAAGTCATTGCCAGCCGTATCGTCACACACAATAGCCATCAAACCCACGCTATTTCTGGAACTGCAAGGAGGAGAGCACAATGCCAGCGAATACCTGTCACAACTGCTGCGGTCCAGCATCCAAATCGACTTGAGTGCATTCGGCAATACCATTCAACATCCGGGAGTGAGTCTCGAAGTTGAGAACTTCGAGGAAAAATGGAATGCTACCTTTCACGCGTTCCGGGATCGTATAAAAGCATCGGCTTTGATTGTTTCTGGTCAGGCCAATTATCGCACGGATGGAACGGTGCGCGGACTCGAAAACCGTGTGAACCACCTGGATGTATTGTTAATGGCGTTTGCCAACGGCATCGGCCTGGAACTGGAAGGCTCGCCGGCATGACTGCAAGAACACCTCTGCTTGGGTCTCTCGGCCAGCACCAAGATCAGTTTAGAACTGTAGGGTCGCGCATGCACTTCCGTACGGCTTCGCCCAAATCAAGTGAACGCGAACTGGAAGCAGAAGCAAACGCGTTACCATCATGGAGTACCATTGAAGAGTTGACAAGGGGCCATGAATATCAACCGCCGACACTCGCATGGGTAGCGAAGGTATTATCCCGCACAGATCAATCTGACTTCTTCCCTTTCAAAAAACCGGAGTTTCCTTCTGATGTGAGCCAATTCAGTACCACCGAGGCAGAAAAATCCATCCCCTTTGCACCAAGGTCGGAAAATCCTTCTCCCGATCGCGGTAGAATCACCGGCCCGGTCCAGTTCGTCAAGCAACTGCTCGCCACGTGGGATTTGGAACCGAAAGCAGCCTGTATCATGCTGGGATTCGAGCCTTCCAGGTTCGCTTACGTGAATGACGTGCTTCAGGGGTACCAAACTCTGACGGGACGGGATGCGAAAGATCGAATCGTCCACCTCATTCAGATCCGGACTTCTCTGTCTGTGCTTTTTCGAGACGAGGCCGTTGAGAACGAGTGGCTGAGAGAGCCTCACGATACCTTGAATGGCAAGACGCCGATGGATCTCTTACTGGATGGTTCAATGGAGAATCTGCTTCTGGTGAAGGAATACGTTGACTTGGTGGCGAGAACCTGAACTTGCTTGAATCGATTTCGACGGAGTCGTTGCGGACGGACACATTCAGGTTCGCTAATCAAAAACGGTATGCCGACCATTTCCGTGTGCAGGGCTTTGATGACGAAAGCGTCAGGGAAATCCTCTCTTTGTTGGCATCTCGAAGCATTTCTGACAATCCCGAAGAACTGTGTGACGAACCGTTCAGGCCTACGCAACTTCAGAAAGGTAAACTTCGCACTCGTTTCTCTGACGGCTCTTTTCCAGTCTTTTACAGTTCCTTGGACCCCGAGACGGCTAAGGCTGAAGGGCAATATTGGTTTCAGAAATACGCAGGCAAACCCTCTAAATTACGTACCGCCTACTATTTTCGCTTCTCATGCAGTTTCGACGGATCGATAAAAGACTTGAGGCCGACGCATGCAACCTGGCCCGATCTTACTCACAAGAGCGACTACGGCTTCTGCAACGGGTTGGGGACCGAGGCAGTGGCTTCTAATCTCGATGGGCTACTCACGCCATCCGCGCGAAGGCTCAATGGGACAAATCTTCCCGTGTTCAGGCGACGCGCCGTAAGCAATCCCGTGATCCACGGCCTTGTGGAAATAACACTGAATCCTTCGAACGGAGAAGTTGCCGTCAGCGAGAGAGACGTGGAAGGTTCCTGAATCGGAACAGCGGATTCCACGCTCTCAGCAGAAACACGTTTGACGGTGGTTATTCCGGATGGCGCGCTGACGAAAGTTTTTCGCCGATGGCCAGGGCACTGGCTCGCTGGGCATCATCTAATCCCAACAAAATATGCGCTTCATCTCCATGCTGGAGTCGCACACTTAAGAAGGAAATTTCTTCCCGTTTTTCCTCATCTTTATAGATGCCCTCGATGGTTTGGAATTTGGTGAGATCGGCAGCGGAAAACATATCATAGCGAAAATATTGATCGCCGATGACCATATCATACACCACGTTGCTTTCCGTCACGGCGATCGCATTGAAGTGGCCCTGGTCTTCATACCCTTCCGGTAAATATTTATTGATATGCAAGATGGCGATAGTCCGGGTCCCCAGCGCCGCGTCTATTTTCTTCTCCAAGGCGGGATAATCGATTTGCAAGGCGCGCTCATCCAGTCCGGTCGCCGCCAGGGCCGCCTCTTTCACTTTTTCAAAAACATCTTTCGCTGTTGCCACAAGTCACTCTCCTTTCTCAATCCGTTCAGAACGGGCGTTTCGCCCGAATCAAGCTGTCGGCTACGATAGCCAGTCCGTCGGCAAGAATGCAAGTGTTCGCCGTGCCGTTGCAATGCTGCGTGACGGTTGGGCATACTGGACCGAAGCCCATCACGAAGGAGTCAACGGTATGAATGCTCGAACTTGTATGATCGAAGGATGCACGAACCAAGGCTATGCCCCGGCCGGAACTGGCACCGTGTGCAAAGACCATTTTGCCGATTTTGTGACCTGGCGGCGAAAAAAGGGTGGCAAAGGGATATTCCGGAAATATAACGGCATGACGATGGTGGAACGGGATGCGATTGTCGGAGAATGGTATGCCACGCTCGCCATCCCGCACTAACCCGTGGAGCAGGGCGAACACGCAGGTTCGCCCCTACAGAAAATAATCCTGCCAATAGCCAGGGAACAACGATCATTATCCCCCGCCTACTCCATTAACGGGGAGCCGTGATGGTGGATGATCTTCCAGCCATCGTCCATGCGCTCATACAGATTGGTCGCCACGACTCGACTGTTTTGGTTGCTGTCCGCGTGCCGGCTCGTAATATTTTCGGTACAAATCACCCAGGCCACGTCACCGGCGACTTGGACCTGTAATTCCGTGAGGGAAAACCCCATAGAAAAAATATTATTAAAAATGACGACCCAGGAATCCCGAACCATCGGCCAGCTGACCCTCATACTCCAGCCCGGATGGATGCACGTCACGTATTCCTGGTGCGCCCATACCTTATCCATTTCCCCGATGTCCAGACTCTCGAAGGCCCGATAAAACGCCTCGTTGGCCAACGTCACTTCCTCAATTCGCTCTTTCAGCATTCTCAGCATTCGGCTCTACCTTTCTCCATTCAACGCATTCCGCACCGACAGCCCACCGTGGTTCGTCGTGCAGTCATCATCCCATTCGAGCGACGTTTGAGCAACCCTCGGCCCCCTCAGGTCCCTGAAGACCGGGTGACCAACCAGACCCCGCCCAAAACGAATCCGATGCCAAGCACTTTGATCAGATCCAGGGATTCACCGAGGATGACAAACGACAAGACAAGCGCGGACACGGGAATCAAATTGGCAAACACCCCGGCACGTGAAGGTCCGATACCGGATACCCCATAGAGCCAGGCTTGCTGGCCGAGTGCGGTGGCAAACACGATAACGTACACCAACGCCGCCCACCCTGAGGTGGGAATACTTCCGATACCTGTCTCCAACACTTGAGGGTCTATCCACAGCAACGGAACTTGAAAGACGATGGAGATGAAGAGCGTCGTCCAATTCACCGTCAGCGGCGACAGCCCCTCCATCATCCAGCGGCTCCCGATGGTGTAGAGGGCCCAGCTTATCAAAGCCAGAACGATCAACCCGCCACCCAGCACAGGGTTCGCTCCGCCATCCGCCGTTGCATCTCCACCCGACACCAGGGCCACTCCGATGAACGACACCGCACACCCAACCCAGACTTGACGAAACGGGATATCGCGAAGCATCAATGAGGAAAGAAAGGCCATAATAGCCGGACTGGCCCCGATAATCACGCCGGCTGACCCGGCCCCGATGTACTGAAGCCCATACAACACCAGCAGGTGATTCCCAAGCACAGCGACCCCCAAGGCCGTGAGTACCCCGAGATCCCGCACGGTCAAACGCGTCTTGGACTGCTCCTGCCACCACCACAACGGAACCAGAATGACCAACGCGCCGAGTCCTCGAAACACCGACACTTCCACGGCGGAGAAGGCACCCAACGCCACTTTCTGGGCCACCACCGACCCGCCCCACACGACCGAGGCGGTGATTAACGCGGCATAAGCCGCTGATTGCGTGGGCCTATTCAACGCTCGCCTCACGAATGCGTTTCTTTGTACAATACTTCTTAGCCCGCTCCGCAGATCGAGCATGCACGGTGCGCAATGTTTGTCTTCCTATGAATCAGGCATGAGTCACGAGAGTTCCCTGTCCCCATCGTCCTCCCCATCTTCTTTCTTTGGGAACGTTCCCGAGGGCGGGCACCTTCTGCAGGCGGGTCATATTCACGTGTGGCGCGCGATTGTAGACGTACCCTTCGCACGTCTTCAAGTGTATCAAGAGACCCTGAGTCCGGACGAACGGGCACGCGCGCAACGCTTTAGAAGCTCCACACACCGACGACGCTTTGCGGCGGCACGGGGCATCCTGCGGCATATTCTCGCTCGCTACCTCCGGACATCTCCTCGGGACATCCGTTTTCAATCGGGTCCCTTTGGAAAACCGCTTTTGCAAGACCCCACGGATCAACCTCTTCACTTTAACGTGTCTCATTCCCAACAGTTGGCGGTGTATGCCGTTTCCCACGATTTTGC
Organism: Nitrospirales bacterium; assembly: GCA_965261755.1. Taxonomy (GTDB): domain Bacteria; phylum Nitrospirota; class Nitrospiria; order Nitrospirales; family UBA8639; genus Bin75. The sequence continues at coordinate 835,704 of OZ253473.1, read as the reverse complement.
AGTCGGCATTGATCTTGAGGGTGACCGGGATTCCTTGGACTATGCGGGACTGGCCGAACGCATTTGCAACCCTGATGAACTCGCGACTTTCCGGAAGCTCCCCCAGGCCGAACAACAGGCGGCATTCTTCCGTTGTTGGACACGAAAAGAGGCCTTTGTCAAAGCTATCGGAAAAGGATTTTCGTTTCCTCTGAAAAATCTGACGGTTTCCTTTACCTCCGACGAACCGCCCCGAATCCTCAATCCCCGATTAGATCCCCGATCAGAGCCTGTCCTCGACTCGATCGGGGATCGGGGACAAGCGTCAGGGACAGGCTCATCCCCTGATGATTGGTCCCTGTTTAACCTCCCCTTGGGACAAGGGTTTTGGGGAGCATTGGCGGTCGCAGGGAGGCCCTCCCTTATCCAGGGCTGGAACTATCACCTTGAAGATTGACGGGCCGTTGGAAAAGCTTTGTCCTGAGCGCCTTTACTGTCATTTTCCGTTCCGCGAAGGGAGCGGCGGCAAAGGACTCGAATGTTCGGAGTGAAGCGTACAGTCCAAATGGCTTAGGGCTCTAGGCCTTCTGTCCCGTTGACTCGATATTCATGGGTGCCTAGAATATACTGTCTGACATCGCTTGGGTGACCCGAAACTCTTGCTGGTTCGATAGAAGGAGGAATTTATGTCGTTATTGATAACGGAAGAATGCATTAATTGCGGAGCATGTTTGCCGGAATGCCCGAATGAGGCCATCTTCGAAACTCGAAGTGCCGCAGAAGAAAAAGGGTATGCGGTGGGTGAAGGACAAGGCGATGGAGATACGGTGTACGTGATTACCCATGAACGCTGTACCGAATGCGTCGGGCATTTTGACGAACCTCAATGCGCGGCTGTCTGCCCGGTCGATGACTGTTGCATCTCCGACCCGGAAGTCCCTGAAACCACCGATGTCTTACTCGATAAAGCGAGAACCTTGAACCCTGATAAAGAAATCGATTCTGAAAAGGTGTGGAGCGGCGTACGAAACTAGTTGAAAGCCCCGTCTTCATACGAAGACGGGGCTTTGTGTTTTTACCTCGCGCAAAATCTTCCGGCCCCTTGCCGTTATACTTTCTCGAAATCTGCGATTCGCACGGAAACAAACTTTGAGACGCCGGGCTCTTCCATGGTCACCCCAAACAGGGAATCGGCGACTTCCATCGTGCGTTTATTATGCGTGATCACGAGAAACTGAGAAAGCGGGATTAACTGAGGCAAGAATCGAGCGAACCGAACCACGTTCGGTTCATCCAATGGGGCATCGACCTCGTCCAAAATACAAAACGGCGACGGCCTCGTCAAAAAACTGGCAAACAGCAAGGCCAACACGGTCAGGGTTTTTTCGCCGCCGGATAACATCGTCAGGTTTTTGAGACGTTTTCCTGGAGGCTGCGCGATAATATCGACGCCGGGCTCCATCCCCATCTCTTCCTCTTGTTCTTCCGGATCCGGCTGCACCAACACCAACTCCGCCTGTCCTCCGGCAAAAAAAGCCGAAAAGACTCCCCCAAACTTTTCCTGGATCGCCTCGAACGTCTGCTGAAACATTCGATTCGTCGTTCGATTGAGGCGTTCGATGATTTCTTGAAGCGAGCGTATCGATTCAGACAAATCCTCTTCCTGTTCGTGGAGAAACCGATAGCGTTCCTCCAATTCTCGATGCTCGTCGATCGCGGCCAAATTCAACGCCCCCATGCGATCCATCCTGGTCCGAATGGTCTGCAACCGTTCCTTCCAGGCTTCAGGCCCTTCGTTCTCGGCCCCGGGATCTTGCGAAACGTCCGCCTGCGGCGTTTTTTCTCCACGTTCGTCCATGGATTCCCCATAGGTGCCGGTTAAGGCTTCCTCGATGGTTTGCATTCTCGTCCGGATTTCAGCACGGTGAACGTCCGATTCCCGCCGCGTTTCCCTGGTCGAAAAACACTGTTTTCGATTCTCATTGAGACCGCGTTCATATTCCCGAGTCCGTTCAAGACCGTTCGTATGTCGCTCTTCGACCTCACGAAGCTCACCCTGAAGACTCGTCTTCCTGGCATCCAATTCCTGAAACACCGAATCCGCTCGCCGGCGTTCTTCCCGGCTCTTCCCGGTTTGAGTCTGCAGGGACTCGATTTGCTCGGCAAGACCTTGAAGCCGTGCCCGGCGGCTGCGATCCTCCTCTTGTAAGCGATCCAAATCCGCCCGTGCCCGTTCGTGCCGTTCCCGATACGTGGTTAAGGTTAACCGCGTCTCCGTCAACCGGTCATAGAGCACTCGTATCGCTTCGTCCACTTCCTGAAATTGTGTGGTCAATTCCGTCAGCCGTTGTTCTTCTTCGCCGTGTCGTTGTGCGATCTCTCCGAGCCGCGTTCGCGCCAGGCTTTCGTGCTCTCGAACCCGAGCGAGTTCTTCCTGACACGCATCAAGTTCCGTTTGATTCGCATTCAACCGTTGCTCCACGTCCTGCAGGCGACTCGTGAGAGTGGATTGTTCCTGTTCAACCACGAGTTGCCTCATTTCGGCGTCTTTCAGGGAGGCCTCAAGGACGTGGAGTTGCTGCTTGTTCGTCTCGAATTGTTCCTGCACCGTCTGGCGTTGACCGTCAAATTCGGCAATGCGTTGGTCCATCAAGGACAATTCCTGCTCCAACGAATGCACTTCGCGCCGTCGTTGCAGCAGCCCGCTTGCCTCACCGGAGGAACCGCCGGTCACGATGCCCCGGGGATCAATGACTGCTCCGGTCCGCGTCACCAACAGCAAGGACCCAAGATCGGATTGAGAGACGTGTTTGATCGCCGACAGACCATGTTCGAGAGTATCCACCAGCACCACACGCCCCAAGAGACAATGCAACACCCCTTCTAGATCTTCGGGGACGGCAACCAGGTCGACTGCCCTGCCCAACACCCCGTGCACCTTTTCCAAAGCAGGCCACGACTCAAGGAACGACCCGGCTGAGGAAACAGGAGGCTGGGCGGTCACAAAGGTCCCACGCCCCCAACCATGTTCCGTGACAAACGCAAGCGCTTGCAGAACGTCATCAACCCCGTCCACGACCCAGGCGCGAATATGCTCTCCCAATGCCGCCTCGATGGCGACTTCATATTCTTGTGGAACCTTCAACCGTTCAGCGAACACTTCCTGAACCCCCTGACACACCCGTCGCAGGGAGGGGTCGTTTTCTTCCTGGCCTTGCCGATACCCCAACTCTTCTTGAAGCACGGCTTGCAGTGCTCGCAGACGCGATTCGGCTGCCGCACGGTTGGTTTGTTCTTGAATCCGTTGTTGATCGACCTCTTGAAGCCGTTCTTCGAGTGTTAACCTCGCGGCTGACAGCGTTTCGTGCTGTTCACGATCGACTGCCAGGTGTTGGGTGACTTGTTGCAAGAGCACGTTCTGCTCGGTCAGGGCCTCTTCGGCGTTCGATCGTTCCTGCCGGCAATGGGCTTGGTCGTCTTGAATGTCCTGGAGGCGGCTCAGCAGTTCCCGTTGTTTGGTATCGAGATTCGTCAACTGGGATTCGGTTTGCGAACGCTCGACGGCGAGATCGAACAGGCGTTGCCTGCTTTGCTCGGTCTGGGTCTGTAACGCAGTCCGGCGCTCACCTCGCTGTTGTTGTTCCATCTCCAGTTCCGTCAATTGTCCGGTCACCTGAGCCGTGTCTCCTTCAGAGCGTTGAACCTGCTCCTGAAGGCTCTGGATGTTCGTCGCGGCTTGCTCGGAAACCGTGACAAGACGAGTCTGTTCTTCCAACGCTTGCGTTCGTTGCTGGTCAAACAAGTCTGCGCGATTCCGCTCGACTTCCATGGTCGTGAGCGCCTGCCCGATGCCATGTTCCAATTGTCGAAGCTCTTCCTGCATATGTCCGACGAATTCCCCATCACGGAGAAGCACCGACTTGGCTTCCTCATACGACGCCATCAGGCGTGCTTCCTCGGCCATGAGTTCAGCCTCGCGCAACTCCAACCCGGCAAGTTCGGATTCAACGTGCGTCCGCTGGTGATGCAGGCCTTCAAAATCGTGTTTCAGGAGCCGGATTTCGAGTGCGCGCGATTCTTCCTTCAACGTCCGATAGTGCTCGGCCTGTTGCGCCTGGCGTTTTAAGGTCCGCAGTTGTTTTTGGACCTCGGCAATAATGTCTCGAACTCGAGTCAAGTTCTGTTGCGTGGTTTTGAGTTTGTTCAGCGCTTCCGTCTTTTGTTTTTTGAAGCGACCGATTCCCGCCGTTTCCTCTATAAACGTTCGGCGGTCTTGGGGAGACCCGGAGAGGATTTGATCGATATTACCCTGTTCGATCACCGTATGCCCCTTGGTGCCGGCCCTCGCTTCCAAAAAAAGGCCGCGAATATCTTTAAGCCGGCAGGGGATTTTATTGATGGAATATTCGCTTTCCCCGTCACGGTACAACCGGCGCGTGACCATTAACTCTTTGTTGCCCGGCAATGCCTCCAGCACGCCGGCTACAGGCTCGAGTTCTTGACTCGTCACGTCGCTGACGACCAGCGAGACTTCCGCCATGCCCAATGGCTTACGGGATTCCGTCCCATTGAAGATGACGTCTTCCATGCGTTCACTACGCAGCGTTTTGGTGCTTTGCTCACCCAATACCCATAAAATGGCATCGACGATGTTGCTTTTCCCTACCCCGTTAGGCCCCACCACCGCGGTAATGCCTTGGGGAAAGTCGAGTCGAGCTTCAGGAAAGGACTTAAATCCGGAAACCAGGAGGGATTTCAACTTCATGGGACACTCTCAGAGAGGTGGGTGATGGGGCAAACGGACTCGTAGCGCAACTGTACCACAGAAGACAAAAAAATCAAGGATTTTACACTAAATAGTGTAGTGATGATGGAAATGCTGTGTATATATTGTGGGTTTCCTGTAGATACGGGAAACGGCTGGAATCCGGACTAGACGAGAGCCCTTTGGTTTCGCTTTTGTCCGGGCATCACCAATTCTCTGGGAAGCAGAAATTCGATGTCTTCCTCAACGACCGTGAGCTCTTCGACTTCCTCGGCCCCGACTCCTTTGAGGTACGCCACCACTTCACTCACGAGAACCTCCGGTGCAGAGGCTCCGGCCGTGACCCCGATGGCGTCCACGTTCTTGAGCCACTCAAACCGGATGTCTTGATAGGAATCAATGAGATAGGCGGGGATCGCAAATCGTTCGGCTAATTCACGAAGTCTATTGGAGTTTGAACTATTGGGAGACCCGATGACCAGGATCAAATCGACGAATCTGGCCAGTTCTTTCACGGCATTTTGCCGATTTTGCGTGGCATAACAAATATCTTCCTGATGCGGACCTTTGATTCCCGGAAATCGCCGGTTGAGCGCTTCTACGATTTCACTGCATTCATCCACGCTCAACGTCGTTTGTGTGACGTAAGACAGGTGTTCTTTATTTTCAACCTCAAGCGTTTCCACGTCTTTGACCGAAGACACCAGATGAAATTTATCCGGAACCTGTCCCAGTGTGCCGACAACCTCGGGATGGCCGGCATGACCGATGAGAATGAGCTCGTAATCATTGTTGTAATCGCGATTGACTTCATTGTGAACTTTGATCACCAAGGGGCACGTCGCATCGATGACTTTCAGATTGCGCCGCCGGGACTCTTCCCATACCTGTTGGGCCACTCCATGGGCGCTGAAAATCACCAGCGCACCGTCCGGCACTTCATCCAGTTCCTCTACGAACACCGCTCCTCGTTTGCGAAGAGAATTGACGACGTGCCGGCTGTGCACGATTTCATGTCGCACGTAAATCGGAGCGCCGTAACGTTTCAGCGACAATTCGACGATCTCAATAGCCCGATCAACGCCGGCGCAAAACCCCCGTGGATTGGCTAAATAAATTTTTTTCACTTCGCCCCCTAATGTCTGTGGAAAATCGGGCTGCTGGAGGATGAGTGTTCCTTGCAAACGGCATGCCCGCGAAACGTCAGTTGACATTATGACATAAACTGAAGATTCGTCAACTCAGTCATGGCCCGGCCCTAAGACTCATTACCATCGAATCAAGGCAGTACCCCACGTTAATCCTCCACCAAACGCTCCTAGAAGAATGAGGTCCCCTTCCCGAAATTTTCCTTGCCGGTACGCCCAATCCAAGGCCATCGGCAAAGAGGCCGACGACGTGTTGCCAACCTGGTCAACGATAGAGACCATTTGGTCCTGGCGCACGCCCAACCGTTTCGCAATGGTGTGAAGCATACGGCCATTGGCCTGATGCGTAATCACTTGCTTCACCTCGGACAAGTTCGTGCGGGTCTCACGAAGGATTGTCTCGATCGCCTCCGTCAACCGTTTGACGGCCACGCGATAGACCGCCCCACCCTGCAATCGAATACTATGTTGATGACCACGAATCGTTTCCTGGCTCATGGGGTGCCTCGATCCTCCTGCCGGAATCATAATCAGGTCGTGGTAGGCTCCCTCCGAATATAATCGAATCTCCTTGATCCCAGCGACCTTTGAGTTCGCAGCCGGATTGCGACTCGACGATTCTTCCCGGGTCACCACCGCCGCCCCGGCTCCATCACCAAAGAGTATTCCACTCGCAGGCTGGGAAACATGGAGATAGCGGGATTTGACTTCGGCTGCAACCACCAAACAGCTTTGAAACTGTCCTGACCGGATAAACGCATCGGCCATGGATAAGCCGTACAGAAATCCACTGCAAGATGCCGCAAGATCAAAGGCCGCCACGCGGCGTATGCCCAGCCGTTTCTGAAGCGCACAGGCCGTAGATGGAAACGGGGTATCCGGAGAAGTGGTCGATACCAGAATGGCATCCATCGCTTCACTCGACAGGCCCGAAGACTCCAAGGCTTGCCGAGCCGCACGCTCGGCCAAGTGCGAACAGGTTTCGTCGGCCTGGCTCCAATGCCGGGCCCGTATTCCAGTGACCCGAAAGACGTCCTGATCGTGGAGGGCAAATTTCGTTGCCACCTCCTCATTGGTCACTCGCCGTTCCGGAACGTATGAACCGGTCCCGCAGATTCGACTGGTATAGGAATGGGCCATTGACTGTTACCCGTTCGGGGAACTCCTGGTTTTCAGGTTAGCGCACGGAGAACTTGCGTCCCTGTTTCTCAAGTCGTCAATCTTGTCTTAAGGGTCGGAACTCTGCTATGCTCTAAGGTTAGACCGAATTTTCTAAGGATTTCAACGCATATGCTGACGTACGTGTTTCGCCATCCGGTCACGATGTTGATCCTGTCCGTGGCCAGTTGCCTGACCTTGGGCTGTTCGATGTTCTCGGACAACGAGTCACCTGCCCCTACCGCTGGTGCCGAGAGAACCGATGCCCAGATTTTTGTCGGGGACACCATCGAAATGAACTATGACCCCAACGTCATCCTGAAACGAGCGGAAGCGTTTCATGAAAAAGAGGGATACGCGGAAGCGATCGTCGAATATCAACATTTTTTGGACCTGCACCGCAATCACGTCCTTGCCCCATACGCGCAATACCGGTTGGCCCTCAGCCATTTTAAAATGATTCAAACGGTTGACCGGGACATGACTCCCGTCAAAAAGGCTCACGAAGAATTTTGGGAACTCATTAACACCTTCACTGCAAGCCGGTACGAAGCGGAGGCACGGGTCAAAATTAAAGAATGTGAACGCTACCTCGCCCAAAACCATTTGTTCGTAGGAACGTTCTATTATCGAAAAGAACAGTACCTGGCCGCGGCAAAAAGGTTCGAGAAAATTATCAACGGCTACCCTTCCATGGAGGAAGCTGTCGAGGCCAAGCTGCAGTTGGCAAAATCGTACCAGAAGTTAGGGGCGCTGGAATGGGCACGCGATTGGGCCGTGGCCTTGGTTCAAGAACATCCCCGACATAAATTACGGGACGATGGGCTCAAGTTGCTGGCGGCGCTTCAAAACGAAAACCCCAACATTATGATGGCGGCTCGACCGCGTGGGTCCTTCAACCAAAACGTGCCGAGGCCCGGTTTCCGCCCCGTAACGACCGCAAGCAATCGAGCCCCTTCGCGGGTATCGCCAGCCTCTTCAGCAGTGACCGATTGCCAACTGGGATCGTGGTGTGGAGAAACAGGAACGTCCCTATCCAATGCCTTCGCGCCGAATCCTCCCGTTCCCAAATCCGTGACCTGTCGCCCCGGGGCCTGGTGCCAGTAGGCTTCCTTCCCCTGACGCGCGGGATACAATACCACTCAACATCAGGACGGACAACCACAGGGGGTTGTCCCTACGTTATTGTCGTTGTAGGGGACGGCCCCCGTGCCGTCCCGCATGAACCGCGGGCCATCTCCGACGGACTACATCCTGACCCGCGGCCTACTGTCCGATATACCACCCAATCCCATTGCGTTCGAGAAAACTGGTAAAGCGTGCCAGGGAATCGACGTAAATCATCACGCCGACCACGACCAGGCAGACGCCACTGGCCAAAGAAACTCCGTGGAGGTAGAGCCGGGCCTTTTGAAAATAGTTAAGGAATCGATCGACGCTGAGGGCGGTGAGAAAAAACGGCAGTCCCAATCCCAAGGAATAGGACCCCAGGAGCAGAATCCCAAACTGCATGGATTCCGTGGTACTGGCATAGGCCAGGATCGCGCCAAGAATAGGCCCGACGCAGGGCGTCCACGCGGCGGCGAAGGCCGTCCCGATCAGGAACGACCCGACGTACCCCACGGGCCGACTGCCGAACGAGAAGAGCCGGCGCTCGGTCATCATCACGCTCCATTTTATCAAACCCAACAGGTAGAGCCCGAAGACAATAATCAACACGGCTCCGATTTTTCGAATGATATCCTGATATTCATACAGCACTTGCCCGACAAAACTGGCGGAGGCGCCGAACGCAATGAACACGGAAGAAAACCCCGCCACGAACAGGAGTGAATTCAGGATAATGGCTTTGCGAAAATGCTGTCGCTCCGACGCATCCGCCAACTGCTCCAGGGAAAGCCCCGTAATATAGGAGACATAGGAAGGAACCAACGGCAACACGCAAGGCGAGATGAAGGACAGGAAGCCCGCACTGAAGGCCGCAAACAGGGAGATGTTCATGGCGTCGATCATCGCGTTACGACTCCTGCAGAAGGCCGTGAATCAGTTCACGAGCCTCAGGACTGTTCCAGTCCCGCGCCCCGAACACTCGCTGGATTAACGTGCCGTTTCGATCGATTAAAAAGCTCATGGGAAGCGTTCGTACGCCATAACTCCCGCTCACCCGGTAATCCGAATCATGCAAGATCGGAAAGGTCAACCCTTTGGATGCCACAAACGGTCGAGTCACGATACTCCCCTGCGGATCGGAAGAGATCGCAAGGATTGCAAAGCCTTCGTCCTTGAGATCCTGATACACGCTTTCCATACTCGGCATTTCGACGCGGCACGGGCCACACCACGTCGCCCAAAAGTTCAGGAGCACCACTTTGCCGTGATAGTCCGGAAGCGCTTGCCGGTTCCCCTGCAAGTCAATGAGTTGAAAATCAGGAGCCGTGGACCCCATGGCCGGTGGGGCCTGACGAACGGCAACGGCGTTCCCCGAGGGTTCTTCTTGATCCGAATACCCTGAATCACAGGCTACTCCTGATAGGACAACCAACGTCCCCAGGCAGCAAACCACGAGTCGTTTCCAGAAAAGCGCCTTCCTTGCGTACACATTATTGACCCATGAATTCACGGTTCCCTAACTATTATACACTGAATGACCCAGTTTCTTTCACATGCGCGTCTGCCCGACCGGATTTCATCTTATTCAGGAATTCCCGATACCGTCAACCGGCAAGGGGAAACCCGACCTGCCTGTCGACTCGGAATGATGACATATGTGGACACGGACGTGACCATCCAGTATAGTTTTTCATTTGGACCAGGCATATGATGGTTGTCCTACCTTGTAACCGGCCCGCTGGGTCCATTCTTTCCCTGATTTTCCCGTAACCGGCACCGAAAGCGTACTCCCCTCCATGATTGCTCTCTCCTGTCACGGTATCGGTAAGTCCTATGGGCACTTCCAAGTGTTACACGATATTAACCTGACCATCGCGGAGGGTGAATGTTTTGCCCTGTTCGGACCAAACGGTGCGGGCAAAACCACGTTATTGAAAATACTGGCCACGCTTCAACGACCCAGTACAGGGTACTATGAAATGCTCGGCATGCATGGGCTCAAGGACAAAGACGCCATTCGAGCCAACCTCATTTTTTTAGCCCATGGTACGCATTTGTACGATGAATTGAATGCCAAGGAAAATTTGGCGTTTGCCCTCGCGCTACGGGGACAACGCCCCACGGACCGCGACGTGAAGCGGGCGTTGGACCGCGTGGCCATCGGCGCCTTTGTCGACATGAAAATCCGGCATTATTCCGCCGGCATGAAGAAACGGTTGGCACTGGCGAAAGCCATGTTGGCGAAGCCCAACATCTTGCTGTTGGACGAGCCCTTTACCGCGCTGGATACGGCCGGGACCGACATCCTGCGAGAATACGTTCGGGAACGAATCTCGGAAAACGGCACCGTGCTCCTTTCCACGCACGATCAAGACAAAACGCGTCCCATTGTCAGCCGGGCCGGCATCCTGCGGCACGGGGCGTTACAGGAAGTTAGCGTCGAGGCACTGAAGTCAGATGACCTCTTTTAACGTCATCCGCTGGATCGTGTGGAAGGATTTCGTCACCGAGCTGCGAAGCCGTGAGACGATCTCCTCCATGGTGTTTTTTGCCCTCATCGTCATCTTGATTTTCAGCTTCAGCTTTTCCATGGACCAGCAAGCCGCTCGCGAAGTCATTGCGGGTATCATGTGGGTCGCCTTTGCCTTTACCGGCATTATCGGGTTGGGCAAGTCGTTTTCCACCGAGCTGCAGAATGATTGCCTGGAGGCCTTGCAGATGGTGCCGGAGGCCAAGGGGGCGATCTACCTCGGCAAGGTCGCAGCGAATTTCGCCTTCATGTTCGTGGTGGAAATCCTTTTATTTCCGATGTTTGTCATCCTTTTCAATTTGGAAGTCGTTGAAGAGATTTCACTTCTTCTGTTAATATTTTTCTTGGCAACTCTGGGACTTTCCGCCATAGGGACGCTGTTTTCGGCTCTGACGGTACAAATTCGGGCACGTGAAGTGATGCTCCCGATTCTCCTCCTTCCCTTGGTGGTCCCCGTCATGATCGCTGCGGTCGAAGCCACAAAAGGAGCTCTCAACGGGGACCCGCTGGCCATGTACGAACAGTGGCTGAAACTCCTGGCCGTGTACGACGTGGTCTTTACGGTCGTGTCGTTTTGGTTGTTTGAATTTGTGATGGATTCATAAGCCACCATGACCATTCATCGGGTTATCCGAAAAGTCCAACGCTTTCAAGGCTGGTTTGGGGGCGGAGCCGCCCTGTGCCTCGGGGTCGGGCTCTACCTCGGGCTCATCGGGTCCCCCCCGGATTACTACCAGGGTGAAGTGGTGCGGATCATGTATATTCACGTGCCCCTCGCCCATACGTCCCTTTTCGGGTATACCGTGTTGGCACTGGGAAGCCTCTGGTACTTGTGGAAACGAGACCCGATCGTGGACAACATGTGCCAGGCCGTGGCCGCCCTCAGCGCCGTCTTTACCGCGCTTGCGCTGGGGACCGGGATGATTTGGGGCAAACCCACGTGGGACGCCTGGTGGACGTGGGATGCCCGTCTGACCTCCTTTACGGTGTTATTGTTGATTTTGATCGGCTATATCATGCTGCGAACCTTTGCGGACGATCACGAGAAAGAAGCTCGCTATGGCGCCATCCTGGCCATTATCGGGTTCGTCGATCTGCCGATTATTCATTTTTCAGTGGAATGGTGGCGAACGCTGCACCAACCGCAATCCATTTCCATGCGTGGGGTGAGCATTTCTTCAGGCCTCCTGGTGCCCCTGTTGTGTATGAGCATCGGCATGTCTTTGCTGTTCTCGTATATGGTCATGGTCCGTACGCAGTTACTCTATCTCGACCGCTTGCTTCACGCGAAAAAAGGACGGCTCTTGAGCCAGTTTCATTTGTCGAAATCCGATTCATGACGAATTTGTCTATCCGATGGGGCGGATTGCTCGTTGTCGCGATCGCATTAGTCGTGCTCACCTATCACCACTATCAAGACAACATAGCCAGTCTTGTCCCTCAGCAGGTCAGGAAGGAGGCACCCGCGGGCGAAATCCGGGTCTTGGGCATGGTTCAAGGCAGAACGCTCAAGACTCGTGAAGCCGGAGAAGCCACCTTCACCCTGCTTGGGAAAAGCGCCACTCTTCCCGTTCACTATCAAGGCCCGCCCCCAGATAATCTTCGGGAATTGAAAACCTTGATCCTGATCGGGACGTGGAATGCTTCAACTCAGGTCTTCGAGGCCCGCGATATCGGGATCGTCCCGAACTATGGATTTATTGCCGGCGCCTATCTCCTGGGCCTCTTGCCGTTGGCGCTTTTTCTGTTTGCCATGACTCGGCGAGTCAATTTTTTGTATGAAGAAATAAAAGCCTCTAAACTGTATGAGGAAGAGTGACGACGTCCGGAGGGAAAGGGGTCAAGTTTCCTCTCCCTTGATGGGAGAGGGGATTTGAAGAAGCGAGAGGGGGGAAGAAGGAGAGAAGAAATGATGCCTGGAAAGAAAAAGGTCGGGATGATCGTCAGTCTTCTTCTGGTGGGCGGAGCCTTGGCCTACCTCGCCCTGGGGAATTTTGGGGAAAACGTGGTATACTTTTTTACTCCCTCTGAAGTGAAAGCCTTTTCCCCGGACTACTATCAGAAGAAAGTACGCGTGGGTGGCATGGTCGTCGAAGGAAGCATGAATACGTATCCCGATCGACTGGGGTTGACCTTTCAGTTGACCGATGGCGAGGCCACGATTCCCGTGGCCTTTGAAGGCATCCCGCCAGACCTTTTTAAAGAAGGACAGGGCGCCGTGGTCGAAGGGTATTGGACCGGCCAACATCGATTCGAATCCAACATGATCATGGCCAAACATTCCGAAGACTACATGCCCATTGAATTGAAACGCGCGGGCGTCGAACTGCCCCGCAAGGATTTCATGAAATCGTTGGTGGAATAGATCCAAAACCACCTCGGCCCCTGTAAAAGAATCCCATGATCATTGAAATCGGACATTTTTCCGTTGTCATCGCTTTCGTGCTCTCCGTGTTCGGTCTTGTTTCGTCCGGTCTGGCGCTCCGGACGCGCAATGCGGACTGGGTCCGCGTCGGGCGCATGGCCTTGACGCTCATTTTCGTTCTCCTGGCCATAGGCATGGCCTCGTTGATCTATTCGTTTCTCGCTCGTGACTTTTCCGTCAACTACGTCGCCGCCAATTCGAATTCACAACTCCCCTTGTTTTACACCATCGCCGCGGTCTGGGGCGGCCATGAAGGCTCCCTGCTATTGTGGGTCTTTATTCTGTCTACGTTCAGTACGATTGCCGTCTGGCTCCATTGGCGAACCCAGCCGGCCATTATGCCGTACCTCATCGGCATGGAATGCCTCATCATCATGGGATTCCTTCTCCTGATTCTCTTTCTCTCGAGCCCCTTCGACCGGCTGATCCCCGCCCCGCCGGACGGCAAGGACTTGAACCCGTTACTCCAGGACCCGGCCATGGTCTTGCACCCTCCGATGCTGTACATGGGCTACGTCGGATTTTCGATTCCTTTTTCCTTTGCCATGGCGGCGTTGTTCTCCGGCCGGCTGGGAGAAGAATGGATCAAAGTCACCCAACGGTGGACGATTTTCGCGTGGATATGCCTGACCGCGGGTATTCTCCTGGGCGGCTACTGGGCCTATTATGAATTGGGCTGGGGCGGTTACTGGGGATGGGACCCGGTGGAGAATGCCTCGTTTATGCCGTGGCTGGTCGGGACCGCCTTCCTGCATTCCGTGATGGTTCAGGAAAAGCGGAAGATGTTCAAGGTCTGGAACCTGTTCCTCATTATCGTCACGTTTTCGCTTTCGTTGATCGGCACGTTCCTGGTACGAAGCGGGGTCCTCACGTCGGTCCATACGTTTGCCACCGACCCGGAACGGGGGCTCTACATCCTGATTTTTGTGACCATGATCATCGGCCTTGCCTTTGGGTCCTTAATACTGAGAGCCCATAAACTGAAGAGCCCGATCGAAATGGATTCCATGGTTTCGCGGGAGTCGGTATTTCTCTTCAATAACTTATTCTTCCTCGTGGCGGCGGCCACCGTCTTTCTCGGCACTCTGTATCCGCTCATGATCGAAACCTGGAAAGGGGCCAAGGTCACCGTGGGACCTCCCTACTACAATACGGTGTTTATGCCGATTGCACTCGGGCTCCTGTTCTTGATGGGGGTCGGCCCTTATATTCCGTGGCGCAAGGCGTCTCAAGCCAGTTTAAAGAAAAACTTTCTGGCCCCCGTCGGCGTTGGAGTCGTATCGACCGTGGTGTTGTTCGCCCTGGGCATCCACAGTCTCTTTGCGTTGGCCGGCGCGTTCGTCGTGGGCTTTTCGGGCGCCGCCATCTTGATCGACGTCGGCAAAATTTCCTCGCTGTACGCTCGCAGGGAATCCGTCAACCTGCTGAAAGGTTTTCTGTCGGCTTTTACCGCCAATCAACGTCGCTACGCGGGTCTCGTGACCCACGTCGGCGTGCTGGTCCTGGTCATCGGCATTATTGCTTCGACCGTGTACCAAACGGAAAAAGTAGTATCGTTACGCGTAGGCGACGAATTCATCATCGAGAACTATCGGATGAAACTCGAACGGATTCATGACGTCCGTGGAAAAAACTGGAGCGCGCAGGAAGGCGTGTTTGAACTGTATGAAGGCGACGACCTGCTCACCACGTTACGCCCTCAGAAGCGCGTGTACGATGCGTCGCAGACCCCGACAACCGAATCCGCCATTTACGCAAAAAACATGGGGCATATTTTTCTCACCATGCCGGACGTGTCGGCCGACGGCGTGGCGGTCGCCCGAGGCGTGATCAATCCCCTGATCCTGTGGGTGTGGGGCGGCGGCGGCATCATGGGGCTCGGGGTCCTGCTCAACATTTTCCGGCCACGAAAACGTGATGAATGATGCTCCATTCCTCCCCTTTGTAGGGGGAGGCCAGGTGGGGTAGAGGATATGACCGGACCTTCTACCTCCCCTAACCCCTCCTTACAAAGGAGGGGAATTTGTTGTATTGTGCTTAGCCTTGTCGTCGTCTCATGACTCGTACCACGCAGATCACCATTCTCGTCGTGCTCTTCGCCCTGCTCGCGTTGTTTTACCAGGGGCTGTGGGGCGATCCACGGCATATCCCGCCGGTCCTGGTGGACACCCCCGCGCCCGTGTTCAAGGGCCCCAACGTGGAATCCGGCGAACTATTGTCCTCTGAACGGTACAAAGGCAAAGTCATCGTCGTAAACTTCTGGGCCTCCTGGTGTCAGGAATGTAAGGTCGAGCACGAGAACCTGCTGCGACTGTACGATGAGTTTAAAGATCACCCCGAATTTGTGATGCTGGGGATCAACTACCAGGACGAGATACCCAAGGCTCGCGAGTATTTACAACGCTACGGGTCGAGTTTCCCGCACATGCAAGACGTCAAAGGCGCGTTAGCCATCGATTTCGGCGTCTACGGAGTGCCGGAAACGTTTGTCATCGACAAAGAAGGAGTCATTCGCCATAAATGGATCGGCCCGATCGTGGACAATGTCTATACCAATCTGACACAAAACGTTCTGACCCCATTATTGCAAGGGGCGGACACGCAGGTCCGCCCCTACGACCCCACCCTTCGACAGGGCTCAGGGCAGGCGATCTGAATGTTTCGTCTTTTCCCCATCCTGATCGTTCTGTGTTTCGTCTCCCCCACCGCGGGCACGGCCAAAGTCGTGGATGAATCGGAGATCGACCAACAGGTGCGCGATATTGCCAAAACGCTTCGATGCGCCGTGTGCCAGACCGAAAATATTTGGGAATCGGGCGCGCCCTTGGCCCATCAGATGCGGGAAGCCATTCGAGAACGTGTGATGCAAGGCCAATCTGCCGAGGAAATCCGGGCGTACTTTTACAGCCGCTACGGCAATTACATCATGATGGAACCACCGAAACAGGGCCTCAATTGGCTGATCTGGTTGGCCCCGTTTCTTTTGCTGTTCGGCGGTGGAGCCCTGCTATGGAGAGAAGTCAAAGGATGGGTAACGAAAACCCCTACGCCTCAGCCGCCTCCGACACTCGATGAAGCCTCCCGACGCCGAATAGAGCGGGAATTGCACCAAAATAAATGAAGATAAGCTATCAGCAAGCTGTTGCGTGTCCTAAACCGCATCAGCAATGAGGAAATCGTATGTCTGAGTCTGTAAAATTTGAGCCTATAGAATATAAGGATTTGAATGCTCGGCAAAAGGAGAATTTCAATTTCCAAAAGGTCGCATCGACGTTAGCCGATTATGGTTTTAATTGCATACGCTTAAGCGACGATTGGCAAGGGGCTGATTTCATCGCTTGTCACATCGATGGGAACAGGTTTCTGAAAATTCAACTTAAAAGTTGCCTTACGTTTCAGAAAAAATACATCGGCAAAGATATTTACATTGCATTTAGGCAGGATGAGAAATGTTACCTATACCCGCATGATGAACTTCTTCGAACGAAGGTTGAAGGTCAAAAGACGGTTGAAGGATTAATAAAACATACGAAATCGTGGAAGGTCGACGAGGCTTTTCATTGGCCTCGTATTCCAAAAAAATTCGAGAAACTATTCCAAAAAAAATCCGAGAAACTTATGCTCCATGACTCCAACAGCGAGTGAGGCTTCCCGCCTGAAGTTTCTAGCCGCCCATTTGCGCAATGCGCCGCGTCATCCATTCCACGTAGGCCGTCCGGGTCATGCCGCGCCTTTGCGCTTCGCTGGCGATGAACGCGGCCACACCCTCATCCAACAGCATGTTGGCGCGCACGCTCCGGCCCGAGAGACGGAGCAGCGGGACGGACACCAGAAGACACCCGTCGGGGGTATCCACTTGTTCGAGCGCACTGGGCGGCGTGATCGTCACTCCGTCCTTCTCCGTCTCTACCACGTAATCGCGCAACGCTTCCTCGGCGTTCACCAACGCTTCGTCAAGCGTTTTCCCCATGGCGACGATGCCGGGCAAGTCGGGGAACGTCACGCCATAGGCGCTTTTTTTCCCATCGATCACTGCGGGATACCTCATGATGTTCTTCTCCTTTCCTGGTGGCTACTCAGGCCACCCCGCTTTCCTGGCAATAGAGCGGGCAACGCCCGGCGTCACCGTTTTGTGTCTTGGCAGGGTAATTATGCCCTTGATGTGGGGATGCCGGTAAATGTCATGACCGGAGCCATGGCGCGTCAGATACCACCCGTCCCGTTCCAGCCTGTGTTTGATCCTTTCAGTTTTCGTTTCCATGTGCATATATATACACGATCAGGAAAAAGATTCAATGTTTTTGAGGACCGGCCTTTCACCAAAATGATCTTCTGTTAGCCGCTCCACACGCCACGCTTCTAGAAACACTTCATGTCGACCATCTTTTTCATTGTCTGTCTCACGATCCTCATCGGGGTGATTGCCGGAATGTCTTCTCCTTTTTGGCGGAAGGACCCCGCAACACCAGAGTTGATCAGCCAGGAAGCCGAGGAGGACCAGGAACGGGCGGATCTTTCCGTGGAGCGCGAAGTCCTCCTCCAGTCACTCCAGGAACTCGACATCGAATTGGCACAAGGCCGGTTGGAACAGAAGGATTATGAGCGCTTGAAAGCCACCGACGAGCAGCAACTGCTGGGCGTCATGGATCGACTCGAAGTTCTTACCGCTACCGGCCGCTTACCATTGTCCTCTGAGCAACCCAGGCAACGGGGGAGTGCCTGGGGATCGGCGATTGCGGTCAGCCTGGTGGTGGTCATCTTCTCGATCGGGACCTACAGCTTTCTGCAATGGCGTACCATCAACCGGCTCGTGGGCATCCAAACCGACAGGGCCGCCCAACTGCCCGATCCGCGAGAAATGGTTGCGCGGTTGGAAGCCAGGCTCAGAGAGAACCCCGATGACGTGCAAGGCCAGATGCTGGCCGGTCGTTCCTACATGGCCTTGGACCGTGTCGATGATGCGAAGAAAACGTACGAGAAGGTCTTGGAACTGGAGCCCCGCAATCATGAAGCGCATTACAACATGGGCGTCATCATGATCGAAGAACGAAAATTCGACGACCCCAAACTCTTTGAAACCGCGCTCAAGCATTTCGACGTCGTGTTGATCGATCGGCCCAACGAACCCGGGGTGAATTGGTATAAGGGGTTGGCCCTCTGGTATTTGAAGCGGTATCGGGAAACCGAAGAATTTTGGGCCACCACCTACAACAACCTCGATCCCGGCAGCACGGACGCCGAATTCGTCAAACAAGCCCTCGCCAAATTGCGTAAGGGAGAGACTCCGTTTTAGTAGTCTTCCGGACGTTTCCCCCCAACCGCGAGGGAGATGAGCAGCCACGGTTGGCGCAAGCATCACTCGCGACCCGACGGTCTGATTCCTCCTATGAACCTTGACCGATACATTGATGAGGCGATCTCGCCGATTACGGGCGTCATCTCCGACATCATATTTTTTTCGCTCAATATTGCCGGTCTTGACGTTCCGGTGATCGCCTTTTGGCTGATCACGGCGAGTTTCATTTTCTCGCTGTATTTCCGCTTTCCGAACATCCGCCATTTCGGTTTGGCGCTGAAAATTGTGCGCGGTCAGTACACGCGTGCCGACGAGCCCGGCGACCTCACCCATTTCCAAGCGTTAAGCGCGGCTCTGTCCGGAACGGTCGGCGTCGGAAACATCGCGGGAGTCGCCGTGGCCATTTCGATCGGCGGTCCCGGCGCCATGTTCTGGATGATCCTGGCAGGATTCCTGGGAATGGCGACAAAGATGGTGGAATGCACGCTTGGGGTCGCCTACCGCCGGATCAATGCCGACGGTACCGTCTCGGGAGGCCCTATGCATTACATTCACAAGGGGCTCGCAGAGCGCGGCCTTGCGAAACTTGGGCCATTCCTTGCCACCCTTTTCGCCGTTTTCGGCACCGGGGCCAGTATTACGCTCTTCCAGGTCAACCAAGCGTTCACCCAATTTTCCGAAGTGACGGGCATGCAGGACGGCCTTGCGTTTGGGATGGGCATCGCGTTCGCAGTCGGGCTCGTGATTATTGCCGGTGTCCGCATGATCGGAGTCGTCGCCCAGGCGCTCGTTCCCCTGATGGCATTCATCTATCTGGTGGCCGGGCTCATCATCCTCTGTCTGCACGTCGAACAGGTGCCGGCAGCGTTTGCCAGCATCTTTGTTGAAGCCTTCGCACCGGAAGGGGTGAGCGGCGGCGTCATCGGGGCCATGCTGATCGGCCTGCAAAGAGCCGTGTATTCGAACGAGGCCGGCATCGGATCCGCCGCCATTGCGCATTCCGCCGTCAAGACGAGGGAACCGTCGAGCGAAGGACTCGTGGCCTTGCTCGAGCCGTTTATCGACACGATTGTCGTGAGCACGATGACCGCGCTCATCGTGATTGTCACCGGGGCCTACAAGATCCAGGGGCTTTCGGGGATTGAGATTACGTCGGCGGCCTATGCCTCCGTCTTTCCATGGTTTCCGAATATTCTTGCGGTGGCCGTCATCCTCTTTACCTATACGACAATGCTGACCTGGTCCTATTACGGCGTCAAATGTTGGACCTATCTCGCCGGGGAATCACGCTGGACCGATCTCGGCTACAAGCTTGTCTACTGCCTGCTCTTGTCGACGGGCGCCGTCATCTCCATGAACGCGGCGCTCGAGTTTGCCGATGCGATGTTTGTTGCCATGGCCATCCCGAACGTGATTGCCCTGTATATTCTGGGACCTCAAGTCAAACGAGAGATCGAAGGGTACGTCGCCCGTATCAAGAGCGGCGAACTCCGGCGCGTCGGGGATTTTGTCGGGAATGCCGATCAGGAAATGTGAAACGCAGCTCTACAGCTCCGCCAGATACGAGGCCACGAGCAAGACGGCCAGGGTCATCACGATGACGGCTTTTTGCAGGATATCGGCGCGGGCAGGGATGGTTGGTGAAGAGGCCGACTGCGGGGGATCCTGAGACGACGGGGCATACGGATCGATAATGAAGTCGTGAATGAGGAGTAGCCCGAAGGCGATGATGAAGAGGAACAGTTTCAGCATCAACACCACGCCCCACATGGTTTCGATCCGGGCTGCTCCGCTTTCATTCAACATCTGATACGCGCCGGTCAGGATCAGGAGAATGAGACTCACCCACGCGATGGTGCGAAAGCGGCGGCCCGACAGACGGACAACTTCCCGGGCTTTTAAATCGGATGGAGTCTTTCGTGCCACCGGAGTGAGTACGAATTGGGAAAACATCAATCCGCCGATGAGGGTGATGGCCGCGGCGAGGTGAATCCAGGTAATAAGGTAATCAGGCATAATCACGTGGAAGAAGCGCGTTCAACCGTACGCCGTCGTTCGAGTTTCCCTCAAGGCCCGCACGGGCCTCGCCGGGGATACGGTATTACCTACCAGTGTTTTTGTCTTGGCAGCAACCTCTTGTCACTATCGAACACCCATCTCCAAGAATATTTCCGGTAGAATATGATAAGGGTCACTAGAAAGAACTTTTGTGTTCTTAAGGAGGTTCTCCGATGAGCCGACTCTCCACACTCCACGTTGACGACCAAGTCATTGAACTCCCCATTGCCATGGGCACCGAGGGCGAACGGGTGCTCGACGTCACCATGCTACGCGCCCAAGCGGGACTCACCACTTTCGACCCCGGGTACTTGAATACCGCCTCCTGCTCCAGCGGCATCACGTTTGTGGACGGGCGCAAAGGGATTCTTCGCTACCGCGGGATTCCCATTGAGCAACTGGCCGAACATTCGAATTTTTTGGAGACCGCCTACCTTCTGATGTACGGCAACCTGCCCACCCAATCCGAGTATCAACGATTTGCGAACACCATCACCCGGCACACGCTGCTGCACGAAGACGTGAAACGTTTTTACGACGGGTTTCCCAAGGACGCGCACCCCATGGCTATTCTGTCGGCCGTGATCGGCGCGCTTTCGACGTTTTATCAGGACAGCCACGACCCGACCGATCCTCAACAAGTCGAGTTATCCACCCACCGCCTCCTTGCCAAAATCCCGACCATCGCCGCCTATTCCTATAAGAAGTCGATCGGGCAGCCCTTTGTCTATCCCGATAATGCGTTGGACTATTGTTCCAATTTTCTCCGCATGATGTTCTCGGTTCCCTCCGAGCCATACGCGGTGAATCCCATTGTGACGAAAGCGTTGAACCTGTTGTGTATTCTCCATGCCGATCATGAGCAAAATTGCTCAACGTCCACGGTGCGTCTCGTCGGATCGTCGCACGCGAATCTCTTTGCTTCCGTGTCTGCCGGCATCTATGCGTTGTGGGGACCGCGACATGGCGGCGCGAATCAACAAGTGATGGAGATGCTCGAAACGATTCATGCCGACGGAGGCAACGTGCGGAAATATGTCGAGATGGCCAAGGATCGAACCCAGCCCTTCCGCCTCGCAGGGTTCGGCCACCGCGTCTACAAACACTATGACCCCCGGGCCAAAATTTTAAAACGGGCCTGCGAGCAAGTCCTGGATGTCCTCGGCATGCACGATCCGTTGCTCGATGTGGCCAAACACCTGGAAGACATCGCCCTCAAGGATGACTTTTTCATCTCGAACAAATTGTATCCCAACGTCGATTTTTACAGCGGGATGATTTACAAGGCCATCGGGTTTCCCGTGAACATGTTCACGGTCGTGTTTGCAATCGGCCGATTACCGGGATGGATCGCCCATTGGCGGGAAATGATGCAGGAACCCTCTGCCAAAATCGGCAGGCCTCGACAATTGTATACCGGCCCCTCCTATACCGATTATGTCCCCATGGATCAAAGAAAAGAATAATGACGGGGGCCGATTGCGATTCTAGAATGCCACCTTGGGCGTGGCTCGGGCTTCTTCTCCTATTTCGAAGTATTCGGCTTGTCCGACTCCGGCCAGCCCCGCATAGAGTCTCCCCAGCAATTTCCGGATAAAGGTGTTCAGGACCCGAACGCTATCGTTATACCGTTTTCGTTCGACCGCCAATCGATTCTCCGTCCCTTCGAGTTGGTCTTGGAGCTTTAAAAACGATTGATCGGATTTGAGTTGGGGATAGGCTTCCCGCAAGACCAACAGCCGCGAGAGCGCCGACTCGAAGCCGCTCGCCGCGCGGGCTTTCTCATTGACCGATTGCGCCTGAAAATAGGATTTGCGTGCATTGGCGACCCCCAAATATATCTTCTCTTCCTGGCTCGCCACCCCTTTGACGGTATTGACCAGATTGGGGATTAATTCAAACCGCCGTTGCAATTGATTTTCCACCTGTGCCCATTGGCTCTTCACCGCTTCATCCATTTCAATGGCCTGGTTATATCCGGAATAGACACAGCCACCAAGCATCAGGATCAGAATGAGCAACCCACCGAAGACCATGAGTAATATACGTCCAGCGCTCATGATTGTTCCCCTCCGTTACGTATGCCGTATTCGACGCAGGCAACCGCCTCGCTACCAACCCGCGCCACCCCCGCCCCCACCGAAGCCTCCACCCCCGCCGAACGATCCGCCGAAACCTCCCCCGAATCCGCCGCCAAAACCGCCGCTTGATACGCCCCACGGGCTTCTCCCCGTGACGCCACCCAAGGCGCTGCCGAGCAACATGCCTCCGACCAATCCTCCGACCATGCCTCCGCCACCCCAGGTGGAATAATGCCGGCGACGGCGACGCATGTTGGAAAACAACATGAACAGGAAAAATAACGGGATGAGCAACGATCCCAGGACCGAACCGCCTCTCCCACCACCCCGGCCCGGCCGATAGCGGTGTTGAGGAATGCCGGTGAGCTTGACCCGTTGGGAGTCCGCGACTTGATTGGCCGTCACGACCGCCAATTGGAAAAGACCTTGGGAATATTGAGCCTGTTTAAAGAATTGGGAGGCCACCGCACGGGACGCCGAGCCCGCCCACGAATCGGGCAGCGCACCTTCCAATCCATAGCCCGTATGAATTCGGACCTTTCGCTCCTTAAGGGCCAACGCGATCAGGGCGCCGTTGTCTTTCCCTTTTCGGCCAAGCTTCCATGCTTCGGCGTGCCGCTGGGCAAAACCGAACATGTCCTCTCCTTCTGTGGATTGAACGGTCAGCACTTTCACCTGCGCCGTGGTTTTCTGTTCAAGTTCGCGAAGCCAGCCCTCCAACTGCCGCTCGATTCCGGGATCGATGATTCCGGCGTTGTCCACGACGTAGGTGCCGGGGTCCGGCACAAACACCTCGCCCCAACTCAAAGCGGGCAGGCACAACAGAACCACGATGGCGAACACGGATTTCATGCCCATGGTCGTCACCAGCGATCAGCCAAGGTTTTCAATCCATCGATTTCATCATAGAGCCGCGTAAAATCATTCCAGTCATGCCGGCGGTTTTCTTGCAGCGCCGCACGAATTCCAGGGAGGGGTAGATCGGTTTCCTGCTCAATCCGGCCTACGACTTCAATCGCCGACAGATAGTCATACTGTCCATGAAGCCACAGTAAGCCGCGGAGAGTGCGGATCAACCGCTCGGCGATATCGCCTTCCATGGCTCCAAAGAGTTTTTCACGACCCGCGGCCGCCAGGAGGCCTTGACGCATGCCGATCAGGATGGTTTTCAACTCGCGCTCACATTGCAGCCGAACGTGACGTTCCTCAAACGAAAGATCCGCAAAATAGTCGGTGCCGACGAAACACACGTGGCATTGCTGAATCTCTAAAAATTCCAACGGGAAGGTATCCAGGGATCCGGCAATGTAGACAGGCGTCATGATCAGGGGAGCGGCTATTTTGGCTTTTCCAAGTTTGATCCCGTCCTGGGCCAGTTCCCGGAGCATTGCCAGCTCAATCGTTTCCAGAACAAGGACACTGCGTGCGGTATGCCGCGCCGGATCAAAGCCGGACGTGGTAATAGCGCCGACACCGATAACAGCCAAACAATTGGCCCCGCCGAGCGTCTGTACTCGATCAAGAAACCGCTTCATCGGCTCCTGCATGCCACTGACGACTCGTTCGAGATTCATTACGGATTGGGTCATGGGGTGTGACTCCCTGGTCTAAATTTCCTTTTGTGAACGGGTAAGAAAAGAGGGCAAACTCGCATGCGTGTGTCCCGTTGAGTTGCCACCTATCAGGCTAACGCACAAGGTGAAACCTTGCAAGAGAGAAAACCGAGGTGGAGGTGGGAGGCGTGATTGTCAGAGGATGCTGATTTCTTGCATATCTTCACGGTTTTTCCTAGAATGCGAAACATCGTTTCCCAATCCCTTCCCTATTCTTGAAGAGGCACTCGATGGCGACCGTCGGTCAATTGATGAGCAGCGATCTGAGCGTTATTACCGAGGACGCGACGGTCAAACAGGCTGCCGGACAAATGCAGGACCAGCGCATTGGGTCGCTGTTGGTAAAAAAAGGAAACGATTTTTCCGGAATTATTACAGAGACCGACATCGTCCGGGCCGTTGCCGAACGAGACGACGTGGCGGCGACTTCAGTAGTTCAGGTGATGTCCAGCCCCATTCTGACCGTTGAGAAAAAACTTTCACCCCACTATGCAAGAGAACTCATGGCTGACAAACGTATTCGTCACCTGGCCGTGACCGAGGACGGGAAGATCGTCGGCATTCTTTCAGCGCGTGATCTCCTGGCCTACTTTAAAACCGTGTCCAAAGAAGTTTTGTAATCCTCGACCTTCCTGCTTTTACGCCACGTCGAGTTTCTCCAACACCGATCGCGTGGAAACCAGATTGCGGTTCAAGCCGAGCGCCTTTGGCTCCAGGCCCATCGCCAATCCAAGCAACTGCGGCAAATGCAAAATCGGCAGGTCGATTTCTCTGCGATCGTGTTTGGCCGCCTTGGATTGAAGCCCGTCGAGGTTCAGATGGCACAAGGGGCAGGGGGTCACCATCACGTCGGCTCCATGCTCTTTTGCATCGGACGTATGATGGGCGACCATTTTCAGCGAGCCGGGTTCGTTAATGGTGATAAGCGGCATTCCGCAGCATCGGGTTTTGCCGGGGAAATCCACCACCTCGGCACCCAGCAAGGCCATCACCGTTTCCAATGATTGTGCCCGTGCCGGCTGTTCTTCAAATCCCAACGCCGCACTGGGCCGTTGGAGGTAGCATCCATAAAACGGGGCCGCGCGCAACCCCGTCAACGGTCTCTTCACGGACTGCCGGATCTTTTGCTCCCCGATGTCTTCCAGGAGAATCCACACAAAATGTTTCACCGTGGTGGTGCCGTGGTAGGTAAGCCCCTCTTCAGCCAGGACCCGGTTGATATCGTCCAAATAGCCGGGATCCGTCGCCAGTCGATGATTCGCCTGACTCATGACTCCTTGACACGTGCTGCAAATCGTCATGATGGGGAGCCCCTGTTGTTCGGCAAGAGCCAAGGTATGGGCGTTCAAGATATCCCCCAAACGCAAATCTTTCTCCTGCAACACCCCTGCGCCCGTACACGACGCCGTAGTCATTTCCTCCAGGTCGATCCCCAATCGAGGATACACCTGTTTCACGGATTGATAGAGTTCGGGACAGCCACCCTTTGAAACGCACCCGGGAAAAAACGCGTATTTCATGGTCGCTCCTTCGCTCGTTGAAACAACCGGCTGATTCGATCAACCCCCGGTATCGGCCGAAACAAGGGTCCGGATTTTGGAAGTTTGCCTCGGACCAAGGCTCGAAGGACCATCGGCAGAAAGGAGAACATCCGCCCGAGATTACCCAGCCCAAACGTTCGAACGGCCAACATGGGTTCATCCAAACGACCTTTGTGTTCGATAATATCCGCAAAGGCTTCGGTATGCCGCGAGCCACAGGTAGACGGTACACCCTGCTCGATCTCCCTGGCACGAAGCGTCATGATGCGATCCATGGCCCCCACTTCTTTGGGGCACACTTCAATACACTCCAGGCACCGCGTGCAATCCCACATGCCGCCTGGATTATTGAGTGCCATCAACCTTGACGAACTGCTCCCATCTCTCGGGTCCGCCACAAACCGATAGGCCTTGGCCAATGCCGCCGGGCCGACAAAATCTGCATTCACTTCCAGGGCCGCACAGTCCGACACGCAAGCCCCGCACATGATGCAACCCATAACACCCGTCAAATGATTCATGGCGTCCGGTGGCGCGAGATACTCGCCTTCCGGTTCAGGACCCACCGGCTGGAGCCAGGGCTGAACCTGGCGGATCTTCTCCCAAAACCCGGCCATGTCCGTGACCAGATCCTTAATCACCGGCATATTGTTCATGGGTTCCACGTGGATCGTCTCGCCCGACGACGCCAGGGACGCCACTTTGGTTTTGCACGCCAAGGTGGCATGCCCATTGATGCGCATCCCACAGGACCCGCAGATGGCTCCCCGGCACGAACAGCGCAAGGTAAGCGATTCATCCACGGTTTCCCGAATCCTGATCAACGCATCGAGGACCGTGTCCGACCGCTCCGTAACCAACCGGTAATCTTCGAAATAGGGTTGTGGCGATTCCGATTCCGGATTAAAGCGGCGAATGCGAAACGTGGTCAGCATGGAGTCATTCACGACGTTCTCAACGCACGTCTCAAGACGCGCACATGCCGGGATTGTATGTGTTCACTCATTCGTTGACAATTTCCATTCCCCGTATCAATACACGCGAACTTGTGGTTCCCATTGAGTAATCCGAACGGGCAGAGAATCGAGTTGAGGCGGCCCGCCGGGACGATGAGAAATCAGAATATGCTTCAACCAATGTTCGTCGTCACGATGGAGGCAATCCGTTCGAAAATGAGCGCCTCGACTTTCTTTCCGCGTCAGGGCGCCCAGCGCAATGGTTTCGGCGCAATCCAGCATAAAGTCGAGTTCCAACGCACGAACGAGGCTCGTATTGAACACCTGTCCTTTATCATGAATAGCCACGCGGTTCCATCGCTCCCGGAGACCGGCCACCGTCTGTTGAGTAAGGGCCATCCCTTCCTGATCGCGAAACACGCCCAAGCCTTCCGTCATGGTGCAGCCCATCTCGTGCCGGATCCGGGCAATGGTATCGCCGGTATCAGACCGGGCGAAGATCTTTTTGATGTTGTTTTCCCCATCCTTCACCACGCCGTCGCCGATACGGGGTTGCGGAAGGGTTTTCGCATACTCTCCCGCACAACGGCCCGCCCGGCGCCCGAACACCACGGTATCCAACAGGGAATTCGCTCCGAGCCGATTCCCGCCGTGGAGACTCAGACACGCGGCTTCTCCGGCCGCAAACAGGCCGGGAACGCCGTGCCATCCGCCGGCAAGGTCCCAGCAGCGTCCCTCGACGTCCGTCTTCACCCCGCCCATCATATAGTGCATGCCCGGGCACACGGGAATCGGCTCTTCGGTCAAATCGATATTGGCAAACGACTTCGCCTCCTCGAAAATCTGGCTGAGGCGCTCCCGGATGAGCGCTTTGCCCAAATGCCGGCAATCGAGCAACACGCAACCGTTGATCCCCCGGCCTTCATGGATCTCAATCTGCTCGGCGCGAGACACCACGTCACGCGAGGCCAACTCCATCATGTTCGGAGCATACTGCTCCATGAAACGCTCCCCCTCGGAATTCAGCAAATAGGCGCCTTCCCCCCGGGCGGCCTCACTCAGGAGCAATCCTTTTCCCCGCAGGGTCGTGGGATGATATTGCACCATCTCCATGTCCATCAGCGGGGCTCCGCCCCGATACGCAATCGCGATGCCATCGCCGGTACAGATCAGCGCATTGGTGCTCGGCTCGAACACGCGCCCCAACCCACCGGCGGCAATGATCACGGCCTTGGCCTTGAACAACGCCACGCGCCCGGTTCGTATTTCAAAGGCCACGACCCCTCCGCATTGTCCATGCTCATCCTTGACCAACGACAACACGAACCACTCCTCGAACACCGGAAGGCGC
Source organism: Nitrospirales bacterium (assembly GCA_965261755.1). Classification (GTDB taxonomy): domain Bacteria; phylum Nitrospirota; class Nitrospiria; order Nitrospirales; family UBA8639; genus Bin75. The sequence continues at coordinate 807,693 of OZ253473.1, read as the reverse complement.
GCCTTCATCACCTGCTCATACAAGACGTGCAACAGCGCCTGTCCGGTAAAGTCGGAGACGAAAAAGGTACGGGCGCGTTTCTGACCGCCGAAGCGACGGGTCCCCAACCGCCCGTCTTCGTTCCGGTTAAAGATCACGCCCATGTGTTCCAAGGCCAGAATGTCCTGCCCGGCTTCCTGCGCCAGGATTTCCACGGCATCCTGGTCGCCTAAATAATCACTGCCTTTGACCGTCTCGAAGGCATGCTCTTCCCACTTGTCTCCACGATCGGTCAGGGCGGCATTAATGCCGCCCTGCGCGGCATTGGAATGGCTCCGAACAGGATGGACCTTGGTGATCACCGCGACAGTCGCCCCGGTCTCATGCGCAACCAACGCGGCTCGCAGCCCCGCCAACCCGGCACCCATCACAAGCACATCAAATTCATAAGAAGTCACCATGTTTCAAACAGATCGATGAACAAGAGTTTCCTTATTCATTCTAGCATGAGTCTCAATTTTTCCTGGAAAAGAAAGGAGGCTCTTCTTTATCTCAGCAACTATTGTAGCGGCGCCATCTCATGGCGCCTGTCTTCTTAAGCCGCATAAGATGCGGCCCTACACACGGCGACTCACGCCTGTTCCAATACATGGCCGATCATCTGCTTCAGACGATCAGAGGAATTCAGGGAATAGACCTATGAATGCTGTACTGTCCCAAGCGGTCTCCGGATACAGCACGAGAGGATTTTGGAAGGCCTTCATTGACCTTCATCCTGTTGTTGTTCCATCTGACGGTGTTTGTTCACGAGATAGGCGGCGAATGAGGCACAGGCGCCGAACATGAAAACCGCTTCCTCCAGCCCGACATCTGATGAATCCTGAAACACCAACGAATGACGAACACCTTCTTCACTGTTGGTGTAGGCGTAAAGTTTTTCGAGTGCGGTTTTAAGCTGTTCATTGGCAAGCAAGCCTTTCTTTTCAAGAACTTTTAGCGCTTTGCCGAGTGTGCTTGACGTCTGGTCAATTTTGCAGGCAACAGCTTCAACGGCATGGATGCTGTCTACAATAGAATCCGCGTATTGCTTTAAATGGATATGCTCTGAAGCATCACGCAAATGGGTAACGGAACCACCCATGCCTGCTTCGCGGAGCGTCTCGATGGCTTGCTGTGTCGCTTCACCGGCTTCGCGGCTCGATCTCGGCATAATAGTGGGAAGTCCGTTTTTGTCGTCCACAAAATAGGCGATGGGAGCTTTATCAAAGGCCTTGACCAACTCCTTACGCAGGTTTTCTGAACAACACTCATGGCGCAGGGTGAATTCAACCAATGTCAAAACTTCATGATAATCTCCCTGCGTGAGCACTCTCTTGATAAACGAAGATGCTTGCTCTGGCCCATATTCATTTATTTCATCATGAAGTTTAAGCTGAACCTCAAACTCATAGGACTCTAAAATAGATCCTATATTCTTCTCAGATTCAAATCCATACGAAGCCCAATAGGGATCTTCGCCAATTTCTTCATACTCTATCTTTACGCGTGGATCTAAACGATCAATGTCATAATTTACAGTACTACGAATTTCTTTTTCTATAACGCACCATGCCAACTGCCTGAATCTTTGTGGGATAGACTCCAGCTTCATGGGCTCGGGCATCGGAGCTTTTCCTTCACGTTGTTCGAAGGTCAGTCCACGGAAATCGTCGTCAGTTTTTTGCGTCATCACTTGTCTTCTTCAAACATCAATTCGCGGAAAATCGATTCGATACTGACAAAGTGGCTGTAGTTGAATCACTTATGATGCAGCCTGCCACTTCAGGCGCACTTTTAACTTTTTCAGCGGCGTCCCGGAGTTTCTCATCGTGGATTATTGCCAGCGGTCAGTAAAACGGCATGTTCCGGAAGCGTCGTCTCAGTGGTTTCTATTTTTTTCAATTCGCTTCTCAGAATCTGCTCCAAACGTCACAGATCATGATTCTGTTGCATCCTCAGCCAGAGCCCCGGACCGTTGCCAATCAGTTTGCCGATCCGTAGCGCCATTTCTGCCGTGATGGGGTGCGTGCAAGCCAAAATCCTATGCAACTGCCGGCGCGAAACACCGAGTCGCTTGGCTGTCTCGCTGACCGATAAGCCCAGCGCCGGCAGAAGGTCCTCGCGCAGGATCTCCCCCGGATGAATGGAGGGACGTTGTAACGGGCGTTTAACGCGATACTCAGTCATTGGTATGAAAATAGCCCTCATCTGTCATCCTTGCGAACGCGAGGATGTGGATTCACATTTGAAGTGCAACAGGTGGTTTCTAAAAACCTCGGCGGGGGTCTGATAGCCGAGACATTTCCGAGGCGTATTATTGTATACCTGGACGAGGCGCGTAAAGTGCTCATCCGAGAGGGTCGCCAAGTCGGTCTTGCGGGGCAGGGTCCGGCGCAGGCGGCCGATGGCGTGTTCGACGCCGCCCTTTTGCCAAGGTGAGTGGGTCTCACAGAAGAAGGTTTCGAGGCCGAGAGCATGGAGGGCGTAATGGCGCGCAAACTCCGTCCCGTTATCGAAGGTGATCGTTTGGCGCCAGGTGGGGGGCAAGGGCGCGAGGAGGGTGGCGATGGCGTGGGCGATCGGCGCGGCGGCTTTGCCGGGGGGGCGCGCGGCGATCAGCAGGCGGGAGTGGCGCTCATGGAGGGTCAAGATGGCTTGGCCGTAGATCCGGAACAACATCAGATCGGCCTCCCAATGGCCCGGGGTACGGCGATCCGCAACCGCCGCCGGCCGCTCCGCCAGCGGGCGGCGCAGAGCGATGAAGGACGCCGGGCTGCGCCCCTTGTAGCACCGGCGCCCGCGTTTGGCTTTGGCCTGCGGCAGATAGTGGCGCCAGGCGTACTCTGTTTTGCGGGCGATCTGCGCATAGATGAAGCGGTAGATGGTCTCGTGGGAGATGACCGGTCGGTGCTGCTCCCGAGCGAGGCGGCCGGCCACCTGTTGGGGGGACCAGCCGTGTTGGAGCTGCGCCAGGACCGTGGCGCGGAGCGTGCTGTCGCGGTCGAGCTTGGAGCCCTGCCAGCGGCGCGCCCGAGCTTGCTGGTCGGCATAGCCGGGTTGGTAGCCCTGGGTGGTGGACCCATTGCGGTTCAGCTCCCGAGCCACGGTCGATGGCGCGCGATCCAGAGTTGCCGCAATTTGGCGGATCGAGTGTCCCGTGGTGTGTAAGCGGGCCATTTCACAGCGGTCTTCAAGGGTGAGATGTGTATAGTCGCGTCCCATGGCAACACCTTAACAAGGTGTTGCACTTCGTTTGTGAATTTAGGGGATCCAGTGTCGTTCTCTTCGCAAAGCAGAGGAAAAAGCAAAAGCCCTGGATCCCCGATTAAAGATGTCGGGGATGACAGAAGGGTGCAAGGACGTCCCATTTTCATCACTTGGTGTGCAGGCCGCAAGCCTGCATGGAGATTCCTGTTCCTTCAATGCCAACAGCATTGGTCTACTTGTGCGAATCCGACGTGTGGTCGTAAAAGCAGAGCCTTTCGCTCACGCTCCCGAAGATAACGGCTGCCTTGCGATAGGCCAAAAGCATCGTGTAATCTGGTTCCCGTCATCGTGATGATGGATGAGAGGCCGTTTCTGGTGTGAGTTGCATGAGCCCTGTTCAAGCTATCCCCTCCGACGTCGAATCGCTTGTCCTGGAACTCCAGGCACACCCGGTCAATACCAACGAATTTTTCCGAACGTTCAGGTCTCGAAAACTCCGGCCTGCACAACTCCGGGCCTTTGTCGGGCAATACCATTATTTTTGCTTCCATTTCGTCAAGGTCCTCGAAGGACTGTTATATTACACCCCGATCCACGAGATGGAAATGCGAACCGAGTTGGCCAAGACCCTCTACTCGGAGTTGGGCAGTGGCTCACCGGACCGCGTGCATATCCGGCAACTCGAGCGGTTTGCATCTTCCATCGGGCTCCAGTCCCGGGATCTCCAAGGCACCGTCCCGATCCCCGAAGTGACGACCTACCTCGACACGTTGCGGCGATTATTCCTTCACTCCGGACATTTGACTGCGCTGGGGGCGGCCTTGGCCGTCGAAACCACCGCGGCGTCCGAATTCAGATATTTCGTGCCGGGCCTCGAACAATATGAGCAGTTTCATCCAGGGGAGCTGGAATTTTTCACGTTACACCTGGCTGAAGAACAGCACCACGGCAATTGGTTGGTTGAGGCCGTTCGCAAGACGACCCGATCCGAAGATGACGTACATCGGGTGGCCGGAGGCGCTCGGGAAGCCGCCGATGCCTGGTCGGAGTTCTGGGCGGGCATGTATCGGATGGTCTTTGATGCCAACCCTACCGATTCGCTTGATTGAATGACCTCCTCCCCTGCCCCATCCCTTCAACCCCTTGCCTTGGAGGACGAGACTCTCCAACAGCGAGCCTGGCGCATGCCGGACCTCGTGATCTACCAACATGGGGATCATGAATGGTGGGTCGCGCCCCTGGATGAGGACCTGCCCCTGGTCCGGCTGAACCGGATGGGTGCCTCCCTGCTTGGGGCCATGGATGGCCGCCTGTCGATCAGCGCGCTCATCGAGCAATTCGGCAAATGGATCTGTGGCACCAATCAGGAAACCGGGCGGTGGTTTCTCGAACGGTGGTCCTTACCCCGCTATTCGTTGTGTTATTTCGGGACGACCCCGCCCAGCGGGCACAGCGTCAACGCGAAGTGGGATCTCCTTCTCCAAAAAGTGCGCGAACAATGGCATGAAAACGTGGCGGTCGAAAGCGAGGAGCACCTCACGGAGTTTCATCATAAAGGCATTCAAAGCCATCATGGCCATTTCGAAATCGTCGAAACCACGGTGTCCCATCTTCTCCGGGAACCCTGTGAAGCGCTGCATGGCCTCTCCTATGGCCAATTGCTCGCCAAAACCATCAGGCAGTTGGGCTGGTGGAGTCCGAAACCTCAGCGGGTCGTGGAGGTGGGCGCGGGCTTGGGGTACCTGTCTCAGGAAATGGCAAAAGAACTTTCGCCACTCGAACGGCGCGGTGTGGAATACATCTTTCTGGACCTCACCCGGGCCTTTCTGCAATCCCAATTCGCGTTAGCCAAAAAAGCCGGGTGGAACGCCAAAGTCCTGAATGCGAACGCGGAACAGTTGCCCCTGGCCGAGGCCAGCGTGGACCTGGTCATCGATAATGAAAACCTGGCGGATATGACGCCGGTCCACTTGTCGAAGGAAGAATTGGAGACCCGCAAGGGCACGACTCCCGAACACCAGCAAAGTTTGGACCTGATCCAAAAACTCCGCTTGAACCTGGACACCCCGTATCCCGATGAAGCGATCTTCAACTATGGCGCCATTCAATTCCTGCACGAACTCTGGCGCGTGCTCAAACCGGGTGGGCGGGCATTGCTTATCGAATTCGGGATCGATTCAGGCTGGCCTGACCCCGTGCGGCTCCCCGGCCATACGGAATACGAAGTGCAATATACCTATCTCCGCCACGCGGCCAAGTGGCTCGGATTTCGGGAACAATACTGTGCGCTTCCTCAACTCCTCTCGATTCGACGGGATACTCAAGTGCTTTGCACCGGCGCCGCCTATGCGATACGACGCCTCCAGGAAGCGGAGGGAAAGACGTTCGCCGTGCGGGCGTATACCGAATCGGAATTACGGCACGCGCTCGGTGAGACGCTGCCCAAACTGACCGGCCTTCACTACCACAACGTCCTCGATCCGGCCTGGTTCGGGTTGTGGGATTTCAAAGCTCTGATCCTGGAGAAACCCGGAGGGTTTCAGCGCCCCGCCTATAAAGAATCCCAAGGCTTCCGGTGGTATAGTCAGCGGTAAGTTACGACTGCTTGTCATCTCCACGAAAGGCCTTCTTTCCCATCACAAGGTTGTACCCAACCGTGTAACAGTATTCGCTCGCCGGAACGAATTCAAAGTTGACACCGTCGATCACTTTGGAGGCTTTCTCCTTTTTTGAGGTGACGATCATGTCCTTGAGGTTGTTTGAACGACAGAAACGCAAACTGCTCCTTAGTGTAGCGGAATCCTGTACAAACTGATCAGACCATGTAGCTTCCATGGCCCATTGGATATTCTGATCGGGCCCTCTGGAAACCATATCGACTTCTCCGCCCGGCCATCTGGCATAGTGAAACATCGAAATATCTGCATGGAACCACTGAGAGAATATGGCCGTTTCGACTAATGAGCCCATGGCTTGGTCATGGGACTTGACCGGCGCAAAGAGTGCGCCATAGATCGACGGATTTGTCAGGTAGACTTTAAAGAAATTTGCCCGTCGAAAACGTCGTCCGCTCTGGTCAACCCTATGCAGCACACGAATCAAAAAAGCGGCCTCAAGATATTCAATGTATCGTTTGATGGTATTTTTCGCCACACCGGAATTTTTTGAAAGGTCCTCCAGTGACACTTCGTTGGCAGTATTGAAAGCAAGAGTGGTAAACAATGAGTTGAGCTCCTGGATGTCCTGGATTCCATATAAACTCGGCAAATCGCGCAAGAGAACTTTATCAACGATGTCTGCCTTGACAAATCTGCCCAGGTCTTTCTGAATATCCGTTGAAAAAACGACTTCCGGATACCCGCCATAGTTGAGGTAATCAACAAAAACTTGATTAAGATGCTCGATGTCGTGTGCACGGGAAAAGTTGGGCCCCTTTCGCGTCGCCTGACGCATGAATGTGGGCATAGGCTTGTCGGAACTCTCCGATAGGGAAAGATATTCATGAAATGTGAGTGGAGGGAGTAGAAAATCCGTAAAACGTCCGGCGCCCGATTCAACGCTCTTAAGCCGTAAGGCTACAGCCGCGGAACCCGCAGCGATCGGTTTCACCGAGGGAAAGGCATCCATCAGTGTCTTAAGATGGATTTCCCAATCCTTCAGATATTGAATCTCATCAAAAAAGACATACGTGGGAGTTGTCTTATAATCAGTCCCACTGATCTCACCAAAAAATTCCAGGAGCTGTTCAAGTCCCAGGCTATTGTACAAAGGGTGATCAATCGAAAAGTAGACGATTTGCCTCGGAGAAATCGTTTGCAGGAGCCGATCAATGGTGTGATGGAGGAGGACGGTTTTCCCAACTCGTCTGGGCCCCATAAGAAGGACGGCTCTTCGAATGTCTTGATTTTCTACCAGTGGAAAAAACAGTTCCAAATAGGGTCGTGGCTTCCACTGCGTATAGTTCATAGGCACCCTGTAGGGTTCATCCCACCATGGATTTTCAAATTCGACTCGTTTTAATATTTGAGCTTTTGGGATATCTCTCATAAGGAATCCTTGGATGAAGGGGATTGATATGGACTTAATAACAATATACCCAACTAAGATCAACGCTCTAATCTTACTTGGAAATTCAATAAAAAACCACTATTTCTCGGATAGTTAAATATTTCAATGCCTAGGACATTCTGCCATAAGACCAGGTTTCCTCCAGACAGCCTTGTGATATACTTTCGATAACAAGAGGGGTCGGGTCTCATGAGTAACGTTGAAAAAATCGAACAAAAAGTGTCGGCTCTCTCGCCTCCTGAACTCGACGCTTTTCGCAAATGGTTTATCGAATTTGATGCGGAAGCATGGGACCGGCAAATTGAAGAAGCTATCCAAGCTGGGAAACTGGATGCGCTGACGGACCAAGCAGTTCAATCCTTCCATTCCGGGACTTGCTCCCCACTTTGAAGCATTTTGCCTCTCCACAATTTTGGGCTTGCTACCGTGCGCTACCCCAGGCTATTCAAGAATTAGCCGATCAGAAGTTCTCTTTGCTCAAAACGAATCCTGCCCATCCGTCGTTAGCTTTCAAAAAAATTGTGAGATTTCGTTCCGCTCGTGTGGGACTGCACTATCGCGTTCTGGGGGTAGAGGTTCCTGAAGGCGTACTCTGGTTCTGGATTGGTAGTCATGCTGATTATGACAAACTGGTTCGCTGATGATGGAGAGTGAGAAAAAGAGGGACATCACGCGCCTATCTATGTATACGCGCGACGTACCCCGATAGTGAAAAAGCCGTTAATAATCAATCAGGGAGATGCTATGAAAAATAAATTATTATTAGTGGGAATTCTATCGGTCTTGCTGTCGGTCGTGTACAACCAAAGTATGGCTGGGTTCAACCAAAGTGTGCCGAAGATTGACCAAAGCAAACTCTGCCGAGTAAAGGATACTGACGCTGCAAAGAAGTGCGAGCCAGGAGGGTTGATCTATTTTGCACCACGTATATTTGGTAGCGAGCAACTACCACTGTCCATTGCCGCTGCTTACTGTGACTTTAACCACCAAATTATACATACAAAAGGCGGCGTATTATGTATATTCACTGACAAACGCCTCTCATTGATTAATGACTAGGCATTTAACCAAGAACTGCAAAGCCAGCAGCACAGAAGTATATGTGTCATACACTCTGTGGAAGGAGATGGAAGAGAAATTACAAGGCAAAGGGGCACAGGTAAGACATGGGAGGCCAAGAAGCCATTATGGAATCTGGCTCCTCTTACTTAGTTTTCTAGCTGAGTGCGATCAGACTGAGCCAAGTGCACCAGGACGCCTTCCCGCAACCCGAACTCGCTCACCACGCACCGTGCGGCATTCAACTCTTCCATCACGCAGCGAAGGATAAGCACGCCCGCGGCGATGACGCCTTCGCGGCCCGCTTCCAGGCCTGGTATCCCGACGCGGTCCGATTGCGTTTTGCTGAACACGTCGCGCTCGATACGCTGAATCACCGGAAGCTCCAGCACGTAATTCTGAATTCGCGCGGGATCATAGGTGGGGAGCCTTTGGGCGATAGCCGCCAACGAGGTGATCGTGCCTGCGGTGCCTACAAGGGTCAGTTCCGTGACGTCTCCGATCTCCCGTCGAGCGCTGCGGGTGAGGTCCCGGATCAAGGTTTTCGCTTTGTGAATTTCCGCGGCACGAGGCGGATCACCCTGTAACACCCGCTCCGTCAATCGAACCACCCCCAGGTCAATCGACGTCATTTTGAGGGGTTGCCCTTGCCGGCTCGCGATGAATTCCGTACTCCCGCCCCCGATATCCAACCCCAGAATTTCCCGAACGTCCGGCAGACCGGATCGAATCCCCAGGAAGGTTCGTCTCGCTTCCTCTTCTCCGTCGATGACTTCCACCTCAATGCCCGTTTCTCTCCTGACTTGATCCAGAAATTCTTCGCGATTCCCGGCTTCCCGCACGGCACTTGTGGCCACGGCCGTATACCGCTCGACCCCATGACTCTCGATGATCGTTTTCCACTCTCGAATCGTCTCGATCACGCGCGACATGGCCTCCGGTTTGAGCCGTCCGGTCCGGTCGACTCCTTCTCCCAATCGCAAAATCTTTCGTTCCGAACGGATCGTGTGAACCAGGCCTTCGGCCTCAGGAGAAACCGTTGCCACCAACAAACGGCAGGTAAGGGTGCCGATATCAATGCCCGCGACTCGCATCAGCTTTTATCCAATCGATCCCAGGTCCAACTTGGCCTGCCATTTTCGCAACACGACGGCTTTGAGCCGTTGATGATCAGGATGGGACAACTGCGGGTCCCGCTCCATCAGGGCAAATGCCTCTTGCCGAGCCTGTTCCAACACCGTGGCATCTCGCACCAGGTTCATCACTCGAAATTCGTGGATTCCCGATTGCCGCGTTCCCAACATTTCACCAGGTCCACGGATTCGGAGATCCTGTTCGGCGATCGCAAACCCATCGGAGTAATGCACCATCGCTTTCAGCCGCTGCTCGGCGGTTTGCGTCGGCATGGTCGGCGTGCGCATGCGTTCCGCGGCCGTCTCCTCGGAGAACGGCAATGTCAGATCGTGCGCTCCCTGCATCGTAGGGACGTCCGGTCCTTGATCCTGACGCCTGCCCGCCGAACTGATCAGGAAACAGAACGAACGTTGCGCGCCACGCCCGACCCGCCCGCGAAGTTGATGGAGCTGGGCCAACCCGAACCGGTCGGCGTGCTCAATCACCATCACCGTGGCGTTGGGCACGTCCAAGCCCACTTCGATTACCGTCGTGGCGACCAGGATCTGAACGTCGCCCAACCGAAACGCCTTCATGATCTTGGCTCTTTCATTGGACTTCATGCGTCCATGGAGCACTTCCAGGCTCATCGCAGGGAACTCCGTTTCCCGTAATCGTTCCACCGCCTGCATGACCGCTTCGAGGTCGAGCTTTTCGGATTCTTCCACCAACGGATACACGATGTAGGCCTGCCGCCCCGCGTTGACTTCTTTCCGCACCAACTCGTAGGCCCTGGACCGCGCGTTGTGGCGAAAGACGCGCGTCTGGATGGGTTTGCGCCCGGCAGGCAACTCGTCGATGACGGACACGTCAAGGTCTCCATAAACCGTCATGGCCAGGGTACGCGGTATCGGGGTGGCGGTCATCACCAGGACGTCGGGGTGCAGGGCTTTTTCTCGAAGCTTCCCTCGCTGAAGCACGCCGAATTTGTGTTGTTCATCCACAACCACGACTCCCAACCTGGCGAATTGCACGTCCTGTTCCAACAACGCGTGCGTGCCCACGATGAGTTGCACGTCTCCCCCGGCGACGCGTTCCAAAACAGCGGCCCGCTCTTTTTGCGATGTCCCTCCGGTCAAAAAGGCGACGGAAATATCAAGCGATTCGAGGTAAGGCCGGATGGTCAACACGTGTTGTTCCGCCAGAATCTCGGTCGGGGCCATCAAGGCGGCTTGATACCCGTCTCCACAGGCCGCCAGCATGGCATGCAGGGCCACGATGGTTTTACCCGAGCCCACGTCTCCCTGAAGCAACCGGTTCATGGGCCGGGGGGCGCGCATGTCCGCTTCGATCTCGGCAATCACCCGTTGTTGGGCTTCCGTGAGTTGAAACGGCAATTGCTTCTGTAACGGTGCGGTGAACGTTCCGGTAAGCCGAAAGGCAATGCCGGGCACCGCCGATTGATTCATGCGCTGCCGGAGCGCCAACGCCAGTTGAAGAAGGAAGCCTTCCTCGAAGGCCAACCGGTGATGCGCCAACGTCTTCCAGTCGTTGAGCAAGGACAGCTCCAGACCGTTGCCGGGAAAATGGAGAGATGCAATGGCCGCATCCAGCGAAGGCCACTGGTGTTGCTGCAGGAGACGCGAGGGCAGCGGGTCCTGCAAGTAGGCGCCATACTCTTCCAACAGGCCCCACATGATCCGGCGAAGATGCCGGGAACTCAGCCCGCGCGTTTCATGATACACCGGGACGATGCGTCCGACGTGGAGCAGCAAATCCTCATCGGCATCCACCACCTCATACTGCGGAGTCCTCATTTGAAACCCGACCCCCCGAGGGTGCGTCACCACAGGACCGCTGAGCACCACTCGCAACCCGTTCTTGAGCACGCCCTCGAGATAATTCTGGTTGAAGAACACGACTTCCACGGCACCCGTTTCATCACGAACCGACATCGTAAACAGGGTCATATTCCGCCGTCGCGTACGCCGGAGCTTGGCCTGGTGGATGGTCCCGGCAATCGTGGCTTTCTCGCCGGAGATCAGTTGGAAAATGGACACGATGCGGGAACGATCTTCATACCGCCAGGGTAAAAACCACAAGGCGTCCTCGATCGTGCGAATCCCCAATTTCTCAAGCAACAGCGCACGTTTGGGGCCCACCCCTTTGGCAAACCGGATGTCTGTCTCGTGTAACGTACGGTTCGACGCATCATAGGACTTCTTCACGCCACGCGAATCACCGTGATTGGTCGTCACCCTGCGATCCGGGTTGGGTTCCGAGTCCGGAGAATCGGAAGTCTGCTGAAGCGCCATGGTGGATAAACGACTCAGAACCCGCCTGGCCGTCTCCAATTGGTCCGGGGTCCGTGCCGGACCTTTCTGCTCCTGAAATAAAAATCGCAGGACCAATAATTCCGCCTCGACGCGTGCGGGAAACACCGTATTCCGCAACGCCTCGACGATTTGCGTTGAAACGAACGAATCGAGATGCGTCGTGGGTGACCCCTGATTCTCATAGGCTGATTGAATCGGGCGATTCAACCGGTCCAGAAGAGCCTGCAACTTCTGCGGGATTTGAGTATCCGCCTGCGCGTTCGTTTCCATCTCAGGGCGAATAGTACAAAGTGTCGGCAAGGAATTCCAGAATGATTCTGGTTTTTCGCCAGGGTTCAGGAAAAAATCACTCCCCCTTTGAGGAGGGGTCGAGAAGCCAAGGGCGTAGCCCGCAGTCGAACCTGGGGGAGGGACTAAGGTCGTGCAATATGTGATGGACCCATAGAAAGGCCCTTCGACTGGCTCAGGACAGGGTTGTCAGAAGAATCAACGGTATGGTATCAGAAGGGTCTGCTTCACGTTCTTTCTTGAAGGAAAGGAGTCACCAACATGGCTTTTGCCTGTGTAGTTTGTGGAAAAAAACGCATGAGCGGACATAACGTCAGTCACGCCAATAATAAAACGAAACGGGTCTTTCGTCCCAACCTCCAAACCGTTCGTGCGTTACTGAACGGCGCGGCGCAACGCATTCGGGTCTGTACCCGGTGCCTACGGTCCGGCCTCATTCAGAAAGCGTAAGAACTCCCCTTCCTGGCCTGCTTCATTCTTCAGTTCCCCAATGTAGTAGGCCGCTTCTTTCACGGCCACAGGCCGTGGATTTCTCTACACAACGTCGTACACGATGATAAACGAGATATCAGGAGATATCGCGAGAATTCGCGACATGTGGTGATTGAATCCTGATCGATTTGTGATAGAAAATCGAGAAAGCGCGAAGGGAATTGCCAAAAAACGGGTAACAAAAGGGGCTGAATCCGGCTTTTTGAGCCGCTTTCAACCCCTTTTTTCGGCTTACCTTTTCACGTGAGCCTGTCCAGCCCGGCCGGCATTTGACGGCAACTCTCTTCAGGCTTCCCGAAACTGAAGGGCTGCGGAGTTGATACAATACCGCAGGCCGGTCGGTGGGGGGCCATCGTTGAAAATATGGCCAAGGTGACCGCCACAGCGCCTGCAGTGGACCTCGGTTCTGGGATAAAACAATTTCCAGTCGGTTTTGGTCCGGACTGCTCGACCCGAGAACGGCTGCCAGAAACTCGGCCAGCCGGTTTTGCTGTCATACTTGGCTCCCGAGGAAAACACATCCAGATCACAGCCCGCACAATGGTATGTGCCCGTTGCCTTGTTTGCATCATAGGCATTGGTAAATGGCCGCTCGGTCCCTTCTTCGCGAAGCACATAATACTGTGCCGGAGTCAAGAGGGCTTTCCATTCCTCTTCCGTTTTGACGACTTCAAACGTTTCCGGCCCTTCCATAGCCAAAACCTCCATGATTCCATGGGGTTTTACTAGAAGTCCTAAGCCCGCCAATACACTCAACTGTAAAATGGCTCGTCTTCCGATCTCCATATGCCTCCCTCCTTCCTGGTACGAGCGGCAATCAACTCTCCTGACAAAGTGTTTGTCGCCCAGACTCTCTTACTACTTCAGTTTACACCCTCGCGAGCCGCTATGCCAGAAGATGCCCACTTCTTGTAGCAGCGCCATCCCTCCGGCAGGGCCGGAGGCAAAGATGCTGGATCCTTTCCTTGACTGGATCCATTCTTTGACTGGATCCCCGATCAGGTCGGGGACAGGCGTCGGGGACAAGCGTCGAGGATAATGGAAGGGAACAAGCAGACCCTTCGCGTTGCTCAGGGTGACAACGAAAGGAAGAGGAGAGAAGCTTACCCGAACAGGAGCGAGAGGAGGTCGCTGGGTTTTTCGCAGTAGTAATCGGGGTTGAGGGCGAATACTTTGTCTCGATTGCCGTAGCCGTAGCCTACCGCGCAGGAGTACACTCCGGCGGTTTGGGCGGCTCGCACGTCGTTCGTACTGTCTCCCACGAGCACGGCTGCTTCCGGTGGAACCGCGAGACGCTCCAGGATCCGCCACAACATGCCCGGGTCGGGTTTCAAATCAGATTGATCGAGGGGGCCTTCGATCGCGGCAAACTGTTCTTTGACCTTCAAGCCTTCGATGATGCGCAAGGTGTATTCCAACGATTTATTCGTGGCCAGGGCTTTCATGCGCGTACCCCGCCCGTCAAACAGCCGGTCCAGGCCGGGATATAATTGCGTGGCATCCAAACAGTGGGCGAGATAATGCCCGCGGAAGATACGAAGCGCTTCTTCATAGCGCGCCTCATTTGCTTCCCCGACGGATAGGCGCAACAACCGTTTGACCCCATCACCCACGAAGGTAAAAATTTCTTCGGGAGGCAGCGTGGGTAAATCCAGATCCCCGAGCGTGAGGTTCACCGACGCGGCAATATCATACTTGGAATCAATGAGGGTCCCGTCCAGATCAAAAATGATTAACCGAACGGAGTCCGCTAGCGGGCCGTGGTTCATGATCGGCCGGCTTTGATGAGAGCTTCCCTGAGCCTGCGCAACGTCTTGACCCGGCCGGCATTGTCTTCCTGGAGAATGGCTTCTTTCACGAAATCCGCCAAGCGTCTCCGGCCGACGTGCGGGGGGAACGCCGGCGACACCATTTTCCAGTGATTGTCCACGGCTCGTATGCGAATGGAAAATCTTTCTTCCCGCGGCATCGACACGAACGTGGCGGTTCCCATGTGGACGACTCCGAGGACCTGAAAGGTGACGGGAATGACGGCTTCCGTGCTACTCACGATGTCCCATTGCGTGACGTCGTCGATGACCGAATAGTCGCGGATCACCACGAACCGTTCCCAAACCGGCTCTCCTTTTTCCCAAGCCACGTATGGCTTGATCGCTTCGTATGAGTGCGCGGTCAACCGTACCCCACGTTTATCCAACGACAGATATTTTTCGATCACCTTGGCCGGGTCGTTGGTCAGGTCGCCCGTCAGGCTCAGGACGGGCACGGGAACCAGCCACGTGCCCACGGCCAAGCCAACGAGGCACAGCAGGATTCTCATGGGGTCACCCATTGTTTTCATCTTCACGTTATGACACGGTTCTTAAGAACTGAACAACCGAACGCCTCAACGACGAGATCCTTCGCTTCGCTCAGGATGACCACGCTGGTGTTTTGCTCAGGATGATCCGATCAACTCTTCGGGAGAAAATCTTCGACGATGACCACTCCTTCAGGTGGATTCAGGATCAACACCCTGTCATCCAATCCTTTGTTGACCTTGAAATTGGAAAACCGAAACGTGGAGACGTTCCCGTTCTTCTCATACAAGGCGAGGGATTGAATCAAATACGTGCGGGGTTGAATTTCCGACACGACTTTGACGAGCGACGACGACGGCGGCGAACCGGGAAGGGTCTTGGGGATCAGCGTCAATAACGGCAACCCGCTTTCCCCCTTCTCTCCATCTCCAGCCGGTGCCACGGAGAAATGTTCAGCCAATTTCCCGACGCCCTGGAGCAACCGGAGCGGGGCCTTCGTCGAGACCATCATCGTGAGACTGCCCTTTAACACCTGATTATGGGCGGGCACGTACATCGACAACTGATCCTGATGCACGTAAATGTGTTCGACCGAGGGCTCCAGGTAATCCCAGCGGAGCCGCCCGGGTTTTTTCAGATACACGCGACCCGAGGACCGGATCGGCGTGTCGAATCCTTGAATGCGCGTTTCCTGGACAAAGTCCGCCTGGAAATCCTTGATCTGCGCATACCGCGCGTCAACGCGTGTGACCAACGCCTCGACGTCGTCGCTTCCCCTGGCCTGCGCGACCGTCGTCAGGCCCTCGCCCTTCCCTTCTCCCAGAGAGAGAGGGAACACCGCAAACAAACAGCCGATCACGATCAATCCAAGGGGCTTCATCCCACCTCCTCTTCGAACGCCATTCGACGGCCCAACACTTCACGACGGCCATCGCGTCCGGGCGCACTCACGATGCCTTCTTCTTCCATCTGCTCGATCATGCGAGCCGCCCGAGGATACCCCAGCCGCAATCGACGTTGAATGAGCGACGCGGAGGCCTGGCCGGAGGTCAACACCACTTCCCTGGCCTGCTCATAGATTTCATCGCGTTCCTGATCCTCTTCGACGTTGGCCTGATCCTGGAAAACCGGTTCGTTGCAAAAATCAGGACCGGCCTGGGCTTTCACGTACTCGACCACCCGGCGGACCTCATCATCGGAGACGTAAGCGCCGTGAAGCCGCGAAAGGCGTCCGATGCCCGGAGGTAAATACAGCATGTCTCCCAATCCGAGAAGCGCTTCGGCCCCGTTCGCGTCGAGGATGGTCCGGGAGTCCGTTTTGGAAGAGACCTGGTAGGCAATCCGGGTCGGAAAATTCGCCTTGATGAGTCCGGTCACCACGTCCACCGACGGGCGTTGTGTGGCCAGGATCAGATGGATGCCCGACGCCCTGGCCATTTGTGCCAGTCGGGTGATTTTTTCTTCCACTTCTTTGGGCGCCGTCATCATGAGATCGGCGAATTCATCGACCACCACCACGATGTACGGAAGCGGTTGCGGGGCCTCCGGCTGAAGGTCGTCGTCTTCCCCGGCCGGCGGCTCGGTCGTTGACCCGCGCCGGGTTGACCGGACCGAACCCGTCTTCTGCGGGGCGGCACGCAGGCCGTCCCCTACTTTTTCATTATAGGCATGGATGTTGCGAACCCCGTATTCCGCCAGCAGACGATAGCGGCGCTCCATTTCTTGAAGCACCCAGGTCAACCCGCGAGCCGCGGCTTTTGGTGAAGTCAACACCGGATGCAGCAGGTGCGGGATCCCGTCATAGACCTGGAGTTCCAAGACCTTGGGATCAATGAGCAACAGCTTGACCTCGTCGGGATGGGCGGAAAAGAGGAGGCTTAACAACATGCTGTTCAACCCCACGCTTTTTCCCGCCCCGGTGGCCCCGGCCACCAACAGGTGAGGCATGGTTTTCAGGTCCGCGACGCAAGGCCGTCCAAAAATATCTTTCCCCAAGGCCAGCGTTAATTTGGACCGGGACCGGGCGTAGACCTCGTTGGTCAGGATTTCCCGTAAGGCCACGGTTTCTCTTACCGGGTTGGGGACTTCGATCCCCACCGTGGATTTGCCGGGAAGCGGGGCCACGATCCGCACGCTGGTGGCTTTCAGGGCCATGGCCAAATCGTGGGCGAGTGTCACGATCCGCGCGACTTTGATGCCGGGCCCCGGCGCGAATTCATACATGGTGATGACCGGCCCCGGATGCACTTCCGTCACTTTTCCGACAATGCCGAAGTTCTGCAACGTGCTCGTGAGGATTTGGGATTGCGACTCCAGAATCTGATCCGTCTGCCGCGTATTCGACACAGGGGGCGCATCGAGCAGGGCCACGGGATCGGGCAGATGATAACCCTTGCCCACCTTCCGGACCGCCTCGGGCCGCACCATTGCGTGCCGCACCACTTCGGGCCGCGCGGCTTCAGCCTGACGCCGCGGGGACTCAAACCCTATCTCAGCCGGAGCCGGATCGTCTTCAAGGGATGGCTCCTGCACAGGGGCATCCTTTTTCAGAAAGGAAAAGGCCGTCCGTTGCTCACCCAACTTCCGGTGGATCTTGAGCGGTTTGTTGGCTTTGGGTTCCCAGCGGTCTTTCAACCAGGCAGGCCAATGCCACGCGGGACGCCGTACCAATCCTCCCATCTTCCCGACGCCCTTCGGAATGAGTCCGACCCCGGCTGACAGGGAAAAAGGTGTGATGAGCAAGAGGGAGACGAGCAGCAGGGATGCCAGGAGGACCGTGCTGCCCCATTGACCAAACAAGGGTTTCAACTCGCCTGCCGTCCAGGCACCCGCCTGCCCGGCATACAAGCCCGAGGTGATCCCATCCTGCAGCGACTGCACGGAGAGCGGGTGATGCAAGCACACGAGCGTGCTCATACACAGGACCAGCAGCACGGAGCCCAGGAGACTTTTGACGGATTTGTGTTCTTGTTGAAAGACGCGAATCCCGTGCAACAGGATTAAAAACGGGATCGCCAACGAGGCGGACCCCACGACCCAGATCAGGCTCGCGGCAATATAGGCGCCGACCAACCCGACCAGATTGTGAGGGCTGCCCTGTACCTCAAGCGTTTCGCTCTCGGGGAGCGCAAACCAGCCGACATCCCGGAGCGAAAACGACCACAAGCTAAGAAAGACCAGCACGGCCAGGGTGATGAGAAAAATGCCGATAATTTCCCGGTTCAGAGGAAAGGTGGGGCGTGGCGCTTCCGGCTTATCGGACTTCTTGGCGGGCCTGGAAAAGAGGCGCATGGTTGTAATTTAACACAGAGGGACTCCATTTATCAAGCGAAATACCTAGTGAAGAATATGTGCGTATCTTTGCGAATTATCTACTTGACTGTGACTTGTTTCCGCAAAGAAAGACCAAGACGCTGGATTCCCGATCAGGTCGGGGATTGTAAATGTTCAGTCATTCGTTGACAGTTTTTGCCTGGCATGAGAGAGAAGCCATCATCCTGCGCAATACGCCTCATCTGTCATCCTGAGCGAAGCGCTTGTCCTGCTTGTCCTGAGAGAAGCGAAGGAACTAAGCGAAGGAACTATCTGCTTTTCCAGGCGTTCGGTTGTCGAAACGACGAGATTCCTTCCTTCGAAAGACCCTTCGCAAAACTCAGGGCGTACTCAGGACAGGCGCTACGCTCGGAATGACCATGTTGGTGTGGTTAGTTCCTTCATTCTGTCAACGAATGACTGAACACATACGGGGATGACAGAAAGGGAGGGCGCGGTAAGATGGCGGGGGTACGAAGGGGAGCGGGGAAGCTTTTACTTTTTTCAATGGAATGGACCGCGGTAAAAAGGCGGCGGCGGTGCACGCCGCCTCCCCACCACGATGTCTGACCAGGACGATCACGGAAGGCCAGATGAGTGCTGGTGACTGACTAGCACGATCCTCCTTCTTGAGGAAGACGCCCATCACTCTCATAGATCGGGGCATTCGTCCAGTTCTTCACCAACAGGATCGATAGCAGGCATTCCCGCTTGTGCGGATAGCCCCGTTTCGAGACGGCGATGGTCTTGTACGTACTCGTCCGAAAGGCCCAGCGCCATTCCTGTTGATCGTCCAAATACACACGGTAATGCATTGAAACCCTCCTACGAATTGAATGAGGTTGATGTGACATAGGAGGTGTACTATACAAAAGATATCGTACTTGTCAATACGTATGAAGCAGAACGGTTAGTCCAACTCAAACCGAACTTTTCGATCAAGAAATGACGGGGGAAAACAACCAGTCGTTCTCTTTTTCTCCTTCGCGTCTCGTGACGCGCAGGGCATAGCGCGGCTTGCGGCGTTACGTCTGTACAACCCCCTTCACATACTACGGCAAAGACGCTGGATCCCTTCTCGGATTGGATCCCCGATTAGATCCTCGATTACTAACGTCGAGGACAAGCAGCGTCTCTTCTTCGTGCCGCAGGCTCCCGCGTCGCACATTAATTTTTTCTTCCAGCATACTTATTCATAAATGGGGGATACTGAAAGTAGGAGGTTTTATCTTTTCATGAACACATTGACCGAGAGAATTCGCGCTGCACGGGAAGAGGCGGGCTTGTCTCAAACGGACGTCGCCAGGGCGCTCCGCATCTCGGCTTCTGCGGTCAATCAGTGGGAACACGGCTTCAGCAAAAACATTAAATTGCCGACATTCTTCGCCCTCGCCCGGTTGCTGGGACAAGACCCGCACTGGCTGGCCACCGGCAAGGCCCTCTCCGGCGTGCGCGGGACCGCGGCGATGCCACCGGCCCCGGACTTTCCCGCCCCCACCGGCGAGGAACGAGCGCTGCTGCACTATGTTCGCCAACTGCCCACTACCCTACGAAGAGTGTTGCTGCGGTTCGTGCGCGGGCTGTGCGATGTCTATGTTTCGTTTGATAAAGACGGCCGATGAGGTTGGTGCGCGTCCGTGGCAGGCCTAATGCCCCCTTGCCCTTGCCCTCTCCCAGAGGGAGAGAGAAAAAACAGCAAAAGACAAAGACGCTGGATCCCCGATCAGAGCCTGTCCTTGACGCCTGTCCTCGACGTTAGTAATCGAGGATCTAATCGAGGATCGGGGATGACAGAAAGAGAAGGCCCCCCTGCCTCTCCTTACAAAGTGTTGTGTCCCGTGAGATTCTGTAACAAGTGCAAGGGGGCCTGATAGTTGAGGCACCTTAACCGGGTCCGATTGTAATTGTCCACCACCCGTGTGATGAAGGCGTTCCGCTCGGCGTGACTCCGAAACCGATTGCTGCAATGGGCCCGGAGCGTCGGCTGGCTCTGTAACGCGTCACTCAGCCGCCGGTTAAAGCGTTCCACCATGCCATTGGTCTGCGGATGATAGGGCCGGATCAGGCGATGTGTGATCCCATGCGCCCGGCACACGTGATCCAGGCGATGCGTCCCGCTCGGCTGGCCCGCGGGCTTGCCTTTCTTGTGCACGGCAAACCGATCGGTAAACGCGCCATCATTATCGGTCAAGATGGTGTGCACTTTGTGCGGAAACGCGGCCAGGAATTCTTCGACGGCCTGCGTCACCGTGGCGGCCGTCCGCCGGGCCAGCACCTTGACCCAGACATAGCGGGTGGCCCGGTCAATGGCCACGAACACATAACTGGGCTGCTTCTGTAATTTGCTTAACACTTTCAGATCCAGATGAATGTAGCCGCACGGGGTCGCCGCGAACCGCCCCACCGGCGGCGCGTCGGGGGAGGCGGGGGGCAAGCGCGCGACGCCGAGCCGCACCAAGCAGCGATGGATCGCGCTCCGACTCAAGGGCGTCGCACTGCATCGGTTCAGGACCTCCGTGACATCGTCGAGGGACAACCGCAATTGGGTGCGCAATTCGGCGATAAGGGCTTCCTGCTCGGGGGAGGTACTGGCATGGAGCTGGTGGCGGACATGGGAGCCATCGTGGACCCGGCCGGCGCGCTTCCATTTATAGATGGTAGTCACAGCGACCCCGAGTTCCCGGGCCAAGGTCGCGGCGCTTTTGGGGGCGGTCTGGATGTAGCGACGCGTGGCGGGGGTGGTGCGAGCTAACTTATGTAATTTAATGTCCATGGGGCCTCCGTTGGTGGACATATTCGATGCCACGCATGATAGCAGAAGAGTCTAGGGAATCACACGGGACAGTACAACAAAGGAGGGGAACAGAAATGGGCTAAGGCGATGAATTCCTGGACCGTGAGTGTTTCGGCGCGGCGTCGCGGGTCGATCCGGGTCTGTTCCAAGGCTTGTCGCATCAGGGGTTCTTCCCAGCCTTCTTCCCGGTAGGAGTTGATCAGGGTTTTGCGTCGATGCGCAAACGCGCCCCGGACGACCTTCATGAACACCGCGTCAAACCGGGCGTCGGTGGGGTTCCGATCAGTCCGTCCTGTAAGACACACTACCGCCGAGTCCACTTGCGGGACCGGGCGGAAGCAGCTCGCCGGTACGAGAAACGCCTTGCGGGGTTTCGTGTGGTATTGGATGACCACGGATAGGAGGCCGTAGTCCCGCGAGCCCGGTTCCGCGATCATTCGCTCGGCCACTTCGCGTTGCAGCATCAGGACCATCCGGTCGATCCGATCGCGTTCCTGCAACAACCGGAACAACAAGGGCGTGGCCATGTAGTACGGTAGATTGGCCATGACGACCGTTCCTCCGGGCAGGGTGTCATAGGGAAACGCCAGGGCGTCGCCGTGATGCAATTCCAGGGCGTCGTGTTGCGCGCAGGTTGCGAGATATTCGAACAGGTGCCGGTCGAGTTCCACGGCAATCACCCTGGAAACCCGTTCACATAACACCTGCGTGAGGGCGCCCCGTCCGGGTCCGATTTCAAAGACGACGTCTTCCGGACGCAACGCCGCGACTTTCAGCATCTTTCTGGTGATATTGGGATCAATGAGAAAATGTTGACCGAGGCGTTTTCGCGGACGGGGCGGGGTGGGCATTGTGGATTTGGGATTTGAGATTGTAGATTTCATCAATCAGAAATTCACAATCCGCAATCCAAAATATCTAATGACCGGCATCAGGTTGACGAGGTCTCTTTTGAATCGGAGGCTTGCAGCCCCTGGGTTTCGATCTCGCTGGAGAGTTGGTACAGGTGGCGGAGACACATTTCAATGTCATCGCTCAATTCATCGTACATGTCCGCTCCGGCAAAGGCTGTTTCCAGCCAATCCTTGGACAATCGTTTCCGGTAGCCGGCTCCGATTTTTTCTCCCACCAGCGTCACCACCTGTTTCTTCCATTTGTAAAATTGCTCTTTTGCCGATATCGCATTCACGGCTTCCACCAGATGCGGTTGAATGATTTTGAGTTCCCGTATTTGTTTCGCGATGAATTCCAATGCCTGCTTGGTCTGATCACTCATAGTTATCCTCGATTTCGGCGTTACGTTCTCACACGATACCACGCGCGCCACGCGCCGTTAATAATTGGCCACACGCTCTTCCGGCCGCGGGCCGAGCCTTTCATTCACCCTGAGCACATGCCCTTGAAGAAACTGTTCCACGGACATGCGTTTTTTATTCGCCGGTTGGACTTCCAGCACTTCCAGCCTGCCTTCACCCGTCTCGACCCAAAAGGATTTCTGGCCCACGGCCAGGATGGTCCCCGGCTGCGACCCGTCGCTCCCGCCCAGGCCACCCTGGGCATCGACGCGGCCTTTCCGGATGATCAGGCGATGCTCATGATGGAAGGTGAAGGATCCGGGCCACGGGGAGAGCCCTCGGATCCTGTTGGCAATTTCCGTGGTTGTTTGCGTCCAATCGATCACGCCGTCTTCTTTTTTCAGTAATGGGGCCAACGTGGCCCGGGTATGATCCTGCGCGCGGGGAACGACCGACTGCTCCGCCAACCGCGTCAGCGTTTCCACCAGGAGCGCGCCACCGACCTGCGCCAACCTAGCGCCCAGTTCCAGGGAAGTCTCCTCGGGTTCGATCAGGACCGTTTGTTGAAGCAACACGGCACCCGTGTCCATCCCTTCATCCATCAACATCGTGGTGATCCCGGTTTCCGAATCCCCGTGAATGAGCGCCCATTGGATCGGAGCGGCTCCCCGGTAAGCTGGCAACAGGGAACCATGGACGTTGACGCACCCCATGGGCGGGAGATCCAGAATCGCTTTAGGAAGGATCCGGCCAAACGCCGTCACGGCAATGACGTCCGGTTTCCAATCGGAGAGTTGCTGCAGGAATTCCGGGCTTTTGATCTTTTCGGGTTGCTTCACGGGCAACCCCATTGCCAACGCCAGTTCTTTGACCGGGCACGGCACGACGGCCTGTCCCCTTCCTTTGGGGCGGTCGGGCTGCGTGACCACCCCGACAACCTCATGGTCCGAGTTGGCCAAGGCTTCCAGTGACGGCACGGCAAAGGCCGGCGTTCCCATAAAGACAACTCGCATGCCGTTTCCTTACCATCCTCTCTGTCTTCGCGCAACTTCCCTTTGGACCCCCATCCGCCTGACACGACGCTTGTCGCTTTTCACGGGCGAACAACAAGGCATGGCTTATTCTTGACTAGTTGTTACTACGTATAATCCCATTGACACGGTCGGATGCCCTCACCTATGATACTTCGTCACGCGAGGTTTTCCTTGAACAATCAGGATACCTCACACACGTTCCCTACGTTTTGCATAAGGACACGACGGTATGGGCGGTCATAGTCATTGGTCCACGATCAAACGCCATAAGGCAGGGATCGACGCCAAACGCGGAAAAGTTTTCACTAAACTGATCCGCGACCTGACCATCGCGGCTCGCGCAGGCGGAGATCCCGATGCGAACCCGACCTTGCGCACCTTCATTGCCAAGGCCAAAGAAGCCAACATGCCGGCCGATACCATCAAACGCGCCATCCAGCGGGGCACGGGGGAACTGCCAGGCGTCAATTACGAGGAATTCACCCTTGAAGGCTACGGGCCCGGTGGCACCGGGATCCTCCTCGAGATCATGACGGATAACCGGAACCGCACGGTTTCGGAAATTCGCAACATGCTGGGGAAAAATCATGGGACCATGGCCGAAGCCGGGGCGGTCGCATGGCAGTTTCAGAAGAAAGGGCTTCTGGTCGCGGAAGGGGCGTCGATCGATGAAGACCAGTTATTGAGTATCGTCCTGGAAGCCGGGGCGGATGACGTCAAACAGGCCGGCAGCGGCTTTGAAATTACCACGGACATTTCCGAGTTCGAAGCGGTCAAGGCGGCCCTGCAACAGGCCGGCATTCACACGTCGGTGGCTGAAGTCACCTATCTCGCTCAGAACCAAATCCGTCTCGACGAAAAACCGGCCGAGCAGCTGTTAAAATTGATGGAAATCCTGGACGACCATGACGACGTCCAAAAAGTTCATGCCAACTTCGACATTCCGGATGAGGTCATGGAAAAAGTCGCGGCGGCCGGCTGAGGTTCGTTACCTGGTTTGCCTGTCACGTGACACCGGCTCATGATTGCCAACCTGACGGGGATATTGGCGGCCAAAGACCCTTCACGGCTCGTTCTCGACGTCAACGGCGTGGGCTATGAAGTGTTCATCCCTTTCAGCACGTATTTCGCCCTCCCCGACCTGCGCGCGCCACTGACGCTTCATATCTTCACCCACCTGCGAGAAGACTCCATTCAATTATTCGGGTTCCTGACGCCCGCCGAAAAAACGGCCTTTATCCTGCTGACCAAAATTTCCGGCGTGGGGGGGAAATTGGCCTTGAGCGTGTTGTCCGCCTTGAAGATTGCCGACCTGCGGGCGGCCATTCTCGCCGACGATCTGGACACACTCGCGTCGGTTCCGGGAATCGGAAAGAAGTCCGCGGGCCGCATTGCCCTGGAACTCAAAGATAAAATCGCCTGTCTCGATGATGGAACGCCGGAGGCCGGCGACGTGCCGGCTTCGTTTGACGCTCCCCAGGAGGATGCGCTGTCGGCGCTGGTCAACCTGGGGTACCGGCATCGCGACGTCAAAAACGCCCTCGACCAGGTGAGCCGAACGAGCCCTGCCCCCACGTCACTCGACGAATTGATCCGGGAAGGCTTGAAAATTCTCTCGAAACACTAGCCCGTTGCTTGAAGAGGAGCGTGGCATCCTCTCTACCTCCCCTAACCCCTCCTTACAAAAGAGGGGAACAGGAACGCTTACAACGTTTCCCGGATTTTTGCTCCGTGATAGCCGTTTCGCACGACTCGATAAAAGAACCTGAGCACGTCCACCAAATCAAACCAAAATCCGCAATTGATGCACTTGGCGTAGAGGTGTCTGGTCATCGTGGTGTAATGCCGTTCCACCAGCATCAGCCCCTGACACTTGAGACATTCCATAATACGTTACTACCTTCCTAATACCTTCCCGTCGGGTGTTACCGCCGTCTTTCTTCCATTCCCCATCTCGCCCGGTCAGGTGGCGGTCGGCTCCTTGACCTGCTCTCTGAATCTTAACCCATGATGCAGAAAAATCGATACACTATTTTCCGAATTATTGACGACCGCCAAGCCGGGTTCTTCGTCCCGGCCCCGGGCGACGATCAACGTCGTCAGGGCAAAGGGCCCACGGGGCGTGCGATATTGACGCGGAGGATAATAAAATGAGCCGTCGCCTTTTCCGAACAGGACCGAGAGGCTGCCGGATTGAATATTCACGATCGCCGCGTCTGCAATATCGTCCCCGTCAAAATCCTGGGCCAAGCCATGCATGGGACCGGCGTCGCCGCCTGAATCGATCCCTTCCTGAAAGGTGCCGTCTCCATTTCCCAAAAAGACGGTGACGGTGTTCATTTGCCCGTTCACCACCAGAAGGTCCCACACGCTGTCATTGTTGAAGTCGGCGAAGGAGACGGATAAGGGCCGCTTGCCCGTCCGATAATCGGTGGGCAGGAGAAAGGTCCCGTCTCCCTCGCCCAACCAGATCGAGACGGCGTTGCTCATCGGCCCGCCGTTCGTGACCGCCATATCCAAGTGCCCGTCCTGGTTGAAATCCGCGGTGGCCACCGAAGTGGGGGTATCTCCATATTCGTATAACGGCCCGATCCCAAATTTCCCTTTCCCGTTTCCGAACAACAGTTGCAACTTGTCGTTTCGCAGGGCCACCACCAAATCCAGGTGTCGATCACTGTTGAAATCCCCACCGGCGATGGAGACCGGCGTTCGGTGAACGGGATACAGCGCGTCTTTCTCGAAGGTCCCGCCCCCCTGCCCCTTGAAAATGGCGACCTGATTGCTCCCGGAACACGCGATGGCCAGGTCCTCATGCCCGTCGCCGTTGAAATCCAGGACGGCCAGGTTCCGCGGTTCCTTGCACACCCGAATGGACACTTGGGCCTGGAAACTCCCATCCCCGTTTCCGAACAGGAGGGACAGGGAATTCGCCGAGATGTTGCTCGTCACCAAGTCCGAGAATCCATCCTGGTTGAAGTCCCCGGCTTTAATGGCGGTCGGGTTTTTCCCGACGTCATAACTGGCAAAGAGATAGAGCAGGTCCGGGGGCACGTAGGGATCTTTGGGCGAGCACCCGGGCAGGAACAGTATTCCACACAGCGTGAGAAAACAGAGTATGTTGCCTGCCACCAGGCGGGGAAAAGGCATTTCAGCAACCCCTATCGGAACAGCCCGGCTCACGGGACTCATGGCCCCATGAGCATCACAGATCCGCATAAAAGAGAATAGTATACGAGCTTTTGACTAGGCGATACAACGGGTTATTCACGGATCACCTGGATTTTCACGGGACATTTTGCTCGAATTTCTGATCGCCGCGCGCGGGATTTTCACGAGATTTCCGGTAAATCCTGCAAATTTTCGGATGAAACGACTGGAAGAGTTTCAGGAAAATGTGCTATAGATTTCTTCTTTGGAAGGAGGAGCTTGACAATGTCGGAAACAAAATCGGGTAAAGTGAAAATCGAAATCACCATGTATGGAGTCGCCGAGATTCTGAAATGGTGCGTGGACAAAAATAACGGCCGGATTCCGAACGTGGATACCGAGGGCTTTAAACACATGCAGGCCGCGCTGGCTGAAAAACCGGAAAAAGGTGATTATTTTACCTTTGATAAATTCTGGAAGGTGTCCAGGGTCTTTGAATTTACGAAGGAAGAGGTCGAGACCATCGATCGGTGTCTGTACGACATTCCAAACTTGGAGGGCAAACAGTTACCTCAAATCCGCTACAAGTTCTGGCCCGCCCAAGCTGACTGAGTTCGGTCGTCCATTCGAGTAACGTGATTCGTCACTCCACGTCCAGCGGCTCAATGATGTCGTCAAGGATCTCGATTCTTCCCTTGTCGATGCCAAACAGACTTTTCGGCTTCTTGCGGTACGGCACGAGCCGCGAAACCGGGCGGCCGTTCTTGGTGATGACGATCTCGTCGCCGCTACCTGCCACCTCGTCCATCAGCTTCAGACACTTCGCCTTGAACTCGGACGCCTTGAGCGTCCGGGCACCGGCTACTTTGTGACTACTCATCTCCTCAAACCCTGTCCTTTCTGTTGTTGATCATACCGTTGTCATACCAGAGTCATAACCATGGTCACAATCGCTAATGCATTACCTTGCCGCACACTTCGAAGGGTTTGCGATGGCACCGCCAAGAAGTGACGGGGCAATCAAGCAGGGCGTCATGATGGTTAAACCATTCAATCTTGACATAAATATGTATATTATGTATGTTTTTATGTATGCGTACAACGATTCATATTGATGACCATCTATTCACCGAGCTAAAGGGGATTGCTGTAGACACAGGGAAGACACTGACTGCCGTCATTCAGGACGCTCTCCGCGAGTCTCTATCCCGACGTCGCACAACGAAGCGACCTGCCGTTGACCTGCCTCTGTTCCATGGAACAGGAGTTATGCCCGGCGTGGATCTGAGTGATTCGGCCTCTCTGCTTGATCTCATCGAAGGGAATAATGGTCCTCCCTGACGTGAACGTCCTCGTCGCGGCGTATCGTGACGACGCTTCGGAACACGGGTCTTGCCGGCCGTGGCTTGAGGCCGTGCTTGGCGGGGACGAAGCATTTGCCGTATCCGATCTGGTGTTGAGCGGATTCCTCCGCATCGTCACACATCCTCGCGTTTTCATCCGCCCAAGTCCACCGGATGAGGCACTGAAGTTCGCGAACGTGATCAGGAGCCAGCCCCAGTGTATTCCAGTCAGCCCAGGCCCCAGGCATTGGGAGATATTTACGCAACTGTATCGGGATGCCGAAACTTTAGGTAACTTGATACCGGACGCGTATTTCGCTGCTTTGGCGATCGAGTCCGGCTGTGAATGGATTACTCTCGACCGGGATTTCGCACGCTTCAAGGGTTTGCGATGGAGCCGGCCCGCTCGCGGGGCATCGTGAAGTGTAATCCAGGCGCTTGATGGCCGACCCGCTCCACGTCGTGTTGCATTATCATAGGTCTTCCGTAGAGATGTATATCTCAATGTACATTATCATGAAACCATGACTGAACGATATTCAATCGCCGAAGCTCGCCGGAATTTACCAAGACTGGTTCGTGAGGCCGAACGTGGCAAGGCCGTGGAGTTGACTCGTCGCGGGGAATCGGTTGCGATGCTTATCAGCCGCCGTCGCTTTGAGAAACTTGCTTCCCACCATTCCGGTTTTGCCGAAGCGTATCGAACCTTTGCGGAAAGCGTCGACTTGGCAAAGCTCGATCTTGATCCCGACCAGTTATTCTCGGGGGTTCGCGCCGATACGCAAGGACGTGACGTTAAGCTGTGACCGCAAAGTATCTGCTTGATACGAACGTCGTCTCGGAACCCCTGCGACCGAAACCGGCTGCTGGCATTCTGCGCCGGTTGCGCGAGCATGAAGGTGAGATTGCCATTCCGGCCCCGGTTTGGCACGAGTTGCGGTTCGGCTGCTCCCGGCTTGCGCGGTCACGCCGCAGGGAAGTGATCGAACGCTATATCGAGGACGTGATTTTGGCGAGTTTTCCCGTGCTTGAATACGACCGGGAGGCCGCCGATTGGCACGCGCTCGAACACGTGCGGTTGGAAGCCATCGGTAAGACACCGCCGTTCATCGACGGGCAGATCGCGGCGATTGCTTACGTGAACGAACTGATTCTCGTCACGTCGAACCCGACCGACTTCCGGGCGTTCAAGGGATTACAAGTGCGAAACTGGTCGTGATACCAAGGTGATTCTCGATGAAACCTGAATCTTGACACAGTTCCGGCACCGTTTTAGCCTCAGTTAGGCTTAGCTTTGTGAGGATCCAGTGAAAGTGACCATGCACGAGGCCAAATCGCAGCTTTCGAAGCTGGGCAAACTGGCGTGGGAAGGTGAAGAAATCGTGATCACCAAATCTGGCGAACCCTACTTACGGCTGGAGCCGTATCGTCAGCCGAAGACCAAGCGCAAAGCAGGTGTGTTGCAGGGACAGATCTGGATCGCTCCGGATTTTGACGAGACGCCCCAGGACGTGATCGATTCGTTCCGGAACTCGAAGATATTCCCGGATGAAGACAAATAGTCTACCCGCTTCCTTGCAGAATATCGAATGGGGAGAAATCATCGGTCAGGATGAGGCCGGGGTTCCAGTCCGGGGCTTTGGCGGAATTCAAAAAAGACAGGACTTCGGGCGGCATTTTGCCTTGATTCAGCAAGGTAATGGTCGCCAGGGAAAACGCGTCGGAGTCCATGTGTAATGGACCGGGACCGGCAAAGAAGATCAGATTCGCCGACCCGGGCTTGGTGCGGAGCCAGGATGGGGCGGGAATGCTGTACGTCTCCACGTGAGGGAATGAGGTTTTCATCGTGGACACCACGGCCTCGGCCCTGATCCGGTCCAAGTCCGAATCCGAGGACGCCAGGTTTACCGCCACCACCCCGTCCGCGCTCAGGTGTTCCCGTAATTCGGCAAAAAATTCCGTGGTGGTCAGATGAAACGGAATCTGGTGCCTGGCAAAGACGTCCACCCAGATGACGTCATAGTGCGTGGCCTTCCTTGCCAAAAAGACGCGCGCATCCCGGATGTACACGTGGTGGTTCGGGGGCGACTGATATTCAAAATATTTCTCGGCAGCCTCGACCACCGAGGGGTCCATCTCGACCACGTCCAGTTCCAATTGCGGCCAATGCCGCTCCAGCCATTTTGCAATAGACCCTCCTCCCTGCCCCAGGATCAGCCCCCGTTGAGGTTCGGGATGAAGCGCCAGGGCGGCCATCATCATTTGACTATACGGAAGCGCCAATCTCACTGGATCGGGCTGCCACATGATCGCGTGGAAGGTATTGTCGAGCTCCAGGAATCGCAGGCCTTTCTCGTCGCGTACCCGCACCTGCTGATACGGGCTGTCTTCCTGATGGATCGCCGGAGGATATATTAAAACCGGGTGGAACCCCAGCCAGATCAGCCCGCCCAGCACTCCGGCAAGAGGAACCAGCGCCAACCCATTGACCCGACGGCTCCACCACAACCAGCCTAAGCCCAAGAGCACCTGCACGACTCCCAGGACCGCGACCAGGGTTAAACTCCCCAACCACGTCAACAAGAAAAAAGAGGTGCCCCACGTCCCGACCAGGCTTCCGATGGTGGAGACGGCGATCATGGCCCCGGTGTGCCGGCCAAGATGGCCCATATCGGCGATAGCCAATCGCAAGAGCACGGGGAGCACGCCGCTTAACCCAAAGGCCGGAACCGCCAACAACACACTGGCCGCGAGACAGGGACCCCATCGCGGGTCCGTGGTCCATTGCGAAACCGTAAAGACAATCGGCTGACCCACACCGGCCAACAGGAGGGTCCAAGCGCCCGCTCCCAGCAGTAACCAGGGCAACACCGCGCCGGGCGCGCGCCGGTCGGCCAGCCAGCCGCCGGTGGAATAGCCGCTGCTCATGGCTGCGAGGACGACCCCGATCAGCGCACCCCAGACAAATAATGAGGTTCCGAACACCGGGGCAAGCAGACGACTGCCCAGAATTTCCAGGGCCATGACCACGGCACCCGTGGTAAAGGCCGTTCCAAAAAACCACAGCCGACCCCACGGGTCAGGCGATGCGGGAGTTACGTGCGTGTCCATAACCGGTTATTGAGGAAGCCAGCCTTTCTCGGTTGCAGATCCATTTATCCGTCCTCGCTCAGGAGGTCTTTTCCGAAGACAAAAACTCCGAAAGATGCTATAGAAAGATTCGTTTTAGTGTCAATGAAACAAATCGGCACAGGGGCAACGGAGGACGCATGGCCACCAGGGATTTTATCCTGGATCTCGGGAAATTGATGATCGGCATCGCCTGGATCGACGGCCGGCTCGAGCAGGAAGAAATCAATGCCTTGAAGGAACTCCTGTTCCTGCTTCCCGATATTTCCGGGGAAGATTGGATGCAACTGGAACTCTACATGACCCATGCGGTGAACGATGCCGAACGCCTGGACTTGCTCGACCGGGTCCTCTCCGGCATTCGATCATCCCGGGACAAACAGCTCGTCCTTGAGACCCTGGAAAAACTGGTCGCCGGCGACGGGGCGGACCGGGCGAGTGAATCGGCATTCATCGAGCACATCCGCCAGGATATCGAAGGACGCAGTACCGGCCTGTTAGGCCACCTCACCGCTCCCTTTCGGCAAGCCCTGAAACGCAAGGCCGGTCAGTATCAAGGGGCACGCGAAGACCGGATCGAGGATTTCATCAAGAACACGATTTATTTCCAATTGACTTCGGAGTTGCAGCAGCAGGGGCGCACCCTTTCGATCCCGGAGACGGAGGCCCGGAAAATCTGTTTGGCGGCGGGCCTGATGGCCCACGTGGCATGGGTGGACAACGAGGTGTGTCACCGCGAACGGGAGGCCATGAGCCTGGGGCTCCAACAACTCTGGAACGTACCCGAAGACGAAGCCCGGTTGATCACCGAGATGAGTCACAGCCGGATCATGCACGGCCTGGATCTCGTTCGGCTCACCAGGGGGTTTTGCCACTACACCACGACCGAGGAGCGAAAAGCGTTTCTGCGGTGCCTGTTCGCTATTGCCAACGCCGCGGAGGACACCTCTCATGCCGAGATCGAAGCGATTCGCCAGATCGCCACATCGTTCGAACTGCCTCATCAGGAATTCATCGAGGCGAAATTAACCATCCCGCGCCAGGACCGGGCCGGCTTATAGGGCATGTCTCCTGAATTTCAATCGCCGAACGCCGACGAGCACCGTTCCATTGCCGGGGCCGCAGGGCTCATCGGCGCAGCCACCTTTTCCAGCCGCATCCTGGGGTTGGTGCGCGATATCCTGCTCGCCAGACTGTTAGGGGCAACCATTGCCGCCGATGCGTTTTTCATCGCCTATCGTATTCCCAATCTGTTGCGCGAACTCCTGGCCGAAGGCTCCATGTCCTCCGCCTTTATCCCCGTCTTCACTGAATACCACACCCTTCGCAGCAAAAAGGAAACGTGGGAACTGGCCAGCGCCGCGTTTACCACGCTCCTGTCAATCGTCACGTTGATCACCCTCATCGGGCTGGTCGCCGCCCCGGCCATTGTGTGGGTCCTGGCGCCCGGGTTTCACGATGACGTGGAACGGTTGGGCCTCACGACCATCCTGACCCGGATCATGTTCCCGTATCTGATCTTCATCAGCCTGGCGGCCTTGACCATGGGCATCCTCAATTCCCTCCGGGCCTTTGCCGCCCCGGCCCTCGGCCCGGTGTTTTTTAACGTCTGCATTATCGTCTCGGCGCTGTTGCTGGCCCCGTCACTGGAGGAGCCGGTCCTTGGCGTCGCCCTCGGGGTCGTAGCCGGCGGGCTGGCGCAATTCGTCATTCAACTGCCCGGCATTCAAAAACGCGGCCTGCTCTTCCAATGGCGGTTCAACCCCGGGCATCCCGGCGTGCGGAAGATCGGGACCTTGATCGTGCCGTCGTTACTGGGGCTGTCCGTGGTGCAGATCAACATTACCGTGAGCACGATCCTGGCGTCGTATTTCCCCGGCGGGCCCACGTACCTGTTTTACGGCATGCGCTTGATCCAATTTCCATTGGGCATTTTCGGCGTGGCCCTGGCCACGGCGATCCTGCCCACCCTGTCGGACCAAGCGGCTCGCGGGGCCATGGATGAATTGCGGGACACGGTGGGATTCGGCCTTCGCATGATCGGATTCATTATCCTGCCCGCCATGATCGGGATCATCTTTCTTCGACACCCCATCGTGCACCTGTTGTTTGAACACGGCGCCTTTTCCGCGGCCGACACGCAAGCCACCGCCGCCGCCGTGTTGGCCTATGCCGTCGGGCTGTGGGCCTTCGCGGGCATTCGCATCGTCGTGACGGCCTTTTATTCACTCCAGGATACGAAGACCCCGGCTTTCGCGGCAGTGGCCGCCATGCTCCTTAATATCGTGCTGGCGTTTCTCCTGATGACGCCGTTGGAACATGCAGGCCTGGCCCTGGCCACGGCGCTTTCGGCCATGGTGAACATCGGTGTGTTGATCGGCATTCTCACGTATCGACTGGGCGGCATTGATTGGCGAGGAGTGGGTCGCTCACTCGGCCAGGCCGGACTCGCGACCATCCCCGTTCTTCTCGCCTGTCTGTGGATTGCGAATTTGGCAGTCTGGCATCGCGCAGATGAATGGATTGCCAAGGGCATCATGCTGACGGTCGGCATCGGATTGAGCGTGACCGGATACATCGGAACCCAGGCGTTGTTTCAATCCCGAGAACTGGAAGTCCTGTGGAAGCTCGTTCAACGCAACGTTCCGTTCTTGCGCTAACGTCCGAATCGCATAGGGGTGTGCAAGCGTGAGGGCCGTGCTCCAACGAGTCCGCTCGGCTTCCGTCACGGTCGACGGTCAAATGATCGCTTCCATTGCGCAAGGGCTTGTGGTACTCCTAGGGGTGGCGAAAGGTGATTCCGAGGCGGACGTCTCCTATATGGCTGACAAAATACCGCACCTCCGCATCTTTTCCGACGAGGCGGGGAAGATGAACCGGTCGATCGTGGAGGTCAAGGGAGAACTGCTGATTGTCTCGCAATTTACGTTGCTGGGCGATACCCATCGCGGCCGGCGTCCGGGATTCGATGCCGCCGCGCCGCCCGATACCGCGCGGCGATTCTATGAATCCGTGGCGAACGCCATTCGAGAACGTGGGGTTCACGTGCACACAGGCAAGTTCGGTGCCAACATGGTCGTGACATTGGAAAATGACGGCCCGGTCACATTTATTCTTGACAGCCACCGGAGGGAATCGTAGAAGATAGAATAGGTGGTGAAACGGCTCGGGCAGTAACGGGTCAAAGGGGGGAAGATGGCGGACGCTGTTTCTCAACATCATCCACTCAGGAAATTATTCGGGGCGCTGACGGAACGCAGCTTTACCGAGTCATTGGGATGGCCTGATTTCAACGTCACCGCCTATCTCTCCAATCTTCTCGTCGAATTCTCCCATATCGACCATCTCCAACAGATCAAGAATCAGCACGGACAACCCGTCGAAACGGTGGCCGAACTCTTATATGAATCCGAACTGGTGACGGACTCCCTCGACCTTGATCGAGAACGGGAAATTCATCGGCACATCGGCGATTTGACGCTGTTTATTGCGGGGCTGTTTCCGGAATATCTACGCTATCTCAAAGCCGGAGGGCTGATTTACCACAAGGATTATCTCGTGAATTACCTGAAGGCCGGGAAACGATCTTACCGTATTGTCGCCGCCTTCCAACACGGTGAACGTACAGACCAGCCGGTGCTATTTCAAAAACTTTCTTCGAACTTCGAACTGTGCGTGACCGGTCTCGGCCTCGTACGCCAGGACCTGGACCGCATGCAGCATCCTCCGCACCAACACGCCAAAGACATTCTGCTGCATTAGGCAACGGGATGATCGAGTGAGGGTGGTATGGGATCAGTACGCTTTCATTTGGCCTTCCCCGTACACGATCTGGAAGAAGCCAAGGGATTTTACGTGGATGGATTGGGCTGCACGCTTGGGCGCCAGTCGGCGCACGCCGTGCTGTTGGGATTCAAGGATCATCAAATTGTGGCTCAATTGACAACGGAGCCGCTTCCCCGGCAGCAAGGCATCTATCCTCGACATTTCGGATTGATCTTTACGAACGAGGAAGAGTGGAACGAAGTGGCTGAACGGGCCAGGACCCGCGGGCTGAAGTTTTACCAACACCCTCGTCGTCGATTTCCAGGAACCCGGCTGGAACATCAGACGTTTTTTCTCGAAGACCCTTCACACAATTTGTTGGAGTTCAAACACTACACGCATGATACCGCGATTTTCGGTGAACACGACACGTCCATAATCGGCGATGAAACCGAGCCGCGGTAACAAAGCCGGGTGTGAAGGCGAACGAACGAAACAAGTTTCGTCTTTCGTCGTGACTTGACGTGTCAGCTAATTTGGCTTACATAGCCGGAAAATAGAGAGAACCTAGGATGGCTGCCCAGCAAACCAAAACCGAACGAGTGCAGATTCGCATTGATCCTGTGGCGAAGCGCATGCTGGAGCGCGCGGCGGCGCTGGCGAACACGACGGTATCGGGTTTCGTCGTCAACAACGCGCTCGAAGCCGCCGATCGCCTGATCTCCAAACGTGAACGGCTTGCAATAAGCCAGCGGGACTGGAATCGGTTTTTCGACGCCCTCGTTAATCCTCCCAAACCGAACGCCGCGCTCCGCAGGGCGTTCAAGGCCCACGGCCGTCTCGTGACGAAGACGGTCGGGGGGTAACCTTCACCATAGAGGCACTCGCGCAGCCGCATGACCGTTCGCGGTTCTGTTGCGGCTCCGAGGCGCTTGACCGGTATATCCGCCTGCAGGCGTCGCAGGATACGAGGCGCAAGGTGGCGCGGGTCTTTGTCGCTCTCCCTGAAAAAAGCAGAGAAGTCGCCGGGTTTTATGCTCTCAGCGCGGGGAGCATCGAACGTGCGACATTCCCACCTGAAGATGTGAAACGTCTGCCCCGCTATCCGGTGCCGGTGGCTTTGATCGGACGCTTGGCGGTAGATCGACGTTGGGCAGGCCAAGGCTTGGGCTCGGCACTCCTGGCGGATGCGTTCCGTCGGGTGGTCCGGGCGAGTGAGTCGCTCGCAGTCTACGCGGTCGTCGTGGATGCAAAGGATGAACAGGCCAGGGCGTTCTATGAACGGTTCGGCTTTATCCGGCTGCCGGACGAGGGAAAACGCCTGTTCTATCCTTTGACCGCGATCGAACGGTTAATATGATGATTCATTTTGAAGATTTCCCCGGTCTTTGCACGCTGATTGACCTGCCCCTTGATTAGGTCAAGCACCGAATAGCATTTCCGCAGGACGGAGACGCCATGCTAGGGCATGACGTCGAGTTCGGCCAGGACTTCCTCCAAGTGACCGTCCACTTTGACCTTCGGGAAGATGTCGTCGAGTTTGCCTTGTTCATCGATAATGAAGGTCGTGCGCTCGACTCCCATGAAGTTCCGGCCGTACAACGATTTTTCTTTCCACACGCCGTAGGCCTGTAACACGGTTTTCGTTTCATCGCTGAGCAGGGGGAAATTGAGATTGAATTTTTTTACAAACTTTTTGTGCGAGTCCACGGAATCTCCACTGATCCCCAACACCACGGCGCCGCTGGCATGAATTTCATCCAAGCCGTCACGAAAGGCGCATGATTCTTTGGTGCAACCCGGCGTATCGTCTTTAGGATAAAAATACAGCACGACCTTCTTCCCCTTGAAATCAGCGAGCCGCATGATTTTGCCGTCCTGATTCGGCAAGGAAAAGGCCGGAGCCTTTTGTCCTATTCTCAACTGCTTGGTCGAAGGTCCGGGGCTGGATGTCGTGGCCTTCGTCGTCTTTGGTTTACTCTTGGTCGGCGTGGTTGATTTTGCGGTGACGGTCTTTTTCGTTCCCCCGGCTACCGCTGGTTTTTTTGTTGCCTTGGTTTTGCGGACCATTCTTCCCCCCTCTCTCGTCGCTTCATTTAGTTGTAACAATCATTCAGGCACCCGGATTTTGCACCAGCGTACCTTCTTCCCCGACCAATAATGAAATTTTATGATATACCAGAGCTAAAAGAAAAGGGCTAATCCCATCACAGTGAGGTACACGTGCAATTCGTGGTCGATGAAGAGATTCCGTTTGGCCGGGACGCGTTTTCGCATCTCGGCTCAGTGACCCTGCTCCCGGGACGAGCCATGACCCGCGAGGCGCTTCGTGGAGCCCACGGGCTCATCGTCCGGTCCGTCACCAAAGTCGATGCCACGCTGTTGGCGGACACCACCGTGCAATTCGTGGGAACGGCGACCACGGGCGTCGAACATATCGACCGGGAGTATTTAGCCGCTCGGGACATCGGGTTTGCCGCAGCCCTCGGGTGCAATGCGAACGCCGTCGCAGAGTACGTGCTGACGGCCCTGCTTGTCACGGCCCACGCCAAGGGCCTCGTCCTGAACGGAAAAACACTGGGGGTCATCGGTGCCGGCCGGATCGGCAGCCTCGTGGCGGCCAAGGCACCCGCGTTGGGCCTGCGGACGCTCCTGCATGATCCGCCATTGGCGCGAGCAACCGGCGACCAACGATACCGGCCACTCTCTGAAATCCTACGAGCCGACTTCATGACCCTTCACGTCCCCTTGACGCTCGACGGACCCGATGCGACGTTTCATTTGATCGGAACAGATGAACTTGCCCGCATGGCGACATCTTTCATTCTGATCAATACCGCACGCGGAGAAGTCGTGGATAATGCTGCCCTGCTCGAAGCTCTGACCGGAGGGACGATAGAAGGAGCGGTCATGGACGTATGGGAAAGAGAACCTGCCATCGATTGGGATCTCCTGAACCACGTGACGCTCGGCACACCACACGTTGCCGGCTACTCCTCCGACGCGAAAATCAATGGGACGGTGATGATGTATCACACCTGTTGTCGCTTTTGGGGAATCGAGCCGAGTTGGTCGCCTCCCCCGGACCTGCCCACGACCCTCGCACCCGTGACTGTGCCCCACCTCGCGTTTGACGCCGACGGCAAAGATTACCAAACGCTGGCCCATGACATCATCACGACCCTGTACGACCTTCCGGGAGACCATGCGCGGATGCGAGACGCGCTCGCCGTTCCCGAACCACTGCGTCCACAGGCCTTCGACCTACTCCGGAGAGACTATCCGCATCGAAGGGAATTCGCCATCTCGCCAATCTCCATCAAAGGTGGCGACCGAAACCTCTTTGCCCGATTACAAACATTGGGAATCCACGCCCATGAACCCTGAGCCGTGTATTGAAAAAAGCATACATAATTGTCATTCCGAAGCTTGCACTGAACGCAGTGAAGGGCCTAGCGAGGAATCTCTCCCCGCAACAACTGAGCGCCAGGAAAAGCAGATCCTTCGCTTCGCTCAGGATGACAAACTGGGTGCGTTGTGCCTCCTTTCTGTCATCCTCGACGCTTGTCCCCGACTTGATCGGGGATCCAGGCAATATACAGGATCCAGTGTCTTTCTCCTCTGCCCCTCCATATGACACTAGGGGCCAGTACGGGCTCCGTCGAGAAGTTGCAGGGATGGGAAAGACGGACTACCTTTTATATTCCTCTTCTTCACTGAACAACGAAAAAGGGGCCGTACCACTACGACGCAACCGTGATGAAGAAATACCTGATTTCCGTCCTGTTCCTCTCATGCTGTCTGGCAACGACCCTTCTTGCTGCCGAGCTTGAGACCATCGAGAACGCCACGCTTATCGAAAATGACCGGAACGACGGCGACAGTTTCAAGGTCAAGGCCGCCGGCAAGGAACTGCGCCTGCGGCTCTATTACGTGGATTGCCTCGAAACCGCCCTCAGCAAGGCTGGGATGGACAGGATTCTCGAACAACAATATCATTTCGGCCTCGAAGACCCCGTTGCCGTGGTGCGCTTCGGCAAAGAGGCCGCCGAGGACGTCAAACGGGTCCTGTCCCGGCCATTCACCATTTACACCAGTTATGCCAAGGCACCAGGGGTCGCTACTATGCCTTTATCGAAACCCATGACGGCCTTGACCTCGGACACCTTCTGGTCGAACAGGGCTTGGCGAGGATACACGGCGAAACCCACCAGGCCCCTGACGGCACACCAAGCAAATTCGTAAGTCAAGAACTCCGGAATGTCCTCGCTTTCGCCATATTGAAGGGCAATGGAATATGGAAGGAAACCGATCCTGAACTCCTCCTTGAACTACGCAAAATCCTGCTGGAAGAAGAGAAGAAAAAAGAGAAGAAATGGGAGCAATGGAAGAAGAAAGAATGCGACGAACCCATCGACCTGAACACCGCATCAAAAGAACAACTCCAGGAAATTCCAGGAGTTGGCTCAGCTACAGCCGAAAAAATTGTCGCCGGCAGACCCTATCGGTCCGTCGAAGATTTGTTGAACATTCCGGGCATCGGGAAGAAAACGCTGGAGAAGATCAGGGCTTGCGTGACCCTCAGGAACTGAACTTCCCCCTCACCCTTCCCTCTCCCGCAATGGGGCGAGGGAGAAATACAAAAACCAAGACCCTGGATCCCCGATCAAGTCGGGGATGACAGGAGAGGGAGTGTCGGGGATGGCAAAGAAAAAGAAACTGCAGATTCCTCGCCTCGCTTCGGAATGACCACTAAGAGGACGGCGGCGGGCAGAGTCGTCCAAAATGGTATTGACACGGCATTGACGAATTCCTATAATTCTACAATTCCTATCGGAAATGTATGAATTGAGATGCTCAAGATACCACTTAAAGTGACGTATGCGATTTTTGCGACGCTGGATCTCGCCTTGCGATATGGAGAGGGGCCGGTCCAGGCCAGGACGATTGCCCGAAGGCAAACCATCCCTCCGCGTTTTATTGAGCAAGTGCTTCATGCCTTGAAGCAAGGTGGCATCGTTGACAGCATCAGAGGGCCACAAGGAGGATACGTGCTGCGACAACCCCCAGCGGAAGTGTCCGTGGCCACCATTGTCGAAACGATGAACGGCCAAGCCGAGCCGGAAACACGAGAGGTCAGTACGAATGGGCAGGCCTTGCGGCCTCCCCATCGAGAGGCGTTATTATCGACGTTATGGGATCGCGTGTACCAGGCCGAGCGGGAGATTTTGAGTTCGGTCACGCTGCAATCTCTGATCGAACAGTATACGGAGCTTGAACAAAAACGAGCGCCGATGTATCACATTTAACGTAGCTGGTGTCGGGAGCACATTCCCCATTTCATCCGGAGGCACATCATGAACACGGGCCGTTCCACCATGTTCCCTGAGATTCACACCATTCCCATTCCTCAAGAGATTCAGGAGGAAATCGAAACGTTTGAAGATGAGGTCAAACGGCTACAGGCAGGCGACGTCCCCGGAGACCTGTTCAAACCGTTCCGGTTGCAATACGGCATTTATGGACAACGGCAGCCGGACGTGCAAATGGTGCGCATCAAAATTCCCTTTGGCGGGATGACGTCCAACCAGGTGCGCCGCGTGGCCGAACTGGCCGAGACCTATGCCACGGGAGTCAGCCACATCACGACCCGGCAGGATATTCAATTGCACTTCGTGCCCTTGCCGCAGATCAGCACGGTCATGCGCAAACTCGAAGAGGTGGGGCTCACCACGCGTGAAGCCTGCGCCAACACCGTCCGCAACGTCACGGCCTGCCACCTGGCCGGTGTCTGCCAAGGTGAAGTCTTTGACGTGACCTCGTACGCGAACACCGTGGCGCAACACCTGCTGCGCAATCCGCTCAACCAGAGCCTGCCGCGAAAATTCAAAATTGCGTTCTCCGGCTGCAATCACGATTGCGCCATGACGCCCATCCACGACGTCGGCTTGTTGGCGAAGAAGACCGAGGACGGCACGATCGGATTTCGTATGGTGGTCGGCGGAGGGTTGGGGGCGGCCCCGCGCATCGCGCGTCTTCTTCGGGAATTCGTACCCATGGATGAACTGATTCCGTCCATCGAAGCCGTCATTAAAGTCTTCGACAATCTCGGCAATCGGAAAAACCGCAGTAAAGCGCGCATGAAGTTCGTGATCGAGAAACTGGGATTTGAAGAATTTCGACGCCGGTGGGAAACCGCCTATGAAGACATGTTCGGCGCCAAACCTGCTCATCCACCGTTGAAACTTCTCCCGCATGCCGACCCGGCTCCCCTGATTATGCCGGCGAAGCATGGGACAAACGGCAATGGCGGCCACCCGGACGGGTCTCCGGCCTCTTCGTTCGCAACGTGGCGACGCACCAACGTGTTGAAACAACGGCAGGAAGGATTTTCCGCCGCCGTCCTGAGGCTGCCGACGGGTGATATTACCGCCGAGCAAATGCTGGTGGTGGCTGATCTGGCCGAACGTTATTCCAATGGCAACGTTCGCACCACGATCGGTCAGAATTTGATTGTTCGTTGGGTGTCCGATGGACAGGTGGAAGCCTTCTATCAGGAATTGGAAGCACACGGGTTGGGCCAACCCGGGGCGAATAAAACCGAAGACATCGTGGCCTGCCCGGGGACCGATACCTGCGGGCTCGGGATCACCTCATCCAAGGGCGTCGCCCGTGCCTTGGCCGAAGTCTTTCCGCCTGGACAGGTTCCCGACGATTTGAAAGGGACCACGATCCACATCAGCGG
Organism: Nitrospirales bacterium; assembly: GCA_965261755.1. GTDB lineage: Bacteria > Nitrospirota > Nitrospiria > Nitrospirales > UBA8639 > Bin75. The sequence continues at coordinate 766,248 of OZ253473.1, read as the reverse complement.
CTGTCATAATTCGTGCGCCCAACATCATATCTCGACCATCGGGCTGCACGGGGTAGGCAAACGTATCGGAGACCACATTGCCCCGGTGTATGAGCTTCATCTTGGAGGGCGGATCAACGGGACCGCGGAAGTCGGACAAATGACGATCAAACTCCCGGCTAAGAACGTCCCTTCCGCGATCTCGCACTTGCTCGACGTGTATCGACGAGACCGCTCGGACGGCGAAAGCCTGCACGCCTTTATCAAGCGAGCGGGCAAGCCCGCCCTCAAGGAAGAACTGATCGGACATTCCATTCTGCCACCCTATGCAGAGGATCCCTCGTACTACTTCGACTGGGAAGCGGAAGAGAAATTTTCGCTCGAAGATCTCGGACCCGGTGAATGTGCCGGCGGCGCCATAGAGATGATCGACAATCGGATCCTGGAAGCCGAGCAGGAACTGTACCAGGCCCGCATTCTGGCCGAGAAACATCAATTTGCCATGGCCATCAACAAGGCCTATCGCGCCGTGGTGGCCGGAGCCAAGGCACTGCTCGTGACCGAGGGCATCGATCCGAACACCGACGCCGACACGCTGGCGGAATTCGATCAGTTCGCCGCCCGGCAAAACGGGCTCATTCCTCAAACGTATCGCGGCATGGCCCGGACAATCAGCGACCTGGGCACCAAAGACAATTCCGCTGAATTCACCAACCGGAAAATGACCTTTGCCAAAGGGTTCGTGGAACTCTGCCGGAAACTGACCGAAGCCATCGACCAGGACCTCAAGCTCGGAGCCGCTGAAGAGAGTCCGGCCGCAACGGAACCGGCCCCGACCGCGGCTCAAAGCGAACCCGTTCAGGACGTGACCGTGCTTGATCTTCGAGGGGTCATGTGCCCGCTGAATTACGTCAAGACCAAGTTGAAACTCGAAATGATGGACGACGGTGAACGCTTGGAAGTCTGGCTGGATGCCGGAGACCCCATTAAAAACGTGCCCATGAGTCTTCGCAACGACGGGCACAAGGTGCTCGGCGAGGATCCGTTGGAAGTTGATGAACAACATTTCAAGGTTCTGGTGGAAAAGGTGGAAAATTAATCAGGAGCCACCCGTGACAGAAACCGTGCAAGAAAACTTTTCAGCAGAGACCCTTCAAGAACTGAACGAACGCTTTGCGGCCAGTTCGCCTCAAGAGGTCCTGGCTTATGCGTTGGAACGGTTTTTCCCCAAGGTGGTGTTGGCGTGCAGTTTCGGTGCGGAGGACATGGTGCTGTGGGACATGATGCACCGCATCAATCCTCAAGCCTCACTCTTTTATCTGGACACGGATTTTCTCTTTCCCGAAACCTACGCCGTGCGTGACCGCCTGATCGCCCGGTACAAGGTCCCGGAAGAGCAGGTCATTCAGGTCGTGCCGGCTTTGACACCCATAGAGCAAGCGAAAGAGTTTGGAGAGCAGTTGTGGGTCCGGCAACCGGATCAGTGCTGCCGGATTCGGAAAGTCGATCCGTTGACCAGGATTTTGAAGAACTACTCCGCATGGGTGACCGGCATTCGCCGCGACCAGTCACCGACGCGCGCAACCGCGGGCATGGTTGAATGGGACGCCACGTTCGGTCTCGTCAAGTTCAATCCCCTTGCGGCCTGGACCAACGATGAGGTCTGGACCTACATCAAAACACATGACGTGCCCTACAACGTTCTCCATGACCAACACTACCCCAGCATCGGATGCACGCACTGCACCTCGTCCGTTCAGCCGGGCGACGATCCACGGTCCGGGCGATGGCAGAGTCTTGAAAAAACCGAATGTGGGCTTCATCAGTAACCATCTCCCCGAAAAAGCACCTTTTTGCAAGCGACACCATTGGAATTCAACCGTGAGTTTTATCGAGAGTAGAAACTGCTGATGCACCAACTCATCACCAAAATCGGAAAAGGACAACGGGGGGCCAAAGACCTCTCGTGGGGAGAAGCCAAACAGGCCGCTCAGGATCTGATCGAAGGCAACGCGACCCCCTATCAGGCCGGGGCCTTTTTGATGGCCATGCGGATTAAACTGGAAGGCGTGACGGAATTAGCCTCGTTCACCGCCGTCACGCGCAGCTACGTTCCCCCCATCAGCGTTCCGGCCGACCTCAACGTGGTCGACGTTCCGGTGTATGCCGAAAAGCACAATACGCAGCACGCGTGCCTTCCCGCAGCCATCGTCGCCGCCGCCGCCGGGGCGACCATCCTGTTTCACGGCATGGACAATCCCACGGCGTCCTCCGACCTTCCCCGGATATTGGGGCAACTGGGCGTCCCCACCACGTTGCAAGGGCAAGACCTGCTTGCAAGCCTGCAACGGAACGGATTCGCGTACCTGGACATCGCGTTGTATCACCCCCCCCTGGCAAAGTTACTGGCGTTGCGCGAACAACTGGGAGCCCAAAACCTGTTCCATCAGGTCGCCCGGCTGCTCAATCCCACGCGAGCGCACTCGCAAGTGATGGGCGTAGCCCATCCGCCGTATCTCGAAAAGATGCCGGAAGCGGTGAACATGCTCGGTGGACACCGGCTCATGGTTTTTCAGGGGATGGAAGGATTTCCCGAACTGTCGATAGCGATCCCGACGATCATGCGGGAACTGCGTAACAACCGTGTAACCCCCTTTACCCTCAAACCCCCGGACGTCCAGCTTCCCCTGGGCTCCTTCCAACACATGGCCATTCCCTCCCAGTTCCTTCGACAGGACTCAGGACAGGCCCTTGGAGACTCAGGGCAGGCCCTTCGACAGGACTCAGGACAGGCCCTTGGAGACTCAGGGCAGGCCCTTCGACAGGGCTCAGGACAGGCCCTTCGACAGGGCTCAGGACAGGCTTCTCCAAAAGAACTCCCGGCCCAGGAGGCGGCCCTGATTCGGCAGGTCTTGACCACCCAAACTCTTCAAGGCTCAGGGCAAGCACGATTCCGTGATTGGATTCTCTACAACGCCGCCATGTTGCTCTATGCCGCGGGGCAGGCCCACTCCATCGCCGAAGGCGTGCCGTTGGTACAAAAAGCACTGGAATCCGGGGCGGCTGCAAAAAAGCTGGCGGCCCTCGCCTCCCCCCCGGCGAGCCTTCAAGGCTCAGAGCCAGCCTCAACGACACCGGAACACAAGGTCGTCCACGCATGAGACATATTCGAACCTCCTTCATTTCTGCCTTTCCCTTCCCCTCCTTTGTAAGGAGGGGCGAAGGGGAGGTAGAGGGATTGCCTGGAAGGAAGACCCGCACAGGGCGTCTCCTCCCAGGGCAACCGCTTCAGGACGACTCTACCCCACCTGGCCTCCCCTTACAAAGGGGAGGGAACGAGAGAAAAAGGCCCGCGCATGGCGGCCCTTCATCGCTACTCTGTCGACGAATGCGTAAACATTTACAATTTCTGCTTTCCCCTCCCCTCTGTCATTCCCGCGAAAGCGGGAATCCAGTGTCTTTCTCGTCACGAACAAAGGAAAAAGAAAAGACCCTGGATCCTGTATATCGCCTGGATCCCCGATCAAGTCGGGGACAAGCGTCGAGGATGACAGCAGGAGGAAAGGAACAAAGAAAATCCCTGGATCCCCGATTAAGGACGTCGGGGATGACAGAAAGTCAGCAAAAGGTCGTTCACGTATGAGACATATTCGACAACTGGAAGACCAAAGCGTCTATATCCTGCGTGAGGCCTATAAACACTTCGATCACCTGGGGATGCTCTGGTCCATGGGGAAAGATTCCACGGTGCTCTTATGGTTGGCCCGCAAAGCCTTCTTCGGCCACGTCCCGTTTCCGCTCCTGCACGTCGATACCAGTTACAAAATCCCCGCCATGATCGAATATCGGGATCGACTGGCACGCGAATGGCGCCTCAACCTGGTGGTCGGGCAGAACAAGAAAGCCCTGGCCGAAGGGATGAATCATGAACGAGGCCGGATCGAATGCTGCACCGCCCTCAAGACCAACGGGCTCAAACTCCTGCTCGAAGAAAAAGGGTACACGGGCATCATCCTGGGCGTCCGCGCGGATGAAGAAAGTACACGCGCCAAGGAACGGTATTTCTCCCCTCGCGACAAGAACAACGATTGGGATTTTCGAGACCAGCCCCCGGAGCTGTGGGATCAATTTAAAACCTCGTTTCCGCCCGACACCCACATCCGGATTCACCCCCTGCTGGACTGGACGGAGATCAACATTTGGGAATATATCAAGCTCGAAAACATTCCCTTTATGGACTTGTACCTCGACAGGGGCGACGGCACACGCTACCGGAGCCTGGGGTGCGCGCCCTGCACCTTGCCCATCAAATCCACCGCCTCCACGGTCGATGAAATCATTACAGAACTACGCGCCACGAACGTGGCCGAACGCGCCGGCCGCGCTCAAGACGAAGGCCGAGGCATGGAGGTCCTCCGAAAAGATGGCTACATGTAAGACTGAAACCCCGGCGACCGTCGATATCCGTGACCGCATGAACATCGTCATCGTCGGCAGCGTGGACCACGGCAAGTCGACCTTGTTGGGGCGCTTGTACGCGGACACGGGCACCTTGCAGGAAGGCAAGATCGAAAAAATTCAGGCCATCTGCAAACAACAGGGCAAAGAGTTTGAATACGCCTTCCTGTTCGACGCCTTCCTGGAAGAGCAGCAGCAGGGCGTGACGATCGATACCGCTCGCACCTTTTTCCAATGGGCGGGACGTCAATACATCATCATCGACGCGCCCGGACATAAAGAATTCCTGAAAAACATGGTCTCCGGTGCGGCGCGTGCCGAAGCCGCCTTACTGCTGATCGATGCGTTGGAAGGGGTCAGGGATCAATCCAAACGGCACGGCCTGTTGCTCTCGATGTTGGGCGTGAAACAAGTCACCGTGGTCGTGAACAAAATGGACCTCGTGGACTACCGGCAGGACACGTTTACGCTCATTGAAAAAGAGTATCGCGCGTTCCTGTCTCAACTCGACGTCACTCCCCAATTCGTGATCCCCGCCAGCGCCAAACGCGGTGACAACATCGCGACGCCCAGTCCTCACATGGCATGGCACACCGGCCCCACGGTTCTGGAATCGCTGGCGCAATTTTCATCGGAATCCGAACCGACCGAACAACCCCTGCGGTTTCCCCTTCAAGACGTCTACAAATTCGATGCACGCCGCATCCTGGCGGGACGCCTCACGTCCGGACGCCTCAAAGTAGGTGACCAGTTAATCTTTTCGCCGTCGAATAAAAGCGCGGTCGTGCAAACGCTCGAAGCGTTTAACGTCGAAGCACCGCCGACGCAAGCCCAGGCCGGGCAAGCCGTGGGGATTACCCTGGACGAACAGATTTTTGTCGAGCGCGGGGAGATCCTCAGTCACGAGTCTTCCCTGCCTCTCGTCTCCACGACCTTTCGCGCCAACCTGTTCTGGCTCGGACGCCGGTCCCTGGAAATGGAAAAATCCTATCTGGTCCGGTTAGCCACACACGAAGTCGAATGCCGCGTGGCGGCGATTCATCGCATCGTGGACGCCAATAACCTCTCGTTGGATCAGCAACAAACCAACGTAGTCGTGAAGCGAAACGAAGTGGCGGATGTCACCATCCAAGCCAAAGCCCCGCTCGCCTTTGACCTGTACTCCGACTTTGAGACCACGGGGCGCTTTGTCCTGGTCGATGGCTACGACGTGTCCGGGGGCGGCATCATCACCGAGATGGTTCCGGATCGTGAAGAGACCCTTCGGGTCGAGGCCCGGCAACGGGATTTTGCCTGGGTCCAGGGTGACGTCACCTTGGCGGATCGCGCCAAGCACTATGGACACCGTGCGGCCCTGGTCCTCCTCATCGGCCCCGATACCACGGGGAAAACCTTCCTGGCCAAAAAAGTGGAATCCATGCTCGTGGCCGAAGGCCGGCACGTCTATATGCTGGACCCGGAAAACCTTCGCCGCGGGCTCGATGCGGATTTGCAGGAAGGAGATGCCCGGGAAATGATTCGTCGCTACGGCGAGGTGGCGCGGCTGTTCATCGATACGGGGGTCCTGCTGATTTCAACCACGAACTCGTTCACCCCTTCGACCGGGCTCAGGGCAGGCCTGCCGGCGGATCAAGTCGTCGAAGCGATCCGCACGTTGGTTCATCCCGCCCCGGTGCTCACGGTCTACATGAGTCAGGAGACGACACCCTCCCCCATCGAAGCCGATCTCTCCTTTACCGGCCCCGAAGACTTCACAAGCACGACCCATGACGTGCTCGCCGCGCTGAAACAAAAAGGCATCCTGGCAGAAACGATCGGCAACCAACCCGTTTTTCAATTCTCGATATAACGTCTCGCCTGAATTTCTCACTCCTGGACGTGACCGAATCTCCTCTCCCTCGATGGGAGAAATTTCGCCTATTTCTCCTCTCCCTTGATGGGAGAGGATTAAGGTGAGGGTGAGAAACTGGCAAGAGGCAAATAGATTGCCGTAAGAACCAACGATCGTTAGTCCCTACCAGGGATGGAAAATCCGGCTAGCCGGGGGAAGCCAGTTTCAACCCCACGATGCCCGCAATAATCAAAAAGATAAAAAACAACCGGGCAAAATCGCGCGGCTCACTAAACAGAACAATGCCTACAATAGCCATCCCCACGGCGCCAATACCGGTCCAGATGGCATAAGCCGTCCCAATCGGAATCGCTCGTGCAGCCAAGGCCAAACACACCATACTCACGCTCATCGCCGCGACCGTCCCCACACTTGGCCACAACCGCGTAAACCCATCCGAATATTTGAGCCCGGTCGCCCAGACAATCTCAAACCCACCGGCGACAAACAAATACACCCACGCCATACACTCCTCCTTTTCGTGACAGAAACTCCCGAAGGCCCTTCTTGTAGCACGACCCGGCTTTGCATGACCACTACCCATTCCTGCCACTGGTCATTCTGAGCGAAGCGAAGAATCTGCTTTTCTCCTTCTGTCATCCTTGTATGTGTTCAGTAATTCGTTGACAAGATTCGTTGATCTGTTTGGGGGTTTTCCCCTCCAGCGCCTGATGCGGGCGCACCTCATTGTAGTAGAGCAAATATTGCTCCAATTCGTCCCGGAACTCCGCCAGGGAGGCGAACGTGGTGCCGTCGATCAGGTCGTCGTTCAAGGTCCGCCAGAACCGTTCCACCTTCCCATTGGTCTGCGGCCGATAGGGCCGGGTATACCGATGTTTGATCCCCAACTCCAGCAACATCCGTTCAAACGGGTGCGTGTCTTTGGTGCGCGGGGCCGCGAATTCGGATCCATTGTCCGTTAAGACCTCGGCAAACTGGAGCTGGTAGCGCTGGTGGAGCAGATTGAAGCTCTTCAGGGCGCTGAACATCACCGTCAGGCTCTTCAGATCGGTCACCACCTCGGCCCAAGCCAGGCGGGTACAGGCGTCAATCACACACACCAGATAATAGCGCGTGGGATCGGTCGCGATGAGGTCCTTGCTCAAGTGATGGCAGTCCAGATGCCCTAATTCTCCGGCTTTCTGCTTCACAATCCGGCGTTTCTCCTCTCGCAGCTTGGGCGTTAAGCGGTTCAGCCCGTATCGCTGGGTAATCCGATAGACCGTACTCGGGGACGGCGTCAGGTGCTTGAGCTTCGGAGCCAGGAGCTGGCAAATCTCATACCGGTTGACGCCCAGCCGCCGCTGCTGCAGCACTTGTTGCTCAATATACCCGTAGACCCGCCGACTTTTCCACTTCGGGCCGCGTGGCTGAGGCACCAGGGCGTGCTCGGCTCCGCTCTGGCGGAACCGGTGGTAATACTTGAAGAAGGTCTGCCGGTGGGTCTGATGAAATCGGTAGAAATCGGCGACAAACCGGAACGTGGGATGCCGTTTCTGTTTGACCAACTCGTACTCCTGGATCAGGAATTTCCACTTGCGGACATAATTGCGATACAGGGTTTTGTCGTGGGTATTGTGTCGCATGGCTTCGCCTCCAGGTGAAAGGATGAGTCACCCTTCATTCTGTCAACGAATTAGTGAACATTTACAATCCTCGACGCCTGTCCCCGACTCGATCGGGGATCCAGGCGATATACAAGGATCCAGGGTCTTTGCCTTCCCTCCTTCTGTCATCCTCGACATTTTTAATCGAGGATCCAGGGTCTTTGCCTTTGGCAGTTGTAGCCGCGCCATCCCGGATCAAAGCCCGGGACATGCCTCATGGCGCTTTCTTCTGAGCGAAGCTGTCAGGTTACGCTTTCCTAACCTGACGTACGAGGCTATTTCTCCTCTCCCTTGATGGGAGAGGATTAAGGTGAGGGTGGGAAACAGGTAAGTGGCAAACCGATTGAAGTAGGGACCAACGATCGTTGGTCCCTACCAGACATGGTCAAAGAATGAACACATACAATGACGACAAAAAGAAGCAAAACTGCACCAAAAGTGAGTAAAAATACATCTAAAAGGATGCAAAATAGATCCAAAAATGGTCTAAATGGATTCTTCTTGTCACCATACGTAGCGCGCCGTATCTGTCAGCCCTGTCTGTGTTCACTCATTCGTTGCCGGAGTGAGGGGCTAACCGCATCATCATGGTCATTGCGATCGAAGCGAGGAATGATAGATTGGGGAGGTTGGGGAGAACAGACTGGGGGCGCCGCTTGTTTTGGCAACGAATGAATGCTCGTTTAATGGCTGTTTAACTCTCATCAGGACCGCAATTGGGGGAAGGTCAAAAGGGATACTGTATCCTGTTGGAAAGAGGCCTACCCGACATACAAGCCCTCGGCCCGTGCCTTTTCCAGAATATCCATAAGAACCACACTCTGTTTTTCTGTCGGAATCCTGCGCGGTATCTGTTGTGCTATTTTCAGAATTCCAACCTCCTTCGGCGATAATGCCCCTTTTTCTGATAGACCCTGAGAAATTGTGCGCCATTGATCAGCCCCAATTTCTACAGATCTTTTTTGCGCATCAATTGCATTGTCGATCTTCTGCGTTTTTTGGGCATCCTTCATTTTCGCGGCCTGTTCAGTAAGAGAGATAAGGCTCTCCAAAAATCCGGACGGAAAAGAAGCTTCCAGTTCGCCGATTTTTGATTCCAAGCCGGTCCAACAGGCGTCCTTTTTACACCATTCCGTGACATTTGAAATGCCGGGTGGTGTCTGCACGATGCTATCATGTGCGAACTTTGCAGCCACGCCGAGAGTCTCAACAAGCGTTGAAGTCAGAGACTGCGCATTCCATATATCCAGAAAATCAACAGACTTTTTACGTTGACGACAAGTTTCACAGATAATGGCAATAGCATAGGCCACAATATTTGCTCTGTACCCGCCGTTGTACCAAGGCTGAGCAGATACCAGTTTTTCAGTCTGTTTAAAAATGAGAGCGCGAGCGATAACCCGCCTGTAGTAAAACTCGTTGAATGAGTCGGATGATTTTTCCCATTCTTGCCCGATACGCTCAGCAAATCGGACAAAGTTCTTTTGTGCGCCAGAATTGACAAACTTTGGATGATCTTCCCAGACGTTCTCGAACTTTGCCAGATCAGTTTTGGTGAACGTTTGCAATCTTGGAAATTCTGTGCTGAAACGACGCAGATCTGCTGGTGTCATTTTCGATTGCGCGTCCGCGTACTGTCCCCTCGCCCGTTCGTAAAACCACTTTGTTTCCCGTTGCTCACCTCGTTGAGCAGGAGCCCATATTCTTCGCGAAAATTCCTCCATGCGTATATGAAACGGGTGATTAGAGTAGAAATCGGCTGCGCTCACTCTATTCTGTGTGTTGGCGTACTCGGAAATACGAGGGACCGTCTCTTCGATTTTCTCACTATCGATAACGGAGAGCTTCATCTGGACGAAGATTTCTTCAAGAGAAGTTTTGTCCTTACGGCGTGTATGAAACAATGAAGCAGTCGTCTGGCCGCCATTGACAATTTGCAGATCCTTAATTCGCGTTATCTGCAGGCCGGTCTCATTCACTACAGTTTCAACATCCTGTGCAGTTGCTGTAATACCGTTGTTATAGGCAAAAAACATGCCGGGTTCGCTGATAATGGTAGTCCTGATCCCCTTGTTTACTTTGCCTCTTGCCTGAAGGAATGAACGGACATTCTGTTCCAGGAGCCTCGAACCGTACTTCTCATACAACGTTGAAAGAATTTCACCCGGCATGACAATGAGGTATGACTGATAGGAATTCCCACCCATATGCGCGCGGAGGCAAGGGATTTCTCTGCCAAACATTTCACGAAAATCGATGTCCAGTGCCTCCTTTTGTCCACGGGATGCCTGCTGGCGTTGCAGGCGCGAAATATCCCAGATGTGATAAGTGGCAGACGTATCTGCTATTTCATTATCGCTGAGAACCTGAAGCCGTTCACTCAGGACACGCTCTGACAGAAGAAAGAAATTGACTCGCAATATCTGGTCTTTACGGTCAGAAATGTCGCGAGAAAGTCCATACTCGGGTGACGTTTCCTCAAGCTCACGATACAGTTCCCTGTTTCTGCTGGCTTCAAAAAAGTTCGTTACTCGCTTAAATGCTGCCTCCGCGTCTGTTTTTGTCAACGAGTCAAGTTCAGCCCTGTTGTCGAAGTCTGCGACAAACAGACAGAGTGCGTTTTCGTCATTGAACCAGTATCCATCAACGCGCATTCCGCGTGGCGCACGATAATGGCAAAACTCAAAACCGTCCACAAACCCTGTCTCTGTGAGCTCATCCGTAATCAAGCGCATAAACTCTGCAAGCTGAAATTGACTCCCTGCTTCTGCGCCAGCCAGAAGTTCCTGTCGGAAATCATGGAAAAAATCCTGCACCGTCTGTTCCATCAGTTTTCCGTCACCCTCACCATGTCGCATTTAAATGCCGAAATTTTTTCCAACTCTATTTCGTATGTTGTTCTTACAATACCGTCAGGCATCCGGGAACGGATAAGGCGCGGAAAGTCCTTGTCAACGAAATAGGCATGTCGCGCGGCGATCACGAATTCGGGCTTGTCGTACTCGCCGATTTCTATATAACCGTATGCTGCAAGGCGCCTGAGAAATTCTTCAACAGCATCCGCATCGTTCAATTCCTCCTCGATATGACGAACCAATGCGTTCAACGACATGGCCTGGTCAGATTCCGACATCTCATTAAGGCGGAAAATCACCAGAAAAAGGTTGTCACAAAGAGTTTCCAGTTGATCCTCAGAGGAAATACGGACAGTGCTCCGTTCTTTTCCCGATACTGATTTAATCTCCACAGCGGTATTGCCAAATATGAAATCCTGGTGGCCGCCTTCGGGTCCTTCCCAAGACTCGACAGCAGATTTTTGATTCAAACGGCCCTGATACAGAAAACAGAGAAACTGCAACTCACTGAAGAGTCCTCTGATTTCCTCAGAGGAAAGAATACGGCGATTCCTGCCTGCCATAAACATCTTCCAGCGTTTGATGTGAGTCAGGGTAACCGCAAGCGCCGTACCAAAGTCTGTCAGGGAATGAAGGCTGGTGATCAGAGTTTCACACAGGCTCAGAAAAATATCTTTATCGACATGTTCTTCCAGCTTCAGAACGAGCCCCTGTCTGGTGTTCACATCAAATCCTCTCAGGTCGAGACTGATTCCGTGGACTGAAGTGCTATCTTTCCGGAACAGTTCAGTTTGGTCGCCCTGCAATTCAATTATAAACAGACAATGGCCAGCTGTATCCTTGCCCCAGTAAAGAGGGATGGAATCGGTTCCTGCGAGCAGGCGAACATTGTATTCTGCGTCAGGAATTTTGATTTCGTCCCACGGCATTACTCTATTCGTCATAGTCATCTTCTTCCTGATCAGAGATGTCGGTAGAAATATCATACATCTGCTTCAGCCATACGGTGTTGGCCACAATTTCTATTTCCGTTTCGTAGTCACCATAAGGAAAGCTGATACCAAAGGCCGGAATGCGTTGCGGAACTTCATCTATCAGAGCAATTACATGAATCATCAGCAAGGGCTTATCGCGCACCACCCGAAAATGGTGATCCGAAGTTTCTTTGCCTTCCTTAGTAGCCTTGGACTCTGCTTTTTCCCTTTGCTCAGGTTCAAGACCGAGACCCTCATCTCCACGGCTTGCTACACGATCTTTGCGCATGTGCCAGCCCCCCGGCCAAGTCTTTGTTTTATCTGGCTTGCGTTGCTGTGCGCCGAGGCAATATCGTTCAGGAATTGCACCGTTGTCGTTTAATGAGATCAGTAATACGTCACCTTTGGGACATCTGTCTGAGATTGCCTGAAGATAACGAACAAGGGCGTCTTTAGTTCCAGAAAAATCCGGATGAGTAACAAATTTCATAAGGAATTCTTCTATAACGTCAACAGGTATGTCTTTTATAGTCCAACCCTTTTTGGTCGGTTCTATCTTGCCGCCGCCAAATCCGGATTCCCAGTATTCAACGATCAGGTGCTCATTTTTCTGATTGATATCTCTGTCGTCCGGTAGAATAGAGGTTTCCGTTAGTTTCCCGCTGAAATTCTGTCTGAACGTTACCTGTTCACCGCTCCGCATTTTGTTTGGAGCAGTAATTAGCAAGCTGGTGGGATCTGCCTTGACGTAGAGCCCAAACTGTTTCGGGCTGAGGTTGGCTTGGCGCATTCTGCGGATCTGCTGTCGCAGTTCTTCTGAAGCATCTGCAATATGGGTGTACCATCTGATTGAATCCTCCGACAGATGAACGCTGCACAGGTCCTCGTAACCCGACCGATAGCCAAACCAACGACCCATCTGCATCAGCGTGTCATACATCCGTGTATTGCGATACATGTAGCTGACACACAGCCCTTCAATTGTAAGACCACGGGAAAGACTGAGTCCCCCTACCGCGATTACAGTCAGACCATGGCCCTCTTTTTCGTATCTCTTGTAGTCCAACAATTCATCAGATCTGGCATTCACGGTGTAGACAGAAAGACGATCCAGGACTGGAAACAATTTGTTCTTCACATCACCCCAAGTAACATCACAATTTTTATAGTCTTCAAAGGCATTCTTCAGCGCACACATATATTCGTTTCGATCGGCAACAGCGTCTGGCATCCTGTAATTTGCCTTTACCGCCTCGCGCATTTTCTTTATACGGAGACTGATCAAATTTCGGACCGATTGCTGAACCAAGACGAAACGCGAAACGTTCACCATCATTGAGCAGTGTTTGTTCTCGTGACCACGAATATTACGGATGGCTATTGCCACTATAAACCGGTTAATGGCCCGGTACAGGCTGGGCGGCAGTTCCGTAACCTCAGAATCTTTCCTGTGAATCAACGGCAAATAGTCTTCGCAATCGGCTATCGGTTCCAGGATTTTTTCGCTGGACTCATCGTCAATGAAAACCTTTTCCGGACCGAAATAGGTAGTTGGCGGTCCAGACAATAGATGAAATCGCGAGGAAACAGTTCTTCACGAACTTCTTCAGTGCCATATGATTCAGGATTGATAAAGATGTTTGCGAACGGAGTAGCCGTGTAACCGACGTAACATGATTTTGCAAAGAGTCTCAATATTTTGCGAATCATTGCATTAGTCCGTGTGGGATCATTGTTCTCCCTGTTCGTGTTAATCGAGGCATGATCTGCCTCATCATCGATCATAAGCATCGGCACATCGGAAATTCTGCCATGCCCTTGTGCATTCATTTCCTTCAGCCATGCGTACAAAGAATCCAAAGTCCGCACGTTCTTTTTTATAACGAGTATGACCGGTTTCGTGAAATCATTGATTCTCCAACCACTCAGGGCCGCTGTGCTCTTGTTGAAGTCACTGTGTATGTTTGTGAGGGTGGCCGGGTGCGGGTAACTGGCTTTAAGGCCCACGCCAACATTGACACGGCTGCCCGGATCGCTTGAGCGCCCCACAAAGCCCTCATCAATGCGTTCCTGTGTCTGCTTTCTGAGATTATTGTGAATGCCGGCAATAACAATAATGAACTTGTAACCCGCGTCGGCCGCCTTAGCGATGAGCCCCATGTAGTTAGCGGTTTTACCTGACTGAACGTGACCGATTACAAGACCGCGACGGTCCCATTCTCCCTCACTGGCCGGATCCTGGAGATGACCGAGGATTCTGCCCGAAACTTCACTCAGAGACTGAACAACAGACGGTGACCGACCCTCCCCTTCAAGGTATTCTTCGTAAGCCTCTGAATACCTCCAATTGATGTCTTTACGTTTAGAAACCCATTCCTTATCATGGGGAGTTTCCATATCCACCAGCGAAACCCCCATTCCCATGCGGATATCCACTTCGGTCATTGCCTCTGCTATGACGGAATCCAAGTTGACCTCATAACTGTAAATGGAGGACAAACCCCTTGCCACTTCTTCGACTTTATCTTTTGTGGGGACTTCCTCCTGTCGCAAAATCCAAGCAATCAGTTGCCGCACTAATTCCTTTTCGTCTGCTATAGGATTTGTTGTTTTCATATAAATTCCTTCTTGATAAATTGCTCAACAATGTCCATATGTGATTCAAAAAATCGCGTGGAACGTATTATCTCACGGAAGCTTTCTGCATCAGCTTTCTTGCCATCGAAAAGAACGTCTTTCAGTGCTTTGAGCCTGTCAATTACTTCGTTCTCTGCAATCTGAGATTGTTGGACATCCTTCGGATGGGTGGAACAATCCGAATAGATCATTTCGATTGGAAGCGACGATGCGATCGCATCAAGGAGAATATCAAGTTTATTACGCGATTCATCCTCAAGGTTGGATGCAAGCGTTTGGACAAGCGGGTGTTTTCTGTTGAGAGAATATCTGATCTTTCCCTGATCGGCGTAGCGTTCCCAAACCGGTGCTTTGATTTCATCGAACAACTTCTTTCCGCGTCCCCGGTGAACAGTGGTGCTTCTCTCCGAGATTCGGTCTATGATCTGCTTTAATCGATCCCGAACCTGATGTGGCGGGGATGCGCGTGATTTCTTGATGTCGATTGTCCAAGATTCATCAAGCCTGCTGGGGAAGTCTATCCGGACACGGGCCAGCTTGGTATTTTCCCCTTTTGGGATCAGCCTGAACCAATCTCCCCATGCCATGAGCCGCCCGCTCCGATAAATGTAGGCACCCTGATTTGATATGAAATCACTTCGGCTCTGGTAGTAATCATACTCCACTGCAGAGAGCCTGCTGTGGTGCGGTAAAATATACGGTTGCAACCGCACACGGATTCCATCAACGTAAACGCTTTCAACGGGAAGCCTTTGCGTGGCTGAATTGTTCAGGCAAAACGGGTCAAAAGGCTCCAGCTTGTGACCATTGACAGAAACGGACAGCCTGCGCCTTCCTGGCTCGCCTGCGAGATACCGGTGAAAGACAAGGGAGAGGTGCTTTCCAAGAGTATCAAGCTTTTCGTTGATGATTTCATGCTGTTTTGGGCCGGTTGCGTCTTCGAGAAGTCTGTCAAGTTCTCTCCAGACCACAAGTGTTCCATTCGTGCCAAGCTTGTCAATGAAAGGTAATCCCCTGATCTCTTCTTCTTCCAGAACTAAGAGCGACCAGTCATCCTTTTCATTGACCAGGTTGAGGTCCCATTCCGTGGAATGCAGAACACCCTGTTGTGCACTCGCTACAGTGAGTCGCCTGCATTGTGAAAAAGAGGCTGTCTTGAGGCCCAGACCGAACCTGCCGAGATCGCCGGATAATCGTTCGTCTGCAGGATTGGACGACCCGTAACGCATTGCAGCAATAACTTCTTCAGCATTCATGCCTTTACCGTTGTCAATTATTGCAAGAGTCTGGCAAGCCGGCGTCAAGTCACAGAAGATTTGGACAACAGTCGCACCAGCCGAAATGCTGTTATCCAGCAAATCAGCAACAGCAGTTTCAAGTGAATACCCCAGATCGCGCATTGACGCGGAAAGAGCGGAAGCACTCGGTGGCAACTTGTGTTTACGAGCCATTACACGCTTCTTTCCAGCACAGAACGGATACCGTCAAGTACCCCTTGAGGGTCTTTCTCCAGTTCACATTCCCAGACCGTGATTACGCGCCAGCCGTGGCCGCGCAGTTCCGCGGAGTTACGTTTATCCCGTTCAACTGTGTCGTCAAACTTGGCCTGCCAGAACTTCGTTCGCGTACCGGGAGTAGTTGTATTCGGGCAGTCAGGATGCCTGTGCCAATAGCAACCGTGTACAAATATAACTGCACGGTATTTTTTGAGAATCATGTCGGGGCGACCAGGTAACTTCGGGTCGTGCAGCCGGAAACGATAGCCGGTACCATGAAGCAGAGATCTGAGTTGAAGTTCCGGCCGGGTGTCTGCCCCTCGAATGCGGGACATGTTCCAGCTTCTTTGTTCTTCTGAAATCCGATCCACCATCAGTTATCTACCTGTATGGCATCCAGGACATCAGCGATGATTTCCGCGATCTGTCGCGCAAGGCATGGAGGAACTGCATTACCCACCTGATGATACATGGCGGTTCGCGTTCCCTGGAAACTGTAATTGTCCGGGAATGTCTGAAGACGCGCCGCCTCACGAACAGTCAGGCTTCGGCACTGTGCAGGATCGTAGTGAATGAAGTAATGACCATCCTTGCAAATATGGGAAGTGATAGTTGTGGCGACCTGATCCGGCAACTGAACTCTGAATCGGTCCGGAAACGGCAGGCTGGATTTGCTGGAATTGATATTCCTATGAGCCGGAAGCAGATCAGGGGGAAAGTCCCACAGCCGTGGGCTTTTTCCGGTCTTTTGTGCGAATATTGAAGCGAACATGTAACGTTGCAGATCAGATGCCATATGTTCTCTGGAATCATGGCCGATCAGGGCATTCAGACGGGCGTCAAACAGCATATCAAGGGCCGGGTGACTTCTCCTGCACTTGCCGGGATATTTTATTGAGATACGGCATTCGGGGTGTTTTAAGCCATTCAATGAAATATCAATGTTGTCAACAACAGTATTGGCATAAAGATGGCCGTTAAGCTGCCTGGCCAGGCTCAATCCGGAAAACCCGGAAATTGCCCGGAGCCAGTTTTGCCAACTGTCGTTGCCATGGGAAAGACCGCTTCGAATTGCAGGAAGATTTCCAATGACGTGATGAACCGTAGGTGGGGCATGACGACGAAGCTGACCCGGCCGAACATGCAGATCATTTCGGATGCCAACTATAAACATGCGGTGCCGGGCCTGGGGAACGCCATACTCTTCGGCCTTTACCAGGAACATACGAGGATCGATCTCATCGATGGAAGCGATCTGTTCTGATAAGGAATAAAGCCGGTAGCCCAGCCCGTTGGTATTTTTGCCGCGCGCTGAACCCGGGCGGGAGAGGTCTGAAACAATCCTTCTGATAATAGGTTTATCTTTGACCCTGGCGGACAACAAACCCTTCACGTTTTCCATGACAAAGACAGGTGGCTGATGATCGATGATGATTTCCAGATATTCGCGATATAAAAAATGGCGCTCATCCTGTTCGAAATCAAGGTCGCCCCTCATCCGTGAACGGCCCGCCAGTGAATAGGCCTGACATGGAGGACCGCCAACAAACACCCATTTTTTCTGACCGGCAAGACGCTGTTTAATTATTTGGCTTGCCTGTTTGCGGGTTTGCTGCTCAATTGAAAGTTTCAAGGCACTTTGTTTTGCCTCATTGAACTCATTTCGGTGACGACGGTAAAGGTCATCAAGGGCAATATCGCCCTTCAAATAGCTGTAGTATTCCTCGGGAAATTCATTGTTCACAAAATGTCGGAGGAAATGCCTGAGAAACAAAGTCCTGTGAGCGAATTCATCGCGCTCAAAGGATAAAACCGTCTGGAAGCAGGGTTCAGCACGTCCGCCAAGTGCCAAGGAAAATCCTTCCCCCAGCCCGCCAGGCCCCGCAAAAACATCCACCACCGGATATTTCGTTCGAACTTTACTCATGTTCTTCGCAGACACTGCGCGCGGCAGATTCGCGTAAAGGCTAAAATCCGTATTCTCCCTGATCCAAACAGCTTACTAAAGGAGGAACAGATCCTCAAATCCAGTTTTTGGGGGCAGGACCAATTCCACCATTTCCGCACTCGCGACCGGGACCGAAATTGGGGGGAGGTCACGTATCGGATGCAGTCGCGCTATAATATAGGCATTTATTGAGCCATCAACGGACATTTATGGGCGTATAAATAGCCGTTTGCGGCCCTGAACGACACTGGATTCCCGCGTGCGCGGGAAAATGACGGAAGGGAAAAAGCAGATTCCGCGCTTTGCTCGGAATAACAGCGGCCTCCTCTCGCCTGCCCCCGCACCCCATCCGGCGCCCAGAGGAAAGGGAGAACAGCGCCATGAGATGGCGCGTGTACAAGTACAAAGGACAAATACAAAGACACTGGATCCTCGATCAGGTCGGGGACGACAGAAAGGGCAAAGGCAGGTAGTTCCTTCGCGAGTTCCTTCGCTTCACTCAGGAAACGGTCTTCGCTCACTCAACCATCGAACGCAAAGAAAGCGCATAGGCGAGAAATCCGGGCTGGCGCATACAGCAAAGGTTAGGATATAGTAAGCAAAGACAGACTGAAAACCGACAATCACACAAAGGGGGTGAATGGCTTCGACGGGGATCAGGAGGTCAACGGTGCGTGTCGAGCTCTCGGAGTCTCGTTAAACCTTCGGGAAACCAATAATTGCCAACCAAGACTTGGCTCTCGCAGCTTAATTGACTGCGACGTCTCCCCATTCTCTGTCTGCGGGCATGGATGAGGCGCTACTTTAGCAGGCTGGTCCAATGTTGGTGCTCAGCAACGGCGGATGAGACTTTTCTGGGCTAGCGAACGCTCTAAGCCGGTCAGTGGGCGTGGGCGGTTGCGAATTCTAAAACATTGGCTACACACGTAGGACCGTTGTGCTGAATATCTTCGGACAGGGGTTCAAATCCCCTCACCTCCACCAAAAAGGCCTCTGGGTTATTTGATCCAGAGGCCTTTTTTTATTAAAAGTTGATGTGTGCACTCATTCGTTGGCGGCTTGAGTCGCGCGACGAAACAGACAAAAAGCAAAGACACTGGATCCCCGATCAGGTCGGGGATGACAGCAGGGAACCTAGAGAAACACCATGAATGCCAACGATTCAGGCCTTCGCACGGGCATTCGCTACCAGCCCGATGAAACACCACCGCTGGCGCTCGCTTTCGGGCTCGGGCTGCAGCTCGCCGTTCTTACCATAGCCGGCATCGTCCTGACCCCGGCGATCGTGATCCGGGCCGCTGGCGGGACCGAAGACTTCCTGGCATGGGCCGTGTTTGCCGCGATCCTGGTCAGCGGTGTGACCACGATATTGCAAGTGGTCCGGTTCGGTCGGGTCGGCGCGGGGTATGTCCTCCTGATGGGCACCTCCGGCGCCTTCATCGCGGTCTGTGTCGCCGCGATCGCCGAGGGCGGGCCGGCGATGCTGGCCACCCTGGTGGTTATCTCCTCGCTCTTCCAGTTCGCGCTTTCCGCGCGGCTCTCGCTGTTTCGTCGCATCCTGACGCCGGCCGTTGCGGGCACGGTGCTCATGCTGATAGCGGTGACGGTGATGCCGATCGTCTTCGGCATGCTCAAGGACGTGCCTGACGGGACTCCGGCGCCGGCCGCACCGCTGAGCGCGCTCGTGACCCTACTCGTCATCATCGGCATCGGCCTGAAAGCCACGGGAACGCTACGCCTCTGGGCGCCGGTTATCGGCGTCGTCACCGGCTCGGTGGTCGCCGGTTTTTTCGGTCTCTACGACATCGGCCTCGTCGCCGACGCGTCATGGATCGGTCTGCCGAAGGGCGCATGGCCGGGCTTTGATCTTAACTTCGGTCCAGTGTTCTGGGCGCTTCTTCCGGCGTTCGTCTTCGTGACCCTGATCGGAGCCATCGAAACAGTCGGCGACGCCGTCGCCATTCAGCACGTATCCTGGCGCCAGCCCCGGGCGGTGGATTTCCGGGCGGTGCAGGGTGCCGTAGCCGCGGACGGAGTGGGGAACCTGCTGTCCGGTCTCGCGGGGACGGTGCCGAATACGACCTATTCCAGCAGTATATCCATAGCCGAACTCACCGGGGTCGGCGCCCGTAGCGTCGGTATTGCCGTCGGCGCGGTCTTCCTCGCTCTGGCGTTCCTTCCCAAGGCGCTCGCCGTGGTCCTGGCGATACCCGGCCCGGTCGCCGCAGCCTATCTCACCGTGTTGCTGGCAATGCTCTTCATCGTCGGCATGAAGGTGGTCTTCCATGACGGGATCGACTATCGGAAGGGCTTGATCGCCGGCGTCGCGTTCTGGGTCGGAGTCGGCTTCCAGAACGGCGTGATCTTCCCCGAGTACTTCTCGGAGTTCGCCGGGGGGCTGCTCCGCAACGGTATGACGGCCGGCGGTCTCGCGGCCATCCTCATGACCCTGTTCGTCGAGTTGACGGACTCCCGCCGCAGCCGGGTCGAGGTGGAGTTCGACATTTCGGCCCTGCCGAAGATCAGTGAGTTTCTGCGTGCATTCGCCTCCCGCGTCGGGTGGGATACGGCGATGGCCGACCGCCTCGACGCCGTCGGCGAGGAGGCTTTGCTGACACTCGTCCAGGATAAGAGAGAAGAAGAGCGTCGGCAACGTCGCCTGCTGCTGGTCGCGTACGAGGAAAACGGCGGGGCGCACCTCGAGTTCATTGCCGCCACCGGCGATGAAAACCTTCAGGACCGGATCGCACTGCTTGGCGCGCGGACCACGAGGGATTTAGTCGAGATCGAGCAGGAAGTGTCGCTCAGGCTGTTGCGGCACCTCGCATCCTCGGTCCGCCACCAACAATACTATGACACGGATATCGTGACCGTCCGCGTGGAAAGACCCGCCGCTTAGCAATCCGTGGATCGGCTCACGTCCTGAAAGGGTTTGTGACGGTTACTCCCTCAATCTGCTGTCCATGTTTCAGGTCTTCGCTGTAGAGGGTGTGACAGCCCGCTTCGAGTGCGTCGGCGACGATGAGAGAATCGTAGAAGCTGAATCTGTAGCGGGTTTGCAGGTCGAGGCTACGTTGGTAGAGCATCAGGGTCGGGTTGACTCGCCAAAGCGGTATCAAGGTGTGCTCTAATATCTGTCGGGCTTTCTCCGGCGTTGCATTGAGTTTTCGGGTTATGACGTTAATCGTCTCCTGAACAACCTGATAACTGATGCAACCGGTTTCGTTCTCCAGGGATTCCTGAACCAGACGAACGGCTTTCTCGCGTTTGCGGTCATTGGTTTCATCAAACAAGTAAACGAAAACATTGGTGTCGAGAAAGTGTTCAACGCTCATTCATTTCAGCCCGAGTAAACTTCCGCCCTCCGGTAAATAACTTGCCTTGCAGTTCACGGATGGTTCGCATGGCCCGGGCAGCCTGCTGTTTGCGCCCAACGTAGTGCTTAAGCCACAACCGAAATTGCTCGTTTAAGGTCGTGTGCTCTGTCACGGCACGCCGACGGGCTGCTTCGATCAGGTTCTCGTCAGCGCTCAAGGTAATGTTTTTCATGATCCTCTCCTTAATTCATATCAGAATGCGTACACTATAATAGTGTACGCATTTTTCGTGGCCATGTCAGCTATTTCAGAGGAAAACCTCGGATCTCGCTACTGGCACACGGACCACAGGAGAGCTGATCCAAGCAGGAAGGAGGCTTGGGCCTCTGGGGGATCCGAATGACCCTAACTTTCCATCATTTCCAGGTGGGCGTCGAATTCATGGCCGCAGGACACACAGCGAATGCAATCCGATTCGACCATGGGTTCGTCATCGCGAATCCCCATGCCTCCACAGTCCGGGCATCGAGCCAGGTGCAGGACTTCGTCTTTGAGATTTTCGTACCGCGCACCCCGTAAGCAATAGATGGGTTCGCCGTCGAGCAGCCAGGGTTCGCATGCCTTATTCACAACCGGGAGGGCAATGTAATGGTGATCGGCGTAGTCTCGAATGTCTTCATGCGTGGTAAGTCCATCCTTCAATAACTTCCCTGTTTTAGCATCATAGATAGCGCCATCTTTCACAATGACTTTGGTCGGTCCCATGTAACACCTCCTTGGAATAAAGGATCGATTAGGGCTTTTTGACTACGACTTTGCCGTCCTTCCAAATGCAGATCGGTGTGTGATGCATAAGGGCGGTTTTCCTGGCGGCTTTAGCGGCCCGGCGCAAGGCACGGCCTACACTACGCACTAACGCTTGAGTCTCTTTTTGGGTTTTCACAGGTTTCATGGACCCTCCTCTAAGAGCTGAGGAACTGCCCCGGAATTGTCATACACCATCCAGGTATCGGCTAACGAGCGATACACGACATGAAAATTCTTCCAGCCTCGATCAAAACGCCGTAACACCTCATGACGGGGGATATTATGGCCACCCTGTCGCACACGTATTGCAATCCGCCGGAGTGCAACCTGCGGTGAAGGAAGCCAAAGAAAAATTATTTCGATGCGATACCCTGCCGATTTCAAATTCTTGAACCGTTGCACGTAAGTCAACCCACTCAACGTGCTTTCAAAGGCAAAGTCCTTCCGTCCATAAGCGAGACGATCCAGTTCTTGTAGCACGAGCCGGCCCGCCGTTCGTTTGGCCAAGTCGGGAGCGAGGGGCGAAAGGCCACTTGCAATGAGGTCGGCGTTTACAAAGTGAACCACACCAGCTTCCTTAGGGAGATATTCTTTTGCAAAGGTGGTCTTGCCCGCACCATTAGGTCCTGCGATCACAATGCAACGCGGGGATTTGGTGGTTTGCTTTCTCACGTCAGCATTACCAAAACCCGTGGTCCCTTCCTTTTTCATTCAAATCTCAGAACGATTATCCGTATTTGATGCTGAAAAAGAAAGCCTCAATATCGAATACGCTGGGACAAGGATCGCGGGGGAAGTCATTGTGCCTCGCCATTTTGGAGTCTTTAATTCTTTTTGATGATCACCCTCACCTTTAATCCTCTCCCATCGAGGGAGAGGAGACTGGAGGCGAGGGTAAAGCCCGCCAAGTGAATCTTTGAAGCAACTCCATTTGTGCCTTGCCATTTTGGGGGTCTATAATTCTTTTGATGTTCACCCTGACCCCCGATTAAGAATGTCGGGGGCTTCGCCTCATTTCAGACTGGGGGCAGTGGACCATCTCGCGAAGGGAGAGGAGCCCGGGGTGTTTCTCTCCTAGGGTTTACGCATTTTGCAATCGGCATGGGGCAATGCTGATCGTGAACAGGAAATCTGGTTGATGTGATCGGGCCATGACAGGAATGGAAGGCGAGTAAGATGTTCAAGCACTTGAAAATACAAAACTTCAAAGGCTGGAAGGATACTGGCAAGATCGACATGGCTCCCATTTCGCTGTTCTTCGGCGCCAACAGTTCCGGCAAATCCAGTATCGGACAATTTCTGATGATGCTGAAACAGACGGTTGAGTCACCTGACCGAAAGGCCGTGTTTTACCCAGGAGGTAAAAACTCGGCGGCCCAACTCGGTTCTTATCAAGAGATGGTCTTTAACCGTAATACTTCGCACAAGATTGCATTTGAGTATCGGTGGTCACTACGTGACACGTTGAAAATCGAAGATCCTGTTTCCAAGCAGTCATTTTCCGGAAAAGATTTAGCTTTTTATGCGGAAGTCGGTTTGAAGAAGAAGACGGGCCAGTCAAGTAAAGACCTGAACGCGCCGGGGCTGAATAAGCTTAAATACGATTTGATGGAAAATAACGACATCAAATTATCCATTACGATGGAGCGCAAGTATAGAACCACATCCGAATACGGAGTCGAAGCCACCGGATACGATCTGAAGCGCGACCAAGGCCGGCCTTGGTCCCCAGGTGCTCCGGTTCGCTTTTACGGTTTTCCCGATCGAGTGGTGGCATCCTATCAGAACGCGGATTTTGTTCAGATACTGAACTTACGACATGAAAAACTGTTCGGCTCGCTTTTCTATCTTGGTCCGCTTCGGACCAAGGCGGAACGTCTGTATTCCTGGTCGGGCAGTGAACCAGAAAGTGTGGGATATGAAGGTGAAAACACGGTTGCAGCGATTCTGTCCGCGCGAAACCGTAGAATCAGCTTGGGGTATAACCAACGAACCAAGCCATTACAGGAGATCGTTGCCTCAGAGTTAAAAGAGATGGGATTGATCGAGGCATTCGAGGTCAACCCCATCTCCAGAAAACGGCAGGAGTATGAAGTCAAGGTCCGCACGAAAGGATCGAAAGATTCGGTAGACCTTCCGGACGTCGGGTTCGGTATTTCGCAGGTGCTTCCAGTGCTGGTGCAGTGTTTTTATGCTCCACCGGGATCAATCATTGTCATGGAGCAGCCGGAAATTCATCTTCATCCCCGTGCTCAATCCGCTTTGGCTGACGTGATGATCGATGTGATCAATTCTAGGGAAAACGGAGAGGACAGAAATATCCAGTTAGTCATTGAGACACACTCGGAACATTTCTTGCGCCGTCTGCAACGACGAATCGCCGAAAACACGGATCTTCAGCAGAAGGTGTCGGCGTACTTCGCCAATATTGCCGAAACTCCGGCCACACTCGAAGCATTGCAAATTGACACCTTAGGCAACATCCGGAACTGGCCAGAAAACTTTTTTGGCGATGAAATGGGAGATGTTGTCGCCCATGCCAAAGCGGCAATGGAAAAACGAAGAGAGCAAGGGTCTACTCACAAGTGAGTATTCCAGGGAAAAAATGTCTGGTGGATACCAACGTGCCAGTAACGGCCAATCGCGCTGTCAGCCCGGGCGATATTCCAAAGGAATTGGCTAATTGCGTCTGTTCCTGCGTTGAGACCATCCAACATATCCTCAAAAACGGCGGTTTGGTGATGGACGAAGGGAATGAAATCTTTCGTGAATATTTGGATCACCTCTCGTTGGGTGGGCAACCCGGACTGGGCAATGTATTCATGAAGTGGGTTCACGATCATAGCTGGAATGCTGATAAGATTACCCAAGTGCGAATTACCAAGAACGGAGGCTCCTATGATGAGTTTCCTTATCACGTCGGGTTGAAGAATTTTGATCCTTCTGATCGTAAGTTTGTCGCTGTGGCAAATGCCCACCCTGGAAAACCGCCTATTGTGCAGGCTACAGATAGTAAATGGTGGGGATGGAACGACGCTTTGAAAGACGTTGGAATTGCCGTCGATTTTCTCTGCCGTGACTATGTCCAAACCAAGTATACGAAGAAGATAGGCTCGTGAAAGACGACTTTTTCAAATTCCCATCCACACCTCATCTGGCGCTTCCAGATGGTTTCGACATCAGGGGTGAGAAGCTCTTGTCGGAATCCGAACGGGACGCATTCCTGCGACATGAGCTTGTTGTTGAAGAAAAGGTTGATGGAGCCAACCTCGGCATTTCGTTTGACGTTGAAGGAAATATTCGTGCGCAAAACAGGGGCTCTTACTTGCCTTTCCCGATGTCGGGTCAATGGAAAAAACTTGGAGAATGGCTGGTTCCCAGAACAAACTCCCTATTCGACCATCTTACGGATCGCTACATTCTTTTTGGGGAATGGTGCTATGCCCTGCACTCGGTGCCCTACGACCGGTTGCCGGATTGGTTCCTGGGTTTCGATATTTATGACAAACGAGCTTCCCGATTTCTGTCATACAACAGACGTGATGCATTCCTTCAGAAAATGTCCATTGCCCAGGTTCCGATCATCTCACGCGATCATTTCACGCTTCGGGATATTCCCAGGCTGTTGTCGCAGTCCAAATTTGGCTCTCAGCCTGCAGAAGGCCTTTACCTCCGGCTTGATCAAGGAGACCAACTGATGCAACGGGCCAAACTGGTTCGCCCCGCTTTTATCCAATCCGTAGAACGGCACTGGTCGAAATCAGAGATCAAGCCCAACCGACTGCTGCAGAAGATTTATACATGACACGATTTGGTCAACAAGATAACAAATTTTACTTCGGACCCCTATTCGTCGATCCTGAGAGAGGGATGGTCACAGAACAACAGGAGGACTTTCATGAGTTTGGCTGATAATCAATGCGTGCCGTGCCGTGGTGGGGTGCCGCCGCTGGAACCGGCGAAGGTGCAGGAGTTGTTGGGTCAATTGGATCAGGGATGGGCGTTGAATGCCGACGGGCATATCGAGCGCCTGTACGAATTCAAGGACTTTGCGGAGGCCCTGGCTTTCGTGAATGCGGTTGGCGCGATTGCCGAGAAAGAAGGCCATCATCCCGACCTGTATTTGGCGTGGGGCCGGTGCAAAGTGGAAATCTGGACGCATAAAATTCACGGGCTCACGGAAAGCGATTTTTATCTGGCGGCCAAGGCCGACCGGGTCTTCACGGGCCATGGCTGATTCACTCATCACCATTGATCCGTCTTCTCAAGCCGGCCCTGCCCCCGGCTCAAAGGCCGGGGCTTGCGGCGAAGAACCCTGGGTCGATCCGAACGGCGTCCCGCAGGTGGCCCTGGTCACCATGCCGTTCGGGTATTCCAAATTCCCGTCCATTCAGTTGGGTACACTGTCCCGGGTGTTGAAGAACCAGGGCATCGGGTCCAGGAGTTATCATTTTAATTTGCTCTTTGCCCAGCGCATCGGTCTCCCGCTCTACGAAGTGTTGTGCGAAAAACGCGGCATGATCGGCGAATGGTTGTTCTCGTCGATTCTCTTTCGGGACAACCCGAAGCATGCCCAATATCCCGACGTCTTCAAGCCCGTGTTCGAAAGCACGGCTCGGGAAGCCGGATGTTCCACGGGGTATCTGGAAGAGATCGCCCACACCATCGCGCCGCAATTTCTCACCGAGCTGTTGACCTCGTACGACTGGGAGCAATTCAAGGTCGTGGGATTCACGTCCACCTTCGACCAAAACGTGGCGAGCCTGACCCTGGCCAAATTGATCAAGGAGTTGTACCCCGACGTTCGCATCGTCTTCGGCGGGGCCAACTTCGACGGGGAGATGGGCATGGAACATTTCCGGGCGTTTCCCTGGATTGATTACGTGGTGGTCGGCGAGGGCGAAGACGTGTTCCCCGCTTTGGTCAAGAACGTGCTTCGGGGCCAGGAAGATGCATTCCCCGCCGGGGTGGCCTACCGCAAAGACGGGCAGATTCACTTTCAATCCAACACGACGCTCTTTTCCGATTTTTCCAAAGTCGGGCCGCCGGATTACGACGATTATTTTGCAATGGTTGGAGAGCTGGAGGGGCAGGGATCGACCGGGCTCAACCGGATTTTGCTCTACGAAGGATCACGCGGGTGCTGGTGGGGCGAAAAACATCATTGTACGTTTTGCGGGTTGAACGCGCAGGCCATGACGTTTCGCGCCAAGTCTTCCGAACAGGTGGCCCAGGAAATGGACGGGCTCTCCAGTCGCTATAACACCACGCGTTTCCGGCTGGTCGATAACATCATCGATTTGAAATACATCGACAACTTGTTCGGTCGATTCGCCGCCGGTCACTATGACCTGGACGTGTTCATGGAGACCAAGGCCAACCTGACCAAGCAACAGATTCAAACCCTCGCCAAGGGCGGGGTGAAGTGCATGCAGCCGGGCATTGAAAGCCTGAGCGCCGCGCAACTCAAGGAAATGGATAAAGGCGTCAGCCCGCTCCAAAACGTTCAGTGCTTGAAATGGAGCCGCTATTACAACCTGGATATCAACTGGAATATTCTTCTGGGCTTTCCGCAAGAAACCGACGAGGACTACCAGCGCCAAATTGCGCTCATTCCCTCACTGTTTCACCTCCAACCACCGGAAAGCACCGGTAAACTGTGGCTGGAACGATTCAGCCCGTATTTCATGCGTCCCGAAGAGTATGGCGTGCGCATTACCGGACCGGGCGCGGCGTACGAATACGTGTACGATGCGAAGAAGGTGGACTTGAACAAGATTGCGTACGATTTCGAATATGAGATTGATTGGAAGGTGGACCCGGCCCTCTACGAACAGTTGTGCGATCTCGTGCAGGAATGGCGGGCCCGGTATTTCTCTCAAGACCGCCCGTTTCTGTTCTATGCCAAGGCCATGAGTTACGTGACCGTCTACGATGGCCGCACCGACCACCCCACGAGCGAACGGTTTGATTGGCCCTTTTCGTTTGTCATCGAGTATTGCAATGAGGCCCCGAAAACGCTCGAGCAGATCCGGCGGGCTTCAGCCGGCGATCCGGCGGCGGCGACTCCGGCGACTTCCATCGATGACGCGGTCACCACCCTCGTGGCCAAACGCCTGATGGTCGAAGATAAGGGCCGATATTTCACCCTCGCCCTTCCGGTCAATCCGCATCTGTAGACAAAGAGAAGGGTCTCGACACAAGCGCCGGGGCTGAATGACAACGGGCGTGCTTACGCGGTTCCACCGGTTTCCATCGGCCCTTGCGCTAACATTTCCGAAAACTGTTTTCCCACGATGTCGGTGACTTTCCCCATAATGTCCGTCACCTCTTTCCATTCCTCAGGGGTCAATTCCTCTTTCAATCTCGGATTCAGCCCCCATTTGGCAGTGACTTGCCGGCCTTCACGCTCGACGTGGACCGTCAGGATTTCGGTTTCGAGAGGGTCTTTTGATCTGGAGGACGGTTTCCGCGGTGAAGCTTCGCCTGCCACAATGTGTGCCTTTCTGTGTGTTGTGGATCGGTTTGCATTCCCTTTTTTGTCATCCTCGACGCTTGTCCTCGACATCTTTAATCGAGGATCCAGTCAAGGAAAGGATCCAGTGTCGTTGCTTTTCCTTTCGTGCGCCAAGACAAAGTCTCTGGATCCCCGATCGGGTCGGGGATGACAGAAAGAGAAGCACAGAATATCCCCTTTTACGGGTTGTTATGTCGAGTGTCAAATTCTCGTTCGTATTCGACAACAGGGACTTTTACTCGCCGGAAGACCTTGTCTCAAGACCTTCTCTCCGGTTAGAGTCAGGGAATTGAGCGATTTATCCGGAGGCCGGGCCAATGAGTTTTGACTGGAAAGAAATTTTCAAATCCCTCAAAGATGAAGTCATTCCCAAGCGCTGGGACACGCAGGAATTCGTGCAAAATTTCTTTGAAGGCCTGTTTCTCGTGGTCCCGGTGGCCGTCACCATCTACGTCGTCTTTCTGGTGTTCAGTTTCATTGACGGCTGGCTGAATATCCCCGTTCCGGGGATCGGGTTTATCCTCACCATCGGCATGCTTGTTCTGGTCGGCCGCCTGGCCTCGAACGTGTTCTTCCGCGGAGCCTTGGGTTCCCTGGAAAAAGTCCTGACCCGCACGCCCTTTGTCAA
Source organism: Nitrospirales bacterium (assembly GCA_965261755.1). Taxonomy (GTDB): domain Bacteria; phylum Nitrospirota; class Nitrospiria; order Nitrospirales; family UBA8639; genus Bin75. The sequence goes on along the minus strand of OZ253473.1, from coordinate 737,134 downwards.
ATTGGTCTATACGTCACTCAAAGATCTCATCGAAGCGTTCATGGGTGAAAAAAAGCGTTTCGATCAACCCGTCCTCGTCACGCTGATGCCGGGCGGGCATGCCGCAGCGATCGGGTTCGTCACACGCCAGAACCTGGACCTGTTGGGGCTGGAAGACCGGGTCGCCGTCTACTTCCCGCAATCCTACAACTTCGCCGGCAACCTGTTGATCGTGCCTCGCAGTCAAATCCGCCCACTCCACGCCGACAGCGTGGACATCATGACCTTTATCGTCTCGGGCGGGGTCTCGGGTGGCGCCGCCAATGGGGAGACCACCAAACCATCTCCCGGCGATACCCCGGCGTTACCATCCCCGGCCGAATCGCAAAAGCCTCCCGATTCATTTTAATAACCGGCGGAGTTGCGTCTTCCTTCCGGGTGAAAGTTGCAAAACCTGACTGAGTGTTCTAATTTTGAGACGTGGTTTTCATATAGTAGAATATCCTTATTGTTGACCGAGAGATATGATTATCGGATGGCACCTTGGAGTCAGCGAACACAACGCAAGCATAGAGTCCTCGGGCAGGACCTGCTTGTATCCGACGATCGCCGGCTTCGTTGAGGTTGCTCGCTATGACGATCCTGCACCCATTTCAGGAATTTTTTCGCAAGGCCTGTCAGTCCCTTCCTTTGATCCTGTGCCTGGTTACACTCCCGGCATGTAACGAACAACAAGCCGCGCCTCCTCCCCCGGGTCCTCCACCGGCACCGGTACGCGTCGTTCCGGTTCTTCAACAAGAATTGCAGCAAACCGTCACGTTGGTCGGGACCGTTGAACCATGGAAACGAAGCATCGTGGCCAGCGAAGTCGAAGGGTTGGTCCAAGCCTTTCCGGCGGAAGAAGGCAGGGCGGTCACACGAGGGCAACTGCTGGCGCGTTTGCGCACGAAAACGTTGCGGATCCAATTCGATTCAGCCTTGGCCATCTATCGAGAGGCCGGCGCTCGCTATCAGCAAGCCAAACGGAATCTGAGACGGATCCGCGTCCTCTTTAAACAAGAACTTGTCACGCAGAAAGACTTCGATGACGCCCGGGCCGAAGAAACGGCACTTAAAGAACACCTGTCTCAATTACATGCCGAAATTCGACAGGTCAAAGACTCCCTGAACCAGTCTCAAATCGTCGCGCCCTTCGATGGATGGATTACGCAAGAATTTACGGAGGTCGGGCAGTGGGTGGAAGAAGGCGGGGCGATTATCGAGATGGTCGACCTTTCACACGTAAAAGTCGAGATTCCTCTTCCGGAACGCTACGTGAGCACTATTCAAATCCAGGACCCTGTCACCGCAACCTTCGACAGCCTCCCGGAGTTCGAGGCGCAGGGCCACGTCTTCTCTCTTGTTGCCCAAGCCGATCGAACCGCGAGAACCTTTCCGGTCAAAGTGGAGATTCCGAATCCTGCATTGGCGATCAAAAGCGGCATGGTGTCCCGCGTCACGTTCCAAATCGACCGGCCCCACCAAGGGATCGTGGTCCCGAAGGACGCCTTGGTCCTCCGGGGAGGTCAAGAGTTTGTGTTTCGAGTGAATGAGGGGATCGTTGACCAAATTCCGGTGACCGCCGTCCTTCACGTCGACGACCTCGTTGAAATCGAAGGGCAGCTCCAAGTGGGAATGACCGTCGTGGTGGAAGGCAACGAACGCCTGTTCCCCGGTCAATCCGTGCGTGTGTTGGACGCTCATGTAGAGGCTCCCGGTAACGACCAATGAACGTCATTCAATTCGCCATCCGCTACCCGGTCACCACGACCGTGGTCGTGATTCTCGTGTCTCTCTTCGGGCTCGTCTCGCTCATGAAGCTTCCCATCCAGCTCACGCCCGACGTCTCCAAACCCGAGATCACGATTCAAACCCGATGGCAGGGGGCAAGCCCCAAGGAAGTCGAACGCGAAATCGTGGACAAACAGGAAGAGCAACTGAAAGGTGTGGAAGGGCTGGAGAAAATGTTCGGCGAAAGTTCCTACGACTCCGCTGAAATCATCCTTCGGTTTCCGGCCGGAACCAATACCGAGACGTCTCTTCTTCGCGTCTCCAATCGACTCAATCAGGTCAAGGAATATCCCGACGAAGTCGACGAACCCGTGATCAGCAGCGCCAATACGCGCGGCAGCGCCATGGGATGGTTTATTTTCGAACCGTTGGAAGGCAACCCCATCGCCATCGATACCTTGCGGGATTTTGCGGAAGACGTGATCAAGGCACGGTTCGAGCGCATTCCGGGTGTGGCCGCGTCGAACGTGTACGGGGGTCGCAAACGGGAGCTGCGGGTGCTCGTGGACCCCTTGAAACTGGCCATCCGTTCCCTGACGGTTCTGGATCTGGCGCAGGCGCTGGATCAGGAGAATCGCGACTATAGTGCGGGAGATTTTGATGAAGGCAAACGATCGTACGTCGTCAGAACCACCGGCGAATACCAAAGTCCCGAAGACGTGGGGAACGTCATTATTGCGAGACGGGACGGCGCGCCGGTGTACGTGCGCGACGTGGCGACCGTCAGCGTCGCATATCAGGAGCCGTCACACGTCGTTCGGGAAATGGGGCGCAATTCCATTGCCGTGAATGCCATCCGTGAGACCGGGGCCAATACCCTGGACACGATGCAGCACCTTCGAGAAGCCGTTCAGGAATTAAACGACGCGATTCTCCAACGGCGAGGCTTCAAGCTGTTTCAAGTCTATGACGAAACGGACTACATCTACAGTTCCATCAACCTGGTGCAAAAGAATCTGGTCATCGGCAGCATCCTCGCCGTGACGATTCTCTTCCTGTTCCTGCGCACGGCGAGCACGACCTTCGTGGTCGGGTTGGCCATTCCCGTCAGCATCATGGGAACCTTTATTGCCCTGTGGGTGTTGGACCGAAACGTGAACGTGATCAGTCTCGCCGGCATGACGCTTGCCGGGGGCATGTTGGTCGACAATTCCATCGTCGTCCTGGAAAACATCTATCGTCACCGGGAGTCGGGCAAATCGCTGTGGCAGGCCGCCTATGACGGCACCACTGAAGTCTGGGGCGCCGTGCTGGCCAGCACCCTCACGACCGTTGCCGTCTTCGTCCCCATCGTGTTCATCGAGGAACAGGCCGGACAACTGTTTCGGGACATTGCCATTGCCATCAGTGCCGGAGTCGGGCTGAGCCTCCTGGTCTCCATTACCGTCATCCCCTGCCTGTCCGCACGCATTCTGACGACCACGAACCGTGGCTGGCGCCGCTCCTCCTCCGGTTCGAAACTCCCGGCGGAGGACGTCGTCGATCGCGAGGCTCGGCCGGCCGGCCGGAAGAGGAAAACTGCCGATCGGATCGGCGATTTCGTGTACTGGATGTGCGGCAGTGTCGGCTGGCGCGTGGTGATCGTATTCGGACTCACGGCGTTCGCCCTCGGCATCATCGCGCAGTTGTTGCCGAAAGCCGAATACCTGCCCAGCGGGAATCGAAATCTGATCTTCGGCGTTGTCCTGCCCCCGCCCGGCTACAACACGGAGAAGTACGTTCGGTTGGGAGAGTCCATCGAGACCGTCCTTGCCCCCCATTGGGATGCCGAACCCGGGTCCCCGGAAGAAGCCGCCCTGGATGGGCCCAGTATCCGCAATTTTTTCTACGTGGCGCGTGGACGCGGCGTGTTTATGGGCGGTCGCACAAATGACGATGCCGACATTCGCGACTTGATCCCGGTGTTTCGCCGGGCCATGGCCGATATTCCCGGGATCATCGGCATCGTGACCCAAAGCAGTTTATTTCAACGAGGGTTGGGCGAAGGGCGGAACATCGACATTGAAATTACCGGGCCGGACCTCGACAAGCTCCTCGCCCTGGGCGGACGGATCTTCGGACAAATTCAAGCAATCCTCCCGGGCGCACAGGTTCGCCCGAAGCCGAGTCTCGACCTGGGAAGTCCCGAAGTGCGAGTCCACCTGAGGCGAGACCGGGCGGCAGACGTGCAAATGACAAATCAGGCACTCGGCTTTACCATTGACGCCCTGGTGGACGGAGCCAAGGCGAGTGACTATCAATTCGAAGGAGACGAGATCGATCTCACCATCCGGGGCATCGATCAATATGCCGATCGAACGCAAGACTTGGGGAACCTGCCCATATTTACCCCGGGCGGCCGCCTCACCACGGTCGGTGATATTGCCGATATCACGCTCGTTGCAGGCCCCGAACAAATCAACCACATCGAACGGGAACGGGCCATCACCATCCAGGTCATTCCGCCGAGCCAGATCCCGTTGGAGACGGCCATGGACCTGATCCAGCAGGAGGTTGTCCGTCCGATCGAACAAGCGGGAAACCTCGGGCGTCTCTATAATATTCACTTGGCAGGCACGGCGGACGATCTCACGAAAACCTATGACGCCCTGAAATACAATCTGCTCATGGCCGTGCTCATCACCTATTTGTTGATGGCGGCCTTGTTTGAAAGTTTCCTGTATCCTCTTGTTATTATCTTCAGCGTGCCGTTGGCCGCGGCCGGTGGTCTTCTCGGGCTGTCCGTCGTCAACCTCGTCATTGCCCATCAACCCATGGACGTCTTGACCATGTTGGGGTTTATCATCCTGATCGGCGTTGTCGTCAACAATGCCATTTTGGTCGTGCACCAGGCCCTGAACTTTATGGATCCGCAACGGCTCAACCTGTGGGCATCCGGTGAAAACCGGGCTGCGAGCGGCATGCCGGCCCGTGAAGCCATCGCCGAATCCGTGCGATCCCGCGTCAGGCCTATCATGATGAGCATGCTGACGACGACATTCGGCCTCCTGCCGCTGGTCCTGGCCTCGGGCGCCGGATCGGAATTGTACCGGGGTATCGGCAGCGTCGTACTCGGCGGGCTCATGCTCTCGACGATGTTTACGCTGCTCCTCGTCCCGGCGATCTTCAGCCTCATGATGGGCTGGAAACACAGACAGAATGCCGCGCCTTCAGAAGCTGTCCTGGGCCCGGAAATCCGCGAGACGTGATCAGGAAGGTTATGCCTCACATCGTGGCAAGAACATCAACCAGTGACAAGAGGCGGTCATGATCATCATCATCTTCGCCGGCATCGTGTGGTTGTCAGGAACGGCGACCCTCTCCTGGGCTCAGGACGCTCAGGATGAGGCAGCGTCACGCCAACGCCCGCTCGAACTCCGGTTGAGCATGCAGGACGCGATGCGAACAGCCGTGGAGAGCAATCCCACGATACAGATCTTTAAAGAACGCGTGACGCAGGCGGAAGAGCAGGCCTTTACCCAGCGCAGCGCACTGCTGCCGAACCTGTCCGCCCGGATAAGCGGAGCGAGAAGGCGATTCTTTCTCGGTTCGTTTGCCCAAAGGGGCGGTGTGTCCGACCCCAGAGATTTTTACGAAGGCCGTGTTGCGTTCACCCAGAGTCTTTTCAGCCTGAGTCTTATTCAGAAATGGCGGGCGGCACGAACGAACATCGAAGTGGCCAGCCTGGACTCGGAAACCCGGAAAATGGACACCATGGCCATCGTCGCCTTGGCCTACCTGGAAACCTTACGGGTCAAAAAAGCCGTCAAAGCCCGCTTGGCCGACGTCAAGCTCAATAACCAACTGTTGCGCTTGGCCATGGAGCGGAAGTCGGTGGGCATGGCCACCAAGTTGGACGTCACCCGCGCGAAGGTGCAACTCGAAAATGAAAAACAACGCCTGCTCATCGCTCGCAATGGCTATGGCAGCGCAAAACTCAACCTGAGCCGTGGTATCGGGCTCTCCTTCGACGTGAACCTCATTCTCACCGACAAACTGACACTCGTCCCCGTCACCCCTCAGCCCGTCGACGAAGCCTTACAGGTCGCCAGGGCACACCGGGTCGAGCTCAAAGCCCAAAATAAACGGGAACGTTTGGCTGCACTCACGTTAAGTTCGGTGACGATGGAACGCGTGCCCTCTCTGACGGGCAGCGGAGACGTGGGAATCATCGGAAATCAGCCCGGCAATGCGTTAACGACCGACAACGTCCAGGTCCTGCTTTCCATTCCTCTTTTCGATGGAGGCCAGCGTGAAGGGCGCATTTCCGAACAGCGCAGTCTGGTTCGCCTGGAGTCCATCAGAACGCGAGACATTGAAAAGCAAATCGGGTTGGAAGTTCGGGACGCGCTGTTGACGCTGGAATCGACCCAACAACAAGTCGCCGTGGCCGGGAAAGCGCTTCGTTTGGCATTCCAGGAACTCCATCTCGCCCGACAGCGCTTCGCCGTTGGCGTCGCGACCAATATCGAAGTCACGGACGCCCAAACATCGGTGGCGCAAGCCCGGGACAACCTCATTGAAGCGCTGTTCAATTTCAACGCGTCACGGGTGGATCTCGCCAGAGCCCAGGGCCGCCTCGAAGAACTCTAACCACTGCCGATCATCCATGATCACGTACGACCCGCAAATCCAGAACGACATTCGGGCCCAGGCCAAAAAGCGCCGAACCTTTGCCATTATCAGTCATCCTGACGCAGGGAAAACCACCGTCACGGAAAAATTGTTGCTCTATTCAGGGATGGTCCGGACGGCAGGCATGGTGGGAAGCCGGAAAAGCGCCAGGACGGCGACGTCCGACTGGATGGAAATGGAACAGGAGCGCGGGATCTCGATCACCGCGTCGGCCATGCAGTTCCAATACAAAAAGACCGTCATCAACGTCCTCGATACACCGGGCCACCAGGATTTCTGTGAAGACACGTACCGGACGCTGACCGCCGCGGACAGTGCCGTGATGGTCATCGATGCGGCGAAAGGCGTTGAAACTCAAACCCGGAAATTATTCGAGGTGTGCCGGTTGCGCAAGATCCCCGTCCTGACGTTGATCAACAAAATGGACCTGCCGGGACGCCTACCGCTCGACCTCATGGCCGAGGTGGAAGACGTCCTGCGGATTCACGCCAATCCGATCAATTGGCCCGTTGGCTCAGGACAACAATTCGTGGGAGTCGTGGACCGCGCCACCCGCCGGGTCTCGCTGTTCAAAAAAATGGCGGCGCACGGATCCGCTCAAGCCGAACGCACGGAAATTGATTTGGACAGCCCTGAAGCCAAGGCTCTGATCGGGGAAGACGTCTTGCAAGAAGTCAACCACGATTTGGAACTGTTGGACGTGGCCGGGAACCCGTATTCGCAGGAGGCCTTTCTCAACGGTGAGGTGACGCCCGTCTTTTTCGCCTCCGCGCTCACGAACTTCGGCATTGAAAATTTCTTTGACGCCTTTGTGGAGATGTCGCCCGCCGCCACACCACGAACGGCCGACCGGCCTGATGGGACTGAAATCGTCGTGGACCCGGTGGAGCAACCGTTCAGCGCCTATGTCTTTAAAATCCAGGCGAACATGAATCCCCGGCATCGGGACAGCACGGCCTTCTTACGAATTTGCTCCGGGCGATTCGAGCGGGACATGGTGGTCAAACATCACCGACTTGGGCATGACGTACGCCTGTCCCGGCCGCATAGTCTCGTCGCCAAGAGCCGCAACACCGTGGACGTGGCGTATCCCGGGGACATCATCGGAATCATCAACCCGGGACAGTTTGCCATTGGCGATACCATCTCACTGAGTGACGGGTTCAACTATCAACCGCTTCCCCAGTTTCAACCGGAGGTGTTTGCCAGGATTCATCCCACCGACGTGGGCAAACGAAAAGCCTTTGACAAAGGCATGGAGCAAATGGCCACCGAAGGCACGGTGCAGCTTCTCCGGAGCCTCGATGACCTGGAATTCCTCGTCGGCGCCGTGGGCCGCCTCCAGTTCGACGTCCTGGAATTTCGCCTGCGCAATGAATACAGGGTGGAGACTCGACTGGAGCCACTGACCTATGCATGCAGTGCCTGGTTGGCCGGAGACCTCGACACCTTTCGCGCCCCGAGCGACGCCATGATCGTCAAAGATCAACTGAACCGCCCCATCGTGCTCTTCCGCTCTCCCTGGTCCAAAAACTTCGCCAAAGAACACAACCCCGACCACGATCTTCTGGAGATGGGGTAAAAGCTTTACCCCCCGGCCAAAACGCCACCCGTGAGCCCTTCGTCGTGACCCTGACAAACAAGACGACCGAAGGCTACGCTCCGGCCGTCTGACCCGGGCCAAGGGGTTTACCCTCGGGCGTTTTGCCCGTGGTCAATCAATGCTGCCGCTTGACCCTTGGATCGGGCGGCGGCTAAGGTGCTTCGTTGGAGCGGAGGCGGCCTGCCAAATGATCGAAAACCTGTCTATCAGAACATTCAAATCCCTGGAGGACGTGAAGGTTGACCTTGGATTGGTCAATGTCTTCATTGGCGCCAACGGCAGCGGAAAAAGCAATTTACTGGAAGCCTTGGGAGTTCTCTCCGCGGCGGCAGATGGCAAAGTTGACGACCAGAGCTTGCTATCACGCGGCGTCCGTCCCGGCGTTCCCGCATTATACAAATCGGCCTTTCCAGCCAGACGGGGAAAGAAAATTCCTCCCCATCTTTACTTCGGAGCGTCAGGTGCACAGGCCAGATACGAAGTCTCGCTGCACAACCCCTTGAACGAGCCAGCCCCTGCCTGGAGATTCAAGACAGAGAATTGGGAAGGTGAGAACCAAAAGCTGGTTGCGCGTATACCCACCCAGGCAGACAAGACCAATCCCGAACGAGGATTAGCTGCGCTGAAGGCAGTTGAAACCACTACGGGAGCCGCACTTGATTTATTGAGATTTCTGCAAGACTACGTCATATTTTCACCAACAACCGCCGTCTTGCGTGGTGTTGCGCCGGAAACGCAGCCAAGACGGCCAGTGGGGTTGTCCGGAGGGGACCTTCCACGGGCAATTCGGGAGCTGCTCAGGCAACGCGGCCAAGATGATCGCAGCCGGCGGATTTGCCGGGAGGTGCTAGGACTCATCGATTGGGCTGTGAGTTTTGGTTCGACGCCCGCTGACCGACTGCCGCTCTCCCCGACCGCGGCAGCTTCGAAAACCGTGATTCGGTTTCGTGATCGATTCATGCGCAAGGAACAAAATGTTCTATCCGGCTATGATGCTTCCGAAGGCGCTTTATATGCCTTGTTTCTCGCGATCCTTTCCGGGCACAAAGCAAGTCCCGCGTTTTGCGCAGTGGATAACGCGGATCACGGATTGAACCCCAGATTGGCCCGTTCTCTAATGGAACGCCTGTGTCAATGGTATTTGGACGCGAGCGAACCACGCCAGATTTTGCTGACCACGCACAATCCATTGGTTCTGGATGGACTGCTATTGCAGGACGATCGCGTGCGGTTGTTCACCGTGTCCCGAACTAGTTCCGGCCGCACGTCCGTCCGTCGTGTGGTCGTCGATAACAGTCTGTTAGAGAAAGCCAAGCAAGGCTGGTCCTTGTCTCGATTGTGGGTGATGGGACATCTGGGAGGGGTCCCGGATGTCTGAGCCGTTGCGTATCGCGGTAGCCGTCGAAGGACCAACCGACGCAATCGTGCTTGAAGCGATCCTGAATGCCTTGCTGCCGAGTACCGAGTTCGAGTTCCAGACGTTGCAGCCAGAAGGATCCGCCGCCTTTGACTCCTCACCATTCGGGGAAACGGGAGTTGGATGGGTTGGAGTCTATCGCTGGAGTCGTCAGTCGGTCTTGGAAGGCGGTGGCTCGGTGTCCGGTTCTTCGGTACTGTCGTATCATGACGTGTTAATTGTTCAGTTAGACGCGGACGTGGCTGGCAGGACGTACTCCAGTGGAAGCATTCAAGACGCACCGTACCAAGACCTGCCTTGTGAAAAACCTTGTCCGCCGCCGGAACGTACAACCAACGCCTTGCGACGGGTGATCCTCAACTGGCTTGGTGAACGTAAATGCCCGCTACGGGTTGTCTTGTGCACACCTTCCAAGAATATCGAGGCTTGGGTGCTTGCAGCGGTCTCGCCGGACAACCCAGTGATTCGGCGGAAGGATTGGGAGTGTCGGACCAACCCTGAAAGACAACTCGGAGCTTTGCCCCAGCAAAGGCGGTTTAAGAAGAGTCAGGAAGACTATAGGAGCAAGCAGGGTGAAATAGCGGCTGCATGGCCGGACGTGTCCGCAAGACTGACGGAGGCCACCCGATTTGAGACGGAATTGCGCGCGGCCTTTCCGGCCACGGTGTTCTGATGTAGCGACAACGTCATTGCTCCACTTCCTCATGGTGCATACGATGAGAACCAAAATTGTCGCCATCGGAAATTCCCGGGGCATTCGGATCCCTCAACCCCTTTTACAACAATGCCAGTTGAACGACACCGTCGAACTGGAAGCGAAAACCGGGGAACTGGTTATCCGTTCCCCGGTCAAACCTAGAACGGGTTGGACACAGGCGTTCAGGGACATGGCGTCGAAGGGAGAAGGCTGGATTCTTGATTCTGCTCTCTCTTCAGGTTCCGAGTGGGATAGGACAGAATGGACGTGGTAGCCTCCAGTTTTGCCCCCTAAGCCCGTCCCTCTTACAAGCCGTTCCGCTCCTGCCGCACCGGCGCGCTTCCCGTTGTTCTTCGCGAGAGCCGGGGTTCGATCCCTACTGATGCGTGCTCCCAATCTGGTATGATCAAGACAGCGAAGACGCCGTCGATCAATCATGACAAAGGAGAGTGCGCAATGGCCGTTCAAGTCTATGGATGCAACCACGTCGTCATCGAGGTCGACGACGCCCAGAAAGCCGTGGAATTTTATTCAGACGTGTTCAACCTGGAAATGCTGCGGGGAGGAGAGGGTGCCGCCTGGTGCAAACTCGGGGAACATCAGTTCCTGGCCATCTTCGAAGTCGAAACCCTGCAACCCGATCGCATGAAACACTTCGGCATCATGGTCCGGGATGAAGCGCAAGTCAATGAGGTGCGGGACAAACTCATCAACACATACGGCCTGACGTTGGAGCCTCCTTTCCGTTGCGACTTCCGCGACCCCTGGGGAAACCGCATCCAGGTCGTCGACATCCACGATGAGTCACTCGTATGGATGCTACCGTACCGCGAAGTGCAGGAGACGGGGATTCAGTTTTCACAGTGATCCCATTTCTGTCGCGGCAGCATCCCAGGTCACGGCCCGTGGCATGCCTTCTGCTGCCTCATCAGTTGGTCCAGGAGGCGAGGGTTCTGTTCGCACAATGACTTTGGAATCGCGGGCAGTCAGTGATGGCTTTGTTACCCAACTCAATGCCGGTTGTCGGACTTAGTAATGATAGCGACAAGAAATGACGGTGATTCGGAGTTCTTCTACGGCATAAACCAAACGATGAGACTCATCGACACGTCTTGACCAAAAACCTGATAGATTCTCCTGCAATGCCTCTGGTTTCCCAATCCCTTCAAACGGCGAACGTTTTGTCTCGGCTAGCAATTTGTTGATCCGTTTGAGTGTTTTTTTATCTTGTTCCTGCCAATACAGATAATCATCCCAAGCCGCGTCGGTCCACGCTAACGTCCTACCCATCAATCATGTCTCGTTCCGTCACCTGCCCTGTTTTATATTGCTTGATTGATTGAGCCAGATGAGCAGCATTGGCCGGTGATTTCAGTAAATGAACGGTTTCCATCAAGCTGTTGTAATAATCCATGGACATCACAACGGCATCTTTTGCATCCCGACGTGTGATGACCGCACAATCGGCATCATTCACAACACCATCAAGCACTGATTTCAGGCGATTCCTTGCTTCGGTAAATGAGACAATACGCATATGAAACCTCATTCTCAGTTGTACAAATTATTGAACAAGTATATCGAAAACAGAGAACATGTACAATAAAACGCACAAAAGCTGACTGATGCTGGCAACGCGTAGAGGCCGGCCCCTGTGCCGGCCCTTTGAATTTCAGAGGATCGAATCGGATGCTGATTACTTGCCAAGTAATTCCTGCAACAACTCCTGCCCCATCTTGCCGAGGGATTTGCCGAGTTGCTCGACACCCTGGGGCAGGAGGATTCCCGATTTCATGACGGCCTTGATAATGGCGCCGTAGATCTCGTCGAAAATGACGGCTGAAGCTTGTGAGAACGTAGTGCCGCCGGATGGGTTGCCGATATCACGTAATTCGAGATCAGGTAACGGCAACTGAACGACTTCGCTTTGTCCACCGGTGAAGCTCACGTTAATGATCGCGTCTTTGACCATCACTTTTTTAATGTGAATGGTTTTTTCGAATTCTTCTTTTTCCTCGTGTTTTTCACCCTTTTCTCGACCGTTGCCATCGGAGCGAGTATTGCGCTTGAGGTTCTCTTGAATCGTGCCGAGGTTGCTGCCCCGTAACGACCATTCGAAGGTCATGGCCGGTGCGACGATCAACATCTCTTCGACAATCACGGTATCAGTCAACAGAGAGTTCCGATCGACGTGCACTCGAATATCCGGAAGGGACACGGCAGAGGCGGTCTTATACCCTTCAGGGTTATTGATGACGAGTTGGGTCAACCCGGCTCGCATGTTCTTGCCGGACAGCAGCGCAATATCCACGTCCTCCAACGTCACCGGCACGCCCAACACTTGGGGGCCCATGGTCTCGATCCCGCTTTTGACCAGGGCATTCAACGACAGACCGACCAACACCACGGCCACGATCCCAACGACTCCAATGAGCACAAGCAATCTCACAACAACTTTCATAGGAGTCCTGCCTTTCCGGCTCACGATTCAACCGGCATTTACCAACGTCGCCATAATTTTCTCGGACGTGTCCTTATCGAAATCGCCTCCATAGAATCGCAGGAAGAGGGCCCGTCGTCAATCTTCCCGTGACCATGTATGGAATGTCGGCTTCCGCCAATCGGGTTGTGACCATTTGAAGGATTTCTAATTCCTGACTCATTTTCGAGTTCCGAAAATCCTGAGAGGGATTGGAAATGTTCACTCATTCGTTTGACAATTTCCGCCGGAGGTTAGTGGGAATCTATTCTCCGATTAAGAATGTCGGGGACAGGCATCCTGCACAACGCGCCCCATCTGTCATCCTGAGCGTAGCGAAGGATCTGCTTTTCAAGACGTTCGGTAGTTGAGCGAGAGATTCTTCGCCTCCGGCTCAGAATGACAGCTTTGGTGTGGTCAGCCCCTGATTCTGTCAACGAATCCGCGAACACATACAGGGCTTTCACTGTTACAGTTCACGTCGGCCTTCGATGGATTTGGTCAGCGTCACGTCGTCGGCGTATTCGATGTCCATGCCGACGGGAATGCCATACGCAATTCGTGAGACCTTGACCCCGTAGGGCTTCAGGAGTTTCGTGAGGTAAATCGCCGTGGCCTCGCCTTCGATGGTGGGATTCGTCGCCACGATGACCTCTTGCACGCCACCGTCTCGGACGCGTCCTTCCAACTCCTTCGCGCGAATGTCGGACGGCCCCACCCCGTCCAGCGGTGAGAGCGAGCCCATCAGGACGTGATACAAGCCTTTGTACCCGCGACTTTGATCGATCGCATATAAGGTGCTCGGTTCTTCCACGACCAGAATTTTGGTCCGATCACGTTGCGGGTCCTGGCACACGTCGCACAACTCGCCTTCCGCAATATTGCGACATTGCACACAAAACGTCACAAATTCTTTCACGTCTCGAATGGCATCGGCCAGGCGCAGGGCGTCTTCCTTGTCGACTTTCATCAGATGAAAGGCGAGTCGTTGCGAGGTCTTTTGCCCGATGCCGGGCAACCGCACAAATTCTTTGGCCAGCTTGGCCAATAATCCTTGCTGCTGTTTCACACCCATGATTTCTTGTATTCGATTCACGTTGGGCCCAATGATCGTTGGCCTCAACGTGTTTCCACGCCCTGTTACAACCCGGGGATGCCGAGTCCTCCGGTCAACCCCTTCACTTCTTCAGACATTAATTCTTTGGCTTTGCGTAAGGCTTCATTGGTGGCAGCCACAAGGAGGTCCTGCACCATGTCGGTATCTTCCGACTTCAAGACTTCGGGGTCGATCGCCACTTTGGTAATTTGCATCCCCCCATTGGCCGTCACCGTGACCATACCGCCCCCAGCCGACGCCTGGACGGTTTTCGCGGCTGCTTCTTCCTGAATTTTTCCCAGTTTCTCCTGCATGGCCTGGGCTTGTTTCAACAAATTCCCCATATTGCCGAAAGGATTCTTGGACATACTTACGTCTCCTTCTTTCCCGTTACACGACTTGCCTTCACCACGTCTCCACCAAACAAGTCCATGGTGTGTTTCACCATGGGATTCGCTCGTGCCTGTTCCAGTAAGGCCTCGCCATCCTGTGTCTGCTGTTTCGCTCGCATCTGCTTGATGGTGAGCCCGTCACCCGGCTCTTCGGTCAACTCGACCACGCGAAGGTAAATCGTCGCCCCGGTGACTTCCTGACAGACCTTTGCAATCAGTGCACGGTTCTCTTCTTTCTGGACTCTTGAACAGGCCACCGATGCGGTTTTGGGAAACCCCACGATGACTTGATTTCCTTCGATTTTCACCACCATCCCCATTTCCAAAAAGGTTCCAACGTTGGGGTAACGGCGAATCACGGATTCGACGACCCGCTGCCAGTCCTCTTGCCCAATAGCCGGCGGACTCCCCGGGGATGCCGGTCTCGGTTGCGGGGCAGAGATTCCGGGGCTCTGTTTCGTCTTGACCTCAGGCTGTGCAGGAGGAGGAGTACCCGCCACCTTTTTTGGCGGGAGGGGTTCTTTTTGCACGGGAGGGGATGGGCTGGCCCCCTGAACGATCGCCGAGGGTCGTCCGGACGTTCCGGTGCGATTCTCGGGTGATCTTACCGGTGACGGTGGTGCCCCGGACGTCGGCCCGCTTTTTTCAACCGGCGTTCTTGAAGCATGTGGTTGTGGACCCCTTGCCGTTTCGGCTGACTGCGGAACCTGCGTACCGTGTTGCAGCAACCGCGCCGCACGGACGACCGCCACTTCAAAGACAAAACGGGGATGCGCCGTTGACCGTAGGCGATCTTCGGCTTGGGCAAAAAGCTGAAAGACCTCTTGTAACTGCTCCACCGAAAACGACTTGGCTTCCACCAACAATTGTTTCACGTCTTCATCAGGCAAATCCATCAGGCCTTGCGCTTGCTCGAATCCGGGCACCACTGACGCAATCATCAGGTGACGCATTCGCTCCACCACTGCCCCACAATAAGCCCGCAGGTCGTACCCGTGATCAACCACCTCGCCGACAAGAGCGACGGCCGCGGCCGGATCCTGGGTCACGACCGTGTTCACGATTCGACCCACCAGTTCGTCGGGAACGGCCCCGAGCATCTCGTCCACGTCCTGCTCGGTAATCGTTTTGCCACCGAACGCCACGGCCTGATCCAATAAACTGAGGGCGTCGCGCATACTGCCTTCACTCGCTCTGGCCATCGCGCCCAGGCTTCGTTCACCGATCGTGACGTCAACGTGTTTTACGACTTCCTGGAGACGAGCAATGATCTCTCGCCGGGGAATCCGTCGAAAGTTGAAATGTTGACAGCGGGACGTGATGGTGGGTGGGATCTTGTGGACTTCCGTCGTCGCAAAGATAAACACCGCATGCGACGGGGGCTCTTCCAATGTCTTCAACAGCGCGTTAAACGCCGAATTGGAGAGCATATGCACTTCGTCGATGATATAGATCCGATAGGTGCCGCGGAAGGGCGAAAATTTGACGTTTTCGCGAAGTTCCCGGACATCGTCCACCCCGGTATTCGAGGCTCCATCGATCTCAATGACGTCCACCGAGTTGCCACGAGTAATTTCCAGACAACTCTCGCACTGCCCGCAAGGTTCCGGGGTCGGACCCTTTTCACAATTCAGCGCCTTGGCCAGAATGCGGGCGGCCGTGGTCTTTCCCACTCCGCGCATTCCGGAAAAGAGATAGGCATGGGCCACCTGTTGCCGAAGAATGGCGTTCCGCAGCGTTTGGACGACGTGCGGCTGCCCGATCAACTCTTCAAACGTGCCCGGACGAAATTTTCTGGCGGAAACCTGGTATTCCATCACTCGTCACGCGCCTCATCCCTTGCTTCACAGTCACGTTTCACAGTCACGTGGTCACTTTTCACGCATGATGATCGTCAAAACCGGGGCCGGGTGATCCTGTAGCACACAGACTCGCCTGCTTACCGTTGCTTCCTTCCGGACCTGGCGGGGTTCACAGGATTCCGCTGCACAGGGCCCAGCCCCTTTCCACAGTCATGAGAGTAAAATGGAGACGAAGAACGCGAGCAGCGTTTTCTCTCATTTCATACGCTTAAAACCCGTTTTTCAGCATGAACCCTGCTCATTCATCTCCATCATCTGAGAAACACGTATTGTCCCGCCATTTTCCAAAAACGGATCCGATAGAGCTATTTCAACGGCAGCCACAATGCTTCCTGCCTTCACAACGGCAAATCCCTTCATCGAATTTGGATCATGATCATCTTCCACACGACTCGATGTGACAATTTTTGAAACGGGTAACGGCGTTCCCGGATTCACAATCGTTTCACCAAGGCCTTTTACCCAAGCATTCCATTTTTCCATTTGAGCCATTCCTTCTTCTTGTGAAGCGGGCTTGTTTCCTCCAATGTATCGCGCCTCCGCTGCGCTCCGGTCACCCCATGAAGGGGGCACACCCCCTTCAGAACCCCCGGTTCGAACCCCACCCGCTCGTTGTGGCGGAGAGGGTGGGATTCGAACCCACGGTGCCGTTGCCAGCACACGTGCTTTCCAGGCACGCCGATTCGGCCACTCTCGCACCTCTCCGCATTGCAGGGATTACGGCAAAGTCTGTCATTTTAGCATGGGTCCTTCGGAGCAACAAGACAACCCGTTGGGGAGTTCGGATCTCGTTGACGCGAACATCGCTTAACATTCTTCATCCGTGACTCAGGTCCCCAATGACTGGCGTCGTTGAAATAATCGTTGCCGTCGAGACGATCCCGTCAGAGCCTTATAGAGATGGCCGCGAAACAGCATCATCAGTACCGCCCCGACAGGCGTCAGACAAAGAACCAGGATTACGGCCATCGAGGAGGAAAGCCCGAGATATTGGAACCACTGACTCAATACGGCAAAGGGCAATCCCAACAATTGAAAAAAGTCCAACCCGATCAGCCGGCCGCTTCGGCTCGAAATCGAAAAGAAAAAAGACAGCCCAAAAGGCGCGAAGACCACGGCAAGGGGCAAAAACCATTCAATCCAATTTTCCAGGACAAATTCGTAACTGTCTTTGAGGATTTCAAGTGAGGCACCCGAACGCCCTTGGTAAATCAGTTCAGGGACGGGGTTGAGCAAAATAAATACCAGCAGAAAGACGGCCGAGACAATCGCCGGCCCATAGGGATTGGCTTGCAGGCCGAGTTCGAGAATTTGCAAGGGCATCCATACGATAAAGCCAACGGTGATCACATCCCAAAAATAGCTGCCTGCCACGTCCCACAAATCGCGCCAGACCATTGGCCGTGCGCCCACCACGGCTTGTTCGAGTAAGCCCAGAAAGACACCAACCACAAAGGCATTGGCCACGCCGAGTAACAAGCCTCCGAGCATGCCGAAGGCCATGGCCACCCCGGTGACCACGTACATGAGAACGGCCAGGATCATGACCGCCGGCACGAGCACCCAGTTTCCGGTCAACGACCGCCACGTCGCGAGCAACGCGTGACGATAGAGTTGAAAAGTCGCTGGGACGAACTCCGACATGCGGCGTCGTGGTAAAAGGGATGTGGGAGACGATTAGCCTGACGATTTCTGCTTGAGGGCAAGAATGTCTTGTTGTTGCCGGTCCCGTTCCTGTTCGATCTTCTTTAACCTGTTCGGCCGGTCAAGGGTCCACCACTTCACGCGATCTTTAAACGAAACCATTTTGGGCGCCACGCTTTTGAGTGTCTCCTCCTGAAAATGAAACCCTTTGTGCGTCTCGCGCGTTTGGATGAATTGCTCGTAAATATTCAGGTACAGTTTTTTGAGATCCATGCTGAACATCATAGCCTACGGCATTGGATTCTGGCAAGAACCCGTTGCGTGGAAGGTCTCGAATCATCCACTCAGCTTTCAGGAAGACGGGGCGGGCGTTGACACCCTACGCACCGTATGAGTAAATAGAAAAAACGGCTAAGCTTGTTGCCTTTTGGGCTCCAGCCGTACCGTTTCGAATGATCCTCAGAAAAGGAATAGATTCTTAGACGCGAGAGTGGCGGAACTGGCAGACGCGCGAGATTTAGGATCTCGTGGGAGACCGTGGGGGTTCAAGTCCCCCCTCTCGCACCACTCACCGCCATCTTTCATCAAAGAACGATCTCACCATGAAATTGGAAGTCACAGAATTAGGGCCGGTTAAACGTGCGATTAAAATTGAAGTGCCGGAAGACGTCGTCAACCAGGAATTTGACCGGGTGTATACCGACATGAAACGCCAGGTGCGGGTCCCGGGCTTCCGGCCCGGTAAGGCGCCGGTCGCCATGTTGGAAAAACGCTACGCGAAGGCCGCCGAACAGGATGTCATTCAGCGCTTGGTCCCAACCTATTACCAGAAGGCGATTCAAGAAGCCGGCGTGACCCCCGTTCTGGTTGAAATTCCTCTTTTGGAGCGATTGAAAGTCACCCGCAACACTTCGCTGACCTTCACCGCCACCGTTGAAATAAAGCCTACTATTAAATTACATGATTATCGTCCACCCAATCCGATTTCCTTGAAGCCCGATTCCCGGACCATTGCCGACCAGGACGTGGAGACGACCCTGGAACGATTTCGAGAACAACAGTCCCGGCTTGATGCGGCCCCTTCCGACACCCTCCTGGCTGAGGGCCTGTATGCGGTCGTGACACTTGAAGGCTTTTTGGATGGCGAGCCGGTGGAAGGATCGAAAAAAGAAGGCCTGCTCCACAAAGTGGGGTCCCAGGAACCCGTGCTGGGTCTCACCATCGACGAGGTGCTGGTGGGGAAAAAGGAAGGGGAGCACGCGGAGATTCGCCAGGAATATTCCGCCACACATCCGGATGCCCGTCTGGCCGGCAAAATCGTCACGTTTCACGTCTCAATCCTGGGGGTGAAGAAAAAAATTCTCCCGGAGTTAGATGATGAATTTGCCAAAGATTGCGGGGCCTATGACACCCTCGAGGCGCTCAAAGACAAGATTCGATCCGAATTGGAAGCGGTACTCAAACGGAGCATGGAAGAAGGCTATAAGGATCAAATTCTTGAGCGCCTTTTGGCAATGCATCATTTTGATCTCCCTGAAACCCTGATCGAACGTGAAATTCGCACGATGGTTCGACAACGCCTCATGGAAGAGCAACAGAAAAAGGATGGTAAGCTCTCGATGCAGGATCAGATCCACATGGAAGAGGAGGCGAAACGCATCCAACAAGAGGTCGCTCCGGGGGCGCAAAAACGCGTCAAGCTCGGGTTGGTGTTGGAAGCCATTGCGGACAAGGAAGGGATCTCCGTGAGTGAGCAGGACATTCAGGAGGAATTCTCCAAACTCGCCCGTGGCCTTCAAGTCCCGCTGGGAGAGATTCAAAAAATGGTGGAATCGGGAGGGCAAAGTTCACGTCAGGAGTTTGAGGATCGCATCCGTGCCGAAAAAGCGCTTCAATTGGTCTACCAATATGCGGTGATTCAAGGGTAAGGCTCTCCGACAACCATTTTTGTACAGAAAGGTAGAACCGTATGTTAATTCCAATGGTTATTGAGAGTACGAACCGGGGTGAACGGGCGTATGATATTTACTCCCGCCTGTTAAAAGATCGCATTATCTTTCTTGGCGCGCCCATCGACGACATATTCTCAAACGTCATCATTGCGCAATTACTGTTCCTGGAGGCGGACGATCCGGAAAAAGACATCAACCTCTATATTAATTCTCCGGGCGGGAGCGTCACCGCGGGCCTCGGTATTTACGACACCATGCAATACGTGAAACCACCGATTACGACGATTTGTTTAGGTCAAGCGGCCAGCATGGGCGCCCTTCTCCTGGCCGCCGGCACCACGGGCAAACGCTATGCCCTTCCCAACGCCCGGGTGATGATTCATCAACCGATGGGAGGCTTTCAGGGACAGGCGACGGAGATCGATATTCACGCACGTGAGATTCTGAAAATTCGCGATCGACTCAACGAGATCCTTTCGCAACATACGGGTCAGGGGTTAGAGAAAATCAGCCAGGATACCGAGCGAGATTATTTCATGTCGGGCACGGAAGCCAAAGACTATGGCCTCATCGATGAAGTCATTCTCAGGGCGCCGAAAAAGGAACAGGCCGGCTCGAACGGCGCCTAGCCCCTGAACGCCTGACCAACCCCCATGGCACAGCCGATCAAATCAGACGAGAATCTTCGGTGTTCGTTCTGCGGGAAAAGCCGCGATCAAGTGCGTAAACTGATCGCGGGCCCCACCGTGTACATTTGTGACGAATGCGTGGGCCTGTGTAATGAAATCATGGCCGAAGAGTGGCAAGAGGCCAAAGAAGAAATCTCCTCAAAACTTCGAAAACCCGTCGAGATCAATCGCCACCTGGATCAATACATCATCGGCCAGGTCCGCGCAAAAAAAATTCTCTCGGTTGCCGTTCACAATCACTATAAACGCATCGCCGCTAATGAAACCGGAGACGTCGAGCTCCAAAAGGGCAACATTCTGATGATCGGGCCGACGGGAACCGGGAAAACCTTATTGGCCCAAACCCTCGCCGATTATCTCGACGTGCCGTTTACCCTGGCCGATGCCACCACCTTAACCGAGGCGGGGTACGTCGGGGAAGACGTCGAGAACATTATTTTGAAACTGCTGCAAGCCGCGGACTATGAAGTGGAACGCGCCGAGCGCGGCATCATTTATATTGATGAGATCGACAAAATCACGCGGAAGGCCGACGGCCCCTCCATTACCCGCGACGTGTCAGGGGAAGGCGTGCAACAAGCCCTGCTCAAATTAATAGAAGGCACCGTGGCCAACGTGCCGCCGCAAGGCGGCCGGAAACATCCGCATCAGGAATTCATCCAAGTCGATACCAAAAATATCCTGGTCATTTGTGGTGGGGCCTTTGTCGGGCTTGAATCCATTGTCGAACGACGCCTGAATCGAAACCGCATGGGCTTCAAATCGGACAGGTCCGTCTCGCCGCAGGAACACGCCTCGTCCCTCTTGGCCCATATCCAACCGGAAGACTTGCTTCAATATGGGTTGATTCCCGAATTCATCGGGCGATTGCCGGTGGTGACCACGCTTGAAGAGTTGGACGAACCCGCGTTGGTGCAGATTTTGACCGAACCCAAAAATGCCTTGGCCAAGCAGTATCAAAAGCTGCTGTCCTTCGACAAAGTGAAACTGAAATTTACGGATGGGGCGCTCAAGGCCATTGCCAAAAAAGCCCATGCTCAAAAAACCGGAGCACGGGGTCTTCGCTCGATCCTCGAAGAGGTGATGCTTGATCTTATGTACGAGGTCCCCTCGCAAACCGAGATCAAGGAAGTGGTGATTACCGAAGACGTGATTCTGAAGAAGGGCGAACCGTTTAAATTTTTCGAATCGTCAAAAAGCATGAAACCCGCGGTTGGCTCGTAACGAGTGAACCGAAGCCTTCCTGGTCGCCGGGACAGTCGAAGCACCCGGTGACAACGCCCCCATCACGGGGCGCATACTCAATCCGCAAACTGTCACGTCAATCTTCAACTGCCGAAGCGTCGAGCGGCTTTCTTTGTCGCGAACCGTTTGCTCTTGCCGCCGCCCTCCACGTCGTTCTTGCGCGGCGCGAACTCGAAGCCGAATTTACCGGAACGATCGGACAGGTCGATCGTGAGATGGGCCGCGAACTGGCGTCTGTTCTTCTTCGACACGAAGCCTTGCAGGAGATCGGTCTTGCCCGTGTCCAGCAATTGCCGCACTTCACCGGCAGCGATCGGGCGATTCAGAATCTGCCGGCCGATCTTGAAATCACAGGCCCCTTCGTCCTTCAGCCCGTTGCTGCAGACGTATCGTCTTGGCGTATCAAGCACCAGCGCGCCACACTTGGGACAAAGACCGACTTGGTCGCAAGTCTGCGGATCAACGTTGTCGTCTTTGGTGGTCTCACCAAAATCAAAGGCCGTGGTGCAATCGTCCTTGAGAATCACCTCCGCGGCAAATTCGCGGCCGAGACGGCTGCGGAACCCGTTCAGCGGGCCGAGGCGCCGGTCGCGCAACAGAATGGTCACCTCGCTGGCTGACAACTCCCGCCCGGCAATGGATTTCCAAATCGAGAAATCACATGTTTCGCAAACAAACTTGCGATAGTTCTCTCTCACCGTGCCCTTGCCGCACTTGGGGCAGGGAACGTCGAGAACGGCGTATTCGTCGTCAATCCGGTCAACGTCACACTGCCGGGCGGCCTCGACAATATCCACGGTCATCCTGCGAATGTGCCGCATAAAGTCCTCGGAGGAGAACTGGTCGCCTTCGATCTGCTTCAGTTTCTTTTCCCACTCGCCGGTCAATTCGGCCGTGGTCAATTCGTCAATCTTGAGGGCGCGCAACAACCTGAGCAGCGTCATGGCCTTGGCCGTCGGGATCAATTCACGGGCGTCGCGCAGGATGTAACGGTTGCGGATCAACTCCTCGATGATCGAAGCGCGCGTCGCGGGCGTGCCGAGACCACGACCCTGCATGGCTTCGCGCAACTCATCGTCCTCCATCAGTTTGCCCGCGCCTTCCATCGCGGACAACAGGGTCGCCTCGTTATAGCGCGGTGACGACTTGGTTTGCTTGTCTTCCATTTCGATTTCGACCGTCCTGGCCTCTTCGGAGCCGTCCGTGGTGGCACCCGAGAGCGGAGGCAACGTCTCGTTGCTTTCCTTGCGCCCCATCACCTGCAACCAACCGCTCTCGATCAGCACCCGCCCGCGGGTCTCAAAGGTCTGGGTTTCAACGACCGTGCGGCGCAAGGTGTTTTCAAAGCGGGCCGGAGGGTAGAACGCTGCGATGAAATAGCGAGTGACCAGTTCATAAATGCGTCGTTCCTGTTCTTTCAGTTTACCCGGCACTTCTCCGGTTGGAATGATGGCAAAGTGATCGGACACTTGAGCGTTGTTGAAAATGCGCTTGTTGTTGCCGTTGATGTACTGTTTTTGGAGTGCCTGTTCGGCCCAGTGGCTGATCGGCCGGTCGCCCTTCTCGCCGTCCGGTGGCATGGCGCCCGGTCCGGCGGAGACCAGCGACTGCATAACCTTTCTGGCCGTCTCCGGGTAATCTTCGGGTAACGTCCGCGAATCGGTACGCGGGTAGGTCAGGACCTTGTGGCGTTCGTACAGCGCCTGCGCGATACTGAGCGTGGACTTTGCCGAAAACCCAAAACGCCGGTTCGCTTCACGCTGGAGCGAGGTCAGGTCAAACAGCATCGGTGCCTGTTGGCTCGACGGCTTCGTGGTTTCGGAAACACGGCCCTCCCGATTTGCACATTGCGCAACGATGGCCTCGGCCCGGGTCTTGTCCCAGATGCGCTCCGGCTTCGCGGTGCCATGCTGATCCTTGGCCGCACCTTGTGTGGCACCCTGCTTCGCCCGGGCTTGCAACTGCGGATCAACCCAGTATCCTTCGTACCGGCCGGAGGCAATCGCGAAGGTGGCCTTGACCTCCCAATACTCACGAGGCTCGAAGTTCTGGATCTCTTTCTCGCGGTCGACAAGAAGCGCCAGGGTCGGAGTTTGCACCCGCCCGACCGTGGTCAGTGAAAACCCGCCGCCGCTCGAATTCAGCGCGGTCATCGCCCGGGTGGCGTTGATCCCGATGAGCCAGTCGGACTCCGAGCGACACACGGCGGCACGCTGAAGTGGCAACAACGTATCGCCGTCACGAAGACGCTCGAAACCGTCGCGAATCGCCTGCGGGGTCATGGATTGCAACCACAAGCGCTGCACCGGCTTGGAGCCCTTGAAATGACGGATCAGGTAATGAAAAATCAACTCGCCTTCGCGCCCGGCGTCACAGGCGTTGATGACTCTGTCAATATCCTTACGCGCGTAGAGTTTCTTGATCAGTTTGAGTTGCGATTCATTCTGTTGGATCGGTTTGAGTGCAAAGTGAACGGGAATCACCGGGAGATTGGCGAGCGCCCACTTCCCGCGCTCGACTTCGACACCCTCGGGCGCAACCAGTTCGAGCATGTGACCGACCGCCGATGTCACGACGTGGTGCGCGCCCTCAAAGAAGTTTTTTTCGTTCTGAAACCCACCGAGCGCCTTGGTGATGTCGCGGGCCACCGAGGGCTTCTCGGTAATGACCAGAGTCTTGCCTTCTCCTTCGGCGAGGCGGGGGAGAGCCTTCTTCTTGGGTGCGGTGGACGTACGGGGAGGCATCATCACACTATCAGGTTTTCGGTCATGAAACGGAACTCCTGCATCCTTGTATGGCCGTGCAACACGACCTCTTTACTCACTCACGTGATCAGGATCGGTGGCATCCTGGTCCAACGCCACCATCCTATGGGGCGCGATCTCTCAGGTGGGGGTGCCCTATCAACACGTTTCCGGGATTCTGGACCGGCCGCCGTTCTGCAACGAGCCCGTCTACCCCTGACCCGACCTCCTGATATAACAGGAACCGGGTACCTGTTGAATGCAGCCTCGCAATTCCAAGCTTAGCAGGAGACTCATCACTTCGGCACGCTCAAAAGGCGCTTCGGTCAACACCTCGTCAATCGAGACGGGATCATCATGAAAAAGAGACAGCACTCGCTGCTCTTGGGTGGTGAAGACCGGAGCGGCCGTTTCCTGAAAACCGGCATTCTTTACTCGATCGCGAAAGGGTCCGTCAAGCTGGGGGAGCAATTCTTCAACGACGTCTCGCGCCTCTTCCACGAGTTTTGCTCCTTGTTTGATGAGTCCATGTGCCCCCTGATGTTTCCCGTTTTTGACGGAACCCGGGATGGCAAACACCTCACGGTTCTGCTCGAGCGCAAATCGTGCCGTAATCAACGCACCACTTTTTTGATTGGCTTCCGAGACGATCACGCCTAACGACAACCCGCTGATAATCCGATTTCGACGAGGAAAATGATACGGCAGCGGGGGGGATCCGAGCGGCAATTCCGACACCACTGCGCCATTGACTTCAATGTCCTTTCGTAATTGTTGATGTTCCGGCGGATAGGTTCGATCCACGCCACACCCGACGACGGCAATCGTCCTGGCCTTGGCCGCCAGCGCGCCTCGATGGGCTGCCGCGTCAATTCCCCTGGCCAATCCACTGACAATCGTAAACCCCATCTCGGCCAAACGTTGACTGAGCTCTTGCGTCATGAGCGCCCCCGATGGGGTTGCGTTTCTTGATCCCACAATCGCAACGGCATGATCGTCAGACGACGGCAATGTGCCGCGAACGTACAACAAAGGCGGTGGATCAGGGATCATGGCCAGCCGACGAGGATAGGTGGCATCCAAAATCGTAATGATCGAACTCTCTCCCTTTTCGATCAGCCGCATTTCTTTGCGAACGTGCGCCATAACGCTTGGATCAGGTTCCTTTCGTAAGGAAGTCACAACGGAAGAGCGCAGTCCGGCTACGTGCCGCAACTCAGACGAGGAAGCAGACCGCACCTCCTTCGGCCCGCCAAAATGCCGAACGAGTGTACAGATGGTCCCGTCACTTAATCCTTTCACTGACCGCAAGGTCAGCCATGCTTCCAGCCGTTCCATGGTTCAGAAGAACCGCACACAAGACATGGGTGGGATGGGCACCAGTCGGCTAGCTCGCACTTTCTTCCAACACCACAATATCATACTGCTCAAGGGGGAGCAGGGGATCGGCATTCACCATAATCTGGCAATGAAATTCCCGTTGGAGTCGCTCAAGCGCTTCGGGCTCGGTCTCTTGCAGCATCTCCACGATATGAGGATGAGCCCCGACCACCACGGTTTGCTGTCCGGCGGCTCGTCCGATTCGTCGGATATCGCGAAACATATCGTACACCACCGTGAGTGCGGATCGTGTATAGCCACGACCATCGCAATCGGAGCACACGTCTGAGAGCGTCCTGAGCAAGTCTTCCCGAACGCGTTCCCGGGAAATCTCGACCAACCCCAAGTCGCTGATACGAGAAATACGCGTTCGCGCTTTATCGTTGGCCATCGCGTCCACGAGGGCTTGATAGACTTTGTCGCGATTCCGTCCTCGTTCCATATCGATAAAATCGATAATAATAATCCCCCCTATTCCGCGAAGTTTAATCTGGTAGGCAACCTCGCGAGCCGCCTCCAAGTTGTTTTTCAAAATCGTTTCTTCCTGATCGCGTTTTCCAACGTAACGCCCCGTGTTCACGTCTACGACCGTCATGGCTTCCGCGTGATCAATCACAATGTGGCCTCCGGACTTGAGCCACACTTTCCGGCTCAAGGCTCGAGAGAGTTCCATCTCAATCCCCAAATGATCGAACAAACTCTCATCCTTGTCATAATGAAAAATTCGAGACGTTTGGTCGGGAAGGTACAGCCGAACAAACTCTTTGACCGCTTCACATTCCTCTTTCGAATCGATGAGCAGCCTCTTGACGTTTTTGGTAAATAAATCCCGTACCACTCGAAGCGTCAGATCCAAGTCCGTATGCAACGCGGCAGGAGCAGAAGAGACCTCCTGCTTCTTAACAATATCCTTCCACATCGCGGTTAAAAACCCGACGTCAGATTTGAGATCCTCCTCGCTGACCCCCTCGCTCACCGTCCGGACAATGTACCCATAGCCCGGCTCACGAATGCGTTTCATAATGTCTTTGAGCCGACTGCGCTCATCTTCCTCGGCAATGCGTCGTGAGACCCCGACATGATCGACGTTCGGCATCAGCACCAGAAACCGTCCCGGCAATGAGCAATAGGACGTCACCCTGGGGCCTTTGGTGCCAATCGGGCCTTTGGAAATCTGAACGACGAGTTCCTGGTTTTCTTCCAATAACTCTTGAATGGGCAGCACCGTTTGCCGTCGAGGACGCGGGAACTCCGGCCCTTTCTCATCTTCATCACTTTCCACTAAGATATCGCCGGGTTCAGTGCCCACCGACAGATCCGACACGTGCATAAACGCGGCGCGTTCCAGCCCAATATCAACAAACGCCGCTTGCATACCGGGCAGCACTTTCACGACTTTGCCTTTATAGACGTTGCCCACAAAATCCTTTTTTTGGGCTCGGTCCACGTATAATTCCGTCACCACCTTATTCTCCAAAACCGCCACGCGCGTTTCTTGCGGGGTTCTATTGATGGCAATCTCAACACCCATATCTTGACTCCTTTATTTCCTCACCCGAGACGCACTTGCGACTCAGTGCGGGAAACCTGACCATGCCCGTCCGGGGATATCTCCCCAAAAGCGTGACATGGATTCTACGTTTCGTCAAATGGTCGATCCCGACCACGGCCGGAAAGGCCTCGTGTGAACGGCTCACGCCAATAACGTCAGTCTTTCCTTCTTCACACTGAACAGCAGTCCCAACGCGGCCATCGTCATAATGGTCGCACTCCCCCCATAACTGAGTAACGGCAAAGGAATGCCGACAATGGGTACCAGACCAATGGTCATCCCCACGTTGACCACCATGTTAAACGTCAGCATGCCCACGAGCCCAATGGCCAACAGGGCACCCAACGTATCTTTGGCCTTCGCCGCAATCTCCAGCCCCAACAACAACAACGCGAGAAAAAGACTGAGGCACAGCACCCCCCCCAAAAACCCCCATTCCTCGGCCAATACCGCGAAGATAAAATCGGTGTGGCCTTCCGGAAGAAATTTGAATCGAGTTTGCGTCCCACTATGAAACCCTTTTCCTATTAATTCCCCTGAGCCCACGGCGATGCGAGATTGCAACCCTTGGTAGCCTTTTCCCGCCTGATCATATTCGGGATCCACAAAACTTAAGATCCGTTCCTTTTGATAATCATGCAAAGAACCCCATAATTCACTCCAGACAAAGGGAAACAGCATCAGTGCCGACAAGAGCACCACCCCCAACGTTTTAGACTTGATGCCTACGGCAAACAGCAGAGTGACGTAAATCGACAGAAAGCTGAGACTGCTGCCCAAATCCGGTTGTTTCAGAATCAAGAAAAATCCCGGCAAGGTGATCAACGCCGGCACGATAACCCGATACCACCATCCTCGCCGAGTTTGGGTGGAATAATAGACGGCCAACACCAGGAGAATCGGAATCTTCACAAATTCTGAAGGCTGAAACGCCATGGGGCCCAAGGCAATCCATCGTTGGGCACCGCGACTGCTCTTCCCGCTGAAGAACACGACCACGAGGAGAAGCAACGCGAATCCGTACAGCAGATACGACCATCGAGCGAGTTTATGGTAATCGATTCCCGACACCACCAGAAAGGCTAACGTTCCCACACCGATCCATATCGCCTGTTTCACATAAAGAGGAAACTGAGTCCCGGACCCCTCTGCCGTCACGCTGTAAATGGTCAGGACCCCAATGGATGACAACGCCAGGATGATCCCGCAAAAACACCAATCAAACCCGTCTAACCCTCGCCTGCGACTCCACTGTTCACCCATACAACCGCGTCCTCTTTTTCATCATCTTGTGGGAAGGCACCGCAAGAGAAGCCTGTGTTTTCTCTTTCTCATCGACCCCATATGATAAATAGGCCTCAATCAGTTCTTTTGCCAGGGGGGCTGCCGCAGACCCGCCGTGGCCCATGTGCTCAAGCAACACGGCCACGGCAATGCCGGGATTTTCGAATGGCGCATAGGCGACAAACCAGGCATGGTCTCGAAATCGCTTGGGAACGTCTTCTTCGGATTCCTGACGTAATGAGACCACTTGCGCCGTCCCGGTTTTCCCCGCAATCTTGACCATCGAAGATCGAGCCCGTCGCGCCGTTCCTTCGGTGACCACCGCTGCAAGAGCCGCCTGAATGGCTTCCAGTTGATGCGGTTGTAACGCAAGGGAGGGGGCTTGCGTCGGATTCCATTTCTCAATCCATTCGCCCTCTCGCTCACGCACTCCACGAACGACATGCGGTTGAGCCGAAATCCCATTGTTGCCAATCGTAGCGATCACTTTCGCCATTTGAAGTGGTGTGACCGTGACATAACCTTGTCCGATCGCCACGGAAATGGTTTCACCAGGGTACCATGGTTCACCCAGTGCCTGTCGTTTCCATTCCGTGGACGGGATGAGTCCCGTTCCTTCGGCAGGGAGGTCAATGCCCGTTCTCGCTCCTAACCCGAATTGTTTCGCATAGGCCGCAATGGTATCCACACCCATGCGATGGCCTAATCGATAAAAATATACGTCACACGAGTGGGCTATCGCCTTATGTAAATCGACCACGCCATGACCATACTTCTTCCAATCCCGAAAGGTTCGGTTGCCCAATCGAAACCTTCCACCACAACGAAGCGTCTCGGTGAGGCCAATGGCATTGGTCTCGAGGGCAGCCGTCGCCATAATGATTTTAAACGTGGAACCTGGAGGATACTGACCTTGAATCGCTCGGTTCGTCAGAGGATGGCTCGTGTCCTGAAGAATGTCGTTCCATTCATTGGAACGTAACCCACGGGACAAGGCATTGGGGTCAAAACTTGGTCGACTGGCCAAGGCCAGGATTTCCCCCGTTTGCGGGTCCAATGCCACAATCGCTCCGGCTTCTTCTCCCAACAAATCTTCTGCCAATTTCTGTAAACGAAAGTCTATCGTGAGATGCACGTCGTTTCCCACTTGGGGCTTGTCCACGGAGATCATACGCTTCTCATGACCCAAGGCATCGACCTCGATGAGTTTTCGCCCTGCCTGCCCTCGCAAGGTCTTCTCATAGATCCCTTCCACGCCATATTGGCCGATGACGCTGCCTGGGGAAATCCCTTGAAACTCTTCCCGTGCGAGTTGTTCCTCCGAGGCGCTGCCCACGTACCCAAGCACGTGGGCAGCGTAGGCACCTTGAGGATTGTTCCGCTGAAACTCCGGACGAATCACCACGCCGGGCAGATCCAACTGATGCGATTCGACAAGAGCCGCTTCTTTGAGACTGACACCTTTCTTAAGGCGGACCGGCCTTCTCTCCCCGTGGGCCTGAATCTTTTTGTTCAACTTACTTTTGTCCAACGACAACAACTCGACGAGTTTCCCAATCAGTGCTTCACGAGCCGGCACGTCGCTGAGTTGAACGTACAAGTTGAAACTCGGGACGCTATTCGCCAGCACTATCCCGTTTCGGTCATAAATAAATCCGCGAACCGGATGTAACAACACCGATCGGGTCCGATTATCATGAGAAAGACTTCGATAGTACGTCCCATCACGAACTTGCAGCTGCCATAACCGCACGACCAATAGCCCCACAATGATCAACACCACGATTTTGATGAGCAGTACGCGTCCCTGGATGTCAGCTAATCCGGTTGACTGGAAACCAGGATCAGTCATTGCCTGCTTCACCGACACACCTCATCTTGATGCATCTCAGGACGTCCTTCACGCACTTGGCACTTCGACCAGCCACCGTCCAATGATCCAATTGGCCACGATGGCCACGAGTCCATCCAATATCGCTTGAGGAAGTAAGATAGAGGAAAACCCATGGAGCATCTCTCCCAGGCCCATTCCCATACGGGACGACAGTAAAAACACGATTGCCGAAAGAATGGAACACACCATGATCGGCACAAAGGCTGCATACGATGCCCTATTGGCCAAATTTTTGGCGAAGACGCCGGCCAAGAGTCCCACCCCGGCTTTCGTGAACGTATTCAGCCCAAACGGACCAGCAGAAAATAAATCCTGGATAAACCCCAGGCAGAACCCCACGATGACTCCTGGAACCTGTCCCGTCCGAAATCCTACCAAACAGGCGATGACGAGACAGAGGTCCGGCTGAATCCCAAAAGGATTCAGAGAATAGAACAAGGTGGCCTGAAAGGAAAAAAGAAACAGGATGAAAACTGCATACGCACTGATCTTCATGGAGTTGGATTCTGGTGCCCTGGGGAAAC
The DNA here is from genome assembly GCA_965261755.1 of Nitrospirales bacterium. GTDB lineage: Bacteria > Nitrospirota > Nitrospiria > Nitrospirales > UBA8639 > Bin75. Next base: position 706,257 of record OZ253473.1, on the reverse strand, counting down.
CAAAGTTTGCTCCAGGGAAATCATGGCTTCCGGTGATCGGGGAGAAACGACGATCAGCACTTCGTCCAACTGTCGAAACTGCACCGCCGGCACGATTTCGGCGGTTTGGAATAAACTGTCTTCACTTTCTTCAACGCGGGAGACTTCCCCGATCAACACCCCCCGTGGAAAGCCTCCCGTCAGCCCTGACGTGACCACGGAATCACCTTTTTTGACCGAGGAAAGCGGGGGGATATATTTCATGCGCACAAGCCCTTGCGACGTTCCCTGAACAATCCCTTCATCTCGCGTTCGTTGAATCATTCCCGCAATCGCAACGTTCGGGTCGATCGCCAACAAAGCAATGCTCGTAGCCCCTGAGGTTCTGACGATTCGCCCCACCGCCCCGGCCGGCGTGATGACACCCATTTGCTCTCGAATGCCACCATCTTCACCTTTATTCAGAATCACGCCTTGATACCAATTCGACAGACTTCGGCCAATGACCTTTGCGGCCACCGTCCGGACCGATTCGTCCTTCTGAAATTCCAATAACGCGGCTAACCGTTCGGCCGTCAAGGCCTGTTCTCGCAATCGATTCACTTCACCTGTGAGTTGCTGGACTTTTTTCCGAAGCTCGCGGTTTTGTTCGGAAAGGCCCTGGAGGGCAATATATTGCATCCACCATTCCCGCATGTCCCGATCAAGTGTGGCCATGCCCTCAAGAGGAATGGCGACGAGGTCGGCAAAGGGTTGGCCTATCTGGTGGAAAAGGAATTGAGATTGCTGAGGCAGGAGGGCGAACACGACAAAGGCGACAGCCAAGAGGGCCACGCTGGCCCGCTTCACGCCGGAACCCCAAAATACCCCAGGCCGAAACCGGCCATGCATAAGAAAGTTGTTCCTTTACGAACTGACCGTCGACATAGAGGAGACACTCCGCAGGAGGGTGAGCTCTTCGAGCGTTTTCCCTACTCCTAAGACTACAGAAGTGAGTGGATCATCGACAGTGACAATAGGAAGGCCGGTTTCTTCCCGCAACCGGGCATCCAACCCGCGTAACAGAGCCCCGCCCCCTGTCAACACAATTCCTCGATCAACAATATCTCCCGCCAATTCAGGGGGGGTATGTTCCAAAGCCAACTTAATGGCCGACACAATGGCCGTCAGGCACTCTTGCAGGGCTTCCCGGACTTCACCGTCTTCCAGCGCAATGGTCCGGGGAATTCCGGAAACCAAATCCCGCCCTTTAACCATCATTTGGGTTTTCTCTTCCAACGGATAGGCGGAGCCAATGCCCAACTTCACTCGCTCAGCCATATGTTCGCCGATCAATAAATTATGTTCACGCTTCACGTGGTTAATAATAGCCGCATCGATTTGGTCGCCAGCCACTTTCACGGATTCACTGTAGACAATACCTCCCAATGAAATGACGGCAACATCGGTCGTGCCCCCTCCAATGTCGACCACCATGTTCCCTGACGGCTCGGTGATGGGCAGCCCCGCTCCAATAGCCGCCGCGACGGGTTCTTCAATCAAATAGACTTCTCGAGCACCAGCTAACTCCGCTGATTCCTTCACGGCTCGCTGTTCAACTTGCGTGATTCGTGAAGGAACGCCAATGATGATCCGAGGCCGGACAAACGCCGTACGATTGTGAACCTTGGTAATAAAATAGCGAAGCATACGCTCGGCCATTTCAAAGTCCGCGATGACCCCTTCTTTCATGGGACGAATGGCGGAAATGTTTCCAGGCGTCCGGCCGACCATCCGTTTGGCTTCACTCCCCACGGCTAAAATCTTATTCGTGTACCGTTCAATAGCCACGACGGACGGCTCATTCAACACAATGCCCTTCCCCTGGACATAGACCAGGGTATGGGCCGTCCCCAGGTCAATGGCCATATCACTCGAGAAGAGGCTTAAAAATCGACTGATCAATCCCATAATCTTTTCGCTAGCGGAGATGACTCCTCAGGCCTAACTGCTCGTGGACGGTTGTTCTCGCGGAGAACTCGCCCCGATTGCTCCTTGAATCCATTCGCCACTTCTTTCGATGACAAACTCCCCATGGATTCGCTCTCGAGGAGCAAGAAAGACAACAACTCACATGCGGCAGGGAATACTGTTTTTCGGAGAGACGGACGTTCGAAGAAAAGGGCGAACACGCTCTCCGATCAACCCTACACGGGAAGTGCCCACACGATAAGGGAGTTAGTATAGCAGACCTTCCGTCTAACCTCAAAATTTTTGACTTCCATATGAGACCGTCGGGTCGAGACCGGGCACTGAGTCAGATACTCGGCTGGAGTGCGTCCGTCCGGGTATGGGTGAAGGCTGGGACGGATCACCATTGACACGCCTTCAAAGAGCGGTAAAATAGTTTATCGTCACCCCATGAACTATACGCATCTGTCTCTTTGCCCGGCTCCGGACATTCTCTCTGGAAAATCCAGGTTACGGCATGAATCCCAACGATTACAACCGTCGCACGGGCGTCCGCTACCAACCCGACGAAAAACCGCCGATGGCGCTCGCCTTCGGGCTCGGTCTGCAACTCGCCATTCTCAGTGTGGCCGCCACGGTATTGGTGCCGGCCATCATCATCCGGGCCGCCGGTGGGACCGAATCCTACCTGTCATGGGCGGTGTTCGCCGCGGTCGCGGTCTGCGGCGCGACCACGGTGCTGCAGGCGGTCCGGTTCGGCCAAATCGGCTCGGGCTACGTACTCTTGATGAGCATCTCCGGAGCCTCCATTGCGGTCAGTATCACCGCGCTCGCCGAGGGAGGGCCGGCGATGCTCGCCACCCTGGTCGTCGTCTCCTCGGTCGTCCCGCTCGCGCTTTCCGCGCGGCTCTCGCTGCTCCGGCGAATCCTGACGCCGACGGTCACGGGAACGGTTATCATGCTGATACCGGTCACGGTGATGTCACACGTCTTCAATATGCTGAAGGACGTGCCGGACGGGGTTCCAGCGATGGCCGCTCCGCTGAGCGCCTTTGCGACCGTACTCGTCATCGCCAGCAGTGTCCTGAAAGGGACGGGGGTGCTACGCCTCTGGGCACCGGTCATCGGCGTCGTCGCCGGGTCGGCAGTCGCCGGGTTCTTCGGCCTCTACGACATCGCCCGCGTTATTGAGGCGTCATGGATCGGTCTTCCGCAGGGCGCATGGCCGGGCTTTGATCTCGACTTCGGATCCGTTTTCTGGACGCTTCTTCCGGCATTCGTGTTCGTGGCCCTGATCGACACGATGCAAACGATCAGCGCGTCGGTCGCCATTCAGCAGGTATCCTGGCGCCAACCTCGCGCGGTGGATTTCCGGGCGGTCCAGGGCACGGTGGCCGCCGCCGGAGTCGCCAAACTGCTGGCCGGCCTCGCGGGAACGGTGCCGAACACGACCTACTCGACGACCGTCTCGGTGACCGAACTCACCGGGGTCGGCGCCCGGAGCGTCGGTATCGCCCTCGGGGCCGTGCTTATCGTACTGGCGTTTCTTCCCAAGGCGCTCGCCGTGGTCCTGGCGATACCGGGCCCGGTCGTCGCAGCCTATCTCGCCGTCTTTCTGGCGATGCTGTTCGTCATCGGCATGAACCTAGTCGTCCAGGACGGGATAGACTATCGCAAGGGACTTGTCTGTGGCGTCGCGTTCTGGATGGGGGTCGGCTTCCAACACGGCATGATCTTTCCCGCGTATGTTTCGGAATTCGCCGGCGGTCTTCTTCAGAACGGGATGACGGCCGGCGGGTTCGTGGCCATCCTCATGACCCTGTTCACGGATCTGACAAAACCCCGCCGCCGGCTGGAGGTGGAGTTCAAGGTCTCGGCCCTGCCGAAGATCAGGGAGTTTCTCTTCGGATTCGCGTCCCAAAGCGGTTGGGATGCAAAGATGGCGAACCGGCTCGACGCCGCCAGCGAGGAAACTCTGCTGACGCTCATGCGACGGGACGACGTCGGCGACCGGCGCTTGCTCTTGGTTGCCTGCAAGGAAGACGGCGGGGCGATCCTTGAGTTTGTAACCTCGACCGGCGAGGAAAACCTGCAGGACCGGATCGCGCTGCTTGGCGCACGGATCGACGAAGCCCTGGTCGAACAGGAAGTTTCACTGCGGATGTTGCGGCACCTTGCGTCCTCGGTTCGCCACCAGCAATACCATGGCACGGATATCGTGACCATCAGGGTGGAAACCCCATGACCGATTCACAACGGCCAGACGTGCCGAACGTGAATGATCCTTGTGCTACGGTCTAGACGTTGACGAGGATGACTCCGGCCCTGAGTGTTGTGGCATTGCAACCACCAGGCGACAGACACGATTCATTCGGTCTGCCCGGCCTGGGGGGGTTCCCCGATTTTGCACCGCAAGGTCACGCGGTTGCGCTCGGCAACCCGCTCGTAAGTATATTCATCCGCAAATTTTTTCGTGAGATAGATGCCCAGACCCCCAATGGGCCGATCCGTCAGGGACGAGGTGGTATCCGCCTCGGGCGCATCGTCGAACGGGTTGAACGCAGGACCGTTATCTTCAAGCCGCGCCACGACACTCTGTTCTTCCACAGACAGACACAACTCCAGTTCCGATCCTGACACCGCTTGCAGGGAGTAGTTCACGCTATTGGTGATCAGTTCTTCGAGCATCAGATTCAGGCGATTCTGCAACCCCATATCCAGTTCGTGGGCACTGGCAAAGTCTTCAAGAGACTGCTCCAGTTCCGTAATCGAGGACAAGTCCGGGGTAAGGGAAATCTGTTTCATGTCAGTAGGTGCAGGCCTCAATATGGCCAAATCATACACATAAGAAGGGGAGTTTTGTATACCATGAACGTCGCTTCAGTATGGTATTTTTGTTGCTCTAAATCAACAGGCCAATTCCAAATAGCAAAAGACCATCCAAGGCACGCAACCAGCCTCGTGGCTACAGAAGGAGTAGTGGGCTGGTATTGGCATACCGACTCCAATGGAGTAGTATCACCAATCACCACGGACCGACTGACATGGATCTTATGCGCACGAACCTGAATAGGGCGTGGGGATAGATACGGCTAGTGAAGCAAAATGGAGGGAATGCTATTCTTTTCTGACTAACAAAAACGACTCATGGAAAGTTCGGCATGGGCGTTGATTGAGAAGAGGCAAAGAATACTTTAAATACTTTATTAAGCGAGGACAAATTGGAGGCAAGGTTATGTTGGAAAAATCCAAGCTATCCGTGGAAGCCGAACAGAGTGACAAGGCCACGATCCTTATCGTGGTCGGGCGAGTGGATGGTTCTAGTGTGGGAATTCTGGAGAGTGCCGTACAGGAACAGATCGATGCCGGTCATAAAACCCTGCTATTCGATTTTACGGATCTGAGTTATATCAGCAGTGCCGGGTTGCGTGCGCTGCTGATCGCTGCTCGTCTGACACAGAAGGAAGGCGGCAAGGCACTGTTCTGCGCCCTTGCCGAGCACATCGCTGAAATCTTCGAGATCAGCGGGTTCAATGAAATTCTGGACATTCGCGCCACCCGGGCCGATGCGCTTGGGGCGCTGTGACCGACGGCTCGTGCATGAATGGTCGATCAATGAATAACCTCAAGAAAACTGACTGGGTATCCAAGACATGAATAAATCACCAACTCAGGTGCTTGTCGTCGATGACGAAGAAGATCTTGAGTTACTGGTACGTCAGAAATTCCGCCGCCGGATCCGGGATGGGGAGCTCAAGTTTCTTTTTGCCCGCAATGGCAAAGAGGCCCTTGAGACGTTGGCGGAAAATCCTGATGTCTACCTGGTCCTCTCCGATATCAACATGCCGGTGATGGATGGTCTCACCATGCTGGGTCAGCTTGCGGATGCTGAACAGGACGTACAGGCGGTGATCGTCTCCGCCTACGGTGATATGAAGAACATTCGCACCGCCATGAACCGCGGGGCATTTGACTTTCTGACCAAACCGATTGATTTCAACGATCTTGAAGCAACCATCGAAAAGGGCATCAAGCACGTGCAGGCCCTGCAAATTGCCTTGGAAACCCGGGATCGACTGGTAGCCGTCAAGCAGGAACTTGAGATGGCCCGGGAAGTCCAGATGTCCATTCAGCCAAAGACGTTGCCGGCCAACGAGAACCACGACGTGAAGGCCGTCATCGTCCCGGCCAAGGAAGTCGGCGGGGACCTGTACGATTTCTTTTTCATTGACGAATCACGCCTCGGACTGGTGATTGCGGACGTGTCCGGCAAAGGGGTGCCTGCGGCGTTGTTCACGACCGTGACCCGGGCACTCCTGCGAGCGGCTGTCTCAATGGACTACTCCACGCCTGGCGATTGCCTGACGATGGTCAATGAACTGCTCTGCGACAACAACCCGTCCTGCATCTTCATCACGCTGTTTTTCGGGGTGCTTGACCTGCGGACCAGCGAGTTGATCTATTCCAACGCCGGGCACAATCCCCCCAGGGTAGTGAAACCTGATTCCCAGGTTGAGGTGGTGCCGAAAACCAGCAATCTGGTACTGGGGATCCAACCCGGCCACAGGTATAACAATAAACAGATTCAGCTGATGCCTGGTGACACGTTGTTCCTGTACACCGACGGCATCACGGAAGCGGAAGACATCAATAGTGAGGAGTTCTCAGAATCGCGACTCGACGAGAAGCTGGCCGGACTTGCCGGTACGAGTTCCGAACGGGTCGCAACGGAGGTCGTGGACGCCGTGCAGGAATTTGTCGGAGATGCCCCGCAATCGGACGACATCACCTGCGTGGCGGCACGTTTTCTGGCGCCTCTTCCAGCTCCTTCATAAGACACAAACCTGCTCTGCCCATGACGATGCGTATCCTCCTGCTCCTGTTGGTGGTTGTGGCAATACCGTGGGTACAGGCTCGGGCGGAATCCGATCAACAAACGATTGTGTTCGGCCAGTCCGCGGCCCTCACCGGTCCGGCCCGCGAACTCGGCATAGGCATGCGCCTTGGACTCCTCGCGGCATTTTCCGAAGTCAATCGCGATGGCGGCGTACACAATTTCCAGCTACGCCTCGAATCGCTGGACGACAGGTACGAACCAGAAGCCGCGATCGCCAATACCCGTACCCTGATTGAAGAGTACAAGGTCTTTGCCCTGATCGGCGCCGTGGGGACTCCAACCTCAAAATCGGCCGAACCCGTCGCCACGGAGGCGGGAGTTCCTTATATTGCCCCCTTCACGGGTGCTGAATTTCTTCGGGACGCGAAGAATCGTCCCAACGTGGTAAACGTACGGGCCTCCTACTACCAGGAAACCGAGGAAATGGTGGTCCGACTTCACGAAGATTTGGGCATAAACCGGATCAGCATTTTCTATCAGAACGACTCCTTCGGGCAGGCCGGGCTGAACGGGCTGCGCCGTGCGGTCAAGCGCCATGGCCTGAACCTGATTGCAGAGGTGTACTATACCCGCAACACCGAGGCCGTCAAAATCGCCCTGCTGGATTTGCGCCGCACCAATGCCGAAGCCGTCGTCATCGTGGGTGCCTATAAGCCTGCGGCGACCATGATCCGATGGGCGAGACGACTCAACTTCAATCCCTATTTCATCAACATTTCATTCATTGGCAGCGCCGCCTTGGCGAAAGCGTTGGGTCCTGACGGGACCGGCGTGTACGTGACCCAGGTTGTGCCGTTTCCGCGGGATACCACCCTGCCGATCGTCGCGCAATACCAGAAGGCTCTGAAGGAAATTGACGCCAACAGCAAACCGAGTTTCGTCTCGCTGGAAGGCTACCTCGCAGGCCGCATCGCCATAGAAGGCCTGCGGCTGGCGGGGCCGTCGCCTACCAGGGAGAGCTTTCTGCAGGCTCTGATACAGGCGGGAGACATTGATCTGGGCGGGTTTCATCTACGCTACGGCATCAATGACAATCAGGGGTCGGATCGAGTGTACCTGACCCGCATCGATAACAGGGCGCGCTTCCAGTCGGTAGACAAGATGTCGGCGCCATGAACGAATCCCCTCCCACCGAGTCCCGGGACCCGACTGAATCCAGCGTATCTGCGAAGCAGGTGAAACCTGTCGCCATTGAAGAGCCGGAAATCGAACGAACATTCCGGGTAGGAGTCGGTGCAAGGCTGTATTTCCTGCTCTTCGGTGCCGTGATCCTTATGGGCGTTGCCACTGTGCTGGCTTACTTTACCTTCAACGAAACGCTGCGGCACGAAATCCGGCTGGCAGAATACAGCATGCCCAACCTGATCAACTCGGTAGACGTAGCCCGAAAAAGCGCCATCGTCGTCAACGGCGCCTTTCGTCTGGTGTCGGCATCCTCGAAAAAGGAACATACGGCCGTGGTGGAAGCCACGGATCGAGAAATAGCCTCCCTCGAAAACACCATCCTGGAACTGGAAGCCCGTTCCGCCTTTGGCGAACAAACCCGGTTGATCAGGTCAAATCTGGTGGAACTTGGCAAGCATCTGGACGTGATCAAACAATCCTCCGCCCGGCGTCTGGACATTAACCAGGCACTCAACGTCTTCATTGACGAGCTCGGCGAAACCACCAGGCGCGTGGAACGTTTGCTGGTCCAGGCCATTGATGATCAGGCCTTTTATCTGGTATCAGGATTACGGCAGTTGGATGGGAAGATCCGCCCCATCAGGGAGCGGGCGTCGGAAGGCGAACTGACCGCCTACCGCAATCTGATCACCGTGAACCAGTCCGCCAATCTGGCCGTGTTGCTGCTGGATGAGGTTCTGGTTCTGGCGGACCGCCAGTTTCTCACCCCCCTGGAGGAACGATTCCAGAGTGCCGTTCGGAATTTCCTGCATGCCTATTCGAAGCTGCCTGCTTCCATGCAGGACGACCTGCTTGAAGAAAACCTGACCCGTCTGGATGAAATCGGAGAGGGCCCGGATGGGGTCATTGTGCTGCGTCAGGAAGCGCTGCTCAGGCTGGAACAGGAGCAGGACACCTTGGCAAAGGCGCGAACCACCTCGGAATTGCTTGTGTCGGAGGTCAACAATCTGGTTGCGCAAATCAACGAGGAAGCCATTGATTCCAGCGCGGCGTCCCGCGCCGCCGCCCAGACGGGGATCCTGTTGCTGATTCTCCTCAACGTTTTCGGGACCGTAGGCGCTTTTGCGTTAGGCTCGCTGTTCGTAAGGCGCTATCTGGTCCGCCGTCTGGTGGGACTGTCCAGCGCGATGCGCGAGATGGCCAGTGGAGACCTGGAGGTCCCGGTACAGGTCGAGGGGACTGATATCGCCAAGCCGGTGAAGGGGTCTGCCAATTACGTGACACGGAACATAAAGTATCTCATCTGGAATGATGAGGTCACGGACATGGCCAGGGCACTGGAGGTGTTCCGGCGTTACGCCCATGAGGTCCAGCGGCTGAATCTTGTGGAAAAATTGGCGGAGCAACTGGATGCCAAGAATGAGAACCTGGAGCATGCACTGAAAAATCTGAAGGCCGCCCAGGAGCAGGTCATTGCCGAGCAGAAACTCGCGTCTTTGGGTCAACTCACCGCTGGGGTGGCACACGAAATCAAAAATCCACTCAACTTCGTCAGTAACTTTGCCAACGTCTCGATCGAACTCGCGGATGAGATCGAGGACCTGATGAAGCAGGAGGAAAACCTCGACCTTGAGGAGATCAAGTCGATTCTGGAGGAGATGCGGAAGAGCCTCGGGAAAATCAAAGAGCATGGGAATCGAGCCGACAACATCGTACGCAGCATGCTGGAACATTCCCGCAGCAAAGAAGGGGAGTGGCGGAAGACGAACCTGAACGCCCTCTTGAAACAGTACGTGGACCTGTCCTATCACGCGCTACGCGCGGAAGACAACTCCTTCAACACGCAATTGACGGAGAACCTGGACCCGAACATGGAAGAAATCATGGTCGTCCCACAGGATATCTGTCGAGTGTTCCTCAATCTCGCCACCAACGCCTTTCAGGCGCTGAACGAAAAGCAGAAAAAGGTGGATGGCGACTACCAACCGGAACTGTCTATCGCCAGCCGGCAGTTGGAAGATCACGTGGAGTTCTGCATCCGGGACAATGGTCCCGGCATCCCGGAGGAAGTACGTGACAAGATTTTTGAGCCGTTTGTGACCACCAAGGAACCGGGGAAGGGCACCGGCCTGGGGCTTTCCCTGACCACCGACATCCTGGTCCGTCACGGTGGGTCCATCCAGGTCGACACGGAGGTCGGGCACTACACCGAGATGCGTGTCTTGTTACCGCTGAAACCCCATGCAGAAGCCCACAGCAGTACGGAAAACGAGACAGAATAAGATAGGCACAGAGACCGGAGGTCCGGTTCGCGTAGCGTAACCCGACCTCCGGCTAGAAATTGTACTCCATGTGGAATTCGAAGAAGCTGTCGCGTCGCCCGACATATTGAAGATCCGCTGGGTCGATGCTGAGAATCGTGTTCGCCGCCACGTGCAGAGACCACTGGTCGAAGAGCCGCCGGTCGAATTCGGCAGCTAGGGTGCGGGTTTCACGGCTCGCGTCCATCAGAAACCCGGCAGTGATCATGGTGCTCTCGACGTCGTTGAATGAAAGGCTCATACCAAAGAAGAAATCGTTGTCGAGCGTCATGGGCTGGCGCCTGGGGAGCGCTCGCCGGCCCCGCTCGTCATAATTCCATTCGGCCAGCAGGCCGATGTCGGCCGTAGAACCCAAGACGGAATAGAACGTGTATTCGCCCCCCATCACGGCGGCCACGTACTTCTCTTCCCGAAGGGTGCCGACAAGATCGTCGAACCCACCTGCCCCCACCGCTGCAGCCAAGTACTCCCTTGCGTACTCCTCTTCCCGACCGAGCGCGTTGCGATCGCCCGAGCGATGCATCGCCTCAAACTTGAACAGCCAGGCGTCGAGCGTCAGTTGCGCGTCCGCCCCAAACTGACGGATCTAAGCATAGGACGTCCCACAACCAGCGGGACGCCACTGACCGCGCTCGACGGCAAGACAAGTCAGAAAGGTTCAGGTTAGAGCCCTGGAAGATACTCACGCCAATATCCCAGGGCCCGAAGCTGTGACTGTAGCGGGCGGCGAATTTCACGGGCCGGATTTTGAACCGCCCGTCAGAAGTTGAATTTCATTCTGATTTCAGCCAAGAAGTCGTGGTTGCCGTGACCCGCCGTCGTGTAGCTGAGCGAACCCTGTAAGATCGGCAGGTTATCACCCAAACCCACACTGCCGCCGAGGCCCGTGCGAACCCGAGTCGGGTAGAGACGCGCCGCCAACGGCGTGCCTGCCACGGTGACCGTTTTCCCCGCATTCGAAAACTCGTGTTCGATATCCACCGACGCAAACAGGTGCCGCGCTTCCTTCTCTCCCGCCTCCACAAGAAGTCCCACGCGGCCCCTCACGCTTTCTACGTCTTCCATCAAGACCGTGCCGCCACCGGCGCCCGTTCGGGCCTCGAAGCTGTCCAGTGAGAACGAAGAATAGGTGACCCCTGCCCGCGGCGTGAGAAACAAACTGCCCATATCAGCGAAACTGCCCATATCAGCGCGGTGGCCGGTCTCGATCCCCAGCGCATAGCCGAATCCTCTGACATTCGATCCGATTGAACCCATGGACAGGGCGTCCATATTCAATCGATACCAGGTCATCGCAAGCTGGCTATCAACGTAAAACCACCCGGTATTCAAGGTGCCGGAAAGCCCCAACCCCTCGCCCGCCAGGGTGAGGCCGCCGCCGTTCCGCACGTCCACGGAACTATTCCGGTGATACCCCGAGGCACCGATCATGCCGTGCTTGCCTACGGGATAGTCGATGCCCCCTTCCAACTCGTACCGATCGTAGTCGTAGGCGGTCGAACCGTACGTCGAGGCTTTGGCGTTCCACTGGCCGCCGCCGTATGCGGATCGGAACCAGACGCCATCCGAGTCGCGTGCCGCAGCCATCCGCTCCTGGTAAGTCGTGAGGCCGGTCAACCCCATGAGCACGAAAGGTAGCGCCTCATACACCTGCGCGCGCGCGCCGCATTGGTTTGTCACAGAGATTTCGTCCCCGTTCTGTTGCAGAATGACGTCCCAGACGCCAAGCGGCACCGCATCATCTCCAGCAGCCAATCGCATGGCTGGGGCACCCGGCTGCCGGACATATATCTTAGGGGCGCGGGAGGTCCCGTCGGCCCCAGGAAGGTTTCTGATGACGCCCTGGATCCGCTTCTGAATGTCCTGGCCTGGCTGGATCACCACCTCAACGTCGGCGGGCACATTGGGTTTGATGTTCCATGGCTCACCGAGAATCGCCACGCCCGACTTCGCCGAGATCCGCGCTTGGGGGCCGACAATCACCGTGCCACCGCCTTCCAGCTTGATCCCTGCATGTTTGATTTCGATACGTGAACCGTCCGGAAGTGGCAAGTTCTGGACTTCGGGGCCGGTCGATTCGACCTCGCCAAACACCCTCACCACGTTGTTCGTGAGGTCGAAATCACCGTTGCCCGAGCCGTCCTCGAAATAGACGCCGGTATATCCCGAGACCTTGCCGGTCGGCCGGATGGTCACGTCACCGCCGGCGATCGGATGAACGCCGACACCGGTCTGACCGATAACTTCGCCTTCGACGATGATGATCTGTTGACGTCTGTCATCAACGATGCCGCCCGTACCGAGTCTGATGCCATCTATAAGACCCGTGACGACCGCTCCCTCCGACACAGAGACGAGAACCCGGCCGTTCTTCGCGCTCGGAATGGGATAGCCCGCGTGCATGCCGTAGCCGTCAAGGGATGTCACGCTGCCCCCCGTCACTTCAATCAGGATGTCACCGGCATTGTAGTTCACCGCAAATTCGCGGACCTTGTTCTTGTAGTCATCCGTGTACTGCGACGCTGTCAACCCATCGAGCGCTTCCTCCATACAATCCTGGTCGGCGTCATCACAGATAGTGTCGCCCTCTACGACTTCGCGGATGAGAGCCGCTTCCGCAGGCGAGAGGACCTTGACGGGGAGAGGATTTCCTTGTGCATCGACTGCGCCAAGCGCACCCGCCAATACTTGCGCAGGCGTCAGACCAGGGAACGCAGGGATCTGCAACTGCGCGGCAAGGATCGTCAACTCGGCAGACGTCAGGGTTTTTGGTGTCGCGACATGATCCAACAGATCCACAAGGTCAACCGCGTACGCCCGGATCCCCGCTCCGACCGGGGGAAGCGGGGGCTTGAGGAGTCCACCGACGATGCCGAGGTTGAGTGCCTGGGCAAACGCAGCCGGATCCGGCTGGCCCGGCAGGCCAACGATGCTCGGATCTCCGACCCGGATCGTTCCGCTTGAGACGATATGAATCAGAGGCTTGTCGCGGACCCCGTCGTTCATCGTCTCTACGGGGTCCGCCGTCTGTCCGTTCTCCATCGTGTACCCGGTATGTCCGCTTCTCCGGCGAGCCCACGCGAGGATGCCCTCCGTTCCAGGTCCACCCAAGATCGTCCCTTTGTTGTCGATCACGATGCGGCCACTGTTCTCATCGTTCGTCAAGAAGGCTGCAACGCCCCGGCCACCTCGTGCCACTCCTCTCACGACGGCGCCTTCCTCGAGTCGCACGGTCACGGAGCCGTCGTGATGCTGGAATCCTTGCACGCCGTTGCTTCCAGCACGTTTCGGCGTGATTTCGGTACCTCTCCCAAGCGTGATGGAGATATCGCCGGTGCCCAGATGCTCGCCGTTCACGCCGTGAGCACCCTGACCCCCAGTGGCGATCGTGCCGCCGGTTACCGCGATGTTCAGCGGGCCGGCACGGTGCTGTCTCACATTAATACCGTGGCCTCCTACACCGTCAGTCTGGATTCGCGCGTGACCTTCGAGCGTAACGGAAACGGCGGAGTCCGCCGCAGACTCCACGGAAATGCCATGATCCATCACTTCGATGCTTTGTCCGTTCGGCAGTGGCACCTGGAGCCCCTGCCCGTTGATCGTAATGGCGCTTGCCTCATCGGTTCCGCCCTGGACGGTCAGATCCAGTCCATCGGGCGGCACGTCCTGCGGGGTGAAGCGGATACCGGTGTAGTCCGACCCCGTACAGACCTGAACAGCGGGATTCCCTTGGACCGGATTGCACTCCGCTTCCCGATTCTGCGCCAAGGCAACTTCGCAAACCGAGAAGGATACGAGCATCGCGCCTGCGACGCTTCGTGCCAGGATCCGCAGCACAGGGAATCTCACTGTGGGTTTCTCTCGGAAAAAGAGACTCCGCAAAACAGCGGTCCGTATCCGGGGGTTCAGACGAAAGGCGGATTTTTTCATGTTTCATGCTCCTCGAAGCCCGCGTCGGCGTAAAAAAAATGGTCGAGATGTGCAAGCCGGGCATGGGGACACGCCTCATGACGCCGGCTTCCAAGCAGCAGGGACCAACGATCGTTGGTTCAAACTACCGGTTCGCGCCGAACGCACCAACAATATGCCTTCGCTCGAACACGCCGCCGACTTCATCATGGTTCGGGCCATAGAAATATCCAGATAATGAGTCCGGACCAGTTCCCTCGTTAAAATGACCATCCGTAACCTGCACGTCACTCCAATTCATGTCGTCATATTTTCGGCCGTCATCATGGGTGGCGATATTGGTAAAAGCCAGATCGAGAACCTGTCGAGCCATATCGAATGTGAGCGTGGCATCTCCTATGAGTGGATCTTCGTCGGACAGCTTATCCCAGCCGGTCATGGCGCCCGTCCATGTGGCGGATCCCGATATCGGATTCGTGCCGCTGTGTTGTCCGGCTGATGCACCTCCCGCCCATCGAACGCCAATATCGAATGTACTCCGATCTGCGCTAAAAGTACTATATTTCAACCATCCACCCAATCCTCGGAAATCAACTACACCAAACGTTGTATCAGCTCCTGTTGTTCCTCTAAGGTGGACGCCTTGTCATGTTCCAACGACTTTAGTTTCCTGCTCTGGTGTAAAAGTGGTGGCCTGCTCGACGTTGTATTCTAATGGACCGGTCGGTAGCATTGCCGTACAACTGTCCTCCGTGCATTCTACTGGGAAGCGCTCAGTTGGCAATGGTATTGGGCTAGCAGTCACCACCAGAGCCGTGGAAATTATCCGGGTAGCATTCTTTCCAATCTCGCCGATTTGATCGTGGATGTCCTCTTCCATCGATTTCATCATGCCCCCACCACCGCCGCAACTCGATAAGATCACAGTGATAACGATGCCTAGTCCCATAGAATTCCATTGACGCATGATGTCCCTCACTTTGTCCGAATGAAGAAAAAAGTGACCGTTGAAGGTTTAGCACAGACCGCATGAACCTGACTTTCAATGAAGGTCCTGATGATCGCGTACAAACTGTTCCCGTTGGCCCATAATATTCCACTCCGTCCACGGCATGAGCAGGTCTTCCTTTGCCGTGCAGAGTCTGCCAATATTAACTATCCGCTTAAAAATTTAAACGGTAAAGTTTGTACCCCCCGCAGGACGGCTAGAAATTGTACTCCATGTGGAACTCGAAGAAGCTGTCGCGTCGCCCCACATATTGAAGATCCGCTGGGTCGATGCTGAGAATCGTGCTCGACTCCACGTGCAGCGACCATTGGTCGAAGAGCCGCCGGTCGAATTCGACGCCCAGGGTGCGGGTTTCACGGCTCGCGTCCGTCAGCATCGCGACTTTGATTTCGGTGCTCTCGACGTCGTTGAACGAAAGATGCGCGCCAAAGAAAAAATCGTTGTCGAGGGTCAGGGGTGAGCGTCTGGGGAGCGCTTGCCGGCCCCGCTCGTCATAATTCCATTCGGCCAGCACGCCGATGTCGGCCGTAGAACCCAAGACGGAATAGAACGTGTATTCGCCCCCCACCACGGCAGCCACGTACGCTTCTTCCCGAAGGGTGCCGACAAGATCGTCGAACCCGCCTACCCCAAACACGGCATCCACGTACGCCTCTTCGTACTCCTTTTCCCTCCCGAGCGCGTTGCGTTCGCCTGAGCGATGCATCGCCTCAAACTTGAACAGCCAGGCGTCGAGCGTCAGTTGCGCGTCCAGCCCAAACTGGCGGATCTGCGCGTAGTACGGAATCCAGACATTGGAGACATCACTGACCCCCGTCGGCCCACAAGCAGGCGGCATACAAATCAGGCTCGCTTCCCGGCTGGTGCCATCGAACACACTCACGCCGATATCCAGGGGTCCGAAGCTGTGACTGTACCGGGCCGCAAAATCCGGATGCCACTCTTCGGCCCCGCTCTCATACTCCACCCGCTCGTTGTCCAAGAGTCCTGCGAAGCGCAGGCGACCGCCTCGGCCCGGGTAGATACGCGGGCGGTGATACGGCAGCCCGAAGAACTCCAACATGCCCCAATCGCTGGACCACGTGACGTGCACCATGGGTTGCCCCAACTTCACTTCGCCGTTGGGATGTTCGAGGAAGTCGATCTGGTTGATGATATCGACCAGGTGTTGCGATTCGGCAACGCCCCAGAACACCCGGTCCACGCCCACACGGAACTCCAATTCGCCCTCGCCGCGTTCGCCGAACAGCAGAACATACGCTTCCCGCAGATCCCAATGGGTGCGGCGTGAGTCCGCGCTGTCGTAGCGAAAGAACGGCAACAGGGTAACGCTTCTTCCCTCGACGTCTTCAAGGTAGAGTTTGGGCTCCACCACAAAGCCGCTCGTATACGAGCGCTGGCTGGAGTCAATGCCGGTTTTCGGAAACACACGGGTTTCCAGGCTCACGCGCCCGGACAACTCCCAGGCCGCAATCTCCATTTCCGCATGGGCTTCGACGGCAACAACCGATGCCACTAGCCAGATCGCAGTGAGGGCCAAGAGGTAGCGAGCGGCACAGCCTCGCATCACCGCGCCCGTTTTAATCCGGTTTTGCTGAAGTCACGCTCTTTGAGTTTGGTACGGAACTGATAATCCGCCCAGGTCAACACGGTACTCTTGCCCGTCAGATGATTGACCATGGTCATCTCTCCGGTGCGCCAGTACCGGTCCAGGTATTGCGTGTAGTTCCCAATGGTGAGCGTCTTCAGGTGCGCGTCCTTGCGGTCGTAGTACTCTACTTTCCAGATGCGCAGCTCGTCCTTGTCGCGCCAGACCAGTTGGCGGAGGTAGCCAGAGGCTTTCTTGTCCACCGGAACCCGTTCGGAGACCGTGCACGTCAAGTCCCCGCACGGCTCGTCCCGCAGGTACCGATAGGTGAATTTTTCCACCTCCGGGGTACTCAGGTCCTCATAGGAGAATTCGCTACCTATGAAGGAGCCGGACCGGTTCGACGAACTGATCCGCTTGACCCGTTTCAGTGCCGGGAGATAGAGCCACTGGTCGTCCGCCTCCTGCTTATGGCCGTGGGTGAGCAGCGCGGTCCCCTTGACGTCGCGCGGCTCGTCGAACACCAATAGGCTCTTGTCGCCGTCGCCGTCGACCTCCAGCACCTTGACACGGATTTGACGCCGGCTCTCCTGCCCCTGCTTGTTGCGCAGCACCATGACTTGGCTGGCCGTAAAATTGCCAAACCCGTCATCGTTGGCGCTGGCGTCAGTGGCGATCTTGAGCCCGATTTCCTCGGAGGTGGCCGAGTGCCCGAGTGACGGCGTGGCCAGCCCAGACAACAAGGCCAGGCACGGTGCCAGAAACAAGAGCACCGATCGGGGGAAATAAGCGTGGATCATATATCCCTCCTCTCAATATAAGTAAGGATCGACAAAAGCATTGGGCGCCCGCTCTTCGTATTTTCTTATAGGGGACGGGCTCCCAGCAGTTCCGCAACTTCCTCGGCCGCATCGACGCCGCTGGCCAGGGCGCCGTTCACCGAGGGCATCCGCATGTAGTCGCCTGCCAGAAAGAGGTTCTTCACCGCCCGGCTGTGTTGACGGCGCATCTCCGCAATCGTCTTCAACACGCCGGGCGGCCCGATGCACAGGGCCTCCCTCCAGCGGTACACGCGAGTAAACAATCCGTCATCGTCGCCGGGAAGGTTGCTTCCTGGGGGACGGGGATGCCGGCGCACGTCGGCAAGCATCCGGCGCTTGATCTCTTCGTCGTCGAGGGGAAACAACTCCTCGGCGCGGTCTCGACCGACGAGCATGTCCAAAGTGCTCTTGCCCGGTGGCACACAGGCGGGCAGGTTGATGGAGCGATCCAAGAGCAAGGGCGTCTCGTCTTCAGGATACAACACTCCGTTCCAGCCGACGGGAAGCGGCGGATGGTCGAGACCGATCACGACTCGACACCCGCGCGCGTACCGTATCTTGCTGAGTACACGGCGGATGCCGTCGGGCAGATCGGGAATGATGTTCAGCGCCGTCGTGGCGGTGGTGGCGCAGATGACGGCGTCCGCTTCGATGGGCCCGCTGTCCACGATCACGCTGGCCACGGTCCCGTCCTTGATGACCACGCTCTTGGCGGGCGTCGATACGCGAATGTCGGCTCCGCAGGCATTGGCCAGGGCGTGAGTCAGGGAACCGGCTCCTTCCTCCGGCACGTAGAGCTGATCCGTCTTGGCTATGATCTGCCCCATAAACGTGAGCGCGAACGCGGCGCTCATCTCGTCCAGATCGCCCATCGTCATCTCGAGGAGTCCTCGCAAGAACAGGAGCATATCCTCTGGCACGCCTATTCTGTTCAGGTATTCGCGGGCGCTTTCCTCCTCATCGAACTCGGCGACCCGCGAGTCGCTCGCGAAAGTGACATACGCCTGCTTGTCCTTGATGATCCTGTCCAGCTTGATGCTCGCCAAGATCGACCGGGGCGACAATAACCCCAGGTTCCACAAGGCCGGCAGGTCCTTGATCATGCCGCCTAATGATTGCTCCGGCGTGGTGACGCTGAACCGACCGTTTTTGTACCAGCCAAGCTTCATCATCGAGCGTATCAGGGGCAATCGCAACTCCTCGCACAGACGCAAGGCTACATCGTGGGAAGCCGTGAAGAAGTCCACGCCTTCGTCCAGTAAAAAGCCGTCCACCCGGTCGCCGCCCAGGCGTCCGCCTACCCGGCCGTTAGCTTCAAGCAATATGGCCCTGATACCGTATTTCTTAAGGGTGTAGGCGGCGACCAGTCCGGCCGTTCCTCCGCCAATGATGATGACTCTTTTTGTCTCCATGCTATTCTCCTGGCCAAGGGCTCTACATGGTTGGCCGCGCCCTAAAATAGTCGAATTTTTTTTCGCAAATCGGGAATCATTGATTTTTCCGGTCCAGAGCAATCAGCAGAGGAGGAAGCAGCAGAAAATCGGCGGCGATCGCGAAGACGATCGTGATCGTAACCATAAGACCGAGCACCCAACTGAGTTCGAATCCCGACATGGCGAATACCAGGAAGCCCGCCGACAAGATCGCGGTCGTCGTCCATAACGCATGGCCCACGGTGTGAAAGGCGGAGCGCACGGCCTCGGGTGCTGGAAGCCCCTCGCGGCGGGCCTTCAGATATTTGCTCAGAAAATGAATCGTATCATCCACCACGATTCCGAAGCAGACGGCGACGACCACTGAAGAGACAACGCCCAAGCGACCGACGAGATGGCCCCACAAGCCGAAGCTCATGAGTGCAGGGATGAAATTGGGGAGAAGGCTGAGGAGGCCGATCCGGACGCTCTTGAACACCCCGATCAGGATGAAGGAGATAAGCGACATGGCGAAGATCGTACTACCCAACATGCTGTCGATGTTTCGTTGTGTCATATGAGCCACGATGATGCTCAGCCCGGAGGCCTCCTGCGCAAAATCGGGTATATTGGCGCGGAGCCAGACCTGTGCGCGTTGATCGAGTTCCCGCAGTGATCGAGAGTTCCCTTTCTTGGTCACGACGGCCATGCGCGTCGCGGATTTGGCGACGTCGATGCGATCGTTGAGGTCGCTGCCGAACGGAAGCGAAAACTCGTACAACAACAGGTACTGCGCCGCGAGTTCCTGATCTTCAGGCAGGCGATAGAAGGCCGGGTCATCGCCGTGCATGTTTTTGTTGAGGCGTTTCATGATGTCCGAAAAGGCCTGGACATGGGTCACTTCGGGTTGCTGCCGGTACCATTCGGCAAACGTCTCGACCTTGCGCAGATAGTCGGGGTCGGTCACGCCCCATTCGCGTCCGGCATTCAGGGAATATTCCAGCTTCTCCAGGCCAGTCAGATTTTCAACGATGTAATCGGCATCGCGCCGGACCTGGTAACGTTTGTCAAAAAACTGCGTCAGGTTATCGCCCAACTCGATGCGGGGAATGCCGGTGATCAGACCAACGACGACCAGGGTAAAGGACCAGAGCAGAAATGTGCGCCGGGCGATGACAAAGTCGGCAAAGCGGTCGACGAAGGCGGTTCCCTCTGACCGGACCCGTGGGGCGCGCAACGGCAGAATCGAGAGCAAGGCCGGAAGGAGCGTCATGGTGTAGACGAAGGCGCACAAGACGCCGAATGCCACGAGATTACCCAGGACGTGAAAAGGCGGCGAATCCGAGCCGTTCAGGCTGAGGAATCCAATCGCGGTCGTGACCGAGGTGAGAAAGACCGGGTAGGTATTGATGCGAATCGATTCGACGATCGCCGCGTTTCTGTCCAGACCGCGTCTCATACCCAGTAGCACACTCGTGACGATGTGGATTGAATCCGCAATGGCTATCACCATGACGATAACCGGCACGCCGGAGTTGGTGGGGCTGAGCACCATACCGCTCCAGCCGGCGAACCCCATGGTGGAGTTGATGACGAACAGGAGAATGGCGACGATGGCTACCGTTCCGAGAACCGAGCGCAGGAGAATGATCGCCAAGCCTATAATGAGGAGAAACGCCATCGGCACCAGGGTTTCCATCTCTTCCTGTGTGACATCGGCGAAAGCCCGGTTCACGACCACGTAGCCGGTCATGTAATAGTCGATGTCCGGGTGGCTCGCGCGGGCCTGGTCCAGGAGCGAATTGAGATAATCGGTAATTTCGATCACGGCTCGGTCCGGGTTCTCCGGCAGAACGAAATTGATGACCAGTCCGGCCACGCGCCCGTCAGCGGAGAGCAACCGCCCGGCTATCTGGGATTCGTTCAACGCGATCGTCTCGATTCGCGCTAGTTCCTCGTCACTCTTCGATCGGGCGTCCTCCACGAGCGGGGCAACGACCAGATCGTCGCCGAACGCCTCGCTGTGGAAAAAGTTGGTGAGGGAGTCGATCCGACTGGAATACGGCGTGCGCCACGCGGCTTCGGTCAATTCCTCAATGGTGCCGAGCGTCTCCCGGGTGAAGACCGACCCCTCGCGGGGCGCGATGGCGATCAGTGCCGAATTCGACGCGGAGTAGGTGTTCTCCAGCGCGTCGAACGCGAGGAGTTGCGGATTGTCTTCGCTGAACAGAATGCGGTAATCGTTTGAAACGGTGATCAAGCGGGCACCCGCCGTCATAGCCAGCATGAACAGCGTAGCGAGCACAACGACCGGCCACCGGCGACGCAGAATCACGGCGATATAGCGGTCCAAAAGAGTCATCGCCTCGGCCAGCACCGGCTAGGAGCGACGGCGAGTTCACCACGGCCAAGCTTTCGTTTGACCACGAACATCGTTTACCAGTCGCTTGATTTTGATGTACGGACGTGGTCGGGCAGCTTATAGCTCACCCCACCCTCATCAAACACCGAGATTTGAAGAAGCTGAGAAAAATTTTGTGATCTGATGAGCTGTTGGTTCTTTATAAATCGGAGAAGGCGTTGTTTGATCCGGTACAGAAACAGTGTTCCCATGGTAAAGCTCTTTGGATACTGGAACTGATCAGCGAGTCGGTTGCCAAGGAATGCTCGTGACAGGCGGTAGGCCAACGCGAGCACATCTTTCTCTTCATCCTGACTTTTTATATTCGCAACTGCCGGAATGGAATTGATTAACGCATTCGCCATGGCTATCGAATCGGCATCCGGCGGCGGCTCGCACATAGGCGCGATCCTGTATATTTTTTTCGCTTCCGCGCTGTTGGTATAGAGGATGGTTTCAGGTATCCCCATGAGATAGCCGGTGTAACGCCACACGGCAAGAACACTCTCTCTTTCTTCATTGTTGAAACTCGCTCCCACCAACGACGCGTATTCCAACAGGCGATGGGAAAAGACGGAGATGGCAAAACCCAAGTGCGCCGCGCTAAGCGGCGCGCCCCACGCATTGTGATTCCACTCGTCGGATTTCGCCAGCAGGGTCCTTATGCGAGCATGGACGAAGCGCACGCGCGTGGAGAGCTTCCACCCATCGCCATCTCTTAGCATGCCACCGGGGTAAAAGATTTCCAGCATGTGGCGGTTATTCTGCCGGAGGCGTCTTGTGGTACCCGCCACTCGCCCGGTAATGTTGAAAGACTTGGCGATCAGCGTCGAAAACCCTTCCACCAGCACCCCGCAGACGAATGCGATGAGCATGAGGTCGACGTTTGCGTTGAACGCGCGAACGCCTGGACGAAAGGCTTCGTAGTCGAGCCAGGGAGGCTCTTCAAGATTTTCGAAGAACTCGCGCAGGGCCTGCGGTGCATTGCGGAGAGCCTCGTCATGCTGCTCTATCCCAGCCTCGACGAACCGGTGCAAGTCGGCCGGCGGCAATGAAGAGATCTCCTCCAGCACCGGGTCCAACACGGGATCGCCAATAGTCGTGTGCCGGATATAGTTGTCGGCCGCTGCCTGATCGTAGAGGCGGGCCTTCGCATACCCTTCGATGTACGCTGATGGGGATTGTACCATCTTGTGAGTTCTTGCCAGCTTACCCGGCACATCCCGAAGGAAATACTCAACAATGGTCTTTGGAACGTTTGAACCTATTGATCTAGTTTTAATTCTTATGCAAAAGTACTAAAAAAGCAAGAGGAAAATGTATGGACCCGCCCCCCGATTAGATCCCCGATCAGGTCGAGAACAGGCTTTGGCAATCGGGTTGGCGTTGGATCAGGATAAGAAGAGGAATTTGCTGGCTGAGGCAATGATGAGGGCAGCAGGATATTGGAGGAGGAGCCAGCCAGCGTGTAGTTGAGGCCCTTTGAACCGCAGCTTCCAACCGAGCGGTGCATCATGATCCTGCATGGTGCATCCGACTTGAAGATGGACGCCGACCGAAGGCGTAGGCCTGCGTTCCAACACCAAAACGAACCCCACCTCTTCACCCTGAATGAAGCAGGCGAAGAGGTGGGGCAATCTACACGGTTGAGGACTAGGGTCGAGGAGTCGCGGTTGGCCCAATGACCAGACCAGACGGCGAGTACTCAGAAGCAGGTGTCGTCACTCTGGACGGCTCGGCGCGGATCCGGGATGGGCTGGCCGGGGCCGCCATTCCCGCTAGCTGGCTGGCAAAATCTTGCCATCAGGCGCGTAGCCAGGAGGTGGCGTGTTCGGACCGGTGCCGCCAGCGATCTTTTCCAACTCGTCGTCATCCAGGGGCCCGACCTCCGCCTTCTCGGCCTCTACTTCCTTATTTGTTTTTTCATCCACAGCGCACCTTATTTATCCAGAAGGAATTGAAAGCCTTTCCTGTCTTTATTTAATTCTATGGGTTGCATTGTTTCTGATCGCCACGGAATTGTCAACAGTCTTTTGCCTGATCGAGGCATCATCCCCGGTATTGGCCCATTGCACCCGGAATCGAGTCAGCACTCTGCCTGTTCCCCGATTAATATTCACCGGTGACGTCTCGGGTGATGAGTTCCAGGATCTGCCGGCTGTTGACCACGCCCAGAAACTTCTCGGACTCCCGGTCCCTCACCGGTATCACCGTCAGCGAGTTCTCCGTCATTCGCTGCAGCGCGTCTTCCACCGGCTCATCGGGCCAAGCGTACAGCGTCCTGGGGCGCGCAAGTTTGCGCAACGGCGTGTTGGACCAGGACTCTTTGGGCAGATATCGCAGCAGGCTCAACGACACAATCCCGGAAAGCTCGCCTTTCTCCACCACTGCGTAATCCTGCTGGTGGGGGACGATCCACTGGTCGGCAAAGGCCCGTACCGACATCGCCGGGTCGGGATAGGTGCGGGTCCGGTCGAGGATGTCGCCAACAGTGATGTCGTCCAGGACAAAGCGGGCCAGAGACGGCGGGAGCGATTCGGGCGGCATGACCCCTTCCGACGGCTTCACCCGGTTGACAACGGCGCGGATAGCCGGAGGTGTGAGCAGGATGTAGGCGAGCATGATGAGCACGAGCAACGAGAAGACGTCGTGCCCGATAACGTCCGTCTCGAGAAGCACCAGCAGGAGAGCCATTTCCGCAACGCCTTTGGCCATCAGCCCGGTGGCCAAAACAAAGGGCCTGTCCAGACGGGCCACGGAGGCGCCGATGAAGGCTGCAACGAATTTTCCGGCCAGGGGAATGACGACCAACGCCGCAATGGTCCACACCGGTAACTCGGTGAACGACAGGTTCAGGTGTAACCCGGCTGAGGCGAAGAAGAGAGGCACGAACAGCCCTTCGGCGGTGCTTCTCATGCCGGGGACGACGTCCCGCCGCACGTGATACGGCAGCCTCGACAGGGCGGCACCAAACAACAGCGCCCCCAGAGAGCCGTGCAGCCCCATCTTCTCGGCGCCGACGACCGTCATGAACAGCCCGCCTAAAATCAGTCCGAAGGAGAGTTGCGGCACGTGCAGGAAGCGCTTCAGCAGCGTGATCAGAGGCGGAAGCACCCGGCCGGCCAATACCCAGGTCACCACGGTAAAACCGGCAATCTTGCCCGGCAGGATGAGCACGCTCTCCCAGCTCAAGTGATGAACGTGCTCGCCGATGGTGAATCCCACCAGCAACAGGGTCAGCAACTCGGCAATGAGCGCGGTGGTGAATATTTCGATTCCAATGGGTTCCCTGAGGCGACCTTCATCGACCAGGACCTTGGCCACCACACCCAGGCTGGTCAAAGAAAGAATCCCGGCAAGGGCCAGCGACCCGGTGAAATCGAGGCCCAGCCCGAAGTCGTAGATGATATCGGAGGTGACGGTCAGAGCGGCGACCAGGGATAGGAGAACGGATGTCATCGCGGCGGCGAAGAACCGGCCGCGGATAGCGGCGATGAAGCCGGAAATATCGAGTTCGTCCAAGCCGATGAGGAAGAAGAAAAGGAAGATGCCGATGCCCAGCAGGATTTGAATTTCGCCGGTGGGCTCGACGATTCCGGCAATCGGTCCCAGCAATATTCCCGTGGCCGTGTAGGCCACAATGGAGTTCAGCCGGAAGTGCCGGAGAAGGCCCTCGACCAGTTTGGCGACGACGATAACCAGACCGATGGACAGCAGGGCTTCTTCAATCATGCTTGCTGAGTCCCGCCGTTGGGAGTGAAGTTCGAGACGTGCCGGAACATCCGGCAGGAGCGCATCCTGGCCGCATTGTATGGGTCAATCACGTTTGGCACTTGATTGAGTTGGTGTTGGGGCGGGAATTGTAGCGGAGATGGCCAACCAAGTCTATGGTGAGACAGAAGAATGCCGGAGGCGAGCAGCCACTCCGCCAAGTTGCGCTGGAAACCGGCCAGGTCGCAGCACAGCAATGGTCGTCCACGAAATGCTTCTGGAGTATGCGAAGGGTTGCACGCCACGGCTTCAATACGCCATATTGGCTGGGCACAAATAGAGGTCCGTTTGATGGCAGCACACACGCTTTTTGACAAAATATGGGGCCCTCACGTGGTACATGAGGACTCGAATGGCACGACCCTGTTGTACATCGACCGCCACCTGATCCATGAAGTGACCTCTCCGCAAGCCTTTGAAGGACTCAAGCTTGCCGGACGTCACCCTCGGCGGCCAGGGGCGGCGCTCGCGGTACCGGACCATAACGTGCCGACCACCGACCGAAGCTTGGGCATTGCGGACCCCTTGAGTCGCATTCAAATTCAAACGCTCGAACAGCATTGCGCCGACTTCGGTATTACGCTGTTCTCCATGCACGACGTTCGTCAGGGGATCGTGCACGTCATTGGTCCGGAGCAGGGACTTACCTTGCCCGGGATGACGATTGTCTGCGGGGATTCCCATACCTCGACCCATGGCGCATTCGGGGCGTTGGCTTTCGGCATCGGGACCAGTGAGGTCGAACACGTGCTGGCCACCCAATGCTTGATCCAAAAACGACCGCAAACCATGGAAATCCGAGTCGACGGCCACGTCTCTCCCCACTGTTCGGCAAAAGATCTGATCCTGGCCATTATCGGAACTATCGGCACCGCCGGAGGAACCGGGTACGTCGTGGAATACACGGGCGAGGCGGTTCGATCCTTATCGATGGAGGGCCGCATGACTCTCTGCAACATGTCGATCGAAGGCGGAGCCCGTGCCGGGATGATTGCCCCCGACGAAACTACCTTCTCCTATATCAAGGACCGTCCCATGGCTCCCCCTGCGCACCTCTGGACCCAGGCCGTCCAGCATTGGGAAAGGCTACGCACGGATCCCGGAGCCGCCTATGATCGAGTCATCACGCTCCAGGGGGAAGACATCGCCCCGCAAGTCACGTGGGGCACGAATCCGGGCATGGTGACCGGAGTGGACGGCGCGGTCCCGGACCCACGGTCCTTTTCCGACGTGGAAACGCAGGATGCCACGACACGAGCGCTCGACTACATGGCCCTCACGCCCGGAACCCCTATTGTGGATATCACCATCGACCGGGTGTTTATCGGATCGTGTACGAATTCGCGGATTGAAGATTTACGCCTGGCCGCCTCCTACTTTCAAGGGAGGAAAGTGGCACCCGGCGTGCAGGCAATGGTCGTGCCGGGTTCCGGCCTGATCAAAAAACAAGCCGAAGAAGAAGGATTGGATGCCGTCTTTCGCGCAGCCGGGGCCGAATGGCGGGAGTCCGGCTGCAGTATGTGCCTGGCCATGAATGCCGACGTGCTCCAACCCGGTGAGCGTTGCGCGTCAACGAGCAACCGAAACTTCGAAGGCCGTCAAGGAAAGGGCGGACGGACGCACCTGGTCTCCCCGGCCATGGCCGCGGCGGCCGCCGTCACCGGGCACTTCGTCGATATTCGTCATTGGGCCTGACCCGAGAGCGTTGCCATGGAACTCTTTACCACCCATACCGGACGCATCGCTCCTCTGGATCGCGTCGACGTCGATACTGATCAGATCATTCCCAAGCAATATTTAAAGACGATTCATCGAACGGGATTGAAAGAGGGGCTCTTTGTGGATTGGCGCACGCTCCCCGATGGGTCCCCGGACCCGGATTTTTTTATGAATCAACCGCAGTATGCCGATGCCACCATTCTGCTTACTCGTGACAATTTCGGATGTGGTTCTTCCAGAGAACACGCGCCCTGGGCTCTGTTGGATTATGGGATTCGCGCCATTCTCGCTCCGAGCTTTGCCGAGATTTTTTACAACAACTGCTTTCAGAACAGCATCCTGCCGATTGTGCTTGAAGCCCAGAACATTCAACGGCTCTTCGACCACGTTTGCGCGGATGACCAGTTTGAACTGACGATCGACCTGGCTTCTCAAACGATCTCCACGCCCCAGAAATCCACGTTTCGATTTTCCATTGATCCGTTTCGAAAACAGTGCCTTCTGCAAGGGTTGGACGCTATTGGCCTGACCCTCCAACGCGAACAGAATATTGCGGACTACGAGACAAGAAGAAAACAGGAAGTTCCCTGGCTCTTTCAAGACTTGTACTCTTAAGCCCGCTTTTCCGGATGTCACCGGCGTCGTTGGACGAACCAAGCAGCGTTTCGCATGCCCCGTGTGAGGCATGTGCTGAACAGCCGTGGGGGAACTGCCCCCAAGTCCTCTCTGACCGTCGTCACGGGAGTAAAAGGATCGCCATTTCCGTTTCCCGGAGACAGCACGATGGATGAATTCAGCGCACTCAGGGACGTCATCATTATTTTCTCCGTGTCCATCGCGGTGGTCTTCCTGTTTCAAAAACTCCACCTCCCCTCGATTGCGGGGTTCCTGGTCGTGGGGACTCTCGTCGGGCCCTATGGGCTCAACCTCATTTCTGATCGAGAACAGGTGCACGTGCTGGCCGAGATCGGGGTGATGCTGCTGTTGTTCACGATCGGCCTGGAATTTTCTTTGGCGAAATTGAAGTCCTCGAAGATCCTGTTTTTCGTGGGAGGACCGGCCCAGATTTTCAGTGTCCTACTCTTTTTTGTCGTTGGCGGGTTCCTCCTGGACATCGACATGAACGCCGCCATCTTCTGGGGATTCCTGGTCACCCTGAGCAGTACCGCCATCGTCCTCAAAGCGCTGGCCGAGCGTGGAGAAAGCGATACCCTTCACGGACGATCCGCGATCGGCATCTTAATTTTTCAGGATTTGGCCATCGTGCCCATGATGCTCATGACTCCATTTTTGGGAAACCAAGGCTCAGAAGACATTGGTCGCATTCTGTTCACCCTCGGACAATCGCTCGCCCTGGTTTTCCTTATTGTGCTCGCCGCCAGAGTCTTCGTTCCCAAACTCCTGGAGCATATCGTTCGGACAAAAAGTCGGGAACTCTTTCTCCTGACCATCGTGGTCCTCTGCATGGGTACGGCGTGGTTGACCTCACTGTTTGGGTTATCCATCGCCCTTGGTGCCTTTATCGCCGGACTCATCATCTCCGAATCGGAATACAGTCACCAGGCGCTTGTCGAGGTTCTCCCGTTTCGGGACAGCTTTAACAGCCTGTTTTTTGTCTCGATCGGCATGCTCATGGATACGCGCGTGATCCTGGAATACCCCCTTCTCATCATGAGCATGGTCGTGGCCATCGTCATCGGCAAATTCGTGACGGGAGCCGCTACGGTGTTAGCGGTCGGTGCGCCTCTTCGTTCAGCGATCCTGGCTGGTGTGGCCTTGGCTCAAGTAGGCGAATTTGCCTTTATCCTGGCCGAAGAAGGCCTCAAGGCGGGTATTCTGTACCATGAAACGTATAATATGTTTCTCGCCGTCTCGGTCCTGACCATGATCATCACCCCGTTTTTGATCCAATGGTCCCCCAAAATCGCGCGACGGACGGAAGCCGTGCAACGGCTGCACCAATGGTTGCCCGGGCGTGTGTCGTTGCGCGCGGAAACGGCCCACGTCAAACTCAGGGATCACGTCATCATCGTGGGATACGGCTTGAACGGTCGCAGTCTTTCGCGCGTCCTTCGAGAGTTCGAGATTCCCTACGTCGTCCTGGATATACGGGGGGAGGTGGTTCAGTTGGAAATCGGGACGGGTGTCCCCATTCAATACGGCGACGCCACCAATCCGACGGTCCTGCACCAGGTCCAAATTGAAAATGCCAAAGTCCTCGTGATCGCCATTTCCGACCCTTTTGGGGCACGGCGTATCGTCCAACTTGCCAAGAGTTTGAACCCGTCGATTCACGTCATTGTCCGGACCCGATATCTCAAAGAACTCGAAGAATTGCACAAACTCGGAGCCAATGAAATTATTCCTGAAGAATTTGAAACGTCGATTGAAATCTCAACCCTTGTTCTCCAATCGTTTCAAATTCCCAACCAGGTCATTCTGGGAAAAACGGAACAAATCCGGCGAGAAGGCTATGCCCTGCTCCGGCGGGGAGAACTTCCCGAACTGGCCCACCATCTTCGGTCGGGAACGCTTGAGGACGTGGAAGTGGAAACCTGTCGCATCGATGACGATTCACCCGCTCTGGGTCAATCACTGCATGACTTGGCTATTCGGCCACGAACCGGCGCATCCGTGATCGCCTTCATGCGCGACGGGGTCACGGAATCCAACCCTTCCGACAAAACCGTGCTCGAAGCCGGGGACGTCGTGGTTCTGCTGGGTGCCCGTGATCAAATTCGTCGAGCGATCGGACTCCTCGTGGACACGAAGGTCGAATAGCCGGCCCTGACGCGAGATTCACTGGATAACAGCAAGATCTCCCGTCTTACTCATCAGTAATATTGGCCCTTGCCCAGTCGGCCCACAAGCGAACACTGGGGGACGCATCGTTACGCGAGACCAAGTCAAGAGCTTCCAACTCCTGAGCATCTCCCAGTTTCCCCAGTCGATAGGCAGCCTCGGTCCGGACCCCCGGGTCAGCATCGAGCAAGAGTCGTTGCTGAAAATCAGGGAGGACCCGACGATCACCCAACTCACCCAACGCAGCCAGGGCGCCTTGTCGCACGGCCGGGTCCGGATCCGTCAGGGCTCCACGCAAAATCGGATAGGCACTTTTGGCTTCAAGCTGGGTGAGCGCTTCAACCGCGGCACGACGGCTGCTGCTTTCTCCGACGGCCAACGCTTGAGTGAGGATGGCAATGACGGGTTGACGAGAGCCGATTTTTCCCAGCGCCCGCGCGGCTGCGTGTTTGACGGAAGGGTGCCCATCGCCTAGTGCTCCTGCGAGGCGGATGGCTGCCTCGTCGTTCACGTCTTCCCCTATTTGTCCCAAGGCCCAGGCACTATATTCACGAACTTGGGAGTCGGGATCGGATAACGCCTGAACCAAGGCCGTCGTTGCAGCGGAATGCCCGATTTTTCCAAGAGAGAGCGCAGCCGTTCGGCGAACGTCCCGGGAAGGGTCTTGAAGAAGGGTGACGAGACGAGCGGTGACGTTTTGCGGATCCCCGACAGGGGCTTCTGCCTGACACCCTGCGCCCAAGGAAACGCCGATGAGAAGGAGCACAAGCAGGACAGGCCCGGCGTCTTTGCGCAGGATATGTCTTTCGACCCAACTCAGGACGTGCCGTTTCAACGTCCCGTTACGTGGCTGGTGGTGGATCTTTGGGTGCCGGAGGTTGTTTCGCCGCTTCAATGGACTGTTCAACTTCTTTTTGCGCCGATTCCAACTCTGCTTGAATGGTCCGCATCTCCGGATCAACAGCGTTCCGCACGTCCGCCGTGGCTTCACGGAAGGTTCGGAGGGCGCCACCCAATCCTTCTCCCAGAGATTGCAGGTCGTCACTTCCCGGGGCGGCTGGGGGCTTGACGACTTTGGCCTGCATCTCGGCACGTTTCGCCTGAACACGAGCGACGGCCTTTTTATTCACAATGGCCTCCGGTCGTTTTCCTGTTTGAGTCGTCATGGCCGAAGGAGGAACAGGGGGATACTGCGCCATCGCTCGAGGCACTGAATTCGCGGCACGCTGTTCCATGGTCACCGGTTCAAACTGCTCTTGATAGGGAGCGGCCGGCGCCGGTCCCGTGTCGGCAGCGGGTTGGGAAGCCGGTTGGACCGTTTCCGGACCGAATCCACCATACACCTGTGCCGCTAACGTCCCCGGGGTCCTTTCGGGACCGGGCTGATAGGCTTGTTGCGTCACGGGTTGAGGCGCAGGCTGAGCCGTCGCATCTGCCGCTTGCGCTCCTTGAGCCGCGACGGGCTGAGCCGGCTCGGGTAAAGCCGCCTGGGGACTTTCCTCCTCCGCAGGAGGAGGAGGAATATCATTGACTTCCTTTTTAAAACCCTTCAGGGCTTTCCCGACTCCCTCTCCGATTTGAGGAAGCCGCCCCGCTCCGAAAATGATCAGAACAATGACCAGAATAATGATGAGTTCTGAAAATCCCAGGGTCCCGAACATCGCACGTCCTCCAAAGGATAAACGCCTAAGCACTCCTTGAATTTACTGTAAAGACCCCGGTGGGACGTGTCAACCCGCTCAACCAGCAGGGGAAATCTCCAGGCCGTCTCCACACGCAACACAAGAGCCGTCCCTTGTGTTGCGTGCAACACGTGGTAAAATTGTCATCGATGTCCACCTCGTCCTCTCCAAAAATTCCACCGTATCGGACCACGTTGTTTTTCGGGCCTGACGTTCATGAGACCAATCCCGATATTGTCTATTGTGTATTCAACGTCAAAAAACGGAGTTGGAAAGGGGGCATTCAACTCGTGGTGGAGATTGCGCAACCCCACGTCTCCCGTTTCAAACGGATCCTGCAATTCGAGTCCCGGTTACAGAAAGCCCTTCGCCATCTTTCGAAAGAAGACTATGACGAGTATGTTCAACGAGGCCAGGAACTGTTTCTTCAATATCTGTGTCAGGAAAAATTGCAACTCGCACTCGAGGGAGGTCTCCGCCAGGAAACGACCCTGTTATCTCAGGATATGCTTTCTCAGGAACTGGAGGAAGCCATACGGCAGAACGGTCATGCTCTCAAAGAAAACCTGTTCGCCGAATTGGATATTCCTCCCGTAGGGGAATAGAATGTGTTCAGTCATTCGTTGACAGAATGAGGCAACCGACCACACCATCATTGTCATTCCGAGCGAAGCGCCTGTCCTGAGTACGCCCTGAGTTTTGCGAAGGGTCTTTCGAAGGAAGGAATCTCTCGCTCAACGACCAAACGGCTTAACTACGAGATCCTTCGCGTTGCTCAGGATGACAACCCAGGCCATTTTCATCCCTTCGGGTGCAGGCGACCAGCCTGCATGGAGGATTCCTGTAGACACCTGTTGTTTCTCTTGAGCATGCAATGAACAAACCGATCATTGGGGTCACGCCTGACTTTAACGCCGGCGACCGCAAGGACATGGGCGGCAAAGAGCCGACCTACTTTCTGCGCGCCCGCTACATGAGGGCCATTGAAGAGGCCGGAGGCATTCCCGTGCTCTTGCCCCTGTTGTCGAACAGGGCCGGATGGCGTCAGGTGGTGGCCCACGTGCACGGGCTCCTCGTCACGGGAAGCGGGTCCGACCTGGCGCCCGAATTATACGGGGAACAACAACGACACAAATTTTCACGCATGAGTCGAGAACGGGCGACCATGGAACTGGGGATCGCCAAAGTGGCGTACCAGACCGACGTTCCCATGTTGGGCATTTGCGGCGGCATGCAGTCCATCAACGTCGCCCTGGGCGGCACGCTGTATCAGGACATTGCGGCGCAACTCGATACCCCTATCGACCATCTTCCCACCTATTCGGCGACAAAAACGACGCATTCCGTGCATATTGCTCCTCGTTCCCTGTTGCGCCGCATTGCCGGAAAAGCTCGCGTGGAGGTGAACAGCTCCCACCATCAATCGGTCAAGAGGGTGGCGCCGAAACTTCTCCAGACCGCCGTCGCCCCTGATGGCGTCATCGAAGCCATTGAAGCTCCGGACCGCTCATTTCTATTGGGAGTCCAATGGCATCCGGAATTCCTCTACGATCGGGACCCCATCCAACGGCGTCTCTTTTCCGCATTGATCCGGGCTGCCAGGACATTTGCTGACGGGTAGTCTCTCAGTAGTTGTGGGTCGGCATCGGAAAAGTCTTTGTAGCTGCCGCATCTTATGCGGCCAACGGAAAGCGTCATAAGGCATGTCCCTGGCTTTGACCAGGGATGACGCGGCTACATACAAAAGGAAGAGAAGAAGACGCGATGAGATGCATGTCCTGGCTTCATCGCACCGGCCGTAATCAAAATGACCCCGCAGGCGGAAGAAAATACGATTAGTCGGTGGGCTGTTCTTGTTTCGGTGCAGAAGCGTGCCCTGAAGGAGCAGGACTATCTTTGGCGGGAGTGGGCTCGGTCGGCGGGGTATCCGGACCCGGGGCTGTGGCGGCAGCCGGTTGTTCGGAAGCCGCTTCAGTTTGAGGTATTTCCGGTTTTGCCGCTTCCGGCTTGGGAGCCGCCGGTTTCGGAGGGGGTTTGGGTTTTTCCGGTTTAATGCCCCCTTCCCAATGCGGCCCGGAGTACATCTCGGTGGCTAAATCGCCTTCTTTCCATTTGGCATCAAAATCCGCCGCCGCTTTATTGACGGTTTCGCCCACGCCCACAAACCGGTTCCAAGGATAACTGGTTGGAGAGATAGAGCAGGAGTCGCCCTCTTTGCGAAGATACAACCCAATCGGGTTGCCCCTATAGGGCCCGAAAAAAATGTGAATTGTACCGACAAATTCAGGAAGTGTACTCATGACAGGCCAAAGTCGTCATAGTGCCATACCCGGTTTCATGACGCAAGACCACGTATGGGGCTCCTGCCTTCAAGATTCGAGGCGATGAGGAAGTGTAGCGGAGACGGCAGGCCGAGGCCATGATAGGACAGGAGCTAGTGTGAGGGAGTCATCGGGCCTATGGTTCCGGAGAATCGACGCTCGATCGCAGATAGGCGATGACCTGGTCCGCGAGTTCGTCCACACTTCGCTCGCCGGTCTTCAACACGATCTCGGGGTTCTCGGGCGGTTCATAGGCGCTGTCGATGCCGGTGAAGTTTTTGATCTCGCCTGCGCGGGCCTTCCTGTAAAGCCCCTTGGGATCGCGTTGCTCGCAGACCTCCAGGGGGCATCGACGAAGACTTCAACGAACTCGCCTTCATCCATCATCTGGCGGGCCATCTGGCGTTCATCCCGGAAGGGCGAGATCACCGAGACGAGCACGATCAAGCCGGAGTCAACGAACAACTTGGCGACCTCGGCGATGCGCCGCACGTTCTCGACGCGGTCGGCCGCGGTGAAACCCAGATCCTTGGTCAGCCCGTGGCGCAGGTTGTCGCCGTCCAGGACATAGCTGTGCCGGCCCAGGGCGTGCAGGCGCTGCTCCACGGCGTTGGCCGTCGTCGATTTGCCCGCTCCAGACAACCCGGTCAGCCACAGGACGCAGGCCTTCTGGCTCTTCTGAGCCGAGCGTGCCGGTTTGTCGACCGCTAACTTGTGACGGGTCAGGTTGGACGCACGCCGCAGGGCGAAATCGATCATGCCGGCCCCGACCGTCGCATGAGTGTAGCGATCGATCAGAATGAAACCACCCGTCTCTCTGAGTTCCCGGTAAGGGTCGAAGGCGATCTGCCGGTCGAGACTGATGTTGCAGTAGGCAATGTCGTTGAGTTCAAGCGTCTTGGCGGCAAGGCGTTCCAGGCTCTCGACGTTGAGCGTGTATTTGAGGGCCGTGATCTGGGCTCCCGCCACGCACGTACCGATCTTCAAGAGATAGGGACGCTTGGGCAGCAGCGCGTTCTCGTGCATCCAGATCAGGTGACAGGCGAACTGGTCGCTCTGGCCAGGAGGCCGGGTGGTCGATGCGATCACGTCGCCGCGGCTCACGTCGATTTCGTCGGCCAGCGTGAGCGTGACGGCTTGGCCGGGTCTGGCGCACGTGAGATCGCCGTCCGCGGTCACGATGCGACTCACGGTCGAGGGTTTCTGTGCTGGACAGACCAGGACGGGATCGCCGGGACGCACGAGACCCGATGCGATGGTGCCCGCGAACCCGCGGAACCCGGCATCGGGGCGGTTGACCCACTGCACGGGCATGCGAAAGGGCGCGCTCTCGCGGTCGGTCGCCACATCTGCAGATTCGAGGGCCTGGAGGAGCGTCGACCCGTGATACCAGCCCATTGCAGCAGACGGTTCGACCACGTTGTCGCCGGTCAGCGCCGAGACCGGAATGCAGGTAACGTCGGTGATGTCGAGCTGTCGCGCAAAGTCACGATAGACCCCTACGATCCCGTCGTGGACGGTACGGGACCACGACACGAGGTCCATCTTGTTGATCGCCAGGATCACGTGACGAACGCCGAGGAGCGAGAGGATCGTGGTGTGGCGGCGGGTCTGCGGCATCACGCCCTTGCGGGCGTCGATGAGGACGATCGCGAGATCGGCGGTCGAGGCGCCGGTCGCCATGTTGCGCGTGTACTGTTCGTGACCCGGCGTATCGGCGACGATGAAGGAGCGTTTGTCGGTTGAGAACGTGCGATAGGCGACGTCGATCGTGATGCCCTGCTCGCGTTCCGCCTGGAGGCCGTCGACCAAAAGCGCCAGGTCGAGTGCTCCGCCCCGGGTACCGTGCCGCTTGCTGTCGGCCTCCACCCGGGCAAGCTGGTCCTCGAAGATGAGTTTGGATTCGTAGAGCAGGCGGCCGATCAACGTGGACTTGTCGTCGTCCAGGCTGCCGCAGGTGATGAAGCGCAGGACGTCCCGTTTCTCACGGGCATTGAGATAGGCGCGGAATTCCTGAGAAGGCGCGGACGGGCTCATCAAAAATAGCCTTCCTGTTTCTTGCGCTCCATGGACCCCTCCCCGTCGCGGTCGATGACGCGGCCCTGCCGCTCGGACTCCGTGGCGGAAAGCATTTCACTGATGATCGCCGGCACGCTGTCGGCATCGGATTCGACCCCACCGGTCAGCGGGTAGCACCCCAGCGTGCGGAACCTGACCTGCTTCATCTCCGGCTCTTCACCGGGTTCCAGCTTCATGCGTTGGTCCGCCATCATGATCAGGGTCCCGTCCCGGCGCACCATCCGTCGCGGGGCGGCAAAATAGAGCGGCACCACGGGGATCTGTTCCCTGTCGATATAGTTCCAGACGTCCAACTCGGTCCAGTTGGAGAGCGGAAAGACGCGCATGGACTCGCCTTGACTGATATGGGTGTTGTACAGGCGCCAGAGTTCGGGGCGCTGGTTCTTGGGATCCCAGCGATGGGACCGCGTGCGCAGGGAAAACACGCGTTCCTTGGCGCGCGACGCCTCTTCGTCGCGCCGCGCCCCGGCGAGCGCCGCATCAAAGCCGTATATCTCGATCGCCTGCTTCAGCGCCTGGGTCTTCATCACGTCCGTATGGAGCGCCGATCCATGAGTGAACGGGCCGATGCCCTGGGCGCGCCCGTCCTCGTTGACGTGGACGATGAGCTCCATGCCGGTCTCGCGCGCCATGCGATCCCGGAAGTCGTACATCTCCGGAAACTTCCAGGTCGTATCCACATGAAGCAGGGGGAAGGACGGCAGTGCCGGATGGAAGGCCTTCTGCGCCAGGCGCAACATGACCGAACTGTCCTTGCCGATCGAGTACAGCATGACCGGCTTGGCGAACGAGACCGTAACCTCATGTATGATGTGTATGGATTCCGCCTCAAGCTCGTCGAGATGGCTGAGGCCTGTCTGATTCGGCATGGGTCGCTATTTTGTCGATTCCGATTTTGAATGTCCAGAGGAGAGCCCAAACTGCCGGGCGACCACGGTCGTTGTTGCCTCGGACGAACACCGCCCCTACAGCGAATAGCCGAGCTGCTCGAGTCCCGGGCGGCACGTTTCGGTAAGCGCGGCCTGCTCGTCCGGGGCAAGTTGCGCTAACTTCGACGGTGTTTGTCGCGGGATCGAGCGCACCTCTTGCAGCCAGGCCTCGTCTTCAAGAGACGGGGCGATAAAGCGGATCAGTCGCCGGTTCTCGCGGTCCGGATCCGCCTGCACGTCTTCGTACCTGACGTTCAGCAGGCGGTCGGACGGGAAATGGCCGAAGAGCCGATGCCCTATCGCGATCATGTCGCTCCAGAATGTTCCGAAATCCACCAGCGTCACCCTGTCATATGGCAGCCGCTCGGGGTTGAAGCACACACTCGCAAATGCCTCGAGCCACGGGCTGGTTCGATACCAGGCCTTACGTTTGATCGATGCGATGATGTCGATTCCTATGCCCGAAGCCACCTTGATGGTTGCCACAATAACCCTGAAGACGTAATGGCGGCTCATCGAGATGGCTGTTTCCCGTCCGTCACGGTACACGTGGATTACCCGCGCCTCGGGAAACTCAAGCAGCAGTCTGGACGCGAACAGGAGAGACCCTCCCGAGCGTTCCGCCCAGGTAGAGCAGCCGAACCGTTGGCACAGCCACTCGAAAAGAAACCGCATGTGCTCGGCAGGCGACTGTTTCGGCTGCTCACGCACCACCGGACCCAGCTCATCGAAGAGTTCCTCGTAGCGTTCGGTAAGGTGTGGAAGCGTGGCGCACAGGATGGGCGGCACGTCGTCCTGGGAGAACCGGGAATTGGGGTCGTCCAGCGGATAGAGCAGTTCTTCGTACCGTCCCTGCAACATAAGGCGGGTTCGGTGCTTCTTCACGCTGTAGCGATCCCACATCCACTCCCCGCCCGGCCGGCGAGGGCTGAAAGATCGCACCCCGATATAGCTGATGAACTCGGAGAGGCTGAGCACGCGCGGGTGCCGGTTCAGAAGATTCGACACCATCGTGGAGCCGCACCGTCCGGTGCTGAGCACAAAGACCGGTGGAATGGTTATGGCCCGGGAGACGGTTACCATGGAGTCGAGTGGTCCGCCTTCAAACGATCGGGGATTCGATAGCTGAGGTCATCAAGCTTCGACGCGTCGAGCAGAAAGATGAAATTTTTCCCGCGCCATTTCTTGGTAATGCGGGAGCCATCCGATGCGAGAACGCGTGAAACCGGCGTTGCCACCGCATCCACGGCAACAACCCCGCCGTCGGTTGCCGGGGAAAATCCAGTTGATCGGCGAGTTCGTGGCCGATGAGCGCGCGGGAGACCCGGTAGGAATGTTTCACCATCTTTCGCGCGTCGTCCGGGTCTGTCTTGCCGGCGATGACGGGCAAAGCCTGGACCAGCGCATTCGCGATGACGCGGGATTCCTCGCCCGGCGGCGGCTCGCAGATATGCGCGATGCGGGACAACTCGTTGGTCTTGTCTTCGTCGCCTTCGAACAGCAGCTCCTCGGGCGAACCGATCAGCCACGAGGCATAGCGCCAGATCTGCATGAAGTCGTTACGAACCCAGGGGTTCATGACCGCTCCGAGGCTCGTCGCATGTCGCAACATCGTGGCCGAGAAATTGGCCGACGCCAGCGACATATGCGCCTAGCTGAGCGGCACGCCATAGACCGACTCGTCCCAATTGCCCGAGGTGCGAATCAACCGCCGGATCTGCGCGTGCACCAGCCGGATACGGACGGACAACTTCCATCCGTCTCCATAACGCTGGAGGGCGCCCGGGAGCATGATTTCGATAAAGTGTCGGGTATTCTGCTTGATTCGCTGTGGGCCGAACACGCTCACGACCCGGCCCGTGGCGTAGAACGCCTTGCTGATCAACGTGGTGGCGTTTTGCAGAGTGGCCACGAAGAACGCTGGGATGAACAGGTCCGAATAGTCGTGGAAGGCTTGGCGGCCGGGAAGCACCGCGTCCCGATCGAACCACGCCGGTGGGGGTTCGAGTTGTTCGAAAAAGTCGCGCAACAGCCGCGGCGCCTCCGCGAGGGTCTTCGCGTCTCGCTCCATGCCGGCATTGATGAACCGTTCGACCTCTCGATGCTGGAATGTCGCTAACGCGTCGATCACGGCATCGGCTGCCGGATCGTCGACGAGCGTGTATTCGATGTATTTCGCGGCAAGATCAGGATTGAGCGCAGCCGCCTTCTCGTATCCGGCCTGATACGCCGACGGGATCTTGATTCCCGTCATGCCAACGCCCTGATGGCCTGAACCCGACACGTGCATGCCTTTTCCTTCTGCTCGACTGTCCGGGAAACGAGGGCAAGCTTTGGTTTTTAAGGGTGCTTATATCCTTAACTACACAAACTCAACTGCTTGTAAGCTGATTGCCACGTTACCGATTTGGGAACATAGGCAAAACTAGACCAATCTGTCAAGAATAATGAATTAAATTAGACCAATCTGTCAAGAATAAGAAAGTAAACAAAATTTGTCTGGTGCGACCATCGGTTCTGCCCGCAGGGCCAAGCCTACCCCCAACACATGGGAAATTGTCGAGCAGGGGATTCTAGAGCCTGGTTGACGGCCTCTCCTGATTGTCGCTGCGGCATCACGGGGCAAAGCCCGGGACATGCCTTATGCCGCGGTCTTTCTGGTCGTATGGGATGGAGCGGCTACCAATCAAAGCGTTTTTCTAAGAAAAACGGTCAGTATGCTCAAGTATGCCAAAGATCAAGGGCGATGCAATCAGGGGGCAGCAGAAAATTGAAGGGGAAAACACGGCTGTTTGCAGTTGAATGCGACGCGACAGCGCGAAGGACCTGTTTCCCAGGCGTTTAGTTGTTGAACGAAAGATTCCTCGCGAGGTCCTTCGCTTTGCTCAGGACAAGCTCGGAATGGGAATGATGGTGTAGGCACTCCCTGATTCTGTCAACGGATTGGTGAACATTGACACGGATGACCTCGGCGAGCTCGGGTAGATCCCAATCACGAACGGGACGTCCGAATGCCGCGGGTGGTGACAAAGTCCCGATACCGTTTGAAAGCGGCGTTGACCGCCTCCGACGTGAGGCCATAATCCTTCAGGTCGTAACGATGCCGCGTCTGGGTGCGTCGTTTCTCTACTTGCCGGAATTGCCACTCTTCCATGGCGTCGACAGCCACTTGCTCAAGCGTCCAGCCGAAGTGTTGATAGATGCGGCGAACCACACCAAACGGATCCTCGATCAGATCGACGTAGTTCACGCCCATCCAGCGGGACTCCATCTCGGGATGGGCCAGCCGGAAAACTGAGTTTATTTCCCTTTACTAACGACTTCTTCAAGCGTCCTCTCCGCCAGGGTGAACATCTCTGCCAGAACCTGCATGCGCCGCCGCTTCAAATCCTCCACCCGCTGCCACAATACTTCCTTGATCCTGGCGATTCCTTCTTCGCGCGTCTCGGAAGAGAGAGTCTTGTCACTCTTGAATTCAAATTTCTCAACCGTGAACTCCGCAATATCACTTATGTTATCACCCACGATTGCGAAATCGACCACGTCTCTAATCGACCTCATTTTTTCTTCTTCACTAGTAGCCATCGATTTTTACTCCTTTGCGATCTGTTGATGAATAGGCACTCTCTATATATAAAGGGGAATTATATATTTAAATCCCTTGACAATGAGTAGGGACTCGTGTATATTAGCAGCATGATGATTGATAACAACCAACAAGGAGTCGAGACCATGACCTACCAACAAGCCAAGGAAGAAACTGAAAAAGGCAACTACAGTGACGAGGTGTTGGCTGCCCTCAATGCCGAGTATGATCGGATTGCCATGGCGGAAAAAGCGTTGGATGGTCCTGAGTACACCGGATGGACCGGCGCGAACGACGATCGAATCCTTAACAGCTAAAAATAAGGAGGACGCGATGACAGACACCATCCAACAACTCACACCGTATGGCACCCCGTATTGTGCCGAGTGTGACCAAGAGTTACGAGGCACCCTAAGCGATGCTACCGACAACCTCTCGTCCTGTTGCGGAGCCGAATTACGGGAGACGGAGTACTGGTTAATGGGCTCAAGGCGGGACTCCTCGCAACAAGCAGCTAGCTCAAATAATAACTCGACTGGCGTTACTGTGATCGAGTCCAGGGGCAAACCCGCAGACACACGTGGCGAATGCTACTCCATGTGGGATGAGACATGGCCGATCCATAAGGCTACGCTCGGAGATCTTAAGCGATATGGCTACATAGGCCTCGGCGGGGAGTGGAAGGAGTGGGGATGACCGATAAACTCACCATCAGCATTTTACAACTCGCCGAAAAATTCCCCACCGAAGACGCGGCGCGCCAGTACTTAGAGGCGCGCCGGTGGCCGAACGGAGTCCGGTGCCCAGTGTGCGCCCAGGGCGACAACATCACGACCCGCAAGCGCCACGGCTACTACCGCTGCAATCCCTGCCGCGAGGATTTTACCGTCCGCACCTGCACCGTGATGGAGCGATCCCACGTACCGCTCCACAAATGGCTCTACGCGATGTATTTTGTCGTCACCTCACGGAAAGGGCATTCATCACTACAACTCTCCAAGGAGATCGGCTTGACGCAAAAAACGGCCTGGTTTTTACTCCACCGACTCCGCGAGGCGTGCGGGTCTGAATTGCCAAAACTCCGGGGCACCGTCGAGGTTGACGAAACCTATATAGGCGGGCGCGAAGAGAATAAGCACGAACGGAAAAAACTGAAACTCGGACGCGGGACAGTGGGGAAAACGCCGGTCCTAGGACTCCGTGAACGCGGCGGAAAAACCATAGCGGTCCCCGTCCGACACGTCACAGCCGAAACGCTCCTCAATCGTATACATGCCCACGTCGAGGTTGGCTCTACGATCCACAGCGATGCGGCGTCTGCCTATGACAACGCCGGTGGATTGTTTTTCCGGCATGAAACGGTCAACCACAGCGCCAAAGAGTACGTGCGAGGAACCGTCACCACCAACGGCATTGAATCGGTGTTTGCCGTGCTCAAGCGTGGGCTGCACGGGGTCTATCATCACGCCTCGCCCAAACACCTGGGGCGCTACGTCAGTGAGTTTGCCTGGCGGCTCAACGAGGGGAATTGTCAACGTCACACCCTGGATCGATTGGACAGTTTTGTTGACGCCACCGTAGGACGGCGGTTGACCTATCGGGAGTTAACACAATGACGGCGCCCGTGATTTTGCAGCGCGTCATCGATCTGGTTGTGGGATACAAACCCAAGCCGACAACCCAGGCCGCGAAAAAGAGAGTACGGAAAAAGCCTAAGAAGAAAAGGACTTAAGTACATAATTCCCATATAAAGCCATAGCTTAACCGGTCTTGATGGCGCTGCTTGCTTCGGTCTGAGATGCATAAATCGAGATGAGCTGATCAAAACCACTGATCGCGAGAATATCGCGGACCGACTCGGAGAGCGAGCAAATCGCGAATCTCTTGCCAGGCTCATTGAATTTCTTTGCCATTCTCAGAATCACCCGAAGACCTGAACTGCTGATGTAGGAGACTTGCCCAAAATCCAAGAGAAGGCATGGTCTTCCGCAACAATCTCAGTGTCCAATGTATTCTGCAGTTCATCGGCATTGGTCGTGTCGATACGACCACCGAGTATCCCCGTCAAGACTTCCTCTTTCCGCTCGCATTGCCGGTTTCCGTTCCCTCTCCTTCCTCCTTTCATGCTGAAAAGTGGTGTGTGAGACCTCTCTAATTGATTAACCGCGAGTGAATAATATTATAGGATTTACTATTTTGAATGTACAGAACAAACGTGCTGGTCATTGAAGGATTCCGCATGCCCTTCAGGCGTGACCCGTCGGCCCTGTTTCGGGCAAGGCTCCTCGCTGTTCTTCGCCGTATTTGAAGTCTTTCATCGAATCGAGCCTGAGCGAATGGCCGCAACACCTGATTTCCTCAAACCCTTCCCCTCCGTCCATAATCATGACGCGAAGCCCACAGGAATCCGGATGCAATTTTTTCTCATCCAGAAGAACGGCGGGCGGGAGTTTCCCGCGTTTCCGTCCTCTACCGCGTGAAAATGCCGAGGTCACGTCTTCTTCCGTCAATTCATGCCCGCAGCACACCACTTTTTCAAAACCCGCTCCCCCGGCCATGACTTTGATCATCAAACCACAACTCTCCGGGTGGCGTTTGTGCTCATCAATAATGTCTCCTTTTTTTAATCCCATGCTCTCCTCCGTAAAAACACTATGCCGGCACTGGGCGATTCAACGTCGTGAACCCAGCTAACCAATGTCGTTTTGAATCTTCGCCAACAAGGCTTTGTGCCGTTGATGACCAACGGTTTGACTGACCCGTGACGGATCGACGGGCTGGAACGGCGCGAGACGTTTCTCTTTCAAGGCCCATATGCGCGCCACGCTGGCCGTGAGCCTCTCCCACGAAAGCTCTCCTCGTTCAAGTGCTTGCTCAATGGCTTCCACGGCCTCCCGTTGCCGTTCCTGCTGATGACAGATCACTATCATATCGGCACCGGCCTGTAACGCTCGAACCGATGCTTTCCCTATGGGCTGATGGTCGAGAATGGCTCGCATTTCCATATCATCGGTGAGCGTGACGCCTTGAAAGCCCAACTCGTTCCGCAACAGATCGGTGAGGATAAGTCGGGACAGCGTCGCGGGCGCTTCCGCATCAAGCGCCGGGTAGCGCACGTGCGCGGTCATGAGCGCAGGCAGTCCCCGGCGGATCGCCTGTCGAAAGGGTTCCAGTTCAATGTTGTCGAGTCGAGTGCGGTTGGCATCCACCACGGGCAGGACATGGTGTGAATCCGTCATGGTGTCGCCATGCCCGGGAAAATGTTTGCCGCAAGGAATGATTCCATTGTCCTCAAGCCCCTGCATCACGGCCATGCCATACGTGCAGACCCGTTCAGGCTGAGTGCCATAGGCACGATCACCGATAATGGGATTGGCCGGATTGCTGTTCACGTCCAAAACCGGCGCCAGATTCATGTTGATCCCGACCGCCCGCAGTTCTTGAGCCGTCACCTCCGCCACCTCATAGGCCACGTCCGGAGAGCGACATTCCGCGATCCTTGAAGCGGCAGGAAACGTCGTAAAGCCCTGAGGCAAGCGGGACACGCAACCACCCTCTTCATCGATTGCAATCAACAAGGGAGAGTCGGGTGCATGCGCTTGAAGGGCATTGGTCAGCCGCGCCACCTGTTCAGGATCCACCAGGTTACGCGAAAAGAGAATGACGCCACCCGGTCGATACTCCTGCAGCCAATCGAGAAACGTCCGAGAGAG
Organism: Nitrospirales bacterium; assembly: GCA_965261755.1. Taxonomy (GTDB): domain Bacteria; phylum Nitrospirota; class Nitrospiria; order Nitrospirales; family UBA8639; genus Bin75. Next base: position 662,243 of record OZ253473.1, on the reverse strand, counting down.
TTCCGTTCCCTGGAACCCCACCATCAAAAGTTGCCCGACGGTGTCTCGAATGGTCATGGAGGACTCACTTGCCGTTGGTGGGAACGTTGAAACAGGGCACCGGCGGCGTTGCCGGACGCACCGTTTTGAACGTTGATACGAAAAGAGCCAACGACACCCCCGAATAGGTCATTCCTGCGAAAGCAGGAATCCAGAGTCTGTATCCTCGCGAACGGAGGAAAAAGCAAAAACCCTGGATCCTTTCCTTGACTGGATCCCCGATCAGGTCGGGGACAGGCGTCGGGGATGACAGAAGGAGGGCCTTGATCCGAAAATGGCTTTCCAGCCATTCCATTTTCATCCCCTGTGGTGCAGACGGCAAGCCGGCATGCAGGATTCCCTATTGACCCGAGCGATTGATTAACCACTGCACCAACAATCGCGTTCCAATGGCCGTCGGCCCTTTACCGATATACGGACGCTCGGATGAACTCCAATCGGTACTGGCAATGTCGAGATGCACCCAGGGACAATCGCCGACAAACTTACTCAAAAACATGCCGGCCGTAATCATGCCCCCGCCACGGCCGCCGATATTGCGCATGTCTGCCACGTCGCTTTTGAGTTGTTCGAAATATTCTTCCCAGAGCGGCATCTCCCACACACGTTCGCCGGCTTGCTCACCGGCTTTTCGTAAGTCGGCCTTGAGCGCGTCATCATTCCCGAGCATCCCGATCGCAAACTGACCCAGGGCCACGATACACGCACCCGTTAACGTGGCGATATCGACGATACACTGCGGGTTGAACCGGGCGGCATAGGCCAGCCCATCGGCCAAAATCAGGCGCCCTTCGGCATCGGTATTTTGCACCTCCACGGTTTTGCCGTTGAGCATGCGCAGGATATCTCCCGGCTTCGTGGCGCGCCCGCCCGGCATGTTTTCCGTCGCCGGCAATATACCCACGACGTTGATGGGCAGACGCAATTCCGCCGCAGCCCGGACCGCCCCCAGCACTTCAGCCCCACCCGTCATATCCGCCTTCATCTGTTCCATATTTTCCGAAGGCTTCAGCGAAATGCCACCGGAATCGAAGGTGACCGTTTTCCCAACCAGCACGATGGGTTGGTCTTTCTTCTTCCCCCCCGAATATTCCAGGACGATGAATTTCGGCGGCTCCTGGCTTCCCCGTGAGACGCCCAGCATGCCGCCCATTCCCAATTTCTGCTGATCCTTGCGCTCGAGTACGGTCACTTTGACACTGACGTCTTTGGCAATGCTTTGCGCTTCCTGCACCACGCGGGAGGGCGTCATGACGTTGGCCGGGTGGTTACACAGATCACGTGCGAACGACGTGGCCTTGGCACTGGCTTCGCCCCGCCGGATTCCCGTTTTCATGTCACTCACTTGATTCGCCCGGTTCGCCAAGAGGGTCATGGTCCGAACGTCTTTCGACGGTTCCTCCTTGTCAGACCGATAGTGCGTGAACCGGTACCCTCCCAGCATGGCTCCCTCCACCATCGCCTGGGCAATATCGGACGCAGGCGCTTTTAAAGTATCGGTTCCGAACATCGGCGCGGAAAACGTGTGCGCCCCGGTTTGCCGAACCTTTTTGAGCGCCGTGCCCATGGCCTGTCGAACGCGATCCAAGGTCACGTCATTCTTCTTTCCCAACCCCAGCAAAAGAACCCGCTTGGCAGGAAGGGCTCTTCGCGTATGAATCAACACTGCCTGTTGATTCTTGCCTGAAAATTCTCCATTTTTTCTCAACTCCTGGAGTTGCCCACCCAACGCGGTATCCAACGCCTGATGGGTCTTGGGCAACGTGTTCTCGTCCTCATAGCCACCGACAACGAGAACGTCCGTGGCCTCTTGAGCAAGATGACCTTCCTTGACCTGACACTTCATACGAATCTCCTCTTCCTCCTGAATGAAGACAATAATTCCTTTAGACCCCTCGCATGTCCGGGTCCCAAATAAACTTATGCAATTGAACTTGCAAGCGCACGGGCAATCGGTCCTGAAGCAGCCATTCCGCCAACGGTCGCAACTCTTGCGCTCCGAATACCGGACTGAACAACACGGGACATTTCTCCGTGAGTCGATACCGCTTGACCACGTCAACGGCCCAATCGTAATCGCGACGGTCGCTGATGACAAATTTAACCTGGTCTTTTTGACGGATAGCTTGGAGATTGTCCCAGTACATGCGGTCGTCCATCCCACTGCCGGGACATTTGACATCCAAAATGATGGTCGCCCGGGGATCAACCGGAACGACGTCGATGGCTCCGCTCGTTTCGATGCACACCTCAAAGCGTTCCTCGCACAGACGCGTAATCAACTCAAACGCCGCCGGTTGAGCAAGCGGCTCCCCACCCGTGACTTCGACCAACGAACAGTCGTACCGTTTGACTTGATCCATCACGGCCTCCAGACTCATGTCGGTGCCTCCGTAAAACGCATAAGCCGTATCACACCAGGTGCATCGGAGGGGACAGCCCGTTAAACGAACGAAGACACACGGTTCTCCCGCACGGGTGGATTCCCCTTGAATACTATGAAAAATTTCCGTGACGCGCAGGGCAGACGGAGAGGTGGGAACTCGTGTCGTCATCCCTTCAGCCCGTTCTCCATGATTTGGCTTCGGTCGTTACGCCCACACGGTCGTGGGCCATCGATGCCGACGCGCAATCCTCGCCATCCCGCGAATGGGATTGACCACGAGGGGATGCCCAACGGACTCCAAGGCCTGAATGTCGCCTGGGCTGTCGCCGTACGCGTAGCTTTGAGCAAGATCCACACCATGACTGTCCGCGAACGTCTGAAGCAGGCGTCGTTTGCCTTCACCGTAAGGATAGGGTGACAGGACCCGACACGTATAGCCGTCCTCATTGGTTTCCAATTGTGCCGCGAGGACGTTCGGCACGTCCAAATAATGAGCCAGGGGTTTGATCAGGAACTCAGGAGTGCCGCTGACCAAGGCGACCTGATGGCCTGCCTGTTGATGTTGGGCCAAGGCCGCGGTTCCTTGCAGGGACAGTCGAGGGCAGATCTCCGAGCGCACAAACCATTTCGCCAGGGGCTCGACACCTTCCGGTCGTTTATTGGTCAGGTAAATCTTTCGTTCCCGGAGAGGCCTGAGGGAAAGCTCGAGGAGATTGAAGAGTAAATAGAGTGCGCTGTCGATCAGCACGCGATTGGATAAGAATCCATTCTTCCACAGATATCGTACAAAATGAATTTCAATGGACTGGCCGGGAATCAAGGTATTATCGACATCAAAAAATGCCGCAATGTTGCCGGGAGAAGAACTATCGGAAGTCGTGTGGTGAGAAGACTCGGACATGAAAAATTCTTGGACCATCACCAGGGTAATTTTTCAATTGTAACGAAGGGTTCGTTGATTGACAACCATTTGAACCCCTACCTATAATCCTGGCATGCCGAAGTGGTGGAACTGGTAGACACGCACGTTTGAGGGGCGTGTGGGGCAACCCATCCGGGTTCGAGTCCCGGCTTCGGCACCATTAGCAAACAGGAATAGGGAGAAATTGATGATGCACATACGCAAACTGCCGCTTATCCTCGGTGTCGTCATGACCCTGGGGGCATGTGTGGCACCACCTCAACCCGTAACCCAGCGCAATTCCCAGCTCACGCAGGGAAACGTCCAGATGAACCTGATCGTCGGTCAGACGAAAAAAGCCGAGGTATTGGAAAAATTCGGAGCACCGAACATCACCACCCGTGACGGAGCGGGACGCGAAGTCTGGACGTACCAGCGAGCGGCGCAGATCTCTCAATCATCAAGCCAATCTGGCTATTGGACGATTATCCTGGCCGGCCAAAATTCACGCTCATCCGGGTTCGAAAGCAGTTCAAGCATGATTACCCTGATCATCAAATTCGATCAAAACGACGTGGTGAACGATTTTCGAAGCCGAACGTCCAAATTCTGATTATCAAAGTTTCACATCTATCTCGACTACGCTGATACAGCCCGCAGGAGGACCACGTGAACGTGTTTTGGACAAACGTATGGCTCATTCTGACCGCCGTCGCCCTTACCCTTACCGGCTGCGCAGTCCAACAACAACAGAAACCTCCCATGACCCCGCTGGAAATTCAAAGCATCCAGACACGTGAATTTGAATCTCCCAAGAAGATCGTGTTCGCCAGCGTCGTCTCGGTCTTTCAGGATCTGGGGTCCACGATCAAAGGCGCAGACCTGAACACCGGATTCATCAATGCGGAAAGTGCCGCGCAGAATACTTCGATTGGTCCCGAAGCGGAAATCTTTATCGGCGTAATAGGGGGTGTATTAGGGGGTAAACCAGCCACAACGACTCAGAGTGTTGAACAGACGGCAGCGACCGCGTTCATCGAAGAAATCGGGGACAGGACGCGGGTGCGATTGAATTTTGTGACCACGAGACAGTCGTCCTCAGCCTATGGCCAAAGCAGCCGACGGGATATCCCGATTCTGGACGTCAAGATTTATACCAACGCATTCGAAAGAATCGAGAACGCCATCTTCATCCGGTCGGGGGATTAGCCTCGTCTTGGAAAAAATTAGGGCTGGCAGAAATGAAGTTATGTCGCTTACATTAGAAACGTCCAGATTTGCAAAGGCTGAGTCTTCAAGAGGGCAAAAATGAACCGGAAAATCTTACATTTGGTATTTCTTACATTTATTCTTGCGGTCGTGGGTTGCGCGTCGTCGGTTGAGAGAATGAATGATTCAAAGGCCTATCACTATGATGGACAAAAGTTTAGCAAGGTTGAACTGACCATAAGGAAGGATGCCACCGAAGATCTCGACGACATCGTACGTTTTGACCAAGATGAACTTCAAAACATGATAGAGCAAAATCTGGAAGTCAAAGGGCTCGTCGCTGCTAATTCACACAATATCGTCAAGGTTGAAATAACCGATATTCGCGTGCGTTCCACTTTCAACGCCTTTATGTGGGGATTCATGGCAGGTAACGACCATATTGAAGGTGATATATCGCTACTCGGGGAAAACGCCGCTCCCTTTCATAGCTTTCATGTGGCTGCTTCCTATGCACTAGGAGGAATGATGGGATTCAAGGAAACACGAATGGGTTGGCTCTATGAAGAGTTTTCCAAACTTACCTTGCAAGAAATTCTTGGTGAACGACCTTAAGAATGCTTGGTGGTAAGTTAAGGTCGAGGAGGATGCTGGTATCCACCGCCGTAATCATCGCCCTCGAATCTCTTCGATATACCGATCAACCACGAGTCGTTTCTTCACGACCCCCCTTAGCGCACGAAAAGGATTCGAGGTCCCGGTTCCCCGTTTTTTTATTCGAATACCTTCAGCCTCAGCGAGAAATTCCACTTCGACATTTGGTTGAAGCCCATATCGTTTTCGAAGCGAAATGGGTATGGTAATTTGTCCTTTTTCGGTGACGCGCATTTTCTTACTCCTGAATTCTTACTTTCTTATCTATTTGTTTGAATTTCTCTTTCTTGTCAATTCACGCTTTGGCCCAGGCTTTTGTGACATAACTTTTTCATTCCTGTCTCAACACGGCCAGCGGCGGTTCGCCGAGAATTTTAAACGTGCTGAGAAACCCTACGGCCACCGCAAGGCCTACGGTCGCCAGGAGCCCCCAGCCAAGAACCATGGGTTGAACGGTCCAGGAGAGGTCCAGGAAAAAATACAGAATGGCCCAGGAGAGCGCACTGGCCAACCCCACGCCGATCAGACCCGCCAGGCCCCCAATCAGGGCAAACTCCATGGCAAATGATTTCACCACGATCCGTCGCGTGCCGCCAATCGCTTTGAGAATGGCCGACTCATACAGACGACGGTACCGTGTCGAAGAGACTGCCGCGGTCATGACGACGGCTCCACTCACCATGCTCAACAGCGCAATCCCTTGAATGGCCCAGGCCAACTGTTCCAACAACCTCGCCACGTTGGCCAGCACGTCACCAACCTTGATCGCCGTCACGTTGGGAAGGGCTCGAACGAGCGCGTGCTGGAGTGGGATTTCTTCTTCAGCTTCGACTTTCGCCGTGGCAATGTAGGTCATCGGCGCCCCGTCCAGCGCGCCCGGTGAAAGAATCATGAAAAAGTTCATAGAGAAACTTCCCCAGTCGACCTTCCTCGTACTTTCCACGACGGCGGCCAAGGGAGTCCCTTGAACGGCGAACTCGAGCGTAGACCCCACATCCATGCCAAGGTTGTCGGCAGCCTCCTCTTCAACCGACACGCGAATGGCCCTCCCCTGACTCTTGCGCTCGCCTTCCTGCATTGCTTCCGAATCAGTCGCCCACCATTTCCCTTTCGCCACGGTATTATCTTCGGGAAGCGTCGATAGCGCCGTGAGCACGTATTCTCGGGTGAAGTACCATCCATTCTTTTTGCCTTTGTGTTCTTCGGGATCAATCACACGTCCATCAATCGCTCTCAACCGAGACCGAACGACAGGGGTGAGCCGATACAGAGCATGAGGGGCTTCCCGTTGCACGACCCGTTCAAACGGCTCCCTTTGATCCGGTTGAATGTCGATGAAGAAAAACGTTGGGGCATCCTCCGGGATGCGTTCTCCAATGGCGATGAGCAGCGACGATTTCACCAGCGCGACCGTCACGATGACCATGACGCCTACCCCGATCGCCACGGCCATACCCCGAGTGTAGTTGCCCGGGCGTTGCACGTTGCCCAGCGCCTGCCTGATCACGAATGAACGGGGACGGGGAAGTGTACGCAGGCCGCGCAGCAACACCCACACGCCAACCTGAAGCAGAACCAAAGCGGCTCCAAACGCAACGATAAAGAGCACCCCCAACGTGAGTGACCGCGCTTGCCACGTGGCCAGAAGGGTGAGACCGCACCCCATCATCAAGGCTGTGCCAAGCCGATAGCGGTCTCGCACGACCCCGAGCAACGCGTCCCACGTCAGCCTTAACCATGAACCTGCCCGGATCGGAGTCTGGTGCTGCTCCACTTCACGACGAAACACCAACGCGGGTGGGATCTCCCGGATCGTGAGTAACGGCCAAATCGTAAAACAGAACGTCGTCACCACCCCCACAAGCAGACCTTTAGCGAGGGGCAACACGGTGATCTGACTGCTGATGGCAAGGGGAATGAGTTCACCCAAGAGCACGGGCAACAGCCTTTGCAGTCCAACCCCTAACGCCACGCCGACCATACTGCCAAGGCACCCCATAAACAGACTCTGGAACAGATACACCCGCATCAGCAGGCCGGCGTCAGCCCCCAAGGTCTTCAGAATCGCCACGGTCGTGAGTTTGTTTCGCATGAATCCGTGAATGGTGCAGGCAATACCGATTCCGCCCACAAACAGTGAGGTCAGGCCGATGAGTCCCAAATAGGTGGTCAACTGATCTAAAAATCTCCGAATCCGCGGTTGGGCGTCACGATACGATGAGACGCCGGCCCCCTCCGGGCCAAGTCGTCCTTGCAGTTCACCCCTGAGAGGGCCAAGGGCCAGTGACTCCGGAACGCGAAGCAAGTAGCGCTCACGAATGCGGCTTCCCGGCTTCACCAGATCCGTCGCTCGTAACGCTTGCCGGGAGATCAGGACTCGTGGCCCCAAGCTGAAAGCACTGGCCACGCGATCCGGCTCTTTGATGAGGATCCCCGTCACAACAAACCAGGCTTGTCCGATCTTGATGTGATCGTGAAGCTGAATCCCAAGGCTGATCAGCAAGGATTCCTGCACCACGGCGCCGAAGCAGGGGAGTGAAGGACAGTCGTTGGATGCAAGTGACGAATGGAGAGGCTGAGAAGGGGTCATCTCCACCTTCCCATACAACGGGTAACGTTCTTCAACGGCTTTGAGTTCAACCAACTGCGTGGCTTGAACGCCGGGTAGTTGCGGATGCTCCAAGGGAGCAGCCGCCATGGCCACGAGTTCCCTCACGTGCGTCACGTCGACGTTGCGCTCCCGGAGGGTACCCAGCGTCTCTTTCCCGGATTCACTCAACTGATGGGCCACACGAATCTCCAAATCGCCGCCCAGGAGACTTCTGGCATCGCGGAGAATGAGGGTTTCCACGTTCGTCGCAAACAATTCAATGCCCACCACGGCTCCGACCCCGACGGCCAAACATGCCAGAAAGAAGACAAACTGACGCCAACTGCCTCGGATTTCCCGCCACGCCATCAGGAACGAAATGGGTAATCGTGTGTGCTGCATGAGCTAAGTACGAATCAGCTTGTCCGACACAATCGTGCCGTCGTGAAGCGTGAGGATTCTCTCCGTTTGTTCGGCGAGCGTGGAATCGTGCGTGACGAGGATCAACGTGCTCCCCTGATCGCGATGGAGCCTGAGCAATAAATCAATCACGAGTTGCCCGGTCGCACTGTCTAAATTCCCGGTCGGCTCGTCCGCCAGCAAAATGGGAGGACGGCAGGAAAAGGCTCGAGCCACCGCCACGCGCTGCTGCTCGCCTCCGGAGAGTTGGGTGGGATAGTGGCTCTGACGGTCTTGCAGTCCCACGGCTTCCAACAGGTCCCGAGCTCGAGCCTTCGCAGACCAATCGCTGCTCAGTTCCAAGGGAAGCATGACGTTTTCCAAGGCCGTCAGGGTCGGGATAAGATGAAACGACTGGAAAAGATACCCGATGTTTTGACGTCGAAAGTGAGCCAGTTTATCCTCCGTCCACGTCGTGATCTCCTGGCCGTTCAACTGAATGGAGCCGGTGGTGGGTTTATCCAATCCGGCCAACAGCCCCAGCAAGGTGGATTTTCCACTCCCCGATGGGCCGACAATGGACACCATTTGCTTGCGCGGCACCTCAAAGCTCAGCCCCTTGAGGATGGACACCACGTGGCCTCCGCCCCGGAGTTGCATGGTCAGATTTTCAACGCGAATCATAGCCTGAAACGTTTCCTCCCTATTGGAAAACCTTCATCAAAGCAGTCTATTATACACTATGGCTCCGAACACCCCTGACTCTGCCGTTCTTCACCGTTCCGCAACCCAACGATTCCATCGATCGGGACAATGGCTCCGGATAGCCGTAGGGGTTCTCCTGCTCACGTCAGGAGTGGGAGGATGTGAACCCAAAGAGCCTGCTCTCCCAAATGAAACGCAACCTGCACGCAACGTTGCGTCTTCCAACGTTTCGAGTGATTCTTCGCAAGGTCCCGTTGTAGCAAAACCCCCACGAATCGTCGCGTTTGGGAACAGTCTCACCGCCGGTCTTGGGGTCTCTCCCGACCAATCGTATCCCGCTCAACTGCAACATCGCCTGCGCGAAGCAGGGTATCACTATGAAGTCATTAATGCAGGCGTCAGTGGTGAGACAACCGCTGGCGGGTTGCGCCGTCTCACCTGGATTCTCAAAAGCCGGCCGTCGATGGTGATTCTCGAATTGGGCGCAAACGACGGCTTGCGAGGACAGCCTTTGTCTCTCATGGCTTCGAATTTAACGGAAATCATTGACGGGTTACAGGAAGCAGGCGTCGAGGTCGTGCTGGCAGGGATGCAGATTCCTCCGAATTACGGCTTGGCCTATACCACGGGCTTTGCGTCGATGTTTGAGCGTTTAGCCCAAGACCATTCGGTGACCTTGATCCCCTTTTTTCTTGAAGGAGTGGCGGCTCGAAAAGACTTGAACCAAGCTGACGGCATCCATCCCACAGCAGAAGGGTACCGGATTGTCGTACACACGGTCTTTGACGTGATCGAACCGTTACTCAAGAAGGAGAGCCCCCTTTCACACCCCAGGTAGGGCCTGAAAGGGGGCAACGTTTGGAGACTTGTCAGTCCTTTTTGAAGAAAATATCCCACGCACCATAGGCAAGAATAAGGCCGATCACCCCATAGTACATGCTGGTGATACCTTCATATCCGCCACCTGGTTCGTTGGCGAAAACGGGCGAGGCTCCTAAAACCAGGAAAGCTGCACCAAGAATTCCTTGCATGGTCTTCTTCATTGTCTCATCCTCCTTATCAGACAGAATACATGTCCGGGTGATCTCATTCGAATCGATAAGAACAAAATTATATAAAAACTCTCATGAAAGAGGCAAGAGAGGACAAAGCTATTCTTCGAGACTGGAATGGGTTCCATCACAAAACGGCTGTTTGTTCGTATGCTTACATCCACACCAGGCGACTCGTTTTTTCTCGGTGAATTCGACTTCCACCGGGGAATGTTCCGTGCCCGTGTGTGACCCATCGCAAAAGGGTTGCGTCTTGGAGCGGCCACACCGACACCAATAATACTTGCCGGGCTCCATCTCCAGCACGTAAGGCATCCGTTGTGCAATCATCACTGAGTCTCCCATGCTTTTCCTCCTTGCGTTTTCTTCATGAATCGTTTCCGCGATCGTCCCTTTACGGAGCACGATACGCTCCTATTCCCCGCACCGGGGTTGTCTCCCTTGAGGCCCTAATGCCGTGAGCCACACGTAATCCGCAATACGTTCGTCGATTAAATGATCGACGTCTTCCGGGTGTTCGGGGTCCAGCGCGTGGAGATACACCGTCACGTCTTTGACCGGAACGCCTAATTGCCGTTTGACCCGTTTAGGGATAGGAAGCCCATATTGGATGTGCCCGGCACCGGTATAACTGACAAAGGTCGTTGGTTCAAGTGCATCTGACTTGACCGTCGTCGTAATGACGGCCGCCATTCCCTCATCCCGAAAGACGGAAGCTTCATAGATTTTCTGATAGATCTCCTGTGACAATCCTCCATGACATTGTTCAATTTGCTCGTAAATGACTCGTCGATACTCAGGGTCGTCGGCAGGGAACGGGACGGGAATGGTCCATTGTTGCACCTGCGGATCACTGCCAACAGCCGCCAGTCCTGTTTTCGCCACGTTCCTGACAAGAGGACGAGGCGGATTGAGGCCCAGCAAGGTTAAGCCATGGGTTTTTGCAAAATCAACAAGTGCCGAGTAATCCGCGTATTTCCCGCCCCAATTGTTCTTCCATTGAGATTCGGCTAAAAAATCATCCGTGGACGTGACCGTTCCCTTGAGGTAACGATCAAGCCCGGCTTGCCCGTCCCAGCTGAACATTTCCATGCCCAGGATCGGTTTTCGGCCTCCGCCGAGCACGCTTTGGAGCACCTGCAGTGCGGCAGCGACGTGAGAAGGCGTGTAATGCGCTTCACCGATATAGATGATATCAGCCGATTGGAGAATCGCGCGGAATTCCAGGTCTGAAAGGGTGGTATTGTTTTTCGGCTCGATGATTTGGCCGACTCGATAGTGGCCGGAGGACGGGACTGTGGCCCAGGCAGTGGTTGCCACCAGTGCCCCACAGGCAAGCCCCACGAACGCCAACATGTTGCTTGGACGGCAAGCGACGGATTGCGGCATGCGCATGGTGTAGCACAGGGTTTGTCCAACCGCAACCTACTCCTTTAGCCAATCTTGACGCGTGATCAAACCCAAGGCTACGCTTCCTCCGTGTCGAGCCCACCTTCCATGCCTGCCTCTTCGGACGACCCGGCAACGCCACAAGATCCCGCTCAACTTCGCCGACTCCTGAAGGAAAGCAAATCCGCGCATCCCGTTGCATGGGAGTATGCCAGGAAACTGGTCCATCGGTCCCGACTTGCGCACACCTTGGACCGACTCGTGGAACGCATCCAACACAGCCCATTACCAGGCACGCTTCGGGAAGGGTTGGTTGCCGGCCTTGGGACGAACCCTGCCTCAGCAGGTGAGATCGACCCTCCCCGGCTCAAAGAATTAACGGGCCTCCCTCCTACAAAGGCGATTCGATCGCTGTGTGTGTACTTTGCTCTCGTCCAAGAAGAAGCACCCTCGTCGTGCGCGCCTGCTCCTCATGACGTTGAAGCCTTCGTGCAACAGAACGAATCGCCCTATGATTTTCTTGTTCAGGTGGAGAAGCCGTCTTTGCTCGATTTGGGAGCAGGAGATTTATCCTTTGAAGAAGAATTACTGGATCACTATCTTCCTTCATTTCAACAAAGTGGGAACGCGCTCACGCTTCATGCACAGGATCGCCTCCAGCCCGGATCACAATTGGGCGGCGCGTACCACGCCAGCCCGGAGCGCCTTCGCCGATTTGCCCAATATCCTCCTGACCATCTTCAATTCCGGTTTTGGGGCGGTGTCGATATGATGGATCTTTCGACGCAACCCCACCTGCTTGCTCAGTACACCATGGTGACCTGTCACGCGCCGGCCACGCCGACCTTTGCCTATGAGCACACGAGGTTATCGCCGACCACCATCCATGCGCACCTCACCAAAACCAAAGGCGACTATCGGACGGTTCGCGTTCACGGTGAGGAGGCCCTGGAAGTCATGCATCGGGGAAAATGCCTGACCTTTCCGCACTGGAAATTCGCGATTCAAGGTCCGCTGGCGCTTTTGAACCTTGCGGCTCGTCGCGGAGCACTCTGTGTGCTCGCTGCCATTGATGACGAAGTGTTTTGGGAAATACTCGCTCAACTGGTCGAAGATCCCGGCATGCGACCCACGGACGTCGTCTTCACTCCGGACACGCTTCCGGAGATCTTTGGGCACGTTCATCACGCCCTGTCTTCGCTTCCCATCGGGACACGCTGTAGCCTCTCGGATATCGCCACGCTCCGAAGGACGATCCCCGCTGAATCAACGTCTGGGAAATGGAAGCCCCCGACTTACCGTTTCCGTTTTGTGGAAATCCGCCGTGGCGCCGTATTTCCCGGAATGCCCGCCGGAGGCACCGCCCGACAATTTCGTCACATGAGCGAAGAAGTGCCCCCCTGGCATCTCGTACTCGTCCCGGAACGTGTGCCGGAACAGTGATCAACAAGACGAGGTCAAGGGAATCGGCCAGGATTCAAGAGAAGGGGCACACCCCTTTCGGAATCCCCTGTCGGGGGGTCAAATCAATCGGTTGTGTTGCAAGGAAAGTTGGAGCGGGAAAGGGGATTTGAACCCCCGACCCTCGCCTTGGCAAGGCGATGCTCTACCACTGAGCTATTCCCGCTCTTGGGAAGGACGTGAGATTTTGATTCTAGTTCGCCTATGCTACCCTGTCAAGAAAACCCGTGCAGGCGCAGCAGCCGTCGGACGGGGCTTTTGTTCCGTTACCCTCCATTCATTTTTCCTCAAGTTATGATACTCTTTACCGGATAGTTGACGGATGGTCGTTCGTCTCCAACAATTCGATTGGACCATGTTTATTCTTTCTCATCCAAGAGGTTGCGATGCATATTAGTGTTCTCGGAACGGGATACGTGGGACTCGTCACGGGTGCGTGTTTTGCAGAATTCGGACTCAATGTGACGTGCATGGACGTGGATGCCACGCGCATTCAACAATTAGAACGGGGTGACGTGCCGTTTTATGAACCCGGCCTCGCCGCACTGGTGACCAAAGGCCTCCAATCCGGACGGCTCCTCTTCACCACCGACTTGAACCAGGCCGTGGATACGGCTCTGGTGATCTTTATCGCGGTCGGTACGCCCTCAAACCTCGACGGTTCGGCCGATCTGTCCTACGTCGATGAAGTGGCTCGGAACATCGGGAGCCGTATGACGGGGTACAAGGTGGTGGCCACCAAGTCAACGGTGCCCGTGGGGACCGCGACACGAGTGCGAGATATCATCAAGGCCCATCAATCGAAGCCCATCAACTTTGACGTGGCATCCAACCCGGAGTTTTTACGTGAGGGATCGGCGATTGAAGACTTCATGCGTCCGGATCGCGTGGTCGTCGGCGTCGAGAGCGAGCAGGCCGTGGCCATCATGAAGGATTTATATCGGCCGTTGTATCTCATTGAAACGCCATTTATCGTGACGGATGTTCCAACGGCAGAAATGATTAAATACGCGTCGAACGTGTTCCTGGCCACCAAGATTTCCTTTATCAACGAAGTCGCCAATCTGTGTGAATTGGTGAATGCCAACGTACAAACCGTGGCCAAGGCCATGGGGCTTGATAAACGGATTGGCGCCAAGTTCCTGCACGCCGGACCCGGGTATGGCGGCTCCTGTTTCGGGAAGGACACGGCAGCGCTGGTTCACATTGGAGAAGAAACCGGATATGACATGAAGTTGGCAGCGGCGACCAAACGGGTGAATGAACAACAGCGGGCTCGCATGGTCGATAAAATCCGTGACACCCTGAACGGCGTTCAAGGGAAAACCCTTGCCTTTTTAGGGTTGTCCTTTAAACCCAATACCGACGACCTTCGGGATTCCCCCGCCTTGATGATCGCGGAACACCTGATGAAGGAAGGCTGTGCCATCCGGGCCTACGACCCGGAAGGATTGGAAGGCTCGCTCGAAACGTTACCCGGCTTGATCGGCTGTCAAGATGCGTATGATGCGATGACGGGAGCGGATGCCGTCGTGTTGGCCACCGAATGGAATCAATTCCGAAACCTGGACTTGGACCACGTGAAATCGCTTCTGCGAGTCCCGGTGTTTATTGATCTCCGGAACGTCTACGACCCCGAACGGGTCGCCGAAAGCGGATTTCATTATGTTTCCGTCGGCCGCCAGGCTGTCGGCGTGAATCCCTATCACACGTCGTAACCGCGTCGGGCTTGTCCTGTTTGCCGACGAGGGCTTACGCCTCTTTGGGTTTATATCCCATGCGATCCAACACTTTGGTAATGCGTTTTTTCAGCGGAGCATCGGCATCGGCCAAGGCCGTGGCCAGGGGTTCCACCGCCGGCTTGCCGATTTTCCGAAGAATCTCGGTTACGGACTGACGCAAGTCATCTTCTTCCGAAACCAACAGCGGAATGACTTTAGTGACGGAGGGCGCCCCGATTTTAATCAAGGCTTCATAGGCCCGATGCCGGACGTCACCCACATCATCTTCCAAACATACGACGAGGTCATCCACGGCATTGGCTGCTTTGAGCTCTCCCAACATCTCAATGGCATATTTGCGATTGAGCCAGTGTGTATCTTTCAAATCCAGCAACGCGGCATCGACTTTGACGACGTTGGGATCTTTCGCCCGAATGCGAAACTGCTTGACCAGCCGCTTTCCGTCTTCCTCGACGATACGGAGGGTCGCCCCGTCACCCGGCTTAATCTTTTGCAGATCATCAAGCGCATCCTCGGCCACGTCCAATAACACGGTTTTTCCATCATAGGCCAACAGCTCGACTTCGAGTTGCCTGGCCTCCAGGTTGACGACAATGACGTTGTCGGTGACAAGATTAAAGCCGTCTTTCTTGCCACTTTTGGGACTGATTTGTAAAAGAGGGCTTGGAGCTGGATCTGCCATATCTACTTCTCCTTCTTTATCATGACTCGGGTGTCCATCCTAAACTCGCCAATACGCCTTCGGCGGTATCGCGTACCATTTCGTTTTCATCTTCCAATAAGGCGACCATCGGCTGGATGGCGCGGGAATCGCCCAACCGGGCTAATGCTTCAGCCGCATTCCGACGAACCAGCCAGTCCTCATCCGTCAAGGCCTCCACCAAAGGAGAGAACCCCTTGGGATCTCCGATTTTTCCAAGGGCTTCGGCGGCATGGCGGCGGACAATCCAATTGGACCCTTTCAGCCCGTCGATCAAGGCATCTGTGGCTCTGGTATCCCCGATCTTTTTCAACACGCGAGCGACGTCTTCCCGCAACATCGCATCCATTAAGCAGTCCACCAGGGCCGGCACGGCTTCGGGGTCTCCAATCCGTTCCAAGGCCCAGACCGCGGCGGTTCGGACGCCTCCATCTTTGTCTTTTAATACGTTCGCCAAGGGGGGAACCGCCCGGGAGTTTTTCAATTTCCCGAGAGCAGACGCCGCCTGCTCTCGCACGGTCCATTCATCATCTTCCAACGCTTCAATTAAGGGATCAATCGCCGATTCCCCTATTTGCACAATGGCACTGACCGCGGCCTCACGAATCACCAGATCATCATCCTCGAACATCTCAATCAAGCGAGGGATGGCCGAGTCGCCCATTTGCCCAAGTCCGGCTGCCGCATAATTTTGCAGACCTTCGTTTTCGTCCCGAAGGGCGGACAATAATTGTTCAATGCGCTGACTCTCAGCCATTCACCTGCTCCTTCTCCGCCCACTGCGTTTCATCCATCTGCGCGGCGGCGGCTTCCAATTTATCGATGATGATCCCGGAGTTATACGAAACCAACCCGTCACGGTCACTTTTCATTTTCTTGAATATTTCCGCATGGGGACGCAAGGCTTCCACGTCTTTGATCTTTTCCAAGGCTTCCACTGCCAATACTCGTAACGGTTTGATGGGAATCATGTCAATCAGAAGATCAACGGGTCTGGCGTCTCCTATTAAGCCCAACCCCTTGGTCGCCAGTTCCTTGACTCCCGTATCTTTATCCCGCTTGAGTCGATCGATCAACGGCTCCACCGCCCGGACGTCTCCGATTTTTCCCAAGACGTCCGCCGCGGCTTCACGCACCACCCAATCATCATCTTCGAGGTATTCAATTAAAATTTCGACAGTCGGACGGCCGATCGGATGCAGTTTATGCACGGCTTCCTGCCGCGCACCTTCGCGGAGTTCGGACTCTTCCACGTCCCGCAATTCATCCATAATCTCGTCGATGCGATCCCGAATGGCGCCGAGTTTTTTCAAGGTCTGAATCGCGATATCACAAAGAGCGGGATCTCCCATCGCATCCACCAACGCATCGGCAGAGCGGGGGTCCAGAAGATGATCGAGGATGTGGGCGGCGTTCACCCGCGCCTCCTCATCCGGGTCTTTGAGCATGGCGGTCAGGGGGCCGATAGACGTGGGAAGGACTCCCAACAGTTTCGTGACGGAGGGCCGAAGCGTTTCATTCTTCAACAGTTCGACCAAGGCCGCAGCGGTCTCTTCATCCACAATGCCCGCCATTTGTTCCAGCGAATCCACCACGGCTGCCCGGACGCTTTCCTCTTCGCCCTGCATCAGCGTCACCAGCGGCACTCCCGCCTGAGGATCGCGGATCCGCGCCAACATTCTGGCCGCTTCAATTTTATAGGCCGGGGACCCGGTTTTCATGGCTTCGATGACCAAAGCCACGACGTTGGGCCCTCCCTTCAGACACGCGGCCGTGGCACGCATGCGGCGCCAGTCTTCTTCATGATCAAGCTCGGACACGATGACTTCAATGATTTCTTTCGGCATGGCGGCGTGGCCTCACTCCTTCGTTCGCAGTTGGTGCTATAACCGCACCCGTTTGGGGTTCCATCCCAATTGGGTCAAGGTTTCCTTGATGTGGTAGCGAATGTTTTCATCCTGTTCACGTTTCAGCCGGCTCACCAGGGGTGCGATAGCCTTCTGTCCGAACTGGACCAGGGCTTCACTCGCTTCGTTCCGTATCAAGGTGCTTTGCAGCGCCGTCATCAAAAGAGGAATGGCCTCGTCGTCATGGATACGCGCAAGAGCCCGAATGGCCTCTTCCACGCTGGCCAGATCCTGTTCATACCGATTATCCTCACAGGCGGGGGTTCGATCTTCATAGTCGCTCGTCTTCAACTCGCTAATCAGTCGGAACAACAACGGGAGCACCCGTCGATCGCCGATTCTCCCGAGGGCTTCGATGACGTGAACCTGAAGACGAGGCTCCTTAACGACCCCCAGGAGGGCATCGACTGCGGCACCGTCGCCGATATGTCCGAGTGCCCGGGCGGCCTCCTGGCGCACGGCCGTATCGGGATCATGCTGTAAAAGACCCACCAGTGGCTCGACGGCCGTTGAGGATTTCAAGACACACAACGCTTCCGTGGCTCGAAGGCGTACCCGCCAATCCTGATCTTCCAGCGCTTTCACCAAAGGCTCAACCGCCGACTCACCTATGGACCCCAGAGCCGCAACGGCTTCATCGCGCACCGCCGGCACCTTATCCTGGAGAAGCAGCACCAGGGTCTCAACCGACCGTGGGTTCCCGAGTCGCCCCACGGCACGGGCGGCATGCATGCGGACGACCCAATCCTGGCTCAGGAGAGCGGCATGCAAGGGTTCGAGTACCCGTTCATCGGCAATCGTCGACAAAATGGACGCCGCAGCCTCCTGCACGGACAAATCCGGATCCTGCAGACAGTAACTCAAGTCCACGACAGCCGGGCCTCCAATAGTCGTCAACGCACTGGTGGCAGCCGTTTTCACGGCTTGATCGGAATCTCGTAAGGCCTCAATCAAAGGACACACTCCTCTGGGGTCCTGGGATTCACCAAGGGCAAGGGCCGCATCTTCACGAATGCCCCAATCCTCATCCTTTAAGGCAGCAATGTGCTCCGCCACACTATCGGCCATGGTCACACCTGTTTAGTGAGCACCCCTTCCACGCCTCGTGAACATTGGGGTCGCTTTCCCTTTGCCGATATGGGGAAAACCTGAAGAAACATCGTCCTGCCAACTTAGCACAGCGATTCTTGGAGGGTCAATAAAATCACGCACATAGGGAGGGTGAAGACAACGGGCTCTGACTCAGCGGGGAGAGGCTTGTGTAGGGGCGGGCTTATGTGCCCGCCCGCGCACCTCTTCCCTGAACGACCGGAAGAGGGACACCATCAAGAACAGAATGATCACGGCAAAGGGAAACGCGGCAAGAATTGCGCCCATTTGAAGGCCCTTCAGCCCACCGGACCACAGTAACACGGCTGCCACGACTGATTGGACAATTCCCCACGTAAACTTGATGGCGTTCGGAGGGTTCAGATTTCCATTCGACGTTAACGTGCCTAACACAAAAGTGGCGGAATCCGCCGACGTAATGAAAAACGTGGCGATTAACACAATC
This sequence comes from Nitrospirales bacterium, assembly GCA_965261755.1. GTDB lineage: Bacteria > Nitrospirota > Nitrospiria > Nitrospirales > UBA8639 > Bin75. The sequence continues at coordinate 643,554 of OZ253473.1, read as the reverse complement.
GCAATGAGTGACATGATCCCTCCGAAGGGAAAATGCTCCAACAGAGTAAACAGGGCCACTTCTTTCCCTTGCGATTCAATGACCTGTTTCATGCCTGCCTGCTCAAACATGTCCAATGAAATGGCTGTCCCTCCAAAAACAGAAAACCAGAACGCGCAAAAAAGCGTCGGGACAAACAACACCCCCAAGACAAACTCTCTGACGGTTCGGCCTCGAGAAATTCTGGCGATAAAGGTCCCGACGAACGGCGCCCAGGCAATCCACCAGGCCCAGTAAAATAAGGTCCAATCCTGTATCCATCGGGAGTCATCGAACGGCGCCAAATACAGACTCATTGTCGGCAAATTCTGAAGATATGCTCCCAACGCCGAGGTAAAGACCTCCATAATGAATTTCGTCGGGCCCAAGAACAAAAGAAAGCCCATCAGCGAGACCGCCAGCACCATGTTCAGGTTGCTCAAATATTTGATCCCTCGTTGAAGGCCGGTCTGCGCGGACAAGAGGTACAACACCGTGACCACGGCAATCATCAGCAGTTGAAGGCTGATGGTATTGGGCAGGGCAAACAGATAGGATAAGCCTCCGCTGATTTGGATGGCCCCAAAGCCCAATGACGTGGCCACTCCGAATACCGTGGTAAAAACGGCAATAATGTCAATGGCTTGCCCCATCGAGCCCTGCATGCGTTCGCCGAAAATCGGCTCACAACTTGCACTGAACAACCCTGGTTTGCCTTTTCGAAATTGAAAATAGGCCAAACACATCGCCACCATGGTGTAGATACCCCACGGGTGCAGCCCCCAATGAAAGAAAGAATACTGAAGGGCTAAACTCGCGGCTTCCGGTGTCTCGCCCACTCCTCTGGGCGGGTCATAATAATGAGCAGTGGGTTCCGCCACCCCCCAAAACACCAGCCCAATGCCCATCCCGGCACAAAATAACATGGCAAACCACGTCACCAACGGAAATTCCGGCTTTTCTCCATCCTTTCCCAAGGGGATATCTCCGTACCTCGAAAAAATCAGCGTGACCGCCATGACCAGAAGCCCTACCGCGCATAAGAGATAGAACCACCCAAAGGCATTGAGCAACCAACGCTGGATGGCGGCGGTGACCGTGGCCAACTGTGTGGGAGCTACGGCCCCCCATACCAAGAATGCCGAGACCAGGGAAAAGGAGATCTTAAAGACCGGAGTGGTTTTCATTGGAAATGCGTGCGAGAAACGCTCCCTTCTTTGCCGTCAAAGGAACAGGCATCTGGCCGATTCAGAAAAACACTTTAAAACTGACAGGTTATGAAAAGTCTCTGTCACCCCATGACGAAAATTCGTTGTCCCGATAGTTTGCCGGGAACATCCAAAGAACTCAAGACCAATTCCATCGGACAGATTGAAGGTTGCTCAAACAGACTCAAATCGTTAGAGTGGAAGTTCCGCAATGACCCTTTTCCGTTGTTTCATCCAATCCAAAAGTCGAGCCTGCTCGACGAGGCAGGGATTGTGAGTCTGACCATTGAGGAGGTGGACCATGGGTAAAGAACAGTTATACGGTGATAACCCCATCGCCCAACGAAAAACCGACCAATACAAACGTGAATACGTCCATGACTTTGTCAGAAAATGGGATGAACTCATTGATTGGGAGGCCCGAGCCAAAAGTGAAGGGGATTTTTTCATCAATATCCTGAAAGAACGTGGCGTCCAACGGATCTTGGACGTGGCAACGGGAACAGGGTTTCACTCCATCCGGCTCCTGAAGGCCGGGTTCGACGTGACCAGCGCGGACGGCAGCCCGGAAATGCTGGCGCAAGCCTTTGAAAATGCTACACGCGTGGGCTTTATTATGAAAACCCTCCATGCTGACTGGCGGTGGCTGAGTCGGGATATTCACACCCAATATGATGCGGTTATTTGCTTAGGTAATTCTCTGACCCATCTGTTTTCAGAACAGGATCGCCGGAAATCCCTTGCCGAATTCTATTCGGTGCTGCACCACGACGGCGTCCTGATCCTCGATCAACGGAATTACGACGGCATCCTCGATAACGGGTTCACCTCCAAACACGTCTATTACTATTGTGGGGACAACGTCAGTGCCGAGCCTGAATACGTTGATGAAGGCTTGGCCCGATTCCGGTATCGGTTCCCGGACAACTCGGAATATCATCTCAACATGTTCCCCTTACGCAAGGATTACGTGAGAAAACTCATGGGAGAGGTGGGGTTTCAGCAAGTCAAAACTTTTGCGGACTTTCAAGAGACACACCGCGTCGAGGACCCTGATTTCTATGTCCACGTTGCTGAAAAACTGTATAAAAACGAAGAACGGCCCGTTAAAGTTTCAGTGGGGTATTCTCAGTCCGTCGAGACCGCCAGAAGCTACTACAACAGCCATGATGCCGACCGATTTTATGCCACCGTGTGGGGGGGCGAGGACATTCACGTCGGTCTCTATGAACACGACACGGATACGATCTTCGAGGCGAGTCGCAAAACGGTCGAGAAAATGGCCTCCATGGTCAAGGATCTCGGGCCTGCGACTCGGGTGCTGGATATCGGCTCCGGGTACGGAGGGTCGGCCAGATACCTGGTCAAGCACTATGAATGCCAGGTTGGCTGTCTGAATTTGAGCGAAACACAAAATGCCAGAAACCGCGAACTCAACACCCTGGAGAAATACTCCCTGGTCATCAACGTGGTTGACGGCAGTTTTGAAGATATTCCCATACCGGATAACAGTGTTGACGTGGTGTGGTCTCAGGATGCCATTTTGCACAGCGAGAACCGCGAGAAGGTCTTTGAAGAAGTCAATCGGGTCCTTTCCCCGGGCGGACAGTTTATTTTTACCGACCCGATGCAGAGTGAACATTGCCCACAGGAAGCCCTGCAACCCATTCTCGACCGTATTCACCTCGACTCTCTGGGTTCAATTCCGCGCTACAAGGATACGCTGTTGGGACTCGGGTTCAAAGAGCTGACAATCGTGGACCTCTCTGGAAACCTGGCTGCTCATTACGGGCGGGTCCTGGAAGAAGTTCGCGCCAATCAATGGAGTTTGGTGCGAGTCTGCAGCGAGGACTACATCGAACGCATGAAAACCGGTCTCCAACACTGGATCGACGGCGGCCAGGGCGGGCATCTCACCTGGGGGATTCTCCACTTCCAAAAGCCGTGACGGCGCACCCGCTTCCACGACTTTTTTCCTGAATCACGAGAGATCTGCGTTGCTCGTTCAGCCGAACGAGAACGGAACCAGGGGATTAGCGTTCAATACGGTAGGGTTTGGCCGGCTTGGCAAAGTCTCCCGATGGCCCGAACCGGCCTTCTTCGCCAAGCACCTTATCCGGGTCGGTATATTCGATATCCTTCACGTCCATACGCGCATCGCCTGTGGGCGGCTCCCAGCCAAGTTTCTCCAGAGTTTCCACCACGGTTTTCTTTAACGCGCTCGATGCCGTCAGTCGGGTCGAAGCAAACGCCATCACCCGTTCGCTTTCTCTTTCAACCTTAGAGGCATCCGGATCATGGAGAAAGGACACCAACGACTCAATGGCTGCATCACCGATCAGCACCAACGAAGAGGCGGCGTACTCCCGTAACACGATATCCTTTAACAGCAGGATAAGATCCGGAATCACCTTGGGATCCCGAAAATGGCCCAGCGCCGTCGCCGCGGCTTCTTTGATGAGTTGATCTTCGCTGATAATACACCCGGGAGTCGGCCTCCCCTGTTGAGCAATGCCTTTGCCTTTCAGGGCATCCAACACGGGTGGCAAGGCTCGGGCGTCCCCGATCATTCCAAGAGAGGCAATGGCGTGACGCTTCACGGCTCCATCCCTCATGGCGTCAATGAGCTTGTCAACGGCCCGGGGGTCGCCGATAATCCCCAAGGCAATCGTGGCATCTTCGCGAACCGCCCGGTCTTCATCCTTCAACGAGTGGATCAGCGCCTCAACCACGCGCCCGTCCTTGGTCCACGCCCGTCCCATTTGATAGTCGGTCGTCATGCCGCCCAACGCCCGCACGCCATGACAGCGGACCACAAAGTGCGGATCCCGTAAGGTTTCCAGGAGGGCGGGGATGGAAGCTTCACCAATATACACGAGGGCGGTTCCGGCAGTCTCCCGGACAATTTTCGAGGTGTCCTTAAACAGCTTGATCAAAGCGGGAACGGCTCGAGGATCGCCGATTTGCCCCAGCGCTTCCGCCGCCGCACTTTTCACGGCCCCGTCACGGTCTCGGCAGACGATCATCAACGGTTGGACGGCATCGGGCTCCTTGAGGATTCCCAAGGCCTTCCCGGCTTGCTGACGAACGCGCCATCGGTCATCCTTCAAACAGGGAATGAGTTTCGGGACGATGCCCTTCCCCATGGAGGCCATGGCGGATACGGCCTCCTCCTGTACTTCCATCATATTGTCGTTGAACAACGTGATGAGCGCATCAATCGCCACGTCCCCGCCGATCTTCGCAAACGCCCGCCCCACGTGAACCCGAACGGCCCAATAATCATCTTCCAAGGCTACGGAGAGAGCTTCAAGGGTATTCGGATCACCCAACTCCGCCAGAGCCTTCGCGGCTTCTTCACGCGTCACGTCGTCAACGTCGTCTAATGCTTCGACCCAGTGTTCTACACTCTGTGACATGATTCCGGAGAGTTTTTCTTAATGATGCGTATTAATGAACGGAAGGATAATCGTAATCGCGTTCTTGTTTATACGGTTGCGTATGGCTACACCGAATCACGAGCTTGGCCGTTCCGAGGCCGTCCACGCATTGCGTTAAGGATTGATCAAAATCCAATTTTCCCTCCAACGTTACCAGAAACAAAAAGTCGAACGTAAAGGTCCCGAAACGATACTCGCCCGGTTTTAATTGAATTTCCTGCACGTCGGTCGTCTTATAGGATTCATACGTAATGGGGTCATTGGTCCAGATCAAAGGGGTGATGCCCGGCACGTGCCACCACGTCGGAGGATCGAGGGCCGTGGGATCAATGGTAATCGCATATTCCCGCGTTAACGGATTCACGGCTTCCCGTGCCACGCTAATGTCGCCGATCAGCACACTTCCGACGAGAATGCCTGCCAAAATGAGAGCGCTACTTTTTAAAGAACGTGGAAGGTCCAAGCTCGAACGTCTCATTTCCCGTTGTCCTTCGTTCCGGTCGCTTTTGAAAAATTTCCGTCAGGGCTCGACTTTCCCATTCAGTATGGGTTTCCAATCCGAGCGCTGCAAGCACCGTTGCCCCAATGTCCATGATACTCACGTGATCGGGAATGTTATACCCCGGCTTCACATTCGCACCCCAGGCAAGCCAAGGCACCGGGGATGGTTGGTGCGCCCCCGCAGCCATGTTCGCATTTAAGGCTGGAGGGGAACCTGGTCCCTGTAAGCCCGCCACCATCACCATGGTTTTGTCCAGGACACCGTATTCGTGATAGATCGCCATCACGTCCGCGATGGCCGTATCAACCGTTTGGAGGGCTTCTTTATGCTGCCTTGAGTCCCATCCGCGTTTGTGGGCGACGTCCGCCGGTTCAGGAAGGTGGGCAACCAGGAGCCCGGGCATCTCGAAGATACGAAAATTATAGCCGCCTGGGCTGGTCACTTTTTTCAGGTAATCTTTAATATATTCCACCAAGGTGGAGGGATTGCACTGGGGTTTGGCTTTCCCGCACGTTTGCATATCCACGTAAATTTCCGGTCTGGCCAATTGATAAAACCGCTCATCCATGATGAAGAGCGCCGTATCGACCCCGCCGGCGAGATCAAGATAATCGAACAGGGTGGGAGCACGAAGAAACGACCGGGAAAAATCGTAGGTTTCCCATTCCTGATTCACGCGATGTTTCTTGACGGGCAGTCCCGTCAGGAGACTGGCCATGGCCGGCACCGTGAACGACGGAGACACCGATTGCGCATTCCAGGTGACCGCACCTTCCTGGGCGAGTTTCTGAAGAACCGGCATGGTCCCGTTTTGAATCACGTCATTGCCTACGCCCTCCAAGACAAACAGCAGGACGTGATCGGCTTGGGTTGGGGTTGAAGAGGCAAAAACCAGGCTTCTCTCCGGAAAACCGAGAGCCCAAATCGCAAGCAGAGAAATCGTAATTCTTACAAACATGTTTCCAGGGTTATTGAACGGGATCGGGGGACGTGGAAGCAGGAAACTTAAGCACGCACCATCGTTCTGTGTTTTCAATGAAAAAGCCTCAAATACCTCTTTGTAACAGCTTATGAAGGCAACTTACCATGCTGGATTTTCCACGGTCAACTATGCGAAAATTGGCGTTGGAAACGTCTTCAGTGAAAAGCAAAATCTCCGATTTGCGCATGGATCCCCTTTCAGGGTAAGACAGCAGGGCAAAGAGACTTTTTGCCTCATCCGGATTTCGACTCATGCCACAGGGAAATGATTTTCTGCATTCCAAGTATTCCCGTTCAGATCCGGGGGGTCGGGCCAGGTACGTCTCGTTTGAACCCGGGGCTCCGCCTTTTTCTCCTGCCTGGCATGATGCACTCGGACGCCTGGGCAACAGCATGTGGGACGCGGGAGTCCGCGCGGTCGTCCTGGTGTATGGCTCCTACTTGGGGGCCGACCTCTTCGGATCAGGACGCCTGGATGAAGTCGGAGGTCTCAAACGAGGCTACTCCCGCGGCATTCCGGGGCTGGAGTCTCTCCTTGCGGCCCTTCGCCCCAACGAATATCAACAGTCCTCTTCCTGTAAGCCGCCCTTTGCCAATGACGACGCCGGCAAAACCAAGCTGGACAATCTTCTCAATGACAAAGGGAACTTTTCCGAAGACTATGTCAACGCGCTCAGGGACGGGCTCGGGAGTTCTCACGCGCTGGCCGTCCAACGCCACCTTTGGTCTTCCCTGCACCACCATCCTGGTCGAATGGAAGGGGCGTTGGCTCTACTCCAAGAACTCAACCACCTCAAGACACAAAAAGACTTACAGACCGACGATCGAATATTGATTATGGCCCATGGCCATGCCGGCCAATTGCCGGCGCTGCTTTCCAATCTGATGGCTCCGGGTGACTCTTCGATGCGTGAAACCGTGTTCGAAACCCTGGCCTACTTTTATGAGCAACGTGAGACCTCATCCGAATCGATTCAACATTTACAGGAACTGGACAGGTTGTTAGCCGAGAACCAATTTGCAACCTGGCCTTCGCTGGACGTTGTGACGCTCGGCACGCCCATTCGGTACGGGTGGGACACGGATAGCCTTGGGAAACTTCTCCACATCGTCAATCATCGCCCTATCAGGCAAGATGGAAAACGGTGGCTGGCCAAAATGGAATTGCCCCAAATCGTGATGGAAATGCCCATGGCTTCCGGCGGCGACTACGTTCACCAGCTTGCCGTAGCCGGAACCGATGTCGTCCCCGCTTCACCATGGGAAGTGGAACTGGACCAGGCCTTACGCGAAAATCTGGAGCCGTATGACGGGTTTGAACGTTGGTTGGAATGCGCCCGACGCGTGACCCGTTGCCCCAATGATGGGAAGTGCTTATTCATCGATTATCACGATACGACAGGGGTATCCCCTCTTGAACACCTCTTTGGCCATGCCTGCTACACGCGGCTGCACGCGTTGCTGTTTCAAACCAGCCACATCGTGGAAACGCTCTATGGTGTCTAAGGTCCCCTCGTGACCTTTTGCCCAATCCGGCCTTGTTTCCCTAAAAAACTCTTTGATTCTCATGAAATATTTGTGCTATTCATTTTTGGTTTGCCTTAGTCGGCTTCCTGGTCGCTAGGGTATGGGCCTTGGAATGAGATCATGATCATCGGTGTTCCCAAAGAGACCTATCCGGGTGAAAAACGGGTCGCCCTGATCCCCGCCATCCTCCCTTCTTTGAAAAAGGAAGGGATGGACGTGCAGATTGAAACGGGGGCAGGGGTCGAGTCCGGATATCCTGATGCCGCCTATACGGAGAAAGGAGGCACCATCGTCTCCTCACGCCTTCAACTCTTTGAAACCGCTCACATCATTGCCCAAGTCAGAACGTTGGGTGCGAATCCCGAACAAGGCAAAACCGACCTGCCCTTGATGCAACCCGATCAAATCATTGTCGGCATGGCCGATGCCCTTTCCAATCCCCACAGCATCCGGGAATTGACGACGCGACGAGTCCGGGCCTTCGCCATGGAATTGATGCCGCGAATCACCCGTGCCCAAAGCATGGACGTCCTCTCGGCAATGGGAACCGTAGCCGGGTACAAGGCCGTGCTTATGGCCGCTGATGCGCTTCCGAAAATGTTTCCGATGCTGATGACGGCAGCCGGAACCGTGACTCCTGCCAAGGTGTTTATCATCGGTGCCGGCGTGGCCGGACTGCAGGCAGTTTCAATGGCTCGTCGGCTTGGTGCCGTCGTCGAAGCGTATGACGTGCGACCTGCCGTCAAAGAGCAAGTGCTGAGCCTGGGGGCCAAGTTTGTGGATCTCCCGTTGGACACGCAAGAAGCCGAAGACACGGGGGGCTATGCCAAAGCGCAGGATGAAGCGTTTTATCGACGCCAGCGAGAACTGCTGACCAAAGTGATCGCCTCAAGCGACGTGGTGATTACCACCGCGACGGTCCCCGGGAAGAAAGCGCCCGTCCTGATTACGGCCGATATGGTGGCCGGCATGTCTCCCGGATCGGTCATTGTCGATTTGGCAGTTGAACGAGGCGGGAATTGCGAATTAACCCAAGCCAACCGGACGGTGGTGGCCCATGGGGTCACCATTATCGGAACGGAAAATCTCCCTTCCCTGGTTCCTTATCACGCCAGCCAAATGTACAGCAAAAACATCGCAACCTTCCTGCTTCATTTGGTGAAAAAAGGCGAAATCACGATTAATCGGGAAGACCAAATCACCAGGGACACTCTCTTGACGTGTGATGGCGACGTGGTTCATCACCAAATCCGTGAAATCCTGGATCCTCCCGCGAGCAAGGGAGAGGAGAATTAAGCCATGGAGATGTTGATTGCCGGCATTACGATTTTCGTCCTGGCCATCTTCGTGGGCTTTGAAATTATCACCAAGATTCCGCCCACCCTTCATACCCCGCTCATGTCCGGCGCCAACGCCATCTCAGGCATCACGCTCGTGGGAGCCATTCTGTCGGCAGGCGCCCAACAGACGTTGTTGACGACCGTGCTTGGAGGGCTCGCCGTGGTCTTTGCCACCGTGAACGTCGTCGGTGGTTTTATGGTGACCAATCGCATGCTGGAAATGTTCAAAAAGAAATCCTAGGTCATGACCGACTTACTCATTAATGGCGGGTACCTCGTTGCCGCGGTCCTCTTTATTTTGGGGCTGAAGGGGCTGACCCACCCCCGCACCGCCGTTCGAGGCAACCTGCTCGGTGCGTGCGGCATGCTGCTCGCCATCGTCATTACGCTCGCGGATCGAAACATCGTCGGCTTTGAAGTCATTCTCATCGGGATCGTCATCGGTGCGGCGATCGGGGCCGTCTTAGCCGTGAAAATCGAAATGACGTCCATGCCGGAACTCGTGGCGTTGTTCAACGGGTTTGGCGGCATTGCCTCGGTGTTGGTGGCGGGCGCCGTCCTGACAGAAAGCACCCTCAACGGCGGAGTCCCTTTCGTGCAGGTCTCCGTGGCCACTGCGGCCTCAGGGCTGATCGGAGCCGTCACGTTTTGGGGAAGCCTGGTGGCCTTTGGAAAACTCAAGGGCCTCATCAATGAAAATGCCGTCCTGTTTTCAGGCCAACAAGTCATTAATGCGGCGTTGGCGATTCTTGCCCTCGCGTTAAGCGCAGGAGTGATCATCGACCCCACCAATATCCTCTTCTACTGGCTATTGGTTGCTGTGGCTTCCCTCCTTGGAGTCCTGCTCGTTATTCCGATCGGGGGGGCCGACATGCCCGTCGTGGTCGCGCTCTTGAATTCCTATTCCGGATTAGCGGCTGCCGCAACGGGGTTTGTCTTGTCCAATAACGTCCTGATTATTACCGGATCCCTGGTGGGTGCGTCGGGATTGATCCTGACGCAAATCATGTGTAAAGCCATGAACCGGTCCTTGACCAACGTCCTCTTCGGGGTGCTGGCTCCAACAGGTGGTGGGGCCAGTGCGGACGAGGTCTATGCCGGCCGGGTCAAATCCACCTCGCCGGAAGAAGTCGCGCTCCTCTTCGATGCGGCTCGACGGGTGACAATCGTTCCGGGATACGGCATGGCGGTCTCCCAAGCCCAACATCCCGTGGCCAACCTCGCCTCCATCCTCACCGAACGCGGCATCGAGGTGGAATACGCCGTTCATCCCGTCGCAGGTCGAATGCCGGGTCACATGAACGTCCTGTTAGCCGAAGCCAACGTTCCCTATGAGGCCCTCAAGGATATGGATGACGTGAATCCCTACATCGATCAAATCGACGTGGCCCTGATCATCGGCGCGAATGACGTGGTCAATCCTCTGGCCAGAACCGATCCCACCAGTGCCATTGCAGGCATGCCGATCATCAATGTGGATAAGGCGAAAACCGTGGTGATTATCAAACGCAGTTTAAGCCCCGGCTTTGCCGGGATCCCGAACCCTCTGTTTGCGTTGGACAATTCCCTCATGCTGTTTGGCGATGGGAAAAAGATGGTGCTGGACATTATCGCCGCCCTCAAAGAAACCTGATCGCATGTGACCCGCAGGAGCTTATTGACGGGCTTCGAGTATTTGTATTTAATAAAAAATACTTTGTTTCAATTTAATGACAATAGAAATTTTCAAAAAAATGTATTTATAAATTATTGAATTTATTGACTTTATAAGATTTTCTTGCGTGAGCCTGTTTCTTACAGGCAAACTTGTCTCTCACGGAAGAAGTATGATACGTTAACGTGCTATCTGGAGTGAGAGACAAGGAACTTCTACCCATCACGAGGTACAATGGAAATCAGGGTTGTGAACAACAATGTCGAGAAAGCTCTTCGTGTTGCGAAGAAAAAACTCGCAGCCGATGGTTTGTTCCGTGAATTGAAACGCCGACGTTTTTACGAAAAGCCGAGTGTGAAGCGGAAAACCAAAGAGCGGGAAGCTGCCCGGCGACGACAAAAATGGTTGGCCAAGCGTGTATTTCGTTAGTTCACACCTGTCCATCATCTCCTCATCCCTTCTCGTTCAACGCCCCACCATCCTCAATGCGTGATTCCCATATTCACGCGGTCGTTTCCGAAGTCAAAAAAACCATTCGCCGCTGGAAAGAACCCGTGCTTGGCGTCGTGGCCCGGGAAACACGCGACCCTTTCCGCATTTTGATTGCCTGTCTTCTGAGTCTTCGGACCAAGGATCACACTACGGCCGAGGCCAGCCAACGGTTATTCCAGTTAGCCGACACGCCGGAGCACATGCGCGCACTATCCATGGAAACGATAGAGAAGGCCATCTATCCGGTGGGATTCTACAAAAACAAAGCCAAGCAGATTCTTGCGATTTGCCAAAGCCTTCTCCGGGACTTTGGAGGACGGGTTCCGGATACCATCGAAGAACTCCTGACGTTGAAGGGCGTCGGACGCAAGACGGCCAATTTGGTGGTGACCGTCGGATATCGAAAACCCGGGATCTGCGTGGATATCCACGTTCACCGGATCAGTAACCGGTGGGGCTACGTTCAGACCAGGACCCCTGAGGAAACCGAACGCGCTCTTCGACAAAAACTTCCCGCACAATATTGGATCACGTTTAATGACTGGTTGGTTCCCTTCGGGCAACACCTCTGTCGACCCATTTCCCCGTTTTGCAGCCAGTGCCCGGTCAGTCAATACTGCAAGAGAGTCGGCGTGCGAACCTCCAGGTAGGCGTCGTGAGTCATTGCTCCTGCTGGCGTGGTTCTTGACGTGCACATCGACAACACTTGAGTTCTTGACAAAGTCTAAGGTTCTGGCATCATGGCTTCATCATGCTTTTGGGGGCATGAAGGCGAGATGTATAGATTTGAGACCTTGTTTGGACAGCGGATATAGTACACTTCAATGTTTTCTCTTAGATTGTTGATTGGACGGTGGTTTGGTCGGGTCCTGACTATGCATTTGAGAAGAGCAACCGATGTTCGACAACCCGTTTCTCGAGGGAGCCGCTAGCAGCAGGAACAAGCGCCAGCAACTCGATCATCTTCTGAGGATAACAGCGCCTCACGAACGCATCATCCTGGCTGGCATCGGCGTGGTCCTGCTGGCGCTCATGGCTTGGGCGCTGTTCGGCAGCATCGTCCGTAGCGTGACCATCGACGGAGTCCTGATCGAGCCGGGGCTGCGTCACGAAGTGGTCTCGACCGAGCCCGGATATCTTGTGGAATTTCTGGTCGTTCCTGGAGACCGCGTCGAGGCAGGGGATCCGATCGCCCGGCAAAGCGTACCGGAGTTGGAACGCGAGACAGCAGCTCTGCGCGACCGGGTGGAGATGCTGGAGACGGAACTCAGCCAGGTTGGCGGCGGCTTGCGTTCGCTGCTGGCCTCGGCCGAGGTGGCATTGCTGCAGATGGAGGCCAAGCGCTCCGCGAGAGAGTTGATTGTCAGCCCGATCGGGGGCGAGATCATGGCTCTGCGGTCCGCTCCCGGCGAATACCTGCCGGTCGGCGGCGCGGTTGTAGAACTCCGCGACGCGGAAGACCAGCCCCTTCAAACAGTGCTGCGGGTCGCCCCGCGCATGGCGCAACGCATCCAACCTGGTATGCAAGCGTCGATTGAGGTCGTCATGCCGGACGGCGCGCCTCGCCGGTTGGACGGGGAAGTCGCTTCCGTGACCCCCGGGCCTCTCCCGAACTGGCTGACAGCGTTCCCGCCTACGGTGGCGGACTCCGCGCATCGAGTCGACATTGTCCTCCACCGGGCATCAGACCTTTCCGTGCCGGACGGCACTCCGTGTCGCGTACGCATCGTGCTTGGCCGGCACGCGCCGGCCGAATTCTTCGACCTCGAATGGTTCTGAATGTTTTGGTACGACGCAAAAGAATCGGCGAAGTCAAACGAGAAGCGGCGTGTAACCACTCCACTCCTGCTGCAGTCGCATGCAACCGAGTGCGGCGCTGCGTGCCTTGGTAGCGTACTTGCCTACTTCGGCCGCTGGGTGCCGTTTACCGAGTTGCGCGACAGGTGCGAGGTCAGCCGGGACGGCTCCACCGCCGCTGGCATCTCGCGGGCCGCCAAGCACTATGGCCTTGAGTGCTCAGGCCGGAGCGCGCAGGTACACCAGCTCAAGAAACTGCCGCTCCCGCTTGTTCTATTCTGGGAATTCAACCACTTCCTCATCCTGGAAGGCTTTGATCGCCAACGGTTCTATCTCAACGACCCGTCCACGGGCCGCCGCAAGCTCTCCGCGGAAGAGTTCGGCTCGAGCTTTTCCGGGATTGCATTGCAATTCAATCCCGGGCCGGAGTTCCAGCGGGGAGGCGTTCGGCCCAACATCCTGCAACGTATCCCCCTTTGGCTTCCAGGCGCCCGGGGCGCGCTGACTTATGCGATCGCATGCGGGCTGATACTGGCCGTGCTGGCCCTGGTGACGCCGGCAGCACTGGGCATATTCGTGGACCGGGTGCTGGGTGAGAATGAGCCTTGGGGGATGCTCGTGGCCGGGGTGATGGCTGCCGCCGCCATCCTGGTCTACGGACTCACCTGGCTGAAGCAGCGGTGTTTGCAGCGCTTGGCCATCCGGATTTCAGTCATTTTCGGAAATCGTTGTCTGTCGCAATTGCTGCGGCTGCCGGTCGAGTATTTCAACCACCGGTTTGTCGGTGAACTAACGGTTCGCGTCTTGTCCATCGATAAGATCGCCAAGGGTTTGTCGGAGCATTTTCTCGGCGTGCTGATCGAAATCGGGATGAGCACGGTGTTTCTGGCCGTCATGCTGGCGTACGATCCGGCGCTGGCGCTGATCGTCCTGGGCCTGGCAATGATGAACGCGGCGCTGGTGCGCGAAATTACGCGCATCCGGACCGACGAAAGCCATGCTTTGCGGCGCGAGCAGGGGTTGCTGGTTGGCGTTGGCACATTGATGCTGAATCAGGCGGACCGTCTCCGGATGACCGCCACCGACGACCGCTTCTTCTCCCGCTGGAGCGGCCATCAGGCCCGGGAGTTGGCCGCACGCCAGCGATTCTCCGAACTTAGCCACGTCAACGCGGGCTTGCCGGTCCTGTTCATGGTTCTGGGCAACGTAGCGGTGCTGGCCTTCGGGGCAACCCAGGTCATGACCGGCGACTTGACTCTGGGTGCGCTGGTGGCGTTCTACATCGTGGCGGCCATGTTTCTGGAGCCCATCGGGCGCTTCGTCGGGTTCGCCGACGAGCGTCAAGCGCTCGAGACCGATATGCAGCGCCTGGACGACATCACGGAAACCCCCGAAGATCCAGAGTTGACGCGTCGGCGCCAAGCGTCGGAGGCCATCGCCACGTTCAATGGGCGGCTGCGACTGGCCGGCCAGGTGGAACTGCGCGGCGTGACCTTCGGGTACAATCGAGGCCGGCCACCGCTGATCAAGGATTTCAATCTGGCAATCAAACCGGGGCAACGGGTCGCGGTAGTCGGTCCAAGCGGATCCGGGAAATCGACGCTGTCACGCCTAGTCTCCGGCCTCTATCAGCCTTGGTCCGGCGAAATCCTGTTCGACGGCCGTCCGCGACACGAGATTTCCGAAGAAGTGCTCTCTCGCTCCCTGTCGATGGTGGACCAGGACATCATTCTCTTCTCCTCCACCGTGCGCGAAAACATCACCCTGTGGAACCCCGCCTTTCCAGACGATGACGTGGTGACTGCGGCTCGGGATGCCTGCATCCACGAAGAAATCCTCAACCGACCCCTCGGCTATGCGACGCAGGTTGAGGAAGACGGGGACAATTTCAGCGGCGGCCAGCGGCAGCGACTGGAAATCGCACGCGCGCTGGTCGGCAACCCGACGGTGTTGATTCTGGATGAGGCGACGAGCGCTCTCGACGCCGCCACCGAAGAGTCTGTCGACGACGCGCTACGGCGCCGGGGGTGCAGTTGCCTGATCGTCGCGCACCGGCTGAGCACGGTCCGCGACTGCGATGAGATCATTGTTCTCGATAAAGGGGTGGAAACGCAACGCGGCACCCATGACGAACTGATGACGGACGAAACCGGGTTGTACTACCGTCTCGTCCAGGAAGGCTAAACCGATGACGACTTCGGAACGCCGCTCGCTGGCCGACCTTGCCGCTGAATTGGGAGTGCCCGTGCCCTGCGCCGGCAATTTGCCACTGGAGATGAGTGATCCACAATTCGTCTGGTTCATCGACAAGGGCGCCGTCGACCTGTTTCTGGTCGAACGCCGGGACGGTTTGGAGCAAACGGCGCCGCAGCACCTGCTACGCGCCGATTCCGGTCGCCTCCTGCCCGGCGTGGCGCCACAGGCGGGAAACACGACCCTCAGCCTGATCGCAAAGGGGTTGCCGGGCACAGTCCTGCGGCGCCTCCCGATCACCAGCCTAGCTGCGATCCGGAATGCGGAATTAGCAAAGCACGTCGACGCATGGCTCATGAACGTTTCCGCCATGCTGTCACGAGACGTCCCGCACCGGCCGCAGCCGGATGTGCTCGTTGAACCCGGAGAAGCCCCGGTGGCAAGAAACGGCACGCTTTCGGCGCAGCGGGGAGCGGTGTGGGTCTCGGAGTTACCATCTGGCGCAGGACTGTTCATGAGTCTGATCGACCCGGCAGAGAGTAAAAGCGGATCCGCCGCGGCCACGATACCGCTCACGCCCGTCAGCTGGCTCACTCTGATGGAACCGGTACAGCTTTCCTCCCGGTCTTCCGAAATGCTCGCCGAAGAGAGCCTTCTGCTGCCCGCCCTGGCACACTTCCATGCCGTGGCGTTCTCTCTTGAGCGACTCAACCGCCGCCTGGCGGTCGTGGATCAAGCCAACCTGGAACGGGCGCGGGCAACCAACCGCCGCACCGATGAGGAGGGTGCCCGGCGTCGCCTGTTCAACCTGTACGGCCTGTTGGAACCCGGGGGGCCTGATGCGAGCGATTCAGCGCTGCTCGAAGCCTTGCGGATTATCGGTCACCATGAGGGAATCGACTTCAAATGGCCCGCGAGGACGGACTCGTCCGATTCCAACACAGTCCTCCGTGACGTGCTGGATGCGTCCGGAGTACGCGGCCGCCGGGTGCGGCTCGACCAGGAAGACAGGTGGTGGATCGGCGACAGCGGCGCGATGTTGGCGTTTCGGGAGGATGAAGACCGGCCCGTGGCCTTGTTACCGGGCGGGCTGGGACACTATCTGGAAGTGGACCCTGTCGGGCGCAAGACCAGGGTCACAGCCGAACGTGCCAAATCGTTCCGTGCCGACGCATGGCTGTTCTATCAGCCACTGCCGTCCGCCAGCGTCGGGCCGCGGGCCCTGCTCCGGCTCGCCGCCGGAAAGGGGCTGACCGCCGACTTCGTGCGCTTCGTCGTAGCCGGCCTGCTGAGCGGTCTGGTCATGTTGCTACCTGCCGTGATACTGGGTTTCATCGTGGACGAGGTGATCCCCACCGGCGAACGCGGCCTGCTGTACGCGGTGACCGCAGCACTGGCGGCGTTCGCCTTGATCGGAGCGCTGCTGCACGTCCTCCAGGGAACGGCACTGATGCGCCTCGAAGGACGCGCCACGTCCCGGATCGAAGCTGCGTTCTGGGACCGTTTGCTCCGGCTGCCTCCGAGCTTCCTGCATCGCTACCCGGCCGGCGACCTCGCCATGCGGGGGATGACGTTCCATAACCTTCGCGACTCCCTGCAAGGCGTGGTCGCCAACGCCGTGCTGTCGATCGTGTTTCTGTCGCCCGCGTTCTTGCTCATCTTCCTTTATGATGCCGCGCTGGGCGGCGTGGTCGCGGCCTTCGGTCTCCTGTCCCTGATCGTGACCGTGGTCCTTGGCCTGCGGCAGATATCGCCCCATGGCCGGGTGATCCGGGCCGTCCACGGTCTGGCCGGCCGGCTATTTCAACTCCTCAACGGCATTTCCAAGCTGCGCGTCGACGGCGCGGAAGGGTCGGCGTTTGCCGTCTGGGCACGGGATTACCGTGAGCAGAAGCAGGCAGAGTTGGAACTTGGCGCCTACGAAACGCATTTGCAGGCATTCGGCGCAGCGCTGCCATTACTTGCCGGGGCGGTGCTGCTCCTGGCGGCAACGCGATCGGAAACCATCACGGTCGGCGACTTTCTCGTTGTCTACACCCTGTTCATGGTGTTCCAGACGTCGGTGATCCGCCTGGGCGCATCGTTCAGCGCCGTTGCCGCCATCATGCCTGCATTGGAGCAAATCAAACCGTTCCTCGCCGAGCCCCCGGAAACGAGCGTCGATGGAGAACCCGTCAAAACGCTGGGTGGCGAGATCGTGTTCGACCACGTCAGCTTCCAGTACGACCCTGATGGTCCGTTGATTCTCGACGATGTATCGATTCATGCTCGTCCCGGCGAGTTCATTGCCATTGCCGGTGAGTCGGGGTCAGGCAAAAGTACGCTCTTCCGGCTTGTGCTTGGTCTGGAGCAGCCGGCCGCCGGATCGGTGTACTATGACGGGCGCGATCTCAAACACCTCAATATCAAACAGGTACGCCGGCAGATCGGCGCGGTTCCCCAGAAAGTGCAGCTCCATCCGCAAGACCTGTGCGACAACATCCTCGGAGGTCATGAAGAAGCGACCGCCGAGGATGCGTGGCAGGCAGCCCGGCTCGCGGCCATCGACCGCGAGATCGCGGCAATGCCGATGCGGATGTTGACGCCCGTGGGCGCCAGTGCCAGCGTCACGTCGGGAGGCGAGAGCCAGCGCATCATGATCGCCCACGCGTTGATCAGTAATCCACGTATCCTTTTACTTGACGAAGCGACAAACTGGCTCGACAACGACAGCCAGTCCAAAATCATGGTCAACCTCGCGGGGCTGACCTCGACGAGGATCGTCATTGCCCACCGCCTTTCCACCCTACGCCAAGCGGATCGCATATACGTGATGCGGTCCGGAAAGGTGGTCCAAGAAGGGTCATATACGGAACTGGTGGCAACCGAAGGCGTTTTTAAGGATCTGGTTCGTCGACAAACGGTTTGACAGGTTGACATCTTATGCGAAATTGTGCAAAAAAAAGCATTACACCATCTGTTGTAACCTTATAGTATAGTAGTGCAGTCAATTAGATTAGCTTAATAAACAAAGAGAGAAAACCATAAAAACTGCAGAAGAAATGCGTGGCATTCTCACGGAGAAGGCGGTCACGGATGTGGAATTCCGGAGGCAGTTGGTCGCTGACCCCAAGAACGTTGTAAATCGGGAATTCGGCATCACGATTCCTGACAACATCAATGTCGTGGTGCACGAGAGCGACTTGAGCACCTTTCATGTAGCATTGCCGCCGGAACAAGTATTGAACGAGGAGCAACTAGAGGTGATCTCCGCTGGGTTGTGCTGTTGCGGGTTCTAAGCGGCTCATCGCGCTTTGGGTTCGGGGCCATTTCAGACTAACCTAGAACGACTTCTGGCGTAGCTTGTTGCTGCGTCGGAAGTCGTTTTCTTTTGTTTGTTTTCTGTGTCGCCGGAAGGATCGCACCGCGATGCGACATGTTGAAGCACGGTATGCTGAGTGGGTGGTGGCGGCGCGCCGGCCGATCATTGCCGCCACCCTGATCCTGGTCGCCATCGCTTCGAGCGGCATCCTGTTCCTTAAGTTCACTGCGGACTACCGTATATTCTTCAGTGAAAATAATCCTCAACTTCGTGCACTTGAAGCGCTGGAGGATGCTTACGGGAAGAACGACAACGTCCTCTTCCTGATCATCCCGGACGACGGCGATGCCACGTCGGAGCAGGCGCTTTCGGCAGCAGTCTGGCTGACGGAGCGCGCCTGGCAAACGCCTTACTCGAGGCGCGTCGATTCGATCGCCAACTTCCAGCATACGACGGCCGACGGCGACGACCTGTCCGTGCGGGACCTCGTGGACCCGGCGGAGCTGGGCGATGCAGAGGCACGGTTGCAAATCCGCGCCACGGCGCTGGCCGACCCACGGCTCGCGGGCAGCATGCTGGCCTGGAACGGCGACGTGAGCGTCGTCAGCGTCACCGTGGAATTACCCGCGGAAGACCAGTTGGTGACGGTGGCCGAGGTCGCGGATTTCGCTCGCGAGCTAGCCGCCGAGGCGGAAGAGGGATTTCCGGGCATCGATCTGCGTGTGGTCGGCACGGTGATGATCAACCACACCTTCTCGGAGGCGGCGGTCACCAGCCAAAAGATTTTTCTGCCCGTGAGCCTGGCGATCATGGCGTTGATCCTCGGTGTCCTGACCCGGTGGCTCGCAGGGGTAGCAGCGACCGGGCTTGTCCTCCTCTTCTCCATTCTCGCGGCCATGGGGCTGGGCGGCTGGGTCGGCCTGCCGTTCTCACCCCCCACGGCCCCGGCGCCGACCATCGTGTTGATGATCGTTGTGGCCAACTGCGTCCACCTGCTGGTCACCTTACAGCAACGTCTGAGCGCCGGAGATTCCAAACGGGCGGCGGTCGTCGAATCAGTCAGGATCAACCTGTATCCGGTGTTTGTCGCCAGCCTCACCACGGCCATCGGGTTCCTGAGCATGAACTTTTCCGAAGTACCGCCTTACCGCGATCTCGGCAACTTCGTCGCGTTCGGCATCGGCGCCTCGTTCCTGCTTTCGGTCACGTTTCTACCGGCGTTGCTCTCGCTGCTGCCGATGCGCGCGACGCCGGCCAGGCAAACCGTCGAAACGGCATTGGCCTCCTTGGCCGAGTTCGTGCTGGGGCACCGGAAGGCCCTGCTGTGGGGGTCGGCGGCGGTCGTGCTCGCGCTACTGTCGGCCATCCCGCGCAACGAGCTCAACGATGTGCTGGTGCATTTCTTCGACGAAAGCGTCGAATTTCGTCAGGATACGGATTTTCTGGACGAGAGATTGAGCGGCAACACGGTGCTTGAGTACTCGCTGGTCTCATCCGGGCCCGATGGCGTAACCGAGCCGGCTTTCCTCGCCGACGTGTCGGCCTTTGCCGACTGGTACCGCGATCAGCCCGCGGTACGGCACGTTTCAGTCATTACCGATACCTTCCGGCAGCTCAACAAGAGCATGCATGGCGACGACCCAGACGCCTACCGCCTACCGCCTGCCGGAGAGCCGGGAACTCGCAGCGCAATACCTGCTGCTTTACGAACTCTCGCTTCCCCAGGGACTGGACCTGAACAATCAGATCGACATCGCCAAATCGGCGACGCGCATGACGGTCACGGCCAAGACGCTCTCCTCCCGGGAGGTGCTTGAACTGAACGCACGGGCCGAAGCGTGGCTTGCGGAAAACGCGCCGCGCATCACCGGTGTCAACAGTTCGGGCCCCGCGGTGTTGTTCGCCGATATAGGGCAGCGCAACATCCGCGCCATGCTGTTAGGAACGACGGCTGCGCTCGTCGTCATTTCTCTCCTGCTCGTCGCCGCGTTGCGATCGTTCCGGCTCGGCCTCGTGAGCCTGGTGCCCAACTTCGTCCCTGCCGTGATGGGATTCGGCGTATGGGGATTGATGGTGGGCGAAGTCGGACTCTCGCTATCGGTGGTGGTGGCCATGACGATCGGTATCGTGGTGGATGACACCGTGCATTTTCTCAGCAAGTACCTCCGCGCGCGGCGCGAATACGGCAACACGGCCGATGACGCCGTGCGCTATGCATTCCAGACGGCCGGGCAGGCGCTGTTCACGACCACCATCGTGCTAGTGGCCGGTTTCTTGATACTGCTGTTTTCCCCGCTCATTCCCACCGCTCAGGTAGGGCTCCTGACCGCGATAATCCTCGCGTTCGCGCTAGCCGCCGACCTGCTGTTCCTGCCGCCGCTGGTGATGGCGGTGGACCGTGGGTAGCGCTGGCTTCAGGAGTGGGGACGAGAGCGCAAACCTTCGACTATTCGGGCTCACTAAATTTGCAAGCCGTGGTTATTCTGAATCGCCGGCATTCGACGGACAGCGTTTGCATGTCTTCGGCTCGGTGGCCGACCTCACGCTGTTCGCTGAATGGCACAGCGCCGGCCGCGGCCGGTGGGCGACAAACGCATGGGCCGATGACCTCTTTATAGCCGCGCCCCTTGCCTTCAACGAAGTGCTGGGCACCGAGATCGGGGCGGGTCTCCTAAGGGATCTGAGCCGCAACTATCGAGCGTCGAGCTGAGGCAGTGCTTGTCGGAATTGGTCGATGCGCCTGGAGCTGATCGCCAACGTAAAGGTTGATCCGCAGGACATCACCTACGACGCCAGGCGCGACAGTTTCGTGGCGTTTAACTTCGACTACAACTTATGAGAAGGAGTCGGACGAATGAAGACAGGGATTGAAATGCGAAATCATCTTGTCGCCAAAGCTGAGGGAGACAGCGCGTTTCGCGCCCGCCTTCTGGAGGACTCGCAGTCGGCAATCGAGCAGGAATTCGGTGTGACCCTTCCGCAAGGCCATGCCGTTGAAGTACACGAAGAGACCGATACCGTTGCACACCTAGTGCTTCCGGCGAAGAGCCGATTCAGCGAGGCCGACAGGAAGGCGGCGATGACCGGCGAGACGTCACTGGAATATTTGTGCAAGACATTGAGCAATCCAGCGCCGCCCGCTCGTCCGCCCGTCGAGAGACCGGCCGCCGTCTCGATCCGGAACAAGGCCGGGCTGCCCGAGGCGCTTGCGAAGGCGGGCAGGGCCGCGATTCGGAGCGGTCTCGAATTTCTCGAAACCGCTGTCGCCGAGGACGGGTCGTGGCATGCCATCCGGTACATGCTTTCCGACCCCAAGGGTCCCCGGCACTTCGAAACGACGCCTTTCACCTCCGCGCTTGGAGCGCTTGCGCTGGAACGCTGCGGCGACGTTCGGGCCAAGGCCATTTGCGCCCGCACGAGGGCGTATCTTTTCAGCAGCGTCGAGTATCCCGGAGTGTGGCGCTACTGGCGCCATCTGCCCCCCGATCTGGACAGCACGGCGGTCTGTTCACTCGCCGTCGGGCCTCACCCCTGGTTCCTCCTGGGCCGAAACGTCGAGCGTCTCCTGGCGAATCGCGGCGAGGACGGCCGCTTCATGACCTGGATGCTGGAGGAAAACGAGCCGGATATCGCGGCGAGCATGAGGCGCAATGTGGACATCGTGGTCAACGCCAACATCATTGCCTATCTTGGCGACCATCCTGAAACCAGAGACGCTCAACAGTGGGTCGCGATTTCAATTGAAGAAGACCACCCGGCCCGCCTTTTCAATCATTCTCCCACGCTTTCCACGTTATACCCCCATTCGATGGCGGCCTACTATGCAACAGCCCGCGCCAGCAGTTGCGCCCGGCCCGCCTTCGCGCAACTGCGGCCAGTGCTGGCCGAGCGCATCATGGGCTACCGCGACGCGGGGGGAGACTATGGCGACATCCTGCTGACCGCTCAGGCCGTGTCGGCGCTGGACATGATCGGAAGCCTCGAAAGTGGGGAAACACAATACCAGATTGGACGGTTTGTGGACTCGCAACGCGAGGATGGAAGCTGGCCGGAACACCTCGCGTGGGATGTCCCCTTGATGGGCATGGCCTCCGAATTGTTGACCACCGCGTTCTGTATCGAGGCACTGGAGCGCTGCACCCGATCTACTGGTCTGACATGAAGCTGGCGGGCATCGAGCCCAGCACAAGCATGAATACGTATGCCTTGACCTTCTCAAACCGGTCCCCGGCCAGCACGAGCTTGACGTGGTGAATGCCTCGCATGAGTATGAACGGACCGGACTTGCCATACAGTGTCGCTGGCTCCTGCGACCAGTCGGCCAGCGCGGCCAGTTTCTCCGGCACCGTAAGCCCTTCCTCGCGCAGGGTGTCCACGAACGCTGTCCATTGTCCGGGTTTGTCCACCCAGTAACGCGGGTCCTTCGGCTCCCGTTTCTTGGCGAGGATACCCAGCCCCAGCGTCGGGCCGATCCCCTCCGGGAACACGTCCAGGTTGGCCACCAGGTTGACAAAGGCGCCTCGTTCCTCGAAGCGCGAAAGCATGCCGGCGGCCACGGAATGCGGACCGGACCAGCCGGCCCGATCGAGAAACGCCATCAGGCCGCTTGCGTTCCTGAACCCCGTCACGGCGATCCTCAGCGCCCGTTCCCGCGAGGGAAACGCTCCGAAGGATTCGATTTTCGCCTCCGGTTCCAGAGCCAAGTAGATGCGCTCGGTCTGCCGGACCTCCGCGGGATCCGGTTCCCATCCGACGGCGGCGACCAGCGCGTCGAGCACTACGCCGATAGCCTCGATTCCACGGCGGCCCTCGCCGCCGAAGATCGACTGTTCGGCGGGCCGCAGGAAGATTCCGGGGTCCGGACGCGAGCCACTGGACATCGAATCGATGTCGTATTCAAGCATCATTTTGCGGCCGATGACCTGACGCAAAGGGGATTCCTCATGGTCTGTTTCGGACAACAACCGCGCAATGCCCCCTGCGTACGAATCCGAGCTATGGGATCCCGCGCGCTGCTCGAAGAACGCCGCCGGTCCGGTGCCGCCTACGACTGAGACGCCCAGGTCCGCGGCCGGCCGCCGCTCGTGCAGCGGCAGTTCGAACCCGAACGGGTAGCACGCCATGGCGGCAGGCAGTTCCCGGGCCAACTCAAGCAGCCTTTGCCATTCCCGGCCGCCGATCAGGACCGGGGGAATACGCCCGCGAAGCCCCTCCAGCAGTTCCGCGAGCGAATCCGCTTCGCGGGCAAGCCGCTCTTCATTGGCAGCCCATTCGTCCTTGAGATTCATGCAGAAATCCTACGCAATTATCGGGACGGGGTTGAGGTCAGCCTCTTCAAGAGCGCTTTCCCGCCACCACATATCCACCGGTACGTCGTACAGCCGCCCAGGCGCGAAGCGTTCCCAGAAGTGGCGCAGACCGGGCACGATGACTCTTGCCACCGGCATGCCGATGTCGGGCCGGGTCTGATCGAGCACTAGGAATTCCATGCCCTTGGCTTCGACCAGCGCACGGCATCGCTCCAGGTCCTCTCTCACGTCCGCCGAGTCGGGAACAGGATAATCCGACGGACCGCGCAGCCTGGCGGCGGGGTCGGGCGCCAGATAGGGATGGTCCGCCAACTTCGCGGTCTTCCACCACGAAAGGCACATCGGATCATCGACGCCGTATCGGCCATCGGCGTCTCCCGGACGCGGAACCCAGGTCAGGCACTGGTTCATCTCGCACACGGCGCGCAAGGCGGCGACTTGAGGGTCCATATGCGCCCCGGCCCCGTAGATGATGTCCTCCACGTCGGCGTCGGTACGGCGCGATAGCGCGACAAACGCCGGGATGCCGAGATCGGCGGTGACGTCCAGCACCCACATGTCGCGATGAAAGTTGCGGTAGTAATCGCGCGCCGACGCAAGATATTCGTCGCCGAAGCTCTCGATGTCTACCGCGGGAAGGCGTAGCCGATTGTACCACCAGATCGCGACGGCATCGCGTTCCACCAACTCTAAGAAGCCCTGCAGAATCGCTTCTTCGAGCGTGTTGCCGGCCGCGCAGCCGTTCGAATCCGCCCAGAAGTCCGCGCGCCAGCGCTGCTCCGGCGTCATGCCGAAGAGCATGGATGTCGGCAGGTATCGATGCCGGTCCTGGGTAAGTGACCACACGGGCGACCAGTCTATTTCCGCGTCCGGGTCGAGGCGTGCGGGAACGATATTGTATGGGTGTTCGCGGGCGTTGACTTCTTCCGCGTGGTCCAGTTGCCAATCGCTGAAGAGCTGGACGTCGTTGGGGTGGATCGCCTCCGACTCCCCGGCCGAAATGAAATACGCGAAGCGTCTCCGGCAGCGGATCTCGTCACCGTGAAAAGCGCCGGAATAGCGCTCGACCGCCTCGCAGAGCGCGCTAACCTCGGATTGGCTCGGCGTACTCCCCTTGCCCGCGCTCTTGCTCCGCAAGCTCCGTCGCAACGAACTCAGATTTCTGGTTCTCAGCGCCAGATTGCTCCCGGCCCAATGGACGTGCAACCAGGGATCGGTCTTCTCCGTGGTGCGCTCGACCCATGTCACGACACCACTGACGGGACTGATCAGATGACGGTATTTGACGAGGGTCTCTTCCGGGGACACCGAGCGCAGACCGCCGCTGTTGCGAACGCCTTTCGGACTCTGCTGCAGCCGCACCGGAACCGCCGGCCTATCGGCGCTATAGAATGCCTCATCGCCGCAGGCGAAGCACTGCGGACGCCGCATGGTCGGATGGTGCTCGCTCTTCATGCGAACCACGTCCAATGAGATGGCCTGCTCATGGATTGGCGCCATATCCTCGAGGACCAGCCACTTGGCGATTTCAGCCGCGACAAGGCCGTATACCGCATCCAGCACGGCAGGTTCGGCGGCACAGGGCAGGAAGGCGGCATCGTCACCGCCCAGGTTGCGCAGGAAGTTGTGGACCTCCTAGTGGCCGCGCAGGCGATACGCGAGGCAGGCCCAGCACGGCCCTTGCTCCGCCGGACGGAAGACCGGGCCGAACAGGGGTTGCACACCCTTGGGCCTGAGCAGCATCCACGGCGCGCCGGACGCAAGGTGGCGCCGATTGATGGCGGCATGTCGTTCGTCGAGATAATCGGCGCAAACGATGACGGAAAGCGTTGGACGGTCCTCGCCCACGGCCACGCCCATGGCGTCAAGCGGCCGGGCGAGGTGGCCGTCATCACCGGCGACCGCCACCTTCGCGGTCCCCAGGCGTTCCTCGGCCCAGCGGGGCGAAGCGCCCACCGAGGACCAGAACGCCGCCCGACCCCGTTCCATCGTGTACTCGCCTGAAACGACGTATCCTCTGGATACCAGGGAAACGAGCACCTTCTGAACATCGAGCGCGGAATGCTCGCTGGCAAGGGCAGCCGTGATGTCCTGGTACGAATGGCGGCCGTCAAGCAGCGGCAGGAGATCGCAATGGATCCGCCCGCGCAGCAATGTGTTGAAGGTTTCGGAAACCAGAAGCACTTGTCCGTCTTCGATCGGACGATATTCTAAATGCTGTACCAGCACCGGCACGTCGACGAGACCGGAATCAGCGGCCATGATCTTCTTCAATATCCCGCGCCCCGTGTTCTTGCGCGTCGCCATTTCGTTGGACCTGTTCTCCCTCAAGCCTGCCGCTCCTGAACTTCGTGATCGTTCGCGCTCGTGTTGATGCGATCCAGACATATCCATAAAGAACCTTAGTTGAGATGCGTTGCACCTCTTATATCCTAAGCCATATGCCTCAGCGCACTGGACGGGACTCCGATACTATCCTCTAACTCAACTGGCTTACAACGAGTGCAGGCTGAGGACATCTGAGGCGGTTTGGGATTCCGTCACCGGGTGCCAGAAGTCAGCGTTTTAGGGTCATGCCGTCCAGTGCGTCGATGTCAGCGGCAGTACGGGACGCCGTTTCGTGGATCGTGGCAGTCAACGCGTCGAACTCGTCCGTCCCGCAGGATCGTGCGATGACAGCCTTGACCTCTGCCGTCTCGACTGCGAAGCCGTCGTCCGCAACCAGCCGCAGGATGCCCCGCAGGTTCCGCCACATCTTCGCGGCCTCCGCCAGCCGCACCGCGGCATCGACGGGGATCAACCCGCGGCTGCCGGCGGTCTTGAAGACGGAACTCGCGCTCGGAGCCGGATCGTCCGGGGCGACGGTATGAGTCAATTGCAGGAACCGGGCGCCGAACTCGACTTCCCGGAGGCCGCCGCGCATGTCGTCAATCGACAGCAGGCCGGGCTCGGCCTCGCCCCCGGCCGCTTCGCGCAACTCGGCGATCAACTCGGCACCAGGGGCCAGGATTTCGCGCCGCGCCTCGTCGAACCGCTTGCAAATATCGGGATCGCCGGACGTGAAGATGCATCGCGCCCGTGTCAGGTCGAGAAGCTCACTGGCCGATCCGGCGTGGTGTTCCGCGAGATCCGAGAGTGAACGGACGGGCTTCGCCTCACGGCTGCGCGGGACCGGCGCGAACAGCAGGTTATCGTGTGACAACGCGCCGAGCGCATCGAGGAAGCGGCGGCACAGGGCTTCGTAATATTCGGCGGGACCGCCGTCGTACACGAACATGACGTCGAGTTCGGCGCCTGGTGACGCCTCCCCGCTGGCCAGATCGCCCCGGACCGCCACCGCCACTCCGCCCTTGGCGCGGGGGTCGGTGTAATCTTCGTCAGCGGCCGACAGCACGGCATTGACAACGAAATCCTCCTCGACGGCCGACAGCACGGCGTCGATGGAAGCTTCGGCAACGTTGGACAGCGCCGTCCCCGCCTCGATCGGAGACAGGTTGCCGCGCATGGTATGCACGCCGATCTGGAAGACCTTGTCGTTCGACCAGTTCCGCGCGGCCTCCACCGCTTGGCCTGCGTCCTGGACGGGAACATCGGCAATCTGCTCCTTCATTTCGGCGACGCCCAATTCGCGCGTCCAGTACACGCGCGCGAGGCCTCGGCGGGCGATCTTTTCGAATGCCGGATCCGGTCCGAAACCGTCCGGGAGATCAAGGTCGGTGAACTCCTTTTCCTTGAGGTTATCGAGCAGTTCGGGGGCGCGATTGACCCACGCGGCGAGGCGCGGCGCGGCACCGATGATCTCGACGATCGCCTCGAATGCCTCCGGACGCGCGGCGGTCGCCGGGCTGTCATAGGCGCGCCAGTCGTCGATCTGCGGATAGAAGTGCGCGCGCCACGAATCGACCAGCGGGTCCACCGCCTGGAACCAGCGCCGGGGGACCAGGGCAAGACCGGCCATCTTCATGTAGCTTCCAGGCAGTTGCGGCGCCTTGTCGTCGCCGTGATACTGCAATAGCGGGTAGCGACGGCTTGCCGCGACGTGGTGGTCGGGATGGCGCTGCATATTGTAATAGAGCCAGTTGGTCAGTTTGTAGGAGGCGTTCCAGGAATGCCACGGCTGCACCCGCTCGAACCGGCCGTTAGGCAAACGGATACGCCGCAATCCGTAATGCTGGACATAGTTGATGAGCTTCATCGAGAAGATCGCGCTGGCGCAAGCGATGGCGAAGATCAGGACGACCCAGGCGCCGCCCATCCAATACACCAGCGCATACCACGCGGCGGTTTCGAGGAAAAGTACCGCCAGAACGGATTCGTGTAGTGCCAGACCGGCAGGTGAAGGCGCACCAGCCGGTCCCGTTCGAAGCACCAGGCTTCGATGAAGTTACGCTCCAACTCCCGGGGGAAGTACCGCCAGAAGCTTTGGCCCTTGGGCGCGGACCCGGCGTCCCCGGGCGTACAGGCAAGGGCGTGATGAATAGAGGTATGCTCCGTCGCATAATGCGGGTAGGAAACGGACGCCAGCAGGAATTCGCCGATCCGGCGCTCCCACACGGAGCGCCGGTGGATCAGTTCGTGGCCGACAATGAAGGAAGCCTGGGCCACGGCGGCCAGCGCCGCCGCCATGAACAGGGCTTCCCAGGTAGACAAATGGCCGACGACAAGGATCTGCCAGAGCGAGAATACGAGCGTGACCGGCCAGAGCCCGCCCACAGCCAAATGGCCAGCTTGTACCAGAACAACTGGCGTTCGAGCGTCTTCTTCGGGTCCATGTTCCGCTCTTCCATGCCGAACACGGCGTCCAACCCCTCCACGACCCATAAGAAGATGAACGGACCCGCAATCCACCAGCCGCCGTGAATCGCGGCGTTGGCGACGAGGGGAAAAATCGCAAGGGATATGAAGTACGGGAGGGCGTTCCAGAGCGACGGCTGGATCGCCGCCTCTGTTCCGGCTGTTCCGGCGCCAAAACCGCCCAGCTCTGCTCTCTGCTCGGCCATGGCAAACTCCTGACTATCTACGTCTCGTGGAAGTACTTATTGTCCACAATGGGGCAAACTTGTCAAGCTATGGGTGGCGAACGGGAGGGACGCCTCGGGGATGGCGCTTGGACGGGAAAATTTCAGGCTACACGAACAGGGTCGTCTCTGCACCAGCCGCCAGTGCAAGGATGGCGGGAAGACCCATCACCTCATCAACCTGTTGGGCCACGGCTTCCGCGTCGACTCCCATGTATTCCAACCCGGCGCTGCACGCGATCAGGCGTAACGTTCCCACTTTCTTCGCCTCTTCAAGCATTTCCGAAATCAGGGGAACCTTGCGCTCGACAAGCAATCGGGCCACTTCCTCATGATAGCGTTGATACTCCGGAGGAAAATCGACTTCATCGAGCTTCCCCTCAGCGAGCTTTTTAATGGTCCAAAACAACAGCACGACCACCACGTCTTTTCCCATGGCCGCGGCCGTGAGAGCGATGGTCGCCACCTGGTGCAATTTGTCATAGGTGGCGTTATGGGCATAGATGATAAAACGAGGTGGGGCACTCATCTGAAACACCTCTTGAGACTGCGGCCCGTCTGCGTGCGGGGCAGGAGACCAATTACGATCGAGTGGGTTGAATGAGTTGTTGATCGGGCGCTTTGGGGGTGGGCCAATCCTCGTTTTCAAACATCAGGCAACATTTCAATCGTCCACAGACCCCGATGCGATGCGCATCATTTGACCAAGCCGCTTCACGACGGGATAACTTGAGATTCACCGGTTTGAAATCCGTGAGAAAACTCGCGCAACACAGGACAAGTCCACAGGTATCGACCCCGCTCAGGCGACGAGCTTCATCCCTGCTGGAAATTTGTCGCATTTCAATCCAACAATTAAACTCGCGCGCCAAATCTTTGACGAGTTGCCGAAAATCAACGCGAGATTCCGACGTGTAGCTGAACGTCAGGGCCCGCCGCCGAAGCGATCCGTACACTTCGACCAACTTCATCTGCAAACCCAGCGCCTGGGCCCGCTCTCGACAGAACGCGATGCCGGAGGAGGATAACTCTTTTTGCTGGGCAATAGCGGCGTCGTCTTCCGGCGTTGCTTTCCGAAGGATACCCTGCATCACCCGCATGGGAGGGAGGAACGGTTGCGTATGAGGCGGGGAGAAGACGGTCCCATAGGTCGTATCGTTCTCCAATTCCATGAGCACGTGGTCGCCGGCCATCAAGGTGGAGTCGGTCGTCCGGGCCACTTTGACCTCACCATGGTCGCGAATTTTCACCCCAACGACCGTGACCCATTCAGGAAACGACTCTTCCTCATCAATCTCGGATACGGGCATTGATTGATCGGTCATCACACGTCCTCCCGTCGTAAAAAGCAGCTAGTACTATCACATTAGCCGCCGAACAGCAAGAAGGGTTTGATTTCTCCATCCCCGGGGTCTTCCTTGCTAAAGAGGAGCGCTTTTGAGGAAAGCGGGCACTTCATGATCGAGTTGATAAAGAGAGAGAGGCGAGACGGCGTCGTTCTTTTGGATGATCTGAACCTGCCCCGGCGCAGGCACTCGAACGATGTCCAAGGCCTGGCCATAATGGTACTGACGGCCGGATGCCGCCAGCACCTCTCTCAGGGATTCCGGGGGATCCCAGTGGGCGGTGAGTAAAGCCGTACGGGCCGGATTGCGATGACTGAACATGAACGACAAATGGTCCGGATACCAATCGGCACCACCCGTGGCGTACGAGACGAATAATTTGGCTTGGGCGTGTTGCATCAACTCCGACAGATAGTGATTGGTGAGAAATCCGTTTTCTCCCACCTCCAACCACTTGCCGGGATGAGACAAACTCGCATGCGCCGCGTAGGAACGGATTTCTTTCAACTGTTGTTGTGAAGCATAGACGGTCGCAATCGGACCATGGTGCTCCACGAGTCGGGCGATGACCCCATCCTCGATCGCCGAATGCCCGTCGTTCGTCGGACCGCTGTCTGCATGGACCAGGGTATTGTGTCCTCGATCGCTGATTAAATAGCAATTTCGTGGAAGCGCAAGGTCGCAAGGATCCTCGCCGAAAAACGGAACCGACACCACCTCCCCGCCGTCAAATTTCCAGGATTCTCCATGCGCCAGTTCAAGGACGTTCGTAAAGCCCAACTCCCGCATCAGGGACAGATAATCGAAATACCACGTCTTCCGGTTTTTCCGGCTGGGCACGATCACGGGCACGTCCTTCGGCAAGTGCAACAACGTGCGAGGATCGACGTGGTCATCATGGTCGTGCGTCAAAAACACGGCGACCGGTGGTGGCAACAACGATGTCCACAGTGAGGGGACCGGTGATTCGGCAAACCAGGGCATCAGCCACGGATCAAACCAGAAGAACCGGTCTTGTTGTCGATACATCAAGGCCGCATGACCAAGATGAACCGTATCCTGATCCTTGGTCGCGTCGAGCCACTGCGTTCGAATCGAGGAGTGGCTCGTCACGGCTAAACACTCGTGCGAGTCGAGTTGCTCAAGCAGGTGCAGTAACTGTGGCGCCACGTCACGACCGGCGGTCATGACGATGGTGCGAATTTCCGAGACGGTACGGGTGCCATTCAAACAGCCCAACAGCTTTCCCACCACGGGTGAGAGCGGACGATCCAAACCCATTGGCAGCGCTTGCCGGTTCACCGCGTTGAAAATGCGCAGGCCACCGTAATTCATGACCGCCGACTGATGCCGGTCCCGGGGAAAGTCCCACAGAAAGGTGTCGTCGGGATTCCGTCCGCACCGAATATGTTGCCGGAGCCGGGGTCGTGACTGCACGACTTCCGCATAGGCATCCTCCAGCCGGCGACCGGCTGCCGGATCATCGACCGGCGTTCGACGAGCAAACACGTCGCTGATGGCCGTTTCCACCGTACTCATGAGGATGCCATGGACTTCATGGAGACTCGCCACAACCGCGGGGTCCACGCCTCCCATAAAAGGGAAGGGGCCCGGCGGCTCGGCGCTTTCCAGTTGCACCCACACCCAGGGCTGAAGTCCGACAAACTGATTGAGGCCAACGCGATCCCAGAGAGCCATGGCGCCTTTCTTCGTCAGAGGTGACACCGTCAAGTCATGACGCAACCGAGTGGGGCACCATCTTACGTCTCCGTTGAAAAACGAATCGTACTGATGGTGGGTTCGTATAAAATCTGGATGACGATGCGGTCAGGGTCGGCAAGATAAAATGAATAACTGCCGTCTCGATGTTGCTTGGGGTGGTGGATAATCTCGACGCCGGCGTTGACGACCCGTTCATACAGTTGGTCCACGTTTTCCGGTGAACCCATGAGAAACCCCAAATGGTCAAGGTATTGCCCATGACCCTGTTGGTAAGCGGGCCTGTTCTCTTGTGGAATCTGATGCAGCGCCAAATTGTCGACGCCCGAACTCATATAGACGTTCTCGTCATCAGGTTCCCAGACGATCGTCATCCCGAACCAGGTCTGATAAAACGTTTTCGAGACCTCCAGATTCGTCACGTTCAGGGCCACGTGGCGTAAGCCTTTCCCCTGAGGGGTCTCTTGTCGGCCTTGTTCGGACATGCTGCTCCTGGCTCTCACATTCAGGAGAGCCATCTTAACGGGGCTCACCGAGTGGAGCAACCCCGCTCTCGATAAGCAGGGAACAATGATCGTTGTTCCCCACGAGACAGGCCGTGTGTTACCATCGCACGATGAACACGGCAACCAGCGGATTCCCGTTTCCTGCGCACCGGGATTTCAAATCCGGACTCAGACGTCCAGGGCAGACGCGCCACGCACTGATGCTGTTGTCCGCCCTGTGGTGGATGAGTCTCATAGGGAGTGGGTGCGTGTCTCAGGTGGCCATGCATCGGGCGGTACTGGAATACGATTGGACGGTCAATCGGATTGAAACCGAGCTCTTACTGCTCAATATTGCCCGCACCCGCTACCATGAGCCGATTCATTTCACGGCCGTCTCCAGCATCGCCGCCACCTTTGATTTCCGCGTCAACACCGGCTTTACGGGATTATTGGCTGGATCGCCCGGCGCCGACTCGTTGTCATTGACGTTGGGCAGCTCCGCTGCGGAATCCCCGACCGTAAGTATCATCCCGATTCAAGGTGAGGAATTCACCAAACGCCTGTTGACGCCGATTACCGAAGAGACCATCTTGTTCTTCTTGGGGCAACAGGAGATCGATCCCGCCATCCTCTTTCGTCTGGTGTCTCGAGAGATGATTCTCGAAGACCACGACGGCCGACGACGGTTCTTGTTGAACCAGCCTCACCGGCAAGAGGAATACCGGGAATTCCGGCAGCGGGTGATGCATGTGTCATGGCTCCAGTCCGAGCGACATCTGTTTATCGGCCCGCTTCAATTCACCGACGGGGGCCAACGGCAGACCGGACGGATCGTGATGACCAACTATGATCCGAATACGCTTTCCAATATTGAACGAGAGAATTTACACCGCCAAGCGGAACGATTCTCCCGTCATCATATCCTGGTCGATATTCGACCGGACCATCCAGGCGGTGATTTCCCCATGTTCGGCGGAATCAAATTGCGCAGTTTCAAGGCGATTTTAGGATTTATCGGACGAGGGATTGCCGAGGAACCGGAATTTCACGTGGACCCGGACCCGCGGACAGGGTCGGTGGCTGTCAATCCAGCCAAGACTCTTGCCATCCAAGAGTCACACACCCAACCTGAAGAAGCCATCATCTCCGTTCAGAAACGCGGGTTGTCGTATTACATCGACCAGAAATCCTCTGCGGGAGAATTGTTCGATCGGTGGAATCACGAAGCGTTCGATCTCTTGTACCAACTGTATCACCTCACCGTGACCGATATTTCTCAAATCCCCACGGTGCCCATTACGATTTCCAAATAACGGCGCGGCTCGCGCTCAGTCCTCGAGACTCGTTCGAGAACGCATCATGTCTCGATCAAGTTGGGAACAATGATCGTTGTTCTCTACAGAACGGGCCGTGTGTTACCATCACATCTATGAACACCGAACCAGACGCAACAAGCGGATTCGCTGGAATGACCGTGGCCGCCTTCGAAAGCCGGATGGCCGATCACATGGCCAAGCTGATTATTCGGTATGGCGGGAATCCCATGGTTGCACCCTCCTTGCAAGAGATTCCCCTGGAAAATAATACGGAAGCCCTGGACTTCGCGAAACACCTCATGGCGGGAACCGTTGACCTGCTGATTTTGCTGACGGGCGTGGGGACAAGGACGTTGGTGAACGTCTTGGAAACGCAGTTTCCCCTCGAAGCGATCCGGCAAGCCCTGACGAAGACGACCCTCGTCTGCCGTGGACCAAAACCCATTGCGGCCTTAAAGGAGTTGGGGTTGAAGCCCCATATCACCGTGCCGGAACCCAATACCTGGCGGGATATCCTCGATACCCTGGATGATTGCAAACCCGAGGGACTCTCCGGACTCCGGATTGCCATTCAAGAATACGGTGTGGCAAACAAGGACCTCGCCGAAGGATTGACCGAGCGGGGAGCCAAAGTCAGGAGCGTGTCTGTTTACCGATGGGCCCTTCCCGATGACGTGAAGCCCCTCAAACGGACTCTCCGCAGCATTGTGGACGGAAAAGCGTCCGTCGTGTTGTTCACGAGCGCCGCCCAAGTCGATCATATCGTGAAACTGCTCGGCGACCCCGCTCAACTCGCGGCCTTTCGTGACGCGCTGGGGGAAACTATGGTTGCCTCGATCGGCCCGATCACCAGCCAGCAGCTCCGTCATCATCATCTCCCCGTTGACTTCGAACCTTCCCATTCCAAAATAGGGATCCTGGTGAAAGAAGCCGGTGAACACGTCGGGGAGATTCTCAACCACAAGTCCTAGGCCGGATTTCGCATATCCAATAGCTGACTGTCGGGTTACGCTACGCTAACCCGACCTACGGTCTCCAATCTCCCCTTCTCCCATCCCATTCGTTCCTCTCATCGCGGCGGTTCATGAATGATTTTCGCCCGTTCGTTGAAAATAACTCACGAAACACCAGCCGGCCGTGTATAAGCACAGGACATGCTCTCCTTCAGGAGGGACGACGGAACGACCATTGAAAGAGGGGGGGAGAAGGTCGATGACAGATCTGTTAACGATTCAGTCCGGAAGGCGGGTATGGTTCATCCTCGGGGTCGCCTTGGCGCTTCTTTGGGGAATGCCGCAGAGCGGCGCTGCCGCCCCAGCCGGCCAGACGATTGCCGGGTATGTGCAGAACGCGGATTTACGGCGTGTTGCCCGGGCCACCGTGGAATTACGGGATCAGGAAGGGACCCTGGTCACATCGGAGTCAACAACCGCCGCAGGCGAGTTTACGCTGGTTGCCCCGCACGACGGCGTCTTTTCCGTCCAAGCCGTTCAAGACACCTATCGGAGCGAGCACGTGGTGATTACGGTCGGCCAAGAAGAGCCCGTCCCGATCGTGTTGACCATGACGGAGACGCAGGATATTGCGCTGGAAATCGTGGCCCCTCTCCTTCTGATTAAGCCCAATTCGTCCAGTGAGACGTATTCCGTCAGCCGGAGAGACATTGAATCGCTGCCACGGGGTAATAATCTGGCCCTGCAGGATGTCTTGCTCACCATTCCCGGCGCCGCCTACGGAAGCCTCAAACAAGTCCACATCCGGCAGGACCACGCGAATCTCCAATTCCGGATTGACGGCGTGCCCATTCCGGACACCATCACGAGCCAGTTTTCGGACCTGCTCTCCCCACGAGTCTGGGAGCGGGCGGACATTACTCTCGGCGGCATGGAAGCCCAATACGGGAATCGGACGGCCGCGGTGATCGACATCACCAGCAAAAGCGGCACCAAACCGGGGGTTGGGTCGGTAGGCGTGTTCGGAGGCTCGAATGAAACGGTGCTGCCGTCGTTTGAAT
Source organism: Nitrospirales bacterium (assembly GCA_965261755.1). Taxonomy (GTDB): domain Bacteria; phylum Nitrospirota; class Nitrospiria; order Nitrospirales; family UBA8639; genus Bin75. Next base: position 607,891 of record OZ253473.1, on the reverse strand, counting down.
ACGGAGGGACAGTCGGGGACCGGTTCCGGTACTACGTGATGAACAATTATCGGACGACCAATCGGGCGATCGATCCTCCCACGCTGGGCCAGTCGATCTTTCACGGCCGCGGCGAACTCAACCAGACTTTCCTGCGTGGCGATTACCAGGTGAACAACCGCAATAACGTCACCTGGTTATTGTTGAACAGCGTAGGGGTCTCGCAAATTCCCACTCAACCGGGGCAGACCCCGAATGATGAAATTGTCGGGTTGATCCGGGACAACACCGACCCGGGGTTTACGCCGGTGCCTTCGGAAAAGATTGATGAAAACCAGGAAGAGCAGAACCAGTACTCGCACCTGGTGTGGCGCCACGACATGGATGCCAAGCAGTTCGTGAGCGTGGCCGGCTACTTCCGGCACAGCCGGGCGACGTTTACCACCGATCCTTCTAACGTCCTGGCCTATACGAGCGACGAGGGGGAACCGTTTTCAGCGGGCCACCAGGACCGGTGGGGTTTTGCCGGGGGCGTCCGACTGGATTACACGCACGCGCTCAATCCCCGGCACTTGATCAAGGCCGGGTTCCAATTGGACCGGACGATGTCGAGGAATAAAACCCGCCTGTTTGCGTTTGCTCGTGAGGAAGAGGAAGAAGCTGGCCCCGAGGAGGGAAGTGAAGAGGAACGTCATGCTCCTGAGCCGACGGGTGGGGTTTTATCCCTCAATGCCGATCGGCGGATTATCGGGTACCGGGAAGAGTTCTGGTTCCAGGATCAATTCACACCCAATGAGCAATGGACCGTGAACCTCGGCCTGCGGGTGGATAATATTCACGGGTACGTGGAGGCCTTCCAGATCAGTCCTCGCATCGGGGTCACCTATACGCCCAACGACCGGCATGCCTTCCACGCGTTTTACGGCCGCTTGTTTACCCCTCCCAATCTGGAAGCCTTGCCTTTTAAATCCCTCAATACCGAGGGCACCACGGCGGGGTCCGAGGCTCCGCTCAATATCAAAGCCAACCCTGAACGGTCGCATTATTTCGAGATCGGTTCGACCCACGCACTTGGGACAAGGATCGTGGCCCAGGTGACGGGCTACTATAAGCGCAACACCAACCAATCCGACGCCCATCAGTTCAACACGACGCCGATGCTGAATTATTTTGCGTATGAACGGGGCTGGCAACGGGGGATCGACTTTTCCCTGAACGCCAAGCTGACGGACGTGCTCACAGCCCGCGGCAACGTGGCCTGGGGGCAATGCAAGGGGTTTGGGTTACAATCGGGACACTTTTTGTTGCATGAAGAGGAACTGGCCGATATCCAGACGAGTGGAGGCGTGTTTTGCGATCATTCACAAACCATGACCAGTTCGGCGGTGGTCACGTATCGTCCCTTCCCCAACACCACGATCACCGGGCAGATGCTGTATGGGTCCGGGCTGCGCAGCACGGCCCCGGGGCAAAAAACGAATTCGGGGCATGCGGATTCGAATACCACGTACAATCTCTCCATGACTCACGTGCTGCCCTTTGCCAAGAAACAGAAGCTGTTGCTGGCCGTGGACGTGGTCAATCTCTTCGACCAGCATGAGTTGTTGAACATCGGCGAACGGAGTATCGGGCTCGGCGTGTCCCATGCCAACATGCCGCGCTCCGTTTTCTTCCGCACCCAGTGGTTCTTTTAATTTGAGGTATAAAAACAGACCCAATCTGTCATTCCTGTTTTTCTCCTTCTGTCATTCCCGTATGTAGTTAGCGGAAATCCAGAGTCTTTCTCCTTGCAAACGAAGGAAAAAACAACGACCCTGGATCCCCGATTAAAAATGTCGGGGATGACAACAAAGCGAGTCGGGGACGCCGGGTTGACGTGCTGTCGGAGTTGGGTCCACAGCAGCGCGTTAAACCGACTCTGCTTCCGGATGTTCCGGGGGAGTCAACGAGTCGGCCGGGGCCGGTTGGTCCTTGCGTAGGATGGTTTCCACAATGAGATAGACTGCCGGCACAAGGATTAAAATAATCACCGTCCCGAACAGGATGCCGAATCCCAGCGAGATGGCCATGGGAATGAGAAACCGGGCCTGCAACGCCGTCTCAAAAATCATCGGGGCCAGACCAAAGAACGTGGTCAACGAAGTCAGGACGATGGGACGAAACCTGTTCATCGCCCCTTGGATCACCGCTTCGGAGATGGAAACACGTTGCTCCTCGCGGATTCGATTCGTCGCGACGATTAAGACCAACGAATCATTCACCACCACACCGGCCAAGGCCACGATGCCAAACATACTGACGATGCTGAGCCCATAGCCCAAGAGCAGATGCCCGGCCAACGCGCCGATGATGCTGAAGGGAATACCGAGCATCACAATCAGCGGTTGCACGTAACTTCTGAAGGGAATGGCCAGCAACCCATAGATCAGTAACAGAACCAAGGCAAACCCGACGGCCAAGGCGGAGAGCGATTCTTGTTGCGACGATTGTTCGCCTTCCAGGGAATACGTCAGGCCCGGATATTTCTTCGTCAACGCTTCCAACTCATCGGCGGTTACTTCCCCTATGATGCTGTTGGCATTGGCGATTTGATCATCGACGTCAGCCGTGACCACCACGATTCGACGCCCTTCGCGTCGTTTGATTTCCGTATACGCACGTCCCGGTTCAATCTCCGCCGCCTCGGCCAAGGGAATTTCCCCGCCTTGCTCGGTGAGCAGGATCAATTGTTCGACCGTGAAAGAGGACTGGCGTTCGGATTCAGGCAGCCGCACCATGACCTTCACTTCATCGCGTCCCCGCTGTTGACGCAGCGCTTCCACGCCATAAAAGGCCCCGCGTACCTGCCGGGCTAAACCCGTCGCATTGAGGCCCAGGCTGCGAGCCTCCGGTTTGATTCGAAAACTCAATTGCGGTTTGCCCAACGACACGCCGTCGTCGATATCCGTCACCCCCGCATATTGTGACAACGCCCCCGCCAATTCCTGGGCGGCAGTTTCCAGAATCGCCCTGGAACGATGCGTGAGTTGGATGTCAATCGGAGCCCCACCGGTCGGACCAACTTCGGCTTTAAAGGCCAGAGACTCCAACCCCGGTATCGTCCCGATGCTGGCTCGCCAGGTATTGGAAAAATCAGCTCCGCTGAAATCCCGTTGATCCGCAGGCACCAAAAAAACCTGTACCCCGACCATGTGGCTACCGCCCGAATTCGTCGAAGCTTGCCCCGGTCCCCTTCGCACCAAGGTCGAACCGATTTGGGCATAGATGCCTCGTAACGTAGCCTCGCCCCCGCGTTGGGCGATCGCGGCGTTTGCCGCCTCCAGGAGGCGATCCAAGACTCTCCGGGAATGGTCCATGGGCGCACCATAATGAAGGGTGGCTTGTGCCGTGATAATTTCAGAATCAATAGCCGGAAGAAAACTAAAGGAGATATGCCCGCCGGCCACGATGCCGACCGTCAGGATCAACAGGGCCAACCCCACCGCCACCGTCAACCAGCGATTGGCGATAGCGGTTCGGAGAAACGGTTGATAGCGTTCCCGTATGAAGGTGTGCATAGCCTTGCTGAACCAACGTCGTGGGCGATCGAGTGTTTTCCAGAACCCGGACGGTTCTCGCGTATGGGCCAAATGGGCCGGCAACACGAACAAGGACTCAACCAGCGACACCACAAACACCGCCACCACCACCGCGGGAACCTGCCGCATAAAATTGCCAAGGTCACCGGGCACGAAAAATAACGGTAGGAACGCGGCGATATTGGTCAGCACGGCAAACGTGATGGGACCGGCAATCTCCCGGGCCCCGACAATGGCCGCCTGGAGAAACGGCAGCCCCTCTTCCCGTTTTTGATAGATGATTTCACCTGCGACCACCGCGTCGTCCACGATGATTCCCAGCGTGATAATGAATGCAAACAGGGAAATCATGTTGATGGAGGCTCCCGTCAGGGGGATGAACAGGAAAGACCCGATGATGGAGACGGGCAGGCCGACCGTGACCCAAAACGCGAGCTTGAGGTCCAAAAACAATCCCAGGAGCAACAAGACCAGGACCAAGCCCAGAAGCGCATTTTTCAATAACAGGTACATCCGGTCCCGATAAATCTCGGATTGGTCATTCCACACAGCCAAGCCAACACCGTCCGGCAATTCCGGTCGCAATTCCTCCAAATACGCCTGCACGCTCCCGGAGACGGACTGTGGCGTTTCCATGCCGACTCGGAACACTTTGACCTGGATCGCCCGTTGACCGTTATAGAAGGCTTCTTCGTCCGTCTCTTCAAACCCATCGTTGATCGTCGCAATATCGCCTACCGTGACGGTCGTTCCATCCGGCGTCGACACCACGGGAACTTCAGCGTATTCCCGGCCGAAATCACGACGCTCCTGCGTCCGCAACAGCACTTCGCCACTGGCGGTTTTGACCCCTCCCCCGGGCAATTCAATGGCAGCCTCCCCGATCTCTTTGGCAATCCGGTTGAGGGTCAAGCCGTAGGCCCGAAGATGCCGTTGGGGCACTTCAATGGAAATTTCCCGCGGACGGGCCGCGCCCAGTTCCACGAGCGTGATCCCCGGTCGTTGCAACAAGTCATCGCGAACGCGTTCGGCGACGTCACGCAGGGTCTGCTCTTCCAGGTCACCGTGCACCAGGACGGTCATGACCTGACTCCGAACTTCCGCCAAACTGATAATGGGTTCCTCCGCCAATTCCGGAAACGACTGAATGCGGTCGATCTCGTTCGTCACTTCTTGCAGGACGTTATCGGCATTGACCCCGTCAACCAACTCGATCTCCACCTTGGCCCGGCCCTCGGAGGCCGTGGACGTGATTTCTTCCACCCCGTCCAGTCCTCGCACGACGTCTTCAATGGACAGGATAATCCCTTGCTCGACTTCTTCCGGACTGGCACCGGGATAGGCCACGGAGACGCGAATGATATCGACTTTGAACTGCGGAAAGACTTCCTGCTTGAGGTTGGTGCTGATGAGCAATCCTCCGAGAATAAAAATCACCATGACGAGGTTGGCCGCCACCGTGTGGTGGGTCATCCACGCGATCGGACCGGAACGTGAGGAGGTTTGGTCGGGAGACGCCATGGGCAGGGTTACTCGGTGGATGCTGTCGACGCACGTCCGGGATCACCGGATTCCGGAGCAGGACCCGCAGGAGACGTTGGTTCATCAAGGGTTTGCAGCAGGAGCCCGGGAATCGCCGCAGGGACTTGACTCGTGATGACCTCTTCTCCGTCCCGGAGTCCTTGGCTGATGAGGACCGTATCTTTTCGAGAAAGGACGACTTCAACCGGACGAACTTCCAATTGATTCTCAGCATTTTTGATCCAGACGCGAGTGCCTTCCCGGATCACGTCCCGAGGCACGACAAGCACGTCATGTAACTCGGGCCCTTCGATTTCAACGCGGACGTATTCGCCCAATAAGAGGGGACGACGAACCCGGGCGGGTTTTTCCAATTCCAGGGGATCTGCAATCGAGACCAGGACTTGTGCCATCCGGCCATTCTGCGTCACGTCGCCCAGCAATTCGACGACCGTGCCGTGCCGCACCACCGGTTCACCGCTGCCCCGTTCGCGAATCACCCGAACGGGTGCCCCTCGAGGGTGACCGGCGCCGGGAAAGGCAATCCACTCCAACTGCCGGATGGGCACACTCACCTTCACCCGAAACTCATCCGTGCCGACCAGCGTCGCCACGGAACTTTGCGTATTGATGAGTTGACTCATCTCGACGGATTCATTGAGCACCAGCGCATTAAAGGGGGCTCGCAAAATCGTTCGCTGCAAGTTCAACTGCGCCTTGCGTAACCGACTCTTCGCCGCCACCAGCGCAATGCGTTTTTCCTTGAGATGCGGGCGGCGAAGGGCCAGTTGTCGACTCAACGCATTGACTTCGCCGGCAGACGGGTTCAACAGTTTCCATTCGCGCTTCGCCACGACTTGATTGCCCAGTTCGACCTTCAGATCAAATTCGGCTTTCGCCAAGAAGGCTCGTTGCTCATCCACCGCGACCTGATAATCGCGCGGATCGATCTGCAACAAGGCGGCACCTTTGTTCAGGGTTTCCCCGATCACTACACGAGGATTGAGTTTCACCACCCGGCCGTTGATTTCCGGTTGTACGATCAGCCGCCGATGACCGTGCACGGTCCCGTACGCGACGATGACCGCCCGCTCATCCTGGACCCGTGCGGTCAGGACTTCGACAAAGGTCGGTTTCACGGCTCTCGAGGCTTTGGGCACGGTCGGACCAAAGAGCATCAACGCCTGCGCCCCCAGGAGGGCCAGCCCGATAATGAGAAGGGGAAGGACAACTCTCAGGATCTTCGATGGTTTTTCGAGAGCGGCCGTCACTCGGAAACCTCCCGCATGGCGAGGTCCTGGGACACGGGTTGAGGAGCCCATCCTCCCCCAAGGGATTTATACAATTGCACGACGGTGAGGAGATGATTGCGTTGCGTTTGAGCCAGGGCCGTTTCCGCGTTCAACACGTCGCGCTGCGCCACCAGAATCTCCAAGTACGAGGCTTTCCCATTCAGGTATTCGAGTTTGGCCAACTCCACGGCTTCACGTGAGAGGTCGACCAGTCGTTCCCGTTCTGCCCGGATCTCTCGAATTTTTTGATGAGCAAGGAGGGCGTCTTCCACTTCCCGAAAGGCCTGTTGAATGGTTTGTTCGTAGGAGACGAGCGCCTGTTCCTGTTGGGCTCGACTCATTTCCAAATTGGCTCGATTACGCCCCGCGTTGAACAGAGGCACGGTGAGCCCGGGCCCAAACGACCAGACCCGCGAGGCACCGACAAAGAGATCGGAAAATTGCAGGCTCTGCGCGCCGAAATTTCCCGTTAAACTGATCTGAGGGAAAAAAGCCGCTTTGGCCACGCCGATTTTGGCATTGGCCGCGACTAACCGTTGTTCGGCTTCCACAATATCCGGACGCCGCTCAAGTAACGCCGACGGCAACCCCGTGGGCACCTCGGGAGGCAGCGGGTGCTCACGCAACGAAGCCCCGCGAACGATGGATGTCGGATTCCGTCCCATGAGAAGGCTGAGTTGATGTTCCTCTTGTCCGATTTGGCGTTCGAGGTCGGGGATCACGGCTTGGGCACGGGCCACGTCCTGTTCCGCGCGACGAATGTCCAGCGTCGAACTCTGCCCCATGAGTTTTCGCAACCGGGTAAGATCGAGGGCCTCCTGTCGTGTCTTGAGTGTGCGCTTGGCAGACTCCAGTTCGACATCCAATGCTTGAAGCTCGAAATACGCCCTGGCAAGATCGCTGACCAGCGTCAGGACGACCGTCCGGCGCGCCGATTCCCGGGCGAGCAGGTCGGCTTGGGCCGCTTCCGTGGCTCGACGCAGTTTTCCCCACAGGTCGAGTTCAAAAGACAAATCCGCGGTGGCCCTGAATTGATTCGTGGCGGGAATTTGCGGGATGTTACCGGGAAAACCGAACTGCCGAACCACGGCCTGAGACGTTTGATTCCGCTGAATACTGCTCTTGCCGTCTAGCCGTGGAAATTGATCGGCACCGGTCGCAACGAGGTGGGCTCGAGATTCTCGAACTCTGGCGACCGCTATTCTCACGTTCTTATTCTCCACCAATGCCTTTCGGATGAGGGACTGAAGGTTCTCATCCTGAAAGAGTTCCCACCAGCCCAGATCGGCTAAGGACACCTCCTCAAGGGTCGCACCCTGCTGCATCCGAAAGCTGTCGGGTTCCGCGACCGGCGGCCGCTCATAATCCGGCCCCAGAGCACACCCGCCCAGTGTGAACGTCCAGAGGCTTATGACGAGAAACCGGAGCATCATGATCGACGTTTTCTCCCGCGACGTGCCGCCATAATCCGTTGACGGGGTACGGCACGCATGCCGGCAAGGCTGACATCCGTAATGTGCCCGGCCAGATCGTCGACGTAGTCTTCGGTGAACTCGATATCGGCGTACAAGCGATCCATCACCGGTCGCGCGAATTTGTAGTGCAAACACTGCCCGATCACGCTAAAGCAATGATGACGAATGTCCTGCTCGGTCGCGTCGTCCGGGAGTAATGCCGCAACAATGGCGCGCAGCTTCATGTGATTCGGGCGAATGAACGTTTCAACGAGCGTATCCAATATCGGACTGGGATTCACCATTTCCTGTATATGGATTTTTTCCAGAGATGAGGATGGTTTGTGAATACCCACGACGTGATGAACGAACCAGAACACAAATGTTCGAAGTTGCTCTTCCGGAGGCTCGTCTCCAAAATCCACGCGTTCCGTATCCCGGTCCAGGTTCAGGGCATGGGAGACCACTTCGCCGTAAAATTGGGCTTTATCCCCAAAATGGTAATTTATCGCCGCTACGTTGGTACCTGCACGCCGGACAATCTGCTGAATGGTCGCATTGTGATAGCCCCGCTCTCCAAAAACCTCCAACGCCGCTTCAATAAGTTTTGCTCGTGTACTTTTTCTCATAACGATCCAAGCTTACCCAATTCTAATTCATATTTCAAATGCCTATTTGAATTATGAATTAAAGATACCTCAGGCAGGCGTAAGCCCGTGGAGCTTCACTCTCGTTTCAGTCAACTGGCAGGTGTTATTGCAATTTTGGACGAACTGCAGGTGCTCAATGTTTTCTTCTACGAGGCACGATCCTGAAGAAATAACTCAGACGTCGAGCCATAGCCCCGAAGGCCCACAGGGGCAGAAGAGCAGGCTGGCAAAGATAGGGCACGTGATGGAGGGCTGGTTTGAACGGAGGTATTCGGTTGAATTTATCCACATTGCGCCTTAGAATGCGCCTTAGAATTTGTACTGAACAATACAGTTCATTCTTCAATGAAAAAAGGAGCATGCCATTATGAATCGATGGAGTTTTTTTACACGGATTGTGATGATCGTTGGCATTGTGCATCTCTGTCTCACGGGTGTTGGGTATACGTCAAACGATCATGACCAAGCGGGACCACACGGTCAGTCGATGGATGCGGCTACTCAAGTCATGATGGCAACGTGGCAAGCGTATGCGTCTCCAAACGACAACCATAAAGTTTTGAATCCGTTGGTCGGGACGTGGAGTCACGTCGCGAAATGGTGGATGACCCCAGGCAGTCAACCTGAAACGTCAAAGGGGACGAGTGAAACGAAATGGGTCATGGGCGACCGCTACCTCCTGCACGTGGCAAAGGGCATGTCGATGGGTCAGCCTTTTGAGGGAATGGGTTTTACGGGATATGATAACGGCAGGCAAACCTATCAAACGATCTGGATGGATAATATGGGAACTGGCATGATGATCGGTGAAGGGACCTATGATCCGGGCAAGAAGACGTTAACGGACCACGGCCGTTTCACGGATCCCATGATCGGGCAACGGAGCTATCGCGGAGTCATGACGTTGATCGACGATGACCGCTACAGCTATGAAATGTACGGTGCGGATGAAAACGGCAAAGAATTTCGCATGATGGAGATCTTGTATACCCGTGCAAACTAGGGCCCGCTCACACTCAGACAAACGAAGGGAGGGATCTCCCCCTTTGCCTAAGATGTCGTATCTTTCTCAAGGGGCAGACCAGAGGCACGAGACTTTGGGTTGACCCTCGTCCGACGCCACAGGAGAGCAGTGGCCTCGGGAATCGAGGGTCTCACCGTTGAACCCGTTGTCGGCCTTTCGTTCAGTGACGCCCAGGCTTTTGCCCGTTACGCGGCGCCGCGAGCCTCATCCACACTCCAAATTCCCGACCCTTGTGCCGAAATGAACAGGAAGGCAAAGCAATACATGATCGCCAAATCTCCCTGGGTCACAAGCGGGAAAAACGCCTGCCAGCCCTGAGCCATCATCTGCGATCCATGCTGCATCCAATACGCCGCGGCCATCAGCCCGCTGCACAAGAACGCCGACCATCTGGTGAACAACCCGACCGCGACCAGCAGGCCGCCGATCAATTCAATGGGACCGGCGATATAGATGACAAACGCCGGCACTTCGTGTTGCATGGGCGCGGGAAAGGCAAAGAGCTTTTGTGCGCCATGAAACAGAAACGTCAGTCCCGCGAAAATTCTCAACAAGGCATATGTTTGGTTCGTGTACGCTTGCATAAACATCCTGACACCTCCTTTGAAGGCTCAAGAACCGATTCGGGCGGAAAGACATTCCGGTCTTGAGCTAGGGTGGGTTGGTTGATCCGATGCATGAGTTCGTCAAGGCTTACTGCCGCACCGGCATTGGGGACAACGAGTGAGAAATCGAACTCCCGCGAAATGCGTCGACCGTGAACCGTGCAGCGACGCACATTTTTCATGATACCGCATCTTGCGGTTTAATGCATCCGCTTTTCTTGGGGACTTATCCTTTTAACTTGAGCGTGTGGGCTGTGCTGAAACGAGGCATTGAAGGCACGTTCCATCAGGTCAGCGTGAAGCACCTGGATCGCTACGTGAACGAGTTTACGTTCCGGCTGAACGAAGGGAACTGTCAGGTCGATACGGAAGACCGGATGGCCGCCTTATTTCAGGCGATGCATGGGAAACGGTTGTCGTATCGGGAGTTGGTGTCGTGAGAAACGACGCGGATAAGAGATATCACGTCAAAACAGGAGACGGTTGGTGTTTCAACGCATCATCTATTTCTTCAATAATGTTTTGCGCAGCCGTTTTTCTATCTGGAGCACTAAGAATGGGTCTTCCAACAACCAAGTAATCAGAGCCCAATTCTATAGCTCTACGTGGAGTTGTAAACCTAACGTGATCGTCTGAACTCGTTCCAAGTGGACGGATGCCGGGACTCACAATGATTTTTCCACGGAATTTCTGCTTACAATCGTGAATAGGATCGCCTGACACAATGAGACCATCACATCCTGCCTCAATGAGGTCTCCGCCCCGTTGTAAGATGTACTCTTTGTCATTAGATGCACCGGTCAGAGTTGTTTCATCGATCTGTGTGCTTGACACTAACGGAATGCCGATTATTTGCGGACAGGCACTGCCGCCTCTTGCTTCACACGCTGTTTGAATGACTCCAGACTTTAGTGCAAATTCTGGTGGCCCAGCTATAGTAATAAGTTTAATGTTGAGTCCGCTACATATTTTGACGAAATTGGTAATGGTTTGAGGTATATCAAAACCAAACTTCAAATCGATGAATATTCCGCCAGCCGGACGGTCTTTCTGTAGTTCTTTTATGAGTTCTACTAGATTGCCACACAGGATCAGTTGTAAACCAATCTTGAAAATCAAAACATTATCAAGTTCTTTGACTAGATTGATAGCTTCGTCCTGTGTTGGAACGTCAAGTGCGACAATCAGACTATCTTTCCCGGATTTCGTCTGCTTTTCACCGTTAATGCTCATTCACGTCACACTTGTACATGGAAGGAAGGTTTATGGGATGCTGGACTGTTGGGTTTTGGTACAACGAACCGTCCCGTACTCTGGTATGAGTCACGGATCGGGTTCACATCTGATGAAAGAAGGACAGGCCCGAAAGGATGTTCCTCTTGGCTTGTCTTCATCTTACTGGGGATATTACCAGTGAAGATATTGACAGTCAAGAATTTTCGTTGACAATTCTTCAATATGTAGTATGAAGGATAGACTGCCAAAACTACTAATTGGGTGAGAGTAATATCGCTTTCACTCCTTTCCTTCCGTCAAGTTAACTGCATAAATCCATTTTCTTGGAACCACGTGCGGTACTCCAAACACAAGAATCCCGGCGCGGGACTCCTCCGACATCAGTTACAAAGGAACGTCGGGCGGCTGGGACATCGAGCGAAACGACAGAATCCGGCGTTTGCCTTCGGAATCGAGTTGAATGATCAATTCCACGGCAGTCCCGTTCCTGAGGGCTCGCAAATCCACGGTGGAATCGGAGGTGTGTGGATGCACCGCCAGTATGGCCTCACCGGGGACCGCTTCCCATCCTGTTTCGAATAAAGGCGACTCGTCGGAGCGTTGATTCCAATTCAACCAGAGTACCGGTCCATCGAGGTCGATATAGCGAATGGTGCCCCGGATACCCGTGGGATTTGTAAAGTTCAGAACATTCGTCAGAAAGGTATCAAGGGGGTGGGGTTCGGTTTGATGCTGGGCCAACGTCGGAGCAGGGACAAGGACAACCAGGAGCACGAACGCCAGCATTGGTTTATGAAGATGTAGGGGGGGACCTGCGTGTCCCCCCGCTCTCTTGTCTGGTCTCATGTTTTTCAGCCTGAATCCCCATTGTTTCCTCTTAGCATACACGTTTTTGAATTACGGTTTCTGCGTTAAACCCTTCCCGGCTCACGCCGACTCGCTCATGGCCTCCGAACACGCTACGGAACACGTCCACGATTTCATGAAATTTCTTTAACGTCGTCCATTCGGCATAACCCGCCTCCCGTAACAGTCGCGGGAACGCCGTCTGTTTCGTCCGTTGCCCCTCTTTGCTCCCATCCCCGAGCAGGTAATGATCCAGGATGACCCGCGTGCAGGCCCGTTCCAACTCACCGGCAAATCCCTGGGGATCATCCAACGGCAACAACGGACTCACCGTCGCCACCGAGTCCAGCCCCGCGGTTCGCAGGGCGTGCAGGGCCTGAATCCGGGAATGGGGAGAATAGGCCTGATTCGGAAAGGGAGCCGGTAATTTTGGTTTATCCGTTTCCACCGTAATCTGAACCCGCACGTCGCACTGCTGTTGAAGTTGCCGTAAAAGAGAAAGATCCTCGACCACCAACGGCGTATGCGATTGAATAACCAAAAGATCCGGAGGTCGATCCACCATGGCTTGCAGCAGTTCCCGTGTGCATCGCAGGGTCCGTTCCTGTGGCGGATACGGCTCGGTCACGCTGGACATGAAAATCCTGATGGGCTTGGGATCGCCGGGGGTCTTCAGCCGGTCATATTGCGCACAATAGGCTTGCACGGCCCCTTCTTTGATGTCCAGGAAATTTCCCCACCTCCGCCCTTGCACGTGATAGGGATTCCACTGAGCATAGCAGTACAACCCGCACAGCGTGTTGCCGAGCGCACAACCCCGATACAGGTTGATGGTATGGGTAAACCCCTGACCCAAAAATCCCCCCGTGGGATTGAGAATCGTTTTGCACGAAATTGTTTTGGGTTCCATAGGAAGCGTTCACGCGAATTGATCAAAAAAATATTTCCCGTATACTCTAGCAGATGAGGGGCTTGATGAAACGATTATCCTTGATGACGATACTTTTGGGGGTCTTGGCCGCGGCCTTGTTCTCGCCGGCGGCGCAGGCCGCGGAACACTGCCCGGAAAACCTGTCCCACCTCGGTGAAGAAATGGACGCGTTACTCAAAGGCGTGCACGTCAAGGAATTCAAACGCACGATGCGCTCCGCCCTGCAGGCGTCCATCCCACAAGCCATTCGGCGGGCCGACGGCATCAAGGCGCAAATTGCCTTTCTTCAGAAAGAAATTCAACACCAGGTCCGGGTGGAAAAAAGTGCCGACTTCATTGCCCGCGACGTCTCGAAAAATTTTGACGGGCCGTTGACGCCTTGTAAGCGAAGGGACAAGGGCGGATACTGCAACACCGTGGAGCGGTACTATATGGCGAAAGCCGCCAACCTGGCGAATCGGGCGTTTCTCAAAGCACTGGAATGTTACCAGCGCCAGGGCTACCACTAACCACCCCTCGTCCAGCGGCACACCTATTCTATTCTTCCATGTTGTAAAAAAACTCTTCTTTCGTCATCTTGCCGTGCTCCACGGTATAGAACCCGACTTCTTCCCAGGCCTTTGTGAACTTGTTTCCCTACGACGAGGGAACTTGCTGCGGCTGGGCCTTGCCGGGAAGCGGAAACGTCTCGGGTTTCCCAAAGGGAAGCGTTTCGACGTAGAGCGAGGTCGAGGGGAATGCAAACGCCGCGCCGTGGCCTTCGACAATGTCTTTGACCTTGTAGGCCAGGCGCTCCTTACAGGCCAGCCATTCCCCCCAGTCCGTGGTTTTGGTAAAACAGTAGAGCATGATATTGATACTGGACGCGTCAAAGGCATCCACGAAGACAAACGTCTTGGTTCGGGCCGGATCCGTTTCAAAATCCTGGTGGGATTTCAGGTATTCCAGAATATCCTGAACGATCATTCGCAGTTGGTCCCGGGTCGTCCGATATTCGACTCCGATGGTCCAATAAATTCTTCGATTCGTCCTACGAGAAAAATTCACCAGCGCTTCACCCGCCAGCCGCGAGTTGGGAATGGTCACCAGGGCTTTGTCGAATTGTCGTATTTTGGTGGCGCGAAAGCCGATGTCCTCGACGATCCCGTCCACGTCCGGCGTGCGAATCCAATTACCCTTTTCGAACATCCGATCCAGGAAGATGGTCAGTCCCGCAAATAAATTCGCAATGAAATCTCGTGCGCCCAAGGCGACGGCCATGCCCATCAGCCCCAAACTCCCAAGGAGCGCCGCCACGTTAAATCCCCACTCTTGAAACACGGCCGCAATCCCCATGCAGATCACGACAAATTTGGCGAGCTTCACGAAGAAGCCCTTCATGGTATCGCGCATACTCGAACTGCCCAGCATGGCGATCCCGCGGTCCATGAACGAAGACAGGGGATCGATTGATCGAAACAGCACCCAGAACAACGTCAGCGCAATCAGGGACCGAATGAATTGGTCGAACGTGACACTGACGGCCTCGGACATGGGGAGAACCTGACCGGCCATGTAGAACCCCACCGCCACAAACCCGAATTCCAAGGGCTTTTCCACGGCGTGGAGCACCAGGTCATCCAGTTCCGATTTGGTCTTCTTGGTCAACGTCCGAAGTGAGGACACCACAAACCGGAAAAAGACCCGCCTCAGGCCCAGAAAGGCCAACAGCACAAGAATGGCCGTCACGACTTGACCCAGGCTGACCCCGAGCACGCCCGTTTGCCACACTTCAGCCACTTGTTTGCCAAATTCCATCATCGTGCGCCTTTTATGACCGTCCGGCCGAATCCGCGTTCACGAATGCCGTTTCCGTCAAAGGATCCTTCAAAGATGAGGATAACCGGAAAAAATGGGAAGGGCAGGCGGCCGTGCGTTATTTTTTGGTCCATTTTCCGGATGGAAGCTGAATGAAGTGCCCTGATCGGGTTTTTTTAATGGCGGTTTTCCCTGCCAGAACTTCCACGGTTTGAAGACTGGTACCGTTACGTTTGGCAATGCCTTGATATTTCTGCTTGCGTTTCTGGTTCACGTCCTTCATCAAGGCTTGGACTTCCCGTGACTTTTTTCCCGATACGATTCCCAGGTACCCCGTGCGGGTTTCCCCGACCAACCCCTGGGCCTTGGCTTCCCCCAAGGTTAACGCCCAGAGATTGGCCGGCCCTCCGAGCAGTACCACCAGCAGGATCATGAAAGCGAGACATCGTGTGGGTCGCATGTTCATCCGCATAACCGGCACTCCCTCATGTTCAAAACAATTCACTGTTTTCAGCAAAAACTTGATTCAGATCCTTCTCTATTTTCACCTGTATTTCGTGGTCGATCCTGACGTTTAAATTGATGGTAATGGGTTTGTCCGGGGCTTCGACTTGAACGGTATGCGTCGTACAACTCGACAGCATGCACCCAAGTCCCAGGAGCAACCACGTTCCAAGAATCTGATAACGGCTCATCCTCGTCTTATCCTTTTCGTCTTCTGTCATGGGCCTCGGTCACGGGTCGTTACAACGGCCCGCTTCGAGTGACACGAACGCGCCGGCGTCCGGCTCTTTCTCAGAATGATGGTTGCCGGAACGCGTTTTCCAACCGCTTTTCAATGTCTTTCACCACCTGCACGCTTTGAAGCAATGCGGGGATATTTTCTTCCACGTTCAAATTGAAATGAATGGGTGGGGATTCTTTCATATCCGGATTTTTGCCCTCCAGGCGGGTCTCCAGCAAAAGCGTTCCATCCTCCTGATAGTTCACCACGGCTCGTAGCACATCATAACGAAAATTCTCCAGGGGCCGCAAAACAAGCTCCATTTCCGGTTTCGCCTCAACCAGCATCCGCCTGGTTTCTTCGAGCGGCTCAAAACGAATCACCCCTCCCGGAGGCCGGATCGCCACCCGGCCATCTTGAATCGTGATCGTCTCGCCATTCAACGTGATCGGGACCTTACCGTCAAGTACGCCGGTCCCTTCCAACCCTTGTTGCTGCTCCAACTGCAACAGTCGATCAAGTTGAAGGCCGTCTAGCTTCAACGTAAACCGGCTCGGCGGGCGAGCCGGATCAACGTAAATCCGCGAACTCGCGATGCGTCCACCCAACGTGTATCCCGAGACGTCCGTGAGTTCCATGACGGGTGGTCCCGCTTCGTGACCGAATCCGAGACGCTCAAGTCGAAGGGTCAATGCGATACTTTCGAGTTCGATCCCGGAATCGATCCGGCCTATGCTCACGTGAGCCGGACCCACCATTGTCACATCGTCGAGGCTCGTGGCGCTCACTTTTATTGTCGTATTGACCTTTTCCACCACTATGTCCTCGTAGTATCCGTCCAGGTCCTTAGCCGTGATAACGACCTCACCCCGTTTGAGGGTGATGCCTCCGGGCTTCTGCCCATCGTCGATCCCCGATGACAAGCCCCGGGGAGAAACTCCCCAGGTCACAACCGCGGACAGGCCAAGCCGGCCTGCGGTGACATCAAACGGATACTCCCAAGGCCTGATCAATCGACTCATGGTCGTTCCCGACGGAGAAAACGGTCGTGGCACCAGCGTCGCTCGAAGAGCCCCTTGGTTCGTCGTCAAATCGTGCGTCACCCGCCCGGTCATCTTCACGGCCTGATCCGCGGTTTCCGCCACGATGCCGGCCTTTACCAAGGCAGAAGCAGCATCGAATCCAATAGCGAGATTCGTCTTCGGAGGAACGAACTCGTTCAGTTCGGAAGACAGTCCCCAAACTTTCGCCGTGCCTTTGGTTTGCCATTTGTTGCCTCCCCCGCTCGCTTCCTGAAGGCGCAAGCCCACGCTCTCCATGGTGACGGTTCGGTCTCCCCAGTGAATCCGGGGAAGCACGATTTTCGCCGTGCCTTTGGTTTGCCATTTGTTGCCTTCCCTGCTGGCTTCCTGAAAGCGCAAGCCCACGCTCTCCATGGTGACGGTTTGGCCTCCCCAGCGAATCCCGGGAAGCGTGATTTTCGCCGTGCCTTTGGTTTGCCATGCGCTGCCTTCCCCGCTCGCTTCTTGAAGGTGCAATCCCACTCTCTCCATGGTCACGGTTCGGCCGCTCCAGTGAATCCGGGGAAGCGTGATCTGCGCCGTGGTTGGCCCCACCTTCCACTTTTTTGAGGGCCATTCCAAAGACACCGGGAAGGTATGGCCGACGTGCAACTCGGTAAGGTTCGCCGTACCCTGCTCAAATTGCAGAGGGCCGGTTTTGACCCAAGAGCCTTTTTCCACTTCCACGTGGATGGCATGCTTTTGGAATGCCAGCTTGCTTGTCACGTTCCAGCGGAGATCTTTTGCGTGTATCGGTTGTGACTCAAGAACGGGCAAAGCCCCCCAGAAGCGACCGTGCACGTCGGCTTTCGTGGATACAGGGTCCCGGAACGGACCGGAGGCGCTGGTCACGACGGCATCGAACCCGACCGGCGAACGCTCCACGCCGTATTGAACCCGAATGGGGCCATCGAGATTCCATTGCGGATCGTCATCCCAAGAAACCCGAGCTTTGACTTCATCCTGCAATTGAAGATGAACTGGCGCGCTTTCTTTGAATCGGCCCAGGAAGGGAGTCCCTTTCAAAAGATGCTCCGGGGGATGAACCAGGCCTTTCACAAAAGAGGAAGGGAAAAGCGTCACTGCGACGCCGGTCGAATGAGCGTCCACTTCACCGGAGAGCGTCATGGCGATCTCTTCACTGCTCTGTCCCCAAGCCGGGAGTTCCACTGAGGCTTGAAACACGCCATGAAGGCGGGTTGAGGCGTCCTGCAGCATACGGTGGATTGAGCCGATCTGTTCCGTGGATCCATCCCCTTGAAATTCCACAACCCCATCGACTTTTTCGAGATCAGACCCAAATGGCAGCAGTAAGGCTAAAAAGGGGGTCGCTCGCTTCAGATTCGCATGCAAGGATCCGTGCCAGTGAAGGCCTGCCTGCTTGGAGACCTGTAAGCTAGACTCCATATCGAGCAGGGATTCGGCAGGATCTTTGCCGGAGTGCAGCAGGACCTTCATCCTGCCACGAGGATTCATCGTCAGTTTCAGGGCATACGGCTCTCCTTTCATCCCCTGAAACGCGACCGCTCCGGTCAGTGTTCCGTTTTCGTTGCCAAGCGTTCCGGAGACCATCAACCGCCGGAACGGGCCGGTCGCCTGCTCTCGAAAGAGGATCGCGTTTGTCAACGCGAGTCGCCCAACCAGGGGATCGCGCAGGAATTCCGATACAGCGTCCAGGGCCGCGGCAACCGCTACGATTGAAGGTTCGCTGGAGAGAGACGGAGATTGGTCGGTCGAACCTCCTGTAAGGTCCAGATGGAGTTCCTCGATACGTACCTCACTCAGAAAACCCTTCAATAATTGAGGAAGCTGATATGCAAGGGTCAATCCTTTGATCGTCAGACGAGCCGTTTCCGCCCCCACGTCTTTTTGAAAAGAAACCAGCGGGATGACGGTTTGCCGCAAACCGGGGTATTCGACCACCACGTTGACATGCTTGCAGCCGAAGGCTTCAAATTGTCGCTCTACAAAAAAAGAGGCGACTTTGGGAAGGAGCATAAAGAGCGCGAGGATAAACGACGCCAAGAGCCCTAACCACCAAAGCACCTTGCCCCAGAAGGGAATTGAACGTTTGACCACCATAGTTGGAACGAAGCGAAAACTTGTGTCAGACCGAAATCGCCTTCCGGATCTTCACGCCTTGGATTGGGCTGCCGTCGAACACTCGATCCTCACGAACGGGTATGCCCATGTGCCGCAGATTGTGCAATCCTCTGCCTGTCGATCCCTCCGAACACTCTACGATCATGACCACTATTTTCGATCCAGGATCGTCATGGCACGCTACAATTTCGGACAGGGAGAGTACTCGTATTTTGCCTATCCATTGCCGACGCTGGTTTCTCATTTACGGACCCACTTGTATACGCATCTGGCACCCATTGCCAACCGAATGATGGACCGGCTGAACCGCTCCCCGCGGTACCCCTCAACCCTTGCGGCCTTTCAAAAAGAATGTCACAGCCAGGGGCAAACCCAACCCACCCCCTTGCTGCTTCGGTATGACAGCGGAGATTTCAATTGTTTGCATCGGGACGTCTATGGTCCGACGCTCTTTCCCCTGCAAGCCATGGTTATGCTGAGTCGGAAAGGACAGGAGTTTGAAGGCGGTGAATTCGTGCTCGTCGAAAACCGGCCGCGCCAACAGGCCAGGGTAGTCGCGTTCAATCCTGATTTGGGAGACCTTCTCATTTTCCCCGTTCATGAACGGCCTGTCCAAGGAAAACGCGGATATGTCCGGGCCTCGATGCGGCACGGGGTCAGTCCGCTCAAGACCGGTCGGCGCTACGTCCTGGGCGTTATTTTCCATGAAGCAAAATAGAGGTCCGCTGCTGGACGAGGAGTCATGACACACGTCTTTACCTATGGGACGCTTGAAATCCCTGAAGTGATGGAAGCGGTCATCGGCAAATCATTGGCTTCTGCCGAAGCCTGGGCAAAAGGATTCGCCAAATTTTTGCTCAAAGGCCGGATTTACCCGGGCATGACCGCCGTCCAAGGGGCAATCTGTTCGGGTAGAGTGTATTGCCATATAGACCGTCGAACCCTCGAAATCCTGGATGCCTTTGAAGACGAGGTGTATATACGGGAACGCATTGAAGTGGAAGTTGAGGAAGGCCGGTCCCTGCAGGCCTATGCCTACCTTCTTCTTCCACAAGATCGGGATTGTCTCACTTCGACCCCCTGGCAACCGGATGAATTCAGGTCCAAGCACCTCGTCCACTACCTCGAAACCTGCAAAACATTTCACCGGCAGGTAGGGGACGGTCCCCGTACCATTAGAGGTAGGGGACAGCCACCGTGCCGTCCTGGAGTTTGAAGAAATCGAAAAAATCGCTTTGACTAAATTCGCAACTCAAACGAGAATGCCGGATTACAGAGACTCATATATTGCTGAAAGGAAGGCGTCGTTCGGAATAGCGACTGCCTTGTATAATGAACATAGAGAATACTCTATCGCCTTGTCATTGATGATTCGCAACACAGGAGGCACGAAATGACCGGCAACAAAAAACAGACGGGTTTTCTTGACGTCATCAAAGATTCTCGACCTCGATGGGCTCTCATCGGGGGACTCCTGGTGCTGTTCGTCGCCATTCAGACCGGCATGCTCCAAGCAGACTCTTCGCCAGGCTCGGGGCAGGCTTCCTTTCATCTGAACCTCCCGTTGGGATTGGAAAAGGACAGCCTCGTGATCCCGGAGGATAACCCCTTAACCAAAGAAAAAGTGGAACTTGGGAAGCTGTTGTTCTTTGATAAACGATTGTCGGCGAATGATACGATCGCCTGTGCAAGCTGTCACATGCCGTCCCTGGCCTTTACGGACGGGCAGCCGGTCTCCACGGGCATTCATGGGCAAAAAGGGGGGCGAAGTGCTCCGACGGCCATCAACCGCGCCTTCAGCTCGGCCCAATTTTGGGATGGGCGGGCGGCAACGCTCGAGGAGCAATCCGTTGGTCCATTCGCCAACCCCGTGGAACACGGGTTTAAGGACCACGACGAATTGGTGGCCAAAGTGAAGAGCATTGCCGGCTATGGCCCTTTATTTGAACGGGCCTTCGGGTCGCCTGCCATTACGACTGACCTGATCGGCAAAGCCATTGCCAGTTTTCAACGCACTCTGCTCTCCGGGAACAGCGACTATGACCGCTTCACCCTGGGGAACGAGGAGCAGGCCTTATCGGCCAATGCCCAAAACGGGCTTCGCGTGTTCGTGGGTAAGGGGCAGTGTCTCCGCTGTCATTTCGGATTCAATTTTGCCGACGAACGGTATCATAATCTTGGCGCGGGGTGGGATAAGAAGTCGAAATCGTTTGACGACGTTGGCCGCCAGGAAGTGACGAACAAGCCCGAGGACATGGGCGCGTTCAAAACGCCGACCCTTCGTGAAATCGCCAAAACGGCACCCTACTTGCACGACGGCAGCCTGGCGACCTTGCGCGAAGTGATCGATTTCTACGATCAGGGCGGAATACCGAATCCCCAGCTTGATCCCGTGATTAAGCCCCTGAAGTTAACGGAGCAGGAAAAGAAAGACCTGGTCGAGTTTATGGAAGCACTGAACGGGGAAGGCTGGAACGTCACGCCGCCAACTCAATTCCCCCGGTAAAAGAGGCGAGTCTTGACGACGGCTTACCGTACGCCGGGTAACAAGGCTCCACTGAACCGTCCTTGATACACTTCGGTGACGGGACCTTTCAGGGTCAGGCTGTACTGGGCATCCACCGTGATGTCCAGTTTGCCGCCGGGAGCAAACACCCTGACCGGACTTTTCACCAACCCCAAGCGAACCCCTGCACTGGCCACCGCGCAGGCGGAGGAGCCGGACGCCTGCGTCTCTCCAGCTCCCCGCTCCCAGATTAAAATGGACATGGCGTGAGGGCCCGTGGGAACAGCCAGTTGAACGTTCGTGCGCTTGGGAAAGGTGGGATGGGTTTCCAATTCCGGCCCCATTCGCAGTAAATCCTCACGAGTCCACGACCCGCCCCGGTCCCTGAACACCACACAATGCGGATTGCCGACACTCACCCCTGTGAAGCGCAGGGACTGCCCGACGGCTTTGATCGGTTGCATGACCAACTCCGGGGCCTTGATGGTGCAGGGCAAGTCCCTCGGTCTGAACGAAGCTCGACCCATATCCACGGTCGCGCCATTTACCTGCCCGTTCCGATCCAAGGCCAATTCCACGTGAACCAGCCCGCCCTTGGTTTCAACTGAAAAAGACCGGCGCTTGGTCTTTTTCGTGGCATATAAGAAGCAGCCGAAAATGCGCAAGCCATTTCCGGATTTTTCCGCTTCACTCCCATCCGGGTTGAAAATCCGCAACCCGAAGTCGGCTTTTTTTGAGGGCACCAAGGCCAGGATCCCATCACTCCCCACCCCCCAATTTCGATCGCAAATCGCGCGAATGGTTTTGGCGGTCAGTTTAAACGTCAACTGTTTGGGATCAAGGGCAATGTAATCATTGCCCAATCCGTGGCCTTTGAAAAAGGAATTGGTCATGGCCTGTTACGTCACTGTTTCGGTTATTGATCCAGAGCATAGCTCTGATGGTCTACTTTACAAGGCCGTCCACCCACCGTCCACCATCAACGTTGCGCCGGTAACGTACCGCGATGCGTCCGATGCAAGGAATACGACAGCACCTTTCAGATCGTCGTTGTTTAGCATACGACCGAGGGGTACCCGTTGTTCATACCTGCGGAGAAAAGGAGCAGGTTGATTGTCTAAAAAGCCGCCGGGACAGATACAGTTGGCCCGTATGCCTTTTCTTCCGTAATATGCAGCCAGATAACGGGTAAAGTTTATCATGCCGCCTTTGACGAAGGTGTAATCCGGCGGTTGCTTCATGTCGGTACCTGCGTAAAGGCTCGGATCGTTGGCAACTACTCCGTATATACTCGATATATTGATGATACTGCCTTTGCGCTGTTTGACCATAGTCGGTACAAATGCCTTACATAGGGCGAACAGCCCCACCATATTCCCTTGGGCGCTCGATGCCCAGCGTTTGGGTGTTTGTTCATCAAAGCTACCGCCTGGACTGACCACCGCGCTGTTAACCAAGACATCTATCCGGTCGAAACGTTTGGTCAGGCGTTTTCTCAGAGCTTCGATCGAAACGACTTTTGTGATGTCGAGTCGTTCGGCATGGGCGGTATGGTTGCGGTCTTTCAATTCGGCGACGAATTCCCGGGTTTTGTCAAGATTCCGTGAAGCGACGATAACGGTAGCACCTGCTTCAGCCAGTGCTTCCGAAATGCTGCTTCCGAATTTCGGGCCGGCCCCGCCGGTCACCACTGCTGTATATCCTTTCAGAGAGAACTTATCGAGTATTCCCATGGTATGATTCCTGCAGTTACGCCAATCCCAAGATTGCCCAATCCGTGGCCTTTAAAAAAGAATTGAACATCGTCTGTTACGGGATAGTTCTTTACAAAAATTTACACGGAATTCCGTCTCGTGGTCAAAGGAAACTGGCCTCTCTTTTAGCATGACGCGCGGGTTCGATGTCTAAACGCGGTTGATAACCTTAACCGAAACGGAGTGGAACGTGAGAGTCAGCCTTCGTTGTGTGCAGCCTGTGTGGAACGCTTATGAATACGTCCTGTTCTAAAACGACGATGAGCCCACTTTCCGAAGAAAGCGGGCTCATGTGCATTTGCGCGACATGCGCACTATTTTCTCTGCTGTTATTGACCCGCTAGTGGCGTGACCTGTCTTCTTTCGGATGAACTGTTGCCCGAGGGAGAATTCTCTTCTGGAATTCTGCTTGTTCCGGCTGTTCTTTGGTCGTTCCGACCGTGTGCTTCTAAGCACGGTCCGGAAGCATGGCCTCTCGGCAACTCGGTGAGCCCGCGTTCCGAAGAAGGTCTGTCCCTTCGCTCGCTACGGGCCTTACGCTTTCGGTGGGCTGAGGTCGTTCATGGTTGACCCCTCTTGTTAAGATCAATAATTTCAGGAAAAAATCTTATGCCTCTTCCGCTGGGGAGTCAATAGAAATTTGAAGAGCGAAACCCCTTCAGTGGTATATTTTTCAAACAGTGGCCTTTATGAAAGCGATGATCCTCGAACATGATGGCGACGTGAGCACGGCTCCCTTGCAACTCCGGGAGGTGCCCGTGCCGGAACCCGGGCCCGGCTACGTGCGAGTGAACGTACACGTGTGCGGCGTGTGCCGGACGGATTTGCACGTGGTGGAAGCAGAGTTGCCTCCGTCCACGAGGCCGATCATTCCCGGCCATCAAACGGTCGGGGTCGTCGATCGACTCGGAGCCGGCGTGACCACCCTCAACCTTGGCGACCGAGTGGGGATCGCCTGGCTCCAGGATACGTGCCGGACCTGTGAGTTTTGTACGACGGGCCGTGAAAACCTGTGCGAGCACGCAACGTTTTCCGGCTATCACGTGCATGGCGGGTTTGCGGAATATGCCCTGGTGCCCGCACGCTTTGCATACCCCATTCCTTCGATTTTTTCCGACGCGGAAGCCGCGCCGCTCCTGTGTGCGGGGATTATCGGGTATCGGGCATTACGCCGGAGTCAGCTCAAACCCGGACAACGATTGGGCCTGTACGGCTTTGGCGCATCCGCTCACATCACGATTCAGATCGCGCGGCACTGGGGCTGCCCGGTGTACGTCTTTTCACGCCGGGATACCCATCAACGTCTCGCCAGAGAATTAGGCGCAACGTGGGTAGGGCATTCCACCGAATCGCCACCGGAAAAGCTCCATGCGTCGATCATCTTTGCGCCGGTCGGGCACCTCGTGCCTCATGCGCTTCAAGCCCTTGAACGGGGCGGGACGGTCGCCATGGCAGGCATTTATTCGTCTGACGTTCCGCCGCTGGTGTATGACCGCGATCTGTTTCAAGAACGGTCTCTCCAAAGCGTCACGGCCAACACGAGGCAGGACGGATTGGACCTGTTCCGAGTCGCGGCGGAAATTCCTATTCGCACGCATACTCAAGCCTTCAGGCTGGAGGAGGCGAACCAAGCACTTCAAGCCCTCAAAGCCGGAACGATCAATGGAGCAGGGATCTTGACCATCGGGTGACGGTGCCGAATGCGCCAGATTGCAATAGAGGTTTCTTAGGTTTACTTCTCGCTATCTTCGAGCGTGACACCACGTCCGGCTCGTAAACTTCGTCTGGCTTTTTCAACGTGTTGGAGAAATCGAGGATCGTGTTCCAGTCGATAATCGAACCATTCATTTTCTGACTCAAACCCGATCAACACGCCTGCGGGTTTCCCGTGCCTTGTGATCACGATTTTCTCTTTTTCAGCAAGTCGCAAGTATTTGGATAGGTCATCTTTGACTTCTGATAGCGCAATTTCCTTCATGGTGATTCTCCATATCGCTTGAGCGATGCTCGTCTGACTGAGTGCCTCAGTCTTGTCTCCCATTGGCAGGCCCTGGCTCCTTGGGTCCCCCAAGACTGGCGAGGCCCGCGGCGGCGCAGGCTTCATCCAGATGGCCGCCCGGAGCGCCACCGACGCCGATCCCACCGACGACTTCGCCTTCGAGTTCAATCGGTAAGCCCCCGCCAAGGATCAGAATCTTGTCGTTCATATCCCGCAAGGCTTGGATACCGGGAACTTTGGTGATGAGTTCGGCCAGGTGCAGCGTGGAACGTCGCAAACTCGCCGCGGTATAGGCTTTCCGAAAGCTGCTGTCCGTAGTGTGCGGTCCCGCGCCATCACCGCGCAACAAGACCTTCAGATTCCCCCCACGATCGGCGATGGCGACACTGACTGTGTACCCGCCTTCTTCACATTTGGCCAAGCCTGCCGCCGCGGCTTTTTGGGCCAACGCCAAGGGCAGTACCGCTTCTTTGGGTAACGGTTCGGCTTGCGCAAGCCCCCCTGCTGTCACACTTAATACCATGGCCCCTATCAGACGAAGCTTGAGGCCCGGCTTTCGGCACGAGACGTGTACATTCTTCTTCATTTGCATTCTTCCTTTTCTTCTCGTTTGGATCGGAGGTCCCGCAACCTTACTGACTCGACGAGCCCGTCTGCGCCTTTCCCGTCATCGGCACGAACGCGACCGGCAACAACTCTTTGCGCTGGATTCCCGCCGGTGTGTTGGTGAGGATGATCAGTTGTTGCAGCGTTTTCCCCAGGGGCAAAATCATTCGTCCCCCAAGCGCAAGCTGATCCAGCAATGGTTGGGGAATATGCTCCGGAGCCGCCGTGAGAATGATCGCGTCAAAGGGAGCCTCCTCCGGCCAACCCTGATACCCATCACCTGCCCGACTGGTGATATGGGGAATATCCAGCCTGTCAAACGTTTGGCGCGCGCGTTCGGCCAGTTCTTCCACGATCTCAATCGTGAACACCCGTACTCCCACCTTTGCCAACACGGCGGCTTGATACCCCGAACCCGTCCCGATTTCCAACACACGGTCACGTTCGTTGAGGTGCAGCGCTTCGGTCATATAGGCCACGATGTAGGGTTGTGAAATGGTTTGTCCGTACCCGATGGGCAGCGGATGGTCATCATAGGCTTCGGCTGCATCCTCGGCCGGCACGAATTCATGACGCGGCACTGCTCGCATGGCTCGGATGACGGCTTGGTCGCTGATCCCACGCGTGAGGAGTTGTTCCTTCACCATGTGATCCCGTTCACTTTGTCGAGGAGAGGGATGTACGAGGGGCTCGAATTCCATACTCATTCCGGTCACCGGCATCACGAACGGCAGACCGAGCAGCGTGATGAGACACAAAGCAAAGATTGCCACAAGAAACCCTCCATTTTCACCTACGTTCTCGGGCACGAGTTTTTTCGCATGAAGATTGGGCTGATTGTTTCACTCTTTTGAAAACCCGAAACGCCCGGAGGCACAACGGGAGCTTATTTCAACGATTTCTTAGGAAACAGGGAACGACCGGTCAATCCCTGATAGGCTTTTTCCAGCGTCCCCACGTGCGAGACGTGCATGAGGAACGGGATTCGCCATTCGCCGTCGCTGGGGTCATGTTCTTCGGGAATAAGGACCCGGTCCAGGCGTTCCGAAGAGGCTGCATACACTTTATACGGGATACCGGCGACTTTCCCGATATGGCCATCCTCCGTAATCCTTCCGGTGAGCGTCCGGCCATAAACGATCGCCTCGTTTTTGGCAAGGGCCAGGACACTTAACGCCACCATCGCCGACAGGCTGTCGCCGTACATGGTCAACCCCGAGTAGGGAAACGTCAAGACCACGGTCCACGAGTCATCCTGAAGATTCGCAGATTTTGCCACGCGGTCGATCGCGGTCGCCACCGCTTTTCGAGCAAGGGGGCCGAACCGGCCGGGGATTTTTCGAAAGTGGACCTTAAGCCCATCATGATCCGAACGCTGATGAAAGTGAATCATCACGTACATCACGATTCCAACGGGTTGCCGAGCCTTGTCGAGGGTCATCCCAAGCACGGGAATCGATTGGTGCAGAAACTGGCTCGGAGGCGGCGTTTCCGAAGCCACGGCGTGCGACGCCATCGACAGGGCCGACAGCGCAGCCATTGTCCACATTGTGAGACGGCTCATAAGAAATTGTACGCTTTTTTCTTGTCTCTCGTCCTCACCCATTGTGGGTTGGCTCAATGAAGAGGCTGTTCCCCGTTCACTGAACCTCTTTTTTCCTCATTAAACACAGATAGCGCAGGTAGTTGTCGAAGGGGATTTTCTCCAGCTTGTCAAAGGCGAAATATGGTTCAAACGTGCTCACGATTTCTTCTTTTGACAACAGGGAGGTGATGGTGCCGGTCACCGGATTCATAAACTCGTTTGTCTTGCCAAACCGCTCTTCATCGTCACTGAACACGCAAACCATTAATTTTCCGCCGGAGTCAAGAAGCGATGCTAATTGAAAAGCGTAATCATCCCTTTGGTGAGGTTTCAAATGATGAAGTAACGAGATGTCATAGATTAACTCGAATTTTTCACCAAGGGAACTCAGGTTTTCCGTGCTTTCAACCATAAATCGTAAAGACGGATGGCTGTTTTTTTCTTTTGCGAGAGCGATAGCCGTCTCGGAATGATCCACACACAAAATCTCGTATCCTTTTTCCGCAAGGTGGAACGCATAATTGCCAACCCCACACCCCACGTCTAACGCCTTGCATGGGTTCATCCACCCTGAATTCACGACTTCCGTAAACCAGGACGGCATCGTCTCTACGCACCAGGGAAGGGTATGTCCCTGCGTTCGGTACAACCTGTTCCAGTTGTCAACGTTCTGCATGATGCTTCTCCTTCGGAACCGGCGGCCGAACAACGTGAGGCGAAATAACGCTTTAGGAGAATGGGGACAAAGCCATTGCCTTGAGACAATGCGTGTGGGCAAAAATATCAAAGCGGTTTTGACGGGTCAAACCACCCCTCCCCCTTCTTGAGCCCGCAGTGAGCGAAAAACAAATGCGCCCACGCGTGGAAGCCTCCAATCACAAGATTGACTTGGATGAGTTCTTTGCGTATATCACCCATGCGTGGACTCATCCCGGGCATGGAAAAGTTTCGGCAAGAGGTTCAACAGGTCAGAATGATGGTTGCGATTCGTCCGAGCAGATCGGCTCTCTACTTCATTGATGTCCGGGCAAAAGTGCCGTTTCGATTCGGGAAGGAGACGCTTGAGCGGGTCACGTGTGCCCGCGTGATGTTTGAAGTGGAGGAGGTCTCTCGTGGTCCTTTTCAAGGTTGGGGGGAGTCGCCTCTATCCGCACAATGGGCATGGCCCAGCGACGTTCCATTATCGGAGCGCGAGGCGGCTTTGCGACAATTCTGTTGTGAGGTGCTTGATGCGTGGTCGGCGTACGACACCAGCGGACACCCGCTCACGCTTGGGCATGCATTCCTCCGCGACACGCTGCCGGAGTTGCTGGGTTCGTTTAATGCCAGGCGGAGTGCGGAAAATCGGTTGCCCTATCTGGCGGCCTTGATGTGCTGTGCTCCCTTCGATATCGCGCTCCACGATGCGTATGGCCACGCCGCGGGCCGGTCGATCTATGACTGCTACTCCTCTCGCGACATGCCGGACGATTTAACCGCCTACATCGGCAACGGAGATGCCGACTTCAGAGGACTGTACCCGAGCGACTTTTTCTCGTACGGCACAAGCAGGATCCCTGCGTGGCATGCCGTCGGGGGAATTGACACGTTGTCCGGAGGCGCGCGGGCTTCCGAGGAGCCGGGAAGTGGGTTTCCCGCGACCCTGGAAGAGTGGATACGCAAAGACCGGTTGAGTCGACTGAAAATCAAGTTGAGCGGAACCGATTTCGAGTGGGATTACGAGCGGGTGATGAACGTCGCCGACGTTTCGATGCCGCGCGGGGTCACGATGTTAGGCGTGGATTTTAACGGGATGGTGACGGACCCCACGTACGTGGAACACCTGTTCGAGCGAATCTGCCGGGACCGGCCCAAGGTCCTGGACGCGCTTTGCTACATTGAAGAGCCCTTCACCCCGGAACTGCTGGATCGCGGTACGGACGTGTCCGCCGTCGCGAAGTGGGCGCCTTGCGTCCTGGATGAAAGCGCACATGATTGGCGCGTGCTTGGGAAGGCGCGCGAACTCGGGTACTCGGGGGTGGTCCTGAAAACATGTAAAACCCAGACGGAAGCGCTGTTGACGATGAGCTGGGCGAAGCGCTACGGCATGGAGGTTTTGACTCAGGACCTGACCAACCCCATGCTTGCGCAAATCGCACACGTCCAACTGGGGGCTCACGCTTCTCCTGACATTGGTATCGAGACCAACTCCATGCAGTTTTATCCCGACGCGTCCGCAGACGAAGCCAAGGTGCATCCAGGATTGTATCAACGGGTGGGTGGGTTCATCGACCTCAGGACGATTAGCGGTCCCGGGTTCGGGTACAGGATTGAGGAGATCGATCGTCAACTCCCCCAGCCTGCCCGAACGTCATGGGAGAGTTCCGGGCGTTAGCAATGCAGAAGCCCCGGTGAGATTCGGTTTTTCAGCGCATTCTGAAATGTTTCAATAGAAAGACGTGACACTGCTTTGAAGAAGGACTTTGCACTCATCGGAATCGTCGGTTGCGGCAAAATGGGTCGCATCTATCGTCAGGTCTTCGACCCGTTGTGCGACCGTTTCGTGATTGTTGACCCGCGGGCGGCTGATGACCGTGAAACCCGGCCCTACGCGACGTTGGGTGGCGTGCCCGGAGACCTGTTCAATCGCGTGCAAGTCTGGTGCATCTGTACGCCGACGGAAAACCACTTCGAGAGCCTTGAGACGATTCTGTCGAGGAACCCACGCGTGCGGGTCATCGTTGAGAAACCCGCTTGCCTGAGTTTTGAAGTCGACGCCTTCCAGGCTCTACTCAAGAAGTACCGCGAGGCGCGCGTCCTGATCAACAGGCAATACGCCGATTCCCGCGCCGTCAGGGAGATGGTGAATGCCCTGAAGCGGTACGACGTTGAGCACATCGACCTGATTCGAATGGAGTTCAGTAAGGATCGCCGTCCCGATATTGACGCGGGCCGATTCGTTGACTCGCACTTCGGGGTCCTAGGATACGAATGGTCGCATATCCTGACGATCATTCAACAATTCCTCAGCAAAGACGAGTGGGCGACGTATAGGGACATGCCATCGGACCTGCAGGCGACCTTTGATCAGGTTCAATTCGTCTCCGAGCTCGAAGAACGGACCGTTTTACCTTCCGAAACGAAGATCGCGCTCAGGTCGTCGATGAGGGGCAAGTACGAGTTTACCTCTTTCATGCCTTATGACCAACTCATATGCCATCGTTACATTGAGGTCACAGCCGGAGTGCTCCGGTTCAGGTTGCAATTGGAACCTCGTGATGAGACGAGGTTCACCGGTCGGCTTTTCGAAAATCATTTCCGGATCGAAGATGGTGGTGACGTTGTGCACGACTCGACCATCCTGGACCCTTTTTTACCAAGATTTCTGCAATTGACCCTGAAACAGCTTTTCCAATCCGACTGTCCGCCGATCGACTGGACACCGCTTGAACGAATCATCTCAACAAGGAATTCGCTACGAAGTCACGACGGTCAAAACCAACCGGACCTGGTCTCACCAGCAAAAACGTGAGTGGGGAGCGGACCTGACTGACACGCGGTGTTTCCGATGGCGGTCCATTATCGTAACGGCTTTTTTCCCCTACCTGAGATTTTTTTGTTGACGGACCCTTCACCTCTTGCCTGAACAGCGGGGGCATCCGCCTGCTTTTTCCGAAGCCGCCCCAAACGCTTCAGCATCACGGCGAGACCGCCTCCTACGCCCAGACCGAGCACCGTCCAATCCACCCAGGACCATTCCTGGTCGGACAGAGCAGGATCAGGGGCGGTCAGCGCCGCCACCAATAACGTGCCCACTGAAATGCCTCCATAGAAGGCGACCCCCTTCCATCGACTTTTGAAGCGCGACAGGGTAGGGTACAGCACCACGACACACGTCAACGAAAAACTGAAAACAGAAATGATGGTGGCCAGTGTGGAGATTCCCTGCATGCTTGCGACGTGATTCCTCCAAAAACAGAATGCCCCGAAAGAGGCGGTAAGGTGCTGACACTCCTGCGGCTGACTCGCTACTTTGTCAACACCCCTTGTGGATAAGTACCATTCTCCTGGTCAGCTTAAGCGTGTCATGTAAAAAAAGCCTCTACCACTTCATGATATTTGCATAACGTCTTGAAATATAACTCCAAATACACGTAGATATTTCAAACACACTATATCTGGTAGCAAAATATTATTCACCACAATGCACAAAAAATGTGCAATCTGCTCGCCGTACGATCATACGGACATGGAATAAGCATTCTAAAAAAGCTTTCACCATGTTATCCCCAGATTCTGGGGAAAGATTATTTTTGCTTCAATTTTGCTAGGGGCATGATTCGCAAGGCATATCCGACGTTGGTGACCTCTGTCGTTTCACACTCGTCATCTTGAACCATGAGCCTCGACGATTCGCTCACTCTTCTTCGAGCCCTGCAACATCCTCATCTTTACCCTCATCCGGTCACCCCTTTCGACCTTCGGGAAACTCATATTTCCTGGGTTCTTCTGACCGGACCCTTTGCCTACAAGATCAAAAAACCCGTCAATTTTGGGTTCGTGGACTTTTCTTCCCTCGCTCAACGCCATTTCTTTTGTCATGAAGAGATTCGTTTGAACCAGCGGTCGGCACCGGACATCTACGTGGACGTGCTTCCGATTTCCGGAACTCCTGATCATCCGCGACTGGATGGACAAGGAGAACCCTTTGAATTCGCCGTGAAAATGCGCCAGTTCACGGCTGATGCCACCTTGGATCGCGTGCTGTCTCAGGTTCGACCGGAACAGGTCGATCAATTGGCCCGGGATATTGCAGCCTTTCACCACAACGTTGCCGGGGCAGACCGGGACACGTCCTTTGGAACCCCCGGGTTGATTGCACGGATCATCGCAGAAGTCTTTGAACAGATCCCCTCTCATAGCCCCTTTTCCGAACATCAACAAGCCCTGGAGAAGCTTCGGCACTGGCTCACTCAATTCCAAACGGCTCATGCCGGTGAGTTTGAGAAACGAAAAGCGAGGGGGTTTGTTCGAGAGTGCCATGGGAATCTTCACCTGGCCAATCTCGTGCTCCTTCACGACCGGATTATCGCATTCGACGGCATCGAGTTCAGTGAACGTCTGCGTTGGATCGACGTCATCAACGACGTGGCGTTTACAGTGATGGATTTCCAGGCCAGAGGGCAGCCGGCATTGGCAAGGCGATTCCTGAATCGATATCTCGAATTCACGGGAGACTATGAAGGTCTGGGGCTTCTCCCGTTTTACGAAGTCTACCGGGCCCTGGTCCGAGTGAAAGTCGCGGCCCTTGCTTTCGCCCAAGTTCGCCGCCAACTTGTTTCGCCCCACGTGGACGACTTCGTTCGGTATCTCTCGGCTGCCCGATCCTTGGCCGAATCCAAAACGTCCTGGCTCATCATCATGCATGGGGTATCCGGGACCGGGAAATCGACCGTCTCGGAAACGTTGTTGGAACATGCAGGCGCCATTCGTCTCCGTTCGGACGTCGAACGCAAACGCTTGTTCGAGTTGTCGCCTTCGGATCAGCGTTCCGGGGAATTAAAGCCCGCAGTGTATGGAAGGGAAACGACGCAAAAGACGTATGACCGCTTGCAAGCCTTTGCCAGGCAGCTCCTGCTGTTCGGGTATCCGGTCATCGTGGATGCGACCTTTTTGAAACGGCAGCATCGTGATGCTTTCAGAAAGCTGGCTGCCTCACTGAACGTCCCTTTCCTGATACTGGATATGCATGCAACTCCGACCACCCTTCGCCAACGAGTCACGGCAAGAGCCGCTTCTGACGTCTCAGAAGCCGATCTGTCCGTACTCGAACAACAGGAGCAAGTTCAAGAACCCCTCGGGCCGGACGAACGAGCCACGACCGTGATGATTCACGCAGACACTCCGTTTGACCCTGCTGAGGTGGCGGGAATTCTGGAATCAAGGCGCAAAGCGGTGAAGTAAAACTCGCCGGTGTCCTTGTAAATGTTCACTCATTCATTGACAGAATAAGGGGCTGACCACATCATAATTGTCATTCCGAGCGTAGCGCCTGTCCTGAGTACGCCCTGAGTTTTGCGAAGGGTCTTTCGAAGGAAGGAATCTCGTAGTTTCAACGACCGAACGCCGCAACGACCCGTTCGCTTCGCTCAGGGCAGGCTCCTTGATCCTTCACCTGCGGTTCAGGATGACCATTTGGTGTTTTGTGCAGGCTGACAGACTGGGCTGACGTTACGTCACCCCGGAATAATAGCGTAGAACGTCCGACACGGAAATCAGGCCAATGATTTTCCCGCTTTCGGTCACACACACGTGGCGAGTCGCTTTTTCTTTCATTAACTGCACGGCCGCCACCACCGGTTCACTATTTTCTATCGTCAGAAGAGGTTCCCGCATGCAGGTTTTGACTGTCGTTGTCGCGGCGTCGACCCCGTTGGCCACCACTTCCCGGCTCAATTCGGTTTCCGTGATGCTTCCGATGAATTCATCGCCACTCTCAACCAACAGCGAGCCGATTTTCCATGTCTGTAATAATTCTCCGGCTTCCCGAAGAGTGGCGTCATGCGGTACGGCTCGAATGACCTTGGACATAAAGTCACTCACGGTGGGGCCGCTCGTCGTCTTAACACGTTGGTCTGAACTGGCCTGAGCCCGGCGAGCCTCCAAATCCCCGACACAACTTTCCAACACCCGTTGCCGTTGTCGCAGGGTTTCCCGTTCATTATCCAGACCGGCCCCTTCCGGAGCTTCATCCGAGAGATTGACCAGTCCGCCCGCTTCCCCCAACTGAGCATATTCATAGGCTTCCAACATACTCGAGGAATTTCCCAATACCTCGGCAATGAGTTCTTCAGCAGTCAAGTCAAATTCTTCTATTGATGAATGCGTTGACGAGCCTCCCATAATAAACGTCTTCAGATTCGCGATTTGTTGACGAAACCGATCAATATTCTGATCGAGCGCGCCGCTTTTCTCTTTGGTAGACCCTTGTGTTGTATCCATGATGCCTCCTTAAAACTATAGAGGCCCATGGTACCCCAGGAGTATTTCTCCACACAAGATTGAAATTGAAGGTTTTTACAAGCGGTCGTCTCTTTTCCGTCCTGCCGGCGCACAATCTTTCATGACAAGATGAGAGCATTCATGAGATAATATTCTTTAGGTGATGTCTCACTCGTGATCGTGATGGACCCGAGAAGGGAGGAAGCCAATGGATGTGAAAATTGACAGTCGGAACGTCGGCATGACGCCAAGATGGAAACAGGAGATCCAGGACCGTATTGCCACACTCCAAACAGAGTACGACAACATCACCCATGCCCGTATTACACTTACCAAAAACCCACATCATAAAAAGGGAGACGATAACGCTGAAGCGCTGGTTGTTTTGAACCTTCCTCCACGCCATACCGTGACCGCACGGAAAGAAGCCAAGAGTTTCGAGGAAGCGATTCGCTCCGCGTTCAAGGCCGCGATGACTGAAATCAAAAAATTTCGCGAAAAGCCCAATTCGCAGAAACCCGGCAAACCCCAGGAACTCTGAGTCGCCCCGAGTCGGATGGTCACCGCGGCCCCAGAAAATGACCGGGGGTCTTCAGGACTGCGGCAAAACAGCGGGCTTCCCTGGCCAGTGACACCCCTGCGTGGCCGACTCCTCGTACGGCTTTATCGTCCCTGTTCTTCTTGACACGACCATACGCGTGGTGCTATGACGTTTCTTGAGACACGCCAAAAGGTTACCGATCAGCCAAGGAGCCTGACGAAATTGGCGAAAAAGAATCAGGTTGACACCTGCAAAAGGACGTTTCTGACAGCAACAGACTCCTGAGTCGGCCTTTTCCTGATACCGCACATCTTTGTTTTTTCTCACTTTTACAAGACGGAGGCATACGTGAATCAAAAGTTATACGTTGGGAACCTGTCCTATGACACAACAGACCAGGAATTACAGGAGTTGTTTGCACAACATGGAACCGTCCAATCCGCTAACGTGGTCACTGATCGAGATACCGGACGGTCCAGAGGGTTCGGATTTGTGGAAATGGGGAGCGGGGAGGAAGCGCAGCAAGCCATTGAGGCGCTCAATGAATCAGACTGCCAAGGCAGAAAGCTCGTGGTGAATGAGGCAAGGCCCAAAGAAAAATCTTTCCGCCCACGGAATTAACTTCGGACCGCCATCCCGGGACTCCCATTACCCATTCAAGTCCCTCACCGAAAGCGGGGTCACCTCAAAAGCGCACGCAGCCTCAATTTTCTCCGGCGCGGTTCTTCGCGATTGAGCCGAAATACTTCAAACGTGGAGAAAGGGTAAGCCTTTACATCCGCCCGTGGGTAAGGTATTCTTAAGTCACTCGCCTTTTGGAGTGCTGCTTCATCAAAAAGTTGGACGATCAATCGAGAAGAAGAGACTGAAGCGAGTGTCCGGTGAAGGGCAGCACATTCTGTTTAAACAATCATTCAAGTTTTTGAATGTGATTTTTTCTCAGACACGACTTTACTGATCGCACAATGGACGAGAACCCTATGATGACTCTGACCGATTCAAAAACAGCAATCCCCACCCCACGACCCCCTGATCTCTTGAACTTTACGTTGTTCTTCAGTATCGCAGGCAGTTCAGTAGTCGGGTTGCCGACCTACGCGTATCTTTATGATTATTCGTGGCTCGCTTGGACCATGTTTCTGCTGTTCTATATCATCACGGGACTGGGCATCACGGTGGGGTACCACCGCTTACTCGCCCATCGAAGTTTTACGTGCCCCAATTGGGTGAGAGGCGCGTTTTTGATCGCAGGCGGATGGGCGCTGCAAAATTCAGGACTCAAATGGGCAACAGATCATATCCGCCATCACGCCAAGTGCGACCAGGAAGAGGATCCTTACAATGCTCAGCTGGGATTCTGGCACAGTCATTGTGGGTGGCTATTCTCGAAGGATCCCCATAGAGACGATAAATATGCCACCAAGCTGAAACAGGACCCTATGGTGATGTGGCAAAATCGTTATTATATCCCCATTGTCCTTTCCGGCCTGGCGCTTCCCTTCGTGGTGGGATTTATGTACGGCGGCTGGATTGAGGGACTGGGCTGTTTCTTGCTCGCCGGAGTCGGGCGAACCTTTTTCGTCTTAAATTCCACGTTTTGCATCAATTCCATTTGTCACCTGTGGGGCGCCCAACCCCATGGAACATCCGATTCCAGTCGTGACAGTTGGTGGGTCTCGCTCATCACCTTCGGAGAGGGATACCATAATTATCACCACATGTACCAAAGTGATTATCGGAATGGCCCCAAGTGGTACAATTTCGATCCGTCAAAATGGCTCATCTACAGTCTTTCCCGCATGAGACTCGCCAGTTCTCTGCGCCGCTTCTCCTGATCATCACGCTTTAAGCCCCTAACAGGGGCAGGCACAGGGGCCTGCCCCTATACGCGCCCGGGCTCCCCTTCTCATCTCCATTCATTCCGTACTTCACGAAAACGTCCATTCCTTGTGGCATTGAGCAATGCGCGCTCATCAGCACAACGGGAAACCCTCAAACACCTGCTCGAGAACGCTGTTCCCAAAACCGATCAAGACGTTGTCCTGATTTACGTTTCCGTGGTGGGGAGAAAAAACGGTTCTCGCGAATCGCTTTGGACGGGTTTACGTGGAAAGGAGGGATTCAATTCCGACCAGCGGTATGGGATCGTACCGCTGGTCGTCAAGCAGATCCTTCGTCTCCATTTGAACAGAACCCTTCTCGGATCGTTCGAGATGGCCACAGGCGCGGCACCGATATTCAAAGAGACTCATCACGTTGAGGGCTTCGAGGCATTCGCCTTGGTCTTCGAGGACCATCAACCCTTGGCATTGGGAGCATGGCCGGTATCCGCTCATATTCCATCCTACCATGGTTTGGTCAGCCTTTGACGGCTCGGGTTCATCATGTGGGAAGGGTACCGGCTTTCGATGTCAGGTGTGTTAAGTTGGCTTGATAATCTTGTTAAAAGAAGCCATAGGGAACAACGATCATGATTCCCTATTTGTGTGAGATGAATCTCAGAGGGGGCCATAACCTTTTGTCATACCGAACAAAACACCAAGTTGTCATTCTGAGCGAAGCGAAAGAATCTCGCTTGATGAGGCGTGAACACCGTGACGTTCTACAACTTCAAAATCTGCGAGATCACGAGATAGGCCCAGGCTGCGGCAAAAATGTAGGTGATTTCTTTTTCACCGATGTCTTTGAAGATCAGGCGATATCCGACGACCGGCACGACCGCCACCATGGCGGCGGAGAAAAAGTGCCCCACCACGTCACCGAGCATCCCGCCGATGGTCTCGTTGCCGGGCACGGCGAGAAACAGGCTCGCCCCGATCAGGGGAAACCACAACCAGCGTATGTTGACCATTCTTCCCTCCCCGTGTGTTCCACACAGACACGAAATCTCGCGCCGGGGTATTCTATAAAAAACTTCTTCCCGGTGCGACCCCGGCTGCATGCCACGGATGACTCCATCCGATGCCACTCACCGGCACGCTCGTGTTTACGGCAAAAAAATGGGACCGTCCCAAGAGGACGATCCCCAGACTGAAGAGTGCGTTGGTTGCGGGGGAGGGATTTGAACCCTCGACCTTTGGGTTATGCACGCCACTACAGCTTTCGCTGCCTGGTGATTCCAGTTTGTGGTCCGGACTTTCTCTTCATCCTCGGACCGGCTTCGCCGCCGTTAGGATGCCTGCCATCAAGTCTCTACACCTTCTTGCAAAGCCTGCCGGCTCTGTAAGCTTGGCTCGGGATTACCCCGCTACCGGCTTCCCCGAATTTGACAGGTGATCGTACAGAAGTTTCCCTCTGCACAGCCCATTCATTGTCAGGAGGGATCGCTCACTCTCGCAAGCAATCAGCGGATCAACTCCCCACAGAATCGAGCCCAACGAGCTACCAGACTGCTCCACCCCGCAGAGGCATGGTAGCGAAGCGTCATGGACAAAGTCAAATCACCGTGTGTTACGACTGTCATGGGTTACTTTGTCGGAATGCCCGATTAGATCCAAGATCGGGTCGGGGATTTTATGTATTCAGTAATTCGTTGACAAAATTCGTTGATCTGTTTTGGAGTTTGCCCCTGCAACTCCTGATGGGGTCGCACCTCATTGTCATAGAGTAAATATTGCTCCAATTCGTCCCGGAACTCCGTCAGGGTGGCAAACGTCGTGCCGTCGATCAGGTCGTCGTTCAGGGTCCGCCAGAACCGTTCCACCTTCCCGTTGGTTTGCGGCCGATAGGGCCGAGTATACCGATGCTTGATTCCCAACTCCAGCAGCATACGTTCAAACGGATGCGTAGCCGGCTGGGTCGGGGCCGCGAACTCCGACCCACGGAGGTTGGAGGCTCTTCTATTCCGTCGAGAGGCCGCCCTTGCAATCGTCGCTAGTCGTTGCTATATTGCGAATCGCGGATTCTTCCCGCCATACGCTGCTAACCGCCTACAAGATAGCAACGGCAAGGAAAGACACGTGATCAAGAGAGCGAGGTTCGACGGCGGCGCCTTCTACGCCGCCTTGGACGGGGAGAGGCAATCGCGCCAATGCACCTGGAAGCGAGTACCAGAGGAGAGCGGAATCAGTGCCTCTACTTTGACTCGCATCTCTCAGGGGAAGCGCCCGGACGTAGACTGCCTTGCCGCGTTGTCAGTCTGGGCTGGACGCGGACAGGTCGTCAAAGGAGGTTCATCCAAGAAGGAGCCAGAGCCTCTAGCAGTGATTTCGTCGTGTCTCCGCTCCGACCCTCGATTGAACGAGGAAGCCGCTGCTCCTCTCAACATCGAAGTTCGGGCCAAACGAACGTGGCCCGGGAGAGCGGCGTCACCTGCATGGTGCTACGGGCCGCCTATTGCACCGATTTTCTGTGCGCCGTCAACCGGACTCCTTACGGAAGATGACTCGCAACGGCCCGACACGGCCCACAACACCGCCACAACTCCCACCCCGCAATGCAATCCCGGAGGACAATCATGGCAAGCAAACAAACGGATCACAGCACGGATCCTACGCCCGACACCGGCCAGGCCCCTGAGCGAAAAACCATTGATGCCAGCGAGGTGGGGTTGTCGCTCACGATCAGTGACAAGGCACTGAAGGAGTTTGATCGTATTCAAGAGGAGACCATCAAGGCCGCTAAGAAGGACCAGAAGTTCTCTTGGCGATGAGCCTCGCGCTCACCTACCTGTCCCTAAGCCCCGCCTCAACCTTTCGGCCCAACAATGAAAATAACCCATACCGTCGAGCCACTCGACAGTCAGGTGGCTTGGTTGCGTCTAACGCAAGTACTCGGCGGTGAGGACCTTGACGTAGTTCGCAACACGATCCGGCATCTTCGCGTACTCAACGCAGAGTCCTACGTTCTCGAGGACCCCTACATCGACCGCGACTACTCTGCGGACTACGCCCAGTTCTACGCCCGGACTTTCCGCGCCCACGAGCCGCACTGCAAGCGCGTCCACTTTTTTTCTCAGGATATCTCGCCACTGCTCCAACGGCCCCTCTCGACAAATCAACTGAATCGCTTAGGCGACTTTGCGGAGCAACACTACTGCGGTTTCTGCGTCATCCGTCCCTTGTCAGCCGCCCCTATCGGCAGAACGGTCCTTCTGCCCGTGTCGGCAACGGCTTCAACATGGAGGCCACTGTAACCTGCCGCGCCGATTTCCACGCCCACCTTCTCGGCACCCGGATGCAGGTCACCGGTACTTCCTTCCTTCAGCAGGACACCCGCGTCGGCGCCTGTGCCCAAGTGGCGATCTGGGTTGGCATGCGCCACTTGCACGCACGACATAACTACAACTGGGTGTCCGTCGCCGACATTACGAGATTCGCCGGCCCCCCATCCGTGATCGAGGCCGTCTCGCTACCCAACGCGTCGGACCGCCTCTCGTCGGATGCAATGATCCGAGCGGTAGCCGAGGCCGGTTATCAACCCCTTTGTTTCCTCGGTCCGAATATCGCCCACGACATCCTCCCGTACGTCGAGTCCGGCATTCCCGTCGTTCTAGGCCTCGACATCGGCGAAACGGACGGCCATGCCGTCACTGTCGTAGGCCGCGTGTTTGCTAAGCAGAAGAACCCAACCAACCGCGCAATCGACTATGTCCCAGCCTATATTGTCCACGACGACCAAAGCGGCCCATATATGTGGCTCCCGGCTGACAAGCATGCCAGAACGACGTTTTCCTTCGGCGACAACACCATCAAACGTCACACGTCCAAGGGTCCCATCGAGCTGAACATGAAGTCCAACGCCGTCTTCGCCATGGCCCTCATGTCCACGAGAGTCTTCTCTACGGCAGCTCGTGCCGAATACATCGCCTCGAGCCAAATCAACAAGAACCTGAACGCCCTGCCCGATGCACGTCGCACCCTTGCCGAACTCGGCATCCCTGTAAACGAGATGTTCATGGACGAGTTGCAGGCAGCCCACAGCGCCGGCAACATCGTCCTGCGGACATACTTGACGTCCGCCGCCGGTTACCGACGCCACCTCGCCCAGGGCTCCGCAAGCGACGATTTGAAAGACGCACTCCTTGACCTCCACCTGCCGCATTTCACATGGATCACCGAAATCTCCACAATTGATTCCTACAATCAGCCCTCTCCGGCGTTTCGGCGCATCTACGGCCACACGGTTATGGACGCTACCTCGGCCGCCGAGCGCAGAGACGACCTGCTCGTGCTCCACCTTCCCGGCCTCCTGCTCACCAACGACCCCAACACGCGGCGTCCACAGAAAATCACCGCCATCGAAGACGACAAACTGTACGAGTGCCGCGAGAAGCGCCACTAACCCTGAGCTGGCCTCGTCGGCAAAGTCCCGTTGTCGCCCATTCCCAACCGGCTGTGTTCTTTCCCAGAACACTCGGCGCAGTCCGCGCCCTGTGTCGGCATGTCATAACCCGCCACTGCGCGCCGGGAGTTCCAGCGGAACCATCCAGCCTCAGCGTCGTCGTACTTCAGGCCGGTCAAGTGGAACAGGAAATCGTCTGCGGCGTGCGCGCAAGCTATCGCGTTCATAGTCACCACGCTCGGCGCTGCCACGTCGGGGTCGTCCACGTACGCGTAGCCCCGTCTTGCCGCCTCCGGCACTGCCTCGTCCTGCAACCTCCCGGGATTGATGAGTCCGTTGCACCAGAGGCAACCCTGCTCGGGCGTGACCATGCGGCTGACGCAAAACACGTTTCCGACCTTCCCATCTTCCGCAACCGGGATCTTGGCCCCCACCTGGATGCCCGGGATCCCGTACTGGTGCACGATGGCGTTGAACAGCAGCCGCGCCCCCATCGTGTCCGCCGCCAGAAACAGGAAGTCACAGTCCGTGAAACGCGCCGCGACGTCGGCGTCCAGGAAATTCCGCGGCACCGCTTCAATGCGCGCGTCACAGTTCGCACGACGAATGTTGCGGGCCGCCATCCGCACTTTGCGACTCCGCAATCGGTACGCGACCACCCGCGGCAGCCATGACAGCACGACCGCGTCGCGGCGCCGTGCTGCGATGAGGCGCGGCAGGTTCGTGTCCTCGGCCCTTTCCGGGTCCGCGAGCACGAACTCTCCAACGCCCAGCCGCCCCAGAAGTTCGGCCAACACCGAGCCCGCGCCTCCCAGTCCCACGATTCCTACGCGGGTCCGCCGCAGTAACTCCTGACCGGCGTCGCCGAACAATCGGCTCTGCCGGTCGTACATTCCGACTGCGGAAGCCTTCGTCTCCAGCGTCGGGAACAGCAGCTGTCGGCGTTGCCCTATGATCGCCGCGTGGCTCAGCGACGCGCGGTCGCAACCCGGAAACCACAGGTCCCCAGCCACCGCGGACCGCGCGAACACCAGCGCGCCGACTGGCATGCCCCGCGCTATATCGAGGAGCGCCGGGTACCCTCGTTCGTGTGACGCCATGTCAGGCCCGGAGAACCCGACTGAGTCGGTCCCGCCGTGGTTGTGAATGGCGAGATACGCCAGTCTACGGTCTCTCGCACGCAGAATCCTGCTCTGGATAAACTCCGCCTTCAGCATGCGATAGCCCCGCTTTCCCGGCACGTAGTCCACGCCGTCCTTGGCTAGGTGGAGCTCGCGCGCGACCAGCCTCAGGCCGCGGTCGGACTCGCATGTACCTGCAAGGATCACCGCACCGTGCTCGTCACCATCCCCGGGAAACAGGTGCCTCTGGAGCGCAGCGTACAGCCCCCAAGGGATCGTCAGCCTCCAGGGATTCATGTTGGCCTCTTCATCCAGCGGATGACCTTCAGCAACTTCAACGCCGCCGTGTCCGTCTCAGGGTTCAGCCTCTTCGATCGGCGCGAGATCTGGATAGCCGGCTGGTCTCGAAACGCCGCGGTCCCAAAGCCGCCACCCAAACTGCCACCATCTGATCGCGCCAGATCCGCGTTCGTGAAGTGCGGATACACGTCGGCGTGCGGATACTGAAAGGTGATCCGGAAGCCGATCCAGACCTCGGTTTGCACGTAGGGAGAACCCATGGGGATGCCCCTGACAACAACGACCACCCCACCGGAACCGTCAGGTTCCACCTCGACGGCACACCTGTCGAACGTGCAGCGGATCTCCTCGATTGCCTTAGCCACCGCAGGAACGATCGTGCTCATGAGTTGTCGTCGTTCTCGATCGCCAGGAAGCGCTCGCCGTCATGCACCTCGATTTCCTCGTTGTCCCTGACCAGCTTCGTCTTCCCGCCGCCGAGCTCGATGCTAAGCACGAAGTTCTCCTTGATATTCACGTCCTGCTTGATGGCCGCCTTCTTGACGTCCGCACCCGTCTGCTTCACGCCTTCAAGCACCACCGGCTTGTCGTTCACCGTGACGTCTACCTTGCCGTCGTCGCCCACCTTCTTCACCTCTTGTTCGCTCGCCATGTCTACACCCCTTTCAAAGTTGGTGTTGAATTGCTATAATGCAATATATCACAAGTGACTATAAATTGCAAAGGTGAAATTTATGGATAATCGCACGAACCGTTTCGACGTCGCCGCGTTGCATGCCGCCATCGACTCCGAGCGGCGTTCCCGGCGCCTCACCTGGAAGGACGTGGCGGCAGAGTCAGGCGTCAGCGCCTCGACGCTTACCCGCCTGTCCCAAGGCCGTCAGCCCGACGTCAACAGCTTAGCCGCGCTCACGAGCTGGCTCGGCCTGTCCGCGGACCATTTCATGCGCGGCGAACGCGTCGTACGGTTCGGCGCCGCAAGCCCCCTCGCCCAGATCTCGTCCCTCGTCCACCGGGATCCCCACCTCAGTCCCGAGGGCAGCGCCGCACTCGAGGAGTTGATCAGGGCGACCTACGCGCGCCTCAGAACCGACAAGGATGCGCCAACGGATTGACCCGAGTCACGGAATCACCGTGCCGGCCGGTGGAGCCGCTCGAACCGGTGTGCGCCTCGTTCGTCAGTCACCGCGCCCGATCAGCCGTGCAGCATTGCCGATTGCTTGTGCGCTTCCCTCAGGCGCCTGTTGAAGACGGCGATCCAACCCTCATGTTCGTCCTTCAGACCCGCCACCAGCTCTTCGACCAGCGCGTCGTCAATCGCTTCCGGGTGGCCGTGCGTGAATCTATTTCGACACTCTTTTACCTTTCCTATGAGCGCCGCCACTTTGCCATACCCGAGGTCGTTGAGATCGGCCCGGTACGTCGTT
The DNA here is from genome assembly GCA_965261755.1 of Nitrospirales bacterium. GTDB lineage: Bacteria > Nitrospirota > Nitrospiria > Nitrospirales > UBA8639 > Bin75. The sequence continues at coordinate 563,988 of OZ253473.1, read as the reverse complement.
GAGAAAACCACCTCATAGAGCCTGTCCATCCGCGCACTGACGAAGGAATAGCGATCCAGAAGGTGGTCCATCACCTTCTTCGGCACCGCCTCCGCCGTTTCCCGAAACAGCCTTTCGATACGCGTCTCGAAGTAGCTCCAGAACACCAGCACGACAATCGCTCGCGCGGAAGGGCGATGGTCCACCGGGATCGAGTCATATAGTTCCGCCTCGACGGGCCTTAGCCACTCCCGTTCCAGCATTCGCAGGTAGATCCAATCCTCGAATCTACCCTCGGCGCCCATGAAGGTAGGCGGCACACGGTATTCGTTGCCGTCGGTGTCGCGCACGACCTCCCAGTCCAGATTCGGTAGGTCCTCGCCGCAAACGGGGCATTGTGCCTCCGTGGAGCGGATTCCGCCGCAGACGCACCGCATGTACACGCTCCACAGCGAAACCCACGACTGGTCGTCTGACAGTGATTCGTACCACAAGAGATCGTTGATCTCGGTGCCGTCGGTCTCTCTGTCACTCATCGTTTTGCTCCTTCGTTCCAGCACACATCCGATCCCCGTTCCGCAGTAAACGCCACCGAGCGGTCCGCTTCCGTCTGTTGGGTGTGGGTGGCAGCTTCGCGCCACGCTCTATTCGCCTAAGGCGAGCCGGCATGCGATCGCGGCCCTTCGAGTGGGGGACTGCTGCCTCGCCGATGCTGTCCTCCAACCGAGAGGCTGATTCCCTGAAGGTGTCCTGCGCAAGATGTGCATACCGGGCGGTGTTTCGGACTTGAGAAGGCGCATGGAGTTTTCCCATCGTCGGGAGGAGCGCGCCAAGCGCGATAGCAGGCGAGGCGAAAGAATGCCTCAGATCATGAAACACCAGTTCGTCCACGCCGATGTTCTGCCGTGACCATGCCCGATTCCCCGCCGCCCCATGTCGGATTACGCTATGCCAATCCGACCTACAGCACTTATAACCTATCCTTGCTTGCCGGCCAAGCGTTTGTCTGAGGGATGGAAGGCATATTCGTAAGGCAGCATACTGAGGCATGCCTCAGGCGACTTGGAAGAAAGCGGCATGAGATGCGGCCCCTACAACTGAAGGGGGAAAAGGCCAGGGAAAGAGGCGGCATGAGAGGGCGCGGGTACGAATACAAAGACCACTACAAAGACGCTGGATTCCCGATTACAAATGTCGGGAATGACAGATTAGGAAAAAGTTCTTGCGGGGGTTCGGCCCCGCACGCCGAGGTCCTTTTGTTTCGGCAAAAAGACCCAAAACCATGGGCGCCCGGGCGGGGCCCCAGGAGGGTGCCTTTGCCCCGGTCCCGAAGGTTTCGGCTGCGGAACTCGCTTCGCTCAGACAGTCCTCGCCCCCACATCGGATTCGGGACCGGGGCGCAACGACGCCCGCAGGCGCCCTGGAAATGGCGGCATGAGATGCCGCGGTACGACTGCAAAACATATGAATATCCCTCACCCTGCCCTCTCCCAGGGGGAGAGGGCGGGAAGAGGTACAGACCGGGGACATGGTTTACATTGGTAGATTTCACGGCAACGGAGGGCCTGGCCATGCCGTGGAAGGAGCTCAAGATCATGGACCAACGGGAACAGTTTGTACGCGACTGGTTGAGTGGCGAGTAGACGAAGAGGGAATTATGTGCGGGGTATGGGATCAGCCGGCCGACGGGGGAGAGCACCTGGGCGGTGCATGACAGCTTTCATCCGTTGGGGACCTTGGATGAGCGGACGCTCACGATTACCTCGCCCGGCAGTGGCATCAACCGGAAACCCCGCAGGCGATGTCAACCATGTGTCCGGTTTATTTTGTAAACCATGTCCGGCTTGCACACTACGTCGCAGACAAACGGGGCGGATGACAGGCATCTCAGATTAGTTGTCAATACGTATCATAGAGAACGCTCAGTCCAGTTAGAAACAGACTGCGTGTTTCGTCACGATGCCCGGGACAGAGAACGGTTCTTCCGTTTCCAGTTTGACCACACGATCAATATACTTAGGCTTATGTACTTGATCATGCGTTCCAGTTAATACGTATTGACAAGTACTGCTTACTTCTATATTCGTGGCTTTTTGTCGCCACAACCGGACTCCGGGGGAGACACCGCCGGGAGGACGGTCAGCCTCTCGATGATCCGTTTCAACCGCAGCACTCAGCGCAGGCGGGATGAGAAAGACCGGCACGTGAACGGCCATTCGCGGTTCAGGGTGTGTGATCATGCAATATGCCATCGTCGATAATGAACGCCGAGAGGCCTTCGCCGCAGGACGCGGTCACTGCCCGGTCTGTGGTGCAGTCACGATTGCCAAATGCGGGCCACGTGTCCTTCCTCACTGGGCCCATCAGGGGCGGCGTCATTGTGATCGATGGTGGGAACGGGAAACGGTCTGGCACCGGCAGTGGAAAACTTTGTTCCCCGAGGGTTGTCGGGAAATTTCTCACATCGGGAAAAATGATGCGATCCACCTCGCCGACATCACAACCCCGACCGGCATCATCATCAAGGTGCGGCAGGCCACTATGAGAGATGCCGAACGCAGGGCCCGTGAGGCCTTTTACAAAAACCTCTTGTGGATCATCGACGGCAGAGGCTTCCGTCATAATTTCGACGTGTATCACCCGTTGCCCCATCGCGAGGGACATTGTGTGGTTGAAGGCGCGCCGGGACATCGAAGACTCCACAGACGGCGCCTTTTATCGACTGTCAGCGAGCCGGCGTGACCACCCGGACACAGCCGTTACCAAAGCCATCGTCAGCGCACTCGGCACCCCGGCTCACGGCCATGGTTTCGAAGCCATCCAAACCGACGTGGAGAAGTCCTATTGCGGACACCATCAATATGATTGGATCCGTCCACGACAAGTTTGGCTCGACAGTCCCCGTCCAGTCTTTATTGATTTCGGCGATGCTCACCTCGTCAAACTGGAGATCTACGACGCTTCAGGTCTTCCGTGCATTCGTTATGTGGACAAACGCACGCTCGTCAGAGACGCCATGCGAGAGACCGACGCACGAGCCATTGGAACCGGCTAGCCATGTTCGGGACGGGCACGGGCCTGTGTGCGGAATGTCCCCCTCATTCTGACCGCTGCCGGAGGGAGATGGGGAAAGAGGGGGTTGCGGGGTTTCGGGACCGGGGCGCAGGCACGGCCGCAGGCGCCGGGGGAGCAAAGAGGGCGGGCCGCATGAGATGCGGCCCCTACGACGACGCTGGATCCTCGATGGGTTGGGGACATGTTTCGAGGATGACAGAGGGGTAAAAGGAGGAACTACGAGATTCCTCGCTTCGCTCGGAATGGGAATAAATGCCAAAAAGAGTTGGGGATATTAGAAGAAAGGCCTTTAAGCATCGTAGGTTACGCCTCTTTGTATTGAACCCGTTCAACAAGGGGGTCCTGTGATGAACAAAAGGACTCGTGCGGGGCTTCTCCCAACGCCTAATTTCGCTGGTATGGGCCTCTCTGCCCAAGCTAAAAACCAACTCTTTTTGGCATTTATTCCCGGAATGACAGAGAGGGGGAAGGTGGACAGAGAGGAAGGACGGGTTCACAGGATCGGGGGCAGTTGTGGTATGGTGCGGGGACCATGGTCCTGGCGGGAATCTTTGGAGCCATCCTGTTTGTGCTGCTGCTTATCGGGGACTGGTATCAGTTCACCAGCCTCGGTCATTTTTCGGCCCAATACGGGTTCGGCATTGCCCGCCGGCATGATCGCCTCGACAGCCTCACCCGTCAAGCCCTTGTGCGGCAATTCGGCAGACACGATGTGATCGCCCTGCCCCATGGCGTGGCTCGCTGGTTTGCCGCGCAGGAGGTGATTTCGCTTCGTCCGTCTTACCAATTATTTTCCATGCGGTTTCGCACGGCGTGGCCTTTGAAAGGCACCATCACGCTCCGTTCCACCGAGGCTGGTGTGGAATTGTCCCTGACCAAACGCGTGCCCTGGTCTTCGGGTGTGCTCACCTTGATCTGGTTGGGACTCGTGACGATCGGCACCGTGGCCTTTCTGGTCATGTTCGGGATTGACGGGGGGTTCGGTTCGGCGAGTGGCTGGTTCCTGGGCCTGGGGGTGGCGGGACTCGGCGGCCTGGTCTTGCTTTTCGGATTGATTATGGTGTCCATGGCCTATCGGCTTGAAGATTCGCGATTGATGCTGGTCTATCGGGAACTCCAGGATGTGTGGCTCGGCAGGCCGCAGCAGCCGGCTGCCGGCGCGGCTCATGATGCGGCGGGCGAATAGGGGCGGAGGATCTGGTCGTTGAGGCGCTTGGTTATTGGGGGAGAGATTCCTCACTTCGCTCGGAATGACAAATTGGGGTTCAGAATGACAAATTGGGGAAAAGGCGGCATGAGATGGCGCGGGTACGAAGGGAATGGGTGGGGTCTCGCTATAAAGAGTCGGTTATGGGGCCATAAACGGGCATTTACGGGGCTCTGGAGATGACGGGATTCCTCGCTTTGCTCGGAATGACAACTTCTTAGAGGACGGCGGCATCACTGCTCGGAGGCGAGAGCTTGCCTGAAGCAAACAAGGCATTTATGCTTCCCAAGACTCACGCGTGGCTGAAGTGTTTTGGTGGCGAAATCCGCTGGTCTTCAATATCAAAGGCGACGCCTAACGGCGGGTGGCGAAGATCAACATCCCCACCGCAACGTCTAGGTTCGGTTCGTGGGTACACATGCCGAATACGCCCGAGTAGACGTACAGAAGGTGTAATATGGAGACGATTAAACCGATCCGTACCGAGGCGGACTATCAAGCCGCGTTGGCCCGCATCGACGAGTTGATGGACGCCGCGCCCGGCAGCCGGGAAGGCGAGGAACTCGACGTTCTGGCCGATTTGGTCGAGTTGTACGAAACCAAGCACGAGCCCATGGGGTAGCCCAGCGCCGTCGCTGCAATCGAGTTTCGTATGGACCAAGCCGGCCTCGGCCGAATCCCATGCCGGACAAGCGGGCGCTCAAAGCAAGAAGGGGTTTGAGTTTCACAATGTCGAGTGGGAGCGGTGCTACGATGGGGACACCTGTTTTTTTACCATCCCTAACGTCCACCCAGTCTTGGGAGACAAGATTGGGGTCAGGCTGGCCCGGATCGACGCGCCTGAAGTGCGAACCAAGTGCGACGCGGAGAAGAAGAAGGGCATCGAAGCGCGGGACGCACTGGTGGAGCGGTTGCGGCAGGCGAAGGTGATTGACCTGCGCGAGGTCGAGCGGGGGAAGTACTTCCGGCTAGTGGCTGAAGTGATTGCCGACGGGGAAAATATGAGCGACCTGATGCTTGCGCTGGGGTTGGCGTGGCCGTATGACGGGGGACACGGGAGCGCAGGTTTTGTACGGGGGTGGGGAAGGAGTAACGCAGTGAAATTGGATACTCAGATCCAGTTGCACGCGTATATTACCCGCACTGCTCTTTACGTCTTGGTCTCTCAATCGCCAGTCGGGCAACGTGGGATACCAATCTGAACATCTCCAAGGGCTTGAGAGTGTCAGCTACTGTGTCTGCAACTGCAAAGATTGTTTCCTCCCCTGCGCGATTGACCCTTGTATACCGAGCAAACGTCGCTGTATGGTTTTCTTCCAGCAACCTGCTTCTGATATCTTGCATTTCCTCATCTGTGTATCCTGTATAGTCGCACCTTGCGACGAATGACACCAGGACGTGTCCGAATGGGTTCTGGCGTACCGGCAAGCCTCTTATCTCTATTTCCTCGTGTTGGTCTTCACTCTGGACCATCAGCCCGGCTGTAAAATATTTGCTAATCCTGCTTGTTCCCCGATGTGTCCTTTCAATCCTGCTTGCATGCCAATTTCTCGCAGTTGGGTGGCTATCCTGGACTGAGTATCTGGTGTCACTCTTTCCTCGAACATAGCAATCGCGACGGTATAGGTTTATGTCCTGTTTCCATGGTTTCTTCCGCTTCCCCTTCGATCAACGTGCTGTATCCTTGGTTTTGCGCCAATCTCTCGTCGGCCTCGATCGCCTCAAACATTGGGCTTTTTCTCAGCCGTTCTGGATCTCTTTCTGCCTCTTTATGCACCTTCTGGTCCGTGCGTTCTCTCTGACGTTCCGACAGTAACTTCGACATTCCTTGATATTGCTCCGCTTTTTCATTCAAGTATGTGTGAAACCAGTTTGGGAGTCTTACTGTCTCATTTGCTGGTAGTGTTCCGCCTGAAGACAGTATTTCCGTTCTATTCCAAGTCCACGCCTCATCTCTGATTATGCCAAAGATGAAAATACAAGGTAGCTTTGTGAGAGGTGGCTCGTCTATTTTGAACAGTTTGTGAGCTGTCGATAAGTGGATCGCCACTCTGGTTAGGCCACCGCCGGGTTTGGCGTTGGCTGGTTGACATAGGCCTGATCGGGCGGTTGCCCGCCAAGTGAGGAATGCGGTCCATCTTTGGTCTTCTTATCCGGCAGCGAAAATTTCCGGCAGGTCCGGAGAAAGCCCAATTGGTTGGCCCTGTAGCGCTTGTCGACGGAGCGTACAGCGGTGGCAGAGCAGCCATTCGCCGCAACCCCAGTCAATTCGTCTATGTATCCGTAACAAGCTGTCGAGCCTGTTGGTCCAGCCCCTTAATGTACGACGCCGGCACCGGCAGGCCGTACCTGTTTGGCTATTTCTGCACCGCGGTTGCGTTCGACCAGGGTCACGTCGTATTGGCTCTGGAGTGCGAGCCAGAAACGGGGACGGTTGCCGAAATAGTGGCCAAGCCGCACCGCGGTCTCGGCGGTGATTGAGCGGCGGCCGTTCAAGATGTCCGTGATACGGCCGGAGGGCACGCCGAGGGCTAAGGCCAACCGATTGGCGCTCAAGTTGCGCGCCTCAAGCTCGCGCTTCAACAATCTGCCGGGGTGTGCAATAGGGTGCATGGTTTTATCCTCTGTGGTAGTCGACAATCTCGATATTGAAAGCGTCGCCTTTACGAAACTCGAAGCAAATACGCCAGGGTCCGTTTACGGTCATGGCCCATTGACCTTTGCGTTCACCCTTCAGTTTGTGTAGCCCAACGCTTTTGAGTGGACTCAGGTCTCGGAGCGTTTCGGCGGCATTCAGCAACGAGCCTTCACCTCTTGCTTTTGTTGCCCGCAATCAGCCAGTCCGGAAACCAGCCGTGAGCATTATATGCCGACACTGGACTGCTTGACAGTGCCCTGTATGCCTTACTCCGGTCGATTCATTTTGACCCATAAACGGGCGTTTACGGGGCTATGGAAACTACGAGATTCCTCGCTACGCTCGGAATGACAACTTAAACGACACTGGATCCTCGATGGGTCGGGGATGCCAGAAAGGGAAAAGCAGGTACTACGAGATCCTTCACTTCGTTCAGGATGACAGAGGGGAGGAAGGCGAGGATGACAGAGGGGAGAAGGCGAGGATGACGGAGGGGGAAAAGGCGAGGATGACGGAGGGGGAAAAGGCGGGAAGGACGGAGGGGGGGAAGGAGAGGCTTCGTGGTGCACAAAAGATTTTTTTGTGTGGTATTGTTGGCTGATGGGGCGGCTGGGGTGGGGCATCCCGGGTTGCCGGCGACTTGCATGTTATTTGGGAGGTTTGTGATGGGTGAATTCGTTTCGACTTGTCCGCATTGCCATACGGAAAAGGTGGCGTTCAGTTCTCATGGGGACAAGGAAGTCGTCCAGAATGAGAAGATTTTGTACTGGAACACGTTCTTTGTCTGTCGAAAGTGTGAGAAGGGGATTGTGGTGGAATTTTCTGAATCGAGCCACAGTGCCCCGACGCCACATAGTTATCGCGGCGATCCACAAGATTGTGGATATATTGTCCGCGCGATTTATCCGGCGCCCCGAAACATCGAGGCCCCGTATGCGTTGCCGGAGGCTATCTCGAACGATTATATCGAGGCGGAAAAGAACCTGCAGCGCCGAAATTTTACGAGTGCGGGCATGATGTTTCGGCGAGTGCTGGAACGGGCCACCAAACACCTGGCGCCTGATGAGAAAGGGAAACGGCTGAAGGACCGCATTGCGTTGCTGGCCGAGCAGCATCGGATTACGCCCGAAGTGCGGGAATTGGCTGTGTGTCTCCGCGATGCCGGCACGGTGGCGGCGTATGAGGAAGAAGCATATGACGAGATGGGCGCCACACAGATGAGAGATTTTACCCACCTGTTTTTGATGTACACCTTCGCGCTGCCAAAGTTTGTTGAGGATGCGCGGGCGAAAGGTGAACCACCCAAGTGAACCGGCCGTTCACGGCTTTGTCCTGCCCCCGTTTTTGAGCACGCGCTGCGGCGTGACGGTCATCGACTCGTGTCAGCCAGTGCAGGGCCGGCAATCAGATGTCGCCCTCCTCAGGGACCTCCAACATGGCTTCTTCATATTCGGCAATCCATTGTTCGGCTTCTTCTGCGGTGTAGGCTCCGGTCATGGCACCGCTGTCGTGCGGCAACTGGAAGCTTTCCTCTCTGCCAATATGTGTTCTCAGTGTCTCTCGCAGCAAGCTCTTTAGATATTCATTGAGCAACCCTTCGACGAGAGACTCCAGGTCTGCCCGGCGTAATCCTCCCTGGAATATCGCGATATCCGACTCGGATTCTCTGCCGATCCGATCTCTTATGCGCTCTGCGAAAGACAGGGCGCTGTCTTCGAAATGAATGCCTTGCAGATGCGCACGGTTGAGCTTAGCGCCTTGCAGGCGTGCTTGCCAAAGATTAGCGCCTTGCAGGTGTGCACCTTCAAGGATAGCTCCTTGCAACCCCGCGGCCACAAGAGAAGTCCCTTGGAGCTGCGTTTGAAAAAGATACGCTGTTTGCAATTTTGCTTCCCCAAGATCAGCGCCATGCAGGCATGCGCGTTGAAGATCAGCGCCTTGCAGATGTGCTTCCCCAAGCCGAGCGCCGTGCAGGTGCGCGTCACGAAGCGCAGCACCTTGCAGGCAGGCTTTCACAAGGTTAGCGCCTTGTAGTTTCGCTTTCAGAAGATCGGCTCTCTGCAGGTACGCGTCCACGAGATTCGCGCCTTGCAGGCACGACCGTGTGAGATTGACCCCGTTCAGCCAGCTTCCCTGCAAATTGATGTGACAGTCCTTAAAGGTTTTGTATTCCTGCACGAACAGCAGGGTCAGCAGGCTTTGGACTTCTTCCGAAGGTTTGGACGGATGCGTTTCCCGATACGCTGCTTCGCCCGTTGTCCGGCGGATGTGCGCGCAGAGAATGTCCATGACGGTCTGACACAAATCTTCATTGTCCTGCGCGAGATGGAAGAGTTCGAAGGCACCGCCCAGGCGCACGGAATCCGAGGTGTGACCCAGATGTTCAATGGCGTTTTTGAGGCGTTCCTGCCGCTGTCTCTGCAGCTGTCCCTGCTCGGTGTTCTGGTTGGCCTTTGCCTGTTCCGCCGTGGCCTTGGCTTGCGCGTTTGCCGCGTCGGCTTGCGCGTTTGCCGCAGCCGCCATGGCCTGAGCCCGTTTATTGGCTATGACGGCTTGCAAAGCCAGCAACATACCGCCCATGCCAATTCCCAGAAACGTCAGGATTTCGTTTTTCTCGGTTAAGCCCAGATAGGGGGAAATCCAGCACAGATCTTCAGAGAACATGACGGCCACGAAAGCCGCCAACAATACCAGAAGAAGACTCCCCAGAATGGTCAACAGGTGGGACGCCAACATCGACACCTTCGGCTTAGATTCGCCGCTTTGTACTCACACAATAGAAACCCGCAGGCGTTGCCGCACGGGGTTGAAAGACAGGTTCGTCCACAAGCATAGCAGATAGCAGAGAGAATGTATTCTCCGCCTCGTTTGTTTTCAATCGAGGCCAGCGATTCTGCCGAGCATCAGGGATTTTGATATACATTTACGGGGCTATAAATGGGCGTTTAGGGGCCTATCAAAGACGCTGGATCCTCGATCGGGTCGAGGATGACAGGAGGGGTCGGGGGAAGCTTTTTCTTTTTTGAATGGAATGGTGCGCGCTGTAGAGGAGGCGGCGGGGAACGCCGCCTCCTACAACGACGGCTGGCTGGATGATCACGGAACGCGCGCTGGGTGCTGGTGATTGATTAGCTCGATCCTCCTTCTTGTGGTAGACACTCTTCACCTTCATAGATCGGGGCATTCGTCCAGTTCTTCACCAACAGAATCGATAGCAGGCATTCCCGCTTGTGCGGATAGCCCCATTTCGAGACGGCAATGGTTTTGTGCGTACTCGTCCGGAAGGCCCAGCGCCATTCCTGTTGATCGTCCAAATACACACGGTAATGCATTGAAACTCTCCTGCGAATTGAATGAGGTTGTTGTGACATAGGCTTTGTTCTATAGAAACGATGTCGTCCTTGTCCATACATTTAAATCAGCACGGTTCGTCCAACTCTAACCGGACTTTTTGGTCAACACTTGACGGGGGAAAACTACCCGTCGGTCTCTTTTTTTCCTTCGCGTCTGGTGACGCGCTGGGGCTTGCGGGGTTGCGAAGTGGGCGGGAGAGCAAAGTGGGCGGGCCGCATGAGATGCGGCCCCTACGACTCGGACAGTCCTCGCCCCCACATCGGATTCGGGACCGGGACGCAGCTACGCCCGCAGGCGCCATGGGATGGCGCCACAGACACAGGCAAAGACAACGACGGGTTTCCTCGCGTTGCTCGGACTGACTGCGGGGCGGGTGACGGCCACTCGCGCCATGGTTATTTTCTTGTTTCCAGCATACTTATCCAAAAATGGGGGATCCTGAAAGAGGGAGGTGGCTCCTGAGCTTGGTGCGCGCTGGTTGCCTGTTTTTGGTGCGCGCCCGGGCCGGCCGGTTGGTTTCGGGGTGGTGCGCGCTGGTTCCTTCTTTTTTTTTGGTGCGCACCCGGCCGGCCGGCCGGCTGGTTGGGGTGGGGTGAGGCGAGCACCCTCACCCCTGCCATCTCCGCCTTCTCCTTCCCTTCGCCCTTCCGAGAAGAAGATGGGGACATGAGATGGTGGGGGAGCAAAGAGGGCGGGCCGCATGAGATGCGGCCCCTACGACTCAGACAGTCCTCGCCCCCACATCGGGTTCGGGACCGGGGCGCAGCCATGCCTGGAGGTACCGAGACATGGCGCGGCTGCAATTGCTAAGACACTACGAGATCCTTCACTTCGTTCAGGATGACAGAAAGGGAAAAGCAGATTCCTCCCTTCGAAAGACTCAGGACAGGCGCGTTGCTCGGACTGACAATCTGGGAGAGGACGTCTTGTTCTTTATTCGGGGCGCCAGGGGAATGGGCCCATCCAGTCGTCCAGGAGGATTCGCCAGGCGTTCATGGGTAGCCATTCTTTGTACATCCACCAGTCTTTGTATTTGGGTAGCTGGACGACACTCGGGATTGTCATCGGGTTTGTGCCTTTTTTGAATTCCGCATAGATCGCGCCACGCAGGTCCTGGATGAATTGGATGTAGTCTGTGACGTCCTGCTTGGTGCCCCCCAGTAACGGCTGCGCGTTGCCGCTGTGCGCATAGACGGCTTTGTCGAAGTCCATTTGCTCGATTTCTTTTAATGAGCGCTCCCATTCTTTGATGTTGAAGTCCGGCACGATATTGAACAGGACGGCGTGCGGGTCGACGAGGTCGGCGATGTAGGCGATTTTTTGTTTGGGCAAAAGAAAGACGGTCATGCCCAGTCCATGGTTCATGCCTAAGTAGTGCAGTTCGAGGACGATGCCGCCCAGGGTGATGTCTTTTCGTTTTCCTGCCCAGCTTTGGTCGGGCACCATCATGTCCGGACCGGTGTTGGCTTTCATCCATCGATAGGCTTCTTCATGGGCCATCACGGTGGCGCCGGCGTCGTGAAACACTTTTCCGCCGCTTGCATGGTCCCAGTGGTTGTGGCTGTGCAGGAGATATCGAATGGGCTTGTCGGTGATCGCCTTGATGGCGCCGACCATGTCTTTGGCATGGTTGGTGTTCACCGATTCAATGGCGATGACTCCTTCGTCCGTCACCACGAACATTGAGAAATAGGCGTTCGCGGGGTTCCCGAAGCTATAGACTCCCTTGCCGATCTGGGCGGTATGCGGGGGGAATGTTTCGGCAAACGCGGCGCCGGCGCATACGATTGTCATCATCAGAATACTCATCATCCTTTTCATGCTGCTGATTCCTTCCTTGGCGGTGGGTGTGTTACCGGGATCGTCGTTTTTGATTGATGAAATTATAGCCGCTGTGGCGGCGGTGGGTAAAGGAAGGAGGGGTGGAGGGAGGGTCTTGCGGGGTTTCGGGACGAGTGCGAGCCGTAAGTAACAGGTTAATTTTTTCTTATCCAGCATACTTATTCCAATATGGGGGATACTGAAAGTAGGAGGTCGATCGCCATTTATGAACACTTTGACCGAGAGAATTCGAGCCGCCCGGGTAGAGGCGGGCTTGTCCCAAACGGATGTTGCCAAGGCGCTCCGCATCTCGGCTTCTGCGGTCAATCAGTGGGAACAGGGCTTCACGAAAAACATTAAATTGACGCATTTCTTCGCCCTCGCCAAGTTGCTGGGACAAGACCCGCGATGGCTGGCCACCGGCAAGGCCCCTTCCCGCATGCGAGAGATCGCGGCGACGCCGCCGGCCCCGGACTTTCCCGCCCCCACCCGCGATGAACTCGCGCTGCTTCACTATGTTCGCCACATGCCCAACACCCTACGAAGACTGGTGCTGCGGCTCCTGAGAGAGCTGAGCAACATCTACGTTTCGTCTGATAAAGCCAGCGACTGAGGAAAAAACAGCGGCATGAGATGCCGCGGGTACGAAGGCCAAAGACGCTGGATTTCCGATTAAAGCTGTCGGGAATGACAGCAGGGAAGAGCAGATTCCTTCCTTCGAAAGACTCAGGACAGGCGCTTTGCTCGGACAGTCCTCGCCCCCAGATCCGGTTCGGGACTGGGGCGCAGCCGCGCCTGGAGGCACCTGAAGCAAAGAGGGCGGGCCGCATGAGATGCGGCCCCTACGACTACTGTCATCCTGAGCGAAGCGCTTGTCCTGAGCGAAGCGAAGGAACTATCTGCTTTTCCAGGCGTTCGGTTGTCGAAACGACGAGATTCCTTCCTTCGACAGACCCTTCGCAAAACTCAGGGCGTACTCAGGACAGGCGCTACGCTCGGAATGACCATGTTGGTGTGGTTAGTTCCTTCATTCTGTCAACGAATGACTGAACACATACAGGGATGACAGAAGGGGAGAGGGTCTGAGGGGGGCCTTAGTTGTCGGATGTTTTGAGAAGGTCTTGGGGGTTTTTGAGGATGGCTTCGGCGCGGAATTGGGGGATGACGTAGACCCAGTTCGCGGTTCTTTTATTCAGGGCTTCGATTTCGGCTTTGACTTCCGGTTCCGGTTTTATCTTGGGTTGCTCGGGTTTGGCGGGGGCTTCTTTGTCTTGCGCTTTTGGTTCGGGTTGCCCGGCGGCTTGGGGGGCTGGTTCTTGTTCGGGTTCGGGGGCTTCTTCGGGTTCGGGTTTCCAGATCAGGTCGGCCTTGAATGCCGCCGAGATTTGCACGTAGTTCTTTTCGTCTTTTCGAAGTATTTTGACGGTCCCTTCGAGGCCGTCGAAGGTTTGGAACACGGCGGTCACGACCGGTTGCCTGTCGAACGGGATCTCGCTCCGCGGGTTGACGTCGTCCATCGAGAGGGACGCGACGGTGGACACCACGTTGTTCACGGTGAATTGCGATTGCAGTTCCAGTCCTTCGGGTAGATCGACCATGTGATAGTCGAGGTCCGCCGGTTTGGCTTTTTCCAATACCAGCCGGGCGGCATCCGGGTGGATCACGCGCAGACGCCTGACTCGGTTGGTTTCGATCCGGACGAGTTCTTTGTCCAACCATTCACCGGGGTTCTTTTCGATCGAGAGTGTTCCCATCGCCAGCCAGGTCTGCGGGTCCTCCGGTTTGCGGATAAACATTTCTTTTTGATCGCCGTTCCCCCCGGCCGGTCGGTCATTGCCGATGATGACCGCGGCCAGGGTGTTGCCTGCGGCATCCTTGAGTGTCACGCCCGTGGACAATGATCCTTCGGCTTCCACGTCCTGTACGCCCAGCTTTTCATAGTGTTCCGGTTTTCGGGTTTTCTGTTCGAGTATTTTGAGTTCCGCGAGGCCTATGAGCGCTTCTCGTACTTTTCCCAGATCTGCCGGGTACTCGTGTTTCTCCTTGACGCGCCATGAATCGTCTTCCCGGTGTATCGTGATCGTCCCACTTTGCGTCACTATGCTCATTTCAGACACGTCGTTTATGGTGGCCTTCAAGACCGGGAAGACGGGTTGTCCGGTTTGCGGGGACGCGGCGTCTTTTCGTTGGGAGACGAATACCGTCACGGCAATCAGGATGGCCGCGATGACCGCGACAGTGCTCAGGGTTTTGATAGTCATGGTCTTGTGTGGGCGGTTGTCGGGGGGGGGGCTCTACCCCACCTGACCTCCCCTTACAAAGGGGAGGAAAAAGACGTCCCTTTTGTCCTGGTTCCCTTCTCGTGGGCAGCCCCTGATTCTGTCAACGAATGAGTGAACATTTATAATTCGTCCGTGTCTAGTTGCCACGGAGACGGCGACGTATGGTGTAGGCGCTGAATACCACGCCGCCGACGGCGATCACCAGGGGCATGAGTCCGATGTTGAGAAACTTCACGACGTTTTCGAGACTTTCGATGTTTTTCTGCAACTCATGTTGCACGTTGCGCAGTTCTTTTCTGGTCGCCACCAACTCCTGCCGGAACCCGTCGAGTGCGGCTTCCTGTTCGGTACTCAAGATGACCGTGGTCTGGTCTTCTTTCCGGCTCTGCAATTCCTGAATCTTCCGTTCGGTCTCTTTCAAGCGTTGTTGCAGGGCTTGTTCTTTTTGACGGAACTGCATTTCTGCTTCCTGTTGAATGGCCCTGACCAACGTGAAGGGGCGAGAGAAACTTCCCCGGTTCCTGACGCTGATCAGGTCGTGACTGCCGGTCAGGTTGTCCAGGGCATTGGTCACGAAATCGTTGTTCGCGGAGGTGGGAATCCCGATCCGCTGGCCCAGGAAGTTTTGGACCTGCACCCAAAACCGGTCCTGCAGCATGTCGGTATCCGCTACCACGATGACGTTGATGGGGTCCGCTGCTTCGGCCAGGTGCGGGTGTTGTTTTGTTTCTTTGTCGTCCCCGGGGTTTCCCGGTTCCTCCGCATCCGCGGCTTCCGGCCTGCCATCGGGGAAGGCTGTCTTCACCTTGCCGGTCAGGCGCGCGGCCAATACGAGCGTTTCGCCTTCCGGCCGATAGTCCCGCAGGAGGCCTTCGACGTCGGGCATGAACTGCAGGCGGGCGGCATCGATTTGCATGGCCTGGTCGTCGGTTTCCATCAAGGGCGTCCACTCTATCGCACTGTCTTCTTTTTTCCGAAGGACCCCTGCCGAGGCCATGGTGAGGTTCGGGAGCTTGGCGGTCACGGCGTCCTCGGCATTCAGTTGCCGGGGCGTCAGGTCGATCCACACGGGGTAGTCCGCCACCATCATGCGGGATTGTTTTTGGAAGTTCACTTTTTTGGCTAAGGGGAGATCGCCCACCACTTTTCCGTCAACCAACTCGATGCCCCAGGCGTCGAAGACCCGGCCGAGATCGGAGTTGCGCGGCGCTTGCATGCCCATGGGGTTTTGGGGATTGGGCAGCACGCGGTCGGCTTCGCTGTGAGGGTCCACAAAAACCACGGCGCGGCCGCCTCGCAGCACGAATTGGTCGATGGCATAGAGGGTCGGCTCGCCGAGTTGCTTGGGATGCACGACCATGAGCACGTCCACGGCTTCGGGGATTTCCGTGACGGCTTTGTCCAGGACCTTGACTTCCATCAATTCCCGGATGCTGTCCATGATCATCCAGGGGGCGCTTCCGCCCGGGGCCTGGGAAAACGGCATTTGCGGGCCGCCGTCCACGGGGAGCGTGCTCAACAGGCCGACGACTTTCTGTTTGGGATTGCCTAACCGGTACACCAGCTTGGTGAGATCATATTCGAGAAATTCTTCCCGGCTCTGCTGAAAAAACGGAATGAGTTCCCGGTCATCCGTGGCATTGGTGCCCACCAGTCCAAAATAGAATTGCGTGTTTCCCGCGTCCAGCGGTACGCCCCGGAGTCCATACCCGACTGCCCGATCTTCTTCTTCTGAAAAGGGCTCGGGGTCGATGACGTGCAGGATCAGGTTCCCACCGGCGGCCTGCTCATATTCCTGCACCAGTTCCAGTACCCGGTTGGTATAGCCCTGAATGCCGGGCAGTTCCACGGCCAGCTTCTTCGACAGGTACAACCGCAAGGTCACCGGTTCATCGAGGCCCTGCAGAATGTTTCGGCTGCCCTCGGTGAGGGTATAGAGCCGTTGTTCCGTGAGATCGACGCGGGCCGATCGAAAGGCCACGTGACTCAGGACGTTCACCGTGAAAAACATCACTACCGCGACGGCCAATCCGCTTCCCGTCAACAGCCGGATATTCATGGGGTTCGATCCTTCATTCGGCTTTCTTCCATTCCAGCACGAGTGCCGTGGCAAACAGCCACACGCCGATGAGCGAGAGGAAATACACCAGGTCACGCACGTCGATAACCCCGCGACTCAGGGCGTTGAAGTGGGTCAGGAAACTGAACGAGCTGATGAGTTCCAGGAAGAATGGCGGGGCCCACCCGCTGAACACATCCAGCACCATGGGGTAGCCGCTGAGGACGAACCCCAACCCGACCACCACACTGATCACAAAGGCGATGACCTGGTTTTTGGTGAGGGCCGACACGCATGAGCCGATCGCCATAAAGCCGCCCGCCATGAAAAAGCTGCCGAGGTAGCTTGCCAGGATCACCCCGTTATCCGGCTCTCCCAGGATATTCACGGTCACCCACATGGGAAAGGTCAGCGCCAGCGCTATGCCCGTAAAGCACCAGGCCGCCAGGAACTTGCCCACCACGGCTTCCCACAAGGTCACGGGCAGCGTGAACAGCAATTCGATGGTGCCCCCTCGCCGCTCCTCCGCCCAGAGCCGCATGGCCAGGGCCGGGATCAGGACCAGATAGAGCCACGGGTGAAAGTCGAAAAAGGGGATGAGGTCTGCCTGGCCACGGGCGAAAAAGTTGCCCAGGTAGAAGGTAAAGGCTCCCGCCAGCATCAGGAAGATGATGATGAATACCGCGGCAATCGGCGTCGCAAAGTACCCGATCAGTTCCCGTTTGAAAATGACGCCGATTCTGCTCATGGACTCTAGCCTTGCCTACGTAATTGATATGAAAATAGCCAACGATACCCGAAGCTGTCAGGACAACCTGATCCCATTTTCGTCTCCTGGTGTGCAGGTTGCCAACCTGCATGAGGGATTCCTACGTGAGGGCCTCGGTGGGCATGGTCAACGAGCGAAACACTTCATCCAGGTGACCCCGGTCCACGGACAACTCGATCACATCCCATCCCTTCCGGTGCACGCACCGGCTGACCGCACTGATGATCGGTTGCCCGTCTTTCGGCAGGATCCGATATGCCTGTTCCGCCTGGCCCTCGTCGATGATTTCGGCCCTCTTGACGCCGGGCACCCCTTGCAGCATCGCCTGCACGCCATCGGGACGCGGCCCGCGCACTCGAAGAAGCACCGCATTGTGATAGCGGGACCGGGCTTCCAACTCCGCCGGCGTGCCGTCGGTGATCACCTTGCCCTTGGCGATAATCATGGCGCGCGTACAGACCGCGTGGACTTCTTCCAATACGTGCGTGGACAGAATAATGGCTTTTTCTTGCGCCATGGTTTTGATGAGCCCGCGCACTTCATGTTTTTGGTTGGGATCGAGCCCGTCGGTCGGTTCGTCGAGAATCAACACGGCAGGATCATGCACTATGGCCTGGGCCAGGCCCACCCGCCGTTTGAATCCCTTGGAGAGGGTGTCAATGGGCTGATGCGCCACCCCTTCGAGATTGACCTTTTCCATGGTCTCCGCCACCCGGCGCTGCAACTCCGCTCCACGAAAGCCGCGCATTTCGCCGATGAACACCAGAAAACTCAGCGGCGTCATCTCCCCATAGGCCGGGGCTCCTTCCGGCAGATACCCCAGGCTTTTTTTGGCCTCGATCGGCTGCTCTTGTACATCGAAGCCGTTGACCTTGACGGTGCCCCTGGTCGGGGTCAGAAACCCCGTAATCATTTTCATGGTCGTGGATTTTCCCGCGCCGTTGGGCCCTAGAAACCCCAGCACCTCGCCTTGGCCGACCGTAAACGACACGTCGTCCACCGCGACGATCGGCCCGAACGTTTTCCCAAGCCGTCGTAGTTCAACCATCGATTCCACTGTTCTCCCCGTTCATTCTTTTGCTTTCTCGATCCTGTTACATCATATAAATACGGGTGCCGGAGTCAAGGAAAATCCCACGGATTTTGGAAGGCGGGGGTCGTTAAATTTCCGAGGAGCTCCCAGCAGCCACGATGACCACCGTCCCACGCATGATCGGATGCAGGGTGCAGTGGTACGAATACAGACCGGGAGGCAGCCCCGATATTTCAAACGTGCCATCGGGGCCGATGGAACCGGAATCGAAGGCGCACGCGCCGGGTCCCAGGCATCCATCATGGGTGATGGTGTGATGCGTGCCGGTGGGATTCTCCCAACGAATCGCGCTGCCGGCCATCACGGTGGCGGCTGCCGGGGCGAAATACGGAGACCAGGATTCCATTTGAATCCTGAACGGTGCGGACGCGGCCAAGACCCATGAGGCGGTCAGGAGCAACAACCCCACAAGCACACCTAGTGCGGATCGCTTCACGACTTCACTTCTTTTCTGAGTTGGTTGTCGGGTTACGCTACGCTAACCCGACCTGCGGTTTCTTTTCCACATTCCACGGACGCCGGCTTTTCGACGTCACGTTGCCCCGAAGGACGACTGCCCATACCGACAGTATACACCCCGGCTCTACCGGCTTGCCAAATTTTCACGATTTTTTGTTTTTCAACAAGAATTGAACGGGAGGCATGAAGAAAACGGGGGGGGGTCGTTACCCTTTTTTCAGTTGATGTAATTCGTAAAAGGTGCCTCGCCAGACGATGCCGCCCCGCCAGAGCGTCAAGGCCGCCGCACGGCATTGGATATAGACCAACAGGCCGATCGTGAGGGGAAGCAACAGGCCATGCCGGAATTTCACCCCGAACGGGGCCATGGCGACACCAAAGCTGCCGACCATCATGACCACGGTCACGGCGTACAAGGCTTGGGGCCATCCATCGGCAATCCACACCCCGATCCACGGCCAGATGTGCATGAACAGGGCGGCGAGTGTGGCCGCGATCACCAACGAGATGCGGTATTCCATTCCCGCAAACATATTTTTCATGAGGCCGTCGATGAGTTCCCCGACCGACCGGTACCATTCCACCGTGACCATCCCCCTCCCGTTCAGTACGTCCTGCCCGTAGCCGTGGTCCTTCACCAGCTTTCCGAATTTGAGATCGTCATCCGGCCGCAGGGCCACCGGTTGATGACCGCCCATGGCCCGATAGGCCGACGTCCGGATGAGGTTAAACGCCCCGACGCCCATGTAGCACCGGCTCCGCGGATTTCGGGCTTTCCACGGTTTGAAGAGGAGAAACATGAAGATCCCAAAGGTGGCGGCAAGCGTTCTCAGGAAAAACCCAGGCATGATGCCTTGCGGGATTAAGGTCACATGATCGAACCGGTTCGCCTGTACATGCGCCACGGCTTTTCTGAGCGCGGACTGATGAAACACGATGTCCGCGTCGGTGAACAGGATGAATTCGCCTCGGGCTCGTTGCGCGCCCATGTGTAACGCGTACGGCTTTCCGATCCAGCCGGCCGGCAAGTCGGTGATCGTCACCACGGTGAGGCGCGGGTCCCGCTCCGCTATTTTCTCAACAATCGCTCCGGTGGCGTCGGTCGACCGGTCATTGACCACGATAATCTCCAGGTCCGGATAGTCCAATGCCAGGACGGATTCCAGCGCCTGTTCCAGGTTTCGTTCTTCGTTTCGAGCCGGGATCACGATCGAGATGGTCGGGAGAGGTTGATCGTCTTGGACCGGTACGGACGCCAGCACCGTTAAGGCGTGCCTGTTGAGCATGAGCCAGATACCGGCCGGCACCCAAAACCCCGCGGCCAGAAGCGCGAGACTGAAATGGATGGTGTGCGTGTCCATGACTCCCGTTGCTGAAAATGCCTATCTCCGATTGGTTTCAAGCCCCAAAAATCAAGCCTTGCACAAAACCCCATCGGATGTCGGCACGAGGTCGCCGGAAATCATCAGGACCAAGGATTGAAGACCTGGATGTTGGTCTTGCGAAAGTCCTTCTCATTACGGGTACACAGCGTCAGGGCATGCACTTGTGCGGTCGCGGCGATAAAGAGATCCGGTTGGCTGAACGTCACGGCCCTTTCTCTACCCCGCGCGACCATTCGGCGCCATTCCAGGATCACTTCCTCGTCCACGGGCAGGATACGCCCGGCAAACCAAGGTCTTAGCTGGTGAGCAAGCCATGTTTCGAGTTCCTCGCGAAGCATGGGGTCTGTTTGGCGCTCGATCCCGAAACGGATCTCGGCAAGTGTGACGCTGCTGAGAAAGAAGCTATCCGCCGCTTGCGCATCGGACCACGTCTTCACTCGGCGGTTGGGCCGGGTCTTGCGCAACTCGGATACGACGTTGGTGTCGAGCAGCTATCCATTCACAACTCGACCTCACGGACCGGACTCTGCACACCCTCATCGCCGAACTCCAAGCGGTTCAGGGGGGATTGAGACAACAGATCATGCAGGCTGGCCGATGTACCCCGCGCACGAAGACGTTCGAACTCTGACGCCTCAACGATGACGACCGTCTCCTTCCCGCGAACCGTCACACGTTGCGGCTGGCCAGAGGCAGCCAGACGGACGACATCGCTGAACTTCGCTTTGGCCTCTCCCAACTTCCAGCCGTGAAACAGCGTCGAACCGGTCTGCTTGGCTTGACGAGACTTTCTCATGAGGTTCTCCTTCTTCATGACCAACTTGGTCAAGATACACGGAAGGAAAAGCGTTTTCAAGGCAGTTGTCGGTTGTGACCTGTTCGGGACACCCCGCGGTCGGCCCCTACGGTAGTAGGTTTCTTATGGTCACTTATCAAGCCACCTCGAACTGCCTGACCGTGATCTGATCGACGCGGTCGCGGGCCTGCCAGAGATCATAGGCCATCTGCATGCCAAGCCACGTTTCCGGGGTGGAGCCGAACGCCTTGGACAGACGAATGGCCATGTCGATGGACACTCCGGCGTTCTCATTGACGAGCTCGGAGAGGGTTTGACGCGTGACGCCGAGCCCTTCTGCAGCCCGTGTCACGGATAAGCCGAGCGGTTCGAGGCACTGTCGTCTTATGATGCCTCCCGGATGGGGGGGATTGTGCATGGCCATGGTTCTGTCCCTCCTCAGTTTTTGTGAGAGAATTTGTTTCTTTCACTCAACGCGGGACCAGGTATTTCACGAGTTTTTCCATGGTCAGGCCTTGGACCACGATGGAGAACACCACGACGACGTAGGTCATGGCCACGATCACGTCGCGGTCCGGTCCGGCCGCCAATGACAGGGCCAGGGCCACACTGATGCCACCCCGCAACCCGCCCCACGTCATCAACCACACGGCCCCGGGCGTAAATGAGCGCACGCGGCTCAGCAGCGCGATCGGTAGCCCTATCGCCAGGAGGCGGGACAGGAGAATGAGCGGAATCATCAGCACGCTCGCGAGGAGATAGTGTTGGGTAAACGTGAGGACGAGCACTTCCAGACCGATCAACACGAACAGGACCGCATTCAGGATCTCGTCGATCAGCTCCCAAAACGTGTCCAGGTGTTCACGGGTTTTGTCCGACATCGCCAGCACACGACCTTGATTGCCCACCATCAAGCCTGCCACCACGACGGCGATGGGACCGGAGAGGTGCAACGCGCCCGCCAGGGCATAGCCGCCGGTGACGACAGCCAGGGTGATCAGGACTTCGATCTGATACTGGTCAATACTTTTCAGGAGCCAATAGGCGAGATAGCCCAGCCCCAGTCCAAAGACGACTCCGCCCACGGCTTCTTGCGCGAACAACCCTGCCACGTATCCAACGGTGGGCTCATGCGTCCCGGCCGCCACTTCGGCCAGGACTAAAAAGACCACGACCCCTACACCATCGTTAAAGAGCGATTCGCCCGTAATCTTCACTTCCAGGCTCTTGGGGGCGCCGGCGTTTTTCAATAGGCTCAGGACCGCGATGGGATCTGTCGGTGAGATCAGGGCCCCGAACACCAAGCAGGTGAGGTAGGACAGCGGAATGCCGATCAGGGCCAGCACCCCATAGGTGAAAGTGCCCACCAAAACCGTGGACAGCAGGATGCCGATTGTGGCTAAGGATCCAATGGCCCATTTCTGGTTGAACAGGTCGTTGAGATTGACGTGCAAGGCTCCGGCAAAGAGTAAAAAACTCAACATGCCGTGCAGCAGGGTCTTATTGAAGTCGATGGATTCAAGCCACCCGGCTGCCTGGGCCTCCACGTGATACCCCAGAAGATCGATCCCGTGCAGCAGGAGAGAAGCGACCAACGCGATCACCATCACGCCGATGGTGACGGGTAAGCGAATGAACCGGTAGTTCAGATACGAGAATCCGGCAGTCAGCGTGAGCACGATGGCGAGGATGTCAAATAAATCCATGGGAACAGGGAGCGCTCGGGTTGAGCCGGTTCAAATGAGCAATGGCTCGGGACGGGTGAGGCACCCGCTAGAAGCCCTGAAAGATTTCATCAAAAAAGAGTTGCATGTGTTTCCAGGACCGCTCGTCGGCTTGTCGATCGTATTTCAAGGCGTCTATGCCGTGGGCATCCGCACCGGGGTTGGTGAAACTGTGCCGTGCCCCGGCGTATACCACCATGTGCCAATCGAGGTTCGCGGCATCTAATGCGTGTCGAAACTTGCGAACGTGTTCTTCGTTGAGAAACGGATCGGCATTGCCATGGGCAATGAGGATTTTCGCTTTGGCGCTTGGGGCTTGGGGAGGCAACGGCAGTGCGCCGTGAAAGCTGACCACGCCCTTCACGTCGGCGCCGCTGTAGGCCAATTGAAGCACCGTGGCCCCACCGAAGCAGTAGCCGATCGCCGCAACGCGTTGCGGATCGACCACAGCCTGATTCCGCAGCACGGCCAATCCTTTAAGGGCTCGAGCTTGCCATTGCTTCACGTCAGCCTGGACCTGCTTCATCCAGGTTCCTGCCTGGTCCGGATGGGTGGTGACCTGGCCTTTTCCATACATGTCCACGGCAAAGGCTACATATCCGAGTCCCGCGAGTTGCCGGGCCCGGTCGCGGGCATATTCATCCAATCCCCACCATTCGTGCACCACCAGGACACCCGGTCGTTTCCCCGGTCGGGCATCATCCCATGCCAAAAACCCTTCGAGTGGCACGTCGCCATGTTGATAGGGAATCGCCTTGGTTTGAATCTCGGCAAGACACAGGGAGGGGACAAGCAGAATCAGCATGAACACTCCAAGTCGGTGTACCATCGTCGCTCCTTTCACCATGGGAGTCGCATTTGCAAACGAGCCCGACGCAACGCTTCAAGAGTCGTCTCTTGGACGTTATACCGAAAAACCGGCTTTCTCACAATGGACGGTTTCGTTCGGGACACGTCGGGTCGCGACCGGCTGCCGAGTGGCACGGCGGTTATCCTCCTCACCCCGGCCTTCGCCCTCACCCCAGCCCTCTCCCAGGTGGAGAGAGAGAAAACAACGACCCTGGATTCCTGCTTTCGCAGGAGTATCTGTGTTTCAAGTCAAGCTTTTTTACGATGCCGGGACTCCCTCATCCACCCACGGCGTGCCTCGCCGCGCAATCGCGTGCAGTTGCAACAGCAGCTTCCGCATCACGGCCACCAAGGCCACTTTGCCCGGCTTCCCCCGCCGCCGTAACCCCTGATAAAACCGCCCCAGGTCCGTGTTGGTGCGGATCACCGATAACGCCGCCATGTATAACGCCCGGCGCACCAGCCCGCGGCCGCCGCGAATCGCCCGGTACCCTCGGTGGGTCCCACTGTCCTGGGCCCACGGCGCCAGCCCCACCAAGGCCGTCAGCGCCTTCCCCGAGCCCTGGCCCAATTCCGGGGCATAGGCCAGCAAGGTCGCCGCCGTGAGCAGGCCCACCCCGCGCACACTCTGATACAAGGCCGCGCGCTCGGCCAACGCTGGCCGGACTTCGATGGCTTGCTGGTACTCGTCCGCCAGGTGCTTCAGCTCTTTGTCCAACCACGCCAGATGCCGCTGACAGGATTGCTTGACCCGCCCCCGCAACCCCTTCTCCAAGCGATTCAGTTCCTGGGTCCGTTGATCGAGCAGTTGCTGCCGCCGCCCCAGCAGGGCCCGGACCTCCTCACTGGCTTCCTCTTGCGCGGCCTCCACCGGCAACTCAAACACGTCGCCATAGTGTGCCAGGATCTGCGCATCCAGCGGATCGGTCTTGGCCCCCTGGCCCACAGCCCGGGCAAACGCCCGCACCTTCGTCGGATGCGCCACCGACACCGCGAGGTCGGTGATCCGGACCCGTTGCACGAGCAGGCGTTCATACCCCCCCGTCGCTTCACACACCACGTGGGTCACGGCTTGTCCCCGCCCCCACGCCAGAAACGCCGTCAGCCCGGCGCTGGTGTTGGGAAACCGGCGGACCGGCCCCCGCGCGACGGATACGGCTAATTCCTGTTTCCCGACATCAATCCCGGCCACAATTTTGTTCATGATGTCCTCCCTTGCTGAGGTGAATGGTGTTTGTCCTCCCCACTTGCAAATGCGGGGCTGTGAACCCCCTGGATCTGTTCGGAGCTACAAACTGGCCTGAGGGGTGTCCTACTCCTGCACGGTGCAACCTCGGAGTGCCCCGGGATTCACCTTATGACACGCGACGCGCCCCTCACGCCCACCTTACAAATTGGCCGATTTGCAAGGTGAAAGCAACATACAAATGACAGAAAAAGAAATGACCGTGGCGCAGCCACGCCCGCAGGCGCCCTGAGGTGGCGCCAGAAGCTGGCGCGTTTTTTTTCTCGCCCTCTGAAACCCCTCCTCTGTAGTGGCGGCATCTCATGCCGCCTTCCGTTGACTCGAATGAATCAGCGAACGAGTTCGTCCTGAACGATCGACGGCCGTTTTTCGATCAGCGCCAGCAGCACTCGGGCCGGTCCCTCAGGGGCCGCCGGCCCTGCTCCCAATTCTTGAGCGTTCCCAGCGGCACACCGATGCTTTTGGCAAAGGCCGGTTGTGACAATCCCGTCTTGCCTCGGATCGCCACGACGTGAGGCTCGGGCACCTCAACGTCATGCACCGTGAACCCATCGCGCGCTCCGTTCAGGTAGGCCCGGGCATCCTCAAGCCCGGTCATGACTGTATCGAATGGTTTTGTCATTGGTGTCTCCTGTCATCCTCAACCATGTGCTGCGCGGCGAGGGGGAAGGCGGCATGAGATGCCGCCCCTACAACTGCGGAGAGGCCGCTGGTTGCAGGAATGACAGAAAGAGAAAAAACAGGAATGACCGACTGACAGGATTTAGCGGTGAGATAGAAAGTCGTCTATTGAGATTCCGGCTTGCGTCAGAATATGTATCACGGTTTTTTCCGGAATTTCTCCGGGGTGGCGCTGCGTGGTCGTGTAGACTTGTTCTTCTTCATTGAACCATATTTCATGCGAACCCGCGGCCTGCCTGTCGAACTTGAAATGGAGCCGCTTGAGACTGTTTGTAATATGCCGATAGGTATATCCAGCTAAATGGCCCATAAACCGTCCTTTACACGTCCATGAAACGGCTCTTACACGGACACCACCAGGGTCTGTTTCATCGGATACGTGGCTATTGCGAGCATGATGGGTTGGTTGCGCTGTGTCTGTGCTTCAAGAAGTTTTCGCGCCGCATCATGCGCATATTCAATCGTTTCTTCTATGGTCCGTCCTTGCACGACCAGCCCTTGTACCTCGGCTGACGTGGCGAGATACACATTCTCCGACACCTTCTCAATGTACAGATTAATGATATGCTCCATTGACGGCCTCCTTCTTTAAAGACCTCCCCTTCGCACACCACGACCACAGAGACCAGTATAGTACGTCACGCCGCTTCATCCAACAACTCTTTCCCTCCGTCCTCCCCGTTTTTTCTCCCTCTGTCCTCCTCGCCTTTCTCCTTCTGTCCTTCTCGCCTTTCTCCTTCTGTCATCCTCGACGTTCCCCCCTTCTGTCATCCTCGACATTAGTAATCGAGGATCCAGTGTCTTTGCCTTTTCATTTGTAGCGGCGCCATCTCATGGCGCTGTCCGTTTCTTGGCGGCCTCTGCGGGCGGCATGAGATGCCGCCCCTACAACTGCACAACGACCCTGGATTCCTGCTTTCGCAGGAGTATCTGTGTTTCAAGTCAAGCTTTTTTACGATGCCGGGACTCCCTCATCCACCCACGGCGTGCCTCGCCGCGCAATCGCGTGCAGTTGCAACAGCAGCTTCCGCATCACGGCCACCAAGGCCACTTTGCCCGGCTTCCCCCGCCGCCGTAACCCCTGATAAAACCGCCCCAGGTCCGTGTTGGTGCGGATCACCGATAACGCCGCCATGTATAACGCCCGGCGCACCAGCCCGCGGCCGCCGCGAATCGCCCGGTACCCTCGGTGGGTCCCACTGTCCTGGGCCCACGGCGCCAGCCCCACCAAGGCCGTCAGCGCCTTCCCCGAGCCCTGGCCCAATTCCGGGGCATAGGCCAGCAAGGTCGCCGCCGTGAGCAGGCCCACCCCGCGCACACTCTGATACAAGGCCGCGCGCTCGGCCAACGCTGGCCGGACTTCGATGGCTTGCTGGTACTCGTCCGCCAGGTGCTTCAGCTCTTTGTCCAACCACGCCAGATGCCGCTGA
Organism: Nitrospirales bacterium; assembly: GCA_965261755.1. Taxonomy (GTDB): domain Bacteria; phylum Nitrospirota; class Nitrospiria; order Nitrospirales; family UBA8639; genus Bin75. Next base: position 537,141 of record OZ253473.1, on the reverse strand, counting down.
CAGGATTGCTTGACCCGCCCCCGCAACCCCTTCTCCAAGCGATTCAGTTCCTGGGTCCGTTGATCGAGCAGTTGCTGCCGCCGCCCCAGCAGGGCCCGGACCTCCTCACTGGCTTCCTCTTGCGCGGCCTCCACCGGCAACTCAAACACGTCGCCATAGTGTGCCAGGATCTGCGCATCCAGCGGATCGGTCTTGGCCCCCTGGCCCACAGCCCGGGCAAACGCCCGCACCTTCGTCGGATGCGCCACCGACACCGCGAGGTCGGTGATCCGGACCCGTTGCACGAGCAGGCGTTCATACCCCCCCGTCGCTTCACACACCACGTGGGTCACGGCTTGTCCCCGCCCCCACGCCAGAAACGCCGTCAGCCCGGCGCTGGTGTTGGGAAACCGGCGGACCGGCCCCCGCGCGACGGATACGGCTAATTCCTGTTTCCCGACATCAATCCCGGCCACAATTTTGTTCATGATGTCCTCCCTTGCTGAGGTGAATGGTGTTTGTCCTCCCCACTTGCAAATGCGGGGCTGTGAACCCCCTGGATCTGTTCGGAGCTACAAACTGGCCTGAGGGGTGTCCTACTCCTGCACGGTGCAACCTCGGAGTGCCCCGGGATTCACCTTATGACACGCGACGCGCCCCTCACGCCCACCTTACAAATTGGCCGATTTGCAAGGTGAAAGCAACATACAAATGACAGAGAGAGAGCAGGAGTATCTGTGTTTCAAGTCAAGCTTTTTTACGATGCCGGGACTCCCTCATCCACCCACGGCGTGCCTCGCCGCGCAATCGCGTGCAGTTGCAACAGCAGCTTCCGCATCACGGCCACCAAGGCCACTTTGCCCGGCTTCCCCCGCCGCCGTAACCCCTGATAAAACCGCCCCAGGTCCGTGTTGGTGCGGATCACCGATAACGCCGCCATGTATAACGCCCGGCGCACCAGCCCGCGGCCGCCGCGAATCGCCCGGTACCCTCGGTGGGTCCCACTGTCCTGGGCCCACGGCGCCAGCCCCACCAAGGCCGTCAGCGCCTTCCCCGAGCCCTGGCCCAATTCCGGGGCATAGGCCAGCAAGGTCGCCGCCGTGAGCAGGCCCACCCCGCGCACACTCTGATACAAGGCCGCGCGCTCGGCCAACGCTGGCCGGACTTCGATGGCTTGCTGGTACTCGTCCGCCAGGTGCTTCAGCTCTTTGTCCAACCACGCCAGATGCCGCTGACAGGATTGCTTGACCCGCCCCCGCAACCCCTTCTCCAAGCGATTCAGTTCCTGGGTCCGTTGATCGAGCAGTTGCTGCCGCCGCCCCAGCAGGGCCCGGACCTCCTCACTGGCTTCCTCTTGCGCGGCCTCCACCGGCAACTCAAACACGTCGCCATAGTGTGCCAGGATCTGCGCATCCAGCGGATCGGTCTTGGCCCCCTGGCCCACAGCCCGGGCAAACGCCCGCACCTTCGTCGGATGCGCCACCGACACCGCGAGGTCGGTGATCCGGACCCGTTGCACGAGCAGGCGTTCATACCCCCCCGTCGCTTCACACACCACGTGGGTCACGGCTTGTCCCCGCCCCCACGCCAGAAACGCCGTCAGCCCGGCGCTGGTGTTGGGAAACCGGCGGACCGGCCCCCGCGCGACGGATACGGCTAATTCCTGTTTCCCGACATCAATCCCGGCCACAATTTTGTTCATGATGTCCTCCCTTGCTGAGGTGAATGGTGTTTGTCCTCCCCACTTGCAAATGCGGGGCTGTGAACCCCCTGGATCTGTTCGGAGCTACAAACTGGCCTGAGGGGTGTCCTACTCCTGCACGGTGCAACCTCGGAGTGCCCCGGGATTCACCTTATGACACGCGACGCGCCCCTCACGCCCACCTTACAAATTGGCCGATTTGCAAGGTGAAAGCAACATACAAATGACAGATGGGGGAGAGGGTAGGTTCAGTGCAGTAACACGTGGACAAGTATTAAGGAAAGGCCCAGGGCGAGGGCGCCGTATCCGATTTTCGGGCTGGCGGTTCGGACGAGATCCCTTATGCTGATCCGCCAACCGTTTTTCGCCACGGTGGGAACCGCCACAAAGGCAAAGGTGAGCAAAATCGTATACAAGGCGCGGTTGAAGTACGCCAGACCGGGAAACGCAAATTGCAATCCCAGTGAAATCGCCATACTCAAGAAGAGCGCGTAGAACACGAGCCGGGGCGACGGCTTGATCAGGAACACCGCGGCACTGATGAGTACCACGAATCCGTTTTTAATATAGTACGACATGTCGTTGAACCAATGGGTGAGGGCAAAGCCGGGGTCCTGGTATTTGATATAGACCTGCAAGAACCCGAACAGGATGCCGGTGACCAGGCACACCACGATGGCCACCTTGCCGACCCGCACGACCGTTTGATCGTCCGCCGCCGGATTAAGATGCCGTTTGTACACGTCGATGGACCACAAGGTCGCCAACGAATTGAACATGGAATCCACGGAACTCATGAGCGAGGCAAACAACCCCACAAGAATGATGCCCCTCAAGCCTGTCGGGAGGAGGGTATCGATCAGGACGATGTAACTCCGGTCGGGGTCCTGAAGCGGATGGTCGATCAACATGCCGGCCAGGGCCACCCCGGGGAGAATGATGATCGCGGCCATGACGTATTTGAGTACACCGCCCACCAGGAGCCCGATCTGGGCTTCTCGTAAATTTTTGGCTGCCAGGGCTCGCTGGAGGATGACTTGATTGCAGCCCCAGTAGTTGAGGTTGAGCAGCAGCATGCTGAAAATGGCCGTCCACGGCAACGTCGAATGATCCGCGGGAAGGTGGAGGTGCATCAAGTGCGGGGTTTTTTCGTAAAGCTGTGTCCAGCCGCCTACGGCATTCACCGAGAGAACAAGGAGTATGACCCCGCCCAGCAGCAACAGGATAAACTGGAACACGTCCGTGCGCACGACGGCCGTGAGCCCGCCCAAGAGCGTGTAGGTCGCCGAGAACGCGCCTAACCCGACGAGCAACGCCGCCACCCGTATCATGGGGTCGTCGCTGATGAAGCGCAGTTGCTCCCCAAACACGGCATTGACCGCATACGCCCCCCAAAACAGCGTAGACCCCACGTACAGGGTGGCAAAGAGCACCATGCTCAAGAGAGAGTACGTGAGCGCAACCCGGGGGCCGAATGTCCGTTCAAAAAACTGGGAGATAGTGATGACCTTGTATTTCAGATAGAGGGGGACGAACAGGAACGCGGCCACGAGAATGCCGAAAATCGCATTGATCTCCAAATTGGCTTGGGCAAGGCCGTACAGGTAGGCCGAACCCATCATGCCCAGGAAGTGACCGGCATGAATATTCGTGCCGATGGTGGACATGGCGATGCTGGGCCAGCGGAGGCTGTTCGAGCTGAGGAAATACTCGTTGACGGATACGTCCTTGGCCCTGCGCCGTGACCACAGGCCAATTGCCAGAATGATGACGAAATAGCTGCTGATGATGATTGCGTCGATCATGGCCTCAATCCTTATCAGCCAGGCACCCCACGCCAGAAGCCGCCGAAAAAATGCGTTCCCTTCCGCCTGGAGGAACAGCTTGAACGAAAGAAGATGTTCGAAGTGTAGACTTCCGTGGCTGTTCCTCTCAAAGAGGAACTATCGGTGAGATGCAGGGAATCGGAGGGGGAGAGCCTTATTTCTTTGGCTTGCGATCATCGACCTCGTCAGCATCAGGAACCATCAGGAATTCGGGATACGCCACGATGCCCAACTCCACCACATCTTTGCCGAGTACCTCCACATCGTGCGAGACCCGCGCCTTGATCGTCTTGTCGATGACCAGCCACAGGATCCAGGAGGTGACAAACACAAACGCGCCGATCGCTACGATACCCAGGAGTTGGACGCCCACGTTGCCGCCCCCCACGATACACACGGCCAGCGTGCCCCATATCCCTCCTATGAGGTGGGCCGGAATTGCCCCGACGCCGTCGTCAATCTTCACGACTTCCAGGAGTTTGATTCCTGTCGTAGAGAGAATTCCGCCAACGGCACCGATGATGACCGCCCAGTGATGATCGACAATATCAGGACCCGCGGTAATCGACACCAGCCCGGCGATGGCCCCGTTGAGTCCGGCAAACAAGTCATGCCTGCCCAAAATGGGTTTGGACACGGAGATCGCCGCCATGACCCCGGCCGCCGCCGCCAAATTGGTATTCACGAGGATGATGCTCATGGCCACGGCATCGCTCACCCCGGCGAGCGCCAGTTGCGAGCCCACATTGAAGCCGAACCAACCCAGCCAGAGGATGAACACACCAAGGACTACCGCGGGGACGTTTGAAGGGGGTATCGCCTTGACGGTGCCGTCTGCCCGGAACTTCCTGAGTCGTGGCCCGACTACAATAGCACCAGCCAGTGCCGCCCACCCGCCGGTGGAATGCACGACGGTCGAGCCGGCAAAGTCCTGGAACCCCATCTGATTGAGCCAGCCGCCGCCCCACGTCCAGGCGCCGATCACGGGATAGATGAACGCGGTCAGTAGTAACGTAAACAGAAAGAACGACCAGAGTTTGACCCGTTCGCCCAGCGTGCCCGACACGATGGAGGCCGCGCTCGTTACGAACATCATCTGAAAAAACCAAGCCGACATGACGGCGTGGCCAGTCTCGGCCACCGCTTCCGTCACTGACGTGTCGCCCTTGAGCAGAGCAATTTCTTGAGCGGACGGCCCGTAGAAGAACGTGAAGGAGCCAATCCAGGACGTGACATCCACGTACATCAGGTTGTAGCCGACCGCGTAGTAGGCGAGTCCGGCAATCGCATACAAACCGATGTTTTTCAGACAGATGACGGACGCATTCTTGGTGCGGACCGACCCGGACTCCAGCATGGTGAAGCCGGCACACATCCACATCACCAGCACGCCCCAGATCAAGAACGAAAACGTGTTGAGTGCGAAGTTCAATTTGTCCGCCTCTGTCCGTGAGCACCGTCATCATCGCAGACGGCCTGCCTGAATGTTCGGACCATTGTTTACTGGAGAAGGCTCTGTCGGACACCCTTGGTTGTTACTTGCGGTGAGAATTTTTGAAGGGGTATTTCGGGCCGGGGGATTTTTTCGTAGAGAGGATAGGAGAGCCCTGTCTTTCTCTCTCTCTTATCTGAATGGAGAAGAACTTTTTCTCATCTTCTGCCAGGATATCCTTACTTCTTTAGCTTGAAGTCACTGACATCGTCAGGATCGGGAATCACCAGGAATTCGGGATACGCCTCGATGCCCAGTTCCGCCACGTCCTGACCGAGTTCCTCCACACGCTGCGAAACCCGCGCCTTGATGGTCTTGTCGATGATCATCCACAGGGTCCATGAGGTGACAAACACAAACGCGCCGATCGCCAGGATGCCGATAAGTTGGACGCCCACATTGCCGCCCCCCACGATACACACGGCCAGCGTGCCCCAGACGCCTGCCATGAGGTGGGCGGGAATCGCCCCGACGACGTCGTCAATTTTCAATATTTCCAGGAGTTTTATCCCTGCCGTACAGAGTACCCCGCCAACGGCACCGATGATGATCGCCCAGTTATGATCGACAATATCAGGACCCGCGGTAATCGACACCAGCCCGGCGATGGCCCCGTTGAGTCCGGCAAACAAGTCATGCCTGCCCAAAATGGGTTTGGCAAGGCAAATCGCTGTCATCACCCCGGCCGCCGCCGCCAAATTGGTATTCACGAGGATGATGCTCATGGCCACGGCATCGCTCACCCCGGCGAGCGCCAGTTGCGAGCCCCCGTTGAAGCCGAACCACCCCATCCAGAGGATGAACACCCCAAGGGTCACCACGGGCACGTTCGACGGGGGAGTCGCCTTGACGGTGCCGTCTGCCCGGAACTTCCTGAATCGTGGCCCGACCACAATAGCACCGGCCAATGCCGCCCATCCGCCGGTGGAATGCACGATGGTCGAGCCGGCAAAGTCCTGGAACCCCATCTGATTGAGCCAGCCGCCACCCCACGTCCAAGCGCCGACCACGGGATAGATGAACGCGGTGAGCATCAACGTAAACAGGAAGAATGACCAGAGTTTGACCCGTTCGGCCAGCGCGCCTGACACGATGGAGGCCGTGGTCGCCACGAACACCATCTGAAAAAACCAATCCGACATGACGGCGTGGCCAGTCTCGGCCACCGCTTCTGCCACTGACGTGTCGCCCTTGAGCAGGGCAATTTCTTGAGCGGACGGCCCGTAGAAGAACGTGAAGGAGCCAATCCAGGACGTGACATCCACGTACATCAGGTTGTAGCCGACCGCGTAGTAGGCGAGTCCGGCAATCGCATACAAACCGATGTTTTTCAGACAGATGACGGACGCGTTCTTGGTGCGGACCGACCCGGACTCCAGCATGGTGAAGCCGGCACACATCCACATCACCAGCACGCCCCAGATCAAGAACGAAAACGTGTTGAGGACGAAGTTCAGTTTTTCTCCCCTTTGTCCATGATCACCGTTATCATAGCAAACGGGGTTGTGTTGTCAATAAGCAGGAGGGGACGGTTCTGTCACACCGGCAGCGTCACGCCACAGATAGGCTTTTGAGCATACAAGCGTAGCATGATGCCGGCGAAATGCGGCGGCAAGCGAGAAAGATCAACGCTCTGCGGACTTTTGCGACACCCTGCCCGAGACAAGATCTATCAACGTCATTGTTCTCTGTATAATGGGTAATCCACCTCGGCCGGGACCTCGATCATGGCGATACGAAGAGGAACGGTTTGCGCCGCTTGAATGGAGATCGACTCGTTATTCCCGGTGTGAACGACCGCAAAATATCTTGGCTCGAGATCATGTTTTTCTGAATGAGCCTCAGCTATCAGGTTTCCTTTTCCATTGATGACCACCATGGCCAACGTGCGGTTTGCGGAAAGTTCGCGCTGGTAACGATGGCTTGGTGGAATGAGAATGTCCTGCATAGCCACTTCCGCCAGGATCGATACCGGCGCGCCGTTCCCAATGACGTGTTTAAGGGTCACCCCGTCACGAACCTCAACGGGAAAGTCTTCATGGCGAAATTCAGCATACGTCGGTGTCTGGTGTACGGTTTTCTTCAGATTTGGCTCGAACCAGATTTGAAACAATTCATTATGCTCGCCGACCGTTTCCTCTTCATGAGAGACGCCTGACCCCGTCTGCATCACCTGCGCTCCGCCGGCTTTCACCCGGCTTCGATTGCCCATGGTATCGTAATGGCCAATTTCTCCTTCGAGGGCATAACTCATGATTTCAAAGGCCCGATGAGGATGAAGGCCGATTTTCCCGTACCCTTTGGCCGTCGCCCAGGCCCAGTAAAACAGGGGGCCCATATGAGGAACACCGGGACCTTCTCCGGGAAACCCAAGGGGCTTGGTTTCGGTGATCCTCCCGCCATCGAATTCTCCAACCCCTTGGACGTCGGGAGGATAAATGGTGATACCCAGTGATTTCTCTATCCGGTCCATTGGCGCTTTCCTTTCAATTATCTGGCGAAGAATCCCTTCCCGCACCGGTTTGATAGGATGCATATTGGCAAGGAATCTTGCTCTTCCTTTGTCATGGTAACAGCAATCCCTTTCAGAAGCCTAGACTGAGCCAATTTTCCAAAAATCGAACCGCATTTCCCCGAAACCTATTTAACGTACAATGACATCAAATAATTTACGCACGAAAACTTTCATGCCCTTTGCTTCATGGCGCGCTCCGGGAGAGTCCAACCTTCAGATCAGAAGTCTGACGCTCTATTCAACGGACACATCAGACCGTCTTTGTCAGAGGTTCATAAGAAAAATTGGCTCACCTTATTTATGAAATATATATGAAACAAACAAGAAATGAGTATTATATCATTAAATAAATAATTTTAATTATACATTTAAAAACAAATAGTTATGATAATTTGTTAAGAAATTGAAATAGAAATTAATTAAGATTATAATTGATTTATGATTAAATATGAAATTCCAAGAAACTGGATTCAATTTGATAAAATGGCTCTGGCAGAGGCCTATATGGAAGCAAAGGCTGCGATCCTTTCCCTGCAAACGGTCCCCTACCAACGTCGTTGGGTTGAGGCACTGCAAGACATCGAATTCAAGCGCGAAGTCGCCGGGACGTCACGGATTGAGGGTGCCGAATTTACAGAACAGGAACTCGATCTGGCCTTCCAGGAAACCCCGAACCAACTTCTCACACGTTCTCAGAGACAGGCCCATGCCGTCGTCCAGACCTATCGCTGGATGGCCGCGCTTCCCCAAGACAGACCTATCACAGCAGATCTGATTTCTCATATTCACCGGACTATTGTGACGGGTGCGGACGATGATCATTGTCTGCCCGGGCAGTTAAGGAAGGAAAATCAGAACGTCAACTTTGGGATGCCCAGGCATCGAGGCGCGGAAGGAGGCAAAGAGTGCGCATCAGCCTTTCGACAATTCAGCGAGGCCATTCAAAGAGAGTATCAGGACCAGGACCCGATTATTCAGGCATTAGCGGCCCACTATCATCTGGCAGCCATGCACCCCTTCCTTGATGGAAACGGCCGCACCGCCCGAGCCTTGGAAGCCCTGATGCTCCAACGGGCCGGGCTTCGCGATACCTGCTTCATTGCGATGTCCAACTATTATTACGACGAGAAAAATGCGTATCTTGCCGCCTTGGCAGAAGTCCGCGAGTCCGGCCACAATCTGACGCCTTTCCTCATTTTCGGGCTCAAGGGTATTGCCCTCCAAAGCAAGCGAATTCTTGCCGAAATTCAGCGTCACATCTCCAAAGTGCTCTATCGGGACCTTATGTACGAACTCTTTGGCAGGCTGAAATCAAAACGGAAACGGGTCATTGCAGAACGCCAGTTGGAGATTCTCAAAATTTTACTTGACGTCGATTCCATGGACTTTGGCCGGTTGATAAAAGTGACCGAGGGTGCCTACCGCACATTAAAAGACCCATTAGGAGGCTTGGTTCGCGATCTTTTCAACCTGAAAGATTTGAACGCGATCGCTATCAAGCAAATCGGGGAAGGTCGATATGAAGTTGCCGTCAACCCGAAGTGGCCGACACGTCTCACCGAGACCGACTTCTTTGCAAAAATGAAGCAATACCCGAAGGCAAAAACGCTTTCGTTTCTTCGCTAAGAACGTCAACTGAAAACTTTTTCATTTTTTGCCTGTTCCATAATATGGGTTCAGCCGGAACGTTGAAATGTGCCCGGATTGACTGTTAAAAGAATGTATCTACTGATGTTTATACATTAACAGGAGTGATTGCTATGCAGATTACTGTGAAAAAATGGGGAAACAGCGCGGCGGTCCGCCTTCCTGCCAAGGTCATGCATGCGGCCCAGGTCGGCATTGAACAGCGTGTCGAAGTTCGTGTGGAAGGCCGTAAAATTGTGCTTGATCCTGCTATCGAAGCGGATAATCTTGATGCATTACTGGCGCAAATCACGCCGGAAAACGTCCACCATGAAATAGATTTTGGTTCACCTGTAGGAAATGAATTACTCTAATGTCATTACCATATGTGCCAGACACCGGCGATATTATCTGGTTGGATTTTGATCCATCAGCAGGACATGAACAAGCAGGGCATCGACCGGCCCTCGTGCTGTCACCAAAGCTCTATAATAGTAAAACCAAGCTCCTGGTCTGTGTTCCGCTCACCAGTCGGGCCAAAGGCTTTCCTTTTGAGGTTGAACTTCAGCATAAAACCATACAAGGGGTTGCACTGGCCGACCAAGTCAAGAATCTTGACTGGACAGTGCGTCATGCGCAGAAAAAGGGTAAGGCAAGTCATGACGTTGTGAACCAGGTTCGTGCAAAGATTAAACTGTTATTAAAACTCACCTGAGAGGGCCGGTTATCTACACCTGAACCATAACACGTTGGATCAGACGGTTCTTTTTTCATGCAATACCAGGCAAGAAATCCCCCCAGGCGATGACTCTAGAAAAGGATACCGTTCGCGTCTGTCATGACTGCATTGGCGATTCGTTCCTGGCCGATGAGGTTAAAGAAAAAGGCAGTCGCGGACTGTGCGGTTACTGCGGCAAGAGGCGTAAGGCACTGACGTTGGAGAAGCTGGCTGAGCGTATCCACGAGGTGCTGAAAGAACACTTTAGACTCTCGCTCAATGAGACTCCATGGAGGCGGTCGGGTTATCCCGTAGTGGACTTAATCGCCAACATGGCGGGTCTGGATGAAGAAATTGCCGACGACGTGAGGGCGTTGCTATCCGAGCCCCATGAATATGAGGCCATGACGGACGGCGCAGAAAATCCTTACGACAGCGATGCTCATTACGAGGAACTTAGCCCCGATGAGTGGGGCTTTCACGACACATGGGAAGCGTTTCGTAGTGAGATCCGTTCCTGTGCACGGTTCTTCAGCACCTCCGCCGAAACCGCGCTGAGGGATATATTCGGAGACCTGAGCGCGCTTAAGACGTTTGACGACCAACCCGTCATTCGAAAAATTTCTCCAGACGACGAAGACCGCTTCCTCTGGCGGGCACGTACGGCACAGTCAAGCAAGGAACTCAAGGCCATCCTCAGCGCGCCGGTCTGCGAGATCGGTCCGCCGACATCCCGGCTTGCCAAGGGCGGAAGGATGAACGCCCCAGGCATTCCTGTTTTCTATGGTGCCCTGGATGAGGACACGTGCGTGGCCGAGGCTCGCGCCCCAGTGGGTAGCCACGTCGTGGTGGCTAAATTCGAGGTGCTGCGACCATTGCGGCTTCTTGACTTCGATTCCCTGACGAAAATTTATGTCGAAAGAAGCCATTTCGACCCCACCTACGCCTCGCACGTAGGACGTGCATCCTTCCTCAGACGACTGGTCCGTGAGATGAGCCGGCCTATCATGCCGGGGGACGAAGCATTCGAATACCTCGTCACGCAAGCCGTGGCCGAGTACTTGGCCCACAAAGTGGAGCCACGGCTGGACGGGATCATCTTCCACTCATCGCAAACCGATGGTACCGGCCGCAACGTGGTGCTGTTCAACCACGCTTGCGGTGTAGAACCGTATGAGTTACCCAAGGAAGCCGACGTGACCTTTTTAGGTTTACCCAAGGAAACCAAGCTGACCTTCTTCAGCCACATCAGAGGCGAAGACCATGCAGACGGCGACATCACCGTTTTCGAGACCGTGCCGCCTGATCCACCCGAAAAGGTAGCACCAACTGAGACACTCGGGAACTCTCTTGACCTCAGACCCGTGGGTGTATTCCACTCAGCACTACCGTGGGATGAAGACGAGGAAGACATCGAGCCACCTACTTATCGCGACCCGACCCTGCGGCTGGATGTCGAAAGTGTCGTCGTCCTGGAGATCAAGGGCGTAAAGTATAACTCGAAGCGCCGCAACGTGCGCCGCCGCAGGATCAAAGGTGGAGAGTGGGAGTGACTTTATTGGGTCGAAGGTCTAACAATAAGACTCGATTTTTGAGCCAACAATAATGCTTTCGCTTTTCGATGTACGCTGCTCTCTTCATTAGGCCAATTGACAATATTGGCGTGACGGGGATGTGGAAAAAGATGTGGAACTATACGTAAATTCTGGCTGTATACCGTTTGTGCCAAGAGATCGCCTCTTGCAAGGACAAAACGTTTTTTTCCAGGATTTTCGACATGTTCAGCACCGATGGACCAAATCTCCGTTTCTTCACAATTTATAGTACGGTAAACGGAAGTTTGCCGTTCTGTCTGTTCCGGTTTAGGGTTGGTTGGCAGAAACGCATCAACCTTAACTTCGCCCTTTTCGGCCTTGATGTGCCTTCTATTTAGAATATACCGGGTAATGCGCTCCTCGGGAGCGACATCAGAAGGAAGTTCTTTCATTTCAAAAATACTCAGACAATATTCTGGTTATATTAGATGGTAATTTTTCTCGATATTCTTCCAAAGAAACTCTCCCATAATGCACATTTTGGGGACCCAATGCTGCCGCATAGATCAAGACTCTGTTCTCCGGAGTAACAGACAAAATTCGATTCATGAGTGACCGCCATTCAAAAGAGAGCCACCCATCTGGAGATGGAACAAGGTCGGGTCGTGGCGCCCAGACCGGAATCAGGTCGATAAAGCTACTTGCATGGAAAAAGGAGTCTTTGGAAAGTGGCGCGGCATCATACCCATCCCAACCAAGCTCTGAACATTCGATATAAATTTCAAAAGCCTCGTCCGCGAGCAGCCGTTTCCAACCACCTGATGAAATCGGTTGAGTGGCATGAAGAGACACTTCTTTCTCAGTTTCCCACAACTGAGTTGAATCCACACCGACGCCTTTTCCCAAAGTGTTAGAAGTCGGCGCCCTTTCTAACAATATTCCAATACTCATCCGATTTTTTCCTCCGGTCCAAAAAGGTTTTTGGCTCTTGGATGTAAACTTGCCTCAAAGACAGTATTCTTCAACTCACGGAAGCGATCAAGGGTACTCCACAAATCAAAACTGTCTAGTGGCATGCGTTGTTCTCTTATAACATCAATATCAAGGGTGAAAGTTGGTTGATTTTGGTACTCTTGAGGTGCTGGGGCTTGTGTAATAATAATAAAGGCTTCCGGATCAGAATTGTTAATCTCTATACGACTAAAATAACGGTTTAGCCGTTGGGGAAGTCCAACTGGAATTCTCGGTGGTTCAGTAAAATAATCAAGGAGTTCTATTTCACCTCCAGGAATAACAATCTGATTGATGTAACGAACTGCAAGACGTCTGATTTCAGCCGTATTCGTTACCATTATGTATTTATCCCATACCCTTCGAGCTTCATCCCGTAGAACATTCCAACCAGGCCATGCTGCCGCAGGATCCGGCTTGAGGAGATTGAAAGTAAAACCATTAAGTCTCAATTGAACGCATCTGTTTTCATCTGAGGAGTGGAAACTATAACCAAAAAGTTGCCGGTCTTGTTCCGATGTCACGTCAGTATCAGAAACCTTCATGGAGATCTTACCCAGATACTGAGTTTTTGTCTTAGGGTAGAGAGAGTCGAACTCAGTGCCACAGTCTTTTAGTTTTGGAAGCGACTCTTCAGGAAGCGCATCTATTTGAATATCAATGATGGCTTCTCGAACGGGGGGGTGGGAATAGGAAGGGGCTTTTGGCTGTGATGCCATTATAGGGCTTCAGGTCTGAAAGGTATCTTCTGCCTCATTGTAAAGAATCTACCAAATACTTTGCTGCCTATTCAATGAGTATCGAGTCAATTTATAAGTCGATTCTCGATTGTTCAGATCAAAGAGCGGAATTAAACCAGTAGGAGACGGTTCCTCAGAGCCCGATGCCAGCACTCGGTCTTGACCTAAGTTATCGGATAGGGTGGCGCGCCCGGAGGGACTCGAACCCCCAACCCTCAGATCCGAAGTCTGATGCTCTATCCATTGAGCTACGGGCGCTTCCGACCGTCTTTTTCACCTATTTTCAATGGTCTGTCAACCCGGGACGCCACGAACGACGTTTGCCGAATAAAATTGATAGAATGAATACTGGATGATCTGAGAGAGGAAGGAATCGAACATGACGTCGTCACCTCAGGCTGGGATTTTTACCGAAGGCAATACGCATTTTTATTACCTGGAATACCAGCTTCAGCCTGATGCCGCGACGCAGGATATACGACGCGCTGTCCAGTCGGCATTGGCGGTCAAAGGAGGGGAACCATCCGAGACGGTCGTCGCATTCGGCAAGGACGCTTGGGACCGGTTGAACCCCGCGTGGTGCCCCGAGGGGCTGCGAGCCTTTGCGGCTCATTCAGGAGTGGATGGCTATGCCGTTCCTTCAACGCAACGGGATCTCCTGTTTTGGATTCAGAGCAATCGCCGTGACGTGAATATGCAGATTGTGCTGGCCATCCATTCGTTCATGCGAACGGTGGGAGCCCTCAGACTCGAATTGGCCGGGTTTCAATACCTGGATTCCCGAGACCTGATCGGATTCATTGACGGGACCGCGAACCCCAAAGAGGACAAGGCTCGTGAGGCGGCGCTGATCCCTGACGGGCAGACGGGCGAAGGAGGAAGTTTTGTGTTGTCCCAGCAGTGGGTGCATAACCTCCCCGCCTTCAATACCCTTTCCCGGTCCGAACAGGAGCAGGTCGTGGGCCGGACCAAGCCTGACAGTATCGAACTCGAAGGCGAGGCCATGCCGCCGACTTCACACGTGAGCCGGACCGATTATAAAGAAAACGGGAAGGCTATGAAGATTGTCCGGCGGAGTGCGCCCTACGGAACGGTCGAAGAGCATGGCTTGTATTTCCTCGCCTTCGCCTGTGAGCTTTACCGGTTTCAGGTCCTGCTGGAGCGTATGTTCGGCACGTCGGGCGACGAGGTTTCCGACCAGCTTATCCGCTATTCCAAACCGGTCACGAGTTCATACTGGTTTGCTCCATCACGGGAGAATTTGGAAAAGATCCTGCACCAAGAAGGGGGCTAAGGCTCCGAGAGACAGTGCCTGGACAAAGCCGCATGAGATGCGGCCGCTACAAATACTGAGAGACGATTGTCGCGGGACCATATCCCTGCTCGGCACTGCGACGCCTCGCACAGGAAATGCTCGGCCGCGTCACTGCTCATGCGGCGTGCCCGGTCATCTGCTGAAAGCTGCCGCTTCTACCATCGCATCGAGGCCCGCAGCATGACCACATATTCCAAGGCTTCGTTACCGTTGGCGCGCTCCCGGCGTGTCCCTTCAATGCCCAGATCCAAGGAGGGGTCGAAGCCGAGATGGTAGCCGAGACGGAAGTCCCGTCCGCTCTCCGATAGCGAGACCCCCGTGTAGGGCGTTCCAACGCCCCCAACGCCGGAAACTGCGAACCCGTAGCCGAGCTCAGCATCAAGCCGCCCACCGGGCGCCCGGTCGTCGCTCGCGGCAAGGTCAGCCATACTCCCGCTCTCCCACAACGCGTCCGCACCGCCCGAGGACGCCGACCCCAAGGACGGGGAGAGCGTGAAAGACGGGCCAAGCTCCGAAGATGGATACGGATCGTAGCGCAACGACCCCGACACGCCCCAGCTCCTGAAACCGTCATCCTCATGCGCCAGCAGCCCGCGCGCGTTGAGTTCCGCCGTCAGGTCCAGTTCCGGGTGCGCATAGCGAAGCCCGCCGCCGATCTCCACGCCGAACCCCGTCTCCGCATCGCCCCCGTCATGGCGCAGGCCTGTCTCGATGAACGGCGAAAGCCACTCGCCATCGTCGGAGACGAGCTCGTATGAACCCTCAAGCCCCAGACGCAGCCGGGTTACATCAGCCGCCGCCCTCAGACCGGAAACCCCATCGGAGTTCGTCCGCAGAAACAGCGCGTCAGCCTTGAGCGTCAGCGCGAAATTTTCCACGTCGGCCGGAGACAGAAGCCTTCCACGCGCGCCGGCGGCTCCCATCATCATTCCGATTCCAGCCTTAATCGGTTCAGTGCTATCCTCCTTGAGCGTCAGCGTTCCCGCGCCATAGCCCGCCATCCCCCAGACCGACAGGCGCTCGCTCACCCCGTAGCGCAGATACGGGTAGAGACCGGTCAGGGAAGATTCGGCCTCACCCTCGAAGCCGTCCAGCGATAACGTCCCCTCGCCTTGGCTGTGTGACAACGCGATCCCGGCCAGCAGGCGATCTCCCGCATAATCCACCCCAAGCGTAGCCGTCATGACATCGCCGCCCAGCGTAAATTCGCCATCACGACCGTCAAAGCGCGAGAGCGTGCCTCGGCCCCAGAGGCTCAACCTCCGCCCGTCTTCCGCCGCCGCCAACGGGATATGGAACGAACTTCCGGCCAGAAGCTCGCGCGCTGTCAGGCTTCGGGATGTGTCCGGTCCCCGATCCCCGTGCGTTCCGTCATCCCGCGTCAATTCGTCCCCTGACCGATCCGCCCGATTCCGCCCCAACGCCTCCTCCGGCTCAGCACCACTGTCCAACCGGTGACCGCCGATCACCACAGACGCCGGTTCCCTGTACGGTGGCCTGCACCGCCACCGGGGGGCACGGTCCGGGGAAGTTGCATCCGCCAACGTCGCGTGGGTTGGATTGCTCAGCGTCACGGTGAATGTCTCATCCGGCTCATCCACGTCGTCGGCGGTTACCGGCACCATGACCGTCTTCGAAGTCTCGCCCGGCGTGAAGGTCAGCGTGCCGCCCGTGGTCGTATAGTCCGATCCCGTCACCGCCGTCCCGTCCGAGGTCGCGTACGCCACCGTCACCGCCTGTGCGCTCACCGCGCTCAGCGTCACCGTGAACTCGGCCACTGCCCCCGAAGCCTCGATCACGGTCGCATCATCAATGCTCAAGGTCGGCGCGCCCTCGTCGTCGGTGATCGTCCCCGTGCCTTCGCCGTCCACCACCGTCGCGTGGGTCGGCGCGCTCAGCGTCACGGTGAATATCTCGTCCGGCTCATCCACATCGTCGGCGGTTACCGGCACCATGACTGTCTTCGAAGTCTCGCCCGGCGCGAAGGTCAGCGTGTCGCCCGTGGTCGTATAGTCCGATCCCGCCACCGCCGTCCCGTCGCCGGTCGTGTAGTCCACCGCCACCGCCTGCGCGCTCACCGCGCTCAGCGTCACCGTAAACTCGGCCACCGCCCCCGAAGCCTCGACCACGGTCGCATCATCAATGCTCAGGGTCGGCGAGCCCTCGTCGTCGATGATTGTCCCCGTGCCTGTTACCGTGTCTTCCGGGCGCCGATCTGGCGCGCAGCGCGGCGGTTCCGCCAGCCACCGCATCCGTTCGTCGAGGGCATCCACCACATGAGTCGCCGCCGTACGGCCGAACCGCCCAAGCCACTCCCGCGGCACGGCGCTGGGCACATGATTGTTGTCGTCAATCGTGACGGTAGCGATCTCGGGATCGGCCGCCGTCACGCCTTGGGGAAGAGCCCCGAATCCAAGCGCCACGCTCTCCCCGTCATCGTACTCCGCATCTTCTACAGCAGTGACGGTAAAGGTCTGACGCGTCTCGCCTGGATCAAACGCCACGTTCACCGGAACCCCCGAATAGTCTGACTCAAGCGCCCCGCCACCAGGCATGTGCGTCAGCAGGATCACCACCCGACGCCCAGGAGGCGCGCTGAGGACCACTGTCACCTCCACGCTCCCGCCTTCCGTCACCGTGTAGGACACCGCCCCATACGACACCGCGACCGCAGGATAATCGTCGTCGGTGATCGTCCCCGTGCCCGTGCCGTCTCCCACCGTTGCGTTGGTCGGATTGCTCAGCGTCACCGTGAACGTTTCGTCCGGCTCGTCCAGTGTGTCATCGAGCACCGAAACCATGATCGTCTGCTCCGTCTCCCCCGCCTCGAATCGCACCGTTCCATCGGTGGCCGTATAGTCCAGGACCGCTTCCGCTGTCCCATCCATGGTCCTGAAGTCCACCGTCACCACCCGGGGAGACGGCCCGCTCAGGCTCACCGTGAACAAAGCCGTGCCCCCGGTTTCGGAAACGGTTACGTCCTCGATACTGATCGTGGGGTCCTCGACGGGGCCTTCAGTAATTGTTCCTGTCGCTTCACTATCCGCAAACACCGCGTTGTCCGGATTGCTCAGCGTCACCGTGAACGTTTCGTCCGGCTCGTCCACATCATCGGCGATTACCGGCACCGTGATCGTCTTCTCCGTCTCCCCCGGCGCGAAAGTCAGCATCCCCTCGGTGGCCGTATAGTCCGAGTCCGCTACGGCGCTACCGTCCACGGTTGTGAAATCCACCGTTACCGGTCGATCAATCGGCACACTCAGGCGCACCGTGAAGGTCGCGGTCCCAGAATCCTCGGTTACAGTTACATCTCCGATACTCAGGGTTGGTGGGCTATCGTCGTCGGTGATCGTTCCCGTGCCTTCGCCGTCCGCCACCGTCGCATTGGTGGGAGCACCCAGCCTTACCGTGAACGTCTCGGTTGGCTCGTCCAGCGCGTCGTCGAGCACCGATACAGGGATCGTTCCGGTCATATCGCCTGCCGGTATCGTCAGCGTCCTGCCCACGATCGGCGTGTAATCCGAATCCGCCATCGCCGTCCCGTCCTCGGTCGCATAGCCCACCATCACCGGCAGGGCGCTCACCGCGCTCAGCGTCACCGTGAACTCGGCCACCGCTCCCGCACTCTCGGCAACGAATGCATCGCCGACACTCAGGGACGGAGAGTCATCGCCGTCTTCGATCGTTCCCGTGCCCGTGCCGTCCCCCACCGTTGCGTTGGTCGGATTGCTCAGCGTCACCGTGAACGTTTCGTCCGGCTCGTCCAGCACGTCGTCGAGCACCGGCACCGGGATCTTGCCGGTTGTACTGCCCGCCGGAATCGTCAGCGTTCCACTCCTGGTTTCGTAGTCCAACTCGGCAAGCGCCGACACGTCCGAGGTCGTGAAGTCCACCATTACTGCCAATCCACTCACCGCGCTCAACCTCACCGTGAACTCGGCCTCCGCTCCCTCTCCCACCGTCACATCCCCAATGCTCAAGGACGGAGAGCCGTCGTTGTCGGTGATCGTCCCGATGCCTTCGTCGTCCGCCACCGTCGCCCCACTCGGACTGCTCAGTGTCACCGTGAACGTCTCGCTCGGCTCGTCCACCAGGTCATCCAGGACCCGAACCGTGATCGTCCCGGTCAGGGTGTTTGCCCCGATGGTCAGCGTCGTCGCGCTGACCGCCGTGTAGTCCGACCCCGCTGTCGCGTCACCCGTCCCTGAACCGTTGGAGGTTACGTAAGACACCGTGACCACCGTACTGGCCGGATTACTCAGGGTCACGGTGAACACCGCATCCACCCCGCCGACAACCTCGGTCACGGTCACATCGTTGATGCTCAGCGAGGGCACACCGCTGTCGTCGGTGATCGTTCCCGTCGCCACCGGCCTCTCGACCGTTGCGTTCCGCGGCGCGCTCAGCGTCACCGTAAACGTCTCGTCCGACTCGTTTACCGTGTCGTCGAGCACCGGAACCCGGATCCTCTTCTCCATTTCACCCGGAGTGAAGGTCAGCGTCGAACTGGTTTCCGTGTAGTCAGACGGCTCCTCCGCGGTGCCGTCTGAGGTCGCGTACGCGACTGTTACTTCCTGCGCGCTCGCCGCGCTCAACCTCACCGCAAACTCGGCTGTCGTTCCCTCCACCACGGTCACATCCTCGATACGCAGAGAAGGCGGGGCATCATTGTCTTGGATCGTCCCCATGCCCACGCCGTCCTGTACCGTCGCGCTGGTCGGACCGCTCAGCGTCACCGTAAACGTCTCGCTCGGCTCGTCCAGCGCGTCGTCAAGCACCGGTATCGGGATTGTCCCCTCCATCTTACCCGCCGGAATCGTCAGTGTTCCTCTCCTGGTTTCGTAATCCAACTCCTCGGTCGCCGTTCCATTCGAGGTTTCGTAGTCCACCGTCACGGCTCGACCACTCACCGCGATCAGCGTCACCGTGAACACCGCATCCACCCCGCCGACAGCCTCGGTCACGGTCACATCATCAATGCTCAGCGAGGGCGTACCGTCGTTGTCGGTGATCGTCCCGATGCCTTCGGCGTCCGCCACCGTCGCCCCACTCGGACTGCTCAGTGTCACCGTGAACGTCTCGCTCGGCTCGTCCACCAGGTCATCCAGGACCCGAACCGTGATCCTCCCGGTCAGGGTGTTTGCCCCGATGGTCAGCGTCGTCGCACTGATCGCCGTGTAGTCCGACCCCGCTGTCGCGGCGCCCGTCCCTGAACCGTTGGAGGTGGCGTAAGACACCGTGACCGCCGTACTGGCCGGATTACTCAGCGTCACCGTGAACACCGCATCCACCCCGCCGACAGCCTCGGTCACGGTCACATCGTTGATGCTTAGCGTGGGCACCCCGTCGTTGTCGGTGATCGTCCCGATGCCTTCGGCGTCCGCCACCGTCGCCCCACTCGGACTGCTCAGTGTCACCGTGAACGTCTCGCTCGGCTCGTCCACCAGGTCATCCAGGACCCGAACCGTGATCCTCCCGGTCAGGGTGTTTGCCCCGATGGTCAGCGTCGTCGCACTGATCGCCGTGTAGTCCGACCCCGCTGTCGCGGCGCCCGTCCCTGAACCGTTGGAGGTGGCGTAAGACACCGTGACCGCCGTACTGGCCGGATTACTCAGCGTCACCGTGAACACCGCATCCACCCCGCCGACAGCCTCGGTCACGGTCACATCGTTGATGCTCAGCGTGGGGACATCTGCCCTCGTTACATCGAGTGTCGCGCTCTTCCCGAAACCGGAACTACCCAGATTCTGTACCCATTTGGTCGCCGGAGAGATCGGGGAGATCAAAGTACCTGCCGTAGCCATCTGTCCGCCACGATACAGATCGAAACTCATGCCGTTTATCAGAGCCACTCGTATTTCGTAAGCAGTGTTCGCCTCGAGTCCCGGGATCGTCAGCACGGTGCTATTACTCACACCCTGTGCGATCCGCGTGGAAATGCTACCTCCGGATTTTCTCCACTGTACCCTTACCTGACCGGTGCCAAGACTTCCGTTGATGTGGATATCCACCTCGTTCGTGCGGGCTTCGTCAAGCACCACGGCATTCGACGCCAATGCGAAAGGAGTTCGATACGCAGTCGTGTAGAACTGAAATTCCTGGTCCTGCGTCATTGAGTCGCTGGTTTTGGTGGCGGTCACGGTGCACACCGTCTCGGTTTGCGTGTTAGCACTAGTTCCGTGAACATGGCCCAGAGTATTGGGTACCAGCGTCACTACGCCGGCATTGACAGCAACGGAACTATAGTAATCCGCACGCATCGCGTCGCAAGACAGTGTGAACGTGACCCCAGTAACGCCGGAGGCAAGATAGTCGGCCAACGTGACCGTGGTCGTACTGCCATATCCCGCTGCTACTCGATAGTCGGCATCGGCATCAAAAATTTGAGCTTGCGCTGACGCCGCCGGCATTGCCAGCAGCGTGGCTGTCACGAGCAGCAGGGTAGCCACGACGCGGAGGAACTCACACCGGAACACCATGCGCCATCCGCAGGGCGGAGCCCGGCCGCCGGATGCCTCGCCAATCAGCGCAAGATCTGAATCGGCGTTATCATTCATCATAAATATCAAGGTCATTAGGGCGAAACGTAACCAAAATAGATCTTGAGAAACTGTTTATCGCGAATGACTCTGCACGCGCCCCGCCTCGCAGGGTGCTTGTGTAAATTTCTTGCCAGAGTACTAAAGAAAGGGACTTATCCTTTTAACTTGACATGATGCCGTCCAGACGATGACGCTGATTGTTCTTCTACCCTGTGATTTCAATTAGGGCCTGTTCACACTAACGCAATGCCTCGAAGATGAGCGCGAACACGATGAACCCGAGAAAGAGCACATCGAGCTTCTCAAAGCGCGTAAAGATCCGGCGAAAGCCCTTCAAGCGTCGGAACAGGCGCTCGACTTCGTGGCGCCGTTTGTAGAGTGGCCGGTCGTACGCCCAGGGGGCGAGTCGGTTCTGGTGGGGCGGCACCACGGGCGTGACCCCGAGGGCCACCGCGAGGTGGCGGGTCTCCTGGCCCTCGTAGGCGCGGTCCATCACCAGCGCCGGGGTCGCGGGCTGCGGACCCAAGCCATGGAGCAGGGTGCGTCCTGCCGGCGCGTCGTGGGCCTGGCCAGGGGAAAGAGAACCTTAGGGCCGTCCGCTCATTCGCGGCAGCCAGATGCAGCTTGGTGGTCCCGCCGCCGCGAGACAGGAGATCCATGACGGCATGCCCAGTGGCTCGACCAAGGGATTGCTGGTTCCCGCGTTCAAGTTCAAAGCCATCCGTTCGTTTGTTGTCGGCGAGCCAGGGTTTGGTCGGTTGCCCAAGGGTGAGAATCACCAAGTCTGGACTCTGCCCCACAGCGAGTGCCTAATATTCATACCAGAAATACTGTGAAATAGGTGTAAATAGTTGCATTATTTTCATGAATATTTCGTAAATATCACGCATTATGATCGGGCTTGCCAGACCTGGCCATCCCGACAGCACAGCCGGCCAGGAAGAGGCTTGCCCACAGAATGTGAAAAACGTGGACTACGTGTAACGTGGGAGTCATGTGTTTCGGCAGGGTACAAGCTCCTTGCGAGGGGAAGGAGTCGCTACCAGAAAACTTCTCTTGCGGGAAGACCCCGTTCGTGTCTTTCACCGGCGACCCGACAGGGGGCACCCCGTCGAGGTGGACGCAGGCACTATGGCAGACCCACGACTGGACCATCACTCATGCCAGACTGCTGATTATCAGCATGCTAGACACTCCTGAACATTCGCACACGCCCTCACCTTTCCCTCGCCTTTGCCTGACACATGGGAAAGCCCTCACGACATAATGGGCCGTCAACTATTCTGGATAATTCCCTAAAGAAAGTAGTGCTAACAATAATTGTATAAGATTATCTTTTTCGCTAATTTTAAACATTCTTAAAAACGTGTACGCCGCTAAAGCGCGATCACCGCGTGTTTCAGAGCCGGTGTTTCCAGCGAATCCATGCCAGGGCGGGTGCGAACTGCGGTCGGTGCCGCTGGTGACGGAGACGACCCGATGATGACACCCGCCGATTCGACGCCAGGGCACGAAGCGCCGACGGAGCACACCTCCAGCCTGACCGCGGCCATGCTGCGCATCAGCGCGAGCCTCGACCTCGAGACCGTGCTGAGCGAGGTGATCGAGAGCGCCCGGGCGTTGACCGGCGCGCGCGCGCCGACCTGGAAGCCCTGGTCGAGACCTCGCCTGTCGGCGTCGTGGTGTTCGATGCGCTGACCGGTCGCCCGGTCTCACTCAACCGCGAGGCCAGGCGCATCTTCGAAGCCCTGCGCACGCCCGACCATTCTCTCGAGCAGCTGATCGAGGTGATGACGTGCCGCTTCGCCGACGGGCGTGAGATTGCGCTCGACCGCTTCCCGCTCGCCGGCGAACTGAGCAGGGCAGAGCCGGTGCGTGCCGAAGAAGTCGTGCTCTCGACCCCCGACGGGCGTAGCATCAAGACGCTGATTAACGCGACGCCGATCCACACCGAGGACGGCGTGGTCGAATCGGTGGTGGTCACCATGCAGGACTTGGCCGGGTTTCAGTACCTGGATTCCCGAGACCTGATCGGATTCATTGACGGGACCGCGAACCCCAAAGAGGACAAGGCTCGTGAGGCGGTGCTGATCCCTGACGGGCAGACGGGCGAAGGAGGAAGTTTTGTGTTGTCCCAGCAGTGGGTGCATAACCTCCCCGCCTTCAATACCCTTTCCCGGTCCGAACAGGAGCAGGTCGTGGGCCGGACCAAGCCTGACAGTATCGAACTCGAAGGCGAGGCCATGCCGCCGACTTCACACGTGAGCCGGACCGATTATAAAGAAAACGGGAAGGCTATGAAGATTGTCCGGCGGAGTGCGCCCTACGGAACGGTCGAAGAGCATGGCTTGTATTTCCTCGCCTTCGCCTGTGAGCTTTACCGGTTTCAGGTCCTGCTGGAGCGTATGTTCGGCGCGTCGGGCGACGGGGTCTCCGACCAGCTTATCCGCTATTCCAAACCGGTCACGAATTCATACTGGTTTGCTCCATCACGGGGAGCCCTTTTGCAGGTTTGCAGCCTGGATACCGAGGGATGAAAATGGGACGCTTAGCCCGGTAGGTCGGGTTACGCTACGCTAACCCGACCTACGGTCTCCTGCCCCCTCACCCTGCCCTCTCCCACGATGGGGAGAGGGTTGGAATTGGCGACGGCCCTTCAAGGAGCGGGTTAATAGGTCTCCGGGGTGGGAAGATCCACTTCCGGCTTGCTGGCTTCCGGGAGAATTTTTTCCAGGCGTTGTTGAAACTCGCGAATGCGATCCTGCTCTGTGGAACTGAAACAGACTTTTTCTTCTTTGTGCAGGTCCACCAACTGCTCTATCGCCTGAAGCAGGGACGGCACGGCATCGAAGATCCGCCCGGCTTCAAAGGCCTCGACCGAATCCACGAAGAAACGGTAGAGGACCCGAAACGGCGGCCCGGCTTGATCTCGAAACCGGTAGACGACTATTTCATATGTGTCGAGGGCTTCTTCGGTGGGGCGGATCCCTCCGGGAATCGCCATGAACGACGTTGCCGGCACTTTCGCGGCCAACGCGGCCACCGCCGCGATCAATTCTCCAAAGGTATCCAGCACTTGTGCGGTGTCCATTGCTTTTTTCGAAGTCATCGCCCTTGTTCCTCTCCCAAGTCCGTTGTGCCGCGCGCACTCCTGCCTCGTAATTGGCTCAGGATCTCTGCCATATCAGCCGGCAGGGGGGCAACAAAATTCATGGCCTGCTGCGAGATCGGGTGGAGAAAGCCGAGCACTTTCGCGTGAAGCATGACGCGAGGAATGGCGACGTCGCGGACCGCATCCACCTTCTTTCCTCCATACGTCGGATCTCCCAGGATCGGACACCCGATCGCCGATAGATGCACGCGCAGTTGATGGGTCCGGCCGGTTTGAGGAAAGAGCTCCACGTGGGCCGCCAGTTTTTCAAACCGTTCCGTCACTCGGTATTTCGTTGCCGAAGCCTTGGGACGGGCCGTCCGCGCGGAAAATTTTTTCCGGTCCTTTGTATCTCGCCCGATGGCCAAGTCAATGACTCCTTCGGTCTTTTTCGGCGCTCCCCAGATCAACGCTTCATAGACCCTGTTAATGGTATGGCGCTTAAACTGGTTGACCAGGTACGCATGCGCCTGATCCTGTTTGGCCACGACCATGACGCCCGTGGTGTTTTTGTCCAACCGGTGCACCATCCCCGGCCGTTCCTTTCCTCCAATGGTGGAGAACGACCCCGTCTCGGTTTTGAAGTGGTGCAACAGGGCATTGACCAGGGTGCCCGACCAATTGCCGGGGGCCGGATGGACCACCAGGCCGGCTTGTTTATTCAAGACCAACACTGCGTCATCTTCATAGAGAATTTCAAGGGGAATAGGCTCGGGCTCCATCATGAGAGGCTCGGCCCTGGGGACCCTGAGCACGATGACGTCGCCGGGTTTGATTTTGTGACTGGGCTTGGTGACCTGACCGTCGACGGTGATATGGCCGTCGAGGATCAAACGCTGGAGGGTCGTTCGAGAGAAATCGGGATCACGGTTGGCCAGAAAATGGTCCAGGCGTTTGGGACCTTCTCCCGGTGAAACGATAATCTCGGTCCGCGTTTCAACGTGCGGCATGGACGCATACGGGAAGGATGGGTTACGCGTGCCCTTGCTTCTGGAGTCGCTCGGCCACTTTTTGTCGAAGTCGCGCTTTTTCCAAACTCACCCTGGCCTCTTCGACTTCCGACGGGAGCCCGCCGCGCTCAAGACGTTCTTCAGCCTGGGCCACGGAGGCCTGGGCTCGGTCGACGTCGATATCTTCCGCCTTCTCGGCGATCTCTGCAAGGATGGTGACCTTGTGGGGCGTCACGTCGGCGAATCCCCACAACACCGACATGTAATGCTCTGCTTCTCCAATACGATAGTGCAATTCGCCGATCCGCAACGTCGTCAGAAAATGACAATGGCCGGGCAACACGCCAAAGTCGCCTTCCGTTCCGGGCGCGGAGATCTGGTCCACGTATTCACTCACCAGGAGTTTATCCGGTGTCACCACTTCCAACAGGAGTTTTCCCGAGGGGACGGTTGTGCCTGTATCCGCCATTATCGTTTGTATCCCAGTTTCTCCGCCTTCTCGATGGCTTCTTCGATCGCCCCGACCATGTAAAACGCCTGTTCCGGCAAATCGTCATGCTTGCCGTCGACGATTTCTTTGAAACTCCGGACGGTATCTTTGAGTTTCACGTATTTCCCCGGCGTGCCCGTGAAGGCTTCGGCCACGTGGAACGGCTGGGAGAGGAAGCGTTGCAGCTTTCGCGCGCGCGTGACGGTCTGTTTGTCTTCTTCGGACAACTCATCCATACCGAGAATGGCAATGATGTCCTGCAAGTCTTTGTACCGCTGCAAGGTCACTTGGACCTGTTGCACGACGTTGTAGTGCTCTTCCCCGAGCACGTGGGGATCGAGAATCCTCGACGTGGAATCGAGCGGGTCCACCGCCGGGTAAATGCCAAGTTCCGCCAATTGCCTGGACAACACGGTCGTCGCATCCAGGTGGGCGAACGTGGTGGCGGGCGCAGGGTCCGTGAGATCGTCGGCCGGCACGTAAATCGCCTGGACCGAGGTGATCGACCCTTTCTTGGTCGACGTAATCCGCTCTTGCAGCGTCCCCATTTCCGTCCCCAGGGTCGGCTGATACCCCACGGCCGACGGCATACGGCCCAATAAGGCCGACACTTCCGAGCCTGCTTGGGTAAACCGGAAAATGTTGTCGATAAACAGGAGCACGTCCTGGTTTTCTTCGTCCCGAAAATATTCGGCAATGGTCAATCCGGTGAGACCGACCCGGAGCCTTGCTCCCGGGGGTTCATTCATTTGTCCATACACCAACGCCGCTTTCGACTTGGTGTAGTCGGTGGGATCGATGACTTTGGAATCCTGCATTTCATGCCACAGGTCATTCCCTTCACGCGTTCGCTCGCCGACCCCCGCAAACACGGAAAATCCACCGTGATGCAGGGCGATGTTGTTGATCAGTTCCATGATAATCACGGTTTTGCCCACACCGGCGCCACCAAACAGGCCCACTTTGCCGCCTTTGGCATAGGGTTCCAACAGGTCAACCACTTTAATGCCGGTCTCCAACACTTCGGTCCTGGTTTCCTGCTCTTCGAGGGATGGGGCTGACCGATGAATGGAATACGTTTTCTTGGCGGAAATCGGACCGAAACCATCGACAGGCTCGCCCAACACGTTGATGACCCGACCAAGCGTCTCACGGCCAACGGGAACCGAGATGGGCCCACCCGTATCCCGGACTTCCAGGCCGCGCACCAATCCATCCGTGGAGGACATCGAGACGGCACGCACCCGGTTTTCTCCCAAATGCTGGGCGACTTCCATGGTCAATTCCGCGGCACTCTGTCCGGTCTGGCTGTCGGCATCACGCGTAATCTTGAGCGCATTATAAATGTTGGGCAGATGCCCCGGGGGAAACTCCACGTCGACCACGGGCCCGATGACCTGAATGACTTTTCCTGTTTCGGTACTCACCTGATGACTCCCTTTCTCCAAGCTGTTGAAAAGCCCTGCCCTGAGGGAAACCTCTCATTATTGAGAGAGAGATTCTTCTCTTCGCTCAGAATGACCGCTTGTTATCCTGAACGAAGTCAATGAATCTCGCTGTTGTTCGGCTCTCTTACCCCTCATGGCGTTCCTGCGTCGCGGTCACTTCAACGCCTCCGCTCCGCCGACGATGTCCATCAACTCTTTCGTAATCGCGGCCTGCCGGGTTTTATTGTAAAACAACGTGACTTTCTGAATCAGTTCTCCCGCATTCCTGGTCGCCCCATCCATCGCGGTCATCCGTGCGGCTTGTTCGGCCGCCGCCGATTCCAATAACACGCGAAATGCCTGCACTTGAAAATGTTTCGGCAGCAGGGTGTCGAGCAACTCGTGTTCGTCCGGCTCGAACAAATAGGCGCCCACGGCCCTGGCAGCTCCTTCGCTCCGCTCAGGACTAGCCCGGGAAGCGTCTTCATCCAATGATTCGATCGGCAACAGTTTCTCGACCACCACGCGTTGCTGCATCACGGATTTGAATTCGTTGTAGACCACGTACAGTTGATCAAACGTGCCGTCGTTGTAGTGTTGAATGATATCCTGCCCCATGTCCAGGGCATGTTCGAAACTCAAGCGATCGAAGATGCCCGGCCATTCCTGCCGGATCGTCCACGTGCGCCTTCGGAAAAAATCACAGCCTTTTCTCCCGGCCACGGACACGCTCACCTGTTCGCCCTGCTCCGCATGTTCCTTGAGGAACTCCGAGGCCTGCCGGAGAATATTGGTGTTAAAGGCCCCGCACAGCCCCCGGTCACTCGTGATCACGAGCAATTCGGTTTTGTGTCCCTCGCGTTTGTGCAACAGAGGATGCGAGATCCGGCTCGTCCGTTCCGCAAGATGACCCACGACGTCCCGAAGCTCATGCGCGTACGGGCGGGCCGAGAGAATGCGATCCTGGGCCCGCTTGAGCTTGGCCGCCGCGACCATTTTCATGGCTTTGGTGATTTTCTGGGTATTTTTTACGGAAGCGATCTTCCGTCTCAGGCTTTGTAAACTTGGCATAGAGAATTATCGCGATGATTCGATCAGAATTGTTTCGTCTGTTTATAGTCGGCAATGACCTGCTTGAGTTGCCCGCCGAATTCGTCGTCGATCTTCTTTTTGGCGACGATGTCTTCCCGCAGTTGCGGATGCCGTTCTTTGACGTACGCCAGGAGGCCCTCTTCAAATTCACGCACCTTATTCACGGGCACGTCATCGACAAACCCATTGACCCCGGCAAAAATCGACAACACCTGATCCGCCACCGACATGGGTTTGTACTGTTCCTGTTTGAGCATTTCGACCATGCGCGCGCCTCGAGCCAACTGGGCCTGCGTGGCTTTATCCAATTCACTGCCGAATTGCGCAAACGCGGCCATTTCCCGATATTGGGCCAAATCGAGTCGAAGGGTGCCGGCCACCTGTTTCATGGTTTTGATTTGGGCCGCCCCACCCACGCGGGACACCGACAACCCCACGTTGATGGCCGGACGAATTCCCGAATAAAACAAATCACCGGCCAAATAAATTTGCCCGTCGGTAATGGAAATCACGTTGGTGGGAATATAAGCCGATACGTCGCCGGCTTGTGTTTCGATAATGGGCAGGGCGGTCAGACTCCCCGATCCCTTCTCTTTACTCAATTTGGCGGCACGCTCCAACAACCGGGAATGCACGAAGAACACATCACCCGGAAACGCCTCTCGACCCGGCGGCCGGCGGAGCAACAAGGATAATTGTCGATAGGCCACGGCGTGTTTGGACAGATCGTCATAGATAATGAGGGCATGTTTCCCGTTGTCACGGAAATATTCACCCATCGACACCCCGGCATAGGGGGCAAAGAACTGGAGCGGCGCCGCGTCACTGGCCGTGGCCGACACGACGGTGGTGAAGGCCATGGCACCATGGTCTTCCAGCGTCTTCACGACACGGGCCACCGTTGACCGCTTCTGGCCGATCGCGACGTAGATGCAAAAGACGTCGAGCCCCTTTTGGTTGATGATGGTATCCACGGCAATCGCCGTCTTGCCGGTTTGTCGATCACCGATGATCAACTCCCGTTGCCCGCGGCCAATGGGAATCATGGCGTCGATCGCTTTCAAGCCGGTTTGCAACGGCTCATTGACGGATTGACGTTCCACCACGCCGGGGGCACGGACTTCAATCAACCGGGTCTCTGTCGTGTGAATCGGGCCTTTCCCGTCGATAGGCTGCCCCATCGCATCGACCACCCGTCCGACGAGCGCCTCGCCCACGGGCACTTCGGCAATCCGGCCCGTTCGTTTGACCGAGTCGCCTTCTTTAATGCCGGTGTCCGACCCCATCAGCACGGCCCCGACGCTGTCTTCTTCAAGATTCAGCGCCACCCCGAACACGTCCCCGGGAAACTCCAGTAATTCCCCGGCCATAGCGCCTTCGAGTCCATAGACTTTGGCAATGCCGTCACCCACCTGAATGACGTAGCCGGTCTCCGTCACATCGACACGCTGATCGAAGCCCTTGATTTTATCCTGAATAATCGAACTGATTTCTTCCGCCTTGATCTGCATGCCTTACCCCTTTACCAATTGAGCCCGCATCTTGTGGAGTCGGCCCCTGACCGTACTGTCATAGACTTTACTCCCGATTTTTATTTGGACGCCTGACAGTAAGGAAGGGTCGGATTGAAAGTCGACCTCCACCTCCCTCTTCGCCGTGGCGCCTAACTGCGCGAGAATATCCTGTTTCAGGTTGTCGTCAACCGGTTGCGCCGAGACGACGACGATCTGTTGCTTGCCGCTTTGCCGGATCATTAATCCCCTGAAGGCCTCGGCAATTTCCGGCAAGAACCCTATCCGATTTTTTTTCAACAATTGCTCGCAGAATCGTCCCATCAGCGGCGGGCAGCCCGTCCGCTCACACAACGTGGTGAGGACTTGGAGCTTTTCGTCCAGGGTAAACACCGGCGAGGCCAGGACGTGCTTAAACGCAGCAGAGTCCTTCAACGCCTGAGACAGGGCCTGCAACCCGTCCTGAACAGCCGCCAGGTCCTCATGGCGTAACAGGCGAAAAAACGCCTGGGCATATCGCCGTGCTATGGCATTTTTCATCATGAATCAGTTGTGAAGAAAAAGACAAAATCCCGGTGCTTGCGCTGGTCGCGCAAAAAAACGACGAACGGTATCACGTGGAAATCCGGGTGTCAACCGACGGGGGTTCAGGCCATATGAAACAACTCAGGCCGCTTGGGCGAGGGTTCACAGCGACTACGTGAAAAGAGATTTCAGAAGGGGCAATACTTCAGCGACGATAACCAGTCCAACCATCCATTTCAAAACCAAGAGATCAGCCTCGAGTTTAGCAAAGCGTGTGTCAAAATTAGCAATCGCTTTGGTGGATTTTTCCTCACTCACGCCAGCTTCTCTGAAAAAGCGGGGGGACACGCAGTCCCCCCCGCAACGGTATACTCAGGTCTCACAAGCAGCAAGACCAATATACAAAAATATTATCGGTTTATTCTAGTCTCGTCAATACCGTGTATCACTCCATGTATTATGTCCTTCGGCATTGTGTATCAGGCACATCGTCAGCTAAATGATCCTAACGCAACACGCTCAGAACAAATGGTTGTAGTTGACCCAAAAACAGCTACGTGCTTTTCTGTTGACTGAGCCAAAACGTGAGGCTGCAAAAAGAACAACCCAAAGCGAATGGAAAATCTAAGATATACCGCTTCGGCACGACTTGGCGTATGGGACTCTATCCCAAGCGAACGAGACAAGTTCCTCGCTTCACTGGCGGATATACTCCGGGATAATTCCCACGGCGTTCTTGAATCTGATCAAATCAAATTCGTCCCTACTGACAATTCTCTTCTCGCATCCATTACCGCAATTTGTGACAAAATCATTACACGCGGCAACCCGACATTAGTTGACCTCGACTTTGAGCAATCACTGCTCAATGGGCCTTGCCAGCGATTCCTACGCGTAGACGAGTTGGCTGAAGACAAAGCCGCCGTTGGTTTCCGGCTGTCGGACTTCAAAAATCCAGATACAACGACTGATAAGCTGCTCGATGCAGTCCAGGATTTACTCTGCCTGCCTTTTCGCAGCCAAACAGAAGGTGAAACCACGACCGACCGCACACTGCCACCCGAAATTCAAAGATTTGACAGCAAGGAAGAAGAACTCTTCTTCAATCAATTTGCAACTGCATTCGGTAAGCGTTTCTGCGCACAACTTCACCCCCAAATACCCTTTTGTGATCTCGTCGAGAATCCAAGTGACGATATAGATGGCAAATTCAAAGACAGTCGCGTTGACTTTGTACTCCAGGCAGGACCCGTCAAATGGGTTTTTGAAGTCGATGGTTCACAACACAAGGAGCAGGGACAACGAAACTTGGATAAACAAAGAGACGCCCGACTCAAAAAAATGGGAATTATATATTTAAATCCCTTGACAATGAGTAGGGACTCGTGTATATTAGCAGCATGATGATTGATAACAACCAACAAGGAGTCGAGACCATGACCTACCAACAAGCCAAGGAAGAAACTGAAAAAGGCAACTACAGTGACGAGGTGTTGGCTGCCCTCAATGCCGAGTATGATCGGATTGCCATGGCGGAAAAAGCGTTGGATGGTCCTGAGTACACCGGATGGACCGGCGCGAACGACGATCGAATCCTTAACAGCTAAAAATAAGGAGGACGCGATGACAGACACCATCCAACAACTCACACCGTATGGCACCCCGTATTGTGCCGAGTGTGACCAAGAGTTACGAGGCACCCTAAGCGATGCTACCGACAACCTCTCGTCCTGTTGCGGAGCCGAATTACGGGAGACGGAGTACTGGTTAATGGGCTCAAGGCGGGACTCCTCGCAACAAGCAGCTAGCTCAAATAATAACTCGACTGGCGTTACTGTGATCGAGTCCAGGGGCAAACCCGCAGACACACGTGGCGAATGCTACTCCATGTGGGATGAGACATGGCCGATCCATAAGGCTACGCTCGGAGATCTTAAGCGATATGGCTACATAGGCCTCGGCGGGGAGTGGAAGGAGTGGGGATGACCGATAAACTCACCATCAGCATTTTACAACTCGCCGAAAAATTCCCCACCGAAGACGCGGCGCGCCAGTACTTAGAGGCGCGCCGGTGGCCGAACGGAGTCCGGTGCCCAGTGTGCGCCCAGGGCGACAACATCACGACCCGCAAGCGCCACGGCTACTACCGCTGCAATCCCTGCCGCGAGGATTTTACCGTCCGCACCTGCACCGTGATGGAGCGATCCCACGTACCGCTCCACAAATGGCTCTACGCGATGTATTTTGTCGTCACCTCACGGAAAGGGCATTCATCACTACAACTCTCCAAGGAGATCGGCTTGACGCAAAAAACGGCCTGGTTTTTACTCCACCGACTCCGCGAGGCGTGCGGGTCTGAATTGCCAAAACTCCGGGGCACCGTCGAGGTTGACGAAACCTATATAGGCGGGCGCGAAGAGAATAAGCACGAACGGAAAAAACTGAAACTCGGACGCGGGACAGTGGGGAAAACGCCGGTCCTAGGACTCCGTGAACGCGGCGGAAAAACCATAGCGGTCCCCGTCCGACACGTCACAGCCGAAACGCTCCTCAATCGTATACATGCCCACGTCGAGGTTGGCTCTACGATCCACAGCGATGCGGCGTCTGCCTATGACAACGCCGGTGGATTGTTTTTCCGGCATGAAACGGTCAACCACAGCGCCAAAGAGTACGTGCGAGGAACCGTCACCACCAACGGCATTGAATCGGTGTTTGCCGTGCTCAAGCGTGGGCTGCACGGGGTCTATCATCACGCCTCGCCCAAACACCTGGGGCGCTACGTCAGTGAGTTTGCCTGGCGGCTCAACGAGGGGAATTGTCAACGTCACACCCTGGATCGATTGGACAGTTTTGTTGACGCCACCGTAGGACGGCGGTTGACCTATCGGGAGTTAACACAATGACGGCGCCCGTGATTTTGCAGCGCGTCATCGATCTGGTTGTGGGATACAAACCCAAGCCGACAACCCAGGCCGCGAAAAAGAGAGTACGGAAAAAGCCTAAGAAGAAAAGGACTTAAGTACATAATTCCCAAAAAAAATGGGTGGACTGTCCACCGTATCACTGCCCAAGCCGTCCGCAAAGACTTTGCGAGGTGGATTAAGCCGTTGAAATCGTTACCCGGAGCCCACCGCATCTTTGACGCTGTCAATTATGATTCGGTACAGACGGTCATTGCCAAATCGGAAATTCACGCCGCTGCCTACTATAGTATTCTCATTCCTCTCGCCATGCACCGTTGTCTACGCGGGTTACTTCTCCTGTACTTCTACGGGATTCTCGATCCTGCTCGCCAACAGAGGATTCTGCTCATTGAGGAAGACTTACCCGTTGCTGTCGAGGCGTTTCGCATACTCCGTGCTATATGGACAAGGATTCACGTCCTCGCCCCTGATACTCCACCCGCGCCCAGCTTGGAACGCGACGTTATTGGCATAGATTCCAGCCTGCGACCTGGCCAGACAGAGGCGACGCGTTACCTTGATGCCCCGGATGGCAGTTATGACATGATTCTGTCGCATAGTTTCCTGCTGGATACCGGATATTCAGGGAACATTGAGAAATCGCACTTTCCAGATCATCCCGAGAACTTCGTCCGCTTGCGTCATGCAATCGGGTTTCGAACCGAACGATCACTTCAAGGATGCAAACCTCTGTACTACGACCTTGCGGACGTTGAACGGTCCATCACCAGCCAAAACGGTGATGAACCTGAACCAATGCCGCAAGAGAAACACGAGGCATTACTTTTCTTTCTCAAACATATTTTTCGTAAGCGAGATTTTCGGGACGGGCAGCTTCTGGTTGTTGCCCGACTCCTTCAAGGCAAGGCATCAATCGTGCTTCTGCCGACTGGCGGAGGGAAGTCGCTCACCTATCAACTCAGCGGGTTACTTCTCCCTGGCATGACTATCATCATTGATCCGCTCGTATCCCTGATGACTGATCAGGTAGCGAACCTTAAAGCCGCTAGCATTGATCTTGTCGGCTCCATATCAAGCCAGTTCAAACCTGAAGAGAAAGAGGCCGTTCTGAAGGACATGGGAGCCAGGCGACTAGCATTTATATTCATCTCCCCCGAACGCCTTCAGAATCAAGTGTTTCGGGAGCGACTCAAGGCCGTTGTCGCCAAGTTCCCCATATCACTCGCTGTTATCGACGAAGCCCATTGTGTTTCAGAGTGGGGGCACGACTTCCGGCCCTCGTATCTTCACATGCCACGCAACCTGCAATGTTACTGTTCCGTTAGTGATGGCCGTAAGCCGACGCTTGTCGGTCTCACCGGCACGGCTTCTTTTGCCGTTCTCAACGATATTCAAACGGAAATGCAGATTACAGACGAAGACGCGATAATTTTGTCCCGATCATTTGACCGTAAAGAGCTCCGCTTTGAAGTCCGCAAAGTACCCAAGATGTCAAAACCTGTTGAACTGAAAAAGCTCAAAACGCAAATCCCAGGCATCCTTGATTCCAAACCGAAGCATTTCTATGAGTTGCGTGGAGATCGCACGAACAGCGGTCTTGTATTCTGCCCCCATGTCGATGGCTTACTGGGCATCATATCAGTTGCAAACAAACTCGGGCATGAGCATTTCTTCGCCGGCCGCAAGCCAAAACATTTTGACAACAACAAGTCACAGTGGGACTCCTACAAGAATCAGGGACAACAGAACTTCAAGGAAAACCGTATTCAAGAACTCGTTGCCACCAAAGCCTTTGGTATGGGTATCGATAAACCCAATATCCGCTACACTATTCACTATGCCGCTCCCCAATCTATCGAGGCGTTCTATCAGGAAGCGGGACGCGCCGGACGAGATGGTGAGGCTGCGTGCTGCTTGATCCTGTACAGCGATGATAACTGGGATTTGGCCTCAGATATCCTGAATGAGACAGACCACGAAGCCGCCCTTGATAGACTTGAAGGCATCAACCGGAACGTCTCCGGGGATTTCCTTGTTCAACTCTGGCTAATGCTTCAATCTTATCGTGGACGCTCTGTTGATAAAAAAGACATCCTTGATTTTTGGAACCAAATACGTGCTCCAAAAATCGACGGTATGAAGACTGGTGATACGAAGAAGCCAATAATAAAACGCCGCTTTCCAGAGGATAAGAACGGCAAACAACAGAACGATAAACGCAAGACCTATTACGAGCGTGTCATCTTCAGACTCATGTTGTTGGGGGTTGTTGAGGATTACACAATAGACTGGCAATTAGGATGTTTTGCCATCCAAGTCCGATGCGTCAGCCCCGTTGAAGTGAAGGATCATCTTCGCCGCTACCTCAGGCAGTACAAGGGCCAAGATTTCGCCGGCAAGAAAGTGAGCAACATTCCTGAAAATACTGTTGAGAACGCATTGCGGGCCGCGACAGATGTCCTGATCGATTTTATCTATGACGAGATCGTCGACAAACGCAAACACGCACTCCGCACAATGGGAGAGATTTGCCGGGAGTTCACAACTGACCAGAATTTTCGTCAAGCTATTGTCAATTATCTTCAAAAATCTGAATTCTCTGAAGAACTTAAGGGGTGGGTAAACCGCAGCTTTGACGAAATCGGATTGGATAAAATCCACAAGTTACTGGAAAAAGACACAACCTTGGATGAAGCCGCAAAACGAAGATTGGTCGGAACGGTGCGGCGCATGCTCGATGAAGACCCTCAAAACGTGGCTCTCCGTTACCTCTCCCTATGCGCTCGTGCTCGAAGCGAAGCGGAAAGTGATTCCAGTGTTCTTCAGGAAGCAACCACGCTTGCAAGCCAAGTCAACAGGTATCGCAAAGAAATACGTGAACCTGATCACATTCTCCTTTCCGCCCTGCATGAGATCGCTGTTCGCCGACCGAACCTCCTCAACGACATTGGGAACGACATCTTCCACCGAACTGGAACAGTTGCCCTGGCCCGGCTGATACTGCGCTCTGACCTTGCCAACCATGAAGTTCTATATGGACATTCCGTCGATTTGATTAAAGCGTGTGTGCTCCGGACCCTGACCGAGTGTGTTGTCTATACCACTTTACTTTACTTCTCCCTATGCGCCCGCGCTCGAAGCGAAGCAGAACATGGTGACCGTGTGCTTCAGGAAGTGCGCGCGCTTGCAAGACAGGTCAACAGGCATCGCAAAGAGATACGTGAACCTGACGAAATTCTCCTTTCCGCCCTGCATGAGATCGCTGTTCACCGACTTAAGCTCCTCAACGACGTTTGGAACGACATCTTCTGGAACAACATCTTCAAGCAAGCCGGCACAGCTACCCTGGCCCGGTTGATACTGCGCTCTGACCTTGCCAACCATGAAGTTCTATATGGACATTCCGTTGATTTGATTAAAGCGGGTGTACTCCGGACCCTGACCGAATGTACTTTCTATAATACAACTCACAAAAGGAGTTGAGATATGCCCGACCCCGATAAAATTCTCGAAGCCGAGCAAAGCATTCAGAACATCGCCTCTGAACTTGAACGAATGCGCGACGCTGCAAAGCTACTCCAGAATGCGCAAAAGCAGACGGCTGCGGTTGTCGACAGTGCCCATCGGCTGATCAAGGAAATAGAAACATTTTCCTCTCGTTGCGGCATCATCATCGATAAACTCTCATCAGTTGACCTCGGCCAGAAACTGAACGATCTGAAAACGACGCAGGATGAACTGAACCAAGATCTTCAAGCAGGAATCGAAGAAGCCAGGATGTCCGCGCGAGGAACCAAAAGATGGCAAGTCGCAACAATGATAATGATTCTACTCGCTATTCTTCTTATTCTTCTCAAGATTTGAGATACCCGTTGTCGGTGGATAAAACGAGCGCTTTCTGATGGGAAAGCACACCAGCACGGCATTGCATCAGATGCTTCGACCCGCTGACGTTGCGCGTCGGCGACGGCTCGTTGTTTCGGGATCTGGTGGCTATGGAATGATTCGATGATCCCGCCGCCCGGGACCCGATCATTTTTCACTGAGGGGAAAAGAATTTCATGGCGGCCACCAAGCCCCCAAACAGGACCGTGGCCGTCGACACGATCATCAACCCTACTCGTTTGGTTAAGGTCAATTCCATGGCTGTCATCTGTTCCGTAATCCGAAGCTCAAGCTCTCGGATGTCGCGCTTGGTGGCCAGCTCGGATTCGACCACGTCTTGAAGGATCCGGATTTGCGCCTTGGCCTGTTCATCCGTAAACCCGGCCTGCTCTAATTCTTCAACGTATTTCAGGGCGTTAAAGCTCATGGTTATGCGGAAAATATAGCAAAATGTCAGGAAAACACAAAGGGAAAAACGGCTTACTTGAAAAATCCTGCAATGGTTGTCGCTTGTAGCCGTCCCGTCAACGTCTGGCAACGGCAGGCGTTTTCACGTTGCCGAACAACTCGTAGTTTCGCTTGGCGGCGGCTGGATCTGGCGACGTTCGAATTGCTGGATGATCCCGCCGCCCAGCACGTGGTCGCCTTGATACAGGACCAGCGACTGGCCGGGACTCAGGGCTTGTTGCGGTTCCTGGAATTCTATGGAGAAGGTCCCCGCCGTGTGCTGCTGAACCCGGCCGGAGACTCCCGGCGAGGCGTACCGGTATTTGATGTCCACGTGATCCAGGGTCTCAGGCAAGGCGTCACCCAACCAATTTATATCATGAACCGTACACGTTTGCCGGGAAAGGTCTTCTGCCCGCCCCAAGACGACCGCGTTGGTTTCGGGGTTCACTTCTTTGACGTAGAGGCGTTCGCCGCTTGCAATCCCCAACCCTTTTCGTTGGCCGGGCGTATAAAAGGCAATGCCCCGATGCTCTCCGATTTTTCGGCCCTCCGGATCAAGAAAAGGGCCAGGCCGGAGCGCTTGCGGTGCTTCCGCGGTTAAAAACGTGCGATAGTCGCCCTGGGTGACAAAACAGATTTCCTGGCTTTCTTTCATTTCATCGGCCGGCAGGTCCAACTCTTCTGCTCGCTTCCACACCTCTGTTTTCTGAAGATGGCCTACGGGAAACAGGATCTGGGGAAGCCAGGAAGCAGAGAGCCTATACAAAAAATAGGATTGATCCTTTTTGCCATCCGCGCCTCGAAATAAGCCAACCCCCTCATCGACCGGTAACACCCGGGCATAATGACCGGTGGCCACAAAGTCGGCCCCCCGGGCTTTTGCCAGTTCGTATAACCTCCCGAATTTCACCCGTTCATTGCATCGCACACACGGATTGGGGGTGGTCCCACCCAAATAACCGGCAATAAAATCATCCACCACGTTTTTGCGAAAGGTCTCCCGGGTATCGACCACTTCATGTGGAATGCCTAATCGCTGCGCCACGTGCCGAGCCAGGCCGACTTTGCAGCAGCCACGTTCTTCCCATTTTTTCGTCACCGCCGTGTTTTCATCTTCATGTTCCCATACTTGCAGCGTCACCCCTTTCACGTCATAGCCCTGTTCCGTCAGCAGCAATGCTGCGACTGAGCTATCGACGCCGCCGCTCATCCCGAGAAGGACCGTTGGTTTGGACATCATGTAGTCGGCTTCTTGCGTGTTGACTTCAGCTGGCCGAGAGACCACGGTGGATCATTTCTACCTCGCCGGATTGCGAGGAGATATCTTCAAGCCCGCTGGCGCCCATATCGCACGTGCCATGGAACAGGACTCCCTCTTCCATGGAAAAAGAGGGAGTAAGAATACCGCCGATCAGCACGGCCGGTTTCAGCAATTGGACCTTTTGGGAGGCAATGACATTTCCTTCGATCTTGCCGCTGCAGATAATGCTTTCACAGGAGATCTCGCCCTTCACGGCCCCGCTTTCACCAATAATGAGAGTGTTTTCCGCAACAATGTGACCGTCAAAACGTCCGTCGATTCGGACAGTACCTTTGAAATTGGCGTTTCCTTTGAAGTATACGTCTTTTCCCATAAAGGTATATTGGTCTTCTTCAAAAATGGTTGCCCCTTTTTTATTGCCCTTATTGCCCCACATAAGAAACCTCTCCTTTTTTTAAAACCAAAAGGGCCTCTGTTTAGGAACTGTATGGTTTGTTGGCAGGACAGTATACGTTCTTTCCTCTATTCACCCAATAGTTAACGGGTTTTCTTTTCCCTTGTCTCAACCGTTCGGTTACCCAACTTTCAAGCGATCTCTTGAACGGCTTCTGAACTGCTCGCGCTTGCCTCCGCCTCAGAAAGCGATCTCTTGAAGGCTTCTGAACGGCTCGCGCTTGCCTCCGCCTCAGATTTTGAACTCATTACACACGTCCCATTAAATAACACGCCCTCTTCCATAGAGAGGGATGGAGTTTTCACTGAACCATCCAACACGGCCGGGGACATCAGCTGAATATTTTCACGGGCCACGATGTCGCCCACAAGCTTGCCTTGGCAGACAACGGTCCCGGCTTCGACTTTGGCCGCGACGACCGCACTTTGTCCGACAATTAAGGTTCCCTCGGTGTGGATTTCTCCTGTTAATCGACCGTCGATTCGAACTGTTCCTTTGTAATTGATGGTTCCCTCGAATTCGACGTCTTCCCCAACAAACGCACTGACATCATTGAATTGAGCGATCCCTCTTTGTGTGTTTTGGGCAGGTTGAGAATTGGATTGATCATCACGAATTGAGGTTTGGTCGGTCCTATCAGAATCAGAATGGCTATTCCTTTCAAACATAACACGTCCCTCCTTTAAAGAATGCGAATGGCGTTTCAATCGTCAGTCTCTCCAGCAAATGGTCGCTGAACTAAAAAGACGGCTGACACACACTCAAATATGATCCATCCTTCTATGCCAGCCCCTAAAATTTATTGCCGGGTTGTATCTTTTCGTCTCGTTGCATAGTTGCAGCAACGGCTCGCACCTGACCACCCATCTCATTGACCATATGCCATTCAGCCTACTGAATTGTTACGATAACATCACGTCGACAATTCGTGTCAAATCCTCCTGGGAATAATACGTGAGAACCAATTCACCCTTCTGCCGTCTTGAGCGAATCACGACTTTCGTTCCCAAATGTTTTCGGAGGCGATCTTCCACGTCGGCATGGAGGGGATTCCCTGCCGTTCGGCGAGACCTCGCCTTCCTGGATCCTTGTTTAACCAATTGCTCGACCTGTCTGACGGAAAGCTGATCGCGAACAATTCGTTTTGCCAGAGTCAATTGGTCTTCCGCATTTTTTTTGCCAAGAATGACTTTTGCGTGCCCCAGTGTCAATTGCCCGGAGGCCACCATGCCCTGCACTTCAGTGGGCAAGGAGAGCATCCTGCAGATATTGGCGACAGAAGCCCGGTCGCGTCCCACCCGTTCAGCCACGGCTTCCTGGGTCACCCCAAATTCGTCGATCAGTCGGCGATAGGCCTTGGCTTCTTCAACCGGATTCAGATTACTTCTTTGGATATTTTCAATTAGGGATAGTATCGTAGATTCCTCGTCGCTTGATTTTCGGATCACCGCGGGGACAGCCGGCAGTTGCGCCAATGTCGCCGCGCGGAACCGCCGTTCCCCTGCAATGAGTTCATAGCGATCTTCACTCTTTCGCCGCACAAGGACGGGCTGAAGAATCCCGTGCCGCTTAATGGATTCCACCAATTCCCGGAGCTCTTCTTCGACAAACGTTTTTCTGGGCTGATACCGGTTCGGCTGAATTTGCGTCACGGGAATCATGTGAATCGTTTGCCCGGTCTCCTTCACTTCGCTCTCCGGCAACAGGGCTGCGAGGCCTTTACCCAGGGCTTTCTTTTCCATTTGCCAAAAACTCCTTTGCAAAATCCATATAGGCTTTGGCGCCGATCGATGCCGAATTATAGAGCAATCCTGGGCGTCCATAACTCGGGGCCTCGGCCAATGCCACGTTTCTCGGTATGATTGATCGATACACTTTATCAGGGAAAAACTTTTTGACTTCTTCTGAGACTTGTCTGGAAAGGGTGAGCCTGGCATCACACATTGTCAAGAGGATCCCCTCGATCGATAAGGCCTGGTTGAAGCTGCCTCGCGCCCTCTCGATCGTCGACATCAGCCTTCCCAAACCCTCCATGGCATAATATTCACATTGAACGGGGATCAACACCGATTTTGCAGCAGTCAGAGCATTCACCGTCAGGAGCCCCAGGGCCGGCGGACAATCCAGAATGATGAAATGATACCGATTGGTAATGGTCGAGAGCATACGCTTCAATCGTTCCTCTCGGTGGGCGACCCCGGCCAATTCGATTTCCGCTCCGGCAAGATCCTGACCGGACGGTAAAAGGTCCAACTGCGCGACGGCCGTGGCCACAATCGCATCGGTAACCGGAATGCCTTTGAACAAACAATCATACAGCGTTCGTGCCGGCTGTTCGACGCCAAGCCCGCTTGTGGCATTGGCTTGCGGGTCAATATCGACCAGTAAGACCTTCTGTTCACACAGCGCCAGCGCGGCCGCTAGGTTTACGGAGGTGGTTGTCTTTCCGACCCCGCCTTTTTGATTCGCAACAGCGACGATTTTATCCATCATGGGCTTCAATGTTCCACGTGGAACAATTTCCTGGAGACCGGCTATACAGGGCCTACGATACTGAGGGTCCTTGTTCCCAACCCGAACGGCAATTCGTAAGGCATTTCATTGACCACGGAAAACCCTTTCAGCGCAAGATCTGGTGGCAGGGGTTCGGCCCGGCAAAACACACATTTCCCAGATTCGGACAGTATTGGGGTAACATAGGCCAAACCAACGTCGAATCTCAACGCCTTCATGAACACCCAGTCAAATTTTTCCTGAAATTCTGGTTTCTTTGAAAACTGTTCGATCCGACACGGTTCCACGCGAACGTTTCTCAAGCCAAGAGAACCGATAATATGATGAAGAAACGCCACTTTCTTCAAATTTGGCTCAATCAGGGTGACGTCCAGTCGAGGGGAGACGATGCCCATGGGAATCCCTGGGAACCCGGCGCCGCTTCCGATATCCAGAATCGAATAGGCCGTTTCGGGTGAAAAAACCCTGGTGCAGGCCAGGGAGTCGATAAAAAGGTTCCCGACCATCTCTTCTTCCTTTTTATGGCCGGTGAGGTTCGTTTTTGCATTCCATTTCATAACTTCTTGTAAATAAAGCACAAACTGATCGATCGTGGCCTGGTCATGGGCCATCTCGATGGCTGTAAACCCTTTCCGAAAGAGTTCTGCAAGCTGTTCGGTTTTCATCATTGTTCCACGTGGAACATTCGGGAAGGAGCGACATTCCAACTTGAATGGGACTTTTCTATGCACGCTATTTGGTTGTTCATAAAATGACTCTGGATTCCCGATTAAAAATAGCCTGTCCCCGACGTTTGTAATCGGGGATCGGGAATGACAGATGGGGACGTGCAGGAAACGACTGAAATATCTATGCGACGTTCGCCGATCGCTGGAAACGTTCCAATGCTACAAGCAATAACGAAATGGCTGCGGGGGTCATGCCGGAAATTCTCGAAGCCTGCCCTACTGTGGCTGGTCTGACTTTTGACAGTTTTTCGGCAACCTCGTTTGAAAACCCGGTCACCTGATCATACCGGAAGTTCGCGGGAATGGTTTTCCCTTCCAGTTTCTGAAATTTTTCAATCTGTTCGAGTTGCCGTTTGATATATCCAGCATATTTTAGCGAAATTTCAACGGCTTCGCCGATCTCCGTGTTTAACGGGTCCGCTTCACCGGCTATTTCCATTAATCGGAAGTAGTTCACTTCCGGGCGCTTGAGTAATTGCGCCAGCGTGTTGCCGGGATCGGGTAATTTGTGCTCTATCCGTCTCCACCGCTCTGCCTGTTCCGGCGTCCATGGGAGCCGCGTCTGCGACAGGCGATGCATTTCCTTATCCACAAGTCGTTGTTTTTCCTTAAATTTTTCAAAGAGAGCGTCCGATACCAATCCAAGCCGGTACCCTGTTTCCATAAGCCGCTGATCGGCATTGTCCTCGCGCAACAAGAGCCGGTACTCCGCTCGCGAGGTAAACATCCGGTACGGTTCCCGGGCGTCCTTCGTGATGAGATCGTCGATCAGCACGCCAATATAAGCCTGAGACCGATCCAG
The DNA here is from genome assembly GCA_965261755.1 of Nitrospirales bacterium. GTDB lineage: Bacteria > Nitrospirota > Nitrospiria > Nitrospirales > UBA8639 > Bin75. The sequence continues at coordinate 493,973 of OZ253473.1, read as the reverse complement.
GATGAGCGGCGGTTCCCCCTTGACCTGCAGGGCCGCATTAATCCCGGCCATCATGCCCTGGGCCGCGGCCTCTTCATACCCGGAGGTCCCGTTTATTTGGCCGGCATGATACAACCCCTGCACGTTTTTGGTTTCGAGCGTCTGATGGAGTTGGTACGGGGGAAAGTAGTCGTATTCGATCGCATAGCCTGGCTTCAGCATGGTGGCTCGTTCAAGCCCGGGGATAGTCTTCAGCATGGCAGCCTGCACGTCGACCGGCAAACTGGTCGAGATGCCATTCGGGTAAAAAGACGGGGAATCCAGTTCCTCGGGCTCCACGAAGATCTGATGCTGGGTTTTATCTTCAAACCGGACGACCTTATCCTCGATCGACGGGCAATACCGCGGCCCCGTGGAATCGATCACCCCCATGTACATCGGGGATCGATCCAGGTTGTTCCGGATGATGTCGTGCGTCCGTTCATTCGTATACGTGAGGTGACAGGAAATTTGCGGGTTCGTGATGCGCGAAGTCCGGAATGAAAACGGGCGGGGCGGGACGTCGCCGGGCTGCACGCCCATGACGTCGAAATCAATCGTGTCCCGATGCAATCGTGGCGGCGTGCCCGTTTTCAAGCGCCCGACTTCAAAGCCGAAATCCCGCATGCAATCCGAAAGATGTTCCGAAGGGGCCTCTCCGCCTCGTCCGCCGGGCATATGGCTCATGCCGATATGAATCAACCCCTTTAAAAACGTGCCCGACGTAATGATGACCGCCTTCGCGTGGACGGTCTCCCCGGAATCAGTCACCACCCCACGGATCGCGCCGCCTTTAGTCAAAAGGCGATTGGCCGTACCCGAAACGATTTCAAGGTTGGGCTGGTGCGCCAGCGTGGCCTGCATGGCCTTTCGATACAAGGCCTTATCGCACTGGACGCGCGTGGCCCTCACCGCCGGCCCTTTCCTCGTATTCAGCATGCGAAATTGAATGCCCGCCTTATCCGTGTTACGGCCGATCTCCCCGCCCAACGCATCAATTTCCTTGACCAGATGCCCCTTGCCGATCCCGCCCACCGCGGGATTACACGGCATGTGCGCGATCTTGTCCTGATCAATGGTCAGCAAGAGGACCCGGCAGCCCATTCTGGCCGCGGCCAACGCAGCTTCGCACCCGGCGTGTCCCCCTCCAATGACGATGATGTCCTGTTGAATAGACATGAGTAAATTTACCTAATTTCAAGTCTCTTGATTTTCAGAATGCACTATACCTTTTGTCGTCAATCTCTTTTAAGCACTTATCAAATGTTCCAAGCCAGAAAATGAAGTGCAACGTTTGGGGACCCGCATGTTCTTCAAGAAAAGTTTCCACCTCCCTGTCCAAGCCACTCTCTAATTGTGAAATTGACTGTGGCACTTCCGTGTAAGGCCATCTTGACTCTGGAACGGAGGAGAACTCTAGCTTTATCGCATTAACATCGCCTAACCCCTTAAACCCTTCCTCTGGCGCCCAGTCGTAACCATAGGTGCTTTCTCTTAGGCTTGGACTACTCAGCAAATTGTCCGCTTTACGCGTGGGAGGTCCGTATTTTTTGGCAATCTGGCCCTTGAATCTCTCGACTACGTTTCTCATCTTGGCCAAGCCACTTGATTTATCTTTGTCAAGATCTATTCCAATATACTTAGTGTTCCAAATTGAGCAAAGACCAACGTCTTCAACAAAAAACAGGAAATATTCCTTAAACTCTGGGTGAATTCTTGGGGCAGAACTGCATTCATACCCATAGAGACCATTGACAAGGTAGGGGTGTTTTTTGCAGTACTCATATTCTAGGGGATGTTTGTTCGTTTCGAACCCGAACGGATTCCCACTGTCCGCCCGAACGCTGAGATTTCCAGCGAAGAGGGTTCCGAACACGACCAGCATGATTGTCGCTTGTTTCATCGTTCCACGATCAATGGTGCGTTTCTATGCACGCTTTTTGTTTGTTCATAAAACGACTCTGGATTCCCGATTAAAAATGTCGGGAATGACAGAGGGAGACTTGCCTATTTTTTACTTCCCTATGCAGAAATCCTGGAAAATGCGGTCCAGTATATCCTCGGTGCTGACCGCGCCGGTGATTTCACCTAACGCATCGAGAGCGGCTCGGATATCCAAGGCTACGCATTCTCCGGATTCTTTTCTTTCAAGGGAACGCATGGCCTCTTCGATAGAGCGGTGCGCCTGCTCCAGACTTGCCTTATGGCGTAGCCGCGTCACCAGAACGGACGGGGTCGCTTCCAGGCCTTCTTTGAGGCAGACACTTTGAATGACCGACGTCAAATGATCAAGACCTTCGCCTGTCTTGGCCGACACTTTCACAAATCCCGGACCCCCTCCCTTCCCCCTCACCCTGGCCCTCTCCCACCAAGGGGAGAGGGAAGCGGGACCCTCACCCTTTCCCTCTCCCGGGGGGAGAGGGGATTCTGAGGGAAGAGAGAAGGATCGCGCGTCAAACGCCTGAGATTCGGGGAGGTCCATTTTGTTCATCACGAGCAGATGTCTCCGGGAGCCATACGTTTCGAACACGGCGCGGTCTTCGTCGGTCACGCCCATGGCGCCGTCGAGCACGAGCAGCAACACGTCGGCATCTGCGATCGCGTCCTCGGTTCGACGTATGCCTTCGCCTTCGATCTTATCCTGCGTCGGCCGCAGTCCTGCCGTATCCAGTAAGCGCAAAGGGATCCCCCGGACGTTCAGTGACTCGTCGATGACGTCGCGGGTTGTCCCGGGTTGATCCGATACGATCGCGCGGTCCAGTTTCAGCAGCGCGTTGAGCAGGCTCGATTTGCCGACGTTGGGGCGGCCGATGATGGCGACTTTGATGCCTTCCCGAATGATGCGGCCTTCCTCATAGGACGTGATCAGCCGCTCCACTGCCCGTTGCGTGTCCGTTAAGGCTTGTTGCACTTCAGCCGCTTGGATAAAGGTAATATCCTCTTCGGCAAAATCCATCCCGGCCTCCACGTGCGCCAGGACTCGAATGAGTCGTTCCCGGAACGCGTCGATTTCTTTTGAGAGGGACCCGCGCAATAAGGATTGGGCGGCTTGCAGGCTCCGCGAGGTCGTGGCTTGAATCGTATCGAGTACCGCCTCGGCCTGGGTGAGATCCAACCGGCCGTTTAAAAACGCTCGTTTGGTAAACTCTCCGGGTTGCGCCAGTCTGGCCCCGTGCCGGATCAGGCCGTGGCAGGTGGCCTGCAGGATCCAGGCCCCGCCATGCGTCTGAATTTCCACTACGTCTTCGCCCGTATACGAACGCGGCTTGCGCATGACGACGACCAGGGCTTCGTCTATGGCCGAGGCTTGACCCTCAGCCTGACTCGGACTCGAACCCTCAGCCTGGCCCTCTCCCGGGGGGAGAGGGGATAGAGGTCGTTCGGGACCGCGTGCGTTCTCCGGATACAGCACGTCGCTCAAATACAGGCGGTGACTTTCCAGTTGGTGCAGGGGCTGCCGGTTGCGGGGACGAACGACGTGAGCGGCGACTTCAACGGCGTGCGCACCGCTGACCCGAATGATGCCGATTCCCCCTTCCCCGACGGGAGTGGCGATCGCACAAATGGTATCGTCAAACTTATTCACTCGCTTGTTGTTGCGATTCCTTGGCTTTTCCCTTTTTCTTTTTGGACGGCTCTCCATTATCGGGGTTCGTCGAGGAGTCGGCACCGGCCGGTGCCGGTGGGCTGACGGTCGGGGCTTTTAAAAAAAAACGATCCGTCACCACCTGCTGCCCGATCGTCAACACGTTATTGGTCAGCCAATAGATCACCAACCCGGCGGGAAAGTTCAAAAAGAGAAACGTCAGAAACACCGGCAACAACATCATCATTTTGGCTTGAGTGGGATCCATGGTGGTGGGCATCATTTTCTGCTGGAGCACCATCGACGCTCCCATCAAAATGGGAAACACGTAAAACGGATCCGGGATCGACAGATCCGTAATCCACAGCATGAACGGTGCTTTCCGAAGATCCACGGTCATGTACAAAATATTAAACAGCGAGATGAAGACGGGCATCTGTAACACCATCGGCAAACACCCGCCGACCGGATTGACCTTATGCTCTTTGTATAACTTGATCAGCTCCCGGTTGAGGCGTTCCCGATCGTCTTTGAACTTGGCCTGCACGGCCTTGATTTGGGGTTGAACTTTTTGCATGCCCTGCATGGATTTGTAGCTCTTGTATTGCAGGGGCACGAACAGCAGCTTGATGCCGCACGTTAAGAGAATAATCGCCACGCCATAATTCTGGGTGTACTCATACAGAAAGCGAAGCACGTAGAACAGCGGCTTGGCCACCGCTTTCACGATGCTCCAACTCCCATAGATAAACCAGCCGAAATCGATCGTATCTTCCAGGTCGTGGCCCAACGATCGCATGAGATCGAATTGTTTGGGGCCGGCATAGAGTTGAAACCGTAGCCGGCTGCCGTCCGCGTCAACCGGGAACTCCACGCCTGAGGTCACCACGCGTTCGGCTTCCGCTTTCGCAAAAACCCCTTGGGCACCCTGGGGAATCATGACGCTGATAAAATATTTATCCTGGAGGGCGGCCCAGCGAAGGTCTCCGGAACGCCGGATCTCAGGGTCTGGGGTTTCCTTTTCCAACGCGCCGTCAATCATCCACGCCGGCCCCAGGGCGCCGATGAACCCTTGCCCCCATTCCACCACTCCGAAATTGGTGCCCAACAAGACGTCGACGGTATCGTCAAGGCCTTCGACGCGAATGGACACGTCCACCAGATAGGAGTCATAGGTAAAGGTGAATTCCTTTTCCACCAGAAGGCCGTTTTCGTCGTTCCGATAGGAAAAGGTCAGGTGGCCCGTGGGATGGGCGTCATCGAGCGTCTCAAAGTCCCGGCTCACGTCAAACAGGCCGTTGTTGAGCAGGGCGTTGACGGCCGGATCTTCAACCTGCATGGACACCGGGCCGGCAAAATGGCCGTCCGGGTAAACAAACTCGAGGGGTTGCGGGTCGTCTTCGTCCTGGGTCAGATACTGTTTCAGTTTCCAGCTTTGAATCTGCGCGCCCCGGTTCGTGAACGTGACCCGGTACAGTGGAGTCTCCACTTCTTCAACCAGTTCCCTCTCCCTTGACGGGAGAGGGCCAGGGTGAGGGTGTCCCGGTTCGGCGCCATCGGGACGAATCCCGGATGACGCGTCCTGGATACCGGGCGGGAAGGTCTGGTCTCCCATGGAAGAGACCTCTTGCCCCTCCTCAACGGGTGGGGGTTCCGGCATCAACCCCAGCTCTTTCAGAATAAAGTCGAAGCTGAAAATGATGGCGAACGAAAGAAGAAGGAAGATGAGGATCCGTTTTTCCATACAGCCTTTTGCGTCGTTTACTTAGTTCAGTGAAGCCCTCACCCCCGGATCGCATCCGGGGCAGGCTCTCTCATTTGTCGAAAGACCATTTTGGGCAGCCGATCAGGGAACGGGATCAATCCCGCCCGGATGGAAGGGATGGCACTTCAGAAGCCGGCACACCCCTAACAACACTCCTCGAAGCAGGCCATGACGGGTGATCGCTTCACTGGTATAGCGTGAGCAGGTTGGTGCAAAGCGGCACTGAGGCCCCAAATACGGAGACACGATTTTCTGGTAGACGACGATGAGCCACAACGCTATTTTGCGCATGAGAGGGGGTCAGGGGAAAACATGAGCCCCTGGCTGGTAAGGGTCGTTATCCATACTTCGTAGAGGTGTTGATGCTTGAGCGTCAGCGCCAGCCGTTTGGGAAAGATCGCAATGTCCTGGCCCTTCAAAAGACACTGGTACGTCTGCCTCACCAATTCCCGAAAAATGCGTTTCCCTCTGTTCCGCACAACCGCTTTGCCCAGCCGACGCCCCACCACAATTCCGACCCGGGTATTCCCGAGACAAGACCGGCAGGAGACCACGTTAAAGAATTGCGTCGTGATGCGCTGGCCTTCCCGTTTGACTCGCTCGAAGTCCTCTTTTTTTTTCAAGAATAACGGCGGGCACCGCGAGGGAACGTCACTCATCGGATACGGTAAGGCGTTGGCGGCCTTTTCGGCGACGGCGGGCAAGCACTCTTCTCCCGTTCTTGGTGCTCATTCGCTTTCGAAACCCATGGTCACGTTTTCGTTTAAGATTCGACGGCTGTCGATACGTCATGGACATAGCAAGTACCCTCTTTCCGACACAGGATTAAAGAAATGATTGTAATTTCCCGTGTCTTGCCTGTCAAATGTTTCAAGGTCTCAGTGTCTAGACAACGTGAGGACCTAGGCGTATTCTGGCTCCACGTCACCAGCCTGAACGAGTTCTATTCCAATTTGCAGATCAAGCAGGTGAGGCAGACGAAACTCTAGAACGTATGGGGCACAGATGAACTCGTCCACACCCTCTTGTGGCATGTCCGTACACACAAACTATTATTCGGCATTCTATGGCGCTGTCATGCTGCTGCTCGCTTTTGCAGTCGGCACCCCCGATCGTGCGAGTTTTGCCGACAGCAGGTCCGTCGAGTTGCTGTTTGCCGACCCGCGCAGCCATTCCGCGCCGGGAGACCGTTGCGAAGATGAAATCTGCACGCGCTTGCTGAAACTGATACAAACGGCAGAAAAATCCATCGACTTTGCCGTCTACGGGATGCGCAACCAAACGCAACTTCTGGAGGCCATCGAGGCGGCCCAGGCCCGTGGGGTGGTTGTGCGCGGGGTGGTCGACCGTGATCGAACGGGCGAGAACTACTATACCTCGACCAATCTGTGGGCTCGGCGGTTGGGCAACATTCGAGACGATTTCGATGCCGAGACCACCCTTGACCAACGAGATACATGGAAAGGGAATTATCAAGAATAGTTGACGGCCTCATTTCCCCTTCTTTACACACTGCCCGTCTGGAAAAGCCACTGATATAAGAAATAAGGCCATAGTAAAGCCTTAAAAAACGAGAACTCTACGTTGCCAAGCACATCGCACCAAAAAATACCAAGGAATCCTTCGTCTTGAATGCATCCCCACCGAGCCGAAACACCCAGAAGAAGGGGAGTAATCATAGCGCCAAAAAGGTACACTACGAAAACGACGCCGATAAGCAATTGTCCGTACTCTTTCAATCTCATTTTACGCCCCCTTCTTCTTTACACCCTTCTTCCCCGCCACCTTCTTCTGCTTCCGTGGTGGCTGATAACTTGCCAAGGCTTTGGTCATCCGGTCCAGGGCCTGTTTGATGGAGGGGGTCATTCGTGGATTTCCAGCAATACTTGACCTGATTGCGCCCTCAGAGATCTGTTAAATGCCGGTACGGCGTATGATTTCACGCGTTACTTCGTAAAATTCTCTAAGAGCTTCATCGACCTGTGGATAATGCCCAGAATTCACGCAGCCTCTCAACATTCCAAGAGGACGACCATACTTCTGCGCCTCTGGCGCCAAGCTGTGAAAATGCTTGATCCCTCCAATCTTGTTCCCACCTTGCGGCACTAAGTTTCGATCAATTTTTTCGAGTTCATTGATTATTCGAAGCCTGACGCGTGGCGCAATTTTATTTTCCCAATCAGCATGTGGATCTGTCGCATTACGCCCCGCATTAACTTTGAAAGCAGAAGTGATATAGCCCATGTAAGCTGGCCTCCCAGCTAAAAGATTAAGCTTTTCTTCCTTGGAAGCAAGGCTCCGTATGGTTTTCCAATCCTCAATCCATTTCGCGATCGAACGCCCAACAGTAGAAAGTGCGCGTAGCGAAAACAGATCGGCGGCGACCGGAGTAATGAAATAGTCACAATCTAGCAAGACAACACGATTTAGTGCCCCAACATTTGGGCCAACATCATAAAGAACAACGTCTGCTCTTATTTCTCTCGCCTTGCGATTAACAAGTTGTGCCAAAGCGGACGTGACGGTGTAGCCCCGCACCGAACGAGCAAAACTTTCTGTCCATGCCTGCGGAAGAACTTCTTCGTATTCGGATAAAAGCACGTCGCCTGGGAGGAGAAAAATCCTTTCATCGTCAATAGGAATTGCGGAGATATCAGCGATACCGCTACGCCCTTCGGCAACTGGCTTTACACCAGACCAAAGCGTTTCTCCTGACCCATTATCATCAGAGTCAGAAAGCAAATTTTCTAAAGCAGACTCCTCAAGATAGAACGACGTTAAGTTGCACTGCGGATCAGCATCTACGAGCAGAACCGTTTTCTCAGCGTGGGCAAGTGCGCTAGCGATGTTGATAGTGAGTGTAGTTTTTCCAACCCCGCCCTTATGGTTGAAAAGTGCGATTTTTTTCATATTCAGTCCTTTCAGTAACCTTTGACTTAGGCTGCCACCAACTCCCGATACCGAAGCCGTTTCCCACACAACGCCAACGATAACGAGGCTAAGCGGTCTACCGTATCCCGTTGCACGTCTCCCTCATTCAACCGGAAGGCGAATTCGTTCACATAGCGCTGCGTATGCTTCATGCTCCAGTTGTGATAGATGCCGTAGTAGCCGCGCTTCAAGACAGCCCAGACGCTTTCGATTCCGTTGGTATGTGCCATGCCGTCTACATACTGCTTCGCCGAATGATTCACGGCCTGATGGTCGTATTGAGCCAACTCCAAGCCACGATAGGCTCCGTGGTCATCTGTGTACAAAGTACTGCCTTTCTCAATGTTCTGTTCAATCTCATTCCACAAGGTTCCACGATCCGTACTGGCAACCGGCAAAGCCTTTGTCAGACCGCCACGTTCTCTCATGCCAAGAATCGCCTGTTTCCCAGTCGTGCCTCTGAGTTTCTTGGGCTTGTGGCTATGATGTTTGTTCTTCTCTTTGCCGCCCAAGTACGTTTCGTCGATCTCAATCTCTCCTGATAACGTTTCCAATTCAGACCCACACGCCTCCCTGATTCGATGCAAGAGAAACCACGCGGTCGGATAACTGACGGACAACTCTTTGGAAAGTTGCAATGCGGAGATCCCTTTCCGCGCCGTCACGAGAAAATACATGGCAAGCAACCACGTCTGAATCGGTTTATTGCTGGCTTCCATCACGGTTCCAGTTTTGGCTGAGAAATACTTCCGGCAATGTCCACACCACCGATAATATTTGCGGTCGCAATCCGTGATCTTGTCCTCTTTGTGGCATCGTGGACAGGTTGGCGTGTGGCCCCATCGAATAGTTTCAAAGTATTGTACAGCCGCGTCTTCATTCGGAAACATCTTGGTAAATTCCACCACGCCGATTGTTTTTGCCCGAACCTTCTTTGCCATGGAACCCTCCTTTTCGGTATCGTTGATCGTTGAAAAGGAGAGTACCACACCCGAAAAGGTTTGTCAACTATTCTTTATAATTCCCCATGGAAACCAGGTCAGCCCCCTTGCCCAAGGCCGGCGGGGTTTGAAGGACCGCTGCAATGTCTGGCTTATGATTTGGGCGACCGATGGCTCGTCGCGGCACATGCCAGCCGCGAAACGTTTGATCAACGTATCGAGGGCAGGATCATGCACAACAAGTTCTTTGTCGTTGATCGACGCTGGGTCTGGACCGGATCGGCTAACCTGTCAGATTCGGGAACGGGCGGGTATAACGCCAACATCGTTGCGGTGGTCAATTCGCCTAGGCTTGCGGACGTATATACAAACGAGTTCGAGCAGATGTGGGGGGCAGGCCACTTCCATCAGCTAAAGGAAAGCAACGACGTGGAGCGTTTCGCTATAGGAGATACGGACACGCAGGTCTGGTTCTCCCCGCAGGACAAAACCATGGGCAAAGGAGTGCAGCCGCTTATCGCCGACGCCCGGCATCGCATCGACTTGGCTGTCTTTTTTCTGACGAACAAATACGTGACCGCGGAGTTGATCGCGGCACACCGGCGGGGCGTTGACGTGCGCGTCATCATCGACGCCACTTCCGCGAAGAACGAGTACTCCAAGCACGAACTTCTGCGCGAGGCCGGCGTTGCCCGTCAAGGTCGAGAACTGGGGCGGCAAGATGCACTTGAAGGCCGCCGCGGTTGACGGCCGTGTGGTTGTAGTCGGCTCTATGAACTGGACCAGTGCCGGAGAATTCGCGAACGACGAGAATAGCCTCTTTTTCAGGTCACCAAGACTTGCCGCAGACTTTGAGGCTTTCTTCGACCGGGTTTGGGACAGCCTTCCGAAGCAATGGAGCGAACTCACGGCGCGGCCCGACCCGGAGTCCGCGCAGTCGTCAACTGCATGCAGCGACGGTATTGACAACGATTTCGACGAGTTGATTGACGCGAAAGACCCGGGGTGCAGCGACAATCCACCACGCATGCCGGACCTACCCACGCATTGGACGATTCCCAAAAACGAAAGCAATAAACCGCCCATAGGATATCCGCTCATCCGAAGTCTCGGGAAGTAGTTCTTGGAAACTTCCACTAGAACTGCTCCATGGCGCAAAGACCGTCCTGAGAGTCGCCTCCACCGTGTCCACCGGAGGATTGGGTAATCCCCTGATCTCGACCGCCGAAAACGCTGGCGCGGTAGCCGTCCCCATTCTGGTTATTCTCTTTCCGGTGTTTGTCTTGTTTCTCTTTCTTGGGCTATTAGGCGTCACCGTGTTCGCGATCAGGAAATGGATCGTCAAGCGCCGCCAGGTGCCCGCTTAGACCCCACATTCCTTATGAACCGCAGAGGGCAACGGTACGGGCCGTTCCCGCCGAACCTAGTGAAGGGTGAATGCTACAATCCTTACTGCCCAATAGGTCGAAAAGAGCCATCTAGAGAATCTTTTGTGAACCGGTACCCTGAAACTTCCGGGAGTAAACTCCTGTATTTTCCCCAATTCAGGATAAGCAGTTTCTCGTGTCTGCCCGCACCCGGAGGGTTAGTAATCCACGTGGAGTTGTTGGCAGGCCAACACGCGTAGACCAAGAGCTTCTCGGCTCGGTCGATCATACTGCTCCACTCTTCATCCGACGGCCGAGCAGATCCTTCTTCTATGCATATGCGGCCGAGATATACCTGGATATCCTGGTTCCAGTGTTCAAAGTCATGAATTTTAAGCCGTTTCCCAAATGTCTGTTCCGGAGTCGTTCCAATGGGGAATTATATATTTAAATCCCTTGACAATGAGTAGGGACTCGTGTATATTAGCAGCATGATGATTGATAACAACCAACAAGGAGTCGAGACCATGACCTACCAACAAGCCAAGGAAGAAACTGAAAAAGGCAACTACAGTGACGAGGTGTTGGCTGCCCTCAATGCCGAGTATGATCGGATTGCCATGGCGGAAAAAGCGTTGGATGGTCCTGAGTACACCGGATGGACCGGCGCGAACGACGATCGAATCCTTAACAGCTAAAAATAAGGAGGACGCGATGACAGACACCATCCAACAACTCACACCGTATGGCACCCCGTATTGTGCCGAGTGTGACCAAGAGTTACGAGGCACCCTAAGCGATGCTACCGACAACCTCTCGTCCTGTTGCGGAGCCGAATTACGGGAGACGGAGTACTGGTTAATGGGCTCAAGGCGGGACTCCTCGCAACAAGCAGCTAGCTCAAATAATAACTCGACTGGCGTTACTGTGATCGAGTCCAGGGGCAAACCCGCAGACACACGTGGCGAATGCTACTCCATGTGGGATGAGACATGGCCGATCCATAAGGCTACGCTCGGAGATCTTAAGCGATATGGCTACATAGGCCTCGGCGGGGAGTGGAAGGAGTGGGGATGACCGATAAACTCACCATCAGCATTTTACAACTCGCCGAAAAATTCCCCACCGAAGACGCGGCGCGCCAGTACTTAGAGGCGCGCCGGTGGCCGAACGGAGTCCGGTGCCCAGTGTGCGCCCAGGGCGACAACATCACGACCCGCAAGCGCCACGGCTACTACCGCTGCAATCCCTGCCGCGAGGATTTTACCGTCCGCACCTGCACCGTGATGGAGCGATCCCACGTACCGCTCCACAAATGGCTCTACGCGATGTATTTTGTCGTCACCTCACGGAAAGGGCATTCATCACTACAACTCTCCAAGGAGATCGGCTTGACGCAAAAAACGGCCTGGTTTTTACTCCACCGACTCCGCGAGGCGTGCGGGTCTGAATTGCCAAAACTCCGGGGCACCGTCGAGGTTGACGAAACCTATATAGGCGGGCGCGAAGAGAATAAGCACGAACGGAAAAAACTGAAACTCGGACGCGGGACAGTGGGGAAAACGCCGGTCCTAGGACTCCGTGAACGCGGCGGAAAAACCATAGCGGTCCCCGTCCGACACGTCACAGCCGAAACGCTCCTCAATCGTATACATGCCCACGTCGAGGTTGGCTCTACGATCCACAGCGATGCGGCGTCTGCCTATGACAACGCCGGTGGATTGTTTTTCCGGCATGAAACGGTCAACCACAGCGCCAAAGAGTACGTGCGAGGAACCGTCACCACCAACGGCATTGAATCGGTGTTTGCCGTGCTCAAGCGTGGGCTGCACGGGGTCTATCATCACGCCTCGCCCAAACACCTGGGGCGCTACGTCAGTGAGTTTGCCTGGCGGCTCAACGAGGGGAATTGTCAACGTCACACCCTGGATCGATTGGACAGTTTTGTTGACGCCACCGTAGGACGGCGGTTGACCTATCGGGAGTTAACACAATGACGGCGCCCGTGATTTTGCAGCGCGTCATCGATCTGGTTGTGGGATACAAACCCAAGCCGACAACCCAGGCCGCGAAAAAGAGAGTACGGAAAAAGCCTAAGAAGAAAAGGACTTAAGTACATAATTCCCTTCCAATGGCTGAAGTCGTTCCAATGTACAGGAGTACGTTCAGCCCATAAACAGGGTGGTCGCCGTAGTATTGGTACACGCCATAATCGGTTTCGCCATTCTTGTCATTTGCCTTTTCGGGCTTCAGCGGGCCTTCCCACATAATGTTGATGATTTCGATTTCAGCCATCATTTTCCTCCTCTACGTGTTTGGTATGAAAATAACCTCACTCAGGCCGCCTCTCCTGTTCCCCTCTTTTGTAAGGGGATTTATATACTTAACGGCGTCAGGGGCACGCTCCATACCCTTACTATGCTCAAGTTGGGAAGATATGGGGGAACTGGGGAAAAGTTTCAGTCTGTGTTCCTATCGAGATACTTCAAGATTGCTTCGGCCTTGTGCAAGGCATCGTCCTGCCATTCTCTGCATTTGCTCTTGATCGTTTCCTCGTCGTGCGCTAAACGGCCTACCGCCCAACGGCTACCGAACGCTACGGGGTTAATTATTTTGGCTATACGCTCAACGTGTTCCGAACGGTCCTGGCTGTCTGACACGACATCCTCCGTAGGAGACGGGGATCGTCAGGTGACGAAATGAATCTCTCAAGAGGTATTCCATGCACATTTGGGCAGGGTACTGCGCAAGCCCTCATGATCCACGCAGTTAAGACGCATGATCGTGCGGGCCCTGTTTTCTTGTTCATCTTGTCTGCAGTTCTTCACCCCGACGGCGCAGCAGCGCCTGGAGGAACACGGCATCACGCACTGGTGGACGTATCCCCGCTCTCCGAAAATCAAGGGAATGATCCGGAAGAGGTGACGGCCCGGTATGTCGTGAGGGCGTTCCCCTGTGTCAGGCAAAGGCGAGGGAACGGTGAGGGCGTGTGCGACGGTGCCGGAATGTCCAGCATACTGATAATTAGTAGTCTAGCATGATTGATTTTCCAGTCGGGGGTCTGCCATAGTGCCTGCGTCCACCTCGACGGGGTGCCCCCTGTCGGGTCGCCGGTGAAAGCAGTTGTAGGTCGGATGAGCGGAGCGTAATCCGACGGACGGACTCGCCTCATCCAACCGCGGATTGTCGGGTGACGCCTTCGGCTAACCCGACCTACGGGCTACGGGCTCTTCCTGCCGGATGTGCTGTCTGGATGGCCAGGTCTGGCAAACCCGATCATAATGCGTGATATTTACAAAATATTCACGAAAATAACGTGACTATTCACACCTATTTCACATTATTTCTGATATAGATTCGTTTTGGAATAATAGACCGGTGAGTTTAATGGAATCCTGACGTCCTCTGGAGGAATCATGAACACCCGGACACCCGAACACCCGAACCAGCCCGACCGCCTGAGCCGTCCCGGCGCCCACGGGGCGCCTCCCCGTGCCAAGACCCTGCTTCCGCCGCCGCCTCGCCGCGCGACCCTGCGGCGCGGCGCGGCGCGCGGGCGGCAGCCCTGGCGCCGCTCGCACTCGCCGCTCTGGCGCTCGCCGCGGCGGATAATGCGGCGGCGCAGACGGAAACGACATTGGTAAGCAATAAGGGGCAGTTGTTAACTTGGCGCGATGGAAGAAACCCCAATGCCACGGCGTTCACCACGGGAGGCTACACCGGAGGATACAGGCTAACGAGCGTCGACTTGTACGTGGGCACTCGTCTTATCAGTGCGATCACCCCCCGGGTCGAGATTTTCGAGAACGGTGCGGACAACCGACCAGGAACACGTCTCGCCACGCTGACCAACCCCGCAACGATCACTCAAGGCTCGTTCAACACCTTCAGCGCTCCGGCGAACACCACGCTGAGCGCCGACACGACCTATTGGCTGTTCGTCAGCAACGATGGTCGAACCACCGGCACGGGCCTTAAAATCGGAACTGCGGACAACGCGAGGGCGACCGACACGGCAATGGGATGGAGCATCGGCGACGCCGTATTCAAGTTCGACACCCGTTACGCGTCATGGAGTACCACCAAATATCGCGCGGTCTTCTCCGTCAAGGGCACCGCCTTAGGCAGCCCCCCCACACCGGACCCTCCTTGCGCCGCGCCGGACCTCGCGGGCCGGGAGCGGATCTGGACCGGAAATTTGACGGTGGGGGCGGCACCATTTGGTGGTTCACTCGTCGGTTACGGATTCTATCGCCAAGCCTCGGTGGGTGCGCTGGACGAAACGACGTTCAATATCGGGCGGAACGGCTATACCCTTGACACCATTTCCGTCATAAACGGAGGAACCCTCGACGGCGACCTCGGATTCACCCTGACGGACCTCCTGACGGACGCGGAAAAGGCCGCGCTGCGGCTGCACGTCTGCGATACGCCCTACGATTTCAGCGCTGCGGTCAGATACGAAGGTAACTACCGCTGGGTCGAGGACCTCGACTGGTCCACGTTCCGCTCCCGCACGCTGCACCTGAGCCTGCCGGCGCCGCCGGCGCCGGTTGCGCCCAGCGGGCTGAGCGCGCAGTCCGTCAGCGGAAAACCGGGATATCTCCGCCTGTCGTGGACAACGGCATTGGTCGTCGGCTTGCCGTCCATCCCCACCGACTACGAGGCCCGCTACCGCAAGACGGGCGCACCGAATTGGTCGCCGACCTGGTCGTTCCGCAACTACGGGACCCCGGGATTCGACTACCCGCCAACTACGCACGCGGCGCCGCGGGGCGGAAACGACGCACCGCTCATCTACTACCTCGACCCGAACACCGAGTACGAGGTCCAGGTGCGCGCGACCAACTCCTACGGTGAGAGCGGGTGGTCGAACCAGGTAAGCGCGACGACAGTGCAGGCGACCACGGCGAACGATGACGGCACTGCCGCCGCCGACAACGGATCGGGTTCCGCCGCCGCACCGTCCCAACCGACGGTGCGAAGAGTGGCGAATGAGCCGGGACTGATGGTGCGGTGGAATGCGCCAAGAACGCCGTCGATACCGACAGGATATTTTCACTCGGCCTCCGAGGTCGAGATCGAGAAGGAACGCGAGCGGAACAGACGGATCACGACGCTCCGCAAGAGCTACCGGTACGTGGTCTACTCGCCGGATGGTGGACAGTTAATCCCGCCACCGACCTCCCTGGTCATCGCGACGCTCGAGCCCAACACGGCCTACACGGTACGTGTACGGGCCGTGTACGGCAGGACTGTCTTGGTGGGGGGAGTACCCACCATCGACATGAGCTACAGCGGATGGTCGCCGGATACGTCCGGGACGACCGCCGCCACAGTCCTGGCGAACAATATCCAACTCTCGCTCGAGTATTCCGACGGGACGCGCCGCACGACGGTGGCGCCCGGCTTGGAAGCGACCTACCGGGTGAAAGCCACCGGCATCCACGATTGGGCCGCGGTGCGCGCTCGCGGCGGGATCGGCAAGGCCGAGATACGGATCTGGGAACACGGGCGACACCACCGCCGAGCCGGCTACTACCGATCGACCAAGGGGATCCTGGAGCACAATTTCATCAAACAGACCGGCTCGAGCGGGTACCTGGAGGGCACGTTCACCGTGCCTGATGAAGCGGGTGCGGGAGCGAGCGGCACCATCGAAATCCATCTCATTCCGCCGTCTTCCAGATGCAGTGTGACCGGGACCGGGGCCAGATGCCCCATCAGTAGCACCGTCGGGAGGGTGAACACGTCGGCGAACAAGCTCTGCATCGCGGTGGAACGCTCCGGCGACGTCGCGCACCCGTGCAGTTCGGGGCAGACGCAGGCCGTGGCGCCGACCGTGGAAGGCACGCCGGGACTGAGCGCCTCGGGCAGCGACGGCTCATGGACGCCGGGCGAGACCGTGGAAGCGATCGTGACGTTCAGCGAAGCGGTCACGGTCGTCACCTCGAGCGGAACGCCCAGCATCACGCTGACGCTCGGCGGAACCCAGCAGCAAAGCGCGCGCTACACAAGGGGAAGCGGAAGCAAAGCGCTCGTGTTCGTCTACACGCTGATCGAGAGCGACGGGTCCCACACGGCGATGGGCGTCACGCCGGACAGCCTCGCGTTGAACGGAGGGTCGATCACGAGCGAGGCGAGCGGGGCCGATGCCGATCTGGGCCATAACGGCGCGCTCATCATGGGCACGAGAGACGGCGGCAGAGGCCCGCGGGGCACGCGGGGAGTCCCGGAACGAACCGGACCCACGGCGCGCTTCAGCGACCTGCCGGCGACGCATGACGGGGAAAAGCCGTTCACGGTGACGCTCAGCTTCAGCGCCGAGCCCCGGGGGTTGAGCTACAAGACGGTGCGCGACTCGCTGCTCGAGGTGAGCTGTGCGACGGAGAGCTGCGGCACGGTGACCGGCGCCTCGCGGGTGACGAAAGGCAGCAACCTCGACTGGAAGGTGACGGTCGAGCCCTCGCAGGCCTACGGCATCACGCTCACGCTGCCGGCGCGGGCGTGCGGCGAGACGAATGCGGTGTGCGTCAACGACCGGCCGCTCGCAAGACCGGCATCGGCGACGATCCCGGGCAAAGCGCTGACCGCGACCCTCACCGGCCCGGCCGAGCACGACGGGAGCAAGAGCTTCACGGTGCGGCTCACGTTCAGCATGGAACCGGACGTGAGCTACAAGACGGTGCGCGACACGATGTTCACGGAGAAGGGCGGCGCCATCAGCGGGGCGCGCAGGGTCAAGCCGCCGCACGACCGCGAGTTCGATATCGTCGTGAACCCGGGCGGCCACGCCGCGGTGAGCCTCACGCTGGCCTCGCCGCTGCCGGCCTGCGGGGAGACCGGCGCGGTGTGTACCGCAGGCGGGCGGAAGATCGAAGGGACGGTGCACGCGACGATCCCGGGCCCCGCGGCGCTCTCGGTCGCGGATGCGCGGGCGGAGGAGGCGACGGGCGCGACGGTGGACTTCACGGTGACGCTCAGCCGGGCGGCGTCACGCCCGGTGACGGTGGACTATGCCACGTCGGACGGCACGGCGACGGCGGGGGCGGACTATACGGCCACGAGCGGCACGCTGACGTTCGCGGCGGGCGCGAGCTCGCAGACGGTGGCGGTGCCGGTGCTGGACGACATCCATGACGACGGCGGGGAGACCTTCACGCTGACGTTCTTCAACCCGTCGGGGGCGTGGATTGCCGACGGCCAGGCCACGGGCACCATCGAGAACTCGGACCCCTTGCAGCGGGCGTGGCTGGCGCGGTTCGGGCGGACGACGGCAACGCACGTGACGGACGCGATCGGGGAGCGGCTGCGCGCGACGCCGGGGTCGGCCTCGCATCTGACCGTGGGCGGCTACCGGCTGCCGTTGGGGCAGACAGCCGCGGCGGCGGGTGAAGAAGCCGAGCCGGCGGCGGACCCGCTGGCCGCCCTGGTGACGGGCCTGGCCACGGGACTGGGGCTGAACCTGCCGGGGGCTGGCGGCGGCCCTGAGCTCGCTGGCGGCGGGGGTGGCGGGCCGGCCACGGACCCGCGGCTGGGGCAATCGCAATCCCTCCGGCTGCAACTCCCCCGGCTGCGTGACGTGTTGCTGGGCAGTTCCTTCCGGCTGACCCTGGGGCGTGACGACGCCGGGACCCGCCCGCGCCTGACGGCCTGGGGCCGGGTGGCCGGCACGCGGTTCAACGGCCAGGACGGGGCCCTGACCCTGGACGGGGACGTGCTCACGGGCACCGTGGGGGTGGATGGCGAATGGGACCGGTGGCTGGCCGGCGTGGCCGTCTCGCACAGCCGGGGGGAGGGCTCGTACACCATGCCGGGCCTGGAGGATCGAGGCCGGGGCGAGTTGGGCAACACCCTGACGAGCCTCCATCCCTACCTGCGGTATGCGGTCAACGACCGCTTGGACGTCTGGGGCGTGCTGGGGTACGGGTGGGGCGAGTTGACCCTGGAGCAGGAGACAGCCACCAACTACGAGACGGACACGACGTTGGTCATGGGGGCCGTCGGGGGCCGGGGCATCCTGTTGGCGGCGGCGGAGACCGGGGGCTTCCAGCTCGCCACGCGCACGGATGCCATGTTCACGCGCACCACCTCGGAAGCCGTCGTGGGCCTGTCCTCCGCGGACGCGGAGGCGCACCGGCTGCGGGTGGTCCTGGAAGGCTCGCGGGCCCTCACGTGGGCGGAAGGCCGGAGCCTGACGCCATCGGTAGAGGTCGGGCTGCGGCATGACTGGGGCGACGCGGAGACCGGGTTCGGCCTGGAACTGGGCGGCCGGGTGCACTACACGGACCCGAGCCTGGGCCTGACCCTCGACGCCGCGGTCCGGGGCCTGCTGGCGCACGAAGACCATGACTACGACGAATGGGGGGCAAGCGGCTCCCTGCGTCTCGCCCCGGGGGCTGCGGGCCAGGGCCTCTCCCTGACGCTCGCCCCCACCTGGGGCGCGGCAGCCAGCGGCATGGACGGGCTCTGGACCCGGCAGACCACGGCGGGCCTGGCGCAGACCAACAGAAGCGCGCCGACCGGCCGGCTGAATGCGGAGGTCGGCTATGGCTTCCCGGCCTTCGACACCGGACTGCTGACCCCCTATGCGGGCACGGTGTTCACGGATGGCGCGGCCCGCACCTACCAGGTGGGCACCCGCTGGACCGCCGTCTCGGGCCTGTCCCTCACCCTCGAAGGCCGCCGGCAAGAATCGCCCGGCCAACAGCCAGTCAACCAAGGCCTCCAACTCCAAATCGGCTGGGGCTTCTAAGGGGTTCCTCCCCGCTTCTCTTGTTGTAGGGGCCGCCTCTCATGCGGCCCCGAAGAAGCGCCATGAGGCATGTCCCTGGCTTTGACCAGGGATGGCGCCGCTACAGGTTTGAGCCGGCCTTCACACCGTTTTTCTCAAAAGTTCATTCCGTTGACTCCCCGAAGTCCCCCTTCTATAGTCGGAAGGTCGGCAGACCGTCATCCCTCTCATTGGTAAAGGACCATCACGGTGATTCGAGGCATTAAAGGCATCAAGGACATTACCCCGGACGAAATGCCCAAGTGGAGCGTGGTGGAACAAACCGCGCATGCGTTGGCCCACGCGTTTGGCTTTCAAGAGATCCGGATTCCCGTTTTTGAAAAAACGGAGCTCTATGTCCACAGCATCGGGGGCACCACCGACATTGTCGAAAAGGAAATGTATACCTTCCCCGACAAGGATGGCACTTCATTGACGCTTCGTCCCGAAGGAACCGCGGGTGTCGTTCGCGCGTTTATTGAACACGGGCTGAAGACCTACCAGTCCTCGAGAAAACTCTATTACATCGGGCCGATGTTTCGGCACGAGCGACCGCAGGCCGGTCGTTTGCGGCAATTTCACCAGTTCGGAGTGGAATTTGTCGGCAGTGCCGAACCCTCGGCCGACGTCGAGGTCATTACGCTGCTCTGGAGATATTTTTCATCGCTCCACTTACCCGGCCTTTCCTTGGAACTCAATTCCCTGGGCGTTCTTACGGACCGCCAGGCATATAAAACGGAGTTGGTTGCCTTTCTTAAGACAAAGGTTGACCTGCTTTGTGAAAATTGCCGGAGACGACTGGATGCCAATGCTCTTCGAGCCTTGGATTGTAAGGTCCCTCACTGTCGTGAAGCCACGAAAGATGCTCCTTACTTGACGGATTTTCTTTCCCCGTCCTCCAAGGATCACTTCGACCGGGTATTGCAGGGATTACAAACCTTAGCCATTCCTTATTCCATCAATCCCCGGCTCGTAAGGGGGCTGGACTACTATTCCATGACGACCTTCGAGGTCTCATGCTCCGCGCTCGGGGCTCAAAATGCTATCGGCGCCGGAGGACGATACGATGGTTTGTTTGAAACGTTGGGAGGAGTTCCCACTCCGGCGGTGGGGTTCGCCATCGGCCTTGACCGGGTCATCCTGGCCCTTCCCGAATCAACCGTGACGGCACCGGACCCGTGGGTTTTCATTGCATCGTTCGGGGAAAAAGGGAGACCGGCCGGCTTATCCCTTTTGGATTCCCTTCGCTCAAAGCAAGTGAAGGCGGATACGGATTATAATGCTTCCACCTTGAAGACCCTCCTTCGCTCCGCCGACCGGCTGGGGGCACCATATGTCGTCATCCTGGGAGACGACGAGGTGACGAATAACCAGGTTATCCTGAGAAATATGGCTACGAAAGAGCAGGAAATACATCCCCTCGATACCGCGTCTTCAGCCATTTTGACACACCTCCGATTCCTGTAAACACGTAGAAACATCGATTGACTTTTTCCCCTCTTAGGAATACGATTTTTCTTTGTTTTTTAATAAGTAATGCTGCTTAGACCATCATCGACTTTTAAAGCTTTTCCATCTTGATCGTCAGGGTCCGTGCCTCGTACACAGTGAGGCGATCTTCAACAGTTTTAAGCGACCGAACCAAGGATTCTCGCTCGACATAGAGCGACAATCCTTTTGTCTTTTCGATTATGGCACTCTCCATACTCGTGTTGATTAAGAGTAACCCTCTGGACACACATCGTCCGACCGAAGGCCTTCGTATAGCACTCGGTCTGTCAACCGGATCTTCATCGGTCACGGTTGTTCTTCTTGGACAAGCGAGAATGTTATTGACTGAAGAAACGAGTGACGTTGTGGACCTGGAAATTCTGGAAAGATATCTTCCCGTTATCCAGGAACTGCAACTTCCTATCGTCGTTCCGGAGGGAAGCGCGACGGCTTTTCTTTTGGATCCGGAATTTGCCGTTCAAGAAGTCTCACAATCGGGAATAACGTCCTTGCTTTGCCAATCCGACCGTGTGCTGGTGTTTTGAGTCATGAGAAACGTTCTCTTTCTTCTGGCTCCAGGAGCCGAATCATCCATGGAGGAATTGGTCGCGGCGTCCGATTTTTCAGACTGCTCGGTGCAGGGGGTGCTTCTTCAGGATAGTCCGGGATTTGAGAAAACGTTTCCTTTTCCATGCTATACGCTTGATTCTGGTAAAAAAAAGGACTCTTCGTCATATCCTCCTATTCAGTATCCTGATATGCTGAAAATGATTTTCGAGGCTGATACTATTATTTCCTGATTTCTTAAAAAGAGAAGAATAGGAGTAGTGGGAGTAAGAGTAGTAGGTGATGTGTATAAGAAGATATGAGTATATCTTATTGATTTTATTGATGAATAAAAATAATAAGTCTATGGAGAACTGAAGGGATAAGGAGTCAACGTCTTGTGAATGGTAGAGGAGAAAGTTGTTGGTGGTCTGGATGAAATCGCGGCGAAACAGGAATATTTTCGAGAAAAGTCTAGTTATCAACAGATGTTAATAAAACTGTGAATAATTACAGTGAAAAAGAGTGAATCGAAGACACCTAGTATCTGGGAAAAGGCCCTGGGTTTTATCCAGGCCCGAATGGGGGATGAAGTCATAGAAACCTGGTTTCAGCCGACAAAGTTGGGTGAACTGAATGGGACGAAAGCGACAGTTATCGTCCCCAATAAATTTTTTGGGGAATGGCTGGGCCGAAATTATCGTGAGGTTATTGGTGAAGCCTTGCAAGCGGTTCGGCCCGGTGGAGAAGGGAAGGTTCACGTAGAGTTTAGTGTAAGCGAACCTTCTTCTCGCGTGGGTGGAGAGGAGCCGGACAAACCACAGGCTGTTCGTCCGCAAACTCGAGTTCACCGGCAAATACCGAATCAGAAATATACGTTTGAGAATTTTGTGGTCGGGGCAAGTAACCAGTTTGCGCATGCGGCAAGCCTGGCCGTTGCCGAATCACCGGCGCGTTCCTACAACCCGTTCTTTATATACGGGGGCGTGGGCTTGGGCAAAACGCACCTCCTGAATTCCATCGGAAATTTCGTCATGCAAAAAGGGGATCTGCAGATTGCGTACGTGACGACGGAGCAATTCACCAATGAGGTGATCAACTCCATACGATACGATAAGATGATGGAACTCCGAAGGCGCTATCGAAACGTCGATATGCTCCTGATCGATGACATTCAATTCCTCGCGGGAAAAGAGCGGACGCAGGAAGAATTTTTCCATACCTTTAACACGCTGTATGAGGCAAGAAAACAGATTGTCCTGTCCAGCGACCGGTTTCCCAAAGAAATGCCCTCGATGGAAGAACGATTACGGTCACGATTCGAGTGGGGCTTGATCGCCGACCTTCAACCGCCGGACGTCGAAACCCGTATCGCGATCTTGAGAAAAAAATCGGAGGAAGAAGGCATCGTCATAGGAGACGACGTGGTTCACCTTGTGGCCGAAGGGTTAAAAAGCAATATCCGCGAATTGGAAGGTGCGTTGATCCGTCTGGGAGCGTACTGCACGCTGACCGGCCAAGCCATTACCACGGATATGGCGAAAACCGTTCTTCGTGATCTGTTGGGGAGTAAAAAAAAGGTGATCACCTCGGAAGACGTGCAAGACGTGGTTGCCCGGCGGTTTCAGGTCAAAGTCTCCGAGTTGAAATCGAAGCGACGAACCAAAACCGTGGTCCATCCCCGGCAAATTGCCATGTACCTGTCCCGAGAAATGACGGACGCCTCTTTCCCGGAAATCGGACGCGAGTTCGGAGGAAAAGACCACACCACCATCATCCACGCCTGTCGCCAGATAGAAAAAGCCATGGAGAATGACAGTTCCTTGCGTACGAGGGTGGAAAGCCTGAAAGACGAAATCAGTAAGGCGTAACAGAAGGGAGCCTCTCTTATGCGAGTGACGGTGGAACGAGACGAACTGTTGACAGCCCTCCATCGCGTCCAGGGGATCGTGGAAAAACGAAATACCATGCCGAGCTTGGCGAACGTCTTATTGGAAGCCAAACCCGAAGGACTGGATATTTCAGCGACGGATTTGGAACTCGGAATGCGGGGGCTCTACAAAGCCACGGTCGAAGAACCGGGATCGGTGACGTTCCCCGCAAGAAAACTCTATGAAATTCTCAAAGAAATCAAAGATCCCGAAATCGCCATCACGGTGACGGACGATTGCCTGGTCACTATCAAGGCCGGCCTCGGTGAATTCAAGGTCGTGGGGCTCCCCGGCAAGGATTTTCCGCCGTTGCCCGCCATCGAGCGAGAAGGACTCATTCCCTTGCCCGGCGCGGGGTTGCTGCAACTCATTCGAAAGACCCTGTTTGCCGTAGGAGACAACGATACGCGCTACGTACTCAATGGTTTGTTGATTGTCGTCACGAATACAGACGAGACGCCGATTATCCGGTTAGTGGGGACTGACGGGCATCGGTTGGCGATGGCGGATCAAAACCTTGTCCCCGCGGAAGCGGGGATCCAGAACCAAGAGGAAAAGGTCATCGTCCCGAAAAAAGCGGCAACTGAAATTCGGCGCCTGTTGGAAGAGGGCGGGGATGAGCCGATGATCGGCTTTACCAAAAACATGTTGATTTTCAGAAAAAGCGGGCTGGTCCTGACCTCTCGGCTGATGGAAGGCAATTACCCCAACTATCAGCAGGTCATTCCCAAGGCGAGCAACAAAAAGATCACGGTGAATCGGGATGATCTCGAAGGTGCCCTGCGACGGGTCTCGGTCCTGGCCCAGAACAAATCCCATGCCGTCAAACTGACCTTTTCAAAGAAGGCCATCACGCTCTTTTCCAGTCATCCGGACACGGGGGAAGCGAAAGAAGAAATTCCCGCCGGTTTTAACGGCGAGGAATTTTCCGCCGGATTCAATGCGCGCTATCTGCTTGACGTGTTAGGCGTCATGGAGAGCGAGACGGTGGTTCTCAATATGGAGGCTTCCCTCAGCCCATGTTTGATTCGAGAGCTCGATACCTCCATGTTTCAGGCCGTCGTGATGCCCGTCAAAGTTTAATGCACCCTGTTTAAAGCACCCTGGAAAAGAATGCTTCACGAGGAAATGAACCCCCAACCTTTGCCAAACGATCCACCATCTGCCACACGTTTTGATCCTTCCAGTCCCGAAGAACAAGTCGAACAGAGCGGGTATGGTGCGGAGCAGATCCGTGTACTCGAAGGCCTGGAGGCCGTTCGAAAACGACCGGCCATGTACATCGGCAGTACGAGCACGGACGGCCTTCACCATCTCGTGTATGAGGTCGTGGATAACAGTGTCGATGAACACATGGCGGGCTATGGGGAGACGATCGAGGTCTCTTTGGAAATCGATGGGAGTGTCACGGTCACGGACAATGGCCGGGGCATTCCCACGGGGCTCCATCCCACCCAGAACAAGTCGGCGGCCGAAGTCGCCTTGACCGTCCTCCACGCAGGCGGAAAGTTTGAACAGGGCGCCTATACCATGTCCGGTGGTCTTCATGGCGTGGGCATCTCCGTGGTCAACGCGTTGTCGGAATGGCTCGAGTTGGAAATCTGGCAAGGCGGGCACGTCTTCGAACAGGTCTACCACCGCGGGACCCCGGCCGCCCCGCTTCAAGTGACGGGTGTGACCAAAAAGCGGGGGACGAAAATTACGTTTAAACCGGACACGACCGTTTTCGAGACAGTCGATTACAGTTTCGACATACTCGCCCAACGCCTTCGCGAATTGGCCTTCCTCAATAAAGGGCTTTCGATCTCGCTCACCGATAAACGAAGCCAAAAAGAACAGGTCTTTTGTTACAAAGGCGGAATCGTTTCGTTCGTCGAACATTTGAATGAAGCCAAAACCCCGCTCCACAAACCGATTTTTATTTCCGTCGAAAAACCGGACGCCATTCTGGAAGTCGCGCTCCAGTACAACGACAGCTACGCCGAAAACCTCTTCTCCTTTGCCAACAACATCAATACGCGAGAAGGGGGCACTCATCTGATCGGGTTCAAGGCGGCCCTGACCAGGACGATCAATTCCTATGCCAGTTCGAACGACCTCTTGAAAAAGGACATGGACTCGCTCACCGGCGATGACGTGCGAGAGGGCCTCACGTCGGTGGTCAGCGTCAAAGTACGGGTCCCGCAATTCGAGGGACAAACCAAAGCCAAGTTGGGCAACAGCGAAGTCAAAGGGATCGTCGAAGTCGCTGTGAATGAAGGGCTCGGGACGTACTTCGAAGAAAATCCGGCCGTGGCCAAACGCATCATCGGCAAAGCGGCGGATGCGGCACGGGCACGCGAAGCCGCTCGGAAAGCCAAGGATCTCATCCGCCGGAAAAGTGCCCTGGACAGTGGATCGCTGCCCGGGAAACTCGCCGATTGCTCGGAAAAAGATCCGGCCCTGAGTGAGTTGTTTATTGTCGAAGGGGATTCAGCCGGCGGGTCGGCGAAGCAAGGGCGCGATCGAAAATTTCAAGCCATCCTTCCGCTGAAAGGCAAGATCCTCAACGTCGAAAAAGCGCGGTTCGACAAGATGCTGTCGAGCGAAGAGATTCGTACGCTCATTATGGCCCTGGGGACGGGGATCGGACGCAAGCGGGATGACGCGGAAAAAGGCAAGGA
This sequence comes from Nitrospirales bacterium, assembly GCA_965261755.1. GTDB lineage: Bacteria > Nitrospirota > Nitrospiria > Nitrospirales > UBA8639 > Bin75. The sequence continues at coordinate 467,961 of OZ253473.1, read as the reverse complement.
TGACAAAGAAGCCTTTGATCTGAGCCGCGCCCGGTACCACAAAATCATTTTGATGACTGATGCGGACGTCGATGGAAGCCACATTCGCACCCTCCTCCTCACGTTTCTGTTTCGCCAAATGCAAGAACTGATTGATCACGGCTACGTGTACATCGCGCAGCCCCCGCTCTTTAAGGTGAAAAAAGGCAAATCCGAACACTATCTCAAGGATGAACAGGCCTTGAATGACTACCTCGCCGAGCTGGCGGGACAAGCCGTAGAAGTCTACATGGACAGTCATCACGCGTTTATCAGCGGGCAGACGCTCAATCCAGTCTTGAAGAAAATGATCGAGTTCGAAGGTCTGCTGGTGAGCCTGAGCCGGAAAAAACAGGGCTCCGGTCTGTTGCGCGCGTTCGTGGATGAGCCCACCATGGGGCGTGAACTCTTAAAAAACCAGCCAGCCGTCCGGGACCTGATCGAGCGGGTGAAGGAACGGTTGACCATGGCCTATCCGGACGCCCAGGTTCACGTCGACCTGGTGGAGGATGAAGAACATCAATCCAACAAAATCGTCTGTCGAATGCCGACGAACGGCGTGGTGTCGACCCTCGAAGTGAACCATGAATTAGTGGGATCCGCCGATTTTCGGGAACTGCAGAAATTGGCTCCCAGCGCCATCGGGTTGGGCCGTCCCCGGTATCGCATGAAAGTGAATGATGTAGAAACCACCTTTGCCTCCACGGATGAACTCGTCCGAACGATCCTGGAGGTGGGGAAAAAGGGACTCAATCTTCAGCGCTATAAAGGTCTGGGGGAAATGAATCCCCTGCAACTGTGGGAAACCACCATGAACCCGGAGACTCGATCCCTGCTTCAAGTGAAACTCGAAGACATAACGGGAGTGGACGAAATTTTCACCATTCTCATGGGCGATGAAGTCGCGCCACGACGGAATTTTATTCAGCAACACGCGTTGGAAGTCCGTCGTTTGGACGTCTAGGCAACCGGACAACCAATCCTCCCACCCCGCTATGCCCACGGAAGAACGCTTCACTCAAGTCGCCATCGAAGACGAGATGCGCTTGTCGTACCTGGATTACGCCATGAGCGTGATCGTGGGCCGCGCCTTGCCGGACATCCGTGATGGGCTGAAGCCCGTGCATCGGCGCATCTTGTACGGCATGAACCAAATGGGCTTGGCTCACAACAGAGCCTACCGCAAGTCAGCCAAGATCGTGGGCGAAATCATGGGGAATTATCATCCTCATGGCGATTCCGCCATTTACGATACGCTGGTGCGCATGGCGCAGGACTTCAACATGCGCTATGCCCTGGTAGACGGCCAGGGGAATTATGGGTCGGTGGACGGCGACCCTCCGGCAGCCATGCGCTATACCGAAGCCCGGCTGACGAAGTTGGCCGGCGAAATGTTGGCGGATATCGATCGGGAAACGGTTGATTTCGGCCCCACGTATGATGAATCGGACGTGGAACCGCTGGTGTTACCGGCTAAAGTCCCCAACCTGTTAATCAATGGGGCCGGTGGGATCGCCGTTGGCTACGCCACCAACATTCCCACGCACAATCTCGGCGAAGTCGTCACCGCGTTACTCCACCTCATCGAGAACCCTGCCACGTCTATTGCGGAATTGATGGAGATGATCCCGGGCCCGGATTTTCCCACGGCCGGATTCATTTATGGCACCCAAGGCATCAGAGACGCCTATGAACACGGGCGCGGGCTGTTGACCGTCCGCGCGAAAACGCACGTTGAAACGGATGAGAAACGGGATCGGGCGAGTATTATCGTCACGGAAATTCCGTACCAGGTGAACAAAGCCAAGGTGCTCGAGAAAATTGTCGAGTTGGTGCAGGAGAAACGGGTGGAAGGCATCTCCGATATTCGGGACGAATCGGACCGGGACGGCATCCGCGTCGTGGTCGAACTCAAAAAAGGCGTGCTCCTGCCCGTCATCCTGAATCAGTTATACAAACACACCCAACTCCAAAATACGTTCGGCGTCATCATGCTCGCGCTGGTGAATAACCGGCCTGAGATTTTGAACCTCAAACAAATCCTGGTTGCCTTTCTCGAGCATCGACGCGAAGTGGTCATTCGGCGAACCGCCTACGAGTTACGGAAAGCCCAGGAACGCGCCCATATTGTCGAAGGCCTCAACGTCGCGTTAGCGCATTTGGATGCAGTGATTGCGTTGATTCGCGGGGCCGCGTCGCCCGACGAAGCCAGGACCGGCCTCACGCAAGAATTTCCGCTGTCGGAGATTCAGGCACAAGCCATCCTGGACATGCGGCTCCAGCGGTTGACGCAACTCGAACAGCAGAAACTCTCTCAAGAGTATGAAGAACTCAAAGCCAGGATCGCGTCGCTTCAGGCCGTCCTGGGTTCGGAGGATTTAGTCAAGCAGATCATCAAGGACGAGTTGATTGAACTCAAAGCCACCTATCAGGATGAGCGCCGCACCCGGATCGTTCCGCAAGAGGCGGAGATCAACATTGAGGATTTGATCGCGGATGAAGAAATGGCGGTCAGCATTTCCCATGAAGGCTATATTAAACGCCATCCCGTTTCCGAATACCGGGCGCAACGTCGCGGGGGAAAAGGCAAGATCGGCATGGGGGTCAAGGAAGAAGATTTCGTCGAAAAGATTTTTACGGCCTCGACGCATGATTTCATCCTGTTCTTTACCGATGCGGGAAAAGTGTATTGGCTCAAACTTCATGAACTGCCCGAAGCCAGCCGGATCAGCAGAGGCAAGGCCATGGTCAACCTGTTGGCCTTGGGCCCGGAAGAACGAGTGACCACCACGCTTCCGGTTCGGGAATTCCCCGACGACTTATACGTCGTGATGGCGACCCGCAGGGGCCATATCAAGAAGACAACATTATCCGCCTACGGCAACCCCCGGCAGGGCGGGATCATCGCCCTGACGCTGGACGAAGGCGATAAGCTCATTGGCGTTGAAATCACGGACGGCCGAAGCGACATCATGCTGGGCACCAGGGAAGGGCTGGTCATCCGGTTTCGGGAACGGGACGTCAGGCCCATGGGCCGGACCGCTCGAGGGGTCCGGGGCATTCGCCTGAACGAAACCAATCGCGTGATCGGGATGGTCATTATCCAGCCCCACGTCGAAGTCTCGATCCTGACCGTGACCGAACGGGGGTTCGGGAAACGAACGGTGGCCACCGAATACCGGACGAAAGGCCGGGCGGGGCGCGGGGTGATCAGTATCAAAGTCAACGAGAGAAACGGATCGGCCGTCTCCTTTCACCAGGTGAAGGAATCCGATGAAATCATGATCATAACTTCCGAAGGAAAGATCCTCAGGACCAAAGTCGAGGCTCTCCGGGATATCGGGCGCAATGCTCAAGGGGTGCGTCTCATCGACATGGAAGATACCGACCGGGTCGTGGACGTAGCGAAACTCGCCGAGAGTGCCGATGACGAAGAGATCAACGACACCAACGGCACCGGCAATACGGCGGAGACGAATGGGGTTGCATAACGGACCCTGCCGTGCCGGCTTGTCACTGTTCGCTCATGCTCTCCCTCTCTGTCATCCCCGACCTGATCGGGGATCCAGTGTTTTTGCCATTTCTTCCCCTCCTTTGCCTGCCCTGAGCGTAGTGAAGGGTCTGGAGGGGTAAGGGGAGGTAGAGGCATTTGTAAGCCTTCCATCCCTTCTGTCATCTCTGCGGAAGCGGAGAACCAATCTATGCAGAAAAAGCCATTCGATCCCATCGTCAGAATAGGGCTGACCGTTTTACTGGGAGGCTTCGCGCTGATTGCGGGGGGGATGTTCCTGTCCAGACCCGATCGCACAATTCCGCCCTTTAGTATTGGAGGGCAGGAAGGCGCGGTCGTGGCCGTACACGTGCCGTCGTGGACGAGCGATCCGGAAATTGAAACCCTGATTCGTCGATTCCGAAAGATCGGCGTGACCAATCACGATTTCCGATCCCTGAAAGTGCGGCCCACGACACCGGATGATCCGACCACGTTATATCGGGAAGTCGTCCTCTACGTGTTTTCCGATCCCCGTTGGACCAAACCGGAAACGCTGCATCGGTATCTGGCAACGCGTGTCCCCGCGGAAGCGGGGAACCGGTTAGACGTTGAGAAAGAGGCGTTTCGCCGCGAGTTTGAACGAGCGGCCCGGGGAGGATTTATCTATAGCCAAGGCAACACCAAAGGTTGGCTTGGCCCCATTCCCGAACCATCAATCCCCGAGCAACGCCAGAACATGCAGATCCTGTTTGATGACCTCGTCCCGTCCTCGTCCTAGCCGTGTCCCTAACCATGCTGTCATTCCGAGCGAAGCGAGGAATCTGCTTTTCTCCTTCTGTCATCCCCGACCCGATCGGGGATCCAGTGTCGTTCTATTCCTCCCCTTTGTAAGGGGAGGGCAGGTGGGGTAGAGGCCTTCGTAGCTGCGGCATCTCATGTCGCCCTTCCCTGCGGGATCATCTCCTCGGAAACGGGGAACCAGCCTCTACTTGCCCCTTCTCGGACGGCATGACATCATTTTGCTATCACATGGGACGTCATCGAACGGATTAGTGAGAGAAACATGGCACAACTTCTGATTCGGCAACTGAATGACAAGCTGGTAGAACGATTAAAAAAACGGGCCAAAGAACATGGCCGGTCGTTGCAATCGGAAGTGAAGACCATTCTGGAAGAAGCGGTCCCCGACTATGAAGGCGCATGGAAACGGATTGCGAAGTTGAAGAAAGCCCTCAAACAAGCAGGAAGGACATTCAGTGACAGTACACCCTTTATTCGAGAGGCTCGGGGTCGGTAACCCGCTACGTGGTGGATGCGAGTGTTGGAATCAAATGATTTCTCCCTGAAATTCACTCGGAATCGCCAGCGCGATAAACGGTGATAGAGAAGTACTGAAACGCTGAAAGCCAACAATGGAGGATTAAAACATGAACCAAACTTACACGGCACTTATCCAACAACGTAAGGATTGGTGGATTGGTTGGATAGAAGAGATCCCCGGCGTGAATTGTCAAGAAAGGACGAAAGAAGAATTGCTTGATACCCTTCGCATTACGCTTATCGAAGCCTTGGAATTCAATCGGCAGCAAGCAATCAGCGTTGCTGAAAGTGGGTATCAGGAAGTTGCCATCTAGGTATGAAACGAAGAGCCTTGAATATCTGTATTCCACGTTGAGCCATGATAAAAGGTGCGAACATGAAAACCTTAACGTTTAGCCTCGATGAAGCCCTCTATGCCAAAGTCTTGTCCCTGTCCAAGCGACGCAAAACAACCCGGTCGGAAGTCGTCAGGGAAGCGCTGAACACCTGCCTTGAAAAAGGCAGCGGCTCCTCAAAAGAGTCCGCGTTTGAGTTAGCGAATGATCTGGCAGGAACCGTGGCCGGGCCAAGGGACCTCTCAGCCAACAAAATCCATCTAAAAGGCTTTGGCCGGTAGGCTGATCAAGCGCTATGCGGATGTTCCCCTGTCCCTGGCTGATGCGTGTTTGGTTCGGATGGCGGAACAACATGCTCAGAGTAAAGTGTTAACCCTGGATCAGGATTTTCGCATCTATCGAAAAAACACCCGTCACGTCATTCCGGTTCTGATGCCACATTGAAGTCAGATAGGGTCGGGTTAGCGTAGCGTAACCCGACAATCCTGGCGCACGAGGCATCTGCTTTTCTCCTGCTGTCATCCCCGACCCTGATCGGGGATCCAGGGTCTTTGCCTTTGGTATTCGTAGCCGCGGCATCCCTGTTCGGAGACAGGGACATGCCTTATGCCGCCTTTTCTTCCCTCTACAGTCCGCGCTCCACTAGGCATACGCTGGCAGCCAGTTTGGGGTTGGTTTGTAAACTATAGTCCCGGCAGGGACTGGTTCTCGATGGCGGGCGATTGCCCGCTTGCGCCCCCGCTCTCTTGGTTACTAATGTAATGGCATCGAGAGTGCGAGATCGAACCCCCACCATAAGGAGAGGGTAGGACTAAAGTGTGGCATCTCTATGAGGTCGTTATCAGCAATTCTCTGGTGTGGCTGAAGTTGCAGGCTTCGCGTTCGTCGTCGGGAATGTTGTCGAGATTTTTAGAGGCCAGTTTCACCGGAACCGACTACATCGTGGACGGACAACACCGTGTCACCCCTTTTCGGCTCTCCCAACGATCCCATTACATTGCTAATTGGGCGTCAATTGTGGATCAACTCCCGCCGGGTTGGGACGACGAAGAATTCCAATTTGTGGAAGCTCCCTATCCATGGTGCGAAACGTTGTCGGATGACTGCGACTGCCACGGAGCAAAAGGGAGGCTGGACGCCGCGTATTGTTCTGACTTTGGCATGCACGATGAGGCGGATAAGCGCGCCAGCAAGTCCGACAACGTCAGGCACCGCCAGTATATCCAATCGATGGAGGAGAGGCTCGAAAGAGAGCGGCGATCACCGCCCCGGGGCGAGGTCCTTTTCGAGGCGAAGCCTGAAGAGCGAGGCGGAGAGCAGAGGGGTATAACTGGTCCGCCGGCTGTTGCGATCGACGCAGTCAACCGAATGGTTGCCCGGGGGTTGTATTGCTCGATCCACGAAAGGCATCACCCATACGACGAGCAGGCCATACAGAAAACGATGGCGCGCCTTACCGCGGCTTACGCACAAATGTCGACTTTGAATGAGGCAAACCGCGCCGTTGCGATGTCGAAAATGGGCGACATCGCCGCGCACTGGCTTCAAATCCTTCAATCGGAGGAGTGCGCGCAGAGGTCCGTGTGGGGTGATGCGGACATCCCCGACATCCTATACAAGTACATCCCCAAAAAACTCATCGGCGAGGGACCACCGCGCAATCTGCGGGCGACTCAATTGTTGGCCCTGAACGACGATATGGAATGCAATGTCACAACGATGAAGAGCCACGGGCAGGAGGATACGCTCGCTTTTCTGGCTATAGTGCAATCGAAACTGGAAGGGCACTTGGGTATTGCGGTGCCATGGGAAGAACTGCTGACACGGTCGCTCAGCTACGCCGATGTGAGGCTGTCCACATTCATCCAGGAATACTTGAATCCGCGGGTGGGGGTGGTCTCCTTCAGCACGGACATACTTGTTCCCACGATGTGGGCGCATTACGCCCGGAATACCGGCATAGTCGTGGGTTACGACTCCGAGGCACTGAGCGCTCTCGGCTTTGAGTTGAGACCGGTGATTTATTCGGAGTTGGCCCCCACGTACCAGCCACCGGAAGGCGACGCCATCCGTCTGAATTTTGTCAACCGTGAGGACATGGAACGTGAATTGAGAACAGGGCAGAAAAGAGAAGGGATCCCGATCCTTGTAAGTACAGAACTCGCAGAGTTTGGAGCGGGCTGGAAGTCGTTGGCTCGGCTGTTGCTGGTGAAAGGCATGTCGTGGGCGTATGAGAAAGAAGTCCGGCTTCTGGTCGATCTGGAGGGGGCGCGAGATATCGGTAAGGAGGACGAGAACGGCAGACCCATCAAGATAATAGAGCCTCCCCCGGAGGCAATAAGGGAAATCTACGGCGGGGCGAACACCCGGGATGCCGACGTTGAACGAGCCGTTCAAGTGGCCCGTGGCGAGAACAAGAAGGGACTATTCGTTGGACATGTATCGTCCCACGCTTTCAGGATACAGAAGACCGGCGGGACGAAGCATTGACTTGGTGTTCCCCAACTTTTCTGCTCCTGACAGAGCATATATGACAAGGGCAGCTATTTGGAATGTGGCGCAGGCGACAGCGCCTTGGCAATGACTCTGGTGAGCGAAGCTCGTAATTCGTCGTCATTGACGGATCGCGTATATTCAAGGGCAGTCATACGCGCGGCGGGGGAAACAAGGACTTGGTCAGCGTGTACGTCGGAGTCATCCTCGCGGGATTCCGGTATTTCACCAATCCAGAAAATAATGTCTTCTAAATGGAGGTCCTCCATCCGCGCTTGAATGTTCTCCATTAACGTGGTTTTGAGATACATGAGCTGGTGAAGCCATACGGAATTGTCGACAGCCACGTGCAGCTTTCGAAACTTGATTCTGGCAGGCCAGGTATGGGCAGCCACGACTTCGCCCACGAGCGCTTTCCATTGCTTTTGGAGACGATACTCGTAGAGGCGCCCCGCAAACCCATGGCTTTGAGAAATGTCCCTGATGAGTGATCGTGAGGAGGAAAAGGCGTGCATGGCATGGTATTCTAGGCTTCGAGAGGAGTAGGGTCAATTGATGACGAAGCCGGGGGATGACGTGACGGTTCAGGTGGTGTCATACTCTTTCTCAGCGGAGACGGCAGAACCTCATGTCTCAAGATCCAACGACAAAACTGATCGGGAGCAATCGCAAGGCGTTTCACGACTATGCGATTGAAGGAAAAATCGAGGCGGGTATGATCCTGCAAGGAACCGAAGTGAAGTCGCTCCGGGAAGGCCGGGTCAATTTGCGCGAAGCCTATGCCACGGTGGCCGATGGGAAAGCGGTCCTGCATAACTGTCACATCGGCGAATACAGTCATGGGAACATCATGAATCATGAACCCTTGCGGCCACGAGGGTTGTTGTTGCACAAAAAAGAAATCCGGACATTAACGGGGCAAGTTCAGCAGAAGGGCCTGACGTTGGTGCCGCTCCGCATGTATTTTAATCAGCGCGGGGTTGTGAAAGTCGAATTGGGGCTCGCGCGTGGGAAAAAGCACTATGACCGGCGGGAGACCGTGAAAAAACGCGAGGCCGGTCGTGAAATGGAACGAGCCATGAAACGGGAATCAAAGAAACCGTGACTCCTGTTTTGTCGTCGTTATTCTCAACATGAAGATTCTGTCAGCGGATTTTGTGAAGAGTTGCATGAAGCCGGATCACTATCCTGGTGAGCGTCTTCCCGAGGTGGCCTTCGTGGGGCGCTCCAACGTGGGCAAATCGTCGGCGATTAATTCCTTGTTGAATCGCAAGGCTATCGCCAAGGTCAGTACGACTCCGGGAAAAACGCAAATGCTCAATTTTTTTCGTGTGGTCACGAGCGACAAGGCGTTACCCAACATTTTTTTCGTCGATTTGCCCGGCTACGGCTATGCCAAAGCCTCCAAGTCGGTTCGTGAACAATGGGGTCCGATGATCGAGCGCTATTTGACGCAACGGGCTCAACTCTGTGCCGTCGTCCAATTGGTCGATGCACGAGGGGTCGAAGCTCATGACGTGACTACGCTTGAATGGCTGACCCATCTCGGGTATCGCCCCATCGTCGTGGTGACGAAGATCGACAAACTGACTCGTGGCCGCCGCCGGCCGTGCCTGTTGCAGGTTTGTCAGACCCTGGGAGTGGAAAATCACGAAGAGGTGCTGGGGTACTCCTCAAAGACGAACGAGGGCCGCCAGGAACTCTGGAACGCATTGAGAGACCATTATGAATCGTGGAAAAATCCCGGCTGAAAGCGGAGTCACGTTGAGACATGCAGGATGCCGGGGGTTGCAGTTTGGGATCGCCGTTGCGCTCGTGTTGTTGACCGCCTGTCAGGCACAGGGTCCAAACGGTGATGAACGTGCCGTTAATGCTCAAGGCGGCCCGGTGTCCGATCGACAGACAATCGGAACGTTTGATCGCCTGGCAGGGGAATATCGTGGAACGTCCAAAGGAGACCCGTTCGTCGTCTGGGTTGATGCATCAGCCGCGGTCGAAGCGGGCCAACAGGCTGCTCTGCTTATTTTTAGAGAGCGGGACAGGCCGCGTTTGGAGACCTACATCAAACGGATCATCGACAACTCCGCCGACTATTACCGCCAGGTCTGCGAACGGGCCGGGTCTGACAAACGAAAAGGCCGCCTCAATGACTTGTATACGGTTTGGAATACGCAGGGTGGACTGGCTCTATTGCAGGACTTTCAAGGCGTTCGCTTGCCTCCCGGTTGGGAAGAGATAGAAAGTCAGGAATACCCCCCTCATCTACGCACTAGGGAGTATATCGTTTGGCGTGAGCGGGAATATATGATCAGGAGAATCCGTCGTTCCGTTAAAACAGGGGCATTGGAGAGCGTGCAGTTGACTCAAACCGGCTTCATTCAGAATTTCTTCGATAATCCGGTGATCGGCGTGACGCGGGTGGACAACGCCCTGCCGTCATTCAAGTTGCTGGGATCATATCTGGATGCCAAATCTGCCGCTTGGCAGAAACTCGATGCCTTACTCGCTGCCTTGCACGAACCGGGTCAAGGTGGTGCGACCGTGCGTCCCGATCTTCCGGAAGTCTGCAAACCCCTCATGTCAAATGACTCGATGTCGCATCCCAAGTGACGTATTCGTACGCAAAATTACGCCAAAAGTATACCAAAAGTATACCAAAAGTACTCCAAAATACGCCGAAAGTATGTCAATTATACACCAAAATGCACCCAAACTGCGCCTCATCTGTCATCCTGAGCGAAACGAAGGATCTCGTCGTTATCCTTGGTCTTTGTTTTCTCTGTCATCCCCGACTCCGATCGGGGATCCAGGGTTTTGCATTTTTTTCAGTTGTAGGGGCCGCATCTCATGCGGCCCGGCCTCTCTAAGAGAGGCCACCTGAAAGACCGCGCCATGAGGCATGTCCCTGGCTTTGACCAGGGATGGCGCCGCTACAGAAGAGGGGGAAGATAGTCAGCCCTGATGCTGTCAACGAATCACTGAACATTGACAATTCTACGTGACGCGCGCTAGCTGGAATCGGCGGGAGTGCGGGGACTAGGAGGGAAGTGAAAACCGGATTTCGATGTAGGCCTTATTTTTTAACGATGACATCCACGCGTTATGGGATTGTTGAATTTTCTCTTGATACAACCGGTTCGCAATCGCGTCTTTCACTTCATCATACGGTTGCGTGGTTCCTTCCCGGTCCTCCTCAAGCCGGAGGATATGAATCCCGTTTTCCGTTTCAATCAACGGGCTGACTTCCCCCGGGCCGAGCTTCTTCAAGGCTTCGCCCAACGGCGCCAATAATTCATCTTTCGTCATGAACCCCAGATCGCCCTTCATGACGCTTGCGGGCCCATCGGAAAAGAGTTCGGCCAATTTCTCGAAGCTCGTGTCTTCGTCGAGTTGACTCATGAGGACTTCAGCCCGTGTTTTCAGCGTCTCCATATTTTCACCCAGCTTCGGGAGCAGGAGAATCTGCCGGATGTGGTGTTTGCCGGGAGACGTAAAGAGCCGTTGCTGCTCTTCATAGTAGGCGCGGATTTCTTCGGGAGCGACGACGATGCCTCGGCGAATTTCCATATCCCTGACGCGGTTTACCATCATTTCCTCGCGAAGGACAGCCTTGGATTGAGAGGCCGCCGGCGGGAACCCGGCGGGGTTTTTGCGCAATTGTTCCCAGGCTTTTTCCACTTCTTCATCGCTGATCGAAATTTGCTTGGCTTTGGCTTCCTGGAGTTGGAGTTTCCGTTCGATCATCCGATTCAAGATTTCATATCGTTTCTGAAGGAGCCGCTCCGTGAGTTCATTCCCTTCATGCCGGGCTTTCAAGCGAAACGTTTCATCTGCCATTTCCGCTTGGAGTTCGGAAACCGTAATAAGCTCTGCATTGACGACGGCGGCGATACCATCCGTTAAAAGCTTGCCCTTGACGCTTGTCCCCGACCCGATCGGGGATCTAGTAGAGGGTTGAGCAGGCACGACGGGGGCAAGAAACGCGACCACGCACAGTGCGATTGGCAACATGGCCGTCGTCCTGAACGCGCGTCGGGAGTGCCGACAGGGGTGGGATGAAGAACGGTGCCGGCGAAGTGGATGATTCATGAGAGGGAGGGGGCCATGGTTTCCGGTGAAACATTCAACAAGCCATTCAACATCGTTGTCAAGACGGACACCACGCTCGGCCAATCATCGAGGTCCGTGGCAATGGCAAAGGAGACCGGCGAGAGAAATTGAAGGCGGCCTTCCGAATAGTGCATTAACCAATCGAGGCTCTCTTGAGAAATCGTGGCGTTGGGAGCAAAGGTCACGGTCACGGTGTCATTCGCGGCTTCCAGCGACTCCACTTTAAGCTTCTTGGCGAGCAGGCGAATTTGCATCACTTCAAACAACTGCTCCACCGGTTTGGGCGGCGTCCCATACCGGTCCTGCGTCTCCTCATGCAGAAGCGCGAGATCGCCAACCTTCTGACTGGCTGAGAGCCGTTTATACAAGGACAAGCGTTGATGGCCGTCCTCGACGTAGTTGTCGGGGATAAAGGCCGACACGGGAATGTGCAACGTCGGATCGATCTCTTCTTCAACGGGTTCACCCTTCCGCTGTTGCACGGCTTCTTCAACCATCTGCATATACAGATCAAATCCCACCGCTGCAATGTTGCCGGATTGTTGTTTGCCCAGGAGGTTGCCGGCGCCTCGAATTTCCAGGTCGGCGGCGGCAATGCGAAACCCCGAGCCCAAGTCCGCAAATTCCTGAATGGCCAGGAGCCGTCGTTGGGCATCGGTGCTCAAGATCTCTTCATTGGGGAAAAAGAAATACGCATAGGCTTGGTCGCCGGCGCGACCCACCCGTCCCCGCAGTTGATAGAGTTGTGCCAGTCCGAACATATCGGCCCGATCCACCAGGATGGTATTGGCGCGCGGAACGTCCAACCCCGATTGAATGATCGAGGTCGAAAGCAGGATATCCACCTCGCCATGAAAGAACTTTAACATGACGCCTTCGAGGACGTGCTCGTTCATCTGCCCATGAGCCATGACGAGCCGGGCTTCGGGCACGAGTTCCCGGAGCCAGCCGGCCGTCCGCTCGATGGTTTCGACCCGGTTATGGACGTAAAACACCTGCCCCTGTCTCGCCAGCTCCCGGCGGATGGCTTCGCGGATCAGATGGGGATTGAACCGGATGACATGGGTGCGGATAGCCAGGCGCCCGGGTGGCGGCGTGTCGATGACCGACAGGTCCCGGACCCCGGAAAAGGCCATTTGCAGCGTGCGCGGGATGGGGGTCGCCGTGAGCGTCAACACGTCGACTTGCGTGCGAAGTTGTTTCAGTCGTTCTTTATGACGAACGCCGAACCATTGCTCTTCGTCGATAATGACCAGTCCCAGGTTTTTGAACTGCACGTTTTTCTGAAGGAGCCGGTGGGTGCCGATGACGATATCCACGACGCCCGATGCGAGGTCAGGCAACAGCGCTTTGACCTCTTTGGGACTTTGAAACCGCGAGAGCGTCCCCACCTGGATGGGAAATGGCGCGAAACGGCGCGTAAACGTTTCCGAATGTTGTTGCGCCAGAAGAGTGGTGGGCACGAGCACCGCCACTTGCCGGTTATCCTGGACGGCTTGGAACGCCGCCCGCATCGCCACTTCGGTTTTTCCATACCCGACGTCCCCACATACCAGCCGATCCATGGGTTTGGGCAGCAGGAGGTCCCGTTGAATATCGTCGATGGCTTTGAGTTGGTCGGGGGTTTCTTCATAATCGAACGCCGCCTCGAATTCGTGGGATAACGAGTTGTCCTGCTGATACGGGTGGCGAGTGACGACTTCGCGGTCGGCATACAAATCGACGAGTTCGTCGGTCATGTCTTCAATGGCTTTTTTGACGCGCGCCTTGGTCTTGGCCCAAGCGGTGCCCCCTAATTTGTCGAGGGTCAGGGTCAGGTGATCGCTGCCCCGGTATTGTTGGACCTGGTTCAACCGGTCGAGCGGGACATAGAGGGTGTCTCGTCCTGAAAATTCCAGAATGAGATAATCGCTTTCAAAACCTTGCACGGCCAGGCGCCGAAGCCCTTTGTACCGGCTGATCCCATGTTGCACGTGGACCACGTAGTCTCCGGCGTTCAACTCATCCAACGAGGACAGAAAGGTCGCGGTCTTGCTTTTGGGTTGGGGCCGATGCCGGGAAATTTTGGCGAAGATATCTTCTTCGGTGACCACCGTGAAAGGAAACGACGGCACCACAAACCCTGACGAAAGAAACCCTTGCAGAATATAAAACGGCATTCGTGCCGAAGGATGGAGCGCTTGAAGGAAGGGGTTCCGTTCCGTCGCAGGGGCGTGGTGTTCGGCGAACAACCCCGACAAGCGTCCGACTTGTCCGGAGGATCGAACCACGACCATAACCGGCCCTTCACCGCGAAGCCGTTCCAGGATCGCAAGGGTATCGGTAAAAGACGTTCCGCGGAGCCCCAACCCTACGCTCTTGGCCGACTGGAGAGGAAGGGTGACGACCGGGTTCCAGGAGTCTTCAACGGGCGCGACCACGTCGAAAGCCAGAGACGGACCATCGCAAAGTAACGTCAGGAACTCATCCCAGCCGACGGACTGTTGAGAGGGACCGGGATACGGAACCCCGGTACCCGCCGCGTCGTGTTCCTCCCATGCCGCCCGCAGCCGTTCTTCCCATTCCCGCGCATGCGCAGCCAGGCTGAAGGGACGATCCATGACCACGAAAGGCGACGTTGGAAAATAATCGAGGAGGGTGGCCATGGACGGATACATGTCCGGCAATCGCCATTCGGCGTCCGGCGGGATTTCGGAAAGCGGGTCGTCGGGTGGGAGCAGGCATTCCCGGGCAGGCAGGAGCACCGCGGAGAGAACGGATTCGGTGGATTCTTGCGTGCCCGGATCGAACCGGCGGGTGGACTCGACGGTATCGCCCAAAAACTCTATCCGGTAGGGTTCGGTCGCATCGGTGGAAAAAATATCGACGATGCCGCCTCGAACACTGAATTCTCCTGGAATTTCCACCACGGAAACTCGTCGATAGCCGGTCCGCAGCAAATGGCGGAGCAACGATTCCCGCTCAATCACGCTGCCCACTTTGAGGGTGAAACACGATTGCGCGAAAACGGACTGGGGGACCAGGTACTGTAAGGCGGCGTGCGGCGTCGTAATGACAACCGTGGGGCGATGGCTTTGAAGGTGAAACAAGGTCTGCATGCGTTGCGTGACGAGATCGATGGACGGAGATCCGGTTTCATACGGGGCTTGACCCCGGTCCGGGAAAAACGCCAGAGAGTCGGCGGGGAGGTTGAAGAAGGCAAAGAAAAACGCCACGTCTTGGCATAACGATTCCGCCTCTTCCTGGGTCGGCGTCAGAATAAGCCAGTTGTGGGGGATCACTCCTTGGAACGGTCGCTCGGAGGCCGGCGCCTCGTCACGCTGCTCCGTCGTTCTCAACAGGCTGAGAATGAACGCGAGGCTCGGGCCATGTGGCCCAAGGACCAAAGGTTGGGCCCCCGGGGTGGTCAGGGCCTCAAACAAGGGCGTCAGAATTTGGTCGCAGGATGATTGAAACGGGTTGTTCATTCTGAAAGTACTCACTAGAACCCTCTCCCCACCGTGGGAGAGGGCAGGGTGAGGGGGACAGACGTAGGTCGGGTTAGCGACGCGCAACCCGACAGCTGGGCTCAGCCCAGCTGTCGCATGCGTTCAATAATACGACTCGTCGAGATCTCAGGCACAAGCGGGATACTGACGACGGTGCCCCCTCGGGCTTCCACACAGGATCGGCCGACCAGGCCTTTTTTGAAGGCATTGAATCGACGCATCACTGTTGACGCCCACGACCAACACGTCCCCTAACGCCCGTGCAGATTGGAGATACCGGATATGCCCGACGTGAAGCAAGTCGAAGCAGCCGTTCGTAAATACCACCCGGGCACCCTGTTCTCTTTGCCGAGTCAGGAGAGGAATAAGTTCTTGGACGGTAACGATGTGCGTACCCAAAATCAACAAGACCGTTCGTTTGGCTGAGACAGTCTATGATACCCCGTCTCTTACCGAAATCTCTAGCCCAGCCTCCCCTGTCTGCCCCGTGCCCTTCCAATGTCATCCTTGATCCCATCATTGTCATTCCGAGCACCGCGCCTGTCCTGAGTCTGTCGAAGGAAGGAATCTGCTTCTCCCCTCTGTCATCCTTGTATGTGTTCAGTAATTCGTTGACAGAATGAAGGGACTGACCACACCATATCTGTCATTCCGAGCGTAGCGAGGAATCTCGTCGTTTCGACAACCGAACGCCAGGAAAAGCAGATCCTTCGCTTCGCTCAGGATGACAAATGAGGCGTATTGCGCAGGATGATGGCTTCTCTCTAATGCCAGGCAAAAACTGTCAACGAATGACTGAACCTTTACAATCCCCGACGGGGAGTGGCGGCCCCATACAGTGCATTGTACAAGCTAAACACAACGTATAAAATTGTGCGCTTATGAACAAGAAAAACCTGAGCGAACGCGACATCTGCACCAAGTTCATCACCCCGGCCTTGCGCAAGGCCGGGTGGGACGAGATAACGCAAATCCGCGAGGAGGTCGGCTTCACCAAGGGCCGCATCATCGTGCGCGGCAAGCTGGTCAGCCGAGGCAAGGCTAAGCGAGCCGACTACATCCTCTATTATAAGCCCAACATCCCCATTGCGGTGATCGAGGCCAAGGATAATACTCATGCCATCGGCGACGGCATGCAGCAGGCCCTCGACTACGCCGAAACGTTGCAGGTTCCCTTCGTGTTTTCCTCCAACGGTGACGGGTTCGTCTTCCATGACCGGACCGGCGCCGCCGTTGAAAAAGAAACCACGCTCGACAACGATTCCTTCCCGTCGCCAGAAGACCTGTGGGCACGCTATCGTGCATGGAAAGGCCTGACTTCCGAGGTGGAGGCAATCGTCCTTCAAGATTATTTTGACGATGGCAGCGGCAAAACCCCGCGCTACTACCAGGTCAACGCCATCAACGCCGCCATCGAAGCCATCGCCAAGGGCAACAACCGCATTCTACTCGTCATGGCGACGGGAACGGGCAAGACCTATACCGCGTTTCAGATCATCTGGCGGCTGTGGAAGGCAGGACGCAAGAAACGTATCCTGTTCCTGGCCGACCGCAACGTGCTGGTGGACCAAACGATGGTCAACGACTTCCGGCCCTTTGGTCCGGCTATGGCCAAGCTCTCGACCAAAGCGAAGACCATCGAACGCGACGACGGCTTGTCAGAAGACCTGACCACCGCCGTTGATAGAAAGCGGCGCATCGACACCGCGTACGAGGTCTATCTCGGCCTGTATCAGGCGATCACCGGACCGGAAGAACATCAGAAAATATTCCGCGAATTTTCACCCGCCTTCTTCGACCTGATCGTGGTCGACGAGTGCCACCGCGGCAGTGCCGCCGAGGATTCGGCCTGGCGGGAAATCCTGGAATACTTCACCACGGCCACGCAGATCGGTCTCACCGCCACGCCCAAGGAAACGCGCTACGTGTCCAACATCCATTACTTCGGTGAGCCGATCTACTCCTACTCCCTGAAACAGGGCATCAGCGACGGCTTCCTCGCCCCTTATAAGGTCGTCAAGGTCCATATCGACCGGGACGTAGAAGGCTACCGACCGGAAAAAGACCAACTCGACCGGAGCGGCAAAGAAATCGAAGACCGCATCTACAACACCAAGGACTTCGACCGTAACCTGGTGCTGGACGGCCGGACCAACGTCGTCGCCCGAAAGGTGACGGAATTCCTGAAAGAAAGCGGCGATCGCTTCCAGAAGACGATCATCTTCTGCGTCGACCAGGAGCACGCCACGCGCATGCGCCAGGCGCTCATCAACGAGAACGCCGACTTGGTGGACCACAACCACCGCTACGTCATGCGCATCACCAGCGACGACGCCGAAGGGCAAGCGGAGTTGGGCAACTTCATCGACCCGGAATCCACATACCCCGTGCTGGTCACCACCTCGCGGCTGCTCTCCACCGGTGTCGATGCCCAGACTTGCCGGCTGATCGTGCTCGACCGTGAGGTCGGCTCCATGACCGAGTTCAAGCAGATACTCGGGCGCGGCACCCGCGTGCACGACGACACACGCAAATTCTACTTCACCCTGATGGATTTTCGGGGTGCGACCAATCACTTCGCCGACCCGGATTTCGACGGTGAGCCGGTCCAGATTTACGAACCGGGCGAAGGCGACCCCATCACGCCGCCTGAAGACGTGCCACCCCGGGACGATGCCGACGACCCCATCCCCCCGGAACCTGGCGAGGATGAGACTATTATCTATGTCCCTCCTTCGCCGTATCCCTTCGATAGCCCGCGCAAAATGTACGTGGACGGGATCGACGCCACAGTGATCGCCGAGCGGGTGGAATACCTGGACGAATACGGCAAGTTGGTCACCGAATCCTTGCGCGACTTCACCAGGAAAGCCTTGAAAAAACGCTTTGCCAGCCTCGACGACTTCCTCCGGCGCTGGAAGGCGGCAGAGCGCAAGCAGGCGATTGTCGAAGAATTGGAGGACGAGGGCTTGGTGCTCGACGCCATCGCCGAGGAACTGGGCAAGGACCTCGATCCTTTCGATCTCATCTGCCACGTCGCCTTTGACGCCAAGCCGTTGACCCGCCGCGAGCGTGCTGCGAACGTCAAAAAGCGCGACGTGTTCAATAAATATGGGGAACAGGCCCGCGCCGTGCTCGACGCCCTGCTTGCCAAATACGCCGACCAAGGGGTGTTCAACCTGGATGACGTCAGCGTGCTGCGCATCCCGCCGTTGACCGCACTCGGCACCCCGGTGCAGTTGATCAACGCCTTCGGCGGCAAGGATAAATTCGTTGCTGCCGTCCACGATCTGCAAGCCGCGCTCTACCAGGAGACCGCGTAGCCCATGTCCGTCCGCACCCTCGTCAAATCCATTCAGGATATCATGCGCCAGGACTCCGGCGTGGATGGTGACGCCCAGCGCATCAGCCAGTTGTGCTGGATGTTCTTCCTCAAGATCATCGACGATCAGGACCAGGAACTGGAGTTGATGCAGGCGGGCTATAAATCCCCGATCCCGAAGCGGTTCCGGTGGCGCGCCTGGGCAGCTGACCCCGAGGGTATCACCGGCGACGCCTTACTCGCCTTCATCAACAACGACCTGTTCCCGGCCCTGAAGAATCTCCGGACGACCGGCCAACCGGGAGACCGCAGCCGCGTGGTACGAGACGTGTTCGAGGACGCCTACAACTACATGAAGTCCGGCCAATTGATGCGCCAGGTAGTCAACAAGATCAACGACGTGGACTTCAACAATCTGACCGAGCGCCAGCACTTCGGCGACATCTACGAACAGATTTTGAACGACCTGCAATCCGCAGGAAACGCAGGCGAGTACTACACGCCGCGAGCCGTCACCGCCTTCATGGCCGACCGCATCGACCCCAAACCCGGCGAAACCCTGTTCGACCCTGCCTGCGGCACAGGCGGCTTCCTGACCTGTTCGCTACGCCACATGCGCGACCGCTACGTCAAACGGCCAAAGGACGAACGGAAAATGCAAGCCGCACTACGCGCCGTGGAGAAGAAGCAACTGCCGCACATGCTGTGCGTCACCAACATGCTGCTGCACGGCATCGAGGACCCGAGCTTCGTGCGCCACGACAACACCCTGGCGCGGCCCTACATCGGCTGGGAGAAGAGGGACCGGGTGGACGTCGTGCTGACCAACCCGCCTTTCGGAGGCAAGGAAGAAGACGGCATTGAAAGCAACTTCCCCCAGCATTTCCGAACCAGGGAAACCGCAGACCTGTTCCTTGCCCTGATCGTCCGGCTGTTGAAACCGGGCGGGCGCGCCGCGGTCGTCTTGCCCGACGGCTCGCTGTTCGGTGAGGGTGTCAAGACGCGGCTCAAGGAACACCTCATGGAGGAGTGCAACCTGCACACCATCGTCTGCCTGCCCAACTCCGTGTTTAGACCCTACGCCTCCATCGGCACCAACCTGCTCTTCTTCGAGAAAGGCGAGCCGACCAAGGAAATCTGGTTCTACGAACACCTTGTCCCCGAAGGCCAGAAAGCCTATTCCATGACCAAGCCCATCAAGCTCGACCACCTGCAAGCCTGCATCGACTGGTGGGGCGGCGCGACGCGCAAAGGCCGCAAGGAAACGGACCGCGCCTGGAAGGTGACCGCCGAAGAAATCAAGTCACGCGGCTACAACCTCGACATCAAAAACCCGCACACGCGGGAAGACGACCTTGGCGACCCCGAGGAACTGCTGGCAAAACTGGCCGCCACGGAGGCCGAAACAGCGTCGCTACGTGACCAATTGAAAGCGATTCTGGCGGAGGCTCTATTGCGATAGAGGTGCAGGTGACGTTCAGCCAGCCAGAGCTTGCGGTGCGTGAGACGCTCCGGTTGATTGTTCCTTCATTCCTCCGTATATTGAGCCATGGAGGATTTATCGATGCCACTGAATATCAAAGACGCCGACACGCAAGCCTTGACAAAACGGCTCGCAAGCCTGACCGGAGAATCGTTGACCCAAGCTGTCAAACAAGCCGTCCAGGAAAGACTGGCGCAGGTGGAAAAAACCCGGCGTGCCATCCGGCTTGCCGATGAACTGGATCACATTGCTCTGCATTGCGCTAATCTGCCTCGCCACGACAGGCGGAGTGCGGAACGGATCATCGGTTATGACAAACGAGGCCTTCCGGTCTGATGATGGTCGACACATCGGCACTCATCGCCATCATGCAAAACAAACCGGAACGCCGCCGTTTCAATGAATTGATCGAAGCGGCGACGGCCACCTATGTCAGTGCCGCCAGCCTGCTCGAGACCCGGATGGTTCTGTTTGCCCGATCCGGCGACAGCGCAGTCCTGGCGTTGGATGCCTTCCTTCTCAAGAGCCGCATGATCGTCATGGAGGTCTCTCCTCATATCGCTGACATCGCCTTCGATGCCTACCGGAGATACGGTAAGGTCAGCGGTCATGGAGCGGCTCTGAACTATGGCGACTGCTTTTCTTACGCCTTGGCCAAGCATCTGGCCGTCCCACTTCTGTTCAAAGGCGGTGACTTTTCGAAAACGGACATCCGGTCGGCCGCAGACGAGCGCACGGAGCATCATCGACCTGCGGACACGTAGCGGCGACTCCGAGCCCTCCGGCGACACGGATATCTGATCCCGATCGAGGCTGGTCGGGCCGCGCTCCAGCGCGTTGCGCTGCCGGCTCGGTCAGGGACAGAGAAAATGTCTGCGGCCGCCGAAGGGAGTGAATCCCTTGCCTTGGACGATTGAGTACACCGAAACCGCCCGGACCCGACTTCGCAAGCTCGACAAACCGACCGCACGCCGCATCGTCGATTCTATGAGGAAGATAATGCACGAACTGCCGAAGCGGAAGTGGTTATTCGGGGGATAAAAGAACACCGAAAAGACGGGAACGATATCCAACTCGTCAAGGATGGAAGATGTATCTGTCATTAAGAAGGCCGCGGAGATGAACGCCGAACACCTGCTCGCCCACTTCGACCGTATAGCCGACGCCCCCGACGCCATCCCGCGCCTACGGCGGTTCATTCTCGACCTCGCCGTCCGCGGCAAGCTCGTCCCACAAGACCCAAACGACGAACCAGCGTCAGAATTGCTGAAGCGCATCGCGGCCGAGAAAGCACGGCTGGTGAAGGCGGGGGAGATCAAGAAAAACAGTGACTTGCCGCTCGTGGCGACTTATGAGGCACCGTTCTCTGTTCCAGGCGTTTGGGAATGGACGCGAATTGGGAGTGTTGCCCATGTTGAAATGGGACAATCTCCGCCGTCGGAACACTACAATCGCGCTGGTCATGGCATCCCGTTTTTTCAGGGTAAGGCGGATTTCGGAAAGCAATACCCAACAGCAAGATACTGGTGTACACAGCCGAAAAAGTATGCAGATACAGGTGACATCCTGATTTCGGTTCGCGCACCTGTCGGCCCCACTAACATAGCCAGCGAACTTTGCTGTATCGGAAGGGGTTTGGCCGCTCTTCGTTCACATAACGGCATGGACAGAGATTACTTGCTACGCTGCCTGGAGGCGTTTGAGCTTGTACTGGCTGCGCTGGGGTTCGGTACAACTTTCGTAGCAGTCAACAAGAACCATTTAACGTCATTTGTCATTCCTCTCCCGCCTCTCGCCGAACAACACCGCATCGTTGCCAAGGTCGATGAACTGATGACACTCTGCGACCGCTTAGAGGCGGCGCGAATGGAACGAGAGGCGACGCGCGACCGGATGGCGACAGCGAGCCTCGCCCACCTCGACACGCCCGACCCGGACCCGGCGACGTTTCAGAACCACGCCGCCTTTGCCCTCAACAACCTCACCCCGCTCACCACCCGCCCCGACCAGATCAAGGCCCTCCGCCAAACCATCCTCAACCTCGCCATCCGCGGCAAGCTCGTCCCACAAGACCCAAACGACGAACCGGCATCGGAATTGTTGAAGCGGATTGCTACGGAGAAAGAGCGGCTGGTAAAGGCAGAGGAGATCAGAAAAGGGGAAATTTCCGCGCCTATCTGCGAAGATGAGCTTCCTTTTCCTTTGCCCCGTAATTGGGCATGGTCCCGGTTACACGATATAGGGGTTCTATATGGCGGTATGACCCCGTCGAAAAACCGTCCTGACTTCTGGGATGGTGACATCGTTTGGTTGTCGCCGAAGGACATCAAGGCGGATGAAACTTTCAACTCAGAGCTAAAAATCACTGCGCTTGGGCTCTCCGAGACACGGTTACATTTGTTTCGTCCAGACAGTCTTTTCATGGTTGCTCGAAGCGGCATCCTAAAACGGACATTTCCGGTCACAATTAATCGCGTTCCCGCTTCGGCCAACCAGGACATGAAGGTGCTTTTGCCTTTTCTCGACGGGCAAGAGCGATTTCTCCAGATAATGTTTCGTGGATTAACCGAGTTTATCCTTGCTGAATTGGTGAAGACTGGAACGACAGTGCAGAGTCTCAAGTACGTTGAGTTTGAGCAACAGCCATTTCCTCTCCCCCCCCTCGCCGAACAACACCGCATCGTCGCCAAGGTCGATGAACTGATGACCCTCTGCGACTGGCTGGAAGCAAGCCTTGCTACAGGTGATGAAACGCGCGCGCGTTTGGTGGAGGCTTTGCTACATGAAGCCTTGGTGCAGGGCACTCCAGTGCAAGCAAGAAGATAGGCGGGTAGACCAGCTATATATACCACTCAGGACGCTTGAACCGGGAGTTGGCAGATGAAACCGGCACCAACCGTATTCGTTTCCTATTCGCATGACGGTGAAGAGCACTTGGCCTGGGTACTTCAGCTTGCGACACGCTTACGCTCTAATGGTGTAGATGCGATTTTGGACCAGTGGAATCTGAGTCTCGGCCAAGACCTCACAGCATTTATAGAAAGGGGCCTGTCTAGTTCCCACCGCGTTCTATGCATTTGCTCACAGGCGTATGTCGTAAAGGCCAACGAAAGTAGAGCTGGCGTTGGGTATGAGAAACAAATCATCACCGCTGAACTATTAAACGATCTGAATCGAGACTGGGTTATTCCTGTCATTAGAAATAACACCCGCCCACGGGAATTACCAACATTTCTAAGAGGCCGTGTCTATATCGACTTCGAAGAAGACCGCTTATATGAGAGCAAGTATGAGGAGTTGCTGAGAGCAGTCCTGGATGAGCCGGTCTTACCAATCCCAAAATTAGCAAAAATCCTTTTGAAACCGCGATGGAATATACCCAACAGCGTTTCATACCCAGGTCCGAGAAGTACGTTTCCCCCGCTACAAAAGGAAAGGTGACCTTTGATTACTCCAACAACGACGGGAAATACAGTATCGGCTCTGGTACATGCATGTTCGAAACGAGATGGTCTAAAGCCAGTGATCGAAGCATATACATTCTCAGAGATCCACCAAGCATACGTACTGTCGCGTTAATCAAAGACAAACAGGAAATCAGTTCAATTGATGACGCACGCGTTTACGATGGATCATCACGGATTCGGACTCCAAACGTTGGTCAAATCGTCCTGATCCAGAACACGAACGGTTTCTTTGCCGCACTAAAGATTTTGGATATTAAAGATGACACCCGGGGAAGCCAGTTTGATGAGCTGACCTTCGAATATGTAATCCAAACTAATGGTACACCTGACTTTACCAAGTCCAGCTAGCCTGAATAAGCAATGGCGAGTTTTACTAGTAGGTCGGATTAGCATAGCGTAATCCGACATGGGGCGGCGGGGTGGCCGCAATGCTGGGCGTCCGGTCGGGGAGTCGGATTACGCCCTCGGCTAATCCGACCTACGGGTTTATTAGTTCATCATTCCCCTTCTTTGGTCTTGGGCAAAAGTCGGCTCTTTCTTAATTCGCTACGTTCAAATTCATCCAACTTGGTCTTCAGATTGGCGAGAGCCAGCATTCGCTGGAACAGATACAAAACGAATACAATTGCTATGGTCAGGAAGCCAGACGACGCTATGAATAGCCACCTGCGCAATTCGGCGTCTAGTTCTGGAGTCTTCATTATGGCCGCACAGAAGAGAGGCACGATGGAACAACCGAACACAATCAACCAACGCCATATCAGTTCTTTTTGCGAATTTCCTAATTTATGGAAAAGGTTTGCCGCCGCATCATAGTCAATGTCTCTGACCAGTCCTCGGCTTTGTGATATCCAACTACCGCTCCAAGCAACCAAACTCCCAGCAATGATAGAAATGTTGCCAAGAGTCTGTAGCATTTCGGATGCGATCTCAGTCGGCATTTTCGTTCCGAAGAAGTAAGCCGGTATCGCCCCCACAACTCCAAAGCCAGTTACTTGCAAGCATAGCTTGGGTCCCACGTTCATACCCTGGTCCTCAAATTTCCTCCGCTTCAACAAGGCATACATACCACTCAATCATCTTTTCGAAAATGTCAGTGGTGTCCGGCATGTCGTTACTATGAAGCACGCTCTTTGCGGTGCTCAGTCGTAGCTCGTTGTATTTGAACTTCCCGGAGTTAGTCTCTAATTCAATATTCATCTCGTCATCGAGATGACGAACGGTATTCGCCAGCGTGTCCATCTGGTCAGAATCTTGTTCTCCCCTCTTCCTCTTCCAAGAAAGAAACAGGGAAACCTCGATATCCTGAGGGTCAATAAATCCCTTCGTCTCGAATGTAGCTAAGTCGATCCCATCTCCAATGAACGCCTTAACGGCCTCCCAAGTACGGCCTAAAGGAACAACTTTGCTCCTTTGAATCATACCCGTTTGCTCGTGTTCGTCAGGTGCTACTCCGTAATTGTAATCCAGGGGTGCTGAGAGTTTGATTCGCTTTACACCTTTTATTTCTTTTTGAGCAGTCCGCGATATTGATCGTTCAAGCAACACTCCTTGCGTGTTTGGGAAGCTCTGACACCGATTGTGGAACATAGCATTAAGATAAGATTCCAAACGCCGTGCCTTGACATGCATGTCTTGGGCTAGGATCAAATGATTGCCGACGCAGACGAAGTAAAGTTTCCCGTCAAGGAATTGCTGATTGGTCCCATCGGCGGCCTTGGGTGCAGGAAGAGCGGCAGGGTCAATTTCGTTGCTCTCGAACCTTTCTCCTATTACTTGACCGATTTTACCTCGTTCAAATCCGAAGAAGTTAGCACGGAAATAACCGCCAAGTGCGCTCTTATGGTTGATGAAGTTGAAGTAATTTTCTTCATCGTCATCATCATAGGGCGGCAGCAGGCGATCTTTGACAGTCGTATCTTTAAAAGCTGCTTTCAGCAATTGCTGCATCGTTTTATTATAGGGTTCTGGCGTAAAGCGTGCACGCCAGTATGTGAAGGTTTTTGTTTTGTGGTCAGGCATCGCTATCCCTCAGAGGTGGCTCGTCTATTTTTAACCGTTTGAGATCTGTCGTTAAGTAGATCTCCGCTCTGGTTAGGCCGCCGCCGGGCTTGGCATTGGCTGGTTGAAAGATACCTGATCGGGCGGTTGCCCGCCAAGTGAGGAATGCGGTCGGCACCGGTTGTAGAATGCCAAATAGCGGTCCAGCCCACGACGCGCCTCCGCTCTGCTACGGTAGGCGCGCAGGTAGACTTCCTCGTATTTGATCGTCCGCCAGAGCCGTTCGACAAAGCTGTTGTCGCGCCACGCGCCCTTGCTGATCGCAATCTTGGCGTCCTGCAAGGCCGTATGAATGCCTCCTCCGGTTTCGCACGGCGGTCTTTTTTGCCCTTGCATCCGCCTTGATGTCTTTCACGCTTGTCGCCTCCGTACCCCGGAATGCAAGCACGAGGAATTTATCGTTGGAGACCAGTATGGCTTGCGTCCCACCACAGTCGAAGGTCTCCGAAAGTTGGAATCTCAGGTCTCCTAATGCCGATTCGAGTCTCTTCCTTTCCGCCTCGTGGTCATAACCAACCAGATCAATCAAAACGTCCAAAGACTTTTTCCTGTTGTCATCCACTAGCCGAGATACATGGTCACGAAACCATTCTTTATGGTTGTCGTTCGAAAAGAGTGGATTGAAGGATGTAGGCCAGCTCGGATAAACACGCCATCAGCCACGCAGTTCGGTCGCTATATGCCTGCCTGTAGGACGGCATGGATCTATCAAGCAAATTGTTCACCCGATCTGATTCATTGAGTGAACCAATGCCAGCTGAATTGGTAGGGGCTAGTCGCGGTGTCGTGATTTTCGTCGTCATCTTACCCTCCTTATTAAACTATTTATTTACAAAAATACATTTATTATGCATATTTGTAAACTATCAATATAAAGGAGGAAACCATGATAGGACAACGACTTAAGCTGGCACGGTCCGCAGCAGGTCTTTCGCTAAGAGGTTTAGAAGAGAAAATTAGAAACCGCGTGACTGCTCAGGCAATTGGGAAGTATGAGCGCAACGAATCGATGCCCGGTTCGGGTGTCCTGATCGCGCTCGCCGACGCGCTTGATGTCTCGGTGGACTATCTGGTCGGCGACCAGGAAATGGTCCTCGAAGCAGTGGATTTCAGGAAGAAGACGATCACGAGCAGACGGGAGGAGTCCCAGGTCGAGGCCACGGTCCTGTACTTTCTGGAGCGGTATCTCATGGTCGAGGAGTTGCTCAACCTTCCGAGTGTCGAATGGCATAGTCCGCGTGAGGCTCCCTACCCCGTCATGCGTGACGTTTCAGAAGCCGACCGCGCCGCCCAAAGCCTGCGGGATCATTGGGGCCTTGGCAACGATCCAATCCCGAACCTCGTCGAGTTGCTGGAGGAACAGGGGATTAAGGTTCTTGCCGTCGATCTGACGAATATCGACGGCCTGACGGCGCGCGTCCGTCGCGCAGAGAAAGGCGCTGTGCCCGTCATTGTGGTGAACCGCAAGGAATGGGGGGAACGTCAGCGCTTCACGCTGGCCCATGAGCTTGGGCACATGGTCATGGACGTGGCGGCCAAGTTGGACGAGGAGAAAGCTGCGCACCGCTTCGCCGGCGCCTTCCTGATGCCAGCCGACGCCCTGTGGGCAAAGATCGGAAAGCACCGTACGGCGATCGGTTGGGGAGAACTTTTCGAGCTGAAGCAACTCTTTGGCGCGAGCGTTCAGGCGATCACGTATCGCTGCAAAGACCTTGGCATTTTTAGCGAGGCCACGTTCCGAAGGCTGTTCAACGACTTCACCAGGTTCGGGTGGCGCAAGCCGCCATACGAGGAACCGCTCGCGAGGCAGGAAGGCGAGGAGCCGAAGCGTTTCAAGCGCCTCACGTTCCGTGCTCTTGCCGAGGGAGCCATTTCCGAAGCCAAGGCGGCGGAGTTGCTCAGCATGTCGGTGCAGGATCTGAACCGGCGGATGGAGGCGCCGCCAGATGTTGCACGCAAGGCGGCTGGGGCCTGAGTCCCATGCAGCAGGTACTGGTCTCCGACACATCCGTTCTGATTGATCTCAAACGCGGGTCCCTGCTGGAGGCCAGCTTCTGCTTGGCGTTCCGGTTCGTCGTTCCCGATTTGCTCTACGAGCGAGAGCTAAAGAAGATCCGGTCAATTCTCTTTCGAGGACAAAAACGTATCCACGAAATGACGAGGGGATGTCACACAGATACCGCTTGGAGGGTTATCGAGAAGGATCTGGTCACCCGTGACGAGTTGTCCCTGCGGGGGACTGTTCGAGTCCGCGCCGATCAAGCCAGAGACGATGACGTTGGTGTCAACAATACAAGCCTTTGGCGTCATCGGCTCTCTCCCGCGTCTTCGGAAGTTGGCTGCTGGCGCCGATCAGCACTATTACCCGCCGCGAAAACGTCTTGTTTCCTTGACCGCGAGGACCATCGCGTCGTCAGCGTTCAAACCGGACTTCGCCCGTGCCTTGGCAACGACCTCCTTGGCAGTGTCGCAGGGTCGGATACCTCTCAGTTCCAGGCTCTCCTCGATAATTGAACCCATGGAACGATTCTGCCGGGCCGCAGCTTCCTTCAGGGCCCGGTGTGTCCGATCAGCCAAACTGATAGTCAGGCGAGACATGATATACACTCAGATTCGTAAGTACCGATTCACTGATTTTTGCATCATAACACCAACATACCACACCGACAAGACATTGTCCTTCAGCGTTAGGGCCCCCTTTGTCATCGCCCCTCCTCTCATGGTGAAAAGGGGACATTACAATATTGCGCTAACACCGCCTGGAAGCGAGCCTCACTCCAGGTGATGAAATCCGTAGTTGCTTGAGGCGTTCGAGGAGACCAGGAGATGACTGATGAATAGCGCGGGATGTGACCTCCGCAGCTTGGATGTTTGACCCGATATCGAAATAAGATTACCTTGAGTTAAACTTCAGGAGGTGCCCCGATGCCAGAGATGATCAGTGCGAAACAACTCCGAGAGCGGTTACGTGATGTCGTCGAAAAAGTGCGGCATGGGGAACGGTTTACCGTTCTGTATAGAAGTCGCCCGGCTTTTGACATTGTCCCGGTTGACAGTCCTCCGCTCGACAGTATCCCGCTGGAATCGGATACGCTGTACCAGGCCCCGGCTGTTGGTGCGTCCGAATCGGGGGACGCTGCTGCGCGGCATGACGAGGTGCTGTACCGGTGAGGCACATGTTCGTCGATACGGCCGCATGGGTCGCGGTTGCGGATCGCAGCGACAAGGCGGGGTCGGCCGTGCGGGAAGCTCGGGATGAATGGTTGTCGGCCGGCGGCATGCTGACGACAACGGACTATGTGATCGACGAGACACTGACCACGATCCGGTTCCGCCTCGGGCTCGACGCCGCTGAAGCGTGGTGGCTGCAAATCGACGGCTCGGCTCGACTACGGATCGAGTCCATTGATGCACCGCGAAGAGACCGAGCGCGAGCGCTCTTCTTCCGCTATCGGGACAAAGACTTCTCCTTTACCGATTGTTGCAGTTTCGTCGTGATGCGAGAGTTACACATTCGTCGGGCATTGACGCTGGACTCCCATTTCCGGCAAATGCGCTTTGAAGTCGTCCCCTAAATTCATTCCCCGCTCGCGTCTTGCGATTTCCGTACCTGCGAAGCGATGGGCTACCAGCAGAGCCTTGCCTCACGCTCCTTATGCGTGATTGGTCCGGACAAGCTCAATGGTCGCCCGATGGCCGGGTGTGGCGGCCAACCGGGCGTCACAGGTGATCAACGGGGCCGCAAGCGACTCTGCGAGAGCCAGATACGCCGCATCATAGGCGGTGGCATTGTGACGAAGTGCCCAAATGCGTGAGAGAAAGAGGTCATGCGGGTAACGAAGAATCGGAATATCGGCTAAGTCGGTCAGGGCTTGCTTTCCTCGTTGCGGGGTCAGTTCACCACCCGACACGTACCGTCGCAGGACTTGCGCTATCTCAAGATCAAGCAGATGAGGCGCATGCAGAGACTCTCCGCTTTCAAACAGGCGCCGCTGAATATCCAACGCGGCGGCCGTTCCCAAGAGCAACTCAAGGACCGCCGAAGCGTCCGCAACAATCACCGGCTATCCCGTTCTTCCCGGATCATTTGGGCCGGCGGAACGGTTGGGCGGACTTGGGTTCGAGCCTGGAGTCGCCGGCGTAACTCTTCGACGGTCGGATACTCCGTCTGCCGTTGAATCTCCGTAATCAGGTAATCAGACAGAGACTTCCCGGCCAAGGCAGCCCTGGACTTGAGAACCTTATGAAGGTCATCGGGGACATTCCGCAACTGAATCATTTTCGACATGTGATAAACCTACTTGCATGTCTACCACATGTCAAGCTGTGGGTAAACAGTCAGAGAGAGGGCGCTGCATGGACAGCGTGCCAAAATGGTTTTTCCTCAACTTGCTATGGTACAGTGCCCGTCAGTCAAGGCCATCAGGCAGGGCTTGTCTCTCACGAGAACTCTTTGAACCAATCACATCAACGCTATCCGGGCTCATCCTGAAACAGGGGCTCGGAGTCGCTTCGGCAGTCGCATCGGCATGACAACCGCTAACCGGCATGCTTGGGGAATGAGGCAACGAGTCGGCCTGTATGCGGCGCCCGGGCTGGCGCTCCTGGTGTATCTCAACCCGTTTTCCAGTCTGCCTCCTTCGGCGCATATTCTCTCGGCCATTTTGGTGTGGGTCGTGGTGAGTTGGGCCACGGAAGCCATTCCTCTGGCCGTGACCTCACTGGTCGGGGCGGCGTTGTGTATTGCCATGGGGTTGGGGTCGGCGAAGGAAGTGCTGGCGACGTTTGCCCATCCGATCATCTTTCTCTTTATCGGCAGCTTCTTTTTGGCCGAAGCCTTTGTGGTTCACGGGCTGGACCGGCGGTTTGCCGTCTGGCTGTTGTCTCGAAAAGGGCTCACGGCCAGCCCGATAGGGGTTTTCGGGGCCATGGGATTCGCCACCGCCGTCCTGTCCATGTGGATCAGCAACACGGCGGCCGTGGCTATTATGGTGCCGATTGCGCTTGGTCTTCTCTCGACGATTCGTGGGTCCCGGGAAGGGGCCGGGTCCCATGAGCCCGGGGTCCTTCTTTTATTGGCCTATGGGTCGGCGGCCGGGGGGATTACGACGATGGTCGGCACGCCGCCTAATATCATCGGCGTGGGGTTGCTTTCCCAACAAGCAGGCATTTCCATTTCGTTTTTCGATTGGATGGCCATCGGGCTTCCGCTCGCAGGTGCGCTCGGGTTGGGCATTGTCGCGGTGCTCTTTTGGCTTCACCCGCTGCCCAAAACGTTCCCGGACCTGGGCGATCATCTTCAGCATCTTCGCCACCAGCAGGAAGGCTGGACACGCGGCCAAAGGAATACCTGTCTCGCGTTGCTCCTGGCCATCGGGTGTTGGATCGGACCAGGGGTGTTGGGGATTGTGTTGGGACGGGATTCCGATCTGGTGACGTTCCTCAATGCCCGGCTTCCCAAGGAAATGGTCCCGATTTTCGCGGCGGGGCTGCTTTTTGTGTTGCCCGTTAATTTCAAGGCCGGCGAATTTACGTTGAAGTGGACCCAGGCGGCGAACATTAATTGGGGCACGATCCTGTTATTCGGCGGCGGCTTGACGTTTGGCCATTTGATGGTGCAAACCCATCTGGCCGAGATCATCGGAGAAAGTCTGGTGGCGTTTTTTGGGAGCAATACGTTGTGGACCTTGACGGCCGTCGCCATTGGCACGGCGTTGGTGATCACGGAAATTGCCTCGAATACCGCATCGACCAGCATGCTCGTTCCCGTGGTGATCTCCATTGCCACCGCGGCCGGGATCTCCCCCATTCCGCCAACCCTGGGGGTTTGTTTAGGGGCGAGCCTCGCGTTTATGATGCCGGTTTCGACCCCGCCGAATGCGATTGTCTACGGCACTGGATTCGTCCCACTGCCGAATATGCTGAGAGCCGGGGTGTTCTTGAATATCATCGGGGCCGCGCTCGTGTGGTTGACCCTCCGGCTCCTGTGTCCGCTGATGGGGTTCGCATGAAAGATAGCCGGCACGTAGGGCTCGGAGCCCCCCCCCTCACCCTAGCCCTCTCCCACTGGGAGAGGGTTGAGTCGCAATGATAGAGAAGGAACAAACACCGTGGCGCAAGTGAGGCATATCGTCGTGGTGGGCGATCCGGCAGAGGAGTCTTTGCAGCCTCTGCAGGAAGAGGCGGGCGTTCGCGTGGTGGTGGTGGAGAATCTCCAGCAGGTCAAACAGGAGGCGCAAAAGGCACCGATCGACGGGCTGGTGCTTTCTGAAAAGGCGGCGAGGGAGGGACTCAGGGACCTGCCTCACGTCGTTGATGTGTCAAAGACGTTGATCATCTCAGGGCCACCTTCCGTTCCGGCGGCTTTGGAAACCATAAAATGGCTTCTCGGTAAGGGTGATGGGACAGAAGCCAATCGCGGGTTGCAGGCATTCCGGGATTTGACGCTCGAAGATTACGTCGAGTTGAAGTTCGGTGAGTTTGTTCACGCCATGAAGGCAAGTTCCGCCAGGAGGTTGCACGTGACCCTCATCCAGGCGGTGGAACGGCCATTGATCCAACATGCTCTTCGTGAAACGAATGGCAATCAGGTGCAAGCCGCGCAGCTTCTGGGCATGAATCGAAATACCCTGCGCAAGAAAATCGTGGGATACCACATCCCCGTGCCTCGTCGCTCCCGCCAACACGGTGAATCTTCCTAGTCCGGTTTTTCACGCCACGAAGCGGTTTCGCAAAAGGCCGCCGATTTCTTGACATTCTATGAATGGCTCCTCTAGCATATTCCGTTTATGACAGGCGCGTAGCTCAGGGGGAGAGCGCTACCTTGACACGGTAGAGGTCGGCGGTTCAATACCGCCCGCGCCTACCACTCTCTTCTTCTGGGAGAGGGCAGGGTGAAGGCCGGTTGTTGCAGGCGATGGTGGGAGATGCAGGGTTATGTCAGTTTCTATTGAAGCCGAAAAAGTCCAGGGCGAACGGATCGAAATATCGTTGCCTGGGACCGGCACGAAAACCTTTCGGTCCGGGGTCACGGCGCGTGAGGCGTTGACGGAGATGACGGGGTCTCTTCCACCTGAGGTGTTCGCCGTGAGGATTGACGGGCAACCCGGTGACTTGAGTGCATCCCTGACAAAGAGCGCCACACTGGAACCCGTGACCTTTACGTCGGATGAGGGCAAGGAAATTTATCGACACAGCAGCACCCATATTATGGCCCAGGCCGTGAAAGACGTGTTTCCTTCTGCCAATCTCACGATCGGCCCGGCCATTCACGAAGGCTTTTTTTACGACTTTTCCTTTGAACGGCCGTTCACGCCGGAGGATCTGGAGAAAATAGAGGGGCGGGCGCACGAGATTATTCAAAAGAATTATCCCGTGCAACGCCTTGAGATGTCCAAGGAAGACGCGATCGAGCTGTTTCGCGAAAAAGGGGAAGCCTTCAAGGTTGAGATTATTCAACAGATCGAGG
The DNA here is from genome assembly GCA_965261755.1 of Nitrospirales bacterium. Taxonomy (GTDB): domain Bacteria; phylum Nitrospirota; class Nitrospiria; order Nitrospirales; family UBA8639; genus Bin75. The sequence goes on along the minus strand of OZ253473.1, from coordinate 434,903 downwards.
ATGAAACCGTTTCTCTCTACCAGCAGGGCAATTTCATCGACTTGTGTCGGGGCCCGCACGTGGGCGCCACCGGTCAGGTGAAAGCCTTCAAGTTGTTGAACGCCGCCGGCGCGTATTGGCGGGGGGACGAACGGAATCCCATGCTTCAGCGAATTTATGGGACGTCGTTTCCTTCCCAGGCGGAACTGGACGCCCATCTTCTGAAACTTGAAGAAATTAAACGCCGCGATCACCGGAAACTCGGCAAAGAACTGGATCTCTTCAGCAGTCCCGAGGACACGGGGCCGGGCTTGATCCTGTGGCATCCCAAGGGGGCGCTGGTTCGGTTATTGATAGAAAATTTTTGGCGCGACAGCCACGTGAAGCACGGCTATGAACTGGTCTATTCTCCACACGTGGCCCGGTTGGAATTGTGGAAGACCAGCGGGCACGTGGACTATTACAAAGAGAACATGTTCGCTCCCATGACCGTCGATGCCGGTGAGTACCAATTAAAGCCCATGAATTGTCCGTTCCACATCATGGTGTACAAGTCTCACTTACGCAGCTACCGGGAGCTTCCCATTCGCTATGGTGAATTGGGAACGGTCTATCGATACGAGCGGTCGGGGGTGCTGCATGGACTCATGCGGGTTCGGGGATTCACACAGGATGATGCGCATATTTTCTGCCGCCCGGACCAAATTGAATCCGAAGTCGGAAAGGTTCTTGATTTCACGATGTTCGTCCTCCGGCACTTTGGCTTTACGGAGTTCGCGTTGTATCTTTCGACGCGACCGGAAAAAGCCGTTGGCGCCGTGGAAAAGTGGGACCAGGCCACGGATGCCCTCGAAGCCGCGCTGAAAGGGGGCGGGTTTCCCTATGAAATTGACCCCGGCGAAGGGGTGTTTTACGGGCCGAAAATCGATCTGAAAATCCATGACGCGTTGGGGAGAGCCTGGCAATGTTCGACGGTTCAAATTGACTTCAATAATCCCGAACGGTTCGGATTGTCCTACATCGGGGAGGATGGCGCGGCGCACCAGCCGATCATGATTCATCGGGCGCTGCTGGGATCCATCGAACGGTTTTTCGGCATTCTGGTTGAACACTATGCCGGGGCCTTTCCAACGTGGCTCGCCCCCGTCCAAGCCATCGTGCTTCCCATTACGGACAAACAGGCGGAGTATGCGTCACACGTCCGGGACCGCTTGGCGGATACCGGGCTGCGTGTCTCGATAGACTTGCGAAAAGAAAAAGTTGGGCTCAAAATCCGCGAAGCCGAAAAAGCCAAAATTCCCTACATGCTCGTCGTTGGGGATCGGGAGCGGGAAGCTCAATCGGTCTCGGTCCGCAAACGTAGTGGGACCAACGTCGGGACGCTGTCTATTACGGAGGTGCTTGATCTGATTCGACAAGATATGCCAACAGAACCATTGACCGGTTCATCTATTCTCTCATGAGTAGAATGAATCGAACGGTCACGGCCAAGTATCGTGTGAATCACTTGATTCGGGAACCCGAAGTCCGGGTGATTGGCCCGGAAAGTGAGCAACTGGGGATCCTCAAGACGTCTGAGGCGCTCAAGCAGGCCAATGAGGGGGGGTATGATTTGGTGGAAGTCGCGCCCACCAGTACGCCGCCGGTGTGCCGGATTATGGATTATGGAAAATTCAAGTACGAACAGAGCAAGAAAGAACATAAAACGCGCCAGCATCAAAAGTCGACGCAGATAAAGGAAATCAAACTTCGTCCGCGAACGGACAAGCATGACCTCGCAACCAAAGTTCGCCAGATATTGGAGTTTTTGGCAGAGGGGACCAAAACCAAGGTGACGGTCATGTTTCGAGGCCGGGAAATGGCGAACCAGACGTTGGGTCGGACGGCCATGGGAAAGATTCGGGAAGAGATCCAGGAAGCGGGAACGATTGAAATGGAGCCCAGGATGGAAGGGCGCAACCTGTATATGATTGTGGCGCCCAAGAATTAAGAGGATGAAGCACATGGCACGCATGAAGTTAAAAAGTCATTCGGGCGCAGCTAAACGGTTTAAGCGCACGGGGACCGGAAAATTTATGAGGCGAAAGGCAGGCTTGCGACATATCCTGACCACGAAAAACGCCAAACGGAAAAGTCGTCTGGGCGATACGGTGGTTGTTGCGAAACCGGATCGGGCCTCGCTGGCCAGACTCTTACCCTATTCCTGATTTTTTGAACATCCGGCACCGGGTGGAACGCCATTTCTCCAGGACAGGGCGGTACAACATGGCCGCCAAGCAAGTCCTGAGAGAGGGAGACATGTTCACTATCCTGAAAACGAAGGAGTTGTAAGTCATGCCACGTGTCAAAGGAGGCCCTCAAACTCGCCGCCGTAGAAAGAAACGGCTGAAGTTAGCCAAGGGGCAGTATGGGGCCAGAAGCAAACTATTTCGGACGGCAACGGAATCAGTCGATAAAGGCCAGGTCTACGCGTACATCGGCCGGCGGCATCGCAAAAGAGATTTTCGGCGACTGTGGATTGCCAGGATCTCGGCAGCGGTCAAAGCACACGGGTTATCGTACAGCCGGTTTATCCATGAGATGATCAAAGCCAACGTGCTCTTGAATCGGAAGATGTTGTCGGAGATGGCCATTCACGATCCGGCAGGATTTAAATCCCTGACGGACATGGCCAAAGCCTCGGCCTAAACCCGTCAAAATCTCATAGCGGTGATGAGGACATCCAGTCGCTTCCTTGTCACCCGTGTTGATCCTGTCACGTTATCATTTCCAGATGCCGGCGGAACCAATCGGCGAGCGTGGCCTCGTTGATCCGACCGCCGCCGACACCTTCCATGATCTGAATCGCATCCAAGGGGTCGAAGCTGAGACGCTCACTTGGCTCGTGCCCGCAACACCTCGCGGTCATCATGCATAATCTCTTCGGTAAACGCTAACTGACGCGCAAAGTCGGGATCATAGGCGTAAGCCGATACCCGCCGTCAGGCGCCTCGGTCAAATAGAGCGCGCAACATTTAATCCGAAAGGCTTTAGGCAGAGAAGTCGGCAACTATCCTCGCACGGGACAATCCGTGTGGGATGCCCCTCACTGCTGTTCCGGCAATTCCGGGTGGTTTTCCGAACTCGTCAGGGAAATATTTTCGATCTTGTCGAGAGGCCGCTCCAGGCTACGGGTTCGGGTGGTGACCAGCTCGTGAAAGTCGACGCTCAGACCGTCGATTCGGCGGCCCAGTTTGTCCATTTGCTCGACGTATTTTTTCCATTGGTTTCTGAATTGACTCACCAAATTCATCACCTCCGAGGCGCGCTCGTTCATGAAGAAATTGCGCGTGGCTTGGTGGATCAGCGACAGCACCGCGTACAGGGTCAAAGGTGAACACAACAGAACGTGGTTTTCCAGGGCGAAATCGATAAGTTCGCTGTCCTCGCGGTTGATAAACCCGTAAATGGATTCATTGGGAATGAACAGCATCACATACTCCAGCGTCCCTTCGGCCGGGTTGATGTATTCGCGTCCGCTGACGGTTTTGACATGGTTTCGGAGTTGCTGCAAAAAATTCTTTTTCGCTTGGGTGCGGGCTTCTTCGTCTTGCACGGACAGGTAGCGTTCATAGTGGTCCAGGGGAAACTTCACATCCATGTTCAACTTCTTTTCCTGGGGAAGCAGGAAGGTATAATCGGGGCGCTGGCCGGATTCGACTTGGACCTGCTTGGTGTAATGCACTTTTTCCATGAGGCCGATAAAGTGCAGGATGTCCTCGACCATGCGCTCGCCCCATTGGCCGCGTTTTTGCGAGGAAGACAGAATTTCCCGCAGGCGGGCGGTATGTTCGCTGAGGGCTTCGGTGGTTTTCTGGCTGGTGTCGATGCTGGATTTCAGTTCCGTCGATTGCTTGTGAATGAATTCCAGTTTTTCATTCATCCCGGACAGGCTTCTATCGATGAGTTTTTTCTTTTCATCCAGATCCTTTTCCGAGCTTTCCTTGAGAGACTTGAACTGCTCGCCGGCCTGCTGGAGAAACGCCTTGGAATTGTCCAGGGCAATATCGGCGGCCATGGCCTTGAATGAATTCTCCATGGCGGCGCGAATTTCCTCCAAGCGTTTCTTTTCCGCCTCAAACTGAGTTTGCAGATGCTGCACAGTGGTGCGCGCCGCCACTTCAGATGCCTGCGCATTCCGCAACTCCTCCTCCAGCCGGGCGACTTTTTCAGAGTTCTCACCGGGTGACGACTTTGACCGCCCCCACCAGCCGATGATGACGCCGATAACAAGGCTGATGATGGCAATGCCGGCTTCCAGCATAAAACCTCCAGCGGGTGATTGTGGAGAAAAATGAACGGTGTGACGACGAACCGCAGTGGTGCAAATTGTAGCGGCGGGATGCTGCGGAAAACAACCGCCCGTACACCCAAACGCTGGACAACGCCGCCTTTCCATGACTACGGGTGAATGAGAGCGGGGTTGCGGGACAATGCCTTGTTCCAGAAAGGCCACCGAGGCATGACCCTGCGTCCGAGCAGGGATGCGGCTCTACTTCGCGGGATGAGGAGGATTGTGCATCTTCATAGCTTTAGTGACCTCAATGACAGTCTTCGTAATCAACGTCAACGAATAAACTCAGCCTGCCGCCGCTAGCGCTTCCCGTGCTTTGCGGGTCAGTTCGATGACAATGAAATACGATTCGGGATACAAGTAGTCTTCCCCGGATTCGTCTACGACTCTCAGGTACCCCTCTTGAGCCGCTTCTTCGTCAGGCAGAATTTGGTAGATTTTCCGCTTCTCAAGATCCTCACAATCCCTGTTTTCGATGCAAAGCGCGAATCGAGATTCTGCTGGTTTCTTTTTCATAGTTTTTAGTCCAGGAATAGTGAAGGTGTGTGTTTTGCCACCACCGAATTGGGTAATTATAGTAAGGACCGACGCCGTGTTCTCGGTCTTGCGGAAAGTTGCTTAAGAACCATGCCGGCATGCTCCTTCAAGGCACGCGTGAAGCATGTGCGCGAAAAGAACTGGACAGGGTCGCGGTAGTCCTCTGGCGCGGTATTCGCGAGTACCTGTTCAAGAACAATGGCGAACTCGTCCGGACTGAACGAGCGGCCTTCGCGCACTTCCTGGCGGAGGGTTACAACTTTGCACCAAGGTTCCGTCAGTCTTCACCCTGATCTTTGTTTCTGGCGGACCGGAGGCGCACCAGTCCCCGAGTCACTACGATGAGCGCGCCCTCCTGCATCGCATCCGCGTATCTCTCGATCAAATCGTGCATGGCGGCAACCTTCTCTACAACCTGCATCTCAACGAAGCGAACAATGCACGGATGCGGCAGGCGGCGCACAAAGACCAGTTCACCGAAATCCTTGTCTTCGGTGACGAGCACACGCTGCTGTTCATACGCGAGTGCTAGGAGTTCTTCGTCGGTGGCGTGTGATAACCCATCCCGGGCAGAAACGACATCGTGGTCAAGATCAACCAATAGCGTGTGCAAGCTAGGGATGCAGTACACACGTCGATCAAAAACTTCACGAGGTTTTTCTAATGGAAACGCGCTCATACACATGCTCACCCGAGAGTGAGCGGTGGGCGAACAGCAGGCATGCCTGGATGTCCTCGTCGGTCAGATCGGGATACTCATGGAGAATTGTCTCTGCGGTATCTCCCGCCGCCAGCATTCCCAAGACGTGCTCCACTGCGATCCGCATGTCGCGAATGATGGGTTTGCCGCCGAAGACATCGGGGCGCACGGTGATGCGTGAAAGCAGTTCGGTGTTAGGCATGTTCTTGTCCTCCATTCAGCAGTCGTTTTCGGTTGGTCGATTTTGATGAGAATTGTCCACCGTTCCAACGCCAACTGTGGTTAGAGTGACGCCTGTTTAGCTTTTCCTTCCGATGCCGTCACTTCTCGGTACCGCCAAGAGCATGGCGTCAAGCAGGCGTTTCTCGTTGCAGCTTTGAGGATAGAGAGCCGATAGCGCGTTGGCAAGCTGCGGGAAGTCCGGACCGCGCTCTTGCTCGGTCTTCATCAACGCCGTAGTGCATTGGTGAGGCCAACGGCCCCCAAATCACTGCGACAAATCCGCCGCCAATCTCTCAAGTTCTTTCCCGGTTACGAACTGTCGGTACACAGCCAGTCCACGTCAAGCTCGCACACCGAGATGGGCACGGAGATGCCCCAGTTCTCCAGGACTTCCGGATGTAATTCGCCAATCAACCCTCTGGATTGTCCCTGGCAGAGAATGGTTCCCGCTCGTCCGTCGAGGAAGGATCCGTGACTCAGGGGCTCGAGTTCATAGTCCTTCACCAAATAAAACATCAGCACGTCCAAGCAGGTGTGCACTTCGGAAAAGTTCGCATGGGGATGGGCGATGACGATCCCAAGTCGAATTTCGGTTCGTGACCCGAGTTCCCGGCTCAAGTCAGGAATCGCGACTTCACCGATTTCAAAAAGCCGATGAGGGTAAAACGCGCGAGGCGAAGCCGTCTCCACGCGCAACAGGGAAGGCACGATCCAGGAGCGCAGGCATGAAAAACTTTGTGACATGACGTTGTCCACTTCCACGACCTGGTCCGAGGCGGGCAGTCTCATCCGTTCAACAAGCTCTTCATGGGACAGCAGAATATTGGAAAAGATTTCCTGGAACCCCTGCCCGATCATGTGATCGCGGATATAATCGGACATCATTTCCAGAGACGATAACGAGCCCACGGTAAATTGGGCCGGCATCGCCGGGACAAAAGAGTCATACCCGCGACTGATCGCCACGTCTTCCGCCACGTCCACCGGATGCATGAGATCGCTTCGATAGTGCGGTAACCGCACCGCGAGTGTATGGCGACTCGCTTTGACTTCATACCCATAGGCCCGCAAGGTTTGTTGAACGAGTTCAGCGTCGAAGGGGAGCCCGAGGGCGGAGTCAATAGCTTTCAGAGGAATTTTCTGCACGTCGCTGATGTCGCAGGGGGTTCTGATCGACTTGCCCCACCCCGTGTCATACGGATATTGAACGTCGATAGGGTCGATGGTGGCCCCCCGGTCGGCTAAATTCGTGGCAAAAATGTTGAGGGTCAGGAGGACCATTCTCATATCCGTGCCCGTCACTTCCACCAACAGGGCTGAATCGCCGGCGTGAACCTGTCCGATGTCCTGGCTGTTGATGATGGGGGGAAAGGATAAGATTTGGCCTTCCGTATCCCACAGTAAGGGCAGCAGCGGCTGATCGGCCATAATGGAGCCGTACTCGATGCCTTTGGGATGAACCGTCAGGATATCCTGAAGGGTCAGTTTTTCGGAAAATCCAAGGGGCGTGAATCGGGCTTCAGTGGGTTTCACCAAACCATAGGTCACGGGGAACTGGATACGGGAAAGGCGATACAACCCCACCGATACGGTTTTTCGTTTATGCCCGTACAGATCGGCAAGTTTCTCCTGCGCCTGAATGAGTTGCGTCAGGCTTTCCTCGGTGACGGTGTACCCTGTGGCCGCGCAAGCTGCCACGTACGGTCGAACCCGTTCGAGTCCCTCGGCCACCAGAATGCGTCGTTTGGGCCGGGTTTTGGTGTCAAGAAAAGGATAGGCAAGCGGCGAGCCTTGTAACTTGATCCGAATCTGCCGGGCAATTCCTTCCACGCTCCACAGATCCGGCCGGTTGCTGTCCTGAAGCTCGACCCGGATTTCGCCGGTGGCCTGGGTGAAATCTTTTAATTCCCCTTTGACCAACGGCAACCACGACTCCAGTTGCGCAAGCGGAGCCGGTTGACCGAGAAGCTGTTCAAAATCTTTCTGAAAAAAGGAAATAGTAGGCATTTACGCAAACCGCCCGCGCAAGGTTCGAATTTTTTCAAGGTCAACGGAAAAGAGCTCGCGAATATCATGAACTCCCAGAGCCACCATGGCCATTCGATCCAGACCCAATCCCCATGCCACCACCGGTACCGTGACCCCAAGGGGTTGGGTGACTTCCGGCCGAAACAAGCCTGCGCCCCCTAATTCCATCCATCCGAGTTTCGGATGACGGACGTGCAGTTCCACGGACGGTTCCGTAAAAGGAAAATAGGCCGGGAAAAACTTGCTCTCCTCGGCCTGCGCCATTTCTTTGGCAAAGATGGTGAGCAGGCCCAGCAGCGTTCGAAAATTGATATCGTCGCCCAGCACGATCCCTTCGATCTGAAAGAAATCCGTGGCATGTGTCGCATCGACCTGGTCATAGCGAAAACACCGGGCCATGGAAAAATATTTGCCGGGGACCAGGGGATTCGACGCCAGGGTTCGGGCCGAAACGGCCGTGCCCTGACTTCGCAAAATCAAGCGACGGGCCCGCTCTTTATCATAGCGATAACCCCACCCGCTTGACCCGGTCGGCCCGCCGTACTCATGGGCGGCTGCCACTTGAGAGAGAAACGGTTCGGCGATCGTCTCCGCATGGGTCGGGGTTTTCACGAAGTAGACGTCGTGAATGGCTCGCGCCGGATGGAATTGGGGCATATACAGGGCATCCATGTTCCAAAATTCGGTCTCGACCAGGGGGCCTCGCATTTCCTGAAATCCCATGGCCACCAATTTGTGTTTGACCAGGTCGAGAAATTCTCTGTAGGGATGCCTCCGTCCGGGAGCGACTCGCGGGGGTCTCAGGGTAATGGTGTATTTCCGGAAACGCTTGCTGCGCCATGAGCCGTCCTTGAGCATATCCGTCGTCAGTTGGGAGACTTCTTCCACGGCGCCGGCATGACAGCGTTTCGCTACCGCCTTTCCTGTTTTGGTCGGGGTGTATTCGCGTTGAACCCGGTCCTCGATACGAAACGGCTCCTGGGCACTTCCCCGTTTCACCGAGTACTGGCGTAAAAGGGCTTGCTGGTCCGGTGAAAAGGAGAGAAGCTCCTGACGGCTCTCCTTCAACTGCTGAAGGAGCGTTTGGAGCTTCTCAACAGTGGGACTCGGCGTCTCGGTGGCTTCGACGTGGCCGCCGGCTCCCAAGGCGATGGCGCCTTCTTTTTTGAGCAGGCCAAAGGCTCGACTGAGTTCCATGGGAGGGAACGTGTTCAGGCTTTGTAACTCTTTCACGGTGAACGAGCGCCCCTCTTCAGATCCTTGCCGGCATGTCCTGACGATCCACGCAGGGGGAGAGCCGATTTCCAGGTATCGATGCCCGACCTCCGTCAACCCGACCCAGACCGTTCTGACTTCGGAATGGATGCGGGCCAGCTTTTTTGCTTGAAGCCATCCCATGGCCATACTCACTTGAGACGGCTCTAATTGGGAAATTTCGTGTAAGGACGAATCGGAGAGCGGCTTCTCAGCGGATTGACTGAAAGCCGCCAATAGGTTGATTTCGAGAGGATGCAAACTGTCAAATACAGCCTGGGTCTGCATGTGATTAGTGCGGTTGGAGTTCGTGGGCAACGGTGCGGAACGCGGCAATCGTGTCGGCATAATTCGGGCTGCCAAAAATCGCCGACCCCGCGACCAAAACGTCGGCCCCGGCTTTGAGTACCGCGGCGGCGTTCTCGATTTTGATGCCGCCATCCACTTCAAGCAGGGCTTGGCTGCCGGTACGCTCGATGAGCTGTCTGGCTCGACGTATTTTATCCAAACAGGCAGGGATAAAGGTCTGTCCTCCGAACCCCGGATTGACCGACATGATCAGCACCAGGTCAACGTCCGCGACGACTTCTTCGAGGGCGCTCAAGGAGGTCGCAGGGTTGAGCGTGACCCCGGCCTTGACCCCATGCTCTTTGATACATTGAATGGTGCGGTGCAAATGGGGACAGGTTTCCGTATGCACCGTGAGATAGTTGGCCCCGGCCTTGGCAAAGTCGGCGATGACGGAATCCGGATTCGTGACCATGAGATGAACGTCGAGGGGGAGGGCGGTCACTTTTCGCAGCGATTCGACAATGGGAGGGCCGACCGTCAGGTTCGGAACGAAATGCCCGTCCATCACGTCCACGTGCAGAAAGTCGGCTCCCGCGGCTTCCACCGCGGCGATTTCGTCGGCCAGGTGCGCAAAGTCGGCAGAGAGAATCGAAGGGGCAATGTGTACGGTTGCGGAACTCATCTTCTACGTTCGTCGAAGTCGTGCGGCAAAAAATCCGTCCATATTGTAACGGAAACCGGACGTGAGGAAATCTCCGTCCGGGTTCGTCAGGGAATGCGCATGTGGAGGAAGCCAACCTGCCGACGATTCATGGCAAAATTCCGGGTGGTCCTGGCAAAAACGAGAAACGACCTGTGTGGTTTCCTCAGGCTCCGTTGAGCACGCACTATAGACCAAGACTCCGCCCGGTCTCAAGTAAGGAGACACCTGTCCCAGGATGCCTGATTGGCGTTCACTGTGCCGATCGAGTTGGGAGGCAGTCTTCTGCCATTTCGCTTCGGGATGGCGACGGAGTACCCCTAATCCCGAACAGGGCGCATCAACCAGAATCCGATCAAACCCTTGCTGAACCCAGGTGTCACGAAACGATGAAGCGGCATGGTTTGCCTCGTGGGAAATATTGACGGTTTTCACGCATGTGATCCCCAGGGTGTGCAGATTCGATTCCAGGCGTGTCAGGCGTCGGTGTTCAGGATCGGTGGCCACGATCTCCCCCTGGTTCTGCATCAACGCCGCGATATGCGAGCATTTGCCTCCGGGGGCCGCACATGCGTCCAGGACGCGATGGCCGGGCTTGACATCCAACAGCAGGGGAACCAACTGGGCGGCCTCATCCTCCACGTAACACCAGCCCTCCTGTAACACGGACAAAGCCTGTAACGACCCGCATTTATCCAGGATGAGTCCCTGTGGGCTGACGGACGTCCGGGACACCGTATACCCTTCTTCACAAAGCTTGGCTTCGAGTTGCTCGCGAGAACAGCGAAGCATGTTGGTTCGCAACGTCAGGGGCGGGATGGTGACGGTGTGCCGGCACATCGCTTCCGCCACATCGAGCCCCCATTGGTCGATCCAGCGTCGAGTCAACCAGTCCGGGCAGGAATACGTGATGGACAATCCGTTCACGGGGTCGTGAGCCATATCCGGCCATTCGATTTCCGTCCTGTCCAAATTCCGAAGAATGCCGTTCACCACGCCACGCCAGTCCCGGCCTTTGACGCCTTTGGCGAGTTTGACGGATTCGTTCACGGCGGCGGAAACCGGGATTCGATCCAAATACCGCAATTGATAGGCGCCAAGTCGCAGGATGGCCGCCACGACTGCCGGTAGCCGGTGCATGGGACGACTCGCGAGGGCGTTCAATTGCCAATCCAGCGTCGCCCGGTGGCGGAGTACCCCGTACACGAGTTCAAAAGCCAGGGCCTGGTCTTCGTGCGACAGCTTTGCGCGCGCGGCGAACGTGGCAAACGCATCATCGGCAAAGCAATTTTGTCGTTCGACGGCCAGGAGGGTTTGAAGGGCCAGCAGCCGGCTAGGCGCCGTATGCCGAGCAGAAGAAGGTCGGAGGGAAGTCATGAATACGCTTCACTTTCCCAAAGTCTTATCGAGGACGGGAATACGTGATCACGGCTGCTTCCCGTTCCCAAAACAGGAACAGGCGTTTCTTTTCAATGACCATAAAGGTCACTTCCCATCCCTGTCGGCCGAGTTCGTTCATCTGTTCTTCCATCTTTTCAACCGGGAGTTTGCTGGCTCCGAACAACAGGCTCCCGATTACGCCTTCGACGACAACCTCGACTCTATATTCACGTGCCATGGTCCTTCCTCCATTTCAGCAGTTTTGGTGAAGGGTGAAAGTCGCCGAGATTAAGAAATATTCCGCACCCGTCCCCTGGTGGCGGTCAGTTGACTCGCCAGCTTGATGGCTTCCACCAGGCTTTGGGGATCGGCCTTGCCTTTTCCCACGATGTCATAGGCCGTGCCGTGATCGACCGAGGTGCGAATGATCGGCAACCCGACCGTAAGGTTCACACAGCGACCGAACGCCACGGTTTTGAGAGGGATCAGCCCTTGATCGTGATACATGGCCACCACCACGTCATACGTTCCGCGAACCGCGGCGCCGAACAGGGTATCGGCCGGGAGGGGGAGCGTAGCTTGAATCTTGGCGCGCCTGGCCAGACGAACGGCCGGTGCGATGCAGTCCTGCTCTTCGTTACCGAACAACCCGTGTTCGCCCGCGTGAGGATTGAGAGCCGCCACGCCGATACGAGGCTTCGGGACCTTGAAATAGTCTTTCATGGCGCGATGAGCGAGTCGAATGGCCTGAAACACGCGTTGGGTCGTCAGGGCGTCGGGAACGTCTCTGAGGGCCAGGTGCGTCGTCACAAACAGAATTTTCAATGGCCCGCCCATTAACATCATCCCGAACTGTTTCGTGCCCGTCAGATCGGCGAGGAGTTCCGTGTGCCCGGGGTAGGGATACCCGGCAAGGTGAAGGGACTCTTTATTGATGGGAGCCGTGACCATCCCCGAGACACGGCCGGTCATGGCCAACTGCACAGCCGTTTGAATGAACTCGACGGAAGCCGCTCCGGGCCCCCGGGCGGGTTGGCCTGCGCGAACGCGACCCAACGGGGTTTTCAAAGGATCAAACACCGGAACACGGCCTCTGCGAATGGCCGGTCCCCATCCGTGATCGCCCTGCAAGGGGGCAACCGTGAGAGAAGAGGACAGACGACGGGTTTCCCGTTGTAATACCGGAACCGATCCGATCACGATGGGACGACACGCGCGCCATACAACGGGAGAAGCCAGCGCTTTGACAATCACCTCAGGACCGATCCCGGCCGCGTCACCCATGGTCACGGCGAGAAAGGGCTTTTGGCGTATGGGTGTATTCGGCATGGGTTAAGACCGGCGGCCGCTGCGCCGGACCGATTGCATCGCCTGTTCGATAACCTCTTGAACCGGAACACCGGTTTTTTGGGCGATGGCCTGGCAGTCTTGATATTCGGGCCGGTATTTGACGGTGTCGCCCGCGTGAACGGTTTTCACCCGGACACGGCCTTGTGGCAGACGGATCGTTTGCATCGAACGGGCAAGCGTGGTCCGGCTGACGAGTTGGCTCCGCACCCCGAGGGTCGTCGTTTCACGAAAAAGGAGTTGCGTCAGCATCCCGGCGTGCTCGGGGTGGGCCAGGACCGTGAGGATGATCCCCGGCCGGTTTCGCTTCATGATGGTCGGGGTCAGGCTGACGTCAAGGGCGCCGTTCTCGAACAGGCGTTCCATGACCGCTTCGTACAGTTGAGGGTTCATGTCGTCGATGTTGGTTTCCAACTGGATGACCTGGTCCGCTTCGAGACCCTCGCCCTCCGGGAGAGAGGCAGGAGTGGCAAGAAACACGCGCAACACGTTCGGCCAGTCCGCTGGATTGGCCGTGCCGGCCCCGTACCCAACGGAACCGGGCACAACAAGCGGAAGCCGGCCAAAGGTTTGAGTCAGGGTGGTCAACAAGGCCATCCCGGTCGGAGTGGTCAATTCCATGGCAGGGCCTTGGGAATAAATGGGGTGTCCTTTTGCCAATTCGGCAACCGCAGGTCCGGGAACCGGCAAAACGCCATGGGCACTGTCGATCGTTCCGGAACCGACGTTGACGGGAGTCGCACTGAAGGTCTTCACCCCCAGTTCATGACATCCGAGAAGGCCACCCACGATATCGACCAGGGCATCGATCGCTCCCACTTCATGAAATGAGACGGTGGCGGGATCCTGCCCATGCACGGTTCCTTCTGCCGTAGCGATGCGTTCGAAGACCGAAAGAGCCTGTTTTTTAACGTGGGGAGGCAACCGGCTTGTGGAAAGGAGCCGTCGGATTTGCGGCCAGGAGCGACGTTTTTCCGCGACTTTGGGGATGACGACGTCCACTTTCGTCGCATGGATCGCCCCGCGGTGGACTTTTGAGACCTTGAGACGGTATCCGGAAAGAGGCAGCGCCTTGAGGCCTTGTCGAAGGGCTCTCGGCGAAAGCCCGACGTCCACGAGGGCTCCTAACGTCATGTCTCCGCTGATACCGGAAAAACAATCAAAGTGAAGATGCATGGCGACCCTTCATGCCACGTTCGGGTTAAAAGACGCTTGACGCGATACCCGCGTCACGGTATGTAAGCACATACAAAGATTTTCATGAAATGACAAGTATTTCCAATCCCTCTCGTCTGACCTTCATCACCCTGGTAACGCTTCTGGCTTTTGGGCTGGCGCCGGCGGCACTCGATGCCAAACGGAAAAAGCCGACCTATCAGCCCCCACTCAAAATCGTGGACATCACGACCGCACCCGTGCCTTTTGTTCCGGGGCATGGGCCCATGGCTCTCACCGTGACCGTGGAGTTGCCCGAGAATGCAGATGAGTTCGATTTACTCGAGGTCTCTTCCCTCATCAGTGTTCCTACGCGGCGCTCCATTCGATTTCTGGCGAGCCGGCAACCCCTGAATACGGTCGTCATCGAAGCCGGCAAGCCCCACGTGAAAACCACCCTGCTATGGGACGGGAAAGACCAAACCCGGCAGCACGTGCCTCAAGGAACGTATACCTATGAAGCCCGGGCCAAGTTGATGGCCCATGAGGAAGGGTTTACCAAGGCCAAAATCGTCTCGCCCTTTGCGAGAGGAACGCTCGACGTGTCTTCTCCTCAAGCCCTCGCCAAGCAACCTCCGCATTCGGAACATATGCCGTTCGTTTCAGATGAAACGGGTTCCGACCTCTTGCAAGGGGAAGGCAAAGATCCAGGTGTGGAAGATCAACCCGAAGATGCCGGGGACGCCAAGAAAGTGGAGTCGTAAGTACGACCGGCCGGCGACTATGGCCGATCGACCAGAGTATTGATTCGATGCGCTAAATGCCCGGCTCCAAACCCGTTGTCGATATTCACCACGCCGATTCCACCGGAACACGTATTCAACATCGTGAGTAAAGGGGCAAGCCCCCCGAAGTGCGCGCCGTAGCCCCTGCTGGTGGGCACGGCAATGAGCGGGGTTTGTATCAGACCGGCCACCACGCTGGGCAGGACGCCATCCATGCCCGCCACGACAATCACCACGCGCGCGCGGTGGAGACGATCAACCTGATCGAATAGCCGGTGGACCCCGGCCACTCCCACGTCGAAGATCGTGTGCACGGCGCTCCCCATCGTCATCGCGGTCACTTTGGCTTCTTCCGCAACCGGGATATCCGCGGTGCCGGCGGTGACGATCACGATGTCACCCTTCAAGGGGTTGGGGGCAGTTGGCTGAATCACCACGACTCTCGCCGCTTGGTGATACACCGCTTTCCGGCTCACTCGTTTGAGCGCACGCGCGACGCCGGCATCGGCGCGTGTCGCGAGCACGGGATTTTTATGTTTGAGTAAGCCCCGGGTAAGCGTGACGATCTGCTTCTCGGTTTTCCCCTCGCAGAGAATCACCTCCGGTGAGCCGTGACGGAGCGTGCGATGGTGATCCAGCTTGGCAAATCCCAGGTCTTCATAGGGAAGGGTGCGCAGTTGGTCGAGCGCGTTCGCAATCGACGTGGATCCGGCTTGAACCGACCGCAGCAGAGATTCGAGAATCGACGGGTTCATGGTGGTGAAGAGGTCAGCCGGAGTGGCCGGAATTCGCGAAAGGGGTTTCTTCTTTGGCTGATCGTGACATCAGATCAGCGACGATCTGTTTAGGCGGTTTGTTCTCGAACAACATGGCATGGACGCCTTGGACAATCGGCATCTCCACCTGAAACCGTCGAGCCAACGCGGTGGCGGCTTTGGTGGTCCGAACGCCTTCGGCCACCGTCACCGTTTCGTTCAGAATATCCTCCAACCGCCGGCCTTGGCCCAATTGCAGTCCCACGGCATGATTGCGACTCAAGGAGCCCGTACACGTTAACACCAAATCCCCCAAGCCTGAAAGACCGTAGAACGTATGCACGTCGGCCCCGAGCGCGACTCCCAGTCGAATCACCTCGGCCAATCCTCGGGTGATCAGCGCGGCCCGTGCATTCAGCCCCAATTCCAGGCCATCCACCACGCCGGCCGCAATGGCCATGACGTTTTTGAGCGCCCCTCCCAATTGAGCCCCGATCAGATCCGTTCCGGTGTACACCCGGAAGGATGCGGACATGAACACCATTTGCAGGTGAGCCGTGAGGGCGGCATCCTGACCGGCCAACAGAGTGGTCGTGGGTTTGTCCCGGCTCACTTCAGCAGCAAAGGTGGGCCCCGTGAGGACGGTGATCTTTCTGGCCCAGTCGGGAGGAAGCAGTTCGTCGAGCACTTGGGACATCAATTGATTCGACTCTTCTTCAATCCCCTTCGACGCCACGACAATCGGAAGAGGTTCGGAAAGAGAAGGCGTCAATTGCCGGACCACCGGTCGCATGGCATGAGAAGGGACGGCCAGCACAATCAGGCCGGTGCCGGCAACCGCGTCCTGAAGAGAGTGCGTGGCCGAGAGCGCCTTGGGAAGCGTGATGCCCGGCAAAAACAAGGAATTTTCCCGTTTAAGATTGAGGCTCTCGACCACCTCGTCCTCATAGGCCCAGAGCTTGACCGTAAGCCCCTGGTTCACCAAATGGCGAGCAAGCGTGGTGCCCCAGGCTCCGGCTCCAATGACCGACACGGTGTGAATGGTTGGGTGAGAAGTCATCATCACTTTCGTTTTTGCAAGGTGGAAACGGGTGCGGGATTATAGGAACGGTCTTTCAGGACTGTCAATTCCTGAGAGAACGAATCAAGAACCATCCATCGTCTGCATCATACCCGCTTACGTTGCCCATGTCCTCTCCGAAGAATTTGCATTTTACGAGTTTGTTTGAGTAAAATTACTCACTGTAATGAGTAAAACGGAATTCATCCGCCCTCATGCCACCGAACTGTTGCGCCGTCTGGATGAACCTCGCCGCTTCCTCCAAGTTATCGCCGGAGCGCGACAGGTGGGAAAGAGCACTCTGATTGCACAGGTGGCGGCGAAAGTCGGACTACCGCATCACATCGCCAGTGCGGACGAGCCGACGTTACGGGGCTTCGACTGGATAGAAGTCCAGTGGGAGGCTGCGCGATTGCTGGCCGCGAAGGCGGGAAAAGAAGGTGCGTTTCTGGTCCTGGATGAAATACAGAAGGTCCCGCGCTGGTCAGAAACCGTCAAGCGCCTGTGGGACGAAGATACCCGTTTCCGCAGGCCGCTGAAAGTGGTGCTGCTGGGTTCGGCCCCGCTCCTGATCCAGCGCGGGTTGACCGAGAGCTTGGCAGGCCGGTTCGAGATTCTATACCTGCCGCACTGGAGTTTCCCTGAGATGCGAGAAGCGTTTGGTTGGACACTGGACACGTACATTTTTTACGGCGCGTACCCCGGCGCCGAACCGTTGACAAGACAACCGGCCCGCTGGTCCCGCTATATTCGAGACTCGCTTATCGAAACGACTATCGCTCGTGATGTCCTGTTACTATCCCGTGTGGATAAGCCCGCGCTTCTACGCCGTCTGTTCGAACTTGGTTGCGTCTATTCGGGGCAGATCCTGTCTTATACCAAGATGGTGGGGCAACTCCAGGACTCTGGCAACACCACGACGTTGGCCCACTACCTTGAACTGTTAGCGGGTGCAGGGATGCTGACCGGTCTGCAAAAGTATGCTGGCTCAGCGGCACGGCAACGAGGATCGAGCCCGAAGCTTCAGGTGTTCAACACTGCGCTGATGACGGCCCAGTCCGGGATGACCCTGGCCGAAGCGCGCGCAAACCGCGAGTTCTGGGGGAGACTGGTGGAATCCGCCGTGGGTGCCCACTTGGTCAACGCATCGGCTGGCGGAGCGTGTCAGGTATTCTATTGGCGGGACCGCAACCGCGAGGTGGATTTCGTCGTGCGGGCGGGCAAGCGCATCGTGGCGATCGAAGTAAAGGGCGGACACGCACGTCACGCCCTGCCGGGAATGACCGCGTTTGCCCAAGCCTTTCGGCCGACCAAAAAACTCCTCGTGGGCGGCGACGGACTCACCGTGGAAGCCTTCTTATCCATGCCGATTGAGGATTGGTTACTGTCATGACGAATATGACAGAATGCGAGTCGCGGGCAAGCGTGGTGCCCCAGGCACCCGCTCCGATGACCGACGCAGTGAGAATGGTAGGGTGAGAAGTCGTTTTCACTTTCCGAAGAGAAGTCGAAGGCGCGGCCCAGTTATGGATTCCCCTGCTTGTGACTGGCCCGCGTGAGAGCAGGTTTTCTGAATGGCGGTTGATGGACGGGTATATCGTTGAGGTATCATAATCCTGTCGAGAGCAGGGAGAGGATCCAGGAGAAAACGCATGAAACGCATATCAGTCCTATGTAGCCTGTGCCTCCTGCTTGCGGCTTGGCCGGTTAGCGGCGCGGACTGTGAGAACTGGAACACCAAGGAATTTTTCACAAACACCACGCCAGAGGCCGTGGCCGATTGCTTGCAAGCTGGCGCCAATCCCAACGCGCAGAACAAATATAACCAGACCCCTCTGCATTGGGCGGCCCGGAGCAACCCCGCTATCATCACGGTGCTCCTGAACGCTGGGGCCGACCTGAACGCGCGCGCCATCGTGGGAGGTACCCCCCTGCACTGGGCGGCTGGGCGCGACGACCCTACGGTCATTGCCACGCTTCTGGACGCCGGGGCGGACGTGGATGCGCGCGACACAGACGGCAACACTCCCCTGTATTGGGCAGCCACGTCCAACTACGGAAGCAAGCGGCCACGGCCTCTGAATACCGCTGTCATCAAGGTGCTCCTGAACGCTGGGGCTGATCCGAACGCGCGCAACGAGGACGGTGTGACTCCTCTGCACAGGGCAGCGGATTTCAACACAAAGCCCGCCGTCATCATGTTGTTGGACGCTGGTGCCGACCTGGATGCGCGTGACATAAACGGCGACACCCCCCTGTATGAGGCACTCAGCAACTTCCGCAATCCCGCTGTCTTCACGGCGCTCCTGAACGCTGGGGCGGATCCGAACGCGCGCAACGAGAAAGGTGTGACTCCTCTGCATAGGGCAGCGGCATATAACACAACAAAGCCCGCCTTCATCATGTTGTTGGACGCTGGTGCCGATCCCAACGCAAGCGACAACTTGGGCTTCACCCCCTTGCATCAGGCAGCTTGGTTTAACAAAAATCCCGCGGTTCTCACCGCGCTCCTGCAAGCCGGGGCCGATCTCAACGCGCGCAACGAGTACGGCGAGACCCCCCTGCACAAGGCGGCCTCGTCTAACGAAAATCCCGCGGTTCTCACCCTGCTTCTGGACGCCGGCGCAGACCCCAAGGCCCGGGAGAGATCCGGCTTCACCACTTTGCATTCCGCGGCTTGGTTCAACAAGAACCCCGCCGTCCTTACGGTGCTTTTGAATGCTGGGGCTGACGTGAATACGAGAGAAAAAGACGGCCGCGCCCCTATGCATCTAGCAGCCCAGACGAACGAAAATCCTGCCGTTCTCACCGCACTCCTGAATGCCGGGGCGGACCTGAATGCGCGCGACAAAGACAGCCGGACCCCCCTGCATTGGGCGGCCGGGTTCAACAAAAACCCTGCCGTCATCACCACCTTGTTGGATGCCGGGGCGGATGCCAAGGCTAAAGATGAATCGGGCAAAACTCCATTCGCCTACGCCCTTGAGAAGAATGCGCAGCTGAAAACTTCAGACGTCTATTGGCGACTGAATGACGCGCAGTTTTGATTTTTCCTTCTCCCTCATTATCTAGATGAACGAGTAAAAGACGTGTCATGACTACGGGCATGTATTGTCTTCGGAGCCCCGTTTTTTCACCGGTTGCTATTGAGAAAAACTACAGACTATTGATCTGCCACAACGTGTTTTCACATACACCCTGGCTTCTTCCAGAACCGGAGACGCGCGCCGCACTTTGATTTTCCCCCGTTCTACCTGTGCGAGATCATATGCCTGCTGAAGCGCGAGCCAACTTTGCGCGGTTCCGCCAAAGGCTTTTTCCAGCCGCACGGCCATCTCTGGAGAAATCCCCGCTTGGCCATTCAGGATCCTCGACAGCATGTACCGGCTAATCCCCAGTATCTTTGCGCCATCAGTCACAGTCAGTCCGAGGGCTTCGAGACAGTCCCGCCTGATCGAGCGGCCCGGATGCGGTGGATTGTGAGGAGTATTGGACATTGCGTCAGATCGTCTTGAAATCGGGCATTTGATCCCACGTTTTTTTGTCCAGGACGCGACCCGTTTGTTTCTTGAACACACCGCCCCACTGCTTGAAGAAGAACGGGACGCGACTTCGCAGGCAATTGTCGCGTATTTCCCGCACCCAAGCCGCCTTCATGGGCCGGGCACCGGGTCCTGATTCTCCGCCTACGATCACCCAATCAATTCCTGCCAAATCCAGGCTAGGCAACGGCCCTAGTAACGGTTCGAGAGACAGGAATTTTGTGAGAGCGCCGGTTTCTTTCAGCTTCGCTAATCGGTCGAGCCATTCTTTGGATTCGATGCTCGTGCCCATCCAGATATTCGGCGTCCAAATCAGTCCGGGGTCGAGTTCCATGACGCGGGCCGGGCGCTTGGTGAGCACCTGAAACGTGTGCTGGGACGCCTGATTCATGACGCGGAATACTGTCTCGATGAATGCGGATGGGATGGATTCGTGGAACAGGTCGCTCATCGAGTTCACGAACACGATCCGCGGTTTTTTCCATCTGAGTGGCTCTTCCAGTACAGACTCGTGAACGGTGAGGTTGAATCCGTTCCGGTATTTTTCAACGCCCATCGCCTGGAGCCGTGTCGCCATTCGCTCGGCGTAGCAATGCTTGCAGCCGTCGCTGATCTTCGTGCAGCCCGTCACCGGGTTCCACGTGGTCTCGGTCCATTCGATGCTCGACTGCGTTGACATGTCTACATATGCTTCAGGATCTGGTTTGCGATTTGGATATTCGCCGGATCGCTTTTCACGATCGTGTCGCAATCTTACCTTGCCTGTCGCCTCGTTTTAAACCGTTTCAACAACAAGTGCCTCTAAAAGCAGATCCTTCGCGTTGCTCAGGATGACCATTTGGGATAGTGTGCTGGACGCCTGTCCCCGCAGACCTTAGCGGAGATGTATCGGAGAATGGATTGCTTCATGCCCCCCTCACCCCAGCCCTCTCCCTCAAGGGGCGAGGGAGTTGTGAAGTAGAAACTGTCAACGAATTAGTGAACACATAAAGTAACGGCTCGGAATTCCACACTGGCAATTTCTCTCCTCATGGTTATACTCTGATGTGATGAATGGTCAAAAGACGTGTCAGGCTTGCGGGCATGCGTTGCCTTCGGAGGCCCGGTTTTGCACCGGGTGCGGGAAGCGGTTTTTTCAGGAGACGCAAACTGACGCTCGATCCAAGGAAATCCTCAATCTGCGGATCCTGTACGTCATGGCGGGACTGTTGGTGTTGGCTGTTCTGTTTCCGCCGTGGGAGTCGCCGCCCGGTTCTCCTCCTGCCTACCTGGGCATGCATTTTATCCTGTCGCCCCCGGAGCCCGAGGCCGTCGTGAGTCGTATCCTCCAGACCGTGGAACTGGTGACGCTGGCTATTGGCGGCATGTACTTGGCCTGGTTGTTTCGGGAAAAACCCTGAAAAAGCCTTAGCGCACTGGTCCCGCCCCCCTGAATATGTTTACGAATTCGCTTACAGAATGAGGGGCTGTTTCTTTAGTGTCATCCTCGCGGTTTTTAGCGGGGATCCAGGTTTTTCTCTTTCTGCCACTCTATTTGTGCGGTACTACCTGGGACAGAACCCTGGATTCCCGATTAAAAATGTCGGGAATGACAGAAGGAGAGAGGAAGTCCTACAAATGCCTCTACCTTCCCTCACCCCTACCCTCTCCCAGAGGGAGAGGGTGAAAAGCGCCATGAGGCATGTCCCTGTCTCCGAACAGGGATGGCTTGGTGACAGAAGAAAAGACAAATGACTGGATCCCCGATCAGGTCGGGGATGACAGAAGGGAACAGCGGGCGCGATAGGATCGCGCGGCGACGAGGACAAACGAGAGGACAACCAACGCCATGAGATGGCGCAGCTACAGAGGAATGGGCTACTGAAACATCGACAGCAACTGGGGTGGTCTCTTGATGACTTTTCCCTTGGCGTCGACCGTGACGAGGGTGGCTGATCCTTCGACGATCAGGCGTTGGCTGGTTGCTTCTCGAATCGTGTGGGAGAAGGTGACGGCGGTTTTTCGTGATGCCGAGGCGACCGTGTCGACGTGGAGGGTCTCGCCATAATGCGCCGCCGAGCGGTAAAAGACTTCCGCATGGGTGACTAAGAAGTAGATGCCTTGCTGCTGAAGCTCCGCAACCGAGATTCCGTGTGAGAGTAGGTATTCGGTCCTCGCCCGTTCAAAATATTTGAGATAGTTGGCGTAGTACACCACGCCGCCGCAGTCGGTATCCTCATAATAGATTTTGACGTTCACGGAAGTTACAGCGTCATCTTCGGGAAGGCCGGCAAGTTGGGTTCGGTGACGTTGGGCAGTTTAACGGCCACGGCATAGAACTGATGAAAGCGGTCGGCTTTCGTCGTTTGAAATCCATGGCCCAGGACGCTCTGATGGGCCGCATCCCACAAGGTTTTGATCTTGGTCCACTCGTTCACGAAGGTTTGCCCCATGGGATGCCCCAGCCCGGCCAGGGCGCGAAATTGGGCCTCAAGCGGAAGGTGAAACTTGCCGTCCACGTCGCTGGCATAGCAGGTGCGACAGGGTTCCTGTAGATCCTGCGGTAATTGGTCAACCTGCACGTCCCAGCTTTTGATTCCATACTGCTTCCACAAGTGGTACTGGGCGTAGGCTTCCAGGGCTCGCAGTAACAGTTGGAGGGCCGAGTCGATTTGCTGATCCCGTTCCCCGCGTCGTTTGGCATGGGCGAGTAAATCATGCGCCACGGGGAGTTTGACGTCATTGGGATCCATGACGATGCTTTCCAAAAAATTCAGGTTTTGTTTGACCCCGGCCAGTAAGGAGGACATGCCGGGCGGCCCGCCCCAGACCGAGGCCAATTCCAAGGCCTTGAGCGCGGTTTTGAGTTTGTCCCAGGCATCCCGGTACTTGAAGCCTTCCCAGGCGGCATAGCCATCGGCCAAATTCGCCAGGGCGTGGTACAGCGGTTTGAGGCTTCCCGCGACCAACGTTTCAATGCGTCGAAACCGTTTGGCCGCCGAGGGAAACGCCCCTTGATTGAATAACAGGGCCGCTTCCTGCCGGGCCTGTACGGCTTCTTCGTTCCAGGGATTCCCTTCTTGCCAGGCGAAGGTCCGGTCTCCGAGCGTCACCACGTCACTCCCCTTCGACAAGCTCAGGGCTACGCTCAGGGCAGGCTTGCCCGTGTCGCTCTCCGGCGTGGTCAAGCCGACGACTTGCGACGTCCACGGCCGGCTGGCGAGCGCCATTGCCGCGGCGATGGTTGGAGTGGCCCTGCTGAAGTCCACGGTGAGTTCGCCGGGTTGCAGCCCCCAGGTCTTCAACATGTCGGGAAGGCTTTTGGTTAACGTTTGATGGACTGCGGTAAAACTTGCAGACTCTTCCGCGAGAATCCAATCCCATCGCTGCGGCATTGTGGTGATGGCCGGTTGAATGTCGGCTTCGATGGAGGCTTTCCGGGATTCGGATACCACGAAACAGAGAAACTCCGGGACGAGCCGGTTGATGCAGGCCTGCACCAGGACAGGGTCCCCGGAAACCGCGATGAGTAACGCTTTGGTCCGATAATTCCCGCTCATAATTCTTCTTTTATTGTAGCGGCGCCATCCCGGGTCAAAGCCCGGGACATGCCTCATGGCGCTTTCCGGCGAGACTATAGCATCGCTCTCCGGCAAACTCCAAGCGCTGGAGGAGAGTCATGTCTGCCTCCGGGTCAGTCTGGTGCGGCGGCACTCGTTATTAAACCAATCGTTATAAAATCTGTTGAGATTTCCGGGGGGTGGGCCTAGAATCGCTTCCATGACGACGGACCAGATTGCACGGCGGTGTCAGGTAAGGTCCGGGTCTCCGACTTTTCCATTCCTTGGGAAAAGGGGCGATCGCTTTCCTCGTTCCTGTCGTCGTTGCCGACGTGCTGGCGGGCAGGGACGAAACACGGGCGGGTCCAGCAAAGGCCTCGTTTCCTCATAGGTGTTCTTATCAGAACAACGATCGTTGTTCCCACCGGTTGCCCATGCAGAAAAAAGTTCTCGTGGTCGATGATGATCCCGACATCGTTTTGATGTTGACGGATCGTTTGGAGGTGTTGGGCTATACGACGCTGGCTGCCGGTGACGGGCAGCGCGCGCTCGAACTCCTGGAATCCGAGGACCCCGGACTCGTGTTGCTTGATTTGCAAATGCCCCGGATGACGGGATTGGACGTGCTGGAACAATTGGCCCGGCAAGAGCAGGCGATCCTGGCGAATCGACCCCCGATCATCGTGATGACGGCCCATGGGACGATTCAGTCAGCCGTGGAAGCCATGCAGTATGGAGCCGCCGATTTTCTCACGAAACCCCTGGATATGGATCACCTGACCTTGGTGATGCAAAAGACCCTGGAACGCGAGGGCCTGAAACGGCACGTCGCCGTGTTGCGCGAAGAAGTCGAATCCCGGTACGGCACCATCGTGGCGGACACGCCGGCCATGGTGGCATTGATTGAGTTGACCAAACGGGTAGCTGATTCTGAGGCCACCGTGCTGTTGCTGGGAGAAAGCGGCACGGGCAAGGAACTCTTTGCCAGGTCCATCCATCAATGGAGCAAGCGGGTCGATAAGCCCTTTGTCGTGATCAATTGTGTGGCCTTAACCGAAACCCTGCTCGAAAACGAATTGTTCGGCCATGAAAAAGGCGCCTTCACGGGAGCGACGACGCAACAAAAAGGAAAAGTCGAGATGGCCGATGAAGGCACCCTCTTCCTGGACGAGATCGGAGACATGGTCCCGGACCTGCAAGCCAAATTGTTGCGCCTTCTGCAGGACCGGGAATTTCATCGCGTGGGTGGGACGCGCTTGGTTCGGGTCAACATCCGGGTGATCGCCGCGACGAATCGCGACCTGTCAACGGCCGTGAAAGAAGGCGCGTTTCGTGAAGATTTATTTCATCGGTTAAACGTGATTAGCGTGTCCATCCCGCCGTTACGCGAACGGCCCGAAGAGATTCCTCATTTGGCCGAACTCTTTCTTCAACGCTATACGAAGGAGATGGGAAAGCCCGGCATGCACCTGACGTTGGCTGCCCTCCGGACCATGCGAACCTATCCGTGGCCCGGCAACGTGCGGGAATTGGAGAACGCCGTGGCCCGGGCCGTGGTCTTGTGTGTCGGCCGCGAGATTGGCCCCGAGCATTTACGCCTCCCTTCCGACTATGAAGAAGAGCCCCAAGTTCGGGAGGCGAGCGATTTGTCCTACCATGAGTCGATGGAACACCACCGACATTTTCTGATCGAGCAGGCGTTGAAACGCGCCCATGGCAATCAGACCAAAGCCGCGGAAGCGCTGGGGCTCCAGCGCTCGTACCTCGCGCGCGTGCTCAAACAAAAACAGGCAGAAGGGCGGAAGGACGCGAAGTAGGCTGCTTCCTGAGTCAACGGGTGGGGAGCGTAAAATAGAATCGGCTCCCGCTGCCCACTGTGCTTTCCACCCAAATCCGTCCTTGATGCAGGTCCACCAGACTTTTCGTAATCGCTAATCCCAACCCTGCTCCCCGCGTCTCCACATTGTCGCTCCGATAAAAGCGATCGAACACGTTGGGCATTTCTTCTGCAGCAATGCCGCACCCCGTGTCGGCGACGCATACCTGGATCGCGGAATCTTCCAGTGGTGTCAGCGAGATCGAAATCCGTCCGGATGGAGGCGTAAATTTAATGGCGTTGTGAACGAGATTCGTCAAAATCTGAAGAAGCTTGTCCCGGTCTCCACGTACAGGAGCAAGCGGCGAAGGGGCCATGGTCTCCAGCATGAGGGATTTCTCCTCCGCCTGGAGGCGTAAATTCTCAAGGATTTCCCCGGTCACTTCGGCCAGCGACACGTCAGTCAGTCGTAATTCCACGTGGCCGGCTTCGATACGGGACAGGTCCAGCAGGTCGTTCAGCGTTCGCGTCAATCGTTCGATATTATATTTGACCCGCGTGAGATACAGGACCTGCCGCTCGCGTAAGTCTCCGGTCACTCCATCCAGCATGTTTTCCACGAACCCTTTCATGACGGTCAGGGGTGTACGTATTTCGTGCGACGCAATGGAGACGAAGGCGGATTTGCGTTCATCAAGTTCGCGAAGTTTTTCATTGGCGACTTGGAGGGAGCGCGTTCGTTCTTGGATCAAACTCTCCTGCTCAAGATAGGCCTCTCGAAGTTCTTCATGGCGGGCATCCACAGAAGCCACTTGTTCTTTGAGCAAGGTTTCCCGCTCTTCCGCCTTCTTCTTGAGACGATACCAATTCCAGGCGAACCAAGCGGCCATGCCCGGGCTGATCGTCCAGAAAAGAGTCTCTGTCCGGGAAAGCTCCGGGTGTACCCATCGGACGTAGACGAAGACCAGGATACTCACGCATACTGCGGCCCCGATCACGGCCCATCCACGGTTTTCAGAAAGCGGCTGGGCGGGCCAATGGAATTCCCATTCACAGGACTCGTCCCCATCCGCCATACATTGGAGATCGCTGACGCTGGCAAATCCCAGGTGGTGAACGTGTTGCGGCACGGCCAGGAGGCCGGCCTTCGATGCCTGGCAGATGATGTAGGCGCACCGGTTGCGGTAAGGGCCGAATTGTCGAGCAACGTGTTCGGTCAATGTCATTCCCAGAACGGCTGAGCCATTGGTCACGTTGCGCACGCTGAACCGTAAGGAGTCTTTGGCGAACTTTTCTCCGAAGCGTGGGAACAGTTCGAAGATTTGCGAAACGGAAAACGGGCGTCCCAGGGTTTGAATGATGGGAGAAATAAATTTGTGTTTGCCCATTTCAAATTGAAAGTTCGGATCCTCGGAGATCAGGATGCAGAACTCACCGAGGTAACACACGAATTCATAGGAATAACTGTGCCAGATATTTTGTAAAAATTCGGGGGTGACGTGATAAGAGGGATCGTTGATCCGGGCGTTCAGCGAATCGCAGAGTTGGTCAATGGCTTGACGCCCGGCGTCGCCCCCGTTTTTCTTGCTGATGACTTCTTCCAGGTATTCGACGTTCGCCTTAACCGTAATCCCACTCACGTCGCGAATTTTTTCACCGTTCGGGGCGACCCCGAACGGGCGAAAAAGCATGAAGGGTCTTTCAAGAATGGAATGATCTTTCGAAAGCAACTCCATTGAGCCACTCGCCCGGGTGCCGGACGTGGGTTCTCCGTTTGCTGGAAATTCGAGCGCAGCCATGGGACGCATCAAGGACAGGTGATCGTATACAGTTTCCTGTCCTCCAGTCGAAGACAGGCCAACTCGTTTCCCCAGACGCACCCGCCGTCCAACGCAATAACCCCTTCGTCCATGTACACCCCTAAGGCCGACCAGTGGCCGCATATCACCGTTTCGGTTCGTGGGGTGTGAGGGGGAAGGTGAAACCATGGGGAAAGACCGGCGGGGCCCTGCTCCGGCGGGCCCTTGAACGAAAGGTCGATGAGACCTTTCCGGGAACACATCCGCATTCTGGTCAAGACGTTTGTGATCAGACCGAGCCGGGTCGGAGACGGGATGGTGTCGGACCAACGGGTCTCCTCACTCCGGTAGATGGACGGTAAGAGCGTTTGATAGTGTTCGGATCTGAGTGCGTCCTCCACTTCCCCGGCCAATCTCATCGCCTGTTTGACGGACCATTGGGGAAGGATGCCGGCGTGGACAAGCAGATACTCGTCTTCCTGATGGAGCATGGATTGACGGCGAAGCCAGTCCAGCAATTCCTCGGCATCAGGCGCATCGAGGACCGGTTGAAGCGTATCATGTTTACGGAGCCGCGCGACTCCGCACTGGACCGCCAATAGATGCAGATCATGGTTGCCGAGCACGACCACGCAACGGCTTTCGAGACCTTTAATGAAGCGCAACACTTCCAAGGAATGGGGGCCGCGGTTGACTAAATCGCCGACGAACCACAGCCGGTCCGAGGACGGATCGAATCGAATGCGATCCAACAGTTTTTGGAGGGGAGTCAGGCACCCCTGAATATCGCCGATTGCATACGTGGGCATACGGGTTCCTTACAAAAGCAGCATTCATCAGACCTTAGCCAGAACCCGGGGATGGTGCAAGAAGAATTTGTCCTCCACCTTGAACCCCACCGGTGGGGCTAGGTACGATCACGCGACCGGTGTTGACGGACAGAGGGCCGTGGAAAGGAAGGGGAGATATGGAACGGATTCTTGAACCGGAAGTCATGGATGGGGAAGAGCAGGTCCGGGTCTATGCGAACGCCGATTTCGCCGAAGAAAATCAGGGGTTCGTCGATCAATTCTTGGCATTGTACCCCGAGGTCCGGGAGGAACTCGTGCTGGATTTGGGATGTGGCCCGGCGGATATTCCGATCCGGCTTCTCCGGAGTCGTCCCACCCTTCGCGTCACCGGAGTGGATGCGTCCGGCCCCATGATACATTGGGCGGAAGAAGCCGTTCGCCAGGCAGGGTTTGCGGATCGGATCCAACTCATCTGCGGGCGGTTTCAGGATCTGCAGTTGGATCAGCCGGCTGATGCCGTGATCTCCAATAGCCTGGTGCATCATGTGCCCAACGCGTTTCAGTTTTGGTATGCGGTGAAAACCCTTGCCAAGCCGGGGGCTCCGGTGCTCATCATGGATTTGTTGCGACCCGACACACCGGAGGAGGCTCAGGCCCTGGTCGATCAATACGCGGCTGATGAGCCCGAACAACTGCGCCACGATTTTTATCACTCCTTATTGAGCGCCTTCACCGAAGACGAAATCGCGGCCCAGATGGCGGAAATGAATTTAAGCCGCCTTTTGATCGATGTGCCCGACGATCGGCATTGGCTCGTGTCCGGTCGCGTGTTTTAGTGGCACGTATCACCCTTTCCTCCGCTGGTTGCCGATCATTCCGTCACCACAATGACGGGCCGTTCATTGTCAGCACTCTTTAGAGTGTGTATTATACACACGATGAGAAGCGCGGACCTGATTCGGAAATTGAAGCAAGATGGCTGGGTGCTGCGGAATACGCGGGAAGGTCACTATCAATTCACGCACCCCAACAAGTCGGGATGGGTGACGGTCAAGCATCCGGCCAAAGATATTCCGATGGGAACGCTACGCAACATCAATCGACAAGCACAATGGAAGTGGAACGACCGCTGATGCGATACCCGATTGTGATCTACAAAGATAAAAAGAGCGGATACGGAGTCACGGTGCCTGATCTGCCAGGCTGCTTTTCGGCTGGGGATACACTCGAGGACGCCATTGACTCGGTGCATGAAGCCATTGCGTGCCACATCGAGGGACTGCTTATAGACGGTGAGCCGATCCCTGCACAGAAACCGCTTGAAGTCCACCAGGCCAATAAGGACTATCGCAACGGGATCTGGGCGCTCGCCGACTTCGACTTCTCGAAGCTGTCGAGTAAGGCCAAGCGGGTCAACATCACGGTGCCCGCATGGGTTCTGGCGATTGTGGATCAGGTCGCGGTCCAGGAAGGGAACACGCGGTCGGGCTTGCTGGTACGCGCGGCGTTGAACTACGTGGAGCGGCGGTCGATAGAAGATCGATAGCGCCGTTCACGAGGCTGTAACAATGTTGAGAGAATAGCGGTCTTCGCTCAGCCGTGCTTCATAGTATTCTACGGTTGTCTCCCGATCCTTGCACCAATCGCGAATCATCTCCTTGTGATTTTTTCGAGAAAAACTGTCAGTTCTATATGTAACTACAAAAAAGTTGATCACTTATCAAATGGTGGTTACAATAAATAAAAATGGCAGTGATTTATGAATGGGATGAAGCCAAGAGAAAGTCCAACATCGCCAGGCATGGTGTGGATTTCACCGTGATGGAAGCCTTCGTGTGGGATACCGCCATCGTCAATCCAGATGACCGCAACAGCGAGCCGAGATGGGTCGCTTACGGCTTCATCGGTGTCAGATAGTATGTCGTTGTGTTCACGGAACGCGGCGACAACATCCGAATCATCAGCCTGCGCAAGGCCAATCGGCGAGAGAAGAAACACTATGGCCAAAAACACGAACGACAATGATGTCACCAAGATGACGTTCGACGAGATTGCCGCCAAGGACGGCGAAGAGGCTGCAATCAATGCCGGAATCGCCGCTGACCCCGACACGTTCGAGTTGGACGAGGAGTGGTTCAAGCGAGCGCGGCCTGCTGGTGAAATTGCACCGCACATCGTTGAAGCGTATCGCCGAACGCGGGGTAAGCAGAAAGCACCGACAAAGGAGCAGATAACCATTCGGCTTGATGCCGACATCACGGCGCACTTGCGCAAGCAGGGGCCGGGCTGGCAGACGCACCTGAACGACACGCTACGCCAAGCCATTTTCGGGTCCACCGAGACCAAGTAAGCCATTCCCGCCACTTCTTCATTGGTGACAACAGGTACGAGAATTGGATTGGCGCGTGTTGTAGCGGCGCACCCATCCGTCAAGGGTCTTGACTGAATAGAACAGGCTCGGTAAGGTGAGATGCCTTGGTTTGGGGGATCGTCTAGGGGCAAGACAACAGATTTTGGATCTGTGAACCCAGGTTCGATTCCTGGTCCCCCAGCCACTTTCTTGTCCGCTGTTCGTTACTTCGTTCCAATAATACTGCTGCGCTTCGCCGCGTCTTTCGAATTCCCATTGCAGGTCGTGATACTCGTCGTGCCCACTGGTGCGGTGGTACAGATGGTGCCGTCACTATAACTGTCCACTCGCACGTTCCCGGCGCGCTGGTGGACGCCGGTCACGCCATCATTCCATTGGGAAACTCCTGTATCCTTATTGATGGATAGGCTGGTCCCACGCAGACCCGGCTGATTGCTGGTGGAAAAACTGGTACTGCCGAACGAGTTCGTCACGCTTGTGCTTCCATCACTAAATTGGTGAAAGCTGTTCTGGCCCGACTGGACACCGAAACCGGAAACCCCATTGCTGCAATTGGTGAAAGACTGGTTCCCAATTTTCGCGGTCGTGCAGGTTGCTTCAACCTGCGGGATGGTCACACACACCGAGAAGAGGATGATCGGGACGGCCAGTACTCTGATCATGACAGTTCTCCTTTCGGGTAACCCGGTGAAAACAAAACTGCCCCTCGAGCGTGTTTCCCCACTCGAAGGGCAATGCCTCATGTACCCGTGCTTACCCGGGAACAAGGTGGCTGTTTCAGCGGTGACCCCATTTGCTTCCCTCGCTGGTGGAAAGTATAGGCTTGGGGACTTGACCGTTTCAACCCCACATAATCCTTGATGACTTCCATTTTGTAAGGCTTTATCATATAAAGCAAGGGCATCGTCACATTGGATGAAGGGGCTGGAAATTGAGTGATTCAGGCGGAATAACCTATCAAGGGTCCGGGGTCGATACCGACCAAGTCGTGCAATCCCTTGCCGATATTACCAAGCAGTTCAGGCAGACGTGGAACGTCCCCAAGGGACAAACCGGCAGCGTGCGTCTGGACTTCGGGTTTTTCGCCAGCGTGATCGAGATCGGCAACAACAAGGGCATCGCCATGACTACGGATGGCGTGGGGTCCAAGGTCCTGGTTGCCCAGCGCATGGGGAAATACGACACCATCGGCATCGATTGCATCGCCATGAACGTGAATGATCTGCTCTGCGTCGGAGCGACCCCGTTGGCCATGGTGGACTATATTGCAGTGCAGACGCTCGATCCGGTCTGCCTGCGGGAACTGGCAAAGGGGTTGACCGAGGGAGCCCTTCGCGCCGGCATCTCCATCCCCGGCGGGGAAATTGCTCAAGTCAAGGACGTCATCAAGAGTGAAGCGGGCAAAGAGGGAGAAGGGTTCGATTTGGCGGGGTCGGCCATCGGGATCGTGGATTTGGACAGGATCATCGTGGGGGAACGTGTTTGCGCGGGCGACGTGATCGTCGGCATTGAAAGCAATGGGGTGCACAGCAACGGTCTCACCCTGGCCCGAAAGGCGATCGGACAGGACGGGGCCTTGTATGAAAAACAGTTTCCCGAACTCGGCCGGTCCCTGGGTGAAGCATTGCTCCAGCCGACGCATATCTACACGCAGGAAGTCCTGCCTCTCCTCGAAGCGGAACAGGACATCGACGTCAAGGCCCTGGCGCACATTACCGGCGACGGGTTCCTGAACCTGAGCCGCGTCCCCTCCCGGGTCACGTTCGTGATCGATACGTTCCCTTCGCCTCCTCCGATCTTCTCCATTCTTCAAAAACTTGGCGGAATCGCCGACCCGGAAATGTTCGAGGTGTTCAACATGGGGATCGGCTTCTGTCTGGTAGTCCCGGAAAACCAAGCCGACAGGACGCTTCAGCTCGCCACCAGGTTTGGGAAAAAAGCCTACCGGCTCGGGCATGTGACCGACAGGGACCGTGAGGATTGGGAAGTCGTGATCCAAACCCACGACTTGCGACTCCGCGGGAAAGGGAAAACCTTCTCTTCATTTTAAAGGAAGGCTAAAACCGCCCGGTCTTCAGCCGCCAATAGACGTCGGAGTCCCTGAGCGCCTCGTTTTTCTCGGCGTAGTCCGAGGGGACATGACCTTTCTCATCCTGTGCTGCCGTGTCGGCACCCGCGTTCAGCAGCGCGGTGGTGATGGCGGGGGTTTCGTTATACCCGGCCGCCCAATGCAGGGGGGTCGCGCCGGATTTGTCCCGCGCGTTTGGATCGGCCCCGGCGTTCAGCAGTGCGGTGATGACAGCAGGGTTGTTATTGTACCCGGCCGCCTGATGCAGGGGAGGCGCGCCGAAGAATTCATCCCGCGCCTTGGGGTCGGCGCCCGCGTCCAGTAACGCGGTGATGACAGCGGGATTTTCGTTGAACCGGGCCGCCCAATGCAGGGGGGTGCCGCCGACTGCTTCATCCCGCGCCTTGGGGTCGGCCCCGGCTTGCAGGCAACCGGTCACGGTCTTCGGCGTGGCGGTCTTGAAAAACTCCTTGGTGTTCCAGTTGTCACAGCCCGCGCCGCTTGCCGGCCAGGCCGCAAGCAGGAGGCAAAAGCTACAGATCGCTACGATAGGTTTCATGTGTTCTCTCCCATAGATGAGTCCGCTCCTCGCTCTCAATCGGGTCCATGATACTTCACGATAGACCCGTCCATCAATGGCACGGTTCGCCACAGGCATGCTCAGAACCGGTTCATAAGCAGTTGAGAAGTTTCTTGCTGTTTCTTTACGGTGTGGTCTCAAGAGAGAAGAGCCCCGACCTCGCTTGCCCGGCCATCGGCAAGCATACATGATCCTCCCGCAATGACGTCGCCTTCAACGACACGGTCCATCAGCAGTTCGCAGAATGCCCACGTGAAGCGATGGGTGGCGTTACACGACGCTCGCGGGATCGAACGGTTTCAGCAATGCCTCGTCCCTGGGAAAAAAGTCGTTCGGGAAACCCTGGTGCAGCATCCCGCGCAGTGTCTCGAACTCATCCACCGCGCCGGGATACCCGTGCCTTTCCCGGTTCCGGCCCACGTCACAACCTATGCCCTGTCCACACTGCTCTTCGAGAAGATCGATCTCTTTGGCACGGGGGCGCCGCTCTTGATCTGCCAAGCCCCTCCCTTTCCCTCTGCAAACCTCGATGCTCGACCGCGGGGCCTTGAACTCCTGTGCCCTTTCGGAGATCCGGCGAACGTGGGGGCCTTGATTCGGACGGCGGTGGCCATGGGCGTCGAACGGATGATCCTGCTCAAAGAATCGGCCCATCCCTATCACCCCAAAGCGATCCGGGCGGCCAGCGGAACGATGTTCAAGATGTCCCTGGTGCAGGGTCCTTCGATCGGGGATTTGCCTGAAGCGGCCACGTGGGTGACCCTCGATGCGCAGGGTGAGAGTTTGCCCGCGTTTCAATGGCCGGAAGATGTTCGACTCTTGGTTGGAGAAGAAGGGCCTGGTCTGCCGCCCCTCGCCTCCGGCACACGGCTCGCCGTCCCCATGACGGACTCGGTCGAATCCCTCAATGCCGTCGTCGCCGCGGGCATGGCACTTTATGCCTATCGGGTGCAGTACCCCTTGCACCCCAAGTCGGGTCATGAGTCGGGAAGGGAAGGAAGAGGAAAGTCGTCCACAGTGTGAAGGAGGCATCCATTGGAAAACGGACAAAAAACAATCGGAGAGCCATTAACAATTGCAGCAAATCAAACCACGACTTCAATTACAAAGACCAAAGGTATTTCCGCAGAGCTCCGCTCAAAACGCAAAATGAGTTGAGCGAGTTCATCAACCGGGAAACGGGGCGATGGGATGAGACTTCAAT
This sequence comes from Nitrospirales bacterium, assembly GCA_965261755.1. Lineage (GTDB taxonomy): Bacteria > Nitrospirota > Nitrospiria > Nitrospirales > UBA8639 > Bin75. The sequence goes on along the minus strand of OZ253473.1, from coordinate 400,667 downwards.
CGGCCAAAGAACGGAAAAGATTTTAGCATTTGCTAAAAACCATTGGAATCATAATGCCGTGTAAAGTAGAGTGTGATCTGTATGAACTGAAGAGATAAACCTCGTCGCGGAGGGGATGTCATGATAAACCATGATAGAGATTTACCTATGGAATCAATCAAGACGTTATGCCGACGGTATCAGGTGCGAGAGCTTGCGCTTTTCGGATCGGCTCTCGGGGATAATTTTCGTTCAGACAGTGATCTCGATTTTCTGGTGGAATTTGAACCAGAAGCGCAGGTAGGTTTTATGAAGCTGGCCAGAATGCAGAGAGAATTTTCAGCTATGTGTAATCGCAAGGTGGATTTAGTGCCTCAAGGGGGACTGAAGCCGAAAATCCGCCAAGCAGTACTTTCCAGTGCAAAAGTACTCTATGCGTCGTGAGGAACTCTATCTTACCGACATCGTAGAGGCTGCGGATGCTATCCGTCCAACGACGACGTAGTGGATAACAAGGAGGAATCACATGCCAGTCAACGTGCTTCGTAAAGATATCCCCAAAGGGGAGAAACCGCCGGGATGGGTCTCTGGTGAGCAGGAAGCCAAGCTTAGTCCGGAAGCCAAACAAAAAGAAGCCGACATGGCTGTACTAGAAAAGCAAGCAATGTGGGAATCGGAAGAAATCGGCATTGTGCGCTGGTCCGGAGAAGAAGGAACGCGCTTCAGCGATCCCAATTAACGGTGTGATGCAGAGAGTCCGGGAAAGGCGACCACGGTGAAGAGCGCCACGTCGAAAACATTATTTGCCCGCTCGCAAAAATATATTCCCGGCGGGGTGAACAGCCCGGTCCGTGCGTTTCGGTCGGTCGGCGGGCATCCGTTGTTCATCAAACGCGCGCAGGGGGCCACGGTGACCGACGTGGACGGCAACACGTATCTCGATTACGTGGCCTCGTGGGGACCCATGATCTTGGGACATGCCCATCCGGGGGTGGTGCGGGCCATTCAGCGGGCTGCCGGTGCAGGGACCAGCTACGGCGCGCCGACTCAACAGGAACTGGACTTGGCTCAAATGCTTTGCGAGGCCTTCCCATCCGTGGAAAAGGTTCGACTCGTGAGTTCCGGCACGGAAGCCGTGATGAGTGCCATCCGGGTAGCGCGGGGCTTCACCAAACGGGACGCCATCCTCAAATTCGAAGGGTGCTACCACGGCCATGCCGATCATCTGCTGGTGAAGGCGGGGTCCGGGGCCGCGACGCTGGGTCTTCCCGATAGCCCGGGCGTGCCCAAGGCCGTGGCGAGTCAGACGCTCACCGCTCCCTATAATGACATCGAGTCGGTGAAGCGCCTGGTACGTAAACATTGGCGGAACCTGGCCTGTATCATCGTCGAGCCGATCGCGGGCAACATGGGCGTCGTGTTGCCTCAACAAGACTTTCTCCGGCAACTGCGCACCCTGACCAGAAAACACGGCATCCTCCTGATCTTCGACGAAGTGATTTCCGGATTTCGCGTGGCCTATGGCGGCGCGCAAACCCTGTATGGCCTCGACCCCGATCTCACGTGCCTGGGAAAAATCATCGGCGGCGGACTACCGGTTGGAGCCTACGGCGGGTCGAACGAGATCATGGAGATGGTGGCTCCGGCAGGCCCCGTGTACCAGGCCGGGACCCTGTCCGGGAACCCGTTGGCCGTGACCGCCGGAATCGAAACGTTGAAAAGACTCAAGGCTTCAGGAGTGTACGAAAAATTGGAGCGGCGAGGAAACCAGTTGGCGCAAGGCATGGCGCAAGCCGCCCGGCGAGCCAACGTCCCTTTTTATCAAACCCGGGTCGGTTCCCTGTTGGGCGGATTTTTTACGGAAGGCCCGGTGGTGGATTACCAGTCGGCCAAGAAATCCGATACGGCCCGATATGCCAAGTTCTTCCACAACACGCTGAAACGCGGGTCCTACTTCGCCCCCTCCCAATTCGAAGCCGCCTTCGTCTCCACCGCGCACACGGTGGCAGATATTGAACAGACCATAAAAGCCGTTTACGAGGCGTTTAAGCGGTGTTAAACGCGCGCTAAAGGCAAGGTAACGGCCGTGTTTGACGACCCACCACCTCGCTTGCCCGTTCGACTATGTTTCCTCAAGCGGGACAAGTGGTTCAAGTAGGGCGATGAGATCAGGAAGGTCCTGCTGAACGGTTTCCCACACCCGCTCCAAGTTGACATTAAAATATCCGTGCACGAGACGATTCCGCATGCCGATGATCTTGGCCCAGGGGATTTCGGGATGCGCTTTCTTGCCCTCGGGGCTGACCTGAGATGCGGCCTCACCAACGACTTCCACCACCTTCAGGATCGCAAGCTGTGCCATGCGGTTTCGCTTGAACTCCGTGAAGGTCAGGTCGGCGGTGAATTTTCCCGCTTCGCGCGCAGCCAGTAGCATGTCGAGCAGATAGGCGTCATCATGACGCATAGATCGTCTCGGCGGATTGGAGGATAGCCTTGCGGCGTATGTAGTTTGGGCTTCGTTCGACGACCACACGTTCGATCAGATCCACTTCCCGACCGAGCGTCGCGCTTAGCTCGTCCTGCATTTGCGCGATATCCAGAAGAGTATGTCGTGCTTGCGGATCGAAGCGCACCAGCACATCCACGTCGCTTTCGGGATTGAAATCGTCCCGCAGCACGGAACCGAACAAAGCCAGTTCCGTCACCTGCCAGCGTTTACAAAAGGCAGCGATCTCATCTCGCGGTATGTCGATATGCGCGTTCATATCTAAAATACTAAAATGCCAGGTTCGCGTCGACTTCGAAGCCGGCGCTCTTTAGCTCTTGAAAAAGCTTTTGTTTCCAACCAGCAAAGCCATCCAATGGAATGTACACAACCCCTGCATAATCAGATGGGTATCTCCACGTCTCCCTTGGTCAGGGCGCAGACACCCTTTCGGCCAAGCCGTCCGATGAAAAACCCCAACTCGAAAATCACGTTCTGTCGCGCGCGCGGGCTGAGATTGCTAGTGTCGCCCTGAAGCGAACCGGCGTCGTCTGGCGTCAGCAAAGCTACGGCGAACCTGACTTGCGCATGTTGCTCGAATTTCTCGATAATTGTATGCCCCTGATTCGACTGCTCGGCCAATATCACCGGATTGAGTTTCAATTGTTCAAGGAATCTCGCCACCGTGTTTTTGGTGCCATCATCTCTACCGTGAATGACAAAGACTTTATTCGAACCTGGTCGGTCGGTCCCTTGAACTACGGAAGGGATATGAGCCTGATCTTCAACTTCCCAATACTCCTCGACCTCTTTAATCATCGATTCTAGGAATGATGCCGCTAATTCCAATCCCCTCACGTAGGCTTCTTTGCACACAGAAGGGATCGATAACATGTCAAGGAACACATCATTAGGAGTGTCCCATGTTTGTGTTGGATCATAACTGATATTGTTGAACCGATGAATCTGGGCTGAGTCGTTCCCAAAGGCATTGCTGATGGCGAGTTCTGTATCTATTTTCCACCCCTCAAACTTCGGTGAATCATATGGTAGTTGCTTCAGTTTAGGTATCTCGTCCAGCACTTTCCGCAGACGCTCTATAGCCTTGGACTTGGGCGGTTGTGCCATCACTTTACCTCGGTTCCACGGTCATCAAAGTTTTTCACAACGAGGCGCCTCAACTCGTCCACTGACGGGAATCGCGCCCTCAGGCTTTAAGCGTCATCATCGTCGTCATCGTCTTCTTCCGCGGCTTCGATCGCGGCTTGGCGCTGCTGCTCTTCCATGGCGTTGTGAATCAACAGCCGAAAGAACATCGAAATGACGGAACCTTTTTCCAGTGTTCCGCCGGGTGGGACGGCGATTCGGCCTTCTTCCACCATTTTTTCCAACCATCTTTTTTGGTCAGGGGTTACGTGGACCGGAATTTCAATGAGTGGAATCTTTCCAAACATATCCATGATACAAACCTCCTTGTTCAAGAACAACTATAGGTGTATGCGTTACCGAGATAATCCGAGCACGTCGGCCATGCCGTACAGGCCCGGGGGCTGATGGACGACCCATTCTGCGGCGCGCAGGGCCCCGTGCGCAAATGGGTCGCGATTGTGGGCGCGGTGGGTGATTTCGATGCGTTCTCCGGGCCCGGCATAGAGTACGGTATGGTCGCCCACGATATCACCGGCTCTCACGCTCTGGATGCCGATTTCATTTGGCGTGCGTTCTCCGACGAGGCCGTGACGCGCGTAGATCCCCGCTTCTTCCAGGTCCCAGCCTTTGGCCGCGGCCAGGACGTCGGCGAGTTTCAGCGCGGTTCCGCTCGGCGCGTCTTTCTTCTTGTTATGGTGCGCATCGATGATTTCGAGGTCATAGTCGTCGCCGAGCGCCCTGGCGACCTTTCCGATCATCTGCAGCAGCACCGTAATCCCCACGCTCATGTTGGGCGCTTGCACGCAGGGGATCGACTCCGCGTGCCGGCGGAGTTGGTTCATCTCATCGAGGGACAACCCTGTGGTGCCGATGACCATGGCACGTTTATGTTGGACGGCTTGAGACAGATGGTGCAACGTGGCGGCCGGTGAGGTGAAATCGATGACCACGTCGCTCAGGGGCAGGGCTTGCGCGAGGTCGTCCGTCAACGGGACACCGAGCGGTCCGCAGCCGGCCACGTCTCCGGCGTCTTTGCCAAGGGCCGGGTGCCCTTCGGCTTCCGTGGCTCCGGCCAGTTGCAGGCGGGACGATTCATTGACGAGGGAAACCAGGCGTTTTCCCATTCGTCCGGCGGCGCCGGTGATCGTGACGTGTATCGGGGAATTCATAACCTAATCGGGTGACGGGGTCCGGGAAGCCTGCTCGCGCCGACTGTGCCCGGGACACTACGAGATCCTTCGCTTCGCTCAGGATGACCACGTTCAAGAAACCCGCGTATGCCGGTTGTGCCCGGGACATCGTCGTTGAGAAGCGTGGAGAACCGGGAAGCCGTCATGGTGTCAGATCAACCCGGTATCTTTCATGACTTGCCGCAGCCGTTCACGGTTGTCCGACGACAGAGGCGTGAGCGGGAGCCGGAATTCCGGCTCGATTTTGTTCATCATGGCCAGGGCTTCTTTGACCGGAATGGGGTTGGTCTCATAGAACAGGGCACTGAACAACGACGCGAGTTTAAAGTGAGAGGCGCGCGCTTCGGCAAAGTTCCCGGCCAAAGCCGCAGTCACCAGGGCGGCCATGTCTTTCGGCGCCACGTTGGCGGTCACCGTAATCACGCCCTTGGCTCCCAGCGCCATCATCGGCAGGGTCAGGGAATCGTCACCGGACAGTACGGTGAAATCGTCGTCGCATTGGTGAATGATGTCGGAGACCTGCCCCAACGACCCGCTGCCTTCTTTGATCCCCACCACGTTGCCGAGTTTGGCGATACGCGCAATGGTGGCCGGGGTCATGTTCACGCTGGTGCGGCCCGGAATGTTGTAGAGGATCAGGGGAAGATCCACGGCTTGGGCCACGGCGGCATAATGTTGATACAGGCCTTCCTGTGTGGGCTTGTTGTAATAGGGCGTAATGAGGAGCGCGCCGTCCGCGCCGGCTCGTTTGGCATGGGCGGTAAAGGCAATCGCCTCGTCCGTGGCATTCGAGCCGGTGCCGGCAATCACCGGGACCCGCCGGTTCACGACTTCCACGGTAAACGCGACCACGCGCTCGTGTTCTTCGTGCGAGAGCGTGGCGGATTCCCCCGTGGTCCCGCAGGGAACGATGCCATGCGTGCCGTTGGCGATCTGAAACTCGATCAACTCACGATAGGCCGTTTCGTCGAATGCCCCGTTCTTGAACGGGGTGACGATCGCGACAAGGGATCCTGAAAACATGGTACGACCTTTAGTGAAAAATAAGTGTGACGAACGGATTGCCGCCGGCTACATCCGTACCGACGCCTCTGCCTCAAGAAACGCGGGAATCCGTTCCCCGCGAACGAGATCATCGAACGTCTCGCGTTCACGGATCACGAAACTTTCCCCGCCCTTCACCAGAATTTCCGGAACACGGGGTCTCGAATTATAATTGGACGCCATGGTGAAACCATACGCCCCCGCGGACATCACCGCCAGGAGATCGCCGGCCTTCATCGTGGGCAGGGTCCGGTTTTGGGCGAGAAAATCTCCTGATTCGCAAATGGGCCCCACCACGTCGAACACCGCTTCCGTTGCGTTCGGAACCTGGCGAACCGGCAGGATGTCGTGATGGGCCTGGTACAGGCTGGGCCGCAGCAAATCGTTCATGGCCGCGTCCACGATGGCGAATGTTTTGGCACCGGTCTCTTTGATATAGAGGACGCGCGTCAACAACACGCCGGCGTTCCCCACGATCACGCGGCCGGGCTCCAAGATGATTTCACATTGCGCTTCCTGCAGCAGCGGCGTGATGGCATCGGCGTACTCCGTGGGATGCGGCGGCGTTTCGTCCGAATAGGTAATGCCGAGCCCCCCTCCTATGTTGAGATACCGGATCGGAATGCCCCGGGTTTTCAACGTCTCGATCAGCCCCAACACCTTTTTCAGGGATTCGACAAAGGGACTGACTTGAGTCAGTTGAGACCCGATATGCGCATGCACCCCGATGACCTCGATGTTGGGGAGTGACGCCGCGGTTGTGAATTCCTCCAATGCCCGGTCCGCGCCGATCCCGAATTTACTCTTTTTCAACCCCGTCGAGATATATGGATGGGTGTTGGGATCGATATCCGGATTGACCCGAAGCGCCACGCGCGCACGTGTGCCTTTTCCCCTCGCCACTTCATTGATGGCCTGAAGTTCCGCGGCCGATTCCACGTTGAACAACAGGATGTCGGAGTCGAGGGCATAGGCAATTTCCTCGCAACTTTTTCCGACGCCGGCAAACACGATCTTGTCCGGGGGGATTCCGGCTTGCAACGCGCGAAACAATTCGCCTCCCGACACGATGTCGGCCCCGCTGCCTTGCGACGCCATGAGCCGGAGAATGGCCAGGTTCGAATTGGCCTTCATGGCAAACGCGATGAGGTGGGGAACCGGTGCGAAGGCCTGGTCAAAGGCCTGGAAGTGTCGGGTCAGCGTCGCGTGACTGTAGAGGTAACAGGGTGTGCCCTGTTCCTTGGCCAGGCGTTCGAGAGGAATGTCTTCACAGAAGAGCGAATCATTGTGATAGTGAAAATCATGCATCTTGCGGCAGCTCTTCAAACAGTTCGGGGTCGAACAGCGTTACCCCTTCCAATGCCGATTGAAAGGCATCTTTCAATTTACGATAGCGCAGCTTCGCATAGGGGGTCACCGTGTTGAGCACGTCCTGATCCAGGAGCATCTGAATCGCCTTGGGGGTGGCCTGCCGAAGATGCTCGAAATTGACGACGATGTCCATCCTGGCTTTTTGCGCGGCGTCCTTGATGCGGTTCAGGAGTTCCTGGGCATTCAAATGATCCAACGTGCCCTCCAGGTCGATAAACAACGATACGGACGCATCGTGGCGCCGGCCTTTGATATTGAGGAACAAATCGTGCGTGTTCGTGGAGACCTTGATCTTGTGCAGGGCGTTGGGAATGAGCACGCCGGTGTCCATCGTGGGGAGTTTCGCCTGCAGATTCTTGAGCACGGCCGCGATGGGAGAGAGTTTCCCTTGGGGACAGGATCGCTTGATCAGCTTTCGAAATTCGTAATTCATTTCGATGCGGGGGACCAGGCGTTGGCCGGTATGCCGGAGTCGATGCCAAATGGATCCCAACGAATAGAACTGATGGTTGGCCCAGAAGAATCCTTCCTGCAGTTGTTCCGGGGTCATCCGTTTGGGGTGGAACACCACGTGTTTCCCGTCGTATTTCGCCCAGTCCCGATCGAAGATCCGGCCTTCGCGGGTATACCGTTCATACAGCGCGGTGCCCGGCAGTGGCGTCAGGATGTTGAAATACGCCAACTCCACGCGATTGTGGACGAGAAAATTCAGCGTCGATTCGAACACGGATTCGTCGTCGTTATCGAACCCGAACACCATGCCCGGGTTTACCATGATGCCGTGGTCGTGAAACATTTTGATTTGGTCTTCGAATTTTCTGACCTGGTTGAAGCCCTTGTTGGTTTCGACCAGGGAATGGTCGGAGATCGACTCCATTCCCACGAAGACCGAGATGCAACCACTGTCGGCCGCCAATTTGACCATCTCCTGATCATCCCCTAAAAACAGGGTGGATTGGCATCCCCATTTGATGTTGAGGGCTTTCAAGGCCTGCCACAACTCCCGGCAATACGCCCGGTGACTGTTGTGCAGGTCGTCCACGAATGCCACGATCGACCCTTCTTCGAGGCCCACCCAAATTTTTGACGCGATGGTCAGGGCTTCCCACAACGATCCCTTCGTCATGCGCTCGACCACCTCGGCCCGTAACCATTCTTTGACGCGCGTGATTTCTTCGATGACTTCCGGCACGGGACGCCGTCTGGTGGTTTTCCCGTTGAAGGGCGACACGCTGCAAAACTCGCAATCGAAGTGGCAGCCGCGCGTCGTGAACGAACAATGCCGGGTCATGTAGGAATCCGGGCTGAGGAGTTGGATCTTCGGGGCCCGATAGTGATCCAGCGCAGGAAATTGCTCCATCCGATAGATGCGTTTCATGTGCCCGGCCTCGAAGTCCGCCATGGCTTGCGGCCACAGGTCTTCGGCCTCCCCGCACACGATGGTGTCGCAATATTGCAGGGCTTCCTCGGGACAATAGCTGGGGTGGACGCCGCCGAGCACGACGGTTTTGCCGCGTTTGCGAAATTCCGTGGCGAGTTCATAGGCCCGTGGGGCGTAGCAGGTCATCACGGAGATGCCGACCATGTCGCAGGGCTCGTCAAAGTCGATGGTCTGGACCGCCTCATCGACCAGCTTCACGTCCCAGGTGGGCGGCGTGTACGCGGCGATCACGGGCAGACTGAGTTTGGGAAACCAAATGGAGCGCCGCTCGCTCGCGGTCATACGATACGGATTGTTCCTGGGGTAGGGATCAAGGAGAAGTAACGTCCGTGATTTTTCCTGTCCTGTGTTTTCGTCCATGAAACAATCTCCCTTGCGTCGTCGGGGTTAAATACTCTTTCAACTTATCCGAATCACGTCGCTTCGCTCAAGGCCCGCTATTGGGTCCCGACGGGTTGAAGAGGGGGCAGCACGACTTCCTGCGCCTCCGGGGAAACCGGCCGGCTCTCCGGTGTCGAGCGCTGTTCTTCGGCTTGTCGTTGAGCCCGGACCTTGGCTTCAATCCCGATCTCTTCCGGGGCGATGGGAGGGCCCACCACTCCGCAGCCCGCGGCACACGAAAACAGCACCGTCAACATGAGGGTCAGTCGAAGATCAGGGCGCCGGGTCGGAGAATCGTGCAACATCCTTCAGGTTTTCCTGGCGAGACGCGCTTCCCATGCGTTCATCTGACGGGTCACCTGTTTTCGGGATGTGCCCCCGGTTTGAGCTTTCCGGTCAACGGCCCCTTCGAGGGTCAGGAACAACAGCGCGTCCTTGGAAAAATGCGGGGACGCGGTCTTGAGATCGGCTAACGAAAGATTATGCCATTCCATCCGGTGCTCCAGGCAATACCGGACCAATTGGCCGACGATGCCATGGGCTTCCCGAAAGGGGACACCTTTCTTCACCAGGTAGTCGGCCAACTCGGTAGCCAGGAGAAAGCCGGATCCCAGGGTTCCCGAGAGCACGTCCCGGCGGATACGAAGACGCCGGATCAGCTCGGCATAGACCGTGAGACACTCTATCACAGTTCCCATGGCGTCAAAAAGAGGCTCTTTATCCTCTTGCATATCTCGATTGTAACTCAGGGGAAGACCCTTGAGGGTCGTCATGATCGAAAGAAAATGCCCGTAGACCCGACCGGTTTTGCCGCGGACCAGTTCGGGCACGTCGGGGTTTTTTTTCTGGGGCAGCATGCTGCTGCCGGTACAAAAGCCGTCCGGAAGGTCCACAAAGGAAAATTCATGCGACGCCCACAAGACGAGCTCCTCGCTCAACCGGGACAGGTGCATCATGATAATGGACAGCATCCCGAGCGTTTCCGCCACGTAATCCCGGTCCGAGACCCCGTCCAGACTGTTTCGGGTCAGCGCGGGAAACTCCAGCAGCTTCGCGGTGAATGCCCGGTCGATCGGATAATTGTTGCCGGCCAGGGCGCCTGAACCCAGGGGCATCACGTTCACGCGCTTGCACGCGTCCTGCGCGCGCGCGTTGTCACGCTCCAACATTTCCACGTACGCCAGAAAGTGATGGGCCAGCGAGACGGGTTGGGCACGTTGCAGGTGCGTATACCCGGGAATAATCACGTCGAGGTGCTCACGGGCCTGTCCGAGGAACGCCCGTTGCAAATCCTGGAGGCGCGCCTGCAACGTTCGGAGGTGATCTCGCAGGTACAACCGGAGATCGAGCGTGACCTGATCGTTCCGGCTCCGGCCGGTATGGAGCTTTCCCCCCACCGGGCCCACGAGTTCCGTCAACCGGCGTTCCACCGCCATATGAATGTCTTCATCCGAATCCGCAAACGGGAAACGGTTTTCACGAAGCTCGTCTCGCACCTGTTCGAGCCCGCGCACCAGGGCGCGACGTTCCGTACGGGTCAGGATTTTGGCTTTTTCCAGAGCCTGGCAATGGGCGAGACTGCCCAGAACGTCGTATTCGAACAAGTGTCGATCGAAGGGCAGGGAGGACGTAAAGCGTTCGACCAATTCATGCGTCGGTTCGGTGAAGCGACCCGTCCAGGCTTTTGAGGGAATGGCCGCCTTTTTGGCCGGGGACCGGCGGTTGGAACTCGTAGGGGGTTGTCCGTCGGCCGGCGGGCGAGAGCGACGCTGTACACGCTTGCCGGATTTCATTTCGATCGAGGGGCCTTTCGACGGGAAGTGTTCCGGGAACGCGAAGTCCCTTGGGATTTGTTGATCGCCAGGCGCAAGGCATTGAGCCGGATAAACCCTTCGGCATCCTGTTGGCGATACCCTTGATCCTCTTCGAAGGTCGCGAGATCTTCCCGGTAGAGCGACCAATCGGATCGCCGGCCCGTGACCGTGCAGTTCCCCTTGTATAATTTGAGCCGGACCGTGCCGTTCACCCTGCGCTGGGCTTCATCCATGACCTTTTGCAGCAGCACGCGTTCGGGGGCGAACCAATAGCCATAATACACGAGTTCCGCATACCGTGAAATCAGGCTGTCGCGCAGGTGGAGAACTTCCCGGTCCATGGTCAGGGATTCGATGCCGCGGTGCGCCGCGTGCAGGATCGTGCCTCCGGGCGTTTCATAGACTCCGCGCGATTTGATGCCTACGTAGCGGTTTTCCACCAGGTCCACCCGTCCGATGCCGTGTCGTCCTCCGAGCCGGTTGAGGAGGCTGAGGAGATTGGCCGGGGACAGGCGCCGGCCGTTCACCGCGACCGGGTCGCCGCGCTCAAAAGCGATCTCGATCTGTTGCGGCTTGTTCGGCGCGCGTTCCGGTGAGACCGTCATCTGAAAGATGGATTCGGGCGGGGCTTTCCAGGGGTCTTCGAGAATCCCGCCTTCGTAACTGACGTGAAACAGGTTCAGGTCCATGCTGTAGGGTTTGGCCTTGGTGGCGGTCACGGGAATCCCGTGTTTTCGGGCGTACCGGATCAACTCACCGCGGGATTGAAACGACCATTCCCGCCACGGGGCGATGATGGCGATATCGGGGTTCATGGCCGTATACGTGAGCTCGAACCGGACCTGGTCGTTCCCTTTTCCGGTGGAGCCATGGCTCACCGCCTGGGCTTTTTCTTTTTGCGCGATCTCGATCTGGCGCCGGGCGATCAGCGGGCGCGCGATCGAAGTGCCCAATAAATAAGAGCCCTCGTACACGGCATTGGCCCGGAGCATGGGAAAGACGTACTCCTTGACGAACGTTTCCCTGAGATCCTCCACGTAGACTTTCGCAGCCCCCACGGCCACGGCCTTGTTCTTGATGGCGTGGAGGTCTTCGCCTTGGCCGAGGTCCGCGCAAAAGGCGATGACGTCGGCGTTATATTCCGTTCGGAGCCATTGCAGGATCACCGAGGTATCGAGGCCGCCGGAATAGGCCAGCACGATTTTCCTGATCGTCTGTGGTGAACGTGTCGGCATCGTGGTGCAGGGCGTCGGGCGTGAGGCCTCAGGGCCAGGGCCGCCCGAGCCACTCCGTTAAGATCGCTTTTTGAACGTGAAGGCGGTTTTCCGCTTGCTGGAGGACCACGGATTGCGGACCGTCCAACACCGCCGCGGTAATTTCCTCGCCCCGGTGGGCCGGCAGGCAATGCAGCACCATTGCCGACGGTTTGGCCCGGTGGAGCAGTCCTTCATTTAACTGGTAGGGTGCCAGGACTTTCAAGCGTTCGGTTTGTTCGTGTTCCTGTCCCATGCTCGTCCAGACGTCCGTATAGAGCGCATCGGCATTCTCCACGGCGACGGCGGGATCATGGACAATCTCGATGGTCGCGCCCGTTCGGCCGGCTTCTTCGCGGCTTCGTTCGACGATGCCGGGATCGGGTTGGTATTGAGGCGGGCATCCGATGGCGATATGCATCCCCACTTTCGCTCCGGCTTCGATCAACGAATTCGCAATATTGTTCCCGTCTCCCACGTACGCGAGTTTGAGTCCTTCGAAAGAGTTCTCGGCAAAAGACCCGTTGACTTCCATCAGGGTGAAAAGGTCGGCCAGGATCTGACAGGGATGACACAGGTCCGTCAACCCGTTGATGACCGGAATGGTGGCATATCGAGCCCATTCTTCCAACTTGGATTGCTCGAACGTACGAATCACGAGCCCGTCGAGGTATCGTGAAAGCACCAGGGCGGTATCGCCGAGACTTTCCCCCCGGCTGAGTTGGATGGTATCCGATGGAAGGAACAAGGATTGTCCCCCCAATTGATGCATGCCCGCTTCAAAGGAAACCCGCGTGCGGGTCGAGGGTTTCTCGAAAAGCAGGCCCAGGGTCAATCCCGACAGCCATTGAGAAGCCGGACCGGGCCGTGGGGTAGCCTTGAGTTCGCGGGCAATGCGGAACAGGCGGAACAGCCGGCTGCCGGAAATATCGGATACGGCCAGCAAGTCTTTCGTGCCGTCCGCCGGCGTCGCAGGAGGGGCTGCCGAAACGCCAGGGTCTGGAATGGAACGTCCCAACAGGGTCATGCGTGAGGTCCGAATCGATTTGTGTGAAACATCAGCCCTGCCCGTCTTCATGAATGAGGAAGCGACTCGAGTCGCTTAGTCAACACACCGGATAACACGTCCAGCAAGCGATCGATCTCGCCATTGGTCACGATCAACGGAGGCACGAAGCGGAGTACGTTCTCCATCGTGCAGTTGATCAACATGCGCCGGGCCAAACAGTCCCGGACGATCGATTGCCCATCTATGGAGAGTTCCATGCCTTGCAGGAGCCCCAGGCCGCGAACCGCCGTGACCATGGAAAACCGGTTCCGCAGGGCTTGAAGCCCTTTGTGAAGGTAAGCCCCCGCTGCCCGGCTGCGTTCGAGCAGACGGTCGTCCAGCAAGGCGTTGAGCGTGGCGAGGGCGCCGGCGCAGGCCAGGGGATTCCCGCCGAACGTGGACGCATGGGAGCCCGGACCGAACGCTTGAGCCACGTCGTCGGTGGCGAGACAGGCCCCGATGGGGAGTCCGCCGCCCAGGCCCTTGGCCAGGGTCATGATATCCGGCCGGACGTTGTACTGTTCGTACGCAAAGAGGGTGCCGGTTCTTCCCACGCCGGTCTGAACCTCGTCGAAAATCAACAGCACGTCGCGGTCGCGACAGCGCGCGTGCAATTGTTCCAGAAACGCTCCCTCGGCCACCACCACGCCCCCCTCGCCCTGTATGGGTTCAAGCATCACCGCGGCGGTACGTTGATCCATCTGGCGTTCGATCGAGGCGACGTCGTTGAAGTCGGCGTATTTGAACCCCTGCGGGAGCGGCGCGAATCCCTGCTGCACCTTGGCCTGTCCCGTTGCGGTCAGGGTTGCCAGGGTCCGGCCATGAAACGAGTTTTTCATGGTGATGATCTCGTAACGGTCCGGGCCGTATTTTTCAAAGGAATATTTGCGGGCGAGCTTGATGGCGGCTTCGTTGGCCTCCGCCCCGCTGTTGCAGAAGAACACTTTGTGGGCAAAGGAATGCGCCACCAATCGCTCGGCGAGCAGCACCTGCGGTTCGGAATAATACAGGTTCGACGTATGCAGGAGGTGCCGCGCCTGTCGCTCGATGGCCGTGACCAGATCGGGATGGCCGTGACCCAGCGCATTGACTGCGATGCCGGCGACAAAGTCCAGGTATTCCCGGTCCTCGGCATCATAGACCTTACACCCTTTACCCCGAACCAGACTGATGGGGAACCGGGCATAGGTGTTCATGATCGTCCGGGCAGAACGCTGTTGCAGGTCTTCAGTCAACATTGCGGCGAAACCTCGCGTGGAGAGAGGCGAATCTAGCATAGGGGCTCTCAGTGGTGCAACGGAACGGGGTCCATCTCCCTCTCCCCAAGGCGGGAGAGGGTTGGGGTGAGGGGGGCCGTTTGTGAGGACACGCACAGAAAGAGAAAGCCTGTCCCTGCAGGTTTTATCAGGGATCTAGCTTTCGAGATCTGCGTAGTTGGAGGTCCGGGTGCTGGGTTCAAGGAGTGGCTGCATTTGCAGATAGTTTACCTTCCAAATAATTCGAAGGGAAAACCTCAACTTTATCTATCACTTCCCGCGTTAAAGCTCCACCCAATGCACCCGTTAAATGGTCTTTCAAGTTATCAATGTATATCTTGTCCTCTGTAGTGGATAGACCACTTACAACAAGCCAAAAACAATACTTCTTTTCGCCGACAAGGTTTCGTACCTCGGCATAATTATTTGTTAGGCGGGATAGGACTAATAAGGAACCATAAACTTTTAAGCGATTTTCCGTTTTTACTTTTTCACCTACGAAATCTTCCTGGTCTTTGTCGTTTAAGTAATCAAGCTTCTTTTTCCACGTTTTTATGCTTTCCAGTAATTCCGTCTCTTCAATAAGAATGATCGAATCGGTGTTTGTCACAAAATAGTCGCAACAATTGCAGGAACCTAAACCAGCATATTTCCTCATATCGGGCTTATTGGGACCATCATCCATGCGATATGCCCGGTGGTTTTCAAGGGGACTACCCGCGATCTCAATCGGTTCCAGGAATTTTTCAAGCGCAATCATAACCCTTGCAAGTACAGATCGGAAAAGGGTTCGGTTAATTCCCGCTTGATCTTTGCCACCCTGGTTTCAAAGTCTTCATCTACTTCACGGCCATTGACAGGAAATTGGTTGAGCGAAACGAGTTGCTCATCATCTGGATTTTTCCTTACGTGAACTTCCAGCCACTTGAGAATGTCCGCACTATGCGTGGCAACCACGACGTGTACGCCTTGACGGGACAGTTCAAAGAGGTTTTCCGCCATGATGACCTGCCAGGCCGGATGCAGATGTGCTTCCGGCTCGTCAATAAAAAGAAACGACCCTTCATCCAGTACCTTGCGCTCGATCAGCAGTGCTAGGATGCCGATGTTGGTGATTCCCATGGCCGTGACAGGCAAGGAGAAACTGCGGCCATTTTCATGGAACGACAAATCACCGGTTTCGGAAATCGCAATCTTTCCGCCAATGCCATTGCTGCCCGTCAACCGTTCATAGACATCCGGGAACGCCATGTCTCCGGTGTATTCGAATTTTAGTGCTCTGGCAAGGTCATAGAAATATCCTGGGACGCCCGTGAGGCGCCATCTCCCCCTTCTGCCGGAAAACTCGAGGGAAGGATTGATGTCTTCCAACGCATTTCTCAATTTCCAGTAAACCGGCGATTCCAGGTAGATGACGTTGGAATAACGCTGTAACTGCTGTAACAGTGTGCGGCTTATTTCAAATTCGCCTTCTCCATTTGAAAATTCAAAACTTCCAAAGTCTTCGACGTTGATCTCCGATGATACATTTTCTTTATTTCTGAGATCAGAAAGATTCGGTATTTGGAAATTTTGAATCAGGTTCTGCCGGATTTTGTTCCGCATACCTGAACTAACAATGGATTTGCCCAATGCCTGATCAGGTGTCGTTTTAAATTCATCCAAGGTCTCTTGCATCATGTTCAGAGAGTCATCGAAATCTTTATATTCCTTCCATAATATCTCGCTCGAAGTCGGCGAAACATCAATGCCTGTCTGCCGCATTTTTTCTGTCCGATTCCTGAGACTTAAACAAACTTCATTCAATCTTTCAAAGTTGTCAGCCTTACGAGCAAGAGATTCCAGTTCTTTAATCTCATTAAGCAGAAGTAATAACTTGGATTCCTTGTCATCAGGTAGTTCGCGTTGCATCAGCTTTATCAAATTGTCTCTAACTGGCTTGAGCAATTTGTTTATATACGTTTCTGCATAGTTTTCATTCATTGACTCAAAAAGCGAATACAGGAGCTTGGCGGCAAAACTCTTTCCTGTGTTGTTCGGCCCTGCAAACACGGTGAACTTTCCAATACGGAGTTCCGCATCAGCGAGTTTGCCGATATTTTTAATTTCTACTTTGAAGCTCATGACCTATCTATTCAATGTGCGAAAGCATTGTTACCCAGCATTGGATTCCTCCGGCGGATTCTTGCCGCCCAAAAACTTCAGCGACGCACGAATATGATGAAGCATAAACGCCCTGTTTGCTCCAGACAAGCCCAACCTGTCGCCCATACAAACCGTTCTCCCTTTTCCTGACTGCATACTGAAACGCTGCCGGAAGATGACGGAATGTAGCCGGCGAATCCCGCCCGGTGGCCTTCCGGAACAGTCGCATGGTATAACCTCAACAATGAGAGCTTGCGAGTCCTGTCAACAACAGAACCCCGATGATGCCGAGTTTTGCCTGCGATGCGGGAAGGAGTTTCTCCCGGAAGCGGCACCTGAGGATCCCCCCGAGACGGATCAGGAGGAGCAGTATTGGCGCACGTTGATCGGTCCCGGGAAATGTGTCCAATTCACGTTGACGGGAGGCTGGTCCTGGAAACCCGCTTGGGATTATTACCGGCGCATGTTTCAACGATTTCACTCCGCGCAAGGCCCCCGCTTTTCGCTCACGTGGAACTGGGCCCCGTTTTTTGTCGAGCCCTTTCTCTGGTTTCTGTATCGCAAAATGTACCTGTTTGCGTTCGTGTATTTTATCGGCCCCATCGGTTCCGTTTTTTTAACCAACGACATCTCGGTGCCGATCGTGTGGTCGGTCATCGCGAGCGCGAGCGCCAATTACGTGTATTACTGGCACTTGAAGGACCTGGTGCTGAAAGTGAAAGCCAGGGTCGGCCTGGACCACGTGGCCCGCCTGCGGCAGCTCACGGATGGTGGCGGCGTCCAACCCTACGTGTTCTGGTTGGTGGCGGCGTCGCTCTTGTTGAAAGCCGGAGTCTTTTTTGCCGTGCTCGGTGAACCCCCGCTCGACGAAGAGCTTCCATTGCCTGACGGGGAACCGGGCGGAGAAGAGATGGAGGGCCGCCGGATGATCCTGTAACGGGCGGTCCCGTGAACGAGCCGGGGATCAGCGACCGGGGCCGGTCGGTTGCGACAGTTCCCACATGAACCATGATTGAAACCATTCATAGTCGCTTTGGTAGGCCGTATGCACGGTGGGCAGCCCGTCGTCGTTTTTTTCCTTCAACAGGGTGTAGGTCCGGGGCCAGTTCTTGGTCCACCAGGATTTGAGTTCGCCCGCCGTAAACGGATGGTCATTGGGTTGACGAATACCGGCAGCGGTAATCACGTCCGTGAGAAGCGGCCAATAGCGGTCTTTGCCCAGGTTCAGGGTGCGAAAATGCTCGCGGAGCAAAAACACGACCCACAATTCGGCGCTGTGTCTTTTGTTGTGTTTGAAGGGTTGCGTTTGTCGCAGGGGAATGGGGTCGAAGTTTTTGATGATCGACGTATAGTCCGCCCCGCCGTAACTGCCCGCCACTGTGGCGATGTCCTGCAACATGTTGGCCAACTCGACCTCGACGATCGGGGAAGCCGAAGGCGCCGGCTTGGGCCCCAGGGGGTTGACCGTCGTCAGGAGGTCGATCAGGGGTTTTAATTCACGCAGACGCGTGACCGCGGCATTGAGGATCTGCGCCGATTCCAACCAGTAATCCGGATCATGCTTGGCAATGCGTTCACGTCCCGGCGGAGGCAGGACGATGGGGATCCAATGGCGCACCAAGACAAACAGGATATACTGCATGTCTCCATCGACCTCCACCACGCGGTCCAGCACGTTGTGGGGCGTGGTTGCGTGGTGAAAGAACTGTTCGACTTTGTCTTCGATGTTCAGGCGTTGCGCCAGCGTGATCCACCACTGGGCATCGGGTTGAGGGAGATCGGGTTGAGCCATACGCGCCATGACGGGACACGAGACCGTGAAGACTGAGGAACGTGGCTGGCATGGTACGGGGTGCGGGTGAGCAAAGCAAGAGGAGTGAACCGGACGGCCCTGGGCGAAGCGAGGGTTCGGACATGAGGAGGCAGCATGAAACACGTCGTCCTGATTCGCCACGGTGAATCGCAATGGAATCTTGAAAACCGGTTTACCGGGTGGGTGGACGTCCCCTTAAGCCTCAAGGGTGAGCAGGAAGCGCGGGAAGCAGGGGAGAAACTCCGGGCCTTTCGGTTCGATCAAGCCTTTACCTCCGTGTTGACGCGGGCCATCAGGACCCTGGAGATCGTGTTGGACGTCATCGGCCAACCCGGGCTGCCGGTTGAACAAAACCAGGCATTGAACGAACGCATGTATGGCGAATTGCAAGGCCTCAATAAAACCGAAACCGTGGAAAAATACGGAGAGGCGCAGGTGAAATTGTGGAGGAGAAGTTACGACGTGCGGCCCCCGGGCGGAGAAAGTTTACAGGACACGGCCGACCGCGTGCTGCCCTATTACCGGGAACGGGTGTGGCCGCGACTGGCCAAAGGCGAGACGCTGCTGGTGGTGGCACACGGAAACAGCCTGCGAGCCCTCGTCATGCACCTCGACCGGCTCTCCCGCGAAGAAGTGCTCGAACTCAACATCCCCACCGGCGCCCCGTTGCTGTATGAACTGGACGACCAGGGTCAAGCCGTCACCCATCGGTATTTGTAACCTCCTGTTCCGGTGCGCAGCAGACCCTATCTCAGGGTTTCTTCGAGTTCGGCGATGAGTTCCCCCATCTCGTCGAACGGTACCAGGTCGAGAAGAACCGCCAGGATTTTTTGCCGGTCGCGGGAGGCAATCACGTTGTCGCCCTCGAGTCCCTGTGCGGCGTCACTCAAGATAGCAATGGGTTCTCCGCCTTGTTGAGCCAGGTGTTCCCACGTCTGGTGCTTGCGTTCCATCACGGCATAAAACTGATCGATGGGCACGTGAACCAGTCCGAACCGGCTGCCCCATTTTTCACGGACGTGCTCATGAATGGCTTGATGCATCTGGCTGCAGACGGGTTCCTGGATACTCACGCGAACGGCACAGGTCATCCAATACAGGGTCAGGGCCAGCAGTTCTTTGGTGATGGCTTGCGCCTGTTGGGTGGTCAGGGTCAGTCCGTATTCTTCGAGGAAATCGGGTGCGACGGACGGAGGGATGAGTTGAACGAGGGCTTCCGCCGTCTGTTGGGCTTGTTCGGTCATGGCGTGCTCGGGGCTGGTAAGAACGAAGACGGATGATCGCTTGGCGAGCATACGCAGCAAGGCGTTGTTGAGGCAAGCGACTCGCTTGACACTGAAACCCGGTGAATGCCAGGCTTGCCGTGGCGGTTTCTCTCATACCATCCTGATACAGAAAAGCCGGGCCGGTCAAAGCGATGTCCTATCTCCTGATGGCCATTGCGGGGTTATGGATGGCCGATGGGTTGGCCTTATTGGTGGCCCCCCTGTGGATTATCGGGCAGGTCAGGCAGGCCCTCTCAACCTCCCCTTCACTCACGAAATGGTCGGGGGTCAGCTTGGTGGCGGGCCTGATCCTGCTCTTTCAAGCGTCTGATCTGATCTATCCGGGGTTGTGGATGGTCACGGGGGTCGCCATGGTGGCGAAGGGGGGATTTTTTCTTTTGTCGAATGACGAGACGCGCCATTCCGTGTTGCAGTGGTGTTTGAGCCGGGAGGCGGTGGATTATCGGTTGTGGGGGCTGGGGTTGTGTCTGCTCTCGGTTTTGTTGATCCATGCGTGTGGGTGGCTTTGAGCCATCGTCACAGAAAGGTCTTGAAGGGTTGATCGCAGATATCTTCATGGGATTGACGAGCCTGGCCTGGGGATTGGCGGGGTTGATGGTGGCCATTGTGCCCGCGATGGGGCCCGCCTGGGCCAGGCGGGTTCTCCTGGATCCCTGGTGGCGATTCTGGTTTGCGCACGTGATCCTGCTGATGGGGTTGTTGTTGATGATCGGCACGGCGGATCTCAAGGGAGTTTGGGTCTGGGTGGTGTGCGGAGGCCTGGCCGTGACCAAGGCCTGTCTGTTGCTTGGGGCCACGGCGTCGTGGCGGGAGCGGGTGCTGCAATGGCTCGGCAATTGGCCGCCGTGGCTGTACCGGGGCGGCGGCATGGTTGATCTGGCCTTCGCGGTATGCTTGGCCGCGGATCTCATTCTCCATAGCTAAGGCATGAGCCATGACCCAAGGGAATAGCCAGGATCTGCCCCGGTTGTGGGAGATCCACCAGGCGGCGGCATGGCCGGTTGAGGTGGGCTCCCGTGAAGGCGAACTCATGACCCTGGATACGGTGGTCAGCGGGTGTGCTGCCTATTTCTTCGAAGAACACCATCTCGATCCGCAACGGGTGACGATCCTTGAAGATTGCCTGTCCGATTTGGAGGTCGTGCTTCCGGAATTAAGCGAGGACCCCCTGGACTATTTCGAGCGGGTCAGGCAGTTGGGCGCGTTGCTGTTGGAAGTGGGTCGCCGGTGATGCAATGAAACGTCGGCTCGTGGCGGCACTCGTCGGTGCATTGTTCGCCCTGTCAACGGGGGCGGCGGCTGCGGAGTTTACGTTCGTGGCTTTGGGCGATATGCCTTATGGCCCGCCTGAGAAAAGCTACGGCACATTCAGGGCGTTGATCGCGGAGATCAACCGCAGGGCTCCCGTCTTGACCATACACGTCGGCGATACCAAATCGGGTTTGGACTCGTGCTCCGACCAACGGCTGCTCGACCAGCGTGATTTCATGAACAGCTTCGCGTCGGCTGTCATCTATACCCCGGGAGATAACGAGTGGACCGATTGTCACCGCCTGCTGGCTGGAGGGTTTGACCCGCTCGACCGGCTGCACTTTATCCGTACGCACTATTTCCGGACGGCCGAGAGTCTCGGCCGGCAACCGATGCGCCTTGAGCGCCAAGCGGACGTCATGCGCGGCTTCGAGCCATTCGTCGAGAACAGCCGGTTCCACCGCGGTGACGTGTGGTTTGTGACCGCGCACGTGGTCGGCTCCAATAACAATCTCGATAATCCTTCCCTTCTGGACTCCGATGCGGCTCAAGAATTTTTCGCCCGTGACAAGGCGAACCGGGTGTGGCTGGCGGACTCGTTCGCCAAGGCCGCGGCCACGAACGCCAAGGCCATGGTGGTCGCCATTCACGCCGACATGTTCCGGGACGGGTTCGATCCGAAGCGGGAGACCTTTGCCCCCACCTCCGGGTTCAAGCGCTTTGGTGAGACTCTCATCACGAAGGCACGATCGTTTGGGAAACCGGTCCTGCTGCTTTTCGGGGACAGTCACGAGTTCCGGGTTTTTCGCCCCTTTACCCGTTCGGCCGACAACCTGACCGCAGTGGAGGTGTACGGCGCGGAACACATGCACGCCGTCGAGATCGCGGTCGATCCGGACACGGCAGCCGTGTTCACGTTCAAGTCCGTCCGGAATCCCACCTTGCCCGAGGCCCCTGCGGTCCGACCAGGGGGCTTGTAAAGGTTCACGCTTTTTCCTACTCCCCGGCCTTCCCTCGCCCCTTGATTGACTGGTCAAAACCCCTATGCTACGGTTTCTGTTTACGCTCAATACGTTGGTAGACGAGGCCTCATGGAAAAAGATCTGAAAAGCATTCTGGGTAAATTGCAGTACACCGACGACGCCAAGGTCGTACAGCAGATCACCCACCAGACCCGGCAGGTCCAGGAACGCATGTCGGGGATCAAGCACAAGATCGTGGTGATGAGCGGCAAGGGTGGAGTCGGGAAGAGCATGACCACGGTCAATTTGGCCTTGGCCTTGGGACGACAAGGTCACAAGGTCGGGATCATCGACGTGGATCTCAACGGGCCCTGCGTTCCCCGCATGATGGGGATTCTGGGCAAGGGGTTTGAGGTGACGCCGGATGGGGCGCGACCGCCGGAAGGGCCTTATGGCATCAAAGTGGCTTCCATGGATTTTTTGCTCAACGACGCCGCTCCCGTGCGGTGGAAAGGCCCGATGGATTTGAGCCCCGTGTGGTTGGGGCTCATGGAAATGAACGTGATCCGGGAGTTCCTCGCCGATATTCTTTGGGGGGATTTGGATTATTTGTTGGCCGATCTTCCCCCGGGCGCCGCTGCGGATAAACCTCCGGTTATCGCCGGCTTCCTTCCGGATCTTGCCGGCGCGGTGGTGGTCACGACGCCTTCGGAAGTGGCCTCGAACGTTGTGCAGAAGTCGATTGGCTATGCCACGGAACTGGGGATCACCGTGTTGGGGGTCGTGGAAAACATGAGCCAATACCGGTGCCCATCTTGCGGCGTCGAGAATGAACTGTTCGACGGCAATACCGAAGGCATGTGTGAAGCCCTCAACCTGCCGTTGCTCGGACGCATTCCCTTTGACCGGAACTTTGCCAGGACGTTTGATAAAGGGATCCCGTTGCTGGATGAGGAGTATCCGACGATCCGGCGCTATACGGATATTGTCGTGCGCATTCAATCGATGTTGGATTTCAAAAAAGTTCTGGCTGAAAAGCTGTAACGAACGATGGAACTTGTTTTTTTTACCTTCAATTCTCCCGTGTGAGGCCGTCATGAAATTTGTCTGCTTGAACTGTGAAACCTATATGAGTTTTGAAAAGGTGGAGAAACCCGCCGAAGGGTCGCTCGGGGTGTTTTTCGCCTGCCCTTCCTGTGACGCGAAGATTTCCATGGTGACGAATCCGGGCGAAACGCAAATGGTCAGTTCCCTGGGCGTCCAGCTTGGTGGGCGGACAGAGGCCGCTTCCCCATTGGAAATGACGAAGGGTACGTTAAAAGAAGAAGTCGGGGCTCCGGCAACGTCGGGGTCCATGGCGGCCTATCTGAACGACAAAATTCACGCAGGACAGAACACAAGCCCCGCAGCCGGTGCCCCCGCGAAGGAAGGTGAGTCCGGCGGTTGTCCTTTTTCCGCGGTGGTCGCGCAAATGGGATTAACCACCGGCGAGTCCTCCACCGGTACGCAACCGGCCGCGCTTCAATGGAGCTCCGATGCGCAGGAACGGTTGGATAAATTGCCGTCGTTTGTGCAGCCGATGGTCAAGGGCAGCGTGGAAACGTATGCGCGGAAGAACGGCTATACGACCGTCACCCTGCAAGTCATGGATGATTCGAAGAATTCATCGAACGGTATGACCTGGTCGCCCGAAGCCGAGGAACGATTGAGCAACATCCCGGACTTCATTCAACCCATGGCCCGCAAGGAAATCGAACGGTTGGCCAAGGAGCGCGGCGCGACCACGGTCTCCGCCGAACTGATGGACGAAGCCAAGGAAAAGTTCATGAAGTTCATGTAACGTAGAGTCGGGAATTAATTCAACGAAGGCGGCCTTTGATATAAGGGCCGCCTTTTCTTTTCCTTCAACCCCGCCTTACCTTCTGTCATTCCGAGCAAAGCGAGGAATCTGCAGTTTCTTTTTTCGGTCATCCCCGACGAGATCGGGGATCCAGCGCCTCTTCTTGATCTTTATTTCTGATGGAATTCCTACCATTGCTTCAGGAATAGAGAGTGTGGAATTTTTCATAGAATAAGGTCATAGTAATGGGAATTTGAGAATGTCTAGGCCTTTGCAAAAGAAAAACCGTAAGTTGAGCGTTTCAACCTAATCTTCCATATGCCAAAAGTAAATCCAGATATTCTGAAATGGGCGAGGACGACCGCTGGTTTTAGTGAGGAACAGGCGGTCAAAAAGCTCGGCATTAAGGATTTAAAAGATATCACTGCAATAAATCGTTTGACTGCGCTCGAAAGTGGCGAAGTCATTCCCTCGCGGGCAGTGCTGGTCAAAATGTCTCTGCAGTATCGACGTCCTTTGCTAACGTTTTATTTATCTGAAAAGCCACGCACTGGTGATCGCGGCCAAGATTACCGCACCCTTCCTGAAACTGTAGAAATAACTCAAAAGTTATTGGTTGACGCGGTTATTCGGGATGTCCGCTCTCGACAGGCCTTGGTGCAGAGTGTTCTTGAAGATGAAGACGAAGCCGTGAGATTGCCATTTATTGGTTCTTTAAAGATGACACAAGGTGTAGATAAGGCTCTATCTCTCTTAACGAAGCAATTGCAATGGAATCTAAATGAGTATGCGAACCAACGAACGATAGAAGAAGCGTTTGCATATTTACGTGAAAAAGTCGAACGGGCAGGTATTTTTGTCCTTCTGGTTGATAATTTGGGCAGCTACCACACCACAATTGATGTCACGGTCTTTCGTGGATTTGCTCTGGCAGATGATGTCGCCCCATTTATTGCGATAAATGCCAACGATTCCAAGGGTGCATGGTGTTTCACCCTCGTTCATGAGCTTGTGCATCTTTGGCTTGGGGCAACTGGTGTGAGCGGCAGCGTTGGTGATCAGGAGATTGAAAAGTTCTGCAATGACGTGGCCAGCGAATTTCTATTGCCGGCGCAAGAGATGAAAACACTTTCAATCGATAACAAAACGGACTTTGCGAGAGCAGAAGATATGATTAATCAATTTGCCCGAAGACGAAAGGTCAGCCGCACAATGGTTGCGTATAAATTGTTTCGTGCTGATTTCATTACGTTCGAGCGGTACGAAAAGTTGAAAGCTAGTTTTAAAGAAGATTGGTTGAGAGCGAAGAACGATCAACGTTTAAGAGCAAAAGAGGCTAAAAGTGGGCCAACGTATTACATCACAAAAAAACATCGAGTTGGAAGGGCTTTACTTAATTTGGTGGCTCGGATGATGTATGGGGGTGCGCTTACGACCACGAAGGCTGCAAAGATTCTTGGGGTTAGAGCACAAAATGTTCACGGCGTTTTAGAGGACACGGTCCTAACCGCGGCCCGAGGTATGGTTTAGAGACAGAGGAACTAAGTTGTTTTATCTTCTAGATGCTAATGTTTTGATTGATGCAAATAGAGATTACTATCCCATAGGCCGAGTTGACGAGTATTGGGAATGGCTGATTTATCAAGGTGAACAGGGCTACGTCAAAATCCCTCTGGAAATTTATGAAGAATTAAAAAAAGGAAACGATAGGTTGGCAGTGTGGGCCAAAAATTCTGAAACCGAAAAGGCCCTTAAATTACCTGAGGAAGTATTAATTCATCTAGTTCAAAGAGCGATAAAGGAAGGATACGCAAAAGACCTTTCTGATATTGAAATCGAAACGATAGGGTGGGACCCATTTTTAATTGCTTATGCTCTAGTTGATCCATCGGGACGATGCATCGTGACAACAGAGGTATCGAAGCCTTCAAAGAAAAGACAAAACAGGCACGTTCCTGATGTGTGCAAGCAATTTGGCATTCTCAGCGTAAACACGTATGAATTGACAAGACGTTTGGATTTTAAGACGAAATGGAAGGTGGAACGTAAATAAAAAGAAGCGCATATCGTAAAAACCAATAATGATTGCATCTCACCAGTTTCCGAAACAGAAAGGCCTTAAAACTCCTTCCAATTCGCGTACGGCTTCAGCCGGTAAATCTCTTGAACGGGCTTCGGGAGCACGACGCCCTGTTGCTCCAGCAGGTGGGCGGTCTGCCACAGGGGCAGCCCGACAATGGTGGGATAATCTCCCTCGATCTTCTCAATGAACCGCGCCCCTTCTCCTTGAATGGAATAGGCTCCGGCTTTCCCTAAACTTTCTTCGGTCTCCAGATAGCGCCTGAGTTCGTGGTCCGTGAATGGTGTCATCCGGACCCGGGCGGTTTCGACCTGCAGGAGGGTCACGTGTGCGGCCTGGTGAATGAGCGCGATGCCGGTGTGTACCTGGTGACTGCGTCCCCGGAGTTGCCGCAGCATGGTGTCGGCATCGTGGAGATCTTGAGGTTTGCCCACCAGCGTTCCATCGATTTCAATCACCGTATCGCCGCCCAACACCAGGTCGTCTGGATACCGGTGTGCAATGGAGAGTGCCTTGTCGAACGCAAATTGTTTCGCCTGGTCGGGAGGCAAAAGATCGGGGGAGCGGATTTCCTCAGCCGTGGGCGGCATGATCTCAAACGCGATGCCGAGCAGGGCCAGCAATTCGCTACGGCGCGGGGAAGTGGAAGCCAGGATGATGGACACGGGTTCTCGATGGGTGCGGCGTGTTACGTCGGTGCGGCGGTGAGGGCTTCGACCTCAGGTACGACGTGTCGGGAAACGTATTCGTGGAGCAATTGGTCAACGTCTTGGGCGTTGTTGGTTTTGACCATGTGGGCACGCAGGGCGGCCGCATGCGGAAAGCCGCTGCAATACCAGCCCAAGTGTTTGCGCATGCGCGGGAAACGCGGAGCGTCGTGAAACCGTTCAAACGTATGGGCGTGCTTCAGGACCATATCGAACCGCTCTTCTCGAGAGACCGCCGGTTCGGAGACCGGATACCGGGAACGCGCCCTCACGGCCTCCCGGATCGATTCTTTGCCGTGAAAGATCCACGGGTTTCCCAGGGCCGCCCGGCCGATGAGTATGCCGTCCACCCCGCTGGCCTGGATGCGGGCAATGGATTCGTTCAAGGAGCCGATGTCGCCGTTGCCCAAGACGAGGATGCCTTGTTGGCGAATCTGAACCGCGGCCTCGGCAATCGCTTCCCAATCCGCGTCGCCCCGATACATTTGTTTCAAGGTTCGACCATGGATGGAAATGACTTCCGGCCGGCCTTGGGCCAGGCACGCGCTCCACTCCTTGATAATGACGGAGTCGTACCCCAAGCGGGTTTTTACTGAAAGCGGAAGGGCGGAGCGTGGGGCCGGATGGTTCTGCGCGGCACGCGCCATGCGTACTTTTTCGACGATGCCGGGTTTGAGCCCGGCTTCGGCCAGGGTTTGCCCTTCGGCCCAATCGTGAAGTCCGCGTTCGGTCGCCGCCATGATGTCGAGCGCCAGTTCCGGCGTTTTGATGAGCCCGGCGCCGGACCCGGACGACGCCACGTTTTTTGACGGGCATCCCATGTTGATATCCAGGCCGTCGAACCCGAGTTCACTCACCACGTGAGCGGCCTGGTAAAACAAGAGGGGATCTTTGCCGTACAACTGGGCCACGATCGGGCGTTGTCCGTCGGTATATCGTAACGGCTCCCAGCCCATGACCCGGCCATGACAAATATCATGGACGTTGGTGAATTCGGTAAAGAGCACGTCCGGCCGGCCATAGGTGGCGATGACGTGGCGGAATGCAATATCGGTGACTCCGTCCATGGGAGCCAACCCGATGATGGGCCGCGGAAGGTGATGCCAAAAGCTCATGCGCGCTAAAGAGGACGACATAGAGTATAATAAAGATAGAAAGTTCAATATAAAATAGAGAGTTCAGTGGAACATTGTCCAGCGCAATGTTCAGAAAGACTTGCAAGAGGTGATTGCCATGATGAACCGGAACAACTCGAACCATTTTCCACCGGATTTGCCGGAGTCGGGAAAGGCCCTGCTGTCCCACGAACTGTCGGGTGAGCACGATGACGTGCTGGCCAGACTTCAACGTGTCCTGCCGGGGTCGTCCGGTGACCGGCGAAGTCCCATACTCGATGGGATGTTGGCCAGCATCGTCATGCCGCCGGCTGATCAGGAGTCGGGAGCGAGCCTGCTGTTCCGCGACCCGTCGGACGAGCACGAAGCCCTGCTGACAAGACTTGAAAGGATCCTTGCGAACTCCTCCGATGACCTGCGAAGCACGTTGATCCGGGGAATGCTGGCCGGCATCGTCAAGATGGCCGAACAGCCGCCCGACCTGTTGGACGTGAAGATCATGAGCCGGGCGCTCAAGGAACTGCAACATGCGTTCCGGGTGTTTCAGCCCTATGAACACTGTCTGAAAGTGAGCATCTACGGGTCGGCCAGGACGCCTTCCGACGACCCCAATTTTCAATTGGCTGCCCGGATGGGGCGGCTGTTGAGCCAGCGCGGGTTCATGGTGATTACGGGCGCGGGGCCGGGAATCATGGAAGCCGGTCACCAGGGAGCGGGGAAGGACATGAGTTTCGGCGTCAATATCATGCTGCCCTTCGAACAAGCAGCGAACGCCACCATTGCCGGCGACCCCAAGCTGGTTCACCTGAAGTACTTTTTTACCAGGAAACTCCTGTTTGTGCGGGAATCCCAGGCTGCCGTCTTTTTCCCGGGCGGGTTCGGCACCATGGATGAAGCGTTTGAATTGTTAACCTTGATTCAGACGGGCAAGGCGAATATCGTGCCGGTCGTGTGTCTTCAGGCGCCGGGCTCTGATTATTGGAACCGGTGGATGGATTTTGTGTCGCACGAGTTGTTGCCCGGGGGCTTTATTTCGGAATCGGATTTGTCCCTGTTCAAAATTTTCGACAATGCCGAGGCCGCGGCCGAGGAAATTCAACACTTTTATCGGAATTATCACTCGTGCCGTTTTGTGAAAGAGTCCCTGGTCATCCGGATGCGACATCCCTTGACTCCTGAACAACTCAAAGAAGCCCGAACCCGATTCCACGATCTCTCTCCCAATGGGGCAATCGTGCAAGGGAAAGCGTTAGCCCCGGAGCACGATGATCCGGAAGTGGCCTCCCTCCCCCGGTTGATTGTCCCCTATCATCGACAGGATGCGGGCCGGCTCAGACAACTCATCGATTGGTTGAACGGGTTGCCGCAGGGTTGAGTTCAAGAATCCCAGGTTATGAAAGAGGTCCGGGCGTAATTCGGACCGTGAGACACCGGGAAACATGAAGAGGGTTTGGCCTCCATAGGGATTCGTGTTATGGTTTTGAACGATGAGCGATTCCCTGGCCAACCCATTTTCAGAACAGGATCCGACGGTCGTGTTGTATCATGCCGATTGCGCCGATGGATTCGGTGCGGCGTGGGCTTTGTGGAAAAAGTATCCGGATGCGCACTATCTGCCGGTCGAACATGGGCAACGTCCTCCTTCGGGATTGGACAAGGCGCACGTGGTGATGGTGGACTTCAGTTATCCTCGTGAGGTCATCGAACGCTTGGCGGAGTCCACGGCCAGTTTCCGGATCCTGGATCACCACGTCACGGCGCAGGCTGCGTTGGCCGGTCTCCCGTATGCGTATTTCGACATGACAAAAAGCGGCGCGGTGTTGGCCTGGGAATGGGCGCACCCGGAGCCGGTCCCCTGGCTGCTCCAGTACATTCAAGACAAGGATTTATGGAAATGGCTGTTGCCCAACAGTCGTGAAGTCAACGCCGCGTTGGCCTCGTATCCGTTTGATTTTCAGGTCTGGGACGGTCTGACGCAGGACACGTTGGAAGTCGAAGGTCGGGCGATTCTTCGACGGGAAGACGTCCTGATTACAACAATTGTCGAGGAATCTATCCTGGTTGACTTTGAGGGTGAAACAGTGCCGGCGGTGTATAGTCCGGTGATGACCAGTCAAATCGGAGAATGCCTGTGCCGGGGATTTCCGTTTTGCATCATTTGGCACCAACGGGACGGCCGGCGGTATTTCAGCTTGCGTTCGAAACCGGGGACCGTTGACGTCTCCGCCATTGCCGCCCGACACGGGGGCGGTGGGCACGTCAATGCCGCGGGCTTTTCGATCCCTCTTGAATCGGCGGATATCCTGAATCCCATGCGGGGATAGCACGGCGTTGCACAAACAATACACAGAATCTCAATAAATAGCACAAAATATCAATTAATAGCAATTAATGGCACAGAATAGCACGGAAATACAGGTTTTAGATGCACGCCGGATGATGCGTAACAGGGTCAGTCCATGATTCCCTTACGTGACGATAACCCGACGGAAATCAGACCCTTCGTGACCATCGGGTTTTTGGTTGCCTGCGTGGTGGTGTTCCTGAACCAGGTGATGCTGGTGCAGGAGAACGGGCAAGCCTTTGTGTATCAGTATGGGGCCATCCCCGCGGTCGTGTTCGGGTATGCCGAACTCCCGATTGAACTCGCGGCGGTGTCACCCTATGGAAGTTTGGTGACCAGCATGTTTCTGCACGGCGGATGGATGCACCTTATCGGGAATATGCTGTATTTGTGGATTTTCGGGAACAACATTGAAGACGTCATGGGGCATGGGAAGTTCATCATCTTTTATTTCCTGTGCGGGATTATTGCGGCGTTGAGTCATGCCGCCATTGATCCGGTTTCGACTATTCCGATGGTTGGGGCCAGTGGAGCCATATCGGGGATATTAGGCGCCTATTTATTGCTCTACCCACGTGCCCAGGTATTGGTGCTCATCCCGCTGGGGTTTTTCAGCCAAATGATCTATATCCCGGCCTCGATCGTGTTAGGCCTTTGGTTTGTGATGCAAGTTTTGAGCGGCGGCATGAGCCTCGGAACGGAAGGAGGGGGCGTGGCGTTTTTTGCGCATATCGGCGGGTTCCTGGCCGGGATCGTGTTGATTGGATTATTTAAACATCCACACGTGAAGTTTTTTAATCCTCCCCATCCGCACGCGCGGCGCGGGCAATAACGGTATGGAACTGGAGAGGCCGATTTTTTTGCCCAGTGCCGGCCCCACGATATGAAAAAATGAACTTATGACGCGCATATACAAAAAATCTCTTGACATCCTTTAGGCGCTTCCGTATTATGCCTAACTTCCGTGTACAATAGTTCTTTGACAATTGAATAGCCGAAAAAACGGCAAAGAAGAAGTGTGTTGAAGTGGTGGCCCTTGTGAAAAGTAGTAAAATTTTGAGAGTTTGATCCTGGCTCAGAACGAACGCTGGCGGCGCGCCTAACACATGCAAGTCGAACGAGAGGCTCTTCGGAGTAGTAAAGTGGCGAACGGGTGAGTAATACATGGGTAATCTGCCTTTGAGCGGGGGATAACCAGCCGAAAGGCTAGCTAATACCCCATACGCTTCCGGTCCTTCGGGTAAGGAAGGAAAGCTGCATCGTGGATGTGGCACTCGAAGATGGGCCCATGGCCTATCAGCTTGTTGGTGGGGTAACGGCCTACCAAGGCAACGACGGGTAGCTGGTCTGAGAGGACGATCAGCCACACTGGCACTGAGATACGGGCCAGACTCCTACGGGAGGCAGCAGTGAGGAATCTTGCGCAATGGGCGAAAGCCTGACGCAGCGACGCCGCGTGGGGGAAGAAGGTTTTCGGATTGTAAACCCCTTTTAGGAGGAAAGATGGGGTGGTTCGCCACCCGGACGGTACCTCCAGAAAAAGCCACGGCTAACTTCGTGCCAGCAGCCGCGGTAATACGAAGGTGGCGAGCGTTGTTCGGATTTACTGGGCGTAAAGAGCACGTAGGCGGTTTAATAAGCCCCTTGGGAAAGCTACGGGCTTAACCCGTAAAGGTCGAGGGGGACTGTTAAGCTAGAGGGCGGGAGAGGAGCGCGGAATTTCCGGTGTAGCGGTGAAATGCGTAGATATCGGGAAGAAGGCCGGTGGCGAAGGCGGCGCTCTGGAACGTCTCTGACGCTGAGGTGCGAAAGCGTGGGGAGCAAACAGGATTAGATACCCTGGTAGTCCACGCCGTAAACGATGGGTACTAAGTGTCGGCAGGTTACTGTCGGTGCCGCAGTTAACGCAGTAAGTACCCCGCCTGGGGAGTACGGCCGCAAGGTTGAAACTCAAAGGAATTGACGGGGGCCCGCACAAGCGGTGGAGCATGTGGTTTAATTCGACGCAACGCGAAGAACCTTACCCAGGTTGGACATGCTCGTGGAAAAGCTTGAAAGAGTAAAGACCCCTTCGGGGGTGCGAGCTCAGGTGCTGCATGGCTGTCGTCAGCTCGTGCCGTGAGGTGTTGGGTTAAGTCCCGCAACGAGCGTAACCCCTGTCTTCAGTTGCCATCGGGTGATGCCGGGCACTCTGGAGAGACTGCCCAGGATAACGGGGAGGAAGGTGGGGATGACGTCAAGTCAGCATGGCCTTTATGCCTGGGGCTACACACGTGCTACAATGGCCGGTACAAATGGTTGCAATCCCGTAAGGGGGAGCCAATCCCAAAAAACCGGCCTCAGTTCAGATTGAGGTCTGCAACTCGACCTCATGAAGGAGGAATCGCTAGTAATCGCGGATCAGCACGCCGCGGTGAATACGTTCCCGGGCCTTGTACACACCGCCCGTCACACCACGAAAGTCAGTTGTACCTGAAGTCGCTGGCGCCAACCCGTAAGGGAGGCAGGTGCCCACGGTATGGTTGATGATTGGGGTGAAGTCGTAACAAGGTAGCCGTAGGGGAACCTGCGGCTGGATCACCTCCTTTCTAAGGAGCATTGCTCCAAAGAAATAGATGACAGCCTGTCACAAGGGTCACCTCTTCAACACAGCTTCTCCTCAACAATGCCTGTGACGGTCCGTAGGGATGGGCCTATAGCTCAGATGGTTAGAGCGCACGCCTGATAAGCGTGAGGTCGATAGTTCAATTCTATCTAGGCCCACCATCTGAACTTGGCTATCCGGCTCGTGATGAAGGAAGTCGTTCATCCGAAGAGACGAGGGGCGAGCTCAGGATCGGTATCCATTCGTGAGGGGGGCTGTAGCTCAGCTGGGAGAGCACCTGGTTTGCAACCAGGGGGTCGGCGGTTCGATCCCGCTCAGCTCCACCAAGATTGTTTTTTTCAGCCCGACGTGAGGGCTGATGGTTCTTTGACAACTGAATAGACCGAAACACAGGTCATGTGTATCAGAAGTAAATGATGTTAAGTTATTAAGGGTGTACGGTGGATGCCTTGGCATCAGAAGGCGATGAAGGGCGTAGCAAGCTGCGATAAGCCTCGGGGAGCCGCAAGCAGGCCGTGATCCGGGGATGCCCGAATGGGGAAACCCAGGCGATGAATGCCGCCTATCCGTCACTGAATACATAGGTGACGTGAAGCCAACGCGGGGAAGTGAAACATCTCAGTACCCGTAGGAATAGAAAGCAATTGCGATTCCCTGAGTAGTGGCGAGCGAAACGGGAATAGCCTAAACCTCATCTATGCCAAGCCTGTATGCGTTGTAGATGAGGGGTTGTAGGCCTGTTTTGGACACCGGTGCAGCGGTGTCGACGAGTGATAAACCAACCTGTTAGCGGAATGGCCTGGAAAGGCCAACCACAGAAGGTGACAGTCCTGTATGCGAAAACAGGTTGGCTCGTTGAATGCAGGTCCTGAGTACCACGGGGCTCGAGAAACCTTGTGGGAATCTGGGAGGACCACCTTCCAAGGCTAAATACTCTCTGATGACCGATAGTGAACTAGTACCGTGAGGGAAAGGCGAAAAGAACCCCGGTGAGGGGAGTGAAATAGAACCTGAAACCGTATACCTACAAGCAGCGAGAGGGCTATGCCCCGCAAGGGGAATGCCTGATCGCGTGCCTTTTGCTTAATGAGCCGGCGAGTTATTCTGCGTAGCAAGGTTAAGTTGACAAGACGGAGCCGTAGCGAAAGCGAGTCCGAATAGGGCGTTTAGTTGCGTAGAATAGACCCGAAGCGAGGTGATCTACCCATGGCCAGGGTGAATCCGTCGTAACAGATGGAGGAGGCCCGAACCGTTGTTTGTTGCAAAAAGCTCGGATGAGCTGTGGGTAGGAGTGAAAGGCTAATCAAACCTCGTAATAGCTGGTTCTCCCCGAAATAGCTTTAGGGCTAGCCTTGGAGTAACCGTGGCGGAGGTAGAGCACTGGATGAGCTAGGGGCGTTACCGCGCTACTGAACTCAACCAAACTCCGAATGCCGCTACTGGATCTCCGGGAGTCAGACTACGGGCGCTAAGGTCCGTGGTCGAAAGGGAAACAGCCCAGACCGCCAGCTAAGGTCCCTAATTGTAAGCTAAGTGGGAAAGGTTGTGGGTGTGCTCAGACAGCCAGGAGGTTGGCTTAGAAGCAGCCATCCTTTAAAGAGTGCGTAATAGCTCACTGGTCGAGTGTGCCTGCGCCGAAAATGTAACGGGGCTTAAGCTTACAACCGAAGCTGCGGGCTTGTACCTCACGGTATGAGCGGTAGGGGAGCATTCTCTGTGAGGTGAAGGTTGACCGACAAGGACAGCTGGATCGCAGAGAAGAGATTATGCCGGCATAAGTAGCGATAAACGATGTGAGAATCATCGTCCCCGTAAGCCTAAGGTTTCCTGGCCAATGTTCGTCAGGTCAGGGTTAGTCGGTCCCTAAGGCGAGGCCGAAAGGCGTAGTCAATGGGAAACAGGTCAACATTCCTGTACCATCATGTTCGCGTTATCAACGAAGGGGGGACGCAGGAGGGTAGGCACCGCCGGGTCCCTGGAATACCCGGTCCAAGCGTGTAGGCGGGATTCGTAGGCAAATCCGCGAATCCGTTAACGCCGAGGCGTGATGGGGAGGCCGCAAGGCCATAAACGGGCTGATCCCACACTGCCTAGAAAAGCCTCGTAGTGAGTGAACATGGTGACCGTACCGCAAACCGACACAGGTAGGCAAGTGGAATACACTAAGGGGCGTGAGAGAACACTCCCTAAGGAACTCTGCAAACTAGCCCCGTAACTTCGGGAGAAGGGGTGCCTCGCGTACGTGAGAGGACTTGCTCCTTGAGCGGAACGAGGTCGCAGTGAACTGGCTCTGGCGACTGTTTACCAAAAACACAGGACTCTGCTAACTCGTAAGAGGATGTATAGGGTCTGATGCCTGCCCGGTGCTGGAAGGTTAACTGGAGATGTCAGCCGTAAGGCGAAGCTTCGAAGGGAAGCCCCAGTAAACGGCGGCCGTAACTATAACGGTCCTAAGGTAGCGAAATTCCTTGTCGGGTAAGTTCCGACCTGCATGAATGGCATAACGATCAGAGCGCTGTCTCGGGGAGTGACTCAGCGAACTTGTGGTTCCGGTGAAGACGCCGGGTGCCCGCAACTAGACGGAAAGACCCTGTGCACCTTTACTACAACTTGACATTGGGTGTTGGGCGACTATGTGTAGGATAGGTGGGAGACTGTGAAGCGGGGGCGCTAGTTCCCGTGGAGTCATCCTTGAAATACCACCCTTATTTTTCCGACATTCTAACCTGGCTCTGTTATCCAGGGCAGGAACAGTGTCTGGTGGGTAGTTTGACTGGGGCGGTCGCCTCCTAAAGAGTAACGGAGGCGCCCAAAGGTTCCCTCAGGCTGGTCGGCAATCAGCCGTCGAGTGTAAAGACAAAAGGGAGCTTGACTGCGAGACGGACACGTCGAGCAGGGACGAAAGTCGGGCTTAGTGATCCGGTGGTCCTGGGTGGAAGGGCCATCGCTCAACGGATAAAAGGTACGCCGGGGATAACAGGCTGATTTCCCCCAAGAGTTCACATCGACGGGGAAGTTTGGCACCTCGATGTCGACTCATCGCATCCTGGGGCTGAAGCGGGTCCCAAGGGTCGGGCTGTTCGCCCGTTAAAGCGGTACGAGAGTTGGGTTCAGAACGTCGTGAGACAGTTCGGTCCCTATCTGTTGTGGGCGTAGGAGATTTGAGAGGGTCTGTCTCTAGTACGAGAGGATTGAGATGGACGGACCTCTAGTGTGCCGGTTGTCGCGCCAGCGGCAGCGCCGGGTAGCTATGTCCGGTTTGGATAACCGCTGAAAGCATCTAAGCGGGAAGCCAGCCTCAAGACAAGATCTCCCGGAGGGTAACCTCCCTAAAGGCCACTCGTAGACTACGAGTTTGATAGGCTGGGTGTGGAAGAGCTGTAAAGCTTGAAGCTAACCAGTACTAATCGGCCGTGCGACTTAACATCATTTTACTTCTGATAGACATGACCTCCCGATAGCGGGAAGTAGACAACGGGAAACATGAGGGATGTAGACAAGGGAAGCGTTTTTCCTCCCATCATGGATTTCCGAGATCACAGCGATTACCAAATTCCCGGTGACCATGCCGGAGGGGCCACACCCGTTCCCATCCCGAACACGGAAGTTAAGCCCTCCAGGGCCGATGATACTGCAGCCGCGAGGCTGTGGGAAAGTAGGGCGTTGCCGGGTTCTTCTGAAGCCCACGGATGTGCGAATCCGTGGGCTTTTCTTTTAGCCCTGTCCACGACGGTGCTTCATCGGGGACAGGGCTCGCATCGCCCCGATGAAAAAGAGTGGTCTTCGAAAAGCAGGATTGCTACCCTTGGAGAAAATTTCATTGATCGTCCGGCTCACATGAGCACGTAAGGCTGCATGAGACACATTACCTTTGGGACTTCAGGGTGGCGAGCCGTTCTGGGGGAAGACTTTACGTTTCAGAACGTCCGAATGGTCTGTCAAGCCATCGTCCACGTCCTGAAACAGGAAAAGATCGGGCACCGAGGCCTGATCATCGGCTATGATTCCAGGTTTCTTGGTGAAAAATTTGCGAAGACCGCGGCTGAAGTGTTTGCGGGCCACGGCATGTCGGTGTTGCTGTGTGATCGGGAAACACCCACTCCGGCCATTTCGTACCACGTCCTCCAGCACAACCTGGCCGGCGGGGTGAATATTTCCGCCAGTCATAACCCTCCAGAATATAACGGCATCAAGTTTACACCGGAGTGGGGAGGCCCTGCGCTTCCTGAAACCACCCGAGCTATCGAACAACGGCTTCTTCACCTGCTGCACGGGGAGCACGTCAAATGGCTCCCGTGGGAGAAGGCGGAGCGAACGCAAATGGTGCAGCTGTTTGATCCGTGTCCCGATTATTTGGCAGCGCTGGGGAAGCATATCGACGTGGATGTGATCCGCGAGGCCGACCTGCGTGTGGTCATGGATCCCCTTTACGGCACGTCGCGCGGCTACCTGGATAAGTTCCTCAGGGATGCCGGCGCGAAAATGGCGGTCCTTCACTATTGGCGCGACCCCTATTTTGGGGGAATTCGCCCTGAGCCCACGCGAGAGACGACGGCGGAGTTGCAAGAAACGGTGAAACAAGGACAAGCCCATATCGGGTTGGCCACCGATGGAGATGCCGATCGATTCGGTGTCGTGGACCGGGACGGCAGCTTTATCGACGCGAATACCGTCTTGGCGTTACTGGTGGATTATCTGGCGACGACCAGACGTTGGACCGGAGATGTGGGACGATCCGTCGCCACCACGCACCTCATCGATCTCGTGGCACACAGGCACGGTTTGGGCGTCCGGGAAACCCCCGTGGGATTCAAATATCTCGCGGAACTCTTGGCCAAGGGGGAGATCCTGATGGGTGGAGAAGAAAGTGCGGGCCTGTCGATCCAGGGGCACGTGCCGGAAAAGGACGGGATTCTGGCCTGCCTCCTGGTGACGGAAATGATTGCCCGAACCAAGAAGCCGATCCGGGAACTCACGGACGAGTTGTTTGATCGGGTAGGCGCGGTCTTTTCCTCCCGAGAAGACCAGACCCTCACGGACACGATGCAAGAAAATATGCTCAAAGTCCAAGCGTCGCCGCCTGCTGATCTTGCGGGAAAAGCGATTCAGCAGGTCAACACCCTTGATGGCTGCAAGCTCGTGTTGGAAGACGGAAGCTGGTTCCTTTTCCGTCCGTCCGGGACGGAACCGTTGGTGCGCTGTTATGCGGAGGCATCAACTCGTCAGGAATTGGAAGTTCTGATGGCAGCCGGTCAACAACTTTTGCAACGCAACCCCAAAAAGGCGAGTTGACGCGCCATGTCGGGCCTGCCCTGAACCCTCTGCGCGTGATCGTTCCCCGCCGTGTTTACCTGTCACAGCCACGTGGCCCAGTGGTTTCGAACAAGCCTCGCCGACGTCTCGGTTCGCCCGATGCCTCGCTGTGCGTAGCCGTAGGGAACGACGATCGTTGGTCCCTCCATGGCAGGCCTCTGGCGGGAAATGACAACGGCAACAAAGGGAAGAAGGGAGAGAATGAATAAGGAATTGTCAGTCGCCGTGGAATTAGCTCGTCTGGCAGGCCAAGCCGTGATGGACGTGTATGCCACGGATTTTGCCGTGGCGTATAAAGGCAAAAACGATCCCGTGACCGAGGCCGACCGGCAAGGGAACGACCTGATTGTGAAAGGCCTGCAAGAGGCTTTTCCCCAGGATACCGTGGTGGCCGAGGAAAGTCCTTCCCCTGACGGTATCCCAACCGCCGGGCGCGTCTGGTACGTGGATCCGCTGGATGGCACAAAAGACTTTATCGCCAGGAACGGAGAGTTCTCCGTGATGATCGGGCTTGCCGTAAACGGGCGGGCGCAACTCGGTGTCGTCTATCGACCGGAGGGGGACGTGCTGTATGCCGGAGCCGTGGGAAGTGAGGCGTGGATGGAACAAGGGGGTATCCGGTCGACCTTGGCGATCAACAAGGAAAGAGATTCCGGAAGACCGCTCACCTTGACGGTCTCCCGGTCGCATCGCCATCCCATGGTCGAAAAGATTAGCCGGGCACTCGGCGTCGGGAACGAAATTCCATCGGGAAGCGTCGGATTAAAAATCGGCCTCATTGCGAGGGGAGAAGCCGACGTGTATCTGGAGCCCGGTCCCTATACCAAACTCTGGGATTCCTGTGGCCCGGAAGCGATCCTGCGGGCGGCGGGTGGAGAATTTACCACGATCCTGGGGCAGCCCCTGGTCTATGGAGCGAGCCTGTCCCCGAAGGCTGTAGTCGGGGATCAACTCGCCAACACACATGGCCTGCTGGCGAGCAATGGGTGCTGTCATGAACGAGTGGTGCAAGCCCTGCGACCGGTCGTGGAAGAGCTGGGGCTGAAGCCACGGGAAGCATAAGCGTGACGTTCAGAGTTGCGCGCAGACGGCTTTCACTTCGGTGTAGAGATCAATAGCTTCATGGCCCATCTCCCGCCCCCATCCTGATTGTTTGTATCCACCGAAAGGAAGGGCGGCGTCCAAGATGTTATGGCAGTTGATCCAGACCGTTCCGGCTCTGAGCCGAGAGGCAATGCGATGAGCCTGACTCACGTCTTTGGTCCAAACGGCGGCGGCTAATCCGTACACGCTGTTATTGGCCTTTTCCAGCACCTCTTCAAGATCGGTAAACGGTTCCGCGCAGACCACGGGTCCGAAAATTTCCTCTTGAACGACCTTCATGTGTTGCGTGGTGTTCACGAGCACGGTGGGCTCAACAAAATATCCCTTGTCACCATATCGGTTGCCTCCGACGACCACTTCGGCTCCCTCATTCATCCCGGACTCCACATATCCCAAGACGCGCTGTTGTTGTTCATCGGAAATCAGGGGCCCCATGTCGGTGGTCTCTTCCATGCCGGGTCCAAGTTTAATCTGTTTGGCCTGATCAGCCAGGCCCGCGAGCACGTGATCGAAGATCTTTTTTTCGGCATAGAGTCGTGAGCCGGCACAGCAACATTGTCCATGGTTAAAGAAAATGGGAATTATATATTTAAATCCCTTGACAATGAGTAGGGACTCGTGTATATTAGCAGCATGATGATTGATAACAACCAACAAGGAGTCGAGACCATGACCTACCAACAAGCCAAGGAAGAAACTGAAAAAGGCAACTACAGTGACGAGGTGTTGGCTGCCCTCAATGCCGAGTATGATCGGATTGCCATGGCGGAAAAAGCGTTGGATGGTCCTGAGTACACCGGATGGACCGGCGCGAACGACGATCGAATCCTTAACAGCTAAAAATAAGGAGGACGCGATGACAGACACCATCCAACAACTCACACCGTATGGCACCCCGTATTGTGCCGAGTGTGACCAAGAGTTACGAGGCACCCTAAGCGATGCTACCGACAACCTCTCGTCCTGTTGCGGAGCCGAATTACGGGAGACGGAGTACTGGTTAATGGGCTCAAGGCGGGACTCCTCGCAACAAGCAGCTAGCTCAAATAATAACTCGACTGGCGTTACTGTGATCGAGTCCAGGGGCAAACCCGCAGACACACGTGGCGAATGCTACTCCATGTGGGATGAGACATGGCCGATCCATAAGGCTACGCTCGGAGATCTTAAGCGATATGGCTACATAGGCCTCGGCGGGGAGTGGAAGGAGTGGGGATGACCGATAAACTCACCATCAGCATTTTACAACTCGCCGAAAAATTCCCCACCGAAGACGCGGCGCGCCAGTACTTAGAGGCGCGCCGGTGGCCGAACGGAGTCCGGTGCCCAGTGTGCGCCCAGGGCGACAACATCACGACCCGCAAGCGCCACGGCTACTACCGCTGCAATCCCTGCCGCGAGGATTTTACCGTCCGCACCTGCACCGTGATGGAGCGATCCCACGTACCGCTCCACAAATGGCTCTACGCGATGTATTTTGTCGTCACCTCACGGAAAGGGCATTCATCACTACAACTCTCCAAGGAGATCGGCTTGACGCAAAAAACGGCCTGGTTTTTACTCCACCGACTCCGCGAGGCGTGCGGGTCTGAATTGCCAAAACTCCGGGGCACCGTCGAGGTTGACGAAACCTATATAGGCGGGCGCGAAGAGAATAAGCACGAACGGAAAAAACTGAAACTCGGACGCGGGACAGTGGGGAAAACGCCGGTCCTAGGACTCCGTGAACGCGGCGGAAAAACCATAGCGGTCCCCGTCCGACACGTCACAGCCGAAACGCTCCTCAATCGTATACATGCCCACGTCGAGGTTGGCTCTACGATCCACAGCGATGCGGCGTCTGCCTATGACAACGCCGGTGGATTGTTTTTCCGGCATGAAACGGTCAACCACAGCGCCAAAGAGTACGTGCGAGGAACCGTCACCACCAACGGCATTGAATCGGTGTTTGCCGTGCTCAAGCGTGGGCTGCACGGGGTCTATCATCACGCCTCGCCCAAACACCTGGGGCGCTACGTCAGTGAGTTTGCCTGGCGGCTCAACGAGGGGAATTGTCAACGTCACACCCTGGATCGATTGGACAGTTTTGTTGACGCCACCGTAGGACGGCGGTTGACCTATCGGGAGTTAACACAATGACGGCGCCCGTGATTTTGCAGCGCGTCATCGATCTGGTTGTGGGATACAAACCCAAGCCGACAACCCAGGCCGCGAAAAAGAGAGTACGGAAAAAGCCTAAGAAGAAAAGGACTTAAGTACATAATTCCCAAGAAAATAGCATTGGACACACCGGGGATCGCCGAAGCCAGGTCGGCATCGGGCAACACCACACTGGGAGATTTGCCTCCCAAGTCAAGCGTCACTTTTTTCAGGTTCCCGGCGGCGGCATGGACGATCGAACGGCCGACTTCAGTGGATCCCGTAAAGGCGACCTTGTCGACGTCGGGATGGGCGGCGAGCGCGGCTCCGGCCGTTTCCCCAAAGCCGGTGACGATATTCAGGACGCCATCCGGGAATCCGGCTTCACACGCCAATTCTCCCAACAGGAGGGCAGAGAGGGGTGTTTGCTCGGCGGGCTTTAAGACGATGGTACACCCCGCCGCCAGGGCGGGGCCTACCTTCCACGCCGCCATTAACAGTGGAAAGTTCCAGGGAATAATCTGTCCGACCACACCGATGGGTTCTCGCAAGGTATAGGCATGGAACTGGGCCCCGGGCGCATACGGGACGGAAATAGGAATCGTGTTGCCCTCTATTTTCGTGGCCCAGCCCGCCATGTACCGGAAAAGATCAACCGCCAATGGGACGTCGGCGCCTCGGGCAACGGTCACCGGTTTGCCATTATCAAGAGACTCCAATTGCGCGAAGTCTTCCGTGCGCTGCTCCATGAGATCGGCCAATCTCCACAGGAGTTTTCCCCGCTCGGACGGGGTCAGAGTTCGCCAGGGTCCCTGCTCAAACGCGTGCCGCGCCGCCTTGACCGCGCGATCAATATCCTCTTTTTGACCAGCCGGCACCTGGCACAACACGTCACCCGTGGCCGGATTAAAGGTGGGAAACGTGTGTTCGGATAACGCATCGCCCCATTTTCCATCAATCAGCATTTTCCGCGGTGCAGACAAAAATCCTTGAGTCATGGGAGTGATCTCTGTAGTGGCGGCAATCATGTTCTTCCTCCAAGGTTTTCTGATTTTGAGATAAAGAGAAACATTCTTTCAGCGATGGAATCCGGCTGATCGGCTGAGTACACGCAGCCTTCTTGCCATGTCTGCGAACAGTATGCTCCTAATACTCCTCTTTTTTCTAGTTCGTCCACTCAACAAAAGATTCTGGGGAAGTTCCGGCAGCCTTGCCGTCGAACCGCGCGCTCACGTTCTACCATGCTCTCCCTTGGATAACGCCTCCCTCCCGAACCGCTCGATGACCTCCAGGGTCTCGCGCACGTCATCCCAGGTCGTGGTGTGGTTGAGGATGCAGAGCCTGAGCGAAAACGTTTTCTGGAGCGACGTCGATGACATGAACGCGCGATCTTCCCAAAAGACGCGGGCCAGCACGTTCCGGTTGATCTTTTCCAGGGCTTCTTCATCGAGGGCGGTGTTCGTGGGGTTGACCCGGAAGCACACGATCCCCAGTGACGCGGGGTTCAACATCTCCAGGATCGGGCTCTCCCGGATGGACTCCTCGGCCCGGGCGGCCAATTCCATCCCCTTTGCCACGGCCCGACGGAACGCAGCCATCCCGAAGGTCTGGACCGACATCCAGACCTTCAAGGCCCGAAACGAGCGGCTCAACTGCAGGCCGCGATCCGAGAGATTCGGATGGTTCGCGCCCCATATCGTGTCCTGGAGGACGTCGTGCCGCACGGCGAACGCGCTCTCAAGCGTGCGTACGTCCTTCACCAGCAGGCTGCCCGTCTCGTAAGGCTGGAAGAACCATTTGTGCGCGTCCAGCCCGATGGAATCGGCGCGCTCGATCCCGCGCAAAAGCTTTTTGCCTTTCTCGGTCACGATCGCGAAGACGCCGTACGCGGCATCGACGTGTAGCCAGATGCCTTCCGCCTCGCAGTAGTCCGCCATCGCTTCAAGCGGATCGATGGCCCCCGTGCTGCTCGCTCCGGCGTTGGCGCACACCGCGATGGGGTTGAACCAGGCGGCGCGGTCATCGGCCACGGCGCGGGCGAGGGCATCTACGTCCAGGCGGAAACGCCCGTCGCTTGCAATCCGGCGGACGCACTCCGGCCGAATGCCAATGATCTTGGCCGCGCGGACCTGCGCGCTGTGACTCTGGTCGCTCATATACACGGTCGCGCGCTCGGGATGGCCCGCCGCTTCCCGTGCCGCTACGAACGCGTCGAGGCTGGCCGCCGACCCTCCGCTCGTCAACAGCCCACCCGCGCTCTCCGGATAGCCGATCCAGCGCCGGATCCAGTCGATGACGACCAGCTCAAGCTGGCTTGGGCCGCTTGACGTCAGCCAGGTGCATTGGTTCACCTGATGTCCGGCGGTCATGAAGTCCGCGAGCACCCCGGGCCACGTAGGCGACGACGGGATAAACGCGAAAAACCGGGGATGATCGTTCCGCGCCGCGATTGGCAGGATCTCGCGTGCGGCCCTTTCCAGGACCTCCGCTGCCGGCCGGCCGTCCTCGGGCGGATCCTCCATGAGTTGGTCTGCAAGGATCTGCTGGAAATCGCCTTCCCAGGCACTTTCCTTGGGCAGGCCCTCGATGCGCTCCACCACAAGCTCCGCCGCCCTGCGTGTGAGATCAAGCATGAGTTCGGGCGCCATACTGAGGCCGTCGCGCGCTTCCTCGTGACTGCGCGCACTCGGATCGAGGTCGCTTCGCTTCAAGGCGTCCGGTGTTTCTCCTTTTTCACCTGAGTGTTCCGCCATGTCCTTCCTCTCGTGTGTTTACGCTTAACTCACAGGAATTGCCGGTGAAGTTCCTGTAGGTGGGACTTATCCTTTTAACTTGACATGATGCCGGCCAGACGATGACGCTGATTGTGCTTCTCCCCTGTGATTTCAATGAGAAGGCTTGATTGCTCTCAACGGTTATGACGCTTCTCCCCGTATTCTCTTCGTCATACTCAATCTGTCGCGTCATCGTGTCCCCTGCCAATCCTTCGAGAGGTGTCCCGATCAATTCCCAGCCGCCGAGAGTCAGGCGATCCATGACGGCATGCCCAGAGGCTCGACCAAGGGATTGCTGGTTCCCGCGTTCAAGTTCAAAGCCATCCGTTCGTTTGTTGTCGGCGAGCCAGGGTTTGGTCGGTTGCCCAAGGGTGAGAATCACCAAGTCTGGACTCTGCCCCACAGCGAGTGCATTAATATTTAGATCATGAAGCTTGAATGCATACCAGAAATAACGTGAAATAGGTGTAAGTAATCGCGTTATTTTCGTGAAGATTTCGTAAATATCACGCATTATGATCGGGCTTGCCAGACCTGGCCATCCCGACAGCACAGCCGGCCAGGAAGAGGCTTGCCCACAGAATGTGAAAAACGGGACTAGGTGTAACGTGGGAGTCATGTGTTTCGGCAGGGTACAAGCTCCTTGCGAGGGGAAGGCGTCGCTACCAGAAAACTGCTCTTGCGGGAAGACCCCGTTCGTGTCTTTCACCGGCGACCCGACGGGGGCACCCCGTCGAGGTGGACGCAGGCCCTATGGCAGACCCACGACTGGACCATCACTGATGCCAGACTGCTGAGCATTAGCATGCTAGACACTCCTGAACATTCGCACACGCCCTCACCTTTCCCTCGCCTTTGCCTGGCACATGGGAACGCCCTCACGACATAATGGGCCGTCAACTATTC
Source organism: Nitrospirales bacterium (assembly GCA_965261755.1). Taxonomy (GTDB): domain Bacteria; phylum Nitrospirota; class Nitrospiria; order Nitrospirales; family UBA8639; genus Bin75. The sequence continues at coordinate 355,872 of OZ253473.1, read as the reverse complement.
TGGATAATTCCCCTGTAGGTCGGATTAGCGTAGCGTAATCCGACATGGGGCTTCATCATGCTATGGATGGCAATAAAAAACAATCATGCGAGGCGTTCAAGGAGTGCCGGAGCCGAATGCCGTGAGGTCGTGCGCCCACTCGTTTGGTCTCGCTCGTTGGATGCCCAAAGCATTTGGTCCATCAGGCCGTCTTTCTTGACGGGTTTTCCCTCCGATCCCTAGAATACTTTTTCCGGTTTTTAGAAGGAGAATCAGGGCGCATTCAAGGCGTTGCCCGCGACGTATTCCTCCTTATGGTCTTCCAGGGACAATCCGCGAGCCTTTGACTCATGATGAGAACCATTTTATACTCATACGTATGAGTAAGCGACTGCAAGTGCTCCTGGACGAAAAGGAAATGCGTGACATTCAACGAACCGCCAAACGGCAGCAGATGACGGTGGCGGAATGGGTTCGACAAGCATTGCGGGCCGCGCACCGGCAAGTGCCGCTGACCGATACCAAAAAAAAGCTTGGAGTGGTTCGCACGGCGACCCGGTATGATTTTCCAACCGGCGACATCGATCAGATTCTTCGAGAGATCGACCAAGGGTATCAGGTCAAGATGCCTTCATGATTTTCATCGACTCCAACGTCCCGATGTACCTGATTGGAGCGGCCCATCCCAACAAGGCTCTCGCCCAACGGGTATTGGAAACCTGGATTGCTCATGATGAGCGGCTGATCACGGACGTGGAGGTCTTACAGGAAATCCTTCATCGGTACGTAGCGATTGCCCGGCGTGAAGCCATTCTTCCGGCGTTTGAAGCCTTGACAGGCATTGTGGACGAAGTCTTTCCCGTCGATCGACGGGACGTGGAGCGTGCCAAAGACATTGTGCTTTCCACCGAACGATTATCTGCCAGAAACGCCCTCCATCTTGCCGTTATGGCACGTCATGGGATCAAGCGAATTATCAGTTTTGATACAGGCTTTGATGGGGTTCCAGGGGTTACGCGTTTAACCGACAGCCCCCTTGGCTAATGCCGGCGTAGCGGGGTTTCTTTGAGATGCCCAAAGCATTTGGTCCATTACGCCGTCTTTCTTGACGGGTTTTCCCTCCGATCCCTAGAATACCTTTCTACCGGTTTTTACAAGGAGAATCAATGCATGATGCGCGATGACGTGGTGGTCATAGGTGGGGGGCTTGCGGGATCGGAAGCGGCGTGGCAGGCGGCGGAGCGCGGAGCGCGGGTCACGCTGTACGAGATGCGACCCAAGCAAGGGACCGCGGCACACAAGACCGATCAGTTAGCGGAAATCGTGTGCTCGAATTCGTTGGGGTCCGCGGATCCCATCAGCGCGCCTGGCATTTTGAAGGAAGAAATGCGGCTCCTGAATTCGCTGGTCATACGGGCGGCGGAATCAGCCCGCGTGCCCGCCGGGGCAGCGCTGGCAGTGGATCGCGAAATCTTTGCGCGCGAAATCACCCGGACGCTGGAATCCCACCCGAATATCCGGATCATTCGAGAAGAGATTCGAGAGATTCCGACAGACGCCCTGTGCATCGTGGCCACGGGTCCCTTGACGTCCGAGAGCCTGGCACAGGCCTTGACCGCGCTCACCAACAAGACGAATCTGGCGTTTTTTGATGCGATTTCCCCGATCATCGATGCCGAGTCCATCGACATGGACAAAGTGTTCCGGGCGTCACGCTATGAGAAAGGCGGCGCGGATTATCTGAATTGTCCGATGGATGAAGAAACGTATTCGGCCTTTTACGAGGCACTCATGGCGGCGGACAAGGTGCAGGCAAAGGACTTCGAAAAGGTGCCCTACTTTGAAGGGTGCCTCCCCATTGAAGCGATGGCGGAACGTGGAAAGCAGACGTTAACCTTTGGTCCCATGAAACCCGTCGGGTTGGTTGATCCGCGCACTGGCGTCCAATCGCACGCGGTGCTCCAGTTACGTGCGGAAAATCGCTATGGTTCGTGTTATAACATGGTAGGATTTCAAACCAAGCTGACCTATCCGGAGCAAAAACGCGTGTTTCAGATGATTCCGGGTCTCGAACGTGCGGCGTTTCTCCGCTATGGCAGCGTGCATCGGAATACCTTTGTGAACTCCCCGGCCTTGTTGCGGAATACGTTGCAACTGAAGATGCGCGGGACCACGTGGTTGGCGGGCTGTCTCGTCGGCGTGGAAGGCTACGTCGAATCCGCCGCGACCGGTGGCTTGGCGGGAATCAACGCCGGTCGGGCGTTGGCCAACCTGCCGTTGGTGACGCCTCCCCTGGCCACGGCACATGGGGCATTGGTGCATTATATTACGACGAGCGACGCCCGGCATTTTCAGCCCATGAATACCAACTTTGGATTGTTTCCGCCTCTTCCCACGAAAATACGGGACAAAGAACAAAAACGTCGAATGATTCACCAACGGGCCATTGATGAGTGGCAAACATGGAAGCAGCAATTCTCACTTTCCTGACGTATCTCGACGTGGAGCGTGGATCGTCGCGGGAAACGATTCGCAGTTATCAATCGGACCTGCGACAATTTGTGGCCTTTCTCAAAACCGTCACAGGCGACGTGGTTCCGGATCCAACCCGGATCGACGCGGCACTCGTTCGTCGGTTTCTGGTGTGGTTGGCTGGTCGGAAGGACAAGAAATCGTCGCAGGCGCGAAAGCTCGCGACGCTACGCAGTCTCTTCAAATTTTTACACCGGCGCGGGCAGGTGCCGAGCAATCCCGTCGCGCACGTTCGGAGCCCACGGATTGGACAACGCTTGCCCCGTGTCCTCACGAAAGACGAAGCGGAACGGGTGATAGAATCTCCTGATTCCACTGAGGGGGCCTATGCCGCAAGGGATCAGGCTATTTTGGAAACCCTCTATTCGACGGGTGCGCGGGTAAGCGAGTTGGTGGGGGTGAATTGGAGCGATTTCAGTCTTGATGAAGGGATGGTGCGGTTGAGAGGCAAAGGCAAAAAAGAGCGCCTCGTCCCGATCGGCCACGTGGCGGTCGAGGCGATCCAGGACTATCTTGCGGTGACACCGGTACGTGCGAGCCTGACAGCAGCCAAGGCCACGGCCTCGACCCTCACGGTGAAGTCGGCGGATGGCCCGGTGTTTCGAAACAATCGAGGCGGCCGGCTGTCGGCACGGAGCGTGGAGCGGATCGTCCGGCGGTACGCCGACCGGTTGCAGGTGGGGACCGTGACCCCGCATACCTTTCGGCATTCCTATGCCACGCATTTATTGGATGAGGGGGCCGACCTGCGGGTCATCCAGGAAATGCTCGGACACGCGTCGTTGGCCACCACACAAAAATACACGCATTTGGCCACGGACCGATTGATGAAAGTGTATGACGATGCCCATCCGCGGTCCGGAGACGTCAGGGCGGCAAAGCCCGAAACCCCGAGGAAACCGTCATGAACATCCGGTCAACTACGATTCTGTCCCTTCGTCGGGATGGAACGGTGGCCATGGGCTCCGACGGCCAGGTGACGGTCGGGACGACGGTGATGAAGGCCAACGCCCGTAAAGTCCGCCGTCTTCATCACGATCAGGTGATCGCGGGCTTTGCCGGAGCCACGGCGGATGCCTTTACCCTGTTTGAAAAATTCGAGGAGAAATTGGAAGAATATCGAGGCAATCTGACCAGGGCCGCGGTCGAGTTGGCGAAAGAATGGCGGACGGATCGCGTGCTGCGTCGCCTCGAAGCGCTGTTGGTCGTCGCGGACCTGGATCGGTCCTTTCTCATTTCCGGCACGGGGGACGTCGTGGAACCGGAAGACGGGATTCTCGCCATTGGGTCGGGCGGGCCGTATGCGCTGGCTGCGGCTCGAGCGCTGATGGACAATACCTCCCTGACCTCGACGGAAATTGTCGACAAGGCGATGCACATTGCGGGCAGCATCGATATCTACACGAATCACGAAATCGTGATTGAAGAACTGAAGGCATCGTCATGAATCACGACTCCCCAACGGGGAACTTCGACAGCTTGTCTCCTCGCGAAATCGTCGAAGTGCTCGACCGATACGTGATCGGGCAACGTGACGCCAAACGGATGGTGGCGATCGCGTTGCGGAATCGATGGCGTCGCCAGCAACTCAGCCCGGAATTGCGCGAAGAAATTTTCCCGAAAAATATCATCATGATCGGGCCGACGGGCGTGGGCAAAACGGAAATTTCCAGGCGACTGGCGAAACTGGCCGACGCCCCGTTCATTAAAGTCGAGGCGTCGAAATTTACCGAAGTGGGGTACGTGGGTCGTGACGTGGAATCGATCATCCGCGACCTCACCGAACAGTCGGTCAACCTGGTCAAAAGTTCGTCACTGAAGCGAGTCGAACGGAAGGCTGAAGACCTGGCCGAAGATCGCGTACTGGATTTGTTACTTCCTCCGAGTCCGTCTCGGGGAGTGCAGGAAGAGGAGCCGGGGCAACCGGCTTCGGGCGACAACACGCGACAAAAGCTTCGCAAGCAACTACGGGAAGGCCGGCTCGATAACCGGACGGTGGAAATCGAAATCAAGGAACGTGGGCTGCCGGTCGGGATTATCTCCAACGTCGGAGGGATGGAAGAACTCGAAAATCACCTGCGCGACATGCTGGGCGGGTTGATGCCCGGGAAGAAGAAAGACCGGGTCATGAAAATTCCCGATGCCCTGAAATATTTTGCGCAGGAGGAAGCGCAAAAACTGATTGACATGGACGAGGTGACGCGCGACGCCGTCGAACGGGTCGAGCAATCCGGCATCGTCTTTTTGGATGAAATCGATAAAATCGCCGGTCGTGAGAAGAACATGGGTCCCGACGTGTCCCGGGAAGGCGTGCAGCGGGATTTGCTTCCGATTGTCGAAGGATCGACCATCAATACCAAGTACGGCCCGGTGAAGACCGACCATATTCTGTTTATTGCCGCCGGGGCATTTCACGTGGCCAAGCCGGCCGATCTGATTCCCGAGTTGCAGGGTCGGTTCCCCATTCGCGTGGAGTTGGAAGCCTTGACCAAGGGGGACCTGGTGCGAATCCTGACGGAACCCCGGAACGCCCTGGTGAAACAATATCAGGCCTTAATGGAAACCGAAGGCACTACGCTCGATTTTACCCGGGAGGGCATTGAAGCCATTGCGGCCATTGCCGTCGAAGTCAACGATCGAACGGAAAACATCGGCGCGCGCCGGCTCTTTACGGTTGTGGAGCGGTTGCTCGAGGAAGTCTCCTTCGAGGCGCAGGAACTGAAAGAGAAAAAAGTGGTGATCGACGCGTCCTACGTGAACGGGCATTTAAAGGAGATCGTCAAGGACCAGGATCTGAGCCGGTACATTCTGTAGAAACGCCGGTCAACGCCGGGACAAACCATGGAGAAACTGATCAAAAAAGCCGACGTCCTCGTCGAGGCGTTACCCTACATTCGGACGTTTGCGGGGAAGACCATCGTCATCAAATACGGTGGGAAGGCCATGAGTCAGGATGAACTGAAAGACGGCTTTGCCGAAGACGTGGTGCTGATGAAATACGTCGGGCTCAATCCCGTGATCGTTCATGGAGGCGGGCCGCAAATCGATCAAATGCTTGCCCGGTTGGGCATGAAGCCGACCTTTAAACGAGGCGTTCGGGTCACGGATCAAGCCACCATGGACGTGGTCGAAATGGTCCTGGGGGGCAAGATCAACAAGGAAATCGTGACGTTGCTCAATCAACATGGAGGCAAAGCCGTCGGGATCACCGGAAAGGACGCGCAGTTCATTGTATGCAAACCGTTTTCCGCGAAAGCCTGGGCACAAGGGTTGAGCCATGAGGCCCAAGGTCAGGCGGAGGAAGAGTATGGCTTTGTCGGAGAGGTCGATACCATCGACCCGCAGATTATCACGAAATTGCAGCAGGAGAATCTGATTCCGGTCATCGCCCCTATCGGCGTTGACCGCAAAGGGAAACCGCATAACATCAATGCGGACCTCGTGGCCGGCGCCGTGGCCGGCTCGTTGAAAGCGGAAAAGCTGTTGATGCTCACCGACGTGCGAGGTATTCGTGGTGCCAACAACCGGCACGTGCCCACGGTATCCAGAAAAGACGTCGAACGAATGGTGAAGAAGGGCACGATCAGTGAAGGCATGCTACCCAAAGTGCGGGCGTGTTTAATCGGAATCGAGGCAGGTGTGCACAAGGCCCATATTATTGATGGCCGGGTCGAGCATGCCATTTTACTGGAGATTTTCACGGACAAAGGAATCGGCACGGAGATCGTGGCGTAACGCATGACCGGACTGCTTGTCTTATGAAACTCACGAAAGCGCAACCCGAGCGGAAGAATCGTGCCGCGGTTCCTCCACCGGACCGACAGACCGTGCTGCTGTTGGTTCATCTGCAGAATGACTTTTGTCCGGGGGGAGCCTTGCCGGTTCCGGAAGGGGATCGCGTCATCCCCGTTGCCAATGAATGGATTCGGGTGTTTGCCGCGCAGGGCTACGGCATTATCGCCACGCGGGATTGGCATCCATCGAACCACTGTTCATTTCAGGAGCAGGGAGGACCGTGGCCGCCGCATTGCGTGCAAGGGTCATTGGGATCCCAATTCCATCCGGATTTGAAAATGCCGCCCGGCACGTTGATCGTGTCCGGGGCCACCAACCAGAAAAAGGAAGCCTATTCCGGTTTTGACGGGACGACGTTGGACGAGCGCCTTGAAGATTTGGGCGGGCAAACCGTGTACGTGATCGGGCTTGCCACCGACTATTGCGTGAAACAAACGGTCCTGGATGCCTGCCGGCTGGGCTTTCGAGTCGTGGTCCTCAGTGACGGAGTGCGTGGGATCGACGTGGAACCCGGAGATTCCAAGCGAGCATTGGAGGCCATGCAGGAAGCCGGCGCCATCGTCGCCAGTTCGGCAGACCTCGCCGGCCTGTAACAGGCGCGAACCCTTCTATCTCTCCATGCCGACAGGGAAGCGTTCGGGTACGACTACCAGTTGAGGTCGCCGCGCAGCATGATCCCGTGGTTGGTGAGGCCTCGCGCCGGTTGGCTGTGGGCGCTTTCGAGGCTCATCGTGATCGACGGCCCGATTGTGAACAGGCCGCCCAGGCTCACGCGCCGCGAGCCCTCGCCGGAAAGCGACACGTCGGTGTAAGGCGTCAGTACGCCCTGGCCGCCCCACGTGGTGCCGAAGCCATAGGCGATCCGCGTGTTGACGCGCCGCACTTGATTATTGGTGGGCGCCAGGCCGGACACGCCGTTCGCCCACAACTGTTGCACGCCGGCGGCGGTCTGGCCCCACGCCGGCTGCACGCTGAGCGAGAGCCCCATCCCTGCCGCGCCCGGGTCGAGCCGCACCAGCCCGCTCACGCCCCACTCCTCGTAATCACTTTCATGGGCCAGCAGGGTCCGGGCCCGGCCTCCGACGGTCAGCCCCGATGCCGGGTTCGTATAGCGCAGGCCGGCCCCGGTCTCGATGCTGTTCCCGGTCTCACCGTCTCCGCCGTCATAGCGCAGGCCGAACTCGACCGACGAGGTGAGCCCCACGCCAGACGCGAACCTGTGGGCATGGCTCCCTTCGAACATCAGCCGGTGCCGGCTGGCATTCAACGTCACGCTCTCGATCGTCCCGGTCCCGTCGATATCGGCCCACGTGAACGCGGTCTCGCCTTTGAGCCGCAGGCTCGTGGTGCCGCCTTCGATCACCCGGTCGCTGGCCACCAACGGTCCGCTCACGCCCGCCGCCACCATCTGTTGAGTCAGGTCCCTCGGCGCGGTGTCCCAGCGATGAATGCCACCGTCCGGATGCACAAGTCTTTCGTTGATATCGACCTCACCCCAGCCATACCCGGCGGTGGCCCACAGGTCCATCCCGGCGGGCGACCGCCAGCCCACATAGGGATTAACGCTCGTCAGGGTGGTCTCGGACTCGCCCGTCACCTCATTGACCTCCATGTACTCGACCTGACCTCGTGACCACGAGACCGAAAGCCCCGCCAGCAGGTCTTCGCTCAGCCTGGTATCGACCCCGAGATTGGCGCTCACCACGTCGCCATCGTAGTCCACTGTATTCAGGTTGCCGCCGGAAAAGTTGCGGTAGTCTCCGCTCCCCCAGACGACCAGGTTTCCGAAGGGGCCGCTACCGGTAGCCGCCGCGTTGAGCGGTAGCGTGAAGGAGGAGCCCGCGAGCAGCCGGCCGAGGTCGAACGTGCCGTTCCCCAGCGCCCGCCCGTTCGCCTGTAGGGCATCGGAGAATGTCGAGGCACCGCCAGGCTGAACCCCTTGGCCGGCGGGGTGCCGGAGGTGGCCTGCCGGATGCGGCCCGAGACGGCATCGACCGTGCTGGCCGTCATGGCCCGCATGACCTGCGGCAGCGCCGATTTGCCCGCCAGGTTTTGACGGGCGGCGATCACTGCAGGCGATCCCAGATAAATGCCGGCGCCGAAGATGAGTCGCTGGGTTATTCCTCCAATGCCATCATGCACACGGGCATAGCTCACTTTGGGTATTTCGGCGTCGTCGGTATCGTCATTGGGATCGTCGTAATGATACTGGACGAAGCCGCCCTCCGGATTCCGGGCCGCATCGATGATCCGCGGGATCACAAGTTCTCCGGTCTCGGCGTCTACGAGAGTGTTGATGGGGTTTCGGCCTTCGATGCTCCGGTTAAACCCATGAAAAACCATTTCCCCATCTTCTTGCAAAATAAAGAGATAGACGGAGCCGGCTTTCCAAGCCGTTCCCTCCCTTAAGCTCTCTTTGGCATGTTCAATACCGTCCGACTCAACATGTTCAACAAAATAATTCATCCCCTCTATGACGAAAGCCTTCAGGGTTCCACGATCCACCACCTCACTGGCCGTTATAGCCTGGCTATCGCCGTGGCCTGCCAATGCGGGGCGCGACTCGAAAAAGATGCCGGCCAGCATGAGCATACTCGCAAAAACGACAACTGCTAGTTTGGCTTTCATCGTGAGGATCCTCCTGTTGGAACAGCATGCTTATGACAGTTATGAAAGACTGCTTACTTTACACTACACTTTCAGTTGCTGCGTAAGACGATTTATTGAACACCGCGTCGGCTCTGCTATCGTCACACATTCGTCGCCTGTTGATTCCATAACGACGAAGTCGGCCCGTGAAAGCGTGCTCCTTATTTCTCCATCTGCAACTCACACCAGACGGGCGTATGATCGGAAGGTTTCTCTTTCCCGCGGGGGCCTTTATCCACCCCGGAGTCGACGAGCCGGTCGGCAGCCTGCGGAGAGAGGAGCAAGTGGTCGATCCGTAACCCCTGATCCTTATTCCAGCACCCGGCCTGGTAATCCCAAAACGTGTACGTGCCCACCTGCGGGTGCCGAACTCGAAGCGCATCGGTGAGTCCCAGGTAACACAAGGCCTGAAACCGGGCGCGGGTTTCGGGGTGACAGAGCGCGTCATTGGCAAAGCCCTCGGGGTCGTACACGTCGTCATCCGTGGGACAGACGTTATAATCGCCGCCCAACACCAACGGTTCCTCATAGGCCAGCAGGGTGCGAACGTGGGCAATCAGGCGATCCATCCACGCCAGCTTGTAGGAAAATTTTTCCGTATCGATCGGATTACCGTTCGGCAGATAGATCGACGCGATGCGGACGGATCCGATGACGGCTTCGAGGTACCGGGCCTGCGCATCGGTCGAATCACCGGGCAGGGCCCGCTGTTCCACGTCAATGGGTTGTTTCGCGAGAATCCCCACGCCATTGAAGGTTTTCTGTCCGGCGAGAGCGACGTGATAGCCCACGTCTTCAATTTCGGAGTGGGGGAACCGCTCGTCCGTCGATTTCAATTCCTGGAGCAACAGGACGTCCGGGCTCATTTCTCTCAGATAAGCCGCGACGTGAGGCAGCCGAACGTTGATGGAGTTCACGTTCCACGTGGCAATCTTCATGTCTGGAGATAATAATGAGTTCAGTTGATTCGCGGCAAACTTCTCAATGCGCCTCGCCCCACGAATGGCCTTGTCCCACGTCTACCGTCAGCGGCACCGACAGATGAAGCGCGGGAAGGCACGCCGATTCCATGACGGTTTTCACCGCCTCGGCCGTTTGCTCGACGACCGCGTCGTCGACCTCAAAGAGCAATTCATCGTGGACCGTCAACAGCATGTGGGCTCGTGTGTCGAGGCCATGCCGCGCCAACGCCGGGGGCACGCGAATCATGGCGCGTTTCAGGACGTCCGCGGCGGTGCCCTGGATCGGGGCGTTGATCGCCGCGCGTTCGGCAAAATTGCGTCGCGCGGCGTTTTTGTCGTGGATGCCGGGTACGTGGCACCGGCGCCCGAAGAGCGTTTCCACGTATCCATGTTCGCGACAGAACTGCTTGGTCCGGTGCATATAGTCCTGGATGCCCGGGTATCGTTCGAAATAGGCTTTCATGTACGCCGCGGCTTCTTCGTTGGAAATGCCCAATTGGCGGCTCAGCCCGAACGCGCTGATCCCGTAGATGATGCCGAAATTAATGGCCTTGGCTCGACGCCGCATCGCCGGGTCCACCGTGCCGGCGTCGACTCCGAAAATCTGACCGGCGGTCAGGGCATGAATGTCCAGGCCTTCATGGAACGCGCGTTTCAACGCGTCGATACCGGCCACGTGGGCCAGGATCCGGAGTTCGATTTGGGAGTAGTCCAACGACAGCAGGGTCCGCCCGGGTTCGGCCACGAACGCGTGGCGGATTTTTCGACCGTCTTCGGTCCGGATGGGAATGTTTTGCAGGTTGGGGTTCGTCGAAGACAGACGGCCGGTGGACGCGGCGGCCATGGCAAAGGACGTATGCACGCGACCCGTTCGCGGGTTGATCTGTTCGACCAGGGCGTCGGTATACGTGCTCTTGAGTTTGTCGAGTTGTCGCCATTCCAACACCGTGGCCGGCAGTTCGTGTCCTTCGGCGGCCAGCGATTCCAGCACGTCGGCGCCGGTGGCATAGGCGCCGGATTTCCCTTTGTGCCCACCTTCCAGGTGCTGTTCGTCGAACAGGACCTCACCCAGTTGTTTGGGGGAGCCCACGTTGAATTCGCGACCGGCGAGCCGGTAAATGTCTGTCTCCAATGCGCGTTGGCGTTCCGCGAATTCCCGGCTGAGCCGTTCCAATATTGCGCGGTCCACGTGGATGCCTTCGGTTTCCACGTCGACCAGGACCGGCACGAGGGGCCGCTCCAGGGTCTCGTAGGGCGTCACCATGCGTTCGGCCAACAGGCGGGGTTTGAGGAACCGGTGAAGCCGCAACGTCACGTCCGCGTCTTCGGCGGCATAGGCCAGGGCTTGGTCCAGCGGGACCAGGTCAAAGGTGATTTGTGATTTTCCCGTGCCGGTCACGTCCTTGAATGCGATCGTCCGATGGCCCAAATGCAGTGCGGCCAATTCATCCATACCGTGGCCATGGCTGCCCCCGTCCAGGATATAGGACATCAGCATGGTGTCGTCCATCGGCGAGATGGCGACGTTGTATCGTCGAAGCACCACCATGTCGTATTTCAGGTTATGCCCGATTTTGAGCACCGAGGGATCGGCCAAGAGTGGGCGCAGCAGATCCAACGCCGCGTCGAGCGGAATTTGGCTAAGCGGTTCCCGTTGGAGAGAAGGAGGATGCTCACCGGAGGATTGCGACACATCCGGTTCGGACGCAGGTTCGGGAAGCCTGTGTGCGAGGGGGATGTAGCACGCGTGGCCGGGTTGCACGCACAGGGAAATGCCGACCAATTCCGCAAGGCTTTCATCCAGCGACGTGGTTTCGGTATCGATCGCGACGGCGCCGGCATACCGCGACCGGGTCACCCAATCCTGCAGGACTTCAACGGATTGGACCAACTCATAGTGCGTGGCGGCCGGAGCCTTTTCGGTCTTGGTCACAGCTTCCCCGGACGCCAGCCGGTGTTGGATTTTGGCGATGAGCGATCTGAAGCCTTGTTCATCGAGGAACGCGATCAATTGTGCAGGGTCCGGGTCTTGGCGGAGTAACTGGGGCACGGTCACGTCCGTCGGCACGTCATTCCGTAAACGAACCAATTCTCGTGAAAGCCTGGCTTGCTCGGCGAACTCGATGAGGCTTTGGCGTCGCTTCGGTTGTTTGATTTCGGATGCCCGCGCGAGCAGTGAATCCAGGTCGCCGTAGTCTTGAATGAGTTGGGCCGCGGTCTTCACGCCGATGCCGGGGACCCCGGGAACGTTGTCCGTGGAATCACCAGCCAAGGCTTGCACGTCCACCACGCGTTCCGGGCCGACGCCGAATTTTTCTTTGACTTCGGCCGGGCCGATCCTTCGGTTTTTGAGGGCATCGAACATGTTCACCCGGTCGGACACCAATTGCATCATGTCCTTGTCCGAGGACACGATCATGACGTCCAATCCTTCCGCTTGGGCGTGTCGCGCATAGGTGGCGATCAGGTCATCCGCTTCGAACCCGGGCCGTTCGATACATGCCACATTGAAGGCTCGCGTGGCGTCGCGCACCAACGGAAACTGGGGGATCAACTCGTCGGGCGGGTCCGGACGATTGGCTTTATACTCGGGAAACATCTCGTTTCGAAAAGACTTCCGCGCCGAATCGAAAATCACGGCCACGTGCGTGGCCTGAAGGTCGTCCAGCAGTTTGAGCAACATGTTGGTAAACCCGAGGACGGCGTTCACGGGCGTCCCGTCCGGTCGGGTCAGTAACGGGAGCGCGTGGAACGCCCGGAACAGGAAACCGGACCCGTCCACCAGACACAGGTGCCGGTCGGGAGCGTTTTGGTGTTGCGGCGTCATCATCATAGGCCGGCCTCTTGCCTCTTCCCCTCCCGGCTCACGATTGTGGGCAAAAGACGGAGCACGAGCTCAGCAGCGTTCGTGGACGCCGGGTGGCGTCAACAATGCGCCATTCTACCAATCAACTGACGGAGAATGCAGCTAAAACGCAAGGCACGGAGAGCCTCTTTATTGACACGTTTGGGCAGATAGGCTTATCATTTATTAAGAGAAACATCTTTCAAGAAAGAGGCAGGTGATGGGGTAGTTTCCTGCACATTGAACTCCTGCGGCAGAGAAAATCAAGACAAAGCCCTTTGGACCGTAAAGATCCAAAGGGCTTTGTTAATATTCATCCGTGATCACGAAACCGGATCCTGTCCGCACGTGAAAGGTCGAGGGACGTGCCCGGGGTAGAAGCCCGAACGCGCGATCTCTCAAGCATGGTCGCGGTGCGGGGAGAGTAAAGACATCATGGACTTTTTCATCAAAGGAGGGTCATCATGACAGAATCGAAAACTGCTGCAATGTTTGGTTCCAACAAATCGGGGTATGGCCGCGTGTTACTCGTGGAAGACGATCCCGGTATTCGCGAAGAGATGCGTGCCACCTTGGAAACGGCGGGGTTCGAGGTGTTGGAGGCTGATACGGAAGATCGGGCAATCGGTGTGGCCAACGAAGGCGAAAATCCGTTGTTGCTTGATGTCGTGGTCACGGATATCGACAAAAATTTGGGTGTCGGTTCCCTGAATTATTTTAAATCCCAATTTCCGCATGTTTCCTTGATTGCCTTAACGGGCGTGCTCGAACAAAAGGGGTCCGGCGCTTCGGAAATTCGGATCGGCATTGTGGGGGCCGGGAAAGGCGGGCGGGCGCTGCTCGATGTGTTGCTTCATCTCTCGGCTGCTCAGGTGGCGGGCATCACGGACAAGGATCCCGGGGCCACGGGCTTACAGTTCGCGCAAGAATTCCAGGTTCCGGTGGTGTCTGATCCGATGAATCTGATAAGCAGGGATGATTTGGATCTCATCATCGATGTGACCGGTGATCCCTCCATGGGAGCGCTGATAGCCGAGAAAAAACAGCCACGTACCGAGGTGCTCGGCGGAGCGGCGTCAAAACTTTTATGGCTGCTGGTTCAACGAGAACGGGAGATGCAATCCCAACTGCTTCAGTCTGAAAAGTTAGCGGGGATGATTCGTGACGGGGTGAAAGATTTTATCATAAAACCACTCAGGAAGGATCGTTTGGTGAAGGCGGTCTCATCGGCCGTGGAGCAACGCGAATTGAATCGATTGTAAGGAGATCCGACGTTCGACGATCATGGTCCCGGACCGTGGACCGGCCCGGCCGGGGATCGGGTCGGTTACAGGATCGTCTTGATGGTGTGCCCGGGCGTGAGGGTGTGGGCTTGGCCTTGAATGGAAACCTGAATCGAAGGCGCGCGACCCGGGCGTGATGCGAGTTGAAACGTGTCTTGGGTCACGGTCACGTCCAGGGAATGCCCGCGATACCTCAACCGGAGGTGGAGGGCTTCCACTGCCGCCGGGAGGCAGGGATTGAAAGAGAGCGTGCCGTCCCTGGTTTCCCACCCCGTATAGGCGCGTTGAATAAGATCCACCGTCCCGGACATGGCACCCAGATGAATGCCCTCCGCAGTGGTTCCGGCTTGCAGATCCGAGACGTCCACGCCCAAGGCATCCTTGAACAGTTCCCAGGCGAGTGCCGGGTCGGATCTCGTCATGACCCAGGCATGTACCACCCGGCTGAGGGAAGACCCGTGGGCCGTTCGCCTCGAGTAATACTCGACGTTCCGGGAAATGGTGTCAGTCCGGAACGGATAGCCCAGCCGGTCGAACAGGGAGCGCAGTTCCTCCATCGGGAACAAATAAAAGAGCATCAGCACGTCGGCCTGTTTGGAGAGTTTGTAGCGATTCGTGGAGTCCCCTTCGGCTTCGAGAATACGGTCCAGCCGGTGAATGTCTCCGTATTGCTGCCGGTAGCGCTCCCACTCGAATTCCGCTAATGCCTCATAGCCTTCGAATTGACTGAGGATCCCCTCGTCGTGAAACGGAAGAAACATCTTCCGGCTGATGTCTTCCCACAAGGCGATCTCGGTGGGGCTGACGTGCAGGAGGTCCCGAACCTCGGTTCGGCTCGACGCCGCGAGCCGGTCCAGGAGTTCCAGTGCCCGGCACAGGATCCATACCACCGTGAGATTGGTATAGGCATTGTTGTTCAAGCCCGGGGCTTCGGCATCCGGATACTGATCGTGGTATTCATCGGGTCCCATCACCCGTAAAATCTCATAGCGCTCCTTGTCGGGATTGTATGAGGTGGCGCTGACCCAAAACCGGGCGATCTCCAGAAACATTTCCGCGCCATAGCCTGAGAGAAACTCCCAGTCGTCGGTGGCTTCGGCGTACTGCCAGATGTTATAGGCAATGGCCGCGTTCACGTGCCGTTGCAGCGTACTGTGGTCCGGGATCCATCGGCCGGACTTGGGGTTCAGGTGCAGGATCTGACTTTCTTCACGGCCGTTGCTGCCGCTTTGCCAGGGATACAGTGCCCCACTGAACCCTGCCTGTCCGGCGTTTCGCCTGGCCTGTTCGAGGCGTCGATGCCGGTACAACAGCAGCGCCTTGGTCAGGGCCGGGAAGCGCAGGGTCAACACGGGGAAAATATACAATTCATCCCAGAAAACATGGCCCCGATACGCCTCGCCGTGCCATCCCCGCGCGGGGACGCCCGCATCCAACTCGATCGTATGCGGCGAGACCGTTTGCAGCAGGTGAAAGAGGTGTAACCGGAGCGTGAGCTGGGAGCCTTCGCCGCCCTGGAGGCCCAGGTCGCACTGCTGCCACGTCTGCTCCCAGTGCTGCGTATGCGACCGGAGCAGGTCCTCGAACCCGCCGGCGTGCATGAGGGCATCGCGGGCCTCCTCTCCGCATTCCGAAATGCCGTGATCCCGGGAGGTATACAACGTCACGATTTTTTCAACGCTCAGGGGCTGTGCTTCCGTCATGGGAATCGTACATTCCTGGCCGATATAGTCCCGGTCCTGCACCAGGTTCCTGGGCAGGTGTGCCCAGGCGGCATCGGGAAAGAACCCCGTGCGGGCGGCTTGGGCGATGCGGACTTTCGATTGACAGGTCTCCATGCACAGAAAGATCCCGTTTTGGCCGAAAGCGGAGATCTCCAAGGGGGATAAATGGGCGTTGTTCAAAGCCTGGTAGCGCGCCACGCCGGTATTGCGAACCCGGCCGTCGAGGCCGGTATGTATCTCCAGCGGGCCGGACCAATTGTCAGGGGTGATCACCACCTCCAACCCGGCGAGGTGCGGAACGCCCAGATGGACGAACCGACGGCTGCTCACCGTGGTCTTTCGCCCCTGGCGATCCTGATATTGATACGAACGATGCAGGACCCCGGCTTTCAGGTCGAGAGTCTGCCGGTACGAGAGCAACTCAACGTCCGTGAGGTTGAACCATGCTTCGCCGGGGTGACGAAAGGTGAGGACCAACCAATTCGGCAGGTTCACGAGATCTTCATTCTCGATCGTTCGTCCTTCGATCTCGGTCTGCAACCGGTTATATCCGCCTGCCAGGTAGGTGCCGGGATAGTGCGTGGAATCGGCGTTCGCTTCGTGAGCCGCCCCTCGGGTGGCAAAGTATCCATTGCCCAGCGTACAGAGGGTTTCGCGCTGGCCTTCCCGGGCGGGATCGAATCCGTCGTAGATCAATAACCAGTCGCTCATCGCGTGCGGCTTTCCAGGTGGCGACTCAATTGAAGGAGAAATTCTTTTACCTCCCGGGGGTCCTGTAATGAATAGGAGGCAGAGGAAAAACGGGAGCCGGGCTCCACCACGATCCCCAGGCCACGATCGACCAACTCACGAAACGCGTGTTCGTCCGTCAAATCGTCGCCGATATACACGGGATAGTACTGGTGCTCCTTCCATTGCATCCCTTCCAACAACCACAACAGGGCTTTCCCCTTGTCCCAGTCGAGCTGCGGTTGCATTTCAAAGACCTTCTTGCCTTCCGAGCGCCGGAGATCGGGAGAATCGGCCATGACCCGGGTGACGGCCTCTTCAACCCGTGACACCTCGTCGGGGTCGACCAGGCGATAGTGCACCGCGATGGAAAATTTTTTCCGCTCGATCAAGGCGCCGGCAATGGGTTGGAGGAGAGGCCGGAGCACGTCCTCCGCGTGATCGAGCGCCTCGGAAAATTGTGTCCCGACTTCATGGGACAGGGCGAAGTGTTCCGGCCCGGCAATATCAAACCCGTGACTGCCGGCATAGATCAGCGAGTTCAGGTTGACGAGGTTTGTGACGTCTTTTCGGTCCCGACCACTGATGATTCCGACCGGACAGTGACGACTCAACGCGTCCAGGACCTCGCGCACGTCTTGAGACAGCACGGCCAGCTCAGGCCGCTCCACAATCGGGGTCAGGGTGCCGTCGTAGTCGAGAAACACCACCACCGGTTGTTGGCGAAAGCGTGCCAGAACGTCTTCAAACCGGTCGAGCGCGGACGGCAGGGCCGGGGTGCTGTGCCACGTGATCCCGGCTTCGTCCCGGACACCGAGTTCTTCCAAATCCGGGACGACCAGGTCTCCGCCATGGGCGGAAAGAGCTTCTGCCTGCCCGACGCGGTCGAGACCCACGATCAGGCCGAAGCCTCCGGCGCGCCCGGCTTCCACACCGGCTAACGCATCTTCACACACGATGGTCCGTTCCGGGAGGACGTGCATACACTCGGCGGCTCTCAGAAAGGTATCGGGGCGCGGTTTCCCCCGCAGGCGCAAGTTACGGGCATCCCGGCCATCCACCATGACCTCGAACAGATCCGTCACTCCCGCGGCTTGCACGATGGCTTGGCCATTTTCGCTGGCCGTGACCACGGCGGTTTTTTTGCCCAGTGACCTGAGAAGTCGCATGAGCGCGGTGGTCGATGGAAACACCTCCACCCCGTTCTCGTGAAGGGTTTTCAGAAACTGGACGTTTTTACGATTCCCCAGGCCGCAAACGGTCTCGTGCTCCGGTGGGTCCGAGGGGTCTCCATGAGGCAGTGTGATGCCGCGGGAGGTCAAAAAACTGGACACGCCTTCATATCTGGGCTTTCCATCGACGTATTCGCAATAGTCTTTGATGGGGTCGAAGGCTTGAAACGGCTCCCCCGTTCGATCGGCTTGCTTTTGGAGATACTCATCGAACAGGTGTTTCCACGCGGCCGCATGAACGGCTGCGGTTTTGGTGATGACCCCGTCGAGATCAAAAATCGCGGCATCGAAACCGCTCAACTCCAGTATCCGTTGATTCATCATGTCGTGCAAAAACTTCCTTTACCGGCCATATCCTGAAAGAGTACGGGGATGGGGCTACAAAAGAGGCTGAAAACGTGAATACCGCATTACATCACAATAGCCTATTCCCTTGGACATTTCCAGTTTTGCATTGCACGCAGATTTTCACCATCTTGCGCGAGATTTTCTTGATGTTTCATGCAGTGATCCCGCGGGTCAGTATCACGGAACGAGAACAGCCGTTACTGGTTTCTGTACGCCCCGAACCCACCGGAAAAAGTGTGGGTGCCGTCCGTGGCCCCGAATGTGCCGGCGAATGACGACGGATGATCCGTGGCGTCGCCGTTTCCGAAGAATCTCCCACCCCACGCCCCGTTCCATCCGCCATCGGCCCCGGTCGATCCCTCAACCCAGCCACCGGCCGATGGGCTTTCGAAGTCGGTGTCAATGAACTGTGTCGGGAGCCCGATCTCCGACGTTTCCAGGCGCAATTCGGTCAGCGGCGATGGTGCGCCACTATCCAAGACCACATTGGAAACCAGCCCACTCATGGTGCCGAATTCGCCGGTCGTGCCGAAGTCAGCCGTCAACTCCACGTCCGCGTTAAACGACCCGGGCACAGGATTGGCGGCGGCGTAGATCCCGAGTGCCTTGCCGGTATACGTGGCAGTGCCGGTCATCGGCATCAGGTTCTCCGCGACGAAGGCATCACGGCCTGAGGCAAAGACCCCACCCTCAAGGGCAGCGGGATCGGTCTCATCGCCCGGAGTGTACAGCCAATAGCCTAAGCTGAGATAATCCGCCTGTGGGATCTCTTGGGATGCGGACCCGCTAAGGGGAATCGGCTGGCTGCCATCGGCGGGGACGAAGATGACATGATTTTTGGGGTTGTAGCCTGGAAGGTAGCCATCCCAATCTGGGGGCAGGCGCTCGTTCCCAAGGGAGCAACGGGCAAGGCACATAAACCGCCCCTCGACGCCATCCAGTGAGCCCGCCAACCCTTCTTCCGTGGGCCAAACCAACCGCCAATCATAGCTTGCAGGACGAGGCGGGATATCGTGCAGGATAATGTCATGTCGCGCGTCCAGCTGAGAGAAGACGTCATTGTTCCACGGGGGGGCCGAGGCATCGGAGTCCTCGATATCGGTATAGTAATTGACTGTAAACTGTCCACCGTTGCTATAGGTGTTGGTGGCGCTGACGCCTTGCCACGTGTCACCCAGGCCGTGATTGATGAGAGGGCGATAGGACTGACTAAACCCTTCAAATGTCCCATGGCGGTAGGATGTTTCGAGATACCGACTCACGAAAAAACCATCTGGGGTGACAGATGAATCGGGATGAGGGGATACTTCCACGTAAAATTCCAGTCCGCCCTCGTCGTTGCGCCACGGGATGGTACTTGTGAGATACCCTCGGGTCGCCCCACCCGGCTTGAACGTCTGCGAGACGATCCCTTCTCCGGTGCTCATCTCAGTCGTCGTGCCCGAGAGGGACTCGATGCCTGGAAGAGGCACAGGGAAATCCATACTGGACCGTTTGTCACTTGAGCCTGAACAGCCCATGAACGCCGCAAGGGCCGACGCCATCACAAGAATCAACCACGTTTGTTGGATCAGCCTCGATTTCACAGAATTTCTCCTTTCAATGGGAATTCCAGACGAAAAGACCAACGGTGTTTTCCTCAATATCCTATCCGCAAGAGATTCAAATCAATATAAGACCAAACAGTATAATAATAAAGGTGTATTCAACACAATGTATGGGTCCACCACCTTTGGCACTCGAGTTGGTGTTGAATCAGGCATTGTACCGGAGAGTGTCGGCCCAAGCTATGGTGGGGCAACACGGTAGTATAAGCCAGCAGCCAGTCGGCGAGTTTCCGGTTAAAGGCGGCCAAGTGGTCGAAGAGCAAATCCTCGTGGTAATCCACGAACTGTTCCTGGAGGGTGCGGTTGAAGCGTTCGGCGTGGGCATTCATTTTCGGGGAGCGAGGGTACGTCCACCAGTGCGTGATGCCGCGTTCCTCCCGGCGCTGCTGGAAGTGGCCCAGGAACTCCGAGCCGTTGTCGGAGAACACGAAGCGTGGGGGGGGCGGCAGGAGTATCTGTGTTTCAAGTCAAGCTTTTTTACGATGCCGGGACTCCCTCATCCACCCACGGCGTGCCTCGCCGCGCAATCGCGTGCAGTTGCAACAGCAGCTTCCGCATCACGGCCACCAAGGCCACTTTGCCCGGCTTCCCCCGCCGCCGTAACCCCTGATAAAACCGCCCCAGGTCCGTGTTGGTGCGGATCACCGATAACGCCGCCATGTATAACGCCCGGCGCACCAGCCCGCGGCCGCCGCGAATCGCCCGGTACCCTCGGTGGGTCCCACTGTCCTGGGCCCACGGCGCCAGCCCCACCAAGGCCGTCAGCGCCTTCCCCGAGCCCTGGCCCAATTCCGGGGCATAGGCCAGCAAGGTCGCCGCCGTGAGCAGGCCCACCCCGCGCACACTCTGATACAAGGCCGCGCGCTCGGCCAACGCTGGCCGGACTTCGATGGCTTGCTGGTACTCGTCCGCCAGGTGCTTCAGCTCTTTGTCCAACCACGCCAGATGCCGCTGACAGGATTGCTTGACCCGCCCCCGCAACCCCTTCTCCAAGCGATTCAGTTCCTGGGTCCGTTGATCGAGCAGTTGCTGCCGCCGCCCCAGCAGGGCCCGGACCTCCTCACTGGCTTCCTCTTGCGCGGCCTCCACCGGCAACTCAAACACGTCGCCATAGTGTGCCAGGATCTGCGCATCCAGCGGATCGGTCTTGGCCCCCTGGCCCACAGCCCGGGCAAACGCCCGCACCTTCGTCGGATGCGCCACCGACACCGCGAGGTCGGTGATCCGGACCCGTTGCACGAGCAGGCGTTCATACCCCCCCGTCGCTTCACACACCACGTGGGTCACGGCTTGTCCCCGCCCCCACGCCAGAAACGCCGTCAGCCCGGCGCTGGTGTTGGGAAACCGGCGGACCGGCCCCCGCGCGACGGATACGGCTAATTCCTGTTTCCCGACATCAATCCCGGCCACAATTTTGTTCATGATGTCCTCCCTTGCTGAGGTGAATGGTGTTTGTCCTCCCCACTTGCAAATGCGGGGCTGTGAACCCCCTGGATCTGTTCGGAGCTACAAACTGGCCTGAGGGGTGTCCTACTCCTGCACGGTGCAACCTCGGAGTGCCCCGGGATTCACCTTATGACACGCGACGCGCCCCTCACGCCCACCTTACAAATTGGCCGATTTGCAAGGTGAAAGCAACATACAAGATGGCACAGGGCGTCCAGTGCGAGGGTCGCTTGGCGGCTAGACGGGGTGGCGGCGGCAAAGGCGACGGCGAAGTGGGTGTGCGGGTCGATGAAGGTGAACAGGTAGCGGCGGAGGCCGGCTTGGAGGCGCACCACGGTATCGCAGGCGAACACCTGGAGTGGTCCATGCCGGATGCCCTTGGGTGGGCGGGCTTTGCGGGGCCGGGCCACGGGTTTGGGGCGGTCGCGGGCGGCCAGACGGCTGGGGGCGTGCCGCAGCTTGTCGGGCGCTCGGGCGGTGAGGCGCCCAAGTGTGGAGACACTGGGCAAGGCGAGATTCTGCTGCGCACACCAGGGGCGCAACAGGACAGGCAGCTTGGCTTGGCCGAGGTTGGGATAGGTGGTGCGCAAGCGCCGGATCTCTTGGCTCAGCGCCGGCGGCCAGCGATAGAGCGTGCGCCGGCTGACCCCGAAGGCCTCACAGGTCGCTGCTTGGCCGTAACGGGCAAAGAACTGCAGAATGGTGAGTCGGTGGTCGGCATCTTTGGGTGTCATCTCCCAACGATGCCCGAATTGCGCTAGTCGATAAAACCCCTTGATGCGGTAGCCGACATGGTGGACGTGCATGGCCCCTCCTCCTGCTTCGAGGAGTGCCAAAGGTTTCTGAACTTATACACACAAGCCGGTGTGGAGCGGACGGCGTCGGTTCGCCGACGGGCTTGCGCCCTTGGCGTTGAGTGGCGGGAGATGAAGACCGCCTTGCGTCGCTGCTTTCTTGCAAAGATGGGTGTGTCTGCGTATGCTCAATCGTACGGCACGATTGCTCAGGTCACGCTATGTCGGAACAACAACAAATAGAAGAGTCCCGTAAGGAAATCGATCGGCTGGACGATGAGATCCTGCGGATCCTCAATGAGCGTTCTCGTCACGTCATCACAATCGGCGAGGCGAAGCGGCAAGCGGACCCTCAGGCCCTGCTGCACACCGCCGGGCGGGAGGCCTTTGTTGTGGAACGTCTGGTGCGTCACAACGCCGGCCCCTTCCCTAACGAGGCGATTCGTCCGGTGTATCGGGAAATCATGTCCGCCTCCTTGTCGTTGGAAGGCGTGCAGACCGTGGCCTACCTGGGCCCTCCTGCCACGTTTACGCATTTGGCGGCTCTGGGAAAATTCGGAGAGTCCGCCCAATACGTGCCGGTCAGCGGGATTAAAGAAGTGTTTGATGAAGTGGAACGCGGGCGCGCGATCTATGGGGTCGTGCCGATCGAAAACTCGACCGAAGGCGTGGTGAATTACACCCTCGATTTGTTTATCGACTCCAACCTGATGATCTACGGGGAAGTCATGCAGGAGATCTCCCATCATCTCATGTCGAAGAGTGAGCGAATCGAGGACGTCGAGAAGGTGTGTTCACATTCTCACGCCCTGGCGCAGTGCCGGAATTGGTTGGAAACCAATATGTCCGCGGTGCCGGTGGTGGAAGCCCCCAGTACCTCGCATGCAGCCAAACGGTGTACGGAGGAACCTCGTGCGGCGGCCATTGCTTCCGAACTCGCGGCTCACATGTATGGCCTGCACGTGTTGCAATCCAGAATTGAGGATAATATCAACAACTTCACGAGATTCCTGGTGTTGTGCAAGCATGGTGCCGAGCCGACGGGAAAAGATAAGACGTCCGTCATGCTGTCGGTGAAGGATAAGGCCGGTGCACTCTATGATCTGCTGCGGCCCTTTGCCTCCAATGGCATCAGTATGACCAAAATCGAATCGAGGCCCTCGCGTCGCAAGGCCTGGGAATATCTCTTTTTTGTCGATATTGAGGGGCATCTACGAGAAGACCGGATCCGCCGAACCCTTGAGGAACTGAAGGGCCGGTGTTTGTTTTTGAAAATTCTCGGTTCGTATCCCATCCATTCCTGACACAAGGCGGGACGCCGCTCGTCTCGTGTGAAGAAGACACGCGACGAGGACGAACGCGTGAGTTGCGAATGCCTATCCGAGTTCATCCCGATATAGCCAAACTCGTTCCGTATTCCCCCGGGAAACCCCTTGACGAATTGGAGCGGGAGTTGGGCATTCGTGGAGCCGTGAAGCTCGCGTCCAATGAAAATCCTCTTGGCCCTTCCCCCAAGGCGCTTGCGGCGTTGGATGAAGGAAAGAAGACCGTGCATCTCTACCCGGACGGCGGGGCGCATGATCTCACCCGCGCGCTGGCCGACCGGTGGAAAGTATCCGGCGATCACGTCGTCGTGGGCAACGGGTCCGATGAAATCATCAGCCTGTTGGTCAAAACGTTCGTGTCACCCGGTGAGGAAGCCGTCATGGCGGACCACACCTTCGTCATGTATAAGCTCGCCGTGACCGGCGGGCATGGGGTCTGCGTGGAAGTTCCCTTGAAAGACTGGCGTCACGATCTCCCGGCAATGGCGCGGGCCGTGACCGGTCGCACGCGGGTGGTGTTCGTCTGCAATCCCAACAATCCCACGGGCACCATGGTGACCCGCGACGAAGTCCGGGAGTTCATGGCCGCCGTCCCCGATGACGTGATCGTGGTGTTTGATGAAGCCTATTATGAATACGTCCGGGATCCGCACTATCCCGACACCCTCGACTACGTTCGACAAAACCGGCCGGTGGTGGTGTTGCGAACGTTTTCCAAGATTTACGGATTGGCGGGGTTACGTATCGGATACGGGATCACGACACCGGAAATCGTCGAGTATCTCCATCGTGTGCGAAACCCGTTCAACGCCAATACCCTGGCACAAGTCGCAGCCCGTGCGGCGTTGGGTGACGAACAGCACGTGGCCGCCAGTCGAGCGCTCAATGAAGCGGAAATGGCGTCGGTGGACAACGGGCTTCGCGCATTGGGGTTGGCGCCCCTTCCCAGTCAGGCCAACTTTCTCTTTTTCGATACGCACCGGAACGGCCGTGACGTGTTTGACCGCCTTCTTCGTGAAGGGATCATCGTTCGGCATCTTGGCGGTTCGATGCTTCGCGTGACGATTGGGCGGCCGGAGGAGAACCGTCGATTCCTCAAGGCCCTGAGCCACGTGATGGAGAACCTTCCTTCTGCAGAGGATAAGGAGGCCCGATGATTATCGTATTCAAGCCGACTGCCACGGAAGAGGACATTGATCACGTCACGGATCGACTCAGGGAACTGGGCCTGAAATCGCAAATGTCCCGTGGCGAGGAACGCACCATCATCGGTGTGATCGGCGACGAACGTCTGTTGGAAAACCAACCGCTCACTGTGTTCTCCGGCGTGGAGAGCGTCACGCCCATTTTGGCGCCGTGGAGGCTGGTGAGCCGAGAATTTCAAGCCCAGGACTTGGCGATTGCGGTGGATCGGGTGACGGTGGGCGGCAAACGATTGGTGGTGATGGCCGGCCCCTGTGCCGTCGAAAAATTGGAAGTGACGGTCGGGATTGCGCATGAAGTCAAAGCTGCCGGGGGCGCGATCCTTCGGGGTGGCGCGTACAAACCGCGAACCTCTCCCTATTCGTTTCAAGGCTTGGGTCGTGAAGGGCTCGATTTTTTGGTTGAAGCGAAGAAGCAGACGGGGATGCCCGTGGTCAGTGAAATTTTGGATCCCCGCGACACGGACGTGTTCCTGGAAAAAGCCGACGTGATTCAGATCGGGGCGCGGAACATGCAGAACTTCGAATTGCTCAAGGAAGTCGGGGCCTATGATAAGCCGGTTCTCCTGAAACGAGGGCTGTCCGCCACGATCAAAGAATTTTTATTGTCGGCCGAATACATCGTCTCGCGCGGCAATCGAAACGTGATGTTGTGTGAACGCGGCATTCGCACCTTTGAGACCCAGTATCGCAATACGCTGGACCTGACGGCGGTTCCCACGTTGAAAGAACTGTCTCATTTGCCGGTGATCGTCGATCCCAGTCATGCGACGGGCAAATGGAACCTGGTGGCTCCCATGGCCAAGGCGGCCATTGCGGCGGGTGCCGACGGGCTCCTGATCGAGGTCCATTCGAATCCGGAATGCGCCCTCTGCGACGGAGAGGAATCGCTCAAGCCTTATCGGTTCAAGGCATTGATGAACGACCTGAAAATCCTTGCGCAAGCAGTCGGAAGAGAATTGTAGGGGCTGCCACACCGGGGTTGTCATCCTGAGAGTCCCTTCTGTCACCCCCGACATCCTTAATCGGGGGTCCAGGGGTTTTTTGTTCCAAGCGGGTCCGCACGAATGGAGGGGCAGAAGAGAACGACCCTGGATTCCCGCGTTCGCGGGAATGACAGAGGGGCAGACGAAAATCGTCAACGAATGAGTGAACGCGGACAGAGCATGACCGTACATTTCAGACAAGTCACGATTGTTGGGGTCGGATTGATCGGGGGCTCCGTGGGGATGCTCATGAAGCGTCAAGGTTTGGCCGATCGCGTGGTCGGCGTGGGCCGGAGTTTGGGCAATCTGGAATTAGCCGTGCAACGTGGGGCCATCGATGTGTTTGAACGTGATCCCAAGGCGGCGATGAAGGGCACGGAGTTGGTCATTCTCGCCACGCCCGTGGAAAGTTACGCCACGCATCTCAAGGAGTGGGGGAGTGTCCTGGAACCCGGCACGATCGTGAGCGACGTGGGAAGCGTCAAGGGCTCCCTGGTGGAACAGGTGGAATCCCTGGTTCCGGCCGGTGTGCGTTTCGTGGGCGCACATCCCATCGCCGGGAAGGAAACGTCGGGGGTTGTGGCGGGGTCCGTCGATTTGTTCACCGGGGCCCTGTGCATCATCACGCCGACGGCCGACACCGATCCTCAAGCCCTCCTCACCGTGCAGCACGTATGGGAAGCCATGGGCGCCGTCGTCCGGTCGGTCGATCCCTTTTTGCACGATTGGATATTGGGGGCGGTCAGTCACCTTCCTCACGTCGCAGCCTTCGCCCTCATGAATGCCTTGATGGATCTTCAACAGCGAACCGAAGGCGGGGCGGAGTTGCTGGAATATTCCGGCGGCGGCTTGCGGGATACCACGCGAATCGCTGCAGCCTCTCCGGAAATATGGCGCACGATTTTTCTCGGAAATCCTGAAAATCTTTTGATCATGATCGAAGCCCTGGAAAAACAATTGCAACGCTTCAAGGGCTTGATCCAAGCGAAGGACGGCCCCGGCCTGGAGCATGAAATCGCCAGGGCGCGGGAAGCGCGGCAACGGCTGAAATGAGTGCGCTCACGATCACGCCGCAAGGCCCCTTGCGTGGGACGATTCGGGTACCCGGGGACAAATCCATCACCCATCGGGCCTTGCTTGCCAGCGCCCTGGCCGAAGGCTCCGCCACGATTACGGGATATTGTCGCGGAGAAGATTGCCTCAATACCCTCCGTGCCTTGCAAGCGTTGGGCGTGGCCATCGAAGTCGAAACGGACCAGGTCCGGGTCTGGGGCAAGGGGTTGGGTGGATTGACCGAACCCGTTCGGCACGTGGATTGCGGCAATTCCGGGACGGGCCTTCGTCTGTTGGCCGGGGTGCTGGCCAGCCAACCGTTTTTTTCGATCCTGACGGGTGACGACTCGCTTCGCCGCCGCCCCATGGGGCGGATCGTGAACCCCCTGCGCATGATGGGTGCGACCATCCAAGGCAGGAAAGGGGGCGAATTGGCGCCGTTGGCTATTCAGGGAGGTACCTTACAGGGCATCGAATATCGCTCGCCGGTGTCGAGTGCCCAGATCAAATCGGCGGTCCTCTTTGCGGGTCTATTCGCCCAAGGAGAGACGCGGTTTTCCGAGCCCGTACAATCCCGGGATCACACCGAGCGGATGTTCCGGTATTTGGGGATTCCGCTCGAAACCGACGGGTGTCACGTCGTCCTGCCGGGCCGTCCCACCTATGCGGCCAAGGATTTGTTCGTTCCCGGCGACTTATCTGCCGCGGCATTTTTTATCGTTGGCGCCTCCCTGGTTCCCGACTCTGAGGTACGGATCGTGAATATCGGCCTCAATCCGGCCAGGACGGGGATACTGGACATTCTTTGCGAAATGGGAGCCGATATCCGGATTGTCAACCAACGGGAACAAGCCGGGGAACCGGTGGGTGATCTGCTGGTTCGCACGGCCTCGCTTCGCGGCGTGACCATCGAAGCCTCACACGTTCCCAAAATGATTGACGAATTTCCCATTTTTTGCGTGGCCGCGGCGCTGGCCGAAGGCCGAACCGTCGTGACGGGAGCCGAAGAGTTACGAGTCAAGGAAACCGACCGGATTCATGCCATGGCCACGGAACTGGCCAAACTCAACGTCCCCATTCAGGAAACCCCGGACGGATTTATTCTGCACGGGGGTGCCGCCATCAAAGGCGGAACCTGCATGAGCCATGGCGACCATCGAGTGGCCATGGCATTGGCGATCGCCGCGTTGACCGGCGACGTGCCAACGACCATTCTCGACACCGACTGCATTGCGACCTCCTTCCCGTATTTTCATGACAACCTGTTGGAATTATTGACAATTTCACGCTGAATTCTATAATAATGTCCTTTTCCGAGGACTGTGAAGACGTTTGCCCAAAGGCCAGGCTTACTCATCACGATTGACGGCCCTGCCGGGGCGGGGAAAAGTACGACGGCTCGGGCATTGGCGTCGCGGTTGGGGTACGCCTATTTTGATACGGGTGCCCTCTACCGCGCGGTGGCATGGGTGGTCCGACAAAAGGGGATTGATTGTGCCGATGTCGGGGCCATGGAGGCGCTCTTGTCCTCGATCGATTTTCACGTGTCTCTCGAAGAGGGGGTGACGCGAATTTTTATCGACAACGAGGACATCACCGCGCAATTGCGTTCCCCGGAAATCAGCCGGTTGGCATCAACCGTCGCGGCGCTGCCGCACGTTCGTGACCGGCTGTTACCGATTCAGGCACGGTATCGCCGTGAGGGCGGGATCGTGACAGAAGGCCGTGACATGGGCACCAGGGTTTTTCCGGAAGCGGACGTGAAATTTTTTCTCGAGGCGGATATCAAGACGCGGACGACTCGCCGGTATCAGGAGACGGTGCGGGCCGGGCATCCCGAAACACAGCGTGACATCCGACTGGCCATTCAGGAACGGGATGCCAACGATCGCTTGCGGGCAACCGCGCCGTTGAAACCGGCCGCCGATGCGGTGGTGATCGATTCCTCGTCCTTGACGGTTGACCAGGTGGTGGAAAACATGATGGAGTGGATTCAGGGTCACTCGTGAGCACCGTGGTGTATGGAATCCTGTGGATCCTCTCTCGCGTTGTCGGCCGCGTGTTCCTGCACTATCGTACGCGCGGCGTTGAACACGTCCCGGCCACGGGCGGGGTGTTGTTGGCGGCGAATCACGCGAGTTATGCGGATATTCCATTATTGGGATGCGGGGTCCGGCGCCGCCTCTTTTATCTCGGGCGGGCCAATTTGTTTCCCTCTCCCCTGTTGGGTCGCATCCTTCGCTCGCTGGGGTGGATTCCGTTAAAAACCGAGCGATGGGATCGAACAGCGTTCCGGTCCGCGGTGGAGTTGCTCAAGGCGGGAAAGGCCGTGGTCATTTTTCCGGAAGGGACGCGAACGCCGGATGGAATGCTGCAGCCGGGGAAACCGGGAATCGGGCGGCTTGTGGCCGAAGCCCAATGTCCCGTGGTGCCGGTCTATCTCAGGGGGACGTACCAGGTGCTTCCGATAGGTGCGTCATGGCTGAGGCGGTATCCGGTGGAAGTGTCGTTTGGCGAGTCCATGGATTTTCGTGAGGAATGTCGACAATATCAGGGAAAAGAATTGTACCAACATATCAGTCAGACAGTAATGGCTCGGATTGCCGAATTGCGCGACGTGGATCATTCGGCAGTACCGACAACATGAACCCAAGAGATTGAGCTTCCACGTCGGTTCCGGCTCGATCCCGTCACAACGGTTGCTGGGAAGCGATCCTAAGTTAGGAATGAAGAATGAGCACTATGTCACACGTCATTGAAGAAATAGACCGGGAGGCCTTGGAGGCCCTATATGAAGAAACGTTCAAGAATTTTGAAGAAGGCACGATCACGGAAGGCCGGGTCGTGGTCATTCAAAAAGACAGAGTGATCGTGGACATCGGCTATAAATCCGAAGGCATCATCTCGGCGAACCAGTTTATGCCGGACGAACTGACCGGGTTGGCGGTCGGTGACCGCATCCAGGTGTACATCGAGCAGCGCGAAGACGCGGAAGGGAACTTGCTCCTCTCCAAGGAAAAAGCGGACAAGATGAAAGTTTGGGATGAGCTTGAGGTCGTGCATCAGGAGGAGAGGGAAGTCCATGGGAAAGTGGTGTCACGGATTAAAGGCGGGATGATGGTGGATATCGGGGTCAGGGCCTTTTTACCCGGCTCGCAAATCGATCTGACGCCCGTCCGCGATCTGGACTCCCTGGTCGGAAAAACCTTCCCGTTTAAAATCATTAAAATCAATCATCGGCGCGGCAACGTGGTGATTTCCCGTCGGGCTTTATTGGAAGAAACGCGCGACAAGCGGCGGCAAAACACGTTATCGACCCTCGCCGAAGGACAACTGCTCGAAGGGACCGTGAAAAATATCACCGACTACGGCGCGTTTTTGGATTTGGGCGGCATTGACGGCCTGCTGCACATCACCGACATTTCCTGGGGACGGGTCGGCCATCCCTCCGATATGTTTGCCGTGGGGGATCGGTTGGAGGTGCTGGTGCTCAAGTACGACCGCGAGACCGGAAGAATTTCCTTGGGGCTCAAACAAAAGACGGCCGACCCCTGGATGAACATTGCCGCCAAATACCCTGAAGGGTCGCGAGTGGGCGGCAAGGTCGTCAGCCTGACCGATTATGGAGCGTTCGTGGAACTGGAGCCGGGCGTTGAAGGGCTCGTCCACGTATCGGAGATGTCCTGGACGCATGAAGTGCGCCATCCTTCCCGGGTGGTCACGGTGGGAGACGCCATCGACGCGCAAGTGCTGCACGTGGACCAGCAAGGTCGCAAGATTTCGCTCGGCATGAAACAGACCGCACCCAATCCGTGGGACGTCATTCAGGCCCGCTACCCGGTGGGCACGCAAATCGAGGGCAAAGTCAAAAGCGTCACGGACTTCGGGGCCTTCGTGGGGTTGGATGAAGGGATCGACGGGCTGATTCATATTTCGGACATGTCGTGGACCAGACACATCAAGCATCCCTCGGAATTGTTCAAGAAGGGGCAACGGGTAGCCGCGATCATTTTGCGCATCGACAAAGAAAAAGAGCGGTTGTCGCTGGGCTACAAGCAGCTCACGGCGGACCCGTGGGTAGCGGACATTCCTTCACGGTACCGCGTGGGCAGCGTGGCGACCGGGACGGTTTCCAAGATCGCGGATTTCGGCGTGTTCGTCGAACTGGACGGGGACGTGGAAGGGTTGATCCACGTCAGTGAAGTCGGGCCCGATGGGGCGAATAAGCTGGAAGAGAGTTTTGCGATAGGCCGGAAGGTGACCGCCAAGATCGTCAAAGTCGATTGTGAAGAACGGAAAATTGCATTGAGCGTGAAAGACTGTCCGCAGGAACCGGAGAGCCGGACAACCGAAGCGGTGAGCGATCCGGGCGACGCCGACCAGGAGCAGGAAGTTTCGAGCTCGTCCGACGAGGAAACGGCGTAGAGGATTGTCGCTGGGCAGGCGTGTATGGACGACACATCTTCAGGAAAAACCCTTTCCAAGTGGCGACGGGTCATCTGGATCGTGGTGGGCGCGGTGGCGTTGACCGTGGTGGGGAACGCGCTGTTACCGGAACTCGCCATGGTCGGCAAGGAGCGCATCGCGCTCGTCAGGATCGAAGGTCCCATTCTGGATTCGCGATCGACCGTGAACGAGTTGGAAGCGTATGCCCAGGACCCGCTCGTCAAGGCCATTGTCCTTCGGATCGATTCTCCGGGCGGCGGAGTCGCGGCTTCTCAGGAGATATACAATGCGGTCAAACGGGTGCGGGAAGAAAAGCAAAAAACGGTCGTGGTCTCCATGGGAACGGTGGCGGCTTCCGGCGGGTATTATATCGCGGTCGCCTCCGATCGAATCCTGGCCAACCCCGGAACCCTGACGGGCAGTATCGGCGTGATTATGCAGTTGGCCAATTTTGAAGAGCTCATGAACAAAATCGGCGTGAAGAACTTCGTGATAAAAAGCGGACGGTATAAAGACGTGGGGTCCCCGTTTCGCATGATGGGCGAAGAGGACCTGAACCTGTTGCAATCGGTCATGGATGATGCCCATCGTCAGTTTATCGAAGCCGTGGCCGAAGGGCGCGCACTGGACGTCGCCGACGTCGAAGCCTTGGCGGACGGCCGGGTGTTGACCGGGCAACAAGCCAAAGACGTGCTCCTCATCGATGACCTGGGAGACCTGAAAGACGCCGTCAGAGTGGCGGCGGAGATGACCGGGATAAAAGGTACTCCGCAGGTGATCGAGACGACCCCGGAATTTTCATTCCGGGATTGGTTGGTCGGGTCCCTGTTCGGAGACACGCCCGCGTTACCGCTGCACACGGGAATGAACCTCATGTATCTCATGGCGTTGTAAAATACTCCCTCTCCCCTAATCTGAAATTAGGCGAAGCCCCCGACATTTTTAATCGGGGGGCTGGGGTGAGGGGGATGAGCGCAAGAGGCGCCGGGCACTTCGATCAAGGAGAGGAGTCATGACCAAGGCACACCTGATTGAGAAAGTGGTGGAGAAAGCCAGGACCCTCAGCCGCCGTGACGCGGAAAAGGTGGTGAACGGCATTTTCGATTCCATCCGTGACGCCTTGAAGCGGGGAGAGAAAACGGAGATCCGCGGGTTTGGAAGTTTCCGGTTACGCATCCGACGCACCAAGGACGGGCGTAATCCGAAAACCGGAGAGACCGTGTCCGTGCCTGAAAAGCGCATGCCGTTTTTTAAAGCGGGCAAAGAAATCAAGGAACTGCTGAATCAAGAAAGGCCGACGCATGAGTGATCCCGAGCCTACGTTGACGGCACCGACCTGGACCCCTGATGCCCTCACGCGGCTTGAGCGCGCACCCGTCTTTTTACGGGGAATGGTCAGACGCCTGGCGGAAAAGAAAGCCCGCGAATTGGGAAAAAGCGAGATTACCGGGGAATTGTTGGACCAGTTCAAGCGGCAAATGATGGGGAGTATGGGCGGAGAAGCCGGGATGGCCGAAGCGGCCGATCAAATGGCCCAAGGCAAATTACCCTGGACCGCGGAAGCCAGCAAACGGTTGGAAAGCGTGCCGGAATTCATGCGAGCCATGATCAAGCAAATTACCGAAGAGGTGGCGCGGGAACGGGGCCATTTGGAAGTCAACGTGGAATTGTTTGAAAAAGTCGAAGCCATGGGGGAACAAGCCGAAGCCGCGGTGGCGCCGGTGGAATGGACCGAGGGAGCGAAGGCGATGTTGCAGGAAAAAGTCAGGCATTCTCCACCCATTGCCCTGGAGTTCGTCACGGATATGCTGAAACGGGACGCGGAAGATTTGGCGCGGGAATCAGGGGTGACCACGATTGATGAACTGACGCTGTTCAAGGTCTGGGAAGCGCCGCAGGAAAACGTGGCGTGGACGGACGAAGCCTGGAAACGGTTGCTCACGTCCCCGGATTTCGTGCGCAGCGGGATTCGCAAGGCCGCGGAACGGCGCGCCAGAAAACTCGGGTTACGGGAAATCGATTCCGAGCACCTGACCACGTTTCGGAACGAAGCCATGATGAAAGCCGTCAAGCGGATCAGAAGTTTCGGGTATCAGGAATTGACCTTTGACGCCTTTGATGATGCGTTGGTGAAAGTCAAGCGCCTGAAAGGGAACAGCCAGGCCGAACAACGCCTGGAAGAAATTCGTGAATTCATGACCAAAGAGAAACCGGAGGTCGGCGTGCTCGGCGAAGAACTCATGGACCGGTTTCGCAAGTACCTCAAAGGCGAAGGCAAGCTCTAGCTTGTCTTGCCCATTCCAGCCCGTCCGAGGCTCTCTGTCTTTATAAAGAGAAGGCCGCATCTCATATGTTTTTCCGGATCTGCAGATTCGCAGGTTTCATTGCCGCCGTATCGCTCGTCATGGCGTTGTCCGGTTGTGGCGGAAATGGACCCTCTGCTCAGCTCCCTGACACGGTTCCAGCCACGCCGCCGGCCCCGGCCCCCGACCCGGCCCCGGCCCCCGACCCGGCCCCGGCCCCCGACCCGGCCCCGGCCCCCGACCCGGCCCCCGTGACGCCCCCGCCGCCTGTCTCTATCCCGAACCCTGGACCGGCCCAGAACCCTGCCCCTGTGACGCCACCGATGCAGCCGCCACCACCACCGCAACCCCCGCCCCCGCCCCCGTCCCCACCACCCTGCATGGAGATTGACACTGTCTCTCATGGATGTATCTCGAAGGACAGATTTGAAGAACTGCGCGATGACTTCGCCGCTGACCGTCTCGCGGATCTTGAATTTCAAGGGAGTTCGGCGAATCCCAATCGTTATGTGGGCCAATGGGCTTTGGAAGCGCTCAACGTGCATCAAGCCCATGCGGCCCTCGCCGTGATCGAGGGCGATATGGATGGCAAGAATGTCAAGCCGGGCGACGGAGTCACCATCGGGGTCATGGATTCGGGTGTGGATCGCACCCATCACGAACTCGCCGGTGCGAATATCACGGAAACGTTCCTCCAGAACCTGCCGGATGAGATGCGAACGGATTACGACGCGAATGAGCACTCGCACGGCACCGCGGTCACGAGCATCATGGCCGCGCAGCCTAATGATGCCGGATTCCTCGGTATTGCCTGGGGTGCAACGTTCAAGGTGTTTACCGTGCCCATCGGCGCTCACATTCCCGACGATGATGAGCGTCGGCGTACGTTCGACTGGGAGTCCGCCTATAAAGACGTGTTGGCAAGCGGCGTGCAAATCGTGAACGCGAGCTACAGTGCCGGCGGCTCATTCATTGAACACTACGATGCGGACGACCTGCGCAATTCCGCCCGATTGGGTCCAGGCTTCGATGTGATCGCGCAAAGCGGTGTGACGGACCCGGCGATCTTCGTGTGGCCCGCCGGCAACGACCATGGCGATCCGTGCGATCAGGGCGATCAGAATTGCTTTGCGGATTCGACAAGCAGTACGGGTTACAGCTACCGGGCGACCTCGCCCAACCTGGAAGGTGGGGCAGTCGCCAAGCTGCCGGAACTGCAAGGACACAACGTGGTGGTCGTAGCCGTGGACCGGGGCCTCAGGATCGCCGATCTCTCCAACCGTTGCGGCATGGCCGGCCCGTGGTGCATCGCGGCGCCCGGCACCGGCGTCACGGCCGCCCTGTTCGATTCCGAGACACCCTCACCCGGCTCCTTTCGTGTCCTGCTCAATCTCGCGGGCACCTCCTTCGCCGCACCCATGGTGAGCGGCGGGCTCGCGCTGATGAAGCATTTCTTCCGTGGCCAACTCTCCAACAGAGAATTGCTCACGCGGCTCTTCGCCACCGCTAACAAGAATGGTATCTACGGCACCTCCTCCATCTATGGGCAGGGGTTGATGGACCTCGGGGCCGCGGTGTCGCCGGTGGACAACGCTCAGGTGATGACGAACAGCCGGGTCAGCGAGAACAGGCAGAACGGGCATAGCATCCAAACCACCCAGCTCAGGCTGGGCCGCGCGTTCGGCGACGGGCTCTCGCGCTCGTTAGCCGGCCGGGAAATCGCCGCGTTCGACGCGCTGGGCGCCCCGTTCTGGTTCGACCTGTCGGGCTTGGCCGGCGCCGCGTACCAACCATCCGCCATGGGGCGGCTTTACAGTCTGATCGCCCCGGTCAGGAAAGCGGATCGCCCGTCCACGCGCGGCACGCGGATGACGCTCGCCCCCTACGCACTCGCCGTGCATCGAGGCGCGTGGCGCGTCGGCCTGTACGAGTCGCCGGCGACTGCCGAAAGCAGCTTGCTCACCTGGCCGGGAACGCCGCGACCGTGACCTTCAAGGCGCAGAACGGGCTCGAAGCCACGACGTTTGCCACGGTGAACCACGTCACATCTTTGGCCACTGCCGGCCTGCCCCGGCAACAAACGTCGGACGTGGGTGCTATGCTCGCCTGGCGACCGCCGGATACGCCCGTCGGCGTGCGCGTCGGGTGGCTCAAGGAAGGGAGCTCCCTGCTGGGGTCCACGGCGACCGGCGCGTTCGGTGGGCTCTCGGCCAACAACGTGTTCACCGGGTTCGAAGCGGTCACCGAATTCGGGGGCTGGCGCCTGGCCTTCGATACCGAAATCGGCTTGGTCGCCCCGAACGTGGGGAGTGGACTCATCGACGGCGTGTCGTGGTTGACCACCAGTGCGATGTCGCTCCGCGTCAACCGGCACCTGACCGCCCATGACGAGCTGACCATCTCGGTGTCCCAACCGCCGCGGATAGAGAACGGGTCGGCGCAGTTCAGGTTGCCGGTCGGCCGTACCAGGGACGGCGAGATCCTGCGCGAGTCGTTCTCAGCCGGTCTCGTCCCATCGGCCCGGCAGATTGACGTGGCGGCCCGTTGGCGCCGCACGGGCGTCTTCGGCGGCGCGTTGCAGGCCGAGGCGGCCGCGTCGCACAATCCGGGACACGTGGCCGCGAAGCCCATGGTCAGTCTGTTAGCAGGGTGGCGCGCCGAATTCTGAACCTGACTCCCCCTCCTGTCATCCCTGTATGTGTTCACTCATTCGTTAACAAAGTTCGCTGTCTCCTTCTGTCATTCCCGCGTACGCGGGAATCCAGGGTTCTGTGCCAGGCGGACCCGCACGCATGGAAGAACAGAAGAGAAAAACCTGGATCCCCGCTAACAACCGCGAGGATGACAGGAGGGGGTCCCGCGAGGATTACCTGCGCCTCTTCTTCTCGTGGCTTCGTCTTTGGCGAAGCGGTCGTTCGGCGGTTGGTTGTCGTAAAAGATAAACCCCCCCTGGCCCCCCTTATCAGGGGGGCGGATCTAAGCAGTCCCCCTGATAAGGGGGGCGGGGGGTTGTCTTGGAAGGAAGGAGCCCCGTCTTTCCCCTCCTTTGCCGTAGGGACAGGCCTGTGTGCCTATCCTCTTTCTGTCATCCCTGTATGTGTTCAGTAATTCGTTGACAAGATTCGTTGATCTGTTTGGGGGTTTTCCCCTCCAGCGCCTGATGCGGGCGCACCTCATTGCAGTAGAGCAAATATTGCTCCAATTCGTCCCGGAACTCCGCCAGGGAGGCGAACGTGGTGCCGTCGATCAGGTCGTCGTTCAAGGTCCGCCAGAACCGTTCCACCTTCCCATTGGTCTGCGGCCGATAGGGCCGGGTATACCGATGTTTGATCCCCAACTCCAGCAACATCCGTTCAAACGGGTGCGTGTCTTTGGTGCGCGGGGCCGCGAATTCGGATCCATTGTCCGTTAAGACCTCGGCAAACTGGAGCTGGTAGCGCTGGTGGAGCAGATTGAAGCTCTTCAGGGCGCTGAACATCACCGTCAGGCTCTTCAGATCGGTCACCACCTCGGCCCAAGCCAGGCGGGTACAGGCGTCAATCACACACACCAGATAATAGCGCGTGGGATCGGTCGCGATGAGGTCCTTGCTCAAGTGATGGCAGTCCAGATGCCCTAATTCTCCGGCTTTCTGCTTCACAATCCGGCGTTTCTCCTCTCGCAGCTTGGGCGTTAAGCGGTTCAGCCCGTATCGCTGGGTAATCCGATAGACCGTACTCGGGGACGGCGTCAGGTGCTTGAGCTTCGGAGCCAGGAGCTGGCAAATCTCATACCGGTTGACGCCCAGCCGCCGCTGCTGCAGCACTTGTTGCTCAATATACCCGTAGACCCGCCGACTTTTCCACTTCGGGCCGCGTGGCTGAGGCACCAGGGCGTGCTCGGCTCCGCTCTGGCGGAACCGGTGGTAATACTTGAAGAAGGTCTGCCGGTGGGTCTGATGAAATCGGTAGAAATCGGCGACAAACCGGAACGTGGGATGCCGTTTCTGTTTGACCAACTCGTACTCCTGGATCAGGAATTTCCACTTGCGGACATAATTGCGATACAGGGTTTTGTCGTGGGTATTGTGTCGCATGGCTTCGCCTCCAGGTGAAAGGATGAGTCACCCTTCATTCTGTCAACGAATTAGTGAACATTTACAATCCCCGACGCCTGTCCTCGACGCTTGTCCCCGACCTGATCGGGGATCCAGTCAAAGAATGGATCCAGGCAATCTACGGGGATCCAGGGGTTTTTGCTTTTCCTGCGAGTTGCGAGGAGAACGGCACTGGATCCCCTAAATTCACAAACGAAGTGCAACACCTTGTTAAGGTGTTGCCATGGGACGCGACTATACACACATCACCCTTGAAGACCGCTGTGAAATGGCCCGCTTACACACCACGGGACACTCGATCCGCCAAATTGCGGCAACTCTGGATCGCGCGCCATCGACCGTGGCTCGGGAGCTGAACCGCAATGGGTCCACCACCCAGGGCTACCAACCCGGCTATGCCGACCAGCAAGCTCGGGCGCGCCGCTGGCAGGGCTCCAAGCTCGACCGCGACAGCACGCTCCGCGCCACGGTCCTGGCGCAGCTCCAACACGGCTGGTCCCCCCAACAGGTGGCCGGCCGCCTCGCTCGGGAGCAGCACCGACCGGTCATCTCCCACGAGACCATCTACCGCTTCATCTATGCGCAGATGGCCCGCAAAACAGAGTACGCCTGGCGCCATTATCTGCCGCAGGCCAAAGCCAAACGCGGGCGCCGGTGCTACAAGGGGCGCAGCCCGGCGTCCTTCATCGCTCTGCGCCGCCCGCTGGCGGAGCGGCCGGCGGCGGTTGCGGATCGCCGTACCCCGGGCCATTGGGAGGCCGATCTGATGTTGTTCCGGATCTACGGCCAAGCCATCTTGACCCTCCATGAGCGCCACTCCCGCCTGCTGATCGCCGCGCGCCCCCCCGGCAAAGCCGC
Source organism: Nitrospirales bacterium (assembly GCA_965261755.1). GTDB lineage: Bacteria > Nitrospirota > Nitrospiria > Nitrospirales > UBA8639 > Bin75. The sequence goes on along the minus strand of OZ253473.1, from coordinate 317,678 downwards.
CGCGCCGATCGCCCACGCCATCGCCACCCTCCTCGCGCCCTTGCCCCCCACGTGGCGCCAAACGATCACCTTCGATAACGGGACGGAGTTTGCGCGCCACTACGCCCTCCATACGCTCGGCCTCGAAACCTTCTTCTGTGAGACCCACTCACCTTGGCAAAAGGGCGGCGTCGAACACGCCATCGGCCGCCTGCGCCGGACCCTGCCCCGCAAGACCGACTTGGCGACCCTCTCGGATGAGCACTTTACGCGCCTCGTCCAAGTATACAATAATACGCCTCGGAAATGCCTCGGCTATCAGACCCCCGCCGAGGTTTTTAGAAACCACCTGTTGCACTTCAAATGTGAATCCACATCCTCGCGTGCGCAAGGATGACAGATGAGGACTATTTTCATGCCAATGACGGAAGGGGGCTATGTTCGTATCAATGACGCCGCGACACGCGCAGGAGAAACGAGAATGAACCGTTGCAGTTCGACGTATCTGAGGATATACTTTGGCTATACATTTAGTCATGTGAGGAGATAGGGCATGTTGACCAAGGTTCAGAAATGGGGAAACAGTCAGGGACTTCGGTTCACGAAGACGTTGCTGGACGAAGCCCGGATTAACGTGGGTGACGAAGTGAGGGTCTCTGTCCGGAAGGGGCGGATTATCGTTGAACCCGTGACCAAAGTGCGGGGGAGACATGATCTGAAGGTGTTGGTATCCAAAATGCCGAAAAGGTATCAGACTGAAGGACAAGACTGGGGACCACCCGTTGGAAAGGAAGTGTGGTAGATGCCCAAATACGTCCCGGAGAAAGGGGATTTCGTGATCTTGACCTTCGATCCGCAGGCCGGACGTGAGCAAAGAGGGCGTCGCCCGGCATTGGTGGTCAGTAACACCCTGTTCAACCGCCATCCGGGGCTTGTCATGGTGTGCCCCATCACCAAGACGTTCAGGAATATTCCCTTTCATGTGGCAATCCCCGAGGAGTCGTCCCTGACGGGGTACATAATGGTCGAACAGATCAAGTCCGTTGATGGCGCAAGGCGACAGGTGAAGCTTGTTGAAAAAGCACCTGGAGTCGTGCTTGACGAGGTTCTGAGCATATTGGATGCATGTCTCTATACCCCGCCCCGCCGTGATCAAGAATAAAATTTCCCCGGCCCTCGGCTTAATCGGCCTTGCTTCCTTTCCTTTGGAACGAACGATGCACCGAAAAGTCATGCTGATCGTGTTATCGGGAGGGGTGCTCTGGACGTGCGCGACTCCGGGCATTCCCGAAAAGAACGTGGCCGAACCCGGCCCGGCCGGCGTGGAGATTGTGGAGAATCCCAAAGAACCCACGTGTGCCGCCGCGCGACATCGGTCAATGGTCGGGCGACCCATAGATGAGATCGATACCGCCGCCCTGCCCAAGCCTCTGCGTGTGTATCCCGCTGGCAGCCGGATCACCGCGGATCACCGGCCGGAGCGCCTGAACATCGTCGTCGGACCGGACGGCCGCGTGGTCAAGGTCAGGTGCGGGTAGGGTCATGGTCGTCGAGACAACGTGACACGATCCCGGATGAACCCAGACTCCTACACGTCGACCGCTCAATGGTCGCTGGTCATCCATCGCGTCAGCCAGCAGTCAGTGGAAGTGTGGGTGGGCACGCTGTTTCCCGCCTTGAAAATGCCCGAACGCGCGCGCGTCCGGCTCTTCCGGGAGGACCGCGAAGTCAGGACACGAAGTATCCGCAAGCAGGACTGGCAACGTCCTTTTCCGGGGATGAAGCAGCGATTCTTCACCGTGGTGACGTTTCGAGGACTTGAAGCCGGGAGCGACTATCGCCTGGCGTTTGAGCGCCGTATCGAGGCGGATCCCCGGGCCGGAATCAAGCGTCGCTGGCAACGGCTTCGCTCCGGCGCGTTTCGTACGCTGCCGTCGCGCGTACCCGAGAAAGGCCGGAACGCCTTCACGATCGGGCTCGGGAGTTGCTTCTACAACCATCGGGATGGCGGCCGGGCCGCGGCGTCCTACAAGGCGCTGTATGAGCGCGGGAGCAAAACCGTTCGCCCGGATGTGACCGTGCTGTCGGGGGATCAGGTCTATTTGGATATTGGCTTCGATTCCCTGTCGCTGATCAAAAAAGAAATCCGCGAGCGCATCGCAGACGACTATGCCCTCCACTGGCAGGCGCTCGGCAGCATGTTGAGCAGGGGCGGCACGTGGATGTTGCCCGACGATCATGAATACTGGAACGACTACCCCTTTACCGACTCACTCCTTCCGCCCCTGCTGGCCCTCAAACTCCCGCACGTGCGCACACACTGGAGGAAAGCAGCGTCCGACGGCGTCAGGAACGTCCAGCGCTCCCCCGTGGTCGAATCGTTCACACTCGGAGATGACCTGTCCGTGTGTCTGGCCGACTTGCGCTCGTACCGTTCCGAGCACGAATTTCTGCCTGGGGCCGCGTTCCAAAGATTACTCGATTGGGCACGCCACCGTGCCTGCCCGGGCGTGCTCGTCCTCCCGCAGCCGTTGATCGTGGAGCAGAACACGGTCGAGCGGAATCTCCGCAGTTACGGAACCCAGTATGCCCGGTTGCTGGACGCGTTGGGCTCCGTGTCCCACGACGTCGTGGTCCTCAGCGGCGACGTGCACTTCGGGCGTATTGCCGGCGTCCCGATCGGAACCCGGGGCGCACGCCTCGTCGAGATCATCGCATCGCCGATGTCCAATTTAACCGGTCTCAATGGACTGGCCACCAGCGTGGCCACGGACAGGCCCGACCGATTCCCGCACTCCACGGCCGCCGAGGACCTGGGGTGGCCGCCCCGAAAGGTGAACTATTACAAGAATGGCGGCGCCAGGGGTCGCTTCTTTGTCCAATCCCGGCAAGGCCGTTGGCTGTCGGCCTACCCCAAGGCCCGGACGCGGGAACACGTGATGACGGTAAGCTTCTGCCGCCTTCCCGATGCCGGGGGCATCGAAATGACGGTCAACGCCTGGTTGCTGCGTCAGAGAACACAGGTTGGGAATATGCCCGTCAGGAGCTTCACCAAACCCTTCAGGACCATCCTGACGTAGGGAACAACGATCGTTGTTCCCTACCCATCAACACGCCGGAAGCCGGTGGTATCCATCCCGGGCCAAAGCCCGGGCCGTGCCTGAGGCCACCGGTTCCCCTCCGTTAGAGAGACCGTTTCATGATCCGGGGGAGGGGCAAGAGGGCGACGCGACGGTAAATCAAGACGTACAGTCCGGCTTGCAAAGACAAAGCCAGAATCGACCATTCCCGAGTGTAAGGAATGGTCAAGGTTCACTCATTCGTTGACAGTTTCCGCCTGGCATTAGAGAGAAGCCATCATCCTGCGCAATACGCCTCATCTGTCATCCTGAGCGAAGCGCTTCATCTGTCATCCTGAGCGAAGCGAAGGATCTGCTTTTCCAACCGAACACCTCAACGACGAGATCCTTCGCTTCGCTCAGGATGACAATGGTACTCAGGATGACAATGGTACTCAGAGCATTGACTGTTGTGCAGGATGATTGTCGGGTTACGCCTTCGGCTAACCTGACCTACCAGGCTACCAGGCTGACCAGACCAGCATTGTCATGCTGAGCCGCAGGCGAAGAATCTCGTCGTTTCAAACACCGAACGCCTGGCCCCGTAGGTCGGATTAGCGTCGCGTAATCCGACAATCTCGGAAACGTAGCAATGGACAACGAAAAGCTTGAATGGGGAAAACGTGAACAATGGCGATGAATTTTAGAAATATTACAAAAGTAATAAAATGTTACATACTTTAAACTTTGTCTCAAACTTTACAATAATTATAAAATATAAACATTTTTAAAAAGTGCACAAACTTTACAATATTGAAAGGGAAGGTAAGAACATCAACAAAATGTCTACGCAGCTTACTGTCGGGTTACGCTACGCGAACCCGACCTGCCCGACTGCCGTGGTTCTCATGATTGCCGGTTGCCTTTCGTCTGTGCCGGGGTGGACCGGGCGGCTTCTCCCGCCAGTCGATCCACCAAGTCATTATACGGGTTGCCGGAGTGGGCCAGCACTTTGTGCCAGGTGAGGGTCATGCCCAAGGCCCGGACCCGTTCCGCGTACGCGCGGGTAAAGGGCGTCCTGGTCTTCCACGTGCCTTCCACCCAACTGGCTAACCCCTGGTAATCGAAAGAGATCGTGGCCGTGGCAATGTCATGTGCCCGGCACCACTCCAGCGCCTGCAGGACCGCCTGGATTTCTCCGGCCACGTTTCGATGCCGGCGCGCCTCGGCCGGCACGTCATACCCGCTCGCCCGGTGGAGCTCCCGTTCGCCGTCGAGGATGACGTAGGCCCAACCGAAGTGCAGATGTCCATTGCCGTGCGGCAGACATGATCCATCGACCCAAATGTGAATGCCATCGGTTGCGGGCAGGGTGTCGGCCGGAGGAAGGCCGGTCAAACCGGGAAGGCCTTCTCCCGCAAACGCCAGGGCTTGGGCTTTCGTGGGAAAGGCTTTGTAGATGGCTCCGGGAAACCCTTTGATTTGCTCTTCACACGCGGGCCAGGTTGTGTAGATCCCGGGTTGGTGCCCCTTGCGCACGGCGTAGAATTTCACGGCGCGCTTAGTCACCTCTCAGCCGTTTCACGCGTTCCTGGACGGCCCTGATTCGTTTGGCTTCCCTGGGGCTCCCTTCGACCAGGGCGATATAGGTCTCGTATTCTTCGATCGCCCGGCGGGTGTCGATCCGTTCCAGACTTTGCGCCAAATTGAACCGTGCTTCGGCATAGTTCGGGCGCAGGATGATCGCCCGTTCAAAGAGTTCAATGGCGCGCGACTGCTTGTGTTGGTCGGCCAGGACCCGGCCGAGATTGTTGATGATCGCCGGCGCGTTGGGGCGAAGCGCGAGCGCCTGCTCCAGTTCGCGTTGCGCGTCGGCCGGTTGGCCTTGATCCCGCAGCGCCAGGCCCAGTCGATGGTGGGCTTCGGCCAGGCGAGCCTCGTTCTTGAGCCCATGTTGAATGGATTGCCGATAGGCTTCGACGGCAATCGCCGGCTGGGCGGTTCCGCACGACCCGAATAACGCGGCTTCCCCTCGCGCGAATTGTTGAAGACCCAGGAAATCGTCGCCCAGGTCCGCGTCGGGTGAGGGTGCGGATTCTGCCGGCGTCGCGGATTGGCTTCGGTTGAGACCCGGCAGAAACGTTTCATGGTAACTCGACAGAAGCTGCTCGTACGGATCGATCGCAAAAGAGGCCACGAGTAACGTCGGGTCATCTTCACTCTCCAACACCAGGTATTGGGTCGTGCTGGTGTAGTCCCCGGTCCGGTACAGCACGGCGGATTGCGCGTCCTTCCGGGAGAGCAGTTGGGTGGGGTCGATATAAAACGTGGACGACGGAATGAGTTCGGATAAGGTTTGCCGCAGCATGGGATACGGCTTTAAGGGGAGACCCCGGTTGTAGCGAAACACGGCACCGACCAGGCGCTGCTCATCATTGAAAAAGTAAAACGCGTCGTGGTCGGGTTGGCTGCTTTGCATCAGGCGTTGCAGTTGTTCTCCCGAGCCCCAGGGCACCCGTTGATAGCGTATGCCTTGCCAGCTCTTGACAATGGTTTCCTGGGCGTCGCAGAGGTGCGCCGCGCCCATCAGCGCGAGGTCGCTGGCCGACGGGGGGAGCATGGGATCGCGAGGCGGTGCTGATGGCGTCCCGCATGCCGTGAGGAGACCCAACAACAGGACAACAAGCCACTGTCCCACGTGGTTGGTCGCCACGAGCGGAGAACGCCACGGCCCTGGCGGTTTTACTGCTGAACGGGTGGGGAAAGACCTCAAGCTCGACCTGCGTCGTCCGGTGAAGAATGGTGAAATGGTGGGCGATACTGGTATCGAACCAGTGACCTCTTCCGTGTGAGGGAAGCGCTCTCCCACTGAGCTAATCGCCCACGAGACGAGTCTAGCACAGCCCGTTGATTCCTGACAATGAAACGTCCTCCGGCCCCCTCACCCCAACCCTCTCCCGCAGTGGGGAGAGGGAAAGAGAGGTAATGGGAGAGGACAGGGTGAGGGGGTGATCATGAACGAGCATGGAAACGCCCGGCCTTGTAAAAATGAGTGGCCCTCGCTCTCGAAGATTTGCCACAATGCCGACTCGATGGATGATTTCGGGAAACAACGTACCGGGGACCCGCGTTCGGCGAACGACGTTCCTCCAAGCGGCATTCCGTCTTGGCTGAGGCTGGTTCAAGACGGGTTTCTCGTGTGGGTCGTACTCGGAGCCGCATGGGGCTGGTTCATGCCGGGTCCCGCCGCCTCCGGGAAACTCTGGATTCCCGAAGCGTTGGCCGCGGTGATGCTCGGGATGGGATTGACGCTGACGCATCGGGACGTCCTCACCCTTCGCCATGGAGGCCGGACGTTGCTGCTGGGTGTGGCCTTGCAGTACGTGGTGATGCCGCTTGGTGCGTGGGGTATCGCGATGTTCCTGGGCCTGCCGAAATTGTTGGCGCTCGGCGTCATTCTCGTCGGGGCGTGCCCCGGGGGCACGGCGTCGAACGTGGTGGCCTACCTCGCGCGAGGCGACGTGGCGTTATCCGTGGGCATGACGACGGTCTCGACGTTGCTCAGCCCGCTTTTGACGCCCCTGTGGATTTGGATTCTCGCCTCCACGTGGTTGGCGATTGATCCGCTCCCGCTCTTATGGACGGTCACGAAGATCGTGCTGTTACCGGTGGTGGTAGGCATTCTCCTGCGCCGCGTGTGGCAACCGAGCCCCTGGTTTTTTGAAGGCGTGCTGCCGCTCGTGTCGATGTTCATCATCGCGTGGATCGTCGGGGTGATCGTCGGCTTGAATCATGGGCAACGCCACGTGGCGGGTCTGGTCGTGCTGGCCGTGGTCGTTCATAACGCGTTGGGCTTGACGCTCGGGTATTGGGGGTCTCGACTGCGGAAGCTCCCGCTTCGCCACTGCCGGACCGTGGCCCTCGAAGTCGGCATGCAGAATTCAGGGCTGGCCGTGGCTCTGGCCGTAGCCCACTTTGGCCCGGTGGCGGCCGTGCCCGGCGCGGTCTTCAGTGTTTGGCACAATGTGACCGGGCCCCTGTTGGCGAGCATCTGGCGTCGGGCAAACACGGACGATCGTCGCGATTCATTACCATAGCGGTTCTTCCCGCCAATAAGAACTGGATCCTCGCTCACGACGACGGGGACAACTTCATTCTTCTGTCCAATCCCTCATCTTTCACAATACCTAGTGCAAAAATGACTGATTCATACAGTATCTTGACTGAATCAGGGTAACTTGCTAAGTTCTTACAATTAGTCACTTTAGCTGCTATGCGTTGCGTCGTCGGGTTCGCGCATGCGCAAACGCTTTCAGTCGTAGGGACCAACGATTGTTGGCCGCTGCTTCTCTTCTTCCAGTTGTTGTGGATTCCCTTTTCAGTCGGTGGAGAGACGTAAAAAAAGGACAATGTCGAGTTCGTTAATCAACTTTATGCCCATGAAGAGGTGCGATGAAAAAGGAGGTTTTTGTATGAAAATGTCAAGGGCAAAGAAGGCAAAGGATTTTGCCATCCTTATTGGTGTTGGCACGTGTCTTCTGGTGACGTTATCGGCATGTGAGAATTCGAAACATGCTGAAATCATGAGTACGGAGGATTTACGTGCACAGGCTCACATGTCGGCTGATACCGATGCTGAGACAGGCACAGAGAGTGCTCAAGGTCGCATTCCATTCGATGGGGAATCCGTCAGCCAGGAGCCCCCGGGCTTGTCAGACACATTCGCCTTTGCTCCGGAACCTCCTCCCAGTCCGGCATCGCCTCGCAGCGCTGAGGTTGCTGCTGCGGCACCGGTCCTTCCGGAAGGGTATTCGGAATCCCCACGGGTGCATCGTAGCCCTGCGTCGGACTATGTCCCCGACTCACCTCCTCAAGTTTTTCGTGCTGCCCGTATCAGGGAGTTTGGTGTGAGTTCCGTCGACGAGCCGGAGACACAGATCGCCCAGCTTACGTCTTCCGATTTCGTTCCTGAAACGCAGGCTTCGGCTCAGGAAGCACGACGCAGTGATATGGTCGCGGTGAAGGATTCAAAGTTGACCGACGTCTTTTTTGATTTTGATCAATATGCGATTCGTTCCGCTGCCGTACCCGTGCTGGAAAAGAATGCCGCGCTTCTCAAGCATACCTATAAAGATTCCACTGTCCTGATCGGAGGATATTGTGACGAACGTGGGACGGTGGAATATAACCTGCAATTAGGGAAACGCCGGGCTCAAGCCGTGAAAGAGTATTTAGTTGATCTGGGAGTCGAAAAATCCAGAATTCAGATTGTCAGCTACGGCAAAGAAAAACCGTTTTGCACGGAATCCACAGCGAGTTGCTGGCAGCAAAATCGACGCGGACATTTTGAGCAGCGTGTTCTCCTGTCAGCCTCGCAACGGTGAGTGAACGCATAGAGTTGCGCAGGCCGAGCTTCTAACCCGTCCCCTTATTTTGTCGACGGGAGAACCCGTGAGACGCGATGGTTACGGGGCATTGGCGAAGCGTCGGGTCAGCGCCAGGACGAAGCGTGCGGCAGTACTGAGCCTGTCGGGTTGGATGGTATCGTGGCTGTCGGAGGACTGATGAAAGTGAGGATGGGCTCCTGCCGTGACCACCGCCACCGTGGGAATGCCGGCTTCGGCAAACGGCACATGATCTCCCCCGGGAAAGAACCCATACAGTTTGACGGCCTCGGATAGCCCGGCCTGCTTGGCTGCCAAGGCGGCAACGTCTTTAGACATGTTGGCGACCCCCACGGTGAGTTTGCCGTTGCCGAGGCCCACGTGATCCACGTTGATCATGGCGACGGTGTTCGCCAAGGGGCGCGTGGGATGCCGAACGTACCAGGTTGATCCCAGCAGGTTCTGTTCTTCCCCGCTGAACGATGCGAACAGGATCGTTCGCTTGGGCGACGGACCGTTTTTCAAAATGCGTGCGAGTTCCAACAACACGGCCGTCCCCGACGCGTTGTCGTCGGCACCGGGAAAGAGCAGGCCCGCCTGGTTGCCGAAGTGATCGCGATGGGCTCCGAGAATCACGACGTCGTTTTTCAGGACAGGATCACGGCCTGGAATCGCGCCCAGCACGTTCACCAGCGACCCCGCCTGACGCTGACTCGTCCATTGCATGTGTACCAGGCTCTTGAGCGCTTTCGATCGGACCACGCGATCGTTGTTCAAGGTGGTTTGGACGTCCGTGACGGATAACGCTTGCGCGTGGAAGATAGCCGCCCCGGTCTCGCCGCTGATCCAGACTCCGGGTAAGGGCCGGTCCTCCCCGGCATTGGTATAAAACGCCAAAGGCTGGTGTCCCATGCCGCGGCGCGCGGCGTATCGACTCAACATCGGCCCGGTGAACGTGACAAACCCCACGGCGCCTTTTTCCCGGGCGATTCGTTCTTTTTCCGCGTGCCGCACGTGGAGAGGATAATGCGGCGGTTTCCCTCGCAAGAACATGACCACGCGGTCGCGGACCGCCACGCCTTCGTATTCATCCCACCCACGCGCAGGGTCCGCGATGCCGTACCCCACGAAGACCAAAGGGGCCGTGAGATTGATGGAGGGCGAGTCGAGGACCGGAAGAAACTGTGAGCCCAATTGCGGGACGATGGCGCCGGGTGCCTGTGCATCGGGAAAAGAAAACGCCAGGGTTGCAGGGGCCTTGATCTGCGTGACCGTCACGGGGCCGGTTTGTTCCCATGCCGTCCGTTCAGTGCCCATGCGCCGGTGACCGGCAGGCGTCAGGCCTAAGTGCTCAAAGTGGTCGGCTACATATTCCGCTGAGCGACGTCCGCCCTCCGAGCCGCTTTGCCGTCCGGCAAAGTCGGGATGACTCAGGATCCGAATGTCCCGCATCATGCGAGGAAGGTCGGGCAGGGTGACACGATCGGAGGCGTCAACGGGAAGCGTGAGTGCAACGAGTCCGCTGATGAATGCAAGCGAAACGGCGGCGGGTGTCATCGGCCCTACTATCCCATATTACGTCGTTCATTGATATGCCCTGAGCCAGCATGCACCATCTTGACGGAATCAAGGTCACTTGCTTAGTTTTAATGATTATTGTTGTCACGCAGTGCGTCGTCGTTTTCACGTATGCTCAAACGCTCCCTTCGACAGGCTCAGGCGCAGTCACCAACGATCATCGGCCACTCCTTCTCTTCGGCACGTTGTTGTCAATCCCCTTTTTATTCACTGGAAAGACGTAAAGGAAGCACCGTTTCGAGGTCGTTGATCAACTGATGCCAGTCACGAAGCGCAATGAAAAAGGCAATTTTGGTATGGCAACAATAAAGGTCAAAGATGTGGCGACCTTTATTGCTGTTGGCACGTGGCTTCTGGTGACCTTATCGGCATGTGAGCATGCGAAACGTGCTGAAAGCGTGAGTGCGGAGGATTTGCGCGCACAGGCTCAACAATCGACTGATACCGAGGATGATCGAAGTGGCGGTCGCCCCGGTGCGATTGCGGAGGAGGAAATCGCGCAAGCTGAGGAGCCGGAGGTCGCCCGGCTTGAACCATTCGATTTCGTTCCTGAAATACCACCGCAGCCGGGAAAGCGCGATGATACGGTCGCGGCGGGCACGAAGCACGCCAAAAAATCAGGGCTGACCGATGTCTTTTTTGATTTTGACAAATTTGCGATTCGTTCCGGTTCCGTCCCCGTCCTGGAAAAGAATGCTGAACTCCTCAAGCATATGTACAAGAATTCCAGCGTGCTGATCGAAGGACATGGTGATGAACACGGGACCGTGGAGTACAACCTGGAATTGGGGAAACGCCGGGCTCAAGCCGTGAAGGAATATTTGGTAGATCTGGGAGTCGAAGAATCCAGAATTGACATTGTCAGCTACGGGAAAGAAAAACCGTTTTGCACGGAATCCACACCGCGTTGCTGGCAGCAAAATCGACGTGTACATTTTGTCTGGTAGTTCCTGCAGACATCCGGGTGAAGGAACGCTGACAGTTGCGCGGGCATGGCTTCCCGGAACATGATAAGAGACCATCGGCAGTCAGATCGACGACTTTGACGAAGAACATGGACAATCCGCCGGGGGCACGTCTGAAAAGAGTGGATGAGCGGGTCAAGGCGCTGATTGCCGAAAACATGTCCCTTCAAGAGCTGCGCACGTGCAAACACTCGAAACACTGAACTTTGACAACACCTACGCCCGGCTGCCCGAGGTCTTCTCTGAACGGGTGATGCCCACGGGTTTTGAAACTTCGCACCTGGTCAGTTTCAATCCTTCGGCCGCGGCCTTGATCGACCTGGACCCGGATCAAGCCAAGCGCCCGGAGTTCCATGAGGCCATGGGCGGCAAACTGCTCCTGACGGGCAGTGAGCCCATTGCCATGCTGTATGCGGGCCACCAGTTTGGTCACTACGTATCGCCGCTTGGGGATGGGCGCGCGATTCTGTTGGGTGAAGTGCGCAATGGCCGCGGCGAGACATGGGACCTGCATCTGAAGGGTGCGGGGTTGACGCGCTTTTCACGGGACGGTGATGGCCGGGCAGTGCTTCGTTCGACGATCCGGGAATACCTGTGCGGTGAGGCCATGCATGGATTGGGCATCCCGACGACCCGGTCCTTGTGTCTCATCGGCAGCGATGAGGCCGTGCTTCGGGAAAGCGTGGAGACCGGCGCGATGCTCGTGCGCATGGCCCCGAGTCACGTCCGGTTCGGGACCTTTGAAGTCTTTTTTTACCGCCGTCAACATGATCACCTCAAGACCCTGGCCGATTACGTGCTGGCCCGGCATTTTCCGCATCTCGTCGACGGCCCGAATGCCTACGCGCGATTCCTGCGTGAGGTGGCCGAACGAACGGGCCGGCTGATTGCCCAATGGCAGGCCGTGGGCTGGGCGCATGGGGTCATGAATACCGATAACATGTCGATCCTCGGGCTGACCCTCGACTATGGGCCGTATGGCTTCATGGATGATTTCAACCCGGGGTTCATTCCCAATCATTCGGACCATCATGGCCGGTACTCGTTTGAGAACCAGCCCGATATCGGCTATTGGAACGTCCGTGCGATTGCGCAGGCACTCTCTCCGTTGGTCGAGGAAGCCGACGTCCTTGGGGCCCCCGAAATCTATGAAGGGACCATGCAGCAGACCTACACGGATTTGATGCAAGCCAAACTGGGGCTGCAAGAAACCCGCGAAGGCGATGACAAGCTCCGGCGTGATGTGCTCGCACTCATGCACAGTAACCACGTGGACTACACGAATTTCTTTCGAGCGCTCGGGTCCTTCAACCAGGATGACTCCTCGGCAAACGAGCCTTTGCGGGATCAGTTCCTTGATCGTGAAGGATTCGACTGGTGGGCGGATCGGTATCGCGCGCGGCTCCAATCCGAGCACAGCATGGACGTCGAACGCAAGACGCGCATGGATGCCTGCAATCCCAAATACGTCTTGAGGAATTATCTTGTCCAGGTCGCGATTGAACGGGCGGCCCGGCACCGGGATTACTCCGAGATCGACCGCCTGCGGGAACTGCTGTGCCACCCGTTCGATGACCAACCCGAGATGAACGAGTATGCCGCCCCGCCGCCGGATTGGGGAAAGCAGATCGTGGTGAGTTGCTCGTCGTAGCCGTGGGCTCCGTCCGTCTTCTGTCATTCTGAGCCGTAGGCGAAGAATCTCTCCCTCAACCATCGAGCGCCTGGAAAAGCAGATCCTTTCCATCGAAAGACCCTTCGCAAAACTCAGGGCGTACTCAGGACAGGCGCTTCGCTCAGGATGCAGGTCTGGTGGCTTGATGAGGTCTCTATACGCGGTGGTGCCACCCACGAGAGAAATTGTTATCCTGGAGTGGTCCGAGAGGGCAGTGAATCACCATGATACGAGGCATTCTTCTGTTACTCCTGATCTTGGTCGTGTTGCTTGGGCCGCAGTTGTGGACCAAATGGGTTTTCAAGAAATATCGTGGTCATCGTGAGGACTATTCGGGGACGGGCGGTGAACTGGCCAGGCATTTGCTCGATCGCTTCGAGATGTCGCACGTGCAGGTCGAGACGACGGAACTCGGCGATCACTATGACCCGCAGGCCAAAGTGGTCCGGTTGCTCCCGGATAACTATAACGGCAAATCGTTGACCGCGGTGACGGTCGCGGCGCATGAGGTGGGACACGCCATTCAGGATCGAACCGGGTACGGACCGCTGCACGAACGCACAAAACTCATCCGGTTGGCGCAAGGGGCGGAAAAGGTCGGGTCCTTTGTCATGCTCGGTATTCCCATCGTCGCCGGGCTGACCCGTTCACCGGCCGGCGGCTTGTTGGTGTTGCTGGCGGGGCTTGCCGTGATGTCGATGGGGGCGTTGGTGCATCTTGTGACCTTGCCCGTGGAATGGGATGCCAGCTTTCGCCGGGCCCTTCCGATCCTCGAGCAAGGCCGGTATATTTCGCCGAACGATATGGACGGGGCTCGAAAGATTTTAACGGCTGCCGCGCTGACGTACGTGGCGGCGTCGCTGGGCGGGTTGTTGAACATCTGGCGGTGGATCATGCTCATGCGACGGTAAACTTTTATGGACTTTGACGTTAAACGTCTGTTGGGGTCTTTACAATCGTGAACGAAGGAAACGGGAATATTCGCTTCGTCGTGTGCGTCAACAACGATGACTATCCTGCTTCGCTCGAAGTGCGGAAGATTTATCACGCGATCGAAGATAAAGAAGCCGAAACCCACAACTTCCTCCGCGTGGTGGATGAATCCGGAGAAGACTATTTATACCCGGCTCATAACTTTATGGCCTTACCTCTTCCCGGCGAAGTTGAAGAAGCCTTGACCAACCTGCCTGTCTGATTGGTATGAAAATAGCCCGAATCTGTCATTCCCGACGTTTGTAATCGGGAATCCAGTGTCGTTCTCTTCACGGACGAAGGAAAAAGAAAAACCCCTGGATCCCCGATTACCAACGTCGGGGACAAGCGTCGAGGATGACAGAGAGTGGAGCGAGACGTCCCATTTTCATCTCTTGGGGTGCAGGCCGCAAGCCGGCATGAGGGATTTCTGCTTTGATTCTTTAAGGTAGGTTTTTGAACAAACACTCCTCAGGAAGATTTCCCGTGGTCTTTAGAAAAAGCACACTGTTGTTCGTAGGCGTGTTTCTCGCCTTGTGTTTGATCGTCGGTTGTGGCGGAGAGAGTCCGGAAAGCCTCTTTGAAACGGCGCAGTTTGAGGAACGGCAGACGAACGTTGCCCACGCCAAGGAATTGTATCAACGAATCATTTTCGAACATCCCGATTCGGAATGGGCCAAGAAAGCTAAGGAGCGATTGGAGCATCCCCTCGTGCCATAGCTCTCAATCTTCTGATAGCTTGCGCAAAGCGGTTTCCGCCGGCGTTTCCAGCTTCTTTTTTCGATTGCACTCGACACACGCCGGGACGATGTTTCCCTTGGTCGATTTCCCGCCGCGGGCCAGCGGTACCACGTGGTCCATGGACAGTTGGTCCGGCTGAAACGGATTGCCGCAGTAGTGGCAGCGCCCTTTGTGGAGTTGCTGCTTCCACCAGGGCGTTCGTTTGAGTGCACGGGCTTTGTCCCGCTCTTTGCGAATCCGTTTGGCGGTTTCGGGGTCGGGGTCGATTTCGAAGTAGGATTCGGGGGGCATTCATGAGAGCTTAAAGGAGTTGCCTGAATTTTTCACGTGTCTTCTGTGTGCCCGGGCAGCTAATCCAAGGCCAGCGTGAGGCATTTGGCGGAGCCGCCGGATTTGAGGAATTGGTCCAGGTCGAGGGGGTGGGGCGTGTAGCCGCGGTCTTTGAGCATGGCCGTGGTTTCCGGACACTCCGAAGGCAGCACCACGTGACGTCCGACGCAGACGGCGTTGCATGCAAAGCGCGCGGCTTCGGCGTGGGGCACCACGATGCGTCGCCGTGCGTCCACCCGATCCGAGATCGTGGCTTGGGCATAGGAATCGAATGCTGCCGGGTAGTACAGCAATTCGCCGCCGCTGAGCGGGCAGAAGCAGGTGTCCAGGTGATAGAACCGGCTCGTGACGAGTTCCAGCGGCAAAATTTCTTTTCCGTAGACGTCGCTTAACACGCGATGGGCTTTGATGTCGCTGCGTTGCCGATACCCCCCGAACCAGGTATCGGGGAAGCCCAGCACGTCTCCCGCTCCTTCAAAATAACAATCCTTGTCCAGGAGGATCACGCGGTACCCGTGTTCTCTGAACCACCGCGCGAAGTGTTCCTCTTCTCCGCGTCGTTCCGGATGCCGGAACCGGCTGATGACGACTGTGCCGTCATGCAGCAGGCCGGCATTGGCGGTGAATACCAGGTCGGGCAGGCCTGCAACCGGCGTCATCCGTTCGAGTTTGGCGCCGGCGTCTTCTTCCAGCACGCGGGTGAGGGCCCGCCATTGAGCGTGGCTCGCGTCCTTGTCCACAGAGTTGGAGAGCCGCATCCACGGGTTGATTTCGTACTGAATCCCGAAATGATCCGGTGGGCAAACCAGGAGGCGTGCCATTGGCTTAGCCCGCATTTCTCACCAGCCTTCTGCTACGGGCGCCGGTTCACTCGCTGTGCCGTGGCGTACTCCCGCAAGCCCCTTCGACATAGTGTCCAACTATGCCTTCAGCGTCTCGCAGTCCGTGCGCCCCAGCACAACGGCGTCTCGACGCCCTCGCGACGGAGCCTGGTGAGAAATGCGGGCTACCCATGCCAGCCGAGTTCTTGCGCCAATTGTCGAAGGAAGGATGCCGCATCCATCACGAGGCCGATGGATTGGAAGCTGCCGCGGTCGCTGAGTTTGGTCGGAACGGCCGGGTTGATATCCACGCACACGGTGGGAACCTTCGCCGGCAAACAGTTGCCGGTGGCGATGGCGTGCAGCGTCGTCGCGACCAGTACCGCGAGCCCGACTCCCGTGAGGGCGGCGCGCATGGCCGTTTGCGCGTGTCTCGTGTCCGTGATGACGTCGGGCAGTGGCCCGTCGTCGCGAATGCTTCCTGCCAACACCATGTCGACGTGTTTGTGGACGCAGGAGGCGATGACTCCGTCCCGGATCAGCCCGGATTCCACCGCGCGCGTGAGGCTGCCGGCGTTCCGGACGCGGTTGATGGTGCGCAGGTGATGTTCATGGCCATGGGGGACGGCGCACCCGGCGCGCAGGCCGTAGCCCAAGGACGTGCCGAACAGGCTGGCTTCCATGTCATGCGCGGCCAGGGCGTTTCCGCAAAACAGGACGTGAATGAAGCCTGCATCGATTAACCACGACAGGGCTTCCCGTCCTCCCGCATGGATGATGGCCGGGCCGCCGACGAACAGCACTTTGGTTCCAAGGTCGGGGTTGCATGCGGTCTCGCCGTCCGTCCGTGCCGTTTGCCGGTTGTCACGAATCATCCGCATGCGCCTGGCCACGTCGGCGATCATCGGATGATGCGGCCGTTCCGAAGACACGTCGGCTGCCATGAAGGCGAACGCGTCCCGTTCTTTAGGCCGTTCCAGCGGGAAGACCCGCACGCCGGTTCGGCCCGTGACGATGAGGTCACCGGCTTTCACTTCGGCCATGGGTACGGTGCGAGCGATCGGGGGGTCCGGGGTCACGCGAATGGCGACGTCCATTTCGATCGCTTCCACGTCGAGCCAGTGGTTGTTGAGGCGGAGTTGCGTCCGGAGGTGCGAGGTCGCATAAAACGCATCCGGCAACACGCCGTCTTTCGGGGCGGGTTCCAGGGTGCAATCGGCGGCGTGTTCGACAACGGCCCCATGCGGTTGAATGGCGTGCAGGATGTCCGCAAGCCGTTGCGGGGAGTCGGCATGCACAGCGATCGTGGCCGAGGATGCGTCCTCTCTCGTGGCTCCGACGTGCATCTTGTTGATGGTGAAGGCGCCGCTTCTCTGGAGAATCGTGTCGAGCACCTTCGCCAGGATGAGCGAATCGATGATATGGCCTTCGAGGGTCACGGTTTCAGTCGCCATAGTGTTATTGTACACCTATGGGAAGCTCGGCCTTGCCCTGCCCTCATCGTGGTTCAGGGAAAGGGAAATTCCCCTGGCGACGGCTCAGGGCGGGTGATATACTGATGGAATGTACCGGCCAGGACAACGGAAACGGTCCCTTGGGTTCACGGGCCTGGTGGTGGCTCTTCTCATGGGCGGGGTGAGTTGGGCTGCGATCGGCAACGGCGTGTTCCAAGGCTTCGTCCACCATATCGCCCAGCAGATTACCAGGGACAAAGTCGATTTTGTGGTCGCGGAGTCCTGTACCACGTGGTTTTATGAACAATTGCGAAAGTCTCCGGGGGTTCGCCCTGACGTGAAACGCCTTTCTTTTTTCGTTGCGGAAGAAGACCCGGAGTCCAACGCCTGTGCCAGTCGATACCCTGGAATCAACGAAGCGCGTCAAGCCTTTGCGCAAAGCCAATCCACTCTCTCGTTAAGCCTGACGTTTTATCAATTGGCCCTGGTGGCCGATCGGGATGATGACGAGCGCTATGATGCGAGCGAGTTACGGGATATGTCGGCATCCCTGAACGTGGCGCTGTTGCAGGGCGATCATCCCTTTCAGCTCCTTGCGAAGCTGACGGGAAAATTCGATGACGTTCGCGAGACCACCGAGTTCACGATACTGACCGATAGCATGCAGGCGTTGTACAGCAAAGGGTACCGGTTCACCAATGCGGATCAGGCCGCGATGGGCCGGGTGACGGGCGCGTCCTGATTTTCCGTCAGCAAACCCAGGACTCCTTAACCTATTCTTTCAACTGCTTCTCTGGACCGGCTCCGCACGGTCTGATCCCAATCTTCCTTCATCGTATATTCCAATTTGGCTTTGGCTTCCGTGGCGCGCATGCGTCCCAGGGCCAGCGCCGCACTGCTTCGAACATACGCGTGATCGTCTTCCAACGCTTTGATCAACAGCGGGATACTTTCTCGATGTTGCACGACTCCCAGGTAACTGGCGGCCATGCCCCGGAAGCGGTGCTGTTTGTCACCAAGGGATCGTTTGAACGTATACAGAAACACCTCTGCCATGTCCGGGGCGACATTCTCCAGCCCTTCCAGTTGAAATTCATTGAGTTCAATGAGTTGGCCGGCGAGGTCAAACCGTTTTCGCGGCGCCTTTTCGCCGGAAAATTTTTGAAGGAGCATGGCTCGCCGTTTATTTTTGTTTTTCGTACGCTTGACCTTTCGCACGTTCACCCACGTGACGAGCGCGAGCGCGACGGCCAGAAACAGGATGGGGACGACTTCATCGACGACAAAGTCCTGCGTGTCGAAGTCCAAATGGTTCCAAATCCAGATCCCGCCGACGAGCAGGATGACCAGGGCCAAGGCCATGGTGATGTTGGCTTGTCCCCGTTGGTTGTCGAGATGAGATGAAGGTGCGTCGGTGGCCATGACGCCAATTGAACGTTTCAGCACGCTGCTAGTGAACGTGTGGGCGGTTTTCTCTGTTTTCAAGAGTGGTCAGCATCCGGCGAAATCGCCGGCCGTGTGTCGCCTCTTGACGGGTTTCGTACACGGCAATGAGGTTGCGAAGCATGCGAGCGAGTATGTGGGCATGGGAGCAGGGTTCGAGATAGCGACGGTCGAACTCGACGCCATGGTCCCGCAACAGTCGGGCACAATCCTTTTCAGTGAGCAGCGCCCCTTGGTGAAAACAATCAATGAACACGGGTTCCGTCCGCAACCCGACGAGAAAATGGCCCGGCAGGCCGATCCCGGCCACCGGCACGTGGAGCCGTTGCCCCAGGAGTACATACAGAACCGACAAGCTGATCGGGATCCCGACGCGGTTATCCAGGACGCGGTGCAGAAAACTGTTGTTGGGGTCGTAATACTGTTGGGTGTTCCCTCGAAACCGCAGGGTGTGAAACAGGTACTCGTTCATGGTGCGCACGACTTGACGAGGAGTGCCTGACGAAAGGGGTTTGAGTTCGGCGGCCATGTCGTCCAGTCGTTGCCGATAGGGAGCCGTCTCCACTTGAGGGTCTCCCGCCCGGGCAATCAGGAATGCTCCGGTTTCCAGGTCAAGCTCCCGTTCCGAAGTCCTCATGAACTCGTCCCAGTGTCGTTCGACGTCCGCTTGGGCAATGTCCCCGATGACGGCGTGGATGCGTGTGGCCAGGGAAGGCTCGTCACAGTCCTTGAGGGCTTGGCTGAGAACGGGCATGGCCTCGCGGCCCACGTCGACGAGGTGTTGGTGAATTTGCCTGGCGATGCGAAGGTCGTGATCGGAGAGCAGGTGGAGCAGCGCTTCGATGTTCGTCGCTGGTCGTTCAGCGGAGGATGAAGGTGAGTTCTTCATCACGGGGTTCACGCAACCCTACCCGATTGCCAGACGGAAGGCCTTGGCCCCACCGTACAGGCACACGGCATCGAAGATTACCAGGATCACAAAGGCCAGGGCCACTTGGGGGATGGCCGCGTCCCATCCCGTGATAATGAGCGGGCGGACGGCATCGATGACCCAGGTCATCGGATTCATCAGGGCCACCACCTGCATCCATCCCGGCATGGCTGAAAGGGGCACGAGCGCCGAGCTGAGAAAAATCATGGGCAGGGAAAGAAAGCCCAGCAAGGAAAAGAAATCGCCGTGGCTTTTGACGGAAAATGCGATGCCCATCGAGATGGCGGTCAGCCCCACGCCGAACAACATCCCGATCGCCAGAATCACGGCGATGCCCGGCAGCCCCGTTTCGAGGCGCACGCCGAAGACGAACGCGATGCTCAGAATGACCAGAATCTGCATGCCGGTAATGGCCATCACGAAAAGGTAGCGACTGAGGATCACGGAGGACCGGTGAATGGGTGTGGACATCATGCGTTCCAGGAACCCGTTCTCTTTGTCAAACAGCAGGTCGACGCCGCCGGCCAGTCCGTTGTTGAGGACCGTCATGACGACCACCCCGCCCGCCAGGAAACTCATATAGTTCGGGGCGTCGAGGATTTGGATGTTGGCCGCGCGTTGAAAGAGGCTGCCGAAGAAGATCAGCCAGAACAGCATGGGCTGGACCAGGGTAAACAGCATGCTGAATTTTTCCCGGCTGAGCCGGCGAACCCACCGCATCGTCAAGGCGAGCACTTCCTGTTTGTAGTGTTGGATGGTCATGGTCTTTGGGAACCCGGGCTATTCCTCCGTTGCGTCCGGAGTGCCTCCCCGTAACCCACGTCCGGTATAGGTGACAAATACGTCATCGAGTCGGGGTCGATGATACTCAACCCCATCAATGCTGCAATTAAGGCGTTGTGCGACCTCGATCACGGCGGGGAGGGATTTCTCGGGAGATTCCACGAGAATATCCAGCCCGGTCGGGTTGATGCGCACGTCACGGACAAGGGGCAAGGCCATGACCCCTTCACGCAGGCGAGGGAGTTTTTCCGTTTCGTGTTCCTTGATCGTCAGCGAGAGGCTGTCGCCCCCCAATCCGGTCTTCAACTCCAGTGGCGAGCCGATAACCCGAATCGTTCCGCCGTCGATAATCGCGAGTCGATCGCACAGTTGGTCGGCTTCTTCCAGGTAATTGGTCGTCATGACGATGGTGATGCCGTTCTCACGAAGTTGCCGGATATAGTCCCATATCCGGAGACGGCTTTGGACGTCCAACCCCAGGGTCGGTTCATCCAAAAACACGATTTTGGGATTGGGCAACAACCCGCATGCAATATCCAATTTGCGCTTCATACCCCCGGAATAGGTCTTCGCCACACGGTCCGCGTGCTCTTCGAGATTGACGAGCTTCAACAGTTCGTCGATCCGTGTTTTCGTTTCCGCCCGGGAAAGATGGTAGAGGCCCCCCAACAACTCGAGGTGTTCGCGACCGGTCAGAAACCGATCAACGGCGCGTTCTTGCGGCACGTAGCCGATCAGGCTCCTGACGGTATCCGCCTCCGTGACGACGTCGTGTCCCAGCACCGTTGCCGTTCCGGTGGAAGGGGGCAGCACGGTGATCAGAATCCGCAAGGTCGTGCTTTTCCCGGCGCCGTTGGGGCCCAGGAGCCCGAAGATTTCACCGGCATGCACCGTGAACGATACATCCTCGATGGCCGTCACCGAGCCAAAGGCTTTCCCTAACCGTGCGACGTCGATCACGATGGCGGGATTCATCATCCCCACCCTGACAGTTGTGGTTCACCGTCGAGTTTAAACTTCAAGAGGTCGATCAAGCGGCGGGTTTGTTGGTGCAGGTTTTCGGCTTCGAGCAGGAATTGTTTTTCCAACGGTGTAAAGTCCAGGCACGAGGAAAGACCGTTCACAAGCACGGGGTCCGTCATGGCGTCATTGGTCACAAGCTGGCAGAATTCATCGGCCTTTCGTGATTGCAGGTAGCGTATCGCCAACTCCGTCACGGTCGAACGCACGGAGTCTTCGGCAATCGTTTGAAACGGTTCACTCGGCCCCAATGTGATTTTGGCCTTGCGATACCGGGCATCAAACAATTCTTCTTCGATCGTATACCGATACAAGCCTTGCAGGATCAGGTTCGACCGGCCATCCTGTAGCGGCTCGATATGTGTCATTCGTCCCACGCACCCCAGAGAAAAGACGGGCGGATTGCCATAATACCGGCTCTCCCATCCTTGCTTGAACAACGCCATGCCGATACAGGCGCCTTCCCGACTGGCATCGGCGACCATTTCCCTGTATCGAGGCTCGAAAATATGAAGAGGCAAATAGGTGTCCGGAAACAGCACCACGTTGGGAAGCGGAAAAATCGGGATGATCTCCGGGACGGGAAAGGTTTTCGAATGGGGAGTGTCATTTAATGCAGGCATGCGGTACGATAGCCGACGCTCAAAAGCCCTGTCAACGTGGTGATTCCGGGAGGCTCGGCCTGTCAATATTTTCTGGATGTGTCTGGTTCCGTCACGCGTGAATCATCCGCGAACGAGTAAATATTCCCAAACGGGCACGACATGGAGGAGGGTGAAACAACATGCCGGGACGGCGTTATGGGGTGATCGGTCTTTTTTGTGTGCTGTCGATTCTGCTCGGCGGATCAACGTGTGCCGCACCGTCGTCGATGGACCTGGTCCCGGCACGGCCTGGATACGTCTATGCCTTCCCCCGCGATCACGGTTCACATGAGAACTACGGCCTGGAGTGGTGGTACGTCACCGGTCACGTCTATGACCGGTCGGCACGACGGTTTGGCTATGAAGTCACGTTTTTCCGCAAGGCCGTCGATGATTCGCGCGTCCGCGATCACCCGTCCCGCTGGGCGTTACGGCACTTGTATTTTGCGCACTTGGCCGTAACCGACGTTGAGGGGGCCGCCTTTCGATTTTCCGAAAAATTGAGTCGAGCGGCCTTTGGGAAAGCCGGAGCCGACTCCGATCGAATGAAGGTCTGGATCGACCGCTGGGCCCTGGAACCCGTGACCGAGGACCATCACCGGTTGCATCTCACGGCGCAGGATGCCGGATTCGGCGTCGATCTGACGCTTACCCTGAACAAACCGCCCGTGATCCACGGACGGGAGGGGATCAGTCGCAAGGGCGCCGATCCCGGCCAGGCGTCACATTATTATTCACTCACTCGCCTGGCGACTCAGGGAACCATCCGGGTCCGCGGCGAACCGTTCGAGGTCACCGGCACCAGTTGGATGGATCATGAATTCGGATCCGGCGGATTAGGCGAGGATCAGGTCGGGTGGGATTGGTTCAGCGTGCAATTGGACTCGAACGTCGAATTCATGCTCTATCTCTTGCGCAAACGGGACGGGTCCCATGACCCGATGTCGAGCGGGACGTTGATCTTTCCGGATGGAACGAGCAGGCATCTGCAACGCGAGGACTTCGTGGTTCAAACGTGGGATCAGTGGACCAGCCCGCTCAGCCACGCGCGATACCCGGCGAAATGGACACTGGACGTTCCGTCGGTCCCGCTTCGCGTCACGGTGACGCCGGTGCTGTCCGATCAGGAACTGCGGACCGAACACAGTACCCGGGTGACGTATTGGGAAGGAGCGGTGGACGTGCGCGGCCACTACCGGAATGCTCCCGTTACCGGGAACGGGTACGTCGAACTCACCGGATACGCGAACCCACTTGAATTGGACCGTGGTTCACGCAAGCACCACCTGAGCCGATGAAGACCGTCGTTCGACAGGCCATCGTCTTTTTGATGATGGTGGGCATGCTGGGATGCAGCCAGCGAAGCGATCGAGTGGTCGCCGTCGTGATACATCCTGCCAAGCCGGAGTTGGTGTACGTGGCGACGGAAGAAGCCGTGTATAAAACCAGGGACGGGGGACGTGCGTGGAAGCGGTTTGCAGAGGGGTTGAGCCGCGTTCGGGTGATGAATCTGGCGATCGATCCGCAGCTTCCGGCCAATGTGTTTGCCGGCACGCTTGCCGACGGGGTGTACAAAAGTCCCGATGGCGGGCGACGTTGGCTCCCGCGCAATGCCGGCATTCAGAAAGGGACGATCTCGGCCAACGTGAATCAACTGGTCTTCGACCCGACCGATTCGCAAATCCTGTACGCGGCGACGACCGTCGGGGTGTTCCAAACGAGGGACGCCGGGCAGGCTTGGACCGAACGCATGCGAGGCATGACCGAAATCAGTTTTATCGTGGCCCTGGCCGTCGATCCGAGTCGCCCCCATATCCTCTACGCCGGGACGAGCGGTGGGGTCTATCGCAGTGTTGATGGAGCCGACCATTGGACAAAGGTCAATAACGGGCTTGTTCCCGACGACGCCAAAATGGCGTCCATGGCCCTGGGCGTGAATCGATTGTTGATCGATCCTGCCGAGCCGGACGTGGTCTACGCGGGAACCACCCAAGGCGTGTTCAAAACGCTCAATAAAGGTGAGGCGTGGGCAAGACTTGCGACCGGCCTCGGAGAACTCTACGTGAGCAGTCTCGTGTTGGAACCGGGAAACGGACAGCAACTCTATATGGGGACCAGCAAGGGAATCTTTCAAAGCCGGGATGGCGGGCAAACGTGGAGTGCCACCAATGACGGGTTGGACAACCGCAATATTCGAGCGATCGCCATGGATCCCCACGATTCACGGGTTCTGTACGTGGGAACGAACGGCAGTGGGCTCTTTCGCAGTCAGGATGGCGGCGAGTCCTGGACCCATATCCCGTTAACGCTGAAGATGTAAGAGTGTGTGGTGGCCATGAATTTGTTACCGGAAGGTAACAATTGTAGGGGAAGGCCCCCATGTCTTCCCGCTTCGATGTGCAGCACATCACTTCTTGGTTTTTGCTGTTCTTTGGCTCACCGAACCCCCAAAAATGTCCTATGGTGACGTCTCAAATTGCCATTATGTCAAATCATCATGGATTTTGTGGCACTATTGATGGCATGAATGGATCGCTATGTTACGAAAACTAAACATTTCACGAGTAATCCATTCTGAACGGTGTCTCGCATCAGAATCTAACATATTGTTTTTATTGATATAAAATTGAAAATTCAAGAAATATCGAGAAAATGTCTCCATTGCGTCTGAGATTCTGTCCTCATGGGTGTCATTCAGGCCCTTACATGCTACCAATTGGAAACGTGAGTGAATATCCCATATGGTTTAGAAAGTTAATTTATCTTTATTTTCAACATGTTACAAAGATATGTCAAAAACGTTCAGGATGGCGCGAAAATTGCTACAAATAGGGATGAGTAAAGGA
Source organism: Nitrospirales bacterium (assembly GCA_965261755.1). Lineage (GTDB taxonomy): Bacteria > Nitrospirota > Nitrospiria > Nitrospirales > UBA8639 > Bin75. Next base: position 293,056 of record OZ253473.1, on the reverse strand, counting down.
ACCAAACAGGTATTCATGGCGGATGATCAACAGGATGATGAAACAAAAGTCAGGAAAGGAGGTGGTTGTGCAGAAGTGTTCCCCATTAGGGGTTTTTCAATTAATCCATTCCACGTTAGGCCGACCGGCCTTTACACGAGGAGGTATTTGCAATGTTTCTTTCTAGACGTCAATTTTTAAAAGTGACCACCGGGACAGTGGCGGCAGTGGCGTTGGCGGACAAAGCCTTGGCCTTGACTGCGCTGCAACCGGTTGTCGAAGTGGGCAATCCGCTGGGCGAGTATCCTGATCGCGCCTGGGAGCGGGTGTACCACGATCAGTATCGGTATGATTCATCGTTTACGTGGGTCTGCTCCCCGAACGACACCCACGCCTGCCGCGTGCGCTCTTTTGTGCGTAACGGTGTGGTGATGCGGGTGGAGCAAAACTACGACCACCAAACCTATGAAGACCTCTACGGCAATCGCGGGACGTTTGCACATAATCCGCGGATGTGCTTGAAGGGGTACACGATGCATCGACGGGTGTATGGGCCCTATCGGTTGAAAGGCCCCTTGATGCGCCGTGGTTGGAAAGCCTGGATGGATGCCGGAAGCCCGGAATTCACTCCGGACGTCATGAATAAGTACAAATTCACTTCGCGGTACCTGGATGACATGTTGCGGGTAAGCTGGGATACGGCGTTTACGTACCTGGCCAAAGCCATGATGATTATCGCGGAGCGGTACAGCGGCGAAGCCGGTGCCCGTCGGTTGCGGGAACAAGGCTATCCGCCGGAAATGATCGAGATGACCAAGGGTTCCGGCGTGCGGACCATGAAGTTCCGCGCGGGCATGCCCATCCTGGGCGTGATCGGCAAGATGTCCGTCACCCGGATGAACGGTGGCTGCGGCGCGTTGCTCGACCACTACATCCGGAAAGTGAAGCCCAACCAGGCCCAAGGCGGCCGGTATTGGTCGAACTACACCTGGCACGGTGACCAAAACCCAGCGCATCCGTTCTGGTCCGGGGTGCAAACCTCTGACAACGACATGAGCGACATGCGGTTCGCGAAGTTGAACACAAGCTGGGGCAAGAACTTCGTCGAAAACAAGATGCCGGAAGCGCATTGGAAGCTCGAAAGTATCGAGCGTGGGGCGCGGATTGTCGTGATCACGCCGGAGTACAACCCGACGGCGTATCGAGCCGACTACTGGATTCCGGTTCGCCCGGAGACGGACGCGGCATTGTTCCTGGGTGCCTGTAAGATCATGCTCGACGAGAACATGCATGACCATGATTTCTGCGCGGCCTATACGGACATGCCGATTCTGGTCCGTACGGATACGCTGCAATATCTTGATCCGCGCGATGTGATCAAGGGCTATGCATTGCCGGATTTCTCGAAGACCTATTCGGGGAAAGTGCAAACCCTGAATCCGGCGAAGATTGCGCGTCTCGGCGGGTTTATGGTGTGGGATACGAATAAGAACCAAGCCGTACCGATTCACCGTGAATTGGTGGGGTGGCATTACAAGAACAGCGGCATCGAGTCAGCCTTTACCGGAACCTACCGGGTGAAGTTGCTGAACGGTCGGGAAGTCGACGTGGCACCGGTCTTCCAGTTGTATCAAGTCCACTTGCAGGATTACGACTTGGATACGGTTCACCAGATCAACCGGTCCCCGAAGGACTTGATCGTCCGCTGGGCCAGAGATTCTGGTACCATCAAACCGGCAACCATTCACAACGGGGAAGGTACGAACCACTACTTCCATCAAACCATCATTGGGCGTGGCGCGGCGATGGTGTTGATTCTCACCGGGAACGTCGGGAAGTTCGGGACCGGGCAGCATACCTGGGCCGGGAACTACAAAGCGGGGATCTGGAACGCCACCCCGTGGTCCGGCGGTGGGTTGGGCACGCACACTGCGGAGAATCCGTTCAAGATTACGACGGATCCGAACGCACACGGTAAAGAAGTGCACGTGCGTGGCTACTACTATGGTGAAGAGGTGGCTTACTGGAACCATGGGGATACGGCGTTGATCGTGAACACGCCGAAGTATGGGCGCCGGGTGTTTACCGGAAAGACGCACATGCCGACCCCGACCAAGTTCCGGTGGGTGGCGAACGTGAACGTGTTGAACAACGCCAAACACCACTATGACATGGTCAAGAACGTGGATCCACACATTGAATGTATCGTCACCCAGGATATCGAGATGACCTCGGACGTGAACCATGCGGACGTGGCCATGGGTGTGAATACGTGGATGGAGTTTACCTATCCCGAGCATACGGCGACGGTGTCGAATCCGTGGTTCCAGGTGTGGAAAGGGGGCATCCGGCCCTTGTATGACACCAGAAACGACTTGGATACGACAGCCGGCGTAGCCGCCAAATTGACCAATATGACGGGCGATGGGCGGTTCCGGGATTACTTCAAATTCGTCTACGACAACCGGGTGGACGTGTACGTGCAGCGGTTGTTGGATGCCAGTTGTACGGCGTACGGGTATAGCGTCGACACCATGCTCAAGTCCGAGAAGGGCTGGATGGTGTTGTGCCGGACGTATCCACGGCAACCGTTCTGGGAGGAGACGAATGAAAGTAAGCCACAATGGACCCGGACTGGCCGGTATGAGAACTACCGGACGGAGCCGGAAGCCATTGAATACGGGGAAAACTTCATCTCGCACCGGGAAGGCACGGAAGCAACACCGTACTTGCCGAACGCGATTATGACGACGAACCCCTACGTGCGGCCGGATGACTATGGTATTCCCATCACGGCGCAGCACCATGATGACAAGACGGTACGTAACATTGCGTTGCCGTGGCAGGAAATCAAGCGGTACTCCAACCCACTGTGGGAGAAGGGGTATCAGTTCTATTGTGTGACGCCGAAGACGCGGCATCGTGTACACAGCCAATGGTCGGTGAACGACTGGGTGCAGATGTATGAGTCGAACTTCGGTGACGCGTATCGGATGGATAAACGGACACCGGGTGTGGGTGAGCATCAATTACACATGAACCCGCAAGCGGCGAAAGACCGGGGCATCAACGACGGTGACTACGTGTACGTTGACGGCAATCCGGTTGATCGTCCATACCGAGGATGGAAGCCGAGTGACCCGTACTACAAAGTGGCTCGGTTGATGATTCGGTCGAAGTACAACCCGGCGTTCCCGTACCACGTGACCATGGCGAAGCACGCTCCGTACGTGGCAACCGCGAAATCCGTGAAGGGCCATGAAACCCGACCGGATGGACGGGCCATCGCGATGGATACGGGTTATCAATCCAACTTCCGGTATGGGGCGCAACAGTCCTTTACCCGGGACTGGTTGATGCCGATGCACCAAACCGACTCACTGCCAGGAAAACACGCAGTGGGCTGGAAGTTTAAATTCGGGTATCAAGTGGACAACCATGCAGTCAACACCACTCCGAAAGAATGTCTGATGCGGATTACAAAAGCAGAGGACGGTGGTATCGGCGGCAGGGGTCCATGGGAGCCAGTCCGGACCGGGTTTACGCCTGGGCAGGAAAATGAGTTCATGATCAAGTGGCTCAAAGGCGACCACATTAAGATCAAGGTGTAACCATATAACCATGATCAAATGTGGAATTTTAGACATTGGACTAACTTTGGTTCAGAGAAACGGAGGAACTTATGCCAGAAGTATATAATTGGCAATTAGGCCGGAAGATGCTGTATCCCTATGAGGAACGGCATCCAAAATGGCAATTTGCCTTTGTGTTCAACATCAATCGCTGCTTGGCCTGCCAGACCTGTTCCATGGCGGATAAATCCACATGGCTGTTCTCGAAAGGCCAGGAATACATGTGGTGGAACAATGTGGAGACGAAACCGTATGGTGGATATCCACAGTTCTACGATGTGAAAATCACGCAGTTGATCGAACAAGTCAACCCAGGTGGGCAGGTGTGGAACGTGCGGGTCGGCCGCAAACACCATGCGCCGTATGGGGTGTTCGAAGGTATGACGATTTTTGATGCCGGGGCGAAAGTCGGCCAGGCAGCGATCGGGTACATACCGACGGACCAAGAATGGCGTTTTGTCAATATTTATGAAGACACGGCCACGTCAATGCGCGCCATTGTGGAAGGCATTGATAAGACCGGGTTTACCAAGGAAGAACCATGGCGCATGACCGGTAGCAGCTTGCCGGAACATGAAACCTACTTCTTCTATCTTCAACGTATTTGTAACCATTGCACGTATCCGGGTTGTTTGGCCGCCTGTCCGCGGAAAGCCATCTATAAGAGGCCGGAGGATGGGATTGTGCTGATCGATCAGAACCGGTGTCGTGGATACAAGAAGTGCGTGGAGCAATGTCCATACAAAAAGCCAATGTATCGGGGTACGACTCGGGTGACCGAGAAGTGCATCGCCTGCTATCCGCGGGTCGAGGGGAAAGATCCTCTCACCGGTGGAGAGCCGATGGAAACCCGGTGTATGGCGGCCTGCGTGGGTAAGATTCGCTTACAGAACCTCGTCAAGATCGGTGAGGATGGACTGTGGGCGGAAGATCGGTGGAACCCCCTGTATTACACCATCCGGGTGGAACAGGTGGCGTTACCGCTGTACCCGCAATGGGGCACGGAGCCGAACGGGTTTTACATTCCCCCACGGCAAGCGCCTCGTGGCTACATCCGGCAGATGTTCGGGCCGGGCGTGGACAATGCGATCGAGAAGTACTTGGTGCCGAGCCGTGAATTGTTAGCCGTCCTCCAACTCTGGAGAGCGAGCCAACAAATTATCTTCCGGTATGACATCATTCCTGGGCCGAAAGTGTTTGAGACCCAAATACACGGGCGGAAGTTCGAGATGTACAACGACACCGTGTTAGGGTTCAATAAGTCCGGGAAGGAAGCCGTCCGGCAGCAAGTGGAAGAGCCGATTTACGTTCGGCCAGCCGAACGCGTTACCTGGCTGTAAGGAGCAGGTAGGGTTTGTAAAAAAAGCCGGAGGTTTTCGGACCTCCGGCTTTTTTTTGTTGAAAAACCGTATATCGAGAAGAGACCCCCAAAAAATTTGCTTAGATTCCTTCTCTAAATGGTGTATCCTAAAGAAATGTTTTTGCTCTCATCCAGACACCGTGACGAAAGACGCGATCCTGAGATATGGGAGAAACCGGAATAGAGCGCACAAGCACAATAGGGGACGGCCCCCCTGCCGTCTCTATCTCTCCTCCTGATCCCGTTCCTTTTTCAGCCCGGGCCATTCCCTTTTGGGAACTCCTGGAAACCGGGAAGGTACCCGATGAGTATCTCAGGACGGAGTACGTGACTCAACAATTTGTCGAACGGTTGGTTCATTATGTGTTGAGCATCCCCTCGAAATCAATTTCCATCACCCAGCTTTCGGCCATTCTCGATCAAATTGATGCCCGTCAGCAGATTTTCTTTTTTAAACGCTTAAAGGAAACCAGTCCCCACAGCTTGCAGGAGTTTGCTCCCCTGTATTACGGCTTTATGGCAGAATTTCATCCGTTATTGTTTACCTGACCCGTTGTCCGGAGCCCGGTTTTTTAGGAGGAATTTAGGAGGTACAATGAACTCAACTTTACATCGAGCGATGGCAAGTTTTTACAACCTGATCTATGAAGCACAGGCGTTTTCCACGATCATGTCTCGAATTGATTCGGCTGACCACGATCGGTATTTGGGGCGAGTGGAAGGGCTCAATTGGGTGCTTGATCGATGCCAGGAATTTGAAGACGTGGACCAGAATCTCACTACAGCTTCCCTGCACAAATTGCTAGGCGACGTCAAATCTGATCTTGAGCATGAATTGTCCGTCCAACGACGAGAAAAGGGCAGGAGGGCTGATGGAAGAGAAGAAGCGCTGATCTTCGTGACCGATTACCTCACGAGTTTGATTACGGCCACGGAAATCGAATCGGCCAAGAGCCCGGTCTAACGGGTTCCATGGTGCCGGCATTTCCGGGCGGCATGTCCCCCCCTCATATAGGGGACGGACCCCGTGCCGTCCTGACGGAGAGGACTTAATGTTTGCCGCTGACAGATTCAAGTCACGCTGGATAAGGGAGTGGATTATTTTCGCCATCTGTCTTGGCCTGGGAGGGCATATCGCCTTGGCCCTCTTGCTGCACGCGCCGGAACAATGGCCAGCCAGGAATCTGTGGCTGTATGGCTTATTACTCGCTCTCTCCGTCTACGTGTGTATCCAGTTGCTTCGCTCGGTGTGGTGGTTATGGAGGGGTGAGCGAGCCTCCGATTCGCAGGAACAGGCCTGACGCGAGAGAGCCGGCTTGGGAAGTGACGTGAGAAGAAGTCTCCGGCTTACAGGATGCCGTCGATGGGGATCCCTTCCTCGATGAGCATGATCGGAATCGTTTCCCTGATCGGATAGGTGACCTTTTTATCGCTTCGGATCAACCCGCCATCGAGTGGCTCTTTCACTAGGTTCCCCCCCGTATTCTGCACTTCCCCATTCGCAATTTTTCGGTTCAGGATTTCGAGGGAGGCGGCATCCAGGAGCGTCATCGCCTGCTTGGTCTCCGGGCAACATAAAATTTCCAGAAGCGCTGGATCGAGAGGCATCGCCTGGGCTGAATCGCTGTCAGGACTCATCAGATTTCTTTCCCGTTTGTGTGGTTGTTTTCCACTGAGGTCTTTCATACACTAGTCAATACGTCGATGGATTGCAAGGCGACGCAAGGGAGTCAGGGTTAACGGGCGTGTGTTCCGGTTGGACGTGACGAATGGAGAAGCGCAGTCGACTTCATCAACTCAAACGATATTTCGTCGCGGGATTATTTGTTGTCGTCCCGGCTTGGGGAACCTTCCTGATTCTGTCCACCTTGTTCGTGACGTTGGATGGCCTGTGGGTGGATCTGCTGGGCCCCGTGATGACGTTTGAAATTCCGGGAGCGGGGATTGCGCTGTTACTCCTGGTCATTTTGGGGTCGGGGATGCTGGGAACTCGCCTCGTCGGGCAACGATTCGTGAAAAAGGTGGACGAACTGTTCGAACGGATACCCTTGGTGAGAAGTATCTATTACACACTCAAGGGGATGACCGACGTGTTTCAATTCCGGGAACGATTCGGCCAAAGTACGGTGGTCGTGTTTCCGTTTCCCCGCACCGGCTTGTGGGCGATCGGATTTCTGATGGGCACCGCACCCGGGATGCTCCAAATTGCCAAAGACGATTCACTCATCATGGTGTTTGTGCCGACGGCCATTCACCCCTTTACGGGCTATTTGGCTTTCGTGGGGGAATCGAAGGTCCACCGCGTCAAGCTGCGTCCCGAAGAGGCCATGAAATTGGAATTCTCCGCGGGGCTGTATCAACCGCCTCGGGGGTGGCTGGCAGTCGAACCTCACGTCCGACCGCTTCCCTAGGCTTGTCTCGGGAAAGGCATCTCCCTCTTCGACTAGGAGGCAGGGCCACTTCTTCTGTTCCCCTCCTTTGCCTGTCCTGAGCGTAGCGAAGGATCAGGAGGGGCGAAGGGGAGGTAGAGACTGAGGCAGTACTGGACAAATTTCCATGGTCAGACCATGAACCATTCAGATTTCCATATCCGGTTGGCCGAACCCCGTGATCTTGAGTCGTTAGTCACGTTTAACATGGCGCTCGCATGGGAAACGGAGGGCAGACAATTGGAACGGGCCCTGCTCCAGGCCGGCGTGGAATCGATACTGGCCGACTCCGCCAAGGGGTTCTACGTGGTGATGGAGCACCGGCTCACCGGGCGGACGATCGGGCAGTTGCTGATCACCTTTGAATGGAGCGATTGGCGGAATGCGGTCTTCTGGTGGCTGCAAAGCGTGTACGTCCAAAAAGAATGGAGACGACACGGCGTGTTCAAAACGTTGTACGACTACGTATTACAGGAAGCAGAACGCCAGGGAAACGTCGCCGGCATTCGTTTATACGTGGAACAGGACAACGCCGTGGCCCAGGGAGTCTATGCGCACGTCGGCCTGTCCGCGGCACCCTACAAGGTGTTTGAGAACGACTTTATCCTGCCCACCAGACCGAGTGAATGACACCAGACCGTCTGTCCTGACGACAGTAGTCATTGATACGAAATAAGCCCCCCTTCTGTATTCCCGACTACCTCTCCTGTCATCCTCGACATTTTTAATCGAGGATCCAGAGTCTTTGCCTTTGTTTTATCTGTCATTCTCGCGAACGCGGGAATCCAGGGTCTCTTTCTTTTCATCTCGTGGTGTGCAGGCGGTGAGGGATTCCTGAGCAACGCGAAGGTTCTGGAAGAAACTAAGCGAAGGGAAGAATCTGCTTTGACAGGCGCTAGTTTTTAAAATATTAATAAATGTAAAAAACTTTACAAACCATACAAAATGTAAAAAACTTTACGAAATATAAACATTGTACAATTTATTGCAAACTTTAATAAAATAAAATATTGCAAGAACTGTAAAAAAATAAACAATGATGCCAAACGTCAAGGATGGACAACTGGCACAACACGTCACGAAGAACAGGAAGAGAAAGCCATGACCTCCTCACCGATAGATTCTTGATCAGACCGGGAACAAGCCCTGTCCCCGACGACAGTGGCACGACTTTAGAGCATGAAAAGCCCTGCCTCTTCGCCGCAAATCAGCGTGACATCATTCTCTTCAGCAAGCTTTTCGCAATTCTCAGTGAAACTGTCCGCGCTGCTGAACAACACTCTGGACACTACCTGCTGTTCTTCACTAGGCTGCCATCTGATCAATTGATCTACCCCATCCTCGTCATTAGGATCTACTTCTCCTTGATTTTTGTGCTTGACCTGCACAATGAGTAAATATAGAGGGCAATTCACGTTATCCAAGTCCTCAAAGCCTGGCATGGGCATGGAGAACACATGATCCGCATCTGCACCAACATCCCCATGTTGACTCTTCCCTCCGATGTGTTCATATCCTTTTCGCACGAAAGCTTCTCCTACTGCGGCCTCAAACTGGTCAAACCCCCAGCTTTCGTTGACGTATTTTATTAAGTGCTTTGCGGCTTCCCTTCTAGCCTCCGCGTAGCGCTGTTGCCTGATGGCATCAGGGATTTGAGCAGTGCGTGTATCTTGCTCTTCCCTCAACCTTCCCGTGGCTTCAAGAACGCGTTCTCTATTGGAGTCTTGGACCTTGGTAACCGGTGAACGGAAATACGCGCTTTTAAACAACTCATGAATTGTTTGGGCATCGCCGTCATACCAGTTATTAACCTCACGCTGGTCTGTCACGGAAATAATATGCCCGAAGTCTTCTTGGTCAGAAGCCACTTCAAATCGATAGGGATCACTCACCGTGGCAATCGTAAAGCAACTGTAGTCTGGCACCTTGGGGCAGACAACCAGATCTCCTTCCTTCATAACCAGCATACGGCGCAGTATCCCGCGTCCGTCGAGGGCTAGGGTCCTCTCCCCACACATCCCTGTATGCATTTTCCCATGCCTCCCTGGTACGTGGCGTGCCATTGGCATCCAGAAGAGAAGTGCCCGGAGGCGACCAGCCCTGACACAAACGGCCTTTTTGCAATTCTTGCCTGACGAAAGAATCGTTCGCCGTGCGAAAGACAAAGCAATTAACGTGTTCTGACATAATGTCTTCCTCCTGAGTAAAATGTCTTCTCTTTCCGTTCACGGATTACATGGCAGCTTCATCTAGCGACGCCTTCCGCTCTTGTATTGTTGGCTCGCCGTACCACTTGCGCGGATTGCCACACATCCAACAGGAACACACCGCAAGGTGGTCTGCGCTCTTCGCCTCCCTGTCGTGCGGATAGACACGGCGTGCTTTGGCTTTGACCCTGGCTTTCTGGTGGCGTCTGAGCGCTCTTTTGCTGCTCTTCATGAGCTTACCTGTCTTCAGATTGTCCTCGTTCTCCAGAGGATGACAGAAGAGGACCTGCGGGCCTAACTACTGCGGGGAGGGACGGAAATTGTCAGCGAATGAGTGAATCTTTACAGGAACGGCACCTTAGAGCAGTTTAACGAAGGCAACGACCAGGGCAACAATCAGCGTGCCTTGGGCAATCATCGCAGTCACCACCATCCATTTTAACAGGTCGACTTTGGAGGCTTGAATGTCCGGCTGAAGACCAAGCTTGACCGTCTTAAGTTTCGCCTCAAGGTTCATCTTGACCGCCTCAATCTTGGCTTCAAGGTCCACCTTGAGCGCCAGAATATCGACCTTGGTGGCCAGGTTGCTGTTGAGCAGTTGGACCTGCTCCTTCGCGAGGGCCGCGGCCTGTTGTTCCGTAAAGCCGCTTTCTGTCAGATTTTTGACAAATCTATGGGTATCAAAGGCGATCGCTTCATTCATACCATGATCCTAGTCCGCGACATGACCCAATGCAATGCCTCCCACTCCTTGTAGGACTGGGGATGTGATCATAATGGAAGTGGAGGACGGTTCCTGCACTTGAAGGGCAGGCGGCCAACGTCAATCGGCATGGTGTGCCGCGAGGGCCGCGCAGATGTTGGTCAGGTGTCGGTGGAGCTTGACGGGCTGCTCGATTGTGACGCCTTCTCCCCACGTGATCAGGTACCAGCACTCTCGTTAATACCGCCCGCCTTGAACCGCACCGTCAGCGAGCCGTCCTTGTCTTGACGGTGGTCTGGTCAGGATGGAAGAGGAACGTCCCTGCATCCGGTGCCGCCCCGGCGTCGAAGCTTGTGGGTCCGAAGGCAAGTTCCGGATCTTCACGTCGAATACTTCGTCGACCATCGTGTTTTTCGTGAGATGCCGTCACCCTACCACACGTCTACGTCAGTTTCGGACGGAGGGAACAGCAATCGTTGTTCCCTGCGATCCCGGCGTTTCCGGTGGACATTCGTGCGGACCCGCTGTTAGACTTCTGGAACCTCTGCTTTATTGCACTATCGGGCGCATGGCGGCGTTGTGTCCTCGCTCAACCCTCGCCTATCTCGTTTGATAAGCCTCGGGATTCGCTGCGGGACGCCTTGCCCTGCATCCCGCTATCACAAGAAATCAGAGGTTCCTTTTGATACGGTGAAATGCACCATGCAATTCCATGTAGCCATAGCCCGTGAATCGGGCGCAGGCCAGGCGGCTCAGGCCTTAATCACATCCGTCCGGGAGGCGTTCGGCCGGACTTCCCCTGATTTGATCTGCCTGTTTTTTTCACCGCATTATGCGGGCGCCTCACGTGAATTGGTCGAGACGCTCCACCGGCAGTTAACCCCACAAGTGATGGTCGGCTGTATGGGCGAAGGCGTGATCGGGCCGTCCGAGGAATACGAAAACAAGTCGGTGGTGATCTTGTGGGCGGCACAGTTGCCCGCGGTACGGATGGTCCCTTTTCATTTGACGTTCCATGAAAAGGAAAAACAATCCTCCTATATCCATGAGGGATGGCCGCAGGAATTGGAATCGCTATCGGATCGGCCGACGTTTCTGGTGTTTGCCGATCCCTTTTCCACGCCGATCGAGGACGTGTTTGAGAAAATGGAGGAACGCTGCCCGGGTGCCCCTGCGATTGGAGGCATTGCGAGCGGAGGGACGGATCTGGGCGAAAATCGGTTGGTACTCAACGACAGGATCGTGGAGGAAGGCCTCGTTGGGGTGGCGCTGTGGGGACCGGTGTGGATTCGAACCCTGGTGTCTCAGGGATGTCAGCCCATTGGGGAGCGGTACGTGGTCACCAAAGCCGAAAAAAATATTATCTATGAGTTGGGGGGGATGCCGACCCTGGAACGTCTCCAGGAGACGCTTCAAGGCTTGGGACCGGAACGGGGGAAACAGGTCGCCATGGCGGTGCAGGTGGGCGTGGCGTTTGATGAGCAACGCGAACGATTCAACCGGGGAGATTTTCTCATTCGGGGGCTGCTGGAGGCTGATCAACAATCCGGGGGTGTGGCGATTTCCGATATCGTCAAGGAAGGGCAGACGATTCAATTTCACGTGAGGGATCCGCAGGCCGCCAGTGAAGATCTCAATTTATTGCTGGCCCAGGATCGCTTGGACTACCCGCATTCTCCTCTCAAGGGTGCCCTGTTGTTCACTTGTAACGGCCGGGGCCGGCGATTCTTCGCCGAACCGAATCATGATATTGCGGCCATCCAACGACAGGCCGAAGGGATTCCGGTCGCGGGGTTTTTTGCCGCCGGAGAAATCGGGCCGGTGGGCGGGAAAAACTTTATCCATGGGTATACCGCGAGTGCGGCGTTATTTGCCGAACCGTTTCCCGAGAGAGAGCCCCTCCCGGGTCAAGGTCCGGGACATGGCTAACGGCCTGTGGGGGACAAGCCCTGTCCCCGACGGTCTCTATCGAGGATCTAATCGGGGAGTGGAGACTGGCTTCGACGGAGTGAGTCCATCAGCGAAACGAAAGGAACGAAAGGAAGTGCCGTTCAAAAACATCAGAACATGGGTATGGGTCGTGATGATGAGTGGATCGTTCTTTCTTCAAGGGCCGGGAACGGTTCTCGGAGCAGAACCTGAACCCGTCAAGACGTCTTCCGGACTGCAATACATCGACCTGGTGACGGGCGACGGTCGGGAGGCTCACGTGGGAGAAACCGCGATCGTCCATTATACGGGGTGGCTGGAAGATGGAACGAAGTTCGATAGTTCGGTGGATCGCGGGGACCCGTTTTCTTTTCGGTTGGGTGCCGGTCGAGTCATTAAAGGCTGGGATGAAGGGGTCGTGGGCATGAACATCGGAACGAAACGCAAGTTGATCATTCCGTCCCATCTCGGATACGGCAGTCGTGGTGCGGGTCGAATCATTCCCCCGAACGCCACGCTGATTTTTGAAGTGAAACTCATGGATCTCCGGTAAGGAGTCGTTCTGTTCGCCCTTTCACGGGATGACGCCCCGATCTGCCCGACTTCCGATTTCTCTTGCATATGAAACAGACCTCCCTGCATGAGGCCCACGTGGCCCGGAAGGCCAAACTCATGGATTTCGCCGGCTGGGCCATGCCCCTCCAGTATTCAGGCGTCCTCGATGAGTATCATACGGTCCGCACGACGGCAGGCTTGTTTGACGTGAGTCACATGGGGCGCCTTCACGTAGAGGGCCCCGGAGCGTTGCCGTTCCTTCAGCGAGTGACCACGAATGACGTGCAACGAGTCGAGCCGATGGGTTCCCAATACTCGATGATTTGCAACCCTGACGGGGGCGTCAAAGACGATATTTTCCTGTATCGGTTGGGTGCGGAGCAGTTTCTGCTGTGTGTGAATGCGTCGAATCTCGACAAGATCAGAAGTTGGCTTTTCCAACAGCAGAGTGAAGAACAGGGGCGTCTTCGCATCGTGGATCAATCGGAAGATTTGGCTCAACTGGCTCTGCAAGGGCCTGCCTCAAAGTCGCTGTTGCAGGCGCACGTGGAAGCATCACTCGATGGGCTGAAGCCGCGACAATGTCTGCGAGAGACGGTGGGTGGCGCCGATTGTCTGATTACGCGAACCGGCTATACCGGAGAACTCGGGTATGAATTATACGTGCCGGCGACGCGGGTTCGCCACGTGTGGGATCGACTGATGCAGTCCGGAGAGGAGTTTGGCCTGAAGCCCGCCGGGTTGGGCGCACGGGATCTGTTGCGGCTCGACATGGGGTATTTGTTGTACGGCAATGACCTGACCGAATCGATCACCCCTATCGAGGCCAACGTCAAATGGGCAGTGAGTTTTGCCAAGGGCGCCTTCATCGGCGAGACTGTCCTCAAACAACAAGTCGAACAGGGACCGTCACAACGCCTGGTGGCATTCGAATTATTGGAAAAAGCCGTGCCCCGTCACGATATGAAATTGTTTGCTCAGGACAAACCGATCGGAACGGTGACCAGCGGGAACCTGTCTCCCATTCTGCAAAAAGGCATTGGCATGGGGTACGTGGACCCCGCCTATACCACGTCCGGCACGGCGCTCGACGTCGAGATTCGAGGCAAGCGAGTGCCCGCACGAGTGGTCGCCCTTCCCTTTTATAAAAAGCCCAAGCCGCCGGCATGAGTGAGAACCCCGTTCGTTCCATGCATGCAGGGCATGGTTCACGATGAAGAAGCTGATCTATAAAGGGAAAATTATCGATCTGTCCGTGGAGACGGTGACCCTGCCGAACGGGGCCACGGCCGACCTTGAGGTCATCACCCATCCCGGGGCTGCGGCCGTCGTGCCGATGAAAGACGACCGGACGGTAGTCATGGTCCGGCAATATCGTCATGCCGTCGGAAGCTTCATCTATGAAATCCCCGCGGGCAAGCTGCATCCCGGCGAAGACCCCAGTGCTTGCGCGGCTCGGGAAATGGAAGAAGAGACCGGTTACAAGGTCGGGCGGTTGGAGCCGATCCTGAGTTTTTTCACCACGCCGGGCTTTACCAATGAAATCATCCACATTTTTGTGGGGAGAGACCTCTCCCCGGGCACGCAAAACCTGGGTGCGGATGAAGTCCTGGAGATCATTGAAATGCCGCTTGCCCAAGCCATGGATCGTATCGAGGATGGCACCATCCAAGATGCCAAGACCATCATCGGCCTTCAGGCGGTTTGTCTCAAGATGAAGAACGAAACAGCCTTCTCGTAAGCGCACGTAATCATCCATCGTTGACCCAAAAGAATGGCCCTTGTAAACTGAAAACCATGTCTTATCGCGAACGCATCACGATGGAACCTGGAAAACGAGGGGGGAAACCTTGTATTCGAGGCTTCCGGATCACCGTCTATGACATACTCGAATATCTTGCTGCCGGCATGACTGAGCAAGAAATTCTCGCCGATTTTCCTGATCTGGAGCCTGAAGATATCAAGGCCTGCCTGGCCTTTGCTGCCGACCGAGAACGGAAATTCGTGTCGGTGCCTCCCGAGTGAAGCTCCTCTTTGACGAAAATCTCTCACCGCGTCTTGTCGGTCTCCTTGCGACCCTGTTTCCTGGATCCACTCATGTCCGGGAAATTGGTCTGGCGCAAGCTGACGATGACGCTGTCTGGTCCTATGCCAAAACCCACGGATTTGTCATTGTATCCAAAGATGCGGATTTCCACCAAATGAGTTTTGTATTAGGATCTCCCCCTAAAGTGATTTGGATTCAACGCGGGAATGGCACCACTATGGATGTCGTGGCCCTCCTTCAAAATCATCATTCTGAACTTCATGATTTCGAGAGCAATACGGAGGCAGCTTTTCTTGAATTAGGGTAAAGCCTACCTCGCATGCTTTGGCAAACCCGACCGTTGCTCATTGAGTGAACGCCTGTCCTGTGCAGTCAAGGTTTATCGCCTCTGACGCTCTGGAAATCCTAACCCAATAAAAACCCGTCTTTTAATGGGTCGTCCGGATCGATCATGAATTCGTGACGGCCCGTGAGGCAGGCGTGGCCTTCGACTTCCGGAATAATCGCCGGGTACGGGCCCAGTTGCGTCTCCTCCACGATTTTCCCTCCGAACAGCGTTCCCAAAATGCTTTCAAACCGTAAGGATTGTCCCACCCGCAGGGTCCTTTTGGCGTGGAGGAGCGCCAAGTGTGCGCTGACTCCGGTTCCCGTTGGCGATCGATCCAATGCGCCATTGGCAAAGATGGCCGTCTGCCGCAGGTCCCCTTCGGGCGTGCGAGAAGGGCCGACAAAGATCGTGCCATAGAGGTAGCCAAGTTCTGGCTCCGTTGGGTGGGAAATGGTGCGTTCGGCCATGATGGCCTGTTTGATGGCGAGGCCCAGAGCTTGGAGTCGTCGCGCGTGTTTGGGTTCGAGGGAGAGGTCCAGCGCTTCCGCTTGGCAAAAGGCATAGAACGCCCCGCCGAAGGCGACATCATAGTTAACCGAACCGATGCCCGGAACCCGGACCGTCTGCTCCACGTCAAGGACAAAGGAGGGCACGTTGAGAAACGCGACGTTTCGAACCTTGCCTGCATTGAGGGAGGCCCGTGCCGTCACCAAACCGCTGGGGGTGTCGAATCGGATTGTGGTGGTCGGGACGGAAGCAGGAAACAATCCCTGTTCCAGCATGACCGTCACGAGCCCGATGATCCCGTGCCCGCACATCGTGCTGTAGCCTTCATTATGAAAAAACAGCACTCCGGTATCAGCTTGTGGGTGTGCGGGAGTGACCAACAGGCACCCGTACATCTCGTGATGGCCTCGCGGTTCCCACATGAGCGCCGTACGAAGATGATCCAGGTGTGTCCGGCAATACTCGCGTTTTTCCAGGATGGTCGAACCGGAAGGCTCGGGAAATCCCGCCGTCACCACGCGAAGCGCTTCGCCGGCAACGTGACAATCAATGGTGGTGATGGCGTGCATGGGTGGGGCTGGGAGAAACGTGACTGCCGTGATGATGAGCAGGACCCAAGGAAAAACGCGATCTGCGTCAGTCGTACTGTTCGGTCATGAACCAACCGGCGATCGAAAGCCGTTTGTGGTCACCCGCCATCGTATCCACCCGGCACACGCGATGGAACCGGGGCACGGCAAAGAGGGCGAGCGATCCCGGTTGCGGGGCGATGCATTGTGCCACTTCCAGGACGCGGTTCCCGCGCGGGTCCTTCTTGGCATGATAGATGATGAGTTCCCCGCCCCAATCGGTGTTCCATTCGGAATGGACGTAGGTCACCAGGGCCAGCCGCCGGAGAGGCGGTGGGCGGTGACGGTTGGCGGCGTAGGCTTCATCCGTGTCATCATGCGTCGGCAGACAGTCTCCGGCGCCATAGGAATAGTAATTAAAATTCACGTGCCGTTGCCTGATGTTGGGAAAAGATTCCATATACTCCGCGATGCAAGGCAGTGACAATTTGTCGAGAAAGAGTTGCCGCTCGCGAGAACCGATTTCAGCCTTCAGCCAATTGCCTGAATCGGGGAAGGCCCGGGACACCGCCGGCATGTTCAGCAGGCCCGTCCAGGTCGAATGCGTCATCGCCGCCCGAAAGGTTTCCATTTCCTTGTCGGTCCAAAAATTTTCCAGCACCAGCACCGGGTCTTTCCGAAAAGAGAATTTCTTGGCATTGAATTGATGGAGCTGCGCTTTCATGAACGGACCTCTCGTGTCGTGACGACCTTTCCCCCTCCTGTCATTCCCGACGCTTGTCCCCGACTTGATCGGGGATCCAGGCGATCTATAGGAATCCAGGTTTCTTCCGTCTGTTGTTTCATCAGGCACAAAACGCGTGGGGGATGGATTCCCGCGTTGCGAGAGCCACCCCACTTGATACCCGTGCCGCGAGAATGACAGAAGAGGAGGCATTCCAACCGTCGAGGAAAACCTTTCCCCCCTCCTGTCCCCTTCCCGCAGTCGTAATCGGGAATCCAGGGGTGTTCGTCAAAGAGTAAGGGAACGGGAGGGATAGGGTCAAGAACGCTCTGGGCTTTGCTGAGACAGGCGTTTGGCTAATCGCCGTGCCACCCGGGTCATGGCGGTGGAGCGGTCCTTGGGGTCGAGGATCACGTTGAGGACGTGCAGGTGTTCGGAATCCGCCATGGCCGAATCCAGGACCTGCACAAAGGCCCCGAACGTCTCGACCCGGTGACCGATGCCGCCGCCGAGTAACGAGCAGATTTTGTCATACTGCCATTCGTGAACGTCGTTAAACGGACCTTCTAAAATTTCTCGTTCAGTCGCATAGCCGCGGTTGTTGAGAATGATGATAATGGGTGTTTGCCGGTGCCGGAGACAGGTCGAGAGTTCGGTTCCGGTCATCTGAAACGCGCCGTCGCCGACCAGGACCAGGGGTCTCAGGGACGGGTCGGCGAACCCTGCGCCAAGCGCGGCGGGGACGCTGAATCCCATGGAGGTATAGTAGGCCGGAGAAAGAAATTCGGCGCCTTTCCGCACGTGCAGGTCCGCGGAGGCGAAGAGCGATTCACCCACGTCGGCAATCACCAATGTGCGCTCGTTCAGCAGCCCGTCCAGGTATCCGAACATGTTGTGAAGGGTGACGGGCACGTCCGGCGACGGGGCTTCAAATGTGTCGCGATCCCGAGTGGGGAGGGGGCGAGGCAGAAACGAGGGCAGCGGGGCCGTCGAAAGCGCCCGGATGAAGTCCTCGAATCGAACGCCTTCGTAGCAATGGTGCTTGATGGCAATCGAATCGGCCGTGGCATGGATCGTCCGTCCGGCGGCTAAGAGCGTGGGATGGACCGTGACGTCTTCAACGTCGGTCAGGAGCGAGCCCAA
The DNA here is from genome assembly GCA_965261755.1 of Nitrospirales bacterium. GTDB lineage: Bacteria > Nitrospirota > Nitrospiria > Nitrospirales > UBA8639 > Bin75. The sequence goes on along the minus strand of OZ253473.1, from coordinate 274,944 downwards.
CGTCAGCAGGCAATCGGCCTGGTCCACAAATTCCAGGATTTCGTCGCGACCCACAAGACCGCCGTACACGCCGATGTACAAGGGATGATCCTCCCGAATGACCGATTTGCCGAGCAACGTCGTGGCCACGGGGACGCCCATGCGTTCCACCAACGCCGTGAGTTCGTTCTGGAGTCCGAACCGGTAAATTTCCGCGCCGGCCAGAATCACCGGCCGTTCCGAGCCCGAAAGAATGCCACGCACTTCGGCGACGGCTTCCTTTAATGCGATGGGATCGCTTTCACCGGTCGTTGTAACAGGCGTGGGGGAAGAAACCCGGACGGGGGCGAAGACCATGTCCCGGGGAATTTCCAAATAGATCGGCCGTTTGTATTTCAGTAAAGCGGTCAGGGCGCGATCGATCTCCCGTTCGGCCGTGAGAGGATCGTCAAGGATCACGGATGCCACGGTGACTTTGTCAAACACGTCGCGTTGGGTGAAAAAATCCCGAACCATGTGATGGAGAAAGGGCGTGGTCAGGCGTTCCTTCAGTCCCGGCGAACCCGACAGCAGCACGACCGGCGACCGCTCCGCATACGCGCACGCAATGGCATTGACGATATTCAGCCCGCCGACGCAATAGGTGACGCAGGCCCCGCCTATGCCATGGATCCGCGCATAGGCATCCGCCGCAAACCCGGCGCAATCTTCCCGGGTGGTCCCGACGTGCTTGATGGGCGACTCTTCGATCAGTTGAAAAAGCGAGAGGACGTAGTCACCCGGGATGCCGAAAATATGCTTCAGCCCAAGCTGGTGCAGGCGATCCAGAACCAGGGATCCGATGGTGTGAGACGTGCTCATTCCCTATTGACTATAGCATGGCAAATAAGTATGTTGAGCAGAACTTCCGATGACGTCACTGGTGAAGCCTGTCCCACAGATTTTCGGCGAGGAGGGAAAAGCAATGCGCACTGATAATGCATTGACAGTCGTTTCCCACGAACCGGCGTTGCTGCCCGGTATGCGGCGTTTTTCGAAGGCGACGAAAGGCGTGCTGGCCTTACTCGCAGTGATGCTCGTCTCTTTCGGCACGAGTGCCCAGGCTGCCGATGGGCCTTACGTGGGGATCGGGGGCAGCCTCAGTATTCTAAACGATTCCGCAGTCACGGCTCCCGCCAATAAGCCGTATACTCCGCTCAGCATCAACGCGACCACCGACAACGGGTTTGCCGTGAGAGGTATGGCCGGGTACGCCTTTTCCAGCGGCTTGCGCGTGGAGGCCGAGATCGACTACCGCAAGCACAATACAGACGCAATGGACGTCAAAAGCCCGGGCACTCTCGTGGAACTCGCTGCTCCACGCGTAGCTCAAGGAATAAACGCCGCTGCCATCGCTGGAGGTGGTTCCCCACCATACCCTGATCCCACTATGACAACATATGCTCATCTCCCTCCCCAAGGACAAGCGCAAGCCGCAGCTGCTGTTACGGAATCACGGCCCGTCGCCGGCGCTTTTTCGATGCTCGCCTTCATGGCCAATGTGGACTATGATTTTGATATGGGGTCACCGTGGAAACCCTATGTTGGTGGTGGACTCGGGCTCGCTATTATTTCCCTCGATACGGAGACGGCGGAGGGCAGGTCGCTCGTCGACGACAGAGATACCGTTTTCGCTTATCAGGTGGGTGCAGGTATCGGCTACGAGTTTCCCTTGCCGGAGGGCCGTTCGGTCACCGTTAGCCTGGACTGGCGTTATTTCGATACCCAGTCCCCGACCTTCAAAGGGGACGTGACGGGCGCCGAGTTTGACGTCGGAATCAGCGGACATGACATCGGCATCGGGCTCATGTACGGATTCTAGACCGGGGATCGGTTTTCCTGATCCTCGGCTGGGAATGCTTGAGGAGCCGCAAGGCAAGCGGTGGGTTCACCCACTGCCGTGTCTAGCCTTATTCTCCAACCGGTCGATCACCGCCGATCCCGCCGCGTCTCCCCAGACGTTGACCGTGGTGCGGCAGCGGTCCAGGAACCAGTCGATCACCAGAATGAGGGCAATGCCTTCGATGGGCAGGTTGACGGACTTCAGCACGATCACCATCGTGACGAGACCGGCTTCGGGGATGCCGGCTGCGCCGACCGCGGCCAGGGTCGCCGTCAGCACGATAATCACCGTCTGGGCGAACCCGAGTTCGATCCCATAGGACTGCGCAATGAACACTGCGGCCACCGCCTCGTAGAGGGCCGTGCCGTCCATGTTGATCGTGGCGCCCAAGGGGAGCACAAAGCGCGCGGTTCGTGGCGAGACCTTGTTTTCCTCGATGACGGCTTCCATGGTGAGCGGAAGCGTGGCCGAACTCGAACTGGTGGAGAACGCCGTGGTCAGGGCGGTCCCGAGGTTTCTTGCGTACGTGAGGACGTTCCGTTTCCCGACAAAGTGGAGGAGAAGGGGAATCACGATCAAGCCGTGGATCAACAAGCCCAGGATGACGGTGCCGGCATAGGCGCCTAATTGCACCAATTGCGGCCAAAAGCCGCTGAACCCTCCTGCCTCGCCCAAACGGCCGGCAATCAATGCGCCGATTCCGACCGGTGCAGCCCACATCAGCAAATGGACCATGGCCATGATGGCTTCGTTCACGCCTTCAACGACTTGAATCACGAGCCTGCCCCGCTCTCCGACCGTCGTCAGGATCCCGCCGAACACCAAAGAAAAAATGATCAGTGGCAGGACGTCGGCGTTGGCCATGGCCGAGAACAGATTTTTCGGGATGAGCCCGGTCAGGATGGTCCGGAGCAGCTCGGGCACGCTGTCGGGTTTATCTGCCAATCGTTCGGAGACGGTGGTCATGTCACTGGTAGCGGATTCAGCCGCTCCCGGGGTCCCCGGCTGAATCAGTAAGACCAGGATCAGCCCGATAACGACCGCGATGCCCGTGGTCGTCATGAAATACAGGACCGCGCGGCCTCCCAGCGGGCCGAGTTGCCGCACGTCGCCGAGGCTGGTGACGCCGACGATGATGGAGCTCATGACCAGGGGGACCACGAGGACGAATAAGGCCTTGAGAAACAATTCTCCGAGAAACGCAACGGAATGTCCGGCTTCCGGCCAGTTTCCCCCGAGGATCGTTCCGAAAACAATTCCTGACAGGATGGCCCACAGCAGCGTGTTTGATGTTTTCGTTTTCATGGTGCCTTCGGTTGAACCCTGTAATCAGGGCGTTCGGGGTTATTGATAATCCTCGATTGGAGGACACGTGCAGACGACGTTGCGGTCTCCATACGCACTGTCGATGCGTGAAACGGCAGGCCAGAATTTCAAGTCCCGGAGCCAGGGCAGGGGGAAAGCCGCCCGTTCGCGGCCGTAAGCATGATTCCAGTCCGGTCTCGTGACGTCTTCAATCGTATGCGGGGCATGTTTCAGGGGATTGTCGTCTCGCGGGAGTCGTCCTTCTTCAACGTCTCTAATCTCTTGTCGAATCGTCAGAAGTGCATCGCAATACTGATCGAGTTCCGATTTGGATTCGCTTTCCGTGGGTTCAATCATCATCGTGCCGGCCACGGGCCATGAAATGGTCGGGGCGTGGAATCCAAAATCCATGAGGCGTTTGGCCACGTCTTCCACTTCAACGGCGGCGGACTTCTTGAACGGTCGCAAATCCACAATAAATTCATGGGCGCACAAGCCGCCCTTTCCGGTGTACAGAATGGAAAAGTCCTTCTCCAGTCGCTTGGCCATGTAATTGGCATTGAGAATGGCGACGCTGGTGGCCCGGGTCAACCCCTTGGCGCCCATGAGCGCAATAAAGGCCCAGGAAATCGGCAGGATACTCGGGCTCCCCTGGGGTGCCGCGGAGACCGGCCCGATGCCGTGTTCTCCGCCCGTGTCGCGGATCGGATGTCCGGGCAAAAACGGAGCCAGGTGCGCGGCGGCGGCAATCGGCCCCATCCCGGGTCCTCCCCCGCCATGGGGAATGCAAAAGGTCTTATGCAGGTTGAGATGACAGACGTCGGCTCCGATGGCGGCCGGCCGGCACAGCCCGACCATCGCGTTCATGTTGGCGCCGTCCATATAGACCTGGCCGCCGTGCTCGTGCACGATGCGACAGATTTCCTGAATCGTTTCTTCAAAGACCCCATGCGTCGAAGGATACGTCACCATGAGGGCGGCTAACGTATCGTGGTGACGGCCGGCCTTGGCGCACAAATCGACAAGATCGATATTCCCGCGTTCGTCACAGGCCACGGGAACGACTTTCAGGCCGGCAATCGCCGCGCTCGCGGGGTTGGTCCCGTGAGCCGACGCCGGAATCAGACACGTGTTCCGGTGCCCTTGCCCGTGGCTTTCGTGATACGCCCGAATGACCAGCAGCCCGGCATATTCCCCTTGGGAGCCGGCGTTGGGTTGAAGCGAGATTGCCGGATACCCCGTAATCTCCGAGAGCCAGGTCTCCAATTCCTTGAACAGTTGGGTGTACCCTTCCGTTTGTTTCGGAGGGGCAAACGGATGCATGCCACTGAATTCCGGCCACGTCACGGGGAGCATTTCCGCCGTCGCGTTGAGTTTCATGGTGCAGGAGCCCAGGGGAATCATGGAATGAACCAGCGAAAGGTCTCGCGACTGGAGACGATGCATGTAGCGTAACAGCTCATGTTCGGAATGATACCGGTGAAAGACTTCGTGAGTCAGAAAGGGGGTCGTGCGGGCAAAAATGGCCGGCAGCGAAACGGAACGTGTTTCCGCGAGTTCTTTTGCCGTAAACCACAACTGACCGTCTTTTGAAAACGTTTTCCAGAGGGTCTCCACGTCATCCAGGGTCGTGGTTTCATCCAATGCGATACCGAAGGAGCCGTCTGCAAATTCTCGAAGGTTGAGACGATGCTGCTCCGCCCGGTCGCGGATCCGGTCCGCCGGGAGCACGCCGGTGGACACCCGCAACGTATCGAAAAAGTGTTCGTCCGGAACGCGACACCCGAGACGGGTCAAGCCCTCGGCGAGGACAAGGGTCAAACCGTGGACGCGCTCGGCAATGCGTTTCAGCCCGTCGGGTCCGTGATACACGGCATACATGCCGGCAATATTGGCCAACAGCACTTGAGCCGTACAGATGTTACTTGTGGCCCGGTCGCGACGAATATGTTGCTCCCGGGTCTGTAACGCCAGCCGGTAAGCCCTTCGCCCCTGACTATCTTTGGACACGCCGACAATTCGTCCGGGTAGTTGGCGCTTGTAGGCTTCGCGCGTGGCCAGGAACGCGGCATGCGGGCCTCCGAATCCCATAGGAACCCCGAAGCGCTGGCTGGATCCCACGGCGATATCCGCACCGAATTCTCCCGGTGGTTTGAAGAGGGTCAGCGCGAGCAGGTCCGTGGCCACGACGACCTGTGTGCCCCCGTCATGGGCTCGCCCGACCAGGTCGTGGTCGTTGCGAAATGTGCCGTCCGTGGTGGGATATTGCAGGAGGAGCCCGCAATACGACGCCCGTTCCCAGTCGATCTCATCGACCGGACCGATATCCAAATGGAGACCGAGCGATGCGGCGCGAGTCCGGACCACGGCCAGCGTTTGCGGATGACACTCTTCCGAAGCGAAAAACGCCTGACGGCCGGTGATGGCTTTGCACATGGCCATGGCTTCCGCTGCGGCGGTCCCTTCATCCAGCAGGGACGCATTGGCCAAAGGGAGGCCTGTGAGATCAGCCACCATCGTTTGAAAATTGAGAAGGGCTTCCAGGCGTCCTTGGGCAATTTCTGCCTGGTAGGGCGTGTACTGGGTGTACCACGCCGGATTTTCCAACATGTTCCGGAGAATGACCGGGGGCGTGTGACAATCGTAATACCCCATCCCGATAAACGAACGGAACACGTGATTCTTTCGGGCCATGCGCCGGAGGTCGGATACAACCTCCTGCTCGCTCCGGGGAGCCGGCAAGTTGAGCGACTCATGAAGGCGAATGTCTTCAGGGACCGTGGCGTGGATCAACGTCTCCAGCGATGGGAAACCGAGGACGTTCACCATCTCCCGAATCTCGGCCTCTGTCGGCCCCACGTGTCGATCAAGGAACGTCTTCGCGGGCTTCAACCAATTCTGTGGGGTGCGGTCAGTCATGAAGCGAGGAAAGAGCCATGCTCAGTCTGGATGAAAACGGTTCATGATGGTCTTTTCAGCGCAACGTTGCGAAAGGGTAGAGACGGCACAGGCGATTGCGTTCAACGAATATGAAGAGATTGATGCGGCGGTGGTTGGCGTTCATGGCCGATCGCACGCATTTTCGACCTCATTCATAAGCCTATCATGGTCTCCCGGACCCTGCCAAGTGATCTGCCGTCGTCGGGGCTTTTTACCGTTGCACGTGGACGGTGACGATCATGGATTCTTGGGCGTCTCCTATCCGAATGCCGGATATGGGCGCGGCGTCTCTATAATCAAGACCCGTTGCCACGCGCACGTAGCGATCATCCGGCGAGACACCGTTTGACACGTCAAACCCGGTCCATCCTATGTGCTCGATCCATGCTTCCGCCCAGGCATGGCTTGCGTCCTGTTCCACGTGGTTCTCCAGCATGAGATACCCGCTGACGTACCGAGCCGGAAAGCCAAGAAGCCGTGCCGCACTGAGAAACACATGCGTATGGTCCTGGCACACGCCCTGCCCTGCCCGTAGCGCGTCTTCCGCCGTGGTCTGGGAATTTGTCAGTCCTTTCTTATAGGAAACGGCCTTCGCAACAAGACCGGAGAGCGCGTGCAGTCGTGTCAGGTCGTCCCGGCCGTCACCGGCCAGCGATTTGACGAGATTGTGAATCGGCTCACCCGGCTTGGTGAGTGCGGTCGACCGTTTGAAATACCACAACGGCGTGTAGCCATGCTGTTTGCCGGCAATCCCGTTTTGCTCGATCGTTTCGACCTCGCCTGTGCAATGGATGCTGATCTCCGATCGATCTTCATGAAGGCTGATCAGGGTCACGAGGTTGTGGTGCTGATCAGTAAACTCGAGCTGTTTGCAACCGCCTTCAACCGTAATGTCCCACGTTAACACGTTCTGCGACGCCTGAGACTTCGGCGTCAGACGAACCTGTTGTAACGCATAGTGGACGGGCTTGTCGTATTCGTATTTCGTGAGATGGGAAATGCTCAGTCTCATCCTGCTATCCGTAAAAGCGGTAATCCTTTTCAATCTGTCTTCCCAGGATATCGTTGTCCTGGATGAAGTTCTGGATAAATTCGTGCAACCCGGATTCGAAGATATCTTCGATTGAGCGGTCCGTCAGCCTGGCGAACACCGTTTCCGCCTGGTCGAAGCAGGGCTGGCGAACCTCGTAATTTTTGGCGAGATGCGTGAGATTACCCACGATCTTTGAATAGCAGAAGGCGAGAGAACGCGGCATTCGGAGATCGAGCATCAGGAAATTCGCGATCTCCCTTGGGCGAACGTCACCTTTATGGAGCCGGTGGTAGGAGCGTTGGGCCGACACCGACCTGAGAATGGTTTCCCACTGAATGTTATCCACTGAGCTGCCGACTAACGAGACGGACGGCAACAGCAAATAATACTTGACGTCGAGGATGCGCGCCGTGTTGTCCGCCCGTTCCAGGAACGTACCGAGACGGGCGAAATTGAATATGTCATTGCGCATCATGGTGCCGTGGAGCGTGCCGCCGAGCAGGGCGTTTTGCCGCTGGATCGTGCTGAGGACAAAGGGCAACTCCCGTTCTCGCACGGGACGGGCGAGTAATTCCTTGAGGGTCAGCCAGCATTCATTGGTGGCCGACCAGAGCTCACGCGTCAGCGCGGTGCGCAGGAGCCGGGCATTGTCGCGTGCGGACTGAATCATCGACATGACGCTGGAAGGATTGGATGGGTCGCGTAACAGGAAATCGATGACGTGGTCCGTATCCATCCGTTCGTATTTTTCCATAAAAGGCTGCTTGACGCCGATCGTGGTGATGACGGACGCCCACTCGTTCTCCGCGGCGGCGGCGCGAGTCAGGGCAATGCGAAAACCGGCGTCGAGCAGGCGTGCGGTGTTTTCGTTTCGTTCAAGGTAACGAAACATCCAGAACAGGCCGTCGGCGGTTTTCCCGAGCATCGCGGTTATTCCTCCAGGACCCAGGTGTCCTTGGTGCCGCCGCCCTGGCTGGAATTGACGACAAGCGACCCCTTGTTCAACGCCACGCGGGTCAGCCCGCCCTGAGTCATATGAATCCCGTCCGGCGACACCAGGACAAAGACACGCAGGTCCACGTGGCGCGGGGCCAGGCCATTCTTGGTAAGAATCGGCGTCGTTGAAAGTGAAAGGGTGGGCTGGGCAATATACTTGCCGGGTCTTGCTTCCAACTTGTTCCGGAACGCGACAAGTTCCTTCTTGCTCGCGGCAGGCCCTACCAGCATTCCATACCCGCCGGAACCATGCACCTCCTTGACGACCAACTCGGACAGGTGGTCCAGCACGTAGCGCAACGCATCAGGCTCGGAGCAACGCCAGGTCGGCACGTTTTTCAGCAGCGCCTTTTCGCCCGTATAGAACTCGATGATGTCCGGCATATACGAATAGACGGCCTTATCATCGGCAATGCCCGTGCCGGGGGCATTGGCGATGGTGACCCCGCCGGCCCTGTAGACGTCGAAAATGCCCGGCACCCCCAGGAGTGACTGCGGATTGAAGTTGAGCGGGTCAAGGTATTCGTCGTCCACGCGTCGGTAAATGACGTCAATGGGTGCATACCCTTGGGTGGTACGCATGGCGATGCGTCCATCGACCACGCGCAGATCATGACCTTCGACCAACTCCGCGCCCATTTGGGCGGCAAGGAACGCGTGCTCAAAATAGGCCGAATTGTAGATGCCGGGGGTCAGCACCGCGAGGACCGGCGTCCCCTCGCACGAACGTGGTGCGCAGTTGCCGAGCGAGCGTCGCAGGTTTTTGGGATAGTCCCCGACGGCCTGCACGTTGATCTGCGCAAACAGTTCCGGAAACATCTGGAGCATGATTTCCCGATTCTCCAGCATGTAGGACACTCCGGACGGAGTGCGAGCATTGTCCTCCAGGACGTGGAATTCGTTTTCGCCGGTGCGGACGATATCGACGCCGACGATGTGGGTATAGACGTTACCCGGTGGCGAGACGCCGATCATCTGTGGGAGAAACGCATCATTTTCAACGATCAACTCTACCGGAATGCGACCCGCCCGAATGATTTCCTGGCGGTGATACACGTCGTGCAGAAAGGCATTCATCGCCTGGACCCGCTGCCGAATCCCGCGAACAAGCCGTGACCATTCACGACTGGAAATGATGCGCGGCACGACGTCGAACGGGATCAGTCGTTCACTGGCTTCCTCCTCTCCATACACGCTGAAGGTGATCCCGATCCTGCGAAAAACGGTCTCGGCTTCATCTGACTTACGATGCAGCCACGCCGAGTCCTGGGACTCAAGCCATTGGTGATAGTCACGATAAGACTCGCGACGCTGTTCGCCCGTCCCGAACATTTCGTCGAAATTCTTAAAATCAGCCATAAGATCAGAAATTTTCACGTTGGGTGACGGCCGCTAGGGGCACAAGGCCAAATCGTTCCATTCCTCTTTCGATGTTCTCACGGAGCATGATACTGTTTGCCTCGTGGCGAGGGGAAATGGCCACAAAAACGGGAAGGAAGCCAACCTACATTATCCAGATATTTCAGCATTTTTCAATCAGGAAAGGCGGCATTCGGCATCAAAAGGCCGTACTCATAGAGCACGCCAGGCGTCCTCGCCAACCGTCGTCGCGCCGCGCCGTTCCGGAATCCGACGAACCCTCATTCTGCACGTTGCCGAAGATCCTCATTTTCGTGGCTTGAGAAATTTTCGAGGTTCCGGTACACAAGAAAACTCACGACTTCCACGCAGGGTGACACGATGATCATTTTCTCCAACATCAAGAAATTGTATGACGGAACTTCAGGCACCAGTGCGGCGGTTCATGAAAGAGTCGACGTGTGGGTTGAAGGGGGCAAAATCGAAGCGGTGAAACCGCATCAGGCCGGGCCTTCTGACGGGCACGACGTTCGCCACGTTGATTGTTCTTCACTCACCGCGACCCCGGGGCTCGTCGATTGCCATGGGCATGTCACCGTGTTGGGCATCCGCGACGAAGACCTGGCTGCCATGAACGGGCCAGCCGGTCTGCTCTATACCGAGCGGATTCTCTATGCCACGTTGGTCCATGGCGGCGTGACGACCGTTCGTGACGTGGGAGGGGCCACACACGTGGTGAAACGATTGGTGGAGGAAGGGCTCCTCATCGGGCCGCGTTTGAAAATTGCCATTTGCATGCTGTCCACGACCGGCGGTCATGCGGATTTTCGCGGCACGGACCGCTGCCATGAGACGGTCTCCCGGTTGTGGCCCGCGGGCCCCGGTCGTCCCTCGAGCATTGTGGACGGGCCCTGGGACTGTCGAAAACGCGTGCGTGAAATCGCCGCGTGTGGCGGGGACCTGGTGAAAATTTGTACGAGCCCCGGGGTCGTGTCCCCCTCGGATAAATTGGAGCACCGTGATTTTACGCAAGCGGAAATCGAAGCGATTTGTGACGAAGCCGCCGGTCGCGGCATGATGGTCGCGGCCCATGCCCATAGCCGGCACGGGATCGAATTGGCCATTGATTGCGGGGTGCATGATATTCAGCATATCTCGTTTCTGAATGAATCTTTGGCGGAAAAAGCCTATGCCAAAGGGTGTACGGTGACCCCCACGTCCTGGATCAATTATGAGTTGCCCAAGGTGGAGGACCTTTCTCCTTTGGTCGCCGAGAAAGTGCAACAAGTGACTCGGGTCCATGCCGAAGCGGTCCGAATTGCGCAGGCGAGTGGTCTCACGATGATCACGGGGACCGATCCAATCCTTCCCCATATGCACGGCCGGAATTATATGGAGATGGTCTCCCTGATCAAGGATGGCGTGCCTCCCCTGGCAGCGTGGCACAGCGGGACGGGGCTCGCTGCCGAGCGCATTGGACAAGACGATGCCGGTCAATTGGTGCCGGGGTATCGGGCCGACATTCTGTTCAGCCGGGATGACGTCATTGCCGAACCGCACTTGTTCGACCAAGGGACGTTGGCGGAAGTGGTCAAAGACGGCATCGGCTATCGCGGCTATCTGAACGGAGTTCCTCAGAAAACCTTTCGTTCAGTGGTGGACGACCTGCTCGCGGGTCCTTTTTCCCAATAGCCAAATCGATAAAGGAACTTCTGATTTATTGTGATAGCGGGATGCAGGGCAAGGCGTCCCGCAGGGAAACCCGAGACATATCAAGTGGATAGTCGAGGGTTGAGCGAGGACACAACGCAGCCATGCGCCCGATAGTGCAAAAAATCAGAGGTTCCTAAAGAGTCAGGACGGCTGGATTTCCGGTTTGGAGAAGTCGTGCTGTGCGGGCTCATTCTGCAAGTCCACGACGAGTTCCCCTTTCGGCGAGAAAAAGCCCTGCCCGTCGATTTGGACAACCCCGTTACAGTTGTCCTGGAAGAATTCCAGGATCCACCCGTTGAAATCATAGCCCTCCTCGGTGATGTCGTTTTTGAGCATTCGAGTCGTAAGAATAAAGTGGGCTCGCACGACGAATTCTCTCGCCAGATCGGCCTCCACGTCACCAAAGGCGGACAGTTGCGCGGAAAACCCCGTCTGTTCTTGTTCAAAGACGTCCTGATAGGTGCCTTCATTGCGAATGCAAAAGAGTTGAAGCGGTTTCTTCTCACGGTGATATCCGAGCGCCACTTGGATCCATGAATACTCATCGAGCACGTCAGGATCCATTTTGGGTATGAGGGGCACTTGGTTTTTCGATTTTAAAAAATCCAATAACAGGCGGAGCGGGGGAGGGTCCTTGCGTTGGCAAAAAACCCGGGAATAGAGAAACTCGTTTCCCGCGTCATCGGATTTTGTCAGTGAAATGACGGATAATTCTTTTCCCATGGCAGTTCCCCTCCAATTGAATCACTCAGATAACGCACACTGTACCGTGGTCGGAGCCTAGTCTTCAAGGAAACCGATCGGTCGTTTATGGAAAAACTCGGCGATGTCTCGCATCATACAAGGGTTTTGTGGTTGACAGTGTATCACGCTTTCGGTAGACTCGCTCCCGTCTTCTATGGTGGTCTTTGTGGTATTCAGGGGCCGTTAATCGTTTCAAGAAATCTCCCTTAGTAAGCTTATTCTACACGTGTTCTATCCTACTGACACGCTTCCCTTTTGAAGAAGAGGAGGTTCCTCATGGCCAAAGCTATGACAAAATCCCAGATCGTTGATCAGTTGGCGACAAAGTCTGGAGTGACAAAAAAGATTACGAGTGAAATTCTCGATAACCTGGCTGCCTTGGCTTACAAAGAAGCGAAGAACTCTTTTACCGTGCCCGGACTTGGCAAGATAGTGCTGTCTCATCGGAAAGCTCGAACCGGAAGAAATCCCCAAACCGGTGAACCGATCAAGATTCCGGCCAAGAAAGTGGTGAAGTTTCGGGTAGCCAAAGTCGCGAAAGATTCCATCTTAGGCAAAAAGTAAATTTTCAGGTGCGGAAGAGTTTTGACGGTGAGAGGGGCGAATCACCCCCTTTTGCGAACAGGGATAACGAAGGAACAGGTTTTTCAGGAAAAGCCAAAAGAGTCGCTTGTAAAGCCGACTCGCCGCTTGAAAGTCTTCTGCTCTGAAACGGGCGGCACCAAGGTTTTGTTTTAATAAAACGAAGCCCCCAACCCTATCGTACCCATTCCATCATGAGCCACGAGGCTGATTTCGTCTCCATCGTGCACGGGTGTATCTTCGCTCGCCACTCGTCGATTGATCGTCACCATCACCTTATTTTCTCGTAAGAGCCTGGTCACCTGTCGAAGGTTGCGCCCCTGCTGTTTAATCAGTTGTTTCACCGAAAGGGGATCTTCCAGTTCACAGGACAAACTTCGTTCGCCGTCAGATGTTTCTAAATCTCCCATAAGGGTTATGCTGACCATCAACAACCTCTCTTTTTTTCAACAAGGTGACGTGGTGACCCCGACCAGAAGGTTCAGCCGGAACGAACTGAGCCTTGTGCGTTTACCGAAGGCATGGGGTGCGAGGGTTTCATCCTGAACACTCGATGGCGGCAACGCAGGGTTGATTCCATGCGCAATCCTAGCAGGATGAACATCCATCCGGCAATCGGGCGTGGAAAGGTTGGCGGCCAGGATGAGCCGATCCGGGGCATTGGCCAAGGGAAAAGAAATCAGTATACTGGGTCATCCCATAGCGGCAACCACCGATAGACTGTGTGGCAAACATGTGGCGCATCATTTTCATTTTAATTCTTCTGATTGTTTTGTTTTTGATGATCCGGAAATCCTTTCGCGATTTCCGAAGCCCCAAATCCGCCGATCCCTCCTTGCCCTCGAAGGATATGATGGTTCAAGACCCCGTCTGCAAAATGTATATCACGGCGGGTGCTGCGGTGGTTGAAAATATCGGAGGCCAGCATTACCACTTTTGCAGCAACGAATGTGCCCATAAATTCAAAAGCTATATGTCCGGATAGGTCGGAGAAGCAGGTCCCCGGAGAGCGGCAAGAGTGGAAGGTATCAGGCAATCGCCCCGCCGCAGGATGATCCCGCACCGGCCGTGCACCCATAACAATGTTGGCCGATGATAATCGAGCGCCGGGCCAAAGCCTCGAAATCAAACTCCGCTATCGTTTGCGGCAGGTCGCGGCCCACGGGTAAATCGAGCATCTGATTAAAATCGCAATCGTACAGTCGTCCGTCCCATCCCACGCTGAGCAAGCTTCGGCACATCAGGTTTTCGACCGAGTGCGGGTTGAAACTCTCGATAAGAAGGCTCATGTATGCTTCATAGTTGCCTTGGGCGTACAGGTCGTTCAGGAAACGGTTAATGGGCATATTGGTGATGGTATACAGTTGATTGAACCTGATACCGAAACGCGAGAAAAGTTGATCCTTATAGGCTTCCTCCAATTCCCGTTGATCGGGAGGCAGGTTCGGTCCCAACGGGTTGTAGACGAGATTCAACACCAGGCCCGTGTCCTCGCTTCCATAGCCTAACGTGTTCAATTGTCGTAAGGCAGCCAGACTCCGTGTAAAAACCCCCTTTCCCCGTTGCTGATCCACGTTCTCCTCAAGATAGCAGGGTAAGGAGGCGCTGATCTCCACCTGGTGATCGGCCAGAAATCGGGGAAGGTGGGATTTTCCTTTGACGGAAAAGACCGTCAAATTGCAGCGGTCGAGCACCGTTCTCCCGAGGGCACGAGATTCTGAAACGAGATATTCAAAGTGCGGATTCATTTCCGGGGCCCCTCCGGTCACGTCCACGGTGGTGATCTCAGGATGGCGTCGAAGGACCGTGAGAACGATCTCCATCGTCTCCCGGCTCATAATTTCCGTCCGGGAGGGTCCGGCGTCGACGTGACAATGATGACAGGTTTGGTTGCAGAGTTTCCCGACGTTCACCTGCAACGTGTGAATAGTCCTGGCGCGGAGGGGGAGCACCCCATGTTCCTTCAGGGTTCGTGAAAAGAGATTGGGGAGCACGGGAATATGCGACATCGTACGTTCTTTCATCGGTTGACGGGTTCCCAGCGGAAGATTCGTGATCGTCTCCAATTCGTTAGCAGCATTGGCCTGACGGTTGGTCGTGACGTGATTCAACGGAGACGTCCTCTCCTGCTCGATTGAATATTCCGAAGTACGGTGTGTATAACTCATGTCCAAGTACCTTCCGGGTTTTTGAGCAAATTTCCATTGGTACACCGCATACAAAGGTATGCCCATCGTCGTCCTGCACTTCAAGAAACGGTCCGGTGAGTATGGCAAAATCCCCGTTCCACACACGTGGAGCTTCTTCAGGGAACACCGCCGACCATTGCGGATCAGCTTGAGTCAAGCCTACGGGAGTATCGGTAAAGTTGAAGAGTTTCTCATAGAACGGCATGTGTAGCAAGGCTGAAGTTTTGTGATCGAGAGGCTCAGGTATCCCTCGTCGGTACGTCTGCCCCAGTTCGTCCTTTACCTGCCGGAACGGCCCTTTCAGTGTGGCGAATGGAAAGGAATCTTGGGGCACAGGTGTCATTTTAAATCCGGACAAAGTGACTGAAAACAAATGGATGCCGTCAATCACACGCCACGGAAGGATCGAGACTTGGTGAATATCCCGGAAGCCGGCGCGACGCAGGCCATTCCAGTATTCATGGAGTGGAAGAGCCCCTGAGAGACAGTCACCCCATTTCTCCCTGTCATGCATTAAATAGTGAGGCAGGGGTTGGTCGGCCACGATATCCGAAATAGAAAATCGGCCTCCAGGCTTTAACACGCGAAACATTTCGCGGAAGACGCTGGATTTATCCGGTGAGAGATTAATGACACAATTGGAAACAATCAGATCGACGCTTTCATCCTCGACCGGCATCGTTTCAGCCTGCCCCTTGAGAAATTCCACGTTGGATTCCCTGTATCCCAGGTTCCTGGCGACTGTCGGGGCGTGGGAGTTTGCCAGGGCCAGCATTTCATCGGTCATATCAATCCCAATCACTCGACCGGTCTCCCCTACTCGACGAGAGGCCTCGAAGCAGTCGATCCCACCGCCCGATCCGATATCGAGCACGGTTTCACCCGGCTGAACGGTCGTGAGGCCGACCGGCGTGCCACACCCGTAAGAGACTTTGAGAATCGGTTCGGGAATAAACGTCCGTAACTCATCATGATTGTATCCAGTGGGACAGCACATTTCTTCTCCCGTGGTTACGGCATGGGCATATCGTTCGGTGACGGATTGAGTAATGCAATGAGATTCCATCATGACCTCACATTCAGATTAGAGCCCAAGGGTACGCTTCATCAGACAACGCTCTACTTACAACATACAACGAACCGTATGGCTAAGAGAAGGCCGAACGTCTGCCTATTGCAGGAAGGTCAGGGCGCCGGCGGCCTCCTGGTCCACAAACCACGTCAAAGTCCCGGCCCGTGGACCAATGACTTGAGCAGGGAGTGTGTCAGGTTGAAAAGGTCCTTCAAGCACGGTATGCAGCGTTTCGGCTTTGGTGTGGCCACAGATGAGAAACGTGACTTGCCGGGCGTGATTGAGAAGAATCGGGGTGAAGGTGATCCGGGAGGTCTGCAACCTTTCTACCCATGGGGCGGCAACGAGCCGGTTCGTTTCATGAACGGCCTGGGTGCCCGGGAACAGGGAAGCGGTATGACCGTCCGGTCCCATGCCCAACAGGATGAAATCGAAACGAGGGATTTCCGGTCCTGAGACGTCGAAATGCTTGCGCAGCACGGCTTCATACTGGTCGGCAACGGTTTGGGCATCAGGGAGTTCGCTCGGCACGCGATGAACGTGCGTCATGGAAATGGGCAGGTGGCTGAGGAGCGCTTCATGGGTCATTCGATAATTACTGTCCGCATGATCCGGTGGGACGTGACGTTCATCTCCCCAAAAAAACCGGATTTTCGTCCAATCGAGTTGACTCCGGAACGGTGGGGCGGCAAGCATCGCATAGAGGCCTTTCGGTGTTGAGCCTCCGGCAAGGGCGATGGTAAACGAGTTTCGTGTCTCGATGGCCAGCCGCGCATGGTCAAGAAGGTGTTGTGCCGCGGCTTCCAGCAAAGCTTGGGAAGTCGGGTAGACGTGTATGTCCCGTTGGGAATAAGGCATGCGAGTCAGGAAGGTGAACCCATGGCAATGCGTTCAGCAGCCGGAATAGCCTGAATGTTCGAGTTTGCCTTCTTTATCGAAGTCTAAACGAATTTGGCATTCGGCGGGGGCCATATTGGAAAACGGGAAAGATGATTTGCCGCCGGTAAGGCGGAAATATACCCAGGTCTCGCCTCCAAAGAACCGCTTTGATTTGGCACCGGGCTTGCCCCAATGTTCTTGAAACCACGCTTGCGATTGCCCTTTGATCCCGGCGGAGGCAGGTGGGGTCTCCTGATAAGGAGGCGTGCCGCAGCCACCTGCAACCAACGTCCCGAGAAGCAGAAAGCAAAGGAGCAACGTCCGGGCCTTCATGGTGAGGGTTTCGAGGGGCATCTTCGCTGAACGCTTCATCATAAGAAAGGCGAGAGGAAAAGGCCGGAGAACCTTGACTCGGTGATTTCCCTGAAACGCCTGACAAAATCGTAACCCTGGCGCGGTGTCCAGTCAAATGAAGAAATGGGGGCCACTTCTGAAACCACGCTAGGTGTTTCCGATTGTCAATGTTCTACAGGCTCGATTACAATACGCGCGTTGAAGACGGTTTGGAATGGTGATCATGGGGCCATGCTATACCCATGTGAACGAGAAAAAAGCTCCACCAACGTGATGAGGGAGGAAGACGATGAAAATCTACTTGGATACCGGTAACGTCAAAGAAATTGCCGAAGCCGCTCGTATGGGGATTCTGGACGGAGTCACCACCAACCCCTCATTGGTCTCCAAAGAGGGGCGGGACTTCAAGGACTTGATCCTGGAAATTTGTCAACTCGTCGATGGCCCGGTCAGTGCGGAGGTCGTGAGCATTGAGGCTGAGGCCATGGTCAAGGAAGGTCGGGAATTGGCCCGCATTCACCCCAACGTCGTGGTCAAGTGCCCCTTGATTCCGGAAGGATTGGCTGCAACCAAACGCCTGGCCGGCGAAGGCATTCGGGTCAACGTCACGTTGTGTTTTTCGCCGACTCAAGCCCTGCTGGCCGCGAAAGCCGGCGCGTGGTGCGTGTCGCCTTTTATCGGCCGGTTGGATGACGTCAGCAGTGACGGCATGGAACTCATCCGGCAAATCGTGACCATTTTTCACAATTACGATTTTCCCACCCTGGTGCTTGTGGCAAGCATCAGACATCCACAGCACGTGGTGGAAGCCGCGTTGACATGCGCCGACATTTGCACCATGCCCTATGGCGTCTTTCAACAATTGGCCAAGCATCCGCTCACGGACATCGGACTCAAGAAATTCCTGACCGATTGGGAAGCCCGAAACGCGCCGAAAGGGTAACCCCGTCAGGGCCGTCCGTCCACCAACTGCCGAGCGCGCCGAAACACGCGATGAAACATGGGACGGGTGAGTTTTCCGGTAAAGGTATTTTGTTGGCTGGGGTGGTAAGACCCTAACAAGGTGACTCCCCAGTCCGTGGCATAGCTGATTCCGTGCCCGAACTTGGGTTTGCCGATGACACGTCCCGGCGCTCCGGCGGCCGTCACATATTCATCGAAGGCGATTTTCCCCAAGGCCACGACCACGGCGATTCGTTTCAACAAACGGAGTTCTTCGAGGACGTAAGGCCGGCATGTTTCAAATTCTTCTCTCGATGGTTTATTGCCCGGTGGAGCGCAACGCACGGCCGCGCCCACGTAACAATCCGTCAACCGCAGCCCGTCGTCCCGATGGGTGGACTCGGCCTGATTGGCGAATCCGAATCGAAATAGGGCCTCATAAAGCCAGTCTCCGCTTCGGTCACCGGTGAACACTCGTCCGGTCCGATTTCCGCCATGAGCTGCCGGCGCCAACCCAATGACGTAGAGTCTCGCACGGGGATCTCCAAACCCGGGAACGGGCCGCCCCCAATACTCCCACTCCTGAAACCGTTTCACCTTCGTGGCGGCGACCTCTCGACGGTAGGCGGTCAAGCGTGGACAACGCGTGCAATCGGCGATGGTCTGATGTAAAACGTTGAGACTGCGCATCATGGAAATCGTATCATAACGAACGAGCCGGGAAATACATGCAAATCCGTATCGATTGCCCCGATACACACATTCGAACGATTCTCAAGCAACTGCTTCTCGCGGGGTTGGATGCCGCCGATCCCGAGTCGGCGATTCAGCGTGCCGTCCGGATCAAGAACAACAGCCTCAGGGTGGGCACGCGTGAGTACGATCTCGCCGGATTTTCGCGCATCGTGTGCATCGGGGCAGGGAAAGCCTCGGGGACCATGGCGGCGGCGGTGGAACGACAATTCGGGTCTCGGTTGGAAGGTGGCCTTGTGGTGGTCAACGATGGCCATGCAGGGAAAACGAAAAGGATACGACTGCTCGAGGCCCGGCATCCGGTTCCCGATCATCGCAGTGAAAAAGCCGCGCGAAGGATCATGCGGCTTCTTGGATCGCTGACGGACCGCGATCTGGTCTTGATGGTGCTGTCCGGCGGAGCGTCGAGTCTTTTGGCAGCCCCGGCCGCCGGCCTGACCTTGAAGGAGAAACAACTCACCACCCGGTTACTGCTCCGAAGTGGAGCCACCATTCAAGAAATCAACACGGTGCGCAAGCACGTATCCGGGATCAAGGGCGGCCGCCTGGCCGGTGCCACGACGGCCACGGTCATTGCGCTCGTTCTTTCGGACGTGCCGGGTGATGATCTGGCGACGATCGGTTCGGGCCCCATGGCCCCGGATCCCTCGACGTTTTCAGATGCAAAAAGAGTGCTCGACACGTTCGACATCAGGAACCGGATTCCCTTAGCCGTTCGACGACATGTGGATCGTGGAGCACAAGGACGCATACCCGAGACACCCAAACCCGGTGAAGCACTGTTTTCCCGGATCCAGCATCACGTGATCGGCAATAACCACACTGCAATCGAACGCATGGCCAAACGAGCCAAGGCGTTGGGACTCCGTCCCCTGATCCTGACGACAACCTTGTCCGGAGAAGCGCGTGAGATCGGGAAACTCTTTGGGCATCTCGCCAAAGAAATGCATGTTTCAGGAAACCCCGTTCGACCTCCGGCATGTCTTCTGGCCGGTGGAGAACTCACCGTGACCGTGAAAGGGAAGGGGACTGGGGGGCGTGCCCAGGAATTTGCCTTGGCCGCCGCTCCCGCACTCGAAGGGTTGCCTCAGGTGTTCGTGGCCGGTGTCGGCACCGATGGCACCGATGGTCCGACGGCGGCGGCGGGGGCCATCGTAGATGGGGGAACCCTCAGCCGGGCCAAGGAGAAGGGAATAAGCCATGAAGCGGCGCTTCGGGAGAATGACAGCTATCGTTTTTTTTACCGGGCGGGCGGCCACGTCGTCACCGGACCGACCGGCACGAACGTGAACGACGTCTATATGATTCTGGCTTTGTAACCAGTACTTGACCGAAAGGATGGGGAATGGACGAAGCGCAAAAAATGGTTCGGGAGTTTCACGAGGAGTTCGACATCCACGTCGCGGAGAGCCCCAGTGTGCCTGATGCGAAGACAATGGCCTTGCGCGAGCGGCTCATTCAGGAAGAGTTTGACGAATTGAAGGAAGCCATGAAAGCAGAGAATCTTCCCTGCATTGCGAAAGAACTCGCCGATCTTCTCTACGTCGTGTACGGCACGGCCGTCTCCTATGGGATCGACATGGCCCCGGTGTTCCGGGAAGTGCAGCGTTCAAACATGAGCAAGGTGGGCGGGTATAAACGAGACGACGGCAAGTGGGTCAAACCGCCGACCTATTCACCGGCCAGGATTGAGCCCATTCTCGAAAGCCAGCGGAGACGGTCATCGTCGAGCCGGACGGGAAATCGTCCCTAACCCGTCATGACGACGCGGTCGATGCCCGGGCATTAGGGATGGTGACCGCTCTCGTGAGCCAGTAAGGCTTCTTTAATGGAAAGTCCGCCGCCATAGCCGACAAGTTTCCCATTGCTTCCGATGACTCGATGACAGGGGACGATAATCGAAACGGGGTTCTGCCCGTTTGCCGCTCCGACGGCGCGGGCGGCCTTGGGCTTCCCAATGGCTTTCGCAATCTGTCCGTATGACAGCGTTCGTCCATAGGGGATGGCCTGAAGAGCCTGCCAGACTCGTTGTTGAAACGGGGTTCCCTGCGGGGCAAGTGTGATCGTGAACGTTTTCCGTTTCCCGGAAAAATATTCTTTGAGTTGCCGCATAGGGTGTTGAAACGGTTTTTCGGAATAGGTCCACCGGGGATCCGGGTTGGTCGGATGCCGGCCATCCTGAAACGAGAGGTGCGTCAATGCGCGGGCATTCCCTGCCAAGAGGATCCTGCCGACGGGACTCTGCATGACACAATAGGAAACGGCATCGCGTTGAACGCGGCTTTTGGCAGGGGACGCGTTTTGACGGGGGATGGCTGAAGGCATGTTGCACACATTCCCGAAGTTGTCATCCTGAGCGTAGCGAAAGGATCTGTTTTTAAAGCCTCGCGATTCTAAACTACGAGATTCTTTCGCCTCCGGCTCAGAATGACAGAACGGTTAGGCTGGGAAAATTGTAGCATAGGCGCGTCAACTCACCAAATTGCCGACCGGGGAATAGTGAGAGAAGGAAAATTGGATCTCATTTCTCACGTTGAATAAATTGGGGATGAGGAGAAGGAATTGTTCGGTTAACTCCGGGTCGAATCGTAGGCCGGAGCCCCCCGTGAGGACCTGGACGGCTTTTTCAAAAGGTTGTCCTTCTCCGTGAGGACAGGGAGAAGTCAATTTATCAAACGCGTCGGCAATACTCAGGATTCGGGATCCAAGCGGGATTAACGTTCCCCGAAGTCCATAGGGATATCCATAGCCGTCCCATCGTTCATGATGGTGAGCAATCAGGACGGACGCGGTATTGAGGCTGGGCCATTGTTGAAGAATGGCGGCACCGACCCGAGGGTGGCATTGATGTTTCATCTCTTCGTCCGGCGATAAATTGGTACCGGTTCGAACGCGAGGCGGGAGAGAAAATTTTCCGAGATCGTGTAACAGGGCGGCATAATGAAGCTGGAGCAGTTCCTGGTCCGCTAACTCGATGGCATGTCCAAGGGCCAAGGCAAACTGGGCCGTCCGTTCGCAATGGCCGACAATAAGCGGGTCCTGGCTTTCCATGAGTTGCAGAAATCCTCGCACAAGACAAAACGGATTTTCTTTATTGGGAACGGGGGAAACAGGTTGTCGAAGCGTCAGAGTATAGGAACCTTTCATCGATGAGTTCTCCTTTGTTCTTTTCGGATAACGCGCGGGCTTTCTCGAACGACGGAACCTCGTCGCGTTCCCTTGTCTTTTAATAACATTGATTATTATAATCATTACTATAAAAAACCTGCTCTGTCAAGGGGTCTCGAAAGAAACACGTGAAATTCTCTTTGAAAGGAGCCGTTATAACGGGAGATCCAGACTCGACTGTCTTATCTGTGCTGAACGAGTACTCTTGCATAAACCGCGGGGATCTTTAATATGAAACGGCCGATTTTTTGATGATGTCTTCGTGAGGGAAGAAACGTGTTATCGGTCAATTCGCCCACATTGAATCAGGTGCTGAAGGTTGTAAGTCTGATCCTCCTTGGGGTGGCGTTGACGGGCTTCGCGTCCAAGCACCCGTCCCCGCTTTCCATGATGAATGGTCAGGGAACGTGGGAAGTGCTTGCTCTGTTGACGATTGGCGACCGTTTGCCTTCCCGGGACTCTCGTTTCACTGATCGGGCGTATCAACCCGTGGGTGCGCTGGACGGCCTCGGGGCCTATCGGTTGGATGAAAACACCGTCCGGGTGCTGGTGAATCATGAGTTGGATGGCAAGGCAGGATATCCGTACCGACTCGATAGCGGCGCGACGTTGACAGGGGCTCGCATCAGCTTTCTGGATATCGATCGCCGGACCTTACGGGTTCTCAATAGTGGAATTGCGTATCGGAGCATTCGTGACCGGCAAGGCCGGATCGTCGAAACGGGCTTTCAGGTCAATGAGGTCTCCCATACCGAACAGGGCTTGTCACGCCTGTGTTCGAGCCAATTGATTGGAAAGGGCACGTTCAATTTTGTCGATACCATCTACTTGACTCAGGAAGAATTCTCGGATCCCCTGGGCCATCCGTATGGAGGAACGGTCTGGGCCTTGGACGTGGAACGCCGGACCCTTCACGCGGTGCCGGCGATGGGGCGGATGGCGGGAGAAAATACGACGCCGTTGGCCGGCCCGCACGATTCGGTGGCCCTCTTGATCGGAGACGATACGATCCCGCAAACCGACGAGGGAGAATCCTTCGGACAAAAAGCCGACCTTCACACGTCTCCGGACCATCTTGTTACGGCGCCCTTATGGTTGTACGTGGGCAAAAAAAATGGGAATTATGTACTTAAGTCCTTTTCTTCTTAGGCTTTTTCCGTACTCTCTTTTTCGCGGCCTGGGTTGTCGGCTTGGGTTTGTATCCCACAACCAGATCGATGACGCGCTGCAAAATCACGGGCGCCGTCATTGTGTTAACTCCCGATAGGTCAACCGCCGTCCTACGGTGGCGTCAACAAAACTGTCCAATCGATCCAGGGTGTGACGTTGACAATTCCCCTCGTTGAGCCGCCAGGCAAACTCACTGACGTAGCGCCCCAGGTGTTTGGGCGAGGCGTGATGATAGACCCCGTGCAGCCCACGCTTGAGCACGGCAAACACCGATTCAATGCCGTTGGTGGTGACGGTTCCTCGCACGTACTCTTTGGCGCTGTGGTTGACCGTTTCATGCCGGAAAAACAATCCACCGGCGTTGTCATAGGCAGACGCCGCATCGCTGTGGATCGTAGAGCCAACCTCGACGTGGGCATGTATACGATTGAGGAGCGTTTCGGCTGTGACGTGTCGGACGGGGACCGCTATGGTTTTTCCGCCGCGTTCACGGAGTCCTAGGACCGGCGTTTTCCCCACTGTCCCGCGTCCGAGTTTCAGTTTTTTCCGTTCGTGCTTATTCTCTTCGCGCCCGCCTATATAGGTTTCGTCAACCTCGACGGTGCCCCGGAGTTTTGGCAATTCAGACCCGCACGCCTCGCGGAGTCGGTGGAGTAAAAACCAGGCCGTTTTTTGCGTCAAGCCGATCTCCTTGGAGAGTTGTAGTGATGAATGCCCTTTCCGTGAGGTGACGACAAAATACATCGCGTAGAGCCATTTGTGGAGCGGTACGTGGGATCGCTCCATCACGGTGCAGGTGCGGACGGTAAAATCCTCGCGGCAGGGATTGCAGCGGTAGTAGCCGTGGCGCTTGCGGGTCGTGATGTTGTCGCCTTGGGCGCACACTGGGCACCGGACTCCGTTCGGCCACCGGCGCGCCTCTAAGTACTGGCGCGCCGCGTCTTCGGTGGGGAATTTTTCGGCGAGTTGTAAAATGCTGATGGTGAGTTTATCGGTCATCCCCACTCCTTCCACTCCCCGCCGAGGCCTATGTAGCCATATCGCTTAAGATCTCCGAGCGTAGCCTTATGGATCGGCCATGTCTCATCCCACATGGAGTAGCATTCGCCACGTGTGTCTGCGGGTTTGCCCCTGGACTCGATCACAGTAACGCCAGTCGAGTTATTATTTGAGCTAGCTGCTTGTTGCGAGGAGTCCCGCCTTGAGCCCATTAACCAGTACTCCGTCTCCCGTAATTCGGCTCCGCAACAGGACGAGAGGTTGTCGGTAGCATCGCTTAGGGTGCCTCGTAACTCTTGGTCACACTCGGCACAATACGGGGTGCCATACGGTGTGAGTTGTTGGATGGTGTCTGTCATCGCGTCCTCCTTATTTTTAGCTGTTAAGGATTCGATCGTCGTTCGCGCCGGTCCATCCGGTGTACTCAGGACCATCCAACGCTTTTTCCGCCATGGCAATCCGATCATACTCGGCATTGAGGGCAGCCAACACCTCGTCACTGTAGTTGCCTTTTTCAGTTTCTTCCTTGGCTTGTTGGTAGGTCATGGTCTCGACTCCTTGTTGGTTGTTATCAATCATCATGCTGCTAATATACACGAGTCCCTACTCATTGTCAAGGGATTTAAATATATAATTCCCAAAAAAATGCCTCGACGGTTGAAAAGGCGCTTCCTCCCGGCGTTGACCCGGCAAACGCGATGTTCCTGAACCGGAACGGGTTACTCGTGGGGCAATTGTATTACTTCGTTGCGGAGCATGGAGTGCGAACGGTGGCGCAATTTAACGGAACGGGCTCCACCCTCACCGGCGTCTGGAAGAAGATTCAGGTGTTGGACAAGGCGAAAGCCGGAGAAAAAGGATATGACCCGTTTGGCTATAAAACGGGATTGACGCTTCGGCGAGAGGCGAAAGCCGGGGGAGCTTTTCAATTTTCCCGGCCGGAAGACGTGAGCACGCATCCCTCCATCGGCACGAGAGCGGTCCTGGCCGCGACGGGGCGGGATACGGTGTTTCCCGGTCATGATGCGTGGGGGACCATTTACCAGATTGACGTCGATATGAAGGGGATGAAGGCCACGCTCAAAATTTTATACGACGGCGATGATGCCGGCGGCGGGCGGTTTTCACACCCCGACGAGGGGATTCGCAGCCCGGATAACCTGGATTGGGCGGAGGATGGATTCATCTACATCCAGGAAGACAATGCGAAACAACGAGAACCGCTTTTTGGAAGTCATTCGGGACAGGAGGCTTCACTTTGGCGTCTGGATCCTCTCACGGGCGATGTGCAACGGATTGCCCGGATCGATCGGTCCGTCGTGTTGCCCAAAGGCAGCACCGATGAAAGGCCCGGTGCGATTGGAGAATGGGAGTCGTCCGGGATTCTCGACGTCACGCATCTCTTCGATTCCCGCGTTGGAGAACGGGTGTTGCTTGCCACGGTCCAGGCCCACACGATACGCGATGGCATGATCGCAACGCGCAAGTTGGTCGAAGGCGGCCAACTCATCCTGCTCAGGAGCCCCCTGACGGGATTTTCCGAACGGGCCGGCAAGTGAGCGAGCGGATCGCTCTATCGACCGGGGCTTCCTCCCGGACCGCCTCGGCATACCTGGGGGTTGTGACGGTTTTCCTGATCTGCTGTGTCGCAGGCTTGGAAAGCGCTGCTAAGGAAAACAACGATCCGGCTCCGCCGCCGGAGTTGGAGCCCCATCTGACGGCGATCGCCGGGTTATCTCAACCGTCTCCGATGGTGAAGATTCCTGCAGGATGGTTCCTCATGGGGACCGTGCGTAAAGATGATGATCCGTTCGGGTTGGAAACGCAGTATGACAACACGGAGTTTCCACAGCGGCGGATCTGGCTGGATGCGTATTCACTTGATCGCGATGAAGTGAGCATGGCCGAGTACATGGCGTTTCTGAACGGGCACGGTCTTCCGGTTCCGCTCAAGCTGCGTCATCTGATCTGGCATCTGATCGACGTCCATGTTCTCCCGGACTACGTGATGGCGCGGTGGCCGGCCTTATACGTGACGTGGGACGAAGCGGATCAATTTTGTCGAACCCGTGGCAAACGGTTGCCCACCGAGGCCGAATGGGAAAAGGCCGCCCGTGGAACCGAAGGCCGGGTGTTTCCCTGGGGCGCCGATCCGCCCACCCCGGACTTGGCGGTGTTCGGGTTGTATCACGTTCACCAGATCCCATTGGTTGCGGCCGTGGATAGTTTTGAAGAGGGCCGGAGCCCGTACGGGCTCCATCACATGGCCGGCAACGTGCGGGAATGGGTGCACGATTGGTTTGGTCCGGACTCCTATCCCCTGATGTCCGAACGGAATCCCCAGGGTTCCGAGGCCGGGCGGTATAAAAGCGTGCGAGGCGGGTCGTGGCGAAGCCGGCCGCAGATCTTGCGAACGGCCACCCGCAATGGAGCGACGCCTGCAACGCGTTCGCCCAATATCGGGTTCCGGTGTGCCCGGGGACAAACGACTTTATCATCGAATCCGGACGATGAGGTTATCGATGAAGCGAACCCCTCCGATCCTGATCGCGCCGAGTAGGACGACGGTTTCCCGGAGACGTGAAAGCGGTTCAAGCGTGCGGGCATCGCAACACGCCAGGTAGTCGATGGCGAGTCCGTGCCCTGCGTCGAGGACTTTCGCCATGTTCTTTTCGACCAGGTCTGCGCGGCGCATCCCTCCTGCGATCGCGGCCTTTCCGGCTGACAGGGCCTGATAGAGGGCCAGAGCCCGCTGGCGTTGCGATTGCGTCACATAGTCATTGCGTGAACTCAGGGCGAACCCGTCGGACTCGCGAATGGTCGGGCACAGGGTGACTCGTGTGTCGACGTCGAGGTCCTGCACCAATTGCCGGATCACGCAACATTGCTGGTAGTCCTTTTGACCGAAGAACGCACGAGTCGGACGGACAAGGTTCAACAGTTTGGTCACGACCGTGGTCACGCCCTGAAAATGCGTCGGTCGCTGTTCTCCCTCCCATCGCCGGGAAAGCGTCCTGACGGCGACGGTCGTTTGAAAATCTTGAGGGTAGAGGGTTTCCAATTTCGGAATAAAGACGAGATCGACGTTCTCTTCACGACAGCGCACGAGATCCTGCGACAGATCTCTCGGATAGCGACGGTAATCCTCGGCCGGGCCGAACTGGAGCGGGTTCACGAAAATGCTGACCACGACCGTGCCGCACGTTCGCCGCGCGCGTTGTATCAACGACCGATGGCCGGCATGCAACGCCCCCATGGTCGGGACCAGCCCGATCGAAGTCCGGAGCGGATCGTGCCGGCGTCGCCAGGTTCGCAGGGACTGAGTCGTTTGGATGATGCGCATTTAGTCAGCGGGAGGCAGCGTGCACGACGGTCGGGTGGCGAAATGAGAACCGGGCACGACGTCGAGCTTTCGCACGTGGTGGGAATCCGTCAGCCGGTCGAGCAAGGCTTGCACCGTTTGCTCGTATTGCGGATGGATCCAGTCCGGATCGAGTTCGGCCATTGGCACCAGGACGAATCGCCGTTGATGGAGACGGGGATGCGGAATGGCGAGCAACGGGGTCTCGATGATCCGTTGTCCATAGAACAATAGATCCAAATCAATGGGGCGGGACACGTTTCGAAGCGCGGAGTCACGACCGAGGCCTCGTTCCGTTTCCTGGCAAATGGCCAACAGGTGTTCCGGCTGGAGTTGCGTCTCAAGACGAACGACCCCGTTATAAAACCACGTGTCGTCGTGCTCGTGAGCCATGTCGATTGGTTCGGTCTCGTAATACGAAGAGACGCCCGTCAGCGTGGAATGAGGAAGAAGGACCATCAAGGCCACGGCCCGGTCACAAAAGTCCCGCCGGTTTCCCTGGTTCGATCCAAAGGCGATAAAGACGGTTTCGACGCTCATCTTTTCACCGTATTCACGTCCCCGCTTTCCGTCGTCGTGGCGTCACGCGCGATGAGGGAGGAGTTGTTACCACCCGATTTGTTTGAGCCGATCCACGGCTTCGGCTAATCGCTCTTTCGTCGTGGTGAGGGCCATGCGAATGTAGCCTTCGCCCGGAGCCCCGAACCCGTTTCCCGGAGTGGTCACGATCCCGGCCTTTTCCAACAGGTGTGCCGTAAAGGACGCAGAGGTATAGCCTTGAGGCACCTCGATCCAGACGTAGAACGTCGCCGAGGGCGTCTCAAACTCGAGCCCGAGATTTCTCAAGCCCGCGACCAACACGTCACGGCGTTCCTGGTAGATGCCCCGGAGCCCGGCGGTGAGTCGATCGTCGGACTCCAAGGCTGTGATCCCGGCTTCTTGAACGGCTTGAAATTGTCCCGAATCCAAATTGCTTTTGATCTGGCTCAACCCTGCAATCACTTCGGCACGGCCCACGGCAAACCCGAGCCGCCAGCCCGTCATGTTGAACGTCTTGGACAATGAGTGAAACTCGATCCCCACGTCCATGGCGCCTTCCGCCTCCAGAAAACTCGACGGCCGGTGGCCGTCATAGAAAATTTCCGAATACGCCGCATCGTGGCACACGATGACGTGATGCTCTTTCGCAAACGCAATCACGCGGGCGAAAAATGCCGTGTCCGCAATGACCGACGTGGGATTGTTCGGCGAATTCAAAAACATCAGTTTGGCTTTTCGGGCCACGTCCGGGGGAATCGCATCCAGGTCGGGAAGGAACCCATTTTGTTTCAACAGGGGCATCTCATGGGCGGTGCCGCCGGCAAAGCTGGTAGCCACCGGATACACGGGATACCCTGGGCTTGGGACGAGGACGACGTCGCCCGGGTCGATAAAGGCCAAGGGGACGTGGCCGATGCCCTCCTTTGACCCGATTAAGGTGACTACCTCGGACTTGGGGTCCACGGTCACGTTGAAGCGTCGCTTGTACCAGCCGGCGACCGCGGTGCGAAACGACAACATCCCGCTCGAAGAAGGATATTGATGATGCTGCGGATCGGTCACCGCCTTTTGCATGCGTTGCAGGATAGGCTCGGGTGTGGGCAGGTCGGGATCGCCGATTCCCAGGTTGATGATATTGACCCCGCGAGCGATGGCCTCTTGCTTCATCTCGTCAATGGCCGCAAAGAGATACGGGGGTAACGTCTTGATGCGTTCAGCATAGGTGATGGGCACACCACTCATTCCTGCCACTCCTTCTTCAATGATCGAACAAGTTTTCAGAGTTTCGTTTTCAAAAACACGAAGGGTTCACGTTACTGTACCGGCAGGACGATAATCAAGGAACGGCCCGCGACGGTCGAGTTGACGATTCCACTTTTTTCACATCTTCGCCGGGCGGCAAAATTCCCGGTCTGATGTCTCTTTCAAGTAAAGTATTCCGGACGTTTTCGTTATTGGTGATATTACGAGGTCGCCGTTCTGGGCGATGAGGTAGCAGGTGTAGCCGGTGAGCATAAAATCATCTATGGTCTTTTCCGCTCCTTTGGGCATTTTTATCGTTTTGCCGACGTCGGCAAAATGATTGGAAACATTATGTCCCGCCACCTCACAGGTAGTTCTGGTCTTGTCAATAACTGTTTTAAAGTTCTTCCATTGCTCATAGCCAAGCAGGTGTTGAAGGTCGTTTTTATCTTTTATGGAAGTGCAGATATTGCGAGCAACGCTTGTTTGACTTTTGTTTTTTGCCGTTTTAGGATTACAACAAAGGTACCTCCCCGATGAAAGAGCCCAAGGGGCTCTCTCTGGCAACAGAGTAGTTGGGGAGGTCGTTTCTATCCCTCCCATCAGTAATACCTTCTTTTTCCAGTCAGAAAGATGTCAAATTCGCTTCGTATAGCCGATTCGATTATGCCATAGTGTTCATTATCACTACGCTCCCATTTTCTGAAAATACTCCAGTTACAATAGTCAACAATCTGGAGACCGTAGTGAGACTTGGCTGCATGATGCAGGATGGTATAGTTCGTACCTGTGGGCAACATTGTTGCCAGAATCGCTTTGGTTGATTTTTCCATTGCTTTGCGTTTGCTCGCTTCCGGCATGCTGTCTGTGATGATCACTATTTTCTTGAATTGACCGGATCGATAATCTCTCAAAACATAGGCTAATAGGTAGCCCAGCATACGCGGATAGAATTCTTTTGGGTCCTGAAGAGAAGGGGAAGTCTTATGCTTCTCAACAATCAAACTGTCAATTTGAAGTTTTGATAGATACTTTTTGATAAGACTCAGCATTTTGGATCTGATGTGCTTGTTGTCTTCGGCGCAGTGAAAAAATTCCAAAGGAAAGTCATGTTCAATTAAATCGTATTTGTAGTTATCAATTTGTTGGTAAATCCTGAAAGGACGCTCTATTGCTACACAAGTCAGGGTAAAGAAAGCCGTTCCTTTTTCGGAAAAGTCGAAATTTCCGCCTTCATCCACAAACATATACAGGTTGCGCGGATGTGAGGGGCTTGTCGTTTTCACAGATAGATTTTCCAATTTGTGGCAGTGCTCTTTATCTACCCACTTGTTCAGCGGCTTTTTCTATCCAGTCGCCCAAGTTTTTATATCCGCCATCTTCATCCCAATCATAAATCTTGTAATCGTCATTTGACGCTAGGAGGGCAAGAGCAGCTCCAAAAATAGTGGCTGGAATGACAAGTTGAGGAAAAACAAATCTTGCAAGTCCCCACCCAGCGCCCCCTCCAAGCAGAGCTCTTTTAACTGTCTCGCCAAAATCATCCTCATTGTAATCGCCCAGGGGATTAGATCCCCTTTCATCTGTTTTGCCAGCAACATCTTTTAAGTTGTGAATAAGGACTCCCAAGAGGCCATTTTTTTTCTCAATGCTCTTTTCGATCTCGTATTTCACCCATTTACATTCATCTGTTTTGCTGCCGATCAAGATACAAGTAACAGATGTTCCTCTCATCTGCTCATCTATCCATTTTTGGATTGCTTTGTCCGTTTGGTTCTTGACCTTTTCTATCTCTGCCGCATCGACAAAGCCTGCTATTTCATGGTTGCCTTTTGTAACCCAACTGTTGCGGACCTGGTTGACTCGCCACACGTCGTCCCAATCAAAACTAAAAAATACTCTTCTCATAATGCCCCCACCGAAATTATGAAAAACACAAAAACAGTCAATCCAACCTCTGCCAAATAGAAAATGTTAAGCGTGCGAGAAAACAGGGCGGATGCCCAACTGCATTTTGGCGTATTTTTATGCTTCATCACGTCCATTTTAAAATCGGTGTCGGATTGACGTCTGATCTCATCGTAGATTTTCCGAAACAACCTTTCCTGCGAGAGAAAGTAGCCATCCAGAGTCCAAAATCCGAGGATGGGGATAATAAGGGACAGGATAAGACATGGGTGTTGTATGTCATGTCTGGCTATTAAAACCATTGCAGTGACAATGATTGTCATGCTCCAACCTTTTAATAGGAAAGAGTTGCTTCCCAAACGGTTGATAACGGCTTGGGTCATTTCCAGATGCTTTACGACTTTTTCTGTGCCGTCCATGATTTGATCCTGTCTTTTATCTAAACCTCACTATGCTTGCACCCTCCATTACTCTGTCAGCGGTTTTCGCATCAACCCGCATTTTTGCACATGATGTTTTTCAGCGAGTGTCCTTAAAGTTTTTATTTTACCTTTCACTGCATTTAGTATTTCGGCAACCCGTGGCTGTTCTTCTACTGATTGTGACATAAACATTTCACACAACTGAAAGACATCAACCCAAGTCGCCATTCTTTCAATTAGAGCACCTTCAACCTTTTTTGCAAATAGGCCTATTTGCCTTGGGCAAGTATTGACATACGTTAGGAAATCATTGTCTTTTTGACATCGCCAACAGCCCTCAAGAATGTCTCGTAATTCAGGGCAATGCGTTTTTTGTTGATGGTGTAGCCTTCAAGGAGGTGTTGTCTCAAGGTATTTGTCGCCCACTTGCGGAATGCAATGGCCTTGGCAGAATTCGCCCGATAACCCACTGCTAAAATGACGTCAAGGGAATAAAAATTTACAGGCTTGTCTGAATTTGCAATGTGCATTTTTTGCACATTGCTTTTGGACGGTTTTTGGCAATGGCAACGACTGGTGTTTTTCGATCCACCGCCGGCAACATCTGATTAGCTAGCCAGGTGGGCGATGAGGCGGTCGGCGAGTCGATGGCATTCAGGAAGAACGTGCCTTGCTGATTCCAACAAGGCTTCTGTCGTGGTTTGTGCCCGTTGCACGTCGGTGAGACATTCACGGCAGAGGGCTTCGACGCCTTCGACTTCCAATTCCAAATGAAACAGGAGCCCGTAGGCGCGGTCGCCATATCGAAAGGCTTGAACCGGATAGGATTCGGACGAGGCGAGCACGCACGCCCCCGGTGGCAGGGTGAGCCCTTCGCCGTGCCATTCAAACACCGTGAACTGGCGGGGAAAGGTTCCAAAAACAGCGTCGGCGTCTTCTTCGACGGTGCGCGTGACCAAGGTCGGCCCGATTTCCAATCGAGGGCCGGGATGGACCTGTCCGCCCAAGGCCTTTGCCATGAATTGAGAGCCCAGGCATACGCCTAACACCGGAATGCCCGCCTCGATCGTGTGTCGAATGAACTGTTGTTCTTTTTCAATCCAGGGGTCGGAATCATTCACGGACATGGGCCCTCCCATGACCAAGAGGAAATCCGGAGGCGTGGCGGGGAGTTCCCGTTGAGGGACCAGCAGCGAGTCGAGTTGATACTGCCGTTTCTCTAGCGCCTGCCGAAACGCGCCGGGGCCTTCAAAGGGAACGTGTTGGAGGCACAGGGCCTGCTTCATGGTGACGGCGGATTGAGGAGGGGATCAGGACGTCGCGATTACGAATGGGAATAACCGTTTTTCGCGTTCATGCATTCCACCAGGTACCAATACTGGAAAGGATCCATCTTTTCTTGTTTCGTGACCTGGAGGGGCGTGCCATCTAGCACGCGATCCAAGGACAAATCCGTGCGGAACCCTATCCGCTGGCAGATGGGCGAAATCAGTTTCTCGACGGCGGCGATGAATTTATTGCCGTTGCTGAAGTGGTTCAGCATGACAATGCGACCGCCGGGGCGGCAGACGCGAATCATCTCCGACACGACCTGCCGATAATCCGGGACAGCGGTCACGACGTAGGCAGCCATGACCACGTCGAACGTATCGTCCGGGAAGGACATTTGGCCCGCATCCATACGCTGGAGCGTGACGTGCTCGAGGCCGTGCTTGGCAATGCGCTCCTCGGCCTTTTTCAGCATGCCTTCCGAGAGGTCGATACCCACGATTCGACAGTGGGTTGGATACAGGGGCAAGGCCATACCCGTGCCGACGCCGACTTCCAGCACGTGATCATCGGGAGAGACGGGAAGGCCTTTCACCGCCGATTTACGCGATTGATCAAAGGCCTTCCCGAAGGTTTGGTCATAGACCGAAGAGTAATTCGTATAGACCCGCTCGAGATTTTCGAGGTTCATGGCCTGTTCCTGTTGGTTTATCCCATTTCCCATGCCATCCCCTTGCTTGT
Organism: Nitrospirales bacterium; assembly: GCA_965261755.1. Classification (GTDB taxonomy): domain Bacteria; phylum Nitrospirota; class Nitrospiria; order Nitrospirales; family UBA8639; genus Bin75. The sequence continues at coordinate 241,402 of OZ253473.1, read as the reverse complement.
TTGAGCGACCGGTTCACTTGCGGCTACAATAACGTGAATTCGGGAGAGCGTGATACGGGAGCGATTCCGTTGTGCCCAGCAACCGTTGGAAGGCCCACTTGGAGTAGGCACGATAAGCGCCGAAATTTAACACTACGGCCCCCGATGAGTCAACCATTTGCTTTCCCGTCATTGCTCATTCCGGTGTGAAGACCGGGGATCTGATAGGCGTTGAAAAGAGGCAAGGAGGTTTCTTACAATTCAGCCGGGAAGTCTGTTCTTTGTTGATCCCGTCGTTATCCATTTCTAAACGAAGAAGGAGAGACCGCATGAGCTCATATGGACGATACAACCACCGGAAAAATGGACTCGGGCTCATGCTACTGTTTGTGTTGGGAGGAATGGGTTCGCCGGCGTTTGCCATCGACGTCGAGTTAACCCCGGAGCAAGCCACGCAGATCATGGCCTCAGCCCGAGGACCCATGGAGCAGGCGGCTTCCAATGATGAAATGTTCGGCATCATCAAAGCCGCGGACAAAACCACCCGCATTGGGGACGATCCGGCGACCAAACCCTGTGGAAGCAGCGCGATTTTACGCACGAAGACCTATTGGTTCGAATATTTCGGACGCGAAGAAGGCCGGCGGTCCAAGGTCGCGCAACAGGAAGTCCGGATGCCGGAATCCAAAATCAATGAAATTCTGAATATGCCCAATCTTGAAATGGAGATCGGGCTGTGCGGGCCAGAAGAGTTTTTTGCCGAAGGTGCCGACGTGGCGCTTCAACAAGGATCGACGAATATCATGGCCGTGGATAAAGGCAAACCCAGCCGCGGCCGGAAAATTCCCGGATCCGAGATGGAGTACGTATCCCGGTTTTCCGCCCGATTTGCCTATCAGGATTTTGACCCGCAGGCCATGACGAATATTGTCGTGTTTTTCCCCGATGGGAAATTGGTGACGATCGAGGCGGACTTTTCCAAGATCAAGTAGTAACGGGGATGATGGGAAAGGCCGCGATGCGCGTTCTCGTCGCTGAGTGAGCGAAGCGTTCGAGAGAGTCTTGCAACTGACCTCGGGATGAGAGATGATGTTTTCGGCAAGGGCGAGTCGGCATCCTGTTCCTACGAGACATTTCTGAAAGCCATCGATACAAACCACGTAGTTCAAGTAGATAGTGCTCAAGTACTGGAATTTGGCATGACTGTTACGGATCGAGCCTGCTCCGTTACAGGCCAGTGACAGCATGGACATTTTTGATATCGAAAACTTCGATTCTGGAAATGCTTGGAGGGGTCGAGCCCATTCAGGTGCATCTTGGGCGATCTATTACGGCCTGGCGCTTGACGTGTTGCAGCAAATGCCTTCGGAGAGCGTCGATTGCGTCGTCACGTCGCCGCCCTATTTCTGGCTTCGTGACTATGGTGTCAAAGGGCAGATCGGACAGGAGGATAGCATCGGGGAGTATGTCGATGTCTTAACTAGCGTTATGGGCGAGGTGAGGCGTGTGTTGAAGTCCGAAGGCTTGGCTTTCCTAAATATCGGCGATACGTTCTACTCCGGTAAGGGTGAGTCTCATGGTCAGGACGGCAAGAGCAAGAAAAGACGTTTTGGCCTTCGAGCCGTCGACAAGAGCGGTGGGCTTGGCATCAACCTGCAACGGAAATCATTGATCGGCGTTCCGTGGCGCGTTGGGCTTGGATTGGCATCGTCCGGTTGGGCCATCCGCAGTTCGGTGATCTGGCACCGGAAGAACCGGCTGCCTGAGTCCGTTCGGGATCGTCCGGGACGCAGCTATGAATATGTGTTCATCCTCGCGAAGAACAGACGATATTATTTCCACAAGAAACCACTCATAGACAAAAAGATCGATGAAGATTTGTGGACAATTGCGGCGCAGCCAAAGCCGACCGATGGACTGGACACGGCCCCATTTCCCGACGAGTTGGTCGAGCGCTGTTTGGAAATTGGATGCCTTGAAGGGGGTATTGTTCTTGATCCTTTCGTGGGAAGTGGCACAACGGTCAGAGTCGCGATCTCAACCGGCCGGTCGGGCATTGGAATTGATCTGAACCGGGAGTTCTGTCTCTATGCGGTTGAATCGCTGAGGTCGATTGTTTGAAGTATTTGTCGAGCAACGCTGTATTGTGGGCAATTAGTCAACTAAGGAAAGGATCTCACCCTTTCCTTGGCATCACTTTCCTGGCTTGCAAGAAAGCGAGTTTGCCAGTCGAAGAAACCGTCCACATGAAACTGGATACATTAACAAAAGAACATCTTAAAACACATCATCGATTAGACCCACAAAGTAAATTTTATTTTCAACCTTTCAAAAGTACCAAACCTTGGGTCGTGCAAAAATACCCTTCGGCAGGTCTACAGGCTATTAACACTCAAACGTTTGGCCCGGTCTTCATTCACCAAAAACGCGGTCAAAGTTGGGGTTTCAAGGGAGACTATGTCGAGAAGATAAGTCAGGCCGTTAAAGCTTCTTCTGGCCACAAATTCATTCCACTCACGGCAATTGCAATCTGGATTGGCAAGAATGATGTATGGGAAGACGAAGATTCGCTGAACTCAGTCATCAAGCAATTTTTGAAGAGCTATCATATAACGTCAGATGAAAGAACCAATCTTTTCACGAAAGAAAAGCCTTCAGAATTGTCGGCCCAAACACTTTTCGATGATAAACCTGCAGATCTGAAAGCCGTCGCTTATGGTGTTGAGCCACCTCCCGATGCTCCAGGTGAGATGGGAGGAACGCTTGCAGCGCTGCATCTAAGAGATATCGGGCCAGCGAAGAGCTTTGATCTTCAGTTCGGCGAAAGGCTGACCCTAATCGCTGGTGACAACGGCTTAGGTAAATCGTTTCTACTGGATGTGGCTTGGTGGGCGATTACAGGAAAATGGGTGGACAAGCCAGCCTTTCCGTTTGTATGGCTGAAAGAAGTAAACCCAACCATAAAATTTGAGATTCGTAGTACTACAAACCAAATATTGTCTGGTTCGAGTTCATTCGATTGGGGAAACCATTCTTGGATTCATCAAAATGAAAGACCATCTGTAGCGGCGCTTTGTATATATGCTAAAGTCGATAGCTCTTTTGCGGTTTCCGACGAGACGCGAGAGAAGCTACAAGTGGGCGATCAATCTCACGTTAGTTTTTTTACCAGCAATGAAGTTTGGGACGGCAAGCCGGGGGAGATTGAAGGTCTCGTTCGAGACTGGGTCAACTGGCAACTTTCTCGTGAACAACATGCTTTTCGCATGCTTGCCCGAGTATTAGAACGCCTCTCGCCGGAAGACCTTGGCATTATCACACCAGGCGAGCCGACGCGTATACCCGGCGATCCACGGCAGATTCCGACAATAAAGCACGCCTACGGAGACGTGCCGATCATATTTTCATCAGCGGGCGTTCAACACGTTCTGCTTTTAGCTTATCTGGTCATCTGGTCTTGGCAGGAGCACATCGTTGCAGCCCGGCAAATTGGCGAAGAACCACTTCGAAAGATGGTCATCGTGGTGGACGAGATGGAAGCTCATCTTCATCCACGTTGGCAAAGGACAATGTTGCCGGCTTTGATGAGTGTCGGAAAGCTTCTCAGCGAGGAACTTGAAATACAGATCATTGCGTCAACTCATTCGCCGATGGTTCTAGCATCTATCGAGGCCGACTTTTCAGAGGAAGCGGACGTTTTGTACCACCTCGCGCTTGAGGAATCAAACGTGGTGCTGGAACCTCTTGAGTTCCAAAAGTACGGAGACATCTCGGCGTGGCTGACTTCTCCCGTTTTCGGCTTGAAACATGCTCGCTCCCGTGATGCAGAAAAAGCGATTGAAACGGCTAAAACTATTCAACTCAACCCGACTTCTGATGCTTCCAAGGTGCAGGAGATCTCCGATAAGCTTCGTCAATTGCTGGCTCCAGACGATCCATTCTGGCCTCGTTGGACGTATTTTGCCGAGCGGTTTGGCGTCGATTTATGATTCCCGTGATCCCCCAGCCTGAGTACCCGGAGTTCGACGCTCGGGTGCGGCAACCTGGGCTAACGTTTCTCAGGGGAAATCGCAACCCATCAGACAAAGACTTTAAGAAACATAACTACTGGTCAAGGGCTGCCAAAAGTCTTCACAAAGCATATTTATGTTGTTGTGCATACACGACACTGCGTTTATTAGACACGGGCTCCGTGGACCATTTTCTCCCGAAAACGAAATATCCGTATTTGGCTTACGAATGGGACAACTACCGGCTTGCACGGCAGAAGATTAACGTGCGGAAAGGCAATACGGAGGAAATTGTGGATCCCTTCACAGTCCAAATCGGCTGGTTCGTCTTGGATTTGCCCAGTTGTCTCATTCGTCCAGGAGATGGACTCGGTCAGGAGTTAAGCAAGAAGGTCAATTCAACCATCAACATTTTGCAATTGAACGCCGACGATAGATTGGTTCAGGAAAGGTGCGATTTTCTTGTGAATCTCGCTGACGGTGACATCACCATGAATTTTTTGGCTCAGCGCTACCCATTTCTCTCGATCGAAGTCGAGCGACAGGGCGTAGAGAACAGGTTGAAGGTTATTTTTGCCAGGATAACATAAAGAGCGATCTCAGATTGTTTTAATTTTTTTTTGGTCTTTGCACATCTTAGTCATGCCTGGATTGTTCTCTTGACGTATCAACAGACGCCGGCGTTTCCCATTCCACCATCCGAAGCGTATACAGGTGGCGATACAGGCCGTCCCGTTGCATCAATGCCGTATGCGTGCCTTCTTCGACGATCCTGCCCTTGCTAAGAACAAAAATCCGGTCGGCTTCCTGAATGGTCGTGAGGCGGTGTGCGATGACCACGGTCGTCCGTCCCGTCATGAGTCGTTGTAATGCACGTTGGACCAGCATTTCGGATTCGGAATCCAGCGCCGAGGTCGCTTCGTCCAGAATTAAGAGCCGGGGATTTTTGAGGATGGCGCGGGCAATCGCAATGCGTTGCCGTTGACCACCCGAAAGATTGACGCCTTTTTCCCCGACCAGCGTGGTGTACCCATCCGGCAGCGACGCAATGAAGTCATGGGCATGAGCCGCCCGGCTCGCTGCCATAATGTCCTCTTCCGATGCGTTTTCTCGTCCGTATCGAATGTTTTCCAGGATCGTATCCCCGAACAGGACGGTTTCTTGAGGCACGATGGCAAGCTGTTGATACAAGCCGGCCAATTGCACGTCCCGCAGGTCCTGGTGGTCAATCGTGACGGATCCTTCCGTCGGATCATAAAACCGGTGCAACAGGTTCGCGATCGTACTTTTCCCCGAACCGGTCGGACCCACCAATGCCACGAGTTCGCCCGGATGCACTTCGAAGGAGAGATCGGTGAGCACCGGGTGACGCGGGTCATACGCAAAACTTACGCGTGAAAATTTGATGTGGCCTTGAACGTCGCGCAACGCGTGGGCTTGCGGAGCGTCCGTCACTTCCGGCGCGGTGTCGAGCAACTCGAAGACGCGTTCCAGGGCACCCTGTCCCTCCTTCATTTGGGAAAAGATTCGTGCCGCGGCTCCAAACGGACCGATTAAAATTCCTGCAAACAACACGAAGGCCAGGAGGTCCCCGGGTGTCATGGCCCCGTCGATGACTTGCTTGCCGCCGTACCACAGGACCACTCCGGCCATCATGAACGTCAGGAGGGTGATGACGGGGATAAACACGGAAAGGATTTTGGCGCGGCGGAGTGTCCCGGCAACCAACGAGTCGACCGCGACGCCGAATCGTCCTTCCTCCCGGTCCGTCCGGACAAAGGATTTCACGACTCGAATACCTGAAATCACTTCCTCAATGAGCGTGGAAAGAGCGGCGGTGTGATCCTGTATTTGCGTGGAGAGAGATTTCAACCGCTTTCCGAACAACCGCGCCACCAAGACCAGGAGGGGAAGCAACAAGACGATCAGCAGGCAGAGTTTCCAATTCATGAACAACAGGAACGCAAGGCCGCCAATCAGCGTCACCAGTTGTTTGGCGGAATCGATGGGCGTTTCGGTCACCAGGTTCTGGATCACGCCCACGTCGTTCATGAGCCGTGAGAGAATTTCCCCCGTACGCCGTTTGGCAAAAAAGCTGAGAGACAGGGTTTGCAGATGTCGAAACAGGTGGGTGCGGAAATCCGCGATGACCAACTGCGACAGGCGGGTGGTCAGATAGCTCTGGCCCATGGTCAAGGTGCTTTGGATGATGGCGATCACCAGAAACAGCAGGATCGTTTGCGTCATGCGTTCAACGTCACGTTGAACCGTGATGAGGTCCCACAGCGTGCCGCCGAGTTTGAGCAGCGTCAGGTTGAGGGCCGCCACGCCCATGATCAGGACACCGGCCAATGCCATTTGAGAAAGATAAGGACGGACAAACGGGAACAGGCGAGAGAATTGACTCATGGCAAGGGCTATTCGTCAGGCGCGGCAGGAAACGAGTGCGGAAAAACAGGAGGCCATGGACCGTCGCAGTCTCGAAAACAAAAGGAAGGACTATGCCGGTGCATTCACCGGCTCACCCTTCGTGGTGCGAGATGCCCCCAAGCCGGTGCGATCGTTTCGTCCAAGGGATTGTATTGGTGCCGGCCCACCTGGTGCTGGAATGGCGAATTTCAGTTCCGCCGCCGGGCGAATTTCATGCGTCGGCGAAGTTTTTTATGCTTATGCTTCCGCATTTTTTTTCGCCGTTTTTTGACTACACTCGCCATTCACACTCCTTCATTTCTTCCTTGGGCGGAAGCTGGTTTTTCTCCTGGGGTCTTCTTGCAAACAAAGAGAGGGATGACCCAAGGTGCGAAGATTTTCAGAGGTATCACAGCACTTGAGGAGGTGTCAAGAAAACGGATTTCACGGGAAAGCCATTCCCACAGTTGTTAGCCTTGTCCTCGAGGCGTATCCCCGACGTTTGTCATCGGGGATCCAGCTTAATCGGGGAGGGAATCCAAGGTCTTCATCCCTTCTTTCTCAGGTCGGCATTTCATACGATGGGGAAGGATATATCGTTCTCTCAATATCTTTTAATTGTAGTCACACTGTAGTCTTGACCGTAGATACGGAAGGAGTCATACTGTGGTCAATGTGAACCATCAGGAGGTCGTTCATGGAATTTGCACTGCGGCAGGCAAAAGCCCGCCTTTCCGAACTTGTCGCCGCCGCCCAGGGCGGTGAGCGCATTGTCATCACGAAACATGGAGCGCCGGCGGTCGAACTCGTGCGCTTCCGCAAACCTGGCGGGATTGACTTCGACAAACTGAACGAGGCACGTCAGCGTCTCGGGATTAAAGACGACGCCAGGGAGTGGCCCGAGCAATTTGATGATCCGGCGTTCAGCCGCAAGGTGCTCGGGCTCGAATAGGTTGTCCCATGCGGATTCTGCTTGACACTTCATATCTCTATCGATTAACGACGCAGCCCGCGCGTTTATCCGATGCTGAGCGATTGATCCTCACAAATCAGGCGATACAGCTCTATGTGAGCGCAGTGTCGATCTGGGAGATGCGGCTGAAATTCCAGATCCGGGACCGGTCGGGCAAGCGCAAGAATGTCTTCGACCCAAACGTGGTGATCAACATGCTTGAAGACCAGGACGTCATCTTCCTGCCGATGACCCCGAGTCACGCAGCCCGGTCGCTGGAGATTCCCATTGCCCATAAAGATCCGTTTGACGAGATCCTGCTCGTTCAGGCCCAGGAAGAGGGGCTCAAGCTCCTGACCGTTGATCGTCAGCTAATCGGGCATCCGCTGGTAGTCAAGGCATAGAAAAGGACAGTAACAGGTTTTCGATCTCCTGAGATGTTCGACTGCCGTCAGCGCCAGTGCGGCACTCATGGATGTGGTGCCCTCGGTGTAATCAGCGATATGGACTCCACCGGCGAGGCCGATGACGGAACGTCTCTCACGGTTATCCGGTTTTGAGGTTTTCTCACGCTCTCGCTATAATAGACGCATGTTTCGATTCCACCTCTCCTTCTTCAGCCTGTTCCTGATCCTCGTCGTGGTGATGACGGGGTGCCAGTTCTTCTCCGATGACAAAAAAATTTCCGCAGACCATGCACGATTTGAGCGAATCGTGCAGGCGGTGGAAACCTTACGTGCGGCGTATGAAAAACAGAATCTCGACGCGGTTCGAAAATTGATGTTGCCGTTACAAGGATTTCAGCGGCTCGAAGGTCAGATCCAACGGGACTTCGACACGTATTCAACGATTTCCTTGAACATCACGATTGAGCGAATCTACATTCAAGGAGAACGCATCAAGGTCAACGTGCGATGGGAGGGAGAATGGCAACGCTTCCCCGAAGAAACGCCGGTGACGGACCATGGACACGGGGTCTGGGTTTTGAGTGGCACAAAGGATATGTTGTTGGCAGGCGTGGAAGGAGCGATGCCGTTCGGAAAAGCCGGCCGTTAAGCCCCGTTGCCTGTTCTTGATGCGGCCGCAATGAAGCCGCGGATCACGCCCCATAGTTGATGATCCCGGTTCTGCCGGGTGGCCTCAGCACCACGACATCTTTATTTCCATGAAAAAAGTCACGACCAAGTATCGTTGGGGGCCGGAGGCTGACTTCCTGGTGATCGGGAGCGGGATCGCAGGGTTGCGTGCCGCGATTGAGTTGTGTCGCCACGGACGGGTGCTGATCGTGACAAAAGGCAGCCGCCTGGAAAGCAATTCGATATACGCCCAGGGCGGAGTCGCCGTCGCCCTGAATGCCGAAGACGACGTGAACCTGCATTTCTCCGATACGATCCGGGCCGGGCATCAGCTTGGTCGAGAAGAGGCGGCTCGGGTCCTGGTGGAGGAAGGGCCGACTCGGATCCAGGAACTCATCACCTGGGGCACGCAGTTCGATAAGGTCGGCGGGAAATTCGTCTTTACCAGGGAAGGGGCTCACAGCCGGAACCGGGTCCTGCGGGCCCGGGGCGACGCCACGGGCAATGAAATGATGCGGGTCTTGCTGGAACGGGCCAGGCAGCATCCGAACATTCAATGGTTTGATCGTCATTTTACCAAGGACCTGTTGGTCGTGGATGGCCGGTGCTGCGGCGCGGTGGCGGTGAATGAAACCACGGGGGACGTCAAACTCCTCCCGGCGGCCGCCGTGATTCTGACCACCGGCGGCGCAGGCCAGATGTACGCCAGGACCACCAATACGGGAAATGCCACGGGTGACGGCATGGCCATGGCCTACCGGGCGGGTGTCGTGTTGGAAGACATGGAGTTTGTCCAATTTCATCCCACGGCGTTATACCTTCCCTCCAGCCCCCCGTTTCTGTTGTCCGAAGCCATGCGGGGTGAAGGCGGGGTACTCCGGAATCGGAAGGGCGAGGTGTTCATGTTACGGTATCATCCGGCCGCGGAGCTGGCCTCCCGCGATATCGTCGCACGGGCGATCTGGTCGGAAATGGCCGCTTCCCGGTCGCGCCACGTGTACTTGGACGTGACCCATTTGGGGAAAGACTTCATCAAAAAACGCTTCCCGACGATTTACCAGACCTGCCTGCGGTTCGACATCGATATCACGGAGGAATGGATTCCGGTTTCTCCAAGCGCCCATTATTTCATGGGCGGCCTGAAAGCGGGGATCGATGGAGAGACTACCTTGCCCGGCCTGCTTGCTGCCGGGGAAACGGCCTGCAACGGAGTACACGGGGCGAATCGTTTGGCGAGCAACTCGTTGTTGGAAGGGCTGGTCTTCGGATACCGTGCCGCCAAGTCGGCAGCGTCCCTTCCGGCGGGCCTCAAGCGGGCGCACATGAAAAGTCTGGCCGCACGGTTCGCCGCGGAACCGGCCGGCGCGTTGGAAGACAGCGAAAAACTGAGGAACTCCTTACGCCGGCTGATGTGGACCAAGGTCGGGTTGGTCAGGACCGGCGATTCCCTGATCCAGGCGCTGACGCAGCTCTCACGGTGGGACCCGCAAATCGAGGCTTCACTGCAGACGCGAGCCGACCTCGAAGTCAAGAACATGATCCAGGTGGCGCGGTGTGTGACTGAAGCCGCCTTGTGGAGGGAGAACAGCTTGGGGACGCATTACCGGGAGGACTTCCCGACTTGCCGGGGTTCGGGGTGGAAAACGCACAGCCAGGTTCTGCTGGAGTCTGTCCGTTCGTCTCCCACAACCCGGAAGCGCGCCGGGTAACCGGCCGACCCCTTCTCGACTGCTTACTCATCGACTCTGTTCTCTTAGCAGGCGATTGTACTGGGTTTGAAGCATGTCTACCCAAGAGTGAGCCGCTCGTTTCGGAAAGGCCCGCCCGTCGATTGTTTCAACCGGTAGAATGCCGACCCCGCTGCTGGTCAAAAAACATTCATCCGCTTCGTACAGGGATTCAGGGCGGTAGCGGCCCTCCCGGGGTTGAAGGCCCAGGGTCGGGGCCACGTCCAGCACGACCTCCCGGGTGATGCCGGGCAAGACGCCGCATGCCAATGAAGGCGTGTACAGTATCCTGTCCTTGATAAAGAACACGTTGCTCATCGAGCATTCGGCCAGGTGCCCGCCCGTGGTCAACATCAACCCTTCGAAAGCATCCCGTTCCGCAGCCTCCTGTTTGGCCAACAGGTTATTCAGATAGTTCAGGGTTTTGGCTTGCGCCGGATGCGAAAGCGGTGACGGCCTGCGAATCGTGACGATCGTGAGCGTCACCCCCTTGCGCCGTTGGACGGGCGTCACGTGCGGGAGTGGCCGCGGAAACAGCACAATCGTCGTGGTGCTCTGGAGCCTGTCCTGAGCGGAGCGAAGGATCGGCCCGGCGGCGTCAGGGGTTGCGGATTCCCCGCCTCGCCCCCCTCGGGAAAGTGTCAGGCGAATCAACGCATGATCCACACGATTCTTGTCAATGACCTTCTGAAAAATCGCCGGCCACTGTTTATCGGGTAACGGCAGCCGGATCTGCCGGCAGGAGTCGGCGAGCCGTGCGAGATGACGGTCCAGCCACATCGAATGCCCCTCGTGGATCCGGACCGTTTCGAAGACGCCGTCGCCATACAAAAACCCGCGATCGAAGACGGAAATCCGCGCCCGTTCTTCCTGCACGATCCGGCCATTCAGATAAATCCACATAGAAAGACACGCGGCGTCTTAGTGCAACGCTTCAAACAGGGCTTGGGCCTTGTACAGGGTTTCCTGGTATTCACGATGGGGATCGGAGTCCGCAACGATGCCGGCGCCCACTTGCAGGTAGGCCCGTTGCTGCGTCAACACCATGGTGCGAATGAGAATGTTGAAGTCCACGTCCCCGGTCCAACTCAGGTACCCCAGGGATCCGGTATAGGGCCCGCGACGAACGGGTTCCAGCTCTTCGATGATCTCCATGCAGCGGATCTTGGGGGCCCCGGTGATCGTGCCGCCGGGGAACACGGATCGAATGAGGTCCGGCGTGGAACACGCGGGCCGCAGCGTGCCCCTGACCTCGGACACCAAATGCGCCACGTGCGAATACTGTTCAATCGTCATGAATTCGTCCACGTGGACCGACCCGTATTCGCAGACCCGGCCCAGGTCATTACGAGCCAGATCCACCAACATGACGTGTTCCGCGCGTTCTTTCGCGTCGAGCCGGAGGTTGTCCATGAGTTCGTGATCCTCACCCGCGGTGCGGCCTCGCGGCCGGGTGCCGGCAAGGGGACGGGCCGACACCCGGTTGCCGGTAACCTGGACGAGTCGTTCGGGCGAGGACGAGACCAACGCGAGGTTTTCGGTCACGAATAACCCGGAAAACGGCGAAGGGTTCACCAGGCGCAGGCGGTGATACAGGTTGTGGCCGACCGTGTGCAGCGAATCATCCTCCACTGGATTGAATGCCACGGAAAAGCGTTGGGCGAGATTGGCCTGATAAATGTCGCCGGCCCCGATGAACGCCTGGCATTGTTGCACGCGTTCGACGTACTCCCGTTCGGAATGGGTGCCCTCCATGGTTGACGCCACGATCGGAGATCCCGATGGGCCGGTCTTCACAAACGGGGAACACAAGAGGCTGTCCAGTTCGGCCATTCGAGCAGTCCCTTCACGAGACAAGGCCTCATGAGATTCGGACAGCAGCCGGTCGGGAGCCGGGGTGAACACCATCTGCAGCGTCCGGGTCTGGTGATCGATCACCACCACCAGATCGAAAAACAGAAACTCCAGATCGGGCAGGGGGAGGTCCCGGCGAGCCAGCGACGGGAGCACTTCGTAGTGCCGAACGGCATCATAACTCAGATACCCGACGGCTCCACCGATAAACGGCGGCAGGGAATCGGAACGAGGAACCAGGCACGGGCCCAGGAGCCTGAATAATGCGGGCAGCGGATCCCCTCGATGCCGCGTCTTACCGTGTGCGGTTTCCAGGGTAAAGTGGCCAGGGCCCCCGGAAAAGATCAGGTACGGGTCGGCGGCCACAAACGAATAGCGGGCCTGGCCGGAGGATTGTTTCCCGCTTTCCAGCAGGACCGACGGCCGGTGAGGAACGGCCATCCGCTGGTAGACCTCCCAGGGACTGTCTTCATGAAAGGGCTTGGTCCGGACCAGCGGAAAGCGCCCGGTGCCGGGACGCGTGGAAGAACTTGAAGAAAGAACGGGCTGGCTCATGGTTCGGAACGAGATCAGAAGATTGTGTGCGTATCATACGGGAGTGAGCAGGGGAGAGAAAGCCCCTCCGTGAGAAACGTGCAGGAAGCCAGCCACCCTTTCCCTTGCGTCATTCTCGCTGAAACCGGAATCCGGAGTATTTATAGGGCGGCGGTCCGGGTCATGGCCGGGGATAGGTTTTATGCGGCTCGGAAAAGAGGGCGGGGATAAAAGAAGATTCCTTGCTTCGCTCGGAATTGTAAATGTTCGGGCATTCGCTGACAGAAGGAAGAAGGCGCGATGGGATGGCGCGGCTACGAAGACAGAACCTCAGCCGCCGGATTTATCAGGTGAAACTGTGACGTCGTCCAGCGCTCTCAGGAACTTCAGCAGCCCTTTCCGTAACGTGCCGGGCAGCCGGCGAATCTGGTGAAGCAGCGCTTTTTCCTCGCTGGTGAGGGAAGGATAATCCGGTGTCGGCGACATCACGACCGGCTCTCGCGCTCGGGGGAACACTTGGCCGGTGGCCAGCCATTGCGGGTTTTGCCCCAGCAACCTGGCGAGCGCGAAAAAGTGACTCAGTCTGATATTCTTGCTCAAGCCCTGCTCCCACTGATTGACTGCAGAACGCGAGAGGCACAATGCTTTGGCGACGTCCGCTTGGGATAGGCCCGCCTCTTCCCGGGCGGCTCGAATTCTCTCGGCTAACTTGTTCATGGCAGCAATGCTTTCCTCATTCAAATAGTATGCTTCATTTGTTGATAAACATGACTGATTTAATACATTCAGCATGTTATCCCTATGGCTATGGTTAGTGCTGTACGAGGCCTGAGTCTCTCGCAAAGCTTCTCCTTCCACCGGAGAATGGAAGCCGCCGCCGGAAAAATGCGATATTCCAGGCACAGGAACACGGGCCGTATTTTCGCCGCGCCAGCGGCGACCTTCCTCTTCCCTGTCTTTCCGAGGATCTGGCTTTTAGGTAGACTTCTGGACCAAGCATTCTGTTTTTGTCTGGAACAAGCGTTCTGTTTCATACGTATTGACAAGTAGGATTAAAGACGGTAAGTAAGCGCCCTTTGCACCACGAAGGTGCGCCAAACGAGGCGACGGCGGGATGACAGAAGGTGGGACAGGAGCCGGGGGGCAGTTTCGCGAGGATGAATCAATGAACGGGGCACACACCTGCAAAGTGGAGAATCTGAGCAGTATCCTGACGCTCGTCCTGCTGGTGACCTTGGGTGTCCTGCCGGTCACTCACGCCGATTCCTCCACACCCTATCCTCCTCCGGAAAATGGTGATCCCCAAAGCAGCGGTGCCGTATCCGGTGTGCTGGCCTGCGGGAACGCATTCGAGCAGGGCGTCTCCAGCGGGTCCCGTTGCTTCATGGAACAGATGGTCAATGGCATCCTGATGGACAAGACCACGCACTTCGCCAATGCGTACGGCAAAAGACTCTTCGGTGAACATTTCTCCCTCGCCAACCGATTGACCTATTCCCAGGTCGGGGGCGGGCTCAGTGGCGAAGTGGATGCCGTGGTGCCCCTGTCGGCGTTAGCGGGCGTCATCGGCTTCGGCGGAAAGGAAGCCGGAGAGGACGCCGGCGCAGAGGACGGAGCCTTGTTCTTCCAGCAAGGCGTGACCAGTTGGACCGATGGCCAAGGCCTGCGCCGATACGACATGCGTTATGGCGTGGTGCGGCGCTTCAACGTGTCCGATGAGCCGGGGGCCAACGTGTTCGGCCTGTCGACCTTCTTTCAACAAAACCTGGAATACGGCCATGGCCGGGTCGTCACCGGCTTTGACTATGATGGGGTCTGGGGACGCAGCACCTTCAATTACTTTCAGCCGACCACCGGCTGGCAGGACGCCAGGAGCCGGGCAGGCGATGAAGAACGCGCCTTGGCGGGGATGGAACTGAGCGTGCAACTCCAACCCACCGCCACGCTGGGCCTGGAGACCGCGCTGACGCGCTGGGAAGCGCGTGACGGCGCCGGGCGTTGGGAAACCGGTGCCCGCGTGGGCTTTTCCTGGCAACCCCATGCCTGGGTGAAAATCAGGACCGCCTGGGACGGCATCGGGACCAGTACCCCGAACCCGTCGGCCTCCGCCTTTTTGACATTTCCCCTGGGCAGCCGGGAGCCCATCCCCGGGTGGCAGGGGCTGGATTTAGGGAGTTTGGCACAACACCACGCAACCATGGACATCTGGCGTCCCATTGAGAACATCGGCCCAATTCGGGTAGCCGAGCGGGACAGGACTCTGCCCGTCGTGGATGACGTGCTACAGGGCCTGGCAGTGCGCTTTCTCCAGGACCAGGCCGGCAGCGGCGAGGAAATCAAAGTGGAGGTCACGCTCAGCGCACCGGTCAGTGAAGAGATCCGCCTGCTGGTGCGACTCGTCCCGGGCGAGGGTGAGAATCCTGCGATGCCGGGCGAGGATTATCTCGACGAGCCCGTGGAGATCACGATACACCACGGCACGACCAGCGGCGTGGCCACGGTCCAATTGCTGCGCAATGCCGGCATGACCGAAGCCCGCTCCCTGGGCGTGACCGTGTCTCGGGTCGAGGCGTGATCCACACTCATGCCGTGCTTTTGATTTATACCACCGCTGGACTGAAGACATGACCACTCGTTTCCACAGCTTGAAGGGGATCGCGGCTCTCGGGTTGGTCGTGCTGACTTGCACCGGACTTGCGAGTTGCGGCGGTGGTGGCGGTTCCGGCCCGGTCTCCGTAGAAGGTGGTTCCAGAAGCAGCGTGGACCAGATGCTGATCGTGCCGCCGTCGCCGAATGTCGCGGAGACCCAGGGCCAGCAGAACCTGGTGGAGACGCCGCCACAGTTGCCGGGCCAGCAGGACCTGGTGGAGACGCCGCCGCAGTTGCCGGGCCAGCAGAACCTGGTGAAGACGCCGCCGCGGTTGACGGACCAGCAGGACCTGGTGGAGACGCAGTCGCAGTTGCCGGATCAGCCGGATCTGGTGGTGGAGTCGCCAACGGTGAGTGACAGCGGGCCGGTGACAGAGGCGCGGTTCACCCTGTCGGCGACGGTGAGCAACACGGGCGACGGGGAGTCGCCGGCGACGACGCTACGGTACTACCGGTCAACGGACGCGACGATCACGACGTCCGACACGGCCGTGGGGACGGACCCGCTGGCGGCGCTGGCCGCCTCGGGGCGCGGTGGCGAGTCCATCTCGCTGACGGCGCCGTCGAGCCCCGGCACGTACTACTACGGCGCGTGCGTGGATGCGGTGACGGATGAGTCCGACACGACGAACAACTGCTCGGCATCGGTGCTGGTCACGGTCGCGGATGGCGGCGAACCAGCGACCGAGGTTCACCTCTTCACGCCGGTTAGAGTCGAGGAAGGTGATGCCACGTTCCTGATCGTGATGGCGTGGACCAGAGGTGATCGTCCGCCGACCGTGTCCATACCCGTGCGGGTATGGTTGGTCGAGGGTACCGCGAAAGAGGGGGTCGATTTCCCTCCCCTCTCCCAATCGGTAACGTTCAACCCGTCGGATTTCACATTCAATGGATCACAGTACGAAACGCATCAAGTAACCTTTCCCTTTACCCTTCTGGATGACACGGAGGCGGAGGGCGACGAGACGTTTGGCGGGACCATCATGCTCGAGAGCGACCTACCGTTCGTCGAGGTGAGTCCGGAATTCCCCAATCAGGGCAGCATCACCATTCTCGACAACGACTAGGACACCGTCGTCCCCATCCGGCGCGACTCCCGCTCGACCGACGCGACGATCCCGGCCTCGGACACCGAGGTGGGGACGGATGCGCTGGCGGCTTCTTCCTTCCATAATACGTCCCACTTCGAGGGTGAGTTTTCTGGTACACAGAGGTTCTTGCGGGGTTTCGGCCCCGCACGACGAGGTCCTTTTGTTTCGGCAAAAGGACCCAAAACCATGGGCGCCCGGGCGTGGCCCCAGGGGGGTGCCTTTGCCCCACTCCCGAAGTTTAGGGCTGCGGAACTCGCTTCGCTCAGACAGTCCTCGCCCCCACATCGGATTCGGGACCGGGGCGCAGCCACGCCCGCAGGCGCCGGGGAATGGCGCCATGAGGCATATCCCGGGCTTTGACCCGGGATGGCGCGGCTACGAATATCTCAACGAATACAATTGCTTGACAGTGGAATCGGGATTTTGGTTGAATGGCGTGCCCGGAATCGAGAGGGCGGGCCTATGCCTTCGTCACCAGATCCATTATTTGCGGGGTTAGGGCAAGCCGTGCGCATCGGCACGAATTTGCTTGCGACGCTGATAGTGGGCGGAGGATTGGGGTGGAGCATCGACTCCTACGTGTTGCCCACTGAACCGTGGGGTTTGGTGGCAGGTCTGATCCTCGGGGTGATTGCCGGTATTCGAAACGCCTACCGTACTGCCCAGCGCTGGGATCAATCGTAGCGTTTCCCCAAAACGTTTTCTCTAACACGAATACGAGATTCCATTGGAAGATCCACTTCATTCTTTTGAGCTTCATGCGATTGTCCCGTTGTCCCTGTTCGGCCTCGACGTGTCCATCAACAAGGCCGTGATCATGATGTTTCTCGTGGTGGGCCTGGTCATCCTGTTGCTGACGAAGGCGCGGTCCTCGGGCTCCCTGATCCCCACGAAATTGCAGAGCGTGGCCGAGCTGCTGGTGGAGTTTATTCGCGGGATGATACACGAGACCATGGGCCCGGACGGGATGCGGTTTTTCCCCCTGATCGCCACCCTGTTTTTGTTTATATTATTCTCTAATTTGCTGGGGCTCATGCCCGGTGCGTATACGGTCACGAGTCAACTCGTGGTCACGGGCGCGTTTGCCCTCGGGGTCTATATGCTCAGTCTCCTGGTGGGATTCAAAATCCACGGGGTGAAGTTTCTGGGGATCCTCGTCCCGTCGGGGACGCCGGGTTGGCTGTTGCCGCTCATGGTGCCGATTGAAGTCATCAGTCAATTGGCCCGGCCGGTTTCGTTGTCTGTTCGGTTGTTTGCCAACATGACCGCCGGGCACGTCATTCTCGGGGTCCTGTTCGGCTTGACGATCAGCGGCGGGTGGTTGATCGGATGGCTGCCGTTTTCCTTTACGGTGGCGCTCTACGGATTGGAAGTCGGCATCGCCTTTATACAAGCCTACATCTTTACGATCTTGACGTGTGTCTATATGGGAGATGCCTATCATCTCCATTAAAGCCGGATCCTCCATAGAAACCAGTGAAGCAATGACTATTTGTGAGGAAGAGGAAAGGCTATTCGAGGAGTGGCGCCGCCGTAGAAAGCCCTTTGTTTCTGATGGCGTCGTGTCGGAAGACGACTGTCAGACATCAAGCCCAAGAATTACCTTCATCTTAAAAGAAGCCAATGATCCCAATGGCGGCGGTTATGACTTAAGAGAATTCTTGCGTGACGGTGGTTGCGGGCAGATATGGCATAACGTGACGAGGTGGGTTCACGGAATACGGAGCTTGCCAATAAGACACGCATGGTCTTTCTATGAAAAAATGACAAAAGATTTCAGAAAGGAAACCCTCAAAAGCATCGTTGTAATGAATCTGAAAAAATTGCCGGGTGGTTCCAGCACTGATCTTCAAGCTCTGAAGGCTGTAGCCACGGAAGATGCACCTTATATTAAAAGGCAATACGCCATCTACGACCCGGATATAACGATCTGCGGCGGCGACGCCACAGCGGATATTTTTAAAAAGGTGGTAGGTCATGAGGGGAATTGGCAAACAATAACGCACAAAACAACGAAAGATGAGATCAGATGGTATAAGAGAAATGCCGATCCGGAGAAGCCTGAGTTTGTTGTCTCGTATTGGCACCCGGCTCAGCGCCGTAGGAGTCCAAAAGATTTGCTTAATATCCTGTTGGATGTGATTGGTGAAATTAAACTTTCGCCGGACGGATAATAAATTCTTATTAACGATTCTAAGAGGGAGAACACAACATCATGGATTCTGCAGCGTCAGCGTTATTGGGCATGGGGCTCGCGGCCGCGGGGTTTGCCGGCGCCGGTGTGGGGATTGGGTATATTTTCGGAAAAATGATCGAGGCCGTGGCCCGTCAACCGGAGGCGGAGGCACGGGTCGGCAAGTATATGTGGATCGGCTTCGCGCTGGTCGAAGCGATCGCCCTCTATGGGTTGGTGATCGCCTTTATCATTATGGGCTTGAGGAAATAGGACGCAACCACCATGCCTCAATTTGACGTCCATTTCTTTTCGTCCCTGATTTTTTGGGAACTCATCTCGTTCGGCATCCTGTTCTGGGTTCTGTACAAATTTGCGTTTCCGCCGATTTTGGAAGCCCTCGAAACGCGTGAACGAAAAATCCGCGACAGTATTGAGCAGGCGGAGCAGAGCCGGACGACGGCCGAACAACGCCTGGCGGACTACGAGGCGAAACTGAGCGGCGCGGCGCAGGAAGCCGAGGCGATCGTGGCGGAAGCCAAAGCCAAGGCACAACGCCTGCTGGAAGAGAACGAGCAGCGGCTGCGCACCGAATCGGCGCGGATCCAGGCAGAGACGGTGCGGGAAATCGAACGGGAGCGACAGAAAGCCCTTCAAGCCCTTCGAATCGAAGCTGCGGATTTGGCGTTGACGGTGGCGGAAAAGGTCCTGGAGCGGAGTCTGTCGGATGACGATCATCGTCGCCTCGCCCGGGAAGCCGTGCAAGCTGTCTCCGCCGGCGAAGCTCAGAAGTAAGCCTGTACCGCCGGTTAAAAGATTGCGCCAGTACTCCCCGTGGCTGCCGTGCCCTTATCCGGCTGACGTTTGAGATTCTCAGGTTCGGTCCGGTAGGAAAAATCGACGAGCTATCACTCACCATCTCGGTTAGCAGATGGTGGGTAGTCGGTGACAAGTCAACTTGGGCTTGCGATTCCCCCAACCTACACCTTCTGATTGCCCGGAATCATTTCCAACGACTCGACATCTCTGGTGTTCAAATAGACACCGCCCTGTTTCAAGTTTCGCTTGATGTTAAGATCATCGTCCACGAGATAAGCTGGACAGAGAACGAACTCATGATCGTCAGCCGCCGGGTCGAAGGAGTATTGCTCGAGCCAACCCAGATAGAGTGCGCCTTGCCTGGTGCGAACGAGCATCCAGAGTTCTTTCTTGGGCGCGCGGGTGGCAATGACGGGCCAAATGGCCTGAGGCTCAGGGCTTGGCAAGAATGAGATGATGGTAAGGAATCGATGATACCCGATGAGAATGCCACCCCAAACGAACCCTCCGATAAGCAAGACCAAGATCGTCTTGGGTTGGACGAGGGGATTCTGGCTTGGTTTTAGGATATCGAGATTGCCAGAATCAAACACCCACGCAATGCCTGTAAGACCTAGAAGAATTATGAGGCTGTGGATGATGCTCCAGACAACGCCCTCAAACTGAGACAGCCGCTTGGCGGGGTAGTGTGCCCGATAGAGCTGCCTGGCGAGGAAGCCTGGCACCAAATATAGCAAGAGGCTGATGGCTTCGCCGAATGGAACGTTTGTAGCTTCAGCGGTTCCGACAAGATCCAGCATCTAGCTGTTGTTACTCATGGAGGAGTTGCCGTCGCTATTCGACTCCCCACTTTCACTCGCTTGCTGATTGGTCGGTGGCTCAGGATTGGTCGGTGGCTCAGTGCGGGGTGGTGGGTTGGTATGCGTGAACGACCTCTCTAGCCTCTCCATGTCCATGTCCCGGTTGCGGTATTCGTTGTCGCTGGGCATATTGACCTCCAAGTAAGTACGGCCTTTGGCGTATGCTTCAACCACCCTGATTCAACCACGACTCAAGCTATCGATGCAAGAGCACACGTCTGTACCAAGCTCTTGGCGGCTGGGGGCTTTATCAGGAAGGCCGGAAGCTTTCTGATGTTTAAAGTTTAAAACATTCGACTTTGCACGAACATACCAAATTTGCTATACTCTTGATTTGATGAATTGGACTGTAGAGACCCTGAATGCGACCGTGGACAAGGAGCTTTCCTCAAGAGATTCACTTGGCGCTGCAAGGCGCCAGAGAGGTGCTGAAATGAGCAAAGTCAGTGACTTGCATAAGAAATGGAGTCGGGATTCAGACTATCAAAAGGCCTTTGATGAGCTTAAGCCTGAATTCGATCTGGCCCGCTCACTGATCAAGGCCCGTATCGGTGCCGGACTGACTCAGGCCCAACTGGCAAAGCGCATGAAGACCACGCAATCCGCCGTGGCCCGGCTTGAGGGCGGGCGCATCCACCCTTCCACGAGCACATTGGGGAAGGTCGCACAGGCCACCGGTACCCGGCTCAGGATCCGCTTCGAGTCCGCCAGAGACACAGCCTGACTTCGGGAATTACCTCACTCCGCCCGGGCGGTAGCCTTCCAGGTCCAGCGTGACGAATTGAAACCCGAGGGCTTTCAATCCTCGGGTGATGCGGTCGCGTCGAACGGGATCGAGAAAATCGGGGAGTTCGTTCGGGTCCACCTCGATACGCGCGATGCCTTCATGATCGCGGACGCGAACCTGCCGGAACCCTTCTTCCTTCAACAATCGTTCGGCCTGTCCCACGCGCTGTAATTTCTGTTCGGTAATCTTCGTGCCTCGTGGAATACGAGAGGACAGGCAGGCTGCCGCGGGTTTGTCCCAGTTGGATAAGCCCAGGGCTTTGGCCAGGGCGCGAACGTCGGCCTTACCAAATCCCGCTTCGACCAATGGGCTGCGAACGCCGAACTCCCGGGCCGCTTGCAGACCCGGCCGGTCATCGCCCAGGTCGTCCACGTGGGCGCCGTCCACGACCGTGGCAATGCCCATGTCCCGTTTGATGGGAGCCAGGAGTTGATACAGATCGTTTTTGCAATGATAACATCGCATCGAGTCATTCCGAACGAAGGCCTCGCTGTCCAGTTGATTCGTGGAGGCCACGATCAACCGTGCCCCGATTTCTTCACTCAGTTGCCGGACGGCCGCCAATTCCTCGTGCGGCAGGGTCGGCGACGCCGCGGTGACGGCGGTCGCCCGAGCGCCTAACACGTCCGAGGCGATTTTGAGCACGAGGGTGCTGTCAACGCCTCCGGAAAAGGCGACCAGCACGCCATCCAACTCTTGAAAGACGTCAAGCAGCGTGGCCGTTTTGTTCTGAAGGTCCTGGGGAATGGGAAGCAGGTGCAGCGCTTGCATCAGGTTCCTATCGCTTGAGACAAACAATCGCGAATCTCCTCTATTCATGCTTATTCAGTTCATGATCAGTACTATAAACCCACGATTTTTCCCACGAAACATCATAGTCAATTATTCACCCGGCAATTCCCTTGACAAAGATTGATGAATTAACTATATGATTCCCCCATAATGGCGGAAATATAGCAATTTATTGTAGTAAAATATATAAGCACCTTCTATTTAATCGAAGGTGTTGTATAGGGATAGTAAATTTATGACTATGAGTGCTTCGCTTAGGCTGGAGAACTTGGATACAAGTGTTATAGGTATTACAAGAGACGCTAGCAAGTTGAAGCAGAAAGAAAACAATTACTGGGTTCTTAGCGTTAAGTTATTGTGTAAGATTTCCAGCGGGCGTCGTTCCATTGCGTCACTTAGTCGCAAAATAGGGAATTTTAACATTGAATCCGATCGAGACCTTCAAAAAATGGGAGTAATTGCGATTGAGCTTGATAGAATGGCCAAAGAATTATCTGAGGCATTGGAGCTATCGGAGAACGTCTCAAATAAATATTTTCTTTTTCGGATCACTAAGCGACAAATGGAAGAGCTCCTCTGCCAAGTAGAAGATCTTGCTGAAACCGCTACACTGGCTTCAAAAAAGGAGTTTCACGAGGTTACGACAAAGATCATTGATTCTCATCTCAAAGTCTAGCGAATGAAGATAAGAAGAATCGAGCGTGCCTCGATCTTTGCTAAATCACTCCGCAAGTTATCTCGAAAATACCCTAAATTACCAGATACTATCGAAAAAGACTTAGTTAGGTTCGCATCTGCCCGTAAGCCAATCGGCAATAAGATCCCGCACTTAGGTGGGCAACCTGTCTTCAAAGAACGTCTCCCCCTTGGCAATCGTGGGAAACTTGGAGGTGTGCGTCTCATCTATTATTGTGATGACGACCTCATTTTGGCGCTGTATATCTACGCCAAAAGCGAGCGATCTGATGTACCGCTAGAGGAAATCAACAAAGTGCTTGCCGAATATAACTTAACTCCCGATCCCGATACATAATCCCATCACTTGCGGTCTCCTATCGACAGAGGCGCCGCAGCCGCTCGCGCGGGCAGGGTTCCAAGTTGCCCGCAGGCCCCCAACACGTCACGCCCGCGATTTTGTCTGACGAACACGTCATACCCCTTTTGCCGAAGGATCGTCTGGAACGCCGCAATGGCGGGATCCGCCGGCCGGCGGAACGGGCTGTTCGGAAATTCATTGAACGGAATGAGATTGATTTTACACCGAATGCCGCGAAGCAGCCGGCTGAGGCGGACGGCGTCGTCCGTTGAATCGTTTTCCCCTTGTAACAACACGTACTCGAACGTCAAGTAACGGTTCGCCGGTATGGGATACGCCCGGCACGCCGCGAGGAGGTCGGGCAAGGGGTGTAAGCGATTCATCATCGGCATGAGCCGGTCCCGCTGCTTGGCAGTCGAGGCGTTCAACGAAACCGCCAAGTTCACGCCGAGCTCGGCGACGTCGTGGAGTCGTTGCGAAAAGCCCGCCGTTGAAATCGTAATGCGTCGTTTGGGAAAGCCCACTCCCCAATCGGTATTGGTCAGCCGGGTGAGGGCATCCGACAGTTCATCGAAATTGGCCAGGGGTTCGCCCATGCCCATGAACACCAGGGACGTGATCCGGTCTCCGGGTTGAAGTCGGTCCTGGGCCGTCAAAATTTGATCGACGATTTCATGCGCCTTCAGGTTTCGCTTGAGTCCCATTTGTCCCGTGACGCAGAACCCGCAGTCCAGGGTGCACCCGACCTGGGTTGACACGCATTGAGTCAACCGCTCCCCATCCGGGATGAGCACGCTTTCGACAGCCAGGCCGTCTTTCAGGGAATGCAGGAATTTTTGGGTCCCGTCCATGCTTTGGAAATGCGTGGGAGACTCCAACCGTTCAATGACGGCCTCATGCCCAAGCGTCTCCCGATCTTTCAGCGAAAGGCTGCTCATCCCGGCGACGTCCTGAATCCGGTGCTGGTAAATCCATTGGAGGATTTGCCGGGTTCGATAGGCGGGCCAACCCAACCGTGCCACCAGGGCAGCCATGTGCTCAAAATCGAGAGTCACGAGATTGGTCGGTGTGGGTAAGGTCATGGCAAGGGCTAGGTTAAGGATCGAAAAACCCTATCATAGGCGAGAAATGCACGACAACAGGGGAAGGGGGGAGGAATGCTTGCGGGGTTTCGGCCCCACACGACGAGGTTCCTTCGCTCTGCTCAGGACAGGCTCTTTTGTTTCGGCAAAAGGACCCAAAACCAGGGGCGCCCGGGCGTGGCCCTTCGGGTGCCTTTGCCCCGGGTCCCGAAGGTGAGGGCTGCGGAACTCGCTTCGCTCAGACAGTCCTCGCCCCCAAATAGAATTCGGGACCGGGGCGCAGCCGCGCCCGCAGGCGCCCTGAGGTGGCGCCATGGGATGGCGCGGGGTATGAAGACCAACTGCAACGACACTGGATTCCCGATTACGACTGCGGGAAGGGGACAGGAGAGGGGAAAGGTTTTTCCTCGACGGTTGGAATGCCTCCTCTTCTGTCATTCTTGTATGTGTTCAGTAATTCGTTGACAAGATTCGTTGATCTGTTTGGGGGTTTTCCCCTCCAGCGCCTGATGCGGGCGCACCTCATTGTAGTAGAGCAAATATTGCTCCAATTCGTCCCGGAACTCCGCCAGGGAGGCGAACGTGGTGCCGTCGATCAGGTCGTCGTTCAAGGTCCGCCAGAACCGTTCCACCTTCCCATTGGTCTGCGGCCGATAGGGCCGGGTATACCGATGTTTGATCCCCAACTCCAGCAACATCCGTTCAAACGGGTGCGTGTCTTTGGTGCGCGGGGCCGCGAATTCGGATCCATTGTCCGTTAAGACCTCGGCAAACTGGAGCTGGTAGCGCTGGTGGAGCAGATTGAAGCTCTTCAGGGCGCTGAACATCACCGTCAGGCTCTTCAGATCGGTCACCACCTCGGCCCAAGCCAGGCGGGTACAGGCGTCAATCACACACACCAGATAATAGCGCGTGGGATCGGTCGCGATGAGGTCCTTGCTCAAGTGATGGCAGTCCAGATGCCCTAATTCTCCGGCTTTCTGCTTCACAATCCGGCGTTTCTCCTCTCGCAGCTTGGGCGTTAAGCGGTTCAGCCCGTATCGCTGGGTAATCCGATAGACCGTACTCGGGGACGGCGTCAGGTGCTTGAGCTTCGGAGCCAGGAGCTGGCAAATCTCATACCGGTTGACGCCCAGCCGCCGCTGCTGCAGCACTTGTTGCTCAATATACCCGTAGACCCGCCGACTTTTCCACTTCGGGCCGCGTGGCTGAGGCACCAGGGCGTGCTCGGCTCCGCTCTGGCGGAACCGGTGGTAATACTTGAAGAAGGTCTGCCGGTGGGTCTGATGAAATCGGTAGAAATCGGCGACAAACCGGAACGTGGGATGCCGTTTCTGTTTGACCAACTCGTACTCCTGGATCAGGAATTTCCACTTGCGGACATAATTGCGATACAGGGTTTTGTCGTGGGTATTGTGTCGCATGGCTTCGCCTCCAGGTGAAAGGATGAGTCACCCTTCATTCTGTCAACGAATTAGTGAACATTTACAATTCTCGCGGCACGGGTATCAAGTGGGGTGGCTCTCGCAACGCGGGAATCCATCCCCCACGCGTTTTGTGCCTGATGAAACAACAAACGGAAGAAACCTGGATTCCTATAGATCGCCTGGATTCCCGATTAAAGCTGTCGGGAATGACAGATAAGAGAGAAGTGCCATGGGAGGGAGCGGCTACAAATTTAAAGACACTTGATTTTGTCGATCTTTTTGAAAACATACCAAATGTAGGCTTAGAAATATTGTGTGACAGTAAGTTATTAGATTTTCAAATTGATGAAAAATAGAAAATATTGAATTGCCTTAAAATGTTATTTATGTAAATAGATATTAAAGTATAACAATTTATCATTGACTTGCTTTAGAATTGATGATAAAAGCAAGCATCTTTAAAGATTACTTATTGACATGGAAGCAATCATAGATGAACTCAGAGATATTCTTGTCGGTTTGGAGCAACGCATTACTGCGTATGAAACCAAGCTTAAGGACTTCAAGAAAAAGAGGGAGAGGCTCAATGAAGAAATTGCGACCATTGAGAAATACTTGGAGTTGGCAAAGACGTTATATCGAGTTGAAGCGGACAAAGCGAAATTGGCCAGTCTCTCCAGCCAAATCATTTCGGATGAAACGGGCGCGCCACCATTACCGGACACTGATGTCACGGATCAATCCAAGGAAATCCTTCTGGGGCGCAGCAAGTACGTCGGGATGAGCGTCCCGAATGCCGCGTCCATCGTTTTCCGGGAAACGCGAGAGCCGATGCATGCCAAAGAATTGTGCCGGCGTCTCATCGAGGGGGGAATGCAGATCAGAGGAAAAACGCCGGTGACGTCGATTGCCACCTCCCTCAAACGTGACCCCCGTTTCAGAAAAGTGGGACCGAATACATTTGCGCACGTTGAGTCACTGGATAAGACCATGAACGCGTCCGGATAACGATGAAACGTTCGGGCAAGAATGAGTCGATGAACAAACGCGTTGTCAATACTTATTGCCACAACGCTGGAAGGAGGTGAGACTTTTGGCAACAGCAAAGAAGAAGGCGTCGGCTAAGAAGGCACCGGCTAAGAAGGCACCGGCTAAGAAGGCACCGGCCAAGAAGGCGCCGGCCAAGAAGGCGCCGGCTAAGAAGGCCCCAGCTAAGAAGGCCCCAGCTAAGAAGGCGGCCAAGAAGAAAGCTCCCGCCAAGAAACGGTGAACACGCTCCCTTCACGACACTGCTGGGAGTAGACAACTCTACTCCCAGCCAGCCTTCCCGCGCATGTTATCGAAACGGAAAACCCTGCGTTCTTTCTCGTGATGAGCAACGAGAGATTGTCATGAACAAAAAAAGATTGAAAATTGTTTTTCAGGAGCGTAAGAAGCACTCAGGGTTTACGCTTCGCTGTGACGAGTGAGAAAGACGTAGTCTCTGAGAAGACCTGAAAGGAGGTGAGACTATTGGCAACAGCAAAGAAGAAGGCCCCGGCTAAGAAGGCCCCGGCTAAGAAGGCCCCGGCTAAGAAGGCCCCAGCTAAGAAAGCCCCAGCCAAGAAAGCCCCGGCCAAGAAAGCCCCAGCTAAGAAAGCCCCAGCTAAGAAAGCCCCGGCCAAGAAAAAGAAATAGATGCTCTCCTATTTTTGAACACGCGGCGGAAGAAGGTTCCCTTCTTCCGCCGTTGTTGTATGAAGGCGTTTTTGCGTCCCGGAGCGGAGCGGGCGTAAGATAGTCAATCAATGGAAACTTCCTCGTTACCGGCGTTGCCGCACCGGCCGTGTTCCCGTCCGGGACGCCCGGGTGTGGTGCTCTCGATCCCGCTGATGGAATACGAAGCGGCCCGTCAACTCCAATGGCGTCTTCACGATGAACGGTGTGAAAATGTTCGACCGGATACGTTGGTGCTGTTGGAACACGAGCCGGTGATGACGCTTGGCCGGACAACGAAACACGCGCATTGGAACCGGGTGCATGCGGTGTCCGGGGATCGAGGTCTTCGGGTGATTGAAAGTGAGCGCGGCGGTTCCGTGACGTATCACGGACCCGGACAGGTCGTGGGGTATCCGATCGTGAAGCTCCGGCAGTTTTGTGCAGGTCCGAAGGCGTACGTGCGAATGTTGGAAGAGGTGCTCATTCGCGTGTTGTCGAAATGGGGGATCAAAGGCTACCGCGTGGAAAAGTTCGCCGGAATATGGGTGAACGATCCCGCCGATCCCGACGGGCCATCAGCCAAAATCGCGGCGATGGGCGTGAAGATCGCTCGTGGGGTGACCTTGCATGGCTTTGCGTTGAACGTCACGGTCGCTCTTGCGCCGTTTGCCGGTATCGTGCCGTGCGGCATTGACGGCTGCCGCGTCACGTCGATGGCGGAGGTGTTGCGCGGGGAGGTCGAGCTTCACGAAGTCCGTCGCCAGATCGCGCGATGTTTCGGGGACGTGTTCGGGCTGGAATGGCAGGACTCCCCGTTACAGGCCCCACCCGCCGCTGACGTGAATATTCGTGCCGGTTACGTACCGGGCCTCGTCGGATAACAAATACGTCACGGCCGAGACGGTATCCTTCACGTCGCCGATGTACCCGGCCGGAACTTTTTTCTCCATCCCATCCAGCTCTCCCGGCGGAGCACTCCCCGAATCGATAAAACCCGGCGAAATCGCATTGACCGTAATCCCGTGCGGGGCCAACAGTTTCGCCAGGGTCCGCGTCAGGATCAGGATGCCCGCCTTGGCGATATAATGCGCCGTGACCATGGGCTGGGCTTCCATCTTGTCCGCGTTGGCCATGCTGAACGAAATGATGCGACCGTACTCCCGCGCTTTCATGCCGGGCGCAACCGCTTGGGCCAAATAAAAAATCGGGTGCAGGTTATTGGTGAACATGTCCGCCCAGCCTTCCGGTGTTTCGTCGAACACATTGATCCGGTGATACGGTCCCGCCCCGTTCACCAGGACGTCGATCTTTCCCCAGTGCCCCTCGACCTGCCCGACCAGATCCCGGCAGGCCGCGGGATCGGACACGTCGCAGCGAACGGCGAGCCCTTGGCCTCCTCGTTCGACGATGGCCCGGGTCGTGTCGGCCGCCTCCTGTTCGCTGGTTCGATAGCAAAGGGCAACGGACCATCCCCGTGTTGCCAGATCGAGGGCGATCCCTTTTCCGATGCCGCGTGCGCCACCGGTGATCAGTGCGACGTTCGGTTCCATCGACGTTCCTCCTTCAATGCTGAAGCTACGAGATTATTCGCCTCCGACTCAGAATTCTAAATGTTCACTCATTCGCTGACAGAATCAGGCAGGCTATCATCCCCTCCTCTGTAGTGGCGGCATCTAATGCCGCCTTCCGTAGGCCTCATGAGATAGCGCGGCGACAAAAACCAAGAGCTTGGGAGGCAGGGAAACGGCCGGTCGCCGGTCATGAGGACGACGAGTTCCCATGCCGTTGCATCAACGTGTGCAACACGGTATCCGTTCGAGAGGACAACGTGTTTGTGCCGGCTCCGGTTTCTTCGTGCAAAAAGGTCCGCACGTCGTCGAAGGTATCGAGATCGCGTTCGGGATCCAATAGCCCGACAACAAGCCCCGCCTGTTCGGCACGGGCCCGGCTTTGAGCGAGAACGCGGCCGGTCGACCAGGCGATATCGGCAAAGAGTGCAGGCACGGGGTGTTTCGCCCCCACCAGATAATAGCCGCCGTCTTCCGTGGGCCCCAACACCACGTCCGTGGTCTGCAAGAGTGCTTTCGCGCGCTGATAGTGGAGCGCGGAAAGATTGGGAATGTCCGTGCCGACCAGCAAGGCGTACGCGTATCCGCGGGTGAACGCGGCGGTGAGGGCGTGATCCATGCGCTGTCCGAGATCCTCACCCGCCTGGTCGCACAAGTGGATGCGAGACCGGGCCGCCAGCGTTTGAAAAAACGGGTGGTCCATGCTTGGCGTGCAGGCCAGGAAAATATCGAACCCCCGAAGCGACCGGGTCCGTTCCACGGCATCCATGACCAGACTCCCGTGCAGGCTCGCCGCCTCATCCGGGGCCAGGGGCGGGCACATGCGGGTCTTCACGGTTCCGGGCACCGGCGCCTTGGCAAAAATAATGATCGCGCCTTCGGCGGGGCCTGAAGACGAACCGCCTCTCCGTGTGCGGCGGTCTCGATGAGATGAGGGGGCGTTACCTGACCGGGCCATAGAATTGGTGCAGGATTTTGGGGGATATGCCGATCCCGTACAAAAAGCGGAGGAGCCACATATGCAGAATGGTACGGAGAGTACCCTGTTGCTCCCACCGTCGAAACGACGTGGTCACCTTGGTGCGCAAGGCGGCAAGGGACCCCGCGCGTTTGAGGCGTTGCGTCAACTCGATATCTTCCATCAGGGGCACGTCGGCAAACCCGCCCAGGTCGTCGAACACGGAACGACGGATGAAAATCGCCTGATCGCCGGTGGCGATACCCGACCAGTGCGAGCGCCAATTCATCAGGCGACTGATGAGCCAGGCCCACCCGCGATCGTCCTCGAACCGGACGTCGAACCGGCCACCCGCGTACCTGGGATTCTGCAGGACCCACTCGATCTCGTTGCGCGACTCCGGCGGAAGAAGCGTATCGGCATGCAGGAACAACAGGACGTCGGATCGCGTGGCCCGGGCGCCGGCATTCATTTGTTGAGCGCGCCCCTGCTCCGAGACCATCACTTTCGCGGGTTGCAGGCTGAGCCCCTGCAACTGGCCCTGCGCGATGGACACCGTCTGGTCCCGGCTCCCGCCGTCCACCAGCACGACTTCATCGAAGCGAAGCTGTCGCAACGTGAGGAGCGTCCGTGACAGGGCGCGTTCCTCATTCAAAGTTGGAATCACCACGGCAATCGAACTGGACATATCCTCCTCCGCTGGCCGATCTTCCCTCCTCTGTAGTGGCGGCATCTAATGCCGCCTTCCGCAGGCTTACCGCGGTACGATTTTCCACTCCACATGTACGGTGCAAGCGGCAAGCTTGATTTGTTTGACCGTGATCTTTGCATCGGATCGATCCAGGGACACGCGAGCCGCGCCGTCATGCCCTGCGTAGGAACAGTCGATGGTCGGTCCGTCAGTCTTGAACGACGCCAGAGGAGCATTCTGCAAAGACTGGAATATTTCGCTCGGTATTTCGACAAGCTGGTACTCGGATGGGGCGTCTTGTCCCTTGCGGAATGCCCGCAGCATCATAATGGAGCCCACCGCATTCATGTACTCCCGGAACAGGGCCAGAGTCCGTTTCCGGCGGGAACTCGCCGTGCGCATGTCCTGAATCCAGGCGGCCTCGGTCAGTTTCGAGATATGTACTGAGGTGCGGGAAAGTCGCTGTGCAGCTGTCGATTTCAACGACAGCTGCAGTCCGGAAAGACCACCACGCTTGACGTTCAGGTCCAGAAACCTTTGGGTTTCCGAAACAGGATTCTCCACCACCCAGCCGACGGATTCGCATGCGTTGCGGAAGACCGTTTCGAACCCCTTTTGTTCAAGCGGTTGCGTTGTCGTTCCGTGGTGTACAGAAAGCGCGAGGCCAAAATACTCGATCCAGTCGCCGGGCAGCCAAGTCTTCTGTTCGTTTACTCTCGCCTGGGGAGGCGCAGACAGCGACTCCACCATTCGGGCGACAAACCGGATTCCTGTCGGTGAAAGCGTATCCAGCCGCTCTTTCAGTTTGGCGAGCGTCACGAATTCTCAAGCCTGCGTTGCATCAGATCGATGAAAGCTGGCTTCAATTCAATGCCGACCCATCGCCTTCCCAGGCATTGCGCTGCCAACAGTGTCGTGCCTGAGCCGGCATAGGGATCCAGGACGAAGTCACCGGGCTTGCTTGTCATTCTCACGCAGCGCTGTGCAAGCGTCGCCGGCATGACGGCCGGATGATCGTCCAATACACCATTGCTCTGTTTCCGGGGTTCCGTCGGAATCTCCCAGGTCGTCCGAAGACGTCGTCTATTCGGTCCGCTGACGGCAGCGACATCGTAATAATAATCCTGGTTTTTCGACAGGAGAAACACCGTTTCGTGCGCCTTGGTCGGACGATCCCGAACGGATTCGGGATGGGCATTCGGTTTGCTCCAGATGATTTCGGACCGGAGCCACCACCCGGCGTCCTGTAGTGCAAACGCCAGCCTCCAGGGAAGTCCGATCAGATCCTTTGGCTTGAGTCCGTCCGGCGTAAGGGGACGCATAGACATCGCGCGCGCGCGATTCTTCTTGTCCGGCGCACGATACCGGCGGTTTCCCGAGGTGTAGGCGTCGCCCACATTCAACCAGATAGTGCCGTCCGCTCTAAGAACCCGCCGCACCTTGTCGAAGGTCTTCACGATTTCGGCAAGGTAGTCTGCAAGGGCTTCGTCGCATCCGATCTGCTGGTCGACGGCGTAATCCCTCAGGGACCAGTAGGGTGGAGACGTCACCACGGTCTGAATGCTGTTTTCGGGCAGGAGGGCTAGTGCGCCGAGTGCATGCCCCTGAATGAGCACGGATTGCGCAAGCGAATCGACCGGTTTGTCGTTTACCGTAATCGAAAGAAAACCGTTTGAGGACGAAGAGGCCGTTCGACGGTCACGATAGAGCCGCACATTTGCGCTATCGTTGTTGAACACTGAGAGTTGTTCTATGGGAGAAACGGCCATTACACGAAACCCCTACTAACTCAAGCAATGACGCAAGCCGTCACTTAGTTCAAGGGCATGCATCGCACATTATCGACAAACTCCGCCGAAACCGCAATCCCGTTGCCGCTGGGCGGAGGGTGCCGAAAGATCCAGCTGGACATGTAGAATTACGTCATCCCCTCCTCTGTAGTGGCGGCATCTAATGCCGCCTTCCGGAGGCTTTTCCCCTCCTCCGTAGTGGCGGCATCTAATGCCGCCTTCCTCTGGCCCGCATCTCATGCCGCCTGGGCCGGATCGATCCCAAAACCGCTACGACGGCTTGGAGGGTTTCTTGGGGTTTTCAAACATAAAATAGACCACCATGGCAATGGTGCCCCAGTAAATGACGTATTTATGCCAGAAGAGCACTTCGTCGAGGTGGAGGAAGGCCATGATGCAGAAGAGGGAAAAGGCGATCACCCCGTACCGGACGGCGGGGATTTTCACGGACGAATGTGCCCACAGGGCCAGGCCCGAAAAATACAGGAGCATGGGAAAGATGGAAATCTCCGCGCCGGTGCTGGCGGACATGAAGACCTGAATGAACCCGATGAAGACCATGGCGGAGCCCACCATCTTCATGGCCACCTTCATTTGCAGGGCTTCGTGCGCTTCCCCGTCCACGTCGGCATTCTGACTTGGCGGTCCCACGTGGACCCCGGGCACCTGCTGTCTGGGCGGTTCGGGCTGCTCGGGAACCTGGGAAGGGTCAGGCGGTTTCGTCTCGTGTGCCATGTGTTACCACTTGAAATGTTTACTGAGCGTGAGTCCCTGTTGATGATAGCTGGACCCGATGGACGCCCCATACAGGTGTTCCGGCAGGTCCAACATGTGCTCGTACACGACCTTGAAAAACGTCTGGCCGTCGCGAATCAAAAACGGCACGTCATGCGGTCTGACTTCCAGCACGACCTGTGTGCCTTTTCGCGGCCCGTCACCGGCGCCGAAGCCCGGGTCGAAGAACCCGGCGTAGTGGGTGCGCAATTCACCGAAGGCCGCTTCATAGGCCACCATTTCGGCCGCGCACCCGGCGGGCACTTTGATGCGCTCATGGGACGCCAGGATATAAAACTCTTCGGGCTCGAGCAACAACGTATTGTTGGGCTGCCGGTAGATGGGTTCCCAGAAGTCGAGCGCCGAATAATGGCCGATTTTCGACAGATCGACCACGTGACTGTTCTTTTTCGCCCGATACCCCACGATCTCGCGGCCCGCGCCGGAACCCCGCAAGTCGATCCCCAGAAAGAGGCCGTGATCCACCCGGATATCTTGAGTCGCGAGGGGACGGGCTTCCGCCACGTCCTCATCATTGTGATAGAGCAGTTTGGCCGACCGGTGCAAGGCACGCAGTTGCGGATCGGAGACCGTGGGCCGCCCGGTCAGGAGCCGGAGTTGGTTTAACGCCAACCCGGTCTGCACGCGAATCGTAAACGACCGGGGGACGATTTCCAGGTAGAGCGGGCCCCGGTACCCCAGCGGGATCTCATCGAATCCCGCATTCAGGTCCGTGATGAGCCGCGTGAAAATATCCAGGCGACCCGTGGAGCTTTTAGGGTTGGCCCGCCCGCGGAGGTGGGGGGGCAGCGCGACGTGTTCCAATAACGGCACCAGATAGACGTGCCCTTTTTCCAGGATGGCGCCTTGGGTGAGGTCGATGTCATACATGACCAACTCGGACTGGTACAGGTCCAGCACGTTCAAGTGCTCGCTGGTCCCGGAGCGTTCCGGGAGGAAGCTGCTGATCAGCCGGTAGGCTTTCGTGCCGAGCCGGAGATCCACGCTGGCCGGTTGGATCTGGCTGTCGGTAATGGCGGGAGCCGCGTCGATCGCGTGTTCCCGAATCAATGTTTTCAGGTGAGTATCAGGCAGAATACCGTGCTTGCGAGCAGCGCCCATCGTCACTCGTCCATGGCGCCCAGGCTACAGAGTCCCCCGGCGGCGGTGCCGACCATGGGCAG
This sequence comes from Nitrospirales bacterium, assembly GCA_965261755.1. GTDB lineage: Bacteria > Nitrospirota > Nitrospiria > Nitrospirales > UBA8639 > Bin75. Next base: position 207,482 of record OZ253473.1, on the reverse strand, counting down.
TTCCCGCATGCGCCTCGCGTCGGGCTGGGGGTCTGGCTGCGGATAATGGTACGTCTTGTTTTCGTAATTTTTCAGCACCGCGCCGTTTTCATCCAGGTTCAGCAGATAGTCGGGAGGCAAGAGCGGGATTTTCCCGCCGCCGCCCGGGGCATCGATCACGAAATGAGGAACGGCCATGCCGCTGGTATGGCCTTGAAGCGCCTGGATGATTTGCAGGCCCGTCTCCACGGTCGTGCGGAAATGGTTGGTCCCTTTGGTCAGGTCGGCCTGGTACAGATAATAGGGTTTCACGCGGGCCAGCAGGAGTTGCTGCATGAGCCGCTTCATGATATCCGGATCATCGTTCACGCCCTTCAGCAACACCGTTTGCGCGCCCAGCGGCACACCGGCGTCGGCCAGGCGCCCGCAGGCCTCTTTGACTTCCGGGGTGAGTTCATCGGGATGATTGAAATGCAGATTCATATAGATCGGATGATACTGCTTGACGATCTCGCACAGTTCCGGGGTAATGCGCTGGGGCAGCGTCCCTGGCACACGGGAACCGAACCGGATGAGTTCGAGATGCGGGATGCTCCGGAGCGCCTTCAAAATGCGTTCGATCAGGTAATCGGGTAACAACAGGGGATCGCCGCCCGAGAGAATCACGTCCCGGACTTCCGTATGCTCGCGAAGATAAGCGATGGCCTGATCCAATTCGCCCTTCTTCAGGAACCCGGGTTTCCCGACCAACCGCTTGCGCGTACAGAACCGGCAATAGATCGGGCATTGATTCGTGACCATCAACAGCGCGCGGTCCGGATAGCGATGGACCAGGTGCGGCACGGGACTGTCGGTATCTTCTTCCAGGGGATCGTCGGGCGCGTCGAAGTCCTCCATCTCGATGGCGTCCGGCACCACCTGTTTCCAGATCGCGTCGCCTTTTGCTTTAATCGTGGCAAGGACCGTGGGCGTGATCCGCATGGGATACGGGCCCACGACCTGCTCCACTTCTTTGGGATCCACGCCGAGATGTTTCGCCAAATCCTTGGGCTTGGTGATGCTCTCGGCCAGGATACGTTTCCAATCATCCATCGGCATGCCTCGTCACTAGGGGTAAAAACCTTTCGCTTCGCTCCTTTGCCAGACCCTTCGCTTCGCTCAGGGTAAACTCAGGGCAGGCTCTCATGCACCGGGTTCTCAACGGGTTGCTGCTCCTCCGGGGTGGCCTCACTCGCGGTGGACGCCAAGGCGTCAAGGTGGTCCAGAATGTCCGGCGTTTCCGTCAGGACGGTGTCTCCATCAACCAGGACGGGGACGTAATATTGTCCCGAGACCTCGAACACCTGTTTTCTCAACGGGAGGACCGTGGGAACAATAACACTTTTATACTCGATCTCCAACTCATCCAACAGGCTGCGCACCAGGACGCATTCCGGGCACCATTCAGTATGATACAACGTAATCAAGTGCATGGCTCCTTCTTTCCAACGACTATGTGGTCATTGGTATGAACATACCCCAATCTGTCATTCCTGCGAAAGCAGGAATCCAGAGTCGTTATTGCTTTTTCTGTCATCCTTGCAAACGCGAGGATCCAGCGCCTTTCTCCTTGCAGACGGAGGAAAAAGAAAAAACCCTGGATCCCCGATCGGGGTCGGGGATGACAGATGGAGGAAAAGCAACGACACAAGCATGCCCTCTCCCCCTGGGAGAGGGCATGGTGAGGCATAAAATGCCGCCCTACGAAGCCGGCAGCGCGCAGGGCGCCAGGATGGCATCGCGCATGCCGTGCAACACTTTTTTATCCTTGGGGCAGACCGTCGCCAAAATCCCGCCAAGGGTCACCTCGTCTCCGGACACGAAATAATACGGGGACAATCGAGCCCGTCCCTCCATGGATTCCAGTTGCCCCGTACGCTCGTCGAAATACGTCATCTCGTACTGCCGGCCCTTGTGAAACGCCTGGAACACGTAGGGCGTCGAAGTGAAGGAAGCCAGCGCATGCTCCAATTTCGCCGCCCAGGCGGACTGCGGGATATCATGTCCCACGACCACCCCGCGGCTGCCCCAGGCCAGTTCCGAAAACCCCGAAGGCTTCAACACGCACTGTCGCTGTTTCTGCGTGGCATGGGCCAACTGTCGCCAATCGGACACGGCTTTCCCGTCGAGCGTGAGGTCCGGGATGATCGCGGACGGCGGCAGAGGACGGGGGTCCACGACCCAGGTCCTGGGCATGACCTGCCCGAGCTGCTGAAACACGTCCGGCCCCAGCGCGTCGGACCAGAACCCTTCCAGCATGGGGTGATGCAGGAGCGCAAAGGCCAGCTTCTCTTCCATCCAGGGCTTATACGGCGGCGTCACGCTCACCCGTCCCTTTTTGGCGCTGTACATCAGCAATTCGGACTTCGGAATATTGTCGAGGTCGAAGAGTTCAAAAAACCGGTAGACGTGCGAAACGGGCCGTTCCCCGGACGGCGTGACCAGTGTGACCTGGAGCCCTGCCGGAGACTGCGAGGACAGGCTCGGTTCGGCGAACCGGAGATCGCGGGGATGCACACAATAGGCGTCCACCCCGGCGGCCCGGAGTCGGCAAGCCACCCAGTCCATTTCATTCCGGTAATCCTCGGCCTCATCGGACACCACGATGGCGAGACAGCCCGTGTCCTCACCGGACCGGTCACGGAACAGCTTGGCAAACCCGTCGATCATGCCGTCGGGCCCGCCGACGAGCGCATCACCCAACGCGCCGTAGGCGGAGGACAACGTGCCCGTCATCCCGATGCCGCCGGGCACGGAATCCAACTCCGTGATCGTCATGCCCGTCTCGGTCGGAATCACGTCGGGCCGGATCACGTGCGGGACCGCCTCCCGAAACCGTTTCATGCGAGCATACTCCAGCAGGGCCGGAGGCTTGCCCTGGTCGAGATACTGGTGCACCCAAAAAGGTTGTTTACCCTTGACGCTGTCCAGATACAGCCGGTTGAGCGCTTTGGAGAACGACCAGAGTTGGGGGCCGAGGTTCTCGAAGAACGACACGTCCTGTGCGGTCAACTGGAACGGAACGGGCGAGACGCGCCATGCGGGCGTTGACTCGAACAGCCCCGCCGCTTGCAGGGCATGATGCACGGACAGGCAGCGCCGGCTCTCTTCACAAAGGGGAGCCGTGGGCGCGGGAGAGAAAGCAGAAGGGGCCGTTATGTCCGAACACCGCTGAATCATGGGACCTGCCGCCGGGACGTGGGCCAAGAGAACGTGATACCCCTAATGGATCGTAATAATGATGAAGTGACGAAGAATGGATGTTGGTGGAGTTCGCAGGGTTGCAACAGAATACCCAACAAAGTGTCATGATACCACGACCCCTTTAGGCTAGACAAGCAACCCCCCCTCCTCTGTAGTGGCGGCATCTCATGCCGCCTAGGCCCCCTCCTCCGTAGTGGCCGCATCTAATGCGGCCTTCCGTTGCTATCTTCCCCTCTTCCGTAGCGCCAGCCCCTGGCGCTTTGTTCTTTCCTTCCTCTTTGTCTTTAGCATTCATACCCCGCGCCATCAAATGGCGCCACCTCAAGGCGCCTGCAGGCGCGGCTGCGCCGCAGTCCCGAATCCAATATGAGGGCGAGGACTGTTTGAGCGAAGCGAGTTCCGCAGCCCAAACAAACGGGACCGGGGCAAAGGCACCCGAAGGGCCGCGCCCGGGCGCCCATGGTTTTGGGTCCTTTTGCCGAAACAAAAGAGCCTGTCCTGAGCAGAGCGAAGGAACCTCGCCGTGCGGGGGCGAAACCCCGCAAGAATCCTCCTCCCCGGAGTTGACGATGGCACGGAAGGGAATTATCCTGCATGCTCGGATTGAGTGACGGCGCCTTGTCGTGTGAAAGACCAACCATGCAACCGGAGGAAAGCATCTGATGCAACGATCTGTCATGGCGGTGGTGGGCTCTTCGTGATGGTCCTGAGCGGCTGCTTCGGGGCTAATCCTCTGCTGACGACGATGGAGCCGCCGCCGACGTTCGAAACGGCACGGTCTGAGTTGAGAGCGATAAGTGCGATCACCAATTCGTTACTGGCCAGCGACGTCGTGGTCTCGCTCTCCGGTAGTGACAGGGCAAACTGGCGCCGTGCCCCGACGTCCTGTGGCCGGACGCGGTGTCTCGCCACCTTATACGGCTACCCGTTTCTCAGGATCAGGCTGGGCGATGACTCCTCGGATGACGACGTCGGGTTTGTTGGGGACACGGAACTGATTTACCCGCTGGAACGCTATCGGGGCGTGACCCTTGGCGGGTTCGCAGGAAAACGGAGCAGCGGAGTGAGTACGGTCACGTGGACACGAATGTGCTGTCGCTTGAGGGCTGGATGAAGTACAGCACCTTTTCCCTGGACTACAGTGTCATCCAGTCTGGCCTCTTCGATGATGGGACGAACCTGAGAGACGTGCGCTATTACTTTGGTTTATCCAGGGGGATGGCGACGAACACGAATCCGGTCTCCGGCAGCGCCAGGTGGACGGGCGTCATGGTGGGTGGGCAAGTCGGCCCGGACTCCGCCGTCGGGGACGTCGTGCGGGGCGATGCCACCCTGATCTTTGATTTCACGAATGTGGACATGGACGTACTCTTTACCAATATCCGCGATCTCAACAACCGGGCGGCATCACCGGTCTATCCGAATATAACGTGGGAGAACCTGCCGGTCAGCAACGGCAGGTTTGGGGAGAACCTCGCCGACCCCTCGATCGAAGGCCGGTTCTACGGGCCCAACCATGAAGAAGTCGGCGGCGTCTTTGAACGCAACCAGATCATCGGGGCCTTCGGCGCGACGCGCTAGGAACGCCGGAGAATGGGGACATCGGGGAGGAAGGAAGCAGGACGCGTGAAGGGACACGAAATCGACATCGAACAATACCGGATCACCGAAGAGCCGTTTTACGAAGAGATCAACGGCGAAATCGGGCTCGTCAACATTGCGGCGCAACAGCAGTTGCCGGTGATGCTGAAAGGCCCGACGGGCTGCGGCAAGACCCGGTTCGTGCAACACCTGGCGTACAGGTTGAAGCGCCCGCTGATTACGGTGGCCTGCCATGAGGATCTCACCGCGTCGGACCTGGTGGGCCGGTACCTGCTCAAAGGCGAAGAAACCGTGTGGATGGACGGCCCCCTGACCCTCGGGGTGAAACACGGGGCCATCGTCTATCTGGATGAAATCGTCGAAGCCAGAAAAGACACCACGGTAGTCGTGCATCCGCTCAGTGACGACCGCCGGTTTCTGCCGATCGAAAAACGCGGGCAGGTGATCGAAGCGGTCGATGACTTCATGCTCGTGATTTCCTACAACCCCGGCTACCAGAGCGTGCTCAAAGAACTCAAGCAAAGCACGAAACAGCGGTTCATGGCGATCGAATTCACATATCCTCCCGCGGAGATCGAAACGACCATCATCGAGCATGAAGCCGGCATCGCCAAAGACGTGGCCCACCGGCTCGTCAAACTGGGGGGCAAGGTGAGGAACCTGCGCAACCATGGGCTGGAGGAAGGCGTCAGCACGCGACTGCTCATTTACGCCGGCACCCTGATGAAGCAAGGCGTCGCCCCGGAGCGCGCATGTGAGGTCGCGGTCATCCAGCCCATCACGGACGACGTGGACATGCATCGCAGCATCCAGGAACTGGTGAAAGCCATCTTTTAAGCAACGTCCCCGGCGAACCGGTCCTGGCTTGCCCCTGTGTCATTCCCGCGAACGCGGGAATCCAGGGTTGTTCTTGCTTTTTCTGTCATCCTTGCGAACGCGAGGATGTGGATTCACATTTGAAGTGCAACAGGTGGTTTCTAAAAACCTCGGCGGGGGTCTGATAGCCGAGGCATTTCCGAGGCGTATTATTGTATACCTGGACGAGGCGCGTAAAGTGCTCATCCGAGAGGGTCGCCAAGTCGGTCTTGCGGGGCAGGGTCCGGCGCAGGCGGCCGATGGCGTGTTCGACGCCGCCCTTTTGCCAAGGTGAGTGGGTCTCACAGAAGAAGGTTTCGAGGCCGAGAGCATGGAGGGCGTAGTGGCGCGCAAACTCCGTCCCGTTATCGAAGGTGATCGTTTGGCGCCAGGTGGGGGGCAAGGGCGCGAGGAGGGTGGCGATGGCGTGGGCGATCGGCGCGGCGGCTTTGCCGGGGGGGGCGCGCGGCGATCAGCAGGCGGGAGTGGCGCTCATGGAGGGTCAAGATGGCTTGGCCGTAGATCCGGAACAACATCAGATCGGCCTCCCAATGGCCCGGGGTACGGCGATCCGCAACCGCCGCCGGCCGCTCCGCCAGCGGGCGGCGCAGAGCGATGAAGGACGCCGGGCTGCGCCCCTTGTAGCACCGGCGCCCGCGTTTGGCTTTGGCCTGCGGCAGATAGTGGCGCCAGGCGTACTCTGTTTTGCGGGCCATCTGCGCATAGATGAAGCGGTAGATGGTCTCGTGGGAGATGACCGGTCGGTGCTGCTCCCGAGCGAGGCGGCCGGCCACCTGTTGGGGGGGACCAGCCGTGTTGGAGCTGCGCCAGGACCGTGGCGCGGAGCGTGCTGTCGCGGTCGAGCTTGGAGCCCTGCCAGCGGCGCGCCCGAGCTTGCTGGTCGGCATAGCCGGGTTGGTAGCCCTGGGTGGTGGACCCATTGCGGTTCAGCTCCCGAGCCACGGTCGATGGCGCGCGATCCAGAGTTGCCGCAATTTGGCGGATCGAGTGTCCCGTGGTGTGTAAGCGGGCCATTTCACAGCGGTCTTCAAGGGTGAGATGTGTATAGTCGCGTCCCATGGCAACACCTTAACAAGGTGTTGCACTTCGTTTGTGAATTTAGGGGATCCAGTGTCGTTTTCTTCGCCAACGGATGAACAAGCAAAAACCCTGGATTCCTATAAATGACTGGATCCCCGATCAGGTCGGGGACAAGCGTCGGGAATGACAAAAGGAATGTCGAGGATGACAGAAGGGAAAGGCATGTCCGAACCACACAACATCATCGCCGTCGTCTACGACTTCGATCACACCCTGAGCCCGCAGTACATGCAGGACCAGACGATCCTGCGTCACGCCGGGATCGAGCCGCAACAATTCTGGCAAAGCTGCACCGCGCTCATCAAAGAAAAAGGCTACGACCAGGAACTCGCCTATATGAAGCGGATGCTGGAACACGACGCCATCCGGTCCCTGTCGAACCAGGACCTGCAACGCATGGGTGCGGAGCTCACGTTCTTCCCCGGGGTGCCGGACTGTTTCGGCGAATTGGACACCATCGTCCAACAACCTAAATACCAGGAGTGGGACATTCACCTGGAGCATTACGTGGTCAGCGCGGGGCTGGAGGCGATCCTGGCGGGCAGCGAGATCGCAAAGTGGACCAAAGCCACGTGGGGGTGCCGGTTCGACGAAGAGGACGGGCACATCAGTTTCCCGAACCGCACCATCAGTCACACGCAAAAAACGCAATATCTCTTCCGGGTCAACAAAAACCTCCTGGACCCGGCCCAGGACGTGAACGACCACATGCCCGAAGAAGCCAGGCGCGTGCCGTTCCGGCACATGATCTACGTGGGCGACGGCCCGACCGACGTGCCGTGTTTCACCGTCATCAAAAAGAACGGGGGGCTGGCCGTGGCCGTGTACAATCCGGACGACCCCACGCGCCAGTCATTCAAAAAATGTTATGACCTCACGTTGCATGCCGACCGCGTGCATTTCATGGCCCCGGCCGACTATCGAAGCGGGAGCCAACTCCGCCTGATTCTCGAACAGCGCCTGACCGAAATCGCCGACGGCATCGTCGAACGCCGCCGCCAAGCCATCGCCGCCACCCGCGTCGCCGCCCCCCCGCCGTAACGGCGGCCCCCCTCCTCCGTAGTGGCGGCATCTAATGCCGCCTTCCGTCGACCGCATCGAATGCCGCACAAATATCCGGATAAAAAATGCCCGTTTCAGATGACCCCCAAAATGACCCCCAAAAGAACACATTGGGAAAGAGTTCCAGATTGTCATCCCGTCAACCCCTTCGATTGCGTCACTATGACTACCGCGAAAACGGCTACTATTTCGTAACCCTGTGTACGAAGAACAGAACCCCGCAGTTTGCAACCGCCACAGCCAAAGCCCTGGTTCAACAACACCTGGAACAAGTTCCTGCATTTTTCTCCGGCGTCTCAATCGATCAAAGCGTGGTGATGCCGGATCACCTGCACGTCATTTTGGTTTTTCAATCGTCGGAGAAACCACTTGGCCGGGTCATTCAGGTGTTTAAGTCGTGGGTAACACGGGCCTGGGGATTAGGACATTCCATTTGGCAGCGCAATTATTATGACCATGTCATTCGAAATGAAGCAGCCCTCAAGAAGATCCGTGAGTACATTGTGAATAACCCTGATGTTGCAGAGATAGATTACGAGCAGTTTTATAGATAATCTATAGCAACCTCCTCTGTAGCAGGCCTATCTCCCCCTCCTCTGTAGTGGCGGCATCTAATGCCGCCTTCCGTAGGCTTTTCCCCGGGATCGCGCGGCGACAAAGGAAGGAACCGACAACTCATTGCGAAACCGCCGTGAGAGGGGTACAGTGCAGACAGGAACAGTTCCAAGCCAAGGGCGGTATATCATGACAACACAATCATCTTCCCCGGATTGGGCGGACGCGCAGCGGACCACCCGGTCCCTCGGCATGCTCAGCCTCTCCATCCTCCTGCTCGTCCTCGTGATCCCCGCGCTCGTCTGGGGGGAAGAAAAAGGGTTTAGCGCCACCTCGGCCACAAAGGAGAGCGAGGGGAGCATGAACTCGCAGATCGAGCTGATGGCGCTGGACCAGAAAAATTGGCGGAACCCGCAATCAGCCTTCAAATGGATCGCCATGGCGCGGGGCTTCAAAGTGCCCTGGGACACGTTCGGGCGACAGGGGTGGATGACGGATGACGCCTACGTGGATCCGGTGGATCCCGGCGTGTCCGAATTTTCGGCGGATACGGAAATATTCTATCTCGTCTTCGCGATATCGGCCCTCGATGCGCCCTCGCAATATCGAGCGGCATGGTTTCACATGCCGGACGGACACACCCCCTCAACAGAACTCACGGGAACCGATGCCCTGTTTCTGGAAATGAACGAAAAAGCAGGGTACCTGGAAATCTTCCGACCCGACGGCGGCTGGGAAAAAGGGAAGTATCTCGTCAAGCTCTATTTCGAAAGTCCCGGCCAGGAGCTGTACGAACCCAACGTGATCGGCACCATGTCGTTTACGATCACGGATTGACCGGCCCGGTGCTCCCGCGCGCCCTCCCCTCCTCTGTAGTGGCGGCATCTAATGCCGCCTTCCGTCTTACGCCCCGCGGCGTTGGGCCGCCGGGCGGGACCGCAGGATTTTTTCCAGTGTCAGCAACGCTTCGCGGCCGGAGTTGGCTTCGAGGCCGTTGGAAAGACTCTGGTCGGCGTAGGTGTGGCCGTGGTCCTGCGTGGCGCTTTGACTGAGACTGCCGGACCAGGGCCGCGGGTCGCGGCTCCCGCGTTTCTTGTCCCAGGCCGTCAGGCACGCCTTCGCAATGAGCTTGTTCAGCGGAGCGGGATTGTACAGCAATTTCTTGATGTTCCACGGCGTGAGGCTGAGCGGGTTATAGCCCGCCGACAGGTAGCCGTTCGACAACAACCGCTGTTCCAAGTCCGTATTCGGTTGAACGCCCAGAAAAAACATCAGGGGGAACACGCGGTCTTCCCCGAGAATCGACGCCACCACCTTATACGACTCGATACTTTGCAAGAGCGTCTCCTCGGTTTCCTCCGGCGAGTTGAGCGAATAATTCAGGATCACGCGGCCCGCAAACCCCGCCTCCTTCAAATACCGGCAGCCGTCATACAGGTGTTCCAGCTTGAAGCCCATGTGCAAGCTGTTCAGCACCTGCTGCGAGCCCGCGGTAATCGCCACTTCCAGGTCGCCCACGCCCGACCGCACCATCAGTTTCGCCAGGTCCGCGGAAATGAGCGACGTGCGCACGTACCCCGACCATTCGATTTCCAAGCCGTCGCGAATAATCCGTTCCAGAATCTCCGTGCATTGCGGGTACGCGTCCTTCCCCGTAATGAACTGCGCATCCGTAAACCAGAAGCGCCGTGCGCCCCATTGATGATAATACTGCGCAATATCGTGCACCACGTTGGCCGCCGGCCGATAACGCACGCGCTTCCCCTCGATATACGGATACAGACAAAACGCGCAGTCATACGGACACCCCCGTTTCGACTGCACGCCGATACACTCGCCCACGTACTCCTCGTACTGCGGAAAAATCGACGTCAGGTAGGGGAGATCCACCGTCAACGAATCCAGCATGGCCGGCGTATGCTTCGTGCCTTTGGTCACGCGCCCGTTCTCTTTCACGATGAACCGTTCATCCGCCAGGGGCTCGTCGTTCAACACCTTGAGGATCGCATCCTCCCCCTCGCCTAAAATCCCGAGCGTATGTTCCGGCAGTTGCTCGATCAACTGATCGGCGAACGCGGTAAACGCCCCGCCGCCGATCATCAGCCGCGCGTCCGAAAACTCCCGGTGCACGAGCCACGGGTACGACAGGTTCCGGCGGATATCCTGATAATACCGGTACAGGTTCCGGATTCCCTGGAACGACGCCACCACGCGCTTCAAGGGATTACCCGCGTAATAAAAATTGAACGCCTGCTCCAGCGACGCGTCGCCTTCATGCGGCGAAAAAATCTGAATGTCGCGCCACGAAAAACACACGAGCTCCGGCTTGAACCGGCGCACCGTATCCCGCAACGCGCGAGACCGTTCCGCAACCGGAAACAGCGACAGGTCCAGAATCTGCTGGCGAACCTCCGGCCGGCGCCGGTGAATGAAATCGGCCAGGTAGGTAATGCCGGTCGGATAGACCTTCTTACACGGCAGGAACACGTAGAGGAGGGAATCCATCACGCGTCATCCTTCGCGTTGGCTCAGAGCCTGCCCTGAGCCTGCCGAAGGGACAGGCCCTTCGACTCTGCTCAGGACAGGCCCTTCGACTCTGCTCAGGACAGGCCCTTCGACTCTGCTCAGGACAGGCCCTTCGACTCTGCTCAGGACAGGCCCTTCGACTCTGCTCAGGACAGGCTTTACGGCCACGTGAATGGCCACGATCCCGCCGTTGAGATTGTGATAATCCACGCGGGCGAACCCGGCCTCCCGCAGCAGGGCCGCCAATTGGTCCTGATCGGGAAACGCGCGAATGGATTCGGGCAGGTAGCGGTACACGTCCGTGTGGTCCTTGGCGACCCAGGTGCCGATCGCGGGCAGGAGCCGAAACGAATACCAGTCATACATGCGCCGGAGCCAGGCACACCCCGGCCGGGAAAATTCCAGACACACGAAACGGCCACCCGGTTTCAGCACGCGATGAATCTCACGAAAAGCTTGAGGCCGGTCGCCCACGTTGCGAATGCAAAACCCCGTCGTCACCGCGTCGAACGTGTCGTCGCGAAACCCGATACGTTCCGCGTTCCCGCGAAAACAAGCGATGCGCGAAGCCAGGCCGCGCCGGCCGATCTTCTCGACGCCGATCCGCAGCATGGCGAAATTCAAATCCATCGCCGCCACCCGGCCCTGCGGCCCCATCCGGTCGTCCAGCAACAAGGCCAGATCCCCGGTGCCCGCGCCCAGATCCAGGGCGCGCCCGTGCGTATGGATCGGGATATGGCTCGCGGCCAACGCCTTCCAGCGATGATGAAGCCCGAAACTGAGCAGGGAATTATTGAGATCGTAGCGTGCGGCAATCGCGGTAAACATGCGCTGCACGGCCTGTTCCCGCGACGCGCCGGACCATTGCGACACGGTCTTACCCGTGGCCGCCCCGGCCGCGTGATCTATGGACGGTATCATGCAAGCAGTTAAAACCGCCCCGCCGAATTTGTCAAGACACCCCGCGCCCGCTCCCTTCCTCCGTAGTGGCGGCATCTCATGCCGCCTTCCGTTGCCCGCATCTAATCCCGCCTGAAGAGGCCGCCAAGAAACGGAAAGCGCCATGAGATGGCGCCGCTACAAAGACAAAAAAAGGAAAAAGAAAAGACCCTGGATCCTTTACTTGACTGGATCCCCGATCAGGTCGGGGACAAGCGTCGAGGATGACAGAGGGGGAAATGTCGAGGATGACAGAGGGGGAAAAGGCGAGGATGACAGAAGGGAAAAAGCACCTCCTTCACGTCCTTCAAAATGCCGGATTTTGAGCGTTGTCGGGTATGTTCAGACCAATGACAAATCAGAAAAAACGCAGTATAATTACCGCCTCAATTACCGCTTACCCGAAAACAATAAGTTACGAATAAAAACACACCTGAAAAACCGCATCAGATGGAGGCCAACCATGAAGAAGCAACAGGCCCATGTGAATAGGGTAGTGCAGTGTCTCGCGGTCTTGCCGTTGCTGATCGTGTTGGGTGCGGGGGATGCTTCCGCACAGGGTCAAGCCGATACGCCGAAGAGCTCGAGTCTGTCGGATATCCATCAATTGGAAGAAATCGTGGTCACCGCCACCAGGCGGACCTCATCGGTCATGGACGTACCCTTTTCCGTCAACGTGCAGGAAGAAGCCGACATCCAGCGCCTCAACACCTTTAGCCTGGAAGGCCTCTCCCGGAACGTGGCCGGCCTGAACATTCAGAATCTGGGGCCCGGGCAGAGCGTGGTGACCATCCGCGGGGTTTCATCCGGGCAGATCGTCCGCGACCAGCCCGGCAACAAGGAACAGGTGGGCATCTACCTGGACGACACGCCGATTGCGATCTCGCTGTTCACCCCGGACCTGGACCTGTATGACGTCCAACGCGTGGAAACCCTGCGGGGCCCGCAAGGCACCCTGTTCGGCTCCGGGTCCATCGGCGGCACCGTGCGGTACGTCACCAACAAGCCGCAACTCGGCGTCAAGGACGTGAGGACGCAATTCGACCTCAACACCATCGACAGCGGCTCGGCCGGCGGTCACGTCAAAGCGGCCGTCAACGCGCCTCTGGGCGACAACGCGGCGGTGCGCGTGGTGAGTTACGGGACCAGATACGGCGGGTTCATCGATGCCCTGGGTACAACGGGAGAAATCGACAACAACATAAACGACGGCGGTCGCTTCGGGGGTCGCGCGTCCGTGTTGTGGAAACCCACCGAGAACATCACTATCACCCCCCGCCTAGTCTATCAGAACATCGACATGGACGGGTTCAACCGCGATGAGATCTTCAACATGTTTGCCAATCCGTATTCCACGACACCCGTGCAACTGGGCAAGCGCCAACAGTTTCTGAAGCTGAACGAAACCTTTGAAGATGAAACCCTCATCCTCGACAACGTCATCAAATGGAACGTGAACAACCGTGTTGAGGCGACCTATGTGGCCAGCTATACCAAGCGCGACCTGCTGGTCAGCCGGGATTCCAGCGCGCTGGCCGGTAGCATAAGTGTAACTTTTGATGGGGTGAAGGATCTGGTGCCGCCGACGCACCATCTAAGCGGCTTCCAACCGGGATCGGATCTATCTCGCGTGGTGAACCTGCCATCCAATCTGCTGGATACCACCGAATTGGAGCAGATGACTCATGAAGTGCGGGTCAGTTCCACCGATGACGGCGCGTTCCAATGGCAGGCAGGCGTCTTTTATTCGAACATCAAACGTGACTATTCCCAGCGAGTGCCCACGCCGGGGTACGACAGCTATTGGGATGCCGCGAAGCGCATGGCCACGCTCAATGGATTTGCCGTGCAAGACTCACCGTACAACTCCGATCTGACGTACGATCTCAGGCAGGTGGCGGTGTTCGGCGAGGCCACCTACACGTTGTTCGACCGCCTCGGCCTGACCGCCGGGTTGCGCTGGTACGATTGGGAGGAAGACAAAACCTTCAAAGCGGGTGGCGTGTTCTCAAATGCTTCAGGTACTCAAAACGAAAATGTGACGGTATCCTCCAACGGTTTCACGCCCCGGTTCATGATCGACTACGACGTGACGGACCATGTGACCATGAACGCCCAGGCGTCACAGGGCTTCCGGCTGGGCGGCGTGAACGATCCATTGAACCAACCTCTCTGTGGGGCTGACTATGATACCTTCCGAGTGTATAAGCGATTTGAAGACGAGACCCTGTGGAACTACGAAGTCGGCATCAAATCCTCGTACGAGAAGGTCACGCTGAACGGGTCGTTCTTCTATACCGACATCAGTAACCTGGGTGTGAACGTGGATGCCGGCAAATGTTCATCGCGCGTCACCATCAGCGTGCCTGAGGCGCATACCATGGGAGGAGAACTGGAGTTGGCCGTTCACCCCACGGACGCCTTGCTGGTGACGTTTGCCGGCAGTTACGTCGAGGCGGAGTTTGATTCCACTGTTAGCCACACGGTTACCGGGGATCCGCTTGAAGGGATCGAGGACGGCAACCGCATTCCCTCCGTGCCCAACTGGCAACTCTCCGCGGTGGCGACGTACACCTTCCCGGGCCTCTTCCAATCCAGGGAGAGTTACATCACAGCCTCCTGGCAGTTCGTCGGGAGTCAGATCACCCAATCCGGCGACCAGGAAAACACACCGTTCCCATCCGACAACGATTCTTATATCGATCCGGATGGGACCAGAATGGCCCTAAATTTCCGGGACCGGATGGAACTGGATGCGTACAACCTGTTCAACCTGAACACGGGCCTGCTGTACGACAGTTGGGAAGTCATGCTGTACATCAAGAACATCACGGATGAAAACCCGCAACTCTCCTTCGACCGGGAACGCGGGGGAGCCGCCCGCCTCGCCTATCGCGTGGGCCAACCCCGCACCTTCGGCATACTCAGCCGCTTCTACTTCTAAAACCGGTACGCACGTCGCACAAGTAAAGAGGGACCAACGATCGTTGGTCCCTCTTCCATCCACCCGCAGCATTCCCCCTCTGTCCTCCCCGTATCCTTCCTTCCTGTCATTCCCGTATCCTTCCTTCCTGTCATTCCGGGCGAAGCGCCTGTCCTGAGTCTGTCGAAGGAAGGAATCTGCTTTTTCCCCTTCCGTCATCCTCGCAAAGTCCTCCTTCTGTCATTCCCGCTTTTACCCGTTCTGTCATTCCCGACCTGATCGGGAATCCAGTGTCGTTGCCTTTGGTAGTTGTAGCCGCCGCATCCCGGGTCTACCGAGCGCCCTCCCCGCAGTTGTAGTGGCGGCATCTAATGCCGCCTTCTTCCGGGCTAGTCGTAGCCGCCGCATCTAATGCGGCCCGTCCTCTTTGCTTTTGCATGTGTCCCCCGCCATCACATGGCGCCGCTACAAAAGAAGGAAAAAACCAACAGAACACAGCGTCAACAACGGGCATTCCGGGCAACGTCCTGGAATAATCATTCCGAAAAAAGCGAAAATGTGACAAACGACCGTGTGGGAGCGGTGGAGGAGAGTGCCGAAAGGAAAGAGTGAAATACAGTAGAACGCCCGATTGACCTGTGAGGATTTTCCTCATACAGTAGCTAGCGCATCCTAAGCTCAGCTGACAATCCTGACCCCCCATCGCTTCCATGAACCCTTCTAATGACAGATGGACAATTGTGCTGTTTCGGGGCACGGCCGGGAACCCGCTCGGAACCACCGGGACCCCGCTCCGGATCAGTGTGCGCAAGAAGACGGTCAAGCGCGTGGTGCTGGCGGTCGTGATTCTGTCGGTCGTGCAAGTAGGGGTGCTGGCGCAGTACGTGTCTCAGACGACCCAGGTGACGAACCAGGGTGCCGAACTCGAAGGGTTGAAGACAGAACTCAGCCAGTCCAAAGAACAAGCGGTTGGGTTTTCCGAAGCCATCGATAGCATGCAACAGCGTGTCCTGACGATCCAAACGATAAACGAAAAATTGCAAGTGATGTTCGGACTCGCACCCGAGAAAGCACAAGAAACGGACGCCGAGGGACAAGGCGGCGAAGAAGTGCCGTATGCGGCGGTCCTTGACGGTGCGACAGGGGTGCGGGACATCGACGGCACGCAGCCCGGCAACCCTGGGGCCAGGATGGCGGCGGACATCAAAGGCAGGCTGGCCTGGCTCGAGCGACACACCGCGCGCCAACTCCACACGCTGGCCCGGTTGGAAAAAACCGCGGGAGAACGGGTCGGCCTGTGGGCCGCGACCCCGTCCATTTGGCCCGTCAAAGGCCCCGTGTCCTCAAAGTTTGGGCCACGTCTATCACCCTTTACCGGAAAAAGGGCATTCCATGCGGGCCTGGATATCAGTGGCCCACGCGGGAAAACCGTGCGAGCCCCCGCCAAAGGCAAAGTAGTCGCGGCAGACTATGATTGGAAAATGGGAAACTTCATCCGGATCAATCATCGGCATGGAATCGAGACCACCTACGGCCATCTCTCCAAAATACTCGTGCGATCCGGCCAGGAAATAAAACGGGGCGACGTCCTGGGCCTCATCGGCAGCACCGGCCGATACTCAACCGGCCCCCACCTCCATTACCAGATAGCCGTAAACGACAAAGTCGTAGATCCCCTCCAATACATTCTCGATTAGCCCCCTAACCTTCCCCTGCAGTCATTCCCGCTTTTCCTAATCCGTCATTCCCGCCCTTCCCCAATCTGTCATCCCCGCTTTTCCTCAATCTGTCATTCCCGCCCTTCCTCAATCTGTCATTCCCGCCCTTCCTCAATCTGTCATCCTCGCCTCCCCCCCCCTCTGTCATCCTCGACGTTTGTAATCGAGGATCCAGGGTCGTTTCTTTGGTTTTTCCTCCGTCTGTCATCCTCGCCTTCTCCCCCTCTGTCATCCTCGACATTAGTAATCGAGGATCCAGTGTCGTTTCTTTTTCCTTCTTACACGCCACAAAAACCAACGTGGTCATCCTGAGCAACGCGAAGGATCAAGGAGCCTGCCCTGAGCGAAGCGAACGGGTAGTTGAGTCGTTCGATTATTGAGGAGAGATTCTTCACTTCGTTCAGAATGACAGCTTCGGATTGTCGTTCGCTATTTTCATTCCCTTCCCCCCTCTGTCATCCTGAGCGCAGCGCCTGTCCTGAGTCTTTCGAAGGAAAGGATCTCGTAGTTATCCTTTGCAGTTGTAGGGGCCGCATCTCATGCGGCCCGCCCTCTTTCCTCCCCCGGGCGCCCATGGGTTTGGGTCCTTTTGCCGAAACAAAAGAGCCTGTCCTGAGCAGAGCGAAGGAACCTCGTCGCGCGGGGCCGCAACCCCGCATTCTTCACGTTCCCTTTCTGTCATCCTTGTATGTGTTCAGTAATTCGTTGACAAGATTCGTTGATCTGTTTGGGGGTTTTCCCCTCCAGCGCCTGATGCGGGCGCACCTCATTGTAGTAGAGCAAATATTGCTCCAATTCGTCCCGGAACTCCGCCAGGGAGGCGAACGTGGTGCCGTCGATCAGGTCGTCGTTCAAGGTCCGCCAGAACCGTTCCACCTTCCCATTGGTCTGCGGCCGATAGGGCCGGGTATACCGATGTTTGATCCCCAACTCCAGCAACATCCGTTCAAACGGGTGCGTGTCTTTGGTGCGCGGGGCCGCGAATTCGGATCCATTGTCCGTTAAGACCTCGGCAAACTGGAGCTGGTAGCGCTGGTGGAGCAGATTGAAGCTCTTCAGGGCGCTGAACATCACCGTCAGGCTCTTCAGATCGGTCACCACCTCGGCCCAAGCCAGGCGGGTACAGGCGTCAATCACACACACCAGATAATAGCGCGTGGGATCGGTCGCGATGAGGTCCTTGCTCAAGTGATGGCAGTCCAGATGCCCTAATTCTCCGGCTTTCTGCTTCACAATCCGGCGTTTCTCCTCTCGCAGCTTGGGCGTTAAGCGGTTCAGCCCGTATCGCTGGGTAATCCGATAGACCGTACTCGGGGACGGCGTCAGGTGCTTGAGCTTCGGAGCCAGGAGCTGGCAAATCTCATACCGGTTGACGCCCAGCCGCCGCTGCTGCAGCACTTGTTGCTCAATATACCCGTAGACCCGCCGACTTTTCCACTTCGGGCCGCGTGGCTGAGGCACCAGGGCGTGCTCGGCTCCGCTCTGGCGGAACCGGTGGTAATACTTGAAGAAGGTCTGCCGGTGGGTCTGATGAAATCGGTAGAAATCGGCGACAAACCGGAACGTGGGATGCCGTTTCTGTTTGACCAACTCGTACTCCTGGATCAGGAATTTCCACTTGCGGACATAATTGCGATACAGGGTTTTGTCGTGGGTATTGTGTCGCATGGCTTCGCCTCCAGGTGAAAGGATGAGTCACCCTTCATTCTGTCAACGAATTAGTGAACATTTACAATCCTCGACAATTGCAATTGAAAATCCAGTGTCCGTCGCCTTGCGAACGAAGGAAAAAGAAAAGGCACTGGATCCCCGATCGGGGTCGGGGATGACAGACAAAAGAAGGAAGACAGCGCGCGAAGGCGCGGATGTGGGGCAAAAGGTGAGAACTGAAGTTCGCAGGCCGGCAGGGCGACCCGTAGTTACAACAGCTTGATGAGGGCGACGATCAGACTCGCCGTCCCGAGGTTGAGGCCAAAGATCCACTTGATGAGATCCACCTTCGCGGCTTCGATGCGGGCCATAGTTTCCTGACGCAAGGTTTCGATGCTGGCCCTGGTGGTTTCGATGTCGGCCTTGGTTTCCTGACGCAAGGTTTCGATGCCGGCCTTGATGGTTTCGATGTCGGCCTTGGTTTCCTGACGCAAGGTTTCGATGCCGGCCTTGGTTTCCTGGCGCAAGGTTTCGATGTCGGCCTTGGTTTCCTGCCGCAAGGTTTCGATGCCGGCCTTGGTTTCCTGCCGCAAGGTTTCGATGCCGGCCTTGATGGCTTCGATGTCAGCCTTAGTGGCGAGATTCTGTTCGAGCAGCCTGGCCTGCTGCCGCACGACGGTCTCGGCCTGGCGTTCGGGCATACCGGCGCTCACCAACTCGTTGACCGCCGCATGTGTATCAAGGATCAATTGTGTCATGGCTGAACTCCGCAAGCGCCTTTTCTGCCCGCGCCCTCCGCTTTCCATGCCCCGTTTACGGGCGGCGCATGATTCGGGTGCAAGTATACCATCAAGATCATGCCACAATCTAGAAGGTGGACCAGTCCAAATGAGTGGAGGAATCCAGTGTCTGTATCTTTCTCCTTTATTTGTGCATTCGTACCCGCGCCATCCCATGGCGCCAAATCCCGGCGCCTGCAGGCGCGGCTGCGCCCCGGTCCCGAATTCTATTTGTGGGCGAGGACTGTCCTAGTTGTAGGGGCCGCATCTCATGCGGCCCGCGCTCTGTCATTCCGGCCCGCGCTCTGTCATTCCGGCCCCCCCTCTGTCATTCCGGCGAAAGCAGGAATCCAGTGTCGTGCTTGTATTTTCAGTTGTAGGGGCGGCATCTCATATTTTCAGTTGTAGGGGCGGCATCTCATATTTTCAGTTGTAGGGGCGGCATCTTGTATTTTCAGTTGTAGGGGCGGCATCTCATGCCGCCCGAAGAGGCCGCCAAGAAACGGAAAGACGGAAGGCCGCATGAGATGCGGCCACTACAGAGGAGGGGTCCCAGGCGGCATGAGCATGTTTTTAGCAGGAATCCAGGGTCGTTGTTTTCACAGACGGAGGGAAAAGACAAAAACCCTGGATCCCGGATCAAGTCCGGGATGACAGAAGGGAAAAAGCAAGGATGACAGATAAAGACGATATTTGACTCACAGGTCGAAAATTGGCATAGTCGCACGCCTGCGCCACTCGGCGTGGGTCAGGTTTCTATGCGAAAAACCTCCCACCTGTTACTCGCTGTACTGGTCGCCGCCTCGGTCGGGGCGGCGGGCTGCCAATCGATCCCCACGGATCGGCAGGTCAGCACCTTCGCCACGGCCACGATCATGGTGGCCACGGTAGCCAGAGACACCCTCTTGGCGTCCAACAACGCCGTGGTCACGCGTAAACTGCGCGAACGGGCTGCACTCGGGGGCGGGGTGGACGACGCGCTCTTCACGCCGCTGGTCGCGGACGACGCCTACGCCGCGCGCATCGAGTTCCTGGACGCGTTGGAGCGGTACGCCGAGGCGTTGGAAGAACTCGCGTCCGCGGATCGCACCAAAGCCATGGAAAAAGCCCTCACCAAACTGGCGGGGGCCCTGGACGCGCTGGGAAAGCACTATGAAAGCATCACCGGAAAGAAAGAACCGTCCGTGCGCGGCGGGGCCATCAAACAACTCGTCAACGTGATCGGCGGGGAAATCACGCAAGCCCAGCGTCGCGAAGGCATCCGCCGCGCCATGGCAATCCAGCATACCGTCATGACGGACATGCTGCCGGTGCTCCGCGATGAGGTGGGCCCCGCGGGCATCTTCGGGATCGCGCACCTCAACCAGGCGGACGGCGAAAAGGCAACCCTGATGAGCCGTTACAACACCGACCACGAACAGGAGCGCTTACACAAAAACCCCGACACGCGGCTGAAGCAACTGCACCGCATCCGGGAGGCGTGGGCCAGAGCGGCGATGGTCAAAAGGCTGTACGGGCACCTGCAGGAAGCAGTCGAACAACTCATCATCGCGGAACAGGCGCTCTACGACGCGACAACGGGGGCCATGAACCACGAGCACCTCTACGAGGCGGTGGGGCGCGTGGCCGACACAGCGCAGGCCGTGCGCCGTATCCGCAAACAGCTCAAGGAGTAGAGCCATGAACCTCCGGTCCCGGCTAGTCGAACTGATCAATGCGCTGGACGAACTCCTGCGCAACGTGGCGATGAACGACGAACAACGGGAGAAGGGCCTGCGCCGGCGGGCCCTGCTCTCCGCCCTGCTCGACGAGGTGCTGCGCCAGAAGATCGACAAGAACACCGGCAAGTACACAGCCGCGGTCGAGCAAACCAACCAGGCGGTCAAGGTGGCCAAACGCGCGCTCCGCGAGACGGAAGAACGAGAGGCCGTCATCCTGGAAATCACCAAAGCCGCCAAAGCCATCGACGCGGTCATCAAATTCACCGTATAGCGCGTGCTGTCATCCTGCCCCCCTCTGTCATTCCGGCCCCCATCTGTCATTTGTATGTTGCTTTCACCTTGCAAATCGGCCAATTTGTAAGGTGGGCGTGAGGGGCGCGTCGCGTGTCATAAGGTGAATCCCGGGGCACTCCGAGGTTGCACCGTGCAGGAGTAGGACACCCCTCAGGCCAGTTTGTAGCTCCGAACAGATCCAGGGGGTTCACAGCCCCGCATTTGCAAGTGGGGAGGACAAACACCATTCACCTCAGCAAGGGAGGACATCATGAACAAAATTGTGGCCGGGATTGATGTCGGGAAACAGGAATTAGCCGTATCCGTCGCGCGGGGGCCGGTCCGCCGGTTTCCCAACACCAGCGCCGGGCTGACGGCGTTTCTGGCGTGGGGGCGGGGACAAGCCGTGACCCACGTGGTGTGTGAAGCGACGGGGGGGGTATGAACGCCTGCTCGTGCAACGGGTCCGGATCACCGACCTCGCGGTGTCGGTGGCGCATCCGACGAAGGTGCGGGCGTTTGCCCGGGCTGTGGGCCAGGGGGCCAAGACCGATCCGCTGGATGCGCAGATCCTGGCACACTATGGCGACGTGTTTGAGTTGCCGGTGGAGGCCGCGCAAGAGGAAGCCAGTGAGGAGGTCCGGGCCCTGCTGGGGCGGCGGCAGCAACTGCTCGATCAACGGACCCAGGAACTGAATCGCTTGGAGAAGGGGTTGCGGGGGCGGGTCAAGCAATCCTGTCAGCGGCATCTGGCGTGGTTGGACAAAGAGCTGAAGCACCTGGCGGACGAGTACCAGCAAGCCATCGAAGTCCGGCCAGCGTTGGCCGAGCGCGCGGCCTTGTATCAGAGTGTGCGCGGGGTGGGCCTGCTCACGGCGGCGACCTTGCTGGCCTATGCCCCGGAATTGGGCCAGGGCTCGGGGAAGGCGCTGACGGCCTTGGTGGGGCTGGCGCCGTGGGCCCAGGACAGTGGGACCCACCGAGGGTACCGGGCGATTCGCGGCGGCCGCGGGCTGGTGCGCCGGGCGTTATACATGGCGGCGTTATCGGTGATCCGCACCAACACGGACCTGGGGCGGTTTTATCAGGGGTTACGGCGGCGGGGGAAGCCGGGCAAAGTGGCCTTGGTGGCCGTGATGCGGAAGCTGCTGTTGCAACTGCACGCGATTGCGCGGCGAGGCACGCCGTGGGTGGATGAGGGAGTCCCGGCATCGTAAAAAAGCTTGACTTGAAACACAGATACTCCTGCATGTGTTCAGTCATTCGTTGACAATTTTTGCCTTTTCCTTCCCCTCCTTTGTTGTTGTGTCCCGTGAGATTCTGTAACAAGTGCAAGGGGGCCTGATAGTTGAGGCACCTTAACCGGGTCCGATTGTAATTGTCCACCACCCGTGTGATGAAGGCGTTCCGCTCGGCGTGACTCCGAAACCGATTGCTGCAATGGGCCCGGAGCGTCGGCTGGCTCTGTAACGCGTCACTCAGCCGCCGGTTAAAGCGTTCCACCATGCCATTGGTCTGCGGATGATAGGGCCGGATCAGGCGATGTGTGATCCCATGCGCCCGGCACACGTGATCCAGGCGATGCGTCCCGCTCGGCTGGCCCGCGGGCTTGCCTTTCTTGTGCACGGCAAACCGATCGGTAAACGCGCCATCATTATCGGTCAAGATGGTGTGCACTTTGTGCGGAAACGCGGCCAGGAATTCTTCGACGGCCTGCGTCACCGTGGCGGCCGTCCGCCGGGCCAGCACCTTGACCCAGACATAGCGGGTGGCCCGGTCAATGGCCACGAACACATAACTGGGCTGCTTCTGTAATTTGCTTAACACTTTCAGATCCAGATGAATGTAGCCGCACGGGGTCGCCGCGAACCGCCCCACCGGCGGCGCGTCGGGGGAGGCGGGGGGCAAGCGCGCGACGCCGAGCCGCACCAAGCAGCGATGGATCGCGCTCCGACTCAAGGGCGTCGCACTGCATCGGTTCAGGACCTCCGTGACATCGTCGAGGGACAACCGCAATTGGGTGCGCAATTCGGCGATAAGGGCTTCCTGCTCGGGGGAGGTACTGGCATGGAGCTGGTGGCGGACATGGGAGCCATCGTGGACCCGGCCGGCGCGCTTCCATTTATAGATGGTAGTCACAGCGACCCCGAGTTCCCGGGCCAAGGTCGCGGCGCTTTTGGGGGCGGTCTGGATGTAGCGACGCGTGGCGGGGGTGGTGCGAGCTAACTTATGTAATTTAATGTCCATGGGGCCTCCGTTGGTGGACATATTCGATGCCACGCATGATAGCAGAAGAGTCTAGGGAATCACACGGGACAGTACACTTTGTAAGGAGGGGGGAGGGGGCATTAGGCATGCCCCTGGCTTTGACCAGGGGTAGAGGCCTTGCGCCCCCCCGCCATTTCCTGGCGCTCTTTTTGTCATCCTGAGCAACGCGCCTGTCCTGAGCCTGTCGAAGGAAAGGATCTGCTTGTCCTGGCGCGCGGTGGTTGAGCGAGAGAATAGTTCCTCCACTCCGTTCCTCCCCTCCGTTCCAGACAAGCGCGACGAGTAGAACGACCATTCCCGTATTGGCCGCAGCACGCGTCGCGCGCCGACAAAAAACATGCCCCACACGCACCGCACGCACAAAAAACAAAGAGAAAAGTGTTGACTTCCGCACCGGCGATTCGTACAATCCCCCCAAGCCTTTTTAAGGTTTTGCAGTCGCGTATCGTTCCATTTCTTTCCAATTATCAATCACAGAAAAAGGAGAGGAAGGCTTGACTTAACCACCTGCCGAACGTAGAATCGTGCAAAACTCGCAAATTATGTATTTGATCTACTCTACATAACTTATCACTCAAAGGAGACATGACAACATGGACATGAAACGATTCTTCTTATTTGCAATCGTAATTGCCGCCTTGACGTTGGCCGGATGTGGTGGCAACGGCGGTGGTAGGATGGACACAGCGACACCGACACCGACACCGACGCCGACGCCGACGCCGGATACGACGGTGACGTGTCCGGACGGCTCAACGGCGGCTACTATGGATGATTGTCCGGCGAGCTCCACGTCTGAAGAAATGGCATTGCAGGACGCGAAGGATGCGGCCATGATGGCGGCTTCGGCGGCGATGGCGGCAGTGGGCGCGGCTGTAGACCCTGTGGCGGGCGGCAACGCGTACATGTACGCGAACACGGCCCGTGAAGCCAACGAATCGGCGCAGGCGGCCACGACGTCGGCGATGGCCGAAGAGTACCAGATGGCGGCCGAGACGGCCCGCACGAAGGCGATGGAAGCGGCCGGCACGACCAGCCTGGGGCTTATCATGTTGTCGAACAAGACTCTCAACGATGATGATATCGAGAATGCCGAGTTGGATGGTACTGACGTGCCCAAGGCTGTTAACAATAGGAAAAACGTAGGCACCGCGATAGCTGCTGCCGGAACGGCTACTACTGCTGAAGGTTTTACCAACCAGGGCGGTACGAGCGGCACGGACGCTCAGCCTACGATAAGTGCAGTTGATGCTGATACCGTAGTAGTGGAGCATAAGGCGGACGGATCCACATTTATGCTTAAAATTGGCGATAGTAGTACTTTGCTCACGGGTGAAATGGAATCCCGTTTCCATACCAAGGGAAGCTGGGAAGCCCAGGATCTGCTTTTCCCGGCAACCGACGGAAATACGAAAACTCATCTCGTCGTCAGCACGGACATTAAAGCGACGGTGGAAAAGAAAGTATATATGGGAGCCGGAACTCTCATTCCAGAGACAGCTATAATCACAGGGGAAGTTCCGAGCGATGGCAGCGATTTTGAAGTGACACTCAACTTAGATCCCATGGACGATAATGTCCCGGTGACAGCTCAAATTTTCTGTTCGATTGCCGGAACTTGTGCCATAAGCGTGAATGAGGACGGGGAAATTGTAGAGAATACTGAGTACACCTACCGAACCGATTCAGAAACCACGAAGACTCCGGACGGCGACTACCTGGCCTGGGGTATGTGGGTAACCGGTTCCATCAGGGACTCCCTGATGGTCCCCACAGTGGTTGAAGCCGACAACGCCCAGGCAGGCGCATTCGCTTACGGCAGCCTGCCATTCACTGTTCCGAATGTACTCGAGGATAAGGCCACGTATAACGGCGTCGCGACGGGCCTGTACTCGGCGGGCGACATGGTCCAGTACTTCGACGCGGACGCCACGCTTGAGGCCGACTTCGGCGGAGCAATCAATGAAGGTGGAAAGATCTCAGGAAGCATATCGAACATCATGGCCGCCGGACAAGCTGTTGACGGATCCCTGATGCTGGAGAGAGGCAACATCGCTGCTACTGGAGCGTTTACAGGCTTGACAGACGGCGTTCTCGGTGGAAACGGTTTCAGGGGCGACTATGGAGGCCAGGTATACGGTCCTCCCGCCAAAACCAACAGAGCTATGGCAACCACGTTCCCGACGACCGCTGCCGGTACGTTCAGCGCGTCTACCCAGGACGACATGATGAGCCTGATCGGCGCATTCGGCACGTGGAAGGCTGAGTAATAGAGCATGACTCCTCCGGCCTCCCGGGCTTCCTGGCCCGGGGCCGGGGGATGAAAAAACAGGCAGGCGCTTCGGCGCGCACAAGCAGCAAATAAAATTCAAATCTTATCCGCCCGCCCCCTTCCGTTTTTACAGGAGGGGGCGTAGCTTTAGGGGGCAAATGATGGAAATGCTCAAGTATTTGAGACTGGCGGTATGTGTCGTGTGCATTGCGGCATTTGCCTCCGGTTGCGGCGGCGGTGGCGGCATGGCGACTCCGGAAGAGCCGCCTGCCGTGGTGGAACCGCCACCGGATCCGGGGCCGACGGATGAGGAAAGGATAGAAGCGGCGCAGGATACGATCTCGGGCATCATCGCCGACGCACAGACACAGGAGCGGGCGGCGCGCTCGGATGCGTCTGCCGTAGAGGGCCATGCCGGCGCCATGGAAGAGCAGGAGACAAGAGCCGGCTCTCTGGGCGACGCCGCGCGGGACGCCCTGACGGACATCTTGGGGGCGAGCGCAGCGGCGAATGCGGCCACCACGCCTGCACAGGCGGAAACCGCGGTGGCGGAGGCGCGGGCGGCGCTCAGCGACCTGAGAGGTGCCGAGTCGTCGTTGGCGTCCCTCCGGAGCCGGGTGGAAGCGGTTGCGGACGCTCGCAGGCAACGGGAATTGGACGAGGCCGCCCGGACTGGCGGGTCCTCGCTCATCCAACGCTTGAGTGATAACAAGAAAGTATCCGGTGCGGTTCTGGGCGACCTAGCACTCGCTTCCCTCTTAGTGGGGGCGGCAAGTGGTACTACAGGCACCGCCACTTATCCGTACCACGAAGGTACCCCCTCAACGCTATATCCAAGACCCAGGGATACAGACAGAGGCGTGCTGGGAGTCATGGTAACGGTCGGTGAGAGCGGTTCGACGGAAGTATTATCATCGAATAGTCAGACGGGCAAAATCTCCGGAACAGGGCGTCTTTCTAAGGGCTTCGATCTGAAAGGCGACAACGGCAGATTCGCCACTGTCTACACGGATATGACGGTAGCGAAAAGGGTAGAGCAAAAAACAGGGAATGCTGCCATAGATGATGCCGAAGAGGACACTACTGTAGGGGATGCAGACGACGGTATAAATCAGCGGTATCAGTACATTGCCGACACCGATTATCTGCTCGCCGGAATCTGGCTCGATGATACAACTGACGGCTCTCCCGTCCTGAGAGCATTTGCTTTCGGGAGTCAGCCTCTCGTCGATACAGACGATTTCTGCACCGCTACTGATGTAACTAATACCAGTATGCTGAACAGGGCGTGCGGTAATGCGGACGGTAAACGCTTTGACAGGATAACCGGATTCGTTGACGAAAATGAGAGCGAGGACGCAACTTACCGTGGGGGTGTGAACGGCGCGTATTTCGCCGGCGGAAAGACCAGCCATTTCAAAGCGAATGTATCGCTCATGGCTAACTTTGTGCGCGGAAGCATAGAAGATGTTACGGGAAGCAAGATTTCAGGAGAAATCACGAACATCAGCGCCGGTGGAAATTCCATCACGGGAAGCATTGATTTGAAGGAACAGCCCTTGGGGAATGATCTTTCAGATGCTTTTGCTGGTAAAGCCGCTGGTGTAATAGCGGGTCACGCCTATACCGGCGACTGGAAAGGTCAGTTCTTCGGAATGCGAGCCACGAAACTGTCGCCCATTACTACTGGAACAGTTGCTGGTATGGACCGAATAACAACGACAACCTACACTCCAGACAAACCTAATTCGGTTGCAGGCTCGTTTTATGTCAACAGAGAGACGGTTGGCGACGGCGACGCCGCTTTCATCGGGGCGTTCGGAGCACACCGATAACAACGTGGCCTCCGGCCAGAGCCGGAAGGGCGCGGCGACAGGCCTCCCCCTTTGGATTGATTGGAGGCGTGCATCTATGGAGGACATCAAGGTCATCAAACAGGGCGTTCAGCAGAACCGGAACGCCTGAAGTCCATGACCGCCTCGTTCCGTTTTTGTCTGCACAGGAGATAAAGGGCAGCCAATTGGCTGCCCTTCTTTTTTGCCATGCCGCCAGCTTTTTTTGCACTCATCGTTCTGATACTTTTTCATGCCTCGGCCGTATTGGCCGCGTCGGGTGACGCGCCAGTGGCTTCTCCGGATATTCCGCCTGCTTTCGCGCCAGAGGCGCCGCCCGAAGCGTGCAGGGACTGCGGAATGCAATATTATCCTCCATCCGCTACGCAGCATCCCCCTGTTTCTGCTGAGTCGAGCGGGCCGTCTAATTCCCAGTCTGCCGTTCAGGCCCCGGTGTCTCCCGGCCGGTCGCACCTGTCTTCCGATCCGCGTGTCAGGACCGCGCGAATCCTGATCGCCCGCAACCGTTTCCCCGAAGCCTTGGAGATTCTGCGGCCGCTGGCTCCGGACCATCCGGACCAGACAGACGTGCAATTCCTCCTGGGTTTGGCTGCCAGCCGATCGTCCCAGGAAGACGGGCTTGAGGACGAGCAACGGGTCGCGCTCCTGGACGAGGCCATCGCGGCGTTCCGGTCCATCCTGATCCGCCGGCCTGAACTGGTGCGTGTGCACCTTGAACTGGCCCTGGCCTTCTATCTGAAGCAGGATGACTCCCTGGCCCGCGAGCATTTCGAGCGGGCCCTGGTGGGCCGCCCGCCTGCGGAGTTGGCGGCCAACGTCAAACGGTTCTTGAACGTCATGCGCGCCCGGAAACGCTGGAACGGGTATTTCGGGTTCTCCGTTTCCCCCGATACCAATATCAATGCTGCGTCTGATGCGGAGATCATCTATATCCAAGGCCTGCCGTTCCGCCGGGGGCAGCAGGGCCGCGTCAGTTCCGGTATCGGCATTGTGGGCTGGGGGGGCGGTGAATACCAATTCCCCCTGGCCGAACGCTGGCGCCTGCGCACGGGGCTCAACCTCAACCACCGGGAGTATAAGGGGAGCCAGTTCGACCAGACGTTCGTGGGCGGCTACGCGGGGCCGCGCTGGTTGTTCAGCCGGAATACCGAGATGAGCCTGCTGGCTACCGCCAGCCAGCGCTGGTGGGGCGGCTCCAGCTTCAACTACGATTACGGCGCGCGCCTGGAAGTCGAACACCGGGTCTTCGCTGGCCTGCGGCTGAGCGGCCGGGCCTTGTGGAGCGACCGCAAATACCAGCAGCAGAAGTTCCTGGAAGGGCCGCTCATGGTGTTCTCCCTGGGCGCGTCCTACGTGCCCTTCCCGATTGCGCAGGTCAACCTGTTGGTCGGCTATCAGCAGCAGGGGGCGGTGGCGGATCGCTGGAACAGCGCCGGGTACTGGACGCGGGTGGGCACGAACGTGGCGTTGCCGTGGGGCTTTACCGTGGGTGCCAGCGCCGAGTTCCGGTGGACGAATTACGAACCCGGGTGGTTCCCGTTCCTGGCCGATAACTCTACGCCCCGTGAGGACCAGACCCGCATCCTGCAGGCCACGCTGCTCAACCGCGCGATCACGGTGTTCGGGTTCAGTCCTCAGGTCGCGTTTTCCAACCAGGTGCGCGAATCCAACGCGCAACTGTGGGACTTCAAACGCAACCTCGTGGAATTGCGCTGGGTGCGGCAGTTTTAAGATTCTCTTCTGTCATCTCCGACAATACACCAACATGGTCATTCCGAGCTTGTCCTGAGCGAAGCGAAGGATCTCGCGCCTGTCCTGAGTACGCCCTGAGTTTTGCGAAGGGTCTGTCGAAGGAAGGAATCTGCTTTTCCAGGCGTTTGGTTGTTCAGCGCGAGATTCTTTCCTTCGAAAGACTCAGGACAGGCACTTCGTTCAGAATGACAGAAAGAGCATGCGGGGTTTCGCCCCCGCCCCCTCTTCTGTAGTGGCGGCATCTCATGCCGCCTTCCGCTGGCCTCGCTCCCCCTCTTCCGCAGCCGCGCCCTCGAATGCCGCCTGGGACCCCTCCTCTGTAGTGGCGGCATCTCATGCCGCCTTCCGCTGGCCTCGCTCCCCCTCTTCCGCAGCCGCGCCCTCGAATGCCCTCTGGGACCCCTCCTCTGTAGTGGCGGCATCTCATGCGGCCTTCCGTCTCATGGCGTTACTCTCCCTCGCCCCTGGTGGGAGAGGGCAGGGTGAGGGGGGAAAGCGGCCTCTGCGGGCGGCATGAGATGCCGCCCCTACAACTGCGGGGAGGTTGTTGTCTTTGTAGCTATCTCCGCCCTCTTCTGTAGTGGCGGCATCTCATGCCGCCTTCCGTCGGCCTATCTCCCCTTTTTCCGCAGCCGCGCCCTCGAATGCCCTCTGGGACCCCTCCTCTGTAGTGGCGGCATCTCATGCCGCCTTCCGCTGGCCCCATCCCATGCCGCTATTTTCTTGACGGCCTCTTCGGGCGGCATGAGATGCCGCCCCTACAACTGCACAACGACCTGGATTCCCGCTTTCGCAGGAGTATCTGTGTTTCAAGTCAAGCTTTTTTACGATGCCGGGACTCCCTCATCCACCCACGGCGTGCCTCGCCGCGCAATCGCGTGCAGTTGCAACAGCAGCTTCCGCATCACGGCCACCAAGGCCACTTTGCCCGGCTTCCCCCGCCGCCGTAACCCCTGATAAAACCGCCCCAGGTCCGTGTTGGTGCGGATCACCGATAACGCCGCCATGTATAACGCCCGGCGCACCAGCCCGCGGCCGCCGCGAATCGCCCGGTACCCTCGGTGGGTCCCACTGTCCTGGGCCCACGGCGCCAGCCCCACCAAGGCCGTCAGCGCCTTCCCCGAGCCCTGGCCCAATTCCGGGGCATAGGCCAGCAAGGTCGCCGCCGTGAGCAGGCCCACCCCGCGCACACTCTGATACAAGGCCGCGCGCTCGGCCAACGCTGGCCGGACTTCGATGGCTTGCTGGTACTCGTCCGCCAGGTGCTTCAGCTCTTTGTCCAACCACGCCAGATGCCGCTGACAGGATTGCTTGACCCGCCCCCGCAACCCCTTCTCCAAGCGATTCAGTTCCTGGGTCCGTTGATCGAGCAGTTGCTGCCGCCGCCCCAGCAGGGCCCGGACCTCCTCACTGGCTTCCTCTTGCGCGGCCTCCACCGGCAACTCAAACACGTCGCCATAGTGTGCCAGGATCTGCGCATCCAGCGGATCGGTCTTGGCCCCCTGGCCCACAGCCCGGGCAAACGCCCGCACCTTCGTCGGATGCGCCACCGACACCGCGAGGTCGGTGATCCGGACCCGTTGCACGAGCAGGCGTTCATACCCCCCCGTCGCTTCACACACCACGTGGGTCACGGCTTGTCCCCGCCCCCACGCCAGAAACGCCGTCAGCCCGGCGCTGGTGTTGGGAAACCGGCGGACCGGCCCCCGCGCGACGGATACGGCTAATTCCTGTTTCCCGACATCAATCCCGGCCACAATTTTGTTCATGATGTCCTCCCTTGCTGAGGTGAATGGTGTTTGTCCTCCCCACTTGCAAATGCGGGGCTGTGAACCCCCTGGATCTGTTCGGAGCTACAAACTGGCCTGAGGGGTGTCCTACTCCTGCACGGTGCAACCTCGGAGTGCCCCGGGATTCACCTTATGACACGCGACGCGCCCCTCACGCCCACCTTACAAATTGGCCGATTTGCAAGGTGAAAGCAACATACAAATGACAGAAAAAGAAATGACCGTGGCGCAGCCACGCCCGCAGGCGCCCTGAGGTGGCGCCAGAAGCTGGCGCGTTTTTTTTCTCGCCCTCTGAAACCCCTCCTCTGTAGTGGCGGCATCTCATGCCGCCTTCCGTTGACTCGAATGAATCAGCGAACGAGTTCGTCCTGAACGATCGACGGCCGTTTTTCGATCAGCGCCAGCAGCACTCGGGCCGGTCCCTCAGGGGCCGCCGGCCCTGCTCCCAATTCTTGAGCGTTCCCAGCGGCACACCGATGCTTTTGGCAAAGGCCGGTTGTGACAATCCCGTCTTGCCTCGGATCGCCACGACGTGAGGCTCGGGCACCTCAACGTCATGCACCGTGAACCCATCGCGCGCTCCGTTCAGGTAGGCCCGGGCATCCTCAAGCCCGGTCATGACTGTATCGAATGGTTTTGTCATTGGTGTCTCCTGTCATCCTCAACCATGTGCTGCGCGGCGAGGGGGAAGGCGGCATGAGATGCCGCCCCTACACCTGCGGAGAGGCCGCTGGTTGCAGGAATGACAGAAAGAGAAAAAACAGGAATGACCGACTGACAGGATTTAGCGGTGAGATAGAAAGTCGTCTATTGAGATTCCGGCTTGCGTCAGAATATGTATCACGGTTTTTTCCGGAATTTCTCCGGGGTGGCGCTGCGTGGTCGTGTAGACTTGTTCTTCTTCATTGAACCATATTTCATGCGAACCCGCGGCCTGCCTGTCGAACTTGAAATGGAGCCGCTTGAGACTGTTTGTAATATGCCGATAGGTATATCCAGCTAAATGGCCCATAAACCGTCCTTTACACGTCCATGAAACGGCTCTTACACGGACACCACCAGGGTCTGTTTCATCGGATACGTGGCTATTGCGAGCATGATGGGTTGGTTGCGCTGTGTCTGTGCTTCAAGAAGTTTTCGCGCCGCATCATGCGCATATTCAATCGTTTCTTCTATGGTCCGTCCTTGCACGACCAGCCCTTGTACCTCGGCTGACGTGGCGAGATACACATTCTCCGACACCTTCTCAATGTACAGATTAATGATATGCTCCATTGACGGCCTCCTTCTTTAAAGACCTCCCCTTCGCACACCACGACCACAGAGACCAGTATAGTACGTCACGCCGCTTCATCCAACAACTCTTTCCCTCCGTCCTCCCCGTTTTTTCTCCCTCTGTCCTCCTCGCCTTTCTCCTTCTGTCCTTCTCGCCTTTCTCCTTCTGTCATCCTCGACGTTCCCCCCTTCTGTCATCCTCGACATTAGTAATCGAGGATCCAGTGTCGTTGCCTTTTCCTTCTTACACGCCACAACTCTGGATTCCTGCTTTCGCAGGAGTATCTGTGTTTCAAGTCAAGCTTTTTTACGATGCCGGGACTCCCTCATCCACCCACGGCGTGCCTCGCCGCGCAATCGCGTGCAGTTGCAACAGCAGCTTCCGCATCACGGCCACCAAGGCCACTTTGCCCGGCTTCCCCCGCCGCCGTAACCCCTGATAAAACCGCCCCAGGTCCGTGTTGGTGCGGATCACCGATAACGCCGCCATGTATAACGCCCGGCGCACCAGCCCGCGGCCGCCGCGAATCGCCCGGTACCCTCGGTGGGTCCCACTGTCCTGGGCCCACGGCGCCAGCCCCACCAAGGCCGTCAGCGCCTTCCCCGAGCCCTGGCCCAATTCCGGGGCATAGGCCAGCAAGGTCGCCGCCGTGAGCAGGCCCACCCCGCGCACACTCTGATACAAGGCCGCGCGCTCGGCCAACGCTGGCCGGACTTCGATGGCTTGCTGGTACTCGTCCGCCAGGTGCTTCAGCTCTTTGTCCAACCACGCCAGATGCCGCTGACAGGATTGCTTGACCCGCCCCCGCAACCCCTTCTCCAAGCGATTCAGTTCCTGGGTCCGTTGATCGAGCAGTTGCTGCCGCCGCCCCAGCAGGGCCCGGACCTCCTCACTGGCTTCCTCTTGCGCGGCCTCCACCGGCAACTCAAACACGTCGCCATAGTGTGCCAGGATCTGCGCATCCAGCGGATCGGTCTTGGCCCCCTGGCCCACAGCCCGGGCAAACGCCCGCACCTTCGTCGGATGCGCCACCGACACCGCGAGGTCGGTGATCCGGACCCGTTGCACGAGCAGGCGTTCATACCCCCCCGTCGCTTCACACACCACGTGGGTCACGGCTTGTCCCCGCCCCCACGCCAGAAACGCCGTCAGCCCGGCGCTGGTGTTGGGAAACCGGCGGACCGGCCCCCGCGCGACGGATACGGCTAATTCCTGTTTCCCGACATCAATCCCGGCCACAATTTTGTTCATGATGTCCTCCCTTGCTGAGGTGAATGGTGTTTGTCCTCCCCACTTGCAAATGCGGGGCTGTGAACCCCCTGGATCTGTTCGGAGCTACAAACTGGCCTGAGGGGTGTCCTACTCCTGCACGGTGCAACCTCGGAGTGCCCCGGGATTCACCTTATAACACGCGACGCGCCCCTCACGCCCACCTTACAAATTGGCCGATTTGCAAGGTGAAAGCAACATACAAATGACAGCCGCCTTCCGTTTTCTCTCCTCTGTAGTGGCGGCATCTCATGCCGCCTTCCGTACCGCATCTCATGCCGCCTTCCGTTGACCGCATCTGATGCCGCCCCTACAACTACGGGGAGGCTTCTGTCTTTGTAGTAGGGCTGCGGTGTCGGGTTACGCCTGTTCGGCTAACCCGACCTACGGCTCTCCCCTGCTGTCATCCCCGACCTGATCGGGGATCCAGGGTCCTAATCGGTCATTCCCGACATTCTTAATCGGGAATCCAGGGTCTTTGCTTTTTTCATTCGTGAGGAGAACGACACTGGATCCCCGATCAGGTCGGGGATGACAGACAACAGGAAAGATAAAGACTCTGGATTCCCGCGTTCGCGAGAATGACAGATGGGGACAAGGCGGGAATGCAGGATGAGGAACAGGCAAGCCCTATCCGAACAGATCCTGGTCTTTGCGTTTGCCGAAGTGCTGGTAGGCTTTGGCGGTGAGTTGGCGGCCGCGGGCGGTGCGGTCGAGGTAGCCGGCCTGGAGGAGGAAGGGTTCGTACACGTCTTCGAGCGTGGCTTTTTCTTCCCGGACCGCGGTAGCCAGGGCATCGGCGCCCACCGGGCCGCCGTTGAATTTTTCGAGGATGGTCAAGAGGATTTTGCGGTCCATTTCGTCGAATCCCGCGTCGTCCACGCCGAGCCAGTGCAGGGCTTCCTGCGCCACCTGTTGGGTGATGACGCCCTGGGCTTTGACTTCGGCGAAGTCCCTGACCCGCCGGATGAGCCGGTTGCCGATGCGTGGCGTCCCGCGCGCGCGTTTGCTGATTTCGGTGGCGCCGCCGGGTTCGATGGCGACGTTCAGGAGGCCTGCCGAGCGGTTGACGATGGTTTCCAATTCCTCCGGCGTATAGAAGTCGAGCCGGTACACCAGCCCGAACCGTTCACGGAGCGGGGAGGTGAGCGACCCGGCTTTGGTCGTGGCGCCTACCAGGGTGAATGGGGGCAGGTCCAGTTTCATGGTGCGGGTGGCCGCGCCCTGGCCGATGACGAGGTCGATCTGAAAATCTTCCATGGCGGGGTACAGGGCTTCTTCGACGGACGCGGGCAGCCGGTGGATTTCGTCGATGAACAGGACGTCGTGGGCTTGCAGGTTTGCCAGGATCGCGGCGAGGTCGCCGGCGTGGTTGAGGACGAGCCCGGAGGTCGAGCGGATGCCGCCGCCCATTTCCTTGGCGATGATGTGCGCGATGGTGGTTTTGCCCAGGCCGGGCGGGCCGTAGAAGATGGCGTGGTCCAGGGGTTCGCCGCGGCGTTGCGCGGCCTCGATGCACACCCGCAAGGATTCTTTCATGCGTTCCTGGCCGGTGTATTCGTCCAGGGTTTGCGGGCGCAGGGTGCCTTCGGTGTTCTGTTCTTCTTCGAGGAGGTGGTTGGTGACGATGCGGTCTTCCATGCAGGGGTCGGCTTCCGGATCGGGACGGCGCGGGGCCGTTCCCCGGGGGTGAGCGGCGTCCCCACCCCAAGGTCGGTTCGTGACGGGTGTTATTGGGGCATGGTGAATTCGACGTTGATGTCCCGCCCCAGGTTTTGAGTAGAATTAGTCACAGTCCTTCCCGGGAAGCATGAATTCGACGTTAATGTCCCGCCCCAGGTAGTTCACGAGAAAGCCTTGATTCTGGTAGCACAGCTTGGCACCCATGACGTTTTCACTCCCATAATCTTCGGGGCCCAACAGTTCCCGGATTTCCTCTGCGCTTTCGGCCGTGAGGACCCGCCGGAAAATGCCCCGGGTCTTATGCATGAAGCGGTTATTGATGAAAATATAGTCGACGCTGCCATCCCTGATGCCGACCCCGGACATGGGCCCGGTGGGGTTCGATTGATCCCACAACAACACGTAGACACCTTCCTGCTCGGCGCGGACCCCGGAAATTTTTTCGTTGATCAGCTTTTCCACGGCGTCGATTTCCGAGTCCCCCAAACGGACGCCGAACAGGGACACGGTGGTGCTGTCGATCTCCGCGGGTTTTTGCAGGTTGTTCCTCGTGAGTTCGTATTTCCTGGCCTCGGCGTCGGTGGCGGTGATGGCCCCTCCGAGCCCCACCAACACGGCCAATGCGATCATTGTCAGTATGCGCATGGAATTCTCCTTCTCCAGTCTGGTCAACAACGCTCTGTTTCGTATCAAACGGGAATATGCATCATGTGTGCGGGATTCTTGTGTGTGAATCCGGCATACTGCTCTAATTGTAACGAACCCCCTGCGCATAATCAAATTCTCTCTTGGCGCCGCGCCATCCCCGGCGCCGTTCTGTTCCCTCCCTCTCCCCACGCGGGAGAGGGCTGGGGTGAGGGGGGGGGTAGAGGCATTTGTAGCTGCGCCATCCCTTATCTGTCATCCTCGACATTAGTAATCGAGGATCCAGGGTCTTTTCTTTTTCCTTCGGTCGCAAGATAACGACTCTGGATTCCTGCTTTCGCAGGAGTATCTGTGTTTCAAGTCAAGCTTTTTTACGATGCCGGGACTCCCTCATCCACCCACGGCGTGCCTCGCCGCGCAATCGCGTGCAGTTGCAACAGCAGCTTCCGCATCACGGCCACCAAGGCCACTTTGCCCGGCTTCCCCCGCCGCCGTAACCCCTGATAAAACCGCCCCAGGTCCGTGTTGGTGCGGATCACCGATAACGCCGCCATGTATAACGCCCGGCGCACCAGCCCGCGGCCGCCGCGAATCGCCCGGTACCCTCGGTGGGTCCCACTGTCCTGGGCCCACGGCGCCAGCCCCACCAAGGCCGTCAGCGCCTTCCCCGAGCCCTGGCCCAATTCCGGGGCATAGGCCAGCAAGGTCGCCGCCGTGAGCAGGCCCACCCCGCGCACACTCTGATACAAGGCCGCGCGCTCGGCCAACGCTGGCCGGACTTCGATGGCTTGCTGGTACTCGTCCGCCAGGTGCTTCAGCTCTTTGTCCAACCACGCCAGATGCCGCTGACAGGATTGCTTGACCCGCCCCCGCAACCCCTTCTCCAAGCGATTCAGTTCCTGGGTCCGTTGATCGAGCAGTTGCTGCCGCCGCCCCAGCAGGGCCCGGACCTCCTCACTGGCTTCCTCTTGCGCGGCCTCCACCGGCAACTCAAACACGTCGCCATAGTGTGCCAGGATCTGCGCATCCAGCGGATCGGTCTTGGCCCCCTGGCCCACAGCCCGGGCAAACGCCCGCACCTTCGTCGGATGCGCCACCGACACCGCGAGGTCGGTGATCCGGACCCGTTGCACGAGCAGGCGTTCATACCCCCCCCGTCGCTTCACACACCACGTGGGTCACGGCTTGTCCCCGCCCCCACGCCAGAAACGCCGTCAGCCCGGCGCTGGTGTTGGGAAACCGGCGGACCGGCCCCCGCGCGACGGATACGGCTAATTCCTGTTTCCCGACATCAATCCCGGCCACAATTTTGTTCATGATGTCCTCCCTTGCTGAGGTGAATGGTGTTTGTCCTCCCCACTTGCAAATGCGGGGCTGTGAACCCCCTGGATCTGTTCGGAGCTACAAACTGGCCTGAGGGGTGTCCTACTCCTGCACGGTGCAACCTCGGAGTGCCCCGGGATTCACCTTATGACACGCGACGCGCCCCTCACGCCCACCTTGCAAATTGGCCGATTTGCAAGGTGAAAGCAACATACAAATGACAGAAGGAGCAGGAATGACAGAGGGAGCAGGAATGACGGAGAAGGGGAGCAGGAATGACGGAGAAGGGGAGCAGGTATGACGGAGAGAGAGCAGGAATGACGGAGAGAGAGCAGGTATGACGGAGAAGGGGAGCAGGTATGACGGAGAAGGAGCAGGTATGACAGAGAGGGAGCAGGTATGACAGATTCGGGAAAGGAGACGAACGGGAAAGACCATGACATGGTATACTCCAGCTTTTTGACCGGGAGCGCCACCACATTCATGAGCCGGTACATTCATATTAAAGGGGCGCGTGAGCATAATCTGAAGAACCTCGACGTGGTGCTGCCGCGCGATCGTTTGGTGGTGGTGACCGGGTTGAGCGGGTCCGGCAAGTCGTCGTTGAGTTTCGACACGATTTATGCCGAGGGGCAGCGGCGGTACGTGGAGTCGTTGTCGGCTTACGCGCGCCAGTTTCTGGAACAGATGGGCAAGCCCGACGTGGATTCCATCGAGGGCCTGTCGCCCGCCATTTCCATCGAGCAGAAGAGTACGAGCCACAATCCCCGGTCCACGGTCGGCACGGTGACGGAGATTTATGATTATCTGCGCCTGCTGTTTGCCAGGGTGGGCCAGCCGTTTTGCGTGGGGTGCGGGCAGCCGATTACGGCGCAGACGGTGCAGCAGATGGTGGATGCCATCGGGACGTTGCCGGTGGGGTCGCGGTTTCAGATCGTGGCGCCGATCGTGCGCGGACGCAAGGGCGAGTATCGCAAGGAGTTGGCCGATGCCCGGCGCGCGGGCTACGTGCGGGCCCGGATCGACGGCACGATCATGGGGCTGGACGAGACGATTACGCTGGATAAGCAGCGGAAGCATACGATCGAGATTGTCGTGGATCGGTTGGTGATGAAGGATGAGGAAGCGTTGCAGCGGCGGTTGGCGGATTCCGTGGAGACGGCGTTGAAATTGACCCAGGGCCTGGTCGGGGTCTTGACGGAGACGAACGAGGTTGCGCTCTACAGTGAGCAGTTGGCGTGTATCACGTGCGGCGTGAGTTATCCGGAAATGGCGCCGCGGGTGTTTTCGTTCAACAGCCCGCACGGCGCGTGCCCGGCCTGTGACGGGATCGGCTATGAGGTGGCCGCGTGTCCGGAGGGGCAGGAGTATTCCGAGAGCCACGCTTGTCCGGTGTGCCGTGGGACGCGGTTGAGGGCGGAGAGTCTGGCGGTGAAGGTCGGCGGGAAGTCCATTGCCGAGGTGACGCAACTGTCGATCCGCGAGGCCGTGCCGTTTTTCGGAGATCTGGACTTGAGTGAACGGGAGCGCATGATCGGCCAGCGGATCCTGAAGGAGATCCGGGAACGGTTGGAGTTTTTGCTGAACGTGGGGTTGGATTATCTGACGTTGGACCGGGCGGCGGCGACCTTGTCGGGTGGGGAGGGGCAACGCATCAGGCTGGCGACCCAGATCGGGTCGGGGCTGGTGGGGGTGTTGTATATCCTGGATGAGCCGAGTATCGGTTTGCATCAACGCGATAATCACCGGTTGCTGCAAACCTTGCTGCGGCTGCGCGACCTGGGCAATACCGTGTTGGTGGTGGAGCATGATGCCGCGACCATGCGCATGGCGGATCATATCGTGGATATGGGGCCCGGCGCCGGCGTGTACGGCGGGTCGATCGTGGCGCAGGGTTCGCCCGCGGAGGTGATGCGTCATCCCGACTCGCTGACCGGGCAGTACCTGCGCGGGGAGAAACGGGTGGCGTTGCCGGCACGCACCCGCCGGCCCAAACAGTTTCTCACCGTGGTCGGGGCCGACAAGCATAATTTGAAATCGGTGACTGCGAAGATCCCGCTGGGGCTGTTGACGTGCGTGACCGGCGTCTCCGGGTCCGGGAAGAGTACCCTGCTGCTGGAGGTGCTGTTCCCGTCGCTGTCGCAGTTGCTGTATCAGAGGCACCCCAGGCTGGAAGGCTGCCTGGCGCTGAACGGGGTCGATGCCCTGGATAAGGTGATCGATATCGATCAGTCGCCGATCGGTCGCACGCCGCGCTCCAATCCCGCCACGTATACGGGCGTGTTCACGTTTATTCGTGACCTGTTCGCCGGGCTGCCGGAGTCGCGTGTGCGTGGCTACCGGGCCGGACGCTACAGTTTTAACGTGAAGGGCGGCCGGTGCGAGGCGTGCCAGGGCGGGGGGCTGCTTAAAATCGAAATGCATTTTTTGCCTGACGTGTACGTGACCTGCGAGGCCTGTCAGGGGCAACGGTATAATCGTGAAACGCTGGACGTCCGGCACAAGGGCAAGAGTATCGCGGAGGTCCTGGATATGACCGTGGCGGAGGCCATGGACTTTTTCACGCACATTCCGGCGATTGCCAGGAAATTGCACACGCTGACGGACGTGGGGTTGCATTACGTCAAGCTGGGGCAATCCGCCACGACGTTGTCCGGGGGCGAGGCGCAACGCGTGAAACTCAGTCGCGAGCTGTCCAAGCGGGCCACGGGCCGCACCCTGTACCTGTTGGATGAGCCCACGACCGGGTTGCATTTTGCGGACGTGCAACGCCTGCTCGACGTGTTGAACCGGTTGGTGGAACACGGGAATACCGTGCTCGTGATCGAACATAACCTGGACGTGATTCGCAATGCGGATTGGATCGTGGACTTGGGCCCGGATGGCGGAAACGCCGGCGGGCACATCGTGGAGGAGGGCCCGCCGGCCGAGTTGATCCGGTCCGGTACGTCCTGGACCGCGCAAGTGTTACGCGAAGATCAGGGCGCCTGACGTTCTCTCCCTCTCCTCAAAAGAACCCTCGCCCCTGGTGGGAGAGGGCAGGGTGAGGGGGTCGCCGGCTCAGACTTTCTTTTTGTAAATATTCAACCCGATCTTCTCGTCCCGGCCGGGAATCGTCACGTTCCCTTCCGTACTGGCAATAATCGTCGTCTTCCCCGAGGCCGAGGGGCCGAATTCTTTCGACATGTCCACCGTAATGGTCAGGACATTTCCCGTAATCGACAGGTCCACATTTTTCATGATGGCTTCTCCTTTTTTTCCCCTTCTGTCATCCCCGCTTTTTTCCTTCTTTCATCCTCGACGCTTGTCCCCGATCCTCGATTACAAACGTCAAGGACAGGCTCTGATCGGGGATCCAGTCAAGTAAAGGATCCAGTGTCTTTCTTTGGTTTTTCCTCCGTCTGTCATCCTCGCCTTCTTCCTTCCTGTCATCCTCGACTTCTCCCCCTCTGTCATCCTCGACATTAGTAATCGAGGATCCAGTGTCGTTGCCTTTTCCTTCTTACACGCCACAACTCTGGATTCCTGCTTTCGCAGGAGTATCTGTGTTTCAAGTCAAGCTTTTTTACGATGCCGGGACTCCCTCATCCACCCACGGCGTGCCTCGCCGCGCAATCGCGTGCAGTTGCAACAGCAGCTTCCGCATCACGGCCACCAAGGCCACTTTGCCCGGCTTCCCCCGCCGCCGTAACCCCTGATAAAACCGCCCCAGGTCCGTGTTGGTGCGGATCACCGATAACGCCGCCATGTATAACGCCCGGCGCACCAGCCCGCGGCCGCCGCGAATCGCCCGGTACCCTCGGTGGGTCCCACTGTCCTGGGCCCACGGCGCCAGCCCCACCAAGGCCGTCAGCGCCTTCCCCGAGCCCTGGCCCAATTCCGGGGCATAGGCCAGCAAGGTCGCCGCCGTGAGCAGGCCCACCCCGCGCACACTCTGATACAAGGCCGCGCGCTCGGCCAACGCTGGCCGGACTTCGATGGCTTGCTGGTACTCGTCCGCCAGGTGCTTCAGCTCTTTGTCCAACCACGCCAGATGCCGCTGACAGGATTGCTTGACCCGCCCCCGCAACCCCTTCTCCAAGCGATTCAGTTCCTGGGTCCGTTGATCGAGCAGTTGCTGCCGCCGCCCCAGCAGGGCCCGGACCTCCTCACTGGCTTCCTCTTGCGCGGCCTCCACCGGCAACTCAAACACGTCGCCATAGTGTGCCAGGATCTGCGCATCCAGCGGATCGGTCTTGGCCCCCTGGCCCACAGCCCGGGCAAACGCCCGCACCTTCGTCGGATGCGCCACCGACACCGCGAGGTCGGTGATCCGGACCCGTTGCACGAGCAGGCGTTCATACCCCCCCGTCGCTTCACACACCACGTGGGTCACGGCTTGTCCCCGCCCCCACGCCAGAAACGCCGTCAGCCCGGCGCTGGTGTTGGGAAACCGGCGGACCGGCCCCCGCGCGACGGATACGGCTAATTCCTGTTTCCCGACATCAATCCCGGCCACAATTTTGTTCATGATGTCCTCCCTTGCTGAGGTGAATGGTGTTTGTCCTCCCCACTTGCAAATGCGGGGCTGTGAACCCCCTGGATCTGTTCGGAGCTACAAACTGGCCTGAGGGGTGTCCTACTCCTGCACGGTGCAACCTCGGAGTGCCCCGGGATTCACCTTATGACACGCGACGCGCCCCTCACGCCCACCTTACAAATTGGCCGATTTGCAAGGTGAAAGCAACATACAAATGACAGAGAGAGAGCAGGAATGACAGCCGCCTTCCGTTTTCTCTCCTCTGTAGTGGCGGCATCTCATGCCGCCTTCCGTTGACCGCATCTCATGCCGCCCCTACAACTGCGGAGAGGCCGTTGTCTTCGTAGCGGCGCCATCTCATGGCGCTGTCCGTTTCTTGGCGGCCTCTGCGGGCGGCATGAGATGCCGCCCCTACAACTGCACAACGACCCTGGATTCCTGCTTTCGCAGGAGTATCTGTGTTTCAAGTCAAGCTTTTTTACGATGCCGGGACTCCCTCATCCACCCACGGCGTGCCTCGCCGCGCAATCGCGTGCAGTTGCAACAGCAGCTTCCGCATCACGGCCACCAAGGCCACTTTGCCCGGCTTCCCCCGCCGCCGTAACCCCTGATAAAACCGCCCCAGGTCCGTGTTGGTGCGGATCACCGATAACGCCGCCATGTATAACGCCCGGCGCACCAGCCCGCGGCCGCCGCGAATCGCCCGGTACCCTCGGTGGGTCCCACTGTCCTGGGCCCACGGCGCCAGCCCCACCAAGGCCGTCAGCGCCTTCCCCGAGCCCTGGCCCAATTCCGGGGCATAGGCCAGCAAGGTCGCCGCCGTGAGCAGGCCCACCCCGCGCACACTCTGATACAAGGCCGCGCGCTCGGCCAACGCTGGCCGGACTTCGATGGCTTGCTGGTACTCGTCCGCCAGGTGCTTCAGCTCTTTGTCCAACCACGCCAGATGCCGCTGACAGGATTGCTTGACCCGCCCCCGCAACCCCTTCTCCAAGCGATTCAGTTCCTGGGTCCGTTGATCGAGCAGTTGCTGCCGCCGCCCCAGCAGGGCCCGGACCTCCTCACTGGCTTCCTCTTGCGCGGCCTCCACCGGCAACTCAAACACGTCGCCATAGTGTGCCAGGATCTGCGCATCCAGCGGATCGGTCTTGGCCCCCTGGCCCACAGCCCGGGCAAACGCCCGCACCTTCGTCGGATGCGCCACCGACACCGCGAGGTCGGTGATCCGGACCCGTTGCACGAGCAGGCGTTCATACCCCCCCGTCGCTTCACACACCACGTGGGTCACGGCTTGTCCCCGCCCCCACGCCAGAAACGCCGTCAGCCCGGCGCTGGTGTTGGGAAACCGGCGGACCGGCCCCCGCGCGACGGATACGGCTAATTCCTGTTTCCCGACATCAATCCCGGCCACAATTTTGTTCATGATGTCCTCCCTTGCTGAGGTGAATGGTGTTTGTCCTCCCCACTTGCAAATGCGGGGCTGTGAACCCCCTGGATCTGTTCGGAGCTACAAACTGGCCTGAGGGGTGTCCTACTCCTGCACGGTGCAACCTCGGAGTGCCCCGGGATTCACCTTATGACACGCGACGCGCCCCTCACGCCCACCTTACAAATTGGCCGATTTGCAAGGTGAAAGCAACATACAAATGACAGAGAGGGAGCAGGAATGACAGCTTCGGATTGTCGTTCGCTATTTTCATGCCAATACCCCGTCTGTCATCCCCGACCCTGATCGGGGATCCAGTCAAGTAAAGGATCCAGTGTCTTTGTCTTTTGTCTTCGTCGCCGCGTCATCTCGGGTCAAAGCCCGGGACATGCCTCATGGCGCTTCTTCCCCTCGCCCCTGGTGGGAGAGGGTAGGGTGAGGGGGGCTGCCCCTACCTCAATCCAGATTGATCAGGGCCAACAGGGCCAACGTGCCCAGCATGTATGGAATCATGCACGTATACACGACCACTCTCAGCGGTGCGGTGCCCGCGATGGCCGCATGCCGGGTTTGATGTTCCTTGTAAATGAATTCGTAGACCAGGATGACGACTGCGCCGGTGAGGGTCACGACGCGACTCGACCGGGGCCACGTGTAGATCCCGCTGAGCAGGAAGTCCATCGTGAAAAAGCCGCTCCACGCCGAGAGGAGGACGGCCAGCACGATGTTGACGAGGGCGGACAGGGGCAGCTTCCCGAATCCTGTTGCTGGTACGTCCGGAATGGCGTTCACCAGTTCCTCCCTCTCCCCTGGCGGGAGAGGGCTGGGGTGAGGGGGCTTATTTCTGCTCGCAGTTGCGACACACGCGGGGCCGTCGTTTGAGGAATGATACTTTGCCGCCGACGAGACACGTATAGTGGACGAATCGGTTGCACACGGAGCAGCGTTGCCAGCCCCCCCTGAGCATGGTGGTGTTGCGATACAGGCCCAGATTGCACACCCCGCAATGTTCAGGCTCGATGCCCAGGAGCAAGGGTTCCCATTCGCCCGCGCGGTTCCGAATACTCATGGCCAAGAGTATAGCCAGAGGATCCAGGGAATTACAAATGTCGGGTCATCTCCGCAGTCTCCCGTTTGTCATCCTTGCTTTCCACAATCTGTCGTCCCTGCCTTTCTCCTTCTGTCATCCCTGTATGTGTTCAGTAATTCGTTGACAAGATTCGTTGATCTGTTTGGGGGTTTTCCCCTCCAGCGCCTGATGCGGGCGCACCTCATTGTAGTAGAGCAAATATTGCTCCAATTCGTCCCGGAACTCCGCCAGGGAGGCGAACGTGGTGCCGTCGATCAGGTCGTCGTTCAAGGTCCGCCAGAACCGTTCCACCTTCCCATTGGTCTGCGGCCGATAGGGCCGGGTATACCGATGTTTGATCCCCAACTCCAGCAACATCCGTTCAAACGGGTGCGTGTCTTTGGTGCGCGGGGCCGCGAATTCGGATCCATTGTCCGTTAAGACCTCGGCAAACTGGAGCTGGTAGCGCTGGTGGAGCAGATTGAA
The DNA here is from genome assembly GCA_965261755.1 of Nitrospirales bacterium. Taxonomy (GTDB): domain Bacteria; phylum Nitrospirota; class Nitrospiria; order Nitrospirales; family UBA8639; genus Bin75. The sequence continues at coordinate 162,925 of OZ253473.1, read as the reverse complement.
GCTCTTCAGGGCGCTGAACATCACCGTCAGGCTCTTCAGATCGGTCACCACCTCGGCCCAAGCCAGGCGGGTACAGGCGTCAATCACACACACCAGATAATAGCGCGTGGGATCGGTCGCGATGAGGTCCTTGCTCAAGTGATGGCAGTCCAGATGCCCTAATTCTCCGGCTTTCTGCTTCACAATCCGGCGTTTCTCCTCTCGCAGCTTGGGCGTTAAGCGGTTCAGCCCGTATCGCTGGGTAATCCGATAGACCGTACTCGGGGACGGCGTCAGGTGCTTGAGCTTCGGAGCCAGGAGCTGGCAAATCTCATACCGGTTGACGCCCAGCCGCCGCTGCTGCAGCACTTGTTGCTCAATATACCCGTAGACCCGCCGACTTTTCCACTTCGGGCCGCGTGGCTGAGGCACCAGGGCGTGCTCGGCTCCGCTCTGGCGGAACCGGTGGTAATACTTGAAGAAGGTCTGCCGGTGGGTCTGATGAAATCGGTAGAAATCGGCGACAAACCGGAACGTGGGATGCCGTTTCTGTTTGACCAACTCGTACTCCTGGATCAGGAATTTCCACTTGCGGACATAATTGCGATACAGGGTTTTGTCGTGGGTATTGTGTCGCATGGCTTCGCCTCCAGGTGAAAGGATGAGTCACCCTTCATTCTGTCAACGAATTAGTGAACATTTACAATCCCTGACTCCCCCTTCTGTCATCCCTGCCCCCCTCCGTCTGTCATTCTCGCCTTCTTCCTTCTTGTCATCCTCGCCTTCTTCCTTCCTGTCATCCTTGCTTTCCTCAGTCTGTCATCCTCGCTTTCCTCCTTCTGTCATTCTCGCCTTCCTCCGTCTGTCATCCTCGACATTAGTAATCGAGGATCCAGTCCTTCTGTGCCTTCTCTCTTTCGTCTTCGTAGCCGCGCCATCTCATGGCGCTTTGGCGTATTTCTGCACGTGGTGCCTGTCCCAGGCCGCATAAGATGCGGCCACTACAGACCCCGGTCTTTGTCGCGGCGCCATCTCATGGCGCTGTCCGTTTCTTGGCGGCCGCTTCAGGCGGCATGAGATGCCGCCCCTACAACTCCGTTTAGAATCCCCTCTTTGTTTGACACCCCTCCGGGCCTTTGTTAGTTTCTGAATCAGGATAACCGGCATAAGAAACGACCCCGGATTCCCGTGTTCGCGGGAACAATTCTTCTGTCATCCCCGACTACGATCGGGGATCCAGGGCTTTTGCCTTTTCCTTCGTTCGCGAGGACACAGACTCTGGATTCCCGCTTTCGCGGGAATGACAGAAAGGGGAAAAACGGGAATGACAGATTGGGGAAAAACGGGAATGACAGATTGGGGAAAGGCACTACATATCCATGGATATCAGGCAATACCTCGAAGACAAACGGGACGTCGTCGATCGTTTTCTGGAAGCCCATCTTCCTGATCCGCGCACGCCGCCGGCGACCCTGCACGAGGCGATCCGGTATAGCCTGTTGGCCGGGGGGAAACGGGTCCGGCCCATCCTGACGATTGCCACGGCGGAGGCGATCGGGCCGTGCCCGGCGTCGTTGCTTCCCGTGGCCTGCGCGTTTGAGTTTATCCATACGTACTCGCTGATCCATGACGATTTGCCGTCGATGGATAACGATGATTTTCGCCGCGGGCGACCCACGAATCATAAAGTCTATGGGGACGCCATCGCGATTCTGGCGGGCGACGGGTTGCACGCCATGGCGTTTGAGTGGTGTAGCCGGGCCGATCTCGTGACGGATCTGGACCCGCGGTGTCAGGTCCGGATTATCGCGGAGCTTGCGCTGGGGGCCGGGAACGCGGGCATGGTGGGGGGACAGGTGCTGGATATTCAAGCCGAGAACCGGCAGGTGGACCTGGCGGACTTGCAACGGATTCACGTGCAGAAAACGGGGAAGTTGATTCGTGCCGCCGTGCGGGTCGGGGCGCTCCTGTCCGGGGCCGGCATGACGCAGTTCGAGCACCTGACCGGGTATGCCGAAGATATCGGCTTGGCTTTTCAAATTACGGATGACGTGTTGAACGTGACGGGTACGCGGGAAGAACTGGGTAAAGACGCCCACACGGATGATGAACGGGGTAAGCAGACGTATCCTGCGATTTATGGGCTCGAGGGTGCGCAAAAGCTCGCGCAGGATTGTGCCGACCTGGCCATCGGGCGGCTCGACGAGTTTGACGAGAAGGCCGATCCGTTGAGAGGGATTGCCCGGTATATCGTGGACCGCAGGAATTGACGATACAAAGTCACCAAAAGGTGCATAAACAGATCTAAAAAGCATCTATATAGACTACAAATAGCATATAAATTGATCTAAATAGCATCAAAACGGCACCTCAATGGTTTCGCGTCACAGGCCGTGATGCCGACCACACACGGTTCATTTGTGTAAGAGTTCAGTCATTCGTTGACAGAATGAAGGCTGATCACACCAGAATTGTCATTCCGAGCGTAGCGCCTGTCCTGAGTCTGTCGAAGGAAGGAATCTCTCCGCATCCGCGCCGGTTCTTTTTTCATCATGAAAGCCTTGGTCACAGGGGTTACGGGGTTTGTCGGGTCCGCCGTGGCGCGGGCGTTGGTCCGGGCGGGCACGGAGGTCCGGGGGCTGGTCCGGCCCGGCGCGGACCGGCAGGCGCTGGACGGGTTGGCGATTGAAACCGTGCCCGGCGATTTGGGCGACGCGGCGTCGCTCCGGGCGGCGCTTCACGGCTGCCGGCAGGTGTACCACGTGGCGGCGCATTATGCCCTGTGGGCGCGCGATCCTTCCGTGTTCTACCGGGTGAACGTCGAGGGCACCAAGGCGTTACTGGCCGCGGCGCGCGAGTCGGACGTCGATCGTGTCGTGTATACGAGTACGATCGGCGCGATCGGGTTGCCCCAAGGCGGGGGACCGGGCACGGAAGAGACCCCGGTGTCCCTGGCGCAGATGGCCGGGGATTATAAACGCTCCAAATATCTGGCCGAGCAGGAGGTCCTGCAGGCGGCGGAAGCGGGGTTGCCCGTGGTGATCGTGAACCCCTCGGCGCCGGTGGGCGTGTGGGACGTGAAGCCGACCCCGACCGGGCAGATCGTTGTCGATTTTATGAAGGGGCGTATGGTGGCCTATCTGGAAACCGGCATGAATCTCATCGACGTGGATGACGTGGCCGTGGGCCACCTCCAAGCCATGGAGCGCGGGCGTGTGGGTGAGCGGTACATCCTGGGTTGTCGTAACCTGATGCTGAAAGAGGTGTTTGAGATCCTGAGCGCGTTGACGGGCGTCAGGATGCCCAGGCTGAAACTCCCCCGGGGGATGGTCCTGCCCCTGGCCCACGTCAACAAGTGGATGGCGGATTACGTGACGCATCGAACCCCGCGCATCCCGCTCGACGGCGTCCGCATGGCCAAGTACGTGATGCACTACGATTGCTCCAAAGCCGTTCGAGACCTGGAGCTACCCCAAACCCCGCCGGAAGTAGCCCTGGAAAAAGCGGTCAAATGGTTTCGGGATCACCTGTACGCGTAAGAGCGATGCGCCCTGTTCGCCAATCTGCCGCCCTTTTCCCCTCTGTCATCCTCGACGCTTGTCCCCTCCTGTCATCCTCGACATTAGTAATCGAGGATCCAGTGTCTTTGTTTTTGGTATTCGTAGTCCCGCCTCTGATGCGGCCAACGGAAAGCGCCATGAGATGGCGCCGCTACAGAAGAGGGGGAAGTTGTACCCGCGCCATCACATGGCGCCACCTCATGGCGCCTGCGGGCGTGGCTGCGCCCCGGTCCCGAACTCTATTTGGGGGCGAGGACTGTCTGAGCGAAGCGAGTTCCGCAGCCCTCACCTTCGGGACCGGGGCAAAGGCACCCGGAGGGCCACGCCTGGGCGCCCATGGTTTTGGGTCCTTTTGCCGAAACAAAAGAGCCTGTCCTGAGCAGAGCGAAGGAACCTCGCCGTGCGGGGGCGAAACCCCGCGAGCATTCCCTGAATGACCCTGCCCATGGACGTCCCCCTGCTGTTGTGGAAGACCCTCCTGCTCCGGCCCTACGTCTTTTTCTTTTTGGCCGTGGCGCTGGTCGCCGCGTCGCGGTTCCTGGGCTGGAAACGCACCTGCGCGTTGTTCGGCATCACGTGGCTTACGGCGTTCGTCTGTGAATATTCCTCGACCCGTATCGGCTTCCCGTTCGGCGATTACTACTACACGGGTTCTACCGTGGGCGAGGAGTTGTATCTGGCCAATGTTCCGTTCATGGATTCGTTGTCGTTCACGTTTTTGTTGTATGCGAGTTATTGCCTGGCCCTCTGGTTGCTCTTGCCTGCCGAGCCCGCGTCGCGGGAATCCGGCCGGCGGTTGCTGGCACGCGAGTCGCTCTCCTGGCCGGTGATCGGCCTGACGTGTCTGTTGTTCATGTTGATCGACGTAGTGATCGATCCGGTGGCGCTTCGAGGGGACCGATGGTTTTTAGGGCAGATTTACGGGTATCCCGACCCCGGCGTGTATTTCGGCGTGCCCCTGGCCAACTTCGCCGGGTGGTTCGTGGTGGGCTTGATTGCGATGACAGGCTACCGGCTGCTGGACCGGCGTAGCGGTCTGCTGCCCGAACTTCCTCACACCATCCCGGCCAAAGAGCTGCTGCTCGGATGCGGGCTCTATTACGGGGTCCTGCTGTTTAACGTGTTCATGACCTTCTGGATCGGCGAATGGTTCCTGGGTCTGGTAGGGTGCCTGCTCTATGTTCCCGTAACCGTCCCGGCGCTCCTGAAACGCCGATAATCGCCGCCGCCTTCCCCCTTCTGTCATCCTTGTATGTGTTCAGTAATTCGTTGACAAGATTCGTTGATCTGTTTGGGGGTTTTCCCCTCCAGCGCCTGATGCGGGCGCACCTCATTGTAGTAGAGCAAATATTGCTCCAATTCGTCCCGGAACTCCGCCAGGGAGGCGAACGTGGTGCCGTCGATCAGGTCGTCGTTCAAGGTCCGCCAGAACCGTTCCACCTTCCCATTGGTCTGCGGCCGATAGGGCCGGGTATACCGATGTTTGATCCCCAACTCCAGCAACATCCGTTCAAACGGGTGCGTGTCTTTGGTGCGCGGGGCCGCGAATTCGGATCCATTGTCCGTTAAGACCTCGGCAAACTGGAGCTGGTAGCGCTGGTGGAGCAGATTGAAGCTCTTCAGGGCGCTGAACATCACCGTCAGGCTCTTCAGATCGGTCACCACCTCGGCCCAAGCCAGGCGGGTACAGGCGTCAATCACACACACCAGATAATAGCGCGTGGGATCGGTCGCGATGAGGTCCTTGCTCAAGTGATGGCAGTCCAGATGCCCTAATTCTCCGGCTTTCTGCTTCACAATCCGGCGTTTCTCCTCTCGCAGCTTGGGCGTTAAGCGGTTCAGCCCGTATCGCTGGGTAATCCGATAGACCGTACTCGGGGACGGCGTCAGGTGCTTGAGCTTCGGAGCCAGGAGCTGGCAAATCTCATACCGGTTGACGCCCAGCCGCCGCTGCTGCAGCACTTGTTGCTCAATATACCCGTAGACCCGCCGACTTTTCCACTTCGGGCCGCGTGGCTGAGGCACCAGGGCGTGCTCGGCTCCGCTCTGGCGGAACCGGTGGTAATACTTGAAGAAGGTCTGCCGGTGGGTCTGATGAAATCGGTAGAAATCGGCGACAAACCGGAACGTGGGATGCCGTTTCTGTTTGACCAACTCGTACTCCTGGATCAGGAATTTCCACTTGCGGACATAATTGCGATACAGGGTTTTGTCGTGGGTATTGTGTCGCATGGCTTCGCCTCCAGGTGAAAGGATGAGTCACCCTTCATTCTGTCAACGAATTAGTGAACATTTACAATCCTCGACGCTTGTCCCCGACATTCTTAATCGGGGATCCAGCGTCTTTTCTTTGTCTTTGTATTGTGTAGGGGCCGCATCTCATGCGGCCCGCCCTCTTTGTACCCCCCGCTCATGCGGCCAACGGACAGCGCCATGAGATGGCGCCGCTACAGAAGAGGGGGCAGTTGTCCCCCCGCGATCTTATCGCCGCGCCAGCGCTCAGAAAATCCAGCGCCAGCCTGAGAGCAGGGTCAGTTCGGGACCTGCGGTGGCGCGGTGGCCGGGCTGGTGTGTCGCCACGGCGCCCAGGCGAAGCTCGCCGATGGCCAGGGGTTGATACCAGTGCACCGCCACGTCGATTTGCCGGCCGCTCGGCGCAAGCCGGGCCGACACCAGGCTTCGCACCACGTCGCCGGCCTTGGTACGACCGGCAGGCACGGTGAGCGAGGCTTGCCCATGCTCGACGCGCAAGGGCTGCGAGATGGAAACACGCACGATGCCGGTATTGGCCAGCGGTCGACTCGCATGAAGCGTGAACGTGCTGGTGGCCAGGGACGAGATGGCGTCGATGACTCCCCCGCGGGCCGACGGGCTGACGGTCCCGCTCTCCGCGTTGGCACCGAGTCGCCAGCCACCGAGAACCGTCTCCGCCTCGATCCCGACAAAGGCGGTCCCGGCCGCCAGGCTGCCGAAGGCGCCTTGGGCCGTGCCGCCCAGCAGGGTCTTCCGCTCACCCAGCCAGCCGGCGCGCAGGCCCAGCGGAGACCCGGTCGGCCGCCAGGAGAACGTGGCGCCCGAGGTCGGCGTCTGCCCGAACACGCCCTCTGTCGTGAAGGCGGTAACGGACAGACCATTCTGGGGGGCAAAGGTCAAGTTCAGGGTCCGGTCGGCGAGCGCGAGATGGCTCGCCCGTTCCGCCGGCCTCGCGGAAAAGCCCAGCCGCCACTGACCGAAAGCGGCACTGTAGCCCATCCTGAACGCGCCGCCCGCGAAGCCGGCCCCGGCGGCCAAGGAGTCGGGCGCCATGAAGTCGCGCAACCACGTCGACGACGACGGGCCTGCCGCGGCCGTGGCGAACCTTCCGAGGTTGAACCAGAACGGGGCCCCGAGCCGATCAAAAGCCACGATTTCCCGGCCGGCGAAGGAGCGCTGGAGCCCGTCGCCGAATGCCGCACCCGGCCGCATCCCGGTCGTGCGCAAGTCCACGCCCGGACCATCCACCTGGGTCCCGGGCACGACCTCCAACACCCCCACGGGCGAGGTGGCCGCCTTGAGATCCATTTTGCCCTGGCCGTAGACGGCCGAGTCGGCGTAGTCGCCGCTGTTGTCGGCGGTGGTGAGCAGCCGCGTCACCAGCGCCGTGTTCGCGAGTTGATCGCGGAACAACTGCTTCATCACCGCCAACCCGCCCGCGACCATGGGCGCGGCATAGGAGGTACCGCTGCCCGTCCCGGTTCCCCGGTACCCGTTAGTGACCTGACCGTTGACCTCGCGGGGGCCGAAATAGGCGAGCGTGATCCCTTGCCCGGGGGCCGCGAGGCAATAGGCAGCGGCAATACCGCAGCGATTGGAAAAGCCGGTGATCTTCCCGTCCTCACCCACCGCCGCCACCGCGAGGGAATGGCCCCGGAGTTCCGGGATGCGCCTAACCAGGCCGGGCAGCACCTCCACCGACACCGCATTGACTTGTCCATTCTCGCACTGCGCCACGTCGGCCGGGTCGCATGGATCTCCGTGGGCATTGCCCGCGGACCAGATCAGGATGGTTTTTTCGCCGGCACCCGACTGCGCCATGGCGGCGATGGCCGTGCCGAAGTTGTCGCGAAGCTCCTGTCGGCTGTAGGAGTTGATGATACCCGGATAGCCGACGCTCAGGTTCAGGAAGTCGACGGCCCGCTGGCCGTCCCGCCAATTGAGAACGGAATTGATCAAGTCCGCCCAACCGGAGTCCGCGCTGCTGAGCCCGGTAAGCGATATGGGGACATAAGGGTCGCTCCCCGAACCGGCGCGGATAGCGAACATGGCGATGTCGGCGCCCCAAGCCACACCATTGGCGGAAGAAGCCAGGGACCCGGATCGCAAACCCGCCGCGAGGCTCGCGACCGCGGTGCCATGGGAAAACTTATCACCCGTCTCATTAGTCGAGCCGTCCAGGAACACCTCGGTGACCGTCTTGCCGGCGAACGCCGGATGGCCCGTATCGATGCCGGTGTCGAGGAACCCGATGGTCACCCCGGCGCCCGGCTTGGCAGTTTGCCCCTTCAACAGTTCGACGTGGGCGTACGCCCAGTCGGCATTGATTGTCTCCAGACCCCACTGGTTGTCAAAGCTCACGTCGTTATCGCGGGACTCCTGGGCAAGACCCGACGCCTGGGTTTCAAAATCCGGAACTGACAGGCAACCGTCTTCGTGGGTCTGGATGCACGGCGGTGGCTGCGGTGGCTGCGGTGGCTGCGGTGGCTGCGGTGGCTGCGGTGGCACAGGCCGTTCTAGCTCTGGCTGTGGCGCTGGCGGCTCTGGCCTTGGTGTCGCTGCCCCCCCCTCCTCCCCCGCCACAACCGCTGAGAGCCAGCAGGCCGGAAAGAAGGATGGCATACACGAACGCTGGCTTGTGTTTCATGATGGCTTTTCGCGAGATTAACCTGCGAGTATTTGACGCCTGACTTGGCTGTGGTTCCTGACAGTCCCTCGGCACATCATAGCGATGTCCCCATGCCATTCACCACCACACGGTCAAGAAAAATTTGTGAAATTATAGCCGCCATTGTCGCCGTAGGGAAGTGGGTCACTCGAAGCAGTTTCCACCACCGCGGAACGGCGACACCGTGTTTCTCACCATGAACCGAATCAATGCTTGTATGAAGCCGGCAGGGCCGGGTAAAATATAAGTAGGTGTCCTTTCAAGCTTGTACCCATTCCCCTGAACGATCAACGAAGAACGCTTTCCCGCCTCCTTCCGAGATGAGAAACAGATGTCTGCGAGCATAAAAAAAATTGCGGTGGCCGCCGTGTTGGCGCTTGCGGCTTGGTTCGGGAGCGGCGCCCTGGGCTTCCCTCACGTGTTCCAGGCGATGTTTGTGGCCTACGTGGCGTTGGGCCTTGTGGTGTTTCTGCTCCTGGATGCCCCGCCCATGCCCCGGCTCTCGGGGTGGACTGCCGTTGCGGCGCTGCTTGGGTTCTATCTCGTGCTGTCCGTGATGTATATCGGGGGGGCGTCGTCCTGGCCCCAATATGATCCGGAGGTGGAAAAGGGGAAGATCGAAAAGATTCTCAAACGCAAGCGTGCCGTGGTGTTGGCCGAGCAAGGCCGGGTGGACACGATGCTTCAGCGGGTGCACGCGCTTCAGAATGATTCGCAAACGGTGACGGCGCGGCTCGGCCGGTTCGCCCCGGTCGAGGTGGTGGAAGCCCCTCAGGACCAGGGCGCCCTCACGGTGGTGGAACGCGGGGCCGAGGTCTATGATTTGTACGAGTGTTACAACTGCCACAAAATCGGGGGCAAGGGGAGCGTGAAAAAACGTGGGCCGATTCTGGATAACATCGGCAGTTTTTTGACGATCAACGATATCAAGCAAAAAGTGTTCGATCCGACGTACCTGTATGCGGAGGGGTTCGAGAAACAGCATAAGAAAGGCCGGATGCCGGATAAATATAAAGATTTGATGACGGAGGAAGAGGTGCTGGCGCTCGCGACCTATTTGTCCACGCTGAAGGATCCCACGGCCAAGACCCCGAAACCCGTCTTTGTGAGATCCAACGTGGAACATGGGTTTACGGTGTTCGGGTACGTCCGTGATCCGTCAGGCCTGGGGTTGTCCGGGGTCGCGATTCATGCCATGCCCCAGGTCAAGGGCGGGCATGGGGCGTCCGGCAAGACGAACGAGTCCGGGTATTATGAAATTTTCCTGCACATGCATAATGAAAATGTCGGCGCGACGGTCGACGTGTCGGCTCAAGGCGTGAAGAAAACGTTTGTGGCTGGCTATGATCCCAGTGATACAATAACCAGGCGGCAACAGTCCCTGGATTTGACGGTGGCCGCGCAATAGGGGATTATGGCCGGGATGGAGATGCGTGGATGAGAGGGTTTGTGCTTCGCTTCGTGGTCACGGGTGTGGCGGTGCTGGTTGCGGTCCAGGTGATTCCGGGCCTGGCCATCGATTCGTTTGCCGCGGGCGCGGTCGGCGTGTTGGTGTTGGCGATCCTGAATGCCGTGTTCCGGCCGCTCCTGTATTTGCTCTCGGCGCCCTTCATCATCGTGACGCTCGGCTTGTTCATGATCGTGATTAATGCCTTCCTGCTGCAGATGGTCTCCGTCCTGGTCAACGGGTTTCATGTGCATGGATTCTGGCCGGCGGTCGGAGGGGCCGTGTTGATCAGCCTCGTCAGTTGGGTGATGAATCTGATGGTGTCCGAGCGCGGCCACGTGCAGACGTTCGCGTCTTATCCTCGGCCACGAAAGATCCGGAATATCAATTGAGGTCGCTTACCCTCCCTCTCCCTCCTTTCCCTTTCTGTCATTCCCGCGCACGCGGGAATCCAGGGTCTGTGCAGTTGATCCTTGTAGGTCTTCATACCCGCGCCATCCCATGGTGCCACCTCAAGGGCGCCTGCGGGCGCGGCTGCGCCCCGGTCCCGAACTCAATGTGGGGGCGAAACCCCACATTCTTCCCCTCGTCGTGCGGGGCCGAAACCCCGCGAGAACCTTTCTCCTTCTGTCATCCCGGACTTGATCCGGGATCCAGTGTCGTTGCTTTTTCCTTCTCACACGCCACAACTCTGGATTCCTGCTTTCGCAGGAATGACAGCAAGGGTGATCGGGAATCCAGGGTCTGTGTCCTCACGAATGAGCGAATACATACAATTTTATCTTGATGGTTGTGACGATGAATAAAACGATGCATAAAAAGAAAGCGGTCGAACCGGTTCGGCCTTCGAAGCAGACGACGCTTCAACGGATTTTGACCACGACGGTCAATGACCTGGGCATGGATGCGGCGGTGGCCATCATGAATCAACCCAAGAGTCCGTTGGTGTCGCAGGTGGCCAAAGGGTTTTCCACCCGTGAGGTTCGCGCCGTGCTCCGGACCCTTTCAGGAGGAGACGGCCGGCGCCTGCTCGGGAGTGCCGGGCAGGAGGAGGGGAACGGCGCGATCCTGCTTCGCATGGTCACGCCCGGTTCGAAGAATCTGTTGGCGATGTTCCTCCGGGACGGGAAAGAGACCTATGGGGCGCTGGTCGTGGGTAAACAGGAAAAGCGGCCGTTTACGAAGCGTGACAAAACCATGATCGACTCGGTCAGTCACCGTATCACCGAGCAATTACGGGACGCGAAGCTGTTCGATCATTCCGTGCTCCTGGCGCGTCCCTGGCTCCTGCAGGAGCCGGCGGCCGAGGAACCCGCGCCTGCGGTTGCCGAATCGACGACGCGGACCTATACCTCGCCCCAGGTCCAGGAACGAGTCGCCGAGCGTTTGACCGAGGCGCAGTCCCTGGTGCCGTTCGATCGGGGATGGGTCACGTTGTATGATCCGTTGGCCGCGTCCCTGGAAGTCCTGGGCTGTGTGGCCGGGCATAAGAAAGAACTGCTGCCGGGACAATGCTTGTCGTTGAACGAATCCGCTTCGGGATGGACGGTGCGGCATCGCAAGCCCCGTATCGATCCGAACCTGGCCTCCACGCAGGGGCGTTTTCTGGATTATAAACAATTGTACCGGGAGCGTTTCCGGTGCACGCTCGTGGTTCCCTTTTTTGTCAGGGGGCGCGTGGCCGGGACGATCACCCTGGCGTCCAAGACGGCGGCCCAATATGAATCCCCGGAAGCCGAGTCCGGCAAACTCGAACCGGTCACGACGCAATTGGCCCAACTGTTTGAAGAACCGTCCCTGAATCTCCTGTCTCCACCGGATGCGGTTGCCACGCCCACGCCGGAGTCGGCAGTGCCCGGCGTCTCGGAGCCGGCGATCCGGCGCCAGGAACGGCAATCGGCCTTGAATGAAGTCAGCTCGTTTCTCGCCGCCGAGATTCGTGAGCCCATGGGCTATATTCGCGCCCAATTGGAGGAGGTGACGGGTGACGGGACACTCGCCTTCGAAGCCCAAACCTCCATCGAAGCGGCCATGCGGGATTTGATGCGGATGGAAAGTCTGCTGAACGACATTCTGGATTTCGCCAAGCCCCTGGCCCTGGACCGGCGTCCGTGCCGCGTCACCGCGTTGATCGAAGACGCCCTCGCGTTGGTGGCCACGGACCTGAAAGTGAACCGGATCGAGGTCACGAAGGAGGTTCCCGAGCGTCTGGGGGACGTGCGCTGGGATCAGGAGAAGATCCAACATGCGTTGCTCAGTATATTCACGAATGCCCTGGAGGCGATGTCGCCGGGCGGGAATTTGCGAATCTCCGTGTCTCCGAAACGCGGGCGTCAGCCTGAAATGGTCATCCGCATCCACAACGACGGCGCCCCGATTCCCGAAGAATTGAGCGAGAAAATTTTTGAACCCTATTTCACGACGAAACGGTCGGGAACGGGGTTGGGCTTGGCGATGGTGAAAAAAATCGTGGAGGAACACGAGGGGCACATTGCCATCGACAGTCGCCCGGAGGAAGGGACGCTGGTCACCATCGCCCTGCCGGCCATGCGCCCCAGGCGTCCCTATCGGGGACGAGGCCGGCCGCCACAGCGGCGCTAAACGAACGGAGGCCCGCGCCGGCACCGCCTCCATGCCGGAGGCTTTTCAGGGCACCCCCGGCGTCCGTGTACTTGTGCTTGACACTTCCTGGTAAAAATGAATAAGATTTGTCCTCTTTATCCATGTAACACGGTTCAATCGGAAATTCATGTCTTTATCGTCCATAACCTGTCTTAACAAAGGAGCGGAATTATGAAAAGTATTCGCCTTCTTCTTATTGCGTTAGCGGGTACTGCCTTGACGGCGTCAGTGGCGTTTGCGAATCCGAGCATGCTACCTTCACATGCCGGGTATCCGATGGCGGAGACCACATCTCCGGTTGATGGAACGCGGACAAGCCATGATACCGGTCAAGAGAGTGCCGGTGGTTCCGGAGCATCGATGGCGGCGTCTTCCACCGCTGATGCTGCGGCCATAAATGCAACGAACGACACCAACAATGATCGGAAGATGAAATCTCAGGGTGCCGGACTTCTGCCGGAAGTTGAAGGGGCCTTGAACAAGGTGAACATCAACCCGGCTGGTGCCATGTCGACGAAAATGAAGTAAACAACGTTTTTCGAATCGATGAAGGGAGGCTATCGCAACGGTAGCCTCCCTTTTTTTGTATTTGCCTCTCCCCCTCCTGTCATCCTCGCCTTCCTCTTCCTGTCATCCGGACTTGATCCGGGATCCAGTGTCTTTGCAGTTGGTAGTTGTCTTTGATCTTTGTTCGTTGCTTTTTGCATTCGTAGCGGCGGCATCTCATGCCGCTGTTTTTCCTTCTGTCATCGTCGACGCTTGTCCCCGACGCCTGTCCCCGACCTGATCGGGGATCCAATCAAGGAATGGATCCAGTCAAGGAAAGGATCCAGCGTCTTTTCTTTGTCTTTGTTTTGTGTCGTTGTAGCGGCGTGATCTTATCGCGCTATTCCCCTCTTTGTAAGGGGAATTATCCAGAATAGTTGACAGCTTTTAACGTGACTTGCGTTTCGCTGTGTTCACGGGCTGTTTTTTCTTCGGGAGTTTCTTCGGGAGTTTCACTGGTGGCTGGTAGGTCGCTATCTGCTTTGCCAATTTCTCGAAGGCGTGTTTGATGGAAGGAGTCATAGTCATGTTGTGCACAGATTATGGTTTCCCTTTTACCTTAATGTTTTTGTTTTCGCCATTCCCACGGTGGGATGAAAGTCCCTGACCAGATCCCCCGTTTCATCTCTCTTGCGTCTTCTTCTTGAGGAATATAGGTGTCTCGATCCCGGCGATAGGCCAGCGCATATCCATGTTGTACCAACCAACTGTTGAGATCAAGGTTGTCCAGGTAACACGTCGCCAGTAATCGTGTGTATTTTCCTCTCGTGTCCCCGATACATGTAATTTCAGAGATTCCAATTTTATCAATAAGGGCATAAGTAGCCATTTGCCCGCATGGATATGAGTGCCTTTCTGCGTCTTGGCATTGTTGAGTGGTTTCAGGAGCATCAATGCCTTTGAATCTGATTCGTTCCCCTGACAGAATCACGGTATCAGCATCAATGACTATGGGATTGCCGGTTAGCTTGATAGGGCCTGTGGCACAACTGACGAGCAGAACCCAAAGAAAACTGATAGTAGCGAGAATCATGGTGTTATGGAGAATCTGTCGTGGCACCATAATTCTGATGAAATTCACGGTAGTTTTCTAACTCATCCTCGACACAGGCGTTGAGCATGCTCCATGATCCCATTGAGTTAATGAGCTTGAGCCTTTCTTTACACGTTCAGGTTCTTGTATTTCACGGGCGACCCGACATGGGGCAACCCGTCGAGTTGGACGGAGGCACTATGGCAGACCCACGACTTGAAAATCAATCATGCTATACTGATGATTATGAGCATGCTAGACATTCCTGAACATTCGCACGCGCCCTCGCCTTTGCCTGACACATGGGAAAGCCCTCACGAAATAATGGGCCGTCAACTATTCTGGATAATTCCCGTTGTAAGGAGGGGCGAGGGGAGGTAGAGGTATTTCGTAGGCCCGCCGCTGATGCGCCCAACGGAAAGCGCCATGAGGCATGTCCCTGGCTTTGACCAGGGATGGCGCCCTACAAATATAATCGTTGCATCGAAGTGCCTAGCTTTTCCGGCGATTCAACGGCTAAAATCCTGGGGTTGGAATACTGCAATATTTTGCGATGGTTAGGACCACGTCATGATGTTTCCCCACCCGGTCAATCCGAGGTTGAATGTAATGTTGCGTGGCTTCCGCCACCGCCACACCGTTTTTGCAGTGGGTGAGCTTGGAACAGTATGAGTTTTAAGTCGTGGAAGAGTTATTGGGACTTTTCTCAAGAAGTGACACGGGGAAATCGGTATGTCCATAGCGACGATGTCAAAGATTTCTTGTCGAATGTCTTGGAAACAAGCAACGATCGCGTGAAGATCATTAACCCTGACAGCGAATTCTGGAGAGCGCAACTGGGAAGCGACCGGCGGCCCGTGGTTCGTGATGGTGAAAAAGTAAGGGATGCCCCTGTACCGTTTTCAGACAAGAGAATGAAGCCGCTTCAAGAGCAAGCTTCAGAAGGCAGAGCGAATCCTAAAGGAATTCCATGCCTCTATCTTGCGACAGATAAAGAAACAGCCATGTCAGAAGTGAGGCCATGGCTTCGGTCACGTATCTCGGTTGGGCAGTTCAAGACGGTAAAGGAGTTAACGCTGATAGATTGTTCCAAGTATTCTTCCGGAGCATTTGCCTATTATGAAGGAGAGCCGGACGAAGAGACAAAACAGAAGGCGGTTTGGGCTGAGATTGACAGTGCCTTTTCTCGACCCGTTACTCCGAGTGACAAATCATCGGATTATGTTCCAACGCAAATAATAGCCGAGCTATTCAAAAACAATGGGTTCGATGGAGTGCGTTACAAAAGTGCGCTATCAGACGGTTTGAATGTTGCCCTGTTCGATATGAATGCTGCTACTATGGTTGACTGCTTCGTGTATATAGTGGAGAAGATTCAGTTTTTGTTTGGAGGTCCTTTAGCAGGGTCCTGACTTTCTTAAGAGCGATGAAAACACGTAAAACCCATAACACTCACATGCCCTCGGACGGCAGAAAGCGCTGCTTCGCTCTGGAATTTGTTGTCGGCAAACGGGGTCGTTAGGCATACACTAAACGGAGACAAAGGAATGCCTGCAATATCAATGTTTTACGGAATTATTGTGTACATGTATTTCATGGAAAATAAACGGCACAAGTTGCCCCATGTCCATGCCAAGTATCAGGACGATGAAGTGATTGTAGTCATACCGGACGGGGAAGTCCTTGAAGGTACGATACCGAAACCCAAGATGAAACTTTTACAAGCTTGGGTAGAACTCCATCAAGACGAACTCATGGCAAATTGGGAACTTGCTGTCTCCGGTCAGCAGCCTTATAAAATTGAACCTTTGAGGTAATTGATGAACCCAAGAGTCTCCAAAGTCTTTCCAACGGATGATTACAAACTCCATCTGGAGTTTAAAAATGGAGAGCGTGGTCTCTATGACTGTTCAGGTTTATTGAATTTCGGCGTGTTTCAAGAGCTGAAGGATTTAAATTACTTCAAACAAGTTCAGGCGTTGGATGGAACCGTTGTTTGGCCCCATGAACAGGATATATGTCCCGATACGCTGTATCTGGATTCAGTGAAAGACGTGTAACAAGGCGCTCCGGACAATTCCACTTCGCTCCATTGCACCAGACCTGTCCCGGGCCGTGACCAGGGACAGGCCCGACAACTTGTCCGAACTACGCTTCCTTCTGAAAGGCCTGATCCAGGAGTGGCTTCAGTTCGCCTTTCGACTGCATGGGACCGAGGACGTCGGTATCGCCGTAGAATTGGCCGTTGATGAACACCTTGGGCAGGGTCGGCCAGTTAGTCATTCGCGTGAGGGCTTCTCGTTTTTCCGGACTTTCCAACACGTTGACAAGTTCGTAGGGATATCCGAATTGATCGAAAAACTCCATAGTCTCGCCGGTGAAGCCGCATTGGGGCGCGGTCTTGGTCCCTTTCCCGTAAATCAGGATTTTGTGTTGTTTCAATTCCTGTTGAATCTCTTCTTCGATTGGATGTGCCATGCCGTGTTTCCCTCCTATGAGCCATCCGTTGTTTCAGTCGTCAGTTCAAGCGCATGGATCCTGCCGTCTTTCAGCGGCTCGTCCAATGCTTGATAAATGAGACGGTGGCGATCTAATAAATTTTTTCCTTTGAACACGTCCGAAACGATCCGGACGTTTAAGTGATCCATGGTTCCCGTTCGATCCGTCACCGTGACCTGGGCATCGGTTAAGACGTGCCGGACATATTCCGAGATGGTTTGCGGAGTAATCATAAAACACCATACCTTGTGTAAGGGCGTGCGAGACGAATCAGACCGGACCCATGATACCGAACCCCACGCGTTTCCGCAACGACAGCCGTTCCCCCCTGATTTGTCATTCCCGCTTTTCCCCCTCTGTCATCCTCGCCCTCCCCCTCCTGTCATCCTTGCCGCTTGTCCCCGACCTGATCGGGGATCCAATCAAGGAATGGATCCAGTCAAGTAAAGGATCCAGGGTCTTTGCCTTTTCCTTCTTACATGCCACAAGAATCAAGCCTGGATTCCTGCTTTCGCAGGAGTATCTGTGTTTCAAGTCAAGCTTTTTTACGATGCCGGGACTCCCTCATCCACCCACGGCGTGCCTCGCCGCGCAATCGCGTGCAGTTGCAACAGCAGCTTCCGCATCACGGCCACCAAGGCCACTTTGCCCGGCTTCCCCCGCCGCCGTAACCCCTGATAAAACCGCCCCAGGTCCGTGTTGGTGCGGATCACCGATAACGCCGCCATGTATAACGCCCGGCGCACCAGCCCGCGGCCGCCGCGAATCGCCCGGTACCCTCGGTGGGTCCCACTGTCCTGGGCCCACGGCGCCAGCCCCACCAAGGCCGTCAGCGCCTTCCCCGAGCCCTGGCCCAATTCCGGGGCATAGGCCAGCAAGGTCGCCGCCGTGAGCAGGCCCACCCCGCGCACACTCTGATACAAGGCCGCGCGCTCGGCCAACGCTGGCCGGACTTCGATGGCTTGCTGGTACTCGTCCGCCAGGTGCTTCAGCTCTTTGTCCAACCACGCCAGATGCCGCTGACAGGATTGCTTGACCCGCCCCCGCAACCCCTTCTCCAAGCGATTCAGTTCCTGGGTCCGTTGATCGAGCAGTTGCTGCCGCCGCCCCAGCAGGGCCCGGACCTCCTCACTGGCTTCCTCTTGCGCGGCCTCCACCGGCAACTCAAACACGTCGCCATAGTGTGCCAGGATCTGCGCATCCAGCGGATCGGTCTTGGCCCCCTGGCCCACAGCCCGGGCAAACGCCCGCACCTTCGTCGGATGCGCCACCGACACCGCGAGGTCGGTGATCCGGACCCGTTGCACGAGCAGGCGTTCATACCCCCCCGTCGCTTCACACACCACGTGGGTCACGGCTTGTCCCCGCCCCCACGCCAGAAACGCCGTCAGCCCGGCGCTGGTGTTGGGAAACCGGCGGACCGGCCCCCGCGCGACGGATACGGCTAATTCCTGTTTCCCGACATCAATCCCGGCCACAATTTTGTTCATGATGTCCTCCCTTGCTGAGGTGAATGGTGTTTGTCCTCCCCACTTGCAAATGCGGGGCTGTGAACCCCCTGGATCTGTTCGGAGCTACAAACTGGCCTGAGGGGTGTCCTACTCCTGCACGGTGCAACCTCGGAGTGCCCCGGGATTCACCTTATGACACGCGACGCGCCCCTCACGCCCACCTTACAAATTGGCCGATTTGCAAGGTGAAAGCAACATACAAATGACAGAAGGGGAGCAGGAATGACAGCTTCGGATTGTCGTTCGCTATTTTCATGCCAATACTCCTCCTGTCATCCTCGCCTTCTCCCCCTCCTGTCATCCTCGACGTTAGTAATCGAGGATCCAGGGTTTTGTCTTTTTGTTTTTGTCTGTCATCCCCGCTTTCTCCTTCTGTCATCCTCGACGTTTGTAATCGAGGATCCAGTGTCTTTGCCTTTTCCTTCTTACACGCCACAACCCTGGATTCCTGCTTTCGCAGGAGTATCTGTGTTTCAAGTCAAGCTTTTTTACGATGCCGGGACTCCCTCATCCACCCACGGCGTGCCTCGCCGCGCAATCGCGTGCAGTTGCAACAGCAGCTTCCGCATCACGGCCACCAAGGCCACTTTGCCCGGCTTCCCCCGCCGCCGTAACCCCTGATAAAACCGCCCCAGGTCCGTGTTGGTGCGGATCACCGATAACGCCGCCATGTATAACGCCCGGCGCACCAGCCCGCGGCCGCCGCGAATCGCCCGGTACCCTCGGTGGGTCCCACTGTCCTGGGCCCACGGCGCCAGCCCCACCAAGGCCGTCAGCGCCTTCCCCGAGCCCTGGCCCAATTCCGGGGCATAGGCCAGCAAGGTCGCCGCCGTGAGCAGGCCCACCCCGCGCACACTCTGATACAAGGCCGCGCGCTCGGCCAACGCTGGCCGGACTTCGATGGCTTGCTGGTACTCGTCCGCCAGGTGCTTCAGCTCTTTGTCCAACCACGCCAGATGCCGCTGACAGGATTGCTTGACCCGCCCCCGCAACCCCTTCTCCAAGCGATTCAGTTCCTGGGTCCGTTGATCGAGCAGTTGCTGCCGCCGCCCCAGCAGGGCCCGGACCTCCTCACTGGCTTCCTCTTGCGCGGCCTCCACCGGCAACTCAAACACGTCGCCATAGTGTGCCAGGATCTGCGCATCCAGCGGATCGGTCTTGGCCCCCTGGCCCACAGCCCGGGCAAACGCCCGCACCTTCGTCGGATGCGCCACCGACACCGCGAGGTCGGTGATCCGGACCCGTTGCACGAGCAGGCGTTCATACCCCCCCGTCGCTTCACACACCACGTGGGTCACGGCTTGTCCCCGCCCCCACGCCAGAAACGCCGTCAGCCCGGCGCTGGTGTTGGGAAACCGGCGGACCGGCCCCCGCGCGACGGATACGGCTAATTCCTGTTTCCCGACATCAATCCCGGCCACAATTTTGTTCATGATGTTCTCCCTTGCTGAGGTGAATGGTGTTTGTCCTCCCCACTTGCAAATGCGGGGCTGTGAACCCCCTGGATCTGTTCGGAGCTACAAACTGGCCTGAGGGGTGTCCTACTCCTGCACGGTGCAACCTCGGAGTGCCCCGGGATTCACCTTATGACACGCGACGCGCCCCTCACGCCCACCTTACAAATTGGCCGATTTGCAAGGTGAAAGCAACATACAAATGACAGAAGGGGAGCAGGAATGATAGCTTCGGATTGTCGTTCGCTATTTTCATGCCAATACCCCCCCCCTCTCCCCCCCTTTCAATCTGAACCGCAAGCGTGATTCAGAAACTGGCCGAGCCGGTCCAGAACCGGGAAAGGAATTTCATGCCCCCCTCGGAATTCATGCCAGGTCACGTGGAGCCCATGTTGGATCAGGGAGTCCTTGAGTTGGATAGCGGTGTCGTGAGGAAGTAAGGGGTCGTCCGTTCCATGACTCTGAAACACGGGGAGCCCCTTTCGGGCAGGCCATCGTTCTTCCCATTCAGGTTTCGCAATAATGCTTCCCGACAGGATGATGAGCCCGGCAAACGGGCGAGAGCTTCGAAGCACCGTATCGCAGGCCAACATGGCGCCTTGCGAGAACCCGCCGAGGAAGATCCGATCCGGGGGAAGGCCCTCATGCCGGTCAAGGTCGTCCAGCATGGCGAGCACGCGCTCGCGGGCAGCCGCCAGCCCGTCGGGCACCGCGTCGAGATCACGTCCACGCCCCTCAGCCATCTGACGCGCGATCCGGTCCATGTCGAGCATCCACCAGGCTCGTCCATCGGGCAGGCCGTCGTCCAGCTTCAGGGGGGCAACGGGGAACACGAACCGCACGGCGTCCGGGACCCGTACCATCCTCCACAGGGAAACCAGATCGTCACCGGGCGCTCCGAATCCGTGCAGGAGAATGACCACGGGTCCATTCCCGCCGCCTTCGCGGTCCGGTCCTCCCGCGATGTGGACCTCAAGCCCCCCGTACGTGTGCACGCGCATCGGAATCGATTCTTGGGCAATTCAAAAGGCCGGGCTCAATGGCCCATCTTTGGCGCGCCGGCATTGACGCCTTCGGACACGAGCGGGATGCGCAGCACTTGCCGGCAGTGCGTACAGGTGACCCGCAGGGTATCCTTGTCTGAATAGACAATATCCTGTTCTTTAGCCCAAAACAGTTTTGCACATTTCGGACATTTTCTGACGAGCGTCGGCATGATGGCGTTCCCGGCTGGTAGGGTGTTGACAAACCCTCGAGCATTGACGGGTGTTGCTGGCAATTACGGTTGATTTAGTGTAATACAAATGGGCTGCCGTTCTCTACATGATTACCTATGCCGACCATAAGGATTTTGACCCCGCCGCCTTGTTACCCCTGTTCGAGCAAGTGCCCTGGGCTCGTGGGAGGACCGTGGCCGAGACGATACCCATGGTTCTGCAGACCGACCTGTTCATCACGGCGTGGGACGACCGCCGGGTAATCGGGTGTGGGCGGGTCCTGACCGATTACGTGTATCGCGCCTCCATCTGGGACGTCATTGTGGATTCGGCGTACCAGGGACAGGACGTGGGGACGGAAATCATTCACCGGATCCTGAACCATCCGGCCCTCCAACGCGTCGAACTCTTCTGGCTCTGTACCCGCGACAAAGAAGCATTCTATGAAAATCTCGGCTTCAGTGCCAAGGAACAGACCGGCATGGTCTGGGATCGACGAACACGCGCCTCCCCCCGCCGCGACGAAACCGGATGAAGCACGGTTCCCGCGTTATTGCCTCCGGTGTGCAGAGTGAGGGTCCTCGTCGGCAGCCGTGACTCTAGCCCTGATTTCTCACGAGCCTCCGTCGCGGCGCCCGCAGCCGCTACCCGCCGAATCCATGGATCCCGGAGGGTTCGATATAGCGAAGCATATAGGCGAGGCCGATTCCCGCGAAGAAGGAGAGGGTGAGCTTGGTGCGATCATGACTGTGGAAATGAACTTCCGGCAGCAGGTCGCTCAGGGCAATACACAATAACGCGCCGGCCGCAAACGCCAGCGCGGACCCAACCACGTAATCCTCCCACTGGCCGACCAGTCCCACGCCCCAGAACGTCAAAAACGCCGCCGCCGGGCAGATCAGGGAAAAGACGATATTGGACAACAGGCGCAGGCGCTCACTGAACCCCGCGGCCCGCATCGTGCCGATAATGGAAAGGGCATCAAGGGGCTTGTGGAACAAAATCGCCAGGAACACACTGAGGCTCAACGCCCCGATCGTGCCGTCGGACGCGCCGGCCCGGACGCTGGTCCCCAACGTCAGCCCTTCCGTCACGGTGTGCAGTCCCAGGCCCAGAGCGATACCGCCCCAACTCATCGGATGCACCATGGCATTGCCCTGGTGGTGATCATCGTGAGTCTCGTCGTCTTCATGGCTGAAGTCATGCTGGTGAAAGGAGAAGACGCGCAACAACACCACCATCAGGATGATACCCACCATCATCCACCCCATGGCCGTTTCGATGGCGTGTTCGCCGGGAATCTCCGTCATTCCGTGGGGGAGGAGATAATACAGGGAGACGCACAGAATCACGCCCGCCACAAAACTCGTCACCATCTGGGTGCGGGTGTGCGTCATCCGGAAGACGGACGGCAGCCACCCCCCGAACAGCGACATGGCGATGATGGCGACGGAGTACCCCGTCAGCAGCAGCAGAGAATCAGCATGTTCCATGATGGCTCACACGTTCAGTTGACCGGACGCCCATGGGCGAGCAGATAGTCGACGTGGTGGTCTTCCGTGCATCCTTTCTGCGAGGTTTCCAACTGAAGCGTAATGTGGCCGATACCGAACTCATGGAAGGCAATCTCCCGCAGGCGGCGGCGCAAGGCGTCGAGGTCGCCCTGGTAATCGGGATTGATGAGCACGTGCGCGGTGAGCGCTTCGTAATGCGGCGCGATGGTCCAGACGTGGAAATCGTGGATCAGGGACACGCCTTCCACCTCTTTCATCAGGCTGCACAGGCGATACACGTCAATATGTTCGGGGGTGCCCTCGATCAGCACGTGGACGACCTTGGCAAGCAGACGCCAGGTACTGGCAAGGATCAGGATGCCGATACCCACGCTGATAATGGGATCGGCCAATGTCCACCCGAAGGCCCAGATGAGGAGGCCTGACATGACGACGCCGACGGACCCCAACAGGTCGGCCATGACGTGCCGAAAGGCGCCCTCGACGTTGACGCTGTGCCCGGCGGAACCGTGAAGGATCCAAGCCGCCCCGATATTGACGAAGAGACCGATCACGCCGACGGTCAGCATTAACCCGCCTTGCACCTCGGGCACGTCCATGAAGCGGTGGTAGGCTTCGAACCACACCCATCCGGTGATCAGCCAGAGCGCGAACACATTCAGCAAGGCAGCCAGGATCTCAAGACGATGATAGCCGAAGGTGCGTTCCGCTGAAGCGCGTCGAGTGGCGAATTGCATGGCGACCAGCGCAAGGGCGATGGAGGCCGCATCGGTCAGCATATGTCCCGCGTCGGCCAGCAACGCCAGACTGCCGGACAGGAGGCCGCCGATGACCTCGGCGAACATATACCCGACAATCAGGACGAAAGCGGCGACCAAGCTGCGCTTGCTCGTCCCGCGCAACCCACGGGAATGATCCTGCCCGCCATGATCATGCTGTTGGCTATCGCCACGATGACCGTCGTCGTTGGAATTCACATCCAAGAAAACACATCCTTGAACAATCCATAAATCAAAACACGTCCCCGACTCCCCAAAGAAATCCCCGATCAGAGCAAGGACAGCCCCCGACCCTCGGAATGGTTGCTGAAAAAGGATTGTACCGGAGAATGCAGGCAAAAGGAATGGCAGCCCCGGAAGAACCCCCGCACAGCCCCGTCTTTCCTCTCCGTCATTCCCGCTTCTCCCCCTCTGTCATCCCCGTTTTTCCCCCTCTGTCATCCTCGACGTTAGTAATCGAGGATCCAGAGTTTTGCTTGTGTTTTCAGTCGTAGGGGCCGCATCTCATACGGCCCTCCCCCTTTGCCCCGCCCTGTCGCCCCTGGTTTTGGATCCTTTTGCCGAAACAAAAGGACCGTGTCGCGCGGGGCCGAACCCCCGCAAATATAGCCCCGTAAATGTCCGTTTATGTCCCCATAAATGTCTCTGTATGGCACGGCCGACCCATCGGATTTATATACCTCAGTAACGAAATCATTTTATCGGCTTGTGGATATTTATGGATAAGCTGTGTCTGTTTTTTGTGTAGTAGATGTGCGGTTTTTGTCTTTATTGTCCACAGGCTGGAATAAGAACATGCAGTAAAATCAACATCTTTTTATTGCGTAAAAATTTCGCTGAGAGTATATTTCGTTATGAGGGCTGTAAAGGATTAGCATAGAAAGATTCGTACATGCACAGAATGGTAACATCTAAACGAAGTTCAAAAAATACCACCCAAGCCAAAACGTCCAACCGTGGGCGACCTGCCGTTAAAAACTTCCCCGAACCTATACCCGATACGCTCGAAAATGCGGTCTATCCGTCTTGAATACTTCCCAAAAGAAGAGTCATGCGTGGGATTATTTGAAGAAAGGCGAGTAAGGTTTTTCACATGGATGATACTGTAATACCTCTTAAGGTTAGAGTATCTCTTTATTAAAAAGGAGGATGTAGTTGGTCTAGGTCTATGGAACAAGGACAAAGAATACTTCCAGAATTTAAATCCCCTCCAGTCACTGAAACCGTACTTGGGGTTCAATTCAATCCATTAAAAAATTTTTCAACCCTTCATTGTGGCCTGTTTTGGCAGAAGGTTCGAGGGGATTATCCTAAGTATGGTGTGAAGCCTTCCTTGGAACAGGCCTTCGAGAAGTTTCCTCCCAGATTTGCAGAGGAAACAAAATTGGGGCTTGAAGTACTTGCGGAGCCACCATTGCGCTGTTGGTTGATTGATGAAACCAGTACCCATCTTATTCAAATTCAGCGAGATCGGTTTATTGCGAATTGGCGACAAGTTACGGGTGAAGAAGCCTACATTCGCTACGATATGTTTAAACCGAGGTTTGCAAAAGAGTGGAAAAGATTTTCCCAGTTTCTTGAATCAGAAGGATTTCCCAGACCTGATATCAACCAGTGTGAAGTGACCTATGTAAATCATATAGAACTGAATGATGATATTAAATTCTATGGAGAAATCCATAAAGTCTTTAATTTTTGGTCACAATTGCAAAAAGAACGTTTCCTCCCGGAACCAGAGGTGGTGAGGATTGATACCAAATATGTGATGCCAGAAGAAAAAGGAAGATTGCACGTCACCCTTGAACCACAAATTCGGAAACGAGATGGGAAAGAAGTATTGCAATTCAATCTCATGGCTCGTGGAAAACCGGATTCTTCGGATTTGAATGAAATTATGGCTTGGTTTGATTTGGGACGTGAATGGATCGTGAGAGGCTTTACAGAACTGACAACGGAAACCATGCATAAAGTGTGGGAAAGGACTTTATGATCGCTGATGCCACCACATCCGATTTGGAATTCCTGAGGTACGACAAAACCTATGAAAATACGACTTATTCCTCTCCATGGGTAGATGAGGTTTCAGTTTTCGACCTCCCCCGATCTGTCATTGATTCCTTCAAAACTTTATTCAGTTACAGGCAACTACCCGAGAATTGGGATTCATACGGGAGCCTTCCACCCACAGAAAACGCCATAAAGTCAGCGGAAGCTATTTTATCACTGACATTATATGTGAAAGCCCTTAGTGCGCCTTATCTGCGCCCACTATCAGGAGGGGGAATTCAGATCAGTTGGAAGGGAACAAACAGGGAATTGGATCTCGCTATCCTCAGGGAAGGAGAAATAGACTTTCTACAATGTGAGGACGATGATGTCATTCATGAAACACAGGCTGTGCCCCCCGACCAAGTGCTTTTCAAACTTGGAGCATATATAGATTGGGTAACTGCATCGGCAAGTTGAAAATAGTCACCACAAAATGCCGATGGAGGAAATTATAGATGATGCCACAGTTCCTCCTTCGGCTGCACTCTGGCGTCGGATTCCCATTGACAGGATTCATTTAGACTCTGAAACAAAGAGAAATAGAGCTGCGTCTGGTTCTCTTCTTGATGTTAATAGGGCACTGTCCGTAGACCTAGCCGATCTGACAACTCTGGATGAAGTTAAAAGAGGTGGTGAAGGAATGGCGATTGCAGAATTCACGGCAGAGGCCGTACGCCAGGCAGGTTGCAGAATAGTAAGAGACCCCTTCCCGAGAATCCTGCCCATACACTTATCTATGGAAATCATACAAAAGGGGGACCAACACAGAGAGAAGCTAAGAAAATTGCAAAGCAATCTAGGGTGGTGTTCAATCCGTTAAGCTCAGATTAATAGCATTTCCTTTCTGTGTTTTTATTCTCACCCAATCAACTCCCGATAAGACAACCGTTTCCCCCCCCATCCCCGCACAGAAAGCGCGCTCCCGTGTCCTGCCGTCGTAAGGCCGCACCAAGTCCGCCGCAAGCAACACATCGCTCAGATTCACCCCATCGAACCCCTTCCGCCACTAACCGAAAGAACTTCCCCCGCCATCTCATGCCGCCATCCCCCATCGTGCGGAGCCGCAACCCCCTGCTTTTCCCTTCCTGTCATCCCGGACCTGATCCGGGATCCAGTGTCTTTGGTCTTTGCCTTTGCAGTAGTCGTAAGGGCCGCATCTCATGCGGCCCTTACCAGGGCGCCTCCAGGCGCGGCTGCGCCCCGGTCCCGAAGCTGATGTAGGGGCGAGGACTGTCTGAGCGAAGCGAGTTCCGCAGCCCTAACCATTCGGGACCGAGGCAAAGGCACCCGAAGGGCCACGCCTGGGCGCCCATGGTTTTGGGTCCTTTTGCCGAAACAAAAGGACCTCGGCGTGCGGGGACGAACCCTCGCAAATTCAACCCCCACAAATCAGCATACTTATAAAAAAACGAGGCATACTCGGCGCCATCGGGAAAAGACGCCAGGACGCAAAACGGAATGGACGGACGAGAAGAACCCCCGAAGGTCTCATGAACACCCGCCCCCGGTCCCCGGCGGCCACAACCACAGCGGCGCCCCTGCCAAGCCGTCACCCCGGTACAATGAAAGAAGAAGCGGAAAACCGCACACGGACCAACGGGAAGGAGCAAGCGTGAAATGGAGTCTACTTAGCGCACAGGAGAGACGCGGGAAGGGCGGAACGGCCGGCGCCGTCGGCCCGCAACGAGTGGCCCGGCCCGCAACAAGACAAAGCACCCATAAAAGCGGTATTGCTACCATTCACCCCCCAACTGCGGTATGATTTGATGCGCAGGCTTTGTCTCACGTGTGTCCGAACCTGTACTACGGATGTTTGAAGGAACATTCGGTCAGTCGGTTAAAAAACGCCATTCATGAAATGCCTTGGGTTAATGTCGGGGACCTCCATGGATGGCGTGGATTGTGCCATCGTCGACGTCAGACCCGGCCGCTTTACCTTACGCATCACGCTGCTCGCCCACCGCACCCGGCCGTACCCGCCGGCGTTGCGCGAGCAAATCCTCTCGCTGCTCCACACCGGCACGGTGGAAGCCGTGTGCCGGCTTCACGTAGCCGTGGGGGAGATGTTCGCCCGCGTGGCCAACCAGACCATCCGGCAGGCGAAGCTGTCGGCCAAGGACGTCGCCGTCATCGGCTCGCACGGACAAACCGTGTGGCACAGCCCCCAAAAGGTGTCCATGCCCGGGGTCGGATCGGTCCGGTCCTCGCTGCAGATTGGCGACCCGTCGGTCATCGCCGAGCGCACGGGTATCATGACGGTCGCCGATTTTCGTGCCCGGGACCTGGCTGCAGGCGGCGAAGGGGCGCCGTTGACGCCGTACGTCCATCATCATATGTTTCAGTCTCGGAACACGTCGCGGCTGATCGTCAATCTCGGCGGGATTGCCAACGTGACCTGGTTGCCGCGTGGCGGCGCCCTGCAGAACGTGGTCGCGTTTGATGTGGGCCCCTGCAACCTGCTGTTGGATGGGTTGATGGCGCATGCCACGCACGGACAACAATCGATTGATCGGAACGGGGCCCTGGCCTCTCGCGGACGTGAGCAGGACGTGCTCGTCAAAGAACTCCTCAAGCATGCGTTCTTTGCACGGCGGCCCCCGAAATCCACGGGGCGTGAAGAATTCGGTGAACGCTACATCCGGCGTGTCTGGCAGGTCGCCACACGACACAACCTGTCGTTGGACGATACGCTGGCGTCGGGTTGCGCTGGCATTGCGCGTGCGATTCGCCAGTCCGGGCAATGGGTCACCCAGGCGGCTGACGAGGTGATTGCCGGTGGCGGCGGCGTGCGGAATCGAGCGCTCCTGGGAGCCCTGAAACGGGAATTCGGGCCGGGTCGCGTCATGTCCATGGACCAGGCCGGTGTCAATAGCAAGGCCGTGGAAGCCATGGCCTTTGCGGTGCTGGCCTATGAGACCATCAGAGGCGTGCCGGCCAACCTGCCGTGGGTCACCGGCGCCACGTCGCCGGTCGTGCTGGGCACGGTGACCCCTGGGCGCAAGCCATTCGTACTCACCAAATAGCGCGTTCGGAGAGATCATGGATGTATTCGAAAGACTCCTTGAGAGACTTCTGGAATGGCTCCCCCTTGCCTCTCACCCTCCGCTCTCCCAGATCCTCGTGGTGGGCCTGATTGTCGTGGCAGGGCTCGTGATCGTCGTGTTGCTGCGACCACGGCGACCCAAAGGCATGCCTGCTCACGACGTGCGGATCGACGGGCTTGAAGAGCGGGTCGCGGTGAAGGCCCAACCGCTCATGAACGACTCGGAGGTCTGGCTATTCAACCTCCTGCTCTTGGCCGTGCGCGACCACTTTTTATTGCTGCCGAAAATTCCCTTGAAGAGCCTTGTGCACCTGCGCGTCGATGACGATTCTTCCAAACGTGTGTTGGCGCACACCCTTCGAAACGTGACGGTTGATTTTGTCGCGGTCCATCCGGGGACCAAATTGCCCGTCAAAGCCATTTTCGTCAGAAAACCGGAACACGAGGCCAGGGCTTCGCGTGCGCAGGAACGATTGGTGGAGGCCTTGTTTCAAAAGGCCGGGATCGCAGTGGTCCGGCTCGACCAGGAAGCCCGGTATAGCGTGGAACGATTGACGAACCTGTTGGGACTCGAAGAAGAAACGTGACGCGGAAAGGTCCGTGCAAAGGGACCTCTGATTTATTGTGATAGCGGGATGCAGGGCAAGGCGTCCCGCAGCGAAATCCGAGGCTTATCATGGCGATAGGCGAGGGTTGAGCGAGGACACAACGCCGCCATGCGCCCGATAGTGCAATAAAGCAGAGGTCCCTACGTCTATTCGGTCATCACCGGCAACACGGCGCGCAGGGCCTCGTGGGCCAGGCGATGCGCCTCACCGGTCAGGACAGCGGGGTCGCTGAACGGAACAAAGCGTGCCAGCTTGAAAAAGGGCCGGTGGGCTAACACGGCCGCCACTTCGGAGGATCGCCCCCGGGTGAGATCCAGCGTGTAGCCGGAGCCCTGTTTCCACTCCCATACTGAATGGCTCAGACAGAGGTGGATATCGCGGTCCGCAACGGAAGAAAAGCGGTTGATGAGGTTTTCCTTATAACGCCGGAGATGACCGCCTTCCAGAATCAGGGCAAAGACCATGTGGTGGCCCCACCAGACGAGTGAACGAAAGGAAAATTTCACGTCTTTGGTAAAAAACCTGGGGTAATCCAGATATTGATACGGGAAATCTTCCAGGTGTTCGCCCTTGACGAATTGGCTGGCGTCCGGGTCGAAGGCGTCCGGAACCAGCAGGTGATGGGCCTTGAGTTCACGTTGAAAGGATTCATGGATCTGCTCCAGCAGGTCACGGATTTTGGGGGAGACGTGGGCCTTGCCTGAAAAAAACTCGGTATCGGAAAGCAGGGAAATTTCTTTGGAGGTAAAATTCATGAGTCACAACGGGGCGACGATGAAACACGGGCATACTGGCATGGTCAGCAAAACGGCTGCAAGCGCGGGAGTCGGCTTATGAAAGTGGCGACGTTTAACGTGAATTCGCTCCGGAAGCGGTTGCCCGTGGTGAAACGGTGGCTGAAAAACCATGCCCCGGACGTGCTGTGTCTCCAGGAAACGAAAGTGCAGGATTCGGAGTTCCCTGCACAAGCATTTGCCGCCACGGGTTATCACGTGCAGTTTTGCGGGATGAAAGGATACAACGGGGTGGCCCTCTTCACCCGGCGTGAGCCCGAGTGGGTCTCGTACGGGTTGAGCAAAGGCCCCGACGGGGACGGGCCGCGTCTGCTGCATGCCGTGGTGGACGGCATTTCCATCGTCAACACGTATATCCCGCAGGGCTTCAGGATCGACCATCCCAAGTATCGCTACAAATTGGACTGGTTCAAACGGCTGCGCCGGTACTTTATCAGGCACCTGTCTCCCGACAAGCCCGCGATCTGGTGCGGGGACATGAACGTGGCTCCGGAACCGGTTGACGTGCACCACCCGGAAAAACACTTCACCCACGTCTGTTTTCATTATGAAGCCCGGAGCGCCTACCGGCACGTTGTCGAGTGGGGGTTCGAAGATCTGTTCCGGCGTCTCTACCCGGACCGGCAACAGTTTACGTTTTGGGATTACCGGCAACCCGATGCCCTCAAAGCCAATCGGGGCTGGCGCGTGGACCACATCCTCGCAACCGGATCATTGGCCCGGCGTTGCACGGCCGTCGACGTTGATATCAGGCCCAGGAAAGGAAAAACTCCGTCGGACCATACCGTGCTTTGGGCGGAATTTTCCGTGTAGGAACGTGGCGGTCCGATTGAATCAGGGGCGTCGCAGGAGCGGTTTTTTACGTGCGGCTACTTGCGGGGTCGGCGTTTCTTCGTGGTGTGAGGAACGTTCTCAAGCGGAATAAACACCGCGAGGGCCACCACGGTACTCCACACCCCGGGTTTCCCGATAGCCGACTGGGTGATGTTCTGCGTCCGAACGATTTCCCCCCCCATCTTAAAGACCTGCTCCCGTTCCTTCCAGGCCACGTCCGGATCAAAATCGATCCCTAACGTCGTGGCCAGCATTTGGGCGGCAAGGTCTTCCGTGTATTCTCCGGCTTCTTCGTCGGTTTCCCCATACGCGTGATGTTCGGAGAGATAGCCATAGGTTTTATGCCGGCCTTGGGGGATCGCCACGCCAATCGATGCGGAGATCAACCGGTTGCGTTCGTTGGTTTCACTCCTGGCCATGACGCAGTAGGTGATCTCACCGGGATTCAACAGGTTTTCACCGCGCTTCCGTGGGATAATTTTGCAATTGGGCGGTAGGATGGACGACACGCTGACCAGATTGCAGTAGGCCACACCGGCGCTTCGCAAGGCTTCCTCAAACGAGGCCAGTTTTTCTCGATGGACGCCGACCCCTCGGGTCAGAAACATATGAGTAGGAACCATGTCTCCTCCCGGTCCTCAAGGCAGGGCGTGCCGTCGGGCAATAGCGGCACTCAAGGGTTGCAATACCGTGTGGATTGTCAAAATCCTCTCCATCGATTTTTGGCGTCTTCCGGCTAGCTGCTCTCTTCGTCACACGTGTGAAAGGATCAAACGAGCGTTATAGTGACAAATTTTTGCAGGAAACCGCAAGACGGGTTTATCAATTGCATGCCGGATCCTCTGACTCCCTCTCCCCCCTTCTGTCATCCTCGACACTTGTCCCCGACGTTCTTAATCGGGGATCCAGTCAAGTAAAGGATCCAGTGTCTTTATTTTTTGCAGTTGTAGTGGCGGCATCTCATGCCGCTGTTTTTTCCTCTCCCTACTGTGGGAGAGGGTTGGGGTGAGGGGAGCATGAGGCTTGCCCCGGACTTGATCCGGGGTAGAGGTATTCGTAGGCCCGCCGCTGATGCGGCCAACGGAAAGCGCCATGAGATGGCGCCGCTACAGAAGAGGGGGAAGATAGTCAGCCCTGATTCTGTCGACGAATGACTGAACACATACAATCCTGAGCAACGCCTGAAAGGGACACGGGTTATTGAGACAGGTGCAAGACCAACAGCTTTTGGTCCGAGAGTTCCTGGATCGCGTATTTGACGCCTTCACGTCCCAACCCGGAATCTTTCATCCCGCCATACGGCATGTGGTCGGCCCGAAACGTCGGGATTTCGTTGGCCAGCACCGTGCCGACGTCAAGGGCATGATAGGCACGAAAAATCGAATCGACGTTACGGGTAAAAATACCGGCCTGGAGTCCATAGGGGGAGTCATTCACCATGTCGAAGGCCTGGTCGAGATGCTGATACCTGGAGAGGGTGATGACCGGGCCAAAAACTTCTTCGCAGGAAATTTTCATGCGTGAGTCGACGTCGGTCAGGACCGTGGGGTGCATCAAAGACCGGTCCCGCGTCCCTCCGGTCCTGAGCCGGGCGCCTTGCCGGACGGCTTCCTCAATCCAGGTCTCCACCCTGATGGCCGCGCGTTCGTCGATCAAAGGACCGATGACCGTGGAATCGTCGGCGGGGTTCCCGGCCGGCAGGGATTCGACGAGAGGGAGTACCCGGTCGAGGAAGGTGTCATAGACCTCGTCGTGGAGATAAATGCGCTGGACGGAGATACAGGTCTGTCCGGAATACGAAAATCCGCCTGTGACGCAACGTTGGGCGGCCTGGTGAAGGTCGGCATCGGGTTCAACGATGACCGCGGCATTGCCTCCCAACTCGAGCAGGACACGTTTTTTCCCCGCTTTGTCTTTTAAGCTCCAGCCGACGGCGGCGCTGCCCGTAAAACTCAAGGCTCGAATTCTTGGATCGCGGACCATGGATTCCGCCAGGGCGTTTTCGCACGGCAGGATGCTCAAGGTTCCTTCCGGGAGATCGAGTTCTTGAAAGAGCCGGCCCAATCGCAACGCCGTGAGCGGGGTCTGCGGAGCAGGCTTCAGCAGAATGGGGTTGCCGACGGCGAGGCACGGAGCCACTTTGTGCGCGACCAGATTCAGGGGGAAATTAAACGGCGTAATACACAGGACCGGCCCGATCGGCACGCGTTGCCCAAGGCCCAGGTAGCGTTCCATGCCCGGGCTGACGTCCATCGGGATGACTTCTCCCGGTATCCGTTTGGCTTCCTCGCACGCGATCGAAAAGGTTTGAATGGCCCGGTCCACTTCGCGCCGGGCATCGGTGATGGGTTTGCCCGCTTCCAGGCAGATGGTTTGGGCAAAGTCTTCCTTTTGTTCTTTCAGCCTGCCGGCCACGTGTTGAAGTGCCGTGGCGCGGGTATGGGAAGAGGCGCGGGCGAGACTGGAAAAGGCTTTCAGGCTGAGGGTCACGGCTTCTTCGACGTCTGCCGGTCGGGCGAGGCAGACCTCTGCAATCGGGGTTTCGGTAAAGGGGTTGGTCACGGTCTGACGCGTGGGGGTTTCACGCCATTCGGAACCGACGAGGATGGGAGCGATGGTTTCCACGGACACGGGAGGAAATCAGATGCAGTGTTGAACGTTCAGCCGTACTCGCATGGTGACAAGGGGTGTCTTATAAAGGCTCGGAAGAAGTTTTTGGGGAAGACACCGTTTGAAGCAGCTTGTCGATCTCTTCCTTGAATACCTCATAGGGAAAGGCGCCGGGGATTGCGACGGCTTCTTGAGGATGATCCGTGACGTACAAAACAAAATGCGGGGTACCCCGGATACCCAGTTGGCCCGCCTCCATCCGATCTTTAAAAATGTCCTGGGTATAGCGTGACGCCTCGAGGCATGAGGCAAATTGCTTGGCATCGAGCTGGAGAGCTTCAGCCTGCTGCCGGAGTTGTGCCGACGAAAATTTGTTGCTGCTTGAAAATAAACGGTCGTGCATTGCCCAATACTGTCCCTGTTCTCCTGCGCATCGTGCAGCCATGGCGGTATCCACGCTCGGACCGCTGGGGGCCCGCGGGAAATCACGATACACCAGGCGCACCTTGCCGGTGTCAATGTATTCGGAAAACAGGATCGGCCAGGTTTCCTGGAAAAACTTTTCGCAATACCCACACGTGAAATCTGAATATTCCAAAAGCGTGATCGGGGCCTGGGGATTGCCACGGACCCGGTCATCTTCCTCGGTAAACCCTTGATCCGCTTGGGCCCCGGCCGACAACGCGAGCCCGAGGCTCAAAACCGTCATCGCCAGCCCGCTTGCGATTTTCGAACGACCGGACGGTATTGGGGAAGGCGCATGCGTCGATGGTGGAGAGGTCTTCATCGTGTCTCCTTTTTCATGAAGAAACCCATTTCTTACAGTGTGAGTCGACAGAAGACATCTGTCAAGCCGGGCTGGTTGCGCGGCATTCGTCTTTTGTCACGGCTTGCCGGCGTCCGATTGAGCGGAAGGCCCTTCGAGTAAGGCCATGAGCAACAGCGGCCAGACCACGGTCGCGTCACTCAACACTTCTGCGAACCGTCCCCCTTGTTCGGGTGGAACGAATTTCCCCCAGGAGATTCCTTCCTGGTAGGTGCAGCCACTGAGACCTCCCCAATAGTCGGGTTCCGGGCAAATGCGGACGCCATAGTGGAATCGGGGAGGGGTGAGGGTGGTGCCCAACCGCATATTCAGGATTTCGATGTACGGCGGAACCTGTTGCGCCCAATTGCGGGGCACGCCGCCGCCGATGGTAAAGATGCCCAGTCGCTTGGCGCCCAGGAGGTTGCGGGTATAGCTGTTGAGATCGAGAAACGGATTAAAGTTGGGACGATGGTGTTGCAAACGATCCCACATCGCCCGGTCATCCTCGGGATCGGGTTCCGCACTCGATTGAGCCGGCCCGTGAGCTTTCATGGACCAAATGGACGTATCGAGGCCCAGTTCGGAATCCGTGAACGCGGGGATGTACACCGGGACCCCTTGCAGGAAGGCACTTTTGAGGATACCCGGGCCGGGAAATTGCTCGGCCAGCGTCCGCCCCAGTTCCCGATTCAGGAGTTCCGACGAGAGCGGTTCGTCGGGACGCAGCCGGTTCAGGGTGACGGCGGCCACTTCCTCGACGTGGTTCAGATTCAATTCCATTTCGAGCGTGTCATAGACCCGGTTGTATCCCTTTTCAAAGAGTTCGACGTCGTCCATGACCGGCTGGTATTTATAATGCGTTTGTCCGACGGCTTCGCTCATGCCATGGGCCATCAACGCACCGGTCGAGACGATGGCTTGGACCATCCCTCGATCCAGCATGGTACAGATGATTTTCCCCATTTTGGCGATGGTCATGGCCCCTGAAAGCGTCATGACCACGAAACAGTCGGGGTCCGCGATCATGGCCTTGAGCACCTCGAAGGCTTCCCCGAGCCGCCGGCCCCCGAATGCGGTTTTTTTCATCGCGGTCAGCAGATCGGAGAAGGAATGAATGCGTGCGGGGTCAAGGGCTTCCAAGGCCTCGAGCCCATCGTCAGCCCCGTCATGAAAGGCGCGCGTCATTGGGTTTTCCCGGTCGTGAAAGTATCAGGGTTCACAAAGCCCACCCCACAACCGGGATTGTGGGTGTCTCACCTTTATCTGCTGCTGATTTGAGTTGGCCTTCGAGCGGAGAGATCGTGATGTGGACTCTCGGACCTGTCTGTTGTAGACCTATATGAGAAGGTAGAGGCTCCCCATCCTGATCCTTCCCGTGAGTAGGGACGCGGGTATTAAGGATGGGCAATGAGCGGAACTCCTACGGACAACGCGGGAATGCTTGGCGCCTCAACGTCATCTGGCTGCAAGACTGAACGAACCAGAAAATGGCTTGCACCAAACAGCTTCGCCCCCTCGATCACACCTTGCTCATAGGTCTCAAATGCCCCATGGACGGTGTCCCCTTTTATGAGCAAGTACTTGCCCGGATACTGTTCGGCAAGTTTCACCTGATGAGACTTCAAATAGTTTTTTTCTTGATTGAGAGGATCTGTCATGATTCATCCTCCTTCTGTAAACTGCGATGACCTTGACATATCAACATTTTTTTCTGTTTTTTTCAACTTTCGTCATAGTGCGGATTTAGGTATACAATTCCCGTTATTGGTGATGGAGACTTTCTATTAGATAACCCAGCGATGCAAAAGCTTAATCCTGTCGTCTCTGAGATGGTGTGTACATTTATGCAGGGACGACTCCAAAGACCACGGGCTACGACTCCTTGGAGGACTGTGAACGTGCTCAGAAAATACTTGACGAGAAATACGGACGATGACGATGTGGAGGACTATAATCACCTTAAAAATCACAAAAGACTCTACAGGAGAGGTTTTTGTGATGCTCATGGGAAATTATTGGAAATGCCGGGAGTGGGGAATGGTGGTCCCAACGGGATTTGAACCCGTGTCTGCACCTTGAGAGGGTGCCGTCCTGGGCCAAGCTAGACGATGGGACCAGCCTATGGGTTATGCTGTCGCGCTCGATGCGTCGGAACGGCAGCACTCTACCATTACCGAAACATGCCGTGCAATTCGTGGCCTGGATGGCGACGTATTGAAGAATAGCTTGATAGCTATGTATTAAGTGCATTACTTGTCATGCATGTATTACAACAACTAAAGAATACGGCCCAAGGAATATGGAAGGTGCGACATGGCGTCTCTTCGTTTGAATAAGGATCTGGAAAACAGGCTGGATCATCTGGCAGAAACAACCGGACGAACCAAAACGTTTTATATCCGCCAACTCATCGAAGACCATATCGATGAATTGGAAGATCGCTACATTGCCGAGTCCAGACTTGAAAATCCTGCTGATCGCCTGACGAGCAAAAAGATGAGGCAGGAACTTGGGCTGGTCGTTCGCGTCGGACACCGGAGCAGAGTGTATAAAAAGCCGGTGTAGGCTGCAGATCAAGAGACTGGTCAAGCAGAGCAGTGTTTGATTTGCACGCCGTCGGGCGATCCGATGATTAACGTCGAGGTCCGGTTGACGAAGAGGCCGTTTTCCACGACGCCCGGTATGCGATTGAGACGCGCTTCGAGTTGACCGGGGTCTTTGATCGAGTCCATCAGCAAATCAAGGATGTAGTTGCCTCCGTCAGTCTCGAATACCGTTCCCTGTTTTTCTCTGAGCGTCGGGACGCCTCCCAACTCCTGAAGTTGCCTGGCGGACTGTGGCCATCCGAACGGGGTCACTTCCACGGGAACTGGCATGGGTTTGCCCAATACCGGCACGCATTTCTTGTGATCGACCAGGACGATGAACGTGCGCGCGGCGGCGGCTACGATTTTTTCCCGCAGTAAGGCTCCGCCTCCACCCTTGATCAACTGAAAGTGGGGATCAACCTGATCCGCCCCATCCACCGCCACGTCCAAGGCCCACTCTTCCTGCTCCGGGAGAAGAGGAATCTGCAATTGCCTGGCCAATTCCGCGGTTTCGTGAGACGTGGGCACGCCGTGCACCCGGAGTCCGGCTTGCACGCGTTTGCCGAGAGCCAGAAGAAAATATTTCACGGTGGAGCCGGTTCCCAAACCCACGAGCGCCCCATCCCGGATGAAGTCCATGGCGGCTTCGCCGGCCGCGCGTTTGCCGGTTTCCAGCGGGTCGGGCGATGGTGGAGAAGACATAATGGATGGCTTACGAATCCGTGCTCATGCTCGCGGCTACGGAAGCCGCGCCGAGAAGGGCGGCTTTGTCGTTCAGGATGACGTGGATTGGAATCGATGAGAGCAACCGTTTATACCGTCCTTTGTTGACGAACGCTTGCGCAAAGCGTTGATCGCGGAGCTTGTCGATAATTTGTGGAACGATCCCACCGCCAAGATAGACCCCGCCCCGCGCCAACGTGTTCAGGGTGCAATTCCCGGCTTCCCCGGCCAGGACGGAGACGAACAGGTCCAAAGCCTGGACGCAGATATCAGGCTTGCCGATGAGCCCGGCTTCAGCGATCAGAGCCGGCGGATCTCCGGTGGGCAGGCGTTCGGCAAACCAGGTCGGCTCATTCTTCTTGGTATCGCGAAGAAACTGATAGATGCCGTGCAGGCCGTTTCCGGATACCACCCGTTCGTAACTGATGTGCAGAAAACTCGTGCGGAGGTACCGGAGCAGGTCGATCTCGAGATCGGTCGTCGGCGCAAAGCTGGCATGCCCGCCTTCGGACGGCAACGCATGATACCGCTCCCCGTCCCAATACAGCACGGCCTCGCCCAGTCCGGTTCCCGGCGCGATCAGAACTTTGGTGCCGTCTTCCTGTCGTTCGCCATGGACCACTTCGGTTTCTTCCGGCTCAAGCACCAGCACGCCGTAGGCCATGGCTTCGACGTCATTGATCAAACGCACGCAGGAGGTGTTCAGGGTTTCGGTCAAGGTATGACCGTCGATGACCCACGGAAGATTCGTGGTGCGGCAGCGGTTGTCGATAACCGGGCCGGCGACGCCGAAACAGGCCGCCTGGAGAGGCATGGTCGGAGAAATCTTGACGGTTTCCTCCTCGATCTCCGTGTCTTCGGATTCTTCTTCATCGCCCTCGGCCAGAGCATCAGCGGGGGCGGGGGGCTGTAAAAATTCTTCGAGGATTTCCTCGAACGACTCGAAGTCCGCATTCCAGAATTTCTCCTCTCGAATAGGGGCGACTCGTGTCTCTTGCCAATCGAACAATCCAAGGTAGGTTTTGGTTCCGCCAATGTCTCCCGCTACAATCATGATGCTCCTTTTCTGTCATCCAGGTGTTTCACGACTTTGTTGACCGTTCCCGCCACTTCTCTTCCCCTCCTTTGTAAGGAGGGGCGAAGGGGAGGTAGAGACTGAAGAAGTTGTGAGGATGTAAAGACGATACACGTTCTGCAACAGCCACCATAAAAGAAGCTGAGGACCGTTTGCAACGAGCGTTGGCTGGGGCAAGAGTTTGGCATTTTTGCAGTTCGCGTTTTTTGTTGTCGTTTGTCGCAATTTTTATATTTTTTAATGTTCACTGATTTTTTTAAATATTTTAAATATTTTAAATATTTAAAACTTTCTATCATTATTTATTTTTTTAAAGTTATTAAAAATCATCGAATTTTTTAAACTTTGTACATTTTAAAACAATTCCGTCGTTTTTCACGTGAGGGGTTCCCACCGTGAAAACGTCGCGGCTTGCCCATGGGCGGTCCCGTGGTCATCCAGGATGTTCCAGACCGTGGCCTGTTGCACGAGAAACCGCCGGCCCGTTCGTGAAATGCGTATCCCCTGGTAATCGGTAATGAACCCGTGGGTGGCCACCTGGTCGAGCATCCGGGACCGCTCGGCTTGATTCACGGGTTCCGCGGTCAATCGCGAAGGGGTCGTGGTAAATTCATCCCAGGTCCCTTCCCACAAGTCGAGGGCCTGTCGATTGCCGTAATTGAGGATGGGGTCTTCCGCAGCCTGCCCTGAGCCTGTCGAAGGGTTGGCGTGGGAGGCCACTACGAAAGGCGAACAATAGAGCCGTTCGCTTTGCTCCTCAAGGGTGCCCGTCCGGTCGATGAGTTCGTGCTTCAACCAGAACGCATAGCTGTCCAAAAGCCACCGAATCCAGGTGAGGTCCATGGGAGGCAGTGGCTCTGGGAACTCGGCGTTCATACGTTCCGTCCGGACAGAAGACCCGCGATGCGGCTAGCACGATAGATCGATACCGTGGCCGCGGGCAATGGTCAGAATGTGAGAGGCGATCTCCTTCGGTGAGAGGTCGTCGGTGGCAATGATATGACCGGCCGCAGCCTGATATTTCGGGGTCCGTTCGGTCAGGACCTCCTGAATTTCCTCGAGAAACGTTTTCCCGGCGGTGAGCGCCGGGCGTTGCGTGTCTTCCGAGATCCGCCGGGTCATCGTCGAAACCTCGGCGGTCAGCCAAAACACCAGGCCATTGGGCTTTAACGCTTCCATGTTGTCCGGTCGCAGGATAATTCCTCCGCCGGTATCGATGACCAAACAGTCCTGTTCTTTGAGCGCGAGGCACACCTCCGTTTCCAGATCTCGAAAGTGTTCCCACCCGTCGTGGGCGACAATGTCCGGAATCGCCTTTTTTGCCTTTTCAACGATTTGCGTATCCGTGGAGACGGCCTTCCACCCGAGTCGCGTCGCGAGGAGTTCCGCAACGGTGCTTTTCCCCGTTCCTCGATAACCGATGAGCACCAGATTCATGAGAAGCGGGACTCCAATACCTGACGCATGACGGGGACTGGTGCGGGTTGGTCCGTCCACAACTCGAATTGGGCGACGGCTTGATGCAGGAACATTTCCAAGCCACGGATCGTCGGGCATCCGGCAGCCCGAGCTTCCTTCAGTAATTGCGTGTCCAAAGGGTTGTAGACGATATCCATGACCGTCAGGTTGGGATGGAAAAAGCGTTGGGGCACACAGGTCTGTTCGGTGTGGGGATCCATCCCAACGGGGGTGCAGTGGATCATGACCTGTGCCTGGGCCAGGGTAGGCTTCAGGGTGTCCGCATCGAGTGGGTGGTCTTCAATGTGAAGCGTCGTGCCTTCACGGAGATTGCGCGCCAGGGTGTGGCGTTCCTCTTCTTCGATCGCAAGGATCGTGAGCCTGCTGATGGGGGTATCAAGCGCGAGTCCGAACGCAATGGCCCGTGCGGCGCCTCCGGATCCGATAATGACTGCCTGTTTCCCGGCGAGTTCGACGCCTGCGTGCCGTAAAGCCAGAAGGGCGCCGGAGGCGTCCGTATTATATCCGGAAAGGGCATGGTCCGATTTCACGATGGTATTGACGGCCCCGATGTGCCGGGCCGAGGGCTCGATCGTATCCAGGTGGGCCATGACCGAAACTTTATGGGGAATCGTGACGCTGAACCCTCTGAGGTTGCCTAAAGCGCGGATTCCGTGAAGGGCATGGAGCACGTCTTCAACGGGAAACGCCAGGTATACGTAATTCAGCCCCAAGTGTTGAAACGCGGCATTGTGAATGGCCGGAGAAAGCGAGTGCTTCACGGGATGGCCGAGGACTCCACACAATTGCGTGTCGGTATTGATTTCCATGAAGGCTCCTTCATCCCCGATCAAGTCGGGGACAGGCTCTTGCAATCAGGGCGTCGTTCCGACCCGGGAAATACCTCATGCGGTCTGTTCCCCTCCTTTGTAAGGAGGGGTGAGGGGAGGTAGAGCGGTTGATTGGAAGGCTGAACCGCGCAGGGTTGCCCCCTCCAGTGCTCAGAAGTGCCCGTATGACTCTACCCCACCGTCGCCTCCCCTTACAAAGGGGAGGAAAAGAGCAACGTCTCTGCTCGAAGGCAGTGATCTGCCTCATGCCCAGGGAGTGTAGTTATCACATACTGACTGTCTCGAACTCAACGGCCCAAGAGGACCGGGAGAAAAGGGCCCGCTGCAGAACGTGAAAAAGTCGGGCTGTGTTGTTGGAAGCCGTGAGGTTCAGTACAATACTTCCGTGGCTCTCGCGACAATCATGTTCCTGTGAACGCGGAAGGATTCCTGCGATGATCGTCAAAAAATTGCTGCACACACGAATGCGCGTCAGTGACATGGAGACCACCATCGCGTTTTATCGGGACGTGCTGGGATTGGAAGTGTTGGAACGCAAGGTGTCGCCGCGCGGGTCGCATTTGGCCTTTCTGGCCGTTCCCAATAGCGACGAACTCATTGAACTGTGCAGTTTTCCGGAGAGTGGTCCCGTCAGCGTGCAGGAAGATCTGGTCCATCTCGCGTTTGAGGTCGATGACCTTGACCAGGCGATCGATCAGTTGAAGGCCCGGAACGTTCCCATCACGGATGGCCCGACTCGAACGTCGTCGGGGAGCCGGTTTATTTTCATCGATGCTCCGGATGGCTATGAAGTGGAGTTGATCGAACGACCGCCGGGTACGGTGACCGCGTAGCAGGCTTCACCCGTGACCAGCCTCGCCCCTTCTCTCGAATCGACTCTGGCGCATCTGCCCAATCAGCCCGGCGTGTACCTGATGAAAGGCAAGGGCGGTGAAATACTCTACATCGGGAAAGCCCTGGTGTTGGCGGATCGGGTGCGCTCGTATTTTCAAAAAGGCAGCGACCCGAGTCCCAAGACTCGCGTGTTGACGTCCCTGATTCATGATATCGAAACGATCGTCACACGATCCGACTTGGAAGCCCTCTTACTCGAAAGCAACCTGGTCAAACGACATCGCCCCCGGTTCAACGTGGTGCTTCGCGATGACAAGCACTATCCTTTTCTTCGCCTGCCGGTGAAGGAAAATTTTCCCCGTCTCTCGATCGTGCGTCGCGTGAAGAACGATGGGGCGCTGTATTTTGGTCCCTACGTGCCCTCGGGGGCGCTTCGAGAAACCCTGAAGGTCATCAAGAAAGTGTTCCCGCTGGCGACGTGCAAGATCGACATCGACGGGACGGCCGATCGCGCCTGTCTGGAATTTGAAATCAAGCGCTGCATGGCGCCCTGTACCGGCAACCAATCGCAGGAAGACTATCATCGCATCGTCGAACAGGTGCGCTGTTTTCTGGAGGGGCGGGATAAGGAATTGCTGGATGGGTTGCGAAAGGACATGGAAGCGGCCGCCGGCCGCGAAGAATTCGAAGATGCGGCCAGGCTGCGGGATCGTATGGCGAGCATTGCCAGGACGTTGGAAAAACAGCGCGTGGCTCAAATAGGGCCCATGGACCAGGATATCATCGGCTTGGCCAGGATGGGACGGGCGGTGGATCTGCAACTGTTGTTTGTGCGCGGCGGTTTGTTGATCGGCCGCAAGGACTTTTTTTGGGCTGATACGAAAGAGGCTGCCGATGAGGAGTTGATTCGATCGGCCATTGAGCAATTCTACAATAAGGACACCTTGCCCCCCAAGGAGTTGCTGGTGTCAGAAGCGCTGTCCGACCAGGAATTACTTCAACGCTGGCTCAGCCACAAGAAAGGCCGGCGGGTGCGGATCCTGATTCCCGAACGAGGGGTGAAACGCCAACTGCTCCAATTAGCCGAAGAAAATGCCGCTGCGGCCCTTGGGGAGCATTTGCGTAAAACCGCGGTGGAACACAAGGAAGCCGAAGACTTGCAGCGCTTCCTGGGGTTGCCGAAGACACCGAGTCGCGTGGAAGGGTTTGATATTTCCAATACCATGGGCACCCATTCCGTGGCCTCGATGGTGGTGTGGGAAGATGGAAAAATGAAGAAGTCGGATTACCGGCGGTTTCGTATCAGGACCGTCGAGGGGGCGAACGACTTTGCGAGCATGGAGGAAGTCGTCAAGCGCCGGTACGGCGGCACCCTCGCCACCCGGGCTGATAAGACGTTGCCTCTTCCCGATCTCATCCTGATCGATGGGGGAATCGGGCAATTGGGGGCGGCGATGGAAGCCTTACGCGATGT
This sequence comes from Nitrospirales bacterium, assembly GCA_965261755.1. Taxonomy (GTDB): domain Bacteria; phylum Nitrospirota; class Nitrospiria; order Nitrospirales; family UBA8639; genus Bin75. Next base: position 120,094 of record OZ253473.1, on the reverse strand, counting down.
CGGTCTCGGTCACCTTCCCATCATCGGATTAGCCAAAGCCAAAGGCGAGAAAGAAGAGCGAATATACGCACCCGGGCATCGTGACCCACTCATCCTGTCTCCCGCGTCCCACGTCTCTCGATTGCTCCAACGTATCCGGGACGAAGCGCATCGCTTCGCCATTGCCTACCATCGCAAACTCCGCGGTCAAGCCTTCGTGGTGCCCCTGTCGAAATCGGCCAAAACCCGGAGATAAGCGGGTGGTCGCCATCCCGGTATCACTCTCATCTTATTTGTTGCTTGTCTTTGTTATCGAGTTCCGATAACATAGGAACATGATTCAGGCATTTGGTAATGCTCTGGCGAAAGATCTGTTCTACGACAAGCAAAGCAAAGCGACACGATTATTTCCTCCGGAGTTGCACCGGACGGCGAGACGTAAGCTGCTCTATCTCCACGATGCAGCAGACATGAAAGATCTGAGAATACCCCCCGGCAACCAGCTGGAGAGTCTGAAAGGAAAGTGGAAAGGGTTCCATTCCATCCGGATTAATGACCAGTGGCGATTGGTGTTTCAATGGAGTGGGGGCCATGCCTATGGCGTACAAATCATTGATTATCATTAAAGGAGGCAAAAAGCCATGGATAAACAACCGAAAAATCCTTTTCATCCGGGCGAAATACTGCTTGAGGAATTTCTTGAGCCCATGGGAATGAGCCAGGCGGCTTTCGCACAGAAGATCGGCTGGAGCCGAGCGCGCTTGAATGAGCTGATACGAGGCAAACGAGGCATCACCGCAGAGGCGGCACTCGATCTTGCCGAAACCCTGGGGACCTCGCCGAAGCTTTGGCTGAACGTGCAGGCGACTTATGACCTGGTCAAGGCTGTCGCGGCAAGACGGGTGGCGTAAATCACTCGCTTTCTGCCAACGCGTAGAGTTCGTGGGCATCGTCCTTCCCGTTCTCACCCAAATCGACACGTTTACAGCCTTCCGCCTCCGTTATCCTTCTCCGCACCGAAAGCGTCACAGCAGATCCCTACGATGTGCCGGGAAAATGATTCCCAAGGATTCCGAGCCAGCTGATTGCTGAATGCTGTCAATGATGGAATAATGCGTTCATGGCAGTACAGATCACCATCAGAGGCGTGCCTGAGGAAGTCCGCGATGAACTCGCAATGCGCGCGGCATTTCAACGCCAGTCCATGCAGGAATTCCTCCGTTGCGAACTGGAGCGTATCGCGTCGCGGCCCTCCGTTGGTTCGTGGCTGCAAGGCGTTCGCAACCGCAAGGCAGGAACGAAAACGCGGGTCCCACCGTCCCGTATCCTGCTCGCCCGTGACGCGGACCGGAAGCTCAGCAGTGCCACCGGCCCCACGTGCGAGGTCATCACCCCGCCCCGTTCGTAGACAAGAACGAATATTTCAATACTCCCCAGCGACCGACCGGAGCGTCTGATTTGTATGACATCATTGTATTCAGCTATAAAATATGATATATAAATAAATATCTAAAATTTATTTTGATATATAATAAGTTATTAAAATGAATTATTCGACTGAATATATAGCCAGTACGCTACGGATTGCCCGCGAAGCCAGAGGCCTCAGCCAGCGTGAGTTGAGCGCCAAATCAGGGGTGCCGCAGGGCCATATCTCGAAGATCGAGAACGGTGCCGTCGATCTCAGGGTTTCGAGCCTGGTTGCGCTCGCCCGCACCCTTGATCTGGAACCGATGCTCGTGCCCAGCAAGTCCGTTCCAGCGGTTCAGTCGATTGCAAGCAGTGTCCCAGCCAGTGCCCCGCAGGATGGCAAAGTCGCCCGGCGGGTCCTGAGGGAATTGGCACGTCTGCAACACGCGATTAACAATCTGCCAACCGACCTTTTTCCCAAAAGCGAACTGGAGTGGTTTCAACGCCACGTGCGCGGGCTTTCGTACTTTCGACCAACCCTGCTTGAAGTCCGGACCATCCGGGATGCCAATCAGGCGATCAAGGCGTTTGGTCATAGTACCCATGATCCGAACGCTATCCGCCAATCCTTGCTCAGGCTACGAGATCTGCGAAACGCGCTGGCTCATGGCCGGATCGCGGGCGATGAGCCCGAGTCCGTGCGCCCCGCCTACAGCCTTGATGAGGACGATCATGGCTGATGTCAACGTCCTCGACGTCCTGCTTCACGATGAGCCAATCGGCACGCTCACCCGCGTTGACGGCGACCGGATTCTCTTTGCCTTCAAGGATGCCTATGTCGCGGATGAGAATCGGCCAGTGCTCGGATTGGGTTTCAAGGACCAACTTGGTGCACTGATCACCGCTTTCAAGCCCACCCGGACACGAGTCATGCCGTTCTTCTCGAATCTGCTGCCCGAAGGGCATATGCGCACCTACCTTGCCGAGCGTGCGGGCGTGAAACCCGTACGTGAGTTTTTCCTGCTCTGGGTGTTCGGCATGGACCTGCCGGGTGCGATTACGATCAGGCCGGCAGATGGCGAAGCGTGGCCACTTGATGATCATGGCACTGCCGACGATGGTGATCGTGATGATCACCACAATAACGCCCTGCGTTTTTCTTTGGCTGGGGTGCAGCTCAAATTCTCGGCCATTGACGAGGCCGTCGGCGGGCTGACCATCCCGGCCAAGGGCATCGGCGGCTCGTGGATCGTCAAGCTGCCCTCGCGCAAATTTGCCGGCGTCCCAGAAAACGAATTCTCGATGATGACACTGGCTCGGCTGATTGGTATGGACGTGCCCGCGATACGGCTTGTCGATATCGACGCCATTCGGAATCTACCGGACGGGATCGGCACTCTTAAAGGGCAGGCGCTTGCGATTGAGCGCTTTGACCGGTTACCGGGTGGTGCCGTTCACATGGAGGATTTCGCGCAGATATTCGGTGTCTATCCCGAGGAAAAATACGAGAACGCCAGCGCGCGCAGCATTGGCAGGGTCATTGGCGCCGAGGGTGGCGAAGCCGACGTTGCCGAATTTATCCGGCGACTGACCTTCAACACGCTGATCGGCAATGCCGACATGCATTTGAAAAACTGGTCGCTGATCTACCCCGACCGGCGGCATGCCGCCCTGGCGCCGGCCTATGACTTTATTTCCACGATCGCCTACATCCAGGCTGGCAAGTCCGCCCTGAAGTTCAGCCGGACCAAAAGCTTCACCGAATATTCAGAGGACGAGCTATCCCATCTTGCCGCCAAGGCTCGACTGCCGGAAAAACTCGTTCTCGATACCGCCCGTGAAACCGTCGCGCTGTTTCACCAGCACTGGCACGCCGAAAAGGCGAACCTTCCGCTGGCTGCCGAAGTTGTTCGGGCTGTTGAAACCCATCTGAAGACGATACCCATCGCTTGAATAGGGCTCACCTGTACGCTCGTGGGATTTCTGATGAACTGGTCGACAGATTTTGAGGAAATGCTTAGTCTAATGGATCGTGTCTTTCGCGATTTAGAGCAGTTGATGCCGAACAAGCCACGACTTGAGAGGCGACCTTCCGGTATGGCATTCAGGTTCCAGGAAAAAGATATCCGTCAAGCCATGATCCTGAAGTTGGCTCACGTTCAAAGTTCTGTAAGAGCGGCTAAGTCACTTCTTGATAAAGGCTTTGTTCAAGAACAAGCTATCCTTCAGCGCATCATAGATGAAGTTAATGACGATATAACGTTTCTGTTTTTAGCAGTAACCAACGATGAGATTACGGACTTACATAAGAAATTTCTAGACGCATTTTGGGAAGAGGAAATTGACTCAGAACAAAGACGTTCCATGATTCCTAGACGAGAAATCAGAGAATATTTGAAAAGGAGCATGGGCGCAGGATTTGCTGAAGCATCAAAAACTGTTAGAAAAGTGTACTCAGGATTTGTCCATGGAGGTTACCCACAAATCATGAATATGTATGGTGGCAATCCTCCGCATTTCCATACCAAAGGCATGCTGGGAACTCCCAGAATGGAAGAACATGCTAATGAACTGTGGAATTCCATGTACAGAAGCTTTGCATCACACATACTTGTCGCAAAGGCTTTCGGTGCAGAAAAGCATGTAAAGATTCTAAATGAACACAGGATTAAGCTTGAGCAAAATAATGAACACAGATTTGGGTAGACTTCATGATCGGTTATCCATTTTCTCTAACATATTCACGGATCTTCCAATGGAAGTCGAGCGGAACGGTAGGCCTCCTACGCTATCAAAGGTGTAGAATCATTAACTTGGACTGGCGTAGCACCGATTTCCAAGAGGTGGGCATTATCCGCAGAGTCTAGGGCGAATACCGGTTGCCTTGGGCCAAGGCGTCTTTGCATAGTTTCTCGGTTTTGCTGCCTTTTTTAGCGTGGGCGACGAGGATGCGGTGAGAGATCGAGGTTGCCCTTCGATGTGATCATGGGCACGCATCCGGTTTCAGAAAAACGCCGCAACACCGCCGGAGTGTCCGGCGCCCCTGATTCATAGCGTCTGGGCTTCAATCGTTCATGTCCGGAGTGAAGAGGGGGAGGCTAAACCGTCTCGAATTTCAGGGCGGAGAGATTCAGATTGGAGGAGCGTTTCGAGAGATAGAGCATTTCCACGCCTACCACTTCGTTCGATTTGTTGTAATCAAGCACGACTCCTGGCGAGACTTCTTCGGACTCGACGATGGCGGAGTCGTCAAGGCGCAGGTAAAGCGCGGCGGCTTCCTTATCGACATGCAGTTTCATAAGTCACTCTTCCTCACTGAGCAGATTGTCACGCCCCACTCTGTCGAGGGTCGTCGGCATGCGGAATTTCCTGGTTCTCCGGGATGCTGTCTACAGACGTTGCACGTCTGACAAAGCGGCCATCTTGCGGTCCAGCGTCAGGGTCTCCAACCCGGCCCGTGAGTAGTCATCGGCGATGAGTCTGTCGAAGAGTCCGGGACCGCCTGAGGCTGAAAGGGCTTCAATGACGGCCGGCCCATTCAGAGGGGCAACCAAGCCGCTGGTCAACGCATCGAGGAGACCGGCACGGGCGTTGGCGCTGAGGATGCCGTAGTGGTGCATCAAGGCGGCGTAGGCTTCACCTATGGCTTGGTTGGACGCGAATAGTTCGCACTTCCGTTCCTTCGTTAAGGCGACAAGACGGCGTATACAGCGCTCGAAGTCGTCTTGCGGCTCCCGTACAACCAGCCTGACCAGGATTGAGGTGTCAACGCCGTAGTGAGGGCCCATATCCTTGTTCCCGTTGGTCCCGGAATTTGCGGATGTCGAATGGCGGATGTCCGGGTGGAATCTTGTCTCTGAGCGTCCCCAATTTCGAATAGTCGATCCGTCTTGGTCGCAGAATGAAACCGTCAGGACTTTCTTGCAGTTCGAGTTGGTCGCCGGGACCGACGCCCAGCGCATCCAGCACCCGTGCCGGGAACGTGACCTGTCGCTTTGATGTAATCTTGACGATCATGGTGATTCTCCTTACAAAAATCTTATATAAGTAAGGCGAAAGAATCAAGCATGGAGTAGCTTGTCCGGCGCCGGCAATTCGGCCTGTCCGGCTCAAGAGGCGGGGCATAAAATATTCATTCTGCCAAGAGCCGATGACGGCTATGGTGGCCGGTAGCTCTTGTCTTGTCGCCTGTCTGCCGCTGTGGTACATTTTTCTCTTCATCCTAGGCGCGGGGCGGGCATTGCCTAACCGCGTTCATCCGGCCCATGTCCAAACTCTACGATCACCAAGCCATTGAAAAGAAATGGCAAGCCTACTGGCGCGAGCATCAGCCGTTTCGTTCTGACATCGACTCCACCAAACCCAAGTTTTATGTCCTCGATATGTTCCCGTATCCGTCGGGAGCCGGACTCCACGTGGGCCATCCCAAAGGCTATATTGCGACCGACATCATCGCTCGTTACAAACGGATGCTGGGTTATAACGTGCTGCATCCCATGGGATGGGATGCCTTCGGCCTGCCGGCGGAACAATACGCGATTGAAACCGGGACCCATCCGCGAGAGACCACCAAACGGAACATTGGAAATTTCAAACGGCAATTCCAGGCCTTGGGCATGGATTACGACTGGTCACGGGAAATCGATACCACGGACCCCGAGTACGTGCGATGGACGCAATGGATCTTTCGGAAACTTTATGAAAAGGATCTGGCGTATCTGGCGGAAGTCCCGGTGAATTGGTGCCCGGCGCTGGGAACCGTGCTGGCCAACGAAGAAGTGATCGATGGCAAGAGCGAACGAGGCGGACATCCGGTTGTGCGGCTGCCCATGCGGCAGTGGATGCTCCGTATCACGGCCTATGCCGAGCGGTTGATCGATGACTTGGCGTTGGTGGATTGGCCCGAATCCATCAAGCGGATGCAGCGGGAGTGGGTCGGTCGTTCGGAAGGCGCCAGAATTTTTTTCGAGGTCGCGGGGCATGAGCAACAACCGATTGAGGTATTTACCACCCGTCCCGACACCCTGTTCGGGGCCACGTATATGGTCCTGGCCCCGGAGCATTCATTGGTGACGACCATCACGACTCCCGAGCAACGTCCGGCGGTGGAGGCCTACGTTAAAGCTGTGTCCCGCCGGAGCGAACGGGCGCGCGTGGCCGAACTGGGTGAGAAGACCGGGGTCTTCACCGGAGCATGTGCCGCGCACCCGGTCACGGGCAAGCTCATTCCGATCTGGATTGCGGATTACGTGTTGGCGACCTACGGAACTGGTGCGATCATGGCGGTTCCGGCGCATGATACGCGGGATTATGCCTTTGCGAACCGGATGCGCTTGCCGATTGTCGAAGTCGTCTCCGGCGGCGATATTCCCACCGACGCGTATACGGGCGATGGCACGAACGTGAATTCCGACTTCTTGGACGGATTAGCCACTCCCGAGGCCAAGACCCGCATGTGCGACTGGCTTGCGGAACACGGCAAGGGTGAGCGGACCGTGAATTATAAACTGCGCGATTGGCTCTTCAGCCGGCAGCGGTATTGGGGGGAGCCGTTTCCCGTGCTGCACCTTGAAGACGGCACGACGAAACTCGTTCCGGAATCGGAGTTGCCGGTGGTGCTTCCGGAGTTGGAAGATTTTCGCCCGAGTGGGGAGTTTGAAACGCCCCTGGCTCGCGTCCGCGATTGGGTGGAGGTGACGGATCCCGAGACCCGGCACAAGGCCCTGCGTGATACCAATACCATGCCCCAGTGGGCCGGCAGTTGCTGGTATTACCTTCGTTTCTGTGACCCCCGCAATGCACGGGAACCGTGGTCCAAGGAAGCCGAACAGTATTGGATGCCGGTCGATTTGTACGTGGGCGGAGCCGAGCACGCCGTGTTGCATCTGCTCTATTCGCGGTTTTGGCATAAGGTGCTGTATGACCTCGGGCTGGTGCATACGCCCGAACCGTTTCAGAAATTGCTGAACCCGGGCATGATTTTGGGACACAGCTATCGCTACTTCGACAACAATCTCTCCGATGATCCTTCCTTTGCGGCGCGAGCGTATCCCGCATCAGAGGTGCGTTTTGACCATGAAACGCCGGTTCACAAGAAGACAGGCGAAGAAGTCAAAGCCCGGTGGGTGGTTTCACAAGACGTGCGGTGGTCGGAGGAGGGGACGCCGTTGCATCCGACGATTGACGGGTTGGTGTTGGAAGAAGTCACGGAGAAAATGTCCAAGAGTCGAGGCAACGTGGTGAATCCCGACGAGATCATTGCCGAATACGGGACCGATGCGTTGCGGCTGTATGAAATGTTCATGGGGCCGTTGGAAAAAGGTGCCCCCTGGGCATCCGAATCCATCCCGGGCGTGGTGCGGTTTCTGCAGCGCGCGTATCGTCTCGTGGTTGGTGAAGAAGAACGCGTGCCGGTCGTCGAGGGAAATGGAACGCCCAATCAGGCGCGACTTACGGCCCGGACGATTCAGGGCGTGACGCAGGACATCGAGGAGATGAGTTTCAATACGGCCATTTCGAAACTGATGGTCTTTGTGCGGGATATGACCAAAGATGGACCCCTGCCGCGTGCGTCGGCCGAATCCTTTGTCTTATTGCTGTCGCCGTTTGCCCCACACCTGGCGGAAGAGTTATGGGAAGGGTTGGGACACGCAGGAAGCCTCGCCCACCGGTCATGGCCGGCGTTCGATCCTGCCCTGGTGGTGCACGAGGAATTGACGATACCTCTTCAGGTCAACGGCAAGCTGCGAAGCAAGATTCAGGTATCGGCCGATGCGAAGAAAGAGGAAATTCTCGAACTCGCACAGAGGGATAAAAAATTGGGGGAATGGTTGCAGGGGACCACGCCTCGAAAAGTGATTTACGTCGAAAAGAAGTTGGTCAATTTTGTGGTCTGAATGGGGGGAACCCGCTCGATGAACAGATCGGCTCTGGTTTTCGTTTTGATGGTGCTTGTCGTTCTCCCGGGATGCGGCTACCAATTTTCCGTGGGAGGGCCGGGCCCGCGGATCGGGGGAGGTCCTGACCTTCAACAGGAGGGACCGCCGGTACGATTAGTCATTCGAGACCTGCTCAACCGCACGTTCCAGAGCAATCTGGAATTTGCGTATACCCGATACATGCGTGAGCAATTTGCCGTCAGCAGCGGGGCGCAAGTCGTGGCGGAAGACGCGCAAGCCGATTACGTCATGACGGGAGAGATCGTCTCGGTGACGATCCCGTCACTCACGTTTTCGGCCGGTCAGACGCGAGAACGTCGCGTGAACGTGGTTGTGCGAATCACGGTGGCACATCGACAGACGGGCAGGAGTCTCTGGACGGAAACGGCCACGGGTGCCGGAGAATTTTTTGTGAATCGTGCGCCCGACGTCGAAGCCCGCCAGGATCAAATTCAGTTTAACCGGGTCCTGCAAGACCGGGCCTTGGAGCAGGCCGGCCAGGCGGCTGCAGAAATGTTGGCCGCAGCCTTCTGGGCCGCGAGGGACCAGGGGGTCTTCTCTCAGGCTCAAACGCCGTCCCTTTCTTCCTCAAGCAGCCAGGTGGCCGCTTGACGGTCCTTGTTGCGACTAAGGACACCTGCTCGAGAAGAAAGAGTGGCGTATGGCCGGCAATGAGGATTCCCTCCGGGAGAGGGCTGGGGTGAAGGTCCGGTGATCAAACCTGGTGAACTCGGTCCGTCTTTACAAAAGCAGAGGCTGTTTCTGGTCCTTGGAGAAGAGGACTGCCTGCGCGATCAAGCGATCGAAGCGATTCGAGCCGATGGCGCCTTGCGTTCCAAGGGTGCGAGTGCGGGCGACGTGCGGAGCAATGGTGACGATTTTTCCTGTGACGTCCTGTACGGCGATGAAACGAATGCCCAGGAAATTTTGGCCCGTGCCCAGGAAGTTCCCTTCTTTTCAACCCACCAGGTGGTTCTTCTGAAATGGGCGGACAAGCTTCCCACCAGAGAAGGGGAAGCCCTTATTCCATATTTTTCCGCACCGTCCGATTCAACAACCATGATCGTCTCCGCGGGGAAACTGGATGGCCGGCTGAAATGGGTCCAAGCCTTGAAGAAGCAGGCGGTGGTGGTGAATTGTGCGCCCTTGTATGACAATCAACGATTGGGCTGGGTTCGCCAGGAGGCCGCACGTTTGGGGATTCGGCTGGATACCGAAGCAGCGGGGTTACTGAAAGAACTGGCGGGCGAAGGGTTGTACGTGGTCCGGCGGGAATTGGAGAAATTGTCGCTCTATGTGTCAACGAAAGAAACGGTCAATGCTCATGACGTCGTCGCCGTCCAAGGGGCGGAACCCGGTGCGTCGGTGTTTGACCTGTCGGGAGCCATTATCCAAGGCAAGGTGTCGCAAGCCCTCCTCATTTTGGAGAAAACCTTGGAATCGGGTGAGGCCCCGCTTCGGATTCTCGGCGCGTTGTTGTGGCAGTACCGTCGTCTATGGAAAGCCAAGGACGGGCTGAGTCGTCGGGATAGTGAGGCAGCGGTTGCGAAGTCCCTGGGGATCACTCCTTTCCGGCAGGGCGAGTTTTTTGCCATGGTCAGACGCGTTCCCTTGGCGCATTTTCCCGAGGCGTTTCAAGCCTTTTCGGTCACGGACCGGGCGCTGAAAGGGGCAGCCGCTGCTTCCCCTCACCGGATCATGCATGCATTGATCATGGACTTGTACCGATCGGCAAACTCTCCGTCTCGGCCCCAATTGCGACGTGAACGTGTGGGGTAAAGCCGGGTCATGGCCCGGGACATGCCATACAGAACCCTCGCCCCTGGAGGGAGAGGGTAGGGTGAGGGGGTATTTATTGGGCTTTGAGGGCGTTGAACTGCGTCGAAAGTTGAGAAATGCGTCGGGAAGCGGTATTCCGATGAAGCGCGCCTTTGGTCACGGCCCTGTGAAGGGCTGAGGTGGCTTCCCGGAGAAGGGGGTGTACCGCTTCGACATCGTGTTGTTCGAGAGCGGTTTTAAATTTTTTCACAACCGTGTTGGTGCGATGCAGGATCGCGTGGTTCCGGGCGTGACGCTTCTCGGACTGACGGGCACGTTTAATGGCTGATTTATGAACAACCGGCATCTTTTTTTCTCCATTGAGAGGGTTGAACCTTAATTATTAACATAGCCCCTTCTCGATGGTCAATGGGAAAGAGACAAGAATGGGTCGGAACATGAGAGGAGCGGAGATTCAAGCTAAGGAGCGACTCGTGTTTGCCTTGGACGTGCCTACGGCAAAGGCCGCGGAGGCAATGCTGGATCGCGTCCAGGAGTCCGTTGGAGTGATAAAAATCGGATTGGAACTCTTTGCGAGCGAAGGCCCTGCGATCGTCCGGATGGTACGGAAATATGGGAAACCCGTGTTTCTCGACTTGAAGGTGTTGGATATTGCGGAGACGGTGCAACGGACCACCGCGCGGGTCGCGGACATGGGCGTCTCCTTTCTGACCGTGCATGCCGAGCGAAAGGCGCTGGCTGCCTCCGTGAAGGGACGGGAAGCCAACCCGGCGATGAAAATTCTGGCGGTGACGGTGTTGACGAACGTCGAGGAAGCGGATCTTCGGGAATGGGGATATGACGGGACCATCGAGCAAGTGGTGGTAGCTCGTGCAAGAGTGGCTGCCGAGGTAGGGTGTGACGGGGTGATTGCCTCGGGGAAGGAACCAACGGCCATTCGATCGGCCATCGACTCGCCGTTATTGATTGTGACGCCAGGCGTCCGACCCGCCGGTAAGGGAGTGGATGAGCATGCTCGTCCCACGACGCCTCGCCAAGCCATTCACGCAGGAGCGGATTACTTGGTGGTGGGCAGGCCGATTCGGGATGCGCCGGATCCGCGTGTCGCGGCTCAGGTGATCGTGGACGAAATGCAAGCGGCCTTTGATCAGCAATCACTCTCCCCTTGAGGGAGAGTCGGGGAGCCAAGGGCGCAGCCCGCAGGTGAACCGGTGAGGGGTAGGGGATGTCGGGTTACGCTACGCTAACCCGACCTACGGCTACTGACCATCGTGGTCCGACCTGTAGAGGAGCAACGATCGTTGCCCCAAAGATCAAAACCAAGGCGTTTGTCTTGCGTCGTGTCGGGCCTTTTCAGTAAGATCTCGCTACGTTCGTGAAACGGTTTTTGTCACGACTCGTTGGGTGGTGGGTGTAGCTCAGTTGGTTAGAGCGCCGGATTGTGGTTCCGGAGGTCGCGGGTTCAATTCCCGTCACTCACCCCATTTTTTGCCTCGCAATGTCCAGCCTTCCTGGTCTGCTTAACTTCTTCAACCCAATGGTGCTTCACGGTCAGTTGAATGGTGTGGCGTGAACAGAAACGTTGGTCAGCAGTGAGGCCGTCCCGTTCATGGGCCCGTGGTGGGAGCCTCCTCATTGTTTTTCTCTTGACGAGTGTCTATTCAGTGTCCCAGTCCGAGGCTCGGCACGTGGCCTGTGAATCGGCGGAAGCCTGTTTTCAACGCGCCGCGTCTTTTGCCGACGAGCATCCCGATCGAGTGCGTCTGCAGGTCGACCGTTTTCGCCACGTGCAGGAGGCGTATCCGGGTACCCTCTGGGCCCGGCGTGCGGGCTTTCGCATAGGAGGGTCCCTGCTCGAACGGGAACCGGCCCGGGCCATTGAATATCTCCGGGCGGCCCGCAAGGATTTCCCACTCCTCGAAGACTACGTCTTGTTGAAACTCGGTCAGGCTTGGGGGCGTATGGGTTCCTTTCATGAATCCGCACTGACGTTTGAAGCGGCGTTGGCCGCTCCTTCCGCCTTGAGCAATGAAACGTCGTATGAAGCGGGATTCGCCTGGTTCGAGAACGGGCAATGCCAGCCTGCCATCGTGCACTTGGAACTGGCCACTGCCGGTGATCCGGACTCTCCGTCTGCGCCACGGGCTTTCTCCGTTCTTGCCGATTGTGCCGCCCGATTACAACACGTGACCCGGGCGAAACACGCGCTGGGCGAACTTTGGCGGAGGCATCCCGAATCTCCCGAGGCCCAAGCGGTGCAGCAAAGCATGCAGGGCGGTCAGCCGGTTGAGCTGCGTTGGAACCCTTCGTTGGATGATTATTATCAGCGAAGCCAAACGTGGTATGAATCGGCTCGCTTTGCAGCCGCCATTCAGGATTTGCAGAAGTTTTTGGCCGGTCGCCCGCATGGTCCACAGTATGAACAGGGGCTTTTTCAGTTGGGGATGGCCCACGTGCGGTTGAAGCAGTATCCCCAAGCCGAGAAAATTTTCCGCCGGCTGTCGGAGACCTCTTCCGCGTATACCGGTAAAGCTGCCGTGTGGTTGGCCAAGGTGTACTTGCGACGGGATCAGGGCCGGCTGCTGCTGACGTTTCGCGATGCGGTTCTTCCCGGTCTAAGCGTGGATGAACGGGGCCGGATCCGGTGGCTGAGTGGTGTGTGGGCTGAAGGGCAAAACATGATGCAACAGGCTGTCCTGGCCTATGAGAACGCCTACCGTACGGCGGAGCTTCCTGCAATCAAAAGAGACGCCTTGTGGAGTTTGGGATGGTTGCATTATCAACAAGGCGTTTGGGAAGACGCGGTTGAAGCCTTTCACGTGCTTGCGACGACCGCTTCCGGTCGGAATTGGCAAAATCGGGCGCACTATTGGAAAGCGCGGGCGCTTGAACGGCGGGGCCGGACCGATGAGGCGCAAACATTGTATAAGCAGGTATCTGCCGAGTGGCCCATGACCTATTATGGGCAATTGTCCGAGTTGCGCCTGCGGCGCCCACTCCACGCGAGACGAGAGCAACGTGAGAACCGGGCGACCCCTGTCATGAACGGGCCCGCGTCGTCCGGGTTCCAAATCAACGTGCATTTCCAAAAGGCCACGGAACTGTCGATGCTGGGGTTGAGCCGGGAAGCGGCGGAAGAATTGTTGTTGGTCAAGGAGGAATACAGCGATCAGCCGCAAACCTTATATGCCCTGGCGCGACACATGCTGGAAGTTGGAGACTACGAATCACCGATAGTGATAGCCAAACGGTATTTTCGGGAGCCTTTGGAACGTCGCCGGATTTCTCTTGATTCCCCGTTATGGCGCATGGCGTATCCAACGGTCTATATTCCGAAGATACGGCGCTATGCCGCCCCGCACGTGGACCTCCTTTTGGTTGCGGGGATTATCCGTGAGGAAAGTTTGTATGATTCCCAGGCAGTGTCTTCCGTCGGCGCCATGGGGTTGATGCAACTCATGCCGGCGACGGCGAACCGCGTCGCCCGCCGCTTGGGCCTTGACTCCGTGGACAGGGAGGATTTGTTGAAGGCAGACGTGAACGTCAGGTTAGGGGTTCACTATGTTGGTGAATTGTTACGTGACTATAAGGGAAATCTCATTCGAGCCGTTGCGGCGTATAATGCCGGTCCCGCTGCCGTGAACCGTTGGATTGCGAGATTTGGCGACCGGGACCCGGACGAATTTGTCGAACTGATTTCCTATAGGGAAACCCGTCGGTACGTGAAACGGGTTATTACAAGTTATCGTATATATCACGCCCTTCATTCCACAACATGTGGTACTCTTTCTCTTGACAGGGCCTGCTAAAGATTTTATTTTAGTCATATTTTATTATCTCGGATTTTCACCAAGGAGTTGTCACTATGAGTCTTGAAAAAATGGAAACATTGGAGGTTCGAGTACGGGGATTAGTGGAGTTGGTCCAAGAATTAAAGCAGGCCAATGGGTCCCTTCAAGAACAGTTGAACCTGGTTCAAGAGGAATTGTCGAGGCAGGAGGCCTTTGCACGCGAGTGGGAAGAAGAGCGCGTGAATATCAAGTTGCGCATTGAAAAGGTATTGGGGCAACTGGATAGCCTGGAAACGTCGGAGGCCGGCCTGCAAGAGGCGGTCCATGACTAAGAACATCGAGGTTGAGGTATACGGGCAGAAATTGACCTTGCGGCCCATTGAAGATGAAGGCTATGCGCACGAACTCGCCCGATACGTTGAAGGGCAAATGCAGACCATCGCACAAAAGGCGACCAGATCCACGCCCACCAAAGTTGCCATTTTGGCCGCGATGAATATTGCGGATCAACTGTTTCGACAAGAACGCCGTCGGCAGGCGGGCGAGGCCGAGATTGAGCGTCGAGCCGAGGGGTTATTGGAGTGTATCGAATCCCATTTAGAAGAGACGGACCACCCCTGACAAGTTCCTTGATCAGTCAGTCTATGTTCTTGCATGAAGGACGACTCTCTGCTAACGTGTGAGTAACCTGACTGAAAATTTCAACCTTTGCGAGAGGGATACATTCGTCGATCAGGAAAAACGAGTGGCGTATGGCATGGAATGAATCGAGTTTTACAAGACTGAGGGTGTGAATAACTGATGAGGTTTGAATTGAGGGATGGCTCACTCTGCCGGACTGAAGAGTATCCATGAGGCAGAAAGCATCATCCAGGTAGAGCGTTCGGAAGAGAGGCCTGAGCTTAATGGATCCAAGCTAATGGCGGATAGAATTTTAAACAGATGTAGAAACCTTGGCGTCAGCCAATATCTACCGTTTGCGATGTGTTTCACACACCCTGACATCGCGTAGAGTCGTTTTCCCGTTCTCGTCATTCCCTGCCTGTTCTTCGTTCTCCACGTTTCCTGAGTCCACCGTAAGATCAGGGATCAACGATCGTTGATCCTTATGGCAACATGAAGATTGTCAATGATTCCAAAGGCGGACGTGAGTGCCTTTGGATGAGTGGTGAGAGAAGGGGGTGACGACCATTTTTACGGATATCATCATCATGGCAGTCGTTGGCGGCATCGGCCTTGGTGTGGGGTTTGTGTTGAATGGCGTAATTCAACGGATGCGCTTCACCACGCAACGTCGTAAAGCCGAAGACGAACTGCTCCAATTAACGCAATCAGCGGAACGCGAAGCCGAGCATATTATCAAGGAAGCGAAGATTGAAGCGAAGGATCTGGGGTTCCAAGCCAAAGCGCAAATAGAAAAGACGGAAAAAGAAAAACGAAGCGAATTGCAGTGGCTGGAAAAACGAATGGGGCAACGGGAAGAAGGATTGGAAAGAAAAATCGCGAATTTTGAGCGTCACGAGGAGGAATTTCGCAAGAAAGAACATACCGTATCGGATCGGGAAGTCTCGTTGGGGAAACAAGAACGGTTATGTGAGCAAACGATACGAGGACATCGTGAGGCCTTGGAGCGGGTGGCCGGGTTGACCACGGAAGAAGGCAAACGGCAACTGTTGGCCGAGCTTGAAAGTGAAGTTCGTTTGGAAGCCACGGGCCTGACGAAACGGATCCTTGAGGAAGCTCGGGAAAATGCGGACCGGGAAGCCCAGCATATCGTGACCAACTCGATTCAACGGATCACTCGTGATTACGTCAATGAAGCCACCATCTCGGTGGTGGCCCTGGCCAATGACGGGATGAAGGGTCGAATCATTGGACGAGAAGGCCGAAACATTCGAGCCCTGGAAGCGGCAACGGGCGTGGATTTAATCGTCGATGAAACACCGGAAGCCGTGATCGTCTCCGGGTTCGATCCCTTGCGACGCGAGATTGCCAAAATCGCGCTTGAGCGGCTGATGCAGGATGGTCGCATTCATCCGACGCGAATTGAAGAAGTCGTGGAAAAAGTCAAAGGCGATCTTGAGAGGGTGATGCGGGAAGAAGCCGAAAAGGTGATCTTCGAGGTCGGTCTTTCGGAGTTTCATCCCGAGATCGTGAAACTTCTGGGCCGGTTACGCTACCGCACCAGCTACGGACAAAACAATTTGTATCATGCCCGGGAGGCGTCGTATATCTGCGGCATCATGGCCGCGGAATTAGGCTTGGATATCAAGTTGGCCAAACGTGGGGCGCTGTTGCACGACATCGGGAAAGTGGTGAGCCACGAAGAAGAGGGCACGCATGCGATGTTAGGCGCCGAAATCGCGAAGAAGTACGGCGAGTCCGAAAAGGTCGTGAATGCCATTGCCGCACATCATGAACAGGTTGACCCGATTTGCCCGGAATCCGTGTTGGTCGCGGCGGCAGAAGCCTTGTCCGCTGCCAGGCCCGGTGCGCGACGCGAAACGCTGGAAGCCTACGTGAAACGATTGGAAAAATTGGAAGGCTTGGCCGTGGGCTATGAGGGAGTGGATAAAGCCTATGCCATTCAGGCCGGGCGGGAAGTGCGCGTGATTGTTCAACAGGAAAAGCTGTCCGACACTGACGCCCTTATCCTGTCTCGTGACCTGTCCAAGAAAATCGAACAGGAAATGACGTACCCCGGCCAGATTAAAGTGACGGTGATTCGGGAAAGTCGATTCGTCGAATTTGCCAAATAGATTTGCCAAATAGATAAGACGGGCAACAGGAAGCGATTGAATTTGTGGTTGTGTTGTTTTTCGGTGACATTGTTGGTGAACCGGGACGGCGTAGCATCACCCAGAATATCCATAGGGTGAGCGAACAGTATCACGTCGATATTGTGGTCGGGAACGCCGAGAACGTGGCCGGCGGCTTTGGCATTACGGCTGACTTGGCCAATGATTTATTTGACCTGGGGTTTTCGGCACTCACGACGGGCAATCACGTCTGGGATAAAAAGGAAATGGTGGATTATATTCGCAAAGAGCCCAGAATCCTGCGCCCGGCCAATTATCCCGACGGCACGCCCGGGCAAGGGTCGTTCGTCATTGAGAGGCCGAGTGGCAAGAAAATCGGGCTGATCCAGGTCATGGGGCGAGCATTTATGCCGGCGCTTGATTGTCCCTTTCAGGTGGTCAAACGCGAAGTCGAAAAGCTGCGATCCGAGACCCCCTGCATTATTGTGGATATGCACGCGGAAACGACGGCGGAGAAGATGGCCATGGGATATTTTTTAGACGGCCAGGTGACGGCCGTCGTGGGCACGCATACGCACGTGCAAACCGCGGATGAACAGATCCTTCCCAAGGGGACGGCCTATTTGACGGATATTGGGATGACCGGCCCCGTCAATTCCGTGATTGGAATGAAAAAAGAACTGGTGATCGACAAATTTCTGACGCAGATGCCCAGACGGTTTGAAGTCGCCTCCGGCCCGGCGGTTCTGGGTGCAACCGTGATTGAATTTGATTCCGCAACCGGCAAAGCCACCGGAATCCAACGCGTGCGAGAAATCGCGTAACTGTACATTCCTGACTCGTGTCTGCCGCCCCCCCGACCGTTTATACGGTGACCCAACTGACGACGCGCATTCGCGCGACCATGGAAAACGCTTTTCCGGAAGTATGGGTCGAAGGGGAGGTTTCGAACCTTCGCATTCCCTCCTCCGGGCACGTCTATTTTTCCCTGAACGATCAGGAAAGCCAAATACGAGCGGTCCTCTTTCGTCGCATGGCCGCGGCGCTCCCGTTTCACGTGGAAAACGGCCTCACGGTGTTGGGAAAAGGACGCGTCAGCGTCTATGAACCGAGAGGTGAGTATCAGCTTCTTCTGGAGTATCTCGAACCCAAGGGCATCGGCGCTCTGCAGATCGCCTTTGAACAACGCAAGCAACAGTTCGATCGAGAAGGGCTGTTTGATCCGGCACGTAAGCGCCCCCTTCCGTTTTTCCCTCGCCACGTTGGGGTGATCACCTCCGGCACGGGAGCCGCGCTGCACGATATTGTGACGGTTGTCCACCGGCGATGCCCGGTGATCCGTATCCGCCTGTTCCCCGTGGCCGTGCAGGGACCCGGTGCCGCGCAGCAGATTGCGGAGGCTGTTCGACTGGCCAATCAACAGGCTGATCTTGACGTGCTCATTGTTGGGAGAGGCGGAGGGTCCTGGGAAGATTTATGGAGCTTTAACGAAGAGGTCGTGGTTCGGGCCATTGCCGGCTCTCGCATTCCGGTGATTTCAGCGGTGGGCCATGAAATCGATTTCACCTTGTCGGATTTTGCCGCTGATTATCGAGCCCCCACTCCTTCGGCCGCGGCGGAATCGGTTTCTCCCGTTCTTGTCGACTTGATGGAAGGCATGCGGGGAAAAAACGCGAGATTGGCTCAAGCCATGCGCAGCACCTTCAGGTTCCACAGGCATCAGGTTGCGTTGGCACTGCACACCCTTCCCGTTCCTTCGCAAATCCTCCAACGTCAGGTGCAACGGGTTGATGAACTCAGTTTCCGTCTTGGGAGCGGCATACGGGCCATGCTTGCCGCGGTGCGGCCCAGACTGGCCGCGTTAGCCGCCGGTCTGGAAAGAGTCGGCCCGGGGTACTCGTGGCAACGGGGAAGCCTCATGCTGCCCCAGCTTCTTCGACGACTCTCCAGGGCCATGCCGTGGGTGATGACGGGGAAAAAACATCAATTGCGAACCGTGGCCGGCACCCTCGACACGCTGAGCCCCCTTGCGGTGTTGTCTCGCGGGTACAGCATTCTTGAGACCAGTCCCGGAGGAAAAATCGTGAAGGATGCGCAATCAGTCCAAGTCGGCGACCGGATTCGAGCGCGACTGGCCGAAGGGAGACTGTCTTGTCTGGTTGAACAAACGGAGCGGCAATCTTGACGTCTCGGAAACACCGCGTATAATGCGATTCTCCGCGTCATTGTATTCTTAGCAGGACGTCGCGCTTATGCAAAAGCGAACCATGGTCGACACCACACAAGACGCGTAGAGAGAATGGAACGCGATTCACCTGACACCGATGTCCGCAGGTAGGTATGGCAGCCGTAAAATTTGAAGATGCCTTGGCCAGGCTTGAGACAATCGTCACCGAGTTGGAAAGGGGCGACCTCCCGCTGAATGATTCCTTGAAGATGTTTGAAGAAGGGATCAAGCTCTCGAAAACTTGTCTCAAGATGCTGGATGACGCCGAACGGAAAGTGGAAATTATGGTGCAGGACAAAGATGGAAAAAAGCGAGTAGAAGCGTATTCCGTCGAGGAAGAAGAAAAAAGCTGAACGCCAACGCCGTTGCCTGCTGAACGCCGGTGGCCCTTCCGGATACCTGCCAGAGACGTCATCCCCACAGTGATGTCCCCCAAAATCCCCAAACAGCGACTCGACGAAGTGCTGGTCAGGCGTCAGTTGGCCGGCAGCCGGGAGCAGGCGCAACGGCTGATCCTGGCGGGATTGGTCAAAGTCGATGGGACGCGCGTGGAAAAGCGGGCGGCACTCGTTGCAGGGCAAGCGGCCGTTCAAGTGGAAGGGCCGGCAAGCCCGTTTGTGAGCCGGGGAGGCGACAAACTTTCGGCAGCGTTGGACGCCTTTTCCCTCCACGTGTCGGATCGTATCGTCCTGGACGTCGGTGCTTCGACAGGTGGGTTTACGGATTGTCTCCTCCAGCACGGGGCCCGTCGGGTCTATGCCGTGGATGTGGGGTATGGGCAATTGGATTGGAGCCTCAGAAACGATCAGCGAGTCGTCGTCCTTGAGCGATGTAATATTCGGCATCTCGACCTCGCGGCCGTTCCCGAGCCCATCCAACTGGCCGTCATTGATGTCTCCTTCATTTCGCTACGCCTGGTGTTGCCTTGCGTGGTGAAATTTCTGGCGCCCGAGGCCACGGTCGTTGCCCTTGTCAAGCCACAATTCGAAGCCGGCATGAAGCAGGTCGGGCGAGGAGGCGTGGTCCGGGATGATGGGATCCGGCGGGAAGTGGCGCAACGTATCCAAGGCACGGCGCAACAATTGGGATTTGATTGCCTCGGGCTGTTCGATTCCCCCGTGCAGGGGAAAAAAGGGAATCGCGAAATTTTTTTGAGTCTGCGATGGGCGGGTTCGGCTTCGGGGAACTCGTTTCCGCGACCTGAGGACGTGGCATGAATATTCTAGTCACGGGCGGTGCGGGATTTATCGGGTCTCATATCGTGGACCAGTTTGTCCAGGAGGGGCACCGCGTCTCCGTGATCGATGATCTCTCCACCGGGAAACGGAAACAGGTTCACAGCAAAGCGGTCTTCTACAAATTGGACGTGTGCAGTCCACGAGTGGAGCAGGTGTTTAAAAAAGAGCGTCCCGTGGTGGTCGTGCACATGGCCGCTCAAATGAACGTCCGGAAATCTACGGAGGATCCCGTATTCGATGCGGAAGTGAACATTATGGGAACCCTTCGGCTTCTGGAGTTGGCCGTCCGGTACGGCGCCAGAAAAATTCTGTTCGCCTCTTCCGGCGGCACGGTGTATGGCGAGCAGGAGGCGTTTCCGGCTTCGGAATCTCATCCCACGCGACCGCTGTCCCCCTACGGGATCAGTAAACTCACCTGCGAATACTATCTCGAGTACTATCGCCACGTTGCCGGTCTGAAATGCGTGGCCCTTCGGTTAGCCAATATTTACGGCCCGAGACAAAATGCCGACGGCGAAGCCGGCGTGGTCGCGATATTCACGCAACAAATGCTGGCGGGTGAACAACCCCGGATTAACGGGAACGGGTTCCAGACACGGGATTACGTCTACGTGGGAGACGTGGTGGAAGCCGTGAGGGCGGTATTCGACCCATCGGTAGAGGGAATTTTCAACGTCGGAACCGGGACCGAGACGACGGTGAATGAGCTCTTCACCCGGCTGAAAGAATTGACGAACGCGCAGTGTCGGGAAATCTATGGTCCCGCGAAAAAAGGCGAGCAAATGCGTAGTGTGCTGGATGCGGGCAAACTGGAGAAAGAGACGGCGTGGACACAGACCGTGTCCCTCTCGGAGGGATTGGATGAAACGGTGAAGTTTTTTCAGCAGCAGAAGCACCGGCGTTTTAAGCCGGCGCTTCACTGATGATCAATAGCGCGGAACCGAATGGTCGATTTCGACGGACCAGGCCTCAATGCCCCCGATCAGGTTTTTCACGTCGGAAAATCCTTGCTGGAGGAGAAATCCCACGGCATCGGCACTGCGCATGCCTTTATGACACAAGGCCACGATTTCATCGGTCGGGTCGAGTTGGTTGAGCGATTGGGGTAACGTGCCCAAGGGAATGAGGGTGGACCCTTCAATCTTGGCCATGGAAAATTCATGCGGTTCCCGAACGTCCAATAAAAACACCTTGTCCCCTTTATCCAAGCGATCCTTTAGTGCTCGTACGGTAATGGTATAACTCATCTGCGGACCTCCTTTAAAAAAATATGATAGTCTTGGCAGTGAGCCGGTGTCAATTCGCATTTGCGGCACACAATTGCAGGAATCCCTCATGCAGGCTTGCAGCCTGCACCCCAAGGGATGAAAATGTGACGTCTCGCTTCAGTCTCTGTCATCCTCGACATTTTTAATCGAGGATCCAGGGTTTTTTCTTCGTCTGTGAAGAGAAAGGCTCTGGATCCCCGATCTGGTCGGGGATGACAGAAGGAGAAAAACCGGCATGACAGATTCGGGGTGTCGCCGGCTATTTTCATGCCAGGCCCCAAAGAGAGTCGGCCTATGAGAGATCGTGTTTGGAAATGTTCAAATCATCCAACCAGCGATAGAACGTTGCACGACTGATACCGAGAAGTTGAGCCGTCTTGGCTACCGTTTCTACCCCGATGAAAGCGTAGACGCTGCTATGAGTATCCCAATCGTGTCGATCTCTCATATTGCTGAAATGGTGGGGCGGGAGGTTCGTCTCCAGGGATGGGTCCGGCATCATCGCTCGAGCGGCAAACTGCAGTTTCTCACGCTTCGGGACGGGTCCGGGGATATACAGGCCATTTTGAGTAAAGGGACACTGGGGGAGGAACAATTCGGCCTTGCGAATCAATTGACGCAAGAATCCTCCTTGGCGGTCACCGGAGTGCCTCGTGCGGAGGCGCGGGCTCCGGGTGGGTATGAAATAGAGGTGACCGCCTTCGAGATCATTCACCTCGCCGAGCCGTTTCCCGTTCAACCCAAAGAGCATGGCGTCGGGTTTCTGATGGATCACCGCCATCTCTGGCTTCGGTCAACGCGGCAACAGGCCATCCTGAAAATTCGGCATGCGATCATCAAGGCCTGTCGGGACTTTTTCGACGAACGGGAGTTCGTCCTGATTGACGCGCCCATTTTTACGCCGAACGCGTGCGAAGGCACGACCACCCTTTTCCAAACGCAATATTTTGAGGAAACGGCTTACTTGACGCAAAGCGGGCAATTGTACGGGGAAGCGGCTGCCGCAGCCTTCGGAAAAGTGTATTGCTTCGGTCCGACGTTTCGGGCGGAGCAATCCAAGACTCGCCGGCATTTGATGGAGTTTTGGATGGTGGAGCCTGAAATGGCGTTTGCCGAATTGCCCGATGCGATGGACCTGGCGGAGGCGTTTGTAGCGATGGTGGTGGAACGGGTCCTGGAGAATTGCCGAAACGAATTACAGGTATTGGAACGAGACGTGTCCAAATTGGAAGCGATCGTTCCGCCTTTTCCGCGACTCACCTATGATGAAGCGATTCTGCGGTTGCAGGGCCTCGGGTCGTCGATCCAGGAAGGCGACGATTTCGGCGCGGATGATGAAACCACCTTGTCCAATCAGTTTGAGAAACCCGTCCTGGTGCATCGGTACCCGGCGAAAATCAAGGCTTTTTATATGCAACCCGACTCCGACGATCCAGACCGGGCGTTGTGCATGGACGTGTTGGCTCCGGAAGGATACGGCGAAATCATCGGAGGCGGGCAACGCATTCATGACTACCGGACGTTGGCCGCACGCTTGCAGGACCATCAACTGGCCGCGGAGGCTTTCCAGTGGTACTTGGACCTGCGGCGCTACGGGTCCGTGCCCCATGCCGGGTTCGGCATGGGCATCGAGCGCGCCGTGGCCTGGATTTGCGGCCTCGCGCACGTGCGCGAAACCATTCCCTTCCCCCGCATGCTGTATCGCCTGTACCCCTAGAGGAGACCGTAGGTCGGGTTAGCCGAAGGCGTAACCCGACAATCCTCGCTGTGGTCACTCAGTTGGTGGCAATTCCCCCCCCCCTTGACCGGAAGTGCTAATTTTAGCACAATACCTTGAATGAAAGAGGTAGTCTGGGATTTCTCCGCAAGAAAGACCGTGAGGTCTTTTCCGGTAGAGGTCAAAAAAGAGTTGGGAGCCCTTTTGTTGATGCTTCAACGAGGGGTGATGCTTGGGATGCCCCAGTCGAGAAAGATCTCGGTCCTACACCGATCGGCCTTTGAGTTGAGAATAAAGGACGAGAACGTGATCTATAGAGTGTTTTATGCTTTTTTTGATGGTGCTACCATTTTGATACCCCATGCGTTTACAAAGAAGACGCAAAAAACTCCCCAAAAAGAAATCGACACGGCCAAACAACGTTTAAGGAGAATGATTCATGAAAATCAGTCAACAAGCCAGAAAACTGGCAAAAGATCTTGAACTGAGTGACGCGGATGCCGCCATCATGGAATTGAAATCGCTCCTCTATGAGCGTGCCGCCCAAGCCATTCAACATTCGGGGGACTCCCACGAAGCCATCGCTACTAAACTCGGGACGTCACGGGCACGGATTACCCGTATCAGCAATAGAGGAGAAAATAGTATTTCCCTTGATCTGCTCTTGAAAATTATTGTCGTCCTGGAAAAGAAAATCCCCTTTCGGCTTGTTGCGGCCTGACGGCATCCATCACTTTCGCAAGCAACTCCTCGTTGCCACCGTCCACCGAAAGTGTATGCTCTTTTGTTTTCTGTTCATATCCTCGTCATTTTTCTCATCGCACTCCCTCCACCGAAGAGATAGCGGTCTTTGTAAGACCGCCTCTCTTTTGCCTGCCCTGCGACTTTTCCGCCTTTCCCCTTCTGTCATCCTTGTAAATGTTCACTAATTCGTTGACAGAATGAAGGGTGACTCATCCTTTCACCTGGAGGCGAAGCCATGCGACACAATACCCACGACAAAACCCTCTACCGCAATTATGTCCGCAAGTGGAAATTCCTGATCCAGGAGTACGAGTTGGTCAAACAGAAACGGCATCCCACGTTCCGGTTTGTCGCCGATTTCTACCGATTTCATCAGACCCACCGGCAGACCTTCTTCAAGTATTACCACCGGTTCCGCCAGAGCGGAGCCGAGCACGCCCTGGTGCCTCAGCCACGCGGCCCGAAGTGGAAAAGTCGGCGGGTCTACGGGTATATTGAGCAACAAGTGCTGCAGCAGCGGCGGCTGGGCGTCAACCGGTATGAGATTTGCCAGCTCCTGGCTCCGAAGCTCAAGCACCTGACGCCGTCCCCGAGTACGGTCTATCGGATTACCCGGCGATACGGGCTGAACCGCTTAACGCCCAAGCTGCGAGAGGAGAAACGCCGGATTGTGAAGCAGAAAGCCGGAGAATTAGGGCATCTGGACTGCCATCACTTGAGCAAGGACCTGATTGCGACCGATCCCACGCGCTATTATCTGGTGTGTGTGATTGACGCCTGTACCCGCCTGGCTTGGGCCGAGGTGGTGACCGATCTGAAGAGCCTGACGGTGATGTTCAGCGCCCTGAAGAGCTTCAATCTGCTCCACCAGCGCTACCAGCTCCAGTTTGCCGAGGTCTTAACGGACAATGGATCCGAATTCGCGGCCCCGCGCACCAAAGACACGCACCCGTTTGAACGGATGTTGCTGGAGTTGGGAATCAAACATCGGTATACCCGGCCCTATCGGCCGCAGACCAATGGGAAGGTGGAACGGTTCTGGCGGACCTTGAACGACGACCTGATCGACGGCACCACGTTCGCCTCCCTGGCGGAGTTCCGGGACGAATTGGAGCAATATTTGCTCTACTACAATGAGGTGCGCCCGCATCAGGCGCTGGAGGGGAAAACCCCCAAACAGATCAACGAATCTTGTCAACGAATTACTGAACACATACAATCCTCGACGCTTGTCCCCGACATTCTTAATCGGGGATCTAATCGAGGATCCAGGGTCGTTATCTTTTGTAGTTGTAGCGGTGGCATCTCATGTCGCTGTTTTTCCCTTGCCCCACCGAGAGCGCGCGCGTGCCTGGGCTTGACCCGGGGTAGAAGTATTCGCCTCCCACCTTTCTCCCCTGGTTCTCCTGCGAAGGCCTGTCTCCTCCTTCTGTCATCCTCGACATTTTTAATCGAGGATCCAGGGTCGTTATTTTTTGTCGTTGTAGTGGCGGCATCTCATGTCGCTGTTTTTCCCTTGCCCCACCGAGAGCGCGCGCGTGCCCCGGGCTTGACCCGGGGTAGAGGCATTCCTCAATTCCCCTCTTTTGTAAGGAGGGGCAAAGGGGAGGTAGAGGCATTGGTAGGCCGCATCCCAGATCAAAGCGCAGGACGTGCCTCATGGCGTCCAACCTCGAAGCACAACAGACGCACAACCTGAATGAACGTTCTGTCTTATGTTCTTGACAAAGCCCGTTCAATGTTCGATAGGGTTCCTGTATGGGCACACCGTATCAGTAACGGAAGGAGCAAGCCGTGTTAAAATTCACGCAATCTTCCCTCGCCCGGCGTTGGGTGGTGGGTATCGCCTGTGTGGTCCTGCTGCTGCCGGCCCCGCCGGCCGCGTCTGCGGAAGAGATTAGCTGGGAGGTCTATGCGTTACCCGCCTTAACAATCGGGTTACTTCTCTATGCGATGGCCATGGCAGAAGAGGGTGAACCAAACACCGGAGACCAGGCGGGTCCCCCGAAAGAACAGCGAGCGGTGGGAGCCAAAAACGACAAGGCAAAAGGGCTCGCCGAACAATTCGCCACCCTGCACACGAACGAGGCCGCCGGACCCACCCTGAAGGGGCGCGTCACGTATCCCCTGTTTGAGTGGTAAGCACGCCTCCTGTTGCCCGTTTGGCGGGCAGGCTTCGGTGCGGGTGTCGACACTGTTCATCAACAGCGAAAGGAGAACGACGATGAGAACACGTGCAATCTGGATAGGCGTGATACTGGTGCTGGGCGTTTGCGGGCTGGCGGTATCCCAGGCCCTGTCCCTGGAGCGGTGGGTGGCGTTCGCCCGGTTGGCCGCGCCGCCGGTCCTGGCCCAGGAGACCCGGCCCCCTGCAAGCCCGGTACTGAGGTCACGGTTTGCCCGGCCGGTGCCGGTTGGGTGGAGTGCCCCCCGGTTGGTCGGAGAGCCCGCCCGCCCGGACCAGACGTTGTTGACGCGCTTGGGGCTCCCGCGCGCGCATGCTGCGGACGTGGCGCTGCCGCCCGTAGCCGGGCTTTCGCTGGTCGAGGCTGCCGGCGTGGGACCATGGCCCCGGCCCATCCCGGTGGCGGCGTCGGTGGTGCAGTATCGGCCTGCCCTCGGGCGGGCTGTGTCCTCTGGGGACTGTGCCGAAGTCCCCGGCGGGCGTCAGCCCCTGGGCAGCACGATTGCCGACAAGATGCCCGACAAGTGCGACGACAAGCTTTGGGGTCGGTGGATTTGCGGGGAACAATATGACAGTAGAGGCGTAGGACACGGGGGGATACAGAACACCTTCTCCCGCACCATTGGCGAGGGGGGCTACGAACACATCCGCTACCGCGAATACCGCGACGCTTGGATTGGCGGTTACGATTTTACGCAGGAGTGGAAGGTGGACCGCAAGTGGCATCCGAACCCGCTGCAAAAGGGGGAGTTGACCGCCGTTACTTGTAACGGTTGGAACAAACTCGGCTATAGAATCCTGACCGTTAACTACAAGAAACCGGACGGCTCCGACCGCTTGGCCATGGACTACTTCGTGGACTCTTCGGGAAAACTGTGGTGGGAAAAATACGAAGTCTGGTTCGTGGGGGACAAGATGCATCAGAAGTTTTTAGATCGGGACGGATGCTACCGGGAAACCTAGGGAGCGGGGGGAAAGACAGTGGCATTCTGGGCAAAAAAGAAAATGGACCTGATTTTAACTTTGGGGCTGTTCCTGATTTTGGGAACCTCCCCCGTCGGGGCGGCGGAAGAAACCTCCGGGGAGTTTCTGGAAAGATGCCTGGGGAAGGTGGAGAACATCGAGCAGACCGACACCGAGGCGGGGGTATCGGCTTGTCAAAGCGTATGGGTGGGGCGGTGCCTGCACATGTCACCAACAGCGGAAGGAGAACGGCGATGCGAACACGTGCGATTTGGATAGGCGTGGTCCTGGTGTTGGGCGTGTGCGGGCTAGCAGTATCCCAAGCCCTGTCCTTGGAGCGGTGGGTGGACACCTCCCGGTTGGCCGCGCCGCCGGCCCTGGCCCAGGAGACCCGGCCCTCTGCGAGCCCGCTACTGAGATCACGGTTTGCCCGGCCGGTGCCGGCCGGGTGGAGTGCCCCCCGGTTGGCCGAAGAGCCCGCCCGCCCGGACCAGGCGTTGTTGACGCGCGTGGGGCTCCCGAGCGCGCATGCTGCGGACGTGGCGCTGCCGCCCGTGGCCGGGCTGTCGCTGGTCGAGGCTGCCGGCGTGGGGCCATGGCCACGGCCTATCCCGGTGGCGGCGGCGGTGATGCAGTATCGGCCTGCCCTCGGGCGGGCTGTGGCCCCCGGGGACTGTGCGGATCCCAAACCCATCCAGCGCATTCTCGCCTCCATGCCCGACAAGTGCGACGACAAGCTCTGGGGGCGCTGGATTTGCAACTCGGAGGAGCGCGCTTGGGACGGTAGCCCGAGATACAAAGCTACTGCATACACCTTCTCCCGCACCATCGGCGAGGGGGGCCATGAGTATGTCCGCCTGCACGAGAAAAACTCATGGGGGTCTACCGTGACGCAGAATTGGAAGGTGGACAAGAAGTGGCATCCGGCCCCCCGGGGATGGCGCCCGCTCCCTGCGGGGAGGCTAGCTGCCGCTACTTGCAACGGTCGGAATAAATTCGGCTACAGAATCCTAGCCGTTTACGAGAAGAATCCGGACGGCTCCGCCCGCACGGCGGTCAAGTACTACGTGGACTCCGAGGGGGTCGGGTGGGAGGAAATATATAAAACTTGGTGGAAGGGGGACAAGATGTACGAGAAGCAACTTTATCGCCATAGGTGCGACCGGGAACCCTAGAGGATGGGAAGGATCGTGGCGTTCGGGGCACACAAGAAACCGGGCTTGCTGGTGGCGTCGGGGCGGTTTCTGCCCCGACGCCCCTCCTCCCCCCTGAGTGCCGCGCCTGTCCTGAGCTGATCGCAGGCACGCCTCTCGCCGTGAGACAGCCCGTGATGGCGGACAAGACAGATGCCGCGCGTCGCTCGGAATAACGGTTCAGCGCGCAGGTCGGAGGACGCGTCGCTACCCCGACCTCCGCGTTGGACACTCACGTGAATTTGAGCACTGCAATAATGAGCCCGGCCAGCACCGTGGTCCAGGTCATTAACTTGACTTGCAGTTGGGTGAGGCGGCTTTCCATCTGGGCGAGACCGGTCTCCAGTTTGGCCTCCAGTCTGGCCAAGTCGGCTTTGGTGGCCAAGTGTTCGCTTTCATGTTCATGGATGGCTTGGCCCATGCCCTCAGCCTGGGGCCGATTGAAGCCGCGCTCCTGTTCCAGCTTCTTGGCTAAGGCAATGGTGTTGTTCATGGCGGCACTAGAGCAAAGCACCGGGAGAGGAGCAAGGCAGTCGGGTTCTGCGGAGCGGCCATTCAGCATTTGTAGCCGCGCCATCCCCCGATTAAGAACGTCGATGACGGGCCCTGCTCAGAGGCAGGGACATGCCTCATGACGCTCTCTTCTCGCCTTTCCTAGCGGCGCCATCCCCGCTCGGGTGCGGGGCATGGATCAAGGTCGCCCCACGCCTAAGCAAGATATGCACGGCCCCTGGAACGACCGTTCTGGTTTACAAGTATTGACAATTAATTTTAACTATCTATAATCCCCAACAATTTGCCAGCCACGCAGGACCTTAGTGCTTATATCGATAAGTTCAGAAACCGTTGACACTCTAAACCAAGAGGTGCCAATGGTGGTGGACCTATACAATAAAGCCGACAGACTCAACTGGCGAAGAACTAACGAAAGATACATTCTTGCACCACCTCTTGGGACGCAACCGTTGTAGGAGAGACCACGAGTTGACGGGTCGCGAAAAAGAATGCCTGTAGAATGAGGCAATGCGACATTTTACCGTGTTGTAGGGAGAGGATGACATGCAGAAATACCCAATCTCCGTTCTGGCAGCTATGCTGCTCACAGTGAGCTTGGCGGGGTGCAACAACCCATATTTTACGGAGAATGTGTTGGAAGAGGGTGCCCAGCCCCTGATCGATAGCAAGTCGTTTCAAAAGATCGATCTGGCACTGCTTTTGGATCCTGAAGGCTTGATTGATTCTTATGCATGTCGGGATTCTGACGCATGTTGGGATTCTGACGACTGTTGCGATTCTGACCTTAGTCGAAGACGGCTGCAACGTGCCTTTAACGCGTTCTATGCGAATCCAAACAACCAGATTCTACGACGCAACAGGGTGCAGGACAGAATTATCGCGTCCTCGAACCAGCGATGCGCAGTATACAAGCGATTTCTCAAGAGGATTGATATGACGAACAACCTTTTCCTCGGCGGGATCACGACGGTAGCCGCCGGACTTGGTTCCATTTTCACCAACGCGGCTACAGTACGCGCCTTATCAGGGTCCGCGGCGATTGCCAGCGGTCTACGCGGGGAAATCAACGATGTCTTCTTACACAAAAAGACGATACAGTTTGTAGCGAACGGCATAGAGTCGCGCCGGAAGGCGATCTACTATGATATCTTAAAGAGGCGGGAACTGAGCGCCGATGACATGAAGAAGTACAATGTCGAGAAGGCAGTGGCTGACGCCATTGTGTACCACGACGCATGCAGTCTGGTCATAGGGTTGGAACAAGTGGCGCTTAACCATGAACGGGCTGAAAACCCCGGCCTCAACGAATTGGAACGGACTCTCAAGCGTCTCAAAAAGATGGGGTTGGAGATGGGCAAGCCTACCGGTGCCGACGATGCTCTATCGAAACTTGAACAGACGACTAACTATTCCTCCGGGGCTGATCCTGCGGTACACACCTATACCGCCGATGCCAGATTGATCCCGCTGCCGTTGAGTGTTTTCTTAGAGGCGGAGAAGTCCAAATCCAAATTAGAGGAACTGAAAAATGAGATAAACAATTCGAAAACTACCTCGATCATGGAAAAGTTGTCGGACGAGAACACGTCGAAGAAACTAAAAGAGAAGTCTTGTAAGCTAACCTCAGACGAAATTGAATTCGTCAAGAAATGGATGAAAAAGGATGGCGTACGCGTCATCGTAGAGGAGATAGATGCTCTGATCAGCCATGCTAATGAGGGGCTCCCCAACGCAGAAAAAAGCGAGGCCATCAAGTTGCAAAACAATGTCTTGGAGCGTCTTTCGGAGATGGTGGTCGCCAAAACTGAGGAAGAGAAAAAAAACGCCGTCGAGAAGTTGAATCAAGCACTGCAGAAGGCCGGTGCCAAGGTGAAAGAACTGTTTCCTCTCCAGTCCGATCTGGAGAAGAAGGTGGCCAAAGCCAACAGAGTTCTGGAAATCACGAATATGCTCGACGATCAGATCAAAAAAATCGAAAGATGCAACAACTCCACCTAGACGGGCCTGTGCAGATCTGATGATGCTTACTGTGGTGGCGGCAAGCGCGGGCGAGGAGCACATGGCAGGATGCCCTTTGTCGCATCGCCGCCAACAGGCACCTTCATTCTGTCGGGCTCCCTTGCCCTCCTCAACCGGCAGAAGTCGATCGGCTTTCCCCCAGACTGGAATTGCACGGAGCAGCCGTGGCTGTGGGTCTACAACCTGCATTACCACGAGTTCTTGTGAGAATTGGAATTCGAGCCGGTGTGAGAGGGTTGTCTTGGACTGGATAGCAAACCATCGGCCGGGATGGGCCTAGAACGGCCGGGAGGCCTATCCGACATTGCTTCGTCTCGCCAACTGGTCCATGCTCTTCTTCGGCCGTTACCGATCACAGGTGCTGGCTTCTGTGAGCAGGTAGACCAGATGCTTTTCAGGCACCATAAGGCATGTCCCTGCCATTTTTGCCTGGTAATTCAGCGTGCTGCACAATTTCTTTAGGCTCTACCCCCCCCCTGGCCCCTTCTTGCAAAAGAGGGGAAAGGGCCGCATAAGATGCGGCCCCTACTAAAGACGCTGGATTCCCGCTAAAACCTGCGGGAATGACAGAAAGGGAAAGGCGGGCGCTACACTATTTTCCGGAGCCGTGCTCTGGGGTGGGTCTCGCCCCGGCGGTCTCATAGGGGCTGAACGAGTCCGGTTCTTGACGCTCTGCGGGTGGCTCACCATACTATTTGTTTGTTAAGGCGCATGGGTTGGTCAAGGTCTTCATTGTTTACTCACAGGAAGAGGAGCACGACAATGCGAACGCGTTCGATCTGGATAGGCGTGGTCCTGGTGTTGGGCGTTGGCGGGGTGGCGGTGTCCCAAGCCCTGTCGCTGGAGCGGTGGGTGGACTCGTCCCGGTTGGCCGCGCAGGCTGTCTTGGCCCAGGACACCCGGCCTCCTGCGAGACCGGTGCTGCGGTCACGGTTTGCCCGGCCGGTGCCGGCCGGGTGGAGTGCCCCCCGGTTGGTCGAAGAGCCTGGTCGCCCGGGCCAGGCGTTGTTGACGCGCGTGGGGCTCCTGAGTGCGCATGCTGCGGACGTGGCGCTGCCGCCCGTGGCCGGGCTGTCGCTGGTCGAGGCTCCAAGCGTGGGGCCATGGCCACGGCCTATCCCGGTGGCGGCATCGGTGATGCACTATCGGCCTGCCTTCGGGCGGGCTGTGGCCCCCGAGGCCTGTGCCGAGGCCCCCGGCGGGCGCCGGCCCCTGGGCAGCACGATTGCCGACAAGATGCCCGACAAGTGCGACGACAAGCTCTTCGGCAAGTGGATCTGCGGCCAGTACTATTGGAGCGACGGCACGCCGAACAACTGGGGCCCCCAATACACCTTCTCCCGCACCATCGGCGAGGGCGGCCACGAGCATGTCCGCCTCCGCACCTACGAAGACTCGTGGATTAGCGGTTACGATATTACGTCTGAGTGGAAGGTGGACCATAAGTGGCATCCGAACCCGCTGCAAAAGGGGGAGTTGACCGCCGTTACTTGTGACGGTTGGAACAAACTCGGCTATAGAATTCTGGCCGTTTACTATAAGAAACCGGACGGCTCCGACCGCGTGGCCATGGAATACTTCGTGGACTCTTCGGGGAGAATGTGGCAGGAAAGATACGAAGTCTGGTGGGTGGGGGACGAGATGCGGCAGAAAAAACTTTCCAGCAGTAAGTGCGGTCGGGAAAACGCTAGGTATAGGGGCGGGTGAAAGAGTGGCGTTCGGGACAAAAAAAAACGGGCTTGATTTTAACTTTGGGGCTGTTCCTATTTTTGGGAACTATCCCCTCCGGGGCGGCGGAAGAAACGTCCGGGGATTTTCTGGAACGATGCTTGGGGAAGGTGGAGAAAATCAAGCAGAGCGACACCGAGACGGGGGTATCGGCTTGTCAAAGCGTATGGGTGGGGCGGTGCCTGCACATGTCATCAACGGTGGAAGGAGCACGACAATGCGAACGCGTGCGATCTGGATAGGCGTGGTCCTGATTCTGGGTGCGTGCGGGCTGGCGGTGTCCCAAGTCCTGTCCCTGGAGCGGTGGGTAGACACCTCCTGGTTGGCCGCGCCGCCAGCCCTGGCCCAGGAGACCCGGCCCCCGGCGAGCCCGGTACTGCGGTCACGGTTTGCCCGGCCGGTGCCGCCCGGGTGGAGTGCCCCACGGTTGGTCGAAGAGCCTGGTCATCCGGGCCAGGCGTTGTTGACGCTCTTGGGGCTCCCGAGCGCGCATGCTGCGGACGTGGCGCTCCCGCCCGTAGCCGGGCTGTCGCTGGTCGCGGCTCCAAGCGTGGGGCCATGGCCCCGGCCTATCCCACTGGCGGCGTCGGTGATGCACTATCGGTCTGCCCTCGGGCGGGCTGTGGCCCCCGAAGACTGTGCCGATGCCAAACCCATCGAGCGCATCCTCGCCTCCATGCCCGACAAGTGCGACGACAAGCTCTGGGGCGAGTGGAGTTGCGGGCAAACTCTCGGGACTACTGGTGACTGGGACGACAATGGCCTTGAATACACCTTCTCCCGTACCATCGGGGAGGGGGGATACGAGTATGTCCGTCTGCGCCGGAGAAATCCATGGGCCAGTTCCGCCCACGACAGGACGAGGGAGTGGAAGGTGGATAGGAAGTGGCATCCAGCCCCGCAGGGAGAGGGAAGGCTGGCTGTCGCCACCTGCAACGGTCGGAACGAATTCGGCTATAGAATCCTAGGCGTTTACGAGAAGAATCCGGACGGCTCCGGCCGCACCTCAATCCAGTACTACGTGGACTCCGAGGGGGTCGGGTGGGAGGAAAAGTACCAAGTTTGGTGGAAGGGGGACACGATGTATGAGAAGCTACTTAAGCGCACAAGGTGCAACCGGGAAACCTAGTGGCAGTAGGGGCAAAAAAATATTTCGGCCTTGCTCTTGGGGCTAGTGCTCTTGTTCTCGGCTTTGCCCGTTCGGGGAGCGGATACGGACGGGGGGAGGTTCCTGGAGAAGTGTCTGGGGACGGTGGAGAAGAAAGTGCTGCGTGACGTGTTGTAGACCTCGTTCCCCGGTTTGCATGTTTTGCAATTGTTGATTTATTACAATTCGAGACATTTTGTAACATTTGTAACATTTGTAAAAAACTTTACATTTATTACATTTTGTAATATTCGCAGCATTTTTTAAACTTTTCGTCATTCAACGCTGAATTTGTCACGTCAATCGTCTCTTCGCTGTCGGGTTACGCTATGCTAACCCGACCTACCCCTATAAAGATCAAAGACACTGGATTCCCGATTAAAAATGTCGGGAATGACCCAAGGGGGAGGCAAATGCTTCTATCTACCCCTGGTCAACCCAGAGATATAACTAATGTCCCCTTGTCCCTCCTGGCTGTCGGGTTACGCTACGCTAACCCGACCTACACGCCTACATGCCTGGAAGAAAGCGCGATAAGGCCTGTCCCTGCCTGTAGGGGACGGCCACCGTGCCGTCCCGCAGGATCGCGCGGCTACGGAAACACGACATATCCTCCCTCACCCTGCCCCCCGATTAAAAATGTCGGGAATGACAGAAGGAAACATCGAGAATTGTCAACGAATTACTGAACACATACACGAATGACCCGAGGGGGAGGCGAATGCGTCTATCTACCCCGAGTCAAGCCAGAGGCCTGACACATGCCCCCTTGTCCCTCCTGACTGTCGGGTTACGCTACGCTAACCCGACCTACCTCGTCTTGCCTTTCCCGTAGCAATAAGTGTTTGATTTTGCTTGACAAAATTGTGAATGCGAGTATATTTTGTCTGCTAAGTGGAAGAAAGTGGAAGAAAGTGGGAGTCAATAGGAGTAATATAGAGATAGTTGGATAATCCGATTCATGTTCCGGCGTTATTAGAGGAGGTTGTGACTTGGTTACGACCGCGCGCGCAAGGGTGTTACTTGGATTGCACCATAGGCTTGGGAGGGACGTCCGAGCGTATTCTGGAGGCCAGCGCGCCCGATGGTGTGCTCATCGGGATCGACCGGGACCCTCACGCGATTGCCCATGCACAAACAAGGCTTCAAGCCTACCGGTCCAGGATCTCCCTGTTTTGTGAAAATTTTCAACGGGTGAAATCGGTGATGAACTTGGCCAACAGGGAACACGCAGACGGCATTCTGTTCGATTTAGGCGTGTCTTCGGCTCAATTGGATCAACCCGAACGAGGGTTGAGCTTTCAACAGGACGGCCCCTTGGATATGCGGATGAATCCCACTCACGGTCAATCGGCTGAAGACCTCGTGAACACGCTGCCTGAAACGCAACTTGCCAATATCATTCATACGTTGGGGGAAGAACGATATTCCCGACGAATTGCACGGGCCATCGTTCGGGTTCGTCGCCAATCCCCTCTTCGGACCACGATGGATTTATCGTGGGTGATTCGGCAATCCGTGCCACGGTCGTATCGTTCCGGGCGCCTTCATCCCGCGACGCGGACCTTTCAGGCGGTTCGGATGGCGGTCAATGACGAATTGGGTTCGCTGAAAACCGGGCTCGACGAGGTCATCGACGTCCTGGCGCCGGGAGGCCGCCTGTGTGTGATTTCTTTTCATTCCCTGGAAGATCGTCTGGTGAAACAGGCGTTTCGGCGGCTGGCTCACGATGCTCCTGACGAATGGGCCATCCTGACGAAGAAACCCGTTTCCCCTTCCGTAGAGGAACGTCGGGCCAATCCCCGTGCACGCAGTGCGAAGTTGCGAGTCATTGAACGAAAGCCCGGGTGGGGAGACGCGCAAGCCGGAAGGGGTCACGCATGAAATGGTTGCTCTGGACGTTGCTGACGGTGAGCCTGAGCGGAGTGCTTCTTTTTTACGTGTGGGGAAAGGTCGACGTTGTGCGACTGGGATATGAACTGGACGTCTTGTTGAAGAAAAAAGCCGCAGTCGCGCAGGAGCACGACCGCTTGCAGGCCAGACTCTCTCAATTGACGGCACCCGAGCGTATTGCGTCAGAGGTCAGCAAGAAACTGGGGATGAGACCTCCACGCCCGCAGCAAGTGGTCCTGGTTCCGAGTCGTCCGGAGAACGGAAAGCCAAGCGACGGTCCTGAGCCTCCGCTTCGTTTGGCCCGGCAAATGGGAAACTGACAATGAACCGGTCATTCATGAAGCAGGAATTCAAGTTAGCCGGGGAAGGAACCGGACGACGGGCCTTCGTCGGCCTGTGTTTTTTGGTTGGATTCGCCATTCTGCTCTTTCGTTTTTTCGATCTTCAGGTGCTGCAAGCAGAAACGATGATGCAGAAAGCTCGCCGTCAGCATGAAAAGACTATCACCCTTGATTCCAACCGCGGCGCCATTTTTGATCGGCAAGGGAAACCGCTGGCGTTGAACCTGGACGTACCGTCGGTGTATGCCACGCCGTCTTCCCTCGACAATCCCACCCGGGTCGCTCGCCAACTCGCGCAGGTGTTGGGCGTTCCTCGAGAACCCCTGGAAAAGCGACTACGGACCGAACGGGACTTTGTTTGGATACAACGGAAAATTGACGACTCTCAGGTCGAACGGTTGAACGATCTGGCTCTCCCCGGGGTCGGCGTCATGGTGGAAGCGCGTCGATTTTATCCCAAGGGGACGTTATTGGCGCACGTGTTGGGATTTGCGGGAATCGACAGTCAGGGTCTTGAAGGGCTCGAAAATGGATATGATGAGCACCTTCGGGGTCAAGTGCGTCGGGTGGTGTTGCAGCGGGATGCGCTGGGACGAGTCATCATTCCCGAAAGCCAGCGCAAATCTCAGCCTCTTTCGGGACATGCCATCTCCCTGACCATCGATGAAGTCATTCAGTATATCGCGGAGCAAGCCCTGGAACAGACCGTCCGGAACACCAAGGCGCGAGGCGGGACGGTTCTTGTCATGGCCCCCAAAACCGGCCAGATGTTGGCTTGGGCCCTTCGTCCCACGTTTGACCCGAATCATATTCATCAGGCGTCACCCGAGCGTTGGAGGAATCGGGGTGTGACCGATCCCTACGAACCGGGCTCGACGCTCAAAGTGGTGCTGGCCGCCGCCGCCCTGGAATTGAATCGCGTGACCCCCGACACCTTGCTGTATGCGGGTGATGGAGAGATTCCGATCAGTGGCACCGTGATTCATGACCATGAAAAAGCCGGATGGGTGACGTTTCGTGAAGCCATCCAACGATCCAGCAACGTGGCCTTCGTCAAAATGTCGTGGGAGTTGGGGCGCGAACAGGTCTATCAATTCTTGCGCACGTTCGGCTTTGGTGAAAAAACGGGAATCGATCTTCCCGGGGAATCCATCGGAATCTTGAGACGTCCGGATCAATGGAGTCAGCGCACCCTCCCTTCTTTGGCCATAGGGCAGGAAATTGCCGTCACGCCGTTGCAACTCCTGACGGCCGTGTCGGCCGTTGCCAACGAGGGATGGCTCATGAGGCCGTTTCTGGTACGGGAGATTTCCGATCACCAGGGAAGAAGCGTCTGGGAGCACGTCCCCCATATTCGCCGACGTCCCATTAGCGCCGAGACCGCAAAGACCGTCACGGACCTTTTGGTCAACGTGGTGGACCGGGGGACGGGAAAGCGCGCGGCCATTCCGGGATATCGGGTCGCGGGCAAAACCGGAACGGCGCAGAAGGTTGATCCTGCAACAGGCACGTATTCGTCCACCAAATTCGTGGGATCGTTCGTGGGATTCGTCCCCGCGGAGGATCCTCAATTAGCCATATTGGTGATGATTGATGAACCGCAAGGCCCGGCTTGGGGAGGAGTGGTGGCGGCTCCGGTGTTTCGGAAGGTGGCGGAACAGGCGCTCCGATATTTAAGCGTGGCTCCCGGCGAGGAAGCCCGGATGGTGGCGTCCCGTTCTTCTTCATAGCCTCTACCTCCCCTTACCCCTCCTGATCCTTCGCTACGCTCAGGACAGGCAAAGGAGGGGAATGAAGGAGTGCCCCCCTCTCCCCAACGAGGGAGAGGGCTGGGGTGAGGGGGAAATTGTCAACGAATTAGCGAACACATACTGGGAATGACGTTAGCGACATTACTGCTGCCCCTCGACGTCGTCAGCGCGACGGGCAACCTCGAGGTGGAACTGTCCGGCATCACGGATGATTCACGGGAAGTCGCACAAGGCAGTCTGTTTGTCGCCGTCAAAGGTCAGCAGGTCGATGGTCATTCGTTTGTCGCTCAGGTGTGTCGGCAACAGATAGGGGGCGTTGTGGTTCAAGCTCCATTCCAAGCTCCATCCCACGTCAGGAAAGAAGGCGGCCCTGCCTGGATCGAAGTCAAAGATTCCAGGAAGGCGCTCGGTCAGTTAGCCTCGCGGTTTTTTCAGGATCCCTCTCAATCCTTACTCATGGTGGGAGTCACGGGGACGAACGGGAAAACCACGGTGGTGCACGTGAGTCAGGCGATCCTGGAACGTGGCGGCTACCGGACGGGCCTCATGGGCACGGTGGGGTATCACGTTGGTCAGGAGTATCAGGCTGCCAGTCACACGACGCCGGGTGCGATTCCTCTGCAGGCGTTCTTGCATCGTATGGTGGAAGCAGGGATGGATACGGCGGTCCTGGAAGTCTCCTCGCATGCCCTCGCACTGGACCGGGTCGAAGGCTGTGGATTCGATACCGTGGTTTTTACGAATTTGACCCAGGACCATTTGGATTTCCACGAGACGATGGAGTCCTACTATCACGCGAAATTGCGCCTCTTTCAGGAGTTCGTCGTCCCCGCCTCCAAAACGGGACCCAAACGAGCGATCATCAATATTGACGATGCATGGGGTGTCCGCTTGCAAGCCGAAACCCCGGTGCCGGTCTGGACGTATTCCCTTCGCCGGCGTGCGGATATTTACGCGACGAACGTGACCCTCTCGATGGATGGAACCCGGTTTACCGTCCATACTCCACGTGGTTCCTTGGATATCCAAAGTGCCTTGGTGGGTGAACACAACGTGTCGAACCTCTTGGCAAGTATAGGCGTCGGCCTCGCACGGGGAATGTCTCTGGATGACGTTCGGCAGGGTATCCTGGGATTCCGAACGGTGCCGGGCCGGTTCGAGCATGTGGAGGCCGGGCAGGATTTTTCGGTGATTGTGGATTACGCCCATACGGAAGATGCATTGGCCCAACTCTTGGCCGCCGCCCGGCAACTGCGACGGGAACGGATTATTACGGTTTTTGGTTGTGGCGGGGATCGTGATCCGGGGAAACGGCCGAAAATGGGACGGGTGGCTGCCCAACGCAGTGACGTGGTGTTTCTGACCTCGGACAACCCTCGGACCGAAGATCCCGAGGCGATTCTGCGCGATATCGAACAAGGGGTGCTCGGTCTTTCGGCGTCGGAACGGGGAGCGTCGTACGTGATCACTGATCGTCGAGCGGCCATTCGGGCGGCGCTCCTTGAAGCCCGGCCGGGCGACGTGGTGCTGATCGCCGGCAAGGGGCATGAAGATTATCAAGTCATCGGCAAGACGCGGCATCGTTTCGATGATCGGGAAGTGGTTCGTGAACTGCTGGCGGACTTGCCGGACAGTCGGAAGAGATAGGCTCTCCGACGATGGCGATGTTTACGGGAGATGAAGTGCTTGCTGCAACCGGAGGAACGTTACTGAGAGGCACGACGGGTTGTCGGATTCAACGGATTTGTACCGATTCCCGGAAGGTGCGCACAGGCGATTTGTTTGTCGCATTGAAAGGCACGGAGTTTGACGGGCATCAGTTTATCGATGAGGTCTTCACCCGTGGGGCAAAGGGGGTTGTGCTTGAAGCCTTCCCGCGCAATGCGAAGGTCGGAAAGTCCGTTTCGCCCGCCCCGTCTGACCCGTTCGTCGTCAAGGTCAGGGATTCCTTGAGAGCGTATCAGGATCTTGCGACTTTTCACCGAAACCGGTTTGACATTCCGGTCATTGCGGTGACGGGGAGCAACGGCAAAACCACCACGAAGGAGATGGTCGCGAAAACGCTTTCGCAGCGCTGGCGCCTCAGGAAAACAGCCGGCAATTTGAACAATCGAATCGGGCTGCCGCAAACGGTTCTCGGGTTGACCGCGGCCCACCAGGCGGCGGTTCTGGAATTAGGGGTGGATGCCGAAGGTCAAACCACACGGTTGGCGGAAATTGCCCGGCCGACCGTCGGCCTCATTACGAACGTCGGGAACGACCATTTGGAATTCTTTGGAAGCGTGGACGGGTCCGCCCGCGCGAAAGCCGAATTGTTGGCTCATCTTCCTCGTGACGGCGCCGTCATTTTGAATGCGGATGACCCGTATTACGATTTTTTTCGACGTCGTGCCCGCTGTTCGGTGGTCTCTTTCGGCCTACAGGGGCAAGCGGACGTTCGGGGGAGTCATATTCAGCGGCAAGGAACACGAACCGAATTTCGTCTCCATGTGAGCGGACGTCAACGATCGCATCGACTGTCTCTCCACGTGCATGGAACCCATAACGTGTTGAATGCTCTGGCCGCGATTGCGGTGGGTCACGTCCTGGGGCTGTCGGTCGCAAACATGGCAACCGGCTTGAGTCGATTTCGTCCCGTGGCCATGAGGTCCCAGGTCTCCTCCTGGCAGGGTATCCGCGTGATTCAGGATTACTATAACGCGAACCCTGATTCCATGAAGGCGGCCGTGACGCTGTTACAGGAATTCGGTGCCGGCCGGCGGACTATTGCCGTGCTTGGGGACATGTTGGAGTTGGGAACGGAGACGCGGAACCTTCACAGGGAAGTCGGCGCCTTTGTTGCCGGCAGCCGCATTTCATTTTTGATTGCTTGTGGGGAATTCAGCGGGGAGTTGGCTCGCGGGGCTTCTGCGGAAGGCATGCCCTCGTCGCGGATTTTCGAAGCCCGGCGCGTCGGCGACGCGGCACCGGTCCTCAAGAAGCTGGTTGAACCCGGAGACGTCGTGTTGCTCAAAGCCTCCAGGGCCATGCGGTTCGAGTGCCTGGCTGACGCCCTTCGATCTCGGCCCGCACACGCATAAGGATAGGACAAGGCGTATGTTGTATTTGTGGCTTTACCCTCTGCACACGGACATCGCAATTTTCAACGTGTTCCGGTATTTGAGCTTTCGTATCATTTACGCGGCCATGACCGCTTTTGTCATCGCGTTTTTCCTGGCTCCGCCCATGATTAAAAAATTGCAGGAACTCCGATTGGGGCAACGTATCCGGGAAGAGGGGCCGCGCCACCACCTGGCCAAAAAAGGAACCCCCACCATGGGGGGCATTCTCATTATTTTTGCCGTGTTGCTGTCCACGCTGCTGTGGGCGGACGTGAGCAATCTCTACGTGTGGCTCGTCATCTTGTCCATCGTGGGGTTTGGGTTTGTCGGGTTTATCGATGACTACCTCAAAATTTCGCGGGGGCGTTCGGAAGGGTTGACCGTTCTCCAAAAGTTCATGGCGCAAATAGGCATTGCCTTGGGAATCGGCCTGTTTTTCTATACCTCTCCCGGGTATTCGACGGAACTCAGCGTTCCGTTTTTCAAAACGTTTACGCCCGACTTGGGGACGCTCTACATTCCGTTCGCCATCCTGGTGATCGTGGGTTGCTCCAACGCCGTGAATCTGACGGACGGGTTGGATGGGTTGGCGGTCGGCCCGGTCATGGTGGCGTCGGTGGCGTATGCCGTGGTGGCCTATGCCGCCGGGAATAAAGTGGTGTCGGAGTATTTGCTGATTCCGTATATCGAGGGTGCCGGGGAATTGGCCGTCCTGATGGCGGCCGTTTTCGGATCCAGTCTCGGGTTTCTTTGGTTCAACACGTATCCGGCGTCGGTGTTCATGGGGGACGTCGGTTCCTTGCCCCTCGGCGCGGCCCTGGGCACGGTCGCCGTGGTCAGTAAGCACGAGTTGTTGCTGATCCTGGTTGGTGGCGTGTTCGTCATGGAGGCGGTATCCGTCATCTTTCAGGTGCTGTTCTATAAATCGCGCAGGAAACGGATTTTTCTGATGGCGCCCATTCATCATCATTTTGAAATGAAGGGATGGGAGGAACCCAAGGTCGTGGTTCGATTATGGATTGTGGCTATTCTCCTGAGTCTCTTGAGCCTCAGCACTTTAAAGCTGCGTTAACCGTATGCTTCTGACGTTGGAGAAGATGTCTCGACGGACGCATCGCACGAATCCACGCCCCCGGATACGCAGTCTCCCCGGGCAATCCGTGGCCGTGGTCGGGGCGGGCAAAAGCGGCGTGGCCGCGGCGCGGTTGCTTGTCGCGCTCGGAGCCAAGGTGGCACTGGTCGATCACAAGCCCGAAACGGAATGGGCAATGAAGGTATCCGATGGACACACGTGGGGGATTCACCCGTTTGGCGGAGAACGATTCGAGAAGGGGTTGGAAGCCGTTGACCTGGTGATCCTGAGCCCCGGCGTTCCTCCGGCCCTGGAGGCGTTCGACGCCGTGCGCCGGCGAGGCGTTCCCATTGTCGGCGAGGTCGAATTGGCCTCGTGGTTCTTTTCCGTCCCCGTCATCGGAGTCACCGGAACGAATGGAAAGAGCACCGTCGTGTCACTGATTGGACAGCTCCTTCAGGAATGCGGATCCACTCCTTTCGTCGGCGGCAACCTGGGGATCCCGTTAACGGAAGCCGCCTTGGCCGTGCACCAACGTGCAAGTGTGGGTTCGGAGGAGCCGGCTCCCTTTCATGAGATTGTCGCGGAATTGTCGAGCTTTCAATTGGAAACGATCGACCGGTTTCATCCGCACGTCGCGGTGATGCTCAATATTACCCCGGATCACCTGGATCGCCATCCGAGTTTTGCCGAATACGCAAAGGCCAAAGCCAATATTTTTCGGAATCAAACCGCAGGGGACTTTGCCGTTCTGAATGCCGACGAGGCGCAAGTCCGGAACGTTCGGGATTCGCTGCAAGGGCAACTCATCGAATTCAGCGTGTTCGAGGAAGTGCCCAATGGAGTATGGGTGGCCGGTGAGACGATCGTGACTCGATGGCATGGGCAACGGGACGAACTGATGCCGGTGCACGAAATTCCCCTTCCGGGGAATCACAACGTCTCCAATGTCCTCGCCGCCCTCGCCGTCGGCATGGTCAGGGGCTGTTCCCGGGACGGTATGAGACGGGCCGTCCGATCGTTTCAAGGGCTGCCCCACGTCTGTGAAGTCGTGTGTGAGCGACGAGGCGTGACGTTTATCAATGATTCCAAGGGGACGAACGTCGACGCCACACTGAAAGCCATCGACAGTCTCCGGCAGCCTTTCGTCATTATTTTGGGTGGAAAAGAGAAGGGAAAGAGCGAGTTCGGTCGCTTGAAAGACGCACTCGAGCCGGGTGTCAAGCACTGTATCGTGTTGGGGGAGTCGGCGGACACCATTGCCCGAGCCATTGCAGGCGTGGGGGCGATCAGCCACGTGTCCTCCTTGGCCGAGGGGGTCACCCTGGCTGCGGACCTCGCAACGCCGGGTGATGCCGTGTTGTTTTCTCCGGCCTGTGCCAGTTTTGACATGTTCCGGGATTATCGCGATCGAGGTCAACAATTTCGCGATCTTGTGAATGCCTTGGCCGATTGATGCATGAGGGAACCCACAATGGGGCACGTTCGCAGCAACAAGATACAGCTCTCCTTGGCATGGAATTCCGGCAAGGACAGGCCTGCTTTGCGTCCCATGGATCGGACCGTCCTGGTTGTCACGTACATGTTGGCCCTCATTGGGCTGATTATCATGTTCAGCGCAAGCGGTGTAATGGCGGAAACACGTTACGGAGATTCGACGTTTTTTTTGAAGCGGCAAAGTCTCTGGCTGCTGTTGGGGCTCATGGCCCTGCATTGGGTGGCCCAACAGGATTACAACATGTGGAAAACTCTCACACCCTATGGCTTGGTCCTGACGTTCGTGCTGTTGGTCCTGGTCCTGATCCCCTTCCTGGGTACTCAAGTGAATGGGGCGCGTCGGTGGCTTCGCGTTGCGGGGTTTTCCATGCAACCGGGAGAGATCGCCAAACTGTCGATCGTGTTGTACCTGGCTTCGTTTCTCGTCAGGAAAGAGCAAGACCTCGTCACCTTCAGTCGTGGGGTGCTGGCTCCCATGGCGGTCGTCGGGACGTTTGCGGGGTTGCTCTTGCTCGAACCCGATATGGGAACGGCCGTGGTCCTGACACTGCTCTTGTTCGGCCTGCTGTTTTTAGGCGGAACCAGGATTCCGCATCTTCTCGGGATGGGCACGGTCCTGCTCGCCGTGGCGTATACGTTGATCATGCAGTCCGACTATCGCCGTCGACGGCTGTTGAATTTTTTAGATCCCTGGCAGGATCCGACCGATGCCGGTTTCCAACTCACGCAATCGTTTGTCGCGTTGGGGAATGGCGGGTTGTTCGGCGTGGGGTTGGGCGAAGGCCGGCAAAAATTGTTTTTTCTGCCTGAAGCGCACGCGGATTTTGTGCTGGCTCTGGTGGGGGAAGAACTCGGGTTTGTCGGAACGGGGTTATTGATCGGATTATTCGCGGTCCTGATCGTCAAGGGATTCAAAATTGCAGGACAGGCCCCCGATGCCTTCGGGCGCCATTTGGCTGGTGGGGTGACCTTGTTGGTAGGGATACAGGTACTCATCAATATGAGCGTGGTGTCCGGTCTGCTGCCGACGAAAGGACTGACGCTGCCTTTCGTGAGCTATGGGGGATCTTCGTTAATCATGAGTCTGGTGGCTATGGGCATTCTGCTGAGTATTTCCCGGGCAGGCCCAACGGACCGGCCCATTTCTTCGTTTGGGATGGGATGAACGTGGTGATTGCAGCAGGTAGCACGGGAGGACATTTTTACCCGGCTCTCGCATTGGCCGAAGAGTTTTGTCGTCAAGCGGCCGATACGTCCGTGACGTTGGTGGGGACGGGGCGTGCGCTCGAGCAGACGATGATGGCCGGCACGCAATGGCAAATGGAAACCCTCCGAGTGGAGGGAGTGGTGGGTCGAGGGACGTGGTCTTCGATCAAGGCGCTTCTGTTGATCCCCCGGGCGGTTTGGCGATGCCTCCGCTTGTTGCGCG
The DNA here is from genome assembly GCA_965261755.1 of Nitrospirales bacterium. Lineage (GTDB taxonomy): Bacteria > Nitrospirota > Nitrospiria > Nitrospirales > UBA8639 > Bin75. The sequence continues at coordinate 75,409 of OZ253473.1, read as the reverse complement.
CATCCAAAGCGGATCTCGTCGTTGGCACGGGCGGCTATACGAGCCCGCCGGTGATCTTCGCGGCTTTGCTGTTGGGAATCCCGCGAGCCGTCGTGGAACTGAACGCGGTCCCGGGAATAGCCAACCGCGTACTGGGGCCCTTGGCCGATCGGATTTTCGTCTCGTTCGAACGCGCAACGCCGTATTTTCGCGCCGGCAAGGTCGCCGTGGTGGGAACCCCGTTGCGAAGAGCTTTTGTCGCGACGCCACCGTGTCTTGGATCGGGCCGGATCGACACCCTGTTGGTCTGTGGCGGCAGTCAAGGGGCCCAGGCCATGAACTCCATTGTACTCGAAGCCGTTCAGGCCTCTTCCCTGATTCGGAGCCGGGTCACGGTGATTCATCAGTCGGGACTGAACGACTTCGATCGTGTTTCCCAAGCGTATCGCAAGATGAACGTGAAGGCGGAAGTGGTTCCTTTTGTGGAGGATATGCCCGGGACGCTTCGCCAAGCGGATCTCGTGATCTGTCGATGTGGGGCCTCGACGTTGTCGGAAATCGCCGCCTGTGCCAAGCCCTCCATCCTCATTCCTTTTCCTCAGGCGACGCACAATCACCAGGAATCCAATTCCCGCGTCGTGGAGCGAGCGGGGGCGGGCATTGTGCTGCTTCAGCCTGCGCTGACCGGAGCCAGGTTGGCTGAAGAGATTGAGGGGTTGCTTCACCACCCGGACCGCGTGCGACGTATGGCGGAACAGAGCATGCGTTTGCGGAACGCCGATTCGGCCGAGGTAATGGTACACGAGTGTTATCGGTTGTTGGGGAAAAGGCCCCCTGAACGTTCACGGTCATGATGACGAACGGTGTTTAGAAAGATTCGGCATATTCATCTCGTGGGGATCGGCGGGAGTGGGATGAGCGGCATCGCCGAGGTGTTGTTGACGCTGGGCTATCACGTCACGGGATCCGACGTGGTCCCGTCGGACAATACGCGCCGGTTGGAAACCTTGGGGGGAAGAATTTCCATCGGGCATGACGCCTCTCACGTGGAAGGAGCGCAAGTGGTGGTGATCTCTTCAGCCGTTCAGGCATCGAACCCGGAAGTGGTGGCTGCGAAAAAGAAAGTCGTGCCGGTGATCCCGCGTGCCGAGATGCTGGCGGAACTCATGCGACTCAAGTTCGGCGTGGCGATTGCCGGTGCTCATGGGAAAACCACGACGACGTCCATTGTCGCGTCGGTGTTGGCGCATGCCGGCCTCGATCCGACGTTCGTGGTTGGGGGAAAGGTAAATGCCATGGGCACCCATGCCAGGTTGGGGCGAAGTGACTTGCTCATTACCGAGGCTGATGAGAGTGACGGGTCGTTTCTTCGACTGTCTCCTGCAATTGCGGTGGTGACGAATATCGATCGAGAGCATCTCGACTACTATCGATCCATGGATCGGCTGAAAGCGGCCTTTTTGGAATTCGTCAATAAAGTGCCTTTTTATGGTGTGGCCATCCTGTGCGCGGATGACGTGCATCTTCGAGCGATGCTGCCTCAGATACAGAAGCGGTATGTGACCTATGGCCGGGAGGGCTCCGATGCCTCCATGCCGGACTTGCGTGCCACGGATATAGAAATCAAGGGACGGACCACGAATTTTCGCGTTCAATTTCGCGAACGGACATTAGGCCCCTTTCGGCTCAACATTCCGGGCGTCCACAACGTGTCCAATGCGTTGGCCGCGATCGGGGTTGGTTTGGAACTGGACGTCCCGCCGGATTTGATTCGTGCCGGCGTCGCCTCATTCTCCGGCGTCGAACGGCGATTTCATATCCGTGGAGAAAAAGGAGGGATGGTGATCGTGGACGATTACGGCCATCATCCTACGGAAATCCGGGCGACCCTGGCCGCGGCCAAGGCCGCATGGTCGGGGCGATTGGCGGTGATCTTTCAGCCCCATCGGTACAGCCGCACGCAGGATCTGTTGGATGAATTTGCGAACGCTTTTGAGCAAGCGGACATCCTGTACGTGACGCCGATTTATGCGGCGGGCGAAGAGTCGATCGAAGGCGTGTCCGGGGAAATCCTGGCCGAACGAATCCGGGCCATGGGACACCCGGCGGTTCATTGGGTGGAGAAACAAGACGTGTTGATCAGTCGACTGGTCTCGGAACTTCGATCCGGTGATACGGTGCTCACGCTGGGGGCCGGAGACATCTGGAAGGTGGGTGTCGAGTTGTTGGAGTTGTTGTGAGTCTGGGGATCAGATTGCCATGGGCGGGAGACGTGCTGACCGTGTCGAACCATCATGATTTGAAAACGGCCCTGTCGGGGATCCGCGGAGAGGTCGTGTTCGACGCGCCGTTGGCAGAGTTGACCTCGCTCCGCATCGGGGGGCCGGCCGACGCGTTTGTCAGTCCGGAAGACGTCCATGACGTCTGTCTGATCGTTCGTCAAGCGCATGCGGCTCAGGTTCCCATCATGGTGTTGGGGGGGACGAATCTGTTGGTGCAGGACGGCGGCATTCGAGGCATGGTCTTGAGTTTGTCCAAAATGGCAACCATTGAGAAAGAAGACGACCGGCTCGTGTTCGCCGAAGCCGGCGCGCGGATGCCGACGCTGCTGGGGTTTGCCGTGCATCATGCGTTGTCGGGGCTCGAATGGGCAGCCGGTATCCCCGGGACCGTCGGCGGCGGGGTCGTGATGAATGCCGGGACCATGCTGGGAGAAATGCAAAACTGTTTGGATGCCATTCAAATGGTCAATCCCGATGGCCGGTTAATGACCTATCCTGCGGCGGACGTCTCGTTCGCGTATCGTTCCGTCAGCCTGCCCGAAGGCATTGTGGTGGGGGCATGGCTTCGTCTGACCCCGGCTCCCAGAGAAGAAATTGAATCGCGCACCAAGTCCTATCTGCAATATCGAAAGCGATCGCAACCCCTCTCTCAACCCAATGCCGGGTCGGTTTTTAAAAATCCCCCGGGAACCACGGCCGGCCGGCTCATTGAAGAAGCCGGTCTGAAGGGGTACCGGGTGGGGGATGCGCAAGTGTCGACCAAACATGCCAATTTTATCGTCAATCTCGGACGCGCGCGCTCCACGGACGCGCTACGGCTCATCGAAACGATCCAACAAGCAGTCTTGCGCCGAACGGGTGTCAGGTTGGAGTTGGAATGGAAAGTGGTGGGTGAGCGTGAGCATGCAGACCCACTGAAGGGATTATGCCATTAACCTCAGCCCACATAGGAGTCCTCATGGGAGGGTGGTCAGCGGAACGTGAGATTTCCTTGAAAACCGGACAGGCGGTGTATACCGCGTTGATTCGAAAAGGGTATGCCGCCACCCGCATCGACGTGGACGTCTCACTGCCGCTCAAGCTACGGGCGCGCAACGTTCAACTGGCCTTTCTCGCCCTGCATGGTCGGGGCGGAGAGGATGGAACGGTGCAGGGCCTCTTGGAGGTGATGGGCATTCCGTATACCGGCTCAGGAGTCCAAGCCAGCGCAATGGGCATGAATAAATCGGTGACCAAGGCATTCGTGCGGATGCAGGGTGTGCCCGTCGCACCCGGTGTGGTCATGCAGCGGACCGGCAATAGGGCAATCCCGACGCAACTGTCATGGCCCTTGGTCGTCAAACCTGCCAACGAGGGATCTACGGTGGGCGTGTCGGTCGTGCGAAAGCCCTCGCAGTGGAAGGGCGCCCTGAAGCAGGCATTTGCACACGATCATGAGGTGCTCGTGGAATCGTTTATCGATGGCCGTGAAATTGCCGTGTCCGTGTTGGACGGCGAAGCCTTGCCGCCGGTTGAGATTGTCGCGCCCGGTGCGTTTTATGATTATGCCGCCAAATATGAGAAATCCGAAACGCGGTACATCTGCCCGGCCCCCGTCACCAAGGGCCAGGAGCAACGGGTGAAAGCGTTGGCGGTTGAGGCCTACCGGGTGATGGGATGTGCCGGCGCAGCCAGAATTGATTTCCGGCTCAACAGGTACGGCAGGCCCGTGTTTTTGGAAATCAATACGATTCCCGGGATGACCCGGAGAAGCCTGTTGCCCATGTCCGCGGCCCAGGCCGGCATCGAGTACGATTCTCTGACGGAACGTATTTTACAGTCCGGGCTGGCGCGGCAATCGAGTTGGGGGACAACGAGGGCGAGGAAAGGGCCGGGATGAGCCGCGGAAACCGATCACTTCAGCAGAGACCATCGTCGCGAAGGTGGTGGACCCGGATGGTTCAAGGAGGGTTGCTCGGCATCCTGGTGACCTTCTGCATGATGGGCTATCAGTGGATTCCATCAGCCGTGGCCGGTTTGTTGGCCATTCAGCGTGTCTCCATTTCCGGGACGGATCGACTCGATCGTCGAGTCGTGCTGTCACTGTTGAATTTACCCGATGATCGTTCGTTGCTTTCGGTGGATCTCTCAAGCCTGGAACGGAAAGTGGAGGCTCATCCTTGGGTGGCGTCCGCGTCGGTGGGGCGAGTCCTTCCCCACACCCTGACGGTGATTGTGGTCGAGCGAAAGCCGGCCGCGTTGTTTCACCATGCGGGGGGAACGTTGTTTTTAGACAAAGAAGGCGTGGTGCTGTCACTTGCGCCGGACATGCCGGCGGGACCGTTGCCTCAACTTATGGGGCTTTCAGCGGTGAAAATTTTGGGAGGAAACCCCGAGACGCAAGCTCAGGCTCGGAGAGGGTTCCGCTTCGCCAAGCACCTGCAGCGTCATGCTGGCCCCGCCGTGAGCGTCGATTTGAGTGATGCACGGTTCATGGTCGGGAAAACCGACGGGCTGGTTTTTCGGGTAAAGAACGAATTCCAGGACATGTGGCAGCCGTATCTCGATCTGGAACCGTCTCTTCGGGAACGTTTCCGTCAAGGACCGCATGAGATTGATTTACGGTTTGCCGGCAAGGTGATCGTTCGAGAGAAAGGGTGAGAAAGTCTCATGGCCAAAAAAGAGCACATCGTTGTCGGACTTGATATTGGAACCACCAAAATTTGCGCCATCGTGGCGCAGGTGACGCCTGATGATGGGGTCAACATCATTGGTGTGGGCTCGAGTCCATCCCGGGGGCTTCGAAAAGGCGTCGTCGTGAATATTGACAGCACCGTGGAGTCGATTAAAAAGGCGGTGGAAGAAGCCGAGTTGATGGCGGCCGTCCAAATCAACTCGGTCTACACTGGCATCGCCGGCAGCCATATTTCCAGTGAGATGGCAAAGGGCGTGGTGGCGCTCAAGCGGAATGAAGTCTTTCGAGCCGACGTGTATCGAGCCATTGAGACGGCCAAGGCCGCGGCCGTGGTGCCGTCGGATCGACGGGTGCTGCACGTGTTGCCTCGAGAGTTTATCGTGGATGACCAGGAAGGCATTCAAGAGCCGGTCGGCATTTCCGGCACGAGGTTGGAGGTCGACGTGCATATCGTCACCGGGGCGACGACGTCGGCCAAGAATCTCATGAAATGCGTCAATCGCGCCGGGCTCGACGTGGTCGACATCGTCTTGCAGCCGCTGGCCTCAAGTGAAGCCGTGCTCACGGATGAAGAGAAAGAATTGGGGATTGCCATGGTCGATCTCGGGGGAGGGACGTCCGATTTGGCCATTTTCTCCGATGGGACGATTTGTCACTCGGCGGTCTTGCCGGTAGGCGGTCAACACATTACGACCGACCTGCAAATCGGGTTGCGTACCTCGCTCGCCGATGCGGAAAAAATCAAGGTGCGGTACGGCGCGGCTCTCGTCAACATGGTGAAAGATACGGAAGTCGTGGAGATCCCGAGTGTCGGCGGTCGTCCCCCGCACCCCATGAGCAGGAGGGAAATTACCGAAATTATCCAACCGCGGGTGGAGGAAATATTTGAATTGGTCCTGCGAGAAATTTATCGATCAGGCTACGAGGGCAAACTGGCCGCGGGAGTCGTGATCACCGGAGGTACTTCGATGTTGGAAGGTATGCCGGATGCGGCTGAACTCGTGCTGGATCTGCCGGGGAGACGCGGCGTCCCGTCCGGCGTGGGCGGCTTGCGGGATATTGTCAGCAACCCCATGTTTTCCACGGGGGTCGGCCTTATTTTGCACGCGCATCGGACGGACCAGGAATTCGAGTTCGTTGGCGGAGGCAGGAAAGGCGGGAATGGGTTGGGGGGGGTCTTTGGTCGTATGAAGAGTTGGGTCCTCAACCTTTTCTAAGGGGCTGGTGCATAAAATTTTCAGACGCCACGTGTACGGGGGGATCAATGATCGTTGAGCCCGACGGGCGTGGAGTTGGGGTTTCATAAAAAGGAGGCGTTCCATGTTTGCATTTCAAGAGGAAGAGATTGCCCCAATTCGGATTAAGGTGATCGGGATTGGTGGAGCAGGGTGCAATGCGGTCAATACCATGATTGCCGCCGGCCTGACGCGAGTGGAGTTCGTGGTGGCGAATACCGATCTTCAATCATTGAGCAAATCTTCTACCCAGTACAGGATCCAGGTTGGCCCGGAGCGAACAAAAGGACTCGGGGCCGGCGCGAATCCCGAAGTGGGCAAGGATGCCGCTCTTGAAAGTGAAAGCGAAATCCGTACGGCCTTGGAAGATGCGGATATGGTATTCGTCACGGCGGGCATGGGCGGTGGGACTGGAACAGGCGGAGCGCCCGTCACGGCCAGAATTGCCAGAGACCTGGGTATCTTGACCGTCGGCGTGGTGACGAAGCCCTTTCAACATGAAGGCCAGCGTCGGATGGGCTACGCTGAAGAGGGGTTGCGGGAACTCCGGCGACACGTGGATTCGTTGCTCGTGATCCCCAATCAGAAACTGCTGACCTTGGTGGATAAGAGCACGCCGGTATTGGAGGCGTTCAAAGTGGCCGATGACGTCCTGCGTCAAGCCATTAAAGGCATTACCGACGTCATCACCACTCCCGGCCTGGTCAACGTGGATTTTGCCGACGTGAAAACGGTCATGTCCTACAGGGGGAGAGCGGTGATGGGGATGGGCGTGGCCAGAGGAACGAATCGCGCCATGGAAGCAGCCCAGCAGGCAATTACCAGCCCGCTGTTGGAAGAAAGTGGGATCGAGGGCGCCAAAGGGTTGTTGTTCAATATCACCGGCTCAACGGATCTGTCCCTGCATGAAGTCGACGAAGCGTCAACCATTGCGAAAGAAGCCGCGGACCCCCAAGCCAATATTATCGTCGGACACGTGATCGATCCGGGCTTGGCAGACGAGGTGATTATCACGGTGATCGCGACCGGATTTGAACAACAACAAGACTCCCTCAGGGCAAAGCCACAGTCGGCCGTGAGTCTGGGAGGACAAGAACGTTCTCGTCTCTCCGTGCCTCCGACCCCTCAGCCGGTCTTGACCATGGCCCGGACGGCTTCCGGAGATGGCTCGTCCGACGACCTGGACCGCCCGGCATTTATGCGACGAGGGGAATCGGATGCTCGAGTCGAACAGGGTAATTTGTTGGTGGATGCGGATTGGGAAGTCCCCACTTTTTTACGCAGGCGAGGCAATTAACGGGTTGACACAAAGGAGGGCAGGAAGAATGGTTCTTGTTGCGGAAGGTCCGACACCTTCAACGAAAGCGAGGCTTCCCCTCACGAGTTGGTCATTCGGGAGGATGAGTCAACGCATGTTGCATTTCTTCGGGACGCGGCACGGGCCACAGTATGGACGAATGAACGGGGAACTGGGGACGGTGAAGGCCGGAGACTCCGACTACCCGTTGGTGGTCTCCATCCGCCAGGTACACGGGACGGACGTGTTGAGCATCGATTGTCCTCTGAAAGCGGGCCAGAAGTTTTTCGGCGGTCATGACGCCGTGCTTACCAATCAAGCCGACACGTTGTTGACCGTCCAAACCGCCGATTGTGTTCCCGTGTTGCTTATGGATTCCTCACGCGGAGTGATTGGGGCCGTGCATGCGGGCTGGCGCGGGGCGGTGCATGGCATTGTGGTGCAGAGCGTGCGGACCATGGTGGAACAGTTCGGTGCCGGCCTCCCCTCGCTTCACGTGGCGATCGGGCCGTCAGCCGGGCCCTGTTGTTATGAAGTCGATACGCCGGTCATGAACCAGTTGGCGTCGGATGTGCCCGACGACTCGACCATCCTCAAACGAACCGGTCCCGGGACCGGCCGGTTGGATTTGAAAAAGCTCATTCGGTGGCAAGCCGTGTCCCTCGGTCTCGCCGAGGAGCATATCCATACCGTGGACCTCTGCACCATCTGTCGCCCGGATTTGTTTTTTTCCTATCGCCGGGATGGAAAAGTGCATGGGAACATGGTCAGCGGAATTATGTTGAAGTAGGCAAGGTTCCGGGGAGCCTGCTTGCAAGGGGGAATTTATACTTAACGCAGCAACAGCGGCGCTGCTCAATAGCTTACCTCAAGCAGTGAGTTCGTCAAAAATGGAGGGCTCTACAATGTCAACTCATTTCTCTGATTGTGCCGTTCACAACATGCCAGCCTATTCGCCAGGCGAATGTACTTGCGCGGAGATTAAAGCTCAACAAAAATCCCCGCGCGCATTGCAGAATCACCAGATCGATAACCAGGACGAGGGCTCGGAAATTGCTCATCCAGCACCGTTAGAGATCTGATCCTATCGACCCGAAACAGCTTCCAGTGTTCGAGTTCGCCAGATGAACTTGCGCCACTCACTTGATAGGCTCGAAGGAGTTCATTCATATCACTACTAAGCCCGTACGCATGCGGCTCAATGATACGTTCTCCCGGTTCGTAATCAAGGCCAATCAGTTGACGATTTTCGATTGCGGATACAATGCGATGGTCCATGTTCTTCCACCAGCCTCCTTTATGAAGAATTGTCAGAGGGTAGAAGTGAGAAATTCAATTGTCAAGGCGGTTCAGTCGCAAGACTGAGACGCCCTTTTTGCTTTGGGAACAAAAATTCGCTCAACCCGAAAAAACCTCTTTTCTACCTCCGCAAGATAAGCGTATTAGTAACCACTGGTATTTACCGTGGCTGAAACAATCTGCCGAGCGCGGGAGCGACCTGCGATCACCAGATCAGGCTGTTGTATTTCACAGGAGACCCGACACAGGGTCGCCTGAGGAGAGTAACGGGAAAACCGCATCAAGTTGCGAGGAACGCGTCAAGACAAAAGAGGCTATCCTCGAAGAGGATTATGCGATTGTCAGATATCTTTGCTATCTTGCCAATCCGCGTATAGTGGAAATAAGGGAAACTGCATACTGACAAGTAAAAAAATGAGTCAAAGGCTCTCTGGTAGATTCCCCAGCCTCCCCATCTTGACCGAGCAGAGAGTTCGGCGGCATGATACCGCTACTGAGATCCTGTGGGACACCCCCAGTCGAAGAGAGAGTTTCTCATGGACCGAGTCAAGATCGACCTGAAGAATTGCTACGGGATAAAGAGTCTTCAGAAGGAGTTCAATTTCTCGACGACTTCAGCCTATGCCCTGTATGCACCGAATGGCGTCATGAAATCCTCATTGGCCAAAACATTTCAAGATGCGGCGGATCAAAAAGATTCCAAAGATCGTATCTTTCCGAAGCGGAAGACTTTGAGGAAAATTACTGACGAACTGAATCAGGCAATTGAGGGTAATCACGTATTGGTAGTGCATCCTTACGATGAGGAACTTAGCGTTTCTGAGCAAACATCCACATTGCTCTTGGATGCAAAGTTGAAGAAAGAATATGACGACCTGCTTCGTGCCACGGCTGAGGCGAAGGATGCGTTAATGACCGCGCTACGAACGCAATCAGGCTCAAGGCAAAACATGGAGGCCGAAATTTCGTCTGCCATCATGCCAAGCCCAGTTGAGTTTGATGCGGCCTTGTTCCGAGTAAAGAGAGAAGTTGAGGACCAGAAGGACGCTCTATTTTCCAATATTGAATACGACAAGATATTCAATGAGAAAGTATTGAAAGCCCTAAATACAAAGGATCTGAAAAATGCGATTGAAGAGTACGCACAGAGATACAACGAACTGCTTTCTGTTTCAACTTACTTTAAGAAGGGCACCTTTGATTACTACAACGCCGGGCAGATTGCAAAGAGCCTTGCCGACAACGGATTCTTCGCTGCGAAGCACACAGTCAGCTTAAACGCTGACACAGGCAATCGTGAGATCAAGGACAAAAAGGAACTGGAAGAAATCATTTATAAAGAAAAAGAGGAAATTCTTGCAGATGAAGCGCTTCGAAAAAAATTCGATGCTGTTGCGAAGGAACTAACACGCAACACTGAACTAAGGGAATTCTACCAGTATGTGCGAGACGACGAGGCGATACTTTCTCGCTTGAATAACCCCGAGAAATTAAAGCAGGATGTCATAAAGTCCTATCTTAAGGCGCACGAGGGTTTGTATAAAGATTGGATGTCTAAGTATGAGGCCGCGCGACAGCGCCGGAAGAAACTTGAGGAAGAAGCGAGCAAGCAAAGAACGCAGTGGGAAAGTGTCATAGACATATTTAATGACCGCTTTTTCGTACCGTTTAAGCTTGCGGCCAAAAACAAGACAGAAGTTATGCTTGGACAGACTTCGATCATTGACCTCGGGTTTACGTATATTGACGGTCCTGATACTGTCGAACTTAGACGCAATGAAATTTTGCAATCGCTAAGCACAGGAGAAAGAAAAGCGCTATACGTACTAAATGTCATATTTGAGATCGAGACGCGGAAAAAAGTGAAGCAAGAGACACTGGTTGTCGTCGACGATCTTGCTGATTCCTTTGACTATCGAAATAAGTATGCAATTATCCAGTACCTTAAGGACATCAGCGAAGATGGTTTGTTCAAACTGCTAGTGATGACACATAACTTTGACTTTTTCCGAACCATAGAGAGCCGGTTTGTTGGCTACCCAAATTGCTTAGTTGCATCGAAGAATGGCGGCGGCATATCACTCGCGAAAGCGACGGGCATACGAAATATCTTTGCCCACGATTGGAAGATCCATTTCTTTGACGACCCGAAGAAGAAGATTGCTTCCATTCCGTTTCTGCGTAATCTTGTAGAAATGACAATAGGCGAGGGTAGTGATCACTATAAAAACCTCACATCTATGCTTCATTGGACGATCAAGTCTCATACAATCACTGTCGGGGACCTAGATGATATATTCAACGATATTTGTCGAACACCTGGGGGATCCGTGGACCCCAAGAAGCTTGTTTACGATCTTCTTATGGAAGAGACTAAGAACTGCTTGACGGTGTGTAGTGGAATGAACTTAGAAAACAAGATAGTTCTCTCGATCGCTATAAGGCTGCAAGCGGAACGGTTTATGATCAACCGTATTGCTAATCCGACGTTTGTTGAGCAATTACAAGCCAATCAGACACATGGATTGACTGAAAAATTCAAGAAGGAGTTTCCCAAAGACCAAGACACCATAGCGACGCTTGATCGCGTCTCTGTAATGACGCCAGAGAACATCCATGTGAACTCGTTTATGTACGAACCTCTAATCGATATGTCAGACGAGCACTTGCAGAGGTTGTTCAACGAAGTAGAGGTCCTCTCAGAGGGTGAGGTTACAAACGTCTAGTATTTCACGTACCCTTTGTTACCAGAATCTTAGGTGCATTCTGCACAAGTCTCCGAAGCCTCGCATCTCATGTGTAGTCTACAGTAAAGAGTCGTATGGGCTACGGCCTATTGTATATAAATCCCCTTGCAGGGACGTACCGTTGAATGATCTATCGACGAAGATCCGGACGACACGTGATCGAATCCGTCGCGCTGCCGAACGCGTGGGGCGGGACCCGCAGAGCGTGCGATTGGTCGCGGCGACCAAATACGTCGAAGCGTCCCGGGTCCTCGAAGCCATTAGGGCGGGGTTGACTATCTGTGGAGAAAACCGGTGGCAGGAAGCACAAGCCAAGATGCAGGAGGTGGGGCAACGTGAGAGCGTGGAGTGGCACTTTATCGGCCGGCTCCAGCGACGAAAGCTCAAGTGGTTGGTGGGACGATTCGGCCTCATTCATTCCGTCGAATCCGTGGAACAGGCCGAGGAGATTCAACGCCATGCCCGGGAACAACACGCGTCCCAAGCCATCCTGCTCGAAGTGAACGTCGGAGGAGAAGAATCCAAAGGCGGGTTTTCTCCCGACGCGTTGCCTGCGGCCGTCTCGGAAATCGAGTCCTTCCCGGCGGTGTCCGTGCAAGGGCTCATGACGCTTCCCCCATGGAATCCGGACCCCGAAATGATGCGACCGTATTTTCAACGTCTCAAACACCTGGCTGACAGGATCAAAGGGATGCCGCTGCAGCGCGTCCACATGCACGAACTTTCCATGGGCATGTCCAATGATTTTGAAGTCGCGGTGGAGGAAGGCGCGACGTTGGTCCGCGTCGGCACCGCGCTGTTCGGAACTCGACCGCAGCCTGCGATAGAACACGTCGGCGGCACTCGTCGATAGCAGCTCACCCGTCGGTGAACACGGAACGGAACACGGACGACGACCTACGTCATGAGGAGAGGGGACCATGTTTGTCGCAGGTAATATTTTGCAGGGCTTGGCCTATGTCCTGGATACGGTCCTGTTTTTGTATATGTGGCTGATTATTATCCGGGCCCTGATTTCGTGGGTGAATCCTGATCCGTGGAATCCGATCGTTCAGTTTCTCGCAAAGGCGACCGACCCCGTCCTGTTCGTCATCCGACGCAGGGTGGGCGTGCTCGGAGGCATCGACGTCTCGCCCATCCTGGCGATTTTGCTGATCATGTTTTTGCAATATGCCGTGGTGCAAACCATTCGGGACATTGGGCTCCGGTTGCATTGACGACCGGGGACGCTCATCATGGGCCCTCATGACGACGCTCGTCGCATCACGCTTCCATGGGGCGCTGCTTCACGAAGACCACGGCTAGACTCCCGTTGACTCGTGCTCTCATGAGTTCCATCCTCCACGCCTTTCAACAGGCCGTCCACGAAAAGGTCTTCCCGGGTGCGGTGGCCCTGGTGCGATCGCGCGGAACCGTCGTGTTTCATGAAGCCGTTGGAACCCGCGGGGCTCCACCCGACGACCAACCCGTCTGCCGGGAGTCGATCTATGACTTGGCGTCCTTAACCAAACCCTTGGCCACGACCACGGCGACGTTGTGTTTGATCCAGGACGGTCGCCTGCACTTGGACCAGTCCGTCTCCCAATGGGTGGAAGAACTGGAGGGGAGCCCGTTTGCCGACGTCGTGCTTCGGCAACTGCTCTCGCATAGTGCGGGGTTGCCGGCCTGGCGGCCCTATTATGAACGGTTGGCGCCCTCGGGGTTCCCGCCCCGCAATGACGAAGAACGACGGCAACGCGTGCACGCGTTGCTGAGAGCCATCGCGTGCGAACCGGTCGAATATCAGCCGGGCAGTCAAAGCCTGTACAGCGACGTGGGCTTTATGCTGTTGGGCGTGATTGTCGAACGGTGCGCGGGGATGCCCCTGGCTGCCTATTGCCGACGAAGAATCTATGAGCCCTTGGACGTTTCGTCCTTGGCGTTTATCAGTCGTGACGAAGTGGAAACGGCGTTTAAGGATCCGGCGGAAATCGTCCCTACGGAATGGGATCGTTGGAGAAATCGTTTGTTGCGCGGAGAAGTGCATGATGAAAATGCCTACGCGTTGGGAGGCAGTGCCGGGCATGCCGGGCTGTTCGGAACGGCTCATGCCGTCGGCCAGCTTTCAGCCGTGTGGCTTCAGGCGGTACAAGGCCGGGACGGATGGTTGAATGCCGCTCTTGCGAAACGGTTCACCCATCGTCAATCCGATACCTCTCCTTGGGGGTTGGGATGGGATACCCCGTCTGTCCCCTCGTCGTCAGGTACGAGGTTTTCTTCACGGGCGTTTGGGCACGTGGGGTTTACGGGCACGTCTCTCTGGATCGATCCGTCCTGTGAGCTTGAGGTGGTGATTGTGTCCAATCGGGTGCATCCTACACGGGCGAATACGGCCATTCAGACGTTCCGTCCGCGGATTCATGATGCGATCTATCAGGAATGGGGTGGGCGGTGACGGGTCGGAGAACGGTGGGCGCAACACGTTCGAGAAGGAAACGGGTCAGTCGGGATAATCAACCCACGTTTCTTTTTCGGCGAGATATTTTTGCCCCTTGAAATTCAACCGTGTCCGCATGTGTGTAAAGCCTAAGTGACGAAGTTTGTCCACGATTTCCTTGATGGCTCCACCCATGGTCTGGTGAACCTCGCTTTCCGTCACTAACGCTTCATACATCATACTGGCCGTATAGCCACGCTTGACGTGCGTGACCGGCACAACGCGGTTGAAAGAGCGATCGCTGGGATCGGTGCCCTCCAACTGGTGCTTCTCGACCACCGCGTTGCGTAACCGAAATGACAACGGCAAGGTACTCATGCAGATTGATCCTTCCTTTTCGTGTTATTATCTGATGATTATAAGGGGGAGAGTTGTAACCTTCAACCGTGCTGTTCGGTCGGGTTTGTGCTCAAGGCCGTTGGCCCGAGAAAAATGTTGCTCTCCGGTTGACTTACGCGCTTCCCGTCCTTAGTCTTGTTTTGTTAAGGAGGATATTCGTGATTCCCAAACAAGTACCAGGTACGGATGTGATGGATGCACGCTTCTCCATTGGGGGCGTGGTCCCGCTGAACATCCCCAACAGCCTCACGATTCTCCGGATCTTGTTGATCCCGCTCATTGTCGGGTTGTTGGTCTATGAGCACGTGGAGTATGCCCTGGTGACGTTGATCATTGCGGCACTGACCGATGCGCTGGATGGCACGATCGCTCGCATCGCGAATCAGAAAACGCAATTTGGGGCCTACCTCGATCCGTTGGCGGATAAACTGTTGCTCATGACGACGTTTGTGACGTTTTCCCTGTTGGGGATGGTGCCGGTGTGGAGTGTCATCCTGGTTGTCAGTCGCGACGCGATTCTACTCACCGGCACGCTGTTGGCCCATCTCACTGATACGGTTATCGATGCCTCACCTACATTGTTGGGCAAGGCCACGACGCTGTTTCAGGCGATCTATATTATCTCGGTGCTCGCCTTGACCGCCCAAGGGCTGGACCCGGTTTTCCTGTTCCCCCTGTTGTTGACGATGAGTCTGCTGACGGTCCTGTCCGGCCTGCATTATATTCTCCGCGGAGTGAATCGGTTGAACAACGCCGAGGATTCATAAGGATCTCCACGTTTCGTGGTGGGGTTTTATGCTGCACACCCGGCTGGGTCAATTACTGCTTGATGCCGGATGTGTGACCTCTGCTCAATTGCATGAGGCGCTGGCTCGACAGCAGGAGACCCGCCAACCGCTCGGCCAAATTCTCCTTGAACGGCAGGTCATTTCCGAAGAAACGTTACTGAAGTTTCTGGGCCAGCAGTATGGCTTGGCCACGGCGTTTCCCTTCCCTGCCGACGTGGCCCCGGAGCTGGCAAACTGCGTTCCTCAGACCTGGGCTCAGCAACACGTGGCCGTGCCGCTGAGCAAAGTCGGTCGGCGGTTGACGGTCGCTTTGGCTGATCCAGCCAATCTCCACGTGTTGGATGAGGTTCGGTTTCGTACCGGGTTGCAGGTGATTCCGGTGATCGCCCTGGAGTCTGATATTCGCCAATATATTCAGGCGTTATACCAGCGGCAGGATCAAGGTCGACACGGCGACTCATCCCCTGTGAGCACGCATGACGCGAATGCCTATGCCGGTGCCCACGGGTCCTTTTCTTCAGACGATTCGTTGCGCAATGTCCATGGAGTCGATTCGATCTTGCAGTCTGAAGAGATGATGTCGTTGTTGGACACGGCGTCGTCGAGCCTGCGGTACGCACAGCCGGAAGCAGGAGCCGAGGCGTTGGTTGAAGAGGAGTCTCCCGTCGCCCGGTTGGTCCAAACGATTCTCGAGCGCGCAGCCGGCACGGGTGTGAGCGACGTGCATTTGGAACCCTATGAGAGTGCGGTACGCGTGCGGTTTCGGCTGGATGGCGTGTTGCATACGGCGATGACCTATTCCTTGGGGTTGCGGAATGCCGTGATCTCTCGACTCAAGATCCTTTCACATTTGGATATTGCCGAACGCCGCCTTCCGCAGGATGGGCGCATGACGATGGAGTTGGGATCAAAGCGGACCGTCGATATTCGTCTTTCGATTTTGCCTTCCCTTCATGGGGAAAAAGCCGTGCTTCGATTGCTGAACCGGGCGGGGCAACTGGTCAACCTGTCGGCCTTGGGATTGGATGCGGTCGACACCGAGACCTTGCTCACGGCGTTGGAACGTCCGCATGGGATGATCCTGGTGACCGGTCCGACGGGGAGTGGAAAGACCACGACGCTGTATTCCGCCCTGCAAGTGTTGAATACGCCTGACGTGAATATCGTCACGGTCGAAGATCCGGTGGAGTACCATTTTACCGGCATCACGCAAGTCCAGATTAAAGAAGAGATCGGTCTTGGCTTTGCCCAGATCTTGCGGGCCTTTCTGCGGCAGGATCCGGATATTATGATGGTGGGGGAAATCCGGGATTTGGAAACCGCGCAAATTGCGATCCGGGCTGGCCTGACCGGGCATCGGGTCCTGTCCACCTTGCACACGCATGATGCGGTTCGGGCGGTGACGCGGTTGCTCGATATGGGCGTCGATCCCTTTATGGTGGCGTCGTCGGTGAGTGTTATCGTGGCGCAACGGCTCGTGCGTCGCATCTGCCCTGATTGTCAACGGCCGTCCGACCGTTTTTCGATGGAACGGCTTCGCGAGTTGGGCTTCACCGACGCGGAGACGTTGACCGTAGCCCCGGTGCAGGGGCAAGGCTGTGCCGCGTGTCATGGGACGGGCTATAAAGGGCGCATCGGCCTTTTTGAGGTTTTGCCGGTCTCCGAGAGTTTTCGATCCCGTATCCTTGAACGGCAAACAGCCGATCAACTCAAGCAGCAAGCCTTAGCCGATGGCTTGAAAACCATTCGACGAAGCGGATTGGACAAAATCAAGCAGGGGCTCACCACTGTTGAAGAGGTCGTGAGTGTGTCCACTGAGGATTGACCCCGTTTGCGGGAGGAGAACCCCCGTTCCTTGAGCAGCGCCTGATCATGCCGACGTTTGTCTATCGTGTCAAAACCCGGCAGGGAGTCGTCCGGCGGGGAGAAATGGAGGCCGTCGACCAAAGCGCCGCACTGCGGGCTCTACGCCAACGTGATCTGTTTGTGACTCGCATCCGGGAAAAACCCACCTCCTCTGTCGAATGGTGGCCTTTCCCGGGAACGGCCCGCGTCTCCCAAAAAGACTTGACGGTTTTTACCTATCAACTCGAAGCCTTGATCAAAGCCGGAGTGCCCCTTTCGCAGAGTCTCGAGGTGCTGGCGACGCAAGCGGCGTCTTTAGCCTTTCAAGCGGTGATCCGTGCCGTGAAGCAGAGGGTGGAGTCGGGGTCGTCCCTGGCCGGTGCGCTTCAGGGACACCCCACGGTTTTCACGCCTTGGTACGTCAGTATGGTGGAAGCCGGAGAGGAAGGCGGGATCCTGGATGAGACGTTCGGCCGGCTGGCCGAGCATTTGGACAAAGTGGGGCGGCTCAGGCAACAGGTGAAACTGGCGTTGGCCTATCCCCTGCTTGTGGTGACCGTGGCCACGCTCGTGCTCTGGGTGTTGCTCATATGGGTGATCCCCATGTTCGCTACCATGTTCGACGATTGGGGTGACGCGCTGCCTTGGCCGACGGCCGTGGTGTTGGCGGTGAGTCGCCGGCTCCAGGATCATTGGGTGTCGGTGCTCCTGGGCGTCGTCGGTCTGGGCCTGGGGGGACGCTTGTGGGCGAAAACCCGGTCAGGGCAACGGATGATCGAGGATGTCATGCTTCGCGTGCCGTTGGTGGGGAAGCTGTGGCGGAACGTGGCCGTTGTGCACGTCGCGCGTACGGTGAGTGTGCTGCTGGGGAGCGGCGTGCCGATTTTACGCAGCCTGGAAATCGCCAAAAAGGTGTCCGGGTTGCGGCGCATGGAACGGGCGTTGGAGGAAGCGAGATCGAGTATTCGCGAGGGCCATACCCTGGCCGACCCGCTGGAGCGGTCCGGGATGTTTCCCCGCCTGGTCTCCAATATGGTCGGGGTCGGCGAGGCCACGGGAAGTCTCGATACGGCCTTGGGAAAAATCGCGGACCTCTATGAGCGTGAAGTGGACCGCGACGTCGCCGCGTTCACCGCTGTCTTGGAGCCTCTGATCATCGTCGTGTTGGGCATAGGCATCGGGTTTATTGTCGTGGCCATGTACCTTCCGATTTTCTCGATGCCCTCCGTGTTTGACTGATCGCTCGAGAATGAAGACCCTGCCGCGTTGTTGCGAACGAGTCGGGCGGGTTGATAAGAATGCCTCATGGGTAACGTGGATCGATCCCTGCTGTTGCATCCGCCGGCCAAGGTCAACCTCATTCTCAAAATTTTTGATCGACTGCCCAATGGGTATCATGCGCTGTGGTCGTTCATGCAAACGATCGGGGTGACTGACGAATTGACGGTTCGGGTCACGGACGCGTTTGAAGGGATTCGCCTCGACTGTTCGGAGAAAGCCCTTTCGGCGCCGACCGGTAACCTGGCGTATCGAGCCGCCGAATTGGTGTTACGCCGGGCGGGTGTCTTCATGGGGGTCGACTTGAAATTGGTCAAGGGTATTCCGGTTGAGGCGGGTCTTGGCGGTGGGAGCAGTGATGCCGCGGCGACGATCATGGGCCTCAATCATCTGTTAGACCTCGGCTGGACCAATGGCGACATGGCAATCTTGGGACAAACCCTGGGAAGCGACGTGCCCTTTTTCATTGAAGCGCCGACCGCCGTTATTCATGGATGGGGCCAACGGGTTATTCCAAAGACCCTTGAAGACGTTCGGTGGATCGTGCTGGTGAATCCGGGGTTCCCGATCAACACGGGTCAGGCGTATAGGCGCCTGGATGAGATGAGGCGGACGGTTCCGCCCCTGTCCGAAGCCCTGAAATCGTTTGAGCACGCGCCATCCGTTTCCTGGAGCCGGATCCTGGCCCGGATGGAGAATGATTTCGAGGCGGCCCTCTTCGGTGACTATCCCGTATTGGCCGACATCAAGAACACGTTATTGGCAATGGGAGCCGAGGGAGCGCTCTTGTCCGGCAGCGGATCAACTTTGTTCGGTGTGTTTCGAGAGCAGGCCGAGGCCATCCGTGCCAAAGAGGAATTCGCCGGGACCCCGAAGTATCAGGTTGCCGTCGGGCCCTCTTTTCACCGTGGCATGTTGGAGCAACCGTAGGTCACGGGGGCCGGTACGTCGTCTCCGGACGTGGCTGGTAAGACGGGTTCCAGAGTTGTTGACAACCATACGTGGATGGCCTAAATAGTGATTGAGGGTTTTTTCCCGTCTTCTTTTTTTCACTTTGCACACTGGAATAGTGCTCATGGCTGATGAGCTGAAGCTGTTTGCCGGAAACTCCAATCCTGTCCTTGTCAACGAGATTAGTGCCTATTTAGGAATACCGTTGTCTCGGGCGGTGGTTTCGACCTTCAGCGATGGCGAAATCCGCGTCAAAGTCGAAGAAAACGTACGGGGAGGAGACTTGTTTGTTATTCAGTCCTGTTGCCACCCGGTCAATACCTCCATCATGGAACTGTTGATTATGTTGGATGCGCTGAAACGCTCATCCGCCTATCGAATCACGGCCGTGATTCCGTATTTCGGCTATGCACGCCAGGATCGAAAAGATCAACCGCGGGTCCCGATCAGCGCCAAGCTGATGGCTGATCTGATTACCACGGCCGGGGCGCATCGGGTGCTGACCATGGATTTGCATGCCGGCCCTATTCAGGGATTTTTTAATATCCCGGTCGATCATCTCTATGCCCGGCCGGTGTTGTTGGATTACGTCAAAAAAAGTCAATTGAAAGACGTGGTCGTGGTCTCGCCCGATGCCGGCGGGGTCGAACGCGCCCGGGCTTTTGCCAAACGGTTTGAAGCGAATCTGGCTATCGTCGATAAACGTCGGGAGGGGCCCAACCAGGCCCAAGTGATGAATATTATCGGAGACGTGAGTGGTCGCCACGTCTTATTGCTGGATGACATGATTGATACGGCAGGAACGATTGTGGGAACCGCCAAAGCCTGCGTGGAGAATGGGGCCTCCATGGTCTGGGCCGTGTGTACCCATCCCGTGCTTTCCGGTCCCGCGATCGAGCGGATTGAACAATCCTCACTGGCTCAAGTGGTGGCCACGAATTCGATCGCCCTTCAGGGCAAAGACCAGTCATGTTCAAAAATTCGAATCCTGTCGGTGGCCCCTCTCCTCGGAGAAGCCATTAAGCGAATCCACGAGGAGGAATCAGTCACCTCATTATTTGACTGATCCCTTTTTATTTGGTGAGAAGACCTGTAAAATAGCAGCCTGAAGTTGTCGAGGAGCCGGACGTCCATTATTGGCGGTGAGAGGAACGTCGGCTCTGAATAGTGGGCGGAGCAAATGAGGGAGCATTATGCAGTTTGTTGCTGAAGCAAAAATCAGAACGCAATCAGGAAAAGGGGCGGCCCGTGAAATCCGGCGGAGAGGGCAGATCCCCGCTGTGCTGCTGTATGGCCAAGGGAATGCCCTGTCGATCCAACTCGACCCCAAGGCGATTCAGGCCATCTTGGTGGCCCAAGCCGGGAGTACGGGTCTCATCTCTCTGACGATTGAAGGAGACGAGCAGGCGCAACAACGGACCGCCGTGATTCAAGACGTGCAACAGGATCCTATCGAGGGATCGATTTTGCACGTCGATTTATTGGAAGTGTCGATGGATAAGCTGGTTCGCGTGAAAGTGCCGGTCCATATCACAGGGGCCGTGCCTATTGGTGTCAAGCGTGATGAAGGGGTGGTGCATCAACCGATGAGAGAATTGCATATCGAATGCCTGCCCTATGTCATCCCTGACCAAATCGACGTGGATGCGTCGGCATTGGCAATCAATCAGGGCATTCACGTCAAGGATCTTCAGGTCGGCGAGGGCATCAAGGTTCTTGACGACCCCGATGGGATGGTCGTCAATGTGGCCGTGCCTATTTCAGATGAAAAATTGTCCGCGATGCTGACGTCAGAAGCTGCGCAGGTTGCTGCATCTCCGGAAGTCGCGCGCGCTGCCGAAGAACCCGCAGCGCCTACTTCTGCCAACCCCAGTGAACCCAAAAAATAACTCTTGCGTGTTATTGTCGGACTCGGGAATCCTGGCTTTGAGTATGCGGCGACTCGTCATAACGTCGGACAGTGGGTCGTAGCTCAAGCGGCGTCCGAGTGGTCTATTCCGTTACACCCCAACGGCTTCACGCAACAGGGAACCGGTCGAGTCCACGGTCACCCCGTTGCCCTCGCGCTTCCGTTGACGTTTATGAACGTGTCCGGTGCGGCCGTGGAGGAATGCATGACGGCGCATGACGTACAAGCGCGGGACGTGATTGTGGTCCATGATGATTTGGACCTGCCCATCGGGTGCCTTCGCATCAGGCCCGGAGGAGGAACGGGGGGGCATAAGGGCTTACGGTCCATCGTGATGGCCTTGGGCACCGAAACCTTCGCTCGTCTGAAAATAGGGATAGGCCGTCCTGCACCGGATGTGGACCCCGCCGATTTTGTGTTGGCCCCGTTTGCGTCGGCGGAGTTGGAAGACCTTCAACCCGTGATGACCCGGGCGGTTGAAGGGCTGGCCTGTTTTGTGCTGCATGGCGTGCAAGAAGCGATGAATCGCTTTAATCGCCGCATGCCGGCGTAAGCCACGAGATGGCAAAGGGGAAAGCCGGAGACGTGGTTTGACAGTACATTTTACCCTGTGGTACCGTCGCTTCCCTTGTAACGAAGCTGGTGAATGGGGACGAGTCTGGATCTTTCGGAAAGAGGATAGGGTGCGATATGGCATGTTATGAATCAATTTTTATTCTTCGGTCATCGTTAGCTGATGAAGAAGCCGAGGCGGTGATCGAAAAGATGAAAAGCGTGGTAACGAAACACGGGGCGACAATTGTCAAAGCCGATAATTGGGGAAAAAAGAAGCTCGCCTATGAAATTAAACATGACCGGCGCGGCACCTATATCCTGCTTCAGTTTGAATCGGCGCAAGAGAACGTGGTGCGTGAACTTGAACGGCTCTACCGCCTGGAAGACTCGGTCATTAAGTTCTTGACCGTGCGAGTGGACGAAGAAGCGTTCCAAGGGGCTGTGGCTGAACAGGGAGAATCCGAAGGTGGTGGAGCTCAATAAAGTCATTCTCATCGGGAACCTGACGCGAAACCCTGAACTTCGGTACACCCCCAGCGGCACTCCCGTCGCCAATTTCGGGTTGGCGGTGAACCGACGGTTTCGACAGGGCGATGATCAAAAGGAGGAAGTCTGTTTCGTTGACATCGTGGTCTTTGGCAAGCAAGCCGAGCATTGCGGCCAGTACCTGAGTAAAGGTGACGGGGCCATTGTCGACGGACGACTCCAACAGCGACGGTGGGAAACGGAAGATGGACAGCGCCGAAGCAAACATGAAGTCGTGGCGCAATCGGTCACGTTTGGCCCGAAAAAACGAAGTCACGCGGGTGAGCCCGGCGGGGGAGAAGAAGAATACCCGCAGGACCATTCATACGATTCGGAAGAGCACGCATAATTTTCGCACATGAGGAGAAGACACACGTGGAACGAGGGAGGCTTTTTCAGCGACGCCGCGTTTGCCGGTTTTGTCACGAGACCACGCCCTTGGATTATAAGGATGTGAACTTGTTGCGTAATTTTTTAACGGAGCGAGGACGTATTATTCCGAGACGGATATCGGGAAACTGTATGCGGCACCAACGGAAGCTCACGATTGCGATCAAACGTGCCCGCAGCATTGCCCTGTTAGCCTTTGCCGAAGAGTGATAAAGGCGGGGCTCCGTCACGGTACGGTTCCAGTCTGTATCCCCGGGTCAAGGGGAGTCGATGAAACGTGGTTTCGCTAAGCTTCAGCGTGAAAGACATTCCTCCGGAAGGCACGCGTATCGCCTGCGTCGTCGGGAGGGAGGAATTGCAGTTAGAAGAGAACGATCCCGGAATACAAGACGTGCTCGCCTTGACGGCGACTCTTCATGCCGAAGAGACAAACGTTTGGGTGGAGGGCGAACTGAACGGCCTGCTGCTCCATGAATGTGTCCGGTGTTTGGAAGAGTTTGCAACGCCCGCGGCCCTTTCGTTTCGGGCATTGTACAAAGATCTGAGTCAGCGGCACGCTAAAAAACAAGAACCGGACGCCGTTCCCGGGGATTCGGATCCTGAAGAGACGGACTGCCATCTCGTGGTTGAACAGCGGATTGCATTACAAGCGATGCTTCGCGAACGACTCATTTTATCCATTCCGATGCAACCCCTCTGTTCAGAAGGATGTCAAGGATTATGTCAGGTGTGCGGGCAAAATTTGAACGTGCAGAAGTGCGGGTGCGAGGGGGTCAAAACGGAGTCTCCTTTTGCGGTCTTGCAAAAAGCATTCAAACTTTCACAAAAACCGTTGACGTAAGTCACGTGTATGGCATACGAGCGCAGGTCGTTTCCGTGACGTGAGGAGAATACAATGGCAAACCCCAAACATCGACATTCCAAATCCAGGCGGGATAAACGGCGCACGCACAAAAAGCTCGACATTCCGAGTTTTTCCATTTGTTCCCAATGTCACGAACGAATGTTACCTCATCGGACCTGCCTGTCGTGCGGTTACTACAAACGTGTAGCGATCATCGCAATTCAAGAAAGCTAAGGAACCTTTGCTTTATGGTGATAGCGGGATGCAGGGCAAGGCGTCCCGGGGCGAAACCCGAGACATATCAAGTCGATAGTCGAGGGATGAGCGAGGACACAACGCCGCCATGCGCCCGATAGTGCAATAAATCAGGGGTTCCCTAAGAGGTTCTCGTTTTTACCCTCCCGATTGGAGGCGCGCGCACGATCCATGAAAATTGCTCTTGATGCCATGGGCGGGGACCACGGCCTGACCCCCGTCGTCGAAGGTGCGCTACAAGCCCTCAAAGAGTTTGACGTCGAATTAATCCTCGTGGGTCACGAAGACCAACTCCGAGCAGAGTTGGATCGCGTACAGTGCACGGATCACCGTTTGACGGTCCACCATGCCTCCCAAACGGTTGACATGCATGAATCCCCCGCGCAAGTTGCCAGGAAAAAACGTGACTCGTCGATTTGGGTAGCGACCAATTTGGTCAAGACCGGGGAGGCCCAGGCAGTGGTGAGTGCCGGTAACACGGGCGCCGCCATGGTGTCGGCCTTCTTTCTGCTTGGAACCATAAAGGGTGTTGAGCGACCGGCTATTGCGGCAACCTTGCCGACCATACGGGGGACGGCCATCATGCTGGATGTCGGGGCCACGGTCGATTGTTCCGCCCAACAGTTGCATCAGTTCGCCATTATGGGCCATGAGTATGCCAAACACCTCATGGGCATCACGCATCCTCGAGTGGGGCTCCTCAGTATCGGAGAGGAAGCGACCAAAGGCAATGAAGTCACGAAAGAAGCCTTTCGTCTGCTCAAGCAAAGTTCCTTAAACTTTATCGGGAACCTCGAAGGCCGGGACGTCTATAGCGGGACGGCCGACGTGATCGTGTGTGATGGGTTTCTGGGCAACGTGTCGTTGAAAATCTCCGAAGGGTTGGCTGAGGCCATGAAAAAAATACTGATGAATGAAGTGATGAATTCGACCTTGGGGCGTTTGTCGTTGATTTTTGTGACCGGTCCGCTCATGCGGTTGAAAAGACGAACGGATTACGCAGAATTTGGTGGAGCGCCGCTCTTGGGAGTGAATGGCGTCTGTATGATTTGTCATGGCCGATCCTCGGCCAAGGCCATTAAAAACGCCATCAGGCGGGCGGACACATTAGCCCAAGGCCGGCTGATCGATCTGATCCAGCGTGATATTGCTGAAAGTCTGACCCCACCGATGACTCCCAGCCCTCAAATGGCCTGTGAATGAGAAGTCGGATACTGGGGACAGGCTCTTTTGCTCCCAAACGGGTGTTGACCAATGCCGACCTCGAAAACATCGTGGAGACGTCGGATTCCTGGATCGTGGAACGCACGGGCATTCGCGAGCGTCGTCTGGCTGCGGCCGGCGAAGCCTGTTCGGACCTCGGCGTTCTTGCGGCGCAGCAGGCGTTGGCGGCCGCCAACGTTCAGGCAGCCCAACTCGATCTGATTTTGGTGGCCACCTGCACCGGGGATTCTCCTCTCCCTTCTACTGCATCCTTGATTCAACATCGGCTTGGTGCCGTGAAGGCCGCTGCCTGCGATATTTCGGCGGCGTGCTGTGGGTTTGTGTATGGCCTGTCGGTGGCGGACGCCTTTGTTCGGACGGGGCATCGCTACGTCCTGGTCATCGGGTCGGAAGTCATGTCTTCCATCACGGATTGGACGGACCGTAATACCTGTGTCCTCTTTGGAGATGGAGCGGGCGCCGTTGTGCTGGGCCAGACGGAAGAAGACCGGGGAATCCTCTCCCTCCATTTGCACGCGGATGGGCGGTTCTCTGATTTGATTTGCGTGCCGGGCGGTGGGTCGAGCCTCCCTCCTTCGGAAAACGTGGTGGCCCGACGCCTGCATTTTGTCAAAATGCGCGGCAATGAAACCTTCAAGCTTGCCGTCAAAACCATGGAAGAGGCCATACGAGAGGCCATCGCGGCGCATGGATTGAGTGTTGACGATATTGATTGTCTGGTGCCCCACCAAGCCAACGTCCGAATTTTACGGGCAGTGGGGCAACGCGTCGGGTTGCCGCTCGACCGGATCGTGATCAACGTCGATCGGTATGGCAATACCTCTGCGGCGTCAATCCCATTGGCCTTGGATGAAGCCGTCAAAAACGGAACGATCCGAGAAGGGAAGCTGGTGGTGATGGCGGCGTTTGGGGCCGGTCTCACTTGGGCCTCAGGGGTGATGCGGTGGTAGAAAGGATGAAGCATGGCTACGGATGAAAGACCAGGAGAATGGGCGTTAATCTTAGGCGCATCGAGCGGATTCGGCAGAGCCGTCGCCTTGGAGTTGGCAACCCTCGGTATGCATATCGTCGGGGTGCACTTGGACCGAAAATCCACGCTCCCCAACGTGGACCGTCTCGTTGCGGACATCCGGGCTCGTGGCCGGGAGGCATTCTTTTTTAACGTCAATGCAGCGGACGCGGAGAAGCGCCGGGAAGTCGTGGACGCGCTTCAAGCGAAATTTCAGGCGCACGGTGCCCCGGCGACGATTCGCGTCCTGCTTCATTCCCTGGCCTTTGGAACGCTGAAACGGTTTGTCACCGACACGCGTGCCGATGCCGTGAGTAAAGCGCAGGTCGATATGACCCTGGACGTCATGGCGAACAGTTTGGTGTATTGGGTGCAAGAGTTACTCGCACGGGGGCTTATGGACAGCGGCGGAAGAATTTTTGCGATGACCAGTGCGGGAGGTGCTCGGGTGTGGGCTACCTATGGAGCCGTGTCCGCTGCGAAAGCGGCCCTGGAATCCCACGTTCGTCAGCTCGCGCTTGAATTGGCTCCCCTGGGGATTACGGCGAACGCGATCATGGCCGGCGTCACCGATACCCCGGCTTTACGGAAAATTCCGGGGTCCGATGAAATGCTCACCTTAGCCCAACGGAAGAATCCCTCGGGCCGCTTAACCACGCCGCAGGACGTGGCGGATGCCATCGGCTTGCTGAGCCATCCGAAGTCGCATTGGTTAACCGGAAACGTGATTTGTGTGGATGGAGGCGAGTTTATCGTTGACTGACGAACCGGAAGCGGCGTATGCGCCATGGGCGTTTTTATCCGTTGACTTTCTTGATGGTTTCACTCATACCTTAATTTTTTATGTCTGACCCAATCGCATTCCTGTTTCCCGGTCAAGGCTCGCAAGCCGTAGGGATGGGGCAAGCGTGGC
This sequence comes from Nitrospirales bacterium, assembly GCA_965261755.1. GTDB lineage: Bacteria > Nitrospirota > Nitrospiria > Nitrospirales > UBA8639 > Bin75. The sequence continues at coordinate 48,595 of OZ253473.1, read as the reverse complement.
GTGAGGCGTATCCGCAACTCATGGCCTTGTTTGACGAGGCCAACTCGATCTTGGGGTATGACCTCCAGGCCTTGTGTTTTGAAGGGCCAGCGGAACAACTCAATCGAACGGAATATACCCAACCTGCGTTGCTGGTGGCGAGCCTCATCGCGTGGCGGGCCTTGGATGCACGCATCCATCCCTCCGCAGTGGCGGGGCACAGTTTGGGCGAATATTCGGCCATCGTGGCCGCCGGGGGCCTGTCGTTTCCGGATGCAGTGGACCTGGTGCGCAACCGGGCACGATACATGGCAGAGGCGGTTCCTTCGGGGAGCGGGCTGGTCGTGGCGATACTCGGGTTGGCAGGGGAGGTGGTCAAGGACATTTGTCGAGAGGCGCAAGCCGTGGGCGTGGTGGCGGCAGCCAATTTCAACTCCCCGGGCCAGGTGGTGATCGCTGGTGAAAAAGCCGCCGTGGAACGGGCCATTGAGTTAGCCAAAGCCCAAGGGTGTCGGCGAGCCATTCCCTTACCCGTCAGCGTGCCGGTTCATTCGCCCTTGATGCAACCGGCCGCGGACCGGCTTGCTCCTCACGTGCACGCGGTGCCGCTTTCCGATTTGACCGTGCCACTTTTTAATAACGTCGAGGCGCGCCCGTTGATCCGCGCCGAGGAGATTCGCCGTTCTTTGATTCGCCAGTTACCCTCCTCCGTGTTATGGGAGCAAACCATTCGCGCGATGTGGCAGGACGGCATTCGGACGTTTGTTGAGATCGGGCCGGGAATGGTGTTGACCCGAGTCGCCAAACGCATTGTGCCGGAGGCGGCCTTACACCATATTCAAGACCCGGAGTCTTTGGAAAAAACCTTGACGACAATACGTCATTGACGGTAAGACGCAGTTCCCAAAATGACAACAAGCGAGGGAAGCGTGCTGGAAGGGAAAAAAGCCATTGTGACGGGGGCGGCCCAAGGCATCGGGCAGGCCATTGCGGAATGCTTTGCGAAAGCCGGAGCTGACGTGGCCGTGGTGGATCGGGAAGCCGCCCGCTGTGCCGACACGCTGCAATTGGTGGAACACCAGCAGAGGCGAGGGCTGGCGTTGTCAGCCGACGTGGCGCAGTGGGAAGCCGTTAAGGGGATGGTCGATCACGTCATGAAGGAATGGGGGCGCGTGGACGTGTTGGTCAATAATGCGGGCATTACCCGCGACGGATTGATTGTTCGCATGAAAGAAGAGGATTGGAACGCCGTCCTCCAGGTCAATCTCACCGGGACGTTTTATTGCACCAAGGCGATTCTGGGTCCCATGACCAAACAGCGGTATGGCCGGATTATCAACATGGCTTCGATCGTGGGAACGATCGGAAATGCGGGACAGGCAAACTACGCCGCGTCGAAAGCGGGGGTTATCGGGTTCACCAAATCAGTCGCTCGCGAATATGCGAGTCGGAACATCACGGTGAACGCGGTCGCTCCGGGTTTTATCGACACGGCGATGACCCGGGCCTTGAACCAGGAGGTCAAGGACACGTTGTTGCAACAGATTCCTCTTGGTCGATTAGGCCAACCCGCCGAGGTGGCGGAAGCCGTTCGTTTTTTGGCATCGGACGCGGCGGGGTATATCACCGGACAGGTTTTCCACGTCAATGGCGGGATGCACATGGCGTAACGTAATGAATGACTTATTCTACAGGGATTGCTTAACAGGAGGCGAGAATGTCGATGGTCGCTGAAGAACGTATTAAAAAGATCATTGCAGAACAATTAGGGGTGGAAGAAGAGGACGTCCTGCCCGACGCGTCCTTTGTCGAGGATTTAGGGGCAGATTCCTTGGATACGGTGGAACTGGTGATGGCGCTTGAGGAAGAATTTGACGTGGAAATCCCCGATGAAGACGCGGAAAAAATTCAAAAAGTTTCTCAAGTCATTGAATATATCAAAGAAAAAACCTGATCCGTTCTGAACGGCCCTCATGACCGAGTACCCCCCCCGTCGGCGCGTGGTGATCACCGGCTTGGGAGTTGTCACTCCTTTGGGCGTCGGTGTCGACAAAACCTGGCAAGCGTTGCTTGCCGGGAAGTCGGGCATTGGTCCCATCACGCGCTTTGATGCGTCCGACTATGCCTGCCGAATTGCGGCTGAAGTCAAGGACTTCGACCCGGCCGATCACCTCGAAAAAAAAGAAATCAAAAAGATGGACTCGTTCATTCAATATGCCGTGGCGGCGAGCCAGGAGGCGGTGGATGACGCGGGATTACAAGTCACACCCGAAACGGCTGACCGAGTCGGGGTCTATATCGGAGCGGGCATGGGCGGTCTTCCGGCCATTGAGCAGTATCACAAGGTGCTCCAGGACAAAGGGCCGGGGCGCGTCAGTCCGTTCTTCATCCCGATGGTCATCGTGAATTTGGCCTCGGGCCAAGTCGCGATCCGGTTTGGGGCCAAGGGCCCGAATTCATGTGCCGTGACGGCCTGTGCCACCGGGAATCACTGTATCGGAGACGCCGGCCGGATTATTCAACGTGGGGAGGCGGACGTGATGTTGGCCGGCGGAACCGAATCCACGATTTGCCCCTTGGCCGTTGCAGGATTCGCCGCGGCCAAAGCGTTGTCACGTCGGAATGATGATCCGGAACGGGCGAGTCGTCCGTTTGATCGTGACCGGGACGGATTCGTGATCGGAGAAGGAGCCGGCGTGGTGGTGTTGGAAGCGTTGGAGCACGCGCAACGTCGCGGCGTCAGAATATACGGAGAACTTGCCGGCTATGCGATGACCAGTGACGCCTTTCACATTACCGCGCCTCCGGATGATGGCGCCGGAGCCGTGGCGTGTATGGACAAGGCCATTCGCGACGCGGGGATCCCGAAAGCGACAATCGGGTATATTAACGCACATGCGACCTCGACCTTCGCGGATCGAGTTGAAACGCACGCCATCAAAACCGTGTTTGGGACCCATGCCGCACAACTGCCGGTGAGTTCCACGAAATCCATGACCGGCCATCTGTTGGGAGCGGCCGGTGGAGTTGAGGCGGTGGTGACCACCCTGGCGCTGTATCATGGTGTGTTGCCGCCGACGATAAATCTGGAGAATCCCGATCCCGACTGTGACCTTGATTATATTCCCGGGCAAGCCCGTCAGGTTCCCATCAAGGTTGCGCTTTCGAATGCCTTTGGATTTGGTGGCGTGAATGCCTGTCTGGTCATCAAGTCTGCACAAGAGAGCCGGGAAGTTTAGGTTCTCCCTACGCCGGGCGTACCCGACCATCAGAGAAAGAACATGAATGTGATTGAGGAGGCGCATCAACGACTGCCGTATCAGTTTCGCAAGCCGGCTTTATTGGAAGAGGCCTTGACGCATCGTTCCCACGTCCAAGAGAAATCCTCTCCGGCGGACAAACAGAATGAACGCCTCGAGTTTTTAGGCGATGCGGTATTGGGTCTGATCGTGAGTGAATATTTGGCGGAAACCTTTCCTGCGTTGGCCGAAGGGGATTTGTCACAGATACGAGCCCGCCTCGTGGGGCGAGCCACGCTGGCGGACGCCGCGCGGCGATTGGGCCTTGGCCAAATGCTCCGATTGGGCCGGGGCGAAGAACGCACCAAGGGCAGAGACAAAGCGTCCCTCCTGGCGAATGCATTGGAAGCCGTGATTGGAGCCATCTATTTGGATGGGGGGATGGCGGCGGCACGAACGTTTACGCTACAGGTGTTGGAGACCCAACTCAAAGAATTGCACCAGGATGATCTCGCGGCCTTCAGGCAGGACTATAAAAGTCAATTGCAGGAATGGTGTCAACAGCACGTTCATGTCCTTCCGGTGTATAACGTGATTGAAGAAGCAGGCCCTGATCATCAAAAAACATTTGAAGTCACGGTCGAAATTGAACAACAATGTCATGGAAGTGGGAAGGGGCGGAGTAAGAAAATTGCGGAACAGCAGGCGGCCAAACAGGCGCTCGGACAGCTTAGCCCCGCAACCGACGTGGTCTAATACCAACGGATCGTACTGAAGAAAAACAAATAAGGAGGATGAAGGAATGCTTGGATTGCGTGCTGTAAGAAAAATCCTGTGGGTAATGGGAGTCGCGGCTCTCCTGGTGGGAGTCAATGGAGAAAGTGTCCGGGCCGGAGATCCTCAAGGACTTCTGACGGCGGAGGGCAAGGCGCCTCGTGCGATCGTCACAACCAAATTTGGTCAAATGGAACTGGTCTTTTTCCCGCAATTGGCGCCCAAACACGTGGAAAGTTTTTTGAATTTAGCCCGAAAGGGGTTTTATAACGGGACGATCTTTCACCGGGTGATTCCCGGCTTTATGATTCAAGGGGGCGATCCCAACACCAAGGATCCGAGTAAGCGAAAGTCCTATGGAATGGGAGGCCCCGGCTATACCTTGCCGGCCGAGTTTAATCGGATTCCTCATGAACGGGGCATCGTGTCTGCGGCTCGAAGTGCTGATCCCGATAGCGCAGGCTCCCAGTTTTTCATCATGGTAGGCAAAGCTCCCAGTTTAGACGGTCAGTATACGGTGTTTGGAGAAGTGGTGAAGGGCATGGAAGTGGCTGATAAAATCGTGAGTCAACCCCGAGACCCCAGAGATGGTCCCCTTGAACGTATTGAAATGACCGTCGACGTGAAATAAGGCAAACAGCGGGCCGGTCCCTAGCCGTGAGAACTTCGGACCGCCTGTTTTTCACTTCCGGCGCTCCCGGGTAGGATGATGCGTCCACTTGTCGTGCCGAGTTTGGTGAGCTGTTCGGCGACGTCGGGGTGACGACTCTTGAGGAACCCGATCAGCCCATTGAGAAAGCGATTGGACCGAAGCCCGCTTCCTGAAAACCCGGTAATAAACGTCAGGCCGCGATCCAGCACCTCACTCACGAGTTGGGTGTCGGGTTTTTCTCCCTTCATAAAGACGTCATATTCTTTCTTGAGGACTTCGGTAAAGGGAGGGGCCATCCCTTCAGGCACGTGGATCGGGCTGAACGATCGACGCAACGTCTGGATGGCCGCGATGACCTCTCCATCCTGCGCATCGCTCCGTGATTGGAAATGTTTAAACGTCACGGCTTCGAGAAAGTAAAACATCTCCGCGGCCTTGTCCCCCGATTGTTCGAGCAGTTCTTTGTAGAAGATGCGCCGTTCCTGTTCAAACTGATCCCCGACGCGTTTTTGTTGATATTCCACGTTCGTATCCAGATAGACGCAATCGGCATGGCATGCAATACTGACGACGCGGTGCGTCCCACAGCATTGGCTGCAAATGGCACCACGTAACGCCGGGCAGGGACGCTTGCCTTTTCGTTCGTGGCAGTAGATGCATTTGCTCATGGCTTCTCGTCTCCTTCCAACCGGCCCATTCCGTAATCTGAAAGCGTCCGCTTGCGTTTTCGTTGATTGCCGGTATTGGTCGGGCGTTCCAATCCATTGATCTCAGCCCCATTGGCGTACAAATAGGGAACCAGGATCATATGGTTCCGGCGGTCGATTTTGACGGAAGACGGCGAGATCAGGAACTCGGCAATGACTTGCATGGAATGGTCCGGCTGGACCCGCCAGATCTTTCCCAACGTCAGGTCGGAAAGGTACAGGCTGCCGAATCGATCAAAGTCGATCCCGCTTAAATTCCGAAATTTGCCGGTAAAAAACGAATTGGAAATGACCTCGGTCATGGTACGGTCTTCCGCAATTTCCATCACGTTCCCGTTATCGAGGCTCGCGATCCAGAGCCGGCCAGATCTCGGGTGAACGGCCAGTCCCCGCGGTGACGCCAGGTCTTCGTGTTGGAGATAGAGGGACACCGCGTGATCGCGTTGAGGGTCAACCCGGTACACGGCGTTGCCGGCCGTGTCCAGGACAAAGAGTTGCCCGATGCCGTCGGCAATCAGATCCGTCAACGCCTCGGCGTGAAACGGATGCAGGGAAACGGTGATCGTGGGTTTGCCGGATTGAGCATGAAATCCCCGGATGACGTCGATATCGGTCACGTAGAGGGTGTCGCCGGCGACGGCCATGCCATGGGGTGAATGCAAAATCGTGTCGCCTCGGCCACCCTGAATGAAGTGCAGATCCAGCAGGTTGCCGTCTCGATCGAGTTTCGAGATGAACCCGTTATTGTCGGACACGCCGGGTTCCCCATTGGCATTGGCGATGAAATAGCCTTCGCCCGAAGGATGGGCGATAAAGGATTGGGGGCTCTGGAGCTGGCTGATGGGATTGGCAAAGGCCGGCAGCGACCAGGCACTCAGCAGCAGAACCACGGCGATGCTGCGGAGCGGCGTCCGAAAGAGGGCGGGTTGGGAACACGAGGACGGGAACAGAACGGATTGGAGGGTGGAAGGGCGTCTCACATCGGCATGCTACGGCACCCTTTGGGGGGTGTCAAGGCAGCGTATCAGTCACCATCTTTGCGCTTCCCTTAACCTTGAAGATCAACCAGACGGAAGACATCTGGCAAGTCTCCAACATGTAATTTAAGTTTCTTGTTGAGCAACCGCATTGGGAGGAAAATCAACAACCTCCATTCTTTTTCTTGAGCAAATGTCTCAGGCTTCGAGTAGTACATGAGATCCCAGCTTTCAGTAGGACCAGGGTTGGTCTCAAGTTGCATGACCTCGTTGTCTTTATCCATTACTTTGTCGTATTGAATTTTTCGCCATTCCACTTGGCATCCAGGACACAGGCGATCTTCCACTCGTCTCTTCAGTTCCAGTGGGTTCCGTACCTCCAAACAATATTCTCCAAACTTCTTCACTGATTCCGCTTGTTCACCAAAGCTCAGAATAAAGGCGGTCGGGTTCTTGTCGTTAACGTCTCGGCATCTTTTTCCATCGGGCAATGCGTAAGAACCGATACCTTCTGAGGCGTCTTTCCCTTTGCCCTTGATGTTGCGAAGAGATGGGAGCGACCGGAACCAAAGTTTACCTGCCAAGTGATTCTCCATGGCTTGATTTCCCTCAACGAAACGAAAGAGAGTTGGCGGTTCGGGCTTACCGGCCTGCCTCTCATCACGATACCATTTGAGCTTAGCTCGCTCGTCTCGCTGGGCAAACAATTCAAACAATTTTTCAGGCTCTTGGTCGGTCATAGCTGCCATTTCTTTCATTTTTTGTGACCAATTGTTGGCAAGTGGTGCGTGAAGCTTCTCCAAGCTAGACCTTTCTTCACCGCTCAGAATGCCGTGCTCCTTGTCAATCTTCATTGCTTTGGCTAGGTGTTGCGCGATCTCACAGCCTGCTTCTGCCTGCTCAAAGGCGTTGATGTCCACTAAGCCTCTCCTTTCTTCTCTAACGTAAGGCAAAAATCGCAACTAAATTATGCTGTCAATAAAGTCTATTGAGCAATATTTGCTTTTAGCGACCATCATGCCCGATGCCTTCACTAAAAAAGGCTTTCAAGTTCTTGTCAAGTGGATGCTCGCGGGACTTATGTGGTTAGCTTGACGCCTCTCTAGTCTTCTACTATCCTCCCCCCTGTCCATATTCGTTTATTGACGCCTTGTCGGGTCACTTGCGAAATACAAGAGCCTGATTCCTTAGCGCTGGTCGCGCCTCGTCATGGGGAATCGCCTAAACCGGCAAATACGCAGGATATTCTGCTCACTTGGCAGATATGGGCTGGCCCGGCCTTTGTCCGGGAACGCCACAACCCATACCTGAGAGGTGTGCTATGAGCATTCGTCTCCTCCTCCTGATTGTCCTCAGCGTAGGCGGGTGTGCGACCCCGCTACTGAACATTCAGGAACCCACGGAACAACAACTGGTCGAGGCCAAAAAGAGTCTCGACAACGCCACGCTGCCGGAGCCCCCATTCCCTGAAACCCTCACGCCTCTGAAGGAGGGGCTCAAAAACGCGGTCGGCCGAGTTGTATTTGCGGCGCAACGGGTCTGTCAGCGACTCAAGCCCCGCATCGAGAGTGTGCGGTGCGATGCCATGTTCACGGTGCCAACGCTCTATAACAACAAACAGGTGAACGCCTTTGCCGACCAGAACGACAACATCGGGGTGTTCACGGGCTTACTCTTCAACATGCGGGAAGAATCCGAACTCGCGGCGGTTATCGCCCACGAATACGCCCATGTCATGTTAGGGCACGTCGAGAAGAAAATGCAGAATATGCTAACGGGGATGCTCCTCGCTGGGGGGCTGGCGGCAGCAGGCGGAGCGCAGAACCCTGACGCCATGAGAGGAGCGATGCAACTTGGTATGATGGCCGGGAGCCGCGCCTACAGTCCAGACATGGAGATCGAGGCTGACCGGCTGGCCGTCTACATTTTGAAGGAGGCGCGGTATCCCGTCACGGCGATGCACCATTCCCTCGTTCGGCTGCATCGCCTGAAATCGTCGAAACGCTCAGGTTGGTTCTCAGCAAGCCACGTCGGATTTCTTGAGACACATCCCAGCGACGATCGACGCATTGCGCACATTCTCTCAGCCATCAAAGATGTGGACGCGAACGTACCGTTGATGACGAAGTAGGCGGGGTGTTTCTGCGGGATGAAATGGCGGGCGCGTTCGGGGCGAAACTGCAATAACCACACGAAAGCCCAAGGCTATGCCGGCCTTGGGCCCGTAGACAAAGAGCCCTGCGTCTTATATGTTCTGAATGACGGCAATCGGGCACCAATGGCACAACAGTGCATAGTGAGGAATCTTGAAGAAAATGATCGCCGCCGTTCGTAACCATCTGATAATCGCGATCTGCGCCGTCGCGACGTTTTCCCCTTGTGTGGCTGACAGTAAATCCGTGAAAGACATGTTCGCCGAGGTGTCCGGTGGTATTGTCGTTGTTTTGGCACTGGATGCCGGAGGCAGGCAAACGGGGCAAGGCAGTGGAGTCGTTGTCGGCAAGAACGCAGTGACGACGAACTGCCACGTCGTCTCCGGTGCGCGAACCATCGCCGTACGCCAAGCGGCAGACATACGTGGACACGAGACCTACCGGATGAAGGCGGAACTGATAGCGCGAAACGAACAGCGCGACTTGTGCCTCCTGTCAGTGAAAGAACTCTCCGCGCCTCCTGCCGCGACTCCTGTTCCTTTTGCTGCAGCCCGCAGTGTCTCCATTGGCGAGGAAGTCTATGCCATCGGGGCTCCACAAGGACTGGATCTGTCTATCTCTCGCGGCATCGTCTCGCAGTTGCGCGGCGACTACGGCAAAAAATCCGCCCCGATCATTCAGACCGACGCAGCCGTCTCTCCGGGTTCTTCGGGAGGAGGACTGTTCAACGAAAACGGAGATCTGCTTGGGATTACGACTTTCAAACTCTCCGGCGGTGCCAGCGAAGGACTGTCGTTCGCGTTGCCAGTGGAATGGGTGAAGGAATTACTGGCGCACGCGGGGGTGAAAATCACTGCAGGGCAAGAGCGGAAAAGGTGCTTCTCAGCCCCGACAACCGATTGTTTACTCACGGAGGCGCTGGAAGTTGTTAAAACAGGGGAAATCGATGTTGCACACGTGCGCGTTTCGGCTTTGGTCAACATCGCCACAGCACAGGCCGAAACAGGTGACAAGATAGGAGCAGAAGAAACTCTCGCCGACGCCATGCAAACCGCAAGGACAATCGATGATGCAAGCGCTCGCGCTGAAGCTTTGGGCAACATCGCCACAGCACAAGCCGCAGCAGGTGACAAGATAGGAGCAAGAAAAACGCTTACCGAGGCCATACAAACCGCTAAGGAAATCGATCATGCAAGCGCTCGCGCTTGGGTTTTGCAAGGTATCGCCAGAGCACAAGCCGAAACCGGGAATAACGCCGGGGCTACGCAAGCCGCCAGGGAAATCAATGATGCGAGATCTCGCGCTTGGACTTTGCGCGACATCGCCAGAACGCAGGCCAAAAGCGGGGATATCGCCGGGGCCGTGCAAACCACTGGGGAAATAACAGGGGTCTGGAAAAAAGAACCATATCCTCAAGGTCTCCCAGTCCCCGACACGTTTCTCAAGGGGTACTACGACGCCTATCAGGACAAGTTTCAGGACATCCCGTTCGAGCAGTTCGAGGGACTCGTTGAGAACAGAATCCTGCAAGATCCGAAGTTTCTAAAGAAGATGGGGGATGATCTGTATAATTTCTACAGGCACCGGATGGATCGGAATGCGTTTGATGCGAAGTTCGGGCTAGATGGATGGTTGAAGAAATATCACCTTCAGCAACAGAACGACGATGTTGTAGTGGCTCTTGCTGGAGCTTTGAGCGGCATCGCCAGAGCACAGGCCGAAACGGGGGACAAGATAGGAGCGAGAAAAACTCTCAGAGACGCCATGCAAACCGCAAGGACAATCGATGATGCCGCGGATCGCGCTGAGGCTTTGCTCGACATCGCCAAAACACAGGCCGAAATCGGGGATATCGCCGGGGCCATGCAAATCGCAAGGACAATCGATGATACAAGCGCTCTTGCTGGAGCTTTGAGCGGCATCGCCAAAGCACAGGCCGAAACGGGGGACAAGATGGGAGCGAGAAAAACTCTCAGCGACGCCATGCAAACCGCAAGGACAATCAATGATGCCGCGGATCGCGCTGAGGCCTTGCTCGACATCGCCAGAGCGCAGACCAAAACGGGCGACAAGATAGGAGCCAAGGAAACTCTCGCCGATGCCGTGCAAACCGCTAAGGCAATCGATTTTGCAGTCGCTCGCGCTTGGGTTTTGCAAGGTACCGCCGGAGCACAAGCCGAAGCGGGTGACAAGTTAGGAGCCAGGAAAACTCTCGCCGATGCCGTGCAAACCGCTGAGGAAATTGCGTCATTAGAAGACTTTCCAGAAGATTTTCCGCTAAATAGCGTTGGGGTTATGCAAGGCATCGCCAGAGCACAGGCCGAAATCGGGGATATCACCGGCGCCATGAAAATCGCAGGGACAATCGATAGAGCGTTTCGCTCTGGGCCTTTGCGCGACATCGCCAGAGCACAGGCCGAAACCGGGGATACAACGGGTGCGATGGATACTGCTTCAAAGATTGAGGAGGATGACGATCTCGTTGTTGCCCTTGCCCAAATCGCCGTCGCACTTTCCAGGATAAAATGAACGAAGAAACACGGTGATAACGGAGTTGGCGCGGAGGCATGATGCTCTCATGGCTATGGGCTTCTCTGTTGAACTTCGTGTGCCATTGATAGGGGTCGGTCAGGGGTTGTTAATCCAACGGCCCTCTTCGTCAAAACGCTCGCATCGGGCGAACCCAAGAACCTGCCAGAGCGTGTCCAACAGTGGATGTACCGTATGCCTCAGTCATTCAGGCAATCTCTAGCATCGTCCGGAGGAGCCCTTCGTCAATCTGGTCGAGAGGTACGCCGTCCAGCATCAATCCCAAGTCTCCAACAGGTTATGGAACGGCTCCGTGTCCTTCCAACGATAGGTGTCGAAGTCGCGCCGGTCCGTGGAGAGAATGCGACCTTCTCCAAGCTGAGTCGCCGCGAGGACAAGCGAGGCGTCTGCCAAATCCATGGGCAGGTGCGCGTATTGTTCCATCAACGCACGGATGGCGCCGAGATGTTTCTGCCCGATTTCATGGATACGCACGTTTCTCGACATTTGTTCGACGAAGCGCAACTCCGCCTGCACGCCCAGCCGCGTGAGCATGAGGTAGCAGGTTTCGGTCACGACCGGCCACGTGACGACGAGCGCTTCGTCGAGACGCCGGCTGGCCGTAACCGCAGCCTCGTGCCAGCGGTCCCGGGCATTGGCCAACGCAAGCCAGTAGCCGGTATCAGTCAGCACCATGTTTGTTCTCGAGATCCCGCGCTAGATATTGCTTGTACTGACTGGCCAGGTCTTCGGGGCCTTCGGCGCAGCCAACGAAATCGCTTGCCAACAATGCGTCGAGCTTGTCCCGTGACCGCCCTGCCTGTTGCCGGTACAAAAGATCAATGGCGCGTTTCACGATTTCGCTCACGCCGAGTCGCGTCAGCGATTGCAGTTGCTTCAGTTTTTCAGCTCGGGCATCATCCAGTCTGGCATTGATTCGCATGCGGCGACCTCCCGTGGATTGCCCAATTCTAGCATGTATGACAATGTCATACAACTGAGTCATATAATTTTGCCGTGTCAGTCCGCCACTCTTTGAGCCGTTTTCAAGAAGCATGTAGCAAATGTGCGGTTGGCTAGAGCAACCGTTGTCCGGAGCAGTCGGGATCATGCGTCCGATGGATAGGTTTCCGAAACATGCAAATGGAGCACCTGACCTTGGTTTATCCTCAATTGACTAGAATTTTTCGCCCCTGTTATCGTAGCGTGAAACGTAAACGGGTCCCTTCCACGTTAAGGAGGACGATGTGACGGCTCAGCTCATTGATGGGAAAAGTTTGGCAAAGGACATTCGGGATGGCATTGGCCGGGACGTGAAAGCTCTTGAAGCTCAAACCGGCGTTCGGCCAGGTTTGGCCGTGGTGTTGGTCGGCGACGATCCGGCCTCGGCGGTCTACGTTCGAAATAAAAAGAAGGCCTGTGATACCGCCGGTCTGTACGTGGCCGACCATCATTTGTCTGCGGAGACAAGCCAGGTCGAGTTGTTAACCCTCATTGATCGGTTGAATGCGGATCCCAAGGTTCATGGGATTTTGGTACAGCTTCCTTTGCCGGCTCATATTGACAGTCAGGCTGTTCTGAATGCCCTGTCTCCCGACAAGGACGCCGATGGCTTTCATCCGTACAATATCGGCCGGTTGGTAGCGGGGGATCCGGTGTTTGTTCCCTGTACGCCCAAAGGGGTGATCCGCATGATCGAATCCACCGGCGAACCCCTTGCCGGGAAGCAGGCCGTCGTGGTCGGGCGCAGTAACATCGTGGGAAAGCCCGTTGCCATGCTCCTGCTGCATCAACATGCCACCGTGACGGTGTGTCATTCCCGGACAAAGGATCTGCCCGCAGTCTGCCGGGAAGCCGATATTCTGGTCGCCGCGATCGGCAAACCCCAGTTCATCAAGGGAGATATGGTGAAAGACGGGGCCATCGTGATCGACGTGGGCATCAATCGACTCGATGACGGTCGTTTGGTCGGCGACGTGGATTTCGAGCAGGTGCGTGAACGTGCCGGATGGATTTCCCCCGTCCCGGGAGGCGTCGGTCCCATGACCATTGCCATGTTATTGGCGAACACGTTGGAAGGAGCCAGGCGAGCGGCCACGTAAGGGGATTTGCCTGAACCATGCCATGAACGCCCCCACTCTCCACCAGACGTTGGTCCAAGGCCAGTTTGCCGTGACCGTCGAGTTGAACCCCCCGAAGGGGACTGACGTGTCGGAATTACTCGAAACCGCCAAGTCGTTGATCGGGCGAGTTCATGGGATCAACGTGCCTGATAACACCGCCGCGGTGATGCGAGCGAGTTCGGTGGCCGTCGCCCGCCTTCTGTATGAACAGGGGCATGACCCCGTGCTCCAACTCACGTGCCGGGATCGAAACCGAATCGGCATTCAGTCGGATCTCCTGGGAGCGCACGTGCTCGGGATCCGTAACGTGCTGTGTCTGACCGGCGACAGCCCGAGCGCCGGTGATCACAAGGATGCCAAGCCGGTGTTCGACCTGGATACCGTTCAACTCATGCACGCGGTGAGAGCACTCAATCAAGGACGGGATTTATCCGGGAACCCGTTGGAGGGACAGACCGCGTTCTTTATCGGTGGAGCGGTGGCACCCGGCGCCGAATCGGCCGAACTCTTGCATAAAAAATTCGAGGCCAAGGTCAAAGCCGGCGCGCAATTTTTTCAGACGCAACCCATTTTTTCGGCGAAGGTAGTCCAGTCTTTCATGGAAGAGGTGCGTCTCTATTCCCGTAAAGTCTTAGCCGGGGTCCTGGTGCTCCGGTCGGTAAAAATGGCAGAATACGTCAATGCGCACGTGTCGGGTATCGACGTTCCCGACGAGATCCTGCAAGAACTGCGGGACGCCGGGGAAGCCCATGCATCCGACGCCGGGGTTGAGATTGCGGTGCGAACCATTCGAGCCATTCATCCATTTTGTGATGGTGTGCACGTCATGGCTGGCCGGTTGGCGCATCGACTTCCCGAGATTATCCGAAAGGCGGAGTTGAGCTGATGACGGTTCCGGAGTTTCAAAGCCAAAAGGGGAAGAAAAAACTGGTGGTCGTGACGGCCTACGACGCGTTGTTCACTCGCATCATCGAACAAGCCGGCATCGACGTCATTCTGGTCGGAGATTCGCTGGGCGTCGTGGTCCAAGGAAAACCGGACACGTTGTCGGTCACCATGGAAGACATGGTGTATCACACCCGGCTGGTGGCTCAAAGCAGGCGGCAGGCCTTGGTCATCGCCGATATGCCGTTTATGAGTTATCAGGTCAGTGAGGAACAGGCCATTCAGAATGCGGGTCGCTTAATCCAGGCAGGAGCCATGGCCGTGAAATTGGAAGGGGGCGGTGTCATGGTGGATCGCGTCCGGGCCTTGACCGCCGTGGGCATCCCGGTGATGGGTCATCTCGGCATGACGCCGCAGTCCGTGAACCGCTTCGGCGGCTACAAAGTGCAAGGAAGAGACGAACCTCAAGCCGACACGTTGGTCACTGATGCCAAGGCGTTGGAAACGGCCGGGGCGTTTGCCTTGGTCCTGGAGGCGATGCCCGCGACCCTGGCGCAATCCATGACCCAAGCAGTCGCAATCCCCACCATTGGAATTGGGGCAGGCCCGCACTGCGATGGACAGGTGTTGGTCCTGTATGACCTGCTTGGGTTGTTTGACGAGTTTGTTCCGAAATTCGTCAAGCCCTATGCCCACCTCAAAGCCGATGCCCTGCAAGCCTTGCGGCGTTTCAAGGAAGAAGTGGAATGCCGGAAGTTTCCCACCGATCAGGAAAGCTATCATTAACCAGTCTTCGAATCGTGCCACGGGCAGGCTGTCTCTGAATCCCGTCCCATGTGCCGTACCGGTCACGGGGACTCCGAAACCACAAGTTTTTATTGACAAATAATGAGCCCCCCCCTAGGATCACCCAATGGGCTCTGGCGTCAAGTTGGCCGGGGCCTTTTTTGTGACTGTTTTCCGGAAAAGTTTTGGTGGCAAATGGGAAATTTAGTGGTCATCGGGTCCCAGTGGGGGGATGAGGGCAAGGGGAAAATCGTTGATATTCTGGCTCAAGAGGCAGATATCATCGTGCGATTCCAGGGTGGCTCCAATGCCGGGCATACGGTCGTCACGAAAAAAGGCACGTTTATTTTTCACTTGATTCCCTCTGGGATCTTGTCCAGGGGGAAACGGTGTATCTTGGGAAACGGTGTGGTCATCGACCCGGAGGCTTTGATCGGAGAGCTGGACCAATTGGCTGCCCAGGGTATTAAGGTGGGGCGGAATTTTGCCATCAGCCAACGCGCGCATCTGATCATGCCGTATCATAAAGCCATCGACAAAGCTGCGGAAAAAGCGAAGGGCGCTCGTCGGATCGGGACAACCGGCAAGGGGATCGGCCCGGCTTACGTGGACAAAATGGCGCGTATCGGGATTCGGATGGGAGACCTGCTTGACCCTGAAGGATTTCGGGAAAAAGTGGAAAGTAATCTGGTTGAAATCAACAGTTTTCTTCGGCACATCTACGGCGTGCGAGGGTTTCATGCCGATCGCATTTGTGAGGAATACCTTGCCTATGCCCGACGCCTGTCTTCTTACGTGATCGATGATTCCCTGTTTATCCACAAGGCCGTGGAACGCGGGCGTCGCGTGCTCTTTGAAGGGGCCCAGGGGACGCACCTTGACGTGGATCTGGGGACGTATCCTTTTGTGACGTCGTCCAATGCATGTGCGGGTGGCGCCTGTACTGGGGGTGGCGTGGGACCGACGAGAATCGACGCGGTCTTGGGCGTCACCAAAGCCTATACCACGCGCGTGGGAAGCGGGCCGTTTCCCACGGAATTATCCGATGACGTCGGCAGTGGGTTGCAGGCGCGTGGGCAGGAATTCGGCGCAACCACGGGCAGGGCACGTCGGTGTGGATGGTTGGATGCGATGATTTTACGCTACGCGGTCAGGGTGAACGGGTGCACTTCCTTGGCGGTGACGAAACTGGACGTCCTGGATGGGACGCCGGAACTCAAGATTGCGGTCGGGTATCGGCATCAGGGAAAACTGTATCGCGAGATGCCCGCCGACCTGCGTGTCCTCACGCAGTGTGACCCCGTGTATGAAGTGCTCCCCGGGTGGACGGGGACCACCACCGGGGCAACGTCCTATAAAGCCTTGCCGGCCGAAGCCAAGCGATATTTGCGGCGCATTGAAGCCCTGACGTCGTGCCCGATCGATATCGTCTCGACGGGTTCTCATCGAGAACATACGATCATGCTGAAAAACCCCATGACGCAGACGCGCCCTCGAGTCAAACTTTCCAAAGTCAGTGCCTGACCAGTATTGAACCACGGTTGATCCCGTAGAGAACCCACCGTTTGACAACCATTGGAGTGGTTGCTAGCATCCGGTTCAGGTGAGCCGCTAGCTCAGTTGGCAGAGCATCGCCCTTTTAAGGCGAGGGCCCTCGGTTCGAGCCCGAGGCGGCTCACCACTTATCAAGAAGTGACGAGCCTCCTCCTCATGTCCTGGGAGATCAGCGGATACAACAAAATATTTTCATGCCCTTCAGGAGTCGGACAAGCGTAGGCCCAAGGAAAGCACGTGTCCGTGGCGGAAAAGGCGGTGGCTTGCCTTTGGAAATGGAGACATGATAAGGTCTTGACACTAAAGTGGGCTTCTGCCCACTTTTTTTTGCGTTGCCGTTTCCCGAGAGATCATTCCAGGGGCGTGGAATTGCGGATATGAACGGGCTGGAGAGCCAAGTCCATCGCATCGCCGAGTCGATTGCCAAGGCCCTCCGCCTTGAAATTGTCGAAGTCGAGTGTCAGGGGAAGGGGGCCAAAACAATCGTTCGGGTGATCGTGGAGAAAGAGGGTGGCGTCGGGATTCAGGATTGTGAACAGTTTCACCATTCGCTCGGACGAGCGCTTGACGTGACTGAACCTGTCTCCCACGCGTATCGTCTTGAGGTGTCTTCCCCGGGGCTCGATCGTCCTTTGAAACAGCGAAAGGACTATGACCAGGCGGTTGGACTGAACATTCGAGTCAAAGTCCATGACCCCATTCAGGGGAAGGGAACGTTTGTCGGTCAGTTGGCTGAGGTTGATGACCGGGGTATTACCCTGCAGGTGCCGGTTCGAAAATCACGAACGCATCGACGGGTGGCCCTTGAGTGGGATACCATCGCCCAAGCCAAACGCGAAATTGAATGGTAACGGAGAGATCGAAGGAGCGTGACGTGGTTGGGTACAAGCCGATTGCGGGTCTGCAAGAAGAGGGGCGGCTGTGAAGCGTGAACTGATGGCAGTCATTGAGCAAGTGGGACGTGAAAAAGGCATTGATAAATATCGGGTGCTGGCGGCCGTGGAGTCTGCGCTGCTGACCGCAGCGAAGAAACGGTATGGAAACAACGAAAATATTCAGGTCCAGATCGACCCTGAGACGGGCGACATTTCCATCGTGTCCTTGAAGACCATTGCTGAGCAGATTACCGATGCCAATGCTGAAATTTCCTTGGATGAGGCGCGGGCGATTGATGGAGAGGCCGAATTGGGCGATGAAATCGGCTCGCTCATCGACGTCGAGGAATTCGGGAGGATCGCGGCGCAGGCCGCGAAACAGGTGATTTGTCAAAAGGTCCGGGAAGCCACGTGGGAGGCGGTCGAGCGGGAATATTCGAAGCGAGAGGGCGACTTGGTGCACGGGATCATCCTCGGGCAAGAGCGCCGGAACTACCTGGTGGAAATTGGAAAGACCGAAGCCGTGTTGCCCATCCATGAGCAAATTCCCCGTGAGGTTCACCGGCGAGGCGATCGGATTCGGGCGTTGTTGTTGGAAGTGCGCCGGACCCCGAAAGACGTTCAGGTGATCCTGTCCCGAGCGCATCCGCAGTTCGTGGTTAAACTCTTTCAATTAGAGGTGCCGGAGGTCACGGAAAAAATTCTGGAGATTAAAGCGGTGGTGCGCGAACCGGGGGATCGGACCAAGATCGCGGTGTCCTCCAAGGATAAAGCCGTTGATCCGGTTGGAGCCTGCGTGGGGATTAAGGGATCCCGTGTGCAGGCCATTGTACGGGAACTCAAGGGGGAAAAGATCGACATCATCCCGTGGACCACGGACCCGCGCGTGTTTATCGGCGAAGCATTGAATCCGGCTTCCATTGAGAAAGTGGGCATCGACGAGGAGAAAAAGGCGGCCCTGGTGGTGGTGGCAGACTCGCAATTGTCGTTGGCCATTGGGAAAAACGGGCAAAACGTGCGACTCGCCGCCAAATTGACCGGGTGGAAAATTGATATCATCAGCGTGAGCGAGTATGAAAAAGAAAAACTCGATCGGGAACGGGAAATAAAAGCCAAATTGGCTGAGGAAACCGCCGCGCAACTTGAACAGGAGGCCGGAACGGAGAGACAGCCGTCGGAACCTGCGAGTGAAGGGGAGACGAGTGAAGGAGAGACAGGTGAAGGGCTTGAGGTCACATCCGAAGAGACGGTTGAATCACGGGAGGCTTCCTCGTAAATCTTGTGAATCACAATGAGAGTGTATGAATTAGCCAAGAAGCTGGGCAAGGAAAGTCGAGTCCTTATTGCCGAATTGGGCGGACTTGGCATTGCGGTTTCCTCCCATAGCAATGCCTTGAGCGAGGAGGACGAGCAGAAAGCCTTGAAAGCCCTTTCGGGAAAGGCGGATCTGCAGACGTCGCCGCCGAAGAAGGCAACCGGTTCGTTCAAACCCGGCAAAACCGCGAAGAAACCCTCCGCCTCGCCCGCAAAGGGACGCGGCCAGGCTCTCGCGAAGGAAAAGGCTGCGGAAGAGGAGGTTCGGAAACCTGAGAAAAAACACATTTTAATCAAACGACGAAAAGAAGACGTTGACTCTCCTTCTGAAATCGAGACCTTGACGAAAGAAGAGCCTCCTGGAGACGGCATCAGCCCCGTGGTCCACAAGAGCGAACCCCCGGAACCTGGGGGCGTGGACGACGAGCCCCCCGAAGTCGCGGCCATGACTCAGGCCTTGGCTTCCGAATCGACGAGCGCAGATGCCGTACCGTCAATCGAAGAAAAAGCCTCGCCCGTTGCGGCCGGGGAGCCGGTCACGACTCAGCCTGAAAAAGAAAAAACGGTTGATGGGCCCGAAAAAGGCAAGGAAGAGGAGAAATCGAAAAAAAATCGGAAAGCCGGAAAACCTCGTGATGCAGACCTCTTTGCCGCAATCTATGAAGATGCGGCTCGATGGCAGGATCTTCGTCCCCTTCCCACCTTGAGACGGGACGAACGGTCTCGACATGTCCCTTCTTCCACGTCTACCGAAGTCACGAAGCCCAGAAGAAAGACCGTCAAGTTGTCATCGGGTATTACGGTGAAGGACTTTGCGGAACACCTGGGGCTCCGAGCGACGGACGTGATTCGTAAGTTAATGGAAGTGGGAGTCGGTCTCACGCTGAATCAACCCATGAATCTGGATGCCGGCATGCTGATTGCCGAAGGGCTCGGGATCCAGGTTGAGATCCAGACGGAGAAAGAAGGTGACGCGCTGTTAGAAGAAATGCTTGAGCTGAGGACCGAGTCACAATTCGTGCCGCGGGCTCCGGTGGTCACCATTATGGGGCACGTGGATCATGGGAAAACGTCTTTGCTCGATGCGATTCGTCAGACCAAGGTGACGCAACAGGAAGCGGGGGGAATCACGCAACATATCGGAGCCTACTCCGTTCAGGTTGGGGAGAAAAGTGTGACGTTTCTGGATACCCCCGGTCACGAAGCGTTCACGGCCATGAGGGCACGCGGGGCACAAGCGACCGATATCGTGGTCTTGGTGGTCGCTGCGGATGACGGCGTCATGCCGCAGACCCTCGAAGCTGCCAATCATGCGCAGGCTGCCCAGGTCCCCATTGTGGTGGCCATCAACAAGATCGATAAACCCGGAGCCAATCCGGATCGAGTCAAGCAGAGTCTGTCGGAACAGGGCCTCGCTCCTGAAGCCTGGGGCGGCCAGACCATTTACGTGGAAGTATCGGCGAAAGAAAAGCAGGGGTTGGAGACGTTATTGGAGATGTTGCTGCTTCAATCCGAGGTCATGGAGTTGCGCACGGACGTGACCCAACCCACGAAGGGTGTCGTGTTGGAGGCCAAGTTGGATCGTGGTCGTGGTCCCATGGCGACCGTCTTGGTCCAAAGCGGGACGTTGAATATCGGTGCCGCGTTTGTGGTGGGCGCGACTAGTGGTCGCGTACGAGCGCTGGTGTCGCACGATGGGAAGAAAATCCGTGAGGCGGGACCCTCCACCCCCGTCGAGGTGATCGGCTTGTTGGGGTTGCCGGCTGCAGGTGATCAATTAGTGGTCGTCAAAGATGAGCGGGTGGCCCGGGAGATCGCCGAGTCCCGACAACAAAAATTGCGTACGGCGGAGCTTGGGACCGGCCCGAGCCGGCTCACGTTGGACGCGCTGTTTGCTCAAGGCCAGGAGTTGGACAAGAAAGAATTGGCGGTGTTGATCAAAGCTGATGCCCAAGGGTCGGTCGGGGCCCTGTGCGAATCCATCACAAAAATTTCCTCTGATACCGTCAAGGTGCAGATTATTCATCGGGGCGTGGGAGGCATCACCGAATCGGACGTGTTGCTGGCGTCTGCGTCGAAGGCGCTGGTGATCGGATTTCACATTCGTCCTGACCCCAAGTTGACGGCGCTCGCCGAACGTGAGGGGGTTGAACTCCGACTCCATACCGTTATTTATAATGCGATTGCAGACGTCAAGGCGGCCGCCGAGGGGTTGCTGGAGCCTATCCTCACGGAGCGCGTGTTGGGACGCGCGGAGGTTCGACAGGTCTTTACGATTCCAAAAATCGGCGCGATTGGAGGCTGTTACGTCACGAACGGGCATATTGCCCGTGCGAGTGAGGGCATTCGCTTGCTGCGGGACAGCGTCATTGTCTTTGAAGGGAAACTGGGTTCGTTGCGGCGCTTTAAAGATGACGTCCGGGAAGTGCAGCAGGGATATGAATGTGGGATCGCCATTGAAAACTTCAATGATATTAAAGCCGGCGACGTGATTGAAGCGTATGTCTTTGATAAAGAGGCGGCCAAATTGTAACTCCCTATCGACGGTGTGGCCGCACTGAGTCGTGGGTGTGGCGTGCCGTGCTGAAAACCGATGGTGGTTGGGGTCTGTCGGATAGAATTGCATTTTCCCGAAGGGCATTCGCTGAAATCGAAGCGTCAAATTCTGTCCAGCCTCAAAATGCGTCTTAGCAGGACGTTCAGGGTGTCGGTGGCCGAGCTTGAGTATCATGATCTCTGGCAACGATCCGTGTTGGGCATTGCCTGTATTGCAAATGAATCGAGTCACGTGAATCGGGTTCTCGATCAATCGATTAATATGATTCGGGCCACGCCCACGTTGGAACTGCTCAATTTTCGAATAGAACTGTTGTAGGGCGGGAAGAAGCGCGAGTGTCGTGTCGAAGCTGGCGTATAAACGATCGGTCAGGGTGGCTGATCAAATCAGAATGGAGGTCGCGGACATTCTTGCCAGAAAATGCAAGGACCCCCGGCTCCGGTTCGTGACGGTCACCTCCGTGGAGATGAATGACGATCTGCGGAAAGCCCACGTCTATGTGTCCTTGTTGGGGAACCAGGTCGAGGAGGAAGACGTCGGAAAGATTCTCAAAAATGCGTCCGGGTTCGTGCGGTTGGAATTGGGGCGGCGCTTGGAGTTGCGATATACCCCGGAGGTGGCATTCTTGTTCGACTCGAGCGGCTCACGAGCGGAAAAGATCGATCGGATTCTTGATGACGTGCTCCCCATTGATGAGTCGAGGCGCAAGGGGGATGGTTGGGGCGAATCCGGGAACGAGGGCAAGGCATGATGGCCGGAATTCTTGATGAGATTCCTCCTGTCCATCGCGTGACACCGGCGACGCCGCACGGCGTGCTGAACGTCTCGAAACCCGCCGGGTGGACGTCTCACGACGTCGTGGCCAAGGTTCGCGGTCTTCTTCAGGTCCGTAAAGTGGGGCATGCCGGCACCTTGGATCCCGAGGCAACCGGCGTGCTTCCCGTCTTGCTGGGCCAAGGAACAAGACTCTCGGCTTTGCTGGTTCATTGGGACAAAGAGTATGAGGCCGTCTTGCGTCTCGGGCAAGAGACAACAACCCAGGATGCCACGGGCGAAATCATGCGGGACTGTTCCATCCAAGGGCTTCGTCCAGAGACCATTCACGCGGCGGTTGCGCAATTTCAAGGTGAACAGCAGCAAGTGCCTCCCATGTATTCAGCGGTCAAAATAGGAGGACAACCGCTGTACAAAGCGGCTCGTGCAGGCAAAACCCTTGACCGCCCGGCGCGCCCCATTACCGTTTACCACATTGAGGTCAGGGCGATGGCCTTGCCCCACGTCACGCTGTGGGTTCACTGTTCCAAAGGCACGTACATTCGCACCTTATGTGCGGATATCGGCCAGGTACTGGGCGTGGGAGGGCATCTGAGCCAATTGACCCGAGTTCGAGTAGGGCCGCTTCCCCTCGACCGGGCGTGGTCGCTTGGTGAAATCGGACGTGGCGATGACCTCGTCAAAACCCCAGGGGCTTTTTTGGATCTCGATGAGGCCTTGGCCCATCTTCCGGCGGTGATTGTTGATCCCGCCATGGTGGGGAAGGTCTTGAACGGTTCGCCTGTTTCGGGCACCGCCATTTGGTCGGAGGATGATCGGGAGAGTTCCACGGAAACGTTGATTCGGGTGAAAGATGACAGAGGGCGATTGTTGGCCCTTGGTCAATGGGCCTCGTCGACGTTGGATGTGCCGAGACATCAATTACAGATGGTCAAAGTGTTTGGAGAGACGTCTTGAGCGCAACGCGCTCACGCCTTTCCATGAAACACGCATGAGACAACAGGGATGAAAGAAAGAAGAAGGAGGCTGGCATGGCAGCGGTCAAGGAAGCAAAATCGGATATCGTGCAGCGACATCAGGAGCATGAACGGGATACGGGTTCGTCACAGGTGCAAATTGCCTTGTTGACGAATCGTATCAACTATTTAACAGACCATTTTCGTACGCATAAAAAAGATCATCATTCGCGACACGGGTTGCTGAAAATGGTGAGCCTTCGCCGACGCTTGTTGGATTATTTGCATCGAAAAGACGTCGGGCGCTACCGCGCCCTGCTTGGAAAATTAGGGCTGCGGAAATAACAACGCTTCTCAACGAGGGTGATCACGAAGGCAAGAAGGAGAGAGATACATGGTGCAAGCAGTTGAATTGGAGATAGCGGGACGCAAGATGCGGTTGGAGACGGGTCGGATGGCCAAGCTGGCCGATGGGGCCGTGTTGGCCTCCTATGGTGACACGATGGTTTTGGCCACGGCAGTGTCTTCCAAGATATTGAAGCCGGATATAGATTTTTTGCCGCTCACGGTCAATTATCTGGAAAAAGCCTATTCGGCCGGAAAAATTCCTGGGGGGTATTTCAAGCGGGAAGGGGCTCCATCGGAAAAAGAAACCTTAACAAGCCGGCTCATCGACCGGCCTATTCGCCCCTTGATCCCGAGAGGGTTTTCTTATGAGACACAAGTGATCGCGTCGGTGCTTTCGGTCGATCAATCAATGACTTCGGAAGTGGTGGGGCTCACCGCGGCCTCAGCCGCGCTCGCGATCTCGGATATTCCCTTTGGCGGCCCGTTAGCCGGCGTCAAAATCGGACGCGTGAACGGCCAATTCGTGGTCAACCCCAATATGCAGGAGCTCCAGACCAGTGAACTCGATTTGGTTGTCGCCGGCACCGAGGACGCGATCCTGATGGTGGAATCCGGGGCGAATGGGCTGTCCGAGTCCGTGTTTCTGGATGCGTTGGCGTTGGCCCATTCGGAAATCAAGAAGATCGTGGCGAAAATCGTCGAATTGCAGGCGATGGTGGGGCGGACGAAGCGGATTGTGCCGGTTGAGCCGGTTGGTGAGGAGTTGGAACGACAGGTGCGCGAATCGGTGGCCGGCCCGATTCGAGAAGCCGTGCTCATCGCCAACAAAAGCGACCGGCAAGAGCGGTTGGACCAGATCATGGCCGACGCGATCGACAAGCTTGGCGAAGAGGACCCGGTGCGCTGTCGGCAAGTCAAAGGGGTCTATCATGATGTGGAATATCATGAAGTCCGCGAGATGATTTTGGAAAAGAAAATCCGAGCCGATGGTCGGGGGGCTTCCGATATTCGGCCCATCACATGCGAAACGAGTATTTTGCCTCGCACGCATGGCTCTGCCCTGTTCACGAGAGGGGAAACCCAAAGCTTGGCCGTGGTCACGCTGGGTACTTCGGACGATGAGCAACGCATCGATGCGCTCGAAGGGGAATATTTCCGCAACTTTATGCTCCACTATAATTTTCCGCCGTTTAGCGTGGGGGAAGCCCGGCCATTGCGTTCGCCCGGGCGACGCGAAGTCGGGCATGGGAAACTTGCGGAGCGTGCGTTGAAGTCGGTTCTGCCGGACAAGGAGAGTTTTCCCTATACCATTCGCATTGTGTCGGACATTTTGGAATCCAATGGCTCCTCTTCCATGGCCACGGTGTGCGGGAGCACCTTAGCCATGATGGATGCCGGCGTGCCCATAAAAAAACCGGTGGCGGGCATTGCCATGGGGCTCATCAAAGACGGCGACCGGGTCCTGATTTTGTCGGATATTCTCGGACTCGAAGATCATCTGGGAGACATGGATTTTAAAGTGACGGGGACACGAGAGGGGATCACCGCGCTTCAAATGGATATCAAGATCGAGGGGATCACCATTGATTTGATGCGGCAAGCACTCGAACAAGCCAGGGCCGGACGCCTGCACATTTTAGAAAAAATGCAGGAATCGCTCTCATCTCCCCGGGATTCTCTGGCGCCCCATGCCCCTCGAATTTATACGCTGCAGATCAAACCCGACAAAATTCGTGACGTCATCGGGCCGGGCGGGAAGGTGATTCGCAGCATCATTGCGGAATGCGGGGTCAAGGTCAACGTCGACGATTCGGGTCTGGTGACGATTGCGTCGGTGGACGAAGCGTCGGCCCAGCAGGCGATTGAAATGGTCAACCGGTTGACGGAGGAAGCGATCGTGGGGAAAACCTACATGGGGACCGTCCGGAAGATCGTCGATTTTGGCGCCTTCGTCGAGATTTTACCCAACCTCGACGGCTTGGTTCATATTTCACAATTAGCCGAGCATCGGGTCCAATCCGTGGCTGACGAACTTACGGAAGGGGAACAAGTCCTGGTCAAAGTCCTGGAAATCGACAGACAGGGTAAAATTCGTTTGAGCCGCAAAGAGGCGTTAATGGAATCGGAGCAGCCTCCTGCCGCTTCCTAGGGAGCCGTCACCATTTCCATCCCAAACTTCGAAATGAATGAATGCGTGCGCCGTGAGCGCGCGATGTCCTTTCCGTTTCCCCGGTGGAAGGTCTGTCCCCACGCCGGGGTCGGGTATCGAGACAATGGCCTGGACGCGTAAGATAATCCTCGATAACGGTGTTCGCGTCGTGATGGAACGGATGCCGTCGCTCAAGTCCGTCGCCATGAGTGTCTGGGAAAACGTCGGCACCAGGGATGAAGGACCGCGGCAAAAAGGTCTTGCCCACTTCCTTGAACATATGATGTTCAAAGGCACTCGCCGTCGATCCGCGGCACAAATTTCTCACGAAATCGATAGCCTGGGTGGAGAGATGAATGCTTTTACCACGCATGAAACCACCACCCTGTACATCAAAGTGTTGGATCAACAGATCGGGCAGGCGATCGACTTGTTAGCCGACGTCTTCCATCACTCCCGGTTTGATCGCAAGGAAATCGAACGGGAAAAGCAGGTCGTGTTGGAAGAGATCCGAATGGTTCGAGACGACCCTGAAGACTTCGTGCAGGAACTGCATGCCAAGCAGGTGTTACGGGGGCATCCCCTGGGGCGGTCGATCTTGGGTGATCAGGCCACCATGAAACGCATTCAACGACGCGATCTTCTCCACTATCTGGATCAACACTATCGTCCGGAGAAAACCGTGATTGCGGTGGCTGGGAATTTTGAGGTGAAGAAGGTCGAGGCCTTAATCAATGCCGCATTTGGAAAGTGGGCCCCCGTGGGGAGTCAGGGGAATGGAGTGCAACGGCAGAAACCGCCCAACGTTCGTGGCGGGGTCATGGTGCATCATAAGCGGTTGGAGCAGGTCCATCTCTGTATGGGATTTAAGGGACTTCCCGTGGCACATCCGGCCCGATACGCGGCCCATACGTTGAACGCCCTGCTTGGGGGCGGGATGAGTTCCCGACTTTTTCAGGAAATTCGGGAGAAACGCGGTCTGGCGTATACGATCTGTTCCCAATTGTCGAGCTTTTCAGATGGAGGGGTGTTGACCATTTATGCGGCGAGCGGTGCCAAAGAGGCGCTCAAGGTGGTGGACGTGGTGTGTCGGGAAATCAAAAAATTGCAGAAACGCGGGCCCGTTCCTCAAGAAGTGGAGCGAACCAAGAACCAATTAAAAGGGACCGTGATGCTGGGGTTGGAAGGGACCTATGGGCGAATGAACAAGTTGGCCAAGGATGAACTCGCGCAGGGGCGGTACGTGTCCCTCCAGGAACTCGTGTCTGCAATTGATCGCGTGTCCGTGCAGGATGTTCAAGAAATCGGCCGGGAGATCTTGGATTTTGGCGCAATGTCCGTGACGGCGTTGGGACCCGTGAACCCGGAAACCTTTCAGGAAAACATTTTTGCGCAATCCTGAAAAACCGGTAAATTTTCCTTGGAAAGCCTCTTGACAACTTGCAACGGGATGAGTAGCATGGGCGACTCTGATTAAAAGTGGAAGGTGGTGAAGGCCGAAAGTGGTCCGAGGCAAGGGGTGAGAAAAGGAGTTGTGCTTTTTCGTTGCGATTAAAAAGGTTTTTGGTTAAAAAGTACGAGTCGTTATTTTTATTATGTCATCCTAAGTAAAGGAGGGGGAAATGAAGAAGTCATTTTTCCGTGGGGGCGTTGTGGGAATGTTGGCTGCGGGTCTGATGCTTGTTGGATTCATCGGTCTGGCAGATGCCCAAAAGGGCCCCTGTTCTAGCAACAAGAAATGTTCGGGTGATCCAAATCAAGTCGCCACTATCGGAGACATGAAACTTGTTGGGACCACACCCGCAAGTTTAAAGGGTCGCGTGTATGCCCATTGGGCCGACAATCCGGCTGGCGAGATTCTCTTTGGCATTCAATATTGGAATACCAGCGACCCCGCCGAAACCGGTAGCCCTCTTGGCCGTGCGTCCGATGACCGGAACGTGGCCATTCCTGATCCGCTGTTCGCCTGCTGTGCGTGGGGATATCAAGGTGGTGAGGATCGCAACAATCCGTATGCAGGATGGTACAACCCGCAAACGACGGTGCGGTTATACGTGAAAGATTCCGCCTTGATGAAGCAGTTGACCGACGCGTCACAAAATTTGGTGGCCATGGAAGTGAGCCTCGACGGCAACACGGTCACGGGCTTCAAAGTCCTCGCTGCCGAGTAACTGACGAATTTGGTGCGTAAATAATAAGAGTACTTATTCAATTTTAAGAGTTTTTATTTTTAGCGCTTAATTGAGGAGGAAGGAATCATGAAAATTGGGAAATCAGGGTTAGCCGTTTTAACTGCCTTGATCGTGGTGGGTTGCATGGCCTCCAGTGCGCTTGCCATTGAAGCATTCCAGGAACGGTTTGAGTGGGGAGATCTCAGCAAAGCGACCACCCTGCATGGCCGAGTGGCGGTTGTTGATCCGTACGAAAAAGCCGCTTGGGTGAATATCGCGGTGTTTGGGGGCAATGCCGAAAGCGGGTACTATTGGCAGAAATATTTCCCCGGAAAGAATTTGAAAGTCTACGCGGCTGATGCTGGCGTGTGGAAAAAACTCGTCGCGGCGGGAAAAGGCTCACACAGCCAGGCGGTGATGAGTGGGACCGAGCCTTCCAAATACGCCTTGGTCGAACTTGTGATGCAGGAGACCGAGCAGAATTATCGGGTCGTGACTTCGGTAAAAGAAATTCCTGAAGTGTCCGGCACGCCGGACAAACCAAGAAGTATTCATAGCCTGAGAACCACCAGCGTCGTGGATTCCATTGACAACAACCATTGGGCACAAAACAAGAAGATGCAGTATGACGTGATGATCCCGGGTGTGGGACCGATTTCCGGTTTTATTCCCTACTCCAACCAAAAGCCCCATAGCTCCAAGGGGACAAAGGAAGGAAAGTTCGGGGGATTGTTGCAGGAATAAAAAAGGCTTTCCGTGAAGCAAAAAGGGCAGGACCTCAGGTCCTGCCCTTTTTTTTTATTCGGCATCAAGACGTTTTTGAATATCCGCTAATCGGTTTAACGCTTCGAGCGGAGTCATGGAGAACAGTTCCAACTGTTTGATTTCTTCAATCAAGGGATGGGGTTGGGGGGATGAGGAAACCGGGTGCTCAGGGTCCTGTTGCTGAATCCGGTTTCTCATGTTCTCGGAAGACGCCTCTTGTTCAAGTTGCGCCAGCACTTCTTCGGCTCTCGTAATGAGGGAGGAGGGTAATCCGGCGAGTTTTCCCACGTGGATTCCATAACTGCGAGTGGCTTTTCCCGGCTTGATTTTTCTTAAAAACATGACCTGATCTTTTTCCTCTTTCACCGCAACGGTGAGGTTTTGAACGCCTTCCCGAAATTTTTCCAAATCCGTCATTTCATGATAGTGGGTTGCAAAGAGGGTTCTCGCTCCAAGTATCCGCCTGTCTTGAATATGTTCGGCGATCGCCCAGGCCAGGCTTAATCCATCGTAGGTACTGGTTCCCCGCCCTATTTCATCGAGAAGGATAAGACTACGAGACGTGGCGCCGCGCAAAATTGTGGCCGTTTCCAACATTTCCACCATAAAGGTGCTCAACCCAAAAGCTAAATTATCTGAGGCTCCCACCCGTGTAAACATTCGATCGATGACCCCGATTTTCGCTTCGGAGGCCGGAACAAAACAGCCGAGATGGGCCATGAGCACAATCAGCCCGGTTTGCCGCAAAAACGTGCTTTTCCCGGCCATGTTAGGGCCGGTCAACAACAATAATCGATGGGCATCGAAGTCCAGGTAGGAGTCGTTGGGAATAAATCCTTCGGGCAAGTCGAATTGTTCAACCACCGGATGGCGTCCATTTTTTATGAGGATGATGCCTCCGTCGTGCATGTCAGGTTTGACGTAGCGATTCCTGGAAGCCACCTCTGCAAAATTCGAGAGAACGTCGAGCTGGGCCACGTGCCTGGCCATTTTTTGAATTCGAAAAACGTGGCGGGCCATCTGTTGCAGCATCGCCTGAAAACGTTCTTGCTCGGCGCGTCGTAACGTCTCCTTGGTCCCGGACAGTTGGGCTTCAATCCGTTCCAGGTCTTCAGTCGTATACCGTTCGGCATTCACCAGTGTTTGTTTCCGTCGAAAATATTCCGGCACACGAGACAGGTTGGCTTTCGTGACTTCGAAATAGTATCCGAATACCTGGTTGTATTTGATTTTTAGCGAATCAATGCCGCTCTGCTCTCGTTCGCGTTGTTCCAGATCGGTCAACCATTGCACGCCATTGCGGGTCACGTTTCGCAGCTCATCGATAGTGGGATCAACGCCGTCTCGAAAGATCGGTCCTTCTTTGATGGAAGCCGGCGCGTTGGGGTCGATGGAGTCCTCTATAAGCGCGGTGACATCCGGAAGGGCATCCCACCGCTGCAAGACGGAGTTGACAAGAGGATCGGCAATGCCGTCGAAGAGCAGAAAAAGCTGCGGGAGAATGTGCAGAGATTCTTTTAAACGAAGAACGTCCCGCGGAGTGGCCGTTCCCATCACCACGCGGCTGCTTAATCGCTCGAGGTCATGCAGGTCTTGTAAGAACGAACGAACGTGCAGGCGAAGCTTCAGGTTTTCCATGAACGTGGACACCGCGTTGAGCCGGCGTTGAATGGATTCGTTGTCAGTCAGGGGACGAACGATCCATTGCCGTAAAAGCCGGCTTCCCATCGCCGTGACCGTGTGATCGAGAACCGACAGTAACGTGGAGTGTTGTTGATCGGGATGTAACGCCTGGACCAGTTCCAGGTTACGCATGGTCATGGCGTCCAGGTGCATCTCCCGAGTGGGTTCAAGGAGTTCCGGTTTTTGGATATGGCGGTGCTCCAGCGTCGGTTGGGTATGCTTCAGATAACGCAGAATGCATCCACCGGCTAGGACACCGGGCCCTGTGGGAGAGAGTCCCAGCATGTCCACGCGGTCGACCTCGAAATGAGCCCGGAGCATGTCCAGCGAAGCGTTCAATTCGAAATAGGTAGAGGGCTGTTCCGTCACGCGAGGTAACCGCAGGGGTTCCAGGAGCCTGTCGAGCGCGATCGCTTCCGTTTTGTCAGGGATAATCACTTCTTGAGGGCCCAGGCGAATGAGTTCGTCCAGCATCGAGTCCTTCTCGGAAAATTCCGCAATGAGAAATTGTCCGGTCGAAAGATCGATCGAGGCGAGCCCAAAGCAGCAACGCGAATGGGCCGGATCGGGTTGAACGGATAAGGCCGCCAGGAAGTTGGCCGCTTTAGCGTCCAGTAACTCATCGTCGAAAATCGTGCCGGGGGTGTACAGTCGTACGACCTCTCGTCTGACCAGTCCTTTGGCCGATTTGGGGTCTTCCACCTGCTCGCAGAGCACAACGGTTTTCCCGGCTTTCAGTAACTTGGCCAGATAGTTCGTGGCCGCGTGATACGGCACCCCACAGAGGGGAACGGGGTTGGGGCTGTTCTTGTCCCTGGTCGTCAGGGTGATATTGAGCAGGGCAGCGGCCTCTTTCGCATCCTCGTAAAACATTTCATAGAAGTCACCCACGCGAAAAAAAACGATCGTATCCGGGTAGTGTTGTTTGATGTCCCAATATTGTTTCAGCAGTGGCTTCAGTTCGGATTGACCCATGAGGACGCTACCTTGAGCCCGGCATGATCGCGTGAAGCAGACCGCGGCTCCGTGGCCCGAAAGCTTGAATCTTCACGCGACGAATGTTTTTTCCCGTATGGAGAAAATGAATCGAAAGATAGTCATCGGGCAACCACGCGGCAGGCAGCCGGTCAGCCCATTCAATAAGGACAACGAAGTCTCCGTTAAAATACTCGGCCAATCCCGTGTCAGCCAATTCCGTCGACTGTTCCAGTCGATACAAATCAACGTGGGCAAGCATAAGGGGTCCGACGTATTCTTGAATAAAGGTAAAGGTGGGACTGCTGACGACGTGGGGATCGAGTCCTGCACCCAGGGCGACGCCACGGACAAACGTCGTTTTCCCGGAGCCCAACTCACCAACGAGCGTGATGACCGCGCCCCGCTCAAGACGGCGGCCGATGGTTGAGCCGAATGTCTCGGTTTGCGAAGATGACGTCAGGGCAAGGGTCCAGGGCTCTGTGTGTTCAACGGCCATATGGTCCGGGAACGGCTTCACGGTCGGGGGGTGCCGGCATGCAGTACGTGGGTGATGGCCTGGGGCAGGTAGGCACAAAGGTCACCGGCCATCAAACTCGGATACCCATACGCCTGAGCCGCGAGGTCGCCTGCCAATCCGTGAAGATAGACGCCGCTTTGAGCCGCCTCCCACGGTGAGACCCCTTGCGCAAGTAAACCGGCAAGGATCCCGGTGAGCACGTCTCCCGTTCCGGCAGTGGCCATACCGGGGTTTCCGGTCGGTGTAATGGCAGTCGCTCCATCAGGATGGGCAATAATCGTTCGTGCTCCCTTCAATACCACGATGCTCGAATGGGTGCGGGCAAAGTCTTGAGCAATCCCCAAACGATTGAGGTTCACGGTGGCCGCCGTCGATTCACCAAGCAGCCGCGCCATTTCTCCGGGGTGGGGAGTCACGATCGGGGAGAGCGGGCGTGAACGGAGGAGACTCGTATGGCCCGCCAAGGCATTCAGTGCGTCGGCATCGATGACGATCGGGCGGTCGCACTGGGCGATCAGCGTTCGAATCACTTCAGCGGTTTCAGCATGCGTCGAAAGCCCCGGGCCCATGCCGATCGCATTGCGGGATTGCAGAAAGGTTTGCAACTGGGGCAGGGCTTGTCGCGACAGCGTGTGGTCTGCGGTTTCAGGAAGCGGTAAGGTCATGACTTCCGGAATGCCTGAGGCAACACTCGCCTGCACACCGGCCGGCGTCGCCACAGTGACAAGCCCGGCGCCTGCTCTGAAGGCCGCTTTGGCCGCCAAGGCGGCGGCTCCGCTTTTCCCGGATGAGCCGGCAATGATCCCGGCGTGACCAAACGTCCCCTTGTGTGCCGAGGCCGGGCGCTTGGGCAGCCAAGGTCGAATAGTGGAAGGAGTCAACAGCGCAATGGGAAGATGCAGATCTTCGACGAACTGAGCAGGAATGCCGATATCGGCGCAATGAAGGCGGCCAACGTGATCAATCCCCGCTCCCAGAAAGAGCCCGAGCTTGGGATTCCCCAACGTGACGGTCAGGTGGGCTTGAACCGCCGTCCCTAACGTCGCTCCGGTATCCGCATCAATGCCGGAAGGAATATCCACCGCAACGGTGGGAGCCTCCGAGGCATTCATGGCGTGAATGGCTTCATGGTACAGGCCGGTGATCGGTGAAGACGTTCCGGTTCCCAGGAGCGCGTCGACGAGAACGTGGCTGTGCCGGACCAACTGGTGCATGTGATCCGCGGAGGGAGCACTCAAGACGCTTGATCGACCGGCGCCTTTGATAAACCGTTGATACATCAGTTTGGCGTCACCCTTGAGATCGCGGGTCTGCGCAAGAAGGCAGACCTGAACAACACTGCGTTGTTGACGCAGGAGTCTTGCGACGACGAACCCATCCCCTCCATTGTTGCCTTTTCCGCAGAAGACCGTCACCGTTTTCCCCTTCAGGGCGCCGAAGGTTTCTTCCATGGCCGACACCACGCCGGATCCGGCTCGTTCCATCAACGTGGTTCCGGGCACGCCGGCCTCCTGGATCGTGCGACGATCGAGTTCTCGCATCTGGTGGGCGGTGACGATTTTCATGACGAA
Organism: Nitrospirales bacterium; assembly: GCA_965261755.1. Classification (GTDB taxonomy): domain Bacteria; phylum Nitrospirota; class Nitrospiria; order Nitrospirales; family UBA8639; genus Bin75. The sequence goes on along the minus strand of OZ253473.1, from coordinate 15,579 downwards.
CCAAGCACGAACGCGCCGGGCACCTAGTGGCGAAGCGATGAAGGGATCAAGGATTTCATTTCTCTGACGGCTCGTTCGAGGCCGACGAGAACCGCGCGGGAAATAATACTGTGCCCGATGTTGAATTCCACGATTTCGGTGATTCCCGTCAGGCGGTCGATATTGTGATACGTCAGCCCATGGCCGGCATTCACCTCCAGCCCTAATTGCTGGGCGAGGCGTGCTCCCTGCAGAAGGGCTTCGACTTCTTTCCGGATCGCTCGGGGGTCGTGGCTGTTGGCATATTTTCCGGTGTGCAGTTCGACGGCATCGGCGCCCACTTTGTGCGCGGCGCGGATTTGACCCCGGTCCGGGTCGATGAACAGGCTGACCGGAATCTGAGCGTCGTGGAAGAGGCGAATCAAGGTGGTGAGTCGCTTCCGATGTTCCGTCACCGCAAGCCCGCCTTCGGTGGTGAGTTCCTGTCGCCGTTCAGGGACCAGCGTGACTTTATCGGGCCGGACGCGCAACGCAATCTTCGCGGTCGTGTCGTCCGCAGCCATTTCCAGATTCAAAACGGAAGGGACAATATCCCGGAGCAGAGTCAGGTCTCGTTCCTGGATGTGTCGCCGGTCTTCACGAAGATGGACGACCAAGCCGTCCGCGCCTCCCAGATCCGCCAATACCGCGGCGGCAATGGGATCCGGCTCATGCCCGCCTCGGGCCTGCCGGAGAGTGGCGACGTGGTCGATATTGACGCCGAGCCGAGCCATGGCAACCTTTCTGATCCGTGTCGAGGGGAGTGAGAACCTGCTCCTGTGCATTATGGCAAAACAGGCAAGGGGTCGCAATGAACCATGCTCGATCCCCCTGGAGAAGGCGCGTTTCTGAACGTCTAAGAAAAAAGCTGAAAAAACAAAGCCTTTCATTGACTGGGTGTCTGGCCTCTACTACAATAATAGGTTATCACCATGACGCGTCATCACGGGCCGTTTTCCTGTAAACCAGTGTTGTTCTGCTGAACCATGCAAAATTTCTTTCGAATTCAACGTCTTCCACCTTACGTCTTCAGCCAGGTCCAGGAACTCAAAATTCAGGCGCGGCAGCGTGGTGAGGATATTATCGACTTTGGGATGGGGAACCCCGATCAGGCGACCCCTCCCCATATCGTTGAGAAATTAATCGAATCGGCCCGGAAAGGGAAAAATCACAAGTATTCGGCGTCTCGTGGCATTACGAGATTACGCCATGCCATCAGTGCGTGGTACGGCCAACACTATAACGTGGATATTGACCCCGAGACCGAAGCCATCGTGACGTTGGGCGTCAAAGAGGGATTGTCGCATCTGGTGCTCGCGATATTGGGGCCGGGCGACGTGGTGCTGACGCCCACGCCGACGTATCCCATTCATATGTACAGCGTGATTATTGCGGGCGCAGAAGTGCGCGGCGTCGAGCTTCGTCCCACAGAAGATTTTTTTGAAAACCTCACGCGCGCCTATCGCCAAAGCCAACCCAGACCGAAAGCCCTGATCATAAGTTTTCCCCACAACCCGACCACGAGCGTGGTGGATTTGGAGTTTTTCAAAAAAGTGGTGGCGTTTGCGCGTGAACACGATCTCTACGTCATTCATGATTTGGCCTATGCGGACATTGTGTTCGACGGCTATCGAGCGCCGAGCCTGTTACAAGTGCCGGAAGCGAAAGACATCGGCGTGGAATTTTACTCGTTATCCAAGAGCTACAACATGCCGGGGTGGCGGGTCGGATTCTGCGTCGGCAACAAGGAGATCATTGGGGCCTTGACCAAGATCAAAAGCTATTTGGATTACGGGATGTTTCAGCCTGTCCAAATTGCCAGTATTATCGCGCTCACGGGACCGCAGGATTGCGTGCAGACCATTGTGAAACAATATGAAAGCCGGCGGAACGCGTTGGTCTCAGGCCTGAATCGTATCGGCTGGCGGGTCGATTATCCGCGAGCCACGATGTTTGTGTGGGCGCGTATTCCCGCAGCCTACGCGGGGATGGGTTCGCTCGAGTTTTCAAAGTTCCTTCTCCGCGAAGGGAAAGTGGCGGTGTCCCCGGGGATCGGATTCGGAGAAGGCGGCGATGAATACGTCCGATTCGCGTTGGTGGAAAATGAGCATCGCACGCATCAAGCCATTCGAGGCATCAAGACCGCGTTAAAACTGGACGATCAATCATGAACGGTGAAATCGGGATAGGCCTGATCGGATTCGGCACCGTCGGGTCCGGGGCCGCGAAAATCCTGTGCAACCAGGCCGAGTTGATTGCGCGACGGGTGGGGGCCACCCTGCGCTTGAAACGAATCGTGGATCGTGACGTGACGTCGGATCGTGGCATGGTGCTTCCCCAAGGCATCCTCAGTACGGATCTCCCCGGACTCCTGAATGATGCGTCCATCGAGATCGTGATTGAAGCAGTCGGGGGCTATGATTTTGCGAAACGCGTCATTCTTGAAGCCATCGGCAAAGGCAAACACGTCGTCACCGCCAATAAGGCCTTGTTGGCGGTGCATGGTGAGGACGTGTTTACCGCTGCCCATCGCGCGGGCGTGGACGTGGGCTTCGAGGCCAGCGTGGGTGGCGGGATTCCGATTCTTCGATCATTGACCGAAGGACTGGCGGCCAATCATTGTACGTCCCTGGTCGGCATCATGAACGGCACCTCCAACTATATCTTGACCCAGATGAAACGCGAGGGACGGGAATTTCAGGATGCCCTGGCGCAGGCGCAAGCCGCCGGCTACGCGGAGGCGGACCCGACGTTCGATATCGAAGGAATCGATTCCGCGCACAAGTTGGCCATCATGGTGAGCCTGGCCTATGGAACGCCCGTCAACGTCAAGGAGATTTATACCGAAGGCATTCAACGCCTGACGGCCTTGGATATTCGCTACGCGTCGGAGTTGGGGATGACGGTGAAACTGCTGGGGGTGGCGAAATGGTGTGAGGGCGGCATCGAAGCCCGCGTGCATCCCACCATGATTGACAAGACGGCGCCGTTGGCCCAGGTGCATGGAATCTATAACGCCATTCACGTCGTGGGCGATGCCGTGGGTGACGTCATGTTTTACGGGCAGGGGGCGGGGTCGTTGCCGACGGGGAGCGCGGTCGTGAGTGACGTGATCGATATCGCGCGCAACGTGCGCAAGCAGGCGTGTGGGCGCGTGCCGCCGACCTCGTTTCAAATGGACGGCAGGGTGCCGATCCGGATTCGCCCGATGGAAGAATTGACCACCCGCTATTACCTGCGTTGTATGGTGCCGGATCAGCCCGGGGTGCTTTCCAGGATTGCCGGCGTACTCGGCAATCATGCCATTAGTATTGCGTCCGTGTTGCAGCAGGGCCGGCAGGAAGGCCAAACGGTTCCGGTCGTGATCATGACGCATCGCGCGTCGGAACGCTCGGTGCAAACCGCGATCCGGGAAATCAATCACCTGTCATCGCTTGTGTCGGAGCCGGTGACGTTCATCCGGGTAGAGGATCAGGAAGCGTGACGCGGAGGGGCCGTCCTATGTAGCGGCCCACAATCGTTCGGTGAGAGAACACGATGATGCCCTGGCGTGGAGTCATAGAAGAGTTCAGAAAGTTTCTTCCGGTCACGGAACAGACACCGGTGGTCACCCTGTGTGAAGGCAACACGCCCCTGATTCAAGCCAGCCGGTTGGCCAAACGAATCTGTCCGCACGTCGACCTGTATCTGAAAGTCGAAGGGACCAACCCCACCGGGTCGTTTAAAGATCGCGGGATGACCCTGGCGGTATCCAAGGCGTTGGAAAAACGCGCTCGTGCGGTCATGTGTGCCTCCACCGGCAATACGTCGGCGTCGGCCGCAGCCTATGGCGGGCGAGCGGGTTTGCCGGTGTACGTGCTGGTGCCGGCGGGGAAAGTGGCGTTGGGAAAACTGGCCCAGGCGATGGCGCATGGAGCCATCGTGATTCAAATTGAAGGCAATTTCGATCAGGCGCTGTCAATCGTCAAGGATTTGTGTGCCAACGACGAATTCGAACTCGTCAATTCGTTAAACCCCTTTCGCCTGGAAGGACAAAAAACCGCAGCCATGGAAGTCTGTGATCAGTTGGGCCGCGCGCCCTCGTACCATTATCTGCCGGTGGGCAACGCCGGGAACATCTCGGCGTATTGGAAAGGGTACAAGGAATACCGGACGGCAGGCCAGATCGCGCAATGCCCGAAAATGATGGGCTTTCAGGCCCAGGGGGCGGCGCCGATCGTTCGAGGCCACGTGATCGAACAGCCCCAAACCGTGGCGACGGCCATTTGTATCGGCAATCCTGCGAGTTGGAAGCTGGCTGTGCAGGCCGTGGAGGAATCGTCCGGAGCGATCGAGATGGTGACGGATGAAGAAATTCTTGAGGCGTACCAGGCGCTCGCCAAAGAAGAAGGCGTCTTCTGTGAGCCCGCCTCTGCCGCCTCGGTAGCCGGATTGACCAAGTGCAGCCAGGCCGGATTGTTGCCCGAAGGGGCCACGGTCGTCTGCACGTTAACCGGCCATGGACTGAAAGACCCTGATACGGCCGTTGAAATCTCACCCAAAACCCTGACGGTCAAAGCCACACGGGAAGACGTGCTGGCGTTGCTCCGACCCTGAGCGGAAGGCTCGCGTTTCCTGCCTGTCCGGCGACTCGTGTAGTGTAAAGAGGATGAACTGAAAAGGGCGTAGCGAAGTCGGGTGGCATCGTATGCCGCCATGAAGAAGGCGGGATGAGGCAGGTCCCTGCCTCCGGGCAGGGATCCTGCAGCGACAAAAGAAGCAGAAAAAGGCGCCACTGATGGCACTGTTAGTCGAAAAATTCGGTGGGACGTCCGTTGGGAACATTGAGCGAATCCATCGGGTTGCCGAACTGATAGAAAAAACCTATCGAGCGGGCAACCAGGTCGTGGTGGTCGTGTCCGCCATGAGCGGGGAAACGGATCGACTGTTGCGGCTGGCCCATGAAATCACCCCGCAACCGGATGACCGGGAACTCGATATGTTGCTATCGTCCGGAGAGCGTGTGACCATTGCCCTGCTGGCGATAAAACTGAGAAGCCGTGGAATCAATGCGCGTTCATTTACCGGGCGCCAGGGCGGGATCGTGACCAACAGTTCGCATACGCGGGCTCGCATTGCGAAAGTGATGGCCGATCCCGTGAAGCAGGCCCTGGCCCAGGGGGTCCTGCCCATTGTGGCGGGGTTTCAAGGCGTCAACGAACGCGCGGAAGTCACCACGCTCGGAAGAGGGGGATCGGATCTGACGGCCGTGGCGTTAGCCGCGACGTTGAAGGCGGACCGATGCGTGATTTTTACCGACGTGGATGGAGTGTACACCACGGATCCCAATGTGGTGCCCGAGGCCAGGCGGATTCCGAAACTGTCCTATGAAGAAATGCTGGAGCTGGCGAGTTTGGGGGCGAAAGTACTCCAGGCACGTTCCGTTGAATTTGCAGCGAAATACCGGGTTCCGGTACAAGTAAAATCGAGTTTTCAGGAAGGAGAAGGCACACTGGTGACGCATGAAGACGTTGACATGGAACAAGCCGTGGTGTCCGGGGTCACGGGCGACCGGAACCAGGCCAAGATCACCGTGGTGGGCGTTCCGGATCAACCGGGAATTGCAGCGAACCTCTTCGGCGTCGTGGCGGAACACTCCGTGGTGGTGGATATGATTATTCAAAACGTGAGCCACCAGGATGCGTTGACGGATATTTCCTTTACCCTTCCACGGAGCGATCTGGCGCGGGCGATGGCGTTGGTCAGACAAACAGCGGCCGAAATCGGGGCAAGGGCCGTCGAAGTCAAGGAGGAGATTGCCAAGGTGTCGTTGGTGGGAGTCGGCATGCGGTCCCATTCGGGAGTGGCGTCACGAATGTTCCAAACGCTCGCACGAGAAAAAATCAACATCATGATGATCAGCACGTCCGAAATTAAGATTTCCTGTGTCTTGGATGAACAGGACGTGGACAAAGCCGTCCGGGCGCTTCATAAGGAATTCGAACTGGACAAAGCACCTGAAAACACCGAAACTCCGTGAAGAGGCCTTGAAAAAGAAAACGTGATTCGAGTATGTACGGAAAGATGGCCCTTCGGAACCGCCTGTGGCAGGCGAGAGAAAGCCGAGAGGGATTGAGAACATGATGACGGATTCGACCCCTTTAGAAATCTACGATACCACGCTTCGCGACGGCGCCCAGGCCGAAGACGTCAGTTTTTCGGTTGACGACAAAGTCCGCATTGCGCAGAAACTCGATGAGTTGGGCATCCATTTCATCGAGGGAGGATGGCCCGGGGCCAATCCTCGGGATATCGAGTTCTTTCAGGCCATCCGGGCGATTCCGCTGCAACACGCGAAAATTGTGGCATTCGGCTCGACCCGAAAGGCCAATCAATCAGCCGGCACCGATGCCAATCTCCAAGCGCTCCTGGCGGCGGAAACCAACATCATCACCCTGTTCGGGAAAAGCTGGACCTTACACGTCACGGAGGCGTTGGGCACCGCGTTGGAAACCAATCTTGAACTGATCAGGGATTCCATCGCGTACTTGTGTGCCCATGGGAAACAGGTCTTTTATGATGCCGAACACTTCTTCGACGGGTTTAAGGCCGATCCCGTCTATGCGATGCAGACCATACAAGCGGCAGCCGATGGCGGGGCCGAACGGATTATTCTCTGTGACACCAACGGCGGAACCATGCCGTGGGAAGTCCAGGCCATTTGGGCGCAGGTGAAGCCGGTATGCCGGCTTCCCTTGGGCATTCATGCGCATAATGACACGGAAATGGCGGTGGCGAATACCCTGGTGGCCGTTCAGCAGGGCGCCCGGCAAGTGCAAGGGACCATCAACGGGATCGGAGAGCGATGCGGGAACGTCAATCTCTGTTCCGTGCTGGCCAACCTTGAGTTAAAAATGAACACGGAAGTGTTGGGGGACGATCGGATACGGCAACTCCGGAACGTCTCCAATTTCGTGTCGGAAATTGCGAACCTGCTGCCGAACAAGCGGCAACCCTACGTCGGGGATGCGGCGTTTGCCCATAAGGGGGGAGTCCACATCCATGCCGTTCAGAAAAATGCCCGAACGTATGAGCATATTACTCCGGAATCGGTAGGCAATCGGCAACGGGTGTTGATTTCCGATAATACCGGACGCAGTGGGGTGGTCGGGAAGGTGGAAGGGTTGGGCTTCAGCATCTCCAAAGACCATCCGCATCTGCAGGAACTGTTGACCCGACTCAAGAGCCTGGAACGGGACGGGTACCAGTACGAAGGGGCTGAAGGATCATTCGAGTTGCTGGTCCGGGAAGCGATGGAAACGCATCGCCCCTCGTTTGAACTGTTGGGCTTGCGAGTCATTGTCGAGAAACGACACGCCGATGAGGTGCCGATCACGGAAGCCACAGTCAAAGTGAAGGTCGATCAGATCGTGGAACAGACCGCGGCGGAGGGGGCCGGGCCCGTCAATGCGCTGGATAATGCCTTACGGAAAGCTCTCGAAAAATTCTACCCCGAACTCCGCGAAGTCCGGTTGTTGGACTACAAAGTGCGCGTGTTGGCGGGCAGTCACGGAACCGGGTCAAAGGTCAGGGTGCTGATTGAATCCGGCGACCATAAAAGTACCTGGGGCACGGTGGGCGTGTCGGAGAATATTATCGAGGCCAGTTGGCAAGCCTTGGCCGATAGCATCGAGTATAAGCTGCTGAAGAGCGAACCCGATGAGCCGGTGGAATCGAGGACGGGCTAAATCCCGGTTCTTGACAATCCTGTGCTCGCTCGATACCGTGCAGGGCCGAAATCCCTCGCGAAAAAAGATGAGTGACCTCTGGGGGGACCATGCGTAAAGCCGACATTGCCAATCACATCTGTGAACAAGTAGGCGTTTCCAAAACCGAGGCCATGGAGTTGGTGGAGTACGCCTTGCAGTGCATGAAAGACGCACTGTGCAAGGGCGAGGCGGTGAAAATAGCGGGATTCGGAAATTTTATGGTGCGAAGCAAAGGCGAGCGGAAGGGACGGAATCCTCGAACCGGTGAAGAAATTGCCATCACCCCTCGAAAAGTGGTCACCTTTCGAGCAAGTCAAATATTCAAAAGAGGCGTGAATTCGTAGAGCCGTACACCAACCGCGTGCATCGGCCGGCAGGGAGGCCGTCGTTGGGAAGACCCATGGCGAGTAAATTCCCGGACAAGGCGTATTATAAAATTGGTGAAGTCAGTACGATTACGAAATTACCGGCGTCCGTGCTGCGGTTTTGGGAATCCGAGTTCACGTTTCTTCGCCCCAGAAAGAGTCCGGGGCGACATCGGGTCTATGATAAACAGACGATCGAAACCGTGCTGGAAATCAAACGGATGCTCTATGATGAAGGCTATACGATTACGGGCCTCAAACGGCACTGGCGCCGCCGGCGTGGTGGGGAGCGCCCCGCGGTTCCGGGCGGGCAGGTACAGGAAATCAAAGAAGAACTCCGGGATATCGTGGACAAGTTGAATGACCCGAGTCGTCAGGACCTCCACTCATGAACCCGAAAACAAGGTCAGCCGTTCTCCCGGAAATGGAATCATCGTCGGGGCGTAGCGCAGCCCGGTAGCGCACTCGCTTGGGGTGCGAGAGGTCGGCCGTTCAAATCGGCTCGCCCCGACCATGACCATTGCCTGTCTCGAGTTGTCATCCAAAACTCCCTCCCCTCCTTTTTCCCCCTCTGTCATTCTCGACGCTTGTCCCCGATCTGATCGGGGATCTGATCAGGGGATGGATCCAGTGTCGTTATCTTTCTTTCCGGGAATCCACCGTCGTGGTCTTGTGTCGTTGTACCCACGCCACCTCATCGCGCGATCTTCTAAGAAGTGGTCATTCCGAGCGAAGCGAAGAATCTCGTCGTCTCCATAGGTCCGTAAATGCCTGTTTATGTGCCCATAAACGTCTATAGCGTAGCCCATCCACTTCCCTCCAGCCATCCAACTGGAATGCCGCCAATCCCTCACGCTTGCCCTAAACCTACATTGAGGAGAAGGGCAGGTTCACTATGTGGTTGCCGTAATGAATGAGCAGCCTGTGTGAATTTCAACACAGGCTTTTGCTAATGGTGACTGACGTATATAAGTCCCTTTATAAGAAAGGGCAAAGGGGAGAGAGAGTCTGGGGTTCCTTCTCGGGCCTGCCGACGAGTGGGGATCAGGCTTGAAGATCATCCTCCTCTTCGATGAGATCTTCGCTCTCCGGCATGCCATAGGCCACAAATTTCGCATAGGAGAGAAAGATGCTGCTACTATCCCTCATGGCCTTTGTTCCGGCGGTCATGCGTTCGAGCTTGGCGGCATCCGCCCCCTCCGCGGATTGGAGAGAAATCAGATATTGATCAAGGACCTCATTATAGCGTTGCATGGAACGTTCAACTTCCAAGTAGGCCTGCATTAACGGATCATTCATGAGCGCACCTCCTAAACGTAGCGGCTCACCATACACAAGGCTCCTCCCGGGGTCAATATCCTCAAGACAAAGGGTGAGACGGACGAGACGGTTCGCACGGTCGCAGGAGACAACGCCAGGACCATGAACTGGGAACTCCCCGTATGGGCCTGGCTCCTGACCACACCCATGATGGTGGGGCTGTGGCTGGGCTACCGATGGGTGCATCGGAATGCGTCGTTGGCGGATATGGGGTTTTGTGTGGGATTCGGCCTGGTAGCCATCGGCTACGGTCTGATGACCACGGGTGACGTGAGTCATCGCCTGGTGGTGGCCGCCATGGCAACGGTCTACGCGGGTCGCCTCGCGTCGTATATTGCAGCCAACCGAATCCGTGGAGTCGTCGAGGATCAACGATACCGGTCGCTTCGCAAACAATGGGGCGGTCGGGCCGAGTTCTATTTCTTTGCGTATTTTGTAGGACAGGCCGTCGCCGTCGCCGTCATGTCGATTCCCTTGACGGTCCTGATGGCGAATCCTGACCCCACGTGGCAGCCGTGGGAAGTCCTGGGAGTGGTCATCTGGGCCTTGGGGGTAGGAGGAGAAGCCGTGGCCGATGCGCAGTTGAAACGATTTCGGCAAGACCCCGGCAAGAAAGGCAAAACCTGTCGACGGGGACTGTGGAGATATTCCCGGCACCCCAATTACTTTTGTGAAGGCGTGCACTGGTGTGCCTACGTGGTGATGAGTATCGGATTGCCCGGCTGGTGGCTGACGCTCGTGGGGCCGGTCGTCATGATCGGAGCCTTGCTCAAAGTGAGCGGCATTCCCTTGGCCGAAGCACAGGCATTAGCCGGCCGGGGCGAGGACTACCGGGAGTATCAACGGACCACCAATGCGTTCATCCCATGGTTCCCCAAGCCCTGACCCGCCTCATGCATCGTTCTGTCATTCCCGACGTTAGTAATCGGGAATCCAGGGTCGTTCTCTTTGGCCGTTGGCGTCGCGCCCTCAATTCGGGACGGCACGCAGGCCGTCCCCTACGGGATCATGGGGCATTCTGGTAGGGGCAGGCCTGCGTGTCTGCCCTTCGCACTAGTCGCCCTCAGGCTCGGTACTGCCGTGTTTGTGGGTCACTTCATCTTCGCCAAAGAGTTCAGCCATTTCCTCGGCAATCATGTCGTCATCGTGAGGAATCGAGACCACGTGAATTTCCTTCTTGGCTTTGGGCGAATCCGGCGAAGCGTCGTCTGTGTCGGGAACCGGGTCCTGGGGTGGGGTGGAGGGTTCGGAATCGTTCATAAGAGTTATTCAAAGCTTTCCAAAAAAGACTGTTCGGTAAATGAATGCTGGCAATGCTCGCAGGCCACGAAATAGCGGGACTCCCGTACGGACATGACAATGCGAAAGTCCAGCGTGACGCCCCGATGGCTGCACTGGGGACAGGTAATTTCCTTGAGCCAATATTGCACGTCGGGCTGGGTTCGGAGATAAAACTCCATATCCGTGTAGACCGGAAAGGTATAATAGCAGTCTAGGCAAAGACCCTTCCAGTCCCCGTCTTCCTTCATGGATCGGCTGTCGATGCAGAACCGGCTCTTCTTGCATATGGCGCATTTGGCATGGCTGAGTCGGTCTTGAACGAATTGGACGTCGAGTTGGGACATAACCTGCTTTCTGATGAAGGGCAGTCAATGGCTGTCTCACCAGTATAGAAGTCGCAGAGGGTTCGCGCAACCGGCTGGCCGGCGATGGCGTGCTGCCGGTTGTCGGGTTCTTGCTCTTGCCGAGACGCTGACCCTGGTGCGTGGAGGATCGCGATGCCGGAACTTCCCGAAGCCGAAGTGGTTCGACGACAAGTACATGCAGCCGTGGTCGGGTCCACGATAGAGCAGATCTGGATCGGACGGGACGATATCGTCCGGCAAGGCCTCGAGTCCCTCTCCTGGTATACCGGCGCGCGCGTCGTGGACGTGCAGCGGCATGGAAAGAGCGTGGTCCTGGTCTGCGAGCGGGAGGCCGAGAAACGGGTAGTGGTTGCGGAACTGGGCATGACGGGCCTGTTGCTCTTCACGCGTGAATCGGTTCCGAGTGCGAAGCACGTGCATATGATCATGCGGCTGGCCAATGGGCCGCAACCGGAGGTGTGGTATTGGAACGCCCGTCGATTCGGCAGGCTGTCGCTCCTGGATCAGGAAGCCTGGAAGGCCTATCGCCAACGCCGCTTTGGCCGTGATCCGTTCACGATGACCGGTGAGGAATTTGTGGACGTCATCAAATCCTGCCGTGGCCGGGTGAAGGCCGTGTTGTTGAATCAACACCGGATCGCCGGCATCGGGAACATCTACGCCAATGAACTGCTGTTTCGATCCGGCATCCATCCGCACGCACGCGGGTGTCGGTTATCGAGGCGAAGAATCCGCGTGTTGTTTGAAACGATGCAACGCGTGCTGGAAGAGGCGATCCGCATGGGAGGCTCGTCGATTCGTGATTTTGTGGCGCCGGATGGGACCCTGGGACAATTCCAGAACCGGCACCTGGTGTATCAAAAGAACGGCGCGCGCTGTCCGAACGGGTGCGGGACCAGGATCCGGGGTCTCAAGGATGAACGCTCGTCGTTTGTGTGCCAGGCCTGCCAGAAGCGGTAAAGCGAGAGAGTCAGGCTCCGCACGATGTTGGCGGCGCGTCACGCTCGTGTCACACATCTTTTTCTTGTGGGCCCATGAGCCCTTTGTTAGAATATGTAGACGTATCGTGTGTCTTCCTTGGACCAGAACGCTCACGTGAAAAAAGTCACACTTCGTGAAGAGGTCGATCTTTCCAACCTGTTTGGCCCGAGAGACTTACATCTCCGGTTGATCGAAGACGGCCTGCACGTGCGCGTGTCGGCCCGCGGCAATGAAGTGACCCTGGAAGGGCAGCCCGAAGCGGTGGGGCGGGCCGAAGGGTTGCTGTGTGAATTGGCCGAACGCACAATCGGCCGGCGTCAGATACGATCGGAAGACGTCACCCGCGCCCTCAAGGCGGTGGAAACCGACCAACCCGAAACGTCTGCCTTCCTGGATACGGCGCAAATTCTCACGCCCAATGGGTGGGTGGTTCCGAAAACCCCCTCGCAGCAGATCTATCTCGAAGCCATCCGGCAACACGACCTCGTGATCGGCATTGGTCCGGCAGGAACGGGGAAGACGTATATGGCCATGGCCCTGGCCCTGTCGGCGCTGACGAAAAAGGAAGTGCAACGGATCGTCCTGGCCCGCCCGGCCGTGGAGGCCGGTGAGCGATTGGGCTTTCTCCCGGGCGACATGTTCGCCAAGGTGCATCCGTACCTGCGTCCTTTGTATGATGCCTTGTATGCCATGATGGATATGGACCGGGCGAATCGCCTGATCGAACGCGGGGACATCGAAATGGCGCCCTTGGCGTTTATGCGGGGCCGGACCCTGAACGATGCGTTCGTCATTCTGGATGAAGCCCAAAATGCCACGGCGGAACAGATGAAGATGTTTCTCACGCGGTTGGGATTTAATTCCAAAGCCGTGGTGACGGGAGATATCACGCAAGTCGATTTGCCGCCCGAGCGTCCATCGGGGTTGATTCAGATTTCGGAAATCCTGCAAAACGTGGACGGGATCAAATTCGTGTATTTTCAGGACAGTGACGTGGTCCGGCATCGATTGGTGCAAGAGATTATCAAAGCCTACAACCAACATGGAAACGGAACGAGCAAAGGTGCGGCGTCGGCGGCAGCCGATGAATGAACGTGACCGGGCCGTTCCCTCCATCAAGCCGGGTGACCGGGCTGTTCCCCGGACTCCGTAGTGATTCGTGTCCGTCAGTATTCAATGTCGCGTGAAAAGTGTGTCGGTACGTCAGGGGACGTTGCGTCGCGTCACCAGGAGACTCTTGCGGCTCCTTGACGAGGCCGAAGCCGAAGTCTGTATCGGGTTGGTCGGCGACACGAGGATGCGGCGGTTGAACCGGACGTATCGGAACCAGGATCGAACCACGGACGTCCTGGCGTTTGCGTATCGGGAAGCCAGAACCGGCGTATCTCCCATGCTCGGTGACGTCGTGATTTCGGTGCCCACGGCCAGGCGCCAGGCAAAAGCGCTCGGCCATTCCCTGGATGAAGAAATCCTGCGCTTGCTGATTCACGGAGTCCTGCATTTGGTCGGCTATGACCATGAGCTGAGCCAGTGGCAGGCCCGGCGGATGCGCCGAAAGGAAACCGAGTGTTTTGAAACATTCACCCCCTTGCCCTCGCTGGTGGTGGAGGTCTGATTTTCTCCTTCTGTCATTCCCGACATTTTCAATCGGGAATCCAGGTCTTATTGTCGAGGATGACAGGAGGGGATCCCGTGAAGAAGAAACGAAGCCTTGTATTCCGTCAACCAATGAACGAACACAGACTAAAGGATCACAAACCCATGAGCTGTCTCTCTTCTCTCTCTTTTGTAGTGGCGCCATCTCATGGCGCCTTCCGGGGTTTGGATTTCGCTTTCCTTTGTAGTGGCGCCATCTCATGGCGCCTTCCGTGGGCTTGGATTCCGCTTTCCTTTGTAGTGGCGTCATCTCATGGCGCCTTCCTCTTCCGTTGACTAAAGGATCACGAACCCATGGGCTGGATTGATCGACTGAAAGAAGGGTTGGGGAAAACGCGAAAGGGCGTCCAGCGTTCGTTGGTGCAATTGATGGGACGCGGCCTCGATCCCGAGGTGTTGGAAGAAGTCGAAGCGTCGTTATTGGGAGCGGACGTCGGCGTTCGCACGGTGGATCGTTTGCTCGAACGGCTTCGGGCTACGGCAGGCGGAGATCCCCGGGAATCCATTCATGAATTGAAACGGGCAATGGCGGACATTCTGGCGTCCGTGGAATCGAAGCCGATTGACGAACTCATCCGAACGGGTCCCAAACCCTTCGTGATTTTGGCGGTGGGCGTCAATGGCGTGGGGAAAACCACGAGTATGGCGAAATTGGCCGGCCGTCTGCGCAAGCAAGGGTTGACCCCGCTCCTCGTGGCGGCGGATACCTTCCGGGCCGCGGCCATCGAACAATTGGAAGTATGGGGCAAGCGAATCGGGGCCGACGTGATCAAGCACCGGCAAGGGGCGGACCCGTCGGCCGTGGTGTTTGACGGGCTTACGGCTGCGAAAGCCAGGGGTGTGGACGTCATGTTGATCGACACGGCCGGCCGGCTGCATACGAATGTCAATTTAATGGATGAGCTGAAAAAAATGAAACGGGTGCTTGATCGTGAATATCCCGGGGCCCCGCATGAGGTGTTGCTCACGCTTGACGGCACAATCGGGCAAAATGCCGTGGCCCAGGCCAGACAATTTCATGAAGCCATCGGCGTCACGGGCTTGGCCCTCACAAAGCTGGATGGGACGGCAAAAGGCGGGGTCGTGCTGGCCATTGCCGAGGAATTGGCCATCCCGGTTCGCTTGATCGGAATCGGCGAACAAGAAGAAGACTTGCAGGACTTTCACGCTCAAGCCTTTGCCGAGGCGCTCCTGGAGCTCCCATGAAGGCAGGCGTCACGATCGCAGGCATGTGGGGCATCAGCCTGTGCATGAGCCTGACCGTGCAGGCGGCGGACGTCACCGTTCGGCATCACGATTTGCACGTCGAACTCCAGCCCGAGAGTCACACGATCATGGCTCGCGATACGATCCAATTGACCGGTCGTCCGGATGCCGGGCAGGTGCTGCGCGTGCGATTGAACCCGGATTTGGAAATCGAAGAAATTCTATTGGCGAATGGCCCGTTACTCTTTTGGGAAGAAGACTTGCCGTCGGTCGAAAACAAACAGGAAGTCCCCGGATGGACGCGCACCATCGAAATCCGGCTGCCGGAGGCGTCCTCCCCACCCGGCGAAACGCGCGTGCAAATAATCTATCAAGGTCGCATTCAGGATGCCCCCACGGCGTCGCCCGGCCTGCGGTTTGTGCGGCCGGACAGGACCTTGGGCTATATCGGTGAAGAGGGCGTCTATCTAACCTCGGAAACCTCCTGGTACCCTGAAATCCCCGGGTCGTTCGCCACGTTTCGCGTCACCGCGACCGTACCGGCGGGGTGGAGAGCGGTCACGCATGGTCAGGAAGTCTCGTTGACGGAAGGGAAAACCACGGCGACGTCCGAATGGAACGTGCGCGCCCGAACCGAAG